>NZ_CP177172.1:0-3400000 GCF_053502645.1 Sphingomonas degradans
GCCCCCCAACGGCAGTATTCTATGGGTGGCCGGGTGGGGGAGCGGGCCGGCACCGCCTAGAAATTCGCTCTTCCGCGAATTTCCAGAAGGCCCCTTAGCCCGAAGTTAACCAGAATTTATCGCTTCCCCCCGCATTGCCGGAGCGTCCCATGCTCCACCGGGGGGAAGCACTGCACATGCCCGCTACCAGCACTGCCGTCGACGTCGCGATCATCGGCGCGGGCCCGGCCGGCCTGACGGCGGCGTACCAGCTGACCAAGGCGGGCTATTCGGTCACCGTGATCGAGAAGGACCCCGTCTATGTCGGCGGGATCAGCCGCACCGTGGAGCATGACGGCTTCCGCTTCGACATTGGCGGGCACCGGTTCTTTTCCAAGTCCAAGGAAGTGGTCGATCTCTGGAACGAGATCCTTCCGCATGATTTCATCGAACGCCCGCGGATGAGCCGCATCTATTATGGCGGCAAATTCTACAGCTATCCGCTGCGCGCGTTCGAAGCGCTGCTGAACCTGGGCATCTGGACCTCGACGCTGTGCATGGCGAGCTATGCCAAGGCCAAGCTGTTCCCGCGCAAAGACGTCAAGAGTTTCGAGGACTGGGTGGTCAACCAGTTCGGACACAAGCTCTATTCGATCTTCTTCAAGACCTATACCGAGAAGGTGTGGGGGATGCCGTGCGACGAAATGTCGGCGGACTGGGCGGCACAGCGGATCAAGGGGCTGAGCCTGGGCAAGGCCGTGCTCGACGGACTCAAACGCTCGTTGGGGCTCAACAAGACTCCGAATGATGGGATGGCGACCAAGACGCTGCTGGAGACCTTTCGCTATCCGCGCAAGGGCCCCGGCATGATGTGGGAGGCGGCGCGCGACCGGGTGGTCGAGGGCGGCAACACCGTGCTGATGGACCATGCGCTGAAGGCGATGGCGTTCAACGACGCGACCCAGCGCTGGTCGGTGCAGGCGACGCGCGGCGATGGCGCGATCGTGACGATCAACGCCGCGCACGTCATTTCCTCGGCACCGATGCGCGAACTGGCCGGGCGTATCCAGCCGCTGCCGGCGACGATCCCGGCGGCGATGGACCTCCATTATCGCGACTTCCTGACGGTGGCGCTGATGATCCGTTCGGAGGACCTGTTCCCCGACAACTGGATCTATATCCACGAACAGGGTGTGAAAGTGGGGCGCGTCCAGAATTTCCGCAGCTGGTCGCCCGAAATGGTGCCCGACGAATCGATCGCGTGCGTGGGCCTGGAATATTTCTGTTTCGAGGGCGACGGGCTGTGGAGCATGGCCGATGCCGATCTGATCGCGCTCGCCACGCGCGAGCTGGCGCAGCTGGGGCTGGCCGATCCCGCCACCGTGGTCGGCGGCGCGGTGGTGCGGCAGGAAAAGGCGTATCCGGTGTACGACGAGGGGTATCGCGACAATGTCGATACGCTGCGCCGCGAACTGGAGGCGCGCTATCCGACGCTGCACATGATCGGCCGCAACGGAATGCACCGGTACAACAACCAGGACCATGCGATGATGACCGCGATGCTGACGGTGAAGAACATCGCCGCCGGCGCGCGCGTGTACGACGTGTGGAACGTCAACGAGGACGCCGAATACCACGAGAGCGGCACCGAGGGCGAGCGCGCCGCGCTGGCGTCGGAGCGGCTGGTGCCGGATCGCCTGAAGGCGGCATGACTCCGCGCCCGCTCTGGCCGGCGATCCTGATCGGCTGGGCGCTCACGGCCGCGCTGCTGGTGGCGATGAGCGCGCAGGCGATCGGCGCATGGCGCTTTCCCGACCCCGATGATGCGATGCGGCTGATGCAGGTGCGCGACCTGCTGGCCGGGCAAAGCTGGTGGGATGTCGGCCAGTACCGGCTGGCGGGCGGGGCGATGCACTGGTCGCGGCTGGTGGACCTGCCGCTGGCGGGCGTGATGCTGATCGCGCGGCCCGTGTTGGGGCAAAGCGGGGCGGAGACGGCGGCGCTGGTGATCGTGCCGCTGATGACGATGCTCGCCGTCTTTGCGCTGATCGCCTTGCTGACCCGGCGACTGGCGGGGGACGCGCCGGCGCGGCTGGCGGTGCTGATCGCGCCCCTGTCCGTCCCGCTGCTCTACCAGCTGCGGCCGCTGCGGATCGACCATCATGGCTGGCAGGTTGTGCTGGCGCTGGCCGCCCTGTGCCTGCTGGTGGGGAAGTCCACCGCGCGGGCGGGCGTGCTGCTGGGCGCATCGCTCGCCGCGCTGATCGCGATTTCGCTGGAGGGATTGCCGATCGCCGCAGCGCTGACCGGAATCGTCGCGCTGGGCTGGGCATTCGATTCCACGCGCAGGCCGATGCTGCTGGGGGCGGTTTGGGGGCTGTTCCTGAGCGCCCTGCTGCTCCAGCTGGCGACGCGCGGCATCCATTACGCTGCGCCGATGTGCGATGCGCTGACGCCGGACTGGCTGCTGGTGCTCGGCGTCGGGGCGGTGGGCGTCACGGCGGCGAGCCTTGTCCCCGGCACGTCGTGGGTGCTTCGCCTGGCGGCGCTCGGCATCGTCGGCGTCCTTGCCGTTGCAGTCCTGCTCCAGACCGCGCCCGAATGCGTGGGCGGGCCGTTCGCCCAGCTCGATCCGCTGACCCGGCGCCTCTGGTACGCCAATACCGATGAGGGGCTGCCGCTATGGCGCCAGTCTTCGCTGGGGTGGGCGGCGATGACCATCGGCCTGCCGGTCACGGGGCTGGTCGGCACGCTGCTGGCGTTGCGGCAGAGCGAGGGGGCGGCGCGGATGCGCTGGCTGCTGGCGGGCGCGGCGCTGGTCGCGGGGGTCGCACTGGCCGTGCTGGTGCAGCGCGCCGGCGCGACTGCCAACGCCTTCGCGGTGCCGGGCGCTGCCTGGGCGCTGGATCGGATGCTCCAGCGGGCGCGGCGTATCGAGAATGTCGGCACGCGGACGCTGGCAACCGCCGCCGCGCTGCTGGCCGTGTGTCCCGGACTGGTCGTGCTCGCAGTCGTCGGCTTTCCCCGGACCGAGGCGCGGCGGGGTGCGACCCCGGAAGTGGCGCGGGCAGCGTGCGAGCGGGGGACTGACGCGCGGGTGATCGGCGCCGCGCTGCCGCCGTCGCGAATCTTCGCGCCGCTCGACCTGACGCCCGACCTCCTGGTCGCCAGCGCGCATCGCGGCATCGCCAGCGGGCACCATCGCAATCACACCGCGATGCACGATGTGCTCGCCGCCTTTACCGGCACGCCGGAGGCCGCGCACGCCCTGATCCGCCGTTACCGCGCCGACTATGTCGTGGTGTGCCCCGGGCTGAACGAGCCCGAACTCTATCGCCGCGAGAATCCGCACGGCTTCTGGGCAAGGCTGGAGGATGGCGAACGCTTCGACTGGCTTGAGCACGTGGCGATTCCCGACAGCGCGGTCCGCGTTTGGCGCGTCCGCTAAGCAGCCGCTTGCAGCCACCCCCCCGGCCCGCTTAAAGGCCGAGGATGGACAGGGGCGAAGCGCTGCATTGGTGGCAGACACGGTGGTTCGTGGCGCTTGCCACTTTCATGGCCATAGTGCCGTTGTTGTGGCCCGAGATCCCGCCGCTCGTCGATCTGCCGGGGCATATGGGACGCTACCGCGTCCAGCTCGTCTACGATCAGGTGCCGTGGCTGCACGAATGGTATAATTTCCAATGGGCGCTGATGGGCAATCTGGGCGTGGACCTGCTCGTCATCCCGCTCAGCCATGTCGTCGGCCTCGAATTCGCCGTGAAGCTGATCGTGATGGCGATTCCGGCGATGACGGTGGCGGGGCTGTTGCTGATCGCGCGCGAAGTCCATGGCCGGATCCCGGCGACCGCGCTGTTCGCGCTGCCGCTGGCCTATTCCTTCCCGTTCCATTTCGGCTTCGTCAATTTCGCGCTGTCGATGGCGATGGCACTGCTGGCGTTCGGATGGTGGCTGCGGCTGGCCCGGCTGGGCAAGCTCCGGTTCCGCAGCATCGTGTTCGTGCCGCTGTCGATCGTGATCTGGATCACCCACACCTTCGGCTGGGGCATGCTGGGCGTGCTCGCCTTTTCCGCCGAGCTGATCCGCCAGCACGATTTGCGCCGCCGCCGCGACGTGCCGTGGTATCGCGACCTGGTGGGGGCGTGGCTGGTTCCGGCGATCTTTGCCGGCATCCACTGCCTGGCGCTGGCGCCGCCCGCCGTGCTGATGGTGGCATGGCGCAGCGGCGGGCATGTCGGTGGCCAGACCGGCGACTGGTTCAACTGGCGCGCCAAGACCCTGTGGATCACCCAGGTGTTCCGCGACCGCTGGCAGCTGTTCGACATCGCGTCGGTCGGCGTGCTGTTCCTGCTGCTGTTCAAGGCGGTGCGCGATCCCAACATCCAGTATTCGCGCAACCTGACGCTGTCGGCGGTGTTCCTGCTGATCGTCTATATCCTGCTGCCCCGGATCGTGTTCGGGTCGGCCTATGCCGATATGCGGCTGGTGCCGTTCATGCTGGCGATCGCGATCATTGCGATCCGGCCCAAGCCGGGCCTGTCGATTCGGGGCGCGGCAGTGGTCGCGGCGCTGGGCATGGCGTTCTTTGGCATCCGCATCGCGGCGACGACATACAGCTTCTACCTGTACGACAAGTCGTATGACCGCGAGCTGAAGGCGCTCGACCATTTGCCGCAGGGCGCGCGGCTGGTCACGTTCGTGGGCGAGACGTGCTTCAACGAATGGACGATGACGCGCCTGCAACACGTCCCCGCGCTCGCGCTGGAGCGCAGGCTGGCCTACACTAACGATCAATGGTCGATGGCGGGCGGGCAGCTGATGACGGTGCGCTATGCCAAGGCCAAGCGCTTCTCGCACGATCCGTCGCAGATCGTCACCGACGTGCAATGCCCGCGCGAATGGTGGCGGCCGGTGCCCTGGGCACTGGCGCGATTCCCGCGCGATGCGTTCGACTATGTGTGGATGATCCGCCCGCCGGCGTACAACCCGCGCTTTGAACAGGGGCTGATCCCGATCTGGCGCAACGGCACGAGCGCGCTGTTCAAGGTCGATCATTCGGTGCCCGCGCCGGTGGTGGCGCCGGGCGAACTGCCGGTGCCGCGCTGGGAGCGTCAGGTGATCCTGAACGACGGGCGCCAGCCGCACTTCACGCCGGGGCTGGGCAACTCGACGCCGTAACTATCCGCCGCGGCGGAAGGGCATCATCTCGCCCAGATATTCCTGCTCGCGCTCGATCGCCAGGCGTTCGCGCGCCAGGAAGTCGGCGACTGCGCTGCGGAAACCGGGGTCGGGAATGTAATGCGCCGACCAGGTGGTGACGGGGGCATAGCCGCGCGCCAGCTTGTGCTCGCCCTGCGCACCTGCCTCCACCCGCGCCAGCCCGCGCGCGATGGCGGCGTCGATCGCCTGGTAATAGCATAGCTCGAAATGGAGGAAGGGCACTTCCTCGGTGCAGCCCCAATAGCGACCGTACAGCGTATCCGCGCCGATCAGGTTGAGTGCGCCCGCGATCGGCACGCCGTCGCGCTCGGCGAAGATCAGCAGCACCTTGTCCGCCATCTCCGCCCCCAGCAGCGAGAAGAAGGCGCGGGTCAGATAGGGGCGGCCCCATTTGCGCGAACCGGTATCCTGGTAAAAGGTCCAGAAGGCGTCCCAATGCGCCTCGGTGATCTCTGCCCCCGTCAGGTGGCGGACGGTCAGCCCCTCCAGCGCGTGCGCGCGCTCCTTGCGGATCGCCTTGCGCTTGCGGCTGGCGAGCGCGGTCAGGAAATCGTCGAACGTCGCATAGCCGTCATTCTGCCAGTGAAACTGCGTGCCCGCGCGCAGCAGCCAGCCGGCGGAGTCGAACCAGGGCAGCTGGTCTTCGCTGAGGAAGGTGACATGCGCCGAGGACAGCTGGTTCTGGTCGGTCACGGCCTCTATCCCCGCGATCAGCGCGGGGGCGAGCGCGGGGTCGCGCAGCAGCAGCCGGGGGCCGGGCACCGGGCTGAACGGCACCGCAACCTGGATCTTGGGGTAATAGCGCCCGCCCGCGCGCTCCCACGCATCGGCCCAGCCATGGTCGAACACATATTCGCCCTGGCTGTGGGTCTTGGCATAGGCGGGGGCAATCGCGGCGGGGCGCCCATCGGCGCCGTCGATCACGATCGGCAGCGGCTGCCACCCGGCCTTGACCGTTGCTGAGCCCGACCGCTCGAGGATCGAGAGGAAGGCATGGCTGACAAAGGGATTGCCGGTGCCGGCGCACGCATCCCAAGCGTCTTGCGCGAGGGAGGCGACGCCGTCGGCGATGCGGGCGGTTACGGGAGGCGGCGACACGCGTGCCAAGATAGGGGTGCGCCTGCCCCTGCGGGAGGGGGGAGGCGGCTATCGTCCATCGACGGAGGGCGATCCGATGAGCCGCACGTCGCGGCGGGCCACGGGAATGGTGATGCCATGTTCCTGGAACAGCAGCCACAGCCGGTTGAGCACGTCGCTGCGCACATTGCCGACCCCGCTTTCGGGATCGCTGATCCAGCAGAGGATCTCGTGCTCGACGCCGTTCTCGCCAAAGGCCATCAGCCACACGTTCGACTTGGGCGTGTCCAGCACGCGCGGGCTTTCCACCGCAGCGCGCAGCATCAGGCCCTGCGCCAGCGTCAGGTCGCAGTCATAGGACACGGTCACGGGAATGCGGACGCGGACGTTCCGGTCGGTATAGGACCAGTTCTCCACTTCCTGTGTCATCAGATTCTCGTTCGGAATCAGATGCTCCTTGCCGTCGCGGGTGATGACGGACACGGCGCGCACGCCGATCTTGTTCACCCAGCCGAAGCTGTCGCCGACGACGATCACGTCGCCCGGCTTGATCGAGCGGTCCATCAGCAGGATGATGCCGGCGATCAGGTTGCCCACGGTCTTTTGCAGGCCGAAGCCGACCGCGAGGCCCAGCGCGCCCGAAAAGACCGTGAATGCGGTCAGGTCGATCCGCAGCATGTCGACGCCGATGAAGAAGGCGAGCACGACGACGGCGATGCTCGCCAGCTTCTGGAACAGCAGCTTTTGCGTCGCGTCGAAGCCGCGCGCGCGGGCGATGCTGTGGCTGACGATGCGGTTGGCCAGCCGCACCCCGGCGAACAGCAGCAGCACCGTCACGCCAAAGGCGAGCAGAGACCACAGCGTGATCTCGCGCGCGCCGACATGGACGCCGACCCGGTTCAGCGTGGACTCCACGGCGGAAAAGCCGCCGATCGCGTGGCTCAGGATCGCAGTGAAGGCGATCGCCGCAAGCGACCATGCCGCCCAGCGCGGCAGGTTGAGCCCGCGCAGCGTGTCGATTGCCAGCATCGCGACCGCCGCGCCCTCTGCAACGCCGATGCCCAGCGCGGAAAGCGGGGCCCAGGGCCAGGCTTCGGCAAGGATGGCGAGCAGGATTGCGGCAGTGCCGTGGCGCAGGATGGCGCACATGCGTGGGCCTAGCCCGGTGGGCGTGCCGGTAATGTGGCGCGTCCACAACTCGGCCAGCGCGCTGCCCAGCCGCTGTCCCGCCACCCATCCGATCGCCAGTGCGATCGCGACCAGCCCGGCCGCGACCGCAGCCTCGCTCAGTTCGGCGGTGCCGGGCAGGTTGTGCCCCGCCAGCCAGGCACCGAACCGCTGCATCAGCCGCGCACCGCCGCGAACCGGGCGAGCCCGGCCTCGAGATCTGCGATCAGGTCGTCCGGGTCTTCCAGGCCGATCTGGAGGCGCACCAGCGGCCCTTCGGCCTGCCATGGGGCCGCAGTGCGGATGCGTTCGGGATCGGCGGGTATCGCCAGACTCTCGAACCCACCCCAGCTATAGCCGATGCCGAAATGGCGCAGCCCGTCGATCAGCGCGGTGCGCGCGGCATCGTCGCCCCCGTTCAGGATGAACGCGAACAGCCCCGAACTCCCCTTGAAGTCGCGCAGGAAAATCTCGTGCCCCGGACAGTCGGGCAGGGCGGGGTGGAGCACCCGCGCCACTTCGGGGCGGGATTTGAGCCAGTGCGCGATGCGCAGCGCAGCCGCGCCCTGTTCCTTCAGCCGCACCGCCATGGTCCGCAGCCCGCGGCTGCCGAGCCAGGCGTCGTCGGGGCTCGCCATCTGGCCCAGCTGATAGGTCGCGGCGCGCAGGCGCTGATACTGGCCCTGTGCGGCCGTGACCGATCCGAGCATCACGTCCGAATGGCCGACGACATATTTGGTGCACGCCAGGATCGAATAATCCACGCCCATGCCGATCGCGGGCAGCAGCAGCGGCGTCGCCCAGGTATTGTCGAGCAGCGTCGTGATGCCGCGCGCCTTGGCGACCGCGACGATCGCGGGAATATCCTGTACCTCGAACGTCAGGCTGCCGGGGCTTTCGAGGAAGATCGCCTTGGTCCGGTCGGTGCACAGCTCGGCGATGCCCGCGCCGATCAGCGGATCGTAGAAGCGCGTCGTGATCCCCATCCGCGCGAGGATGCCGTTGGAAAAGGCGCGGGTGGGTTCATAGGCGCTGTCGGGCACCAGCAGCTGGTCGCCCGGCCCCAGCACCGCCAGCAGCGCCGTCGTGACCGCCGCGACGCCCGAGGGGTACAGCAAGGTTGCCTCTGCGCCGGGCTCCAGTTCGGTCAGCGCATCGGCGAGCGACCACTGGGTCGGGGTGCCCCGGCGACCGTAATAGAGCTTGTGATGCGTGTCGGCGGCGTTGCGCGCCCGCATCTCTGCGATCGACTCATAGACGATCGTCGAGGCGCGCCAGACCGGCGTGTTGACGATGCCCTGGGTCCATTCGGGGCGGCGGCCGCCGGTGACGACCTTGGTTGCGTCCTGTTCGTCGCTCATGCCGGGCCCATCGCCTTGGGGGTGGCGGGGTCGGCGCCCCATTCGCTCCAGCTGCCGTCATAGACCGCAGCCTCGTGCCCGAGGAGGTGCGCGGCAAAGGCAATGACCGATGCAGTGATTCCCGAGCCGCAGGTCGCCACCAGCGGGCGGGCCGGGTCGATCCCGGCATCCGCGAAGACGGCGGCGATGGCATCGCGGCTCTTCCACGTCCCGTCGGCCTCGAAGAAGCGGGTATAGGGCAGGCTGCGCGCGCCCGGTATATGGCCGGAGCCGCAGCCGGGGCGGGGATCGGGCTCTTCGCCGGTGAAGCGCGCGGCGGAGCGGGCGTCGGCGACCTGTTCGGCGCCGCTGGTCACATTGGCGAGCATCTGTGCCTTCGTCCGGGCGGCATCGCCGCGCGCGAACGTGGCGGGCGCAGCGGGGGCCGGCGCGGGCATCCCCGCTTCGAGCGGGCGGCCCTCGGCGCGCCATTTCGCGAGGCGACCGTCGAGCAGCGACGCCTCCACGCCGTACATGGCAAGCACCCACCATGCGCGGCACGACACGTGATGCGCGCTGTCGTCGTACAGCACGATGCGCGTGCCGGGCGTCCAGCCGAGCTGCGCCATGCGCGCGGCGAACACGTCGGGCGGCGGCAGCATCGACGGCAGCGGGTCGCCGGCGTCGACCAGCGTGTCGAGATCGAGGAAACGCGCGCCGGGGATGTGGCCGGCGGCGAACTCCGCACGCGGATCGCGCACCTCCGCGCCGGGCAGCGTCGAGGTATAGCTCGCGTCGAGTATCAGCAGCCCGGGCGTCGAAAGCGCGCCGGCCAGCCATTCTGTCGTTACCAAAGCATCCATGGCCCGTCTTCTAGGGGCGGGGGGGAGTGGCGTCGAGAGTGCAACGCGCCTACATGGCGGCGATGGACCCCAAGCATCTCGGCCAGCAATCGGCCCTTCCCGTCTCCCCCGAAGCGGCGGAGCTAGACTATGTTCCCAATCCGCGCCCGGGCGTGCGGTATCTGGTGCGCTTTGCCGCGCCGGAGTTCACGTCGCTGTGCCCGATCACGGGCCAGCCCGATTTCGCGCATCTGGTGATCGATTACGTCCCGCGCGAGACGATCGTGGAATCCAAGTCGCTCAAGCTGTTCCTCGGTGCATTTCGCAATCACGGCGCGTTCCACGAGGATTGCACCGTCGGCATCGGCGCGCGGCTGTTTGCGGAAATGCAGCCCGAATGGCTGCGCATAGGCGGCTATTGGTATCCGCGCGGCGGCATCCCGATCGACGTGTTCTGGCAATCCGGCACGCCGCCCGAGGGCGTCTGGATCCCGGATCAGGATGTTCCCGGATACCGCGGGCGCGGCTGAACGGCAGATTTACAAGAATCTGTACGGCACACTTGTTGCGATGCAACATTAGTGCAACCATATCGAAAAGCAGGAGTTTACACGCAGACAAAATGGCAGTCGTTCCGACAGGGACGCACTCGCGAAAGGACAGGGCTTCGAAGATGAGCGCTCCAGGCATCAACCATCTGGCACTGATCGGCAATTTTCTGCCCCGCAAGTGTGGCCTGGCGACCTATACGACCGATACGTACAACGCGCTCGTTCAGCGATTTCCCGACCTTCGAGTCGATGTCTATGCGATGGACGATCATCCGGGTCTGTATGCCTATCCCCCCGAAGTGACGCGCGCGATCCCTCAGCAGGATCGGGTCGCCTATCTCGATGCCGCCCGCGCGATCGAGGCGAGCGGCGCGCAGGCGCTGTGGGTCCAGCACGAATATGGCATCTATGGCGGTGCGGCGGGCGAGCATCTGATCGCGCTGATCGACCGGCTGTCGATTCCCGTCATCGCCACGCTGCACACGATTCTGGAAAAGCCGAGCGAGGACGAGCGCCGCGTGATGGAAGCGCTGCTGCGCCGATCGTCGCGCGTCATCGTGATGGCCGAGCGGGGGCGCGATATCCTGAAGCGCGTGCACGGCGTGGAGGATCGCAAGGTCGTGATGATCCCGCACGGCGTGCCCGATCGCGCCTTTGCCGATCCCGCCGACTTCAAGCCCGCCTTTGGCTGGGAAGGGCGCGATGTCGTGCTCACCTTTGGCCTGCTTGCGCCGAACAAGGGCATCGAGGCGATGATCGCCGCCATGCCGCAGATCGTCGCCGCGCGTCCAGAGGCGCTCTATGTCGTGCTGGGCGCCACCCACCCCAATCTGGTCGCGCACGAAGGCGAGGCCTATCGCGATCGGCTCAAGGCGCTGGCGCGCGACAAGGGCGTGGCCGACCATGTCCAGTTCATCGACGCCTTTGTCGATTATGACGACCTGATCGATTACCTTCAGGCGGCGGATATCTATGCGACGCCCTATACCAACCCGGCGCAGATCACGTCGGGCACGCTGTCCTACGCGGTCGGCGTGGGCAAGGCGGTGGTGTCCACCCCCTATGTGCATGCGACCGAGATTCTGGACGAGGACCACGGCGTGATCGTGGACTTCGGCGACAGCGAAGGCTTTGCCCGCGAGATCGGGCGCCTTCTTTCCGACACGTCCGCGCGCAAGGCGCTGTCGGAACGGGCCTATGCCCGGGGGCGTACGATGATCTGGCCCCGCCTTGTGGAGAATGCGATGCGCGAATTCAAAGCGGTAGTTGCCGCCAAGCCGCGCCGGTTCGGCAAGGCAAAGACCAAGGCCGATCTGTCGGCGCTGAAGCCCGACATCGCCGCCGTCGAGCGCATGAGCGATTCAACGGGCATGCTCCAGCATTCGATCTATTCGGTTCCCGATCGCCGCCATGGCTATTGCATCGACGACAATGCCCGCGCGCTGATCCTGATGAGCAAGATCGACGATATCGACGAGACCCTGCGCGACAAATGGACGAGCATCTATGCCTCGTTCGTCCAATATGCGTGGAACCCGGACGAGCGGCGGTTCCGCAATTTCATGAACTTCGATCGCACCTGGTGCGAGGACGTGGGCTCCGAGGACTCCAATGGCCGCGGTCTGTGGGCGCTGGGCGTCACGGCGCGTGACGCGCGGGCGCAGAAGCACCGCGACTGGGCCTCGCGGCTGTTCGACACGACGGCGTCGATCGCGTTCGACCTGGGCAGCCCGCGCGCCCGCGCCTTTGCCATGCTGGGCGCTGCGGCGATGATCGAGGCGCATCCGGGCCACGCCCAGTCGCGCGAGATGCTGACGCGATTCGGCACCGAGCTGATCGCGTTGCTCGACGCGACTCGTCGTCCGGAATGGCAGTGGTTCGAAATCGTGCTGGCGTACGACAATGCCCGACTGCCCGAGGCACTGATCCGCGCTGGCCATGTGCTGGGCAACCAGAGCTTTGTCAGCGTCGGGCTGGAAACGCTGGAATGGATCGTCGAGCGCCAGACCTCGCCCGAGGGGCAGTTCCGCGCGGTCGGCACCGAGAGTTTCGGGCGGCCCTATGCCGATCCCCTCGCATTCGACCAGCAGCCGCTGGAGGCGCAGGCGACCGTTGATGCGTGCGTCGCGGCGTTCGAAGTGACCGGCGACGCGCGTTGGACGCAGGAGGCGCTCCGCGCATATCACTGGTATCTTGGCGCCAACGACCTCGATCTGCCGCTCGCGACGCCACAGGATGGCGGCTGTTTCGATGGGTTGATGCCGCACGGGCTGAACCGGAATCAGGGCGCCGAGTCGATTTTGGCGCTCCAACTGGCGAATTGCGCGATTTCGGGTCTTTCAAAGCGCGCCGGAAACGTGGCAGGACCCGCACTCGCCGTCGCGTGAACTAGCTTGCGCCGACGGGGATCGGCTATCATCCCGGGGGTGCGGTGCTCGACCTGATAACACATAGCCTGCGGCTGAAGGCCGATCCTTCGCGCGTGGTGGTTCGCCCGTTTCATATCGCCTGGACCTCGAACGGATCGGGGCCCAGTCGCACCGAGCGGCTGGTGAGCGAAGTTCTGGCCATGTCGCCGGGCGAGGCGCGCCAGCAGCTTGAGATCGTGCTCAAGGATTTCGAGGCGCGGCACTGGCAGACGCGGCGCGTGTTCATGACGCGCTATGACGAGATCGAGGGGCTGCTCGGGCTGGATGGCAGCACGATCGGCGACGAGAAGCGCCAGCTGATCGGCGCCTATTTCTGCCACGAGTACAGCTATGCCGCCGCCGCGCTGATGAACCCCAGCGCAGTGCCGCATTACGACCAGTCGGGGATGCCGCGCGGAAGCATGCGCATCCTGATGTCGCTGCGCGCGGTGGGCGAGGGGCATATCTCGTCGGTGTCGTTCCGCGAGGGGATCATCACCGACCGCAACGAGCTGACGCTGGCGCCCGAGCCGCCCTTTGCCACCGCTGCCGATGCGCGCGAAGAGGACGAGGAGACGATGCCCGAGGGGCCGGTGACGGTCTATCGCCATCGCGATTCGACGCTGTCGGGCACCGTCATCTTCCCGATCACCAAGGCCCAGTCCAACGGGCTGGAAGACCTGCGCATCTGCCATTTCCACCATGACGACGGGACCGAGGAGTGGATCGGCACCTATACCGCGTATAACGGTTCGGTGATCCAGTCCGAGCTGCTGCGCACCCGCGACTGGCGCAGTTTCGACCTGGTGCCGATGACCGGCAGCGCGGCGCGGAACAAGGGCATGGCGCTGTTCCCGCGCAAGGTGGGCGGCAAGTACATGATGCTCGGCCGGCAGGATGGCGAGAACATCTTCCTCCACACGTCCGACAGCCTGGGCCATTGGGAGGGCGGCGAACTGCTGATGACGCCGCAATATCCCTGGGAGCTGGTCCAGATGGGCAATTGCGGCCCGCCCATCGAAGTCGATGAGGGCTGGCTGGTGCTGACCCACGGCGTCGGCGCGATGCGCAAATACTCGATCGGCGCGGCGCTGCTCGACAAGGACGATCCCTCGAAGGTCATCGCCCGGTCGCGCGAGCCGTTGCTGGCGGCGGCGGACCAGGACCGCGAGGGCTATGTCCCCAATGTCGTCTATACCTGTGGCGCGATCCGCCACGGCGACAGCCTGTTCATCCCTTACGGCGTGGCGGACAGTTCGGTCGCCTTTGCCTTTGTGCCGATCAAGACCCTCCTGGATCAAATGCGGTAAGAGCCTTCCGAACCCCCGTCACCGATAGGTGGCGGGGGTTTCGATTTCGGGTTCGGGCAGCGGTGTCGCCGGGGCACTGCGCACCAGCCGGCGCGTGACGGCATAGAGCAGCGCGACCAGCCCGAAGAACAGCAGCGGCGCGATCCACAGCGCCACATGCTCGAAGCTCTCGCCCATCACGGCCAGCGGGGCATCGTTCGGCGGCGTCGGCGAAGTGCGGTTGGCCCAGGCGAGCACCCCGGCAAACGCCACGCCGAACAGGCTTTCTCCCACAATCAGCCCGGTCGCCGCCAGCACGCCCATCCGCTGGGCGAAGTCCGGGTTCGCCGTCCGCTTCGTCCAGCGATCGTAGAAATGGCCGATCACTGCGCCGATCGGGATCAGCAGCGTCAGCGCCATCGGCAGATAGATGCCCATCCCCACTGCCAGCGGCGGCAGGCGCATCTTGCCGGTGCGGCCGAGCAATTCGTCGAGCGCGATCACGCCCACGCCGATCGCGGCGCCCAGCCCGATCAGGTTCCAGTTGAGGTCGCCGCCCAGCACGCCCTTGGCGATCGACGAGATCAGCGCCGCCTGGGGCGCCGACAGCGCGTTCGGCCCGGCGCCGGGCATGCCGACGAACCCCAAAGTGTTCTTGAGCAGATCAAGCACCAGCGGAATCACCAGCGATCCGAACATCACGCCCAGCACCAGCGCGACCTGTTGCTTCCACGGCGTCGCGCCGACCAGCTGGCCGGTCTTGAGGTCCTGAAGATTGTCGTTCGAGATCGTCGCGATCGAAAAGATGATCGCGGTGGTGAACAGCGCATAGGCGATCAGCGCGCTGGTGCGCGCCGGATCGGCCTCATGCCCGAAGATCGCCACCAGCAGCAGCGAGGCGCCCAGCACCGCGAGGATGCCCACGCCCGACACCGGCGAGTTCGACGCGCCGATCAGCCCGGCCATATAGCCGCACACCGCCGCGATCAGTACGCCGACGACCAGGATATAGGCGAGCGTGCCGCCGATCACTGCGACCGGATAGTCGTGCACCGGCCCGCCAGCGGAGAAATTCCACAACAGCCACGCGATCGGCCCGAGGACCAGCACGATCGCCGCGCCGACGATGCCGATCGGCAAGTCGCGTTCCGACAATTCCAGCACCGTGCCGCCCGAGCGGGCGCGCGACGCGGCCATCGCCGAGCGCAGTCCGCCGACGATCGGGCCGACGATCCGCAGCAGCGACCACAAAGCCGCAACGCCGATCGTGCCCGCACCGACGAAGCGCACCTGGCCGCGGAACGCCCCGCCGACCACGGCGTCCACGCCCTCCACAAAGCCGCTGCCCGCCGTGAAATACGGCACCAGCACGACCCAGGCGATCAGCATCCCGAAGAACATCGCCGCACCCACCGACAGGCCGACCAGATGGCCGACCCCGATCAGCAGCATCGAATAGCTCGCCGAAACCCCGCTGGCCGCCGGGCCGACGCGGAAATTCTTGGCCGCCTCGCCCGCGACGAGCTTCATCGCCGCGAGCAGCCCGAACCCGGCGGAGGTGAGCGCGCCGAGGATGATGATGCGCAGCCCCCGCGCATTTTCCGCATCGCCCGCCGCCGAGCTGGACCCGACCTTGAGCACTTCGGCGGCGGCCACGCCCTCTGGATAGGGCAGGTCCGATCCGGTGACGAGCGCGCGGCGCAGCGGCACCGAGAACATCACGCCCAGCACGCCGCCCGCCGTGCACACCGCCACGGTCGTCCAATAGGGGAAGCCCGTCCACCAGCCGACCATGATGAGCCCCGGCAGCACGAACACGATCGCGGCCAGCGTGCCCGCCGCCGACGCCACCGTCTGGACGATGTTGTTCTCCAGGATGCTGGCGTTGCGGAAGAAGCGCAGGATCGCCATCGACACCACGGCGGCGGGGATCGACGTGGCGAAGGTCAGCCCGACCTTGAGCCCGGCATAGACGTTGGCGGCGGTGAACAGCACCGTGATGAGCCCGCCGAGCAGGATTCCGCGCAGCGTGAGTTCGGCAAGGGGACGGGCGGGGGCAGTGGCCATTCAACGGGCTCCGGCGGAGAAATGTTGACGAAGTTTAGGGTCGTACGGGCAAAATGGCGCGTCGCTGGCGCGCAGGTGTCGCGTCAGTGACGCGTCGTGCGGGACGGAGCAAGGGGCCAATGCGCGCATAGGCTGGCATGGTGGCAGGATGCAGCGGTGTAGGACAGCGGATTCTGGAGCCCCGGGCTATGCCGCCTTGTCCGCGTTCGGGTCCTGCCCGACCCACAGCTTGCCGACCAGAATCCACACCGCCACGGTGAGGGGGCCGCCGAGCAGGATGCCCATCACGCCGAACAGGCCGCCGAACAGGAACAGCGCGAACAGCGTCACGGCAGGGGGGATCGACACGGCGTAGCGCAGCACCAGCGGCGCCATGCCGTTGCCCTGGATCTGTTGCCAGATCGCGAAGAAGCCGATCGTCGTCAGGAACGGCCCTACGCCGACGGTCAGCGCGATCAGCACCGCCGGGATCGCGCCGAGCAGGGGCCCGATCAGCGGGATGAATTCGAACAGGCCGGCGACGATCGCGAGCCCGAGCGCGGAGGGCGCGCCGATCAGCGTCAGGCCGATGAACACCGCAGTGCCCGTCGCCGCCATCGACACCAGCTGGGCGAGCAGCCAGTTGCGCAGGCCGCGCGCGGTGGCGCGGGTGGCATCGTCCACGGCGGGGCGGGCGCGTTCGGGGAGCAGCTGGAGCGCGCCGCGCTGGTACATGCGCGGGCTGATCGCGAGATAGACTCCGCCGAGCACCGCCAGCAGCAGGCCCGACAGCGCGGTGGTGACGATGCCGATCATCGTCTGCGCGATCGATGCGACCGTGGCGCCGTTGGGCGAGATGGTGTCGACCACGCCCTGCACCCGGTCTTCGCCGACCCAGACGACGAAGCTCTGCCACGCGGCGGGCAACAGCGTGGACAGTTGCGACATCTGCGCGCGCAGTTCGTGGCCGAACAGCATCCCGACGCCGCCCAGCGCCGCGACGATGGAGAGTCCGCCGATCGCCAGCGCGATGCCCCGACGGATGGGCAGCAGCCAGCACAGCCCGTCGGCGGCGGCATGGAGGATCACCGCCACCAGCACTGCCGCGAAAAGCAGCAGCAGCACATCGTGCATATGCCAGATCAGCAGTGCCAGCGCCGTCAGTGCAAGGGTGACCAGCACGCGCGTCGCAAAGGCGCCAAGGTCGCTGCGGGGAGAAGGCTGTGCGGTCATGCGGGGACCGCGACCAGGGGGGAAGGAAACATGCAGGGCTCCGGTGGACAGATGCCCCAACAAACCCCGCAGGCGCCCTGTGGTGCCATGCGGCGTCATTTTGTGCCCATCGCGCGGCATTTCATATATGATATTGCATCTGGCGCCGACTCCTGCAATCACTCCGAGTAATCGGAAAGGGCGACCAGAGTCGGAATGCGACCGGCGCCGCCGATCAGGGGAGGATGCTTGCATGAAATACGCTGTTGCCGGAGTACTGGCCGCCATTGCGGCCACCACGTCGCCGCTTGCTCTTGCGCAGACTGCGCCCGCGCCCAGCGCGCCGCCCGCCGCCCCGGCGGTGATCGAGGATTTCAAGCCTTCGTCCACCAACCAGCCGGGCCAGCAATATCCGCAGGTCAATTCGCAGGGCTATGCCCGCTTCCGCATCGTCGCGCCCGACGCGCAGGCCGTGAAGGTCAGCCTGGGGCTGGGCGGGCGCGGGGGCACCGTGTTGGCCAAGGGGGCGGACGGAGCATGGATGGGCACGTCCGAAGGGCCGCTGGACGAGGGTTTCCATTATTATCACGCGACGATCGACGGCGGCGTGTTCAACGATCCGGGCGCGCTGAACTTCTATGGCTCGACGCGGTGGGAAAGCGGGATCGAGATCCCCGCGCACGACGCCGATTTCTATGCGCTGAAGGACGTGCCGCACGGCAATGTCTCGCAGATCCTGTTCCCCTCGCCCAGCACGGGGACGCAGCGCCGCGCCTTCGTCTATACCCCGCCGGGCTATGAGAAGAACAACGGCACCCGCTATCCGGTGCTGTACCTTCAGCATGGCTGGGGCGAGGACGAGACCGCCTGGTCGAACCAGGGGCATGCCAACCGGATCATGGACAATCTGATCGCCGCCGGAAAGACGCGGCCGTTCCTGATCGTCATGACCTATGGCATGACCAACGACATTCGCCCGGGCAGCCCCGGCGGGCTCAACAGCTTCGACATCAAGCCGTTCCAGACGGTGCTGGTCGACGAACTGATCCCCTATGTCGACACGCATTTCCGCACGCTGGCCGATGCCGGGCACCGGGCGATGGCGGGGCTGTCGATGGGCGGGTTCGAGACCAAGGCGATCGCGCCGAAGAATCTCGACAAGTTCAACTATATCGGCCTGCTCAGCGGCGGCACCGTGTCGCTGGACGACGTCAACAACACGCCGGGGTACAAGGAAAAGGTGAAACTCACCTTTGTCAGCTTCGGCAGCCGCGAACTGGAAGGGCGGGGCGCCGGTGGCCCTCCGGGTGCGCCGCGCATGGACCCGCGCGCCAATGCCGAGGCGCTGAAGGCAGCGGGGATCAAGAGCGCCTTCTATGTCTCGCCCAACACCGGGCATGAATTCCAGACCTGGCGCCGCAGCCTGCGCGAAATGGCGCCGATGTTGTTCCGCGATTGAGGGGGCGGGGGGCTGCTCGTTAGCGCTCCCCTCCCGCTTGCGAGTTTGGGGAGGGGGCTGAAGTAGAAGAAGTGCCGCGCGAGCGCGGCCCCTCCCCTAACCCCTCCCGCAAGCGGGAGGGGAAATGACCTTGCCCGGCGTTCCGTTCATTCCGATCTCCATGGGAGATTCGGACTAGGCGACTATCGCTCCCCTCCCGCTTGCGGGAGGGGTTGGGGGAGGGTGCGACGTGGAGGAAGCGCCGCGCACATGCGGCGCCACCGCAAATCACTCCTCTTTGCTCGAGTGGGACTCGCCCCCTCACCCCAGCACGCGCGCCGCCAGTGCGCCGCAATCGGCGTCGGCGGGGCGGGGGCCCTGTTTGCCGCTGATCGCGCGGCCCAGCCCTTTGAGGACGTTGCCCAGCGACTTGGTTTCCCTGGGCACGTCGATCTGGGGGCTGCTGAGCGTGCCCCGTGCGGTCGCCGATCCGGGGAGGCGGATGGCGCCGTCGGTCTTGGGCGCGCCGGTGAAGGTCAGGGCGATGCTCTCGGCGGGAAACCGGACGGTGCCGGTGCCGCGCGCCTGGCTGCGCGTCGTGTCGATCAGCAGCGGGTCGGCGGTGCCGGTGCCGCCGCGCAGGGTGAGGCCGAGCGCCATGCAGCGCAGGCCGGCGCGCGCGCCTTCGTCGGGGAGCAGCGCGGCGCCGATGTCGAACCCCATCATGCTGGCGAGCTTCTCGGGCAGGCTGCCGTCGCGCGCGACGATGCCGATGCGGCCATTGCCCGCGCCTACCGCCTCGCGGATCGTGCTTCCCCGGCCGGTGACATTGACGCGGGCGTCGAGCCGTCCGTCGATCGGCCCGCCCGCCAGCGCGCCGATGCTGCTGTTCGCGAGTCGTAGGTCGATCGTGACGGCCGGCACGGGTACGCCGCCGCGCTGGTCGACGCGGAGCGATCCCGTCACCGTCCCGCGCGGCAGCGCGACGCGCAGGCCGGTGAGCGTGAGCAGCTGGTGATCGATCGCGAGGGCTCCGCGCAGCCCCTTGATCGTGCGCCCGGTCGCGCCGGCGAAACTGTGGACGGTGAGCGCGATGGTGCCGTCGGTCTTGTCGATCTTGCGGATGTTGATGCGCGTATTGGGGACGATGCGCGGGCCGATCGTGCGGCGCAGCGCGGCGGCCTTGGCCTTGCCTTCGTTCGAGGCGAGATCGTCGAACGCGAAGTTGCGCGCCTGCACGGCGCCGTCGAGGATCGAGCGCCCGTCGCGCTTGGTCACGCGCACGCGCCCGCCGATGCGCGAGCCGCCGATCGTGCCCGACAGGCGCGGCACGTCCCACACCGCGCCGTCACGGCGCGCGTGCGCGGTGAGCGCGACCGGCTGGGTGCCGAACAGCCCGGCGGCGATGATCGCATCGACCAGCTTGAGGTCCTGCGCGCGCGTTTCGATGTCGACGGTCATGTGGCGCGTGTCGAGCGGCGTGTCCATCGTGCCCCGCGCGGCGAAGCGCAGCGCCGGGCCGTCGATCAGCGCCTGGAACGGCCAGGGCTTGCCCTGTCCCGTGCCGATCGCGGGGGCGCTGGCGGTGATCGTCACCGGCGTGTCGCGCACGCTGCCGGTGCCGGCGATGCGCAGCCCCTGTGCGGCGTCGGAGGTGAGCGCGACAGCGAAGGCGCGGTCGCGCTTCGCGTCGCGATAGGTGACGGTGACGTCGCGCAGCGTCAGCGCACGCAGCGTAGGCGCGTTGCCGCCATCGCTCCCGCCGGGCTTGTCCTTCGTCCAGTTCTTGCGGCCCTGCGCGTCGCGGACCAGCGTGAGGCGCGCGCCATTGGCGTCGATCGCGAGCGGGACGAACGCGCCGCGCAGCAGCGACCAGGCGGAAAAGGTCACCCGCGTCTCGGCGACCTGCGCGAGCGTGCCGGTGCCCGCCCAGGCCGGTTGCGGCACGCGCACGTCGCGGATCAGGATCGT
This sequence comes from Sphingomonas degradans, assembly GCF_053502645.1. Lineage (NCBI taxonomy): Bacteria > Pseudomonadati > Pseudomonadota > Alphaproteobacteria > Sphingomonadales > Sphingomonadaceae > Sphingomonas > Sphingomonas degradans. Next base: position 20,541 of record NZ_CP177172.1, read on the forward strand.
GGGGGTAAACGAAAAGGCGTCGGTGCGCGCGATGCTGCCGATCGTCACCGGGCGACCGACCTGCGCGGCAAGGCGCCGCTCGATCGTGCCGCGCAGCACGCCCCAGGGGAAGGCGGCGAGCGCGATCAGCAGCACTGCGAGGAACGCGGCGACGACTCCCAGCCCGAGGACAAGGCGGCGCGAGCGAGGGAGGCGAATCGGCATCGGGGCTCGACGCGCGGCGGGGTGATTTCGTTCCGGGGGCCGCTTAGCCGCGGAAGAGCCCGCCCAGCATGCCGCGCACCAGCCCGCCGATCACGCTGGCGCCAACTCCCGATTTGCGGCCGAACACGGCCTTCGACACTTCATTGGCCACGGCGCGCCCGGCGGCGGACGAGGCAGAGCGTGTGGCGGACTTGATCGCGCGGTTCCACGGATCGGCTGCGGCGGCGCGTTCGGCCTCGCGCCGGGCACGGGCTTCCTCGCGGGCCTGACGCGCGGCTTCCTTTTCCTGCGCGGCGGCGGCTTTCTGGGCCTCGGTCGTCGCGCGCGCTTCGGCGGCGGCTGCGGCGGCCTGACCGGCCTTGGCGGTCAGGATTTCCTCCGCCGACTCGCGGTCGATCGCGGCGTCGTACCGCGCGCCCACGGCGTCGGTATCGATCAGCACGCGGCGCTCGTCCGGCGCGAGGGGGCCGACGCGCGAGCGGGGCGGCTTGATGAGCGTGCGCTCGACCGGCGAAGGGGCGCCATCCTCCTGGAGCAGCGATACCAGCGCCTCGCCGACTTTCAGCTCGGTGATCGCGGTGGCGACGTCCACGCCGGGATTGGCGCGAAACGTCTCGGCGGCGGCGCGGATCGCGCGCTCCTCGCGCGGGGTGAAGGCGCGCAGCGCGTGCTGGATGCGGTTGCCGAGCTGGCCGGCTATGTCCTCGGGGATGTCGATCGGGTTCTGCGTGACGAAATAGACGCCGACGCCCTTGGAGCGGATCAGGCGGACGACCTGTTCGATCTTGTCGAGCAGTGCCTTGGGCGCTTCGTCGAACAGCAGATGGGCTTCGTCGAAAAAGAACACCAGCACCGGCTTGTCGGGGTCGCCGACTTCGGGAAGCGTCTCGAACAGTTCGGAGAGCAGCCACAGCAGGAAGCTGGCGTAGAGGCGCGGGGACGCCATCAGCCGGTCGGCGGCGAGGACGTTGACCACGCCGCGCCCGCTATCGTCCACCTGGAGGAAATCGGCGATTTCGAGCGCGGGTTCGCCGAAGAAATGCTCGGCGCCCTGGCTGCGCAGCTGGAGCAGCGCGCGCTGGATCGCGCCGACGCTGGCCTTGCTGACATTGCCGTACTGCGTCGTGAGTTCGTCGGCGCGCGCGGCGCAATCCGCCAGCATCGCCTGGAGATCGTCGAGGTCGAGGAGCAGCAGCCCCTCCTTGTCGGCGACGTGGAAGGCGATGGTAAGCAGCCCCTCCTGCACTTCGTTCAGCCCCATCAGCCGCGACAGCAGCAGCGGCCCCATTTCGGAAATGGTGGTGCGGATGGGATGCCCCTGTTCGCCGAACAGGTCCCAGAGCTGGACCGGCGATTCGCCATAGCGCCAGCCGCTATCCCCCACCGCCGCCGCGCGTTCTGCAAAGATCGGGTGGAGCTTCGATGCGGGCGATCCGGCCATGGCGATGCCGGCCAGGTCGCCCTTCACATCGGCCAGGAACACCGGCACCCCGGCGGCGGAGAAGCCCTCGGCCAGCCCCTGGAGCGTCACGGTCTTGCCCGTGCCCGTGGCGCCCGCGATCAGCCCGTGGCGATTGGCCCGGCGCAGGATGAGGTTTTGCGGCTGCCCGTTCGCCGCACCAATGAAAATGCCCGTCTCGCCCGCCATGCCATGCTCCTTTTCGGGAGCGTGAATAGGGGAGAAACGGGCATCGGTCAGCCCACAGCGTGCGGTGCCGGCGTGTCGGGTTGCGACACGCCGGCACCGTGATCCGGGCGCGGTTTACTTGGCGATCTGGATCGGAACGAAGGTGCCGTTGTTGCGCCGCTGGACATAGAGCAGCACGGTGCTGCGCCCTGCCTTCTTCGCTTCGGTGACGATGCGCGCGACATCGGCCGAGCTGGCGACGGGCGTGCGATTGACCGAGACGATCAGGTCGCCGCGCTTGAGCCCCTTGCCCGCTGCGTCGCTCGACTGGTCGACGTTGAGCACGACGACGCCCTTGGCGGTGCCGTCGACGCCGATGCTGCGCGCGATCTGCGGCGTCAGCGGCGTGACCGCGACGCCGAGCGAGGCGGCTGCCATCGCGTCGGGATCGGCGGTGGCCGGGCCGCTATCGTCGTTCTCGGGATCGAACTGCGCCAGCTGTTCCTCGGGCGGGCGCTTGCCGACGACGACGGTGATCGTCTGGCGCTTGCCGTCGCGGATCAGCGTCAGCGGCAGGCGGGTGCCCGGCGCGACATTGGCGACGAGGTAGCTGAGCGTCTGGTCCGGCGTCACTTCCTGCTCGCCGACGCGGACGATCACGTCGCCCTGCTTGATCCCGGCCTTTTCCGCCGCCTCGCCCGGCTCGACGCGCGCGACCAGCGTGCCGCGATCGCTGGGAATGCCCAGCGCGTCGGCGATGCCGCGGTCGATCGGCTGCATCTGGACGCCCAGATAGCCGCGCTCGATCGCCTTGCCCTTCATCAGCGTGTCGATGACCGGCTTGGCCTGTTCCGCTGGGATTGCGAAGCCGATGCCGACATTGCCGCCGGTGGGCGACAGGATCTGCGAGTTGATGCCGATCACGTTGCCCTGGAGATCGAACATCGGGCCACCCGAATTGCCGCGATTGATCGAGGCATCGGTCTGGATGAAGCGGTCATAGGCGCCGCCCTGGCCGGTCACGCGGTGCGTGGCGGAGATGATGCCCGCCGTCACCGAACCGCCCAGCCCGAACGGGTTGCCGATCGCCACCACCCAGTCGCCGACGCGCGCCTGGCGCGAATCGCCGAACTTCACGAAGGGCAGGTTCTGCCCCTCGATCTTGAGCACCGCGAGGTCGGACTGGACGTCGCGGCCGATCAGCTTGGCGGTGAATTCGCGGCGATCGGGCAGCGTCACGCGGATCGATTCGACCACGGCGCCGCGCTGGCCCGCCGAAATGACGTGGTTGTTGGTGACGACATAGCCGTCGGCCGAAATGATGAAGCCCGAGCCGAGCGATTCGGCTTCGCGCGTCACCGGCTGGCCGCCCTGCTGGCCGCCGAACATTTCAAACGGGGTGCCGGCGAACGGATTGGTGTTCACCTGGACGCGCTGGGTGGTCGAGATGTTGACCACCGCCGGCTGGAGCTTGGCCACCATGTCGGCGAAGCTCATCGGCGCGCCGGCCTTGGGCGCGGCGGCCTGAATCGCGCCGGGCTCGTTCTGCGCGGTCTGCGCGCCGGCCGGGTGTTCGAGCACCATGACGGCAGCGGCGCCGCTGAGGGCAAGGGCAGTGGTAAGAGCGTAAGCGTAACGCACGGGTGTGTATCCTCTCAAAGGACGAGAAAGCGTTCGGTGCCGTTATTTGCGCCGGGTTGCTGAACGCTGATTGAATATGAACGAAGCGACAGGCTCATCGTTGCCCCATGAACTCGCGCAGATAGCTGTTCTGCGGAGACAGGATGATCGACGTCGCGCCCTTGTCGTCGCCCTGGGCCAGGAAGGTCTGGCGATAGGACTGCATCGCCCGGTAGAAATCGTAGAAACCGGGGTCCTTGTTGAACGCGGCCGCATAGATCTGCGCGGCCTGCGCCTGGGCGGTGGCGCGGATGATCTGCGCCTCCTTCAGCCCCTGCGCCTTGATCGTCGCGGCTTCCTGGAGCCGGGCGGTACGCATCCGGGCGAGCGCGCTGTCGAGCGGCGAGCCGCTGGGCAGTTCGGTCTGCTTGATGCGCACGTCGACGATCTCGACGCCATACTGGCTGGCCAGCCGCTGGAGCGAGTTCTGGATATTGTCCATCACCTGGCCCCGCTCGGGGCTCAGCAGCACCGCCGAGGGACGCTTGCCCAGTTCGTTGCGCAGCGACGAGCCGAACAGCGGCTGGAGCTGGTCGCGGACGCGCTCGACGCTGCCGACGGTGACCACCATCTTGAGAGGATCGACCACGCGGAAACGGGCATAGGCGTCGATTTCGAGCCGCAGCTGATCGGTCGACAGCACCGGCTGGTTCGGCAGGTCGATGTCGAGCACGCGCTTGTCGACCCACACGATCCGGTCGATGAACGGGATGCGGAAGACCAGGCCCGCGCCGGTGCGGCCGAACTGTTCGCCGGGCTTGTACGCGTTGATCGGATTGCCGCGCGGCTGTTCGAGCCGGAGCACGACCGCCTGCTTGGTTTCCGGCACGATCGACACCGTGCTCATGATGACGATCAGCGCCACGATCACCGCCACGGCGAGCGTGATGGGGTTGCGATACCAGGTGCCGCTCACTTGGCTGCTCCAGACTGGGCGGGCGCCGGCGCCGCTTCGATCGCGGGGGGCTCGCTGCGCTTGAGTTCGCGCAAGGGGAGATAGGGCGTCACGCCGGGCGCCTCGACGATGGTCTTGTCGGTGCGCGACAGCACCGCTTCCATGGTCTCGTAATACAGGCGGCGGCGCGTCACTTCGGGCGCGAGCTTGTACTGTTCGTAGATCTTGTCGAACTCGGCGGCTTCGCCCTGCGCCTGGGCGATGATCTGGTTGGCGAAGGCATTGGCGTTGTTCTTGTTGCCCTGTGCCTCCTGCTGCGCGGCAGTCACGGCCTTGAACGCTTCGTCCACGGCCTGGGGCGCGGCGGCCTTCTGGATGGCGACGCCCTGGATGCGGATGCCCGAATGATATTCGTCGAGGATCTGCTGGATCGCGATCTGGACCTTGCCCTCGATGCCCGCGCGGCCTTCACCGATCGCTTCGTTGAGGGTGGTGGTGGCGACGACGGCGCGCATCGCGCTTTCCGCTGTGGCGCGCACGGTTTCCTGCGGGCGGGCGATCTGGAACAGATAGTCCGACGGGCTGCGAATGTCCCAGCGCACCGAATAGGCGAGATCGACGATGTTCTGGTCGCCGGTCAGCATCAGGTTTTCGCCGCTGGGCGGGAAATTCTCGGTCTGGATATTGGCGACATTGACCACGTCGACCAGCTGGAACGGCGCGGGCAGCGTGAAGCGGATGCCCGGATCGAGCGTGCCGGTATAGCGGCCCAGCGTCGTCACCACGCCCTTTTCGCGCGGCCCGATCGAGTGGAACGAGGTGAACAGCACCCAGATGACCAGCAGCGCGCCGATCGCGATCAGCCACAGCCGGCTGCCGCTGGGCATCCCCGGAATGCCGGGACCGCCGCCGCTGCGCGCGCGGTTGAGCAGGTCTTCCAGCGTGTTCGCGCCGGGTGCGCGGGGGCGGCGCCCGTCGGGGGGCAGGGACCAGGGGTTGCGCGGGCCGCTGCCGTTGCCGTCGCCGGACCCGCCATTGCCGGAGCCGCCGGGGCTGCCCCAGGGGCTCTTGGGGGGCTCGTTCTTGAAGATGCCGGCGATTTGACGCCAGCCTGTCAGGTTCACCATGCCAACCTTTATAAGGGCGGATACGCGGATTTACAGTGGCAGCCGCCGAATACGTCCTTATGTGGCGGGATAATGACTGACGAAACCCCCATTCAGGCCCGAATTCAGGCAGCGCTGGCCCCGATCGCGGCGGGCCGCGCGACCGTGCGCGTCGAGGGCGCGCGGGCGAGCATCGTGCTGGACGTAAGCGATCTGAGCCCCGCCGCGCGCGACGAGCTGGAAGCCGATGTGAAGGCCGCGGCGGCGGTGCCGGGCGTGGACGAGGTCCGCGTGCTGATGACCAGCGAGCGGCGGACCCGGCGGATCGTCGCGGTGGCCAGCGGCAAGGGTGGGGTGGGCAAGTCCACGGTCTCCGCCAACCTGGCGATCGCGCTGGCGAAGCGCGGGCGCAAGGTGGGGCTGGTCGACGCCGATATCTATGGCCCGTCGCAGCCCAAGCTGATGGGCGTCGAGGGGATCAAGCCCAAGGCGCGCGACAAGACGCTGATCCCGATCGACACGCCGTTCGGCGTGCCGCTGCTGTCGATGGGCGGTCTGGTGGCCGAGGGGCAGGCGATCGCGTGGCGCGGGCCGATGGCGGGCGGCGCGCTGGGCCAGCTGGTCGATGCCGATTGGGGGCCGGTGGATACGCTGGTGCTCGATCTGCCGCCGGGCACCGGCGACGTGCAGCTCACCATGATCCAGAAGCACAAGCCGGCGGGCGCGGTGATCGTCTCCACCCCGCAGGACCTGGCGCTGATCGATGCGCGGCGGGCGATCGACCTGTTCGTCAAGGCGGGCGTGCCGATCATCGGGCTGGTTGAGAACATGGCCGGATACCAGTGCCCGCATTGCGGCGAAGTCTCCGATCCGTTCGGGTGCGGTGGGGCCGAAGCGGCGGCAAAGGCGCTGGGCATTCCGTTCCTCGGGCGGATTCCGTTGCAGATCGCGATCCGCACGGCGTCCGATTCGGGCAACCCGCCCGCGGCGGGAAACGGAGAAACCGCAGAGTCATTTGGTGAAATCGCGGAATCCGTCTACCAATGGCTTGAGAGGTAAAGCCATGCCGCTGACTCGCGACGAAGATATCAAGGCGCTGCTCGAAGAATCCCGCACCATCGCGATGGTCGGCGCATCGGATGGGCCCAAACGGCCCAGCAATGGCGTGATGCTGCTGTTGCAGCGGCACGGCTATCGCGTGATTCCGATCAATCCGCGTATTACCGGCGAGCATGTGCACGGCGAGTTCGTCTTTCGCGACCTCGACCAGATCGGCGACCCGATCGACATCGTCGACATTTTCCGCCGATCCGAGGATGCGGGCGCAGTCGTGGACGCGGCGATCGCCAAGGGTGCCAAGGCCGTGTGGATGCAGCTGGGCGTGATCGACCACGCAGCCGCCGCGCGCGCAGAGGCGGCGGGGCTGAAGGTCGTGATGGACCGTTGCCCCGCGATCGAAATCCGCCGGCTGGGATTGGCGCCGGTCGCCTGAGGTGACGCGTTCCCCGCGAACCGGGGGACTGTCGCGTAGGGATGCAGGCCTTGTTTTACGCCGTCATGCTGAACTTGTTTCAGCATCCAACGTCCAACAGGCTGTGGCGTCGCCCGTGGAGGGTTGGACCCTGAAACAAGTTCAGGGTGACGAGAAGTAAAAGAAGCAGCGCCGAGTTACATGCGATGACCCTGTGCGAAGGCGGGGCCCAGAGCCGCAGACGGTGTGCTTTGGACCCTGGGCCCCTGCTTTCGCAGGGGAGCGTCAGGCCAAGCTTCGCCCGATATAGCCCAGCGCGTCGATCAGCCGGTTTGCGTCGCGATCGTCCTGGTACAGTCCGAAGCCGATGCGCAGCACGTCGCCGCGCACATCGACGCGGATGTCCTCCTGGTCCAGCGCCGCCTGCCATCGCGCCGCATGGGGCGTGCGCAGCGCGAGGAAGCGGGCGGGGGAGCCGGGGTTGAGCAGTTCGGCGCCCGCAGGAATCGCGGGCAGCACCCGCGCCTTGAGCGCATCGGCATGGGCCGAGATCGCCGCCGTCGTCAGCCCCTCGCCGCGCAGCATGTCGCGCACCGCGACGAACCGGTACAGCCCCGAAGGATCGAAGGTCGCGCCCAGGAAGCGGCGGGCATCGGGGGCATAGCCGACCTGCCCCGGCGGCAGCGCCAGATCCTCGAACTCGGCGTACCAGCCGGTGATTTCCGGGCGCGGGCCATAGCCGGGGGGTGCGTGGAGGAACGCGCAGCCTTCGCCCGACATCGCGTATTTATACCCGCCGGCGAGGTAGAAGATCCGATCCGCCACCGCCGACAGATCGGTCTCCACGGCCATGAAGCCATGATAGCCGTCGATCACGACCCAGGGCCCATTGGGCCGGGCGAGTGCGGCGAGTTCCGCCAGCCCGTCGAACACCCGCCCGCTGCCGAAGGGGACATGGCTGGCGAAGATCAGGTCATAGGCGCCGGTGCGCGCAGTCTCGACCAGTGCCTCCATCGGCACTCGCGTGACCGTGGCGGTGCCGGCCTCCTCCCAGCGCAGGCTCTGCCGGCGGAAGCTGTGGAACTCGCCGTCGGTCGTCAGGATGCGGGGCGTGCGCACCGGCAGCGCGGAGACGATGCGGAGCAGCAGTTCGTGCGTGTTGGGCGCGAACACCACCGTGTCGGGGTCGGGCAGGCGCAGCTCGGACGCGACATGGACCTGCGCCGCCGGCCAGATTTCCCCCATCGCGCGATCCCATTTGCGATCGGCATAGCGCGCAGCGTCCTCCCACGCGGCGATCTGGCCGATATAGCTGGCATCGGGCCACAGATGGTGGCTGTGCGCGGCGAAATGGACGCGATCGGGCGCGGCGGCCAGCGCGCGCTGGAACAGATGCTTGTAGCTGGTCACAGCCCGGTCCTGAGCGACCAGAGTTCGGGAAAGGCGCGTTTTGCCAGCGTCGATTCGAGATAGGGCACGCCGGGCGTGCCGCCGGTGCCCCTCTTGCCGCCGATCACGCGGCTGACCGTCAGGACGTGCTTGTGCCGCCACGTCGCCAGCGCGTCGTCGATGTCGACCAGCTTTTCGGCGAGCTGGTACAGGTCCCAATGGCGCGTGGTGTCGCGGTACACCTGCGTCCAGGCGTCGGCGACGCGCGCGTCGGGCTGGTAGGGCGCGGCCCAGTCGCGGGCGAGCGCAGTATCGGGCACTGCAAAGCCGGCGGCGGCAAGCGCGGCGTTGGCGTCGTCCCACAGGCTGGGCTCGGCGGCAAAGGCCGTCGTCAGCGGCCCCGGCACCCCGCCCCCGCGCAGGCCGAGCAAGGTTTCGACCGCGCGGAACTGGTCCGACTGAAACCCCGAACTGCTGCCCAGCACTTGGCGGAAGCGGGTATAGTCGGTGGGCGTCATCGTCGCCAGCACATCCCAGCTGAGCGTCATCACCGCCTGAATCCGGCTGACCCGCGCCAGCCCCTTATACGCCTCGACCAGCCGGCCTGCGCGCACCAGCGCCTTGGCGGGCACCAGCTCGGCGATCATCTGCTTGAGCCACAATTCCTTGGTCTGGTGGATGATGATGAAGAGCAGCTCGTCATGCCGATCCGACAAGGGATGCTGCGCGGCGAGAAGCTGGTCGAGCGCGAGATAGCGCCCATAGGTCATGGGTTCGGTCATGGGGGGACGCTAGGCATCTGCGCGGGCGGGGGCAATTATGTTTCACGCGAAGGCGCGAAGGCGCGAAGGCGCGAAGAAGATAGAGGTTCGCGCAGAGGCGCAGAGGCGCAGAGAGAAGAAAGGGGGATGGCGCTAGCGGCGTGCGCTCCCCTCCCGCAAGCGGGAGGGGAGCAAGGAAGCGGGAGGGGGATAAGGTGTTCCCTCAGTCCCGCAGCAGTTCGTTGATGCCCGTCTTGCTGCGGGTCTGGGCGTCCACGGTCTTGACGATGACCGCGCAGTACAGCCCCGGCTTGCCGTCTTCCGCCGGGAGCGTGCCGGGGACGACGACGGCATAGGGGGGGACTTCGCCGCGATGGACCTGGCCGGTCGCGCGGTCGACGATCTTGGTAGAGGCGCCGAGATAGACGCCCATCGACAGCACCGCGCCTTCGCCGACGCGCACGCCCTCGGCCACTTCCGAGCGCGCGCCGATGAACGCGCCGTCGCCGATGATGACCGGATCGGCCTGGAGCGGTTCCAGCACGCCGCCGATGCCGACGCCGCCCGAGAGGTGGACGTTCTTGCCGATCTGCGCGCAGCTGCCCACCGTGGTCCAGGTATCGACCATCGTGCCTTCGCCGACATAGGCGCCGATGTTGACGAAGCTGGGCATCAGCACCGCGCCCTTGGCCACATGCGCGCCGTGGCGCACGATGCTGCCCGGCACGGCGCGAAATCCGGCGGTGCGGAAGGCGGCTTCATCCCAGCCGGCGAACTTCGACGGCACCTTGTCGAACCAGGTCGCGCCGCCCGGCCCCTCGACCAGCGCATTGTCGTTGAGGCGGAAGCTGAGCAGCACGGCCTTTTTCAGCCACTGGTTGACCTGCCAGCCGCCGTCCACGGGCTCGGCCACGCGGGCCTGGCCGCTGTCGAGCAGGTGCAGCGCCTCTGCCACGGCCTCGCGCACTGCGCCGGTGGTCGCGAAGCCCAGGTTCGCCCGGTCTTCCCAGGCGGCGTCGATGGTGGTGGCGAGATCGGTCATTGCGGGGTCTCCAATATGTCGTGCAGCCAATCGCCCAGATTGGTCACGGTATAGTCGATGAAGCTGCGGTCCTCGTCCGGCCCCTGTTCGGAGCCGTTGTCGATCCACACGGTGGTCATGCCGATCGCCTTGGCGGGCTTGAGGTTGCGCGCCATGTCCTCGACGAACAGCGATTCGTGCGGGTTCAGCGCATAGGCGTCGCACAGCCCGCGATAGACGATCGGATCGGGCTTGGGCCGGTAATCGGTGGCGTGGATGTCGTGCACCGCCTCGAACGTCTCGCCCAGCCCCAGCCGGTCGAGCACCTTCCCCGCATACACCACGTCGCCATTGGTGAAGACCAGCTTGCGCCCCGGCAGCAGCGCCAGCGCAGCGATCAGTGCCTCGTCGCGGGTGAGCACGCTCATGTCCACGTCGTGGACGAAATCCAGATAGTGATGCGGATCGACGCCATGGTCGGCGATCAGCCCCGACAGCGTGGTGCCGTGCGCGTGGAAATAGCCCTTTTGCACGCGGTGCGCCTCTTCGGCGTCGCATTGCAGCAGGGTGCGGACATAGTCGCCGATCCGCGCGTCGATCATCGGAAACAGGTTTGCGCTGGCCGGGTACAGCGTGTTGTCCAGATCGAAGATCCAGTTGCGGATATGGGAGAGTTCGGCGCGCATGGGCGGCGCGATAGGGCGCGGGCGCGGGGGTGGCAAGCGGGTGCGGGGCTCCCCATCTGATGTGGCATGACAGGTTATTCGCTGCTCGACCTCGTTCCCGTCATCCAGGGCGGAACGGTTTCCCAATCCCTCGCCAATGCCGCCGATCTGGCGCGGCATGCCGAAACGCTCGGCTTCAACCGCTATTGGGTGGCGGAGCATCACGGGATGGAGGGGATCGCCAGCGCGGCCACCGCCGTGGTGATCGCGCATGTCGGCCAGGCGACGTCGCGCATCCGCGTCGGCGCGGGCGGGATCATGCTGCCCAACCATTCGCCGCTGCAGGTGGCGGAGGCGTTCGGCACGCTCGACGCGCTGTTCCCCGGCCGCATCGACCTGGGGCTGGGCCGCGCGCCGGGATCGGACCAGCGCGTCGCCGCCGCGATCCGGCGCGGGCTGGACAGCGACGGCAACGAATTTCCGCGCGATGTGCAGGAACTGCAAAGCTATTTCGCCGATGACGGCCGCACCGGCATCCGCGCGACGCCGGGGGCGGGCGCAGATGTGCGGCTGTGGATTCTGGGATCGAGCCTGTTCGGGGCGCAGCTCGCCGCCGCGCTGGGGCTGCCCTATGCCTTTGCCTCGCACTTCGCGCCGGGGCTGATGGACGAGGCGATTGCCGTCTATCGCCGCAATTTCCGCCCCTCGGGCGTGCTGGAAAAGCCGCATGTGATGCTGGGCTTCAACGTCTTTGCCGCCGACAGCGACGAAGAGGCGGAGTATCTGGCGACGTCGCAGCAACAGGCATTCGTCGCGATCCGCACCGGGCGCGGCATCCAGCTGCCCCCGCCGGTGCGCGGCTATCGCGACACGCTGGGCGCGCAGGGCAATGCGATGCTGGCGCAGGTGCTGTCGGCCTCCGCGATCGGCGGCCCGGCCAAGGTGGCGCGCGAGATCGCGGCGTTCATCGAGCGCACCGGCGCCGACGAACTGATGCTGACCAGCGCCATGTTCGACCATGACGCCCGCAAGCGCAGCCTGACGATCGCGGCGGAAGCGATGCGCGAGGCCGTGCCCGCATAGTTCGAGGCGTGTAGAGGACAGGCCGCATCCGGCGGCGCGGATACGGCCTGGCGTTTCGCAGGAGGACGTGCCAGTGTGCGCGCGCTACTCCCCCGCTGTCTCCGGCGGGCGGACGCTGCGCTCGACAAGCTGGGTCTGGCGGTGGCATTGGTGGCAGAACGCGAAGTCGAACAGCGCGTTGAGCGCCCAGGCCTGTTCCTCGACCTTCCATTCGGCCCAGGCGTCGCGGGTGACGGCGGTGCCGCCGCAGCGGTCGCAGGCATATTCGAGCGGGGGGGAGGGGCGTTCCATGACTCGGAACCTAGCGGCGCGCCGCTCCGCATTGGAGGCAAGTTGCTCCGGAACGGATCGACTTCGCCGGCGGCTATTCGGCGGCGACTGCCTCGCGCGTCACCATCCCCCGGCACATCCGGTCCAGCGCCCCGGCAAGCTGTAGCCCGAACGCGCGGTCGACCGTCGGTTCGGCGGCGATTGCCTGTGCCATCGCATCGGCCCATTGCGCGGCCAGCGCGGTGTCGATCGCCATCGCGCGGTGCATCCCCATCATGCACACGCCCGGGCGCTGATCGAACCAGTCGCGCGGGCCGCCCAGCCAAGCAGTTAGGAACAGCCCCAGCGACTGCCGCATCGGCGTGAGGTCCGGCGCGTGAATCGCGCGCAGCCCGGCATAGGCGGGCTCGCGGTCCATCAGCGTGTAGAAGCGGTCGACGATCGCCTGCACCACCGGGGCGCCGCCGATCCGGTCGAAGGGAGTTTGTGCGTCCATCGGCACAATCGCTGGCACGGCGCGGGCGGACGCCATTTGATCCCGGTCAATATTGCTCCGGAAACGATATTTCCGTCGCCGGCGCGCGAGGCTGCTACCCATATTGGCGGGATCGGGCCCCGCAATTTTATACCGGGAATATTTTTGCAGTTCCGCGTTCGTTCTCTTGCCTTTCGCAGACCCTAGGAAGGTCCACGCGTCGCGGCGCCATGGCATGGCAGGTGCTGCCACGAGCCGAGTCATTTTAGCGATGAGCCGTTGACCGGGAGGTCCATTTCGGCTCTTGTGCCCGAACGCGGATTGGCACAATCTGTAGTGGTTGCACTGAGGGGCAAGCTCAAGCACTGGTAGAACCAGCACCGCATATCCATATGCGGAATGGGTTCGGCTGTGCCCGGCTTTCAGGGCGACGGACACTTTTTGTTCTCGCGCAACGCGACACCGGTGATACCATCGGAAACCTGCCCCTCGAGTCGGATTCAGGGCCCTGCACAGGGCCGCGTACAGTATTGAGTGAGGGCTGAGAGTCATGGAATTCAGGGACACCGAGAACAGCGTGAACGAGACCGTCACCGAAGCCGCCACCGCCGCCGTGAAGGCCGCGAGCGACGCCATCGCCAAGGCGGCTGCAAAGCCGCGCAAGGAACGCGATTCGCACAGCATCACGCCGCGCCTCTATCCGGTCGAGATCGATCATAGCCGCGATGCGCTGCTCACCGATTTCGGCAAGGAAACGCTCAAGGACCGCTATCTCCTGCCGGGCGAGAAGTATCAGGACCTGTTCGTCCGCGTGGCCTCTGCCTATGCCGACGATGCCGGCCACGCGCAGCGGCTGTACGACTATATCTCGAAGCTGTGGTTCATGCCGGCAACGCCGGTGCTGTCGAACGGCGGCACCGGGCGCGGGCTGCCGATTTCGTGCTTCCTCAATTCGGTGCCGGACAGCCTCAACGGCATCGTCGATACCTGGAACGAGAATGTGTGGCTGGCGTCGCGCGGCGGCGGCATCGGCACCTATTGGGGCAATGTCCGCGGCATCGGCGAGCCCGTGGGCCTGAACGGCAAGACCAGCGGGATCATCCCGTTCGTCCGCGTGATGGACAGCCTGACACTGGCGATTTCGCAAGGGTCGCTGCGGCGCGGTTCGGCAGCCTGCTATCTCGACATCTCGCACCCCGAGATCGAGGAGTTCCTGGAGATCCGCAAGCCGTCGGGCGATTTCAACCGCAAGGCGCTGAACCTGCACCATGGCGTGCTGATCCCCGATGCGTTCATGGAAGCGCTGCGCGACGGCGCCGAATGGACGCTGCGCAGCCCCAAGGACGGGTCGGAGCGCGGCAAGGTGGACGCGCGCGCGCTGTTCCAGAAGCTGGTCGAGACGCGCCTCGCGACCGGCGAGCCGTACATCGTGTTCAGCGATCATGTGAACAAGACGATGCCCAAGCATCACCGCGACCTGGGGCTCAAGGTCTCGACGTCGAACCTGTGCTCGGAAATCACCCTGCCGACTGGCATGGACCATCTGGGCAAGGATCGCACCGCCGTGTGCTGCCTCTCGTCGCTCAACATCGAGACGTGGGACCAGTGGAAGGACGAAAAGGGCTTTATCGAGGACGTGATGCGGTTCCTCGACAATGTCCTCCAGGACTTTATCGAGCGCGCCGAGCCGGGCATGGAAAAGGCCGCCTATTCGGCCAGCCGCGAGCGTTCGGTGGGCCTGGGCGTGATGGGCTTCCACAGCTTCCTCCAGGCGCGCGGGCTGGCGTTCGAAGGCGCGATGGCCAAGAGCTGGAACCTGCGCATCTTCAAGCACGTCAAGGCGCAGGTCGACCAGGCATCGATGGCGCTCGCGGTCGAGCGGGGCCCGTGCCCCGACGCCGCCGACATGGGCGTGATGGAGCGGTTCAGCTGCAAGATGGCGATCGCGCCGACCGCGTCGATCAGCATCATCTGCGGCGGCACCAGCGCGTGCATCGAGCCGGTGCCGGGCAACGTCTATACCCACAAGACGCTGTCGGGCAGCTTCTCGATCCGCAATCCGTATCTGGAGAAGCTGCTGATCGATAAGAGCAAGAATTCCGACGCGGTGTGGAATTCGATCCTGGAACAGGGCGGCTCGGTCCAGCACCTCGACTTCCTGACCCAGGAGGAAAAGGACTGCTACAAGACCAGCTTCGAGATCGACCAGCGCTGGATCCTGGAACTGGCCGGCGACCGCGCGCCCTATATCGACCAGGCGCAGTCGCTGAACCTGTTCATCCCGGCCGATGTCGAGAAGTGGGACCTGCTGATGCTCCACTTCCGCGCGTGGGAACTGGGCGTGAAGTCGCTCTATTACCTCCGCTCGAAGAGCGTCCAGCGCGCGGGCTTCGCCGGCGGGGTGGAAGCCGACAACACGATCGAAAAGCCGAAGTTCGACCTCGGCGAGACGACCGATTACGACGAATGCCTGGCGTGTCAGTGAGGTGGCGGCGCTAGGCGATCGAGATCGGCCAGACTCTCCCTCTCCCCTTGTGGGAGAGGGAAGGGGCCCGCGCGCGGAGCGCGTGGGAAGGGTGAGGGGGAATGCCGAGGGGCTGACGAAGCGCCAATTGCTTCCTTCCGCCGCGGTTGCTCGCTCGCGCACGCTGCGGCGCGATGCCGGCCCTGCGGAGCGCGCATTGTGGGCGGCGCTACGTGGAGCATTGCCCGATGCGAGATTTCGCAGGCAGGTGCCGATGGGGCCCTATCACGCCGATTTCTGCGCGCACGGCGCAAAGCTGATTATCGAGGTTGATGACGCGACGCACGTGGAGCGGCGCGATCAGGATGCGGTCCGTACGAAGTTTCTGAATACGGAAGGCTATCGCGTGCTGCGCTTTTGGAACAACGACGTGATGACCAACCTGGACGGGGTAATCGCAACGATCGCGCGTGAGATGGAGCAGGCCGGATCGTGATCTCTTTGCCACAGCCCCCTCACCCTTCCCACCGCCTGCGGCGGCGGGCCCCTTCCCTCTCCCACAAGGGGAGAGGGAGAGTGGGAGCAGCTGTCCCTCTCCCGTCGGGAGAGGGACAAGCGCGTTCAGCCCTCGGCTTCTTCTTCCTCGAACGTCACTGCCACGTCGGCATTGGCGCTCAGGCGGACCTTTTCGCCTTCGACTGCGGCGACGAGGCCGAGCGGGATGTAGTGGTGGTGGCCGGCATGGCTGCCCTCGGCACCGGCGATCTGCGCGCCGCTGTCCTTCTTGGTCAGCTTGATGCGGTGATGCTGGACATGGTCGACGGTGCCGACATGGACGCCGTCGGCGCCGATGACTTCCATATGCTCGCGGATGTTGCTTTCGTGGCCCATGGGGGTTCTCCTTTGGTGGGTTCGGGATGCGTAACGCATACGAAGCCGAAACGGTGCCCGGGATCGGGCATTCGCCGGATGCGCGCTTTACGTATGGCGCACGGACGCCGCGCCTCAATCATACGCTCGGATGGGAAGCAGCCATGAAGACGTTCCGCCTTACCCTTGGCCTGTCCGCGCTCGCGCTGCTGGGCGCCTGCGCGACGCAGGTGTCGAGCACGGTTGCACCCGCCGCGCCCGGTTTCGTGGCCGGGCTGTGGCATGGGTTCATCTTTCCGGTGGCGTGGGTGCTGTCGCTCTTCATGCCCGACGTCGCCGTCTATGCCGTGCCGAACAATGGCGGCTGGTATGATTTCGGCTATTTCATCGGCGTGGTGTTCTTAGGGGTAGGCGCGCATGGCGGTAGCCGCAAGGTGATCTATCGCGAGCGGATCATCCGCGAGCGGCCGGGCCGCGTGATCGACCACGAATGACGCGCAGCATCGCCTTGATGGCCGGCCTCGGCATCGCTTCGGGCACGGCAGGACTGATCGTCCTCCTCCGCCCCTCGGCGGCGCGCGGGCTGCTGCGCATGGAGGCGAGCGAGGCGGCGATTTACGCACTGCGGATTGCCGGCATGATGCTGGTCGCGCTCGGCCTGTTCCTCACCGGCTTCGCGCTCGTGTTCGCGAGTGCGGGAGGGGTGGCGTGAGGTTTTTCCAGATGTTTGGCTGGAAGCCAACCTTGGCGCTCATCGTCGCAACGGTCGTATATATCTTTGTGGGCGCTTGGCTGTCCCATCAATTGAATTGGCCAGATCAATATGGCCTGCATTGCCGCGGGCGAGGGTGCCTCTTCACGGAGCTGTACCATAGCCCCGCGCTGCTGCGTGGCGGCAGATGGCAGGAATATCTCTTATTTGGCTGGTTCTGGTTTCTGCCTGTGATCGCAATCGCTGCGCTCTCTTTTGGCTTGTGGGACGCGCGCCGCCGCTCCCGCGGCCTCGTCTATCCCTCAAAGTAATTCAGTCGGAGTAACCCCATGTCGCTTCTCGAAGCCCGCAAAACCTACAAGCCCTTCGAATATCCCTGGGCCTATGAATATTGGAAGCGCCAGCAGCAGGTGCACTGGCTGCCCGAGGAAGTGCCCTTGGGCGAGGATTGCCGCGACTGGGCGCAGAAGCTGTCGGATCACGAGCGCAACCTGCTCACCCAGATCTTCCGCTTCTTCACCCAGGCCGATGTGGAAGTGCAGGATTGCTACCACGAGAAATACGGCCGCGTGTTCAAGCCGACCGAGATCAAGATGATGCTCACCGCCTTCTCCAACATGGAGACGGTGCACATCGCGGCGTACAGCCACCTGCTCGACACGATCGGCATGCCCGAGACCGAATACAGCGCCTTCCTCCAGTACAAGGAGATGAAGGACAAGCACGACTATCTGGCGACCTTCGGCGTCGATACCGACGAGGATATTGCCAAGACGCTGGCGATGTTCGGCGGCTTTACCGAGGGGCTGCAGCTGTTCGCGTCGTTCGCGATGCTGATGAACTTCCCGCGCTTCAACAAGATGAAGGGCATGGGCCAGATCGTCACCTGGTCGATCCGCGACGAGAGCCTGCACTGCGAAGGCATCATCAAGCTGTTCCACACCTTCTGCAAGGAACGGAACTGCATGACGCCGAGCGTGCGCGACGACATTCTGGACATGTGCCAGAAGACCGTGCGTATCGAGGATGCGTTCATCGACCTGGTGTTCGAAATGGGCCCGGTGAACGGCATGACGCCCAAGGACATCAAGAAATATGTCCGCTTCATCGCCGACTGGCGGCTGGGGCAGCTGGGGCTGAAGCCGATCTACATGATCGAGGAACACCCGCTGCCGTGGCTCGCGCCGCTGCTCAACGGGGTGGAGCACGCCAACTTCTTCGAAACGCGCGCGACCGAATATTCGAAGGCGGCGACGCGCGGCCAGTGGAACGATGTGTGGGACAGCTTCGACAAGCGGCAAAAGGCCAAGAGCAGCCCGGCGGCGAACGAAGACCCCAGTGCGGAGGGCGACATGTTCTCCAAGGCGGGAATCGCGGCGGAATAAGCGGCAAGGGGGGCGGTGTTTTCCGCCCCCCTTATCCTGCTGGCGTCCGTGCCGCGCCTGGCATAGCCTCTGCGTGACAGCGGCGGAGGGTAGCATGCGGGCATTCTGGGCAGTGGCACTGGTGGCGGGCGTGGCGGTGATGCCCGCCCACGCGCAGGACATCATAGTCCGGGAAATGCCGACCTCGCTGGCCGCGGTCGAGGAAAAGTCGATCGACGACCTCCGCGCGATGCTCGCGTCCGGCAGCTGGACCAGCGCGCGGCTGACCGACACCTATATTGCGCGGATCGCGATGCTCGACCGCCACGGGCCGACGCTCCGGTCCGTCATCGCGATCAGCCCCGATGCGATGGCACAGGCGGCCGCGAGCGACGCGCGGCGCAAGGCGGGCAAGCTGCTGGGGCCGATGGACGGCATCCCGGTGCTCATCAAGGACAATATCGAGACGCGCGAACTGCCGACCACGGCGGGCAGCCTGGCGCTGGCGGCGAACGACACGCGGCGCGATGCGCCCGTGGTGGCGCTGCTCCGCGCGCAGGGGGCGGTGATCCTGGGCAAGACCAATCTCAGCGAATGGGCCAATATCCGGTCGAGCAGTTCGATGAGCGGGTGGAGCGCGGTCGGCGGGCTGGTGCGCAATCCCTATGCGCTGGATCGTTCGGCCTGCGGATCGTCGAGCGGGTCGGGTGCGGCGGTTGCGGCCAGCCTCGCGGCGGTGGCAGTGGGGACCGAGACCGACGGATCGGTGGTGTGCCCGGCGGCAATGAACGGGCTGGCGGGGCTGAAGCCGACGCTGGGGCTGGTCAGCCGCACGCATGTCGTGCCGATCAGCCATAGCCAGGACACGCCGGGGCCGATGGGCCGGACGGTGAAGGACGTGGCGGTGCTGTTCTCCGCAATGATCGGCGCTGATCCCGCCGACGCTGCCACGAAGCGTGCCGACACGTATCGCCGCGACTATGCCGCCGGGCTGTCGGCCACGGCGCTGAAGGGGCTGCGGATCGGCTATTGGCGGCCCGAGATGGAGGAGTCGCTGGGCGCGGCGTTCGACAAGGCGCTGGATGTCCTGCGCGCGGCGGGCGCGGTGCTGGTCGAGGTCAAGCTGCCCGAGCTCAAGGGGCTGGGCGAGGCCGAGAGCCTCGTTCTCCACACCGAGCTGAAGGCCGATCTGGACGCCTATCTGGCGACCACCCCCGCCACGGTGCGCACCCGGACGCTGGCGGATGTGATCGCGTTCAACGCCGCGCACAAGGATGCCGAAATGCCGTTCTTCGGCCAGGAAACCTTCCTGAAGGCAGCGGCGACCAAGGGGCTGGCCGACCCTGACTATCTCGCCGCGCGCGCCACCTCGCTGCGGCTGGCGGGGGCGGAGGGGATCGACGCGATGCTCAAGGCGGGCGATGTCCGGCTGCTGGTGACGCCTACCTATGGCACGCCGTGGCTGAGCGATCCGGCGCATGGCGACCAGTTCACCGGCCCTTCGGCCAGCGAGCTTCCCGCCGTGTCGGGCTATCCGCACCTGACCGTACCGATGGGGCTGGTCGAGGGGCTGCCGGCGGGGCTTTCGTTCATCGGCACGGCCTATGCCGACGGGCTGCTGCTGAATGCGGGCTATGCCTATGAACAGGCGAGCAAGGCGCGGGTGGCGCCGCGCTATCTGCCCAGCGCCCCCGCCGATCTGGGGCCGCGCCGGCTTAACTGAGCCGCCGGGCGACGCGCGCCTGCCACAGCACGAGCATCGGGACGACGCCGATTTCGATGCCCAGCGCAGCAAGATGGGCCGTGCCCGGTACGCCCGCGACGAGCAGCGACAACAGCCGCGCCAGTCCGCCGACGACGGGCAGCACCGCGATCAACCGCATCCGCGCGCCCTTGCGCTCGATGCCCGGCACACAGCTGAGGAACAGCGCCGACATCGCCAGCAACAGCCCGGAGAGGTAGCGGAAATGGCTGTCGAGATCGACGCCCGCCGCGCCGCGATCGAGCCATGCGGGCCCCTGCGCGATGCCCATCGCCGCGCCGCCCAGCGGCACCAGCAAAACGACGACCATCGCCGCCTGCAGGGCACGCTTCTCGGCGTGCGGAGTCATTTCTGGCGGTCCAGCTCCAGCAATTCCTCGCGGACATGGATCGCGCCGAGCGACATCCGGACTTCGATGAGGAAATAGATCAGCCCCGCCATCAGCAGCGTCATCGACACGACGAACGCCACCGCCACCACCGCGCCGACATGCAGCGCGAACAGCCGCGAGACGAACATCAGCGCCACGACGAAACAGATCGCCAGCGCGCTCGACACGCACAGGAAAATCGCGGTGTTGATCACCGAGATGCGCCGGTCGATCAGCCGCAGTTCCCAGACATGGCGATCATGCTCCGGCCCGGTCGAGCGCGGATGCAATTGCTCCAGCCCGCGCGCGCGATCGACGATGCGGGCGAGACGTCCGACCATCACGTTCAGGATTGCGCCGATACCTGCCAGCAGGAAGACCGGGGCGATCGCGCTCTGGATCGTGTCGGATACGGTGGAGAGATAGGGACCCATTGTGTTCCTTATGCAGGCGTCCGGGGGCGGGCGTCAAACGGGTTGGTAACCGCTTTGGTGTAGCGAAGGGTTCATGACCAAGCCGATGCCGCTCGACGATTTCACGCGCCTGCCGCCCGCGATGACGGTGGAAGGGGTGGACGGACTGGCCGGGGCGATCGATCGCGTGGCCGAGCGCGCGGCGCCGTCGCATCGTTTCCTGCGCTATGGCTGGTACGCGGCGGCGCTCCAGGCCTATGGTGGCGCGGCGCGCACGATCAGCGTGACGCGCGATGGCGCGCCGGTCGCGGCGCTGCCGATCGTCGCGACGGGGCCGGCATGGCTGGGGCTGGCATCGGTGCCGGGATGCTATTGGCCGTTCCGCAGCTTTCCGGTGGCCGAGGATGCGGGCGTCGAGGCGGTGGATGCGCTGTTGCCGATGCTCGCGCGATCGGTGCGGGCGCTGCGCGTCGGGCCGGTCTATGACGGCGATCCGGGGCTGGAGCTGCTGAAGGCGGCGGCGCGGGCGCGGGGCTGGGCGGTGCTCGACCGCTTTGTCGCCGATTCCTATCTGCTCGACATGGACGCGCTGCGCGCCGAGGGGACGTGGCCGCGCAACTCGACGCTGCGCAAGAACCGGTTCCACGAAAAGCACCTGGCGGCGCATGGCGCGCTCGACTGGGATTTCGTGACCGGCGCGGCGTGGGACGCGGCGGCGTTCGATGCGCTGGCGGCGGTCGAAGAGAAAAGCTGGATCGCGGCGCGCACCGATGGATCGGACGCGAAGTTCACCACCACCGGCCACGGCGCCTTCTGGCGCGCGGCGGCGGAGGACCCGGTGCTGGCGGGGATGGCGTGGGCGGCGGTACTGCGGATCGACGGCGCGCCGGCGGCCTTTTCGTTCGACCTCAATGCAGGCGCGCTGAAATACGCGATCGCCAACAGCTATGATCCGGCGTTCGCCAAGCATTCGCCGGGCAAGCTGCTCTATTACCGCAATCTGGTACGCGCGATCGACGACGGCATGGGACTGGTCGATTGGGGCGCGGGCGATGGCGGGTACAAGCAGGTGATCGGGGCGAAGCGGGGGCCGGCGATCCGCGACTGGCTGTTCGTGCGGCCCGGCGTATCGGCACTGAGCGCGCGGATGCTGCGCGGCGTGTGGCGCCGCAGCGGCCATGCGCAGGGAACCCCGGCGCCGTCCCAAGCGCTGCCGCCGAGTGAAGATAGCGACCTATAACGTCAACGGGGTCAACGGGCGGCTGCCGGTGCTGCTGCGCTGGCTGGAGCAATGCGCGCCCGACGTGGTGTGCCTGCAGGAGCTTAAGGCGCCCGACGGGAAATTCCCGGAACAGGCGATCCGCGACGCCGGCTATGGCGCGATCTGGCACGGGCAAAAAAGCTGGAACGGCGTGGCGATCCTCGCGCGCGGATGCGATCCGGTGGAGACGCGGCGCGGGTTGCCGGGTGAGCCGGAGGATACGCAGAACCGCTATATCGAAGCGGCGGTTAACGGCGTGCTGGTCGCCGGGCTATACCTGCCCAACGGCAATCCGCGTCCGGGGCCGAAGTTCGACTATAAGCTGCGCTGGTTCGATCGGCTGATCGCGCATGCGGAGACGCTGGTCGCGATGGAGGCGCCGGTGGTGCTCGCGGGCGATTTCAACGTGATGCCGACCGAGCGCGACGTGTACAAGCCCGAGCGCTGGACCGACGACGCACTGTTCGCGCCCGAGGTGCGCGCGGCGTTCGCGCGGCTTGTGGGGCAGGGGTGGACCGACGCGCTGCGCACGTGCCACCCGGACGAGACGCTCTATACCTTCTGGGACTATTTCCGGAACGCCTATGCGCGCAATGCGGGGCTGCGCATCGACCATCTTCTGCTCAACGCCCCCGCCGCCATGCGGCTCCGCGCGGCGGAGGTCGATCGGGAGGTGCGCAGCTGGGAAAAGTCCAGCGACCATGCGCCGGTTTGGGTGACGCTGGACGCGGGATAACGACCCTGTTCTCCTGCGAACGCAGGAGCCCAGAGCCGTCAAGCGATGTGCCTTGGGCTCTGGACCCCCGCGTTCGCGGGGGAACGGCTATCAGCCGACTACGTGGCCGCCCGCCAGTGCGGCGAGCAGCAGCAGCGCGACGATGTTGGTGATCTTGATCATCGGATTGACCGCCGGGCCGGCGGTGTCCTTGTACGGATCGCCCACGGTGTCGCCGGTGACCGCCGCCTTGTGCGCGTCCGATCCCTTGCCGCCGTAATTGCCGTCCTCGATGTACTTCTTGGCATTGTCCCATGCGCCGCCGCCGCTGGTCATCGAAATCGCCACGAACAGCCCGGAGACGATGACGCCGAGCAGCATCGCGCCGACCGCGGCAAAGCCCTGTCCCTGGCCGGCGACGGCGGTGATGATGAAATACACGGCCACGGGGCTCAGCACCGGCAACAGCGAGGGGACGATCATCTCCTTGATCGCCGCCTTGGTGACGATGTCGACCGTGCGGGCATAATTGGGCCGGCTGGTGCCCGCCATGATGCCGGGATCGTCGCGGAACTGGGCGCGGACGTCCTCCACCACCGATCCCGCCGCGCGGCCCACGGCGGTCATGCCGAATGCGCCGAACAGATAGGGCAGCAGCGCGCCGAGCAGCAGCCCGACGATGACGTACGGATTGCTCAGCGAGAAATCGACCAGCACCTTGGGGAAGAACTCCTTGAGGTCGGTCGTATAGGCGCCGAACAGCACCAGCGCGGCCAGCGCGGCGGAGCCGATGGCATAGCCCTTGGTCACCGCCTTGGTCGTGTTGCCGACGGCATCGAGCGCGTCGGTGCGGTGGCGCACGTCATCGGGCAGGCCCGCCATTTCGGCGATGCCGCCGGCATTGTCGGTGACGGGACCATAGGCGTCGAGTGCGACCACCATCCCCGCCAGCGCGAGCAGCGAGGTTGCCGCGAACGCCACGCCGATGATGCCCGCGATCTGGTACGACGCGATCACCGCGACCACGATCACCAGCGTCGGCAGCGCAGTCGATTCCAGGCTGATCGCCAGCCCCTGGATGACGTTGGTGCCATGGCCGGTCACCGATGCCTTGGCGATCGACTTGACCGGGCGATAATTGGTGCCGGTGTAATATTCGGTGATCCACACCAGCAGCCCGGTGACGGCCAGCCCGATCATCATGCACCAGAACAGACTCATCCCGGTGAATTCGGGGGTGGTGGCAAGGCCGATCGCCGCTTCCTGCGTGATCGGCACGGGCGCGCCGTCGAGGAACGCCGCCGGGTCCGCGCCCAGGCCGATGCCGCCGATGGGGGCGTGCATGTCGCCCACCGCTGCCTGCGTCACGAAATAGATCGCCGGGATCGACAGGATCACCGTCGTCCACAGCCCCTTGTACAGCGCGCCCATGATCGACTGGCTCTTGCCCAGCCGGACCATATAGGTGCCCAGGATCGAGGTGAGGATGCACACCCCGCCGACGATCAGCGGCAGCGCCATCAGGTTGAGCAGCAGCGCGTCGGGCAGCCCCTTTACCAGCAGCGCGATCGACACCATCGTCAGGCCGATCGTGACGACATAGGTTTCGAACAGGTCGGCGGCCATGCCGGCGCAGTCGCCGACATTGTCGCCGACATTATCGGCGATCACGGCGGGGTTGCGGGGATCGTCCTCGGGAATGCCCGCCTCGACCTTGCCGACCAGATCGGCGCCGACATCGGCGGCCTTGGTGAAGATGCCGCCGCCCAGCCGGGCGAAGATCGAAATGAGCGAGGCGCCGAACGCCAGCGCGGTCAGCGTCTCGACGACCGGGCGGCTGTTGGGGGCATGGCCCGCCTGCGCCACCAGATACCAGAAGAGCACCGCGATCGAGAGCAGCCCCAGCCCGGCGACCAGCA
The DNA here is from genome assembly GCF_053502645.1 of Sphingomonas degradans. NCBI lineage: Bacteria > Pseudomonadati > Pseudomonadota > Alphaproteobacteria > Sphingomonadales > Sphingomonadaceae > Sphingomonas > Sphingomonas degradans. The sequence goes on from NZ_CP177172.1 coordinate 45,038, forward strand.
TCCCCGTGATCGCGCCCGAACGGAAGGCGAGCGTCAGCCCGCCCTGCAGCGAGGTACGCGCCGCCTCTGCGGTACGCACATTGGCGCGGACCGAGATGTTCATGCCGACGAACCCGGCCACGCCCGACAGCACGGCGCCGATGACGAAGCCCAGCGTCGACAGCGGGCCAAGTGCTGCGAACAGCACCACGGCCACGATCACGCCGACCACGGCGATGGTGAGATACTGGCGCCCCAGATACGCCTTCGCGCCTTCCTGAATGGCGGCGGCGATGTCGCGCATCTTTTCATTGCCGGCGGGCGCGCGCAGCACCTGCTGACTTGTCAGGAACCCATAGGCCACGGCGATCAGGCCGCAGACTATGGCGAGATAAACGATCGTCATCTGCTCTTGTCCTTCCCCTAGAACTTGCGGGCATCTGGCCGGTCTGGCGCCGGATCATGCTCTCACCTTGAAAGGTATAGGCGCGCCAAGGGGGAGCGCAAGCGCCTCAGCCGTGCTCGTAGCCGAGCTTGCCGGGCACGGCATTGCCGTCGATCAGCAGGGGCGCATCGCCCGCCGGGAGCATCGTGCCGATGCGGGTTGCCTCGACCGGCAGCACCGCGTCGGCGGGGGCGGCGAACAGCAGTTCGTAGTCGTCGCCCCAGCGGGCGGCGTCGAGCAGATCCTCGGCCGCGAGCGTGGGGGCGAAGGGGATCGCCATCATGTCGATCGCGGCGGTGCAGCCGCTCGCCTGCGCCATGCGCGCGGCGTCGAGCAGCAGGCCGTCGGACACGTCCATCATTGCATGGACCAGCGGCGCCAGCGCGCGGCCCTCGCCCAGGCGGGGCTTGGGGCGCAGATAGGCGGGCCCATTGCCGGCGCGGAAGCCGAGCATTGCCTCGCCGATGGTGCCCGTCACGTACAGGGCGTCGCCGGGACGAGCGCCGGTGCGGGCCGGCACGGGGCGGGTCGTCGCGCGCCCGATCGCGGTGCAGCCAAAGCTCGCCAGGCCCTGCGGCGCGATGGTGTCGCCGCCCAGCAACGGCACGCCATAGGTTTCCAGAACCTCGTGCAGCCCGACGATGAACCGTGCGCTGCCCCCGATCAGGCTTGCGCCGATCAGCACGCCCACGGGTTCCGCGCCCTTGGCCGCCAGGTCGGACAGGTTCACCGCCACCAGTTTCCACGCAATGTCCGCCGGATCGGTATCGGCGCGGTAATGCACGCCCTCGGCAATCATGTCGTGGGTCAGGACCAGCGCTTCGCCGCCGAATTCTAGCACGGCGGCATCGTCGAGCAGTCCGGCGGCGCCGGCGTGGAGCGGAAGCCCCCGCAGCGCGGCGATGAACTCCGCCTCGGTCAGGCCCGGACCTCCTTGGCGATCCCGTCGAGCAGCCCGTTGACGAAGCCCTTTTCGCGGCGGTCGTAAAAGGCGTCGGTCACGTCCAGATATTCGCTGATGACCGCGCCTACCGGCACATCGGCGCGGGCGAGCAGTTCATAGGTGCCGGCGCGCAGGATCTGGCGCATCGGCTTGTCGAGCCGGTCCAGCGTCCAGTCGGCGGCAAGCTTGCTGGAAATCAGCGCGTCGATCTCGTCGCGGCGGGCATCGACCCCCTTCACCACATCGTCGAAGAACGCCAGGTCGGCCTCGGCATATTCGACATCGTCGATCGTAGCGCCCAGCCGGTGCTGGTGGAATTCGTGGAGGAGGGTGATGAGCTTCGTGCCCTCCATCTCCTGCTGGTACAGCGCCTGCACGGCGGCGAGCCGCGCGGCGGCGCGGGCCTGGGAACGCGTGCGGGCCTTGGGACTGGACATGGTCTTACTCTTCTATTGGATCTTGGGGCAGCCGGATGGCTACCGAACGGGCGTGCGCGGGCAGTCCCTCGGCCTCGGCAAGCGCGACGGCGGCGGGGCCGATCGCGGCGAGGCCCTGCGCATCGAGCGCGAGGAAGCTGGTGCGCTTCATGAAATCGAGCACCGACAGCCCCGACGCAAAGCGCGCGCGGCGGCCCGTGGGCAGGACGTGGTTGGGGCCCGCGACATAATCGCCGATCGCCTCGGGCGTGTAGCGGCCGAGGAAGACCGAGCCGGCGTGGCGGACCTGCGCGAACAATGCCTCGGCATCGTCGCAGGCCAGTTCGAGATGCTCGGGCGCCAGCCGGTCGACCAGCGGGATCGCGTCGCTGAGGGTAGGGACCAGGATGATCGCGCCGTTCGCGTCCCAGCTCGTCCGCGCGGTCTCGCCGGTCGCGAGCTGGGCGATCTGTGCGTCTACTGCCACGGCGACGGCATCGGCGAACGCCGCATCGTCGGTGAACAGGATCGACTGGCTGGTCGGGTCATGCTCGGCCTGGCTGAGCAGGTCGGCGGCGATCCAGTGCGGATCGTTCGCGCCATCCGCGACGACGACGATTTCCGAAGGACCGGCGACCATGTCGATGCCCACCACGCCGTACAGCTGGCGCTTGGCTTCCGCGACCCAGGCGTTGCCGGGGCCGGTTACGACATCGACGGGTGCGATGCGATCGGTGCCATAGGCGAGCGCGGCGACCGCCTGTGCCCCGCCGATGCGCCAGATTTCATCGACGCCCGCGACGTGCGCGGCGGCCAGCACCAGCGGATTGATCGCGCCGTTCGGCGTCGGCGTCACCATCACCAGCCGGCCCACGCCCGCCGCCTTGGCGGGGATCGCGTTCATCAGCACCGAAGAGGGATATGCCGCGCGCCCGCCGGGGACATAGACGCCGGCGGCATCCACCGGGGTCCAGCGCGCGCCCAGGCGAATGCCCTGCGCGTCGACGCTGTCGCTGTCCTGCGGGCGCTGCTTGGCGTGATAGACTGCGATACGCTCCGCCGCGAGTTCCAGCGCGTCGCGCAGTTCGGGCGTCAGCCCTTCCCATGCCGCCAGGCAATCGGCGCGGTCGATGCGCCAGCCCGATGCGTCCAGGTCATGCTTGTCGAACAACCGGGTCAGGTCGTGGATCGCGGAATCGCCCTCATCCCGCACGCGGCGGATGATGTGGGTGACGTTGCGCGCGACATCCTCGTCCGCCTCGCGCCGCGCGTTGACCAACGTGGTGAAGGCGTCGGCGAAGTCGGGCGCGCTACTGTCGAGACGAATCACATTCCCCTCCCGCTTGCGGGAGGGGTTAGGGGAGGGTGCGTGGGGGCGGCATGCGGCTCCGTTGCGGATGAAACCGCCACGTCGCTCCCTCCCCCAGCCCCTCCCGCCAGCGGGAGGGGAGCGATGCACTGCGCGCGCAGATCCTTCATCATGCGACAGCCTTTCGGAACGCATCGACCAGCGGCACGACCTGCGCGGCGCGCATCTTGAACGCGGCGCGGTTTACCACGAGGCGCGAAGTGACTTCGGCGATGACTTCCACTTCGACCAGCCCGTTTTCCTTGAGCGTCTTGCCCGAAGAGACCAGGTCGACGATGCGCGGCGCCAGCCCCAGCACGGGCGCCAGCTCCATCGCGCCGTTCAGCTTGACGCACTCGGCCTGCACCCCGCGCGCCTCGAAATGGGCGCGGGTGATGTGCGGGTATTTGGTGGCGACGCGGACATGGCTCCAGCCGCGCGGATCGTCGCCGGCGGCAAGGTCTGCGGGCTCGGCGACCGAGATGCGGCAATGGCCGATGCCCAGATCGACGGGGGCGTACAGCTCCGAATAGTCGAATTCGGCCAGCACGTCGGACCCGACGATGCCCAGCTGCGCCGCGCCATGCGCGACAAAGGTGGCGACGTCGAACGCGCGGACGCGGATCAGGTCGATCGCCGGATTGTCGGTCTTGAAGCGCAGCGCGCGGCTGCGTTCGTCCGAAAAGGCCGGTTCGGGCACGATTCCGACACGCGCGAGCAGCGGCAGCGCCTCGTCGAGGATCCGGCCCTTCGGCACGGCAAGGATGAGCGGTTCTTGCATTGGAGCGCGGGGCTTTACTTCCAGCCGCCCCCGGGCGCAACTCGCGTCCGGATACGGAGGACGCGCAGTGGCAGACGAGCAGGCGAACCGGGCGAGCTTCGGCGTCCAGGCGGGCTATTGCGAGGCGATGGGCGCGCCGGTCACCGCGCGCATCGCCGCGGCGCTGGGGGATGCACTAACCCGCGAAAGCGAGACGGGGCGGCGCGTGCTCGACTGGCCGGGCGAGCCGGTGGCGGATGCGCTGGTGCTGCGGCTGATCGGCGGGCTCCATGCCCTCCACCGGCGCGGCGTCGCGCCGCTGGCCCCGATATTCACCGGGGTTGAGACCGATCCGGCGCGGATTGCCGCGGTGCTGCGGGGCGTGCTGATCGCCTATGACCTGGCGCTGCTGCCCTGGCTGTACGGCCCGCCCCAGACGAACGAGGCGGGACGATCGGCCGGGTTGATGACCGGCATCCTGCACCTTGCGGCGCGCTTCGGGCCGCGCGTGGAGGTGCTGGAGATCGGATCGAGCGCGGGGCTGAACCTGATGCTGGGCCGGTATCGATTCGACCTGGGTGGCGTCGGCGTTGGGCCGCTCGAGTCGCCGATGCGCATCGCGCCCGAATGGCGCGGGGCCCCGCCGCCCGATGCGCCGGTGGAGATCGTGTCGGCGCGCGGCGTCGACATCCAGCCGCTCGACCTTACCGGCGACCGCGATGCCGAGCGGCTCCAGGCCTATTGCTGGGCGGAGAATGTCGAGCGGCAGGCGCGGCTGACGACTGCGATTGCGATGATCCGGGCGCAGGGCGTGGCGCTTGAGAGGGGCGACGCCGCCGACTGGGTCGAACGGCGACTGGCCGAGCCGCAGGCGGACGGGGTGACGCGCATGCTGATGCACTCGGTGGTGTGGCAGTATCTGCCGCAGGACACGCAGCAGCGGATCGTCGCGGCGATGCGTGCGACGGGCGCGCGGGCGACGCCGGAGCGGCCGCTGGGCTGGGTGATGATGGAGCCGAACCGCGATCTCGCCCGTCATGAAGTGCGGGTGCAGGGGTGGCCCGGCGATGCGGGGATGCAGCTCGTCGCGCTGACGCACGCGCACGGCGCCTGGGTGGAGGCGCTGCCGCCACCCTATGCCACCACCCCCTATGTCATGCGCGCGGTCGCGCCCGCTCCCTAGAGTCGCCTAATAGGCGCCAGCCCGCCCTGTTCCCGCGCGTTAATCCGCCAGCGCGCGGGCGATTTCGCGGACCAGCGCGGGGCCGCGATAGACCAGCGCGCTATAGACCTGGACCAGCGCGGCGCCCGCGTCGATGCGCCGCTTCGCCTCGTCGCCGCTGTCGATCCCGCCGACCGATACGATCGGCAACTGGCCGCCACTGGCCGAAACCGCCTCGGCCAGCTTGGCGCGGGCCAGCAGGCTCAGCGGAGCGCCGGACAGGCCGCCCGCCTCGCCCGCATGGGACGAGCGCAGCGTATCGGGGCGCGAGATCGTGGTGTTCGACACGATCAGCGCGTCGATGCGGTTGTCGATCGCCGCGCGGATCGCGCCCTCCAGTCCCGCGCGGTCGAGATCGGGGGCGACCTTGAGGAACAGCGGCGTGGACCCGCGCGCCGCGTCGCAGGCGGCGAGCAGTTCGTCGAGCGCGGGGCGCGACTGCAAATCGCGCAGGCCCGGCGTGTTGGGCGAGCTGACGTTGATCGTGATGTAATCGGCATGCGGCGCGGCCTTGCCCACGCCCAGCGCATAGTCGGCGACGCGATCGTCCGACTCCTTGTTGGCGCCGACATTGATGCCGAGCACGCCGGGGCGGCGCGGCAGCCGGGCGATGCGGGCGAGTGCGGCGTCGATGCCGTGGTTGTTGAACCCCATGCGATTGATGATCGCACGGTCCTCAATCAGCCGGAACAGGCGCGGCCGGGGGTTGCCCGGCTGGGCGCGCGGCGTCAGCGTGCCGACCTCCACCGCGCCGAAGCCGAGGCCGAACAGGCCGAGTATTGCCTCGGCATCCTTGTCGAGCCCGGCGGCAAGGCCGATCCGATTGGGAAAATCCACGCCGGCCACGCGGACGGCATTTTTCGCGTCCGCTTTGGATGGGATCGCATGTGTCGCAAAGGGTGCGCCGATCGCATTCCAGCCGCGCAGGGCCAGGATTGCGGCGCGGTGGGCGCGCTCTGCGTCGAGCGAAAACAGGGCGGTTTGTAGCAAATTCGGCATTTCGGCGCTTTCGCACCCTCTCGCGATTGCGTCAAAGCAGCGAATGTCGAAATTATCCAATACGCCGGGCAATGAAGCGCGTAGAGCAAAGCTGCGACCCGAGGGGTTCCGCTTTCAAACGGGGGGAACCCTTTCACTTGGCCCGACCGGGAAACCGGTCGGGCCATTTTTTTGCGTCATTCCGCCGAACCGTGTACGCAGTGTTGCGAAATCGGACATGAGAGCAGGGGACTCAGTTCGGGTTATGTCGGGCATAAGCACAGTCAAGGCGTTTCGGCCGCGCGCGGATTCGGCTATAAAGCCGGTGGTGCCGTCGATCGAATTCCGGCGGGCGACGGGATCGTTGCTGCCGCACGTCGAATCCTATTATTTGTACAATTACGACGCGCCCTATGTCGAAGGGATCGAGCGCGTCGACATGGGGCAGCTGCGGTTCATTCTGCGCGGCGAGGGGGAGATGACCTTCCCCGACGGGCATGTCGAGCCGATCCGGCCGATCATGGTCAACGGCCCCGGCACGGCGGCCGCCAGCTATTGGGCGCATGGCCCGCTGCAATGTTTCGGCGTGTCGCTGCGCGCGATCGGGTGGAAGGCGCTGATCGGCGTGCCGGCGCACAAGGTGACCGATCACATCATCGATGGCGAGAAGCTGTTCTGCGAACAGGCGCCGCTGCTGCTCGAGCGGCTGCGCGCGATGACGCGGATCGAGGACATGATCGCCGCGATCGAGCCGCTGCTGAAGATGCGCCAGCATGAAGTGAAGCCGGTGCCCAAGGCGCATCTGCCGTTCCTGCGCGCGGTGCGCGAATGGGCCGTGGTCGAGGATGCGACGCTCGAATCGCTGTACGATGCGATCCGTGAGGCGAGCGGGCTGGGCGAGCGCCAGGTGCAGCGGCTGTGCCGCGAATATTTCGGCGGCGCGCCGATGCACCTCAAGCGCAAGTTCCGCGCGATTCGCGCGGCGATGCAGCTGTATCGCGGCGTGCCGCTGCGCGACGTCGTCGGCCCCTTTGCCGACCAGTCGCACATGATCAACGAGATCAAGCACTTCACCGGCCACACCCCGCGCACGATCCGCGGCGGGATCGATCCGCTGCTGGCCGCACGGCTGGACAACGAGACGTTCCATTTCCTGCCGGACGTTATTCCCGAAGAGGTGGTTGACCGAAGGGCCAAGTGAGCCCATCTGCCAATCGGATTAGAATCATCCGATTGGAACCATGCGTCTCTCCAGCCTTGCCGACTATGCCGTAGTGATGATGGCCGCCGCCGCGCGCCATTGCGGCGGGTCGTGCCGGCTGAACGCGACGTCGCTGGCCGAGGAAACCCGGCTGCCGTTGCCGACCGTGCAGAAGCTGGTCAGCCGTCTGTCGGCCGCCGGGCTGCTGGAAAGCGCGCGCGGCACCGGCGGGGGCTTTCGGCTGGCGCGGCCCCCGGCTGCCATTTCGATCGCCGACATCGTCGAGGCGATCGAGGGGCCGATCGCGCTTACCGCATGCGTCGATACCGGCAAGCATGATTGTGCGGTCGAGGGGCAATGCCGCGTCCGTCCGCATTGGAACGCAGTCAACGGCGCCGTAAAGGGCGCGCTCGCGGGGGTCAGCCTCGCCAGTTTGAGCAGGAGTGCCTGATGGCCACCAAGAATGCCGAGGCGCTAGCGGCCGCCAACAAGAAATATGAATGGGGCTTCGCCTCGGACGTCGAACAGGAGTTCGCGCCCAAGGGGCTGAGCGAGGACACCGTGCGCTATATCTCCGCCAAGAAGGGCGAGCCCGAATGGATGCTCGACTGGCGGCTGAAGGCGTTCCGCATGTGGCAGGAAATGACGCTGCCCGAATGGGCCAAGCTGGCGATCCCGCACATCGATTATCAGGACGCCTATTACTACGCCGAGCCCAAGCAGAAAAAGACGATCGCGTCGCTGGACGAGCTCGATCCCGAGATCCGGCGCACGTACGAAAAGCTGGGCATCCCGATCGAGGAGCAGAAGATGCTCGCCGGCGTCGAGGGCGCGCGCAAGATCGCGGTCGACGCAGTGTTCGACAGCGTTTCGGTGGCGACCACGTTCCGCGAGGAGCTGAAGGCGGCGGGGGTCATCTTCCTGTCGATAAGCGAGGCGGTGCGCGAATATCCCGATCTGGTCCGCAAATGGCTGGGCAAGGTCGTGCCGGTGCGCGACAATTTCTATTCGGCGCTGAACAGCGCGGTCTTTTCGGACGGCACCTTCGTGTACATCCCCGAAGGGGTGCGCTGCCCGATGGAGCTGAGCACCTATTTCCGGATCAATGCCGAGAATACCGGCCAGTTCGAACGCACGCTGATCGTCGCCGACAAGGGTGCCTATGTCTCGTACCTCGAAGGCTGCACCGCGCCGATGCGCGACGAGAACCAGTTGCACGCCGCCGTGGTCGAACTGGTCGCGCTGGACGATGCCGAGATCAAATATTCGACCGTCCAGAACTGGTATCCGGGCGACGAGAACGGGGTGGGCGGCATCTTCAACTTCGTGACCAAGCGCGCGCTGTGCGCAGGCACCAATTCCAAGGTGAGCTGGACGCAGGTGGAAACCGGGAGCGCGATCACCTGGAAATATCCCAGCTGCATCCTCCAGGGAGACGGGTCGGTCGGCGAATTCTATTCGGTGGCAGTCACCAACGGGCGCCAGCAGGCCGATACCGGCACCAAGATGCTGCATCTGGGCAAGAATACCCGGTCGACCATCGTGTCGAAGGGGATCAGCGCGGGCCGATCCAGCAACACCTATCGCGGGCGCGTGCTGGTCCAGCCGGGGGCGGAGAATGTCCGCAACTTCACCCAGTGCGACAGCCTGTTGCTGGGCGACCAGTGCGGCGCGCACACGGTGCCGTACATCGAAGTGAAGAACCCCAGCGCGCAGATCGAGCATGAGGCGACGACCAGCAAGATCAGCGAGGACCAGATGTTCTACGCGATGCAGCGCGGGCTCGACCAGGAAGCGGCGGTCGCGCTGATCGTCAACGGCTTTGCCAAGGAAGTGCTCCAGCAGCTGCCGATGGAGTTCGCGGTCGAGGCGCAGAAGCTGCTGGGTATTTCACTGGAGGGTTCGGTCGGATGATGGTTTTCGCACTCGCTCTGGGCGCATTGGCGATGCAGGACCTGGTCGTCAGCGGCGGCGTGGAAGTGAACAACGTGCCGCAGATCGGCATCGCCACGCGCCACGCCCGCTGCATCGTCCGCCGCATCGGCGTGGCCCCTGCCGACGAGGCGGCGCGTACGGCGCTGATCGCCAAATCGGTGACGGACTGCCGCGCCTATATCGACGGCGACTATACGCAGGGCCGCATCAAGCTGGGCGACCGCCCGGTCAGCGCCGGTTGGTGGAAGCGGATGGAGCGGACGCTCGACGCAGTCGAGAAGGACGTCGTCGCCGCGATCGTCAGCCCCAAGCAATACAAGGTCATCTGGGAATTGCCCGACGGCGGTCGGGTCGATGCTTACAACGCGCCCGAGCCGCTGACATCGGTGCGCCTGCTTACGGTGCCGCTATGATGCTGGCGCTGCTCCTCGCAGCGGCGGTGCCGCAGGAATCGCCTGCCGCGGATGAGATCGTCGTTTCGGGCCAGTTGCTGCGGCTTCAGGTCAGCCTGAAGACCAAGGGCAAGCGCGCGACCGGGTGCGGGATCAACCGCACCAGCGGCGACGCGGCGTTCGATCGCAAGGCGTGCGAGACGACGGTGCAGTGTTTCAACCAAGGGCCGCGCGGGCACGACGCGGTATCGGCGTGCGTCCATGACGCGATGCTCCTTTATGCGCGGGGCCGGACGGCTGCCGCAACGGAAGACGCGAACTAATGCTTACGATCGACACTCTGCGCGCCGAAATCGACGGCAAGGAAATCCTCAAGGGCCTCTCGCTCCGCGTCAACGCGGGCGAAGTCCATGCGATCATGGGGCCGAACGGCGCGGGCAAATCGACGCTCGGCTATGTGCTGGGCGGGCGGCCGGGCTATGCGGCCACCGGCGGCAGCGTGACGTTCGACGGACAGGACCTGCTGGAACTGGCGCCGCACGAACGCGCGGCAGCGGGGCTGTTCCTGGGATTCCAGTATCCGGTCGAGATTCCGGGCATCTCCAACGTCCAGTTCCTGCGCGAGGCACTGAACGCGCAGCGCCGCAACCGGGACGAGGCGCCGCTGTCGGGTGGCGAGTTCCTGAAGCTGGCGCGGGCGCAGGCCGATGCGCTGGGCATGGACATGGACATGCTCAAGCGCCCGGTGAACGTGGGCTTTTCGGGCGGCGAGAAGAAGCGCAACGAAATGGTCCAGATGGGCATCATCGGCCCCAAGCTGGCGATCCTGGACGAGACCGACAGCGGGCTCGACATCGACGCGCTGAAGGCCGTGGGCGAAGGCATCAACCGCATCATGCGCGCGCCGGACAAGGCCGTGATCCTGATCACGCATTACCAGCGGCTGCTCGATTATGTGCAGCCCGATTTCGTCCATGTGCTGGAAGCCGGTCGCATCACCCGCACCGGCGGGCCCGAACTCGCGCTCCAGCTGGAGCGCGAAGGCTATGGGGTGGCGGCGTGAGGGCGGCACCATCAATCCAAATCCTCCCCGGAACGGGGAGGGGGACCAAGGCGCGTAGCGGCTTGGTGGAGGGGGCTCGCCACGGGCAAGTCGGTTTGGGGCACGCCCCCTCCACCATGCTGCGCATGGTCCCCCTCCCCGAAACGGGGAGGATTTGATGCCTTTGCTCGATCTTCCCTCCCCGAAGCAGGAGGACTGGCGCTGGGCCGACATGGCGGCGTTGCGCGCGGCGGCGGAGAGCCCCGTGCAGGCGAGCGGGATCGCTCCCGCGTCGCTGTTCCTCGACATCGAAGGGCCGCGCCTGTGCTTCGTCGACGGCCGGTTCGAGCCGGCGCATAGCGTGCCCGGCCCGATGCAGGTGATGCGCCAGGCATCGGCGACCGATCATCCGCTGGGCCAGTTCGCCGAAGGCGAGGGCTGGGCGCTGCGGCTGGATGCCGAGGCGGCGGCGACGTGCATCCAGGTGGTGCATCTGGGTTCGGGCGGCGAGAGCCATGTGCCCGCGCGGCTGGCGCTGGGCGAGGATGCGGTGGCGTCGCTGGTCGAAACCTATGCGGGCAGCGGCTGGGCGAACCGGCTGACGCAGATCCATCTGGCGCGCGGCGCGCGGCTGATGCGGTCGGTCCGGCTGGTGCAGGACACCGGCTTCGTGTCGATCCGCGACGAGGCCGAGATTGCCGAGGCGGCGAGCCTGGTGTCGGTGTTCCTGGGCGCCGGCGGGATGGGCAGCCGCATCGACGGCGCGCTGACGCTGACCGGCAAGGGCGCGTTCGCCGAGATGGGCGGCGCGCTGCTGACGCGCGGCACGCAGAAGCAGGAAGCCGCCGTGACGGTGCGGCACGAAGCGGTCGAGGGCACGTCGCGCCAGCTGTGGCGCGCGGTCGCCGCCGATCGCTCGGTTGCCAGTCTCGCGGCGCGGGTCGAAGTGGCGCAGGCGGCGCAGCAGACCGACGGCGAGCAATCGCTGCGCGGGCTGTTGCTCGATCGCGGGGCGACGGTGAACCTGAAGCCCGAGCTGGAAATCTTTGCCGACGACGTGAAGTGCGCGCACGGCGCCACCGTGGGCGAGCTGGACCGGATGGCGCTGTTCTACCTCCAGAGCCGGGGCGTCGAGGAAAGTCGCGCCAAGGCGCTGCTGACGCGCGCGTTCGTGGCCGACGCGATGGCGCGGATCGGTGAAGAGTCGGTGCGCGTGGCGTTCGAGGACGCGGCGGATGCCTGGCTGGAGGGTGCGGCATGACCGATGCCACGAAGATCCTCCCCGGAACGGGGAGGGGGACCGCGCTCGAAGAGCGTGGTGGAGGGGGAGCGCCACAGGCGGTTTCCTCTGTGGAGAGCCCCCTCCACCATCCTGCGGATGGTCCCCCTCCCCGTTCCGGGGAGGATCTGGGCACCACCCCCCTCGACGTGCTGGCGGACTTCCCCGCGATCCCCGCCGGCTGGGCCTATCTGGATACCGCCGCGACGTCGCAGAAGCCGCGTGCGGTGATCGATGCGATCACGCGCGGCTATGCCGAGACCTATGCCACCGTCCATCGCGGCGTCTATCAGCGCTCGGCCGACATGACGCTGGCGTTCGAGGCCGCGCGGGCGCGCGTGGCGGCGTTCATTGGCGGCAGGCCCGAGGAAGTCGTGTTCGTGCGCGGCGCGACCGAGGGGATCAACCTGGTCGCGCACAGCTGGGCCGCGACGCAGCTCAAGGCGGGCGACCGCATCCTGTTGTCGGCGCTGGAGCATCATTCCAACATCGTGCCGTGGCAGATGGTGGCCGAGCGCGTGGGCGCGGCGATCGACGTCGTGCCGCTGACTGCCGATCACCGGATCGACCTGGACGCGATGGCGGCGATGCTGACGCCGGCGCACAAGCTGGTGGCGCTGGCGCATGTCTCCAACGTGCTGGGATCGGTGCTCGACGCGCGCCGGGCGACCGAACTCGCGCATGCCGTCGGTGCCAAGATCCTGATCGACGGGTGCCAGGCAGTGGCGCGGCTGCCGGTCGATGTGGCGGCGATCGGCTGCGACTTCTACGTCTTCTCCGGGCACAAGCTCTATGGCCCGACGGGGATCGGCGTGCTGTGGGGCCGCCACGACCTGCTCGACGCGATGCCGCCGTGGCAGGGGGGCGGATCGATGATCGATCGGGTGACGTTCGAAAAGACGACTTATGCCCCCGCGCCGGGCCGGTTCGAGGCGGGGACGCCGCATATCGTCGGCGTGCTGGGGCTCCATGCCGCGATCGACTATGTCGAGGGGCTGGGGCTGGATCGCATCCATGCGCACGAAACCGCACTCGTTCGCAGCGCGCGCGAGGCGCTATCCCATATCAATAGCGTGCGATTGTTCGGACCGGAGGACAGCGCGGGCATTGTCAGCTTCGCGGTGGAGGGCGTGCACCCGCACGACGTCGCCACGATCCTGGACGAAGCCAATGTCGCGATCCGCGCGGGCCATCACTGCGCACAGCCGCTGATGGACCTGCTGGGCGTGCCGGCCACGGCGCGGGCGAGCTTCGGAGTGTATAACGGCGCAGGCGACATCGCCGCGCTGGTCGAAGGAATACAGCGAGTGACGAGGATCTTCGGATGAACGAGGAACGCAGGATTGCGATCGAGGAAGTCGACGCCGTCGCGCCGCCGCCCAAGGCGCGCGTGGACGATGCGGTCGAGGGCCCGGCCGAGCGCAAGCGCGACTATCTGTCGGGCTTCCTGGCGCAAAAGCCCGAGGCGCACCCGGCGGGCGAGCCCGGCGGCGCGCTGTACGAGGCAGTGGTCGACGCGCTCAAGGAAATCTATGACCCCGAAATCCCGGTCAACATCTATGACCTGGGGCTGATCTATGGCGTCGAAGTGACCGCGAACGGCCATGCGGCGGTGACGATGACGCTCACCACGCCGCACTGCCCGGTTGCGGAATCGATGCCGGGCGAAGTCGAACTGCGCGTCAGTGCGGTGCCGGGGATTTCGACGGCGGACGTCAACCTGATCTGGGACCCGCCCTGGGACCCGCAGAAGATGAGCGACGAAGCCAAGCTGGAACTGGGGATGCTGTGACGTCCGGCCCCCTCCTGCGTGCGGGAGGGGGTTGGGGCCGGGCCCCCGGCACCCAATATCCGAAGCGCTCGCGGACAGCGGGCGCCCACCCTTCGGTCCTCTCCCGCACGCGGGAGGGGAAGCAGGCAGGAATAGACGATGACCACCGCGACCACCTCCCGCACTCGCCCCGCCGCGCTGACGCTGACGAAGCGTGCGGAGGCGCGCATCGCCGATCTGATGGCCAAGGCGCCCGAGGGCACGGTGGGGGTCAAGCTGTCGACTCCCCGGCGTGGCTGTTCGGGGCTGGCCTATTCGGTCGATTATGTCGCCGAGGCCAAGCCGTTCGACGAGCGGATCGAGACGCCGGGCGGCACCTTCTTCGTCGATGGCGCATCGGTGCTGTACCTGATCGGATCGACGATGGACTGGGTGGAGGACGATTTTACCGCCGGCTTCACTTTCCAGAATCCCAATGCCAAGGGATCGTGCGGCTGCGGCGAGAGTTTCACCGTCTGACCCCCCGCGCCGCGCCTTTGCGGCGTGCGCCCAATTTCTTGGCCGCTTCCGGATCGCGCTTCGCAGCCTTGCGGGCGCGCGATAGAAGGTAGGCCCGTCGAACCGAGAGGAAGCCCATGCCCTATCCCCAGCCCTATGCCGCCGATCCGCAGCGTTATGACGGGCGGATGCCCTATCGCCGCACCGGGCGCAGCGGGCTCGACCTGCCGGCGATCAGCCTGGGGCTGTGGCAGAATTTCGGGGGCGCCGACGTGTTCGAGACCGGCCGCGCAATGCTGCGCCGTGCGTTCGACCGGGGCGTCACCCATTTCGATCTCGCGAACAATTACGGCCCGCCCTATGGCTCGGCGGAGGAGAATTTCGGCCGCGTGATGGCCGCCGATTTCGCCGCGCACCGCGACGAGCTGGTCGTCTCGACCAAGGCCGGGTGGGACATGTGGCCGGGGCCCTATGGTGACGTCGGCGGCAGCCGCAAATACCTGATCGCGTCGTGCGACCAGAGCCTGAAGCGGATGGGGCTCGACTATGTCGACATCTTCTATTCGCACCGCGTCGATCCCAAGACGCCGCTGGAGGAAACGATGGGCGCGCTGGCGCACCTGCACCAGCAGGGCAAGGCGCTGTATATCGGCATTTCCAGCTATTCGCCCGAGCTGACTCGCCAGGCGGCGGCGATCCTGGGGGAATACAAGGTGCCGTTGCTGATCCACCAGCCGAGCTATTCGATGCTCAATCGCTGGGTCGAGGAATCGCTGCTCGACACGCTGGGCGAGCTGGGCACGGGCTGCATCGCGTTTTCGCCGCTGGCGCAGGGGATGCTGACCAGCAAATATCTGAACGGCGTGCCGCAGGATGCGCGCGCGGCCAAGGGCGGGTCGCTGGGCCAGCATCTGCTCTCCGACGACAATCTCGCGCGGATTCGCGGGCTGAACGAAATCGCGCAGCGGCGCGGGCAGACGCTGGCGCAGATGGCGATCGCCTGGGTGCTGCGCGATCCGCGCGTCACCTCCGCGCTGGTCGGCGCGCGCACCGTCGAGCAGCTCGACGATTCGCTCGATGCGGTGAACAACCTGGCATTTTCCGAGGCCGAGCTGGCCGAGATCGACAGCCATGCGACCGAGGGCAAGATCGATCTGTGGAAGGTCTCGTCCACGCTCGAAGAGCTGCCGCAGCAATGAGCGTCGCGTTCCGGCGCGAGAGCGACGAGGAGCATAAGGAACCCAAGTTCGAGATCCCGCTGCCGTCGGGTCCGAACCTGGTCACCGCGCGTGGGCTGGCCGCGATCGAGGCGAAGGTGGTGGCACTGGAAGCCGCCATCGCCGCCGAGGGCGAGGATGAGCCCCGCGAAGCGTTGCGCCGCGAGCTGCGCTACTGGAACACGCGGCGCACCACGGCGCAGTTGGCCCCGGCGCCCGAAGAAGGCGTGGCGGGCATCGGATCGCGCGTGCGAATCCGGCTGGCGGGCAAGGCGCGCACGATCGACATTGTCGGCCATGACGAGGCCGATCCCGCGGCCGATCGCCTCGCCTTTTCCGCCCCGCTGGCCCATGCGCTGCTGGGGGCCGAGGCGGGGGAGAGCGTGGCATTCAACGGCCGTGCCGACGCGATCGAACTGGTCGAGGTGACGGCGATTCCGGCTTAGCTCACGCGAAGGGCAATGCCGGTTCGGCGCCGGCATCGCTCTCCGGCCCCTCGAAATTGGAAACGGTGACGCCGACCAGCCTTATGCCCTTGGGCGTCGGCAATACCGAGCGGATCAGCGCCAGGCTGGCGTCGCGCAGCGTTTCCCAGTCGCGCACCGGGCCCGTCTGGCTGCGGCTGCGGGTGATCTGCTGGAAATCGGCGTACTTGACCTTCACGGTCACCGTGCGGCCAAAGGCCTGGGCCTTGTCGCACCAACCCCACACATCCTCCGCCATGCGCAGCACCCCGGCCTCGATTTCCGCAGGCTCGGTCAGGTCGCGGTTGAAGGTGGTCTCCGAGCCAGAGGATTTGCGGATGCGGTCGGGCTCGACGGGGCGTTCGTCCTCGCCGCGCGCGATGGCGTAATACCAGCCCGCCGAACTGCCGAAATGCTCGCGCAGGAAATCGAACGACTTGGCGCGCAGATCGGCGCCGGTGCGGATGCCCAACCGCTCCATCTTGCGCGCCGTGACGGGGCCGACGCCGTGAAAGCGCGACACCGGCAGCGTCTCGACCCAGGCGGCGCCCATGTCGGGCGTCACTGCGAACTGGCCGTTGGGCTTGCGATGATCGGACGCGAGCTTGGCGAGGAACTTATTGTACGAAATCCCGGCGGACGCGGTCAGGCCGGTCTCCGCCAGGATGCGCGCGCGGATTTCCTTGGCGGTTGCCCAGGCAGTGTCGATCCCGCGCCGGTTGGCCGTCACGTCGAGATAGGCCTCGTCGAGCGACAGCGGCTGGATCAGCTCGGTATAGTCGGCGAAGATCGCGTGGATCTGTTTGGACACTGCGCGATAGACGTCGAAGCGCGGGCGCACGAACACCAGTTCGGGGCAGCGCCGCAGCGCCGTGACCGAGGGGAGGGCGCTGCGCACGCCGAAGGTCCGCGCCTCATAGCTGGCCGCCGCCACCACGCCGCGTGCGGCGGCATGGCCGACCGCCACGGGTCGCCCGCGCAATGCGGGATCGTCGCGCTGTTCGACCGACGCATAAAAGGCGTCCATGTCGACATGGATGATCTTGCGGACCGGCGCAGCCATGCGCTGCCTTTAGCGCGTGGCGAACGGATGGGGAACAAAAACCTTCAGACCTCGACCGCGCGCGTGGCGCGCCCGGCGTCGCCGAAGATGCGCAGATAGCGCGCGATTTCGGCCGGATCGCCGGTCGCCTTGCGCGGATTGTCGGACAGTTTGACGGCGGGCCGGCCATTGGCGCGAACGACCTTGGCCACCAGCGAAATGGGCTCCAGCGCGGTGCCGCCCGCAGGGTCGCAGCCGCGGAAATCGTTGGTCAGGTTCGTCCCCCAGCCAAAGCTGGTCCGCACGCGCCCGTGGAAATGGCGATAGGCGGCGGTGATCGATTCCACGTCCATGCCGTCGGAAAAGATCAGCAGCTTGTCGCGCGGGTCGCGGCCCTTTGCCCGCCACCAGTCGATGATCTGGTCGCCGCCCTCGATCGGCGGCGCGCTGTCCGGGCGGAAGCCGGTCCAGTCGGCAACCCAGTCGGGTGCATCGCGCAGGAACGCGGCGGTGCCGAAGGCGTCGGGGAGCACCACGCGCAGATTGCCGGCATAATGTGCCTGCCAGTCCTGGAGCACGCGATAGGGGGCGGCGGCGACTCCGGCGTCGTCCTCGGCCAGCGCGGCGAGCACCATCGGCAGTTCGTGCGCGTTGGTGCCGATCGCCTCCAGGTCGTTGTCCATCGCCAGCAGCACGTTTGACGTGCCGATGAAACGGCTGCCCAGCCCCTCCTTCAGCGCCTCGACGCACCAGCGCTGCCACAGGAAGCCATGGCGGCGGCGCGTGCCGAAATCGCTGAGCACCAGATCGGGCAGCGCCTGAAGCCGCTCGACCTTTTCCCACAGCTTGGCCTTGGCGCGGGCATAGACCACGTCGAGCGCGAAGCGGCCCTTGTCCTTGAGCGCGGCGCGCGAGCGGAGTTCGTTGACTATCGCCAGCGCGGGGATTTCCCACATGCTGGTATGCGTCCAGGGGCCGTCGAAGGTCAGCTCGAACTGGCCGTCGCGGACGCGCAGGTCATAATCGGGCAGCTGGAAATCGGCGAGCCAGTCGAGGAAATCGGGCGCGAACATGCGCCGTTCGCCGTAGAAACTGTTGCCCGCGAGCCATATCCGCTCCTTTTTCGACAGCCGCACGCTGCGCGCATGATCGAGCTGTTCGCGCAGCGCGGCTTCGTCGATGATCTCGGCCAGCCGTACGTCGGTGCTGCGGTTGATGAGCGAAAAGGTGGCGCGGACGTCCGGGTAGAGATGCCGGATCATCTGCAACATCAGCAGCTTGTAGAAATCGGTATCGAGCAGGCTGCGCACGATCGGATCGAGCCGCCAGCCGTGATTATAGGTGCGCGTGGCGATGTCGGTGACGGTCATGCCGCGTTGTGCCAGCCGCGTCGCGTGACGCCAAGGCTTGTCGCGCGCGTTAACCATGGCATAGCGGCACGGCTATGGGGGCTATCATGACGTTGGGGGAGAGGATCGCGGGCGCGCTGGCGGCTCTGGGGCTGGCTGTCGCCATGCCATTGCACGCGCAGACCGCGCCTGTGACCGTGCCCGAAGTGGAAGAAAGCGACGTCGCCGTGCTGCCCGCGCTCTCGCCGCACTGGGTGGTCACGATGCAGAGCTTCGGCGCGGCGGCGGCGCGGATCGTGGACGGGGATACGGCGAAGATCGTCGCGTCGATCCATATCGCGCAGATGTCGAACGTGCGCTTCGACCCCGCAGGGCGCTTCGTCTATGTCGCCGAGACGATCTGGACCAAGGGCAATCGCGGCACGCGGCAGGACATGGTGACGGTCTATGACGCACGCACGCTCAAGTTGCTGACCGAAATCCCGCTGCCGGGGCGGTTGCTGACCGGCTATCGCCAGGCGGGGTTCGATGTCTCGACCGACGGCAAATGGGCCTATGTCTATGACCTGTCACCGGCATCGGCGGTGGTGGTGGTCGACCTCGCCAAGCGCCGCGTGGCGCAGGTGGTGGAGGTTGCCGGGTGCGGGCTGGCGTTCGCCGCCGGGCCGCGCCAGGTGGCGTCGCTGTGCGGAGACGGCACGCTGTCCACGCTCACGCTCGATGCGCGGGGCAAGGGGCAGATCGCCGCGACCCAGCCCTTTTTCGATGCGGACGCCGACCCGGTGTTCGACAATGCGGCGGTCGATCCGCGCACCGGCCGGGCGTTTTTCCTCACCTATTCGGGCATGGTCCACGAAACCGTGATCGGCAGCGGGGCGCAGCCCGTGGCGTGGTCGCTCAACGCCGCCGCCGGCATGGCGCCGGCCACCACCGCGCCGCAGGAAGTGGCGTGGCGCCCCGGCGGGCGGCAGCTGATGGCCTATCACGCCGCGTCGGGGCGGCTCTATGTGCTGATGCACAAGGGCGCGTTCTGGAGCCACAAGGTGCCGGGCGAGGAATTGTGGGAAGTCGATGTCGCGACGCGCAAGGTGCTGCGGCGCAGGCCGCTGACCGTCGCGGCGGAGAATCTGGCGGTCAGCCCGGATGCCGCTCCGCTGCTGTTCCTCAACCATGGTGAGAGCCTGTTGGTGCTGGACGGCGCCACGCTGGAGCCACGGGGTCGGATCGACAATGTCGGGCTGGGGGTGATGACCACCGTGCCGGGGGGCGCACCATGAGCCTGGTCGCGGCGAGCGCGGCGGCGCTGGCGGTGGCTGCGCGGGTGCTGCTGGGGCTGGTGCTGCTCCAGGCGCTGACGGGCAAGCTGCGCGCGCCGGGGGCGTTCGTGGCGGCGGTGGGGGCGTATCGCATCGCGCCGGATGCGTTGCGGGCGCCGCTGGCGCTGGCGATACTGGGGGCGGAGGCGGGGCTGGGCGTCGCACTGCTCGCTGGCGTGGCGCGTCAGGCTGCGCTGGCCGGCACGGCGGGGCTGCTGCTGTGCTTTGCTGGCGCGATCGCGATCAATCTGCGCCGGGGGCGGGCCTATATCGACTGCGGCTGTGCGATGGGCAGCGCGCGGCGACCGATTTCGCGCGGGCTGGCGCTGGCGAATGTCGCGCTGGCCGGGGCGGCGCTGGCTGCGGCGGTGCCGGCGGCCACGCTGCCGGGCCTTGCGGTGGCGAACGGCTATGCGGCCGGGTTCGTGCTGTTCCTTCTGTTCAACCTTGTGGCGCTGCTCGGCGATATGCGCCGCATGGCGCGCGGTACGGCGCAGCCGGTCTGGAGTGTGCGATGACGACGGCGCTGCTGGTATCGCAGGTGCTGCTGTGGGTGGTGGTGCTGGCGCTCGCGCTGGTGGTGCTCGCCGTGGCGCGACAGGTGGGCGTGTTGTTCGAGCGGGTGGCGCCGGTGGGTGCGCTGATCCAGGGCGCGGGGCCGCAGGCGGGGGCGATGGCGCCCCGGCTGGTCGTGCCCGCGCTGGCGGGCGGCGACGTGGCGATCGGGAGCCCGCGCGGCGATGCGCGGGCGCAGATGCTCCTGTTCGTCTCGGCGCAATGCCCCATTTGCAAGACGCTGATCCCGGTGGCGAAGCGCGTGGCGCGCGACGAGGGGCTGGAACTGGTCTTCGCCGGCGACGCCGACCCCGCCGAGCAGCGCGCGCTGGTCGACGCGCAGGACATGGGCGGCTTTCCGTTCCTCAACAGCGCCGAACTCGGGCGTGCCTTTGCCGTCGCCAAGCTGCCGCATGCCGTGCTGATCGACGGCGCGGGGCGGATCGTGGCGCAGGGGCTGGTCAACAGCCGCGAGCATCTGGAGAGCCTGGTGGTGGCGCGCGAACTGGGGGTCGGATCGGTGCAGGACTATCTGCGCGATACGCGCACGCAGGCGGCGGAATGAAGGACGAGGGGATGCTCGATCGCTGGACCCAGCGGCTGGTGCGCGGCGCGGCGCGGGGCACGTCGCGGCGGGGGCTGTTGTCGCGGCTGGGCGCATTGGTGGTGTCGGCGCCGCTGCTGCCGGTGCTGCCGGTGGCGCGGGCGCAGGACCGATCGCTCGACGCGCGCACCGAATTTGCCCGCCATGCCCAGACCAATGACGCGACGGCGTGCGATTACTGGCGCTATTGCGCGATCGACGGGTCGTTGTGCACCTGTTGCGGCGGCGGGCTGCACACCTGTCCGCCGGGGACCGAGGCGTCGCCGACGGCCTGGGTGGGGACGTGCATCAATCCGGCGGACGGCAAGGCGTATCTGATCGCCTATCGCGATTGCTGCGGCACCGCCGATTGCGGGCAATGCGCGTGCGACAATACCGATCGCGAGACCCAGACCTATCGGCCAGGGGGCAATAACGACATCATCTGGTGCTTCGGCACGAGCAGCATGGAATATCACTGTTCGACTGCGGTGATGGTCGGATCGGCAGACTGACGTGCGCAGCGTGGCGATTCTCGCCGGGGCCGTGACGGCGCTGGGGCTGGCGGCGATGGCGCACGGGGCGGCGCCGGGGCGATCGGCGCAGTCCGACTATATCGAGTATTGCGCCGGCTGCCACGGCATCCAGGGCGATGCGACGACCCCCGCCATCCCCGCGCTGCGGGGGCAGGTGGGGCGGTTCCTGTGCACGCCGGAGGGGCGCGACTATCTGATCCGCCTGCCCAATGTCGCGCACGCCCCGCTGCGCGATCCTGCCGACCTGGCCGCGCTGATGAACTTCGTCGCGTTCCGGCTGGGGGGCACGAGCGCGCCTGCCGACGCCCGGCCCTTCGAGGCGGCGGAAGTCGAGCGGCTGCGCCAGACTCCCCTCGTCCCCGGCACCGGGCTCAAACAGTTGCGCGCGCGGCTGGTGCGCGATGTCGCGCGGGCGTGCCCGGCGGGTTCCTAACCCAGCACGTCCGTCAGCAGTCGGCGCCAGTTGCCGCCCATGATCGCATCGACTTCGCGCGCGCGGAAACCGGCGCGGGGGAGCGCGTCGGCGATCCGCTGCATCCGGTCGATCCGGTTGAGTTCGGGGATGACGACATGCTCGGGCGTCCAGTCGAAGCCGGGAATGCCCTGACGGCGCAGCGCCAGCCACCATTCCATATATTCCTGCACGCCCTTGGCATTGTCGTTGTTCAGCTTCACCAGATTGGCCTGCCCCGCCATCGGGAAGTCGTTCGCCACGCCCACCGCCTCGATCCCGCCGACGCGGACGACGTGGCGGATCTGGGCGATATAGTCCTCGACCGTGGGCCGCGCCTTTCGCGTCAGCCAGAAGCTCATCATGAAGATGCCGAACACGCCGCCCCGCTCGGCGATCGCGCGGATCACAGTGTCGGGGGCGCAGCGCGGATGGTTGACGATCGCGCGCGCCGCGCCGTGCGACAGCGCGATCGGCGTGGTCGAGCGGCGCGCGGCCTCCAGCATCGTGAGGTCGGACCCGTGCGACACATCGGGCAGGATGCGCAGCCGGTTCATCTCGGCCAGCGCCTCGATCCCCAGCGGGGTCAGTCCGGTCTGGACGGGCATGATCGCGCCGCCCGCCATCAGCGTGTTGTTGTGGTGGGTGAACTGGAGGACGCGCAGCCCCTTCGCGTGGAAATAGCCGATGCGCGACAGATCGCCTTCCAGCATCTCGGTCGACTGGAATTGCAGGAACACGGCACAACCCGGCTTCTTGCCGATGTCGCTGCCCTTCAGCGCGACATAGGCATAGGCCGAGTCGGCCAGCCGCGCGACGGCGCGGTCGATCGCCGGATCGTTGGCCGCGAAGTTGCGGCTGTAGCGCGGCACGCCGTCCGCGCCGCGCACTTCGATCAGGTCGGATACGTCGGCGATCATCCCGCCCAGCCCGGCGGCGGCGATGTCGCGGAGGTCATCGGGCAGGAAGCTGAGCGAATCGAAGAAGAAGGGGGGCTTCTTCGTGATGGTCCCGGCCCAGGCGGGCACCGCCGCCGCCGCTGTCATAGCCCCGATTGCTGCCCGCCGTGTCAACATTGTCTGCTTCCCTATCCTGTGCGCCCTGCCGACGCGTCGCCATGCCATGCGCGCCCGAGCGGGGCAAAAAAAGGGGCGACCTCTTGCGAGGCCGCCCCATCTTTTCAGTCCTGTGAACGGATCAGAACTTAACCGTCGCACCTGCGTACAGCATGCGGCCGTACAGGTCATAGGTGTTGGCGATCGTCTGCGCGCCCGGCCACGTCACCGGGTTCGTGTCACCGAACTTCGGCGGCTTCTTGTCGAACAGGTTGTTGACGCCGAAGTACAGCTCCATGTTCTTGTTGTCGCCGACCATGATCTTGCCCTGGATGTTGTGGTACAGGTACGCCTTGATCTTGGTCGCGCCGTCACCCAGCGTGTCTACCAGCGGGCCCAGATATTCCGGACGATAGTAGAACTGGAACTGATCGTTGCCGATCGTGAAGTTGCCGACCACGCGATCCTTGAAGCCCGAACCCAGGCGGCCGCAGCTGTAGCAATCGGCCTGGCCCAGCTCGTTCTGGACCTTGCCACCCGCGAACGGGGTCTGCTGCTGCTTGAAGCGGTGGTTGTACAGCACGTCGATGTCGAGCGTCAGGCCCGCGATCGGCACCGAGTAACGGCCTTCGAGATCGATACCCGAAACCAGGTAGGAGCCGGTGTTCAGGTTGATCGCGTTGACGCGGGTGATGAAGCCCTGCGCATTGCGGATCACGTTGTTGCAGAACTGCGCCGCACCCGTCGCGAGGCATTCGTCAGCCGAAACCTGCTGGCCGATGATGCCGATCGCATTCTTCACCTTGATCCGGTAATAATCGACCGTCAGGCTGAAGCGCTTCAGGAAGGTCGGCGTGAACACCGCACCGACCGTGATCGTGTTGGCGGTTTCTTCCTTCAGGTTCGGATTGCCGCCCAGCAGGCCGTCGATCGTCTGGATCTGGGCCGTGTTGTACGTGAACGAACCGCGCGAGGCGACCGTGGCTGCGATGCCCGGGATCGCCGCACAGCCCGCCGGCAGCGCAACCGGGGTCGCGCCGTCGCCATTGCCCTGGCCCTGGTCGCAGGGATCGGTGATCGACGGGAAGGTCTGGCTCAGCGAATTGTAGAGCTCACCGATATTCGGCGCGCGGGTTGCACGCGAATAGACTGCGCGGAAGCGGATGTCCGGGGTCGGTGCGAAGGTTGCGCCGCCCTTGAAGCTCCACACGCCGCCCACGGTCGAATAGTCGGCGTAGCGGACTGCGCCTTCCAGGCCGAGATAGTGGAGGAACGGACGGTCCTCGACGATCGGCGCGACGACTTCGGCGAACGCTTCCTTGGTGTTGAACGAACCCTTGGTGTTGGTCAGCTGGTTGCCCGAGGCGAGGCCGGCCTGGGTGAACGGATCGAACACTTCCGAGCTCTTCTCGTGGCGATATTCGCCGCCGAACGCGAGCGACACCGGGCCGCCCCACAGCGAGAACAGGTCGCCGCTCATGCTGCCGGAGACGACGTTCTGGTTCACCTTCGCCAGATAGTCATAGGTCACGTTCGTGCCGTTGACGAGCTGGACGGTGTTGCCGTCGATCAGCGTCACGGTGCGCGTCGGACCGGTGTAGGTCTGGAGGAACTTCGATGCCGCCGCAGAGGCGGTGTTGAAGCCGAAGATATTGATCGGAGCGCAGCCCGCCGCGCGCGCCGCCGCGTCAGAGCAGCGAACCTGGCCGTCGGGGCCGATTTCGTTGCTGAGCGCCGCGCCGTAGTTCGGCATGTAGATGCTCTGCGCCGTGGTGTGGTCGCGGCTCTGCGAGTGCTCGTAATAGATGTCGTACGACCAGTTGCTGCCGAAGGGCAGCGAACCCTTGGCACCGATCACGCCGCGATAGAAGTCGCGGTCGTTGCGGTTGCTGCGATCGAAGATGTCGTTCGAACGACGGCGGAACTGGATCACGTCGGTGCCGTTAGCGATCGCCGCGGCGCGGATCGCGGCGGGAACGTAGGGGCTGGTGATCGGGATGCCGGCATAGGCCGAGCCATCGAAGTTCACGACCGGGCTGGCCGAGCTGTTGTCGATCGCCGACGCTTCGAGCGAGGCGCGCGACTTGGTCTTCGCGTACTGGCCCTCGGCATAGACCTTGAACGAATCCGAGAAGTCGTAGCTGGCCAGCACGGTGCCCATGTAGCGTTCAACCGGCACCGACAGGTAGCGGTCGCCGTTACGGTTGTAGCCGTCGATGTTGGCGCCCTGATAGCCCTTCAGGTTGTTGTTGCCATCGAACGTGAAGGTGCGGCCCGAGGTCGGCGAGAAGGTCGACTGGGTGGCGGGGTTGCTGACGTCGAACAGGCCCTGTGCGGCATAGGAGCTGCGGTTCGGCACGTCGGTGGCCGAGAAGCTGCGATTGCGCGAGCGCAGGCCATGGTCGTTGTCATAGCTGAAGTTCGCGGCGATGTGGCCGCGACCGTCGCTGAAGCCGGTGCCGGCGGTGACCGATGCGTACTGGCGCGCTGCGTCGCCCTTGTCCGAAACGGTGCCCTGGCCGCGCACGCGAACGCCCTCGAACTTGTCGTTCAGGATGAAGTTCACCACGCCGGCGATCGCTTCCGAACCATAGATCGACGATGCGCCGCCGGTCAGGACTTCGACGCGCTGGAGCAGGTCGGTCGGGATGTTGTTGACGTCGACGGCCGAGGTGCCGGCGATGCCGAGGCTGCGGCGGCCGTTGATCAGGACCAGCGTGCGCGACGAGCCGAGATTGCGCAGGTTCACCGTCGCGGTGCCGTTGCCGGTGTTCGAGAAGTTCGAGCTGGTGCGGCTGACGTTCTGGCCGACCGACGGCAGCGTCGCGAGCACGTCCTGGACGTTCGCCGCGCCGGTTGCCTGGATACGCTCAGCGTTCACGACCGAGACGGGGACCGATGCCTGCAGGTCGGTGCTGGCGATGCGCGAGCCGGTGACGATGATTTCGCCGCCGGTGTCGTCCTGGGTGTCGACCGGGGCCTGCGCCGTCTGGGCTGCCGCGGGAAGCGCGGCGGCGCCGAGGCTGACCAGCAGCGTCGATGCCAAGAGGCGGTTGCGGACTGCAGCGTTCATATATGTTCCCTCTGACCGGTTGTGCGGTGTTGGTTTTGGGTGGCGTCCTTGGCGGACGGCTCACGGAAGGCTCGGGTACGACCGCCCGGCGGTGCGCTGCAACATGCAAAGTTCAGTTGTTGCGCAATCGCTCGCGCGCTGTTGTAAATTTGACACGAAACATGTCCAACATGTGGCTTTCGTGAGACATTTCGTATTTCTGAACACGCGCTGAACCTGGCGCATTGGCGGCGTTCTGCCGCGCCGCAGCGAAGGTTTTCGTCGATAAGACGTGGCAAATTGCCGCGCCGTTGCGGCGCAACATGGGCAGCAAAAGCGTGTTGCTCAAAAGCGGAAGCTGATCCACCCCGCAAGGAAATCGGAGCTGGTATAGCCTGCCTTGGTCAGCGAAGGGCCCGCCGCCAGATGCTCGTACCGGCCGGTCAGCGACAGCCGCGGCGTGAGCGTCCACACCGCCTGGAGTCGCGCCACGTCGCCGATCCGCGAGTCGGCGACATTCTGGGTTCCGGCAAAGGGCTGGCCATTGGCGCGATAGACCGCGTCCCGCGTGTTGGCGCGCCATGCGCGCTGATATTCCGCCGTGACGCGCAGCTTCGCGGTGGGCGACAGACTCAGCGTCGGCGCCACCGCCACCAGATTGCTGGGCGTCAGGAACAGGCCGTAGCTGTAATAGATGTTGTTGCCGAACGGCGCATAGGCGTTGCGCAGCGCGCCGTTGCCATAGCCACCGCCGCCGCTGGCGTAGTCCGCGTGGAAGCCGATGCGCGGCGCCCGCTTGTCCGCGCCCAGCCGGAGGTTCTGCGCGAAGAACCCTTGCCAGGCGTCGATCTGCTGGTCGCGGAAATGTCCCCATTGGCGATTGACCGACCAGTCGATCGTCACCGGCCCCGCTTCACCCCACAGGTGCGTGCCCAGATAATAGCGCGTCGCCGGCCCCACGCGCCCGCCCCAGGTGCCCACCTTGTTACGGCGGCGCCAGAAGAAGGGATCGAAATACAGCGTCGCGCCGCCGACCCACGCCTTTGGCACCACGAAGCCTAGGCTGACGCCGGAAAAGCGGCGGGCGGGGTCGATCACATCGTCTTCGGTGCCCAGGTCGCCATATTGCGTCGGCTTCAGATCGAACGCATCGATTCGTACCGCCTTGCCCCGCGCCCAGACGCGCACGCCGTTGAGCGTATAGCGGATGGTATTGTTGTCACGCTGCGACACCAGCAGGTTGGGGCCGTCGGTGAATTCCTGCCGGCCATAGCGCGCGCCGATATCGATGCCGGCGATCGTCGCCTTGGCCTCGGCGAACAACTGCTGCACCGCCACGTCGTTGCGCAGCGTCGCGGCGGGGGCGGCCAGTTCGACGCCGGTGATTCCGCCATGCGCGACTTCGCCATAGACGCGCAGATGTTCGCCGATGTGCAGATCGGCGCCGCCGACCAGGCGGAAAATGTCCTGCCGCTGCGCGCGGGAGTCGCGCAGATTGGGGTTGGTGGTGTGGTTGACCCGCAACCGCGCCTCGCCCGACAGCGTGACATACACGTCGCCGCTGGGGGTGAGGGGCAGGCATTTCAGCGCATCGATCGGGTCGTCGCGCTTCGCCGGGTCGCACAGCGCGCGCCAGTCCTCGGCCCAGCGCGACAGGTTGTAGCCGCCGGTGGTGGCGCCGTCACCGGCAGCGGCGCTGGGGTAGCCGGCCGTCTGGACGCCCTGCGCGACAGCGGGCAGCGCCAGGACGAGCGCGGGGGTGGCGCCCAGGGCGCGGAGCAGCATCTGCATGATAAGCGCCCCTTATTCGGCCGGGACGGCGTCGGCGGGAAGCTGGTCGATGCTCGGCGCCTTGCCGCTCAGCGCCAGTGCCAGCGCGTCATGATCGAGCCTGCCTTCCCAGCGCGAGACCACCACCGTCGCCACGGCATTGCCGATGAAGTTGGTGAGGCTGCGGCATTCGGACATGAAGCGATCGACGCCCAGGATCAGCGCCATGCCCGCCACCGGCACGCTCGGCACGATCGACAGCGTCGCCGCCAGCGTGATGAACCCCGCGCCGGTCACGCCCGCCGCGCCCTTCGACGACAGCATCGCCACGCCGAGCAACAGCAATTGCTGCTCGATCGAGAGGTGCACATTGGTCGCCTGGGCGATGAACAATGCCGCCAGCGTCATGTAGATGTTGGTGCCGTCGAGGTTGAACGAATAGCCGGTCGGCACGACCAGCCCGACGATCGACTTGGGGCAGCCGGCGCGCTCCATCTTCTCGATGAGCGAGGGCAGCGCGCTTTCGGACGAGGATGTGCCGAGTACGAGCAGCAGCTCGGCCTTGAGATACGCGATCAGCCGGAAGATCGATAAGCCCGCCATCCACGATACCGCGCCCAGCACGACGATCACGAACAGCGCGGAGGTGAAGTAGAAGGTGCCGACCAGCATCGCGAGATTGGCGAGCGTGCCGACGCCATATTTGCCGACGGTGAACGCCATCGCGCCGAATGCGCCGACCGGCGCCGCCTTCATCAGGATCGCGACGACCTTGAACATCGCCAGCGAAACGTCGTCGAGCGCGGACACGACTCGCTCGCCGCGATCGCCGACCAGTGCCAGCCCGATGCCGAACAGGATCGCGACGAACAAAGTCTGAAGGATGTTGCCGCCCGTGATCGCGGACAGAAACGTATCGGGGATGATGCCGAGCAGGAATCCGGTCAGCGTCGTCTCATGCGCCTTGGCGGCGTAATCGGCCACCTTGCTGGCGTCGAGCGTCGCGGGGTTGATGTCGAGGCCCGCGCCCGGTTGCACCACATTGGCCACCACCATGCCGACCACCAGCGCCAGCGTGGAGAAGAACAGGAAATAGCCGAACGCCTTGGCCGCAACGCGCCCGACTGCCTTCAGGTCGCGCATCCCGGCGATGCCGGTGACGATGGTGAGGAAGATCACCGGCGCGATGATCATCTTCACCAGCTTGATGAAGCCGTCGCCGATCGGCTTGAGTGCCTCGCCGGTGGCAGGCGCATAATGGCCGATCAGCACACCCGCGATAATCGCGACCAGCACCTGGACATAGAGATGCGCATACCAGCGTCGCGGCTTGGGCGGGCGGGGGGCGAGCGGGGCAACGGCGGGGTCGACGGCGATACGGACCATAATTCCTCTCCTTCAGCCCCGGTGGATTGCCGGTAGCACTGGACGACGCGATTCTGACCTACGGCCCGTTGCGGAGGAAGGGGAAGTTGGTACGGAGCAATATGGCTTTTAATCAATAGGATAGCACTGACCCGACGCGGTGCGTGGGCCGAAATCGGCACAGGTGCCATGGGGTAATGTGCAACTACTTGCACATTGTCCGGCGCTGGCGGATAGCCGGGGGGTGAGCGAACGCGACTCGATCTCGGGCTGGCGATACTGGGCACTGGCTGCGTTGCTGGGCGTGGCGGCGGCGGTGCTGGCCGGGTGGGTGAGCGGGAACCGCGCGCGAGAGACGCTGGCCGCGACCGTCGCCACCGGCGCCCAGCTGCGCGCGGCGCTGCTCGACAGCGAGATCGCGCGATTCCGCCTGTTGCCGCTGGCGCTGGCCGACGACCGCGACGTTGCCGCGACGCTGGCGGGGGCGCCCGCCGGCCCGCTCGACGCCAAGCTGGAGGCGCTGGCGCGCACCACCGGGGCCGCCGCCATTTATCTGATCGCGCCCAATGGCCGCACCGTGGCCGCGAGCAACTGGCGCTCGCCGCAGAGCTTTGTCGGATCGGACTATCGCTTCCGCCGCTATTTCCGCGAAGCGAGCGCGCGCGGGGAGGCGAGCCAGTTCGCGCTGGGCACGGTCAGCCGCCATTCGGGGCTTTATCTGGCGCGGCGCACGGCGGCAGGCGGCGTGATCGTCGTCAAGCTGGAGTTCGACGGGATCGAGGCGGCGTGGCAGCGCGCCGGCGGCGACACCTATGTGCAGGACGCCGCCGGGCTGGTGCTGGTGACGAGCAACCCCGGCTGGCGCTTTGCGGTCGCGCGCCCGATCGACGCGGCGACGCTGGCTGCGCTGCGGCGCGACGCGGCGCTGCCGGCAACCGCGCCGGTGCTGCTGCCCCCCGCCAGCGGCGACCTGGTCGAGGCGCGCGTGCCGACGGGGCAGCCGGGCTGGGTGCTGGCGCTGCGCCGCGCGGCGGGCCCGGCGGTGGGTGCCGCACAGCGCACCGCGGGGCTCGGCGCGCTGATGGCGGTGCTTGCGCTCGCCGCCTTGCTGTGGGGACTGCGCCAGCGCGCCACGCTCGCCCGGCGCCGCACGTCCGAACTGGAAGCCGCCGTTGCCGAGCGCACCGCCGCGCTGCGCCGCGAGATCGAGGAACGCGCGACGATCGAGGCGCGCGCCGCCGAACTGCGCGAAGGGCTGCGCCAGGCCAATCGGCTGGCGACGCTGGGGCAAGTGACCGCGAGCGTGGCGCATGAGACGGCGCAGCCGGTGGCGGCGATCCGCACCTATGCCGAGACCAGCGTGGAACTGCTCCAGCGCGGCGCGCTCGACATGGTGCGCGACAATCTGGAGGCGATCCGCCGGCTGAGCGACAGGATCGGCGCCGTGACGGCGCAATTGCGCGGCTTTTCGCGGCGGCAGGCGGGCGCGGTACGCGCGCTGCCGCTGGCCGAGGCGCTGGACGGGGCATTGCTGATCCTGAAGGAGCAGTTGCGCAGCGTGCGGCTGGAGCGCCCCGAGATTTCCCCCGCGCTGCTCGTGATGGGCGGGCGCGTGCGGTTGGAGCAGGTGTTCGTCAATTTGCTCCAGAACGCCGTCGAGGCGCTGGCCGACCGTCCCGGCGCGACGATCACGATCGAAGTAGAATCCGACGCGGCACAGGTGCAGGTGCGCATCCGCGACAACGGCCCCGGCATCGCGCCCGAGATCGCCGCGCGGCTCTTCACGCCCTTCGCCACCAGTCGCAGCACCGGGCTGGGGCTGGGGCTGGTGATCGCGAGCGACATCATGACCGATCTGGGCGGCAGCCTGCGCTGGCTATCCGACGAACCCGGCACCTGTTTCGCGCTGGAGCTGCGCCGGGCATGAGCGTGACGGTGGCGCTGGTCGATGATGATGCCGATCTGCGCGCGGCGCTGACGCAGCTGCTGGTGCTGGCGGGGCACAGCGTCCAGCCGTTCGTCGACGCCGCCTCAGCGCTGCAGAAGATCGACCGCGACTTTCCGGGCGTGGTGGTGAGCGACGTGCGGATGCCGGGCATGTCGGGAGTCGATTTCTTTCACCGGCTGCGCGGCATCGATCCGGAGCTGCCGGTGATCCTGATGACGGGGCATGGCGACGTCGCGATGGCGGTGGAGGCGATCAAGGCGGGTGCCTGGGATTTCCTGACCAAGCCCTTTGCCGGCGAAGCGCTGGCGGCGGCGCTGCAGCGCGCGGGCACGGCGCGGGCGCTGGTGATGGAGAATCGCCGGCTGCGCGCGGCGGCGAGCGAGGCCGATGCGACGCTGCTGGGCGAGGCGCCGGCGATCCGGCGGCTGCGCGAGATGGTGCCCGTGCTGGCGGATACGGCGCTCGATCTGGTGGTGGAGGGAGAGACGGGGACGGGCAAGGAACTCTATGCCCGGCTGGTCCACCGTGCCGGGGCGCGCGGGCGGCACCGGTTCCAGACGCTCGATTGCGCGACGCTGCCGGCCGCCATCGTCGAGCGCGAGCTGTTCGCGCGGGGCGGGGTGATCGCGCGGGCGGATCGCGGCACGCTGTTCCTCGACAACCTTCACCTTGCCGACGCGGCGTTGCACCACCGGCTGAGCCAGTTTGCCGAGGCACGCACCGTCGCGCTTGACCAGCGCGATCCCGATCCGGTCGATGTCCGCATCGTCGCGACGATCGCGGAGGGGAGCGCCGGGGCCCTGCCGCCGGGACTGTACCACCGGCTGGCCGGGGTGCCGCTGCGGATGCCGCCGCTGGCCGAGCGGCGCGAGGACGTGCCGCTGCTGTTCGCGCATTTCGCGCTGCGCGCTGCGGAGGCGCATCGCCGCCCCGCGCCGCCGCTGTCCGAAGCCGCGCACGCCGCCGCCCGACGCGACTGGCCGGGGAATGTCCGCGAGCTGGAGCGCAGCGCCGAACGATTCGTACTGGGGCTTGAGCCGCCCGCCGTTGCGCAGGGTCCCGAGGGGCAGTCGCTGGCCGAGCGGCTGGATGCGTTCGAGCGGGCCGCGATCCTCGATGCCATCGCCGGCGCGGGGGGCGAGATCAATGCCGCGATCACTGCGCTGGGGCTGCCGCGCAAGACCTTCTATTATCGCGTGAAGCGGCTGGGCATCGACCTGCGCCGAGCACGGGGGCGAGCGGACTAGCGGCAGGGGCGCCTGCACGGTTTCTGCACAGGATCAGGATCAAGCCCGGACGGCGTGCGGCGGCGCGTCCGCATATCCCATCGGCATTGTCGCGCTCGCTGGAACCTGGAGGGAGCGCCTATGCGCATCGGAATTACGTCGCGACTGGTGACGAAGCTAGTGGCGGCAGCGGGGCTGGTCGCGCTGGCCGACCGGCTGTTCTGGGCCGGGGGCGGGATCGGCTCGAACCTTGGGCTGTTCGCGCTCGCCTGGGCGGTGGTGGCGCTGGTGCTGACGCGGGCGGTGTGGCGGCACCGGGCGAGCACGGTGGCGGCGGGATTCGCGCTGCTGCTCGCCGCGCTGTTGTGCGACGATCCGGGGCCGCTGGGGCAGGTGCTGTTCTGGAATGCGCTGGCGCTGGCCCTGCTGGTGCCGCGCGTGGGCGGGTTCGACCATGCCGGGCGCTGGGCGCTGCGGCTGGTGCTGCACGGCGTGACCAGCGTGATCGGGCCGTGGCAGGACCTGTGGCGCGCGCGCCGGCACAAGCGCGGATGGGGCCGGGCACAGGCGCGGACGGCGCTCGCCCTGCTGCCCTTGCCGCTGGTCGGCGGGGCGCTGTTCCTGGCGCTGTTCGCCAGCGCCAATCCGGTGATCGGGTCGGTGCTGGCGCGGATCGGGATGCCGCACATCGACATCGCGCGCGGCATATTCTGGGCCGTCGTGCTGACGCTGGTCTGGGCCGCGCTGCGCCCGCGCCGCAACCGGATCGCCCTGGCGCGCGCGAGCGCGAGCCGCGTGTTCGAGCTGCCCGGCGTATCGACGGCATCGGTGGCGCTGGCGCTGCTGACCTTCAACCTGCTGTTCGCGATGCAGAACGGGCTCGACCTCGCCTATCTGTGGAGCGGGGCGCCGTTGCCGGAGGGCGTCACGCTGGCCGACTATGCGCATCGGGGTGCCTATCCGCTGATCCTAACGGCGTTGCTGGCCGGTGCCTTCGTGCTGGTCGCGCTGCGGCCCGGTTCCGCCACGGCGGCGGTGCCGGCGATCCGGCGGCTGGTGGTGCTGTGGATCGCGCAGAACCTGTTGCTGGTCGCTTCCACGATGCTGCGCACGCTGGACTATGTGGAGGTCTATTCGCTCACCCGGCTGCGCATCGCCGCCCTGCTGTGGATGGGGCTGGTCGCCGTCGGGCTGGTGCTGATCCTGTGGCGGATGCTGCGCGGCAAGAGTGCGGCGTGGCTGATCAACGCCAATGCGGGCGCGGCGCTGCTGGTGCTGACGGGATGCAGCACGATCGACCTGGGGTCGATCGCAGCGACGTGGAATGTCCGCCATGCGCGCGAAGTCGGCGGCAAGGGCGCGGAACTGGACCTGTGCTACCTCAACCAGCTCGGATCGTCGGCGCTGGTGCCGATCGTCCAGCTCGAGCAGCGCGGCGGCTTCACGCCGGCCTTTACCGAGCGGCTGCGCTGGGTGCGGCACGAGATCGTGCAACGCACCGAGGCGGGGCAGCAGGACGGCGACTGGATCTGGCGCGATGCCCGGCGGCTGGCGCAGGTCCATGCCCTGACCGGCGGCGTCCCGCTGCCGGCGGCGAACACCGGGCCGCATGGCCGCGACTGCTACGGCAGCCCCCGGCCGGCGCCCACCGCCGACGCGGCATTGACGGGAGGGGTGCCGCAATGATCCTATGTCCCATGCCGCGCACCATCCTGATCGCCGACGACGACCCGCATATCCGCCAATTGCTCGCGTTCGCCTTTGCCAAGGCGGGGCTCGACACCGTCGAGGCCGAGGATGGCGAGGCGGCGCTGGCCCGCGTCGATGCGCAGCGGATCGACCTGGTCGTGCTCGACATCAACATGCCGCGCATGGACGGGCTGGAGACGTGCCGCCGTCTGCGCGCGGCGGGCGACGTGCCGATCCTGTTCCTGTCCTCGCGCGACGACGAGATCGATCGCGTGCTGGGGATCGAGCTGGGGGGCGACGATTATGTCGTGAAGCCCTTTTCGCCGCGCGAAGTGGTGGCGCGATCGATGGCGATCCTGCGGCGGACCAGCGCGCGGCCTCCGGCGGTGGATGCGGGCCGGCGGATCGACCATGGCCGGCTGGGCATCGACCTGGACGGATGGCGGGCGAGCTGGGCGGGGCATGACGTCGCGCTGACCGTCACCGAATTCTCGATCCTGCGCACGCTGGCGGCGATGCCGGGCAAGGTGTTCAGCCGCGACGCGATCATCGACCGGCTGCATGGCCCGGGCTTTGCCGTGACCGACCGGACGATCGACAGCCATGTCCGCAACCTGCGCGCCAAGTTCGCGCAGGCCGGCGGCACCGATGTGGTCGAGACGCGGGCGGGCATCGGCTATCGGCTGGGGAATTGCGCCGGCGTGGCGGCGTGATCGCTGGGCTGAAGGCTCTGCTCAAGCGCCACTGGCCGTCGCTGCGGCTGCGCACGATCCTGTTTGGGACGCTGTTGTTCACCGCCGCGCTGCCGGGCGTCGGCGCGCTGTTCCTGCGGGTGTACGAGAATACGCTCGTCCGCCAGACCGAGGCGGAGCTGGTCGCGCAGGGCGCGGCCCTGGCGGCGACGGCGCAGGCGCTGTGGCCGGGCAGCGTGGCGCCGCCGCCCGCGCCGCCAGCCTATCGCCCCGAAGGCTCGACGATCGACTTGCGCGCCACGCCAGTGTTGCCCGAGCGCCCGCCCGGCGTGCCAAGCGCCACCGCGCCGGATGCCGATGCCGTTGCGGCGGCGGCGCGGCTGGCCCCGATCCTTGCCACGACCCGGCGGACCACCCTCGCCTCGATCCAGCTGCTCGATGGCAAGGGGGTGGTGGCGTTGGGCTACGAACCCGGCACGTCGCAGGCGGCACTCCCCGAAGTCGCCGCCGCGCTGCGGGGGCGGGTAGGCACGGTGTTGCGGCGCAACGGCGCCTATAGCCAGCGCTACGCATTCGAATGGCTGAGCCGGGCGTCGTCGCTGCGCATCCACCAGGCGCGGCCCGTGATCGTCAACGGCCGGGTGGTGGGGGTGTTCCTGCTTTCGCGCTCGCCTCGCGCGCTGTTTCGCGGGTTGTACGAGGATCGCGGCAAGATCCTGCTGGGCATCGGGCTGATCTTCGTCACGCTGCTGGGGCTGACGGGGCTGTTGTCGCGCGGCATCGCCCGGCCGATCGAGGCGCTGGCGCGCGCCACGCGCGGGGTGGCGGCGGGGACCGGGACGGTGCCGGAAACCCCAGTGACGGCCGCCGTCGAGATTCGCGGGCTGTTCGAGAATTTCCGCGCGATGGCCGAGGCGATCGACCGCCGGTCCCGCTATCTGCGCGACTTCGCCGCTTCGGTGAGCCACGAGTTCAAGACGCCGCTGGCGGGGATTGCGGGCACGATCGAGCTGTTCGAGGACCATGGCGCGCGGATGACCGAGGCGGAGCGCAGCCGCTTCCTGGGCAATATGAAGGCCGATGCGGGGCGGCTGTCGCAACTGGTCACGCGGCTGCTCGATTTGGCGCGGGCGGACATGGCGCAGCCCGATCCCGATGCCGCCGTCGACATCGCGGCAGTGGCGCGCCCGATCGCCGATGCCTTCGACGCGCCCGATTTCCGCGTGGCAATCGCGCCCGACGCAGCGGCGCTGCGCGTGGGCATCGCGGCATCGACGATCGACGCAGTGCTGGTCACGCTGGTGACCAATGCGCGTCAGGCGGGCGCCAGCCGCGTCGACATCGCGTGGAGTCGCACCGGCGATGTCGTGGAACTGTCGGTCACCGACAATGGCGGCGGCATTTCGCCTGCCGATCAGGTGCGGATTTTCGAGCCCTTTTTCACGACGCGGCGTGCGGGCGGCGGCACCGGGCTGGGCCTTGCCATCGCCGCATCGCTGCTGCGCGCCGGCGGGGGGACGATCGCGCTGCGGGAGAGCGGACCCGCCGGCAGCGCCTTCGTCGTCACGCTGCCGGGGGCGGCCTGCACCATGATCGTGGCGGGCTGATCCCCTTCGCCGTTCGCCCTGCGCTTGTCGAAGGGCAGTGAGACTCACCGTACTTCGACAAGCTCAGCACGAACGGGGTATGGGCTGACGTCCTGCCTTTATCGCGCCGGGATCTGCTGGCTGATGCAGTGGAAGCTGCCGCCGCCGGTCAGGATATGGTCGGCGCGCTGGCCGACGATTTCGCGATCCGGGAACAGCGCCGCCAGCGCCGCGACGGCGGCCTCGTCATTGGGCTGGCCATAGAGCGGCACCACCACGGCGGCATTGCCGATATAGAAGTTCATGTAGCTCGCCGGGATGATCTCTCCCTCTTCGTCCAGCACGCGGCCGGGCGAGGGGAAGCGCACCACGTCCAGCCCGAACGCGGCGGCGCGATCGGCTGCGTCCTGATAGACGCGCCAATTGGGGTCGTTGTCGGTCGCCTCGGGCACCAGCAGCCGGTTTTCGCCGATGAAGCGGGCGAGGTTGTCGACATGGCCGTCGGTATGGTCGTTGGCCAGCCCGTCGCCGAGCCACAGGAACGACGTATAGCCCAGGTCCGCGCGCAGCCGCGCCTCGATCGCCGCCTTGTCCAGCGTCGGGTTGCGATTGGGGTTGAGCAGGCACTGCTCGGTCGTCACCAGCCGCCCGGTGCCGTCGCCGTCGATCGCGCCGCCTTCCAGAATCCAATCATGGCTGCCGACGCTCAGCCCCGCGCCGCGCGCCAGGCGCAGGCCGACATCGTCGTCGCCGGGCAGGTCGTATTTCCCGCCCCAGCCATTGAAGCCGAAATCATGCGCCGCGCCGTCGCCGTCGAGGATCGCGGCGGTATCGCGCAGCCAGATGTCGCCAAACGGCTCGATCACGATGCGCGCGGCATCGCCCACCAGCGCGCGCGCGGCATCCGCCGAGTCGGCATCGGCGGCGACCAGGATCACCTGTTCGCCGCGCCCGCCCGCATGGACGGCAAGGGCGAAGGCGGCGACTTCGGCGCGCGCGGGCTCCAGATCCTCGAGCCACAGTTCGGGGTGGCTGGGAAAGCCGATCCAGACGGCGTCATGCTTGGCCCATTCGGGCGGGGGAGGCGTAGTCATGCGCGGCCCTTTACTGTCCCGCGCGGCTCTTGTCTCTAACCGTGCGGAATTCCGCGTCCTTGTACCAATTGGGCCAGGAATCGCCGTCGGCGAGCGCGCGGCCGAGCTGGTAATAGAGCGTCAGGTCCTCGACCGCGCCGTCCCAGTTCCAGCGGGGGTCATATTCGTCCTGCGGCTTGTGATAGCGATTGGCGGTGTAATCGTCCGCCGCCTTCTTGCCCGCCGCCGGGCCGCCGACGACGAGGTCCTGGCCGCTCTCGCCGTACAGCATCGGTACGCCCAGCTTGGCGAAGCTGAAATGGTCGGACCGGTAATAGCCGCCCTTTTCCGGGCTCGGCTCGGGCGCGATCACGCGGCCCTGCGCGGCGACCAGCGGCCTGACCAGGTCCTCCAGCTCGGATTTGCCCGCGCCGACCAGCATGAAATCGCGCGCACGGCCGATGACGTTGAGCCCGTCCATATTGACGCCGCCCACGGTCTTGCCGAGCGGATAGACCGGGTTCTCGGCATAGAATTTGGAACCGAGCAGCCCCGATTCCTCGCCGGTCACTGCCAGGAACACCGTGCTGCGCCGGGCCGGCCCGGCCTTGGCAAAGGCTTCGGCGAGGGCGATCAGCCCTGCGGTGCCGCTGGCGTTGTCGAGCGCGCCGTTGCAGATGTCGTCGCCGTTCACCGCATCGCACCGGCCCAGATGGTCCCAATGCGCGGAATAGAGCACGACCTCGTCGGGGCGCTGGGTGCCGGGCAGGATGCCGACGACGTTCTTCGATGCCTGGCGCCGGATAGTGCTGTCCCACGCGACCGATGCCTTGAGCCCCAGCGGCAATGCGCGAAAGCCCTTGTGCTTCGCGGCCTCTACCAGCGCGGCAAAATCCTTGCCCGCGCTGGCAAAGATCGCCTGCGCCGCCGCCTGCTGGACCCAGCCGACCGCCTGGGACTGGTCCATATGGTCGCCCGGCGTGTCCTGTTCGAGCAGCGGCCCGGTCCAGGAGGACTGGACGACGCCCCAGCCATAGGCGGCGGGTTCGGTATCGTGGATCACGATCGCCGCAGCCGCGCCCTGCCGCGCCGCTTCCTCATATTTGTAGGTCCAGCGCCCGTAATAGGTCATCGCCCGGCCGCCGAACGGGCCGTCGGGCGTCATCGTCTGCCAATCGGGATCGTTGACGAGGATCAGGACCGTCTTGCCCTTCACATCGACGCCCGCATAGTCGTTCCAGCCGCGCTCGGGCGCGTTGATGCCATAGCCGACGAACACGATGTCGCTGTCGCGGATTTCCGTGCGCGGCACGACGCGGTAGCTCTGGACCACCATGTCCTTGCGATATTCGAGCGCGAGCGGCGTCTTGCCCCCGGTGATCGTCATCGGCGCGACGTTGGTGGCGGTCAGTTCGACCATCGGCACGTCCTGATACCAGCTGCCCTTGTTCCCCGGCTTCAGCCCGGCCGCCGCCATCCTCTGGACGAGATAGTCGAGCGTCCTGGTCTCGGCGGGGGTAGCGGGCGCGCGGCCCTCGAACCCGTCGGAGGATAGCGTGCGGGTGACGTCCTTGAGCGTATCGACTGAGATTGCGGGGGTAGGCGCGGTCTGCGCGGCGGCGGGAAATGGTAGGATCGCCGCGAGGGCGACGGACCAGAAAATGCGCATGGGCTGACGGTGCTCCGGGTAAGGCCGATTGCATAACTCTACGGCAGCCGAGCTGAAGGTCCATAGCCTGTGTCGGCCCTTGCTCCGACGGCAAGGGCCGGTCAAATTGGACGACCAGATCGGGGGGAATATGTCGCGATTTACTTGCTGCGTCTTTGCGGTGTCCGCATTGACTTGGACCACGTCGGCGTTCGCACAATCGTCGACCGATATTGTCGCAAAGTTCGGCGCGCGAGAGACCGTGCGGGCGGCCAGCCTTTCGCCGGACGGGACCAAAGTGGCGATTTTGCGTCCGGCGGGGGACAGGGGGTCGGTGGTCGTTGTGGGCGATCTGGCGATGGGCGGCGAGCCGCGCGTCATCCTTTCGTCTGCTGGCTATCCGGAGGACATCCAATATTGCCGATGGGCGAGCGATACCCGGATCGTGTGCGGCGTCTATGTTAACGGGGCGCAACCGGGCATGCTCGCCTTCACCCGCCTGCTGGCGCTGAACAGCGATGGCTCCAAGCTCCAGATGCTTACCGGCTCGGCCGGGTCAACGGCGCTGGGGCCGATGCAGCAGGGTGGCAGCGTGATCGATTTCGGGCCGGACGGGTCAATCGGGTCGGTGCTGATGACGCGCCAGTTCGTGCCCGAATATTCGACGGGCACCCGGCTGGCCGAACAGCGCGAAGGCATGGGGGTCGAACTGGTCGATGCCACCACGCTGAAGCGCTCGATCGTCGAGCAGCCGCGCCAGGGCGCGAGCGAGTATATCAGCGACGGCCATGGCAAGGTACGCATCTATGGCATCCACAGCACCGACGGCGCCGGCTATCTGAAATCCAAGATTCAGTATTACTATCGCCTGCCCGACGACCGGAACTGGAAACCGTTGAGCACGCTTGACTTATCGGGCGGACGTAGCGCGGGATTCGATCCCTATGCGGTCGATTCCACCGCGAATGTGGTCTATGGCTTCGACGACAAGGATGGCCGGCGCGCCCTGTACAGCATCACGCTGGACGGCACGCTGACCCGTACGCTGGTGCTGGCGAACCCGCAGGTGGATGTCGATTCGCTAATCCGGCTGGGCCGGCAGCGCCGCGTGGTTGGCGTCAGCTATGCGACTGACCGACGCCAGGCCGAGTTCTTTGATCCTCAACTGCGCAAGCTCCGCGTGGCGCTGGGCAAGGCGCTTCCCGCCGCGCCGCTGGTCGAATTCGTGGATGCAAGCGCGGACGAGGGCAAGCTTCTCCTATGGGCCGGGAGCGATACGAATCCGGGTACCTTCTACCTCTATACCAAGGCGAGCAGGGCGCTGGAGGAAGTGATGCCCGTCCGCGCCGCATTGCAGGGCATGACCCTGGCCACCGTCAAGGCGGTGGAGTTCCCCGCCGCCGATGGGACGCGCATTCCCGGTTACCTCACGCTTCCCCCCGGCAGCGACGGCAAAAACCTGCCTGCGATAGTGATGCCGCATGGTGGCCCCGGTGCGCGGGACGAATGGGGATTCGACTGGCTGCCCCAGTTTTTCGCCGCGCGGGGCTATGCGGTGCTCCAGCCCAATTTCCGCGGCTCCACCGGCTATGGTGACGCCTGGTTCAAGAAAAACGGGTTCCAATCGTGGCGCACTGCGATCGGCGACGTCAACGACGGCGGGCGCTGGCTGGAGCGCGAAGGCATTGCCGCACCGGGCAAGCTGGCGGTGTTCGGCTGGTCCTATGGCGGCTATGCGGCGCTGCAATCCTCGGCGCTGGATCCCGGCTTGTTCAAGGCGATCATCGCGGTGGCGCCGGTCACTGATCTTGAGACGCTGCGCACTGAAGCGCGAGGGTTCGTCAACTTCTCGCTGGTCGACGCCTATATCGGCAACGGGCCGCACGTCCGCGAGGGCTCACCGGCACGCAATGCCGCCAGGATCAAGGCGCCTGTGCTGCTGTTCCATGGCGATCGCGACGAGAATGTCGGCGTCGGTGAATCGCGCATGATGGCGGACGCGATAAAGGATGCAGGCGGGAAGGTGGAGTATGTCGAGTTCAAGCAGCTCGACCACCAGCTCGATAGCGTGTCTGCACGTACCACGCTGCTCGCCAAGTCCGACGCGTTCCTGCGTGCCACACTCGGCCTCCAGCCCTGACACGAAAAAGGGCGGCCCCGCCGGGGCCGCCCTTTTCTGTTTCCCGAAGGACCCGCCGATCAGCGCGAATAGAATTCGACGACCAGATTCGGTTCCATCTTCACCGGATACGGCACTTCGTCCAGCTGGGGGATGCGCGTGAAGGTGATCTTCGATGCGCCTTCCGGCACGACATAGTCGGGGATGTCACGCTCGGACAGGCTCTGCGCTTCCATCACCAGCGCCATTTCCTGCGCCTTGGACGACAGCGACACTTCTTCGCCCACCTTGATGCGACGCGAACCGATGTTGCACTTCTCGCCGTTGACGCGGACATGGCCGTGGTTGACCAGCTGGCGTGCCGCGAAGATCGTCGGCGCGAACTTGGCGCGATAGACGATCATGTCGAGGCGCTGTTCCAGCAGGCCGATCAGGTTCTGGCCGGTGTCGCCCTTCATGCGCGACGCGTCTTCGTACGACTTCTTGAACTGCTTCTCGGTGATGTCGCCGTAATAGCCCTTGAGCTTCTGCTTGGCGCGCAGCTGGATGCCGAAGTCCGACATCTTGCCCTTGCGGCGCTGGCCGTGCTGGCCCGGGCCGTATTCGCGCTTGTTCACCGGGGACTTCGGACGACCCCAGATGTTCTCGCCCATGCGGCGATCGAGCTTGTGCTTGGCGCTGGAGCGCTTCGACATTCCTAATTCCTTGCAATTGCCAATAACGTTGTTCCCGGTATCCGCCTGCCAATCCAGAAAAGAAGAGTCAGGGCCACCGCTTCACCGGGGTGCGGGGCCATTGCGAAGGCGGGCGGTTAGCGGCGCGGCGCGCCTGAGTCAAGGTCGGGCGTCGCGCTGGACAGCGCGCGAGCGCCCCGGCAAGGGAGGGGCATGCAAGACACGATCGACCCGACTGCCTGCCAGACCATGACCGAAGTCCGCGCGGGAGTCGACGCCGTCGACCGCGCGCTGATCGCGCTGCTCGCGCGCCGCTTCGGCTATATGGACGCCGCCGCCCGCATCAAGCCCGAGCGCGGCCATGTCCGTGATGAGGCGCGCAAGGCGCAGGTGATCGCCAACGCCGTCGCCGCCGCGCGCGCCGCTGGCATACCGGAGGCCCCGATCGCCGATCTGTGGGAACGGCTGGTCGAGGCCTCGATCGCGTATGAACTGGAGCAGTTCGACCGGCGCTGAAGCCGATCAGCCGGCGTCCGGACGGAGCGGCGTGCCGCCATCGGTGCGCTGGCGGTTTTCGTGCTGAAGGCCGTTGGCGCGATCAATGGCGGCCCATTCGGCCTTGGTGTGGCACACCTTTTTCGGCGGCATGATCGATCCGGTCTTTTGCGCGTCGCTCCGGCAGATTT
The DNA here is from genome assembly GCF_053502645.1 of Sphingomonas degradans. Classification (NCBI taxonomy): domain Bacteria; kingdom Pseudomonadati; phylum Pseudomonadota; class Alphaproteobacteria; order Sphingomonadales; family Sphingomonadaceae; genus Sphingomonas; species Sphingomonas degradans. The sequence continues at coordinate 87,343 of NZ_CP177172.1, forward strand.
TGCGCTCCTTTTCCTGCCCGTCATCCGCGTGCGCGAGCGCAGGTGCGACGAAAGCGAGTGCAACGAACATCACGGCAAGACGCATCGAGAATCCCCCAAAAGATCTTTCTGTATCTTTATGTTACCGCCGTTTCGCAAACGCGAAACCCCCTAAACGGGTAAATGTGTGTCAGCTGCGCCGATGCTGCTTGCGCCCGGCCAGCGCCGATAGCACGCCGCGCATCGTGCGGACTTCCTGCGAGGTCCAGCCCGGCTTGGTCAGCAGCGTGCGCAGCGTCCGCCGGGTAGTGGGGGTGCGCGCGGGGGGGAAGAAATAGCCTGCTTCCTCCAGCATCCCTTCAAGCTGGCCGATCATGCCCTCCAGCTCCTCCTGCGGCGCGGGCACGCCCAGGTCGGTGGTTGGCGGGCTGGCCAGCGCCTCGCCCTTCGACCATTCATACGCCACCAGGATCACGGCCTGCGCGAGGTTGAGCGAGCCGAATTCGGGGTTGATCGGCACCGTGACGATCTTGCGGGCCAGCGCGACATCCTCGCTGTCCAGCCCTGAGCGCTCCGGTCCGAACAGGAATGCCGAGCGTTCCGTGCTGGCGCGCACTTCGGCGGCGGCCTCGACGGGGGTCACGACGGGCTTGGTCACGCCGCGCTTGCGCACGGTCGTCGCATAGACGGTGGTGCAGTCCGCTACGGCATCGGCCACGCTATCGAACAGTTGCGCGCGCTCCAGCACCAGGTCGGCGCCGCTCGCGGCGGGGCCGGCGCTGGGATTGGGCCAGCCGTCACGCGGCGCGACCAGCCGCATTTCGGTCAGCCCGAAATTGAGCATCGCGCGCGCGGCCTTGCCGATATTCTCGCCCAATTGCGGGCGGACCAGGACGATGACGGGGTTCACGCCTTGCCGACCTCGCTGACGTTGCCGGCGAATTCCTCGAAGTCCTTGGCCTCGCGGAAGTCCTTATACACGCTGGCGAAGCGGATATAGGCGACCGAATCCAGGCCCTTCAGCCCGTCCATCACCATTTCGCCGATCCGCTGCGAGGGAATGTCGCTGTCGCCCTGCGTTTCCAGCTGGCGCTGGATGCCCGAAACCAGCCGTTCGATCTGGGCAGCGGTCACCGGCCGCTTGCGCGCGGCGAGCGTGATCGAGCGGACCAGCTTGTCGCGCTCGAACGGCTCGCGCCGGTCGTGGCTCTTCACCACCGTCAGGTCGCGCAGCTGGATGCGCTCAAACGTCGTGAACCGCGCCGCGCACGCTTCGCACTGGCGCCGCCGCCGGATCGCCGCCCCGTCTTCGGTGGGGCGGCTGTCCTTTACCTGGCTGTCTTCATTCCCGCAGAACGGACAGCGCATTTATCGCGCCTGCCTGCGAAGCGCACTGGCGCCCATCACGCCCCCGGATAGATCGGGAAGCGGGCGCACAGCGCGCGAACGCGCTCGCCCACGGCCGCCTCGACCTGGGCATCGCCATGCTCGCCCTTTTCGCGCAGCCCTTCGAGCACATCGGCGATCATGTTGCCGATCTCGCGGAACTCGCCGGGGCCGAAGCCGCGCGTCGTGCCGGCGGGCGAACCCACGCGGATTCCGCTGGTCTTCATCGGCGGCAGCGGATCGTTGGGAATGCCGTTCTTGTTGCAGGTGATGCCGGCGCGCTCCAGCGCCTCGTCCGCGTCCTTGCCGGTGACGCCCAGCGGGGTCAGGTCGACCAGCGCGAGGTGCGTGTCGGTGCCGCCCGAGACCAGGTTCGCGCCGCGCTCGTTCAGCGTCGCGGCCAGCACCTTGGCGTTTTCGACCACGGCGGCGACATAGCGCTTGTAATCGGGCTGGAGCGCTTCGCCGAACGCTACGGCCTTGGCGGCGATGACGTGCATCAGCGGCCCGCCCTGGAGCCCCGGGAACACTGCGCTGTTGATCTTCTTGGCGATGGCTTCGTCATTGGTCATCACCATGCCGCCGCGGGGCCCGCGCAACGTCTTGTGTGTGGTGGTGGTGACGACATGCGCATGCTCGAACGGCGAGGGGTGCGCGCCGCCGGCGACCAGCCCTGCGAAATGCGCCATGTCGACCATGAAGATCGCGCCGACTTCGTCCGCGATCTCGCGGAACTTGGCGAAATCGATGATACGCGGATAGGCCGATCCGCCGGCAATGATGAGGCGGGGGCTGTTCGCCTTGGCCAGCGCGCGGACCTGGTCGAAATCGATCAGATGGCTGGTCGGGTCGACGCCATATTGCACCGCGTTGTACCATTTGCCGCTCATCGCCGCCTTGGCGCCGTGCGTCAGATGGCCGCCGGCGTCGAGGCTGAGCCCCATGATCGTGTCGCCGGGCTTGGTCAGCGCCAGCATCACCGCTCCGTTCGCCTGGGCGCCCGAATGCGGCTGGACGTTGGCGAAGCCACAGCCGAACAGCTGCTTGGCGCGATCGATCGCCAGGCTCTCGACTTCGTCGGAGGGCGCGCAGCCCTGGTAATAGCGCTTGCCGGGATAGCCCTCGGCATATTTGTTGGTGAACACCGAACCCTGTGCCTCGAGCACCGCCTTGGACACGATGTTCTCGCTGGCGATCAGCTCGATCTGGTTCTGCTCGCGCGCCAGTTCGTGGCGGACGCCGGCGAACACGGCGGGATCGACTTCGGCCAGCGACTTGGTGAAGAAACCGTCGGGCTGCAGCCCTGCCGTTTGCGGGTTGGTGCTCATGCGGGAGTCCTCGTCGGTTGGCTCAGCTTGTCGACACGCCGGGCGTGGCGATCGCCGAGGAAGGGGGTTTCCAGAAAGGCAGTGATGCACGCGCGGGCCATTTCGGGGCCGATCAGGCGCGCACCAAGTGCGATGACGTTGGCATCGTTGTGCTGCCGCGCCAGGCTGGCCGACAGCGGCTCGGACACGAGCGCGCAGCGCGCGGCCGGGATGCGGTTGACGGCGATCGAGATGCCGATGCCCGATCCGCATAGCGCGACGCCGAATTCGGCCTCGCCGGCTTCGATGGCCGCGCCCAGGCGATAGCCATAATCCGGATAATCGACGCTTTCGGGGCCGTGCGTGCCCAAATCGGACACGACATGGCCCGCTTCACGCAACCATTCGGCGAGTTCGGCCTTCATGGCGAAGGCGGCATGATCGGAGGCAATGGCGATACGGCGCGACATGGCGCGTCCCCTACGCCGCTCGGGCCGTGCTGGCTAGACCATTGAGACACTGTTCTGGAGACTGAAATGCGCAAAACCCTTCTCGCTCTCGCGCCCGCCCTTGCCATCGGCATGACGCTGGGCGCCTGTTCCGAAAGCACCCAGGACAATGTGAGCGAGTCGGTGGATCGCACCGGCGACTCGATTGCCAATGCCGCCGACGATGCCGGTACGCGGATCGAGCGCGGGCTGGACCGCGCCGGCGACGCGATCGGCAACACGGCGGACAATGTGGGCGAGGCATTTGCCGATGGCGCCGACGCGACCGGCAATGCGATCGACAACCGCACGCGCTGAACAATCGCCCGGGGGTGCGTTTGCGCATTCCCGGGCGCGCCCGAATCGCATTCGTCACGGGGCCGAATACAAATCGACAAGATTCTGTCACACGCGCGTACTAGGTCCGCCACACAGCCGCATGCGACAGGCGCGCTCCAGGAGTGACGAATGGGTACGATTGCCAAGACGCCCAAGAACGGTGCGGTGCGCGGTGCGGTGCACCGGCATGAGCATCTGAGCAAGCAGGGCCTGCTCGAGCGCGCGTTCACGTTTGCGTTCCGCGGCCTCGTCTATGCCCAGATCTGGGAAGACCCGGACATCGACATGGAGGCGCTGCAGATAACGCCGGACAGCCATGTCGTCACGATCGCGTCGGGCGGCTGCAACGTATTTTCGTACCTGACGGCGAACCCGGCGCGGATCACGGCAGTGGACCTGAATCCCGCCCATATCGCGCTTAACAACCTCAAGCGGCAGGCGGCGCTGCACCTGCCCGATTACGCGACCTTCCGCCGCTTCTTCGCCGACGCGGACAGCCCGGCGAATATCGAGGCGTACAAGACGTGGATCCGCCCGCATCTGGACGAGACGTCGCGCGCCTATTGGGAAAGCCGCGACCTGCGGGGCCGCCGCCGCATCGCGGGCTTTGCCAGCGGCTTCTATCGCCAGGGGCTGCTCGGCAACCTTATCGCCTTCGTCCATCTGCTCGCGCGCTTCTATTGCATCGACCCGCGCGAGATCCTGAAGGCGCAGTCGATCGAGGAGCAGCGGGCGATCTTCGAGACGCGGTTCGCGCCCATTTTCGACAAGAAGCTGCTGCGCTGGCTGGTCGACCAGCCCGCCGCGCTTTTCGGCTTCGGGATTCCGCCCGCGCAATATGATCTGCTCAAGGTCGATGACAGCGCCGGGATCACCGGCGCGCTGCGCAGCCGGCTGCGCAAGCTGGCGTGCGATTTCGATATCCGCGACAATTACTATGCGTGGCAGGCGTTTGGGCGCGGATACGGCAAGCATGCGGATGCGCCGCTGCCGCCATACCTCCAGGCGCGCAACTATGACGCAGTGCGCGCGCGCGCCGACCGGGTGGAGATCCGCCACACCAACTATGCCGATTACCTGGAGAGCATGCCCGCCCAGTCGCTCGACCGCTATATCCTGCTCGACGCGCAGGACTGGATGACCGACGCGCAGCTCACGCGCATCTGGAGCGAGATCACCCGCACCGCCAAACCCGGCGCGCGCGTGCTGTATCGCACCGCCGCAGTGCCCGATGTAGTCAAGGGGCATATCCCCGAGACGCTGATGGACCAGTGGGACTATGAATCGCAGGACAAGCTGGACGACTGGACTCGCCGCGATCGCTCGGCGGTGTACGGCGCCACGCACGTCTGGACGCTGAAGCCCCACGCATGAGCGGCGCCAGCGCCGGAACCGGCGACCAGAAATCGCTGATGGACGATGTGTATGCGCTCCATCGGCATTTCTATGACTTCACGCGCAAATTCTATCTGCTCGGCCGCGACCGGCTGATCCGCCAGCTCGCGCCGCCGCCGGGCGGGACGGTGCTGGAAGTCGGCTGCGGCACGGCGCGCAACCTGATCGTCGCGGCCCGGATTTGGCCGCAGGCGCGCTTCTATGGCTTCGACATCAGCGAGGCGATGCTGGAGACCGCGCGCAAATCGGTGGCGAAGGCGGGGCTGAGCGACCGGATCACGCTGGCACAGGGCGATGCGGGCAGCTTCGACGTGCAGGCGCTGTTCGGGCTGGCGCAGGTCGACCGCGTGTTCATGAGCTATACCCTGTCGATGATCCCGCCCTGGATCGACGCGATCGAGCGCGGCGCACAGGCGCTGGCGCCGGGCGGCAGCCTGCACATCGTCGATTTCGGTCAATATGAGCGGCTGCCCGCGCTGGCTAAGCGGCTGCACTTCAAGTCGCTCAACGACTTCCACGTCTATCCCCGTCGCGAACTGCCTGCGGTGCTCAAGCGGATCGCCGAGGAGCAGGGGCTGGGGATGGCGTTCACGCCGCTGTGGCGCGGCTATGCGTGGAGCGGGGGATTGCAGCGGGGGTGAGGGTAGCCTGGTTACCGGCGCCGTGATAGGCTTTTGCCCATGAACCACCCGTTCCGCCTGGGCGCGGCGATTGACCCGCGAGCAGCCTTTACCGCTGCCGACTTTGAGCGGATGCTCAATCTGGGCGCCTTTGCCGATATGCGTGCGGAGCTGTCCGGGGGAGTGCTCGAAAAGATGATGCCGGCTTTGCCAGGCCATGGCGAGCGCAATGTAACGCTCGCAGTCCGGCTTCACGAGACGATGGCGGCGGCGCCCCTTTCGATCGGCTCGGACATTGCGATCCGGATCGACGAGGTCACGGTTCGCGGTGCGGATATAGCCGTCTATCCACACGGCATTACCGCAAATCGCATTCCGGAGGGCCGGGACATCGTGCTGGCGGTGGAAATCGCCGACACCACACTTGCTCGCGATCTGGGGGAGAAGCTGGTCGATTATGCGCGCGCCGGTGTACCCCATTACTGGGTGGTCGATGCGGCGGCGGGGGTTGTGCACGTCATGGCAAACCCCGGCCCGGATGGCTATGCGGATCGCCGGGTGATTCGCTTTGGCGACCCGCTACCGGTTCCCTGGTCGGATGCCTGCGTCACCATCGACTGACGCCTTGCCGCCTTACGCCGCCAGGCGCAGTTCCAGTTCCAGACGGCCCCAGATTTCGACCAGTGCGTCCACGAGTTCTTCCATCATCGCCTCGGTATGCGCGGGGCCGGGGGTGAAGCGCAGGCGTTCGGTGCCGCGCGGGACGGTGGGATAATTGATCGGCTGGACGTACACGCCGTACTCGGCGAGCAAAGTGTCGCTGATCTTCTTGGCCTTTACCGGATCGCCGACCATCAGGGGCACGATGTGCGTCGTCGAAGGCAGCACGGGCAGCCCGGCGGCGGCCATCAGTTCCTTGAGCTTCGCGGCGGCGGCCTGCTGGCCCTCGCGCTCTGCGCTCGATGCCTTGAGGTGCTTGACCGACGCCAGCGCGCCGGCGACGAGCACGGGCGACAGGCTGGTGGTGAAGATGAAGCCGGGCGCATAGCTGCGGATCACATCGATGATGACCTGGTCCGCCGCGATATAGCCGCCCATCACGCCGAACGCCTTGCCCAGCGTGCCTTCGATGATGTTCAGCCGATCGGCCACGCCGTCGCGCTCGGAAATGCCGCCGCCGCGCGCGCCGTACATGCCCACGGCATGGACTTCGTCGAGATAGGTCAGCGCATTGTACTTGTCGGCCAGGTCGCAGATTTCGGCGATCGGCGCGATGTCGGCGTCCATCGAATAGACGCTCTCGAACGCGATCAGCTTGGGCAGCGAGGGATCGTCGGCGGCCAGCAGTTCCTCAAGATGCGCGAGGTCGTTGTGGCGGAACACGCGCTTTTCACAGCCCGAATTGCGGATGCCGGCGATCATCGATGCGTGGTTCAGCTCGTCCGAATAGACGATGCAGCCCGGCATGATCTTCGCGAGCGTCGCCAGCGTCGCCTCGTTCGAGACATAGCCCGAAGTGAAGAGCAGTGCGCCCTGCTTGCCGTGCAGGTCGGCCAGCTCGCGCTCCAGCTCGATATGATAATGGGTGTTGCCGCCGATGTTGCGGGTGCCGCCAGAGCCCGCGCCGACATCGTGCAGCGCGGCTTCCATCGCGGCGATCACGTCCGGATGCTGGCCCATCGCCAGATAGTCGTTGGAGCACCACACCGTGATCGGCTTCGGCCCGTTATGCCCCGCGAAACAGCGCGCATTGGGATAGGCACCCTTGTTGCGCAGCACGTCGATGAACACGCGATATCGACCTTCGGCGTGCAGCCGGTCGATCGCCTGGTTGAAGACCCGCGAGTAATCCACCGCGGGAGACGAGGTGTCCTTCGTGTACATGGGGGCCTTCACTAACCCCAAAATCCGCGCAATTCCAGCGCTTGGGTCTAAGCAATTATCCCAATATACGCAGGTAGGAGGCAGGTCGGGCCCAAAATAGCCGCGCAGATGCCGGCAAGAGTCGCGTCGCATCGCCCAAGGATGCCCCGTGACGCTATCGTCCTCCGCCGGAAATCGGAGGCTATCCGGCAAAAAGATGATCCGTGTTAGTCGGTTATCGGTGCGATGTGGTATAGTCGATCGGTCGCGGGCGAGTCGATTTTCAAGCAGGTCCGCGATTGGGAGACCGGGTTCTCCCGCTTGCGAACGGAGCCGCCAACATGATGAGCCTCGATCTGGAATATTACCGGCGTCGCGAAGAACAGGAGCGTTCCTATGCGGAACGGGCCGACGACAGGACGGCGCGGCGCGTGCACCAGGAAATGGCCGAACGCTATTTGGCGAAGCTGCGCGAAATGAGCGCGCGCCCGCCCGAAGTGCGCGCCTAAAGCGAGTCGATGCGCGTGAGCCCGAACCTTGCCAATGCCGGCGCGAGGGCGGCTGCGCGCGCGTCATAGGCCGTGAAGACCGCGCGGCCCGGCACCGGCTGGTCCGGCCAGCCCTGACCCTGGGTCAGATAGGCGACACGGCGGGCGATCCCCGCCCCCCCATCGACGAATGATACCGCATGCGGCGCCGCCGCCGCCAGTTCGGCCTCCAGCAGGGGGAAATGCGTGCAGGCGTTGACGATCACGTCGAGCCGCTCGCCGCCCGGCTGGTCGAACAGCCCCGCCAGCACCGCCGCCAGCCGCGCCGCATCGGGCGCCGTGCCCGCCAGCGAAGCCTCCGCCATCTCGACCAGCTCGGCGGAGCCGTGGCGCAGCACCGTACAATCCCCGGCAAAGCGCGCCGCCAGATCATCGACATAGGGCTGGCGCACCGTCGCCTGCGTCCCCAGCACGCCGATTACCCGAGTCTTGCTCAGCAGCGCGGCGGGTTTGATCGCGGGCACGGTTCCGACGATCGGCACGTCGAGCGCGGCGCGCACGTGCTGCAGCGCGATCGTCGAGGCAGTGTTGCACGCGATGACGATCAGCCGCGGATCGAATCGCTCCGCCAGCCGCCCGAGCAATGCCGGTACACGCGCCGCGATCTCGCCCTCGCTGCGGGTGCCATAGGGGAAGCCGGCCGAGTCGGCGACATAGACCAGGGGCGCTTGCGGCAGCAGCCGCGCGGTGGGCGCCAGCACGGAAAGGCCGCCGACGCCCGAATCGAAGAACAGAATGGGGCGCTGGTCAGGAAAGATGGCGTGCGTCCGGGTTGGGATTGTTGCGCCCGCCTAATCGACCGCCTAGCTAGGATGCAACAGGGGGTATTGGATTTGGGCGACGCAATCTGGATGGGGCCGGCACTGGCGATCGCGCTCGGCTATCTGCTGGGCTCGATCCCGTTCGGGGTGATCCTGACGCGCATCGCGGGCGCGGGCGACCTGCGCCAGATCGGCTCGGGCAATATCGGCGCCACCAACGTGCTGCGTACCGGGCGCAAGGGGCTGGCCGCCGCCACGCTGCTTCTGGACATGGCGAAGGGCGCCGCCGCCGTGCTGCTCGCCGAGGCGCTGTTCCCCGGTACGGCGGTTCTGGCCGGGCTCGGCGCGTTCCTGGGGCATTGCTATCCGGTCTGGCTGAAGTTTCGCGGGGGCAAGGGCGTCGCCACGCTGATGGGCATCGTCGTCGCGCTGCATTGGCCGTGCGGGCTGGTGTACGCCGTGGTCTGGCTGGGGCTGCTTGGCGGGCTGCGCATTTCGTCGGTGGCCGGCATGGTCGCGGCGATCAGCGCGCCTGTCAGCGCGGCGTATTTCGGGCGGCAGGACCTGGTGCCGCTGCTGCTCGCGCTGGCGCTGATCGTGCTGTGGAAGCACCGCGAGAATATCGAGCGGCTGCTGAGCGGAACCGAGCCGCGCATCGGCAGCAAGCGTGGCTGATCCGCGCGAGGCACGGCTTCGGCTGTTGCGCTCGGCGAATATCGGACCCGTCAGCTATCGCCAGCTGATCGGGCGCTATGGATCGGCGGACGCGGCGCTGGAGGCGCTGCCGATGCTGGCGGCGCGCGGTGGCGGCCGGGCGCCGCGCATCGCCGATGCCGGGGCGGTACGGCGCGAAATCGCGATCGTCGAGCGGCTGGGCGCGCGCTATGTGTTTCTGGACGATGCCGCCTATCCCGCGCTGCTGGGCGAGACCGAAAGCGCGCCGCCTGCGCTGATCGTGCGGGGGGAGATGGGGTTGCTCGACCGGACGATCGTCGCGATCGTGGGCGCGCGCAATGCTTCTGCCGCCGCGTGCCGCTTCGCCCGCCAGCTCGCGCTCGATCTGGGCGCGGCGGGGGCGACGGTGGTGTCGGGGCTGGCGCGCGGGATCGACACGGCGGCGCATATGGGATCGCTGGGCAGCGGCACGGTGGGCGTGATCGCCAGCGGGATCGACATCGCCTTCCCGCCCGAGAATGCCGACCTGCAGGAGCGCGTGGCGCGCGAAGGGCTGCTGGTCGCCGAACAGCCGCCGGGGACCGAGCCGCTGGCGCGCTTCTTTCCCTCGCGCAACCGCATCATCGCCGGGCTGGCGCAGGGGACCGTGGTGGTCGAGGCGGCGCCGCGATCGGGCAGCCTGATCACCGCGCGCATCGCGGCGGAGGCGGGGCGCGACGTGATGGCGGTCCCCGGCTCGCCGCTCGATCCGCGCGCGCAGGGGTGCAATCTGCTGATCCGCGAAGGCGCGACGCTGGTGCAGAACGCGCAGGACGTGCTGGAAATGCTTCGCCCGCTCGACCCCCGTGCGGTGCGCGCGCCGGGCATGGGCTGGAGCGGCCCCCCGCCCGAGGATGCGAGCGACGCCGATCGCCGCGCGGTGACCGGCCTGCTGGGGCCCGTGCCGGTGAGCGTGGACGAACTGATCCGCCAGTCGCGACTGGCGCCGGCGGTGGTGCAGACGGTACTGCTGGAGCTGGAACTGGGCGGCCGGCTGGAGCGCCACGCGGGCGGGCGGGTCAGCCTTCGCTAGGCGGCGCGCGGACGATCCAGCGGAGGAGTGCGGCGCCCAGCACGGGCCCCAGCACGAGCACCGACAGCACCCACACCGGCGCGACATAGGCTCCCGCCGCCGCTCCCAGCCCGATGAGAATGGGCAGCCACACGCCATAACGGATGCGGCGCACGACCAGCGGGTCGTGATCGGGCGCGAGCACCGAGGGCCGCAGCGCGAGGCGTACGACATTGGCGTTGAACAGCCCCAGCACGACCAGCCAGCCCGCATAGAACAGCGTGGCGGTCCGCAGATTGGCATATTCGCTGAAAACCGCCGTCGGGAACGGCAGGAAGGCGATGCCGAGCAACAGCACCAGATTGGCGAACACCAGCCGGTCGTCGGCGCGCGCCAGCTGCCCGAACAGGCGATGATGCCCCAGCCAGAACCGACCGATCACGAAGAAGCTGACGATGAAGCCGATATAGTTCGGTGCCAGCGCCAGCAGCCCCGCCCGAAGCGCCGCGTCATCGGCGCCGTGCAGCACCGGCGGCCGGATTTCGATGACAAGCAGCGTGATCGCAATCGCGAACACCGCGTCTGAAAAGAAGGTCAGCCGCTCGAGCAGCGTCGATTCACGGTTTGCTTTCATGCCGGCGACCATGCTGGGCAGAGGGGGCAAGGGCAAGGGGGCATTGTCCAGCTGCCGCGACCCGGATAGCCTGCGCCCATGCTGCCATATTCCCTCTGGAGCTTCGCTGTGCTCGGCGCGTGCATCTACTGCATCGCCAGAGCGGTCATCGATTTTCGGGCCGGTAAGTACCTGTGGGGCGCCGTTGGGCTCGTCAGTGCGTTGGCCCTGTTGCTGACGCCGATCCAGACCCATGCGGTGAAGATCGACTTGCCTGTCGCGGGATCGTGATGGGGGGAGGATTGAAATGGCGAAGATGCATGCGCGTGGTTTTATAGCGCGAACGGGTGCGCTCTTGGCTTCGCGCCCCGGTCCTGCGCTGCTTTGCGTCGCGATCCTCAGTCTGCCCTGGATCGCGATAGACTGGGCGGGATTCGATCAGCGCGGCGGGTATATTTTCTCCGTCGCGAGCCTGTTCGCGCAGTTTATGGTGACCAGCGCGCTCCTGCGGGACGAGGACGCCCATCATGCATGGGGTGTGCCTGGTCGCGCGGCATCGTTTGTCGGCGTCTCGACCGTGTCCACCCTCGCGATCGGTGCAGGCCTGCTGGTGTTTGTTCTTCCGGGCCTGTTTCTGTTCGCGCGCTGGCTGCTGGTGACGCCGCTCGTCGTCGGGCGCGGCGCGTCGATGGCATTCGCCCTGAGAGAGAGCTGGCGGCTAACCAGGCCGCATACGGTCCCCATCCTTCTTGCGCTGGTCGCGCTGCTGGCGCCAGCGGCGGTCGGGCTGGGTCTGCAGGTGGCGCTCTATCCCGAATATGGTCCGGTCCCGCTTGCGCTGGCGGTGGCCGCGAATCTGCTGCTGTTCGGCAGCAATGTCGCCCAATGGTATCTGGCTGTCGCTGTCTATCTGATGGTTTCGGCGGATCTGCCGGAGCCGGTCCCCGAATTGCAGGCCGCATGAAGAAGCTGGGCCCCGGGTCGAGCCCGGGGTGACGAGGGGGGAGCTGACTTCTTCCGTCACCCCGGGCTTGACCCGGGGCCCAGCTTCTTCGGCGGCGTCCCCCATTTGTCACGCCCCTCTGGCAACGCGCCCGCCGCGCCCTACATCGCGCCGACAGCTTTCCCAGGAGACTTCCATGGCCGACGCCCCCGATCCCGCGAACAACCAGCCTGCGGGCTATGTCCCGCCCAGGGTGTGGGAATGGGCGCCGGGCAATGGCGGGCAGTTCGCCAATATCAATCGCCCGACCTCGGGCGCGACGCATGAAAAGGTGCTGCCGGTGGGCCGGCATCCGCTCCAGCTCTATTCGCTGGGCACGCCCAATGGGGTGAAGGTCACCATCCTGCTCGAAGAGCTGCTCGCCGCCGGGCATGCGGGCGCCGAATATGATGCGTGGAAGATCAATATCGGCGAAGGCGACCAGTTCGGCAGCGGCTTTGTCGAGATCAATCCCAACTCGAAAATCCCGGCGCTGGCCGACCACAGCACCGATCCGGCGACGCATGTGTTCGAGAGCGGCGCGATCCTGATCTATCTCGCCGAGAAGTTCGGCGCATTCCTCGCCACCGAGCCGCGCGCGCGGGCCGCGACGATGAGCTGGCTGATGTGGCAGATGGGCTCCGCCCCGTTCCTGGGCGGCGGCTTCGGCCATTTCTTTGCCTATGCCCCGATCAAGATCCAATATGCGATCGATCGCTATGCGATGGAAGTGAAGCGCCAGCTGCACGTGCTCGACACGCATCTCGCCAAGAACACCTATATGGCGGGTGGCGCCTATACGATCGCCGACATCGCGATCTGGCCCTGGTATGGCGCGATTGCGCGGGGCGAGGCCTATGCCGGCTCGGCCGAGTTCCTCAGCGTGCACGACTATCCGCATTTCCAGCGCTGGGTCGCGCAGGTGGGGGATCGCGAGCCCGTCCAGCGCGGGCGGCTGGTCAATCGCGGCATGGGGCCGGAGGACCAGCGCGTGCCCGAACGGCACGACGCATCCGATATCGATGCGGTGCGGGCGCGGATGCGCGCCGGCGCCTGATTGCCTTCGCGGTCCATCGCTGTCATCTCGCCTCCCGCTTGACGGCGGGCGGCGGGTTTACCCATCCTCGTACGCGTACACGTGAAGGACCCCCTTACTTCCATGCAGCTAGTCATCGTCGAATCGCCCGCCAAGGCGAAGACCATCGAGAAATATCTGGGCTCGGACTATCGCGTCCTGGCGTCCTATGGCCATGTCCGCGACTTGCCGGCGAAGGACGGATCGGTGGACCCCGACGAGGGGTTCGCGATGGAATGGGAAACCTATGCCGACAAGTCGAAGCAGCTCAAGGCGATCACCGATCTCGCCAAGACCGCCGACCGACTGATCCTCGCGACCGACCCTGATCGCGAAGGCGAGGCGATCAGCTGGCACGTGCAGGAAGTGCTGCGCAACAAGAAGGCGCTGCCCAGGGAAGTCGAGCGCGTCACCTTCAACGCGATCACCAAGCCGGCGGTACTCACCGCGATGGCGAACCCGCGCGAGCTCGATACCGACCTGATCGACGCCTATCGCGCCCGTCGCGCGCTGGATTATCTGGTGGGCTTCACGCTCTCGCCGGTGCTGTGGCGCAAGCTGCCGGGCGCCAAGTCGGCGGGGCGCGTCCAGTCGGTCGCGCTGCGGATCATCGTCGATCGCGAGCGCGAGATCGAGAGCTTTCGCCCGCAGGAATATTGGTCGGTCACCGCCGACATGGAGCAGGACGGCACCGGCTTCCAGGCGCGGCTGGTCAAGTACAAGGGCGACAAGATCGATCGCCTGACGATCGGCGACGGCAAGACCGCAGAGGCGGCGAAACAGGCCGTCGAGGAAGGCCGATTCTCGGTCGCCTCGGTCGAGACCAAGCCGGCGATGCGCAACCCGCCGCCGCCCTTCACTACCTCGACCCTGCAACAGGAAGCGGCGCGCAAGCTCGGCTTCTCGGCCAGCCACACGATGCGAATCGCGCAGGGGCTCTACGAGGACGGCGCAATCACCTATATGCGTACCGACGGCGTCCAGATGGACCCGGGGGCGATCCAGGAAGCGCGCAAGGCCGTCGCGACGCGCTATGACGGCAGCTATGTGCCGGACAAGCCGCGCATCTACACCACCAAGGCGAAGAATGCGCAGGAAGCGCACGAGGCGATCCGGCCGACCGATTTCTCGAAGGACCGCGCAGGCTCGGGCGATCATGGCCGGCTGTACGAGCTGATCTGGAAGCGCGCGCTGGCGAGCCAGATGGCGTCGGCGCGGATGGAGCGCACCACCGTCGATCTGGAGGACGGCACCGGCCAGCACGGGCTGCGCGCCACGGGGCAGGTCGTGCTCTTCCCTGGCTATCTCGCGCTCTACGAAGAGGGCAAGGATGACGAGGGCGACGAGGATTCCCGCCGCCTGCCGCGCATGTCGTCCGGCGATGCGCCCGCCAAGAAGGCGGTCCATGCCGAGCAGCATTTCACCCAGCCGCCGCCCCGCTTCTCCGAAGCATCGCTGGTCAAGCGGCTGGAGGAGCTGGGGATCGGGCGCCCGTCGACCTATGCCTCGATCATCCAGGTGCTCAAGGACCGCGCCTATGTGCGCGTCGAGAAGAACCGCTTCTTCGCCGAGGAAAGCGGGCGGCTGCTGACGGCGTTCCTCGAACGCTTCTTTGAAAAGTACGTCAGCTACGACTTCACGGCGGGCCTTGAGGAAGAGCTGGACGACGTGTCCGGCGGGCGCGCCGCGTGGCAGGCGGTGCTCGAGGCGTTCTGGCGCGATTTCAAGCCGCGCACGTCCGAAGTGATGGAGCAGAAGCCGTCGGACATCACCGCCGCGCTCGACACTTTCCTCGAATCCTACCTGTTCCCCGCCAAGGCGGACGGCACCGATCCGCGGCTATGTCCCAATTGCGGCACCGGGCGGCTGGCGCTGCGCGGCGGGCGGTTCGGCGCGTTTGTGGCGTGCTCCAACTATCCCGAGTGCAAGTTCACCCGCCGCTTCGCGCAGCCGGGCGGCGAGGGCGATGACAGCAGCGGCCCCGAAGTGCTCGGCACCGATCCCGACACGGGCCTGCCGGTGGAGCGCAAATCGGGGCGGTTCGGCCCCTATATCCAGCTGGGCGAGGGCAAGGAGGCCGCGCGCGCGTCGATCCCGAAGGACGTCGAGCTGGACCTGGAACTGGCGCTCAAGCTGCTCAAGCTGCCGCGCACCGTGGGCGACCACCCGGAAACGGGCAAGCCGATCACGGCGTCGATCGGCCGCTATGGCCCCTATCTGGCGCATGACGGGAAGTACGCCCGGCTCCAGTCGACCATGGAAGTGTTCGAGACCGGCATGAACGCAGCCGTCGTCAAGCTGGCCGAGGCGGCAGCAGGCGGCGGGCGCCCGGCGCGCGGCGCTGCGCGCGAGCCGCTCAAGGTGCTGGGCAAGCATCCGCGCACCGAGGCCGAGATCAAGCTGATGGAGGGGCGCTATGGCCCCTATGTCACCGATGGCGAGACCAACGCGACGCTGCCCAAGTCGATCGAGAAGGATCAGCTGACGCTGGAGGAAGCCGCCCAGCTGATCGACGCCCGCGCAGCGGCGGCGCCCGCGAAGGGCAAGGGCAAGAAAAAGGCCGCGCCAAAGAAAGCGGCGGCGAAAAAGGCCCCGGCGAAGAAAGCCGCGCCGAAGAAGGCTGCACCCAAGAAGGCTGCTGCGAAGAAGGCGGAGGCGGAGTAGCGCCGCCACCGCATTGCACCTGCGGATGCACTGGGGCGGGGCTTGCGGCTAATTATGCCCCTCCCGCTTGGTTTTAATTCCCCTCCCGCTTGCGGGAGGGGTTAGGGGAGGGGCCGCGCTTGCGCGGCGCTTCTTTCACTTCAGGCCCTCCCCCGACCCCTCCCGCAAGCGGGAGGGGAGAGATAAAACCCCTCAAGCCGCGCGGGCTTCGCACCCGCGCAGCCACGCACGTGCGGCTTTCTGTGCGTTGATGATGTCGCGGGCGCTCATGTCCTCGGCGATTTCGGCGCGGCATTCGTGGGCGCGGTCGCTGCCCGATGCGGCGGCGATGTTGAACCATTTATGCGCCTCGACCAGGTCCACGCCGATCCCTTCGGCGCCGCTGGAATAGACGATG
Organism: Sphingomonas degradans; assembly: GCF_053502645.1. Taxonomy (NCBI): domain Bacteria; kingdom Pseudomonadati; phylum Pseudomonadota; class Alphaproteobacteria; order Sphingomonadales; family Sphingomonadaceae; genus Sphingomonas; species Sphingomonas degradans. The sequence continues at coordinate 103,486 of NZ_CP177172.1, forward strand.
CCGAGGTCGAAACACGCAGTCGCATCGCCGCGCGCGGCGGCCTGCAACCGGCTTTCGACCAGAAAACGCGCACTCTTCAGGCTTACGCTCATTGTCGTTACCCCCTTTTGAGTCTCCTCGTGCCTGCACCATGGCAGGCAAGGGGAAAATAAAGGGTTAACGCGTTAACCTTCTTCGTTCAGCACGACCGGGATGTTGTCGATCAGCCGCGTGCCGCCGATCCGCGCAGCGGCGAGCAGGCGCATCGCCCGGCCCGGCTGGGGGTCGCGCAGCGTCTCGGCGTCGACCAGCGCGACATAATCCACGTCGAACCCGGCGGCGGCCAGCGAGTCGCGCGCCTGCGCCAGCGCGGCTTGCGCATCGCCGCCCTTGGCGATGGTGCGTTCGGCCACCCCCAGCGCGCGGGGCAGCGCGACGGCGCGGGCGCGGTCCTCGGGCACCAGATAGGCATTGCGCGACGACAGCGCGAGCCCGTCATCCTCGCGCTGGGTCAGCACGCCCTGGATATCGATGCCGAGATCCAGATCGCTCGCCATGCGGCGGATGACGGCGAGCTGCTGCCAGTCCTTTTCGCCGAACAGCGCGACATCGGGGCGGACCTGGTTGAACAGCTTCAGCACCACCGTCGCCACGCCATCGAAATGGGTCGGGCGCGCCACGCCGTCCAGCACTTCGCTGACATCGGCGACCGACACGGTGGTGGCGAACCCGGCGGGGTACATCACCTCGACCGGGGGCAGCCAGAGCAGGTCGACGCCGGCGGTGGCCAGCATCCGCGAATCCTGCAGCTCCTTGCGCGGATACTGGGCGAAATCCTCGTTCGGGGCGAACTGGCGCGGGTTGACGAAGATCGACACCACGACCTTGTCCGCCGCGCGCTTCGCCGCATCGACCAGCGCCATGTGCCCTGCGTGCAGCGCACCCATGGTCGGCACGAGCGCGATACGCTGGCCACCCGCGCGCAGCGCCGAGAGGGCGTCGCGGAGGTCTTCGAGGCTACGGACGGTTTGCACGCTGGGGCTCTTTCGATAAGACAGAAGCGCGGCCTTCTATGGGGGGCGGGCGGTACGATCAATAAAGGAAGTTTGTAGCGTGAGCGACGGATCGAAACGTCTGCACGTCCTGGTGTTTGCCAACGAGAAGGGCGGGACGGGAAAATCGACCACGGCGGTGCACGCCGCGATCGCGCTGGCGTCGCGGGGCAGCAAGGTCGCGTGCTTCGACCTGGACCATCGCCAGCGGACCATGGGCCGCTATCTCGACAATCGCGCAGAGACGATGCGGCGCAAGGGCAAGCCGTTGCCGATGCCGGTGTTCGAGACGCATGACGGCGAGAGCATGGCGTTTTTCTCCGACACGCTCGAGCGGCTGGGCGCCGAGGCCGATTTCCTGGTGATCGACACGCCGGGGCGCGACGACAAGTTCGCGCGCATCGCCGTCACCAACGCCGACACGCTGGTCACGCCGATGAACGACAGCTTCGTCGATTTCGACCTGATCGGCCAGGTGGACCCGGAGACGTTCCGCGTGCTGCGCCCCAGCTTCTATTCCGAGCTGATCTGGGAATCGCGCAAGCGCCGCGCCAAGGCCGATGGCGAGACGATCGACTGGGTCGTGCTGCGCAACCGGATGCAGCATATCGAAGCGCGCAACATGCGCCGCGTATCGGACGCGATCGACCAGCTTTCGAAGCGGGTCGGCTTCCGCGTGATTTCCGGCTTGTCCGAGCGGGTGATCTATCGCGAGCTGTTCCCCCAGGGGCTGACGATGCTCGACGCGCGCGAATTCGGCGAGATGGGCCTCAGCCATGTCGCCGCGCGCCAGGAACTGCGCGAGATGATGGCGGGGCTGGCGCTGCCCGAGCCCGCGATGCCGCTTTTCGCCTGATGTTCCAGTTCCTTCTGGCGGCTTTGCTGTTCGGCGCGGCCTGGATCTATTGGGGCAAGCCCCGGCACAAGCCCGCCCGCCCGAAACCCGCCCCGGCGCTGGCCGAGGACGAGGCGCGGGCGATCCTGGGCGTGGGCGCGGGCGCCGGTGCCGACGAGGTCCGCGCCGCACATCGCCGGCTGGTGACGGCGCTGCACCCCGACAAGGGCGGGTCGGAAGAGCTGACTCGCCGGATAAATGCGGCGCGCGACACGTTGCTGCGCGCGCGCGATTGAACTTTACCCCGCGCTGGGGGATTAGGCGCGCATCATCTATCCGGGCATCTCTTCGGGAGGCATCATGACGCATCGTTTCGACCCCACTTCGCTCCGCGAGTATGACATCCGCGGCATCGTCGGCGAGGCGCTGGGCCCCGACGACGCGCGCGCGATCGGTCGCGGCTTCGCCACGCTGCTGCGCCGCGCGGGCGGCACCCGCGTCGCGGTGGGCCGTGACGGGCGGCTGTCTTCGCCGATGCTGGAGGAAGCGCTGGTCGCGGGGCTGACCGCGTCGGGCGTCGATGTCGTGCGGATCGGCATGGGCCCCACGCCGATGCTATATTATGCCGAAGCCACGCTGGAAGTGGATGGCGGCATCCAGATAACCGGCAGCCATAATCCCGGCCATTACAATGGCTTCAAGATGGTGTTCCAGCATCGTTCGTTCTTTGGCGAGGACATCCAGACGCTGGGCAAGATGGCCGAGGCGGGCGACTGGGACGACGCCGAGACGCCGGGCACGGTCAGCGATTACGAAATCCTCGACGCCTATGTCGGGCGGCTGATGGCGGGCTATGCCGGCGGATCGTTCCGTATCGGCTGGGACACGGGCAACGGCGCCGCCGGCCCGGTGGTCGAGAAGCTGGTCAAGCTGTTGCCGGGTGAGCACCATACGATCTTCACCGACGTGGACGGTAATTTCCCCAATCATCATCCCGATCCTACCGAGGAAAAGAACCTCGCCGACCTCAAGCGTCTTGTCGCGGAGAAGAACCTCGATTTCGGACTGGCATTCGACGGTGACGGCGACCGGCTGGGCGCGATCGACGGGCAGGGCCGCGTGGTGTGGGGCGACCAGCTTCTCGCCATTCTGGCCGAACCTGTGCTGCGCGAACTGCCGGGATCGACGATCATCGCGGACGTCAAGGCCAGCCAGGCGCTCTACGACCGCATTGCCGAGCTGGGCGGCGTGCCGCTGATGTGGAAGACCGGCCACAGCCTCATCAAGACCAAGATGAAGGAAACCGGCGCCCCGCTGGCCGGCGAGATGAGCGGCCACATCTTCTTCGCGCACAATTACTATGGCTTCGACGACGCCCAGTATGCGGCGGTGCGCCTGATCCAGGCGGTGCATGTGATCGGCAAGTCGCTCACCCAGATCAAGGACGAGATGCCGGCGATGATCAACACGCCGGAAATGCGCTTCCAGGTATCCGACACGCGCAAGTTCGCCGTGATCGACGAGATCCTGGCGCGGCTGGAAGCCGAGGGCGCCGACGTCAACCGCACCGACGGCGCGCGGGTGAACACGCCCGACGGCTGGTGGCTGCTGCGCGCGTCCAACACCCAGGACGTGCTGGTCGCCCGCGCCGAGGCCAAGACGCAGGAGGGCCTCGATCGCCTGATGGCGATGATCGACGCCCAGCTCGCGGCGAGCGGGCTGGAGCGCGGACCGCAGGCGGCGCATTGAGGTGCTGAGGGGGCCTCTCCGTGTGGAGGGGCCCTTTTTGCGGGGTGCAGGGGTGAGAGACGCCTTGCTTTAGATGCAAAACTTAAAAGTTTTGGATCAGGCTGCGGCCATTTGAACGGGTTGGCACGTCCAATTGCGGACATGGCATGCTGTGCTAAACCGTCGCTATGGCCATTACCGCAAAACTCATACCCGAGCTGGACCTGTGGAACTTCTGCAAGGGGATTTCTCCCTCGGACTGGATATATGGTGAGGGTCGCGCAGATCACGCTCTTGGATTTTGTGCCATGTTATGGCCCGAGGTCAGCATTTTTGAACGCTACGTTTTGCGTGAGCCAATCAACGTAGAACATCTGCGAGGATGGGAAAATGCGGGCCGCGATCGAACGCAAATTGAAACTGCGATGAACGCCTATTTTCTTGACAATATATTCCCCGGTGACGTTGCTCAACCAGAGTTGAAGGAGGCGCAATTGGCGCGCCTCGCCCAGAACATGGTGGAGATGCTCACCGCAAAGCTCACGACCCGGTTTCCAGACAGGACATTCTCGGCGTTCGTGATTGATGACGGCGAAGATTTTGCGGTGTCTTTTCATCAGGTCTGATAACCGCAACCCGTCATTGAACCGGTTCTGATGCAAAATTCACAAGTTTAGCATCGGCGCGAAAAGCCCGCAGATCCGCCGCTGTCCCCGATGCACAATTCCGATGCATCCGCTGGGCGTGGGCGCCGGGGGGAAGGCGCGTCCCGGCCCAGCCCCCGCCCCCCAGTTTCGACTCGCAATCCCCTCGCCGAACCGCCACATCGCGCGGCATGGCTCCGCCCTCCCGCTCCATCATCCGTGTCATCGACCTTGAAACCACCGGGCAGGCTCCGCCGGTGCATGGCGTGTGCGAGATCGGGTGGCAGGATGTCGCGCTCCAGAGCGATGGCCGCTGGGAACTGGAGGGCGAGGGGGGGAGCCGGCTGGTCCATCCGGGGCGGCAGATTCCGCCGCTGACTATGGCGATCCACCATATCCGCGACGAGGATGTGGCAGAGGCGCCGCTGTGGCACGACGTCGCCCGCCCGATCCTGGACCCCTGGCCGCGCCGCGTCGCGCTGGCGGCGCATCGGGCGAGCTTCGAGGAACAGTTCTGCACGCCGTCGCTCACGCGCGGGGCGGACTGGATCTGCACCTATAAATGCGCGCTGCGGCTGTGGCCGGGCACGCCGGGCTTCTCCAACCAGTTCCTGCGATACTGGCGCAATCCTGTCGGGATGGAGCATGAACGCGGCCTGCCCGCGCACCGCGCCTTTCCCGATGCCTATGTCACCGCGTTCCACCTGCGCGACATGCTCAACGAAGCCAGCGTCGGGCAGCTCATCGCTTGGTCCAAAGAGCCGGCGCTGGAGCCGCGCGTCCGCTATGGTCCCGATCGCGGCAAGGAATGGAGCGAGATCGACGACGATTCGCTCGCCGGCTTCCTGGGCGACCGCGATCCCGACATCCGCCACACCGCGCAGACCGAATATGCCCGGCGACAGGGCGGCGGCGCGGTGGGGCGCAGTTCGGCGCAGGATGTGCTGCTTTAGGCCTTTGCGGACGGCGGTTCCCGTTCCCCTATTTCGTGTTGTGCCGCGTGGGCTTGTGTACGCGTTGCCGGTGGGAAGGCGGCCACGCCATGCCGAGGCGGTTCAGCCCGCAGCGGGCAGGCGCAGGCGGACGAGCAGGCCGCCCAGGTCTTCGCTTTCCTCAAGGCTGACGGTGCCGTCATAGATTTCGGCGACGTCGCGCACGATCGCGAGGCCAAGGCCGGTGCCGGGCTTGCCGCTGTCGAGGCGGACGCCGCGGTCGAAGATGCGGATGCGGTCCGCCTCGGGGATGCCGCGGCCGTCGTCCTCGACCATGATCTCGACGAACCCGGCCTGCGCGCTGGCGGTGATGAACACGCTGCCCCCGCCATATTTGGCGGCGTTTTCGACCAGGTTGCCGAGGATCTCGTCCAGATCCTGCCGCTCGATATGCGCGGTCAGCGTCTTGGCGCCGTCGATATCGATGCGCACGGCGGGATAGAGCCGCGCGACGGCGCGCTCGACTGCCTCGATCGAGGGCCAGACCGGCGCGCGGCTGTGCGCGCTGCCCCGGCGGCCCACGGCGCGGGCGCGGGCGAGGTGGTGGTCGATCTGGCGGCGCATCGTCCGCGCCTCGCGCAGCACGGTGGGGGCGAGATCGTCCTGCCCCGCCGCCGCGGCGTTCATGATGACGCTGAGCGGCGTTTTCAGCGCATGGGCGAGGTTGCCGGCGTGGCGGCGCGCTTCCTCTGCCTGGCGATCATTATGTTCGACCAGCGCGTTGAGCTCCTCGACCATCGGCGCGATCTCGGCGGGCATCCGGTCCTCGATCCGCTTGGACTTGCCCGCGCGCAGCCGGGCGATTTCCGAGCGGACCTTGCGCAAGGGGAGCAGCCCGTACCAGGTCTGCAGGCCCACCATCACGATCAGCCCGAGCCCGAGCAGCAGGAAGCTGCGCACCAGCGTGCGGCGGAGCACGGCGATCTGGCCGTCCAGCCCTTCGCGGCTCTGCGCGACCTGGAACCGCCACAGCACGGGCGATCCCGGCAACTTCACGTCGCGCTCGGCGATGCGCAGCCGCTGGTCGGTCTCGCCGGATTCGTGCTCGCTGCGGGGGTTTTTGTCGACGAACTCGTCGCTGTCGTAAATGTGCAGGTCCATGTCGCCATGGACGCGATCGACGCGCAGCTTGCGGTCCCATAGCGAGCGCGAGGGATAGGTTTCGAACCCCTTGCCGCTGATCTGCCAATAGGCGCCCGAGCCGGGTTCGAGGAACCGCTGGTCGGCAAGCTCGCGGTTGTTCACGACTTCGCCATTGGGGCCCAGTTCGGCCGAGACGATCATCGCGTTGATCAGATATTCGAGCTGTTCGTCGAAATTGCGCGTGATCGCACTTGTAAGCACCCGGTCCAGCGCGATGCCGCCGCCCAGCAGCAGCACCATGATCCACGCCGTCGCGATCAGGATCATGCGCCGGCTCACCGATCCGGTGGCGCGGACATAATGGCGCGGCAGCGGCGCCGAGGGATCGAACTCGACTGCCGCTTCGGTGCCGGGCACATCGCCCCCGTTACGGCGATCGGGCCGCCCCGGTCGACCGGGCAGCGTCAGTCCGAACAGGCCCATGCGGTCACGCGGCCCCGGCCGGCTCCTCGAGGCTGTAGCCCAGGCCCCGGATGGTGGTGATGACATCGGCGCCCAGCTTCTTGCGGATGCGCGTCACGAACACTTCGATCGTGTTCGAATCGCGATCGAAATCCTGGTCGTAGATATGTTCGATCAGCTCGGTACGGCTGACGACCTTGCCCTTGTGGTGGAGCAGGTAGGACAGCAGCTTGTATTCCTGCGCGGTCAGCTTGATCGGCTCGCCATCCTTGGTGACCTTGCCCGAGCGGGTGTCGAGGCGGATGTCGCCGACGTTCAGCTCGGCCGAGGCATTGCCCGATGCGCGGCGGATCAGCGCGCGCAGGCGGGCGATCAGTTCCTCGGTCTGGAACGGCTTGGCGACATAATCGTCGGCGCCGGCATCGAGGCCCGCCACCTTGTCGGACCAGCTGTCGCGCGCGGTCAGCACCAGCACCGGCGTAGTCTTGCCCTCGCGCCGCCAGCGATCGAGCACGGTCAGCCCGTCGATCTCGGGCAGGCCCAGGTCGAGCAGGATCGCGTCATATTGCTCGGTCGAGCCAAGGAAATGCCCTTCCTCGCCATCGGTGGCGAGGTCCACGGCATAGCCGGCACCTTCCAGTGCATTGCGCAGCTGCTGGCCCAGATTGGGCTCATCCTCGACGATCAATAGACGCATGTTGTGGTTCCCGTTCCGCGCATCATGAGGCTGCGCTCAACTTCCCGTGCGGCGAAGTATCTGGCCGGTATGGCCATCGACATCGACCCAGATCACCGATCCATTGCGCAGGAATTTGAGCGTGTAAATGTCCGTTGCGGGATCATAATCAAATCCCAGATATTGCGCCCCCGGCATACGGGGGATGACGCGGCGCTCGATTTCGCGGACCGGCAGCAGCTCGCCCTTCATCCGACGCTCGCGCGCCGTGTCCTGGCCATAGTTCTGGACGAGTTCGATGCGCGCGTCGAAAGAGGGGGCGACCGGGTGCGCCACAGCGGCGCCGGCGGGCGAAATCGCCGCCAGCCACGCGCACATTACCCGTCGAGCCACCATCGTCATCCGCATTGCATAGGGGGTCGGCATTGAATAGCCCCTGAACACGCTTGTCAGGACAGCGTAACCTGCGAGCAACAGCCGGGGTCCATCGCGCGCAAATATCGGTGTGCCCGCGCTTGCCCCCGGCGGCTGCGGACCCTAGGCGGCTCCACTATGGCAGCACCAATTCTTGCGTATGAAAATCTGGGCCTGGTCCAGGGCTCCGGCTGGCTGTTTCGCGGGCTGAGCCTGTTTATCGGCGAGCGCGACCGGCTGGCGCTGATCGGGCGCAACGGCGCGGGCAAGTCCACGCTGCTCCGCCTGCTGGCCGGACAGATCGATTCGGACGAGGGGCGGCGGACGATCCAGCCGGGTACGCATGTCGTGCTGCTGGAACAGGACCCGCAGGTGACGGGCTTTGCGACGCTGCTCGATTTCGCGCTGAAGGGTGATGACGCGCCCGAACGGTATGAAGTGGAGGCGATCGCCGACCAGCTCGGCATCGACCTGGGGCGCGAGGCGGCGACGGCGTCGGGCGGCGAGCGGCGGCGCGCGGCGATCGCGCGCGCGCTGGCGCAGAACCCCGACGTGCTGCTGATGGACGAGCCGACCAACCATCTCGACATCGCCGCGATCGACTGGCTGGAAACCTGGCTCAGCCGGTATAACGGCGCGTTCGTCGCGATCAGCCATGACCGTACGTTCCTGACGCGGCTGACCAAGCAGACGCTGTGGCTGGATCGCGGTGCGGTGCGGCGGGCGGAAATTGGCTTTGGCGGGTTCGAGGCGTGGACCGAGCAGGTCTATGCCGACGAGGAACGCAATGCGCAGAAGCTGGATGCCAAGCTCAAGATCGAGGAGCATTGGCTGTTGCGCGGCGTCACCGGGCGGCGTCGGCGCAACCAGGGGCGGCTGACCAAGCTGAAGGAAATGCGCGCCGAACGCGCATCGATGCTGGGGCCGCAGGGCGCGGCGAAGCTGGCGATCGGATCGGATGGCGCGCAGACCAAGGTGGTGATCGACGCCAAGGGCGTGACGAAGAACTTCGGCGACCGCACGATCATCCGTGACCTGACGCTGCGCGTGACGCGCGGCGACCGGATCGGCCTGGTCGGTGCGAACGGCGCGGGCAAGACGACGCTGCTCAAGCTGCTGACCGGCGAACTGGCCCCCGACGAAGGCAGCGTGCGGCTGGCCAAGACGCTGGACATGGTGTTCATCGACCAGCAGCGCAGCCTGATGGACCCGGCCAAGTCGGTGCGCGACGTGCTGACGCAGGGCGGCGAGTGGATCGACGTGCTGGGCGTGCGCAAGCATATCCATGGCTATCTGAAGGAATTCCTGTTCGAGCCGGGGCTGGCCGACGCCAAGATCGGCACGCTGTCGGGCGGCGAGCGCTCGCGGCTGTTGCTGGCGCGCGAATTTGCCCGGCCGAGCAATCTGCTGGTGCTCGACGAGCCGACCAACGACCTCGATCTCGAGACGCTGGACCTGCTGCAGGAAGTGATCGCGGACTATGCGGGCACCGTGCTGATCGTCAGCCATGACCGCGACTTCCTGGACCGCACGGTCACGGTCACGCTGGGGCTGGACGGCAGCGGCGCCGTGGACGTGGTGGCGGGCGGCTATGCCGAGTGGGAAGCCCAGCGCAAGGCGCGGCGCGGCGAGGCGCGCAAGGCGCCGGCTGCGGCCAAGCCGGTGGCCGAGGCGCCCAAGCCCAAGGCGACCAAGCTGAGCTACAAGGACCAGCGCGATTACGACCTGCTGCCCAAGCGGATCGAGGAAATCGAGGCGCAGATCGCCCGCGACGAAGCGGCGCTGGCCGACCCTGCGCTCTACACGCGCGATCCGAAGAAGTTCGCCGCGCTGACCGACGGCATCGCCAAGCTGCGCGACGAAAAGGACGCGGCGGAAATGCGCTGGCTGGAACTGGCGGAGCAAGTCGAGGCGCTGGGGTAGAATTTCACGCGAAGGCGCGAAGGCGCGAAGATTTTTTAGTCGCGCAGAGGCGCAGAGGCGCAGAGAGAGTGGTTCCCTGCGCGAAGCGCAGGACTCGCATCCAAAGGCCTCGCGCGATGAAGGCTGCGCATTAGGCAGACGCTGCCGCGGGCGCGCCACCTCTGCGTCCTCCGCGCCTCTGCGCGAAAAATCTTCTAAAAAATCTTCGCGCCTTCGCGTGAAACCCAAAACGCTACACCGCTTTCCCCTGCCGCCCCGCCAGATCGACGACATACTGCCACGCCACGCGCCCCGATCGGCTGCCGCGCCGGGTTGCCCATTTGACGGCTTCTGCCGGATCGAACGCCAGTCCGTATCCGTCGGCATAGCCCCGGACGATGTCGAGATAGGTGTCCTGGTCGATCGCGTGAAAGCCCAGGCTGAGCCCGAAGCGGTCGGCGAGCGCGAGGTTGTCGTCGATCGAATCGCGCGGGTTGATCGCGCTCGATTGCTCTTCCAGATTGCGGGGGACCAGGTGGCGGCGATTGGACGTGACGATCAGCCGGGCATTGGCGGGCCGCGCCTCGGCCCCGCCCTCCAGCAGCGAGCGCAGCGCCCGCGCGTCGCCCGCCGCATCGAAGCCGAGATCGTCGAGAAAGATCGCAAAGGGCCGCCCGGTGGAGGCCAGCGCGGCGAACAGTGCGGGCAGCGTCTCCAGATGCGGGGTCGCCGCCTCGACCAGCGCCAGCGCGCCGCCCTGTGCCTGCACCGCCGCGACGGTGCTTTTCACCAGCGCCGACTTGCCGGTGCCGCGCGCGCCCCAGAGCAGCACGTCCTGCGCGGCATGGCCCGCCGACAGCCGCTGCATATTGGCGAGCAGCGCCGCCCGCTGCGCCTCGACCCCGCGCAGCCGATCCAGCGGCAGGGGCGCAAAGGCGCGCGCCGCCGTCAGCCCGTGCCCACGCCAGACATAGGCCGGATGCGCCAGCGGATCGGCGGCGGGCGGCGGGGGCGGGGCGAGGCGATCGAGCGCGTCGGCGATGCGGGAAAGGGCGTCGGTCATCCGCGCGGCTATAGCCCAATTCGCCGGGCTGCGAAGCGTGGCTTAGCCCAGCTTTGCGAGCAGCGCGGTCGCCGCCGCGCGATCGGCGAAACCGGGGTCCGCCATCGCCGCCTGGACCTGCGCCCGCGCATCGGCGGGGCGGCGCATGTCGGCATAGACCTGTGCCAGGTGCCAGCGCAGCCCGGCGTGGCGCGGGGCGAGCGCCACGGCCTTTTGCAACAGCTCCGCCGCGCCGGTCAGGTCGCCGCCGCGATACAGCGCCCAGCCAAATGCATCGACCACCGCCACGTTCGACGGGGCGAGCGCATAGGCGGCCTCGCCCAGTTCCTGCGCGGCTTCGACTTCGCCCGCCTCGGCATAGGCCGTTGCGAGTTCGGCGTTGAGCACGGCGTCGCCATCGCCGATGCGACCGCGCAGCGTCTCGAGCGTGTCGATCGCCGCGTCATAGTCACCCGCCGCCAGCTGCCACTGGCCCGACAGGCGCAGCGCGGCGATGTCGATCGGGTTCTGCGACAGATACAGCGCCAGCACATTGGCCGCATCCTCGCGCCGGCCCGCGCCGTCCAGCGCGTCGACCAGCCGCAGCATCACCGGCTGGTCGAAGCGCAGATCGGCGGCGCGGCGATAGGCCGTGGCGGCGTCGGCGGGGCGGTTCAGCAGCATCAGCGTGTCGCCCACCAGCAGCTGTGCGGCGGGGGCGCCCGGGTTCTTCGCGGCAATGGCCTGTGCGCGGGCAAGCGCGCCGGCGGTGTTGCCCTGGTCGATCAACGCGCGGAGCATCGGCAGCGTCGCGCCGGGATCGTCGGGGCGCAGCGCGGCATCGGCGGCCAGCACCTCGGCGCTGTCGTCGGCGCTGAATGCGGTGGGAGCGGCGGTCGCGGGATAGGCGGCGCGATCGAGCAGGCGCGCGGCGGCGGCGCGATCACCGATCCGCTCGAACCCGCGCGCGACCAGCGCCAGCGCATAGCTGTCGGCATCGCCGCGCGCGACGACCGGGCGCACCGTGTCGATTGCGTTGCGCGCCGAATCGGTGCGCAGCAGCGCGATGGCGAGCAGCTTGCGCGCGGTCAGGTTCATCGGCTGGGTGCCGAGCAGCCCGCGCAGCGTGTCGATCGCCTGTTCGTTGGCGCCTGCCTGCAGGTCGAGCGTGGCCGAAAGCAGCTGCGCGCCGGGAAGCGCCGCCAGCGCGCCATCGGTCCGGTCGAGCAGGGTGCGCGCCAGCTCGGTATTGCCCGCGCGGGCGGCGATCACGGCCTGAAGGTACAGCGCCTGCGGGCTGCCGGGGCGGGCATCGAGCGCGCGGCGCGTGACCGCCAGCGCATCGACGGTGCGCCCGACATCGCCGAGCGTCGCGGCATATTCGATCAGCGCAGGCGTATAGGCCGGGTCGCGGCGCAGCGCGCTCTCGAACCAGGGGAGGGAGGCGACCGGCCCATATTGGGTGCGCACCATCAGCCCGCGCAGCAGCAGTGCGGGGACATGCCCCGGCGCCAGCTTGACCGCGCGTTCGGACGCTTGAATCGCGCCCAGCACGTCGCCGGCGGTCAGCTTGAACCGGCCCGTATCGACCAAGACATCGGCGTCATTGGGCGCAATCCGCGCCGCCTCGTCCAGCGCAGCGAGCGCACCGGCATAGTCGCCTTTCGCAGTCAGCGCCCGGCCGCGTATCCGCAGGCCGTCGGCGCGGAAGCGCGGATCGGTCTTGTCCGCCTGCGCCAGCGCCTTGTCGGCGTCGCCCTGCAGCAGCAGCGCCTCGGCGCGCAGATGCGCCACCAGCGCGGCAGGATAGCCGGTATCGACGGCGCGTTGCAGCTCCGCCTCGGCACCCAGCCCGTCCTCAAGCGCCAGCATCGCCTTTGCCAGCGCCAGATGCGCCTGTGCATTGGCCGGATCGGCGCGCACGGCATCGAACGCGGCGTCGCGGGCGGCGGTGGCGTTGTCGTTCTGGAGCAGCGCCACCGAACGCGCGGTCGCGGCCTGCGCCGCCGCCGGATCGGCGCGCGTGGGCGCCATCGCGAACCAGCCGACCAGAATCGCGGCGAACACGGCAAGCCCGGCGCCGACGACCAGCGCGCGGCGGAGCATCGGCGGAAAAGTGCGGCGCTTACGGCTGGAGGTCATAGGCTTTCAGCAAGTCATACAAAGTGGGGCGGCTGATCCCGAGCAGGCGGGCGGTGCCGGAGATATTGCCCTCGGCCCGGGCCAGCGCGTGGCGGATCGCCTTGCGATCGGCCAGTTCGCGCGCCGCCTTGAGATTGACGGGGAACGGGTCGGCAGCGTCGGCCAGGTCGAGATCGGCGGCGGTCACTGCCTTGCCATCGGCCATGATGACCGCGCGCTTCACCCGGTTTTCCAGCTCGCGGACATTGCCGGGCCAGCCCCAGGCGTCGATCGCGGCCAGCGCATCGGGAGCGAAGCTGCGCGCGCCGGTGTGCATCGCGGCGGCGTATTTCTTGAGGAAATGCCGCGCGAGTAGCCCGGCATCGCCGGGGCGCTCCGCCAGCGAGGGGATGCGGATCACGATTTCGGCGAGGCGATAATAGAGGTCTTCGCGAAAGCGCCCGTCCGCGACCATCGCGTCGAGATCCTGGTGCGTCGCGCACACGACGCGGGTGTCGACGGCGATCGGCTTGCGGCTGCCGATCCGCTCGATCACGCGCTCCTGCAGGAACCGGAGCAGCTTGACCTGGAGGGGCAGGGGGATGTCGCCGACTTCGTCGAGGAACAGCGTGCCGCCCTGCGCCTGTTCGATCTTGCCCTCGGACGTCTTCACCGCGCCGGTGAACGCGCCCTTTTCATGGCCGAACAGCTCGGATTCGAGCAGGGTTTCGGGAATCGCCGCGCAATTGATCGCGACGAACGCGCCGCGCTTGCGGGGCGAGGCATCGTGCACGCCGCGCGCCAGCAGTTCCTTGCCGGTGCCGCTGGCGCCCAGCAGCATGACCGATACGTCGGCGCCCGCGACGCGCTCGATCGTGCGCGTGACCTTCAGCATTTCGGGCGCGCCGGTAATCATCCCGCCCAGCACCATGCCCGCGTCCGCCCGCTCGGCCAGCCGGCGATTCTCGGCTTCCAGCGCGTGGACGTGGAAGGCGCGGGCGACGATCATGCCCAGCGCATCGACGTCGATCGGCTTCTGATAGAAATCCCACGCGCCCAGCGAAATCGCGCGGAGCATCGATTCATGCGCGCCGTGCCCCGATGCCACGATCACCTTGGTATCCGGGCGCAGCTTGAGGATCGCCTCCAGCGTGGCGAAGCCTTCGGTCGTGCCGTCGGGGTCGGGCGGCAGGCCCAGGTCGAGCGTTACCACCTGCGGCTCCTCGGCGCGGATCAGCGCGATGGCTTCGTCGCGGTTGACCGCGCTGTGGATGGCATAGCCTTCATAGGCCCAGCGGAGCTGGCGCTGGAGCCCGGCATCGTCTTCGACGATCAGCAGCTTCTTTGGGTCGGTCATGCGGCACGCTCTTGGGAAAGGTCGTCGGTCCGGGCCGCGCGCAGGACGAGGCGGAAGCGCGTGCCCAGCCCCTCGCGCGAGGTGACTTCCAGCCGGCCCTGCATCGCATCGGCCAGCTGGCGCGCCTCGAACGCGCCGATGCCGAAGCCGCCCGGCTTGGACGAGACAAAGGGTTTGAACAGCTGGTCGCGGACGAACGCGGGCGACATGCCGCACCCGCGATCGATCACGTCGATCGTGACATATTCGCCCACGCTGTCGACCGACAGCGTGACGGGTTCGTTGAGCGGGCTGGCGTCGATCGCGTTCTGGACGAGGTGGCCCAGCAATTGTTCGAGCCCGGCCGGTTCGGCATGGGCGACCGCGCCGGAGACGCCGGCGGTCACCACCGGGTGCTGGTTGCGGCGTGCGGCGGCGACGCGCTCGACCAGCGGCACGACTTCCACGGCATGGGGGGCGTCGCGACGGCCGCGATGATGCTGGGACAGGCGGGCGAGCAGGCCGTTCATCCGCTCCGCCGATTCCTTGAGTGTGACGATCATGTCGGCGCGAAATTCGGGGTTGTCGGCATGGCGCTCGGCATTGCGCGCGGTCAGGGTGAGCTGGCTCACCAGATTCTTGATGTCGTGGAGGATGAAGGCGAAGCGGCGATTGAATTCGTCGAAGCGGCGGGCGTCGGCCAGCGCCTCCTGCGCGCGCGCCTCGGCCAGATGCCCGGCGACCTGGCGGCCCGCGACCTTGAGCAGGTCGAAATCTTCCCAGTCGAGCGCGCGCCCCACCGGCGGGCGGGCGAGCAGGATCGCGCCCAGCAGCCGGTTCATGTGGAGCAGCGGCACCAGCACCCACGCATCGGGCAGGTCCAGCATCCATTGCGGCACCGCGCGCGCATCGGCGGTGTCCTGGTCCCCCTGCCGGATCGGATCGATCTCGACGATCCGGCCGGTGCCGCCCAGATGGGCCGCCAGCGCGGCATCGCTGGTAACGGGCAGGGTCATGCGATCCCAGTTCCAGCTCGCGCCGGGGCCCAGCGCAGCGCCATCGGGCACCAGCAGCAGCCCGGCGGGCGAATCGGTCAGGTCGGCGATCGCCTTTACGATGCGCTCGTCCAGCGGGACGGCGCCGTCGGGCGCGCCCAGCGTTTCGGTGAAGCGCATCCATTCGGTGCGATAGTCATAGCGGTGGCGGAACAGGTGCTTGGCCAGCTTCACTTTCGCCCAGGCGCGCAGCCAGCTGTTCGACACCAGCGTCAGGATCGCGGCGGTCGATCCCAGCACGAAGGCGGTCTGGAGCAGCCGCGCATGCGCGCCCCCCAGCGTCGCCAGTGCGCTGGTGCCGAGCGCGAGGAACGCGAAATAGGCGCCGATCGCGGCGAGCGAGAGCGACTGGTAGGTTACCGTGCGCGAGACCTGGACCGTCCATTCGCCCTTGCGCTGCAGCCCGGCGGCCATGCCCAGCGCGACGAGGACCATTGCGATGCCATGCGCGACCGACAGGACCATCGAGCTGCGGTCGATCAGATAGGCCAGCGTGAACAGCGTGAAATCGACGCTCCACAGCGCCGCGAGCGCCAGCACGACCCATTGGAGACCGCCACCCGCTGCCGGACGGAGCGCGGCGTGCAGTTCCTGGACCAGCACCAGCGCCGCCACCGCGACCAGCATCCGCAGCAGCAGCACGCCGCTTTCGATGCCGCTGCCAGCCGGCGCTTCGGCGACGACGAGCTGCGCCGCCAGCCCGGCCAGTGCCACCAGCACGACCACGCCATAGACGGTCGCTACCGCCAATGCGGGGCGCTCGCCGTCGCTGCGGCGATAAAGCGCGAGCATGAAGCCGAGCCATGCAATGTTGCGCAGCGCCTCCGCGCCGCGCGTCACCAGATCGTCGGCGCCGATTCCCGCCACCGCCAATGCCCATAATGCCGTGAGCGTCAGTGCCGCCGCCAGCGGCCGGCGTGGCACCCCATGGGCCCCGGACCGCAGCGCCCAGAGCGCCAGCGCACCGAACAGCAGCGCGGCAAGCGCGTGGCTCCACAGGGTCAGCGTCGCCGCCATCTACCGCGCGCCCTCGGGGAACAGGATCACACGCAGCGTCTGGAGCAGGATCAGGATGTCGAGAAAGGGCGAGTAGTTCTTGGCGTAGAACAGGTCATATTCCAGCTTCTGCCGCGAATCCTCGATCGACGCGCCGTAGGGATAGTTGACCTGTGCCCAGCCGGTAATGCCCGGCTTCACCATGTGGCGCTCGGCGTAATAGGGGAGCTTTTGTTCGAGATCCTCGACGAATTGCGGGCGTTCGGGGCGGGGGCCGACAAAGCTCATCTCGCCCTTCAGCACCGTCCAGCACTGGGGCAGCTCGTCGATGCGCAGCTTGCGGATGACGCGGCCGATTCGGGTGATGCGCGGATCGTTCTTTTCGGCCCATACCGCCTGGCCCGCGACTTCGGCGTCCTGGCGCATCGACCGCAGCTTGATGACGTCGAAGCCCTGTCCGTACAGCCCGACGCGCCGCTGCCGGTAAAAGGCCGGGCCGCGGCTTTCGAGCTTGATGAGGAGCGCGGTGAACAGCACCAGCGGCAGCGTGAGGATCAGCAGCAGCACGCTGGCGACGATGTCGAACAGCCGCTTGAACGCGCTGGAGAACATCCGCCCCGACGAGAAGCCGTCGGAAAAGATCAGCCAGCTGGGATTGACGCTGTCCAGGTCGACCCGTCCTGTCTCGCGTTCGAGGAAGGTCGAGATTTCGTTGACATGGACGCCCGTGGTCTTGATCCGCAGCAGGTCCTTGAGCGGGAGGGCGTTGCGGCGTTCCTCCAGCGCGAGCACGACTTCGCTGGCGTTGAGCAGGACGACATGGTCCGCAAGGTTGTAGATCGCGTCGCGCGAAATCGCTTCCGGGATGACGCGGTTTGCCTCGCTCATCGCGACATAGCCGACGACGACGAACCCCGCGCCCGGTGTCTGGGCCAGCAGCTTGAGCCGGGCCGCGCGGGCGCCCGCGCCCAGCACGACGATGCGGCGCTTGAACGCCTGGCTGCCCAGCGTCTTGCCCAGCAGGATGCGCAGGAACACCAGCAGCGCCATCGACACGCCCATCGCGTAGAGCAGGTTCGATCGCCAGAAGCCGATCTGGGGAATCGCGAAATACAGGCCCGACAGCGCGATGACGCCTAGCGCGACCGCGACGATCAGTCGGGCAGTGGCGTAGCGCAGCGATTGCAGCGCATCGGCGCCATAGACGCCGACCGCGATCATCGCGGTCTGGATCGTGAAGGCAAAGCTGACCAGCTGGGGCAGGCGCGACACCATCGGGGTGGGTGCCATGCCCACCTGATTCGCGCGGAGAATCCAGCCCAATTCGCCCGCAACGAGCAACAGGATAAGGTCGAGCACCCCGAGCAACAGCACGGCATTGGGCACATAATGCTTGAACAGCCGGATCATGCCCCCATGCTTAACGCGCAAGTGTAAACAAATCCGACATGGAGATCGTGGGCGACGCGATTTTCGACTGCAATGACGCCGGTTGCGCGAAACCCTTTCGCGCGCGCGCCGTTTGACCGCATGGGGCAAACTTCTATGTTCATCGCTGCCCAGGGGAACCATTCGCAATGCCGAATTCGATGCCGATCGTTCCTGTCATCCTGTCGGGAGGATCGGGCAGCCGCCTGTGGCCGATGTCGCAGCCCGAGCGTCCGAAACAGCTCCTGCCGCTGACGGCGGAGCTGACGATGCTCCAGCTGACCGCGTCGCGCGCCAGCGGCGAACGCTTTGCCAAGCCGATCGTCGTCGCCAACGCGACCCATGTGGACGCGGTGGAGGAACAGCTCGCGCATGTCGAATCGGTCGCGCAGGCGCTGATCCTGGAGCCGATGGGGCGCAACACCGCGCCCGCCATCGCGCTGGCGGCGATCGCGGCGGGGAGCGGCGCGCAGCCGCTGCTCATCATGCCGTCCGACCATGTGATCGCCGATGTCGAGGCGTTCCATGCCGCCATCCACGCGGCGATGCCGCTGGTCGAGGACGGGTGGCTCATCACGTTCGGCATCGCGCCCGATGCGCCCGAAACCGGCTATGGCTGGATCAAGATCGGCGAGCCGCTGATCGAAGGGGTGCACCGCGTCGCCCGCTTCGTCGAGAAGCCCCCGCTCGACAAGGCGCAGGCGATGCTCGCCTCGGGCGACCATGCGTGGAACGGCGGGATCTTCCTGTTCCGCGCCGACGCCTATCTGGCCGCGCTGGACCAGTTCGCGCCCGGCATGGTCGATGCGGCGCGCGAATCGATGGACAAGGCGCGGCATGACGGCACGCGCGTATGGCCCGAAGCGGCGGCGTTCGCGGCGTGCCCGTCGGACTCGATCGACTATGCGGTGATGGAAAAGGCCGAGCGCGTCGCCGTGGTCCCCGTGTCGATGGGGTGGAGCGATGTCGGCAGCTGGGACGCGCTCCACGCGATCAGCGCATGCGATGCCCAGGGCAATGTGTGCCGGGGCGACGTGATCGCGATCGACACGACCAACAGTCTGGTACGCGCGGACGGCGGCAAGCGGATCGCGCTGGTGGGAGTAAGCGACCTGATCGTCGTGGCATCGGGCGACGACATCCTGGTGCTGCCGCGCGGGCGCAGCCAGGACGTGAAGCAGATCATCGAGGCGATGAAGCGCTGAACGCGCGCCCCGGCGCGGCGCAGCGCCACGCCGGGGCCGCCGTGCCTTACGCCAGCAGCGCTTCCGCCTGGTCCAGCGTGTCCTTGAAGCTCGCGACGAGCGCGCGATAGGGCGCGGGGCTCGCCATATCGAGGCCCGCGCGCTTGAGGATGTCGACCGGATAGTCCGATCCGCCGGCCTTGAGCACCGACAGGTAATTGTCGCGCTCCTTCGGCCCGCCCTTCAGGATCGCCTGCGCGAAATAGGCGGCGGCGGCGATGCAGGTCGCGTACTGATAGACGTAGAAGCTGTTGTAGAAGTGCGGGATATACGCCCATTCGTTGGAATAGGCCGGGTCCAGCCCCATTGCCGGCCCGTGATAGCGGCGCAGCAGGTCGCCATAGACCTGCGTGAACCGCGCGCCCGACAGCCCTTCGCCCGCTTCGGCCAGGTCATGGGCCTTCAGCTCGAATTCGGCGAACATCGTCTGGCGGAAGAAGGTGCCCCGGAAATTCTCCATCTGCTGGCCGAGATAGAAGAGCTTTTCCTCCTTCGTCTTCGCCTGTTTGAGCAGATGCGCGACGAGCAGCTGTTCGTTGAGCGTAGAGGCGATCTCGGCGAGGAAGATCGGATAGTCGGCCTTGTCATAAGGCTGGGCCGCGTTGGCGAGCAGCGAGTGGAGCGCATGGCCCCATTCATGGGCATAAGTGCTCATCCCGTCATATTTCTCGGACAGGTTGAGCAGCAGATAGGGATGCACGTCATAGGCGCCGGGGTTCATGTACGCGCCGGGCCGCTTGCCGGGGCGCGGCCACGGGTCCATCCACTTGGCCGCCGTCGCGGTGGCGATCCGCTTCTGATAGTCCGGCCCCAGCGGCATCACCGCCGCCAGCGTCGTGGTGCGCATTTCGTCCAGCGACACGCGCTTGTCGAGCGCGACCAGCGGCGGATAGATGTCGTAATAATGGATGTCGGGCAGCTTGAGCATCCGGCGGCGCAGATCGAAATAGCGGTGAAGCTGCGGCAGCCCCGCATTCGCCTCTGCCACCAGCGTGCGATAGACGGCCTCGGGCACGTTGTTCCCCGATAGCGCGGCGGCCAGCGCGGTCGGGTATTTGCGCGCCTTGGCGTAGAAGATGTCGCTCTTTACCTGCGCGCTGTAGGTCGCGCCGAACGAGTTCTGGAAATGGCCGTGCGCGGTCCAGAAGGCATCGAACACCGCCTTGCGATCGGCGCGGTTCGGGGCGTCGCGATAGAGCGAATAGCCCTGCGAATCGAGCCGCACCTGCTCGCCGGTGGACAGCGTGATCGTCGGCCAGGGAATGTCGGAGGAGCGCAGCTGGCCCGCGATGTCGCCGGGTGCGGACAGCGGGGCACCGGCGCTGGCCAGCAGCGCCTCGCTTTCGGCCGAAAGCGTGTGCGGCGCCTGGCGGACGATGTTGGCGAGGTAGAAATCGAAGCGCGTGCGCAGCGTCGCATCCTCGGCGAGGAAGGCGCCGACCTTGGCCTTGCCCAGCGTCAGGATTTCGGGCGAGAACCATGCGGTCGCCTCGCCGAACGCAGTGTACAGGTCGATCGCCTGCGCCTTTTTCTCCTGATAGGCGGCGGCGCGGACGTCCTCGTCGCTTTTCAGCGAGACATAGACATAGATGCGCGAAATCGTGCGCCCCAGATCGGACTGGAGCACCAGCGCCTTGGCCAGCGTCGCGGCGCTGTCGCCCAGCTTGCCCTTGAACTGCGCGATGCCCGGCAGCGCCGCGAGCGCAGCCTTGCGCGCGGCATCCCAGGCGGCGTCGTCGGGATAGATTTCGGTGAGGTCCCATGCCGGGCCCGAAGGGGTGCCCTGCGCCCAGGCGGGCGCGGCGGTGGCGAGCGTGGCAAGGGCGGCGGTGGTCAGGGCTTCGCGGCGGGACATTTCGACCATGGGTTTCCCAAGATGCGGCGCCGGCGGACGCACGGCGCGGAGTGGATGCACCCAGTCTGTCGCGGTCGCTGCGCGAAGGGAAGGGCTTTCGGCGCGCCAAAAGCAAAAGGGCCGGGAGATCGCTCTCCCGGCCCCAAAGCTGTTCGGCAAGGCTGCCGGACGGTCGTGGACTTAGAAGTCCATGCCGCCCATGCCGCCCATGCCGCCGCCGCCGCCCATCGGCATGGCGGGCTTGTCTTCCGGCAGCTCGGACACGGCGGCTTCCGTCGTGATGAGCAGGCCGGCGACCGATGCTGCGTCCTGGAGCGCGGTGCGCACGACCTTGGTCGGGTCGATCACGCCGGCCGCAACCAGGTTTTCGTAGGTGTCGGTCTGGGCGTTGAAGCCGAGGTTCGAATCGTTGCCGTCGAGCAGCTTGCCAGAGATCACCGCACCGTCATGACCGGCGTTCTGCGCGATCTGGCGGACCGGCGCGTAGAGCGCCTTGCGGATGATGTCGATGCCGCGGGTCTGGTCGTCGTTCGCACCCTTGAGGCCTTCGAGCGCCTTGGTTGCGTACAGCAGCGCGGTGCCGCCACCGGGGACGATGCCTTCTTCAACGGCTGCGCGGGTTGCGTGCAGCGCGTCGTCGACGCGGTCCTTGCGCTCCTTGACTTCGACTTCCGACGCGCCGCCGACCTTGATCACGGCCACGCCACCGGCGAGCTTCGCCAGACGCTCCTGGAGCTTCTCGCGGTCATAGTCGCTGGTGGTCAGCTCGATCTGCTGACGGATCGCATCGGTGCGGCCCTTGATCGCTTCGGCTTCACCGGCGCCATCGACGATGGTGGTGTTGTCCTTGTCGATCGTGACGCGCTTGGCGGTGCCGAGCATGCCGAGCGTGACGGACTCGAGCTTGATGCCCAGGTCTTCGCTGATGACTTCGCCCTTGGTCAGGACGGCGATGTCTTCGAGCATCGCCTTGCGACGATCGCCGAAGCCCGGTGCCTTGACCGCTGCGACCTTCAGGCCGCCGCGCAGCTTGTTGACGACGAGCGTGGCCAGAGCCTCACCCTCGATATCCTCTGCGATGATGAGCAGCGGACGGCCCGACTGGACGACTGCTTCCAGGATCGGGAGCATCGCCTGCAGGTTCGAGAGCTTCTTCTCGTGGATCAGGATGTACGGATCGTTGAGTTCGACCGTCATCTTTTCCGGGTTGGTGATGAAGTACGGCGACAGGTAGCCGCGGTCGAACTGCATGCCTTCGACGACGTCGAGCTCGAAATCGAGACCCTTGGCTTCCTCGACGGTGATGACGCCTTCCTTGCCGACCTTCTCCATCGCTTCCGCGATCTTCTGGCCGACTTCGGTGTCGCCATTGGCCGAGATGATGCCGACCTGGGCGACTTCGTTCGAGCCCGAGACGGGCTTCGAGCGCGACTTGATGTCCTCGACAACCTTGGTCACGGCGAGATCGATGCCGCGCTTCAGATCCATCGGGTTCATGCCGGCGGCGACCGACTTCATGCCTTCGCGCACGATCGCCTGGGCGAGCACGGTCGCGGTGGTGGTGCCGTCACCGGCGAGGTCGTTCGTCTTCGACGCGACTTCGCGGATCATCTGGGCGCCCATGTTCTCGAACTTGTCCTTAAGTTCGATTTCCTTGGCGACGGTGACGCCGTCCTTGGTGATGCGGGGCGCACCGAACGACTTGTCGATCACGACGTTGCGGCCCTTGGGCCCCAGCGTGACCTTCACCGCGTCGGCGAGGATGTCGACGCCGCGCAGGATGCGTTCACGCGCGTCGCGGCTGAATTTTACGTCCTTGGCTGCCATGTTGGCTGACCTTTCCGTTCGAAAATGTTGATGAAGTTTAGGCTAGGACAAGGCGCTTTCGCGCGCTTGTCTGAATTAACCGACGATCCCGAGGATGTCCGATTCCTTCATGATGAGGAGGTCCTCACCGTTCACCTTGACCTCGGTGCCCGACCACTTGCCGAACAGGATGCGGTCGCCGGCCTTGACGTCGAGCGGCGTCACCTTGCCGTCCTCGCTCTTGGCGCCGGCACCGGCGGCGACGACTTCGCCTTCCTGCGGCTTTTCCTTGGCGGTGTCGGGGATGATGATCCCACCGGCGGTCTTTTCTTCGGCCTCGACGCGGCGGACGAGCACGCGATCGTGCAACGGACGGAAGTTCATTGCGCCATGTTCCTCTTTAGAGAAGGTTGAACGGGTCTTAGCACTCAGTTGGCCCGAGTGCTAACGCGCTGGGATATGCGTAGCCCATGGGGATTCGTCAACGGGTGCCCCCGCAGAAAAATCCGCAGGCGTATTGGGCCGATAGGACAGCGTTTACTCGGCCCTGCGCATCCGGTAGCACGCATGCCGCAATCATGGATGGAGCGGGCACGTGAAGCTGGTTCGGGGCGCCTGGAAATTACTCGTCGGGATCAAGGATTTCCTGGTCCTGGTGCTGATGCTCCTGTTCTTCACGGGGCTGTTCGCGGCGCTGTCGCACAAGCCCAATGTCGCCTCGGTGCGCGACGGCGCGCTGGTGATCGCGCTGGATGGCACGCTGGTGGAACAGCCCGAAGAGGGCGATCCCGTCGCCCGGCTGAGCGGGCAGGGCATGGCCAGCCAGCAGCGGCTGCGCGACGTGGTGCGCGCGCTCGATACGGCGAAGGGCGATGCGCGAGTCAAGGCCGTGGTGCTCGACCTGGACAGCTTTGCCGGCGGCTATCCCGCTGCCGTCAGCGATGTGGCCGCCGCCGTGGCGCGGGTGCGCGCCAGCGGCAAGCCGGTGCTCGCTTATGCGACCGGCTATACCGACAGCGGCTATCTGATCGCGGCGAATGCCAGCGAAGTGTGGGTCAATCCGCTGGGCGGCACGCTGTTTTCCGGGCCCGGCCGCACGGGGCTGTACTATAAGGGGCTGCTCGACAAGCTGGGCGTGACCGCGCACGTCTATAAGGTCGGCAAGTTCAAGTCGGCGGTCGAACCCTATATCCGCAGCGACATGTCGCCCGAGGCGCGCGAGGCGAATGTCGCGCTGTACGGCGCGCTGTTCGATCAGTGGAAGGGCGCCGTCGCCAAGGCGCGGCCCAAGGCGCGGATCGCCGATTACCTGACCAAGCCCGACGAAGTCATCGCCAGCACGGGGGGCGATATCGCCGCCGCCAACCTGTCCTACGGGCTGGTCGACAAGCTGGGCGATCGCATGGCGTTCGGCAAGCGCGTGGCCGAGATCGCCGGCGCTCCCGCAGGCAAGCCGGCGGGCAATTTCAATGCGATCAAGCTGGCCGACTGGATCGCGGCCAACCCGGTCAAGCCGACGGGTGACGCGATCGGCGTGATTACCGTCGCGGGCGAGATCGTCGATGGCAAGGCGGGCCCCGGCACCGCCGCCGGCGACACGATCAGCACGCTGGTGCTGAAAGGGCTGGCCGAGAAGAACCTCAAGGCGCTGGTGGTCCGCGTCGATTCGCCCGGCGGATCGGCGATGGCATCGGAAAAGATCCGCCAGGCGATCCTCCAGGCCAAGGCACAGGGGCTGCCGGTGGTGGTCTCGATGGGCAGCCTGGCCGCGAGCGGCGGATATTGGGTGTCCACGGCGGGTGACGCGATCTTTGCCGAGCCCAACACGATCACCGGGTCGATCGGCATTTTCGGGCTGCTCCCCAGCTTCGAGAACAGCCTGGCCAAGATCGGCGTGACCAGCGACGGCGTGCAGACCACGCCGCTGTCGGGTCAGCCCGACGTGACCGGCGGGATCAATCCGGTGACCGACCGTATCCTGCAATCGGCGATCGAGAGCGGCTATGCCCGCTTCATCAAGCTGGTGGCGGACTCGCGCAAGCTGACGCCGCAGCGGGTGGACGAAATCGGGCAGGGCCGGGTGTGGATCGGCGGCGTGGCGCACCAGTTGAAGCTGGTCGATCGCTTCGGCGGATTGCAGGACGCGATCGACGAGGCGGCGCGCCGCGCCAAGCTGGACCCCGCCAAGGTCCATGCCGTGTATCTGGAGAAAGAGCCGAGCGCGTGGGTGAAGTTCGTCGAGGGCTTTGCCGGCGGCAGCGGCGGAGAGGATGACGGCTGGGCCGATCAGCCTGCGGGCACCGACCTGGTCGGCCGTATCGCCGACGAGCGCCGCGCGCTGGTGGCGCAGGCGCTGGGCGATGCGCGGCGGATGGCGATGGGCGGTTCGGTGCAGGCACGCTGCCTGGAGTGCATGGCGCTGGCCCCGGCAGTGGCGCGGCCGAGCGACCGCAGCCTGTTCGAGATGTTGATTGCAGGAGTGACGCGATGATCGGCATTCGCGCAGCCACGCCCGAGGACGCCGCCGCCATCGCGGCCATCTATGCCCCGCATGTGCTGACCGGCACGGCATCGTTCGAGACCGACCCGCCCGAGGCGCGGACGATGCGTACGCGGATGGCGGCAAGCGACGGGCTGTACCCGTGGATCGTCGCGACCAATGGCGACAGCGAGGGCGGGGTGATCGGCTATGCCTATGCCACGCGCTTTCGCGAACGGCCCGCCTATCGCTATGTCGTCGAGACCACCGTTTACATGGCGGACGTGTCGCAGGGGCAGGGCGCCGGGCGGCTGCTGTACGAGGCGCTGATCGACACGCTGCGGGCGCAGGGCTTCGTCCATGCGATCGGCGCGATCGCGCTGCCCAACGACGCCTCGATCCGGCTGCACGAATCGGTGGGGTTCCGTCGCGCCGGCGTGTACCGCGAAGTGGGGTTCAAGCAGGGCCGCTGGATCGATGTCGGCATCTGGCAGTGCGAACTCAACGAACCGCAGGTGCCCCCTGCCGAGCCGCGCCCGTTCAGCGAAGTGGGCGTCGTGCGCGTCTGAGGCGCGGACGTGCGGAAACCACTCGGAAAGATTGCCGCGCTACCGTCTGTGCCGGAGGACGGATGCACAGCATCGAGGTAGATCGTGAGCGGCTTTTCATCGACGTGCGTGTCCGGGGGTTTCTGAACCCCGAGGACTCCGGCTGGCTGGGCGAAGAAGTGCGCGCGCATATCCGCACGTTCGGCGATGCGATCGGGCAGCACGTGACGCTGTACGACCTGACGGAGATGCTGGTCGCGCCGCAGGCGACGCTGGTGCAGACGCAGCAGAGCTTCCTCAACCCCGCGGTACGACCGCTATGGGCGCGCAAGGTGGCGTTTGCGACTCCCTCGGCGCTGGGGCGATTGCAACTCCAGCGGCTGCTGGAAGTGCGACCCGATTTCGGCATTTACGCCGATCGGGAATCGGCACTGGCCTGGCTGCTGGAAGCATAGCCGGCACTTCGGTATACCCGGCGCTGCGGCAGGCGCGGAGGCGTTGTGGACGAGGATTTCCCCCAGGGCACGGTACATCGCGCGGGCGAGGATCTGGAACGGGCGGTGCGCGCCGATCCGGCGGTGTTGCTGCTGTGGGGAGCGCTGACGCCGCTGGGCCGGAACGAATTCCTCTGCTGGGTCGACGACGCCAAGCAGGCCAAGACGCGCGAGCGCCGGATCGCACGGACCTGTCAGGAACTGGTCGAGGGCAGGAAGCGGCCCTGTTGCTGGGCGGGCTGCATCCATCGCACCGACAAGGCGCCGGGGCGCTGGCAGCAGGCGGTGCTGATCGACGGCAAGGCGCGATAACCGCGCTACGCCTTTCGCCCCCCACGATAGGCGGGCAGGCCCAGTTGCCATACGATCGCGGCGGCGCGCAGCGCGAAACCGGCGACGGCGGCGACCAGCCCGGCGGCGAGCGGCGGCAGGCCGAGCAGGCTGAGCGCGACATAGACCGACGAGGCGAGCGCGGCTGCGGTGACGTATAGTTCCGGGCGCATCAGGATCGACGGCTCGCCCGCCAGCACGTCGCGGATGATCCCGCCGACGCACGCGGTGACCACCCCCATGACGGCGGCGGGCACCGGCGGGATGCCATAGCCCAGCGCCTTGGCCGCGCCGAACGCGGCATAGGCGGCCAGCCCCAGCGCATCGAGCCAGGCGAAGGTGCGATCGCTCCACCAATGTTGCGGCGTGACCCAGATCGAGGCGGCGACGCCCAGGCACAGGGCCGCGACGGTCGCGTCGTGCACCCAGAATACCGGCGCCCCGATCAGCAGGTCGCGCACCGTGCCGCCGCCGACGCCGGTGATGAGCGCGAAGAAGGTGGCGGTCACCAGCGTCTGCGCCCGCCGCGTCGCGGCCAGCGCGCCGGTGGCGGCGAACACCGCGATCCCGAACAAGTCGAGCCAGGGAAGGAGCGTGCCGATCTGGGCGGTATCTGGGCTGGGCATCGCCGCTGTTTCACGCCTTGGCGCGTCCGCGTCAAACGGGGACTGGCGATGGCGGCAGGGGTGCGGCATTAGGGGCTCATGCATCGCACTGAATCGCCGCTCGTCGTGATCGCCGTCCTGCTGGCGGCGCTCGCGGGCTTTGTCGACGCGCTGGCCTTTACCAGCCTGGGCGGGTTCTTTGCCTCGTTCATGAGCGGCAATTCCACGCGGCTCGGCGTGGGGCTGGGCACCGGCGACGGCGCGGTGGCGGCGATGGCGGGGGCGCTGATCCTCAGCTTTGTCAGCGGGGTGATCCTGTCGAGCGTGATCGCGCGCGCGGCGGGCGAGGGACAGCGCCACGCGGTGATGGCGGCAGTGACGCTGCTGCTGCTCGCCGCCGCGCTGCTCGGCACCTTTGCGCCGGGGCCGATCGTCTTGTTGCTGCTCGCGGCTGCGATGGGGACCGAGAACGGCGTGTTCCAGCGCGACGGCGAGGTTTCGATCGGGCTGACCTATATGACCGGATCGCTGGTGCGGATGGGCCAGAAGCTGGCGGGCGCGCTGATGGGCGATGCCGATCGCTGGGCGTGGCTGCCCTATTGCACGCTATGGGCGGGATTCGTGTCGGGCGTGGTGCTGGGCGCGGCGGCGCAGGGACTTTGGGGCTGGTACGCGCTGTGGCTGGCGCCTTTGGTGTCGGCGCTGCTGACGCTGGCGGTGGCGCGGGTTGGGCGGCGCGTGGTGCGGGTGGTTTGAGCGCGAGGCTGCATCATAGCAGGGCGGATTGAATATGACCGACAGTATCTACACGCCGTCTCCATTCGAAAGGTTTAAATGCCAGGGCGACCTGATTGGTAGGATGGTAGTCGAATACGGCGAAATGGAGTGGTCGTTGTGCCTTCTCGCGGGGCATATTTTCGAGGACTTCGACCTATCCTTGAAGTCTTTATATCGATCAAGGGGTGAAACTCAGCGTATCAACGTCGCGGATGCCATGATCCGAAATCGTATTAATCCCGCCCTCAGGGACATTTACGAGCATACGATCGCTCGCATGAGGAAATGTCTTAAAATCCGAAATCAGTATGCCCACTCGAATTGGGTACACGCAGCGCCAGACAGGCTTTGCTACGCAGACATAGAATCTCTGGCAAAGAGAAATGACGTCATTAGTTTTAGCGATATGAATTTGTATGAGCTTACGGTAGAAGTACTCGAGGATCAGGCAAGACTGTTTCGTGAGGTTGCGCAAAACCTCGAGAGGTTATGCATCGAGGTGCAATTTCTAAACGGAAAAATATCGATACGCGGTTCTGGATTTGTAAGCGATATTGCGCTTCCTCAAGAGCCCATTGCGCTCCCATAGCATACGGTACTCGCCCACGAGGGCATTATTCTGCCTACCAGCCCAGCCGATCCAGCATCTCGCGCGCTTCTGCGGCATCCATCCGCGCGATCAGCACGCGCATCGTCGCGCCGCCCTGAAGCGTGCCGTCGCGGAAATAGGCCCAGTCGATGATCTGGTTGTCACGGATCGTCACCTGGTCGCCCTTGGCGAAGCGGGGATCGCGCGGCGTGTTGACCAGCCGGGCGATGGTCACGTCGCCGCGATGGGAGATGATCTCTGCCCAGATGAACTCGGCGCGCTCCTCGGGGACGAGGTCGTATTTGACGATGAAGCCGGTCTCGCCGGGGCCGGGGGCGGTCACATGGCCGAAGAATACCGGCAGCCCGCGCCGTGCCTGCACGATGGCGGCGCGCATTTCGGGGTCGGTGGCGGGGACGCTGACCGTCGGGTCGTCCTGGGGCGCCGCATGGGTGACCAGCGGCGCCAGCAGGAGAAGGGGGGCGGCTGCGACCCGGCAAAGCCGGGCCGCCGTCGGTCGGCGCTTGGGCGCCGCCGGCCGGCCGAGCCTAATATGCTCGCGATTAGCTTCGCTAATCCCTTTGCCGGCTCGGCTCAGACGTGAATCGCCTTGCCGCGCACTGCCATCGCCGCTTCCTTGATCGCCTCGGAATGCGTCGGGTGGGCGTGGCAGGTGTACGCGATGTCTTCGGACGTGGCGCCGAATTCCATTGCCTGCGCGACCTGGGCGATCATCGTGCCGGCGGGGGCCGTGATGATCCAGGCGCCGAGCACGCGATCGGTGGTCGCATCCGCAATCACCTTCACCCAGCCCACGGTGTCGTCGATCGCCTTGGCGCGGCTGTTGCCCGCCATCGGGAACTTGCCGACCTTGACCTCGCCCTTTTCGCGGGCCTGCTCTTCGGTCAGGCCGACGCCGGCGATTTCGGGGTGGGTATAGACGACGCTCGGGATCACCGCATGGTTGATGATGCCGGTGAGGCCGCCGATATTCTCGGCCACCGCAATGCCCTCGTCCTCGGCCTTGTGCGCGAGCATCGGGCCGGGGATGACGTCGCCGATCGCCCAGATGCCGGGGACGGCGGTCTGGAGGCGCGAATCGGTTTCGATCTGGCCACGCGCGTTGGTGAACAGGCCGACCTTGTCGAGGCCGAGGCCGTCGGTGTTGGGACGACGCCCGATCGCGACGAGCACGACATCGGCTTCCAGCGTCTCGGCGGCGCCGCCGGCGGCGGGCTCGATCGTGACGCTGGCCTTGTCGCCGTTGACGGCGACGCCGGTCACCTTGGTGGAGAGCTTGATCTCCATGCCCTGCTTCTTGAAGATCTTGGCGGCTTCCTTCCGCACTTCACCGTCCATGCCGGGCAGCAGCTGATCGAGATACTCGACCACGGTCACCTTGGCGCCGAGGCGCTGCCAGACCGAGCCGAGTTCCAGCCCGATCACGCCGCCGCCGATGACGACCATGTTCGCCGGCACCTTCTCCAGCGCGAGCGCACCGGTGGAATCGACGACAACTTTCTGGTCGACCGTCACGCCGGGCAGCGGGGTGACCGACGAGCCGGTGGCGATGACGATGTCCTTGGCGGTCACCGTCCGCTCACCCACCTGGACGGTGTGCGCGTCGACGAAGGTGCCGAAGCCCTTGATCCATTCGACCTTGTTCTTCTTGAACAGGAATTCGATGCCGCCGGTCAGGCCCTTCACGGCCTTGTCCTTGTCGGCCATCATCGCCGGCAGGTCGAGTTCGACCGCGCCGAGCTTGACGCCATGCTTGGCCAGCGCGCCCGAGGCGGCTTCGTAGAACAGCTCGGACGCGTTCAGCAGCGTCTTGGACGGGATGCAGCCGACGTTGAGGCAGGTGCCGCCCAGAGTCTCACGCCCCTCGACGCAGCCCGTGCGAAGGCCCAGCTGCGCCGCGCGGATCGCCGCGACATAGCCGCCGGGGCCGGAACCGATGATCAGGACGTCGAAATCATATTCAGCCATTTTCCGCTCCATGCGTGCGCGTGCGGGCGCTTAAACTATCGGCCGTGTCGCCCGGGGCTCTGGGCCCCTGCTTTCGCAGGGGAACGGGCGGGTCCAGCCATAACTGTGCTCCTGCGAACGCAGGAGCCCAGGGTTGCGAAGGTCGTTCCTCGATCCGGCACCGTTGCGCCGATCAGCCGAAGAGCGTCCCGTACAAATCCTTCCATAGCGGGTTGTCGCGTTCGATCAGTTCGATCTTCCACGCCCGCTTCCATTTCTTCACCTGGCGTTCGCGAAGCCGCGCCCCGTCCAGATCCTCATGCGCCTCGTACCAGACGAGGAGCCTGCAGCCATGTTCCCTGGTGAAGCCGTCGATTATCCCGTTGCGATGCTGGTACGCCCGGGCGGCCAAGTCGCTGGTCGACCCCACATAGATGGTGCCGTTGCGCTGGTTCGCCATGATGTACACGCAGCCGGATTTCGTCGGGCTTCTCCTTGGTCTTTGCGCACCCGCGGAAGCGGGAGCCCAAGGCGAGCGCAGTACGCCGCAACCCTGGGCCCCTGCTTTCGCAGGGGCACGGTTAGAGGTCGATCAGCAGGCGCGTCGGATCCTCGATTGCGTTCTTGAGCGCCACCAGGAACGTCACCGCCTCGCGGCCGTCGATCAGGCGGTGGTCGTAGCTGAGCGCGAGGTACATCATCGGGCGGACGACGACCTGGCCGTCGCGGACGACCGGGCGGTCCTCGATGCGGTGCAGGCCCAGCACGGCCGACTGGGGCGGGTTGATGATCGGGGTCGACATCAGCGAGCCAAACACGCCGCCGTTCGAGATGGTGAAGGTGCCGCCCTTCATTTCGTCCATCTTGAGCGTGCCGTCCTTGGCGCGCTTGCCGAAGTCGCCGATCGTCTTTTCGATGCCGGCGACCGACAGGTCCTGGGCGTCGCGGATCACGGGAACGACCAGGCCCTGCGGCGCGGAGACCGCGACCGAGATGTCGGCATAGTCGTGATAGACGATCTCATCGCCTTCGATCGAGGCATTGACCGAGGGGATGTCGCGCAGCGCCTGGACGGCGGCCTTCACGAAGAAGCCCATGAAGCCGAGGCGGACGCCGTGCTTCTTCTCGAACAGGTCCTTGTACTTGGTCCGCGCGGCGATGACTTCGGTCATGTCGACGTCGTTGAACGTCGTCAGCATCGCGGCGGTGTTCTGCGCTTCCTTCAGCCGCTTGGCGACCGTCTGGCGCAGGCGCGTCATGCGGACGCGCTCTTCCTTGCGGCCCGATGCGGCGGGAGCCGGGGCGGCGGCGGGCGATGCTGCCGGGGCGGCCGCTGCGGGCTTGGCGGCGGCGGCGGCGACGACGTCGTCCTTGGTCAGGCGACCGTCCTTGCCGGTGCCTTGCACGGTCGAGGGATCGACGCCGGTTTCCAGCACCGCACGGCGCACCGACGGCGAGAGCGCGGCGGCTTCACCACCGGCGGCAGGCGCGGGGGCCGATGCGGGCGCGGGCGCTGCGGCAGGCGCCGGGGCGGGCGACGCAGCCGCGCCGCCTTCGCCGACGGTCGCGATCACGGCGCCGACTTCGACGGTGTCGCCCACCTTGACGAGCTGCTCGCCCAGGATGCCCGCGACGGGCGAGGGGACTTCGACCGAGACCTTGTCGGTCTCGAGGCTGGCGATCGGCTCGTCAACCTGCACGGCGTCTCCGGGCTTCTTCAGCCACTCGCCCAGCGTTGCTTCGGTGATGGATTCGCCCAGCACGGGCACTTTTACGTCGGTCATATCAGGCCTTCCGGGTACGGCGGATTTCTTCGCGGACATTATGGCCAAGCGCGTCGGCGACGAGCGCGGCCTGTTCGGTCTGGTGGCGCTTCATCAGGCCCGTGGCGGGCGATGCGGCGGCGGCGCGGCCCGCATAGCGCGGACGCTGCGGCTTCACCCCGGCATCGACCAGGCACTGCTCGATGAACGGTTCGACGAAGAACCAGTAACCGTTGTTCTTCGGCTCTTCCTGCGCCCAGATCACTTCCTCGACATTGACCATGCGCTTGAGGCGCGCGGTCAGCGGCTCGCCCGGGAAGGGATACAGCTGCTCGATGCGGACGATCGCGGTGTTCTTGTCGCCCGCCGCGTCGCGTGCCTCGATCAGGTCATAGGCGACCTTGCCGGTGCACAGGATCAGGCGCCGCACGTCGGCATCGGCCGGGGCGGAAGGATCGGACAGGATGCGCTTGAAATGGCTGTCGCCGAGGAACTCGTCGCTGGTCGACACCGCCAGCTTGTGGCGGAGCAGCGACTTCGGCGTCATCTGCACCAGCGGCTTGCGGAAATTGCGGTGCATCTGGC
This sequence comes from Sphingomonas degradans, assembly GCF_053502645.1. Classification (NCBI taxonomy): domain Bacteria; kingdom Pseudomonadati; phylum Pseudomonadota; class Alphaproteobacteria; order Sphingomonadales; family Sphingomonadaceae; genus Sphingomonas; species Sphingomonas degradans. The sequence goes on from NZ_CP177172.1 coordinate 136,274, forward strand.
GGCGCAGCAGGTGGAAATAGTTCGCAGGCGTGGTGATGTTCACCACCTGCATATTGTCCTGTGCGCACAGCTGGAGGAAGCGTTCGGGACGCGCCGAGCTGTGCTCCGGCCCCTGGCCTTCATAGCCATGGGGCAGCAGCATCACGAGGCCGTTGGCACGCAGCCACTTGGACTCGCCCGATGCGATGAACTGGTCGATCATGATCTGGGCGCCGTTGACGAAATCGCCGAACTGCGCCTCCCACAGCACCAGTGCCTTGGGGTCGGCCGAGGCATAGCCATATTCGAAGCCGAGCACGCCATATTCGGACAGCGGGCTGTCGAGTACTTCGAAGCTGCCGTGCGGGATGGTCGAGAGCGGGATGTACCGCGCCTCGGTCTTCTGGTCGATCCAGACGGCGTGCCGCTGGCTGAACGTGCCGCGACCCGAATCCTGGCCCGACAGGCGCACCGAATAGCCTTCGGACAGCAGCGAGCCGAACGCCAGCGCCTCGCCCGTGGCCCAATCGAAATTGGCGCCGGACTTGAACATCTCGCGCTTGGCGTCGAGCACGCGCGCCAGCGTCTTGTGGATGTCATGCCCTTCGGGAACCGTGGTCAGCGTGCGGCCGAGGCTGTCGAACAGCTTCTTCTCGATGCCGGTATCCACGCTGCGGCGCGCGCTTTCGGGATCGGCAGGCGCGCCGAGGCCCGACCAGCGGCCCGCGAACCAGTCCGCCTTGTTGGGCAGATAGGTCTTGCCGGCCTCGAACTCGCCTTCGAGCAGCGTCGTGAACTGGTGCGTCTTTTCGTCCAGGAAAGCCTGGTCGACCACGCCCTCGGCCTTCAGCCGCGCGGCATAGACTTCGCTCACCGGCGGATGCTGCTTGATCTTGGCGTACATCAGCGGCTGGGTGAAGCTCGGTTCGTCGCCTTCGTTGTGGCCGAAGCGGCGATAGCACCACATGTCGATCACGACGTCGCGCTTGAATGCCTGGCGGAATTCGATCGCGACCTTGCACGCGAAGGTCACGGCTTCGGGATCGTCGCCGTTGACGTGCAGGATCGGCGCCTGGACACCCTTCGCCACGTCGCTCGGATAGGGCGACGAGCGCGCATATTGCGGGCTGGTGGTGAAGCCGATCTGGTTGTTGATGATGAAATGGATGCAGCCGCCGGTGTTGTACCCGCGAATGCCTGAGAAGCCGAGGCATTCCCACACGATGCCCTGGCCCGCGAATGCCGCGTCGCCATGGATCAGCACGGGCAGGACCTGGGTATGTTCGGCCAGATCGCTGCGCAGCGTCTGGAGCGCGCGGACCTTGCCCAGCACGACCGGATCGGCGGCTTCGAGGTGCGAGGGGTTGGCGGTCAGCGACATATGGACGCTGATTCCGTCGAACTCACGGTCGGTCGAGGTGCCGAGATGGTACTTCACGTCGCCCGAGCCGGCGACGTCGTCCGGGTTCGCCGAACCGCCGCCGAATTCGTGGAAGATCACGCGGAACGGCTTGGACATGACGTTGGCGAGCATGTTGAGCCGGCCGCGATGGGCCATGCCGTACACGATCTCGCGGATGCCCATCTGGCCGCCGTACTTGATGATCGATTCCATCGCCGGGATCATCGCTTCGCCGCCGTCGAGGCCGAAGCGCTTGGTGCCGACATATTTCTTGCCGAGGAATTTTTCCCACTGCTCGGCTTCGATGACCTTGGACAGGATCGCCTTCTTGCCGTCGGGCGTGAAGTTGATTTCCTTGTCCTTGCCCTCCATCCGGTCCTGGAGGAAGCGGCGCTCCTCCACGTCCGAGATGTGCATGTACTCAAGGCCGACATTGCCGCAGTAATTGGCCTGGAGGATCGCGACGATCTCCCGCACCGTCGCCTTTTCCAGCCCCAGCGTGCCGCCCAGATAGATCGGGCGATCGAGGTCGGCGGCGGAGAAGCCGTGATATTCGGGCGTCAGGTCGGCGGGCACGTCCTGCCGCGCAAGGCCCAGCGGGTCGAGATTTGCCGCAAGATGGCCGCGCACGCGATAGGTGCGGATCAGCAGCATCGCGCGGATCGAATCACCGGCCGCCTTGGCGATGTCCGCCTCGGACGCGGCCGGGGCTGCCGCCTTGGGAGCGGGGGCGCCGCCCTTGGCGGGCTTGGGCGCGGGCTCCATCTGCGTGGGATCGAGCGCGGCGGTGAGGGCATCGGTATCGAAGATCGGCCAGCGCGGATTGGCCCAGCTGGGCCCTTGCGCTGTGTTTTCCAATCCTTCGAACCACTGGCGCCAGCCCGGTTCGATCGAAGCCGGATCGGCCTTGTAACGGCGGTACAGTGTCTCGACGAAAGCCGGGCTTACGCCGCCCGCGATATCGTCGAAGTCGAGGCCCTCATAGCCCATGATCAATTCCTCACGCGTCACCCCGAGAAAGCCGGGGTCTCAAGCCGCAAGCACACGGCCCATGGCACGAGATCCCGGCTCGCGCCGGGATGACGGCCTAGTTGTTAACCCTTGAGCACTTCTGCAAGGGTCGAACCCAGTTCGGACGGGCTGGCAGCAACGCGGATGCCCGCTGCTTCCATCGCCGCGATCTTGTCTTCGGCGCCGCCCTGGCCGCCCGAGACGATCGCACCGGCATGGCCCATGCGACGGCCCGGAGGCGCCGTGCGGCCCGCGATGAAGCCGGCCATCGGCTTCTTGCGGCCACGCTTGGCCTCGTCGATCAGGAACTGCGCGGCTTCTTCTTCGGCCGAGCCGCCGATCTCGCCGATCATGATGATCGACTGGGTGGCTTCGTCCGCCAGGAAGAGTTCCAGCACGTCGATGAAGTTGGTGCCGTTGACCGGATCGCCGCCGATGCCGACTGCAGTGGTCTGGCCGAGGCCCGCGTTCGTGGTCTGGAACACCGCCTCATAGGTCAGCGTGCCCGAGCGCGACACGACGCCGACCGAACCCTTGGAGAAGATGCTGCCCGGCATGATGCCGATCTTGCACTCGCCGGGGGTCAGCACGCCGGGGCAGTTCGGGCCGATCAGGCGCGACTTCGAGCCCGACAGCGCGCGCTTCACCTTGACCATGTCGAGCACCGGAATGCCTTCGGTGATCGCGACGATCAGCGGCACTTCGGCGTCGATCGCTTCCAGGATCGAATCGGCTGCGAAGGGGGGCGGAACATAGATCACGGACGCATTGGCGCCGGTCTTGCTCACCGCTTCGGCGACGGTGTCGAAATTGGGCAGGCCCAGTTCGTCATGGATCGTGCCGCCCTTGCCCGGCGTCACGCCGCCGACCATCTGGGTGCCGTAATCCAGCGCCGCACGGGTGTGGAACGTGCCGGTCTTGCCGGTCATCCCCTGGGTGATGACCTTGGTGTTCTTGTCGACGAGAATGCTCATGGAGTGGTTCGCTCCTTCGTGGATGGGTCGGAGACGATGCTGAGCACCGTCCATCGATCGAGTTGCGCGGCGGTGATGACCGTTCCGCTGTGGCGATAGGATAAATAGCGCGTGTCGGGCCGCAGTGCGGGCACGGGAAGCGGCTTGGTATCGCCGATCGCGGCCTTGGCGGCAGCTTCGGCAATGTCCTGATGCTCGCCCTGCCAGATCACGCTGCAATATTCCGCCGCCCGGCCCGGCGCGCCGCTGGCCGGGAGCAGCAGGTACATGTCCTTGTCAGGCAAGGACACCAGCACCCGGTTGGGCACCTCAAGGTCGCCCGGCGCCGCCGGGGGGGTGGCGCGGGCACCGTCGATCGCCAGGCCATAGACGGTGCGCACCGGCGCGGGCAGCGCGCCATAGGCGATGTCGTCGAACTTGGTCCGCGACAGCCGCGCCTGCCCCGAAAGGCAGGCGGTGTTGAACAGCGTCACCGGATCGTCGAGCCCGTCCTGCGCATAGGCCACCCCGCCGCTGCACAGCAGCGACACGGGCAACACAGCGAGGCAGAGGGCCCGACGCATCGGATCAGTTCAGGCTCGAGTCGATCGCCTTGCAGGCGACGAGCAGTTCCTTGACCGCATCGACAGAGGTCTGGAAATTGGCCTTGGCCTCATCCTTCAGCTCGATCTCGACGATCTTCTCGACGCCGTCCTTGCCGATGACGATCGGCACGCCGACGTACAGGTCGTCCACGCCATACTGGCCGGTCAGGTGCGCGGCGCAGGGCAGCAGGCGCTTCTTGTCCTTCAGATAGCTCTCGGCCATCGCGATCGCGCTGGTGGCGGGGGCGTAGAAGGCCGAGCCGGTCTTGAGCAGGCCGACGATCTCGCCGCCGCCCGAACGGGTGCGCTGGACGATCGCGTCGATGCGCTCCTGAGTGGACCAGCCCATCTTGATGAGATCGGGGATCGGGATGCCGGCAACGGTCGAATATTCGACGACGGGGACCATGGTGTCGCCATGGCCGCCCAGCACGAAGGCCGTGACGTCCTCGACCGAGACCTGGAACTCTTCGGCCAGGAAGGTACGGAAGCGCGCCGAATCCAGCACGCCGGCCATGCCGACGACCTTGTGATGCGGGAGGCCCGAGAATTCGCGCAGCGCCCACACCATCGCGTCGAGCGGGTTGGTGATGCAGATGACGAAGGCGTCGGGTGCGTGGGCGGCAATGCCCTCGCCCACGGCCTTCATGACCTTCAGGTTGATGCCGAGCAGGTCGTCGCGGCTCATGCCGGGCTTGCGCGCGACACCGGCGGTGACGATGCAGACGTCGGCGCCGGCGATGTCCTCATAGCTGTTGGCGCCGCGCATCGTGGCGTCAAAGCCTTCGACCGGGCCAGACTGGGCGATATCGAGCGCCTTGCCCTGCGGCAGCCCCTCAGCGACGTCGAACAGGACGATGTCGCCCAGCTCCTTCATCGCGGCGAGATGCGCGAGCGTACCACCGATCATGCCAGAGCCGATCAGCGCGATCTTCTTGCGAGCCATGAATTCTCCTTGGGTCTGTACAAACCAACCGCGGGCGCGGTGTTCGGCGCCCTGAAAGCGGGGGCGGCTTAAACCCATAATAGACGTGCCACAACCCGTGATGGGAATCACGGGCCGATTATCTTTGCAAATGGTTCGCAGGAGCAATAAGGCGTGTGCGCCGCAGGAAGCCGTGGGTTATTGCGCGCCGTGGCCCTGGGCGAGATAGTCGTCGGACTGCATTTCCATCAGCCGCGACACTGTCCGGTCGAACTCGAAGCGTCCGTCGCCCGAGTCGTACAGGTGCTGCGGCTCGGCATCGGCAGCAGCGAGCAGCTTGACCCGATGTTCGTACAGCGCGTCGATCAGCGTCACGAAACGCGCCGCCTCGTTGCGGTTTTCAGGCCCCAGGCGCGGGATTCCGACAAGGATCACGGTATGGAATCGCCGCGCGATCGCCAGATAGTCGGGCGCGCCGCGCGCCTCGGCGCACAGCCGCTTGAACGAGAATACCGCCACGCCCTTCAGGCATTTGGGCACGTGCATCTCGCGCCCGCCCTGAATCGGCAGTTCGCACGCGGGCACATGCGCGCGGTCCTCGACCGGATAGTCGGTCAGGCGGAAGAATGCGGCGGACAGCGCAGCCGTCGCCTCGGGCCCGTTGGGGACGAGCCAGGTATCCATCCGGCCCAGCCGGTTGAGCCGGTAATCGACCGGGCCGTTGAGCGTCAGCACGTCCATCCGCGCGTGGATCAGCGCGATGAACGGCAGGAACAGCGCGCGGTTGAGCCCGTCCTTGTACAGATCATCGGGCGCGCGGTTCGACGTGGCGACCATGGTGAGCCCGTGGCGCATCATCTCGGTAAACAGCCGCGACAGAATCATCGCGTCGGGCGGGTTGTTGACCACCATTTCGTCGAACGCGAGCAGGCGCATGTCCTGCGCCAGCTCGGCGGCGACGACGACGATGGGGTCGGCGGTTTCCTTTTGCCGCTCGACATTGAGGCGCTGGTGCACCTCGATCATGAATTCGTGGAAATGCACCCGGCGCTTGGCGGTGATGGCGACGCTGTCGAAGAACAGGTCCATCAGCATCGATTTGCCGCGCCCGACGCCGCCCCACATATAGACGCCCTTTGGCGGCTCGGGCCGGCGGCCGGCGAGGCGGCACAGGATGCTGCCCCGTTTCGGCGTTTCTTCCAGTTCGCGGGCCAGGGCGGCGAGGCGAGTCGCGGCGGCCTGTTGCTCGGGATCGGGGCGAAGCTCGCCGCCCGCGACCAGCGCGGCATAACGTTCAAGAAGCTTGGTCATTGTTGCGAAGGCTTGCGCACGGTTCCCTGGAAGCTGGCGATGGTGGAGTCGCCCTGGACGATCAGGCCGCGCAGGAACAGCATCCGCCCGGTCTCGCGCACCAGCTCGACGCGCGCCTCGATCGCGTCGCCGATCGGCGCGCCCGCGACGAATTGCACCGACACGTCGATGGTGGAAGCGGGGCCGGCAGTGATGACGTCCAGCCCGCGCGCGCCGGCGAACAGCGCAATGTCGATAAAGCCCAGAAGGGCGCCGCCATGGACCTGGTCGCGCAGGTTCGAATGCTGGTGCCCCGGCACCATCCGGACGCGAGCAACATCGCCTTCACGCCGGACGAGGATGGGACCGAGAAAGCCGTTGAACCGCGTGGCTTCCCGCAATTCCCAGCGTTTCCAGCCGGGATGGCCCGGTTCGTCCTCGTACCGGAAGTGCGGGATGCCCGCGCCCTCGGTCAAAGCGCGCGCTCGGCTTCCATCTTCTTGATCTCCGCGATTGCCTTTGCCGGGTTCAGGCCCTTGGGGCAGACGTTCGCGCAGTTCATGATCGTGTGGCAGCGATACAGGCGGAACGGATCCTCGAGCGCATCGAGCCGCTCGCCGGTCATCTCGTCGCGCGAGTCGGCCAGCCAGCGATAGGCCTGGAGCAGGATCGCCGGGCCCAGGAACTTGTCGCTGTTCCACCAATAGCTCGGGCACGAGGTCGAGCAGCAGGCGCACAGGATGCACTCGTACAGGCCGTCCAGCTTGTCGCGCTGTTCGGGGGACTGGAGCCGCTCCTTGCCCGACGGCGTGGTCGACACGGTCTGCAGCCACGGCTTGATCGAGCTGTACTGCGCATAGAAATGGGTGAAGTCGGGGACGAGGTCCTTGATGACATCCATGTGCGGCAGCGGCGTGATGCGGATATCGCCCTTGATATCCTCGATCGCGGTCGTGCAGGCCAGCCCGTTGCGCCCGTCCATGTTCATCGAGCACGACCCGCAAATTCCCTCGCGGCACGAACGGCGGAAGGTGAGCGAGGCGTCCTGCTCGGACTTGATCTTGATCAGCGCGTCCAGGACCATCGGGCCGCATTCGTCCAGATCGACCTGGAACTGGTCGTAGCGCGGATTCTCGCCGCTATCGGGATCGTAGCGGTAGATCTTGAACGTCTTGACGCGCGTTGCCGTCGCGTCAGCCTTATGCTCCTTGCCCTTGGTGATACGGCTGTTCTTGGGCAGGCGGAATTCGGCCATTCCTGTAGATCCTTCTTGACCACACGGCTTTCGGTGCGTCGGCTATGCCTTTCGCAATCGCAGCGCAACCCCGTAGGCGCGCTTAGCCGCGATTTGGTGTATCAGATCACGTCCAGAACGAGGCCAAGGTCGCGCGCTTCCTCGGCCTCGATATACCAATTGGTGGGGGCGCGGCGCTGGACTTCCTCGAACGGTATCGTCGATCCGGCGACCAGATCGCGAAACCCTTCCTCTTCGATGCGGATCGAATGCTCGATTTCGTGGAGATTGGCCTTGAGGCTGGCGATCACCGACTTGAGCGGGCCCGACAGCGCGATGTCCTTGGTCAGGATGCGTTCGTGGACCATGATTCGCGTGCCGCGCGTGAGAAAACGCTTGTCGACCGGAAAGCTGGCCATGAACGTCGCGCCCGCCGAATAGACCGCGACCTTGCCCAGGAAAAGCATCTCGCGCCCGGTATAGTCGCGCAGCAGCCGCAGGTCGTCGCCCATCAGCCGGGCGACTTCGGGGTCGCCGCCCAGCGTCGAGATCGACACGACCAGCGTCCCCTCGGCAGGGGCTGCCGCCAGCTGGCGCCGGAAATCGGCATACATTTCGTGGTCCACGGTGCCGTGGAGCAGGACGTGCGGCATCGACAGCAGCGGATAGCGCGTGGCGCGGCTTTCGGACGAGGCGGTGGAGTCGGTCATGGCCTGCGCAACCCCTCGCCGGAGCGCTGGTTCCCTATGGCGCGCCCAGCGCGTCGGTCGCCGGTGCGCCGACGGGTGGGGTCGCAGTGGCGGGCATCCGCGCCTCCAGCGCGGCGAGGATAGGGGCCATGCCCGCGCCGATCGCCACCTGGGGATCGGAGGGCGTGAGCTTGCCGCTGAGTTCCCAGCCGCTGATCAGGTCGCGCGCCTCGACGATCGCCGCGTCCAGCGGCTGCGGCTTGCGCAGCGCGTGGTTGACCATCGCGTCGCCGAAAAAGGTCCAGTCATTCTCCGCCCGGCACCCGAACGACGTGCGGTCCGACGACGCCGCCGTGAGAATCGCGCTCGTGTCGTTCGACAGCGGCTGGATGAAGATGCCCGAATAGCAGGCGGACAGGAACAGCACCCGGTTGCGGATGCCCAGCCCGTCGAGCATGGCCGCCAGTCGCACGGGCGGGAGCATCCCATAGCCCTGGTCGCCATCGTGATAGGCGATGCCGATCTTTGCGCCATGGCTGGTGACGTACAGCACGAGCACGTCCTCCGTCCGGTCCATCACTTCCGCGACTCGCGCCAGCGCCAGTGCGAGCGACTCGAGGCTGCCATTGGGGAGCGCGTCGGTGGCACCGGGACCAGTGGGGCTGCCGAGCACCAGCGTGCGACCGACCGCGTCGTAGCGCCGGGCGAGCACCTTGCCCGCCTCGCGCGCCTCGCGGCCGAACACGGGATCGCTGTCGAGCGCGATCGACACGACATAGGCGTCGACCACGCCCTTGCGCTGGGGCAGCAGCGCAGCGAACGCGCGGGCCCGGCGGCGATGGTCCTCGAGCAGCCATTGCGGCGTGCGCCCTGTCTCCAGTTGGGGACCGGCGGCGATCGACTCGCGCATCTCTCCGGGTGTGTCGCCGGTGGTGAGGTTCGGCCAGTCCTTCGTATGCCGTATCTGCGCCGCAGCCGGCAGGGCCAGGAACGCGGCAGCGCACCAGCCGGCAAGGACAAAGGCGAAACGCATCGGCGATGGACCCCCGCTATGTTCTGGGCCCAGTTTCGCGGGTGCGGCGGGGGAGTCAAGCGGGCTCCCCTGTCTAGTGTCGCGTTGCGCTTTACGAAGCGCGCATATATGGTGCCCCGATGCGAATCGACGGCATCCGGCACAAGGCGTTGCGTCATTTCGTCGAAACCGGGCAGCCGCGGGGGCTGGACGCAAAGCTGGTCGAACGGTTGCGCAGAATGATCGCGTTCCTGGCGGCCATCGATGCGGCGGAGGAACTACACGTGCCGCCCAACTGGGGCGCTCATAGGCTGACCGGCGATCGGGCAGGGTTTTGGTCGCTGACGGTTACAAAGAACTGGCGGATGACATTCCGCGTGACCGAGGATGGCGGCATCGCCGAACTCGACCTGGAGGATTACCACTGATGGCCATCACCCTGTCTCCCGCCTTCGCCCTGCATCCCGGCGCATGGTTGCGCGCGGAAATCGTCGAGGCGCACGGACTGAGCGTAACCGAGGCGGCGCAGCATCTGGGCGTGACTCGGCAGGCGATGAGCGCATTATTGAATGCCCGCGCAGGGCTTTCCGCCGACATGGCGATCCGGTTTGAAAAGGCGTTTGGCGTAAAGGCCGACACGCTGCTGCGGATGCAGGTCGCGCACGAACTGGCGCAGGCACGCGCGCATGAGGACGAGATTCGCGTAGAGCGGTTCCGGGACGCGGCGTAACGCTACGCCGATACCTCGACGATAGCCGTGGGCCGCGCCCTACCCGGGATTACATGCACAACATCGGTCCGTAATTGTTCTGCGCAACGACGTCGCCTTATGATCGGCTTCCTCAATAGTTTCAAACGGGCCGTGCCAGGTACTATTTTTGCCACTTGGATTCGAGTGAATGCCACGCCCGTCGTTGCAATAGCTACACGTCGAATAATGAACGCGAGCCTTGTTTCTGGTCCAGTTGTCATAGACCCAAAAACAATGGCTCGCTTTCATCAATACACCCGCTTCTTCGGCTTGATGTACTCGATCTCGTCGGTCAGCGTGTAGTCGTGCACCGGGCGATAGTCGATCGCGGTGGTGCCGCCCTTGCCGCCCCAGCCGTCGAACGTCGTCACGGTGTGCTTCATCCAGTTCGCGTCGTCGCGGTTGGGGAAGTCCTCGTGCATATGGGCGCCGCGGCTTTCCTTGCGGTTCTCGGCGCTGCGGATCGTCACCACGGCCTGGCCGATCAGATTGTCGAGTTCGAGCGTCTCGACCAGGTCGGTGTTCCAGATCAGCGAGCGATCGGTGACGCGCACGTCCTGGAAACCGGCATAGATGCGGTCCATTTCGGTGACGCCTTCGCTCAGCAGCGCGCTGTCGCGGAACACGGCGCAGTGGCGCTGCATCGTCTTCTGCATTTCGGCGCGCAGCTGTGCGGTCGGCGTGCCGCCCGCTGCGTGGCGGAAGTGATCGAGGCGACCGAGCGCGAACTCTTCCGAACCCTTGGGCAGCGGCTTGTGCGCCGTGCCGGGCTTGATGATCTCCTTGAGGCGCAGGCCGGTGGCGCGGCCGAACACGACAAGGTCGATCAGCGAGTTCGAGCCGAGGCGGTTGGCGCCGTGCACCGACACGCAGGCCGCTTCGCCCACGGCGAACAGGCCGGGGATCACGGTATCCGGGTTGCCGTCCTTGTTGTGGACGACTTCGCCGTGATAGTTCGTGGGGATGCCGCCCATGTTGTAGTGCACGGTCGGGACCACAGGCAGCGGCTGGCGGGTCAGGTCGACGCCGGCGAAGATCTTGCCGGTCTCGGTGATGCCGGGCAGGCGCTCCGCCAGGATCTTCGGGTCGATATGGTTGAGGTGAAGGAAGATATGATCCTTCTCCTTGCCGACGCCGCGCCCTTCGCGGATTTCCATCGCCATCGAACGCGCGACGACGTCGCGGCTGGCAAGGTCCTTGGCCGAGGGAGCATAGCGCTCCATGAAGCGCTCACCCTCGGAATTGGTCAGGTAGCCGCCTTCGCCGCGCGCACCCTCGGTGATGAGCACGCCCGCGCCGTAGATGCCGGTCGGGTGGAACTGGACGAACTCCATGTCCTGGAGCGCGATGCCTGCGCGCAGGGCCATGCCGTTGCCGTCGCCGGTGCAGGTGTGCGCCGACGTCGCCGACTGGTACACACGCCCGCCGCCGCCGGTGGCGAGCACCACGGCATGGCTGCGGAAACGGTGGATCGAGCCGTCTTCCATGCACAGCGCGATCACGCCCCGGCACTCGCCATTTTCCATGATGAGGTCGAGCGCGAAATATTCGACATAGAAGTCGGCGTCGTACTTCAGGCTCTGCTGGTACAGCGCGTGGAGCATCGCGTGGCCGGTGCGGTCCGCCGCGGCGCAGGTGCGCTGCACGGGAGGGCCTTCGCCCATGTTCTGCATATGGCCGCCGAACGGGCGCTGATAGATGGTGCCATTGTCGTTGCGGCTGAACGGCACGCCGGCATGTTCCAGCTCGTACACCGCCTGCGGTGCCTCGCGGACCATATATTCGATCGCGTCCTGGTCGCCGAGCCAGTCGGAGCCCTTGACGGTGTCGAACATGTGCCACGACCAGTGATCGGGCGTGTTGTTGCCCAGGCTGGCGGCGATGCCGCCCTGTGCCGCCACGGTGTGGCTGCGGGTGGGGAACACCTTGGTGATGCACGCGGTGCGCAGGCCGGCTTCGGCGCAGCCCATCGTGGCGCGCAGGCCCGATCCGCCGGCGCCGACGACGACGGCATCATAGGTGTGATCGATGATCTTGTACGCGGTCGGCATCAGGCGACAGCTCCGGCAGTGAATGCCACCTTGAGGATCGAGAAGATCGCCAGCGTGGCCGCAGCGATGGTGAAATACTTCAGCAGGACCGTCAGCACGAGGCGCGATTCGCCATGCTGGTAATCCTCGATCACGACGGTCAGGCCGTGGTGGAAGTGATAGAAGACGCTGACGACCAGCAGGATCAGCGGTACCGCGACCAGCGGCTGCGCGATCCAGGCAGAGATCGTGGCATAGTCATAGGCCGGCAGCAGCGCGATCGAGGCGAGGAACCACAGCACCAGCACCAGATTCGATCCGGCGCTGATCTTGTGATGCCACCAGCCCTCGGCGCCGTGATGCGCCGAGCCGAGCCCGCGGACACGGCCGAGTTCGGTACCGTTACCCATTGCTCTTCTCCAGAAGGACGATCCAGAAGCCCACCGTGGCGAGCACCGAGAACACGATGGTCGCGATCGCCGTGCGCTTGTTGCCGCCCAGCTCGAAATTCGCGCCGACATCGAGGAACAGGTGCCGCACGCCCGACGCCATGTGCTGGAAGAAGGCGAAGCTGAGCCCGATTCCCAGGATATAGCCCGGAATGTTGAGCGCGCCGGACTTGAGCGTGAACAGGTCCACGAACGCGTCATAGGCAGGCGCGCCGGATGCAAGCGCACTCAGCCACCAGACGAACAGGACGGTTCCCACCGTTGCCATGCCGGAGCCGGTGGCGCGGTGAAGGATCGAGACCACCATCGAGGGGCCCCATTTCCAGATCGAGAGATGCGGCGACAGGGGTCGCGCAGGTTTGCGCACGTTTGCCAAGGGCGTTCCTTTCGGGTCGACGCGGCTTCCTTAGCCCTGCGGCGCAGGGATGCAAGTCGGATGCTTCACGCAGTCACGGTGTCTAACTTCGCCTTAACCACTTCGGTGCATAGCTGCGCAACAGGATCGGCCCGTTTTCTCCGGGCTGCACAGGGGGTTTCCAGACGGTGGCATCGACCAAGGACCTGCCGGTACCCGGCACGATGAGCGCGCGGATCGACGTGCGCGCCCGGTTGCGGGTGTTCGATTTCGACGGGCTGCTCGTCCAGTCCAGCCGCGAGGTGTGGGACGCGCTGGAGCCCGAGATTCGCGGGGTTTCCGACGCCTATTGGCAGCAATGGCAGCGCTGTTTCGCCGACCAGCGCAGTTGGGCCACCGCCGACAATGACAAGATGGTCGATGTCGGAGTCGTGTTCCTGCGCGACCGGTTCCTGGATACGCTGGGCAATGCCTGGATCGAATCGATCGAGCGCTCGGTCGCGGCGGCCTATGCCGCCGACATTCCGCCGATGGCGCTGCTGTCGATGATCAACGCGAGTGACCGCGCGGCACTGGACGTGCTGTTCCGGCGCGTCGGCCGCGAAAGCGAGCGGCTGGCGGGGCTGATCGACACGCTGATGCGACTCTCGGCGCTGGAGAGCGACATTACAGTCGAAATCTACAACCTGTACCGCGAGCACAGCGCGCGGGTGGCGCGCGACCGGCTGGCGCTGGAATTCCACGACTCGATCGGCGCGACGGTGGAGCGTGCATCGCGCGAGGGCGACCAGTTGCGCGTGCAGGCGGTGCATAGCTCGGCCTCGGCGCGGGGCATGCTGGGCAAGACCAGCGAAGTCGCCGCTGCCGCCGAACAGTCCGCCGTGGCGATGCGCGAGGCGGCGCACACCGCCGCCGGGCTGATCCGCGCGATCGAGGATGCGCGCACCGAAGTGGAAGCCGCCGCCGAAATCGCGACGCGGGCCTCGGGTCAGGCGGGGGCTGCGGTCGGCATGTCGGAAATGCTGTCGGACCATGCCAAGTCGATCGAATCGATCCTGGGCCTCATCCGCGATATTGCCGGGCAGACCAATTTGCTGGCGCTCAACGCGACGATCGAGGCGGCGCGGGCGGGCGATGCGGGGCGCGGATTCGCCGTGGTGGCGCAGGAAGTGAAGAGCCTGGCGAGCCAGACCGCGCGCGCGACCGACGATATCGCCGCCAAGATTGCGGCGATACAGTCGGCCACGCGATCGACGGTGGAAACCAATGCCTCGATCCGCGCGACCGTGTCCGAAGTGCAGGAAAGCGCCAACCGCATCCGCGTGGCGATGGAAGTGCAGGCGCAGACCGTGACCGCGATCACCGCGGCAGTGGACGAAACCGCGCTCGCCGCCGATTCGATGTCGGCGACGATCGGGGCGATCCGCGAGGATACCGAAAGCGTCGCGAGCGAGATCGATCGCGTCGGCCAGGGCTTTGCCGCGCTCGACGGCCAGCTGGGCGCACTAAAGGGCAGCGCCAGCGATTTCGTGGCGAAAGTAGCAGCGTAACCAAGGAACCGACATGAGTATCGCACGCGCAACCGGGCATTGGAGCGGCGACGGCCGTTCGATCGACATGCATCGGCGCGACTATGACTGGGACGGCGCGTTGCTGTCCGGCTGCGCAGAGATCGCCACGTTGATGGCGGGGCGACAGGAAGCGATTGCGCGAACGATGGCCGCGCGCTTCCTGGAAATGCCCGCCAGCCTGCCGCTGCGCGACCGCTTCCGCAGCGAAGAGCATATCCAGCTGAGCGCCCGCTATGGCGAGATAAAATATGCCCATGCGTTCACCGAGCAATGGGTCGACATGGTGTGCAGCTTTGCCGCGATGACGCACAATGCCGGCATTCCGCTGCCCCCGATCATCGCCACGTTCGCCCACGCGCACAGCGCGACGATGCGCGCGCTGGCCGAGCAGCTTTCGGACCAGCCCGAGCGGCTGGCGCGGCTGTGCGATATCGTCCAGCGCGTCGCGATGGCCGAAGTCGAGCTGATGGCCGGGCACCTTGAGGCGCGCGACGCCGCCGAAGTGGTGGCCGAGCGCCAGGAGCGCGCGGACCAGTTCCGCGCGAGCATCGCCGAATCGATTCACGGCGCCACTGCGCTGGGCAACCGCATCCGCGTGCAGGCGCAGGGCGCGTCGAGTTCGGCGCGGGGCATGCTGGGCAAGACGAGCGAAGTCGCCGCCGCCGCCGAACAGTCTGCGGTTGCCATGCGCGAGGCGGCGCATACTGCCGCCGGGCTGATCCGCGCGATCGAGGATGCGCGCAACGAAGTGGAGGCTGCCGCCGAAATCGCGACGCGGGCCTCGGGTCAGGCGGGGGCTGCGGTCGGCATGTCGGAAATGCTGTCGGACCATGCCAAGTCGATCGAATCGATCCTGGGGCTCATCCGCGACATTGCCGGGCAGACCAACTTGCTGGCGCTCAACGCCACGATCGAGGCGGCGCGGGCGGGGGATGCCGGGCGCGGATTCGCCGTGGTGGCGCAGGAAGTGAAGAGCCTGGCGAGCCAGACCGCGCGCGCGACCGACGATATCGCCGCCAAGATCGCGGCGATCCAGTCGGCCACGCGCAGCACGGTGGAGACCAACGCCTCGATCCGCGCGACCGTGGCGGAAGTGCAGGAAAGCGCCAACCGGATCCGGGGGGCGATGGAAGTGCAGGCGCAGACCGTGACCGCGATCACGGCAGCAGTGGACGAAACCGCGCTCGCCGCCGATTCGATGTCGCTGACCATCGCCGCGATCCGCGAGGATACCAAGAGCGTGGCGAGCGAGATCGACACGCTGCAACGCGAAGTCACCGAAGTCGACGAGCGGCTGCACCAGCTCCACGGTGCTGCCGAGGCCTTCTCGAATACCGTCGCCGCCTGATCCTTCCGCTGGCTGCCCGGCTGGGCTAGGGAAGGGGAATGACGCATATTCTCTTGACCGGCAGCAGCCGGGGCATCGGCGCGGCGATCGCGCAGTCGCTGGGCGGTGACGGGGTGCGCCTGATCGGCCACGGCACCGCGAGCGGGATCGCGGCGGACTTCGCCGATCCCGCCGCGCCGCAGGCATTGTGGGACCAGGCGCTGGCGGCGCTGGACGGGCGGATCGATGTGCTGGTCAACAATGCCGGCGTGTTCGAGGCGGCGCCGCTCGACATGGACCATGGCGACTGGGTCGCGGCATGGGAGCGCACGCTGCGGATCAACCTGACCGCGTCGGCGGAGCTGTGCCGGCTCGCGGTGCGCCATTGGCAGGCCGAAGGCCGACCGGGCCGCATCGTCAACATCGCCAGCCGCGCAGCCTATCGCGGCGACAGCCCGGCGCACTGGCATTATGCCGCGTCCAAGGCGGGAATGGTGGCGATGACCAAGAGCATCGCGCGCGGCTATGCCCGCGACGGCATCCTGGCCTTTGCGATCTGCCCGGGCTTCACCATGACCGGCATGGCCGAGGACTATCTGGAGAGCCGCGGCGGCGACAAGCTGCTCGCCGACATCCCGCTGGGCCGGGTTGCCGAGCCTGCGGAGATCGCGACACTGGCCCGCTTCTGCGCGCTGGAGGCGCCAGCATCGATGACGGGCGCAGTATTGGACATCAATGGTGCGAGCTATGTCCGCTAGCGCCCGCCGCATCCTTCTCTGGGGACTTGCCGTGCTGGGCTTGCTGGCAGCGGGCGCGGTGCTCTTTCTGGCGGTTTCGGTGACGCGGCTCGCAGGTGGGCGTACGCCTGACCCCGCGCCGGTCGAAGCGAAGACTCCCGGCGAGCAGTTTGCGGTGGCCGAGGTCAACGCGCTTGCGGGAACGCCACTGAGCGAGATCGTCATCGCGACCGAGGCGTCGGTCCGGCGTGGCAGCGGCGGGCCTTATTCCGGCGGTCAGGACACCGACGCACGCAATGTCGTCCTGCTAGACAAGACCACGGGCGCGAACCGCAAGCTCCTTGCCGACAATAGCCGCCACATCGCCGCGCGCTATTATCTTCCCGCGTTGGAGGGGCCGGAAGAGCCCATCCGGGGCGACTATACGGTCGCAAGCGAAAACCCCGCCGACGGCGGCAAGCCGGTGGTGCCGCCGCGCGCCTATGTCGTTCTGGTCGTCGATGCGCTGGACCGCAAATCGCAGGACGTGCTGATCGGCGACCTGCGCACAGGGCAGCAGGCGTTCGTACTCAAAAGTATCGACGGGCTCGACCGGCTGTGGATGCAGAGCCCGACGCGCATGGGCATTCTGATGCGGCAGGGCAAAAGACTTCAGTACCGCGCGATCGACCTGCCCACGCTCAAGTCGGTCGCCGCGCAGACAGTGGATATCGGATAATGGCTAGTTGGAAACTCACGCTCCCCTGTACCCGTGCAGAGGCCGAAGCGCTCGATTTCGAAGATCCCGCGCTGGCGGAGATCACGCCCCTGCCGGTGCTGATGACCAGCGAGCGGGTCGAGGACGATCCCGACAGCTGGCAGCTGGAGGCGTTTTTCGAGGGCAAGCCCAACAGCGCGGCGCTGGCTGCGGTGGCCGCGCTGGTGCCGAGTGCGGCGGGCTCGAAGCTGGTCGCGGAGCGCATCCGCGATGCCGATTGGGTGACGCTGAGCCAGGCGGGAATCGAGCCGGTCCATGCCGGGCGCTTCTATGTCCACACCGCGACCAACAAGGGCGCCGTGCCCGAAGGCGCCAAGGCATTCCGCATCGACGCGGGGCTGGCGTTCGGCACCGGCACGCACGAGACGACGTCGGGCTGCCTGCTCACGCTGGGCGCGCTGAAGGACCGGGGCGCGGTGGTGCGCAACCTGCTCGACCTTGGCACCGGCACCGGGCTGCTCGCTTTTGCCGCGATGTATTTGTGGCCGCGCGCATACGCCACGGCATCCGACATCGATCCGCGATCGATCACGGTGACGGAGGAAAATGCCGCGATCAACGGCGTGGCGCTGGGCGAAGGCGCGAACCAGCTGGCGCTGGCTGCCGCGCCGGGGCTGGAGCATCCGCTGCTGATCGGGCGCGCGCCCTATGACCTCATCATCGCCAATATCCTGGCCGGGCCGCTGATCGAGCTGGCGCCGACCGTGGGCATGGCGCTGGCCGAAGGGGGCACGCTGATCCTCGCGGGGCTGCTCGAAGGGCAGGCGGACGCTGTGGCGCAGGCCTATCGCCGGCAGGGGCTGCGGCTCGCCGGGCGGCTCGATCGCGGGCATTGGCCGACGCTGCGGCTGGTCAAGCGCGCGCGCTATGGCGCCGAGCGGGTGACGCGGCCGAGCCGGGGCAAGGGCGAGGCGCCGGGCTTCGGCAGCTGGTGAAGCTGCCCGTCCCGGCCCGCGCGGACCTGCCGCCGCCGGGGCTGGCGCTGCTCGCCGAATGGCCGCGCGCTGCGTGGGGGCTGGGTCGGCTCGCGATCGGATGGCGCGGATTGCAGGATGCGCCGCGCGGCGACGGTCGGCCGGTGATGGTGCTGCCGGGACTGTTCAACACCGATCGTTCGAACCTGGTGCTGCGGCGCTATCTGAACGGGCTGGGCTATCGCGCCATCGGCTGGGGGCTGGGGCGCAATCTGGGCGCGCGGACGATTGGTGGCGACGGCGCGCGGCTGTTCGCGCGGGTTGCCGAAGTCCATGCCGAAATGGGCGTGCCGCTGACGCTGATCGGCGTGTCGCTGGGCGGAATCATGGCGCGGATCGTCGCGCACCGGCACCCGGACATGGTGCGACAGGTCATCACGATCAGCTCGCCCTTTGCCGGATCGCCCACCGCGACCAATGTGTGGCGCCAGTTCCAGTGGCTGACCGGCGAGCGGATCAGCGATGCGGCGGTGACGCAGCGGCTGGCCGAGGCGGCGCGCCCGCTGCCCGTGCCCTCGGCGGCGCTGTGGAGCCGCAGCGACGGGCTGGTCAACGGGCTGATCTGTCGCGAGCCCGACGGTGGCGATTGCCGCGCGATCGAGATCCGCAGCAGCCATTTGTTCGTCCAGATGAAGCCCGAGACCCTACGCGCAGTGGCCGCGCTGCTGGCGGATCAGCGCGGGTCGCCGGAATAGGGCGGGCAATCGCCGCCGCGCTTGCGGCATTCCTTTTCGTATTTGCGGCGCGCCTTGCCGTCCTCCGCCTCCTGCTTGCGCATCTTGCGGCCGTAATTGCGATCGGCTTCGTCCTGGCTGGTCGTCGTCCAATCGACCGCCTTGGCGCCTGCGCGCACCGGCAGCGTGACGACGTCCGCCGCCGCTTTGACGATGCACCCGCCCGCGAGCAGCGGCAGCAGCGCGACGAGGGGTATCAACACTTTGCGCATCATTTCGTTTCTCCACCCCCGGCCTGCGCCGCTGCGCGGGCCGCTACGCCAATATCAGGGTAATCGGTGAAGAAACCATCGACGCCAAGCGCAATAAAGCGTTCGATCTCTTCCGCCAGCCGGCCATGGACCGCAGGCCCGCCTTCGACGCGATAGGGCGGGAGCAGGAAGAAATTCTCTGCGCGGAAGGTCCAGGGGTGGAGCTTGAGTCCGGCGGCATGGGCATCGGCGACCAGCGTCGTGGGGGTGCCCGAGGCGGGCAGGATCATCGCCGTGTCGGGGCCGATGCCATAGGCATAGTCGGCGATCGCGCGCAGCCCATCGGGGGTGACCATCGCCGCATAGCTGGGCGCGGCATGATCGGCCGGGCCGCTTTCCGACGCGAGCAGCTGGATCAGCCGCACCCTGGTCATCGTCCTGAGCTGCTTGAGGTTATCCACTTCGAACGACTGGATGAACACCGGCGCATCGGCGCGGTCCCAGCCGGCCGCCTTGAGCGTGTCGACCAGCCGCGCTTCGAGCGGGAGGCCGATCGAGGCGAAATAGCTGGGGTGCTTGGTCTCGGGGTAGATGCCGATGGTGCGGCCCGTTTCCGCCGTCGCCTTTTTCGCCAGCGCGATGATCTCGTCCAGCGTCGGGATCGGGGCCTGGCCGTCATAGGCGGTGTTGCCCGGGCGGAATTTGGGCAGCCGTTCCTTCGCACGCAGCGTGCGTAGCTCGGCGAGCGTGAAATCCTCGGTGAACCAGCCGGTCATCGTCTGGCCGTCGATCGTCTTGGTCGTGCGGCGATCCGCAAATTCGGGATGCGCCGCGACATCGGTGGTGTCGGCGATGTTGTTTTCGTGCCGGGCGACCAGCACGCCGTCCTTGGTCTGCACCAGATCGGGCTCGATAAAGTCGGCGCCCTGCTCGATCGCCAGAGCATAGGACAGCAACGTATGTTCGGGCCGCCAGCCGCTGGCGCCGCGATGCGCGATGACGATCACCGGGTTGGCCTCCGACATTTTTCTCTCCTGCACGCCTGCACAGCCCGATAGCAGAACCAGCGCCAAACCCAGCAACGATCTCGTCATGAAACTCTCCATGCGGTAGGCGGTTAGGGCACGGATATTACGGTAGCGAGGCGAAGCGTGGCGGAAAATGACAGCGTGGTTGCGGCGGCCCAGGCGTGGCGCGGCGCGCCCATGGCGCTCGCGACGGTGGTGTCGACCTGGGGATCGGCCCCGCGACCGCGCGGCAGCCACATGCTGGTCCATGCCGATGGCCGGTTCGAGGGATCGGTGTCGGGCGGCTGTGTCGAGACCGACATATTGGCGACCGCCGCCGACGTGATCGCCGGCGCGCCTGCCGTAGTGAAGGACTATGGCATCGCCGATGCCGCAGCGTGGGAAGTCGGGTTGCCGTGCGGCGGCCAGATCTCGGTGTTGGTCCAGCCGGTATCGGCGGCGGGGTTTGATCCCGCCTTGTTCGATGCGATCGCGGTGGCGCGCGCGGCGGGTACGCCGTTCGACGTGGCGACCGACCTTGCGAGCGGGCGGAGCGTCGCGGCGGACGAAGGCGGATTCGTCAATCGCTATGATCCGCCGCGCCGGCTGCTGATCGTCGGCGCGGTGCAGATTGCCCAGACGCTGGCGGGGCTGGCGCGCGAGATGGGAATCGCGACGGTGCTGATCGATCCGCGCGCGCGCTTCCTGACGCCTGAGCGTTTTCCCGGCGTTACGCTCGACGATCGCTGGCCCGACGAGGCCGTGGCCGCACTGCGCCCCGATCGCGCGACGGCGGTGGTGACGCTGAGCCATGATCCCAAGATCGACGATGCCGCGCTGCTGGCGGCGCTGGCGCACCCCACGCGCTATGTCGCGGCGCTGGGATCGCGGCGCAGCCAGGCGGCGCGGCTGGAGCGGCTGGCGGCGCAGGGGGTGGCGGCGGAGGATCTTGCGCGGATCGAAGGACCGGCGGGGCTCAACATCGGCGCGATCGGCCCGGCCGAAATCGCGCTGTCGATCGCCGCATCCATGGTACGGCGCTTTCATGTTGACGCCTGAGACAGTCGCGCTCGTACTGCTGGCGGCGGGGCAATCGCTGCGCTTTGCCGATGCCGACAAGCTGGCGGAGCCGTTTCTTGGCAAGCCGCTGGCCTATCATGTCGTCACCACGCTGGAGAAGATGCCGTTCCTGACCCGGATCGCGATCGTGTCCGGCACGACGCTGGATTTCGGGGCGCGCGGGTATCGGGTGATCGAGAATCCCGATCCGTCGCTCGGGCAGGCGCGGTCGCTGTGCTGCGGCGTCGAGGCGGCGCGCGCAGCGGGGGCGGCGGGCGTGCTGGTCGTGCTGGCGGACATGCCGCGCGTGACGGCGGCGCATATCTATCGGATGTTCGATGCCGACCATGGCGCCGCGACGATCGTGGCATCGAGCGACGGGGTGCGCCCGATGCCGCCGGCGCTGTTCGGCAGCGACCAGTTCGACGCGCTGCTCGCGCTCAAGGGCGATGCCGGCGCGCGCGACCTGATCCTGCGCGGCCGGCACGTGGTGGCGAGCCCGGCGGAACTGGTCGACATCGACACGCGCGAGGATCTGACCGCGCTGCGCAGGCTGTATGGGGTGCGCAGCGACGGTTCCTGACGCGGAACCGTCGCCGTGCCTATTCGTGCCGCAGTGCGTCGATCGGATTGAGCCCGGCGGCGCGGCGCGCGGGGAAATAGCCGAAGACCACGCCGATCAGCGCCGACACCGCAAAGGCGATGACGTTGATCTGCGGTTCGAACATCCATGGCACCTGCATCAGCGGCGCTAGGCCCAGCACCACCAGCTGCGCCACCACCAGCCCCACCAGCCCGCCAAGGCACGACAGCACCACGGCTTCGGTGAGGAACTGCATCAGCACTTCGCTCGCCACCGCGCCGATCGCCAGGCGGATGCCGATTTCGCGCGTGCGCTCGGTCACCGAGACCAGCATGATGTTCATGATGCCGATGCCGCCCACGACCAGGCTGATCGCGGCCACGGCGGTGACGATCGAAGTCAGCAGCGTCGTGATTCCGGTCAGCGTCGCGCTGATCTGCGCGGTGTCGAAGATGTTGAAATCATCCTGCTTGCCGCCGGTGATGTTGCGCCGCTCGCGCAGCACCTGGGTGATCGATGCCTGGACCTGGGTGCTGTCATAGGCCGGGTCGAAGCCGACCAGCATCAGCCGGATGTCGCGGTTGCCGGTGAAGCGGCGCTGGACCTGCTTGATCGGCATCAGCACCACATCGTCCTGGTCGCCGAAGCCGCCCTGGCCCCGCGTCGAGAGCATGCCGATGATGTCGCACGAAATGCCGTTGATCCGCATCCGCTGGCCCACGGCATCGCCGCCGCGAAACAGGTTGGTGCGCACGGTGTTGCCGATGATGCACACGCCCTTGCCCGCCTGTTCCTCTTCGCGGGAAAAGATGCGTCCCCCCGTCAGTGGCCAGGGCTGGACGCCGAAAAAGGCATTGGTGGTGCCGTTGATCGTCGTGGACCAGTTGGCGCCTTGATAGATCGCGGTGCCGGTGGTCTGTGCCTGGGGCGCGACGGCGGTGACGCCGGCGACCTGATCGGCGATCGCGGTGACGTCGGCTTCCTCGAAATCGGGCGGGCGCGGGCCGCCGCCGCCGCGGCCGAAGCCCTGGCCGGGGCGAATCTGGAGGATGTTGGTGCCCAGGCTCGCGACCTGTTGCTGCGCGGCGGCAGTGGTCGCCTTGCCCAGCGTGACCATCGCCACCACGGCGGCGACGCCGATGATGATGCCCAGCGTCGTCAGGAATGAGCGCAGCTTGTGCCGGAAGATCGAGCGCACGGCGAGGAGGAAAGTGGTGCCGAGCATCAGGCGGGCTCCGTCACGTTCGAGTCGATCCGCTCGACCAGCCCGTCCTTGAAATGGACGAGGGTGCGCGCGAATGCCGCCATGTCGGGCTCATGCGTGACCATCAGCACGGTGATCCCGCTGGTCTGGTTGAGATCGGTCAGCAGCCGCATGATCTCGACCGAGCGTTCGCTGTCGAGGTTGCCGGTCGGTTCGTCCGCCAGCAGCACGTCGGGGCTCGTCACGATCGCGCGGGCGATGGCGACGCGCTGTTGCTGGCCGCCCGAAAGCTCGGCGGGGGTGTGGTCCCACCATTTCGCCAGTCCGACCTTGTCGAGCGCGGCCATCGCCGCATCGCGCCGCGCCTTCTTCGCGTCGCCGCGATAGAGCAGCGGCAGCTCGACATTCTCCAGCGCCGTGGTGCGCGCGAGCAGGTTGAACCCCTGGAACACGAAGCCGAGATATTTGCGGCGCAGCAGCGCGCGCTGGTCGCGGTCGAGCCGTTCGACATGCACGCCCTTGAACAGGAACTCGCCGCCGCTGGGCACGTCCAGGCATCCCAGGATGTTCATCGTGGTCGACTTGCCCGAGCCCGAGGGGCCCATGACGGCGACGAAATCGCCGGCATGGATGTCGAGGTCGATCCCCTTCAGCGCCTGGAACTGGGTTGCGCCCTCGCCATACACCTTGGTGACGTTGCGCAGGCGGATGATCGGCGCGTCATTGTCCGCCACGCTGGCCTCCACCGGCGCCTGCGCCGCTGTTGCCTGCGCCACCGCCCTGACGGCGTTGGCCGCTGCGCGGGCCGCTGCCGCTGGCGAGCTGGCCGGTGATGACCTTCATGCCGGGCTTCAGCTCGCCGCCGGTGATTTCGGTCACGGTGCCGTTGGTGTCGCCGATCGTCACCTGCACCGCCCGGGGCTGGCCATCGTCGCCGAGCACGTAGAGCGTCTGGCCCGCGCCGCGCGACGTGGTCGCGGTCTTGTCGGCGCCGCTGCTGCCACGCGGGCGGCGCATCATCAGCGATCCGGTGATGCCGCCCCCCCCGGCGGAGGGAGATCCCTTCGCCTCCGGTACCGCAGGCGTGAAGCGCAGCGCGGCATTGGGCACCAGCAGAACGTTGGGCCGCGATTTGGTGACGATTTCTGCCGTCGCGGTCATGCCGGGGCGCAATTGCTGGTCACGATTGGCGACGCTGAGCCGTGCCGCATAGGATACGACCTGGCTGCTCGTCGTCGTGCTGGTCGTGCTGCTCGAGCTGGACGCCGACAGGTTCGAGCCGAGATCGACGCGCGTGATCGTGGCGGGGAAGGTCTTGCCGGGAAAGGCATCGACGGTGAAGCTGGCGATCTGCCCCTGCTTGACCGAGCCGACATCGGCCTCGTCGATCGCGACCTCCAGCTGCATCGCCGACAGGTCCTCGGCGATGACGAACAGCGTGGGGGTGTTGAACGATGCGGCCACGGTCTGCCCCTCGTCGATCGTCCGCGCCAGGACGACGCCGTCCACGGGCGAGCGGATGACCGCCTTGTACCGCTGCGTCTGGTTCGAGGAGAGCGCGGCGCGCGCGGACACGACATTGGCCTGCGCCGCGCGCAGTGCCGCGACCGAGCGCTGGACGGTGGCGCGCGCGGTGGCGAGTTCGGTTTCCGCCGGAACCTTGCCGCCCGACAGGCGCCGCACTTCCTCAAGCCGGGCGAGCTGGGCCTGCGATTCGGCGACGGTCGCCTGCGCCTGTGCCACCTGGGCGATATTGGCGTTCAGCGCCGCATCGCTCTGGGTGATCGCATCGTCGAGGCGCGAGGTGTCGAGCACCGCCAGCGGCTGGCCCTTCACCACGCGGTCGTTGACGTCGACGGTGACTTTCTCGACCAGCCCCGACAGTTCGGAGCCGACATCGACCTGGTTGGTCGGCGCGAGCTTGCCCGTCGCCGCGACCGTGACGGTCAGGTTGCCGCGCTGGGCCTCTTCGGTCGCATATTGCGTGACCGTGGTGGCGCCGAACACCAGCTTCCACACCAGCAGCGCGGCGAGCAGCACGCCGAGTGCCACCAGCAGCCATTTGAGATAGCGCCGCCACCAGGGCCGCGCAGGCGTGCCGAGGAATTCGTCGAGGTTTGCAGTCGGTTCAGTTGCCATCGGCGGTGCTGCCTGAAGTGGAGGGTGCCTGGGGAGTGACGCTGGAATCCCAGCCGCCGCCCAGTGCCAGATAGAGCTGGATCAGGGCAGTGGACTGGTCGGACTGGGCCTGGGACAGGCCGTTACGCGCCGAAAGCAATCCCGCTTCCGCCTGGTTCAGCGTCGTGAAATCGGTGAGGCCCGAGCGATATTGCATCCGCGCGAGCAGCGCCTGGTTGGACGATGCATCGAGCGCGATGCGGAACTGCGTCTCGCGCTGTTGTGCCGATTGGAGTGCGACCACGGCGTTCTCGATATCCTCGAGCGAGGTGAGAACGGTCTGCTTATAAGTTATGAAGGCGCTGTCGGCGGCCGCCTCCGCCGTGCGGACCTGGCTGCGCAGGCGCCCGCCGTCGAACAGCGTCTGGGCGATGTTGCCGAACAGCCGCCCGGTGATGACGTCGAAGATCGATTCGAGCGCGCTGCTGCTCGCGCTGATGCTGCCGCCGATCGACAGCGCGGGATATAGCTGCGCGCTTGCCACGCCGATCCGCGCGCTGGCGGCGGCGAGGTTGCGTTCGGCGGAGCGGATGTCGGGACGCTGGCGCAGCGCCTCTGCCGGGATGCCGGCGGCGACCGATGCGGGGCCGCGCGGGATCGGGCGCGGTGCCTCCAGCAATCCCTTCAGTGCGCCGGGGGCCTGGCCCGTCAGCACCCCGAGCCGCGAGACCGAGCTGTTGTAGCTCGCCTCCAGCGAGGGGATGGTCGCGGCGGTCTGGGCGCGCTGGGCGCGGGCCTGTTCGGCGTCGATCGACGTCACCAGCCCCGCCTGCACCCGCCACTGCGCGATCTGGAGATTGTCGTCCTGGATGCGCAGCGTGTCGCGGGCATTGGCCAGCTGGGTCTGGGCGAGCCGCGCCAGCACATAGTTGCGCGCCGTCTCCGCCTCTACGGAGATCAGCACCGAGGCATAGTCGAACCCCGAAGCCGCATAGCTTGCCCGCGCCGATTCGACGCCGCGCCGCACCCCGCCGAAGATGTCCGCCTGATAATTGACGGTGCCGGACAGAGAGAAGCTGTTGGTCGCCCCCTGCGAGAACGACGTCACGGTGCCGTCGGCGAGGGTGATGTTGGTCGATCCGCCGCGGATCGGCTCGTTGCGGTTCGCGCTGCCCGATGCGCTGAGCGACGGGAACAGCGACGCGCGCTGCTGCACCAGCGATTCGCGCGCCTGGCGCAGCCGGGTGACGGCCTGTGCCACGTCCAGGTTCGCCGCCTGTGCGCGCTCCACCAGGTCGCCGAGCACCGGATCGTCGAAATTGCGCCACCACAGGCGCAGATCGTCGCGGGCGCGCTGGTCGGCGGGGACCGAGTAGCTGTCAGGCACGCCGAGCTGGGCCGCAGTGCGGGGGTGATAGTCCGGGCCGGCCGCACACGCCGCCAGGGGCAGCGTGAGCGACAGGATCAGGGGGGAGGGGCGGCAACGCATGGCGCATTGAATGGTCCGGGCGCGCAACGAGTTCCAGCATTATAATGTCGCAAAATGTCGCAAGGGGCTGCGTGGGGGCAAGATTTGTTCCCCGGCCTCGCTTGCGCAGCCGCGCCGCGCGGTCCTAGACAGGCGCCGAATCCGGCGGACGGCGCAGAACGCCGCCGCGGGAAGCGTTTTTGGAGAGCATGATGTCCGACAGTCTGTATCCCGTCCCCCAGGAATGGGCCCGCCACGCCCGCGTCGATGCGGACGGATATGCCCAGCTCCATGGCCGCAGCCTCGCCGATCCGGGCAGCTTCTGGCTGGAACAGGCGCGGCGGCTCGACTGGATCAAGCGCCCCGAACTGGCCGGCGACTGGTCGTTCGACGAGGCCGATTTCCACATCAACTGGTTCGCCGACGGCACGCTGAACGTGTCGGCCAATTGCATCGATCGCCATCTGGCCAGCCGGGGTAACGACGTCGCGATCCTGTGGGAACCCGATGCCCCGGACGAGGCGCCGCGCAGCTTCACCTATCTCCAGCTCTACGAAGAAGTCTGCCGCTTCGCCAATGTGCTCAAGGCGCAGGGCGTGGCGAAGGGCGACCGCGTCACGATCTATATGCCGATGATCCCCGAGGCGGCGTTCGCGCTGCTGGCCTGCGCACGGATCGGCGCGGTGCATTCGGTGGTGTTCGGCGGCTTTTCGCCCGAAGCTCTCGCGGGACGCATCACCGATTGCGATTCGCGCGTGGTCATCACGGCGGACGAGGGGCGGCGCGGCGGCAAGACGGTGCCGCTCAAGGCCAATGTCGATGCCGCGCAACAGCACGCGCCGGCGATGCAGAAGGTGATCGTGGTCCAGGCGACCGGCGGCGCCGTGGCGATGCAGCCGGGCCGCGACGTCTGGTATCACGAGGCAGCGGCACTGGTTTCCACCGATTGCCCGCCCGAACCGATGAACGCGGAGGACCCGCTGTTCATCCTCTATACCTCGGGCTCGACCGGCAAGCCCAAGGGCGTGCTGCATACCAGCGGCGGTTATTTGTTGTGGGTCAGCTATACGCACGAACTGGTGTTCGATTATCGGCCCGGCCAGGTCTATTGGTGCGCGGCGGATATCGGCTGGGTCACCGGGCACAGCTATATCGTCTATGGCCCGCTGGCGAACGGCGCGACGACGCTGATGTACGAAGGCGTGCCCAACTGGCCCGACGCCAGCCGCATCTGGCAAGTGGTGGACCGGCACAAGGTGGAGATTCTCTACACCGCCCCCACTGCGCTGCGCGCGCTGATGCGCGATGGCGACGAATTTGTCGCAAAAACGTCGCGCGCGTCGCTCAAGCTGCTGGGCACCGTGGGCGAGCCGATCAACCCGGAGGCGTGGCGCTGGTATCACGACGTGGTGGGCGAGGGGCGGTGCCCGATCGTCGATACCTGGTGGCAGACCGAGACCGGGGGCGCGCTGATCGCGCCGCTGCCGGGGGCGACCGCGCTGAAACCGGGCTCGGCAACGCTGCCGCTGCCCGGCGTCGACCCGCAGATCGTAGATGCGGAGGGAAACATCCTGCACGGCGAGACCGACGGCAACCTCTGCATCGCGCGCAGCTGGCCCGGCCAGATGCGGACGGTGTGGGGCGACCATGAGCGGTTCTTCCAGACCTATTTCACCACCTATCGCGGCAAATACTTCACCGGCGACGGCTGCCGCCGCGATGCCGATGGCTATTACTGGATCACGGGCCGCGTGGACGACGTCATCAACGTGTCCGGTCACCGGATGGGGACGGCGGAAGTCGAAAGCGCGCTGGTGCTCCACCCCAAGGTGGCCGAGGCGGCAGTGGTCGGGATGCCGCACGACATTAAGGGGCAGGGCATCTATGCCTATGTCACGCTGAACGCAGGCGAAGTGCCGTCCGAGGCGTTGCGCAAGGAACTGCGCGACTGGGTGCGCCACGAAATCGGGCCGATCGCGACGCCCGACGCGCTGCAATTCGCCCCCGGCCTGCCCAAGACGCGCAGCGGCAAGATCATGCGCCGCATCCTGCGCAAGATCGCCGAGGGCGATGTGTCGAGCCTGGGCGATACCAGCACGCTGGCCGATCCGTCGGTGGTGGACGACCTGGTCGCCAATCGCGTGGGGTGAGTTGGCGATTGCGGTAGGTTGGAGAGGGCGTTATGGTCCAGTGATACACTGTATCAGAAGGCTCCCTCCCATGCCGTTCAAGAAGTTCCTGCTGCTCGCCGGCGGTGCCGCGCTGTCGATCGGCGCTGCCCCCGCATTCGCGCAGGCCCAGGCGCCCGCCCCCGCAACGGCGCCGGGCGCGCCGCGCTATGGCAGCTTCGGCGTCGACCTGACATCGCAAAAGCCCAGCGTGAAGCCGGGTGACGATTTCTGGGCCTATGCCAATGGCGGCTGGGCCGATCGCGTCCAGATCGCGCCCGATCGTGCATCGGCCGGGTTCGGCGTGCTGCTGAGCGTCGAGGCCGAGGCTAATGTCCGCGCGATCCTGGACGATATGGCGAAGAATCCGGCCAGCTATGGCGCGGGCGGCAAGCAGGTCGGCGATTTCTATGCCAGCTGGATGGACGAGGCCGGGATCGAGGCGCGCGGCACCGCGCCGCTCAAGCCCTATCTGGGCCGCATCGCCGCCGTGAACGATCTGGCGGCGCTCCAGGTGCTGTTCGCCACCACCGGCTATGCTTCGCCGATCGAGCTGGGCGTGTCGCCCGGTCTCGCCGACCCGACGCATTATACCGCCGTGACGGGCCAGGGCGGGCTGGGCATGCCGCGCGACTATTATCTGCTGCCGGCGGAGAAGTACGTCGCCTTCCGCAAGGCGTATCGCGCCTATGTCCAGCACATCCAGGAACTTGCCGGTATCCCCGATGCCAGCGCCAAGGCCGACGCGATCGTCGCGCTGGAAACCGCGATGGCCAAGGACCAGTGGTCGCCCGAGCAGAGCCGCGACATCGCCAAGCTCAACGATCCGCAGACGCTGGCAGGGCTGAAGGCCAAGGCGCCCGAGTTCGACTGGGCGCTGATGCTCAAGACGGCGGGGCTCGACTCCTCGCCGACGGTGCTGATGACCCAGAACACGGCGGTCAGCGCGATGGGCAAGATCCTGGTCGCTACACCGCTTTCGACCTGGAAGGACTATCTGGCGTATCGCTTCGTCAGCGACCACGCGCAATATCTGCCCAAGGCGTTCGACGACGCCCGCTTCGATTTCTATTCGAAGACGCTGAGCGGCGTGCAGGTAAAGCGCGATCGCTGGAAGCGCGGCGTCCAACTGGTCAACGGCGCGCTGGGCGAGGCGGTGGGGGCGATCTATGTCGCCAAATATTATCCGCCGGCCGCCGAGAAGCAGATGGGCGAGCTGATCGAGAATCTGCGCGATGCGTATCAGGAACGCATCTCGGCCTCGACCTGGATGGACCCGGCGACCAAAAAGGCGGCGCTGGTCAAGCTGGCAGCGTTCGAGCCGCGCATCGGGCACCCGGACAAATATATCGACTATGGCACGCTCAAGGTGGATCGTGGCGATGTGCTCGGCAACGTCATGCGCTCGGGCGAATTCGAGCACAAGCTGGAGCTGGAACGCTTCCCCAAGCCGGTCGATCGCACGCTGTGGGAAATGACGCCGCAGACCGTGAACGCCTATTACAACCCGCTGTCGAACCAGATCACGTTCCCGGCGGCGATCCTGCAACCGCCCTTCTTCGATCCCAATGCCGATCCGGCGGTGAACTACGGCGCGATCGGCGCGATCATCGGGCACGAAATGGGGCATGGCTTCGACGATCAGGGCGCGCAGTTCGGCCCGACCGGCAAGTTCGAGGATTGGTGGACCGACGCCGCCAAGACTGCGTTCAAGCAACGGACCGCCGCGCTCTCCGGCCAGTACGACGCCTATGAGCCCTTGCCCGGCACGCATATCAAGGGCGCGCTGACGCTGGGCGAGAATATCGGCGACCTGGGTGGCGTCGAGGCGGCTTACGGCGCGTACCAGCGCTATCAGGCGAAGCATGGCAAGGCGAAGGTGATCGGCGGGCTTACCGGCGACCAGCGTTTCTTCCTTGCCTATGCCCAGGCGTGGCAGACCAAGGTGCGCGACAATGCGCTGGTCCAGCAATTGCTGACCGATCCGCACAGCCCGGCGGTGTTCCGCGTCAACGGCATCGTCCGCAACGTCGATGCCTGGTACAAGGCGTTCAACATCAAGCCGGGCGACGCGCTGTACCTGCCGCCCGAAAAGCGCGTGCACATCTGGTGATTTCGACGAGGGGGAGCAGCGATGCTCCCCCTTTTCGGTTTCGTTTCACGCAATCGCGGGGGAAGCCCCTTGCAGTTGCAACAAGCGCAACTCCGACCCAGATGGAGGGTGAATGCTGCATTGCAGCAAATCCTGTCCGTTTGCGAGGTTGCCATGTTCTCTCTGATCGCACTGTTCGTCTCCTATCGCCGCCAGAAGGCCGCGATCGTCGCGCCGGTTGCCGCCGCGAAGGTGTCCGCGCCCGCCGTCGACAACCACCACATCGCGCTGCCGCTCGCGGCCTGACGCACCCCTGCCCCAAGGGCATGAAAAAGGGGCGCCGCACGATGTGTGCGGCGCCCCTTTTCGTTGGGCGGCGGGAGCGGACCTATTTCCGCTCGCGCTCCGGGTGCATGCCGGGCGCCGCCGGCTCGGCGAGTTGTGCTTCGCCGGCCAGTCCATGACCGGCCTCGTCCCGACCCATCGTGTCGAGATGCATCAGCCGCGCGACCAGCCAGCTGACCGGCACGGCGATCACGCCGACGACGATGATGTACCAGCCGATCGACCAATAGACTTCGAGCACGCGGTCGGGTCCGGCACCCTCGCCCCCGGTGGCCTGCGCGATCTGCGCGGCCAGGAAATTGCCCGCCGCGGTCGACAGGAACCAGGTGCCCATCATCAGCCCGACCATCGACCCCGTCGACAGCCGCGTCATGCTGGAAAGCCCCACGGGCGAGAAGCAGAGTTCCGCCGTCGAGTGGAGCAGATAGAGCAGGATGACGAACAGCATCGGCGTCATCGCCCCGTTCTGTCCGGCACCGAGCACCAGCACGACAAAGCCCAGCCCGACCTGGATCAGGCCGAGTGCGAACTTCAGCGGCGCGCTGGGTTCCAGCCCGCGCTTGCCCAGCCACACCCACAGCATCCCGAACAACGGCGCCAGCGTGATGATCCAGAAGCTGTTGACCGACTGGAACCACGAGGCGGGCATTTCCCAGCCCAGGAAATGGCGATCCACGCGTTGGTCGGTGAACACGTTGAGCGACGAGCCCGCCTGTTCGAACAGCGCCCAGAACAGCGGGCAGATCGCGATCAGGTACAGCGCGGCGAAGACGCGGTGGCGCTCGACCTTGGGCAGGGTGAACAGCGCGCGATAGAAGATGTAGAGGAAAGTGATGCCGAAACAGGCGAGCAGCAGCGTCCCCACCGTGCTTTCGTCGCGGATCAGCAACCATGAAATGCCGACCACGACGATCGACCCCAGATAGATCAGCCACTCGCGCGAAAGGCCCAGCGGCGTGCGTGCCTGCAAAAGCGCCGGGTTCAACGGCGCGCCGGCGCCGTGCAGTTCGCCGCGCGCCAGCACGAAGACCACCAGCCCCAGCACCATGCCGATGCCCGCGGCGCCGAAGCCATAGGACCAGCCCACGCGCTCGCCCAGATACCCGATCAGCAGCGGCCCGATGAACGCGCCCAGATTGATCCCCATGTAGAAGATCGAGAATCCGCCGTCGCGGCGCACATCGTCACGGGCATAAAGCTGGCCGACCAGCACAGAGATATTGGCCTTGAGAAAGCCGGTACCGACGATGATGAACGCCAGCCCGCCGTAAAATCCGTTGAGGTAAATGCCCTGTTCGCCCTGCGGCCCTTCGACCAGTGCGATGAGCAGATGGCCGATCGCGATCAGGATGCCGCCTGCGAACACGGCCTTGCGCGCACCCAGATATTTGTCGGCCAGATAGCCGCCGATCACGGGCGTGATATACACCATCGACGTATAGGCGCCGTAGACCGCATAGGCCGGATTTTCCGCGAACAGGAAGTGTTTGGTCAGATAGAAGACCAGGATCGCGCGCATCCCGTAATAGGAGAAGCGCTCCCACATTTCCGCGAAAAACAGCATGAACAGGCCGCGCGGATGGCCCAGGAACGTCTTGGCGGAAGCGGGCACGCCTCTGCCCGCCGGTGTTGTTGCCATGCCCAGAAAAACCCTTTTCGAAAATTGCGTGTCCCCGCAGGGATATGTCGCCAGACTAGCGACGAAATGCCGTGTGTGAAGCCCGGTTGTTGTCGCGCGGAGCCGCTGTTAGGCGTGGCCCATGTCCTTCAACGACCCCACGACTCCGCTTTCGCTCCTCCAGACCCGTCGTTCGGGCAAGCCGCGCGACATGGTGGGGCCGGGGCCCAGCCCGGACCAGATCGACGCGATGCTCGCCATCGCCGCGCGCACGCCCGATCATGGCAAGCTGGCGCCGTGGCGCTTCGTCGTGGTGCCCGATGACCAGCGCCCCGCGCTGGCGCTGCGGCTGGCCGAGATCGTGCGCGCCGAGAAGCCCGACGCGACCCCCCGCGACGAAGAAGCGGCGGCGCAGTTCGCGACGCAGGCGCCCGCGCTGGTGGTGGTGCTGTCGGCGCCCGTCATCGGCCACAAGGTGCCGGTGTGGGAACAGGAATTGTCGGCTGGGGCGGCGTGCATGAACCTGCTCCACGCGGCGCACGCGATGGGGTTCGTCGGCGGCTGGCTGACCGGATGGGCCGCCTATTCTGATGCGGTGCGCGACCTGTTCGGGACGGCGCCACAGCGGATCGCGGGCTTTGTGTTTCTGGGCAGCCCGGCGCGCCCGCTGGAGGAACGCCCGCGCGGCGACTTGTCTCAAATCATGTCTAGGTGGAACAACGGGGTGGACCCAAAGGGCGCTTAGTGTATTAAGGGGCCATGACAGCGCTCGAACATGAAGACAGCCCGGTCTACCTCAAGCTGCGCGCCAGCATCGCTGCCGCGATCCTGAGGGGCCAGTTCCGGGCAGGCGACCAACTCCCTTCCGTGCGCGCACTCGCCGCCGAACATGGTGCCAATCCGCTGACGGTGGCCAAGGCCTATCAGAGTTTCCAGGACGACGGCTATGTCGAGGTGCGGCGTGGCGTAGGCATGTTCGTGCTGGCCGGCGCGGTCGAACGGCTGCGCGCCGCCGAGCGCGAACGTTTCCTCACCGGCCACTGGCCGCGCGTGAAGGACCATATCGCGCTGCTCGGGCTGGATGTGAACGAACTGCTGGGCCGCGAGATCGCCTGAGGCGTTCGACCGGGGCCGAGGAGCCCGGTGGCCGACTCCTCGCTCCTTTTCCCGCGCCGCCTGAGGTCCCGGCTTTCGCCGGGATGACGGGTGCTCAGGCTGCGAACGCTGTCGCGTCGATCCCGTACAGTGCCTCTGCCGGCGCCATCGCCGCCGCCTTCAGTCCCAGCGCCTCGGGCACGACCTGTTCGACATAGAAGCGCGCGGTCGCAGCCTTCATCGCCAGGAACACCGGATCGCCCTCGCCGCGCGCGGCGATGCGGCCCTGGGCTTCCATCAGCCAGCCGCACACCGCGACCGATACCATCGTCAGGAACGGATAGCTGGCGGCCAGCCGGTCGTCGCTCTCGACGTCGAGCATATGGCGCGTCACGTCCTCGCACGCGTCGATCAGGCGGAGCAGATCACCATGCTCGGCATCGCCGCGCATCTCCGCCAGCAGCGCGAGCAGTGCCGCGCCGCCATCGTGCGTCAGCTTGCGCCCGACCAGATCGGCGGCCTGGATGCCGTTGGTGCCTTCATAGATCGGGGTGATGCGCGCGTCGCGGAAATGCTGGGCGGCGCCCGTTTCCTCGATATAGCCCATGCCGCCATGGACCTGGACGCCCAGGCTGGCGACTTCGTTGCCGATATCGGTGCCGTGCGCCTTGGCGAGCGGCGTCAGCAATTCGACGCGTGCGGCAGCGGCGGCATCGCCCGCCCGGCCACGATCGAGCTGGCCGAAGGCGTAATAGACCAGCGCGCGCGCCGCCTGCGTCTGCGCCTTCATCCGCAGCAGCATCCGGCGCACATCGGGATGCTCGATGATCGCCACCGGCGCGCCCGCGCGGTAGCCCTGGATACGATCGCGGGCATAGGCGACCGCGCGCTGGGTGGCGCGCTCGGCGACCTGCACGCCCTGAAGCCCGACGTTGAGCCGGGCATTGTTCATCATCGTGAACATGGCGCGGATGCCGCCCAGTTCGGGGCCGATCAGCTCGCCGATGCAATCGTCATGGTCCCCGAAGCTGAGCACGCAGGTGGGCGAGGCGTGGAGGCCCATCTTGTGTTCGATCGACACGACCTTGATGTCGTTGGACGCGCCGGGCGTGCCGTCTGCGTTCAGCCGATATTTGGGGACGAGGAACAGCGACAGCCCCTTGGTGCCCGGCGGGGCATCGGGGGTGCGGGCCAGCACCAGATGGATGATGTTGTCGGCCATGTC
This sequence comes from Sphingomonas degradans, assembly GCF_053502645.1. Lineage (NCBI taxonomy): Bacteria > Pseudomonadati > Pseudomonadota > Alphaproteobacteria > Sphingomonadales > Sphingomonadaceae > Sphingomonas > Sphingomonas degradans. The sequence continues at coordinate 171,232 of NZ_CP177172.1, forward strand.
GTGGTCGCCGAACGAGATGTAGATCTTGGTCCCCTTGATCCGCCAGGTGCCGTCGCCGACCGGCTCGGCCTTGGTCTTGAGCGCGCCGACGTCGCTGCCCGCCTGGGGCTCGGTCAGGTTCATCGTGCCGGTCCATTCGCCGGTAGCGAGCCGGGGCAGGTACAGCGCCTGTTGTTCGGGCGTGCCGTGGTGCGCCAGCGATTCGATCGCGCCCACCGTCAGCACCGGCGCCAGCGCGAAGCCCATGTTCGCGGTGCCCAGCGTCTCCAGCACCGCGATCGACAGGCTGACGGGCAGCCCCTGTCCGCCGAAATCGGCGGGCGACCCGATCGTGCCCCAGCCGCCCTCGACATAGGCGCGATACGCCGCCGCAAAGCCGGCGGGCATCCGCACGCCCTCTTCGGTCCAGCGCGCGCCTTCGGTATCGCCCAGCCGTTCGAGCGGCGCCCATTCGCCCGCGGCGAAGGCGCCCGCACCCTCCAGCACCGCATCGACCAGGTCGGGCGTGGCGTCTGCGGCGATGTCGGACAGGCGGACGATATGCTCGAGCACGAAACGCTGCTCGGCAATGGCGGGAGTGAACATCGGGCCTCTCTCTTGTGGTCTTGTTGCAGCCGTTATAGCGCCGTCCGGGTGAGCCCGACAAATCCGCGCATCTTACCCTACGGAACGGCGGCGATCGCCGAGGCCGCCGCCGTGATTCGCGGCGGGGGATGCGTCGCGGTGCCGACCGAGACAGTCTATGGCCTCGCCGCCGACGCGACCGATTCGCGCGCCGTGGCGGGTATCTATGCGGCCAAGGGGCGGCCGAGCTTCAATCCGCTGATCGTGCATGTCGCCGATCTGGCGGCGGCGCAGCGGATCGCGGTGTTCGACGATGCGGCAATGGCGCTGGCGACGCGCTTCTGGCCGGGGCCGCTGACGCTGGTGCTGCCGGTGCGCGCCGATGCGGGGATCGCGGCGCTGGTGACGGCGGGGCTGGATACGGTGGCGGTGCGCGTGCCGGCGCACCGCGCGATGCAGGCATTGCTGGCGGCGGCGGGCGTGCCGCTGGCCGCGCCCTCGGCCAATGCCAGCGGCGGGATCAGCCCGACGCGCGCGGCGCACGTCGCCGCCAGCCTTGCGGGGCGCATCCCGCTGGTGATCGACGATGGCGCGACTCCCGCCGGGCTGGAATCGACCATCGTGCAGGACGGGCATATCCTACGCCCCGGGCCGCTGACGGCGGAGACGCTGGGGCTCGACGTCGCGGTGCTGGGCGATGCGATCACGGCGCCGGGCCAGCTGGCGAGCCACTATGCGCCGTCCAAGCCGGTGCGGCTCGACGCGACCGAGGCGCGCGCCGGCGAATGGCTGATCGGGTTCGGCGCGGTGGCGGGGGACGACAGCCTGTCGCCGGGCGGCGATATGGTGGAGGCGGCGGCGGCGCTGTTCGATGCGCTGCACCGGGCGGATGCTTCGGGCGCGGCGGCGATTGCGGTGGCGCCAGTGCCGCATCACGGCATCGGTGCCGCGATCAACGACCGGCTGCGGCGGGCCGCGCACCGGGATTGAGGGCGCACGCCTCGTTCCCCCGCTTTCGCGGGGGAACAGGTGGGCCTCAGGCTGCCGCGTCTGCTTTGGCTCGCGCGGCGAAGCTCTTGCGCAATTTGCGCAGCTTGGGCGGGATGACCGACAGGCAATAGGGATTGCTCTGTCCCTCGCCCTGCCAATATTCCTGGTGATAGTCCTCGGCGGAATACCATTCGCCCAGCGTTTCGATGCTCGTCACGATCGGCGCGGGCCAATCGGGGCGGGCGCGCTCGATCGCGTCCAGTGCCTCGCGCTCCTGCTCCGCCGAATGCGGGAAGATCGCGGAGCGATATTGCGTGCCGACGTCGTTGCCCTGCCGGTTGAGCTGGGTCGGGTCGTGCGTTGCCAGGAAGATGTCGAGGATCTCGCCATAGCTGATCTGATCGGTGTCGAACGCGACGCGGATCGCCTCGGCATGGCCGGTGTCGCCGCCGCAGACCTGCTTGTAGGTCGGGTTGGGCACATGCCCGCCGATATAGCCGCTTTCGACCGACTGGACGCCGATCACATCGTTGAACACCGCTTCGGTGCACCAGAAGCACCCGCCAGCCAGGGTGGCAGTCTCGATCGTCATGCGTAACTCCTTGCTTGTCGCGCCAAGATAGGATTGAGGCGGCAAACGACAATGATCGAGGGAATGGCGATGCGGACGGGTTCGGTGCTGGTGACGGGCGGGGCGGGCTATATCGGCAGCCATGCGGTACTCGCGCTGCTCGATGCGGGCTGGAAGGTGGTGGTGGTCGACAACCTCGTCACTGGCTTCGACTGGGCCGTGGACAAGCGCGCCAGCCTGGTGGTCGGTGCGATCGAGGACGAGGCACTGGTGCGCCAGACGATGCGCGACCACGGCGTGATCGCCGTCATGCACTTCGCCGGATCGGTGGTGGTGCCGGAATCGGTCGTCGACCCGCTCAAATATTACCGCAACAACACCGCCGCCAGCCGATCGCTGATCGAGAGCGCAGTGGCCGAAGGCGTGAAGCACTTCATCTTCTCGTCCACCGCCGCGACCTATGGCATTCCCGAAGTGGTGCCGGTGCGCGAGGACAGCCCGAAATCGCCGATCAATCCCTATGGCATGTCCAAGCTGATGACCGAGATCATGCTGAAGGACGTCGCGGCGGCGCATCCGATCAATTACTGCGCGCTGCGCTACTTCAACGTGGCGGGCGCCGATCCCCAGGGGCGCAGCGGGCAATCGACGGCGGGTGCGACTCACCTCATCAAGATCGCGGCCGAGGCGGCGACGGGCAAGCGCGGCCATGTATCGGTGTTCGGCACCGATTTCGCGACGCCGGACGGCACCGGCGTGCGCGACTATATCCATGTCAGCGACCTCGCCGCCGCGCATGTCGACGCGCTCGACCTGCTGATTGCGAAGCCGGACCAGAACCACACGCTCAACGCCGGCTATGGCAAGGGCTTTTCGGTGCTCCAGGTGCTCGACGCCGTGGACCGCGTGACCAACATGACCATCGATCGCCGGATGGAAGGGCGTCGCGCGGGCGATCCCGATGCGCTGGTGGCAGACAGCAGCGCGATCCTGGCGGCGCTGCCGTGGCGGCCCAGGCATGACGACCTGGACGGCATCGTCCGCGACGCGCTGGCGTGGGAGCGCAAACTGGGCGAGCGGGGCTAACCCCGCCGGATCACCCGCAATTCGATCGCCCACCACAACAGCGCCCAGGCCGAGCCCAGCGCCCAGCCGGCGAGTACGTCGCTGGGCCAGTGGACGCCCAGATACAGCCGGCTGATGCCGATCATGCCCACCAGCGCGAGCGCGGCGCAGAGCAGGAACGCGCGCATCCGGCGTTCCTGCACGACCGGGAACAGCAGGGTCGCGAGCGTCAGATAGACGATCGCGCTGTTCGCGGCATGGCCGCTGGGAAAGCTGTTCGAGGTTTCGGCCATCAGCCGGTCGATCAGGTCGGGGCGAGCGCGCCCGACCAGTGCCTTCACGACGGTTACCGCAACCGCGCCCAGCGTCGTTGCGGCCAGCACCAACATCGTGCTTTTCCACCGCCCGCGCAGCGCGAGGAACAGCGCGGTCATCGCCACCACCATCGTCAGCACGGTCGAACTGCCGAGCGCAGTGATGTCGCGCACCGCCGAGGGCAGCCATGCCGGCCCGATCGGCTGTTCGGGATGCCCCGGCACGCGCATCGCCAGCATGATCGCGCGGTCGAATGCGGCGGCATCGCCTTCGTTGAGTTCATGCCCCAGCCAGACGAGCGCGGCGAGCAGCGCCGCGATCGCGGCGGCTGCGACCATCACCCAGGGCACGCGGCGCGAGGCGCTGGCTTCGGCGGCAAGGGGGGCAAGCGAATCGGGAAGGTCGGTCATGACGCTGCTTTTAACCCGAAATCGCGCGGCGCGTTCCGTTTGGTTCCGGCGCGCGTCCGCATACCCATGTATGAGCCCATTGGCCGCGCCCGCTTGTTACACGCTCTCTACCCAAGCAGCAGGAGTGGTGCGATGTCGCAGACCGTGGCCGAAGTGATCGTGGAAACGCTGGCGCAGGCGGGGGTGCGGCGTTGCTATGGCGTGCCGGGCGACACGCTCAACTACGTCACCGATGCGATCCGGCGCAGCGACATGCGCTGGGTGCATGTGCGGCATGAGGAAGCGGGCGGCTTTGCCGCAGGCGCCGATGCGCTGCTCACCGGCGAACTGGCGGCGTGCGCGGGATCGTGCGGTCCGGGCGGGCTGCACTTCATCAACGGACTGTTCGAAAGCCACCGCAACCGCGCGCCGGTGGTGCTGATCGCCAGCCAGATCGCGCGCGACGAGATCGGCTTCGATTTCCCGCAGGAAGTGGACTTCAAGGCCGTCTATGCCAGTTGCAGCGTGTTCTGCGAGGAAATCCGCACCCCCGCCCAGGCGCGGCGGATGACGGCGATGGCGGCGCAGGCGGCGCTCGCGAAAAAGGGGGTGGCGGTGCTGATCGTGCCCATCGACGTGTCGGCGGCGACTGCGCCCGACAAGGGCGATTTCCGCGTCCACCGATCCTTCCCCCGCACGCGCCCTGCGCAGGCGGAAGTCCAGGCGCTGGCCGATGCGCTCAACGCGGGCAAGCGCGTGGCGATCTATGGCGGATCGGGCTGCGGCGACGCGCATGATGCCGTGGTCGCGCTGGCGGAGCGGTTGCGCGCGCCGGTGGCGCATACCTCGCGCGCCAAGGATTTCCTGGAACATGCCAACCCGTTCGACGTGGGCATGACCGGCGTGTTCGGGTCGGAGGCGGGGTATCACGCGCTGATGGCGTGCGACACGCTGCTGCTGCTCGGCTGCGACTTTGCGTGGCGGCAATTCTATCCGGACAAGGCGACGATCCTCCAGATCGATATCGACGGCGCGCATCTGGGGCGGCGGCATCCGGTGGATATCGGCGCGGTGGGCGATGTGCGCGACACGATCGAGGCGCTGCTGCCGCTGCTCGACCAACGCGAGGACGACAGTTTCCTGAACGATTGCCTGGAGCGGCGCGCCAAGGCAGTGGCGAGCCAGCGCAAGCACGCGGTGATCGACGATGCCCGCGCGATCCATCCGCAATATCTGACCGAAACCGTGGCACGCCATGCCGCGCCGGATGCGATCTTCACCGCCGATGTCGGATCGCCGATGGTGTGGTGCCTGCGCCATGTGGCCTCGACCGGCGCCAATCGGACGATGATCTCGCTCACCCATGGCACGATGGCGAACGCGATGCCGCAGGCGCTGGGCGCGCAGGCGGCGTTTGCCGGGCGGCAGGTCATCTCGCTGTCGGGCGATGGCGGCATCGCGATGCTGCTGGGCGACCTGTTGACTGCGGTGCAGGAGAAGCTGCCGATCAAGGTGTGCGTGTTCAACAACAGCTCGCTCGGGTTCGTCGAGCTGGAGCAGAAGGTGGACGGGCTGCTCGACGCCTATACCAACCTGCACAACCCCGATTTCGGCGATGTCGCGCGGGCGATGGGGCTGTGGGGGCGCCGGGTGGAGAAGAGCAGCGACCTGGACGAAGCGGTGCGGCAATGGCTCGCCGAACCCGGCCCCGCGCTGCTCGACGTCGTCACCGATCGCTATGAACTGGTGATGCCGCCCAAGGTGGAGGCGGGGCAGGTGCTCGGCACTGCGCTCTATTCGGCCAAGGCGATCCTGGCCGGGCGCGGGGACGCGGTGGTCGAGCTGGTCAAGGGCGCGCTGCGCTGATCCGGGGCGTCGCACCCAGCGCGGCGATGGGCGAGATGCCCTCGGCGCGCAGGGCGGCCAGGAAGCGGCGCATCCACCACGTCACGTCCTGACGCTGGACAATGTCCATCAGCGCGCGCCACCGGCTGATCCGCTCCGCGCGCGGCATCGCGAGCGCAGTGGCGATCGCGTCCGAGATGTCCTCCGGGCTGTGCGGGTTGACCAGCAGCGCTTCCTTCATCTGCGCGGCGGCGCCGGCGAAGCGCGACAGGATCAGCACGCCGGGGTCTTCGGGGTCCTGCGCCGCGACATATTCCTTCGCCACCAGGTTCATCCCGTCGCGCAGCGGCGTGACCAGCCCGATGCGTGCCGCCCGATAGATGCCGGCGAGCTGTTCGTGCGGATAGCCCCGGTTCACATAGCGGATCGGCACCCATTCGGCGCTGGCATAGGCGCCGTTGACACGTCCCGACAGCGCCTCCAGCGTCGCGCGGATTTCCTGGTAACTGCCGACATCGACGCGCGAGGGGGGCGCGATCTGGAGCAGGAACACCTGTTCGCGCATGTCGGGATGCGCGGCCAGGAACCGCTCATAGCCAAGGAATCGCTCCTGCAGCCCCTTGGAATAGTCGAGCCGTTCGACGCCGACGATCATCGCGCGGCCATCGGCGCTCTTGACCATCGCGGCATGCTTCTCGATCGCGGCCTCGCTTTCGGCCACGGTCTTGAACGCGGCGGCATCGATCCCGATCGGGCATACCATCGCCGTGACCCGGCGGCCTGGGACGTGGATCGTGCCATCCTCGTCGACATCGAGCCCAAGTTCGCCGCGCACATAATCGAGGAAGGCGTCCAGCGAATCGCGCGACTGGAACCCGATCACGTCATAGGCGAACAGCGACTTCACCAGCGCACGGTGGCTGGGCAGGGTCAGCAGCAGGCGGCGCGGCGGCCAGGGTATGTGGAGGAAAAACCCCATCCGGTTGTTCACTTCGCGCCGCCGCAGCCCCAGCCCGAGCGGGATCAGGTGATAGTCATGCACCCAGATCATGTCGTCCGCCTCGATCAGCGGGCGCAGCGTATCGGCAAAGCGGGCATTCACCCGCGCATAGCCGCCCTCGAAGCTGCGTTCGTACTCGGCCAGGTCGATGCGGTAATGGAACAGCGGCCACAGCGTGCGGTTGGCATAGCCGTTATAATATTCCTCGGTATCCTGCGGCTCCAGGTCGATCGTGGCGGTGGTGACGCCCTGATTTTCCTCATAGGCGATGTCGCCGGTGAAGCGCTCGGTCTCTTCGCCCGACCAGCCGAACCAGATCCCGCCCGTCTCGCGCAGCGCGGCGGCCAGTGCGACGGCAAGCCCGCCCTGGTTCGCGTTGCCGCCCCGGGGCGGGGAGACGCGATTGGATACCACGACCAGCCGGCTCATCGGATCGAACTCCACGGTTTGCTGAGCAGCACGGCGCAATTGATCATGCCGACCAGCGAATAGGTTTGCGGATAATTGCCCCACAGCTCGCCGGTGATGGGGTCGATATCCTCCGACAGCAGCCCCGCGCCGGTGCGGCGCTGGAGCATTTCCTCGAACAGCGCGCGAGCATCGGCGATGCGGCCGGTGGCGTGCAGCGCCTCGATCAGCCAGAAGGTGCAGACGTTGAACGCCGTCTCGGGCAGGCCGAAATCGTCTTCGGTGGCATAGCGCAGCATGTGGCTGCCCCGCCGCAATCCTTCCTCCACCGCGACCAGCGTGCCGCGGAAGCGGGGATCGTCTGGCGGCAGGAAGCGCAGGTCGAGCAGCTGGATCAGGCTGGCATCCAGGTCGTCGCCGCCAAAGGTGGCGGACAAACGCTGGGTATCCTCACGCCACGCCTGCTGCTCGATCGTCGCGCGGATGCGGTCGGCGCGGTCCTGCCAGAACGTGGCCCTGTGGGTCAGCCCCAGCGCCAGCGCGGCATTGGCCAACCGGTCGCATGCGGCCCAGCACATCGCGACCGAATAGGTGTGGACATGGCTCTTGGTGCGCAGCTCCCACAGCCCGGCATCGGGCTTGTCGTGCACGTCCCAGGCGCGCTCGCCGATCGTCTCCAGCGCCTCGAAATCGGCGAGCCCGCCGATGCGGAACAGCCGCTGGTCGAAAAAGCTCTGCGTGTTGGACAGGATGATCTGGCCATAGGCGTCGTGCTGGACCTGTTCATAGGCCTGGTTGCCGACTCGCACCGGGCCCATGCCGCGATAGCCGTTGAGGCCGGGGGCGATCCGTTCCTCCACCCGCGCTTCGCCGCCGACGCCGTAGAGCGGCTGGATATGCCCGCCGCGCGCGTTGTCGATGATGTTGCGCAGATACTCCAGATAGCCTTCGAGCACGTCGAGCGCGCCCAGCCGGTTGAGCGCCTGGACCGTGTAATAGGCGTCGCGAATCCAGCAGTAGCGATAATCCCAGTTGCGCTGCGATCCGGCATGTTCGGGGATCGACGTGGTGAGCGCCGCGACGATCGCGCCGGTTTCCTCATGCTGGCACAGCTTGAGCGTGATGGCGGCGCGGATCACCGCTTCCTGCCACTCCACCGGCGTCGCCAGCCCGCGCACCCATTCGCGCCATTCCTGGACGGTCCGATCCAGCATCGTCTCCAGCGCGACGCGCAGGTCGTCTGAAAAGCTCTCGTCCGGCCCCAGGAAGAAATGCAGCGGGCGCTCGACGCGGAACAGCCGCTCGTCCTCGATCCAGCCGACCGGGGCAGTGGTGCTGAGCCGCAGGACCGTGTCGGTCAGCAGATAGCGGATATGGTTCGACCCGCGCGTCGTTGCGCAGCTATCGGCGCCCCAGTTGCGCGCGGGGCGCAGCCGGATGCGGATGCGCGGCGCGCCCGCCACGGGCCGCACGATGCGGGCAAAGGCGACCGGGCGGTACATCCGGCCATTGCGGCGGAAGCGCGGACAGAAATCGATGACTTCGATCGCGTTGCCGTCGCCATCGGTGTGGCGCGTGACCAGGATCGGCGTGTTTCGTAGATAGGATTGCGTGGTGGTGACGCACCCGTCGAGGTCGATTTCCCAGAAGCCGCGCGCCCCTTCGCCCGCACGCGGGGCATCGTCGAGCAGCGAGGAAAAGGTCGGGTCGCCATCGACGCGCGGCACGCATCCCCAGACGAAGCGTCCGGCGCGATCGACCAGCGCGGAAACCTGGCAATTGCCGATCGGCCACAGATCCAACGTCGCGGTCATGCGCATGCCTCCGCCAGCCACGCGCGCACGGCGGCGGGGTTGCCAAGATGATAATGCGCAGCAGTAGCACGTTCTGCGCCCACCAGCACACCCGCGCCGCCAAGCTTCTCGACCGCGGCAAAACCGGGCTCGTCGGTCCAGTCGTCGCCGAGGAATACGGGCCGGGTCCCCGCCATCGGCGCGTGCTCCATCATCCGGGCGATTGCCGTCCCCTTGTCGCCGCCGGGGACGCGCAGCTCGACCATCATCTTGCCCTCCTGCACCAGCAGGTCATGGTCGCCGGCAAGCTCGCGCGCTAGGTGCAGCGCGTCGGGTTCTGCCTGGGGCCGCGCGCGATAATGCAGCGCGACGCCATAGCTCTTTTCCTCGACCAGCACTCCCGCATTGCGCGCGGCAAAGCCGTGAAACCGCCCGGTCGCGAGGTCTAGCGCGGCGGGGCGATCGGGCTGCGCCATCAATCCGCGCCAGCGATGCTCGGTGCCGTGACTGCCCGCCAGCCCGATCTCGTGTGCGATCGGCCCCAGCATCGCGTCGAGCTGGGCCAGCGATCGCCCGCTGATGACCGCGAGCCGTCCGCCCAGCCGCGCATGGAGCCCCGACAGCAGTTCGCGCAGCTGGGGATCGGCCGTCACCTGGTCCGGCCGGTCGATCAGGTCCACCAGCGTCCCGTCGAAATCGAGGAACAGGCTGGCGCCGTCGAGCAGCGCGACAGGCGGGGTGGCGAGCGCGGTGATGGGTTGGGTAGAGATAGGACTGCCTCTTCGCAAATGATGCCGGTGCGCCGAATGGCCGCCGCCACGCCATTGGTGGCGCGGTCCGATCCGGGCGCGCTCAGGGAACGGCGCTCGGTTGCGGAAGGTTCCCTGTTTTATGCCTTGGCGGGAGGCAGGAACGCGGCGGACAGCCCGTGGTACAGCCGTTCGCGGCACACCATCGCGCTCACCGTGTCGGCGATCAGCGCGGTGGCGAACAGCGGCAGGATCAGCCCCCGGCTGGCGGTGGTCTCGCTGATGATGATGACGCCGGTCAGCGGCGCGCGCACGACACCAGTGAAATAGGCGGCCATGCCCAGCACGACGATCGCCCCCGCAGGCGCGCCGTCGAACAGCGCCGAGACCAGGTTGCCGATGCCCGCGCCGACCGCGAGCGAGGGGGCAAAGATGCCGCCGGGCGTGCCGCTGAGCGTAGTGGCGATGGTGGCCACCAGCTTGGCCGGGCCGAACCATAGCGAGCCGCCCTGCGCCTCGACCAGGTCGCGAGTCGTGTCGTAGCCGGTGCCCCAGGTGGAGCCGGTCGCCACGCCCACGACGGCGACGATCGCGCCGCACAGGAGCGCGAGCCGCACCGGGCGGGCGCGCAGCGCGACCAGCCAGGGGTGCTGTGCCTTGCCGAAGCCGAGCACCCCGCGCGCGAACATCCCGCCTGCCAGCCCGCCGACGATGCCGACGACCGGCACGATGGCCAGCGTCGCGCCCAGCGCCAGCGTCTGCCGCATCGCGCCGAAATAGACATAGTCGCCTGCAATCCCCAGGCTGACGAAGCCCGCGATCATCACCGCCGCCATCACCAGCACGGCGACGCGCTGTTCATAGGCCGAGGCAAGCTCCTCGATCGCGAAAGCGACTCCCGCCAGCGGCGTGTTGAACGCAGCCGACACGCCCGCCGCCCCGCCCGCGATATAGACGCCCGCGCTGATCGGCACGCGCAGGACGCGGTGGACCGCGACCATGATCGCGGCGCTGATCTGCACCGTCGGGCCTTCGCGACCCACCGATCCGCCGGCGGCGAGCATGACCAACGTCAGCCCGAATTTCGCCGCTGCGGTGCGCAGGGCGACCAGCGGCCCGCGCGCGGCGGCGGCTGGATCGCGGCTGGCGGCGATCACCTGCGGGATGCCCGATCCCCGCGCCGGGGCGAACCAGCGCCGCGTGACCCAGGCAACCCCCGCGAACAGGGCAGGCGTCAGCAGCAGCGGGGCATAGGGCCAGCGCGCCACCAGCGCCGCGAAGGCGCGCTGCGCCTGGTCCCCCAGCGCGGCAAAGGCGAGCGCGACAAGCCCGAGCAGGACGGCGCCTACGCCGGTCGCGATGCGGCGCCGCGCGACCGGCAGCACGGTGTCGCCGTCGCGCGGGGCGAACCGGTCGGCAATCGCCCGGAGCCGCCGGGGCGCCGTCACGCGGATACGCTGTGGGTAAAGAACATGGCCGCCCTTTTGGGCCATTTACCGCCGATGCTCCACCCCTCTTGGCAAGGAGGTGGCGCACGGCGCCTGTGCCGGGCCAGGCTCGCCGGGGCGCGGGCGCGGGTGGAAGTTGCTGAAACCCGGCGCTATCTACCGCGATCCAGTAACAGCCGGCGAGAATGGATGGCGTCGATTTCCCCCCTTGGCCCGACGCATGAATCGCGGTGGCGACACAATCCGCTCTATCGCTGGTGGCGGATGTCGATCGTAAACGGCATTGACCATGCAGCGGTGATGGACCGCATCGTGCAGGATAGCGGCTGGTCGCCGCGCTATCTGTTCATGACGATGATGTCGGCGGGAATCGCGGTGCTGGGGCTGTTGCTGTCCTCGCCTGCCGTCGTGATCGGCGCGATGCTGATCTCGCCGCTGATGAGCCCGATTCTGGGATTGGGCTTCAGCCTCGCGCTGTTCGATTTTGCCGAGATGCGGCGCTCGCTTGCCGCGCTGGTGCTGGGCTCGGTGATCGCGGTGGCGTTTACCGCGCTGATCGTGCTGCTCTCGCCGCTCCAGGCCGCCACCAGCGAGATCATTGCACGGACGCGCCCCAACCTGTTCGACCTTGCCGTCGCGCTGTTCGCGGCGCTGGCGGGCACCTTCGCGATCATCCGCGGGCGCGGCGAGACGATCGTCGGCGTCGCGATCGCAACCGCGCTGATGCCGCCGCTGGCGGTGGTCGGCTATGGCCTCGCGACCGGCAACATGCCGGTGCTGGCGGGGTCGCTGGCGCTGTTCGCGACCAATTTCGTGACCATTGCGCTGTCGGCGATGGTCATGGCGCGATTCTATGGCTTCGGCCATTTTCTCTCCAGCCAGCAGAGCTGGACGCAGACGATCCTGTTGCTGCTGCTGTTCGTGGCGATGGCGATTCCGCTGGGCGTGTCGCTGCGCCAGATCGCTAGCGAGGCCGTGGCGGTGACGCAGGTGCGCTCGCTGCTGACCGAGAAATTCGGGGCCGAGGCGCGCGTCACCCAGCTGAGCGTGGACTTCGCCGCGCGTCCGATCGTGGTCCGCGCGGTGGTGATCACGCCGCGCGGGCGGGCGCAGCGCAACCCGGTGCTGCAGGCCGAACTCAGCAAGGCACTGGGCCGTCCGCTCACGCTGCGGCTCGACCAGATCCTGCTCGATCCCGGCGCGGGCGCGCTGGACGCGCAGCGCGAGGAACTGCGCCAGGCCGCCGAGGCCAGCAGCGGAGAGACACAGCGGATCACGCAATTGTCGCAGATGGTGGCGCTGGCCACCGGCACGGCGCCGGACGACGTCACGGTCGATCGCGACCACCACCGCGCGACCGCCGCCATAGCCCCGCTTCCCGGCGCGACGCTGGCAACCTATCGCGCGCTGGAGCAGCGCCTTTCGGCACAGGCGCCGGGATGGGACATCGCGATCGTGCCGCCCCAGGCGGTGCTGCCGGTGCTGTCGTTCGACGGCGCGACGGACACGCTGGACGGCGCGGTGCGCGAGGCGGTGCTGACCTCCGCCTGGGCCGCGCGGCGATGGAACCTGCGCGCGTTCGCCGTGCCGGGATTGCCGGCGCAGACGCCTGCGCGCCCGACCCTGTCCCAGCGGCGTGCGCTGGCGATCGCGGCGCTGCTGCGCGAACAAGGTGTGGAGCCCGTGCCCGCTCCCGCTGCGGGACAGGCATTCGAACTCGCGGTGCCGCGCTAAGGCGCATAGAATGCCGTGCAACAGCGGCGCGGGCAACGCGTTGCACGATGCGGGAGAGCCATCATGTCGACGTCCACCACGCTGCCCGATGCCGAATGGATCGATCGCGCCGAACGCGAGGGCGCGACGCGCGAGGCGGCGCTGGCGGCGTTCGATCGCTGTGCACCGGTGCCGGTAGAGGCGATGTTCGGCGAATGGCGCGGCGGCGAAGTGGCGACCGGGCACCCGATGGACGGGATGCTCAGTGCGTTCGGATGGTATGGGAAGCGTTTCGAGGATGCCGACCGGGTCTTCCCCCTGCTGTTTCAGGAGAAGGGCCGCACCTTTGCGCTCGATCCGCGCTGGCTGCCGGTCGGGCTGGCGGCGCGGACGCGGATGCACGATCGCGGCTGGGCCGTGGCGGGATTTCGCCTCGGAAAACGGCTGATCGCGACCGATCAGCCCGGTGCCCGCTTGCGCGCAGTCGAATATCGCGGTGTAGCGACGGCGACCATGATCTATGACCGACAACCGATAAACGACCATTTCCGCGAGGCGGCGCCCGGCCTGCTGCTCGGGCTGATGGACCTGCGCGGGTTTCCGCCCTTCTTCTTCACGCTGCGGCGCGTGGGCACATGACCGGCAGCGAATTGCAGGACCTGATCGTCGGCCGGCTGTTCCGCAAATATGGCGGGCGCAAACGGCAATGGCAGCTGGCGGTAGGGCCGGTGACGGTGCGCGACCTGGCGACGCATCCGCATTGCAACTGGTCGATCGCACCGGCGGGGTCGATCGCGGAGAATGAGGCGATTGAGCGGCTGCTCGACGAAGTGCGGGCCAGTTTCCCGCTGGTGGTCAACGGTTGAGCGGCCGTCGGCCCGGCGATTGCCGGACCGACGGTGGTTCCCGCTTTAGAAGCCGAAGCGCAGCGTCGCGCGGAGATCGCGGCCGGCCAGCGGTGCGAAATCCTTGAGGAAGCTCGAGTGGCGGCGTGCCTCCACGTCGAACAGGTTGTTGGCGCTGAGCAGCAGCGAGACCTTGTCGTTGCCGGGGATCGGCTTGAACCCGACCGAGGCGTTGACCATCGTATAGGCGGCAGTGGTCGTCTCGAACGGCGCGATGCGGTCCTGCTCGAACACATGCTCGACTTCGGCGCGGGCGCTCACCCGGTCCGACTGCGCCTCAATCCCGCCCAGCACGCGCGCCGGGGGAATGCGCGGCACGGGGCCAGCATCGACGATGTTGGCATGGACATAATCGCCCAGCGCATCGACGTTGATCGCATAATTGCCGATCTGGGCGAGGCGGAACGAGGCGTCGGCCTCGAACCCGTAATAGCGCGCATCGGCCTGCTGATACTGGAAGCAGGGCAGGTCGACCTCGCGCCCGCTGGGATCGGCGGCCGCCTGGCACACCGACGTCGCCACCTGGTTTTCCGAGATATAGTTGGAGAACCAGTTGTAATAGGCCGAGGCATCGAAGCTGAAGCGGTCCTGGTGGACGTGCAGCGTGCCTTCCAGCCCCCACGACTTTTCGAGCTTGAAGTCGGCATTGCCCAGTTCCCATGCCTGGGTGCCGGCATGGCCGCCGCGCGCGAACAGTTCCTCGGCGGAGGGGGCGCGTTCGGTGCGCGAGGCGTTCAGGCCGATGCGGACGCCATCGGCGATCTGGTACGACAGGCCTGCCGAACCCGACACCGCGTCGAAGCTGCGCTTGCCCGAGAAGAAGCGCGTGTCGCTGGCGAGCGGCGTCGCCTCCAGCGTGCTCGATTCATAGCGCAGCCCGCCTTCCAGGCGCAGCGCGCCCAGGTCGAACTGTTGCAGCGTGAACAGCCCGAGCTGGCTGGTGCGGTTCTTGGGCAGGAAGGCCTCGTCGCCCTCGACGTTGAAGTCGCGGTGGTAATATTGCACGCCCGACGCGCCGCTCCAGCCGCCGCGATTGGCCTGGAGCAGTTCCAGCCGGCTTTCCAGCCCCTTGTTGTAGAAGGCGGTGCCGACCGAGCCGTCTTCTTCCAGCTCGAAATGGTGATAGTCGGCATAGCCCGCACGAACGCGGATCTTGTCGAGGAAGCCGCCGCCGGTTTCCACTTCGCCGCGCAGATCGACGCGGTCCTGGGCCACCTGGAGGCGCGGCGCTTCCTGTTCCTGGCCCGATTCGGTCGCGTAGCGGATCGGCACGCCGTACAGGCTGTCATAATGGCTGTACGAAATGCCGAGATTGCCGGTGTCGGTAATGAGCGCGGCGCCGACGCCTGCGGTCCAGGTGCGTGCGGCCGAGTTGGGCAGCGTGTTCTTCAGCGCGGCGGTGGCGGCGAAATCGGGGTCGTCCGCGGTGACCGGGCCGGCGGCGGCGGTCAGCGCGTCGCGGCGCGCCTGGCGCGACAGGACATGGCCGCCAATGTCGAGATCGTCGCTCTTCAGATACGAACCGTCGGCGTGGAGGACGATCTTGCCCGCCAGCGCTACATCGGCGGCGCCGCCGACCGAGCGCTCGTTCGCGGCCGAGCCGTAATTGGCGATGCCGCTCACGCGGTAGCCGTTTTCGGGGATCGCGCGCGGGATGCGGCTGTCGATCACGTTGACCACGCCGCCGATCGCCGACGAGCCATAGAGCAGTGCAGAGGGGCCGCGCACGATTTCGACGCGCTCGGCGAGCAGCGGATCGATGATGACGGCGTGATCGACCGAGGTGTTCGACACGTCGATCGAGCCGATGCCGTCGGTCAGCACGCGGATGCGCTCGCCCTGGAAGCCGCGCAGGATCGGGCGCGACGCGCTGGGGCCGAACGACGTGGCGGACACGCCGGGCTGGCGGGCCAGCGTCTCACCGATGCTGGGGCGCAGGTTGCGGGTCAGTTCTTCGCCCGAGACGACGGTGGTGCCGGACAGCACATCCTTCTCGCTCTGCTGGAGCAGGCCGGTGACGACGATCTCGTCGCCCTTCGACGTGGGGGTGGACTGGCCATCGGCGTTGGCGGGGGCGGGCGCGCTGGTGTCGGGCTTGGGCGGCGTGGTGTCGGGGCCGGCGGCATGGGCGGCGGCGGGCAGGGCGAGCGCGAGCGACGCGGCGCTCAGCAGGAAGATCGAACGCATGGGGGAGTACTCCAAGAACCTTTGTTTTTCCGAGGGGTGCGAAACGGCAGGTATGCGCGCGCAGCGGGAAGCGGCAGCGTGCAGCGGGGCGTTTCTCAGGCTTGGAGCGGTTCCGGGGGCGCGCGGCTGCGCCAGTTATGCGAGGGTTCGAGGCGCGCCAGCGGACGCGCGACGATCGCTGCGGCCCGGAAGGATACAGGCGCGACCAGCGCGATCGTGATCGCCGGGGGCAGCAGCAGCGGCCCGGCATGCGCCGTCTCGCGGCAAACCGGGCAATTGGCGGGTGAATCGAACGGCGAATCGGTGCGCGATCCATCGTCGGCGACGGCAGTGGGCGCCCACATCGCCAGTTGCTGGATCGCGTCGAAATGGCGGTGCGTCTGGGTAACGATCGCCTGCCATGCAAAGGCGAGCAGGACGGCCCAGAGCAACAGCGTGCGCAGGGCGTCCGCGCGCCGACGCGGCGCGCGATGCGCTCCGTGGCCGGGGAGGATGCCCGTAGAGGTCGTGCCGACGCTCAACGCTGGTACCGAGTAATCACTGCTATTGCAGTGCAGCAGCACCGATATGTTGTAAAGTCACATGGCGAAACATGGCGACGCATTTGCCGGCCGTGTTGCGCGAAAGCGACGGTGCGGCAGCGGGCGCCGCACCGTCGCGAAGGATCAGCCGACGAACGCGCGCTCGAGCACGAACTGGCCGGGCTTGGAATTGGCGCCCTCTTCGAAACCGCGCTCCTTGAGCAGCGCCGCCATGTCGTTGTTCATCGCGGTGCTGCCGCACAGCATGACACGATCGGTCTCGGGATCGAACGCGGCGGGACCTTCCAGCCCCTGGAACAGCGCGCCCGATTCGATCAGGTCGCCGATCCGGCCCTGGGTGCGGAACGTCTCGCGGGTAACGGTGGGCACATAGTGGAACTGCGCCTGTGCCTGGTCCTCGACCAGCGGATCGCCGACGAGGCGCGAGTCGAGCAGGTCGTGATACGCCAGGTCGCTGACGCGGCGCACGCCGTGGACCAGCACGATCTGGTCGAACATGTCATACACATCGGGTTCGCGGATCAGGCTGAGGAACGGCGCCATGCCGGTGCCGGTCGAGAGCAGGAACAGCCGCTTGCCCGGCAGCAGTGCGTCGGTGACCAGCGTGCCGGTCGGCTTGCGGCCCAGATAGATCTGGTCGCCTTCCTGGATCAGCTGGAGCCGCGAGGTCAGCGGGCCGTCCTGCACCTTGATCGACAGGAACTCGAGTTCCTCGGCATAGGTGGGGCTGGCGATCGAATAGGCGCGCATCAGCGGCTTGCCGTCGGCAGGCAGCCCGATCATCACGAATTCGCCCGCGCGGAAGCGAAAGCTGGCCGGGCGCTCGATCGCAAAGCTGAACAGATGCTCGTTCCAGTGGCGCACCCAGCGGACGGCACAGCTTGCGAAGCTGGGATGCTCGTCGATCAGCACGGGGGCGCGAAGGGGGGTGGTCATTCGAATGGGGTCCTGAATCGGATCGGTTGGGTGGCACGGGACTCGTGCAGTGTAACGCGCAGTTGCAAGTCGTTCGCGTTGGCGCAACCGCAAATTGGGTTTGGACGCGTGCAAAAAATGTGTCCCGGCGGTGCCGCGGGTTCGATACACCCGGCGCATGACCCTGGTTTCGATCGGCCGGCGCGGCGCCGGCGCTGGTGCTGCGGCCCGCTGGCGGCTGGTGCTGTTCGCCTTCGGCGACTTCGCGTTCAACCTCTATTGGCAGAGCGTGATGCTCTTCCTGCTGTTCTACTACACCGACATCGTCGGGATCGGCGTGGGCTGGGCGGCGACGACCTTCACCATCGCGCTGGTGTGGGACGGGCTGGTGAGCTTTGCGGTCGGCATGGCGGTGGACCGGTGGCGCGCGCCGGGCGGGTATCGCCGCTATCTGATGCTGGGCGCCGTGCCGCTCGGCGTGTCGTTCGTGCTCCTCTATCTGCCCGTCCCGGCCAGCGGCGCGCTTGCGGGGGCGATGATCCTGGGCACGCACCTGCTCTTCCGCACCGGCTATGCGATGGTCAACATCCCCTATCTGGCGATGTCGGCGCGGGTGAGCAGCGATGCCGGCGACCGCGCGCTGGTGGCGGGGATGCGGATGCTGTTCGGCACGCTGGCGCTGGTGGTGGTGACGCTGGGCACCCAGCCGCTGGGGGCGTGGCTGGCCGGGGGCAAGGGGCCGATCGCGGCGCATCTGGCGGCGGCGGCAGCGCTGGCGGGGGTGGGCACCGCGATCCTGCTGCTGGTCGGCGCGTTCGCGCCCGAGCATCGCCCGGCGCCGGTACAGGCGCCCCCGGCGCTGGGCCGCGTGCTGGCGGCGCTGGCGCACAACCGCGCCTTCGTGCTGCTCAACGCGGCGATGGCGGGGGTGGTGATCGCATCGACCTTCCTGTCGAAGTCGGTGCTCTATTACTACAAGACTGCGTTCGGCGACGTCGCGGCGGGGCAGCTGGCGTTCGCGCTGATGGGGGCAGTGGGGCTGGTGGCGGTGCCGCTATGGACGCTGGCGTGCCGGGCGCTGGGGGGCATGACGGCGTGGTTCGCCGCCACCGGGCTGGCGCTGGTGCTGCTCGGTGCCTTTGCCGGCAACGCCTTTGCGGGGACGCACAGCACCCAGTTCTTTCTCGCCGCGATGCAGGTGGCGCTGATCGGGCTCAACATCGTGTTCTGGGCGTTGCTGCCCAACACCGTCGAATATGGCGAGCGCGTCACCGGGCTGCGGCTGGAGGGCGCAGTGATGGGGCTGGCGGCGCTGCTCCAGCGGGTGGCGATCGGCGTCGCCACCGCGTTGTTCGGACTGACGCTGGAGACGATCGGATACCGGGCCGACATGGTGGCCGGCGCCGCGACGCGCGACGCGCTGCGGCTGGCGGTGGCGCTGGTGCCGCTGGCGTTCCTCGCGGTCGCGGCGGTGCTGATCGCGCTCAGCCCGCTTGGCCGCCGCGCCCATGCCGCCGTGCTGGCGGCATTGGCGCGGGAGTAAGGGGCGTCAGCTGGCGACCAGCTCGAACTTCCCCGCAAGCCCCTCCGCCTCTGCCGAAGGCGCGACCCATAGCGTGAAGGCGCCGGGTTCCACCGTCGGCTTGTTGTCGCGGCCGATGAACAGCAGGTCGGCGCGAGTCAGGCGGAATTCGACCTGCTTCGATTCCCCCGGTGCCAGCGCGACCTTGCGGAAGCCCTTGAGCTGGCGGACCGGGCGCGTGACGCTGGCGGTCAGGTCGCGGATATAGAGCTGCACGACTTCCTCCGCCGCGCGCGTGCCGGTGTTGCGCACCGTCGCCCGCACCGTCAGCGCCCCGTCCCAGGGCAGCCGCGCGTCATGCGCCAGATCGGCATAGGCAATCGCGCCATAGGTAAGGCCATGGCCGAACGGATAGAGCGCCGAATTGGGGATGCTGCGATAATGCGCCTTGTATTCCTGGAGCGCGCCCGGCGGGTTGGGGCGGCCCGTGGGCTTGTGATCGTAATGATAGGGCACCTGCCCGGGCGCGCGCGGGAAGCTGACCGGCAGTCGGCCCGACGGACTGTAGGCGCCATAGAGCACATCGGCGATGGCGGGGCCGGTCTCGGTGCCGAGGAACCAGCTGACCAGAATCGCGGGCGCAGCGGCGACCGCGCCGCCCAGCGCCAGCGCGCGGCCGTTCTTGAGCAGCACGACGATGGGCTTGCCGGTCGCGGCGACGGCTTCGGCCAGCGCCATTTGCGGGGCGGGAACGACGATCTCGGTCACGGCCTGCGCCTCGCCCGACATGCGCGTGCCTTCGCCGATCGCGAGCACGACGATGTCGGCGGCGCGGGCGGCGGCCACGGCGGCGTCGATCCCGCCGGCCAGCGGGGCCTCGATCTCCGAACCCTGCGTCACGCTGATAAGGTCGGGGCGCGCGGCGGCGGCGCGCATGCCGGTGGCAAGGTCGATCGCCTGGCCATCGTCGCCATAGACGCACCACGGGCCCACCAGGTCATGCTGGCCCGACGCGAACGGCCCGATCAGCGCGACGCGCGCATCCTTGCGCAGCGGCAGCAGGTCGCCGTCGTTCTTGAGCAGCACCATCGATCGGCGCGCGACTTCGCGGGCAAAGCTGCGGTGCGGCTTCGACAGGACGACGGCCTTTTCGCGGCGCGGATCGGCGCGGCGGAACGGATCGTCGAACAGGCCCAGCCGCGCCTTCACTGCCAGCACGCGGCGCACCGCCTGGTCCAGCCGCGCCATCGGCACTGCGCCCGACGCGACCAGCGCGGGCAGATGCTGGATATACAGCCCGCTCTGCATGCACATGTCGACGCCCGCCAGGAACGCGATCCGTGCCGCGTCACGCGCGTCGGCGGCAAAGCCATGCGCGATCATTTCCTCGTCGCCGGTGTAATCCGACACGACCAGCCCGTCGAACTTCCACTCGCCGTGCAGTACGTCGTCGAGCAGCCAGTGGTTGCCGGTGGCGGGGATGCCCGACAGTTCGTTGAACGCCGCCATCACCGATGCCGCGCCCGCGCCCAGCGCAGCCTCGAACGGCGGGAAATAGACTTCGCGCAGCGTGCGTTCGGAAACGTCGACAGTGTTATAGTCCAGCCCGCCCTCGGCCGCGCCATAGGCGGCGAAATGCTTGGCGCAGGCGAGCACCGAATCGCGATCGGTCAACGCCTTGCCCTGGAACCCGCGCACGCGCGACGCGGCGAACAGATTGCCCAGATACACGTCCTCGCCCGCACCCTCGACGCCGCGGCCCCAGCGGGCGTCGCGCGCGATGTCCACCATCGGCGCAAAGGTCCAGTCGATGCCGGCTGCCGCCGCCTCGGTCGCCGCGACGCGCGCGCTGCGCTCCGCCAGCTCGGGTTCCCAGCTTGCCGCCTCGCCCAGCGGCACCGGGAAGACGGTGCGATAGCCGTGGATCACGTCGGCGGCGAAGATCAGCGGCACTTTCAGGCGCGATTCACGCACCGCCACAGTCTGCATCCGGCGCGACATTTCGGCGCCCGCGCCGTTGAACACGCCGGTCAGCCGACCCTTGCGGACCTCGTCCAGCTGCTGCTCGAAGGTGGCGCCTGCGGTGGGGGGATTGAGCGCAGTGGCAGCAGCGCCCGCCCAGGCTGCGGCGTTCAGGGTTAGCTGCCCTGCCTTCTCCTCGACCGTCATCTTCGCGATCAGCGACTCGACGAACGCCGGGACCGGCGCGTCCTGCGCGGCACGGATCAGCGCGCGGGCGGGGCTGGCCGCCCATGCCGCCATCGCGCCTGCACCCATCAGCGCCGCGCGGCGCGAGATCCGGGAATTCAACATCTTACTGTCCTCTCCTGCAAGAACGGCGGGCCTGGCGACGGGCCGTCACTCGATTGAAACTTTTTGCTTGGGCAAAATCCTGTAACCGGTTACATAGCACGCAGGTCAGGTCCTCGCGCAACCGGTTTCATGCCGGGGCGGGGCCGATTGGGTCGAAAGCCGAAGCGCGGGGACATGCGCGGGCTGGTTGAGGATGCAGGGACGTTATGGCGCACGCCACCATTCGCGATGTCGCACGTGCGGCGGAGGTTTCCGTCGCATCGGTGTCGCGCGTGATGAACGGTCTGGACAATGTCCACCCCGACACGCGCCAGCGCGTGCTCGCCGCAGCCGAGGCGCTGGGATATGTGCCCCATGCCGGTGCGCGCAGCCTCAGCATGGCGCGGTCGCATGCGATCGGCGTGGTGCTGCCCGACCTGCACGGCGAGTTCTTTTCCGAAATCGTGCGCGGTATGGATCGCGAGGCCAATGGCCAGGGCTTCCAGCTGCTGCTGTCGAACATGCACGACGACATCGACCTGGCGTCGCAGGCGCTGCGGGCGATGCGCGGGCGGGTGGACGGGCTGCTGGTAATGGCGCCGCACCTCGATGCCGGCGCGCTGATGCGCAGCATGCCGCGCAACGTGCCGGCGGTGCTCATCAATTGCCGGGCGGACACGCATGTCGCGACGCTCCTGGTTGACAACGTTGGCGGTGCGGACACGATGGTCCGCCACCTCCTGAGCCTTGGCCATCGCCGGATCGCGCATATCGCGGGGCCGCACGGCAACCTCGACGCCGAGGAGCGGCTGGCCGGCTTCCGCCTGTCGATGCGCCGCCATGCCGGCGTGGACAATCCGCTGGTCCTGCCCGGCGACTTCACCGAAGAGGCCGGCGCCGCCGCCGCGCGCACGCTGATCGCGTCGGGCCGCCCGGTGGACGCGGTGTTCGCCGCGAACGACATGATGGCGATCGGATGCCTGCTCGCGCTGCGCGAGGCGGGGATCGACGTGCCGGTGCAGGTCGCCGTCGCCGGCTTCGATGACATTCCGGTCGCCCGCTATCTGGGCCTGACGACGATGCGCGTCCGCATCGCCGACATCGGCGCCCGCGCCGTCCAGCGGCTGACCGCCCGGCTGAACGGCACGGGCGACCAGGCGACCACCGAACTTCACGCGCCCGAACTCGTCGCGCGGAAGACCACAACGATAACCGAACAAGAATGACCGTCAGGGTAAAAGGAACAAGGACAATGATGAATCGTCAGGGGAAGGCGCGCCGCTTTGGTCTTGCCGCCATGCTCATGCTGGGCACGGCGACCAGCGCGGTGTCGATCACGCAGGCACATGCGCAGCAGAGCCAGGCGACGCTGCGCGGCAAGATCACCGAACAGGGCCAGCCGGTGCAGGTCCAGTCGGTCACCGCGACCGAAATCAGCACCAATTATCGCGCCAATGGCTCGGTGAGCGCCGACGGCACCTACCAGTTCGCGTCGCTGCGCCCCGGCACCTATCGCCTGACGATCGTGACCGCCGCCGGCACGCGCAATACCGACAATTTCACGCTGACGGTCGGCCAGGCCGCGCAGCTCGACATCGACCTGACGGCGCCGCAACCGGCGGCGGGCACCCCTGATGCCGGCGTCGATGGCGCGGCGGCGGGCGACGAGATCATCGTCACCGGATCGCGCATCCGCACGCTGGAAGGCGGCGAAGTCGGCGCGACGATCACCCAGCGTCTGATCGACACGCTGCCGCAGAACAACCGCAACTTCCTGGCCTTTGCCGACCTCGCGCCGGGCGTTTCGCTGGAGACCGGGGCTAATGGCACCGTCCGGGTCCAGGGCGGCGCGCAGGCGAGCCGCAGCGTCAACGTGTTCATCGATGGCGTCGGGCAGAAGGACTATGTCCTCAAGAACGGCATCACCGGGCAGGATTCGTCGAACGGCAACCCGTTCCCCCAGTCGGCGATCGGTGAGTACCGGGTCATCAGCTCGAACTACAAGGCCGAGTTCGACCAGGTCAGCTCGGTCGCGATCACGGCAGTGACCAAGTCGGGCACCAACGAGTTCCATGGGGACGCGTTCTTCGATTTCACGAACCAGAGCCTGCGTTCCAAGACCGCGCTCGAATCGCACAACGATAGCGACAAGACCAAGACGCAGGACATGCAGTTCGGTGTCTCGCTCGGCGGGCCGATCATCCAGGACAAGATGCACTTCTTCGCCGCTTATGAAGGCAAGCGGAACAAGGTGCCGGTGGAAGTGACTCCGGCGGCGGGGCGCCCGATTTCGTCCTATCCGGCGGAATATCAGGACGTTTTCGGCAGCTTCAATCGCAAGTTCAACGAGGACCTGTATTTCGGCAAGATCGACATCGTGCCGACCGATGCCGACCTGATCGAGCTGTCGGGCAAGTACCGCAAGGAAAGCGGCGTCAACTGGAACAGCGGCCAGACCGCCGAGAGCGCCACGACCAGCAACGACGTCAAGGAAAAGCGCGGGCTGCTGCGCTGGCAGCACACGGCGGACAGCTGGGTGAACGACGCCAAGCTGTCGTATGAGGACGTGTCGTGGAGCCCGACGCCGCGCTCGTTCGGCAACGGCTTCATTTTCCAGAACAACCAGCAGGCTACGCTGCTGCAGACCGGCTCCAGCCCGAGCTATCAGAACAAGGGGCAGAAGGGCTGGACCGTCCAGGACGACTTTACCTACACCGGCTTTACCGGCCATGCGATCAAGCTGGGCGTCAAGACCAAGTGGGTGAAGCTCAACTCGCAGCAGCTGAACTACACCAACCCGCAGTTCACCTATAATGTCGATTATTCGGCGACCATTCCGTGGCGCGTCCAGTTCGGCGTTCCGGTTGCGGGCGTCGGCGATGGCACGATCACTTCGGACAACTTCCAGCTGGGCCTGTACATCCAGGACGACTGGGATGTCACCGATCGCCTGACGATCAACGCCGGCCTGCGCTGGGATTACGAGCGGACGCCGTCCTATCTGGATTACCAGACGCCTAGCGACCTGGTCAGGGCGCTGTCGTCGGCCAATTATCCGAACCTGAACAACGCGAACTACAAGATCAGCGACTATATCTCGACCGGCAAAGAGCGGAAGGCGTTCACCGGCGCGTTCCAGCCGCGCATCGGCTTCAGCTATGCGCTGGACGAGGCACGGCGCTTCACCGTGTTCGGCGGCTATGGCCGGTCCTACGATCGCAACCAGTTCGACTATGTCAGCCAGGAACAGACCTCCGGCGCGTTCCGCACGCTCACCTATCAGTTCAACAATGGCGATCCGCAGCATAGCTGCGCCGGCGCGAACTGCGTGGCGTGGAACACCAACTACCTGACTCCGGCCGGGCTGGCGACGCTCGCCACCTCGACCACGGGCGGCGGCCGTGAAATCCTGCTGGTCAACAACGACCTCAAGATGCCCTATTCGGACCAGTTCAGCCTGGGTCTGCGCAGCAAGTTCGGCATGTGGCGCCCCGAGATCGGCTATACGCATATCGAGAGCCGCAACGGCTTCGTCTGGCTGCTCGGCAATCGCCGCGCGGACGGTACCTTCTTTGCGCCGGGTTCGACGTTCGGCTCCCAGCCCTGGGGCTTTGCGCCGTCGGGCTATGGCTCGATCATCCTTGGTACCAACGGGCTCAAGACCAGCGCGGATTCGGCGTATGTGAAGATAGAGAAGGACTATACGCCCAGCTCGCCGTGGAGCGTCAACTTCACCTACACCTATACCGAGGCGCAGGAAAACCGGGCGTTCGGCGAAGTCTATTCGCTCGATTACGCGTCGATCGACGATTATCCCACGCTGCGCTCGACCGGCGTGTCCAAGCACCGCGTGATCTTCGCGGGCAGCGCCGACCTGCCGTTCGGCCTGACCGCATCGACCAAGATCCAGCTGCGTTCGCCGCAATATGTCTATGGCACGACCAATGCGGGCGGGCCGCAGGTGATCGAGGGGCAGAACAAGCGCTCGTTCATCCTGGGCGACTGGTGGGCGTTCCGCCAGGTCGACTTCGCACTCAGCAAGTCGATCCCGGTCCGCTTCCTGTCCGAACAGTCGGCGATCCGGGTGCGTGTGGACGTGCTGAACCTGTTCAACACGGCGAACTACACGTCGTATAACGGCGACGCCAACTCGCCCAATTTCGGGCGCCTGAACGGCAATTACGAAACCGGCGGCTATCCGCCGCGCACGTTCAAGCTGTCGGCTGGCTTCAGCTTCTAAACCTACCCCTCCTGGGCGGGGCCGCCCAAATCCCTTTGTCGGCCCCGCCCATCTTTTTTGGAGACACGATCGTGCCTACCCGCCGCTCGCTTATCGCCCGTGGTTCGATGCTGATGGCGGGGGCTGCGACGGCAGGTTGCGTGGGGACGGTGCAGAGCGCCGGCGCGGCGAAGCGCGACGCGCTGTTCGACGATATTGCCGCGCGCACCTTTCGATTCTTCTGGGAAACCACCAACGCCGCCAATGGGCTGGCGCCCGATCGCTGGCCGACCAAGGGGTTTTGCAGCATCGCCGCGACCGGCTTTGCGCTGACCGCCTATCCGATCGGCGTCGATCGCGGCTGGATCACGCGGGCTGAGGCGGCGGAGCGCGCCGTGCGCACGCTGCGCACCTTCTGGAACGCGCCGCAGGGCGATGCCGCCGGCGGCATGACGGGCCACAAGGGCTTTTTCTATCATTTCCTCGACATGGAGACGGGCGCGCGTTTCGGGCGCACCGAATTGTCTTCGGTCGATACCGCGCTGCTGCTCGGCGGCGTGCTGTTCAGTGCCGAATATTTCGACGGCGCCGCCCCGGTCGAGGCGGAGATCCGCGATCTGGCGCACAAGATCTATGCCCGCGTCGACTGGCGCTGGATGCAGACGGACAAGGGCGTGCTGTCGATGGGATGGCACCCGGAGAACGGCTTCATACCCTCCAGCTGGCACGGCTATAACGAGGGGATGCTGGTCTATATCCTCGCGCTCGGCGCGCCGGATGCGGACAAGCGGCCCCAGGGCGATGCCTGGGCGGCATGGGCCGCCACTTATCCGCACAGCTGGCGCGGCGAGGGGGATGGCCGCCACCTCGCCTTCGCCCCGCATTTCGGGCACCAGTACAGCCATGTCTGGGTCGATTTCCGGGGCGTGCGCGATGCGACGATGCGCGAGGCCGGGTTCGACTATTTCGAGAACAGCCGCCGCGCGACCTATGCCCAGCGCAACTATGCCATCGCCAATCCGATGCAGTGGGACGGCTACTCCGCCGACATCTGGGGCCTAACCGCGTGCGACGGCCCGGCAGGCGTGAAGCGCATGGTGAAGGGTGTCGAGCGCAGCTTCCGCACCTATTCCGCGCGCGGGCCGATGGGGCTGCCCGACGAATTCGACGACGGCACGCTGGCGCCCACCGCCGCGCTGGGATCGATCGCCTTCGCCCCCGAGATCGTCGAGCCCTGCGCCCACGCGCTCCATGCCCGCTATGGCCGGCGGCTCTATGGCAAATACGGCTTCCTCGACAGCTTCAACCCCAGCTTCCGCTTTGCCGATGTGCCGCTGAACAAGGGGATGATCGATCCGGCGCTCGGCTGGTTCGACGACGATTATCTGGGGATCGACCAGGGGCCGATCCTGGCGATGATGGCCAATCGCGACAGCGATTTCGTCTGGGCCCGGATGCGCAAGTCCGCGCCGATCCGCGCAGGCCTGACACGCGCGGGGTTCACCGGCGGCTGGCTCGGCTGACGCGCGGTTTTGCGCGGGGCAGGGGGTGCAAGCCGCCGCGTTTCGCACTACATGGCGCGGCATGAACGAGATCACCGTCGGAGCGCTCCAGCTCGCCTTCACCAATGACATCGACGCCAATATCGCGGCGGTATCCGAACTCGTGCGCGAGGCCGCGGGGCGCGGCGCGCAGGTCGTGCTGCCGCCCGAGCTGTTCGAGGGCGAATATTTCTGCCGGGTCGAGGACGAGGGGCTGTTCGCGACCGCCAGGCCGGTGGAGTCGCACCCCGCCGTGCTGGCGATGCAGAAGCTCGCCGCCGAGCTGCAGATCCACATCCCGACCAGCTTTTTCGAAGCGGACGGGCCGCATCACTATAACAGCCTGGCGATGATCGGCCCGGACGGGACGGTCGCGGGCGTCTATCGCAAGAGCCACATCCCCGATGGCCCGGGCTATGAAGAGAAATTCTATTTCCGCCCCGGCAATACCGGGTTCAAGGTGTGGGACGGGCCGCAGGCGGCGGGCGGGGCCAAGCTGGGCGTCGGCATCTGCTGGGACCAATGGTATCCCGAAACCGCGCGCGCGATGATGCTGATGGGCGCGCAGCTGCTGTTCTTCCCCACTGCGATCGGCAACGAACCGCACGACGACAGCCTGGACACCGCCCGGCTGTGGCGCCGCGCGATGGTGGGCCATGCGGTGTCCAACGTCGTGCCGGTGATCGCCGCCAACCGGGTGGGGACCGAGCATGGCCAGACCTTCTACGGCACCAGCTTCATCGCCAATGAGCGCGGGGACATCGTCGCCGAGCTGGACCGCACCGAGACCGGCGTCATCACCGCGACGCTCGACCTCGACGTGGTGAAGCGCCACCGCGCCGCCTTCGGCTTCTTCCGCGATCGCCGGCCCGAGCTGTACGGGCGGCTGGTGCAGGATATTTAACGCGCGGGCAGGCTTGCGTTCGTCCTGCCGTGGAACACGCCGCGCGCCTTGATCGGGCGCGTGCAGCCGCCTTCGCTGCGCAGCACGCCCAGATATTGCGTGGCCTCCGGCTCGCGATCCAGCGTGCGCAGCGCGGGCCGCTCCGCCGGCTCGGCGCCTGCGAAGGAAAGGCTGTTGTGCGGATCGCACGGCGCCAGCGCGGCGGGAGCGGCGTCCACGGGCGCACGCTCTTCGGCAAGCGCTGCGGCGGGGAACAGGGCAAGGGCAAGCAACAGCGCGGGCATCGGCACTCTCCTTCGGTCGGTGCAGACTATCATCGCTGTGCGTCCGTACAATCCCCGCTTGGCGCCTGCCGGCATTGCGCCCACAAGCACGCAACGCCAGCCGGAGACCCATCCATGCGCAGCACGACCACGCACAGCGAACGCCACCTCGCCAGCCGGATCGGATGGTTGCGCGCGGCGGTGCTGGGGGCGAATGACGGGATCGTCTCTACCGCCAGCCTGATCGTCGGCGTCGCCGCCGCCGGGCCGGAGCGCGGCGCGATCCTGGTCGCGGGGGTGGCGGGGCTGCTCGCGGGCGCGCTGTCGATGGCGGCGGGGGAGTTCGTCTCGGTCAGCTCGCAGGCCGATACCGAGCGCGCCGACCTGGCGCGCGAGGCCGAGGAAATCCGCACCGACCCGGCGTTCGAGCGCGACGAGCTGGCGGCGATCTATGTCGGGCGCGGCGTCGATCCGGCGCTGGCGCGGCAAGTGGCGGAGCAGATGATGGCAGCGGACGCGCTGGGCGCGCATGCCCGCGACGAGCTGGGCATTTCCGAAGTGATGACGGCGCGCCCGCTCCAGGCGGCGATGGCGTCGGCGGCGACCTTCTCGGTCGGGGCGGCGGTGCCGCTGATCGTGGCGCTGCTGGTGCCGCAGGGAGCAATCGTGGCGGCGGTGTTCGCGGCGGCGCTGCTGTGCCTCGCGGTGCTCGGCTGGGTCGGCGCACGGGCGGGCGGCGCAAGGCCCGTGCCCGCCGTGCTGCGGGTATCGTTCTGGGGCGTGGTGGCGATGGCCGTCACTGCGGGCGTAGGTGCCCTGTTCGGGGTTGCCGCGTAAGATCAGGTCGCGTCCACGCGACGCAGACCGCCCGCCCCGCCTCCCCACCCGACCACCAATGATACCATCAGGCTATGGTGGTCGGGTGGCGAGGCGGGGCGGGTGGCGCAGGGGTTAATGTCAATGAACCCGGATGATACGCGCATCCTCGCGAACCGCCAGCGCGCGGGCGAACACGACCTCGAACATCTCCGCCGTCAGCCGGCCGGTGTTCTGGTTGTAGCGCGAGCAATGATAGCTATCGATGACGATGCGGCCATCGGGCATGCGATGTTCGGCCAGATGGGCGAAACGCGTCTTGGGCAGCTTGCCTCCCAGCGCCTTCACCGTCGATTGGTGCGCGATCTGGCCGAGTGCCACATAGACGCGCGCCCGGGGCAGTGCCGCTGCCTCCGTGACCAGGAACGGGCGGCAGGCATGGATTTCGGCGGGCACCGGCTTGTTGTCGGGCGGCACGCATTTGACGGCGTTCAGGATCGCGACGCCGCGCGGTTCGCCGCCCTCCGCCAGCCCGAATTTCTCCAGCGTGGCGAACAGCAGCGTGCCCGAATCGTCGCCGGTAAAGGCGCGGCCCGTGCGGTTGGCGCCGCGCAGCCCCGGTGCGAGCCCGACGATGGCCAGCCACGCATCGCTCTCCCCCAGTGCCGGGACGGGCGCGTTCCACCATTCGGGCTGCTCGGCGCGCAGCGTTTCGCGCAGCGCGACCAGCCGGGGGCAGCGGGGGCAGTCGCGATCGGGCGCGTCGGCAAGGATTGGCAGCGTCATCGTCGCGCGATAGGCCCCGGCGGGTGGTAACGACAAGCTACGCAATCGCACTTGGATCGAATCGCGCCGGGCGGCATGGCGGCCCGGCGCGCGAAGTCGCGGCGGCGCTGGCCGCGCTGGGTGGCGTGGTGGCGGTGTCGCGGATGCTGCACACGCCGCCCCTCGGGCCGTCTATTCGCCGTTTCGTCAACGCCGTGGCGCTGGTGGAGACCAGCGAAAGCCCGCCGGAACTGCTGGCCCGGCTGAAGGCGATCGAGCGCGCGTTCGGGCGGCGGCGGGGCCAGACCTGGGGCGCGCGGGTGATCGACCTCGACATCGTGCTGTGGTCCGGCGGCGCGTGGTCCGGCACGGGACTGACCGTGCCGCACCCGCAGTTTCGCAATCGCGGCTTCGTGCTGGCCCCGCTGGTGCAGGTCGCACCCCGCTGGCGCGATCCGCTGACCGGGCGCAGCATCCGCCAGTTGCATGCGCTGCATATTCACTCGGGTTGACCCGCCCGGCCACCATGCTTAGGGGCCACCGGCGTGGGCTCGTAGCTCAGTCGGTAGAGCAACGGACTTTTAATCTGTAGGTCCCGGGTTCGAATCCCGGCGAGCCCACCACCACCCGTCGCGCATGTGTCGGAGCGCGGCCACAAGTGGGTGACGTGGCACCGTTTAGCCTGATAGTGCAGGCCGCATACGAACGCGGTAGCGCAGGTGAGGAAAACGGAATGCCCATGCTCATGAAAAAGCTGTTCTGGGTTCTCATCACGCTGATCGGCACGGCGGCGCTGGCCGTGATCGCCAGCGCGCGAGGCGAGCCGATCAACGCGCTGTGGGTGCTGGTCGCTTCGGTTTCGGTCTATCTGATCGCCTATCGCTTCTATGCCCGCTTCCTCGCGAGCCGCGTGGCACAGGTCGATCCCGCGCGACCGACACCCGCCGTGCGCCGCCCCGACGGCACCGATTTCGTGCCGACCAACCGCAACGTGCTGTTCGGCCACCATTTCGCCGCCATCGCCGGCGCGGGTCCGCTGGTCGGGCCGGTGCTCGCCGCGCAGATGGGCTATCTGCCGGGGATGCTGTGGATTCTTGCCGGCGTGGTGCTGGCGGGCGCGGTGCAGGATTTCCTGGTGCTGTTCCTCTCGGTCCGCCGCGACGGGCGTTCGCTGGGCGAGATGGTGCGGATGGAACTGGGCGCCTGGGCGGGCACGATCGCGATGGTCGGCACCTTCCTCATCATGGTCATCATCCTCGCCGTGCTCGCGCTGATCGTGGTGCGCGCGCTGGCGCATAGCCCGTGGGGCACCTTCACTGTCGCGGCGACGATGCCGCTCGCGGTGGTGATGGGCGTGTACATGCGCTTCGTGCGACCGGGCCGCGTGGGAGAGGCTTCGCTGATCGGGCTGGTCGGGCTGTTCGCGGCGATCGTCTATGGCCAGCAGGTGGCGGCCGATCCTGCGCTGGCGGCATGGTTCACCTTCACCCCGGTCCAGCTCTGCTTCATCCTGGTGGGATATGGCGCCGTCGCCGCGCTGCTCCCCGTATGGCTGCTGCTCGCGCCGCGCGATTATCTTTCGACCTTTCTCAAGATCGGCGCGATTGCCGCGCTGGCGATCGGCATCGTCGTGGTGGCGCCGCCGCTCAGGATGCCGGCGCTGACCCAGTTCGTGGACGGCAGCGGGCCGGTGTGGTCGGGTACGCTGTTCCCCTTCCTGTTCATCACCATCGCGTGCGGCGCCGTCTCGGGCTTCCACGCGCTGATTTCCAGCGGCACGACGCCCAAGCTGATCGCGTCCGAGGGCGATCTGCGCTTCATCGGCTATGGCGCGATGCTGATGGAGAGTTTCGTAGCGATCATGGCGCTGATCTCCGCCTCGATCCTCGATCCCGGCATCTATTTCGCGATGAACAGCCCGACGGCGATCGTCGGCACCGATCCCCAGAGCGCCGCTACAGCGGTGACCGCAATGGGCTTCCCCATCGCGGCCGAGACGATCGCCGACACCGCCCGCGACGTGGGCGAGACGACGATCATAAGCCGCGCCGGCGGTGCCCCCACACTGGCCGTGGCGATGGCGGACATCTTCAGCCGGATGATCGGCGGCCGCGCGATGATGGCGTTCTGGTACCATTTCGCGATCCTGTTCGAGGCGCTGTTCATTCTCACGGCCGTGGATGCCGGCACGCGCGCCGGACGCTTCATGCTGCAGGACCTGATCGGCCTTGCCGTCCCCAGTTTCCGCAACGCGACGGGGGTGGTGCCGGCGCTGGTCGGCACGCTGCTGTGCGTCGGCGCCTGGGGCTATTTCCTCTATCAGGGCGTCACCGATCCGCTGGGCGGGGTGAACACGCTGTGGCCGCTGTTCGGCATCGCCAACCAGATGCTGGCCGCCATCGCGCTGATGCTGGCGACGGTGGTGCTGTTTCGGATGAAGCGCGATCGCTATGCCTGGGTCACGCTGCTGCCCACCGCGTGGCTGCTCGCCTGCACCGTGTCGGCGGCGGGATTGAAGCTGCTGTCCGCCGATCCGCGCGTGAGCTTCCTCGCCCATGCGGGTCGGGTACGCGACGTGATGGCGCGCGGGGAACTGCTCGCGCCGGCCAAGTCGGTGGCGGAGATGCGCAGCATCCTGTTCAACGATCTGGTGGATGCGACGCTGTGCGGCCTGTTCCTTGGCGTCGTGCTGGCGACCCTGGTGTTCGCCATCCGCGCCTGTCTGGACGCGCGGCGCGCGCCCGGGCCCACCGCGCACGAGCTTCCGCTTGCGGCGGCGGCCTGAGCCATGGTGCGGCTTCCCAAGGGGATATGGAGCGGTGTTCGCGAAGCACTGGGGCTGATCGCGGGCGTGCCCTCCTATGAGCGGTACCGCGCACACATGGCCGCCTGTCACCCGGATCGGGAGCCCAAGTCGCGCGGCGCATTCTTCGCCGCATGCCAGCGCGCGCGCTATGGCCGGGGCAAGGGGCGCTGCTGCTGAGGCGTGATGCGATGCCGGGGTAGGGCGGTCACACCGTGCAGGTGCGCACCGCCTGCTCCAGCGCCGTCAGCGGATCGCCCTGCGGCACGAATTCGTGCGCGAAATAGCCCTGGAAGCCCAGGTCGGCGATGGCGCCGGCAACCGCGCGCCAATTGACTTCCTGCGTGTCGTCCAGGTTGTGGCGACCGGGGACGCCGCCGGTGTGGAAATGGCCGATCCACTGGATGTTGCGGCGGATCGTGTCGATCAGATCGCCTTCCATGATCTGCATATGGTAGATGTCGTACAGCAGCTTCACGTGCGGCGAGTTCACTTCCTTCGCGACGCGCACGCCCCATTCGGTGTGGTCGGCCATGTAGTCGGCATGGTTCACCTTGCTGTTGAGCAACTCCACGCAGATCGTCACGCCATTGTCCTCGGCGATGCGCTTGACGCGGTTGAGGCCGGCGATGGTGTTCGCGGCGCCCTCTTCATCCGACATGCCACGGCGATTGCCCGAAAAGGCGATCACGTTGGGCACGCCCGCCCTGGCGGCCTGAGGGATGCCCGTGCGGAACGCCTTTTCGATCGCCGCATGGTTTCCCAGCCGGTTCAGCCCGTTGGGAATCGTCATCGGGTCGGCGGCATAGCCCATGGTGCAGCGCAGGCCGTACCGGCGCGGCGTTTCATAGTCGGCGGGATCGAGCAGATCGATGCCCTGCAGCCCGATCCGGGCCGCAGCGGCGCACAGCTGATCGAGGGGAATGTCCTTGTAGCACCATCGGCTGGCCGATTGTTTCAGCCGGCCGGCGGGTGCGGCGGCGGCGGGGAGCCCGGCTGTCGCCCATAGTGCGAGAGACGTTCCGATGACGTGGCGTCGCGTGATCATGCCTGTTTGTTACTGAAGACGGGCTTCGCGGCAACACCATTGCCTGCCGAAGCCGATTGACCTGGCTCGCAGGGATCGGCCTGCGCGGCATGAAAGCGGCGCCGGGCACATCAGCGCTTGCTCTATGGGCGCTGGGCGATATTCGGAGGCGGGGGCTTCTTTCGGGATACATGTTGATGAAGCGTCGGAAATTGCTGCACGACTCCGGCCGCCGTGTCGCCTGGCCGACCTTTGGCCTGGTCGTCGGGCTGTTGTTCTTCCTGATCAGCGGCGCGCTTGCCTATCGCAACGTCCAGGCGCTGCGCCAAAGCGACGTCGCGATCCGGCACACCCACACGGTGATGATCGCGCTCGACGAGTTGCTGTCGACGCTGCAGGACGCCGAAACCGGGCAGCGCGGCTTCCTGCTGACCGGCGCGCCGAAATATCTCGAGCCCTATACCGTTGCCACCGAGACCGTGTCGGAGCGCATTGCACATTTGCGCGAGCTGGTCGGCGACAACGAGGTCCAGATCGGGAATGTCGCCCAGCTGCGCCGCCACGTCGACGCCAAGCTCGGCGAACTGCGCGAAACGATCGACGCCCGCCGCAACCAGAGCCTTGCCGCTGCGCTGGCGATCGTCGCTACCGATCGCGGCAAGATGAGCATGGACGCCATCCGCGCGCAGCTGGCGGCGATGGCGGCGGAAGAGGGACGTCTGCGCTCGCAGCGGCTGGACGACATGGAGAGCGCATCGCGCGCGGCGATCGCCAGCGGAGTCATCGCCAGCCTGATCGGCGCCTTGCTGACGGCGCTGATCTTCGTGCTGATGCGTCGCAACCTGCGCGCGCGGGCGCAGGAGGAATGGCTTCAGAACGGTCTGCTCGGCATTTCGGAGGCGGTGCGCGGCGATCGATCGGTGGACGAGATCGGCGATGCGGTGCTGCGCTATCTGGCGGAGAAGCTCGGCTTCCAGGCGGGCGCGCTGTTCAAGGGCGAGGCGGGGCTGTTCCGCCGCGTCGCGACGCTCGGCGTGCCGGGCGATGCCGCTGTGCCGGAGGCGTTCGGCGTGCGCGAAGGCCTGCTCGGTCGAGTCGCTGCCGAGGGGGCGCCGATTCAGCTCGACGACGTGCCCGATCAGTATCTGGAAATCGGCTCGGCCTTTGGCAGCGACAAGCCGCGCCACCTGCTGATCGTCCCCGCCAAGGCGGACGGACTTGTGAACGCAGTGATGGAGCTGGGCTTCTTCTATCCCACCGACCCGCTGATGCTGGAACTGCTAGAGCGCGCCGCCCCCGTCATCGGCGTGGCGCTGCGCTCCGCCCGCTTCCGCGCCCGGTTGCAGGACGCGCTGGACGAGACCCAGCGCCAGGCCGCCGAGCTCCAGATGCAAAGCGAGGAGCTGCAGGTCAACAACGAGGAGTTGGAGGAACAGGGCCGCGCGCTGCGCGAATCGCAGGCGATGCTGGAACAGCAGCAGGTCGAGCTGGAACAGACCAACAGCCAGCTGGAGGAACAGGCGCAGGCACTGGAGCACCACCGCGACGAACTGGAAAGCGGTCGCGCCACGTTGGTCGCCAAGACGCGCGCGCTGGAACAGGCCAGCCAGTACAAGAGCGACTTCCTCGCCAATATGAGTCACGAGCTGCGCACGCCGCTCAATTCATTGCTGATCCTCGCCAAGCTGCTCGGCGACAACAGCACCAGCAACCTGACCGCGGAGCAGATCAAGTTCGCCCGCACCATCGAATCCTCGGGCAACGACCTGCTCACGCTCATCAACGACATTCTCGACCTGTCCAAGATCGAGGCGGGGCATGTCGATATCCGGCCCGAGCCGGTGGGCCTGGTACGGCTCGGCACCGATCTGCGCCAGGTCTTCCAGCCGGTGGCGCAGCAGCGCGGGCTCGATCTCGACATCGCGCTGGATGACGAGGCGCCGCGCGGCATCGAGACCGACCGCTTGCGGCTGGAACAGATCCTCAAGAACCTGCTGTCGAACGCGCTCAAGTTCACCGAAAAGGGGTCGGTGACGCTCCAGATGCGCGCGGCCGGCAACGATCGCGTCGCGTTCACGGTGCGCGATACCGGCATCGGCATTTCGGAGGAACAGCAACGGCTGATCTTCGAAGCGTTTCACCAGGCCGATGGCACGATCAACCGCCGCTACGGCGGCACGGGCCTCGGCCTGTCGATCTCGCGCGAGCTGGCGCGGCTGCTGGGCGGTGGCATCACGCTGGAGAGCACGCCGGGCGAGGGCAGCGCCTTCACGCTCACGCTGCCGGTCAGCTACGATCCCGCCGGTGTCGCCCCCCGCGCGCCTGCGGCGGTGGCCGCCCCGCGGGCCGCGCCGGTCCCCGCCAGCCCGCCGACGCCAGCCCCGTCGCGCCGGACACCCGCTGCGGGCGACTGGGTGCTGGAGGATGATCGCGAGGCGCTGATGCCCGGCGGGCGCCAGTTGCTGGTGATCGAGGACGATCCCGTGTTCGCTTCGATCGTCCGCGATCTCGCGCGCGAACTGGGCTTCCAGTGCCTGATCGCCAGCACCGCCGACGAGGCGCTGCACCTGGCCAAGACCTATCGCCCCAGCGCGGTGGTGCTCGACCTGGGCCTGCCCGACCAGTCGGGGCTGACCGTGCTCGATCGGCTGAAGCAGGACGACGCGACGCGGCACATCCCGATCCACGTCATCTCCGCCGCGGACCAGAGCCAGACGGCGCTGTCGCTCGGCGCGGTCGGCTATCACATCAAGCCGATCAAGCGCGAGCTGCTGGCCGAAGTGCTGGAGAGCCTGCAGGCGCGCACTGCCAGCCGCGTGCGCCGCGTGCTGATCGTCGAGGACGATCCCGTCCAGCGCGACGCCGTTGCCCGGCTGCTCCAGACCGACGATGTCGAGACCATCGGCGTCAGCACCGCCGCCGAGTGCCTGGAGATGTTGCGCAGCCAGACCTTCGACTGCATGGTGCTCGACCTGTCGCTGCCCGATGCCTCGGGCTATTCGCTGCTCGAGACGCTGAGCCAGGAGGACGGAGCCCACAGCTTCCCGCCGGTGATCGTCTATACCGGCCATGACCTGAGCCCCGACGACGAACAGAAGCTGCGGCGCTATTCCAGCTCGATCATCATCAAGGGGGCGAAGTCGCCCGAACGGTTGCTCGACGAGGTTTCGCTGTTCCTCCACCAGGTCGTGTCCGAACTGCCGAGCGAGCAGCAGGAAATGATCCAGAACGCCCGCCGCCGCGACGCGGTGCTCGAAGGGCGGCGCGTGCTGATCGTCGAGGACGATGTCCGCAACGTCTATTCGCTGACCAGCGTGCTGGAGCCGCGCGGCGTGCTGGTCCGCATCGCGCGCAACGGGCAGGAGGCGCTCGACGCGCTGGCGGAGGCGGCGGCCGATCCCGCGCAGGGCGTGGACCTGGTGCTGATGGACGTGATGATGCCGGTGATGGACGGCCTGACCGCCACGCGCGAAATCCGCCAGGACCCGCGCTGGGCGAAGCTGCCGATCATCATGCTCACTGCAAAGGCGATGCCCGACGATCAGGAACGCTGCATCGAAGCCGGCGGCAGCGACTATATGGCCAAGCCGATCGACGTCGATAAGCTGTTGTCGCTGGTCCGCGTGTGGATGCCGCGATGAGCGAGGGCGTCCCCGAAGCCGAAGCCGAGCCCGATATCGACGATATCGAGATCGCGCTGCTGCTCGAGGCGCTGTTCCGGCGCTATCATTACGACTTCCGGCATTATGCGCGCGCCTCGATCAAGCGGCGGCTGATCCAGGCGCGCAACCGGCTGGGGCTGAGCAGCTTTTCCGCCTTGCAGGAACAGCTGTTGCGCGATCCGGAGATGCTGGCGCGGCTGCTCAACTACTTGACCGTCCAGGTGAGCGAGATGTTCCGCGATCCCAGCTATTTCCGGGCGCTGCGCGAGAAGGTGATCCCGCATCTGCGGACCTATCCCTCGCTCAAGGTGTGGATCGCGGGGTGCAGCAACGGCGAGGAAGTCTATTCGCTCGCCATCCTGTTCCGCGAAGAGGGGCTGGAGCAGCGCACGCTGTTCTATGCCACCGACATCAACCCCAAGGCGCTGCGCGCGGCGGAGGCGGGGGTGTATCCGCTCGACCAGATCCGCAAGTTCACCGAGAACCACCAGCAATCCGGCGCGCGCACCTCGCTGTCCGATTACTACACGGCCGATTACGACCGGGCGATCTTCGACAGCAGCCTGCGCGCCAATGTCGTGTTCTCCGATCACAGCCTGGCGACCGATTCGGTGTTCGGCGAGATGCACCTGATCTCGTGCCGCAACGTGCTGATCTATTTCGATCGTGCGTTGCAGGAGCGCGCGGTCGGGCTGTTCGATTCGTCGCTGGTGCGGCGCGGCTTCCTTGGGCTGGGGCGCAAGGAAAGTCTGCGCTTTTCGGACCATGCCGCCGGCTATTCCGACTTCGTCCGCGAGGAGAAGATCTACCAGCGGCGCGACCGGTGAAGGGGATGGTCGCCATCGGCGCTTCGGCGGGGGGCGTGCAGGCATTGCTCACGCTGCTGCCCGCGCTGCCGGCGGACTTTCCGCGCCCGGTGCTGATCGTCGTGCACGTACCGCCCGATCACGATCACGGGCTGGCGGCGCTGTTCGAGACGCGGTGCGCGATGCAGGTGTGCGAGGCGGAGGACAAGCTGGTGCCCGAGCCCGGCACGATCTATTTCGCGCCCGCCAACTATCATCTGCTGGTCGAGCCCGATGGCAGCATGGCGCTGTCCGCCGACGATCCGGTCAACCACAGCCGCCCGTCGATCGACCTGCTGCTGGAAACCGCTGCCGATGCGCTGCGCAGCCGGCTGATCGCGGTGCTGCTGACCGGCGCCAATCAGGACGGCGCCGAAGGGCTGCGCGCCGTCGCCCGCGCCGGCGGGACCGCGATCGTCGAGGACCCCAAAACCGCCCGCGTGCCGACCATGCCCGCCGCCGGGCTTGCGCTGTGCCCCGCGGCGACCCGGCTGCCGATCGAAGCCATTGCGCCCCACCTTGTACGATTGGCCTGACCCCATGCCTGCCGCTGCGCCCGTGCACTTCCTGCTGGTTGACGATCTCGACGAGAATCTGCTGGCGCTGGAGGCGCTGCTGCGGCGCGACGGGCTCGCGTGCCTGAAGGCGCGATCGGGCGAAGAGGCACTGGAGCTGTTGCTGGTCCACGATGTCGCGCTGGCGCTGCTCGACGTGCAGATGCCGGGGATGGACGGATTCGAGCTGGCCGAGTTCCTGCGCGGCAACGAACGCACCCGGCATGTGCCGATCATCTTCCTCACCGCCGGCAGCGCCGATGCCCAGCGCCGCTTTCGCGGCTATGAGGCGGGGGCGGTGGATTTCCTGCACAAGCCGATCGATGCGGGCGTGCTCAGGTCGAAAAGCAACGTGTTCTTCGACTTGTACGAGCAGCGCCGCCAGATCACCGCCCAGCGCGACGAACTGGCGCGCCTGAGCGAGAGCCTTCAGCTTGCCGACCGGCGCAAGAACGCCTTTCTCGGCATGGTCGGCCATGAGCTGCGCAACCCCATCATGGCACTCGGCGCCGGCCTCCACCTGCTCGGGCGTGCCGCGACCGCTGACGCCGCCGAGAAGGTGCGCGGCCAGATGGAGCGGCAGGTGACGCACATGGCGCGGCTGATCGAGGATCTGCTCGACGTCGCCCGGATCGACCAGGGCAAGATCGTGCTGCGCACCGAGCGTATGGCAATCGCGGACGCCGTGGCGCTGGCCGTGGACCTCAGCGCGCCGCAGATCGAGGCGCAGAACCACAGCCTGACGGTGCAGTTGCCCGAGGACCCCATCTGGCTCCACGCCGACCATGCCCGCATCGCGCAGATCGTCAGCAACCTGCTGTCGAATGCCGCCAAATATACCCCGCCGGGTGGCGCGATCCGCCTGACCGTCCGACGCGAGGCGTCGCAGGTGGCTATCGAAGTCGCGGATACCGGAATCGGCATCCCGCCTGCGCTGCACGAGCGGATATTCGACCTCTACGCCCAGGTCGATCGCCAGGAGGGCACTGCGGACGGGCTGGGCATCGGGCTGGCGCTGGTGCGGCAGCTCGTGACGCTGCAAGGCGGCTCGATTGCGCTAAAGGAAAGCGTGCCCGGCCAGGGTTCGACGTTTAGGGTGCTTCTGCCGCGCGATTGACGGCCTTCCCGCTTGCGCGCCAAGTGACCACCACTTTCGGACATCCATAGCGGAAGAAGTGGTGCCCGGGGACGGAGTCGAACCGCCGACACTGCGATTTTCAGTCGCATGCTCTACCAACTGAGCTACCCGGGCAGCGTCCGGCGGGGCCGGAAACCATGTGGCCGGCGAACGCCGGAGCGGGGCTATTAGTCGGGGTCGGCGCGCATGTCCAGCCCGCTTATTGCATCGGGATCAACAGGCTCTCCGGGGACGCGATAGCCCTCGCCCAGCCAGTTCAGCAGGTCGCGATCCTTGCAGCCGCGGCTGCAAAAGGGCTTTGATTCGGGGGTGGGGGCGTGCCCGCAGATCGGGCAGCCGTCGCGCTTGGCCAAAATTCTACTCCTTTGCCGAGACGAACTGCGTCGTCCCGCCGCTGCGCCGCGCCAGTTCGGCGGTCCAGCCGGGTTGCTGGGCCAGCCGGCGGGCGATTCGCCTGGTCACCATATGGGTGGCCGGGGGCGGTGGGGAAAGGCGCTCGACGCGGCGCAGTTCGGCGCGGGTCTCGGCGCCGATCGGGTCGGTACGCAGCAATTCGGGGAGCGAGGGGCGCGTGCGGCGGCGCACGATCTGGAGAAAGCCGAATCCGTTCATCGCCGTGCGCTCGAACGGCTGGGGCAGCGCGGCGTCGATCGCCTCCGCCACCGCCTGGCGCGCGGCCTTGTTGGCGAGCGTGGGGAAATCGATGCCGATCGACCCGCCAATGCCGTGACGCTCGATCGCGCGCGCGACGGCATGCGCCGCCGCGACCGACAGCGCCTCCAGCGGGCCGCCGCCATCGACGTCGAACAGCGTCATCGCCGGCGTCGGGGACAGCCGCAGCGCGCCCCCGGGAAAGTCGATGTCGCCGGTGACGGCCTCGTCCAGCACTTCGGACCAGCCCGCTTCTTCCAGCATATCGGGTTCGTGCGCGCGGGCGATTCGCACCGGCAGGCCGGTCGCGGTGATTCGCTGGAGCAGATCCGGGCCCGGCATCGGCAGTGCGTCGCTGGGCACTGCCTTGGGCAGCTTGGCGCGGCCCGGCTCCTGGATCGCCTCGCGCACGATCATCACGCGCAGTGCCGCACCCTGGGTGATCCCCTTGGGCAGCGGATCGCACAGCGCTTCGCCGCCGCCCTCCAGCGTCACCTTGCCGGTGCTGCGATCGGCGACGCGGGCATTCAGCACCGCGCCGACATGGGGGGCAGTGCCCTCCAGCTCGATCCGCGCCTTCCAGATCACCCCGCGCGAGACGAGCGCGGCGCGGTTCTCGCCGATCCCCGCCTCGTACAGCCACTCAGCCAAAGGCGTAGCCGGCGGAGTCGAGCAAGGCGCGGGTCTCGAACACCGGCAGCCCGACCACGCCCGAGTGGCTGCCCGAGAGGAAGCGGACGAACGCCTCGGCGCGGCCCTGGATGGCATAGCCGCCGGCCTTGCCCATGCCTTCGCCGGACGCGACATAGGCGTCGATTTCGCGCGGGGTCAGCCGCTTGAACGCGACCACGGTATCGCTGATCCGGGTGCGCGCCTTGCCGTCCAGCCCGATCAGGCAGATCGCCGACAGGCAATGGTGGCGCCGTCCGGAGAGCAGCGCGAGCATCCGCCGCAGGTCGGCCTCGTCCGCCGGCTTGCCCAGGATGCGGCGGCCCACGGCGATCGTGGTGTCGCCGGCCAGGACGATCTCGTCGGCGGCACGGGACACCGCATGTGCCTTGTCGACTGCGACGCGCAGCACATAGTCGCGGGGAAGTTCGTTCGGGCGGGCGTCTTCGTCGACATCGGGTGCCGCGATTCGCGCGGGCACGGCGCCGATTCGCGTCAGCAGATCAAGCCGACGCGGCGAAGTGGACGCGAGGACGAGCCGCATGGGCCCGCCTGTCACTTGAAGCGATAGGTAATACGGCCCTTGGTCAGGTCGTACGGAGTCAGCTCGACCAGCACTTCGTCGCCCACCAGCACGCGGATGCGGTTCTTGCGCATCTTGCCGGCGGTGTGGCCAAGGATCTCGTGATCGTTTTCGAGCTTCACGCGGAACATGGCGTTGGGCAGAAGCTCAACGACCTGTCCGCGCATTTCAAGCAGTTCTTCTTTGGCCAAAAAAGTGCCTCTTTAGTCTGTGCCGGTAAAATTGGCGGAGCCTTTACTCCCCAAACCGCGAAAAGGGAAGGTGGGGCGGTGTGGCGCGCGCGCAGAAGAAGAAGGTAGAGGTTCGCACAGAGGCGCGGAGGCGCAGAGAGGGTTCGGGGCGGGCTGCGGCGTCAACTTGTAAAGCGGCGCGGGT
This sequence comes from Sphingomonas degradans, assembly GCF_053502645.1. Classification (NCBI taxonomy): domain Bacteria; kingdom Pseudomonadati; phylum Pseudomonadota; class Alphaproteobacteria; order Sphingomonadales; family Sphingomonadaceae; genus Sphingomonas; species Sphingomonas degradans. The sequence goes on from NZ_CP177172.1 coordinate 213,260, forward strand.
GGCGATGCATTGCGGACAGTGGAGGACCGTGTGACACTCGCGCGGATGCCCAAACCGATCCGTCTCGTCCTCGCGCTGATGGCCCTTTTTCTGGTAAATTGCGGAGGGGGCAATGTGGCGCGTCAGACACCCCTATCGGAGAATTTTGCGCTCGCCGAGTCCATTGAAAAGCAGGTGTCCGTGGCACATCCTGATTTCACTCCCGAGCGCTATGTGCGCCTCTATTCCCATACCGAAGAGGGCAATGTGGACGGAACCTATCTCTTTGAAAAGACCGGCGGCCTGCCTTCGAAGTGGAAAGCGGGGCAATCCTATTGGGTCGCGCCGGGCGACGTGCCACCGGTAATGGACGGGGGCTGTGCCGTCATCAGAGTACGCTACAATGTCCCCAGTAAAACGCTGGTCTCGGTGTCCTGCAACGGTGACGCATAGCGGGCATTGGTTGACCGCTCGCTTCAACGGTCCACGGCTCCGACTCGAAAAGCGCTCGGCCGCAAAGTTCGCTGGGAGGCGTGAATCCCTCCACGCCTCCCCGCCTGTGCGCGAACCTCTGCCTTCTACTTGACCGTCCGCCGCCTGCAGAATCGCGTGCTTGCGACTTGGGCTTGCGCTGGCGGCGAAAGTTAACTTACACTCGTGTCAGTTGGGCGCGCCGACAGGGCGCGCCGGGACAGGAGAGTGGGATGGCTGAAGCCTATATCGTCGCGGCGGCGCGTACCGCCGGCGGGCGCCGCAACGGGCGGCTGATGGGGTGGCACCCCGTCGATCTGGCAGGGGCCGTGCTTTCCGAGGTTGCGGCGCGCAGCGGCATCGATCCCGCCGCGATCGACGATGTCATCATGGGATGCGTCGGACAGGCGGGTGAGCAGGCGCTGCATGTCGGGCGCAACGCCGTGCTGGCGTCCACGCTGCCCGATAGCGTGCCGGCGGTCTCGATCGACCGGCAATGCGGATCTTCGCAACAGGCGATCCAGTTCGCGGCGCAGGCGGTGATGTCCGGCACGCAGGACGTGGTGATCGCGGCGGGAGTCGAGCATATGAGCCGGGTGCCGATGGGCACCTCCGTCGCGGGCGCGCGGCCGTTCAGCGACCGGGTGCTGGGGCGCTATGGCGTGAAGGGGTTCAGCCAGTTCACCGGCGCGGAGATGATGGCGCGCAAATATGGCTATGACCGCGACCGCGTGGATGCCTATGCGCTGGAGAGCCACCGGCGCGCGGCGGCGGCGGTGGAACGGGGCGACTTCGCCGACGAGATCCTGCCGCTGGACGTCGAGACGCCCGAAGGGCCGGCGCTGCACAGCGTGGACGAGGGCATCCGCTTCGACGCCAGCCTGGAGGGGCTGGGCGCGCTCAAGACGCTGGCCGAGGGCGGCGTGGTCACGGCGGGCAATGCCAGCCAGATCTGCGACGGCGCATCGGCGGTGATGATCGTGTCCGAAGCGGCGCTGAAGGCGCATGGGCTCACGCCGCTCGCGCGGATCGTGAACCTGACGGTGAGCGCGGGCGATCCGGTCATCATGCTCGAAGAACCGCTGTTCGCGACCGACAAGGCGCTGAAGCGCGCCGGGATGTCGATCGGTGAGATCGACCTGTACGAAGTGAATGAGGCCTTTGCGCCGGTGCCGCTGGCTTGGGTGGACCATGTCGGCGCGGACCCCGCGCGGCTCAACGTCAATGGCGGCGCCATCGCGCTGGGCCATCCGCTGGGCGCCAGCGGCACCAAGCTGATGACCACGCTTGTCCATGCGCTGCGCAAGCGCGGGCTTCGCTATGGATTGCAGACGATGTGCGAGGGCGGCGGGATCGCCAACGTCACCATCGTCGAAGCGCTTTGAGGGGAGGAACGGGCATGGATTTCAACGGTATCGCCGCAGTCGTGACGGGCGGCGCATCGGGGCTGGGCGCGGCGACCGCGCGCGCGCTGGCAGCCTCAGGCGCGAAGGTCGCGCTGTTCGACATGAACGCGGACAAGGGCGAGGCGCTGGCTGCCGAGATCGGCGGCGTGTTCTGCAAGGTGGACGTGCGCTCCGACGACGATGTCGATGCGGGCTTCGCCAAGGCGCGCGCGGCGCATGGGCAGGAGCGCGTGCTGGTCAACTGCGCGGGCGTGGGCAACGCCTACAAGACTGTCAGCCGCGACAAGGCCAGCGGCGAGATCCGCCAGTTCCCCGCCGCGTCGTTCGACTGGGTGATCCAGGTCAATCTGGTCGGCACGTTCCGCTGCATCGTCAAGTCGGCGGCGGGGATGCTGACGCTGGAGCCAGGCGAAGGCGGCGAACGCGGGGCGATCGTCAACACCGCCAGCGTCGCGGCGGAGGACGGCCAGATCGGCCAGGCGGCCTATTCCGCGTCGAAGGGCGGGATCGTCGGCATGACGCTGCCCATCGCGCGCGACCTGTCGGGCGAGGGAATCCGCGTGAACACGATCCTGCCGGGAATTTTCGACACCCCGCTGATGAACGCGGCACCGCCGCAGGTGAAGGACGCGCTGGCCGCGTCGGTGCCCTTCCCGAAGCGGCTGGGGCGCCCGGAGGATTATGCCAGCCTCGCGCTGGAGATGCTGCGCAATCCCTATTTCAACGGCGAGGATGTCCGGCTGGACGGCGCCATTCGGATGGGCATGCGATGAGCGGCTGGCGGGACGATCCCGAACTGGTCGCGCTGGGCGACCATGCCGCGCGCTTCTTTGCCCGCGAGGCGACCGAGGCGCGGATCGCCGGATGGCGCGAGGCGGGGCAGGTCGATCGCGCCTTCTGGCGGCAGGCGGGCGAGGCCGGGCTGCTCGGTGCGTCGATCCCGACCGAATATGGCGGGGCAGGGGGCGATTTCCGGCATGACGTGATGCTGGTCGAGGCCGTTGGCCGGTGCGGCGTGGAGGGCTTTGCCCTGTCGCTGCACAACGTCATCATCCTGCCCTATGTCCTCGCGCACGGGACCGAGGAGCAGAAGGCGCGCTGGCTGCCCAAGCTGTGTTCGGGCGAAAGCGTTGCGGCGATCGCGATGAGTGAGCCCGGTGCCGGATCGGACCTGCAATCGATCCGCACCACCGCGCTGCGCGACGGCAACGGATACCGGATCAACGGCGCCAAGACCTTTATCTCGAACGGCCAGATCGCCGATTTCGCGGTCGTCGTGGCCAAGACCGATCCGAGCCAGGGCGCCAAGGGTGTGTCGCTGCTGGTGGTCGAGACCGACCAGGCCGAGGGGTTCCGGCGCGGCAAGGCGCTCGACAAGATCGGGCTGGATGCGCAGGACACGTCCGAGCTGTTCTTCGACGATGTCTGGGTGCCCGCCGACAATCTGCTGGGCACGACCGAGGGGCAGGGGTTCCGCCAGCTGATGGCCGAGCTGCCGCGCGAGCGGCTGGTGATCGCGGTGAGTAGCGTCATCACGATGGAAAAGGCGCTGGAGGTCACCACCGACTATGTGAAGCAGCGCCAGGCCTTCGGACAGCGCGTGTTCGATTTCCAGAACACCCAGTTCAAACTGGCCGAGTGCAAGGCCAAGGCAGAGATCGCGCGCGTCTATGTCGAGGATTGCATCGCCCGCCAGCTGGACGGCGCGCTCGACCTGACCAGCGCGGCGATCGCCAAATACTGGGTGACCGATGCCGAGTGGCAGGTCGTGGACGAATGCCTCCAGCTGCACGGCGGCTATGGCTATATCAACGAATATCCGATTGCGCGGATGTGGCGCAACGCGCGGGTGCAGCGCATCTATGGCGGATCGAACGAGATCATGAAGATGCTGATCGCGCGCAGCCTGTAACGGGCGGGGCACCGAATGGACCCTGACTTTATCGGGATGACGGCGTGCTGTTTCGGGTCATGAACGCATAAGCGGCCCCGTTCGGCAGGAGGGGCGACCCGCCGATATGGGGGGAAGCGGACGTGGCGCGGGCGCGCGGATGGTGCTGTCTTTGATCCTCCCCCGGATGGGGAGGGGGACCAGCCGCAGGCTGGTGGAGGGGTAGTCTCCGCGCGTGCCGTGGCTCGAAGAAACACAGGACTTTGCACGGCTCCGAACCGCCGCGCAGATTATTCTGTCGGACTTGAAGGCCGCGATCCATATCGCCGTTATCGCTCGCGGCGACTACCCCTCCACCGGCTTCGCCGGTCCCCCTCCCCCTCCGGGGGAGGAATGAGCTAGCCTCGAGAGTCCACAACTGGGCGGTGTTTGCCAGCAGCAGGGGATCGAACCCGCACCCGTTGCCGGGATCGCTGAAGCGATACGTCTACCAATTCCGTCATGCTGGCCCGAAGAAGCTAACCTCCGCTTGCTACTCGGGCAATGTCCGCGTCTGGAGCGGAAGCCGACCAGCAGCTTTTATAAGTCCGCGGCCCGGTACGCTTCTGCCCCGCTCTAATGGCCGCCCCCCGGCCTCAGTGCCGGAAGAACAGGGTCAGTGACGCGACATGGTTCATCCGGCTGCGGCGACCCGGCTGGTCGATCCACTGGTTGAGATACCCGGCCTCGATCGTCGATGCGCCGCCGACCGGGATTTCGAGGCCGGCGAAATTGCGCACCTGGTCGAACCCCGCCCGCGCGCCCCAATCGGTGTCGTTCAGCGCCACGAACGCTTCGGAATAGACCAGCGCGCTGGGGCCATTGGTGCCGGGCTTCAGCGGCGTTTCGTAGCGCAGCATCTCGCGCAGCCGCCATCCGGTGCCGCTGCCATTGGAGCGCCAGCGCTGCTCGAGCCGGGTGCGCGACGACAGCTCGCCGCCCAGTGCCTTGCCGATGTTCCAGTTCAGCTGCTGGAAGCTGCGATCCTCATGGATGTCGCGCGCACCGTCGACCGGCGACACGACATGGGCATAGCCCTGGTACAGCGTGACTCGGGGCGATAGCTTCACGCCGATCGCGCCGCGCAACAGCATCTGGTCCAGCCGCGAAACCCCGTCGCCGGTGCGCGGCTGGACCTCGGCGAAATACACGACGTCGCCGCGCAGCCCGCCCATCGCGGTCAGGTTGACCCATACCTGTTCGTCCTGCTGGGTCTGGGCGTGCGCGCCGGCGGCGCAGAGGGGCGAAAGCGCTGCGGCGAGCAGCGCGCGGCGGAGCAAAGGAACCATCGCGCCGCCGCTACGGATCGTACGTTGCTGCTTCTTTGCTCGCGCGTCACAAACTGCGCAGGCGCCCGCGCTTACCGCGCCATTTGCTTGTCGGCCCAGGGGATGAAGAATTTCATGTTGGGCAGATCGGTGTGGCCGCCATCATGCTGGCGCCACGCCAGCCGGCCGTCGAGCAGCCCGCTATTGACCGGCGGGAGCACCGCCTTCGCATAGTCATGCCCGATCCCCAGGTCGCGCGCGCCGAGCAGTTCGAACACCGGCCCCGCCGCCATCGCCGCCATCAGGCTGCCGCGATGGTCGAGCCAGCGGGCGTCGCCCTGTTCGGGAATGCCATAGCTGATGAAGATCGGGCGCGGCGCGACGAGCGCGATCAGTGCGTGCGAATCGACGGGCAGGTCGCCGGCGTCACGCATCACGTCGGCCTTGGCGACGTCATATTTCAGGAAGTTACCCGCCATCCAGTAATGCTCGCCGGTCGCCAGGCTCGCCACTGCCTCGCCGAAATTGCGTCGGAGCAGTGTAGTGCCGCCCTTGCCCGACGATCCGGCGAGCACGACCGCGAAACGCTGGTCGAACGCGGCGGCGACCAGCGCCGCCTTGCCATAGCGCGAGACGCCCTCGACGCCGATCCGCGCGGCATCGACCGTCGGGTCGGTCGCCAGATAGTCGAGCGCGCGGCTGGCGCCCCAGGCCCAGGCACGCAGCACGCCCCAATCCTCGGGCGCGCGCGGCTGCCCCTTGTTGGCGAGCCCGATCACGCCCTCGACCAGCCCCTCGCCGCTGTCCGGCTGGATCGATGCGGGGTCGAGCATCGCATAGCCCCATCCGGCGGCGACAAGCTGGTCGGCGGCGGGCAGGTCGCCGCGCGCGTCGCGCTGGGGAAAGCGGAACGGCGGCTCTTCGGCGAGGGTGAAGCCCGGATGCGCCGCGAATATGCCGGCCAGCGCCGGGTCCTGCGCGACCAGCGTCGCCTTGATCGCCGCGTCGATCCGCTCGAACTCGGCGCGCGTGGGCTGCGACGGGGCGGGAAACCCCTCGCGCCCGAACATGATGAGCAGCGGCACCGGGCCCTTCGCATTGGCCGGGGTCACCACGGTCATGCGGATGGCGACGTCGATCGCCGGATAGGCACTGTTGTCGGCGCGCCCGATCACGCGCCGGGCGATCACCGGGACGAATCCGATGCGTTCGCGGTCGGTCGCTGCCACCTGCCACGTGATGCGCGGGGCGGATGCGGGAACGCGGCCATAGATTTCGCGGGCAAAATCCTCGACTATCTCGGGGCGGCGCACCTTCCACCATTGGTCCGCCGTGGTCACCTTGCGGCCCGCACGGGTGGTCAGCACGTCGGGCAGGGTGGGGAAGGGGTTCGCCTGCGCCTCGTCGTAATTGGCGTGGTTGGGCGCGCTTTCGTCGCCGCTCGGGCCGGGAATCAGCGCCTGGATATGCAGCTGCGCCATCATAAGGGCGCGCGCTTCGTCGCTGGTCGGCCCCGGCCCGCGCGCCTGCGCGAACAGCGGTGTTGCAGCGAGTCCCAGCGCCAGCACGGCAGCGCGCACCGCACGCGCGGCTTCGATCCTTCGCATCCCTCATCCTCCCCCATTTCCTGCGCGCGGCAGGGCGACTCGCGGCCGCGGGGGGAGTAAGCCCGAACGGTGCCGCCAGCGTCAATGCACGGCGACGCGCGGGGCTATTGGCGCAGGTAGCGGAAGTACCACACCTCATGCCCCTGGCGCCGCGCCTTGCGCTCGTAGCGGGTCTCGGGCCAGTCGTCGGGGCGCGTCAGGAAGTCGGTGGCGGTGCGGGCCTGCCATGCGAAGTCGCTGCGGGCGTTCATCACCATCATCGCCCAGCGGCAATAGGTCGGGTCGTCGGTGCCCAGCCGGAATTCGCCGCCCGGCTTCAGCTTGGCCGCGATCATGTCGAGCGGGCCGTGGTTGACCATCCGGCGCTTGGCATGGCGCGCCTTGCGCCACGGATCGGGATGCAACAGGTACACGCGCTCCAGCGTCGCATCGGGGACGCGGGCCAGCGCCTCAAGCGCGTCGCCCATGAACAGGCGCACATTCGCCAGATCCTCGTCGCGGATATGGTTGAGCGCGCCGACGACGCCGTTGAGGAAGGGCTCGCAGCCGATAAAGCCATGGCCCGGCCGCATCGCTGCCTGCCCGGCCAGATGCTCGCCCCCGCCAAAGCCGATCTCGAACTCAAGCGGGCGATCGTCGCCGAACAGGCTGCGGGAATCGAGCGGGCCGGTTTCGGGAACGCTGACGCGCGGCAGCAATTCCTCGACGAGTTGCGACTGGCCAGCGCGCAGCTTGTGGCCCTGGCGGCGGCCATAGAGACGGCCAATGGTGATGGGATCGGACACGGTGCGGCTGTTAGCGTGCTGGCCGCGCGGCGCAAGCGTGCGGTGCGTTACGCGGCGGCGCGCGCCATGCTGGCGGCGGGGCCACGCGCGGCCATTGCGGCGAAAGGAGCGGGCGCGCGGCGCTGCACGGGTATCGCGAGGCGGGGCTCGCGGCGCGGGCGCGGGGCGGGCGGCAGGGCGGCGATGTCGAGCTGAAAATGGCGCACGCCGATCGCGTCCAGCACCGCCGATTCGCCGGCGGCGGTAGCGCCGCGCGCGACGACCGCCACGCCCAGGCCTCGTGCCAGCCGCATCACGCCTTCGGCGATCAGGCGGCGCGACAGGCTCTGGTGGATGTTCTGGATAAGCGCGGGGTCGAGCGTGATGAATAGCGGGGTGAAGCGTGCGAGCAGGTTGAGCGCGACGGGGCCGGCGGCGAAACCGTCGAGCGCCAGGCCAATGCCGCGCGCGGTGCACGCCTGCGCAAGCGCGGTCGCGCAGCCAAGGTCGCCGCGTTCGTCGGCGTTGATTTCGACCAGCAGCCGATCGACCGGGAAATGCCATGCGAGCGCGGTGCGGAAGAGGTGGCCGAGCAGCGCCTCGGCGCGCCCGCCGGCGGCGCCGATGGGCAGGATGAGCAGCGCGTCGCTTTCCCGGATGCCGGCGCGCACGGCGGCTTCGATGGCCAGCGCGATCCGGCTGGCCTCCAGCGCGGGGCGCTGTTCGGGGGAGACTGCGGCAGCGACCGCGGCGAAGCTGCGACCGTTGGGCGCCGTCGCCAGCGCGTGCCACGCGATCGGCTGGCGCGCATGCGCGGCGATCAGCGGCTGGAACGCGATGACGAAGTCGAGGCGCGAGTCGATTCCAGCAAGCGTCGTCTCAAGCATTCGGCGTCTCCTTTCGAAGTCCGAATAAAGCGTTAACGTACCGTTTCGATACTCCGGGGCTTGCCCCATTGGGTTCGTCCGTTCCGGTATTTCCCTAGCTTTGTCCCGGTCGTGGACAGAGTCCGGCGCCCCGCGCGCGAGTCGGGTTATACCCAGGTTCCTTGGCATGAACGCATGCACCGCCCGCCCCGCCTCCCCACCCGACCACCAAGATTACCATCAGGCTATGGTGGTCGGGTGGGGAGGCGGGGCGGGCGGTATGAGTCGCGCTCAACGCGACTTGGGTATTACGCCACGCGGGCGCGGGGCAGGCCCGGCTCGATCAACTGGCCGATGACCGGACGCGCGATGAAATAGCCCTGAAGATAGCGCACGCCGATCGCGCGCAGCTTGTCATATTCCGCGCGGGTCTCGACGCCCTCGGCGATCACCTTGATCCCCAGTCCGTGCGCCATATGGACGATGTTCTCCACCAGCAGCCGGCGCGACCAGCTGACGCACAGCCCGCGCACCAGTTCCGGGTCCAGCTTGATCGCATCGGGCGTGAAGCGCGACAGCAGCCGCAGGCCGTCTTCCCCCGATCCGAAATCGTCGAACGCGGTCGCCATGCCCATCCGGCGATAGGCCGCGACCACGCCCGCCATCTGCGTGCCGTCGAGCGCATCATGGTCGCTGAACTCAAACATCAGCCGTTCCGGCGGCAGCCCCGTCTCGCGCGCGGCGCGCAGCGTGCGCTGGCTGTCCGCCACCGGATCGAGGATCACGTCGGGCATGAAGTTGATCGACAGCCGGGCTCCGGTGGCGATGATCCCGGCGGCGACCGCCTGGTCGATCGCGGCGACGCGGCATTGCTGGTCGAAGGTATAGCGCGTGTCGGGCCGGACGCGGCCCAGCATCTCGCCCGCCGTCTCGCCACCGCGCCCGCGCACCAGTGCCTCATAGGCAAAGGCGGTGCCGCTATGGACGTCGAGAATCGGCTGAAACGCCATCGCGACGTCGAAATCCTGTTCGGCGCGCGGCGCGATCGATGGTTCAGCGTGCATGGGTCCCCTCCTGCTCTACTCCATATAGAAGGTTTGCGGTTCGGGCGTCGGGTCCGCGCCCCGCGCGGCTTGCGATGGTTACCGAAAACTTGCCGGCCGCTTCCGCAAATGACCGGGATGGCACGGGGCGGACGGGCGGGGCATTTCCGGCGGTATCGGGGGCCAGTACGCCCGCCCGACAGGGATCAGGCCGATGCGTTTTCTGTCCAACCTTGCCCTGAGCGAGATGCAGTCGCTGCTGGATGCAATCCCGAACCCGGTGATGCTCAAGCGTCCCGATCACAGCATCCTGATGGCCAATCAGAGCGCGTGCGACATGATCGGCTATCCGCGCGAAGTCGTGCTGTCGCCGGGCGCGGTGCTGGCGTCGGAGGAGCTGCTCGCGATTTACAACCGCGCCGACGACATCGTTTTCGCCACCGGCTGCGACCATGAAAACGAAGAGGATGTGGTTGACCGGAATGGTCGCGTCCGCCGGATGATCACGCACAAACGGCGCGTCCATATCGGCGGCAAGCCCGCGCTTGTCGCGCTGTTCACCGACGTGACCGACGTGCGCGAGGCCGAAGCCCGCAGTCGCTACCTCGCCTTTCACGATCCGCTGACCGGGCTTCCCAATCGTTCGCTGTTGAACGAGCGCGTCGACCAGGCGGTGCTGCGCACGCGGCGCAGCCGGACGCGGTGCGCGTTGCTGTACGTCGATCTCGACCGGTTCAAGGAAGTCAATGACAGCTATGGCCATGCGTCGGGCGACGCATTGCTCCGCGATTTTTCCGCGCGGCTGGCGTCTATCGCGCGCGCTTCGGACACCGTCGCCCGGATCGGGGGCGACGAGTTTGCTGTCCTGCTGACCGATATCGGCGACCAGTTCGATCCCGCCGACATCAGCGCGCGCATTCTTGCCGCCGCTACCGAGCCGTTCGAGATCGAAGGGGCGCAGGTCTATGTCGGCGCGTCGATCGGAGTCGCGATCGTGCCCGACGGCGGAACGTGCCGCGACGAATTGCACCGCATGGCCGATGTCGCGCTGTACCATGCCAAGAATGCCGGCAAGGCCCGCGCCGAGACCTTTTCGCCGCAACTGGATTCGGCGATGCGCCGCCGGGCGCAGATCGAGCGCGACCTGCGCGTCGCACTGGCGACGGGCGAGGGGCTGGACGTCCATTACCAGCCGGTGGTGGACAACACCGGAGAGACGGTGCGCTCGATGGAGGCGCTGGTCCGCTGGGACCACCCAACGCTGGGCGAACTGACGCCGACCGAATTCGTGCCGATCGCCGAGGAAACCGGGCTGATCGTGGCGCTGGGCGAATGGGTGCTGGCGCGCGCGGCGCGGATGATGGCGGTGTGGACGGGGGTGCCGGTGGCGGTCAATGTCTCCGCCGTGCAACTCCGCGCCGATGATATCGTCGAGCGGCTGCTGGCGATCATCGACGATGCCGGGCTGGCCCGCGCCCAGTTGCATGTCGAGATCACCGAAACCGCGCTGTTCGATTCGGGCGATGCGGGGTCGGACAAGCTGCGCCGGTTGCGCGAAAGCGGCGTGAAGATCGTGCTGGACGATTTCGGCACCGGCTATTCCAGCCTGTCGCATTTGCAGAAGCTGTCGATCGACCGCGTCAAGATCGACCAGTCTTTCGTCAGCGGTGTCGTCGAGGCTGCGGATTCGCGCGCCATCATCCAGGCCGTGCTGTGCATGAGCAAGGCGCTGGGCGTGGCCGTCACCGCAGAGGGCGTCGAATCGGACGCGCAGTTCCGGTTCCTGCGCGACAGCGGGTGCAGCGATTTCCAGGGCTATCTGTTCTCGCGCCCGCTGCCCGAGCGGGCGGCGCGTGCCTATCTGGCGAACGCGGGGATCAGCGCCCGGGCGGCGTGACGCTCATCCCTCGCGGGCGAGTGCCTTCAGCCGGTACAGCGTGTCCAGTGCCTCGCGCGGGGTGAGCGCGTCGAGATCGAGCCCCTCCAGCGTTTCGCGCAGCGCATCGACCGCATCCGCTTCCTGTTCGGCGACGGCGGCGAACAGCGGCAGGTCGTCCAGTCCCGCTGCCAGCCCGCCGGTCTTGGCGCGCCCGGCCTCCAGCTTGTCGAGCACGGCCTTGGCGCGCTTGAGCGTCGCGGGGGGCAGCCCCGCCAGCCGGGCGACGGCGATGCCGAAGCTTCGATCCGCCGGCCCCTCGGCAACTTCGTGGAGCAGCACCAGATCGCCCTTCCACTCGCGCGCGCGGACATGGTGGAGCGTCAGCGCGTCGCAGCGTTCGGCGAGCCGCGTCAGCTCGTGATAATGCGTCGCGAACAGGCAACGGCAGCGATTATCCTCATGGATCGCCTCCACCACGGCCCAGGCGATGGCGAGCCCGTCATAGGTGGAGGTGCCACGCCCGACTTCGTCGAGGATCACGAAGCTGCGCGGGGTTGCCTGCGCCAGGATCGCGGCGGTCTCGACCATCTCGACCATGAAGGTCGATCGGCCGCGCGCCAGATTGTCCGATGCGCCGACCCGGCTGAACAGGCGGTCGACCAGCCCCAGCGTGGCGGAGGCGGCGGGGACATAGCTGCCTGCCTGTGCCAGCACCGCGATCAGCGCGTTCTGGCGCAGGAAGGTGGACTTGCCGCCCATGTTCGGGCCGGTGACTAGCCACAGCCGCGAGGCTTCGGACAAAGAGCAGTCGTTCGCGACGAAGCGCCCGCCCGAGCGTGCGATCGCGTCCTCCACCACCGGATGCCGTCCGCCGGCAATGTCGAAACAGGCAGCATCGACCAGCGTTGGCCGGGCCCAGCCGCCTTCCGCCGCGCGCTCCGCCAGTCCGGCGGCGACGTCGATCCGGGCGAGGGCATCGGCGGTCGCGGCAATCGCCTCGCGGCTCGCCAGCGCGGTGCCGGTCAGGTCCTCCAGATGCGCGGCTTCCGCCGCCAGCGCATGGGCGCCCGACTGCGTCACCTTCAGCGCGACATCGTGGAGTTCGGGGGCGTTGAAGCGGACCACGCCCGCCAGCGTCTGGCGATGGGTGAAGCCGCTGTCCTGCGCCATCAGCGGATCGGCAGACCGCGCGGGCACTTCGATATGATAGCCGAGCACGCCATTGTGGCGGATCTTGAGCGCGCCGATGCCGGTGCGGGTGCGGTATTCGGCCTCCAGCGCGGCGATGGCGCGGCGGCCGCCGGCGCCCGCATCGCGCAGATCGTCGAGCGCGGCGTCATAGCCCTCGGCGATATAGCCGCCCTGCGCGGCATCGACCGGCGGTTCGGGCACCAGCGCGCGAGTCAGCAGATCGATCAGCGAGCCGTGTCCGCGCAGCCGCGGGGCTAGGCGGGCGAGCAGGTCGGGCTTGTCCGCGATGCCGTCCAGCCGCTCGCCCAGCCGCCACGCGCCGTCCAGCCCGTCGCGCAGTTGGCCCAGGTCGCGCGGGCTGCCGCGCCCCGCCGCCAGCCGCCCGAGCGCGCGGCCAATATCGGGCAGCGCGCGCAGCGTGCCGCGCACGCTGTCGCGCAGCCCGGCATCGTCGTGGAAGCGCCGCACCAGATCCAGCCGCGCCTCGATCGCTGCCCGGTCCATCAGCGGCGCGGCGATGTCGGCCCCGAGCAGGCGCGCGCCCGCGCCGGTGACGGTGCGATCGACGCTGTCGAGCAGGCTGCCCTTGCGCACTCCCGCCGCGCTGACCGTCAGCTCCAGGCTTTCGCGCGTCGCCGCGTCGATCGCCATGGCGGCGCTGGTCGTGCTGACCCGCGGCGCGCGCAGGAAAGGCAGCGATCCCTTGGCGGTATGGTCCAGATACGCCACCAGCCCGCCGGCGGCGGCCAGCGCCGCGCGGCTGAAGCTGCCGAACCCGTCGAGCGTGGCCACGCCGAACAGCGCCTTCAGCCGCGCCTCGCCCGCGCCGCTATCGAAATCGGCGCGCGGGCGCAGTGCGGTGGCCAGCTCGGCAAAGCCCGTCGCGTCGCTCGCGATCGTCTCGGCGGGGGAAAGGCGCGCGATCTCGGCGCCGATCCGGTCGGGCTCGCTTTCGATCACTTCGAACCGTCCGGTGGAAATGTCGGCGCAGGCGATGGCGACCATGCCGCCGGCCTCGCCGATCGCGGCGCACCAGTTGGCGGTGCGGCTGTCGAGCAGGTTCTCTTCGGTCAGCGTCCCCGCCGTCACCACGCGGATGATCGCGCGGTTCACCAGCGCCTTCGACCCCATCCGCTTACGCGCCTGTTCGGGTGTTTCGGTCTGTTCGGCGATGGCGACGCGGTGCCCGGCCTTGATAAGGCGCGCCATATAGCCTTCCATTGCATGGACCGGCACGCCGCACATCGGGATGCGCGTGCCTTCATGCTCGCCGCGCGCCGTGAGCGCGATGTCCAGGCAGGCACTGGCGATTTTGGCGTCGTCGAAGAACAGCTCGAAAAAATCGCCCATGCGGTAGAACAGCAGGCAATCGTCGGCCTCGGCCTTGAGCGCGAGATATTGCGCCATCATCGGAGTTGGAGCGGGGGCGGACATGGTGCAGGGCCTACCGCAACACGCGGATCGATCAACACCCGAAGGCGGGTTTTCTTGGGGACAAGTGCTGCCTAAAGGGAAAGCAAGCATGGGAGACGAGAATGTCTGAGGAATCGAACGTCCAGTTTTCGGAGCGCGAAGCGCTGCGGTATCACTCCGAGGGGCGTCCGGGTAAGATCGAGATCGTGGCATCGAAGCCGATGGCGACGCAGCGCGACCTGGCGCTGGCCTATTCGCCTGGCGTCGCGGTGCCCGTGCTGGCGATCGCGCAGGACCCGTCGCTGGCGTACGACTATACGGCCAAGGGCAATCTGGTCGCGGTGATCTCGAACGGGACGGCGATTCTGGGCCTCGGCAATCTTGGCGCGCTCGCGTCCAAGCCGGTGATGGAAGGCAAGGCGGTGCTGTTCAAGCGCTTCGCCGATGTCGACTCGATCGATCTGGAGCTCAAGACCGAGGATGTCGATCGCTTCATCGACGCGGTCGAGCTGATGGAGCCGAGCTTCGGCGGCATCAACCTGGAGGACATCAAGGCGCCCGAATGCTTCGTGATCGAGCAGACGCTGCGCGAGCGCATGAACATCCCGGTGTTCCATGACGACCAGCACGGCACCGCGATCATCGCCGCCGCCGGCCTGATCAACGCGCTGTACCTTACCGGGCGCGACATCAAGACGACCAAGATGGTGGTGAATGGCGCCGGCGCCGCCGCGATCGCGTGCACCGAGCTGATCAAGGCGATGGGCCTGCCGCACGACAATCTGCTGATGTGCGACCGCACCGGCGTGATCTACCAGGGCCGCGACGACGTGAACCAGTGGCAGTCGGCCCATGCCGCCAAGACCGACCGCCGGACGCTGGCCGAGGCGCTGGAAGGGGCGGACGTGTTCCTGGGCCTGTCCGCCGCCAACGCGCTGCCGGCGGAACTGCTCGCCAAGATGGCGCCCAAGCCGATCATCTTCGCGATGGCCAATCCCGACCCCGAAATCACGCCGCCCGAGGCAAAGCGTGTCCGCCCGGACGTGATCATCGCCACGGGCCGTTCGGACTATCCGAACCAGGTCAACAACGTGCTGTGCTTCCCCTTCATCTTCCGCGGCGCGCTCGACGTGCGCGCGACGGGGATCAACGACGCGATGAAGCTGGCCGCCGCCCGCGCGCTGGCCGAACTGGCGCGGCAGCAGGTGCCGGAGGAAGTGGCCACCGCCTATGGCACCCAGCACAGCTTCGGCCCCGACTATATCATCCCGACGCCGTTCGACCCGCGCCTGATGGAAATCATTCCCGCTGCCGTCGCGCAGGCGGCAATGGATTCGGGCGTGGCGACCAAGCCGATCATCGACATGTCGGCCTATCGCCAGGCGCTCCGGGCGCGTCTGAACCCGACGACTTCGGTGCTCAGCCTCGCCTATGAAGGCGCGCGCGCCAATCCCAAGCGCGTGATCTTTGCCGAGGGCGAAGAGGAAGTCGTGCTGCGCGCGGCCATCGCGTTCAAGGACGGCGGCTATGGCATCCCGGTGCTGGTGGGCCGCGAATCGGTGCAGGACCGGCTCAAGGCGCTGGGGGCGAACCCCGACGATTTCGAACTGCACAACAGCGTCAATTCGCCGCTCGTCGATGAAATGGTCGAGTTCCTCTATCAGCGGCTCCAGCGGCGCGGCTATCTGCGCCGCGATATCGAGCGGATGGTCAACCGCGACCGCAACATCTTCGGCGCGCTGCTGCTTCAGTTCGGCAAGGCCGATGCGATGATCACCGGCGTCACCCGCACCTATGCCGAGACGATGCGCCAGGTGCTGCGGGTGATCGACTATGCACCGGGTCGTACTGCGTTCGGCATCCATGTGCTGGTCGGCCAGTCGCACACGGTGTTCATCGCCGACACCACGGTCAACGAACGCCCCGATGCCGAGGAACTGGCGGCGATTGCCGATGGCACGGCCCAGGTGGCGCGCCGCATGGGCCACGAACCGCGCGTGGCGTTTCTCAGCTATTCGAACTTCGGCAATCCCGAAGGGCGCTGGCTGGAGAATGTGCGCGGGGCGATCAAGCTGCTCGACGAGCGCAAGCCCGCGTTCGAATATGAAGGCGAAATGTCGCCCGACGTCGCGCTCAACCCGCGCCAGATGGCGAATTATCCGTTCTCGCGCCTGTCGGGCCCGGCCAATGTCCTTATCATGCCGGGGCTCCAGTCGGCCAATATCTCGGCCAAGCTGCTGCGCGAGCTGGGCGGCGATTCCACGATCGGGCCGATGCTGATCGGGATGGAAAAGCCGGTGCAGATCGCGCCAATGTCCGCCACGGCGAGCGAACTGGTGACGCTGGCGGTGCTCGCGGCGGGCGGTATCGCGCGCTAAGCTGCGGCAGGGGGTGAGGGTGTATCGCCCTTACCCCCGCCGCAAGGGCATCAGCCGTCGATGCTGATGCCCAGCGCGGCGTTGACCAGTCCGCCGTCGACGGTGATCGTATCGCCGACGACATAGTCGCCCGCCCGGCTGGCGAGGTAGATCGCGGCACCGGCCATGTCCTCGTCCACGCCGATCCGCCCCGCCGGAATGGCGCGGGCCACTTCGCCGCCATGGTCGCGCGCGGCCTTGTTCATGTCGCTGGCAAAGGCGCCGGGGGCGATCGAAGTGACGTTGATATGGTCGCGCACCAGCCGCGCGGCCATGCGCTTGGTCAGATAGATCAGCGCGGATTTGGAGGCGTGATAGCTGTACGTCTCCCACGGGTTGAGTCGCTGGCCGTCGATCGAGGTGATGTTGATGACCTTGGCCGGGCGACCCGCTGACCCGCCGGCCTTGAGCAGCGCGTGCAGCGCCTGGGTCAGGAAGAAGGGCGATTTGACGTTGAGGTCCATGACCTTGTCCCACCCTTTTTCCGGGAAGGTCTCGAACGGCTCGCCCCAGGCGGCGCCGGCATTGTTGACGAGGATGTCTAGCGCGGGTTCGCGCTCCGCCAGGTCGGCGGCGAGCGCGCGGCATCCCTCGACCGTTGCGATGTCGTGCGGCAGCGCGATGCAGTTGGGGCCCAGCGCGGCGGCGGTTTCCTCGCAATTGCCGGCGTGGCGCGAGGACACATAGACCTTCGCCCCCTGCGCGACAAAGCCGGTGGCGATCATCCGCCCGATCCCGCGCGACCCGCCGGTGACCAAGGCGACGCGCCCGTCGAGGCGGAACAATGTGCTGGTGTCCATATCTTCTCCCTTTGCAAGCACGTCACCCTCACCCTTCCGGCGCTTCGCGCCTCCCTCCCTCTCCCGTCGGGAGAGGGAAGGGGCCCGCCGCCGAAAGGCGGTGGGAAGGGTGAGGGCGACCGCGATTTATCCCCCGCGCTTCAATGTCTCTCGGGCGATGATGAGCTGCTGGATCTGGCTGGTGCCTTCGTAAATGCGGAACAGCCGGACGTCGCGGTACAGCCGCTCGATCCCGTAGTCGGCGATATAGCCCGCGCCGCCAAAGATCTGGACCGCGCGATCGGCGACGCGGCCGACCATCTCGCTGGCGAAATACTTGGCCGCCGCAGCCTCCATCGTCGTGTTCGCGCCTGCGTCCTTTGCCGCCGCCGTCTCCAGCACCAGCGCGCGGGCGGCCAGCGCCTCGGTCTTGGAATCGGCAAGCATCGCCTGGATCAGCTGGTGTTCGGCGATCGGCTTGCCGAATTGGGTGCGCCCGCTGGCATAGGCGACGCAATCGGCGATCAGCCGCTCCGCGACGCCGACGCATACCGCCGCGATGTGCAGCCGCCCGCGATCGAGGACCTGCATCGCAATGCGGAAACCCTCGTCCTCGGCGCCCAGCCGGTTGGCGACGGGGACGGGCACGTCGGCGAAGATCACATCCGCGACCTTGGCGCCCTTTTGCCCCATTTTCTTCTCGGGCTCGCCGACACTGAGGCCGGGCAGGTCGCGCGGCACGAGAAAGGCGGAGACACCACGGCCGCCGGGTTCGTCGCCGGTGCGCGCCATCACGGTGAACAGGTCGGCCTTGTCCGCATTGGTGATGTAGCGTTTGGCGCCGCTGAGCCGATAGACATCGCCGTCGCGCACCGCGCGCGTCTTCACCGCGCCCGAATCGGAGCCGACATCGGGCTCGGTCAGCGCGAAGCTGGTGACGATCTCGCCGCTGGCGATGCGCGGCAGCCACTGCGCCTTCTGCTCGGGCGTGCCGGCGATCACCAGACCCTGCGAGCCGATGCCGACATTGGTGCCGAAGGTCGAGCGGAAGGCGGGGGTGGTGCGGCCCAGCTCGATCGCGACGCGGCATTCCTCGGCCATCGTCAGCGCCAGCCCGCCATATTCCTCGGCGATCGACAGGCCGAACAGCCCCAGCGCGCGCATCTCCTCGACCACGTCCTGCGGGATGGCGTCCGCTGCCTCGACTGCGCCTTCCAGCGGGCGAAGCCGGTCGGCCACGAACCGGCGAACGGTATCGAGCAGCGCGTCGAAGACTTCGGGGTCCAGGGCCATGGGCGCGTTCCTCGCTTTCTAAGTATATAGATATACCCCTATTCCATGGGCCATCAAGCCATACCCGTTCTTCCAATCTGGGAAGATTGACGCTGCCCTTGGCGGTCCTATGCTGGGCCGCAAACAACCGATGGGAAGCAGGATGCAGGCGCCGCGCGGACACCAAACCCCCGCAGGCGCGGCGCCGCCGCTGCGCCGGGTGCGACAGGCGACGATGCTGGCCTATGGCTTTGGCGCGGTCGCCTATGGGGTGAAGGACTTCGCCTTCTCGACCTTCCTGCTGCTGTTCTACAACCAGGTGATCGGGCTGCCTGCCGCGCAGGTGGGGTTCGCGATCATGTGCGCGCTGCTGCTCGACGCATGTATCGACCCGGCGATCGGATTCCTGTCCGATCGCACGCGCGGGCGCTGGGGGCGGCGGCATCCGTGGATGCTGGGCGCCGCCGCGCCGATCGCGATCGGATGGCTGCTGCTGTGGAACCCGCCGGCCTGGGGGGCGGGCGCGACCTTGCTGTGGGTGTTCGCGACTGCCGTGGTCGTGCGCACCGCCGTATCCGCCTATGAAGTGCCGTCGCAGGCGCTGAGCGCCGAATTGTCGGGCGATTATGACGAGCGGACGCGGATCATGGCGTATCGCTATCTGTTCGGCTGGATCGGCGGGCTGGGGATGCTGATGGCGTCCTATGGCTGGTTCCTGCGCGACGGATTGCTGGTGCGGCAGGGCTATGTCGCCTTTGCGGCGGCGGGCGCGGGGGCGATGCTGGTCGCGATCCTCGTATCGGCGCTGGGCACGCGCGGCGAGATCGCGCGGTTGCCGCGCCCGGAGATCGTGCCGCAGTCGATTGCCGAGAATTTCCGCGAACTGGGTGAGACGGTCCGCAACCGCGCCTTTGCGATCCTGATGGGCGCCGGGCTGTGCTTCTATGCGGCGCAGGGAATCAGCTTCGCGCTGTCCAACTATCTCTACGCGCATGTCTGGCACTTTGCGGCCGGGGATTATCAGTGGCTGGCGGTGACGCTGCTGGCCGGCGTCGCGCTGGCGTTCGTGATCGCGCCGCGCATCGCCCGGCGGGTGGGCAAGCCGGTGGCGGCGATGGGGTTCATGGCCGGTGCCGCGCTGCTCCTTACCTTGCCCTATGTCCTGCGCTTCGCCGGGCTGTTCCCCGCGCCGGGCACGCCATGGATGCTGCCGCTGCTGCTGGGCATCTTTACCGCCAATGCGGCGTGCAGCGTGTCGTCGACCATTCTGGGCGCCTCGATGATGGCCGATGTCGTCGAGCATTCCGAAATGCAGACCGGCCGCCGGTCCGAGGGCGTGTTTTTCGCCGGCGCCTTCTTCGTCCAGAAATGCACGAGCGGACTGGGCATCTTTGCCGCCGGGGTGATTCTGGCGATCGCCGGCTTCCCGGAGGCCGCCGTGCAGGGCAGCGTTCCCGAGGCGACTATCGATCGGCTGACCGTGCTGTTCTGCGCGCTGTACCTCGGGCTCGGTCTGGCGGCTGCGCTGCTCTACCGCGCCTTTCCCTTCGGGCGGGCCGAGCATCTGGCGCGCGTCGAGCGGCTGCGCGGCGTTGCCGGGGATGCGTGAGAATGTTATAACTATCGTATGAACAAGCCGCTCAAGATAATCCGCATCGGCAACTCCGCCGGAGTCATCCTGCCCAAGGAAGTGCTGGCGCGACTGCGCGTCGATCTGGGGGATGAGCTGTTTCTGACCGAAGGGCAGGGCAGCGTCGTGCTCCGTGCTTCCGACCCGGACTTTGCCGAGGCGATGCAGGCGGCAGAAGAGATCATGCGGGAGGACCGTGACATTCTGGCAGTCCTCGCCAAGTGACGGCGGCGCTGCGCTTTCTCACGGCGGACATCGCGATGGCGGTGCACGACCGCCAGCTTGCTGAACATGGCGGGCTGGCCGGTGTGAAGGATGCCGGGTTGCTCGAATCGGCGATCGCCCGCCCGCTCAACAAGTTTCACTATGGCGAGGACGATCCGTTCGCGCTGGCTGCGGCCTATGGCTTCGGGATCGCCCGCAATCACCCCTTTGCCGATGGCAACAAGCGCACCGCCTGGGTGATGACGCGCCTGTTCCTGAAGCTGAACGGCATTGAGATTGCGTTAGACAAGGCTGACGCGATCCAGACCGTTCTGGCGCTCGCGGCGGGAGAACTCAGCGAGGAAGCCTTGGCCGAGTGGCTTCGCGGCAAAGCCGCCTGAACGCGGAAATGCCCGCCGGGGACCGGACCCCGGCGAGCATCCTTTCCTCCCCAGGAAAGTCAGGCCACGCGCCCCAGGCGGTGGTAAAGGTTGGAGAATTTGACCGAGTCCGGCGAATCCTTGACCTTTTGCAGATGGGTGCCGACGGCTTCGCGGATCAGGCGGAAATCCTCGGTCGAAAAGACGGCGCGGCTGCGCTGCGGTTCGTTGGTCATGACATACTCTCCTTACGCGGCTTCGGTGGTGAACTGGGCGGCTTCGGTGCTCTCAGCGAGCGCGGTGGTGGAGCTTGCGCCCCCCGCCACGGTCTGGGCGATCGCGTCGAAATAGCCGGTGCCGACTTCGCGCTGGTGGCGGGTGGCGGTATAGCCGTTGGCCTCCGCCGCGAACTCGGCCTGTTGCAGCTCTGAATAGGCCGCCATGCCGCGATCCCGATACCCGCGCGCCAGCTCGAACATCCCGAAGTTGAGCTGGTGGAACCCCGCCAGCGTCACGAACTGGAACTTGTACCCCATAGCCCCGATTTCGCGCTGGAACCGGGCGATATCGTCCTTGTCGAGGTTCTTCTCCCAGTTGAAGCTGGGCGAGCAGTTATAGGCCAGCATCTTGTTCGGATGCTCGCGCTTGATCGCCTCGGCGAAGCGGCGGGCGTCGTCGAGATTGGGCTTCGACGTCTCCCACCACAACAGGTCGGCATGGGGCGCGAAGGCCAGCCCGCGCTGGATGCAATGGTCGACGCCGGTGCCGTCCTTGAGGCGGAAGAAGCCCTCCGCCGTGCGCTCGCCCGTCAGAAACGGATGGTCGCGTTCGTCGACGTCGGACGTGATGAGCTTCGCGCTCTCCGCATCGGTGCGGGCGCAGATCACGGTGGGCACGCCGCACACATCCGCCGCCAGCCGGGCGCTGTCGAGGTTGCGGATATGCGCCTGAGTCGGGATCAGCACCTTGCCGCCCAGATGGCCGCACTTCTTCTCGCTCGCCAGCTGGTCCTCGTAATGGACCCCCGCCGCGCCCGCCGCGATATAGGCCTTCATGATCTCGAAGCAGTTGAGTGGGCCGCCGAAACCGGCTTCGGCATCGGCGACGATCGGGGCGAACCAGTCGCGCGTCGCGCCGCCTTCCATATGTTCGATCTGGTCGGCGCGCTGGAGCGTGGCGTTGATCCGCTTGGCCAGCTCCGGCCCGGCATTGGCAGGGTAGAGCGACTGATCGGGGTACATCTGGCCCGCCGTGTTGGCATCCGCCGCGACCTGCCAGCCCGACAGGTAGATCGCCTTCAGCCCGGCGCGGACCATCTGCATCGCCTGGTTGCCCGACAGCGCGCCGAGCGCGTTGATATAGTCCTCGGTCCGCAGCAGCTCCCACAGCTTGAGCGCGCCGCGGCGGGCCAGCGTGTGCTCGACCGCGATCGAACCGCGCAGCTTCGCCACGTCGTCCGCGCTGTAGGGGCGGACGATGCCGTCGAAACGGCCGGCGGGGGCGGGGACGAGGTCTTCGAAGCGGTGCTGCTGCGTCATTTGTGAATTCCTTGACTAAGCGTCCAGATCCTGTGGGGATATGTTTAGGAAGTTTAGGCACGGCGGGGAGGGGTGCTGTGACGGCGGCAGGGTGTGCGTGTGTCGTGGGTTGCGGAGGCGGGGTGTCGTATTGTAAAGTATTTACAGAAGGTTTGGCAGCTATAGCGGGGAGCGGAGGCTGCGCCCCCTTCGTCATCCCGGCGGAAGCCGGGATCTCGCGGAGGCGTGGACTATCGGCGGTCCAGCGGGAGGCATGAGGTCCCGGCTTTCGCCGGGATGACGGGTTTTTTTTATGGGGCGTTCCCCTCCCGCTTGCGGGAGGGGTTAGGGGAGGGCGTGGTCGTCGCGGAAGGAGTCTCCACGGCGCACCCTCCCCCGGCCCCTCCCGCAAGCGGGAGGGGAGCAAGAAGGCGCGGGAAACGGCGCAGAAGGAGAGCAGCATGGTCGAACGCAAGCTATTCGCCGGGCACGCCGTCCGCCGGTTGCGGCGCCAGTTGGGCGTGGCGCAGGCGGCGATGGCGGAGGCGCTGGATATTTCGCCGAGCTATCTCAACCTGGTCGAGCGCAACCAGCGGCCGGTGTCCGCCGCGCTGATGCTGCGGCTGGCCGAGACCTATGATTTCGATCCCCGCCAGCTGAGCGCGGCAGCACCGGGCGGCGGGGCGGAGGCGCTGCGGCGGCGGCTGGCCGATCCGCTATTCGCCGACATCCCCGTCGATCGCCACCAGCTGGAGGAATGGCTGGCCGGCGCGCCCGACGGGGCGGAGGCGTTTGCGCGCGCCTATGACCGGATGGGGGCGGGCGGCGTCGCGGAACCCGGCGCCGTCGATCCGGGCCAGCAGGTCCGCCGCGAGATCGAGCGCTGGCGCAACCACTTCGCCGACCTCGACGCCGCCGCCGAGGCGCTGGCCGACGACCTGCGCCAGAGCGCGGGCGATCTGTACGGCGCGATGGCCGAGCGGCTGCGCGTGAAGCACCAATTGTCGGTCCGCATCCTGCCCGCCGATGTGATGCCCGGGCTGACCCGGCGGCTGGACCTCCACGCGCGCCAGATCCAGCTTTCGGAAATGCTCGATGGCCCCGCGCGTAGCTTTGCGCTGGCCGAGCAGCTGGCACAGGAAGCGCGCACCGAAATCGACGCGCTGGTGCGCGGCGCGGCGCTGGAGCGCGTCGGCGAGCGGCTGTATCGCCGCCACCTGACGGGCTATTTCGCCGCTGCGCTGCTGATGCCCTATGCGCGGTTCCTGCGCGCGTGCGAGACCAGCGGCTATGACGGCGAACTGCTCCAGCGGCGCTTCGGCGCGAGCTGGGAACAGATCGCGCACCGGCTGACGACGTTGCAGCGGGTGGGCGCGCGCGGGCTGCCCTTCTTCATGCTGCGCGTCGATCGCGCGGGGCAGGTGTCGAAGCGCTATGCCGGGGCGAGCGGATCGCCGCTGGTCGAGGCGGCTGTGCCGTGCCCGTTATGGAATGCCTATGACGCCTTTGCGCGGACCGATGAGGCGGCGGTGCAGTTGGTCGAGTTGGAGGACGGCGCGCGCGCCTTCACTATCGCGCGCTGCGTGCACCCCCATGGCGGCGCCCCCGACGGCGCGCGCCCGCGCTTCGTAATCGCGCTGGGCGTGCCGGCGGCGGAAGCGGGAACGCTGGCGGCGGCGCGCGGGGTGGACCTGGCCGGGCGGGCGGCGCCGATCGGGCTGGGGTGCCGGGCATGCACGCGGGTGGCGTGCGCCCAGCGCTCGGCAGTGCCTGCGGGGCGGGCGGCGGCGGGGAGCGAGCGCGAGCGCGGGGTTACGGCGTTTGGGTTTGTTGGGGATTGAGGGGGCATACTTCGCAACCGTAATTTACGCTCTCGCCATCTGAGTATCATTCAATTTTAGCTACGAAATTCCGAATATTCGGTTGCTGCCTATCGAGCTGCGACTGGTTAACTCGCGAGCTGCGACCGGCGAAGGTTTTGACTCCTGCGGTGAGTCGGCAAATGGGAATGCCTAGGGCTCCAGACACGACCGAGGCAGTATTGGCGTCATTCACCTGCTCTTCGAACATAGATCGAAATGTTGTTCGATTCACAGGTGCGGGGGCACCATTTGGATGTATTGAGAAAAGTCCAGGATTGCTCTGGTAGACTCTGAAAACCTCATTAAATATTTCAAGTACAACATTGCGAAATGCGCTGGCGGAACTATTATTCATTTGGGTTAGTCGGTTGCCAACGTAAGAATATATCTGTGGCAGTGCCATTCTGAACTGTTGAGTATTGCGAAAAAACTGTGATTGTGGCTGCCCCGTTCTGCGCTGAATGCCATATACGAGAGAAAGAAGCGATTTCACGGCCCGCTTTGACGAGCCGTCTGCTGAGAACGGAATGATAAGTCGATCCGCAGCCGATATGGCAAGTTCTGTATAAACAGTGAAGCTGGGATTGCAGTCGATAAAGACAGTGATATTATCTTGATTCCAAGACGCTCTCACGTCATCGATAAGATTTCTAATCCAAGTGTGTACTATTTGCCATGCATTGTTTGGGCCGGCGGAGCATGCAAGCTGAATTCTTGATGCCTGCATCTCCAGCTCTTCATCCCCGCAAACGAGGTAAAGGTTTTCAGGCACCATGTTGTTGAGCGGATAGGCATGTGTGACGAAGTTGGATCCGGAATTTGTATCGACGTACGGACTCACAATTCGATCATTCACGTATCCCGATATCGTCCTTGGAGGATTCTGTCCGGAGAGCTCCTCGATACGATTTTCCCCTTCAACGATTCCGCCGAGTATCATGCTTGACGAGTTCGCTTGTGGACACAGGTCTATGACCAGCACCCGTTGGTCCCGGTGTGTGCGCGCATATTCTGAAGCAATTTGGAACGTTAGGTAACTTTTACCGACGCCTCCCTTGTTGTTCCAAATTGCATACACCGCCATCGCTGTTCTCCGTTCTCGCTTGCCTCCCCCCGTTGCCAGAAAATTTGATGCTACGGGTAGTAATTTTGTGGAGCCCCCTTCCTTCAGGCCCCCGCTTCGGTAAGCCGCTCCAGCTGCTCCGCCGTCAGCGTCACCTCCGCATAGCCCAGCAGCTCGTCGAGCTGTTCGAGCGACGTCGCGCTTGCGATCGGGGCGGTCACGCCGTCCTGGGCGGCGAGCCAGGCGAGCGAGACCTGCGCCAGCGTCGCGCCGGTCTCGGCGGCGACGGTGTCCAGCGCGGCGAGTACCGCCGGGCCCTTGCCCGCGAGCAGATCGCCCATCCGTCCGCCGCGCACGCTTTTGCCCAGATCGGCTTCGCTGCGATACTTGCCGGTGAGGAAGCCCGAGGCGAGGCCGTAGAACGGCACCACGCCCAGATTGTGGGTGATGCACAGGTTCTGCAGCTCGCCCTCGAACTTGTGGCGGCTGACGAGATTATATTCGGGCTGGACCACCCGGTAATGCGGCAGGCCGTTGGCCGTGGCGAGGTCGAGCGCGGATTTCAGGCGCAGGGCGTGGAAATTGGAGGCGCCGAGCGTGCGGATCTTGCCCGCGCGGAGCAGCGTGTCGAACGCCGCCAGCACGTCCTCCTGCGGCACCGATTCATCGTCCTGGTGCGCGTAATAGAGGTCGATCGCGTCTACGCCCAGCCGCGCGAGCGAGGCATCCGCCGCCGCCGCGATGCGGGCCGGGGCCAGCTTTTCGCCGCCCTCGCCGGGCAGCATCCCGACCTTGGTCGCGATCAGCACCTTGTCGCGCTTGCCCGATGTGCGCAGCCATTCGCCGATCACGCTTTCGGATTCGCCGCCCTGATGCCCCGGCACCCAGGCCGAATAGACATCGGCCGTGTCGATCAGCCCGCCGCCGGCCTCTGCGAAGCGATCGAGCAGGCGGAAGCTGGTCGCCTTGTCCGCGGTCCAGCCGAAGACGTTGCCGCCCAGCACGAGCGGGGCGATCGACAGGCCGGAGGCGCCGAGCGGGCGAAGGTCGGTCATGGGGCAGTCTCCACGCGGTTGTCGGGCGCCGCTTCGGGCGCGGTGGCGTTGATGTCGATCGCGGCGGCGGCGGCATCGAGCTGGCGCGCCTCGGCCTGCGCGTCCTTGTCTTGCGCGCTGCCGCACCCGGCAAGGGCGAGCAGCAGCGCGGCGCAGGCGAGGCGGCGCATCAATCGGTGATTTCGTTCGAGACCGGGCCGTCGGTGCCCGTTTCCGCGACATTGCCGGCATAGGCGTTTTCCGCCGATGCGAAGGCGGCGTCCTGTGCCGCGTTGGCGGCGTTCACGTCGCTCACTGCCTCGCCCATCGCATTGCTGTCGCCGGCAAGCGTCTCGTTCGCTTCGGCGGCCTCGTTCTTCGCGCCGCCACAGGCGGACAGGCCGAGCAGGGCGAGAGTGGCAACGGGGATCAGCAGGGGACGCATCGGATTTCCTTTCGAACGACGACCCCCAACGCGCTAACCGAGCGCTTGTGCCACACGCAAGGCAATTGATGGCCTGTCGGCGTCACACCCGCCTGCCGCCCGTTGACCTGATATAAAGATTTCTTTATATGATCCGTCCAATGGCTTCCGCTCTCACCATCTTCCGCGCCCTGGCGGATTCGACGCGCCTGCGCGTGCTGTCGCTGCTGCGCGCGATGGAGCTGTCGGTCGGCGAACTGGCGCAGGTGCTGGACCAGAGCCAGCCGCGCGTCAGCCGGCATGTGAAGATCCTGTGCGATGCCGGCCTGGCCGAGCGGCGCAAGGAAGGCAGCTGGGTGTTCGTCGCGCTGGGTGCGCAGGCCACGGTGAAGCCCGTACTTGCCGCGCTGGACGCATGGCGCGATGGCGATGACTGGACGGCGGCCGACGAAGCGCGGCTGGAGGCCGTGCGCGCGGATCGCGCGGCGGCGGCGGCCGAATGGTTCGAAGCGAATGCGGGGCAATGGGACGCGATGCGGGCGCTGCACGTGGCGGACAGCAAGGTCGAGGCGGCGATGGCCGAGGCGCTGGGCGATGCCCCGCTGGGCCGGCTGATCGACATCGGCACCGGCACCGGGCGGATGCTGGAATTGTTCGCCCCCGCCGCGCAGACTGCGCTGGGGATCGACCGCAGCTCCGAAATGCTGCGGCTGGCGCGCGCCAAGCTGACGCAGCGCGGGCTGAATGCCGAATTGCGCCAGGCGGACCTGTACGCGCTGCCGCTGGCCGATGGCGGGGCGGATGCGGCGATCCTGCACCATGTGCTCCACTTCGCGCAGCAGCCGGGCGAGGCGATCGCCGAGGCGGCGCGCGTGCTGAGCGACGGCGGGCGGCTGTTGATCGTCGATTTCGCGCCGCACGACTGCGAGGAGCTGCGGCTGCGCGACGCGCACACAAGGCTGGGCTTTTCGGACGAGCAGATATTGGGCTGGTTCGAGGGCGCGGGGCTGGCCCCCGTGCAGGTCGAGACGCTGGAAGGCGCGGAACTGACCGTGAAATTATGGCTGGGTCGCAAGACCGGCACCGTGACAGAGAGGGTTAAGGCGGCATGAGTAGCGTGGATCCGTTGGCGGGGCCGCTGTTTGCGGACGTGGCGGGCGACATCGACATTTCGTTCGAGTTCTTCCCGCCCAAGACCGAGAAGATGGAAGCGACGCTGTGGGAGTCGATCGAGACGCTGTCCCCGCTGGGGCCGCGCTTCGTCAGCGTCACCTATGGTGCGGGCGGCACTACGCGCGAGCGTACCCATGCCACGGTGGCGCGGATCGCGCGCGAGACGGCGATTCCCGCCGCCGCGCACCTGACCTGTGTAGAGGCGACGCGCGAAGAGATCGACGCCGTGGCCGAGGAATATTGGGCTGCGGGCGTGCGGCACATCGTTGCGCTGCGCGGCGATCCCCCGCGCGCGGGCGAGAAATACCAGACGCACCCCGGCGGGTACGAGAACGCCGCCGATCTGGTGGCGGGGCTGCGCCGGCTGCACCCGTTCGAGATTTCGGTGAGCGCCTATCCCGAATGCCACCCCGATTCGCCCAACAAGCAGGCCGACCTCGACAATCTGAAGCGCAAGATCGACGCGGGCGCGAACCGCGCGATCACGCAGTTCTTCTTCGAGCCCGAGACCTTCCTGCGCTTTCGCGACGATGCGGCGGCGGCGGGGATCCATGCCGAGATCGTGCCGGGGATCATGCCGGTGACCAACTATGCCGCGATTCAGCGCATGTCGGCGATGTGCGGCACCGATGTGCCGGCATGGCTGGGGCGCCTGTTCGACGGGCTGGACGACCATCCCGCCGCGCGCCAGCTGGTCGCCGCGACGCTGGCCGCCGAATTGTGCCGCAAGCTCTATGCCGGCGGCGTGCGCCAGTTCCATTTCTACACGCTCAACCGCGCCGAGCTGAGCTACGCGATCTGCCACCTGCTGGGCGTGCGGGCACAGCCGGGGGCCGTGGCGGTGGCGGCGTAAATTCAATCCTCCCCGGAACGGGGAGGGGGACCATCCGAAGGATGGTGGAGGGGGCGTGCCGCAAGCGATCGGCGTGCGGCACGCCCCCTCCACCACGCCGCTTCGCGACGCGGTCCCCCTCCCCGTGCCGGGGAGGATCCAGAAGGACAAGATGATGACACCACGCGAAGCATTTCTGGCCGAGGCGGCCAAGCGCATCCTGATTACCGACGGCGCCTTCGGGACCGAGATCCAGAACTGGAAGCTCGACGAGGCGGCCTATGCGGGCAATCTGGGCCTCACCCATGACCAGAAGGGCAACAACGACATCCTCGCGCTGACCAAGCCCGAGGTGCCCGCCAGCATCCACCGCGCCTATTTCGAGGCAGGGGCGGACATTGCCGAGACCAACACCTTTTCCGCCAACCGGATCAGCCAGGCCGATTACGGCGCCGAGCATCTGGTGCGCGAGATCAATATCGAGAGCGCGAAGCTGGCGCGCAGCATCGCCGACGAGTTCCAGGCGAAGGACGGCCGCCCGCGCTTCGTCGCAGGCGCGCTGGGGCCGACCAACAAGACGCTGTCGCTGAGCCCCGACGTCAACGATCCGGGCTATCGCGAGATCGATTTCGATTATCTGAAGGACGTGTACCGCGAACAGATCGACGCGCTGGTCGAAGGCGGCATCGATTTCGTGCTGATCGAGACGGTGTTCGACACGCTGAATGCCAAGGCCGGGATCATGGCCGCGATCGAGGCGGGCGAGGCGCTGGGCCGCGACTTGCCGATCATGATGTCGATGACGCTCACCGACCTGTCGGGGCGCAACCTGTCGGGCCACACGGTAGAGGCGTTCTGGCACGCGGTGCGCCATGCGAAGCCGCTGACGATCGGGCTCAACTGTTCGTTCGGCGCGGAACAGCTGCGTCCGCACGTCAAGACGCTGTCGGCGCTGTGCGATACGCTCATCATGGTCTATCCCAATGCCGGCCTGCCCAACGAGCTGGGCGCCTATGACGAGGCGCCGGCGACCACCGCCGGGCTGGTCAAGGAATGGGCCGATGCCGAGCAGGTCAATGTGCTGGGCGGCTGCTGCGGCTCGACACCCGCGCACATCGCCGAGATTGCACGGTCCGTCGCCGGGCTGACTCCGCGCGCGATTCCGGTGCCCGAAGTGCGGACGCGGCTGGCGGGGCTGGAACCGTTCACGATGGCGGCGTGATTTAAATCCTCCCCGGAACGGGGAGGGGGACCGCGACGCGCAGCGGCGTGGTGGAGGGGGCCCTCCACCAGCGGAAAGGCAAGAGGAGGGCCCCCTCCACCATGCTTCGCATGGTCCCCCTCCCCGTGCCGGGGAGGATCAAAGAAGAACCAAAACCATGACCACCACCACCACCTCCTCCACCAATTTCGTCAATATCGGCGAGCGCACCAACGTCACCGGATCGGCGCGCTTCAAGAAGCTCATCATGGCGGGGGACTATGCGGCGGCGGTCGAAGTCGCGTTGCAGCAGGTCGAGGCCGGCGCGCAGGTGCTCGACGTCAACATGGACGAAGGGCTGCTCGACGCGCACGAGGCGATGACGACCTTCCTCAAGCTGATCCAGGCCGAGCCCGACATCGCCCGCATCCCGGTGATGGTGGATTCGTCCAAATGGGACGTGATCGAGGCCGGGCTGAAATGCGTGTCCGGCAAGCCGATCGTCAATTCGATCAGCATGAAGGAAGGCGTCGACCAGTTCCTTGCGCATGCCCGCAAGTGCATGGCGTACGGCGCCGCCGTGGTGGTGATGGCGTTCGACGAGGTCGGCCAGGCCGACACCAAGGAACGCAAGGTCGAGATCTGCGGCCGCGCCTATGACCTGCTGACCGGCATCGGCTTCCCGCCCGAGGACATCATTTTCGATCCCAACGTGTTCGCGGTGGCGACGGGGATCGAGGAGCACAACAACTACGGCGTCGATTTCATCGAGGCGTGCCGCGAGATCAAGGCGCGCTGCCCGCACGTCCATATCTCGGGCGGGCTTTCCAACCTGTCGTTCAGCTTCCGCGGCAACGAGCCGGTGCGCAAGGCGATGCATTCGGTGTTCCTGTACCACGCGATCCCTGCGGGCATGGACATGGCGATCGTCAATGCCGGCCAGCTCGACGTCTATGACCAGATCGAGCCCGAGCTGCGCACCGCGTGCGAGGATGTGATCCTCAACCGCGATCCCGAGGCGGGCGATCGGCTGGTCGCGCTGGCGGAGAAGTTTCGCGGCACCGACGCGGTGGCCGAGAAACAGGCGGCGGAGTGGCGCGGCTGGCCGGTGGAGAAGCGGCTGGAACATGCGCTGGTCAAGGGCATCGACCAGTTCGTCGTCGAGGATACCGAGGAATGCCGCCTGGCCTTTGCCCGCCCGATCGAAGTGATCGAGGGCCCGTTGATGGACGGGATGAACGTGGTCGGCGACCTGTTCGGATCGGGCAAGATGTTCCTGCCGCAGGTGGTGAAATCGGCGCGCGTGATGAAGAGGGCCGTGGCGCACCTGCTGCCCTTCATCGAAGCCGCCAAGGAGCCCGGCGCCAAGGGCAAGGGCAAGATCATCATGGCGACCGTCAAGGGTGACGTGCACGATATCGGCAAGAACATCGTCGGCGTCGTGCTCCAGTGCAATGGCTTCGACGTGGTCGATCTGGGCGTAATGGTGCCGTGGACCAAGATCCTGGAGGCCGCGAACGAGAACGACGCCGACATGATCGGGCTGTCGGGCCTTATCACCCCCTCGCTCGACGAGATGGTGACCGTTGCCGAGGAGATGCAGCGTTCGGGCATGACCATGCCGCTGCTGATCGGCGGCGCGACGACCAGCCGGGTGCACACCGCGCTGCGCATCGAGCCGGCGTACAAGGGGCCGGTGGTCCATGTGCTCGACGCATCCCGCGCCGTGGGCGTGGCGACGACGCTCGTGTCCGACACGATCCGCGACGATTATGTCGCCAAGATCGCGGCGGAATATGAACAGGTCCGCGTCGCCCGCGCGGGCAAGGGGCAGAGCGCGCTGTTGTCGCTGGAGGACGCGCGCGCCAATGCGTTCGAGGCGGACATGGCGCTCAAGCCGGGCAAGCCGCGGCTGCCGGGGGTGCACGAGTTCCTCGATTGGGACCTGGCCGATCTGCGCCGCTATATCGACTGGACGCCGTTCTTCCGCGCATGGGAGCTGGCGGGCAATTATCCCGCGATCCTGACCGATGAAGTCGTGGGCGAAAGCGCGACGTCGCTGTTCGCCGATGCGCAGAAAATGCTCGACACGATCATCGCCGAGAAGTGGCTGACCGCGCGCGGCGTGGTGGGGCTGTGGCCGTGCCGGCGCGAGGGCGACGACATCATCGTCCATGTCGAGGATGAAGAGCATTTCCGCCTGCCGATGCTGCGCCAGCAGATCGCCAAGCGCGAAGGCCGCGCGAACATGTGCCTGGCCGACTTCATCGACCATGACGGCGACTGGATCGGCGGCTTCGCAGTGGGCATCCACGGGATCGAGCCGCATCTGGCGCGGTTCAAGGCGGCGATCGACGATTATTCGGACATCCTGCTCAAGGCGCTGGCCGACCGGCTTGCGGAGGCATTCGCCGAGCGGCTGCACCAATATGTCCGCACCGCGCTGTGGGGCTATTCGGAGGGCGAGCAGCTCGACAACGACGCGCTGATTCGCGAGCAATATCGCGGCATCCGCCCCGCGCCGGGCTATCCCGCCTGCCCCGAACACAGCCTGAAGCCGGTGCTGTTCAAGATGCTCGACGCGCACAAGCGCACGGGGATTTCGCTGACGGAGAGCTTCGCGATGCTGCCGACGGCGGCGGTGTCGGGCTTTTACTTCGGGCACCCGCAGGCCGAGTATTTCGGCGTGGCGCGCGTGGGGCAGGACCAGGTCGCGGATTATGCCGCGCGGCGCGGGATCAGCCTGGAGCTGGCACAGCGGTATCTGCGGCCCAACCTGGACTGAGGGCAACACCCGTCATCCTGACGAAAGTCAGGATCCATTCGGCGCTCCGCCTGCGCTTTTTTACCCGACGGAGCGGAAAATGGATCCCAGCCTGCGCTGGGATGACGGCGTTCAGATGCGCCGATGTGCGCCGCGACAACCGCGCGGCGGTCTCCCGCAGGCTACTCCGCGCGCTCGGCCAGCCCGCGCACCAGCCCCTGCACCGCGACCCGGAACGCATCGGCCTGCGCGGGGTCGAAGGCCATGCCGGCCGCCATCGTCTCGGGCACTTTGCGTGCCGCCTCGCGCAGTGTGTCACCATGGGGTGTCAGCGCGATCAGCACGCGGCGTTCGTCGGCGGTGTCGCGGGTGCGCGTCACCAGTCCCGCCGCTTCCATCCGCTTGAGCAGCGGCGTCAGCGTGCCGCTGTCCAGGTGCAGCCGCGCGCCCAGCGCGTTGACCGTCTGGGGCGCGGATTCCCACAGCACCAGCATCACCAGATATTGCGAATAGGTGAGCCCCAGCTCGGCCAGCACCGGGCGGTACAGCCGGGTCAGCAGGTTGGTGGCGGCATAAAGGGGGAAGCAGATCTGCCGGTCGAGCCGGAGCGGATCGTCCTGTTCGTGCGGCAATGCTGCTTCCCCGGGGTTCATGTCATGCGGCCTTGATGGTCAGGGCAACGTCGATATTGCCTTTCACCGCGTTGGAATAGGGGCAGACCGCGTGCGCGGCGTGGACCAGTTCCTCGGCCACGGCCTGTTCGACGCCCGTGATCGTCGTGTCGAGCGACACCGACAGCGCGAAGCCGCCGCTCGCATTGGGGCTGATGCCGACTTCGGCCACCACGGTCACGGCATCGTCGGGGATCGCGACCTTCTTGCCCTTGGCGACATGCAGCACCGCATTCTCGAAGCACGCGGCATAGCCGGCGGCGAACAGCTGCTCGGGATTGGTCTTGCCGCCCTTGCCGCCCAAGCCGGCGGGGAGGGCGAGGTCGAGCGCCAGGATTCCGTCTTCGCTGCGAACCGAACCGCTGCGACCGCCGACGGCAGTGACGCGGGTGCTGTACAAAGTGCTCATGGTCAATCTCCTTGATGGGCGGCATCGCGCCGGCTGACCGCTATATAGATTGTGCACAATCTAATTGCTAGGGGTATTTTATCCGCGCGCCCCCTTGCCGCCGATTTCAACTGCGCTACACCTTGCCGCGAAGGGGACGGGGCATGGCGACCAAGGCGGACGCGCCGAGCGCGAAGGACATGCGGCTGGTGATCGGCGCGGCGTCGCTGGGCACGGTGTTCGAATGGTATGATTTCTTCATCTACGGCACGCTCGCCGCGTCGGGGATCATCGGACGGACGTTCTTCCCCGCGAGCAACGAAATGCTCCAGACGCTGCTCGCCTGGGCGGGGTTTGCCGTCGGGTTCGGGTTCCGGCCGCTGGGGGCGGTGCTGTTCGGCTATCTGGGTGACCGGCTGGGGCGCAAAACCACGTTCCTCGTCACGATCACGCTGATGGGCATTGCCACCGCCGGCGTCGGGCTGGTCCCCGGCCATGTCGCGATCGGGATGGCGGCGCCGGCGCTGATCCTGGTGCTGC
Organism: Sphingomonas degradans; assembly: GCF_053502645.1. Taxonomy (NCBI): domain Bacteria; kingdom Pseudomonadati; phylum Pseudomonadota; class Alphaproteobacteria; order Sphingomonadales; family Sphingomonadaceae; genus Sphingomonas; species Sphingomonas degradans. The sequence goes on from NZ_CP177172.1 coordinate 247,228, forward strand.
GCGCGCTGCAGGGGCTGGCGCTGGGCGGCGAATATGGCGGGGCGGCGATCTTTGTCGCCGAGCATTCGACCGACGGGCGCGCGGGCTATCACACCAGCTTCATCCAGGCGAGCGTGACCGGCGGCTTCATCCTCAGCCTGGCGGTGGTGCTGGCGTGCAAGTTCGGGCTGGGGGCGCAGTGGGACGCGTGGGGATGGCGCGTGCCGTTCCTGTTTTCGATCGTGCTGCTCGCCATCTCGCTGTGGATGCGGCTCAAGCTGCGCGAGAGCCCGGTGTTCAAGGCGATGAAGGACAAGGGCGAGACGGCGGGCAATCCGTTCATCGAGAGCTTCACCTATCCCGGCAACTGGAAGCGGCTGCTGGTCGCGCTGTTCGGGATCGCGGCGGGGCTGACCGTGATCTGGTACACCTCGATGTTCTCGGTCCTGTCGTTCCTGACCGGGCCGATGCGCGTCGAGCCGACGGTGGCGCAGCTCATCACGGGTGGAGCGGCGATCCTGGGCACCGGATTCTTCGTCTATTTCGGGCATCTGTCGGACAAAGTGGGGCGCAAGCGGCCCATTGTGATCGGCTATATCCTGACGCTGGTCCTGCTGTTCCCGCTCTTCTGGATGATCGGCGGGTCGGCCAATCCGGGGCTGGCCAAGGCATCGATGCGCGCACCGGTGGTCGTCACCGGGCCGCACTGCGCCTATGATCCGTTCGTGGCGACCCAGGCCGATGAGTGCGGGCGGCTGCTCGATTACTTCTCCAAAAAGGGCGTGCTCTATACGACAAGCACGGCCCCCGTGGTGACCGTCAGCATCGGCGGCCAGCCGGTGGACGACACCAGCGACGCCGCACTGGACCGCGCGCTGGAGCAGTCGGGCTATGCGCTGGACAAGGTGGTGCCGTCGCCGGGCAATATCGCCGTGATCGTGCTGGCGGTGCTGGCGCTCATGGCGCTGTCGGGCGTGACCTATGGTCCGGTCGCGGCGCTGCTGAGCGAGATGTTCCCCAGCCGCATCCGCTACAGCTCGATGTCGATCCCCTATCATATCGGCACCGGCTATTTCGGCGGATTCCTGCCGCTTATCAGCCAGTATATCGTCGCCAAATCGGGCAATCCCTTTGCCGGGCTGTGGTACACCTTTGCCGTGGTGGCGATGGCGCTGGTCGTGACGATGTTCTGGCTCAAGGAAACGGTGGTGGAAGAGGATTGCGGTTGCGCCTAATCGCAGGCGCATGACCGATTCCCCGCTTCGCCTGCGCCTGGACGGCGCCGCGCTCGTCTCCAACTGGAAGCTGCTTGCAGGCATGAGCGGCAGTGCCGCGTGCGGCGCGGCGGTGAAGGCGGATGGCTATGGGCTGGGCGCGCGCGACGTCGTGCGGCGGCTGGCGCAGGCGGGATGCCGCGACTTCTTCGTGGCGGCATGGAGCGAGGCGCGGGCGCTGGGCGATCTGCTGGCCGAGGGCGTCGGCACGGTATCGGTGCTGCACGGGGTGCAGGGCGGCGAGATGGCGGATCTGCCGCCGGGGACGCGCCCGGTGCTCAACACGCCCGGACAGGTGGCGCGCTGGCGCGACGGCGGCGGGGGCGCGTGCGACGTGATGGTCGACACCGGCATGAACCGGCTGGGCGTGTCGCTGGACGCTGTCGGCGCGGGGCTGCTCGACGGGCTCCGGATCGAGACGCTGCTGACGCATATGGTGAGCGCCGACGAGGACGTGCCGCTGAATGCCGCGCAGCGCACGGCGTTCGCCGCGCTGGCCGGGCGCACGTCGGCGCGGCGGATGAGCATGGCCAATTCCGCGGGCATCGCGCTGGGGCCGGACTATGCGTTCGACCTGACTCGCCCCGGCATCGCGCTGTACGGCGGGGTGCAGCGCGCAGGGCATGCGGGCATCCGCCAGGTCGCGACGCCCGAGGCGCGGATCATCCAGCGCCGCCGGGTGCGCGCGGGCGAGACGGTGGGGTACAACGCCACCTTCACCGCGCCGCGCGACATGGAAGTGGCGACGCTCAACATCGGCTATGCCGACGGCTATCTCCGCTGCTTCTCCGGCAAGGGCCGCGCACATGCGGGCGACGCCGTGCTGCCGGTGATCGGGCGCGTGTCGATGGACCTGACCGCGCTGTGCGTCGACGCCGCGCCGGGGCTGGCCGAGGGCGACTGGGTGGCGATGGACTATGCCCTGCCCGAGACAGCGGCGCTTAGCGGATTGTCGCAATACGAGCTGCTGACGGGGCTGGGGCGGCGGTTCGACCGGGTTTGGGAATAGGGGCGCCGCCGATCAGAACGACGCCCATTCCTCCGACGCGCTCGCGTTCGCCAGCGCCGCCAGCGGAACCGCTGTGGTTTGCGAACGAGACGCCGCGTGGCCGGACCGTGCAGCGGACGCTTCGCCGCCGACCTTGAACCGACCGGCCTGATCGCTCAGTGCGCCGACTTCCCCGGACAGGCTGCGCGCGGCGGCTGCGGTCTGTTCCACCATCGCCGCGTTCTGCTGAGTCGCATGGTCCATCGTTCCGATCGCGACGCCGATCTGGGTGATCGCGGTCGATTGCGCCTGGTTGTCCTGCGCCATCTGATTGAGCAGGGTGTGGACTTCGCTGACGTCGCCGGTGATGTCGGCCAGCGCCGAATCCACTTTCTGCACCATGTCCACCGCCGCGACGATATCGGTCTGCGTCGCGGTCAACTGGTCGCGGGCGCGGCCTGCCTCTTCCTCGGCGCGCATGGCGAGCGCAGAGACGAGGTCGGCGACCACCGCGAAACCACGGCCCGCTTCCCCGGCGCGACCGGCTTCCACGGCGGCGTTCATCGCCAGCACGCGCGTCTGGAACGCGATCTTGTCCAACCCCTCGATCACGCTGTCGATTCCCTTGGCGCTCTCGTTCACGCGCGTCATCGCCTGCATCGCCGCATCGGCGGTGGTCCGCCCGGCGGAGACGGTCGCGATGGCCCCATCGGCGCGCGCGACGGTGCGGGCTGCGGCCTTTGCGCTTGCCTGCAGCCGGCCATCGATCTGGCTGACGGCGGCGGAGGTTTCCTCGATGCTCGCGGCGTTCGCTTCGGTGCGGCGGGCCAGATCCTCCGATGCCTGGGCGATTTCCGACGATCCCGTCAGGATCGCGCCGGTGCTGTCGGCGACCGAGCGCACCAGGGTGCGCAGCGCGGCAAGCGCGGAATTGAAGTCGTTCTTGACCGACGCATAGCTCGGCGGAAACGCGGCGGTGATTTCCTTGGTCAGGTCGCCCTTGGACATCGCCGAGAGCCCTTCGGACAGGGCGCTGGTCACCAGCGTCTGGATCGCCGCAGCGGCGGACGAGGCTTCGCGGTCCTTGGCGAGCGACGCGGTCAGGAACACGTCGACGGCGCGGGCGATGTCGCCGATCTCGTCGTGCTGGGACAGATGCGGGACCTGGACCGAGCCCTGGGCGGTGGCGAGGTCGCGGATCGTGATCGCCAGATTCTGGATGGGGGCAATGACCTTGCGCGTGACGACGAACATCGCCGCGCCCAGAACGACGATCCCGACCAGCGCCAGCACGGCGAGGATCACCATCGCCAGATGGGCCCTGCCCAGCGCGGTGTCGGTCTCCTTGCCGGCGATGTCGATCTGCAGCGTGACGAGCTTGCCGATCGCGTCGGACACCGGGTCGATCGCGGCATAGAGATCGCGCACGACAAACTGGTCGAGTGCGCCCTTGTCGCCTGCGCGCAGGATCGACTTCAGCGTCTCGGTCGCGGCGCGGGCCTTCTCCATCGTGACCTCGGCGTCTTTCGCCAGCGCTTCTTCCTGCCCTTCGATCCTGGTCGCGCGGTAGCGCTTCCAGGCATCGGCGACTTCCGCGCTGCCGTGATCGACGTTCGCGAGGGCGACGGCCGTGGTGAGGTTGCCGTTGCGTGCCTTGTGCGCCGAATCGACGATCAGCACCGCATAGCTGTCTGCGACCAGTTTCAGGTCCTTTAGCGGCACGACGCGATCATCGTGCACCGTCGACAGTGCCGCTTCGCTGGAACGCGCGCTCCAGGTGAACGCGCCGACCAGCGCAACCAGCGTCAGTGCCAGCACGGCCATGGCGGCGAACAAGTTCTGCTTGATGGTCATCGATCAACTCCGGCGCCCCTGAAAAGGGGTATTCGGCTATTTTTAGATCGTTTTTCGCGCGATGGTGCGGGTGCGCGTGCATTGGTGGGATTGACCGGATGCCGGTGCTGGCCGAGGGCGATTGGGTGGCGATGGACTATGCCCTGCCCAAGACGGCGGCGCGCAGCGGGTTGTTGGAATACGAGCTGCTGACGGGGCTGGGGAAGCGGTGCGACCGGGTTTGGTAGGGAGGCGTTCTGGGTTCTGTCTGCCATTCCCAGAGCCATCTTCCTCGTACATCATACCTCGCGAAGCTGGCGAGGGTGTAAACTACTACTCCCAGGCGGGCCGTGACAGATTCCCCGTGAAGCTCCATATAGGCGATCCGGTGTTGAATTTCAGTCGTTGGTTGTCGCGCGGATGCGCTATGCAACTATGGAAATTTCGTATCTGATGGCTTGAACTTGGACGGGCACGACGTTGGCAAAAGGCTATAGCTTCACCATTAGCGAAAGCTACACCCCGAAGACGATCCCGTTGGATCGTCTCGCGGCGTATATCGCAGGCGTCGCCCGATTGCTGGGAGAGAGCGCCAATGTCCACCTTGATGTTATCGAGGAGGGATCTGTAGCGATCCGCGTGGAAGTCGATGAGCCGGCGCGACCAAAAGTGCGCGAGCGTGTTTGGGCGATCCGCGCTGGCTCGGCTCCGAAGGACGCCTTGAAGGCCTACAAAGACCTCGATGACATGCTTCTAAAGGACAATGCGATCGGAGCTCTCGCTGGCGACGCTGAGGACGTTGTGGTGCCTTTTCCGGGTAAGCGGCGGCCCCAGCCGATTGTGTTCGGACCTTTTCGGCAGACGGGTCATATCGACGGGCAAGTTTATCGGATCGAGGGAAAAGACGATACGAAGCATGTTGGCGTCCGGGATGGCGATCGCGATTATGGGAGTCTCGTTACGAGTGAGGCTGTAGCTCTGCGGCTCCGTCATCAATTGTGGGATAGAACTTTGCGCTTCCATGGCGTGGGTAGTTGGCTTCGGCACGGTAATGGCTCGTGGGAGCTAAAGAGTTTCCGGATCAGTGACTTTGAGGTGCTAGACGAAGCCCCGCTTGAGGAAGTCGTGAGGCGCCTTCGTGTGGCGCCGGGTTCGGAACTCGCGCAGGTGCCCGATGTCGTCCAGCGACTGCTCGCAGATCGGCACGAAGGGGATGCTTGAATGATCGTTGCTTTCGATGCGAGTGTCCTGATCTATCTGCTCAACGAGAACGCCGCTCCCCCGCTCGGCGACGATGGGCAACCAGTATCAAGTTGTCAGGCTCGCGTTTCGCACCTGATTGCGGAACTTCAGCGCACCAAAGCGAAGATCGTAATCCCCGCTCCGGCTTTGGCGGAAGTGCTTGTGTACGGTGGAGCAGCGGCGGCGGAGTGGTTGAGCATCCTCAACACATCGCGACACATAGTGATCGCGCCGTTCGACGAGCGCGCTGCGGTCGAGTATTCCGTTATGGAACGGGCTCGCATTGCAGGGCCGCGCACTTCGTTATCAAGACCGAAGGCAAAGTTCGATCAGCAAATCGTGTCGATCTCTCGTGTTGAGGGCGCTGAGAGGATCTACAGCGACGATGGAGATATACGACGCCTTTGGGCAGATAGTGGCCGAGTAATCGGCATCTCTGAATTGCCGCTGCCGCCGCGGGACGCTCAGCTGACGATCGAGTTCGATCCGCATATCAATGACGACGTCTCAGATGAGAGACCATAGGCAGGCGTGATGTCGCGGTTCGTGCGGTAGATTGCTCTGTATGTGATAAAGGCCAGGGATCGCTCCCCGGCCTTCGTCTTACTGCGGTTTGTGTGCCCTTACCGCTCGATGCACATCGCGATGCCCATGCCGCCGCCGATGCAGAGCGTCGCCAGCCCCTTCTTCGCGTCGCGCTTCTGCATCTCGTAGATCAGCGTGGTCAGCACGCGCGCACCCGATGCGCCGATCGGGTGGCCGATGGCGATCGCGCCGCCGTTGACGTTGACCTTGTCGGGGTCGAGCCCCAGTTCCTTGCCGACCGCCAGCGCCTGCGCGGCAAAGGCTTCGTTGGCTTCGATCAGGTCGAGGTCGCCGACGCTCCAGCCCGCCTTTTCCAGCGCGCGCTTGGACGCCGGCACCGGGCCCAGGCCCATGACCGCAGGATCGACGCCCGCGCTCGCCCAGCTCTTGATCGTGGCCAGGATCGGCGCGCCGCGCTTCTCGGCCTCTTCGCGGCTCATCAGCACCAAAGCGGCGGCGCCGTCGTTCAGGCCGCTGGCGTTGGCGGCGGTGACGGTGCCGTCCTTCTTGAACGCCGGGCGCAGGCCCGAGACGCTGTCGATCGTCGCGCCCGCGCGGATATATTCGTCCTCGGCAACCACGGTCTCGCCCTTGCGAGTCTTCACCGTGACGGGGGCGATTTCATCGACGAAGCGGCCGCCAGCCCGCGCCTTTTCGGCGAGGTTCTGCGAGCGCACGGCAAAGACGTCCTGCTGCTCGCGCGTCACCTGGCACTGTTCGGCGACATTCTCGGCCGTGATGCCCATGTGATAGCCGTTGAACACGTCGGTCAGGCCGTCCTTGATCATCGTGTCGACCAGGCTGACGTCGCCCATCTTGGTGCCGGGGCGCAGCGACTGAGCATGCGCGGACATCGACATCGATTCCTGCCCGCCCGCGACGACGATCGTGGCGTCGCCGCTGACGATCGCCTGATAGGCGAGCGCGACGGTGCGCAGGCCCGAACCGCAGACCTGGTTGACGCCCCATGCCGGGACTTCCTTGGGCACGCCGGCGGCCATCGATGCCTGGCGCGCGGGGTTCTGGCCCTGAGCCGCCGTCAGCACCTGGCCGAGGATGACTTCGGAGACGTCCGCGCCCGACACGCCGGCCTGCGCCAGCGCGGCCTCGATCGCGACCCGGCCCAGTTCGTGCGCGGGCGTGGCGGCAAACGCGCCGAGGAAGCTGCCGACGGGGGTGCGCTTCGCGGCAGTGATGACGACTTCGGTCATGGGACGTGGGACTCCTGCGGGTTTGTTTGGAAGGTTATCTAGTGTGCGGCGCGGCGAGAAGCCAGTCGCGCAGCGGCTCCCACAGCGTGCGGCGGGCGCGGCTGCCGACGATCATGCCGACATGGCCGGCGGCGACGGTGCGGCTGTCGGGCAGGCCGGCGGCGCTGGCGGCGGGGACGATGCGGTCGGTGGCGGAGACGAACTCGATCGCCGGGCAGGGCAGGCGGCGGGGCACGATGCGCGTGCCGTGAATCCACCACGCGCCGCGTCCGGGGCGGTCGGCCATGTAGAATCGGTCGAACAATTGCTCGCCCGCCGCCAGCGTGAGGGGCGCGCCGCCATTGGCCCATGCCTCCAGCGTGACGAACTCGCGCGCCGCCTCGCTGTCGGGATCGAGCCGGGCGAATCGCTCGAACTTGGCGATGGTTCGCGCTGGGTCCAGCTGCCAGAAACCGGCCTGGAGCACTTCCATCGGCACGAGCCCCAGCAGATCGCACGCCGGGCGCGCTGCGTCCCAATGCGCCGCAATCGCTGCGCGTGCGAAGGCGCCGTAGCGCGCGAATCGCCACGGTGCAGCGATCATCGCCAGCGCCACCACCGGGCGCAGCGCGGCGGCGGCCAGCGCCATCGTGCCCCCCAGGCAATAGCCCGCGAGCAGCGGCGGCTCGCCCAATGCGTCGAGCAGCGGCAGGAGCAGCCCGGTGATGTGGTCGTCGATGCTTTCAGCCCGGTGCTCGGGCCCCGGCGCGCCCCAATCGACCAGCATCGGGCGCAGCCCCTGCGTGCCAAGCCATTCCAGAAGCGAGCGTCCTTCGGCAATGTCGAGCACCGAGGGCGGATTGATGAGTGAGGGCACGAATACCACGGGGCGCCCCCCGCCGCCCGCTGTCCCATAATCGCGCAGTACCGCGCGGCCCGCGCGGGCGATCACCGGGCGGGGCGGACGCGCAGGGGGAAGCTGTGCCTGCTGATAGGCGCGCAAGCCGCCAAGTGCCGCGTGGCGCCGTTCGGGCGATGCTGCGGTTTCGCTGCGCAGCAGCTCAAGAAACAACGGCAAAGGCCTTGGCCCTTGTTGCGACGCGGCAAAGGATGTTAGGTGTTCGTCATTCACGCGGGGGTTTCCATGAAGAAAGCTACACCTGGTTCCGGGCCGGTCATCATCAAGAAATATGCGAACCGCCGTCTCTATAACACCGAGACTTCGTCCTACATCACGCTGGACCACCTTGCCGCGATGACGCGCGAGGGGCGCGACTTCAAGGTGATCGACGCGAAGAGCGAGGAGGACATCACGCATAATGTCCTGACCCAGATCATCATGGAAGAGGAACAGCGCGGCCAGACGATGCTGCCGGTCAATTTCCTGCGCCAGCTGATCTCGATGTACGGCGACAGCATGCAGGCGATGGTGCCGGGCTATCTGGAAGCGTCGATGGAAAGCTTCCGCCGCAACCAGGAACAGTTCAAGTCGGCGGTCGAGGGCGCGTTCGCCAACTCTCCCTTCGCCGAAATCGCCAAGCGCAACATGGCAATGTTCGAAGCCGCGGCCAGCGCGTTCAAGCCGGGCAGCGTGCCGATGCCGGGGATGCCGGGGATGCCAGGCGCCCCCGCGGCGCCCGCCGCAACTGAAACCCAGGACAGCCCGACCGACGTCGCCGCGCTGAAGGCCGAACTGGCCCGGCTGCAGGACAAGATCGAGAAGCTGGCGAAGTAGGGCTGCCGCGCCTTCGCGGGAGGTTTTTCCACGCGAAGGCGCGACGGCGCGAAGAAGACGCGGTTCGCGCAGAGGCGCGGCCTGGCGCGAACGCCCCCTTACGGCTTCCTGAACTTCAGCGTCATCCGGTCGCTTTCGCCGATCGCGGCGTATTTGGCGCGGTCTACGTCCTTCAGGCGGTAGGTGGGCGGCAGGGTCCATACGCCGGCGGGCCAGTCGGTCGTGTCCTTGGGATTGGCGTTGACTTCGGATGCGGCGACGAAGCGGAAGCCGGCGGCTTCGGCGAGTTTCTTGACGGTGGACACCTTCACATAGCCGCTGCTCTGCTCGCGCGCGGCGTCGGCGCTTTCGGGCAGGCGGTGGTCGACCACGCCCAGCGTGCCGCCGGGCTTGAGCATCGCGAACATCTGGCGGAAGGCGTCGGCCGCCTTTTCCTCGCCGCCCATGCGCCAGTTATGGACGTTGCGGAAGGTCAGCACCACGTCGGCGCTGCCATCGGCCACCTTGGGCTGGCCGGCCGAGGCGGGGAAGGCGGCGAGCTTCACGGCGCCATAGGTGGCGGCGTCGCGCGCCTGCAGTGCCTGCACGCCTTTCAGCCCATCGGGCCAGGGGCCGGCGGCGTAATAGGTGCCATGGCCCTTTACCAGCGGGGCGAGGATTTCGGTGTACCAGCCGCCGCCGGGCCAGATTTCCACGATCGTCTTGGACGGCGTCACGCCGAAAAAGGCCAGCGTCTCAGCCGGGTGGCGATAGGCGTCGCGCGCGGTGTTGGCCGGGGTGCGGCTGGGCGCGGCGACTGCGTCGCGCAGCGACTGGCGCTGTTGGGTCGGCTCGCCCGCAGCGACGCTGGCGACCGCGACGGCAGTGGTGAGCACGGCGGCGAAGGGCAGGTACTGGCGCATGGGATTTCCGTTCCTAGATTAGCGGGCGGGGGAGCGACTCGAGACTATGCACATCATCTTATGGGGCAATGCGGTTGCGGCAATGTTACTTGCCGTCTTCAGCGGTTTTGCTGAAAAACGGCGACAGCATCGGCGCGATCTGGACCGCGTCGGCTTCATGCCATGGGCGCTGATTCAAGTGCTGGCAATGCTGGCGGCCGTAATCCTTGCCAGCCTGGCGATCCATTTGCGTCAATAGAAGCGCGCCAGCGTGAGCGTGCGGCGGGTGCCGTCGCACAGGCCCAGGTCGAGCACCCGGCCGGGCGTGCCCGCCGTCCATTCGACGAGCCCCTGCGCATCGACCTGCTCGGCGACCGGCGTGCCGTCGGCGGTGCAGATCGTCTCGCCCGCACGCAAGCCCGCCTGCGCGGCGGGCGAGTCGCGCATGACATGGACGATGCGCAGCGCGCCCTCGGCATAGGTGACGAGCAGCCCGCTGGTCGAGCGGATCGCTGTGCCGGGCGCGTCGGCGCGGGGGGCTAGGACCATGTGCCCCGCCATGGGGTCGAGCAGGACGCGGAAGCGCAGCATCATGCCGGTGCCCAACCGCCCGGCGGCACCGATCCGTTCGATAAAGCCCCCTGCCGGCTCGACCCGGACTTCGGTTTCGACCGGCGCGCCGCCCGCCAGGACCAGCGAGGGTACGATCGCGGTGTCGGTGACCAGCGCACCGCCCATGCCCCAGCCAAGCGTCGTCGTGATCCGCGACTCGCGATACCCGACCGATTGCCACGCCGGGGTGCTTAGCGTGAGCGCGGCGCCATCGCCGGTATCGACCACGATCGGCGTCAGCCGCTTGCCCGCCAGCGTGACCGACGCGACATAGATGCCCGATCCCGGCGAGCGGGCCAGCCGGGCGGTGTCGCCGGTAAAGGGCATGCGCCCGCTGGGCAGGATGCGGAACCGGCGGCGCTCGAAGTCGATGTCGAGCGCGCAGCACCCCAGCACGTCGCTGCCCACCAGCAGATCGGCGCCGAACCGCGCCTGTTCGCCCGAGTTGACCACGCCGATCCGCCCGCCGCTGCGCGTCAGTCCGCCGAAGCGAAGCGCGATTCCGCTCGCCCAGGCGACCGGGACGCTGCCGCCGATGGCGACGGCGTTCACCGATTGCCGCGTGCGGATGCCGGCATCTCGCGCGAAATCGCTGGTCGCGACGGTATCGCTCAGCCCCGTATCGAGGATCGCGCGGGCGGGGCGGCCGTCGATCTCGATCGGAAAGCGGATCTGGTTATAGGGGGTAAGCTCGAACGCCACCCAGCGCGACTCGGTGTCGGGGGCGAGCACCGTCCGGCCATCGGGGGCGGGGGCGATCAGCGCGGGCAGAATCAGGAGCGAGAGCATCGGCACACGCTAAACGGTTTCGGCAGCGGACGGTTTCGGATTTTCGCGGTGCCGGGCGCCTGCGAAAGCAGGAGTCCAGGGTGTCGAGCGATGCGCTTTGGGCTCTGGACCCCCGCTTTCGCGGGGGAGCAACCTTGCTTGTCAGGCGCTTGGCGTACTTATCAGAGACACGCCTCAAGCAGCGCGTGGTCGAAGCCATATTGCTTGGCCTTTTCCAGCGAATAGGGGCGCAGGCCCATCGAGCGATATTCGCCGATGATCTTGCCGTCGGCGCTTTCGTCCAGATATTCGAACTTGAACAGTTCCTGCGTGACGATCACCGGGCCTTCCATGCCGATCACCTCGGTGACGTTGGTGACGCGGCGGCTGCCGTCGCGCAGGCGCTTCACCTGGATGATGAGGTCGACCGAATCGGCGATCTGGCGGCTGATCGCTTCCTTCGGCACCTTGATGTCCGACATCATCACCATGTTTTCCATACGCGCCAGGCATTCGCGCGGGGAGTTGGAGTGGAGCGTCGCCATCGAGCCGTCATGGCCGGTGTTCATCGCGGCGAGCAGGTCGAAACACTCGCTGCCACGGATTTCGCCGAGGATGATGCGATCGGGGCGCATACGAAGGGCGTTCTTCACCAGATCGCGGATCGTGATTTCGCCCTGACCCTCCAGATTGGGCGGGCGGGTTTCCAGCGGCAGCCAGTGCGGCTGTTGCAGGCGCAGTTCGGCGGCGTCCTCGATCGTCAGCACGCGCTCGCCCGGATCGATCATCTTGGACAGCGCATTCAGCATCGTCGTCTTGCCCGAGCCTGTGCCGCCCGAAATCACGATGTTGAAGCGGCAGGCGCCGGCGATCTTGAGCATCGTCGCCATTTTCTGGCTCATCGATCCGCCCTGCGCCATCATGTCGAGCGTGATCGGCTTGGCCGAGAATTTGCGGATCGAGATCGCGGTGCCGCGAAGCGACAGCGGCGGCACGATGACGTTGACGCGGCTACCGTCCTTGAGCCGCGCGTCGGCCAGCGGCGTGGTCTGATCCACGCGGCGGCCCACCGAGTTGCAGATGCGCTGGGCGATCTGGAACAGATGCTCCTCGTCGCGGAACTGGATATTGGCGAGTTCCAGCTTGCCCTTGCGCTCGACAAAGGTCTGGTCGGGGCCGTTGACCATGATGTCGCTGATCGCGGGGTCGGCGAGCAATTCCTCAAGCGGACCCAGGCCGAGCAGTTCGTCGACCAGCACCTTTTCCAGCGCGAACTGTTCGCGGCGGTTGAGCGTGAGCTTCAGCTCGGCGAGCACTTCGCCGATGATCGGGCGGAATTCCTCGGCCAGCTCGTCCTTGCTGAGCGTCGCGGCGGCTTCGGGATCGACGCGCTCCAGCAGGCGCGGCAGCACCTGTTCCTTGATGCGGTGGATCGACGCCTCGAACCCCTCCATCCGCGACGCGCCAGCATCGCCCGACGCCGCCTGGCGCTCGGCCAACCGCTGCATCGCATCGCTGCTCGCGGCGCTGACGCCCGCGGGATCGCGCTGCTCCATCGGATCGGGGAAGGCCGCACCCGGCAGGGGCACGTTGCCCAGCGGCGGGAACTGGTCGCCGCCGGCTGGCACCGGATCGGGCCGGGCAGGGCCGGGGCCGTGCATCGGGCGCGCGACACCGAACGCGGGACGAACCCCCGTTCCGCCACCCAAACCGCTGCGTCGTCCGAAAGCGCTCATCGAAAACTCTAAATCCTCGCGATGTCTGGTCGGGGTAGAGGACAAGGCTTGAGATTTCGCTAACCGAACCCCCGGGGCCTGCCGCCGATCCTGCGCACCTGTGCGGATGGCTAACGGATTCTTAGGCACGAGCGGGCTAGGCCACGGGCATGACGATGCTGCCCCGCTCCGCGCCCGCGCCCTTTGCCAGGGCATTGTTCGATGCCAGCCCCGGCGCGGTGATCGGGATCGTCTTCGGCCTCGTCCTGCCGCTGGTCGCTGCCGCCTGTTACCCCACCTTCGTCCATCAGATGCCGCAGCCCTGGATGGAATGGACCCGGTTGCTGGAGTTTCCGTTCGTCTTCGCCGAACTGGGCGTCATCCTGTGGGTGCAGCGGCGCGAGACCGCGGGGTGGGCCAGCCTGAAAGGGCTGCCGATCGATGTGCGGGTCGCGGTGGCGCTGTTGGTTGCGGGGTTGTGCATCAGCAGCACGCTGCTTTCGCGCCAGCCCTGGGTATCGGTCACCATCTCGATCTTCACGCTGGTGCATCTGCGTTTCGCCCTGGCGGTGTACAACCTTGCCCTGGCGAGTCGCCGCGACGGGCTGGGCGCGTTGCTGGCGTGGATGGCGATCGGGCTGATCCCGCTGACGTTGCTGACGGTGTGGCGATTCAATTTCCCGCTGCCTGCAGCCATGGTCCCGGGCGGAGTCATCGAATGGGGCGCGGCGCTGCCCGGTTTCATCAGCGTGCGGCATTTCGGATCGTGGACGGGGACCGTGGCCGCAGGGCTGCTGGCGTCGCTGTTGTTCGCACCGCCGCCCCGCTGGATCGGCTGGCGCCAGGCGGCCTATGTCGGCGCCGCCGCGCTCACGGTGTGGTCGGGTACGCGCGGGGCGGTGTTCGGCATGGGAGTGGCGATGGCCGTGCTGGTGCTGCTGGATCGCCGACTGCCCACTGTCCGTGCGATGGGTGTTGTCGCCAGTTTGACGGGCCTTGCCTGTGTGATCGCCTGGCTGTGTCTGCCCGAGGGGTTGTCTGAGTTCCTGCTATGGGCTCCTAGCGACGATAGCAGCGCGGATGCGCTGGCGAGCGGGCGGTTGGGGTTGTGGCAGGCGACATATGCGCGCTGGCTGCAATCACCCTGGTTCGGCTGGGGGTCGGGCGCGAATTTCTGGGAAGTCTATGTCGGGTGGTGGCACACCCAGCCGCACAATGTCGTGCTGCAATTCCTCATCAACTGGGGGGTGGTCGGCGCGGCCGGCGGGCTGTGGCTGCTCGGGCGTTCGATGGTGGCGGTGAGCGGCTTTGCGGCGGGGCGGCACCGGTTGTATCCGGCCCTAGCCATGCTGCTGTGCCTGGTGGCGATGAGCCTGATCGAGGGGATGTTGCACTATCCCCGTTTTATCGAGCCGATCTTCGCGCTGATCGCGATGTTGCTCGCGCTGCGCGTGCGGGAGCGCGAGGGCGCCACCGGCGCGGCGTGAGGTGTTGCGGCCCCGCTGGTTTCCTGCAAGTCTCTGGCGATGCTGATCTCGGTCCTTTTACCCGCGCTGCTGCAGACGGGCGCTCCGCTCGACTGGATGACAGGGACCTGGTGCACCGCGCCGAGGGCGGGGCGGCAGATGTGCGAGCGATGGGAGCGCGCGCCCGAAGGCGGGCTATCCGGTACGGCGGAGGTGCGGCGCGAGGGCGTCGTTACGCCCGGCGAGACGATGCGGATCGCCCGGGCGGGTGGGGTGCTGGTGTTCCATGCCGAGCCGCGCGGGCAGGCGCCGACCGACTTTCCGGCGGTGGCGCTCGGCGCGCAGGCCGTGACGTTCGAGAATCGCGACCATGATTACCCGCAGCGCGTGCGCTATTGGCGCGAGGGGGCGGTGCTGATGGCCGAAGTATCGCTGGCCGATGGCAGCAAGCCGATGCGCTGGACCTTCCAGCGCGTCGGCGAATAACCGCTTACTTCGCGGCGTCTTCGGCCTTTTCGGCCAGCACGGTCAGCCCGCGCGCATTCACTTCGGCGAAACCGCCTTCGATGCGGATGATCTCGGGCGCCGAATCGGTCGCGCGATAGATTTCCAGATTGCCGTCGCGGATCGTGGACATCAGCGGCGCATGGCCGCCCAGCACGCCGAAATCGCCCTCGGTGCCGGGGACGACGACCATATGCACGTCCTCGGAGCGGACGAGACGTTCGGGCGTGACGAGTTCGAAGTGGAGGGACATGTTCGATCTTCCTTCAACCCCTCTCCCACCGGGAGAGGGAGGGGCCCATCGCGCCTGCGATGGGAGGGTGAGGGTGATGGACGCATCACCCTCATCCAACTCCGGCTAGGCAGCAAGCTGCCAAGCCTTCGTATCCTTCTCCCACCGGGAGAAGGATTTACGCCTCTTCGGCCATCTTCTTGGCCTTGGCGATCGCATCCTCGATGCCGCCGACCATGTAGAAGGCGCTTTCGGGCAGGTGGTCATAGTCACCGTTGACCACCGCCTTGAACGACTTGATCGTGTCTTCGATCTGCACGAACGCGCCGGGGATGCCGGTGAAGACTTCGGCGACGTGGAACGGCTGGCTGAGGAAGCGCTGGATCTTGCGCGCACGCGACACGGTCAGCTTATCCTCTTCGGAAAGCTCGTCCATGCCGAGGATCGCGATGATGTCCTGCAGCGACTTGTACTTCTGAAGGATCGACTGGACGGCGCGTGCCGTTTCGTAATGCTCCTGGCCGACGATGCGGGGTTCCAGAACGCGGCTGGTCGAATCGAGCGGATCGACCGCCGGATAGATGCCGAGTTCCGAAATCGCGCGGTTGAGCACGGTCGTGGCGTCGAGGTGGGCGAACGACGTGGCCGGCGCCGGATCGGTAAGATCGTCGGCGGGCACGTACACGGCCTGCACCGAGGTGATCGAACCCTTGTTGGTCGACGTGATGCGCTCCTGCAGCGCGCCCATGTCGGTCGACAGGGTCGGCTGATAGCCCACCGCCGACGGGATGCGGCCCAGCAGTGCCGACACTTCGGCGCCCGCCTGGGTGAAGCGGAAGATGTTGTCGACGAAGAACAGCACGTCCTGCCCTTCGACGTCGCGGAAATATTCGGCGATCGTCAGGCCCGACAGCGCGACGCGGGCACGCGCCCCCGGCGGCTCGTTCATCTGGCCATAGACCAGCGCGACCTTCGAGCCCTCGGACTGCGGATTGCCATCGGCATCCTTGGCGATGACGCCCGCGTCGAGGAATTCGTGGTACAGATCGTTACCCTCGCGGGTACGCTCGCCGACGCCCGCGAACACCGACGTGCCGCCATGGCCCTTGGCGATGTTGTTGATCAGTTCCTGGATGAGCACGGTCTTGCCCACGCCGGCGCCGCCGAACAGGCCGATCTTGCCGCCCTTTGCATAGGGCGCGAGCAGGTCGATGACCTTGATGCCGGTGACCAGGATCGCGCTCTCGGTCGACTGGTCGACGAACAGCGGGGCGGGCGCGTGGATCGGCGAGGTCGTCTCGGCGCCCACGGGGCCACGCTCGTCGATCGGCTCGCCGATGACGTTGAGGATGCGGCCCAGCGTCTTGGGGCCGACGGGGACGCGGATCTGCGAGCCGGTGTCGGTCACGGTCTGGCCGCGGGTCAGGCCCTCGGTCGCGTCCATCGCGATCGTGCGGACCACGCCTTCGCCCAGGTGCTGCGCGACTTCGAGGACCAGACGCTGGCCGTTATTGTCGGTCTCCAGCGCGGAGAGGATCGCAGGCAGCGTGCCGTCGAACGCAACGTCGACGACGGCGCCGATCACCTGGCTGATGCGGCCGACATTGTTGGTGGTACCCGGTTGGGTGATTTCAGCGGCGGTTGCCATCGTCTGCTTCCTTGCGGCTTAGCTGTTTGCGGGGGGCGTAGCCCCGGTGCGGGTGAAAGTCACGGTGAGGTGCCGGGCGTCCGATTCAATCGCATAGGACGTGCCGGCGAGATCGCCCTTCACGGGCGCGCCGGTTTCGATCGCGGCGTGGATCGGCTTGGCGTCGATCTTGGACTGGAACAGATAGTCACGGACCAGATCGGCGGTGCGGGTGCGCGCCTGGTCGGCGCTCTTGGCGTCGTCGATAAGCAGCGTGAAGGCGATGCTGTCGACCTTGTCCGCCGCCGCGCCGCGCGCCGCGAAGGCGACCTGGTTGGGCTTGGGTGCAAAGCTGTTGGCGATCGTCACCGGCCCGCCGATGCTGACGAACCCCTGCTTGGCCGGGGCATAGGGCGCCGCGCGGAAGCCGAACTGGTTGGCGGCGGATACCGCCACGTCGGGCTGGAACGCCCGCGCCCAGCCGGACACCGCGCCCAGATCCGCCGCGCGCGCCTGCTCCTGCTTCTGCAGCGCCGCACCCTCGGGCGCGCCGCCACAGCCGGCGAGCGCCAGCGCAGCAGGGAAAAGGACGGCGGCGGCGCGCATCACAGCGCTTCTGCGCCCGAGATGATCTCGACCAGCTCGGTCGTGATCGCGGCCTGGCGCGCGCGGTTGTACTGGATCGACAGGCGCTTGATCAGGTCGCCCGCGTTTCGCGTGGCGTTGTCCATCGCGGTCATCTTGCTGCCCTGCTCCGACGCCGCATTCTCGCGGATCGCGCGGTACAGCTGGATCGCGACGTTGCGCGGCAGCAGGTCGGCGAGGATCGATTCCTCGTCGGGCTCATATTCGACGGCGGCATCGGCGCCGGCGGTCTTGTCGGCCGCGACATCGGGGACGGCGACCGGGATCACCTGCTGTTCGGTCGGCTCCTGCGTCAGCACCGACTTGAAGTTCGAATAGAACAGCGTCGCGACGTCGAACTCGCCGGCCTCGAACCGCGCGATCAGATCGTCGGCATAGCCGCGCGCATCGGCGAAGGTCAGCTTGCCCAGATCGCCCGGCTCGACCGAGTGGACGATGTTCTTGGGGAACAGGCGGTTGAGCACTGCGCGCCCCTTGCGGCCGATGGTGTAGATCTTGACCGTCTTGCCCTCGGCGATCAGCTCCTGCGCACGGCGCCGCGCGAGGCGGGCGATGTTGGTGTTGAACGCGCCGGCCAGGCCCTTGTCCGACGTGGCGACGATCAGCAGGTGGACCTGGTCACGCCCGGTGCCGGTGAGCAGCTTGGGCGACGAGTCGCTGACCGTCAGCCGCGACGCCAGCGTGGCGACGACGTTCTCGAGCTGCTGGGCATAGGGACGGCCGGCCTCCGCCGCTTCCTGCGCACGACGCAGCTTCGCGGCGGCGACCATCTTCATCGCCTTGGTGATCTTCTGGGTCGACTTGACCGAGTTGATCCGGACTTTGAGCGCCTTGAGAGAGGCCATGTTCTTCCTTCTTCGTCATCCCGGCGAAAGCCGGGACCTCATGCCTCGGGACGTGCAGTTGGCCCGAGGCCCCGGCTTTCGCCGGGGTGACGGGGTTACGCGAACGTCTTGGCGAACGCGGTCAGCGCAGCCTTGAGCTTGTCGCGGACATCGTCCTTGAGATCCTTGCTGTCGCGGATCGCGGCCAGCAGGTCGGCATGGCTGGTGCGCATTTCGGTCAGCATCGCCGCTTCATAGCGGACCACGTCCTGCACCGGCACGGTGTCCAGGAAGCCCTGGGTGCCCGCGAAGATCGACACGGCCTGCTCCTCGAACGGCAGCGGGCTGAACTGCGGCTGCTTGAGCAGCTCGGTCAGGCGCGCGCCGCGATTGAGCAGCTTCTGCGTCGAGGCGTCGAGGTCCGAGCCGAACTGGGCGAAGGCCGCCATTTCGCGATACTGCGCCAGCTCGAGCTTGATCGAGCCCGACACCTTCTTCATCGCCTTGGTCTGCGCGGCGGAACCGACGCGGCTGACCGAGAGGCCGACGTTGATCGCCGGGCGGATGCCCGCGAAGAACAGGTCGGTTTCGAGGAAGATCTGGCCGTCGGTGATCGAGATCACGTTGGTCGGGATGTAGGCCGACACGTCGCCGGCCTGCGTCTCGATGATCGGCAGCGCGGTCAGCGAGCCGCCACCGTTGGCGTCCGACATCTTCGCCGCACGCTCGAGCAGGCGGCTGTGGAGATAGAACACGTCGCCCGGATAGGCTTCGCGGCCCGGGGGGCGGCGCAGCAGCAGCGACATCTGGCGATAGGCCACGGCCTGCTTCGACAGATCGTCGAACACGATCAGCGCGTGCATGCCGTTGTCACGGAAATACTCGCCCATCGCGGTGCCGGTGTACGGCGCGAGGAACTGGAGCGGGGCGGGCTCGGACGCGGTGGCGGCGATGACGATGGAATATTCCATCGCGCCATTCTCTTCGAGCGTCTTGACGAGCTGCGCCACGGTCGAGCGCTTCTGGCCGACCGCCACGTACACGCAATAGAGCTTCTTGCTCTCGTCGGTGCCGGCGTTGACGGTCTTCTGGTTGATGAAGGTGTCGATCGCGACGGCCGACTTGCCGGTCTGGCGGTCGCCGATGATGAGTTCGCGCTGGCCACGGCCCACGGGGACCAGGGCGTCGATCGCCTTCAGGCCGGTCTGCATCGGCTCGCTCACCGACTGGCGCGGGATGATGCCGGGCGCCTTCACTTCGACGCGGCTGCGCTTCTCGGCGACGATCGGGCCCTTGCCGTCGATCGGGTTGCCCAGGCCGTCCACGACGCGGCCCAGCAGCCCCTTGCCGACGGGAACGTCGACGATCGTGCCGGTGCGCTTGACGACATCGCCTTCCTTGATCTCGGCGTCCGAGCCGAAGATAACGACGCCGACATTGTCGGCTTCGAGGTTGAGGGCCATGCCCTGGATGCCGTTGGCGAATTCCACCATCTCGCCGGCCTGGACATTGTCCAGCCCGTGGATGCGCGCGATGCCGTCACCGACGCTCAGCACGGTGCCGGTCTCGCTGACTTCGGCATCGGTGCCGAAGCTGGCGATCTGGTCCTTGATGACCTTGGAGATTTCTGCGGCGCGGATATCCATAGTTCAGCCTTTCCCACTGACAGCTGCTGCTGTCAGCCTTTCATTGCGTGCGCGAGGGAGTTCAGTCGGGTCTTGATCGACGAATCGATCCTCTGGCTGCCGATTTTCACGACCAGCCCACCCAGGAGCGAAGGATCGACCGAAAGGTCGACAGTGACGTCGCGGCCGAGCCGGGTGCGCAGCTGCTGCTGGAGCGCATCGACCTGTTCGGCATCGAGCGGATGGGCGGACACGACTTCGGCCGTGGTCTCGCCCCGGAACTGCGCGGCCAGCGCGCGGAACGCGGCAATGATCGCGGGAAGCTGGTTCAGCCGGCGGTTTTCCGCCAGCACGCCCAGGAACTTGCGCGTCGCGCCATCGAGCGCGAGCACTTCGGCCACGGCGTCGACGGCCTTGCCCGCGTCCTTGCGGCTGATGCGCGGGCTTGCGACCAGCGCCTTGAAGTCGGCCGAGTCGTCAAGCGCCGCACGCACCGTGGCGAGGCTCGCCTCGACCTGGGGCAGCGCCTTCGATTCGCGCGCGAGCTCAAACAGTGCGGTTGCGTAGCGTCCGCTTAGGCTGGCCTGGATACCGCCGGAATTCTCCACGCGATCAAGTTCCTCTCGGAGGGTTCGGAGTTGGCCCCATGCACAAACAGGGCAGCGCCATGTAGCGCCACCCAATGGGTTGGCGGGCTGCTAGCATCGGGTGGCGCTCCATGCAACCCGAGTCGATTGCATCCTGTGCATCCTGTGCCGGTGCGGGCCTGCTGGGCGCGGGAATCCTGTGGCTGGACCAGCCGCGTAACGATAATGACACTGGGTGCACCGGGGGGCGGTGCGGGGGATATTTCGATGCAGGCAGGAATGCGGATCGCAGCGGCGCTGGCCGCCGGAGTGGCGCTGGCGGGGATTGCCCGTGCCGAAGTGCTGGAAATGACGGGGGAGTTCCCGGCAAACTATCGCGAGGCGAGCATGGCGCGGTCGGTCGCCATCGACCGGATCGGCGGGCAGGACGGCCCCGCGCTGGCGCTGGCGATCGAGCGCGCGTTGCAGGGCACGCATTTCGACGTGCTGGCGGGCCGCACCGGGCGCGCAACGGCAGAGGCATCGATCGCGGGGGCGGTTTCCACCGACGTGAACGAGCGCCCGTATAAAAAGACCGAGAAGCGCTGCACGGCCAAGGACGACAAGGGCAAGTGCACCAAGGAGGAAAAGGTCGAGGTGCCGTGCCGGGTGCGCACGATCGACGTGGGGGCGGACCTGCGCATGGCCCGCGAAGCCGACGGGCGCATCGTCTATTCGGCGAACAAGCCGTTTCACGACGAAACCCGCTGGTGCGAGAAGGAGCGTCCGTGGCGAACGGTCGAGCAGGCGGTCTCCGCAGGGCTGGGCGAGATCGCCGGATCGGTGCGGCTCGACATCGCGGCGCGCACCGAAACCTATCGCATCCGCGTGCTGGAAGGCACCAAGGGCATGCCCAGGGACGTGGCGGACCGCTTCAAGGCACTGGTGAAGCTGACCAAGCGCGACCCGGCGGGCGCGTGCGCCGGATGGGCGGCGATGAGCGGCGCGGTGCCGGAGCATCCGTCGATCGCGTTCAACGTTGCGCTGTGTGCCGAACAGGCCGGTGCCTATGAGCGCGCCGTGACGCTATATGGCCGTGCGGCGGCGCTGGGCGCGGACGAAGCCCGCGAGGGGCAGGACCGCGCGACCCGGCTGATCGCGGGCCGCGACGACGCCCGCGCGCGGGCCCGGCGGGGCTGAAGGGCGGGGGGCTCCTCTTCCACTGTCTGTCATCCTGACGAAAGTCAGGATCCATTCGGCGCTCCGCCTGCGCTTTATGATGCTACGGAGCGGAAAATGGATCCCAGCCTGCGCTGGGATGACGGCATCATTGGTGACGGCCCGGCACAAGAAAAAGGGGCCCCCGCCTGCGCGGGGGCCCCTTTTTCGTTTGGCGTTCAGCGTGGCTTAGCGCGGGCGGTTGCCGCCCGAGCCGGCCGGGCGTGCGGGACGCGCGGTGAACTTGCTCTTGGGGCGGGCATAGTTGCGCGGAGCGTCGCCACGCGGGGCGCCATCGCCGCGGGGGGCGCTGTCGCGGCGCGGTTCGCCGGCGCGATCGGCGCTGAACGGACGCGCATCGCGGCGCTCGCCCTGCGGCGCGCCTTCACGGCGCGGCTGGGCGGGACGATCGCCACGCGGCGCCGCACTGCGATCCCCGCGCGGGGCGCCGCTGCGCTGGCCGCCGCCGGGGCGACCGGCATGCTGCACCGCGCGACCGTTGCGGCCGTTCTGCTCGTCACGGCCCATCGCCACGGGCATCCGCGTCGACTTGATCTTGGCCGATTCGTTGACGAAATCCTCGGGCAGCGCCTGGACGATCAGCTTCTGGCGCGTCAGCTTCTCGATGTCGCGCAGGTACGGACGCTCATCATCGGCGCAATAGCTGATCGCAATGCCCGCAGCGCCGGCGCGCGCGGTGCGGCCGATGCGGTGGACATATTGCTCCGGCACGTTCGGCAGTTCGAAGTTGAACACATGGCTGACGCCCGACACGTCGATGCCGCGCGCGGCGATATCGGTTGCGACCAGGATCTTCACCTTGCCCGAGCGGAACTCGCCCAGCGCACGCTCGCGCTGGGGCTGGCTCTTGTTGCCGTGGATCGCGTTCGACGCCACGCCATTGCCGGCGAGCAGCTTCACGACGCGGTCGGCGCCGTGCTTGGTGCGCGTGAAGATCAGCGCGCGGTCGATTGCCGGATCGCGCAGCTGGAGCGTGAGCAGCGACTGCTTTTCCGCCTGCTGGAGATGCGTGACATACTGGTCGACGCGCTCGGCGGTGGTGGCGACCGGCGTCACCTTCACTTCGACGGGGTCCTTGATGAACTGGCTGGCCAGCTCGCGGATCGACTTCGGCATCGTGGCCGAGAAGAACAGCGTCTGGCGCTTCGACGGAAGCTCGCGGACGATGCGCTTCAGCGCGTGGATGAAGCCCAGGTCCATCATCTGGTCGGCTTCGTCGAGCACCAGGATCTCGATGCCCAGCAGGATCGCGTAATGCTGGTCGATCAGGTCGACCAGGCGGCCTGGCGTTGCCACGACGATGTCCACGCCGCGCGCCAGGTCGGTCTTGTTCTTGTGGATCGACGTGCCGCCGAACAGCGTGGTCACCGACAGCTTCGTGCCCTTGGAATAGGCGCGGGCGCTTTCGGCGATCTGGCTGGCCAGTTCGCGCGTCGGCGCGAGGACGAGCATGCGGCAGCCGCGCGGCTGGGCGCGCTTGCCCGACGCGATCAGGCGATCGATCGAAGGCAGCATGAACGCCGCCGTCTTGCCGGTGCCGGTCTGGGCGATGCCGAGCAGGTCGCGCCCTTCGAGCAGCGACGGGATCGACTGGGCCTGGATCGGCGTGGCTTCGGTATAGCCTTTTGCAGTGAGCGCAGAGAGGACGACCTCGGAAAGGCCGAGTTGTTTGAATTCCATGGAAAAACCTTAAATGCAGGCCGAGCGCGCGCCCGAACAAGCGGACGCGCGAAGGCGGGGTCAAAAATGACGACCCGCGTGACTTGGGAAGCCGCAAAATAAACCGAGGCAGAGCCGGGACACCAGCACTGGGCAAATGTCCGATCACGCTGCATGATGCCTCGCTGGCGGCGCATATGGAAGCAACACTGCCGAAAGTCAATGGGAGAGTGCAATGCAGCATCTGGGTTGGGCGGCGATGCTGGGGGCGATGCTCGCCCCGGTCGCGGTGGCGCAGGACATGCGCGAGGCGGTGGTGGCGGGCGATCCCGTGGCGACACCGCAGACGCTGGCGCTGGTGGACGTGCCGCGCCCGACCGGCCCCAAACGGGCGCTGTTCGACGGCAAGAGCCTGTCCGAATGGGATGCGTGGCTGGGCTATGCCGACCCCGGCCTCACTTACAAGCGGCCGGCGATCGCCGCGCTGGGCGTACCGCCTGCGGGGAGCGATGCCTTCACCGTGGTGACCGAGGATGGCGCCCCTGCGCTGCGCGTGGACGGGCGTATCTGGGGCAGTCTGGTCCACCGCGCCGATCTGTCCAACTATCACCTGACGCTGGAATTCAAATGGGGGCGCAAGACCTGGCCCCCGCGGCTGACCGAGCCGCAGAATAACGGCCTGCTCTACCACTCGCACGGCGCGCCGGGCGTGGTGTGGGGCACATGGATGCGCGCGGTGGAGTTCGAGATCATGCGCGGATCGACGGGCATGGTCGTGCCGGTGGGCGACGCGATCCGCGCGCGGACCTTCGCCGCGCAGGATCGCAGCATCCTCTACCCCTATCGCCGCTTCCGGCTGGGCGGCAGGCCGATCGACGTGACCAACAATGGCAACCCCGACTGGAACGTCGAGGCGGCGACCGATGCCGAGAAGCCGGTGGGCGAATGGAATCGACTGGATTTGTACGTAGTCGGCGACCGCGCGGTGCATGTGGTGAACGGCGTGCCGGTGATGGCGCTGACCGACCTTGCCGAGATCGACGACAAGGGCGCGCGCGTGCCGCTGACGCATGGCCGCATCCAGCTCCAGTCCGAAGGCGCGGAGACGTTCTTCCGGGGCATATTGGTCGAGCCGATCGCTACGCTGCCCCGCGTCGTCGCGCGGTAGGACCCCACGCATCGTTTACCTCCTGTTTACCATCGGTTGACGCGTCGCGTTAACGACTCCGCGCCCAGAGCGACCCCACAGCGATGGGAGTGGCGCGCGGGTGTTGATCGCGAGACTGGAAGTTCTGGGCGAAGTCGATCAGCGCGGTGCGATCCGGTTCACCGTGAGCAGCGACACCACGCTGCGCGGTGCCGATGGCCAGCCGATCGACGTGGTCGTGGAAAACCTGTCGCGCACCGGCTTCCTGTTCCTGTCCGATACCGAAATTCCCGCCGGATCGCTGGTGGCGATCGGCCTGTCCGGCGCGGGCGCGCGCGAGGCGCAGGTGGTGTGGCGCGACGGCAATCGCCATGGCTGCGAATTCCTGGTCCCGCTGCCGCAATCGGCGATGGCCAAGGCGTTCAAGGGCCGCGACGACGTGATCGCCGACCTGGAGGAAGCGATCCAGCGCCGTTTTGCCCAGGCCAGCGGCCAGCCGGAAGCGGGCGAGGACGAGCCTGATCCCGATCCCGATCCGGCCCCGCCGCGCGCGCGCCGCTTCGACAAGCTGCGCCGCGCGTTCGGGCGGCGTTGAGCCGCTGCGGATAGGCTATCGCGCGTGACTCTGGGCTCCTGCTTTCGCAGGAGAACGGATGATACCCCCCCGCTGCCTTTCATGTTCCCCCGCGAAAGCGGGGGCCCAGGGCGGCAGGCCCCAAACCCGGTCGCCTCACCCGGTCGGGTCCACGGCATATTCCCGCTCGCGATAGGCGAACCAGTCGAAATCCGCCGGACAGCCGGTGCCCGCCATGTCCTGGCACGCCATGCCGATGAACGCCCCGGTGAAATTGGCCATGCCGGGGGCGCTGGCTTCGTCGGAGAGGATGCTGGCGTCGAACAACTCGGGCAGCCAGTGCCACGCGCCGTCGTCCACGCGCCAGGCAAAGCGCAGCCGCTCGAAATCGACTTCGGCGCGCAGCTCGATCGGCCCTTCGGGAATCGCGATCGGCGCCGTGAAGGCGTCGGCCTGCGGCGAATCGGGCAGCGCCGACATCACCCGCAGGTGACGCCCGACCTCTGCATCGTGGCTGACGTGCAGGTAATGGAATTTGGTACCGTTGTAATAGGCGACCAGCCCCGCCGCCTGCTGGAAATGGGCGGGCGTGAAGTCCATCCGGCAGCTGGCGGAATAGCACAGCGCCTGTTGCCGCCGCGCGACCAGCGCCTGCGTGAACAGGCTGCCGATCGTCTCGCGCCCGTGCAGTCGCAGATGGCCGGGACGCTCGCTCAGGCTGAAGATGCGGTCGGGCTCTGGCGTGCGCAGCCATTGCAGGTCGATCGGCAACTCGGGCGTGTCGAAATCGTGGCGCTCCTCGGTCGCGCGCGGCGGCGTGGCGGGGGGCAGGGGGGCGGGCACCTCCAGCGCCGGCAGGCCGCTGCCGTCCAGCGTGTAGAGCCAGCCGTCCGCGTCCCAGCGCATCGGCTGGAGCGCGGTCTCGCGGCCCAGCGTGCATCGCCCGCGCCCCGGAATCGGGCGGCCGCAGAGATAGGCGATCCAGGTCTGGCCATCCGCTGTCTCGACCAGGTCGGCATGGCCTGCGCGCTGGAGCGGCGCATCGGGGCGGCCCCGGCTGGTGAGGATCTGGCCGTGGGGATGGAGTTCGTACGGCCCGGTGATGCTGCGCGACCGCGCCATGGTGACGGCGTGGTTCCACCCGGTGCCACCCTCTGCGGTCAGCAGATAATACCAGCCACCACGTTTGTAGAGATGCGGCGCCTCGGTCAGCCCCAGCGCGGTGCCGGGGAAGATGACGTGCCGCTCGCCCACCAGCGTCTGCGCGGCGGGATCGTACTCCTGCAGCACGATGCCCGCGAAGCGGCCCTTGCCCGGGCGATGGTCCCATAGTTGGTTGAGGATATATTTGCGGCCATCGTCGTCGTGGAACATCGCGGGGTCGAACCCGCTGGAATTGACGTGGACCGGATCGGACCACTCCCCGTCGATCGTCTCGCACGTCACCAGGTAATTGTGGAAATCGCGCAGGGACGCGCCCGATGCGCCGCCCACCGTGGTGCGGCCATAGCGCTTGACGTCGGTATAGGTCAGCCAGAACCGCTCGCCGTCATGGCTCAGGTCCGGCGCCCACACCCCGCAGCTGTCGGGATCGCCGCGCATGTCGAGCTGCGCCGCGCGGCGCAGCGGGCGCGTCAGCAGCGTCCAGTTGGCGAGGTCACGGCTGTGATGGATCTGCACGCCGGGAAACCATTCGAAGGTCGAGGTGGCGATGTAGTAATCCTCGCCGACGCGGCAGAGCGACGGATCGGGATTGAACCCCGGCAGGATGGGATTGCGGATCATGCGACGGGAAGCTCCGATACGGGGGCAATGCCCTTGGTCTCGCGCGGCGGGCGCACCAGCCCCCACAGCACGGCGGCGGCGACGAGATCGAGCAGCCCCAGCGCGATGAAGAACGGCGCATAGCCGATCTGCGCGACCAGCCCGCCCATCAGCAGCGAGAACAGCAGCACGCCCAGATTGGCCATCGTCCCCGCCATCCCCGCGACGGTGCCCAGCTCGTCCTTGCGGAACAGGTCGCTCGCCATCGTGATGCACGTGACGGACAGCGTCTGGTGCGCGAACCCGCCCAGGCTGAGCAGCGCGACGGCGATATAGATGTTGGTGGCGGAGGGGACGAACAGCATCGCAGTCATCAGCAGCGCGCCCAGCGTGAAGGTCCAGCGCCGGGCATTGATCAGGTCGACGCCGCGCCGTTGCAGCCACAGCGTGACGGTGGGGCCGAACAGGCAGCCCAGCTCGCCCGCAAGGAAGGGGAGGAAGGTCGACAGCGCCGTCGCCCCCAGGCTGAACCCGCGCGAGGTGAGGTACAGCGGCAGCCAGAAGGTCAGCGTGCCCCAGGTCGGGTCCGCGAGGAAGCGGGGCAGGGCGATGCCCCAGAAATTGCGCTGGCGCAGAATCGACAGGACCGAAGGCTTAGCGACGGCTTGCTGCGTGAAGCCTTCCTGGCCCGCGCGGATATAGTCGCGTTCCTCGGCGGAGAGCTTGGGATGTTCGCCCAGCGGGCGATAGCTGGCGAGCCACAGCAGCACCCACAGCAGCGCCAGCGCGCCCGAGACGAAGAACGCCGCGCGCCAGTTCCACACGCTGGCCGCCCAATAGACGAGCAGCGGCGCCACGGCGGCGCCGACCGACGCGCCCATGTTATAGATGCCGCCCGCAATCCCGCGCTCGCGCGCAGGGAACCACTCGGACACGACCTTGAGCCCGCCGGTCTGCGCCGTCCCCTCGGCAAAGCCCAGTGCGCCGCGCGCCGCGAGCAGCCATTGCCAGCTGAACACCAGCCCGTGCGCCATGGTCAGCAGCCCCCAGGCCGTGGCGAACAGCGCGAAGCCGGTGCGCATCCCGATCCGGTCGAGGATATAACCGACCACCGGCTGGAGCATGATCCCCGCCTGGAACGCGCCGGTCACCCAGCTATATTGCTGTTCGGTGATGTGCAGGTCGCGCAGCATCATCGGCGCCGCGAAGCCCAGCGTGTTGCGCGTCAGATAATTGACGATCGTGCCCAGCATCACGACGGTGATGATCCACCACCGCAGCCCGCGCGTGCGTTTCCAGAAGCGCATCGCCTTCTCCCCTATCGGCGTCGATGCGCCCTGTTAGCGGTAACGGTGGCCGGAAACGCGCGGCGCGGCAAGCCTGTTTTGAACGCAAGCGGCGGGATGTGGCGCGGATCGGGCCGGGCTATAGCTGGAGCATGAGCCAGCTTTCGCACAATGATGATGCCGCCTGGGCCGCCTTTGCCGCCCGCGATCGCGCCTGGGACGGGCGCGTCCTCGTCGCGGTGACCACCACCGGCATTTACTGCAAGCCGAGCTGCCCGGCGCGGCGGCCCTTGCGCGAGAATGTGCGCTTCTTCGCTGATGCGGCGGCGGCGCGCGCGGCGGGGTTTCGCGCGTGCCTGCGCTGCAAGCCGGACGAAGTGGGGCGCGACCGGGTGGCGGTGGCGCGCGCGGTGGCGCTGATCGAGGGGGCCGAGGAGGCGCCGGGGCTGGAGGCGCTGGCGGCGGCGGTCGGCTATGCCCCGCATCATTTCCAGCGGCTGTTCAAGCGCGCGACCGGGGTGAGCCCCGCCGCCTATGCGCGCGGGCTGAAGGCGCGGCGCGCGGCGGCGGCGCTGGCGCAAGGCGGCAGCGTGACCGATGCGATCTACGCCGCCGGCTATTCGGCGCCGAGCCGCTTTTACGAGACCGCCGACGCGCGGCTGGGGATGACGCCCAGCGTGTGGCAGCGCGGCGGGGCGGGGGTGACGATCCGCTGGACGATCGCGGAGACCAGCCTGGGGCCGCTGCTGGTCGCGGCGACCGACAAGGGGCTGTGCCGCGTCGCGTTCGACGAGGATTCGCTCCAGCTCGCCCGGCGCTTTCCGGCGGCAGAGATCGTGGCCGGCGGCAGCGCGCTGGCCGAACTGGCGGCGCGGGTGGTGGCCGAAGTGGAGACGCCGGGCCGCGACACCGACCTGCCGGTGGATGTCCAGGGCACGGCGTTCCAGGAGGCGGTGTGGCAGGCACTGCGCGCGATCCCCGCCGGTGAGAGTCGCAGCTATGCCCAGCTGGCGGCCGAGGCCGGCGCGCCCCGCGCGGTGCGCGCGGCGGGCACCGCGTGCGGGGCGAACCCGGTGTCGATCATCATCCCCTGCCACCGCGCCCAGCGCAGCGACGGCAGCATGGGCGGCTATGCATACGGCATCGACCGCAAGCGCGTGCTGCGCCGACGCGAGGGCGTGGAGGATTAGGGGGGCCGAGACACCGGCGCGGTGTCTGGACGGGCTACCGGAGCAGCCGGAGTCTCGGTTGGGATTGCTTTGTGCTGGCGTTGGTTACCGGGTGATGACGGGGTCGCCACCGCCGGCGGGTTCCTGATCGCGAAGGCTGTTTTCGTCCTCGTCCACGCGCTTGCCGATGTTCTCGATCGCCTCCTGCTTGCGCGGGTCGAAGATCGCGGAAAATGCCAGACCGATCGACAGCGCGGCTCCCGCCATTCTGCCATTGCCGCGCACCGATTTCTTCGCGGCCACGATCGCGCGTGGCAATGCGAGCCCAAGCGCGACGGTGACGCACGCCGTGACGATCCACTCCATGACGGATCAACGCACCAGCGTCAGCAGGCTGCCGGCGAGCCCGACCACGACCAGCGCGGCGATGGCGACAGGCAGGCGATTGCTCTCCCGCAATCGCGCCACGTAACGCGCGATACGTGCATCGTCCCGCCGCCCGGTGAACGCCCAGGCGAGCAGCGCCAGCCACAGGACGAACGACAACAGCGTCAGCGGGCTCAACTTGGCTATCAGCCGTCGCTCGGGATGGTGCCGGGCCAGTCCGACGAGCGCCGGCGCCGCCAGATAGGCAGCTAGTAGCGTCAGGATCGCCAAGAGCAGCAGGGAGCCTTGCATGGGTTATTCCTTGCCCGCCATCGGCGGCTTGAAAGGGTTGTGGAACAGGTCCTCGACCGGCATCTCGAAAAACGCGGCGAGCTTGTACGCCAGTGGCAACGACGGATCATATTTGTCCGCTTCCACTGCGTTGATGGTCTGCCGCGACACGTCCATGCGATCCGCCAGTTCGCCCTGGCTCAGGCCCTTGGCGGTGCGCGATTCCCGCAGGCGGTTCCTCATGCGGCGTCTGCGCGATGTGCCAGCCACCAGTTGAGCCGGGCGAGGGCATAGCCCAGGAACTGGAGCAACCAGACCAGGGCGGCGCCAGCGAACAACGGGCTGCGGGTGCCGGCAAGCACTGCCGCCAGCACCAGACCCAGTCCGCCGCCGAAACCGCCGCCCCAATACCAGCTGATCAGGCGGCTATCCTTCTGCATATGGTCGAGCGCGCGCCAGCGCGGCAGCATCGCGAGGAACGCGCCGGCCAGCACGATCGCCGCAAACACGCCCGCGCCGGGCGCCGGCAGATAGCGCGGCCCCAACCCGATCAGCACCCCGCCAAGGGCTGCCGCCAAGACCGTAGCGGCGGCGGCGATCCATATCCTTCGTTGTCTTGCGGAAATGCCCATTTGCGTCCTCATTGCCTGTAAAAGAAGTTATACAGCCGAAAGGCCATGTCAAATTCTTTTTACAGCACCAGGCAAGGAGGAGCCCGGCGTTCCCGCCGGGGCGCTTTCAGGAATAGATTTGGAAGCTGTGCCCCCGATTGTGGATCGCGCGCTCAATCGGGTGCCAGGCGCACATGCCGCGCACGAGAACCCAGACGCAGCGAAGGTCGGGTCGCCCTACAACGCCGGCGTAGCGCTCGGCGGCCCGGACGCGGCGGTACCGCAGCGATAGACCAGTTTCTCGTTATACACCGGCGGCAGCGTCGCGCGCAGCGTCTGTTGTTGGGCGGCGAGAGTCGCGCGTTCGGCCTGGTTGGACGAGCATTGCTTGATCGGCACCCCGGCCCGCAGCGCGCGCGCCTGTTTCATCTGTTCGGACGACAACAAATAGCGGGTGTTGGTGTAGATGCGCGTGCCCGGATCGTAATCTAGCACCGATACCGACTGGTCCTGATCGGGCACCAGGATGCGCTGCCAATGCGTGCCCGCCTCGGCATATTGGGTGCGGCCGTTGATGCAGCCATCGGCGCCGACGTCCAGGTCGACCTTGTCGATCGACGTCACGGTGATCCGGCTGCGTTCGGGGACCAGCGTGCATTGCAGCTTGCCGACTTCGAGCGTGCTCGGCACCCGCGCCGCCGCCGTGGCCTTGGGCATCGGCATGACCTTGGACTCGTCGAACGAAGGGCGGCTCACGAACAGCGCGACCGCGCCCAGCATCAGCACGCCGCCGCCCGCCGCGACCCAGATCGCTTCGCGCCGGCGATCGCGCGTCGCCAGCAGCCCGCCGCCGCCCACGGCCAGCGCGCCCAGCACGAGCAGCACGGCGGCGCCCGCCATGAAATTCTCGCGGGTGGCTTCGTTGCGGGCGCGTGCCTGGGTGATCGCCTGGTCGCGCTCAGCGGCAAGGCGCGCAGCCTCCACGCCGGCCTGTTGCGCGGCATCGGCGCGGGCCTTTTCGTCGGCGTCGCGTTCCTGCGCCATCTGTTCCTCGACGCTGGTGCACGGCACCGCTACGGTCGCGAAGGGCTGCTTGGCGGCGGTCAGGAAGGCGGCGAGTTCGGAACCGGCGATTGCGAAGGCAAAGCTCGAATCGCCCTCGTCCCCGCGCGTGATCGCCGAATTTACGCCCAGCACCCGGCCGCAGCGATCGAGCAGCGGCCCGCCCGAATTGCCGCGCGCGATATTGGCGGTGTGGAGCAGCACGTTGGTGCCCTCCAGCATCCGGGTGCCGGCAAAGCCGCCCTGCGAGCGCACCGGCGATTGCGGCGTGATGAAATCGGCGGCGGACTGGGCGGTCGCCACATCGACATTGCCCGGATAGCCCAGCGCGATCAGCGTATCGCCATCGCCCGGCGCGCCGGTGAACAGCGTCAGCGGGGGCAGCCGCACGCCGGTAAACTCGATAAGCGCCAGGTCGCGCTGGCGATCGATCGCAATCAGCCGGCCCTGGTACGACTTGTCGCCCTCGGACGGTACGACGCCGATGACGACGTTGTTGGGGTAGCGATCGGCGAGTTCGACGACATGTGCGTTGGTGACCACGCGGTTGGGCGCGACGGCAAAGCCGCTGCCATGTCCGAAGCCGACCACGGCATCGTCGACCACCGCGATCGTCACGATGCGCACCACGCCGCGCGCCGAGGCGGAAATGTCGTCCGCGCGCGCAGGCGCGGCAAGGCCGGCCACCAGTGCCAGAAGCAACAGCAAACGCCGAACCATCACCAACGCGACCTCCTTGTGGCGCGCCGCTTTCGGGCAAAACCGCCGGCGGTTCAAGCGGTGGTTAACCGCAATGCCCGCCGGCGGGAGAGGGCGATCAGCCGCCCTTCTTCTTGTTCTTGGCGTCCTCTTCTTCCTTCTTCGCCTTTTCCTCGGCGTCGGTGAGGAGCTTCAGCGCGCCTGCTCCGTCCTTCGCATCGATCTTCGCCAGCAGGTCGGTGCCCAGCTTCGACAGCGTCGGGCCCGAATGCGGGCTATAGGCAATGGGTTCGAAGGCAATACGGGCCTGTTTCAGTTCCCCCATTTCCAGCAACAGCCGCCCGGCCTGCATTCGCAGCCCGGTATCGTAGGGCGCGAGCACATAGGCATAGAGCAGGCCGTCCTTGGCGCCCTTGCTGGGAGGCTGCTTGGCCGCTTCGAAGCTGTCGTAGAACTTGACCAGCGGCTCGGGATACTCGGTGTCGAGCTTGTTCGCCTGGATGAACAGCGCGCGGATGTCCCGCCAACGGCTCACGCTGGTCGTCTCGTCCTTCTTGGCGAGTTCGCTCTCCGCCATTCCCTTGTAGATCAGGGCATGGACGGACTTGGGATCGGCGGCCAGCGCCCGGTCGGCAGCAGCAGCGGCGGCGGCGTAGTTCTTGGCGTCGAACTCGGCCTCTGCCAGCTCGTTCTGGGCGCCGGGATCGTTGGGATAGGGCGCGGCAAGGCGGCGCGCCAGTTCCACGGCAGTGACGGCGAGCTTTTCATCCACACCGCGGGTCGAAATCAGGCGCGCGGGCATGATGGCCGCCATGCCGGGCGATACCTTGCGGATCGTGACCGGTGCGATCGGAAGCTGCGACGTCGGAATTTGGATGATCGGCAGCGAGGGCCGCTTGCCATACCCCGTCAGCTTCGCATCCAGCCCCTGGATGTCGCCCAGTTCCTTCGTCGCCTCCGCAACCGATTTGCCGCTGTTGAGCGCCCCGATATACCGACCGAGCTGGCCGGCGCGGTCCTTGTCCATCAGCAGGTAATGGGTCAGCAACCACCCGCGCGAATACAGCGCGTCGGTTTCGTACATGTCGAGCTTGCCGGTATTCAGCTGCACCAGCCGTTCGGCGGGCAGGACGTTCGACTTGGCGACAGAGTATTTACGGAAATCCGGGTTCTTGCCCAGCACGATCGTCCCGTCATCGCGGAAGAACGTAGTGCCCACGAATTCGGCGAACCCCTCCACGAACCATTTCGGAAAGACCACGTCCGGCCAGGTCGAGAACATGAAGCTGTGCGCATATTCGTGCATCAGGATGGTCTGGGCATCCAGATCGCTGTTGCTGCTACGCGGGACGAACGCGACGGGACCGGACGAGCGGGGCTGATAGAATCCGGCAACGTTACCTCCGCCGTTTCCATAGAGCTTTCGTACCGACGCGACATCCGCCACCATGAACACGGTAACTCGGCTGTTCGGACTAAGCGGCTTGTCCGGCGTCCCGGTCAGCTTGCGCAGCGCCTGGTCGAACCGCTCCAGACGCTCGGTAAAGACCTTCACCCGGTCTTCGCTGTCATCCGAATAGACGACGAAGTGCTTGGAACTTGCCTCATACCAGTCGGCATGGGCTGCGACCGGTGCGACAAGCAGTGAAATGGTCGCCAACGCCTTGCGTATCATAAGCAAATCCCCCCAGACTTTGCACAGTCTAGGGGGAAGATCGCGCCCGGCGCAAGAGGTGTTGCGGCAGCAGCTGGGGGGACGCTCAGCCCGCGCTCTTGTCCAGCAGCGCCACTGCCCCCGCCAGATCCCCCGCGTCGATCCGCGCGAGGATCGCCGCCGCCTGCGTGCCGCGTGCGCCCGCATGGGGTGCGCCGACCAGTGGGGCGAGCAGCGCGCGGGCGTTGCGAGGCTCGCCGCCGCGCAGCAGCATTCCCGCCGTCAGCAATCGCAGCCCGCTGTCCTGCGGCGCGGCGAGGAAGGCGGTGTAGAGCCCGTCCTGTGCAGCCTTGTCCGGCGCCTGGCCCGCTGCGGCGAAGCTGCGGTAATAGGCGATGCACGGGCGCGGATCGGTGGCGTCGCGGGCGATCGCGGCCAGCAGCGGGGCGCGGACCGCTTCCCAGCTGGCGGCGCGGGTGTCGCGGTCGCGCACGGCGGCGGCCATCCGCGCCTTTGCCTGAAACACCAGCGCGCCCACATTCCCCGGATCGACGACGAGCGCACGCGCCGCCGCCGCCTCGGCGCCGACGGGGTCGCGTGCGTCCAGCGCCGCGCCCGCCAGGATCGTCTGCGCCACCGTGTCGTCGGGATAGGGCGCCGCCGCCTTTTGCAGCGCGGCGTACAGGGCGGGCGCGTCCGCCGCGCTGACGCCGTTCTGCGATCGGATGCGCAGGTCCATCGTCGCGGCCTCGCCAGCGGTGAGGGCGCGGATCGTGACCGGGCCGGTCGCCAGCGCGTCCGCCCGCACGCGCAGCCCCTTCAGCCGCGACACCTTGTACCGCGCCAGTTCGCCGCTGAGCGTGTCGAGGCCGCCAAAGGCCGCCGCCGCCTCTGCGCGCGACTTACCCCGGTTGATCGCGAGCAGATAGGCGCCAAGCTGGTCCTGCCGCGCCTTGCCCAGCATCGTGTAATGGGTGAGCAGCCAGCCCTGGCCGTACAGCGCATCCATCTGCGCCCGGTCGAAGTCGCGGGGATCGGATAGCAGCAGCTTTTCCACCGACAGGGGGTTGGCGCCCATGATCGAATGCGCGCGATATTGCGGCATGTTGCCGATCAGGACGGCGCCGTCCTTCTCGAAGCTGGTCGGCGCGAGCAATTCGGCGAAGCCTTCGGAATACCACAGCGGATAGACCGCGTTGGGCGCCATGGTGAACATCAGGTGGTGGGTATATTCGTGGAGCAGCACCGTCTGGGGGCGCAGATCCTCGGCACGCGCGGCGCCCGAGAAGCGCGGGACGATCGCCATCGATGCGCCCGCGCGCGGCACATAGAACCCCGCCACGCCGTCGCGCCCGATCAGTGCCTGCACGGCATCGGTATCGTCGACGACATAGATGGTGACCCGGTTCGCCGGCCCCACCGGCTTGTCTGGGTCGCCACGCAGCATCCGGATCGCCTTGTCGAACCGCTCAAGCTCGGTCGCGAAGCTGCGCAGCCGCTCGACCGGCTGTTCGGAATAGACGCGGAAATGCGCCGAACTCGCCTCATGCCAGTCGGCACGCGCAATGCCGGGCGCGAATAGCAGCGCCAGCGCCAGAATTTTCCGAATCATGCCCCGTTCTCCCTCTTCTTCGGAAGGTAAAGGGGGAAGGCGCCAAGTAAAGTGGGGTGCGGGTGCCTACAGGAAACTATACGGGTCGACGTCCACTGCCACGCGCACCTTGGCGCTCCATTCCAGCGCGCCCAGCCATTCGCGGATCACGTCCTGCACATCGAACGCGCGCCGGGCGTGGACCAGCAGGCGATAGCGATGGCGCCCGCGCAGCATCGCCAGCGGGGCGGGGGCGGGGCCATAGACGTGCATTTCCTCCATGCGCGGCGCGGTGCGGCCGATCATCCGGGCGATTTCCTCGGCCGCCGCGCGATCCTCGCTCGACACGATGATCGCGGCATAGCGGCCAAAGGGCGGTGCCTCCGCCTCGCGCCGCGCCTCGGTTTCGGCGGCGTAGAAGCTCTCGGCATCGCCGCTCACCAGCGCCTGCATCACCGGGGCATCGGGGGAATGGGTCTGGATATAGACCGTGCCGGGCTTTTCGCCGCGCCCGGCGCGCCCCGACACCTGCATGATCTGCTGGAAGGTCCGCTCCGACGCGCGCAAATCGCCGCCGTCCAGGCCAAGGTCGGCATCGACCACGCCGACCAGCGTCAGGTTGGGGAAATGATAGCCCTTGGTCACCAATTGGGTGCCGACGACGATGTCGATCTCGCCCTGTTCCATCCGGTGGACGAACTCGGCGGCCTTGGCGGGGGACCAGAGCGTGTCCGACGTGACGATCGCGGTGCGCGCATTGGGCCATAGCGCCGCGACTTCATCGGCAATGCGCTCGACGCCGGGGCCGCACGCGACCAGGCTGTCCGGCTCCTCGCATTCGGGGCAGATTTCGGGCGTGGGGACGGTGTGCCCGCAATGGTGGCACGCCAGCCGCCGGGTCAGCCGGTGCTCGACCATCCACGCCGTGCAATTGGGGCATTGGAAGCGATGCCCGCAGTTGCGGCACAGCGTCAGCGGAGCATAGCCCCTCCTATTGAGAAACAATAGCGATTGCTCGCCCCGCTCCAAAGCCGCGTCGATCGCCAGCACCAGCCGCGGCGCCAGCCAGCGGCCGCGCTCCGGCGGCTCCTTGATAAGATCGATGGGTTCGATCTCGGGAAGCTCCGCCGCGCCGAAGCGCCCCGGCAGCTTGAGTTCCGCATAGCGCCCCCGCTCAACCTGATACCGCGTCTCAATAGCGGGAGTCGCAGAGGCGAGGATCACCGGACACCCGGCGAACTTCCCGCGCATCACCGCCACGTCGCGGGCGTGGTAATGTACGCCGTCTTCCTGCTTGAAGCTCGATTCATGCGCCTCGTCGACGACGATCAGGCCGAGATTGGGATAGGGCAGGAACAGCGCCGAGCGCGCCCCCACCGTGACCAGCGCCTCGCCGCGCCCGATCGCGCGCCACGCCCGCCGCCGCTGCGACGTGCGCAGCCCCGAATGCCATGCCACCGGCTCGACGCCGAACCGCTGGGCGAACCGCTTGAGGAACGGCTCGGTCAGCGCGATTTCGGGGAGCAGCACCAGAGTCTGCCGCCCCGCCGCGATCGCCGCCGCCACTGCTTCGAAATAGACTTCGGTCTTGCCCGATCCGGTGACCCCATCGAGCAGGAAGGGCTGGAACGCGCGCGCATCCACGGCGTCGCGCAGCGTGGCGGCGACGCCGGACTGGATGGGATTGAGCACGGGCGGGCCGAATGCCGGGTCGGGCACCGGATAGGGGCTGTCGGTATCCACCGTCACCCCTTCGATCGCGCCGACCTTGATCAGCCCCCGGATCACTGCGTCGGACACGTCGGCGATGGTGGCCAGCTCGCGCACCAGCCCCTGGCGGTCGCCGATCCGCTCCAGCGCCTGCTCGCGCTGCGCCGTCATCCGATCCGGCACCAGCCCGGTCGCGCGATATTCCACCACCGTCGGCGCGCTCTCGAACGCGGCGGTCGATCGCACCGCCATCGCCAGCACGGCGGAGGGCGGGGCGAGATAATAGTCCGCCGTCCACTCGACCAGCCGCCGCACCGATTCGGGCAGCGGCGGCGCGTCGGCGACCGCCAGCAGGTTGCGAAGCCGGTTGTCGCCGATCTCCTCGGTCGGCAGCCGCTCGGGCTCCCACACCACGCCGGCATATTGGCGCGGGCCGATGGGCACGACGACGATCGACCCCGGCTCGACCGTCATGCCATGCGGCACGCGATAGTCGAGGGGGCCGAGCGCGGGGTGGAGGACGAGAACGCGGACGCGCGACATAGGCGGCCCTCATATGGGGATTTTGCGGCAAAGGTGAATCCCGTATTCCCCAGCTTGACCCGGAACGCGGAACGAAGATAGAACATCGTCGTCCTTTTTGGGGGGAAGTGAACATGCTGCTGACCGCGCTTGTACTCACCATGGCGGCTCCGCAATGCCGGGGCCAGGAAGCGGCCCTGCCGCGCCCGCTGGCCGGATGGACCCGTACCGGCAAGGGGCTGGATACCCGCCATGCGATGGTGCTCGCGGCCCGGGGCGGCAAGGCCGAGGCGCGCGTGACGATCCGCAAGGCCGGCGTGTTCGGGATCGCGGCGGATCAGGACGGCTGGATCGACCTGTATCGCGACAATGGCCGGGCACTGCGCATGGCGTCGGAGGCGCGCGGGCCGCGATGTTCTACGATTCGGAAAATCATCCGCTATCGCCTGCAACCCGGCACCTATCGTGTCGCGGTGTCGCGGCTGACCGCGCCGGCGGTACGGGTGATGCTGGTGCATGGCGAGGCGCCGTCGCGACGACGCTGAGGCGATCTGTTTTCCTGCGAAAGCAGGAACCCAAGGTCGCCTTTCCCGCGCTGGCCCTGGATTCCATGCTTTTGCAAGCGAGCGCGGTAGCTCGCGCGACCGCGCCGCTCGCGCCGGGATGTGCGCCAACCCGTTTGCCCCGCGCGCCGCGCTCGGCTAGGCGGGCGCCAAATCCTTCCGAAAGGGCCGACTCCATGAAGTTCTTCGCCGACACCGCCGACATTGCCGACATCCGCGACCTGGCCGAAACCGGCCTGCTGGACGGCGTGACCACCAATCCCTCGCTGATCCACAAGTCGGGCCGCAACTTCCTCGAAGTCGTCGCCGAAATCTGCGAGATCGTCGAAGGGCCGGTCTCCGCCGAAGTCGTCGCGCTCGATTACGCGACGATGATGAAGGAAGCCGAAGTCATCCGGAAGATCGCCGACAACATCGCGGTCAAGGTGCCGCTGACGATCGATGGCCTCAAGACCTGCAAGGCGCTGACCGACGACGGCACGATGGTGAACGTGACTTTGTGCTTCTCCGCCAATCAGGCGCTGCTCGCGGCAAAGGCTGGCGCGACCTTCATCTCGCCCTTCGTCGGCCGTCACGACGATATCGGCTTCGACGGAATGGACCTGATCGAAGACATCCGCACCATCTACGACAATTACGATTTCGGCACCGAAATCCTCGTCGCCAGCGTCCGCCACCCGGTCCACGTCCTCCAGGCCGCCAAGATCGGCGCCGACGTGATGACCGCCCCCCCCGCCGTGATCCGCCAGCTCGTCAAGCACCCGCTGACCGACAAGGGCATCGAAGGCTTCCTCGCCGACTGGGCGAAGACCGGCCAGTCGATCTGCTGATCACCGCCGCTTCGGCATGCGATACGGGAAGGGTCGGAGCGATGCTCCGGCCCTATTTCGTTTGGGGTTATTATATTTGGCGTACCCACTCTGGTGAAAGTGCGCTAGGATCAACCCCGTGGTTTGAGGGTTAAGTAATGGCGTGGGCGGTGCCGGAGTTTAAGCCAGAAGAGGTCAATGCGGCGGGCAAGGCGCTTCAGAAAATGGAGTTCCCAGTAGTTACGCGCGAAGGCTTGCATGCACTCGCAATCCTCAACAACTGGAGATCGGCGCACGCCTACCCGCTGAACACGTTCCAGATCACTCTTCGCAACAAGGCGCGGAAGGTTGAGCGCTCCGTGATTGTGGCACAGCGGTCGAAACGGTTGGAATCAATCCATAAAAAGCTGGTCGCTAAGCCAACGATGCGCATGACGCAGATGCAGGACATTGCCGGTTGCCGCGCAGTTTTTACCCGCCTAACTAGCGTTTATCGGCTTGTTCAGGGATACAAGGCCAGCAAATTCGACCACAAATTCCGCAGCGAGAAGGACTACATCAATCAGCCTAAGGCCGACGGCTACCGTTGCTATCACTTGGTCTACGAATATTGTGGGACCGCTGACACGTCTGCCTACACTGGGCTCCGGGTCGAGGTGCAGGTTCGAACACAAATGCAGCACGCGTGGGCAACGGCCGTGGAAGCGGTCGGCATCTTCACAAAACAAGCGCTAAAATCTAACCAAGGCGATGAAGACTGGCTGCGATTTTTCGCGCTCATGGGGTCGGCTATCGCGGCAATCGAGAAAACTACTCCAGTCCCTAGCACGCCTACGGCGAAGAGGAGCTTGGTCGCAGAGATCGAAGCGCTCGCTCACAAGCTGCACGTTAAGGAGATGCTTCAAGTCTACAATGCCACTATCACCACGCTTGGCTCTGCGAAGGATGAAAAGTATTTCATTGTTGAGGTGGATCCCGAGGCGCTGAAGATCACTGTTAGGCGATACAAGGCAAAGCAATCGGAGGAGGCAAACAGGATATATACGGATTTAGAAAGTAAACTTCCAGAAAGTTCGCCGAATCAAATCGTTCTCGTGTCGGTTGATAACATCAACGCCCTAAAGCGCGCCTATCCAAACTACTTTTTGGATACAAACTTGTTTAGCCGCCTCGTGGATCGGGTTTTAAAGGGCGATATTCCGGATCCGATCCTTCAAACTAGACTCGACTTAGACGACGGTGGGGCTTAGTTCGCCAGCTTCGACCATGTCTTTGCGTATATTCGTGAACTTCTCCGAAGGCTGCGCTCAGCGCTATAGCGAGCCGCTGTTTGCCCACCCCGCCCATGCTACAACCCCGCCCATGACCGAACCCGCGCTGCCCCTGCTCTATGCCCGCCATCTTGCGCGTGATCGGCGGCGGTCGGTGCATACGGTGCGGGCGTATGAGGCGACGGCGGTGCGGCTGGTGGCGTTTCTCCAGGGGCATTGGGGCGGGGCCGTGACGCGTGAGGCGCTGGCGGCGATCTCGACTGCCGATCTGCGTGCGTTCCTGGCGCTGCGGCGGACCGAGGGGTTGGGCAATGCCTCTGCCGCGCGGGAGCTTTCGGCGGTGCGCGGGTTCCTGAAATTCGCGGTGGGGGATGCCGCCGAACTGCCGCGCCTGCGGGGCCCCCGCGTCAAAAAGGGCGTGCCCCGGCCGATTTCCCCCGCCGAGGCCGTCGCGCTGGCCGAAACCGTGTCGGAGGATGCCGAGGAACCCTGGATCGCCGCGCGCGACTGGGCGGTGTTGCTGCTGCTTTATGGCGCGGGGCTGCGCATCGGTGAGGCCGTGGCGCTGGATGGCGCGGTGCTGCCGCTGGGCGAGACGCTGCGCGTGACGGGCAAGCGTGCCAAGACGCGCACCGTGCCCCTGCTCCCCGATGTGCGCGCGGCAGTGGAGGCCTATGCCGCGCTGTGCCCTTACGGCGTGGCGCGCGACGCGCCGCTGTTTCGCGGGGCCAAGGGCGGGCCGCTGCCCCCCGGTGCCATCCGTAAAGCGGTGCGCGCCGCGCGCACCACGCTGGGCCTGTCGGAACGCACCACGCCGCACGCGCTGCGCCACAGCTTCGCCACGCATCTGCTGGGGCGGGGGGCCGATCTGCGCGCGCTCCAGGAATTGCTGGGCCATGCCAGCCTGAGTTCGACGCAGATCTATACGGCGGTCGACGCCGCGCATCTGCTCGACGTGTACCGCAACGCCCATCCGCGCGCCTGATATCGGCTTGCGGTGTGGGCGCAGACCGCCCGCCCCCGCCAACGCCAATCACCGCAGCGAGCGGGCCGGCTGGGAACGTGCCGGCCCGCTCGTGCGCAGCGCGAGGGGGCGTCGCGGTGCGCCGTATCGCGCCAGAGGGGCAGAGGGCAGCGATACGCATGTCCGGTATTTCGTACCTGGCGCCCCGACACCATCATGCAGGGGGGTGGGTAAGGCCATGCGTTGGTATGGGCGCGGCGGTGCGCGCGGGAATTTTCGCCCTCCGCCCCAGCTTGCGGCGCCATCCCTCTAAAATGCCCTGAAGGCGGCCCTCGGGCGAGCGGGGCTGCAGTGCAGAGGGAAGTCGAGTGAATCAAATCACGCTTGTGCCATTCCGTCCCCGCCAACAGGGCGCGACGGCGCGGGCACTGGGTGTTGCCATCCTGTCGGGCGAATATCCGCCGGGGCATGTGTTCCTGAGCGAAACCGAGCAGGCGGCGGCGCTCGGCGTATCGCGCAATGCCTGGCGCGACATGATGCGCACGCTGGCGGCCAAGGGGCTGATCGACAGCCGCCCCAAGCTGGGCACGCGCGTCACCCCGCGCGAGGCGTGGCGGCTGGTCGATCCCGAAGTGATCGAATGGATGTTCGAGGCCGAACCGGGCGAGGCGTTCCTGCGCGACTTGTTCGAGGCGCGCGACGTGATCGAATCCGCCGCTGCCGGCTTTGCCGCGCGGCGTTGCCCGCAACAGCATCTGGACACGATGGCATCGGCGCTGGACGAAATGCGGCGCCACGGGCTGGCGCATGGCAGCGGGCTGGTCGCCGCGCAGCGGTTTCACCGCGCGGTGCTCGACGGGGCGGCGAACGAAGTGCTGGCGTCGCTTGCGGGCGGGATCGGCGCCGCCGTGCGCTGGACGACGCGCCACGCGCATCGCCGCCAGCGGATTCCCCGCGATACGGTGCCCGATCATGTCCGCGTGTACGACGCCATTCGCGAGGGCAATCCCGGCGCCGCGCGCAATGCGATGACCGACCTGCTGGAACTGGCGTTGCAGGACCTTGGCGTGTGCGACATGGGCACCCCCAACCGCGCCGGCGCGGCGCCCCGCCCCCCGGCACCGGCCACGCGCCTGCACTGATCGCGGGTGGCCTGCGTCGCGCTCAACGCGACGTGGTATCAGCGGCCAGCCGCCGTCCGGCTCTTTCCCAATTCGATGCGTCGTGCCACTAGCGCAGTTGACGCGCCGGATGGCGTGGGATTTAAGTCATATAAATCACAGATTCGCCAAGGAGAGCGGTGGGATGGCTGGAATTGGATCGCCGGCGGGCGCGGTGTCGCCCGGTGTCGGCGCCGGACGGTATGGGAGCTATGGCAAGGCGTTGACGCTGCTCGCCACGCTCTTTTTCATGTGGGGTTTCATCACCGTCATCAACAACACGCTGCTGCCGCACCTGCGCAGCGTGTTCGATCTGAACTACACCCAGACGACGCTGATCGAGAGCGTGTGGTTCATCGCCTATTTCGTCGCATCGATCCCCTCCGCCAAGCTGATCGAGCGGATCGGGTATCAGAAGTCGCTGGTCGTCGGGCTGCTCGTCATGGCGGCGGGCGCGCTGGGCATGGTGCTGGCCGCCAGCCTGCCGTCGTACGGCGTGACGCTGGCGATGCTGTTCGTGATCGCCAGCGGCATCACGCTGCTCCAGGTCGCGGCCAACCCCTATGTCGCGGTGGTCGGCCCGCCCGAGACGGCGTCGTCGCGGCTCAACCTGGTCCAGGCGCTCAATTCGCTCGGCACGATGCTGGCGCCGCTGTTCGGCGCCTATCTGATCCTCGGCCGTTCGGTCAGCGGCACGGCCAAGGCCGGCACGGTGCTGACCGATGCCGAGCGGCTGGCCGATGCCCAGTCGGTGATCCTGCCCTATATACTGGTCGCCGTGGTGCTGGTGGTGCTGGCAGTCGTGATCGCGCGCTTCCCGCTGCCGGCGATGGGTTCGGCCACCAGCCGCGTCGCCAAGGAAGAGCGCAAGAAGCACTCGCTGTGGAAGCACCGCAACCTGGTGTTCGGCATCCCCGCGATCTTCATCTACCTGATTGCCGAAATCGGCGTGGCGAACCTGTTCGTCAATTTCGTCAGCCAGCCCAACATCGCCAACCTGACCCATGAAGAGGCCGGGCGCTACCTCACCTTCCTGTGGGGCGGCATGATGGTCGGCCGGTTCCTGGGATCGGCGCTGATGCAGCGCATTTCGGCCGAAGTGATGCTTGCCGCCTTCTCGATCGGCGCGTTCGTCGTGATGCTGATCGCGGTGTTCACCACCGGCCACGTCGCGATGTGGGCGCTGATTTCGGTCGGCCTGTTCCACTCGATCATGTTCCCGACGATCTTCACCCTCGGCATCAAGGGCCTGGGCCCGCTGACCGAAGAGGGTTCGGGGCTGCTCATCATGGCGATCGCCGGCGGTTCGCTGGTGGTGGTGCAGGGCTGGCTGGCCGACACCTATGGCCTGCAGCTGTCGTTCCTGCTGACGGCGGTGTGCGAGCTGTACATCCTGTTCTACGCGGTCTGGGGCGCCAAGACCCCGGCGACTGCGAAGGTCTGAGAGACCAGGCGGCGCCGGCCCGCTTCCCCACTCGGCCACCCAACGGCAGTATTCTATGGGTGGTCGGGTGGGGGAGCGGGCCGGCACCGCGAAATGCGCCGCGGCGCATTTTCAAACAGGCCTGCCGCGTCAGTTGGCGGCGGTGGTGCGCCGCGCCAGCAGATGCGCGGTTTCGATGGGGGCGGCGAACGACGTGCCGGTGGCCGTCACTTCGCGCCCCTCGGCCGTAGCGGTCGGCACGCGCACGCCGCGCTGCCACGCATAATTATAGCCTTCGGGCTTCGCGTCGGGGCGGTTGGTCCCGCTCCACACCTTTCCCTCGCCGTCGATCGCGCCGACCAGCACGGCGCTGGGATAGGCCGCGCGGGCCGGTGCCAGGTTCGACGGGTGGTCGAGCCCCTGGTTGCCCGCTGCCAGGATCACCGGAATCCCCCGC
Source organism: Sphingomonas degradans (assembly GCF_053502645.1). NCBI lineage: Bacteria > Pseudomonadati > Pseudomonadota > Alphaproteobacteria > Sphingomonadales > Sphingomonadaceae > Sphingomonas > Sphingomonas degradans. Next base: position 291,510 of record NZ_CP177172.1, read on the forward strand.
GCCGCGGCATCCTGGATCGCGGCAGTGATCGCCGGATCGGAATCGAGCGCGAGCGAGATGTTGATCGCATCCACCCCCAGTTCGGTCGCGCGGCGGATCGCGGCGACCAGCGGCGCGGCGCTCGGCTGGCACGGCGGATTGGCGCCGGCGGGGCAGCCGGCGGGATCGTCGATCCGCAGCGACACGATCTGCACCTGCCGGTTCGCCGCGCGCGCCAGGATCGTGGCGACCATCGTGCCGTGATCGTAGCGCGGCTGGAACGCCGGGCGTCCGGGCTGCGACGCCATGTCATATTCGGCGATCACCAGCGGGGCGAGTTCGGCGGTCTTCGCAACCCCGCTGTCGATGATCGCGACGCGGGGGAGGGGCGCCACCGGCTCGCCGGGTGCGGCGGCGCAGAGCAGCGCGGACAATGGCAACAGATACGACTTCATGGCCCCCGACCCCCCGGTCAAAGCGACAACGCGATACGCCGCGTATCCCCGGCATAGTGCCGTGTTTTCAATTCCGTACAAGGACGGAAGTCAGTTTTGCGACGAACCGGACAGCCGCTCTTCGGTGGGGGTGAAGGCCGATCGTGCGCCGGGCCGTTCGGGCACGTCGGTCGCGAAATAGGCGACGCCGGTGCCGTCCGCGCGATCGACCCACAGCCCGGACCGCAGCGCATAGGCCTCGCCCGCATGCCCCATCCGTGCGCGCCCGTCGGCGAACAGGCCGTCCCGGCACCCGGCGCGCGCGGTCGGCAGGAAGGTCACCGCCAGCCCATAGCTGCAATAGAACCCGCCGGTCGTGTCGCCATTGCTGCCGTCAAAGGTCCAGAGCGGCGTCTCCAGCAGGCGCAGGGATCGACGCGACAACAGCCGCACGCCGCCCACCTTGCCCTCGCCCAGCAGCATCTGCCCGATCCGCGCCAGCCCGCGCGCGGAAATGCGCAGGCCCCCCTGCGGCGCGAAGATCGCGCCATTGGCGCCGGCGCGCCATTGGCCGAGGTCGCAGCTGCCGTCGCGCGCCGGGGTGACCGGGCAGGCGGGCGGGGCGCCGTGGTGGTCGTCCTTCACGGCCACGCCCGCGCGGTACAGCACCACTGCGCGCGCCGCCGTCTCCGGGCTGCATGCCGCCCAGTTATAGCATCCCGCGATCCCCAGCGGGCGCAGCACCAGCCGGTCCATCAGCCGGTCGAACCGCTCGCCCGTCGCGCGCTCCATCACGGCGGCGACGACCGGGAAGCCGAAGTTGGCGTAGCGAAAATAGCTGCCGGGCGCGTGGTCGCGGTCCCATGCGCGCGGGTCTTGCAACACCGCGCGCATGTCGGCGTCGAGCGGCAGGACGTAATCCAGCGTGTCGGTCAGGCTCGATCGGTGCGACAGCAGCAGCCGCAACGTGATCGGTGCGTCGGGAAAGGCCGGGTTGCGCAGCCGCCAGCCCAGGATGGTGGAAACATCGGCGTCCAGATCGAGCGTCCCCGCCTCCACCAGCCGCAACACGCCGATCGCCGTCACCAGCTTCGAGATCGACGCCACCCGCACCGGATCGTCGGGCGTCACCGCGCGATTGGCGGCGGCATCGGCCAGCCCTTCGGCGACCACCGAAACCTCGCCCTTCCGGTCAAACGCGACACGCACCGTGGCGGCGGGAACCGGCGCGGTCTGGGGCAGGGCGGCGAGCAGCAGCGCGGGGAGCAACATGGCGCCACGATGCCCGGCGCTTCCCCTTTGCGCAAATAGCGATAGGGTGGGGAGCCATGAACCTTCGCCATATCGAGATTTTCCACGCCGTCTATGTGAACGGGTCGGTCAGCGGGGCGGCGCGCGCGCTCAACGTCTCGCAGCCTTCGGTGTCCAAGATGCTGCGCCACGCCGAATCGCTGCTGGGCTTCCAGCTGTTTCAGCGCACCAATGGCCGGCTGGTGCCGACCGAGGACGCGCATGTCCTGTTCACCGAAGTCGCCGAGATCCAGGACCGGGTCTATGCGCTGCGCGAGGCGGGCAAGAATCTGCGGCGCGGCACGGGCGGCATGCTCCGCGTATCGGCGCTGCCCTCGCTCGCGCTCCAGGCGCTGCCCACCGCCGTCGCGCGATTCCTGCGCACCCACCAGAATGTGCAGTTCGATCTCCAGACGGTCCATCACGACGACCTGCTGCGCAAGCTGTTCGAACGCGAGACCGATATTGCCATCGCCTATGAAGTTCCCCCCGCCGCGCCGATCGACCATCGCGCGCTGGGCGAAGGCGAGCTGGTGGTGCTGTACCGCGAACAGGACATGCCCGCTGCCCCGCCGCGCGTGGATCTGGAGTGCCTGCGCGGGCAACGCTTCATCAGCCTCGCGACCAGCGGCCCGATCGGCCAGCTGTTCAGCCAGGAAGTCCAGCGACAGGGGATTCCGCTCGACGACGTCGTGCTGGCCCGGACCTTCTACATCGCCGCCGCGCTGGTGCAGCAGGGCGTAGGGATGACGGTGGTGGACAGCTTCACCGCGCAGGCTTCGCTCGTCCCCGGCCTGTCGATGCGCCCGCTGCGCCCGCCGCTCACCTTCGGTGTGCACGCGATGTTCCTGCACAACCGCCCGCTGACTGCGCTGGCGACCGATTTCCTCAAGACGCTGCGCAGCGTGATCGACGTCCCCTGAAAACTGGCCATAACACCCGGCTATGGTCCGGCGCGCACACGCTATGCGCAGAGTAATGGGCTCCGGCGATAGGGTTTGCGAACCATGATACCTGCTCCCTATCTCCTCTATCTTGGCCACAGCAACGACGCTGTCGGGATCAAGACTTCGCGTGGCCTCGCCATCTTCCGTCCCGAGGATTGCGTCGGCGAATTCCGCTATGACGATTGTCGGCTGACGCTCGACCTGCCGCGCCTGACCATAATGGAAGCGGCGGCGGCGGGCGCGCGGACGCTCGTGCTCGGCATCGCCAATTCGGGTGGCACGATGGGGGCCGATCTGGTCGCCGACGCGCTCGCCGCGCTGGAGGCGGGGATGAACGTCGCGGCGGGGCTGCACCAGCGGCTGCGCGACGTGCCCGAACTGGCGGCGCGTGCCCGCGAACTGGGGCTCCAGCTGTTCGACGTGCGCGATGCCCCGGCGGACCTGAAGGTCGGTAACGGCTATGCCCGCGCCGGCCACCGGCTGCTCACCGTCGGCACCGATTGCTCGGTTGGCAAGATGTACACCACGCTGGCGCTGACCCAGCGCCTGCGCCAACGCGGCATCCCTGCCGATTTTCGCGCGACCGGCCAGACCGGCATCCTGATCGCCGGCGCGGGCGTGCCCGTGGACGCGGTGGTCGCCGATTTCATCTCGGGCGCGATCGAGCAGCTGGCGCCCGCGCGCACCGACGATGGCTGGGACCTGATCGAAGGGCAGGGGTCGCTGTTCCACCCCTCGTTCGCCGGGGTTTCCACCGGGCTGCTCCACGGCGCGCAGCCCGAGGCGCTGGTGTTGTGCCACGATCCGGCGCGCGAGCATATGCGCGGGATTCCGGGGCGTGCGCTGCCGGGCCTGGCCGAATGCCTGGCGCTCAACCTGCACATGGCGCGGCTGACCAGCCCCGCAGTGCGCGCCGTGGGCGTGTGCCTCAACACCTCGACGCTGGATGCCGCCGCCGCGCGCGCGCTGTTCGACAGCATCGAGGACGAACTCAACCTGCCCTGCACCGATCCGATCGCCTTTGGCGTCGATCCCATCCTGGACGAGCTTCTGTGCCAAGAACCCTCCGCGCGCAGCACCGCAGCTTCGCGCTGAGCCGTCCGTTCCGCATCTCGCGTGGGGTAAAGACCCAGGCGGATGTGGTCACGGTGGCGATCGAGCAGGACGGCGTGATCGGGCGCGGCGAGGGCGTGCCCTATGCCCGCTATGACGAGAGCATCGACACCGCGCTGGCCGCAATCGAGAGCGTACGCGGCGCGATCGAGGAGGGCGTGGACCGCGCGGGGCTAGAGGCGCTGCTGCCCCCCGGCGCCGCACGCAACGCACTCGACTGCGCGCTGTGGGACCTGGAGGCGCGGCAGGCGGGGCGCAGTGTCGCGCACTTGATCGGCGCACCCGAGCCCGTGGCACTGGCCAGCGCGCTGACGATCGGAATCGATAGTCCCCCGGCCATGGGAGCAGCGGCGCGCGCCGTCGCGGACGCGCCGCTGCTGAAGGTCAAGGTCGATGCGACGGCGCCCGACGCGCAGATCCGCGCGGTGCGCGATGCGGCGCCGGATGCGCGGCTGATCGTCGATCCCAACGAAAGCTGGAACCGCGCGCTGCTGGAGGGGGTGCAGGCGCTGCTGGTCGAATTGCGCGTCGATTTGCTCGAACAGCCGGTGCCCGCCGCCGACGATGCGTGGCTGGAGGGATTCCCGTCGCAGGTGCCGATCTGCGCCGACGAAGCGGTGCATGTCGCCGCCGACCTGGACGTGATCGCGCGGCGCTACAGCCATGTGAACGTCAAGCTCGACAAGGCGGGCGGCCTCACCGCCGCGCTGGAACTGGCCCATGCGGCGCGGGCGCGCGGGCTGGGCCTGATGACGGGGTGCATGGTCAGCTCGTCGCTGTCGATCGCCCCGGCGCTGCATGTCGCGCGGATGAGCGATTTCGTGGACCTTGACGGGCCGATCTGGCTCGCGGAGGACTATCCGGGCGGCGTGCGTGACGATCACGGCATGTTGTCGCCGCCGGTATCGGGATTTTGGGGAACGCCATGAAAGCTGTGCTGCTGACGGGAATTGCGGCGCTGACGCTGGGCGCGGCGCCGGTGCCGCCGGAGAAGGTGGACCTGCTGATCCGGGGCGGCACGATCTATACCGGATCCGACGCGCCGTTCGTCGGCGATGTCGCGATCCGGGGCGACCGCATCGTCGCGGTGGCGCCGCATGTCGATGCCAGCGCCACGCGCACCGTCGATGCCAAGGGGATGATCGTCGCCCCCGGCTTCATCGACGCGCACACCCATATGGGCGCCGATCTGGCGTCGGACGATCCCGCCAAGCGGCTGATCCCCGCCTTTCTGATGCAGGGCGTGACCACCGCGTTCATCGGCAATGACGGCGGCGGCGATCCCGATGTCGCCGCGACGCTGGCAAGTGCGGTGAAAAAGCCGGTCGGCATCAACTATGCCACCTATGTCGGCTTTGGCGCGGTGCGCGAAAAGGTGATCGGCGAGGACGACCGCGCGCCCACGCCCGCCGAGCTGGAGACGATGAAGGGCCTGGTCTCCACTGCCATGTGCCAGGGCGCGATCGGTTTCTCGACCGGGCTCTTCTATGCCCCGCAGAGCTTTTCCAAGACCGAGGAAGTGATCGAACTCGCCAAGGAAGCGGGCAAGCGCGGCGGCACCTATGACAGCCATATCCGCGACGAATCGAGCTACACCGTCGGGCTGAAGGCGGCGATCGACGAGGAACTGCGCATCGGACGCGAGGCGCACATCCCCGCGCATATCGCGCATATCAAGGCGCTGGGCGTCGACGTGCAGGGCCAGGCGCCGCAGATCATCGCCACGATCGAGGCCGCGCGCAAGGCGGGGCAGAAAGTGACGGCGGACCAGTATCCGTGGTCCGCCAGCGGCACCAGCCTGGTCGCGTCGCTGATTCCGCTCTGGGCACAGGATGGCGGGCGGCCCGCGCTGCTCAAGCGGTTCGACGACCCGGCGCTTACCGAAAAGATGCGCGCGGGAATTACCGAGAACATGCGCAAGCGCGGCGGCGCGGACAAGCTGCTGATCGTCGGCGGCAAATACCGCAACCAGACGCTGGCCGACGTGGCCAAGGCGCGTGGCGAAGACGCGGTGACGGCAGCGATCGCCGCGATCCGCATCGGCGACGCGGGCGTCGTCTCGTTCAACCAGAGCGAGGCCGACATCCAGGCATTCATGCAGCAGCCCTGGGTGATGACCAGCTCCGACGCATCCGGCGGCCACCCGCGCGTCTATGGCAGCTTTGCGCGAAAATACGCGAAATATGTCGTTGCCGATCACGCGATCACGCTGCGCCAGTTCATCGAACGCAGTTCGGCGCTGACCGCCGACACGTTCCAGCTCACCGGGCGGGGACATCTGCGCAAGGGCAATTTCGCCGATGTCGTGGTGTTCGATCCCCGGAGCTATGCGTCGCGTGCGACCTATGAAGCGCCGACCGAGCTGGCGGCGGGCGTGCAGACCGTGGTGGTCAACGGCGTGCTGGCGGTGGACAAGGGCGCGATGACCGGCAAGGCGGCGGGCCGCGCGCTGCCGCACACGCCGACGCCGGGCACGTGCCGGTGATGCTGGAGGTTTCACCCTCACCCTTCAGACGCTTCGCGCCTCCTTCCCTCTCCCAATGGGAAGGGTGAGGGTGAGCGAAATGCTAAAACACTGGTTCGCCACGCCGCTGTGGAAGCGCGTGCTGGGCGCCCTGCTGCTCGGGCTGGTATTTGCGTTGGTGTGGCCCTCCGCCACCCCCGCCGTGCAGTTCATGGGCGACCTGTTCGTCCGCGCGATCCGGATGCTGGTGGCGCCGATCGTGCTGGTGACGATCGCGGCGGGAATCACCTCGCTTGCGGACCCGAAGCGGCTGGGCGGGCTGGGCGGGCGTACCGTCGGGCTGTTCGCGGCGACGACGGCGATCGCGGTGTCGGTCGGGATGCTGGTCGCGGCGATCGTGCGCCCCGGCATCGGCGCGCCGCTCGGCACCGCCGCGCCGCACGCGCTGGGCGAGGCAGTGACGCCGTACCAGCAACTGATCAACATCATCCCGCTCAACATCGTCGATGCGCTGGCCAAGGGCGACATGCTCGCGCTGATCTTCGTCGCGATCCTGGTGGGCGTGGGCACGGTGCTTGCGGGTGAACCGGCCAAGCCCTTTGCCGCGCTGCTCCAGTCGACCTCGGCGGTGCTGCTCAAGATCGTCGGGCTGGTGATGGAGGCGACGCCGTTCGGCGTGTTCGCGCTGATCGCCAATGCAGTGGCGGCCAACGGCGCGGCGGTGTTCGTTCATGTCGGTTGGCTGGCGCTGGCGGTGGTGCTGGGCTCGCTGATCCAGATCGTGCTGGTCCACAGCCTGATCCTGCGGCTGCTCGCCCGGCTGCCCGTGCTGCCCTTCTTTCGCGGCATCGTCGATGCGCTGGTCGTTGCCTTTTCGACGGCCTCCAGCTCGGCCACGCTGCCCGTGGCGATGCGCGTGGCGGAGAAGAATCTGGGCGTGGGGCGGGGCGTATTTTCCACCGTGCTCCCGCTGGGGGCGAGCATCGGCAAGGACGGGACGGCGATGTATGTCGGCCTGCTCAGCATATTCGCGCTCCAGGCGTTCGGCACCCCGATGACACCGCAGGTCTATGGCACGGTGCTGCTGACCGGCGCGCTGGCAGCGTTCGGGACGGCGCCGGTGCCCTCCGCCTCGCTGTTTATGCTAGCGGCGGTGCTGTCGGCGGTGGGCATCGCCCCGGAGCAGACTGCGCTGGTCGTGGGCTTCGTCCTGCCGTTCGACCGGCTGCTCGACATGACCCGCACCGTGCCGAGTGCGAGCGCCAATCTGGTGGTGGCGACGACTGTGGCGCGCTGGGAAGGCGAACTGGACGAAGGCGTGTACCGGGCGCCCGACGCGGCATAAAACCGATTTGGCGGTAATGGCACGCCCATCGCGCGGCGGTGCCGCTATGCTCGACCCACACAGGCGGAGGGACAGGGCGATGGCAGTAAATCGGGACATGCAAATCCTGGTCGTAGACGATTCTGCGACGATGCGACGGATCATGCGTAACCTACTGATGCAGATCGGATTCTACAATATCGACCAGGCGAGTGGCGGGGTGGAGGCGCTCGCGATGCTGCGCGAAGGCAATTATGGCCTGGTTCTCGCCGAATGGACCATGGAGCCGATGAGCGGCCTCCAGCTGCTCCACGAGATCCGCAGCGACCCCAAGCTCAAGGACCTGCCCTTCATCATCGTGACGGCGGACTCGAATACCAGCAATATCATCGCCGCCAAGGATGCGGGTGCCAGCAGCTATATCGTGAAGCCGTTCAACGCCGAGACGCTGAAGGTGAAGATCGCGGGGATATTTGGGGACTTCTGACACGGACTGGCGGATGGAGTCCGGCATTGTTCGGACCGCGCAAAGGGGGGCGGTCGGGACAGGGCGGTTGGGGTGTCAGGCCATAACGGTGGCGGCGGCTGTCGCCCCAGTTGCCGGCGTTCGTTGAGGTGGTTCAGCCTCCGTCAGCGAAGAAATTGACTAGCTTGCGCACCCCCCACCACGTTCCTGCCAGCAGAAGCGTTAGCGCAGCTAAGGCAACATAGAGGGCCGTGTTGTCCGGCTCACAGGGACGCGGTCGTCCCTCGCATCCTCCTCCTGATTGTAGGACGATCACCATCATCGGTAACCCGATGAACAGGAAGACCGCGAACGTTGCAAGCACACCGGCGACTGCTCCGCCGCTTGGCAGCCAGCTTTTACCGGAACGTTTCATGCAGAAAGTATGCGAGCCCCAGTGTTGATCGTCAACGTCAGCTTCCCACCAACCCCGCCATTCGGCTGGGAACAAAACCTACCGCAGCGCCACGTCCCGCCCGGAAACCCACACCCGCGCCACGCGGTATAGATCCTCGATCCGCGCGTCCGGCTGGCCGTCGATCAGGACCAGGTCGGCGCGCTGGCCGCGGGCGATGCGGCCATGGTCGGGGTGGCGGCTGAGGATGCGGGCGCTGTCACTCGTCGCGGCGCGCAGGGCCTGGGCGGGCGTCCAGCCGAGCTGCACCAGCAGCCGGATCTCGCGCAGCGCTGCCGATCCCCGGTACACGCCGGGAATGCCGGTGTCGGTGCCAATGCCGATGCGGATGCCCGCTGCCTTCAGCGTGCGGATATTGTCGCGCATGATGGCCCAGCGCCGTGCCTCCAGCGCGCCTGGCGGCACGATCGGCTTGGCCAGCCGCGCCTGTTCGCGTGCCAGTGCGGCGGGATCGAGCATCGCCCATTCCTGTGGCAGGAATGCGCGGTCGCTCTGCGGCTCGTACACCGCCAGTGTCGCGACATAGGCGGTGTGGTGGCGGCGCATCAGGCGGATCAGTTCGGCGTCCACCGGCGCGTCGCCCACGCCATGCGCAAGCGAGTCCACGCCCGCCCTGGCCGCGATCTTCGCGCCTTCCAGCGTGACGGTGTGCGTCATCACCGGGATGCCTGCGCGGTGCGCGTCGGCGACGATGGCGGCGAGCGTCGGCTCGTCGATCGACGGGCGATCCGCGTCGCGGCCATAGCGCCAGCCATCGGCAAACACCTTGATAAGGTTCGGGCGATAGGGCAGCGCCTGCGCCATCGCGGCATGGGCTTCCGCCGGGGTGGTCACCTGGAGCGTGATGCCATTGGTGAAGGCGCTTTCGGTGCCATGCCCGTGCGGCACGCCCAGCCGGATCGCGAGCATCAGGTGTGGCGCCGCGGCGCCCGTCGCCTCCAGCGCGCGGATGCCCGCCAGCATCGGCCCGCTGACCGAAAATTCGTTCACCGACGTGATGCCGTGCGCCAGATAGGGGCGGTAGGTCGCGCTGAGCGCGGCGGGCGACGCGAACGCCTCGGAGGGTGTGTGGATGTGCAGGTCGTGCAGGCCGGGGAGCAGGGTCTTGCCCGTACCGTCGATCACCGTCGCGCCGGCGGGCGCCTTCAGCCGGGTGCCGACCTTCGCGATCCGGTCGCCGCGCACCAGCACGTCGCGCACGCGCGCAGGGCTGCCGCTGCCGTCGAACACGCGGGCGCCCCGGATCAGCGTCTCCGGCTCGGGCGCGGCGGCCATCAGCAGCGCGGCGGCGATCGTCGCGCACAGCGGCTTAATCCAGTTCATTTCGCCAGCACCTCGTCGAACAGCGCGATCGTCGCGCGATAGGCCGCCAGCCAGTCGGCAGTGCGGAAGAATTCGTGGCGCTCATTGGGGAACACCAGCTCGCGATAGGGCACGCCGCGTGCGCTGAGCGCGCGGGCGAGCAGCATCGACTGCGCGAAATCGACATTCTTGTCGTCGTCGCCGTGGACGATCAGCACCGGCGAGCGCCACTGGTCGATCGCCCCCATCGGCGAGGATTGCCATTGCAGCGCGCGCGCCGCCGTCTCCGCTTCGGGCGACAATGCCTTGTCGACCGGGCGCACCAGCGTGTGGACACCGTGGAAATCGGCGCCGGCCTTGAACAGGTCGCTGTTGCGGGCCAGCGCCAGCGCGGTCAGGTATCCGCCCCAGCTGCCGCCCCAGATGCCGATCCTTGCCGCATCCACATCGCCCCGCGCCGCCAGCCAGCGCCCGCCGGCCAGCACGTCGCGATATTCGCTGGCGCCGTCGCGGGCGATGCCCGGCGCATCGCGGAATGCCAGGCCATAGCCGGTGCCGCTGCGATAGTTGATCGACAACACGGTATAGCCGCGCGCGGCCAGCGCCTGGTTCATCGCATAGGCATTGGAATAATAGCCCATCGGGTGGAAGCCGAGCAGCATCTGCCGGCGCGGCCCGCCATGGACGAAAATCAGCGCCGGACGCTTGCCCTTGCCCGCACCCCGGAACAGCTGGGCATGAACCTCCACCCCATCCTCGGCGCGATAGGTCACTGCCTCGGGCGGAATCGCGCCGCGCAGCACCGGCGCGGCGTGCAGCGGCGCCAGCCGGTCGGCGAGTGCGACATGCGCCGGATGCGATACGTCGCTGGCGATCAGCGCGAGCGTGTCGCCGGCGAAGGTGGGAAAGCTCTCAATCCCCGTGCCGCGCGTGATCGCCACCGGCGCGCCACCCTTGAGCGGCACGCGCCACAGATGCCGCCGGTCGATATCGCCGGCATTGGCGGCATAGACGAGCGCGCGGCCATCGGGGGCGAGCAGGAAGGTCTCGACCTCGAACGCGCCCGGCGTCAGTTCGCGCGGCGTGCCGCCCTTCGCCGCGTCGATGGCATAGGGATGCAGCCAGCCGCTGCGCTCCCAGGGAAACACCAGCTGGCCGTCCGCGCTCCAGAACAGGTTGCGGCTGCGCGTGCCGGCATATCGCCCGCCAGTGCCCGCAGGAGCCGTCCACAGTACGCGCGTCGCGCCGGTCGCAGTATCGGCGACGCGTACCGACCAATAGCTGCCCGGGCCCGCCACGGCATCGGCGGGCGGGTCGAGATAGCGGATGAACGCCACCTGCGCGCCATCGGGCGAGAACACCGGCTCGACCGCATAGCCCAGGCCGGGCTCCAAATAGCGCAGCGTCCCCGCCGCGATATCGAACAGCGCGACAAAGGCGTGATCGCCCCGGCTCTCCACGAACAACAGCCGGGTGCCATCGGGCGAGAATTGCAGCCGCGCGATCGTGCCGGGCAGGTTCGCGACCTTGCGCACGGCGGCGCCGTCCCACAGCCACAGCTCGCCGCGCCGGCTGAATGCCACCTGCTTGCCATCGGGCGAGAACACCGGCGAATGCCCGTCGCCCAGCACCACCGGCGGCTCCGCTGCCGTCAGGGTGGCGAGCAGCACCTGTTGCCGGGGCGGCAGCGCATCGGCGGCGGTGTTGGGGATCGACCCGTCGGGGAACTCCTCATCGCCGCCGCGCACATAGGCAAGGCGCGCACCATCGGCACTGAGCGCGGGGTCGTAGAGCAACTGGCCGTCGTCCGAAGGCTCGGCCACGATCCGGCGGGCAGGCGCGCCCTTGTCCGCCACCCACAGGCTGCGCGCGCCGCCGCTATTTTCCACCCAGGCAAAGCGCGCCACGTCGCGCGCGCCGGTCAACTCGCTGGCGAGCGGCAGCGCGAGCGCCTCCGCCAGCCGATCCTGTGCCCATGCTGTCGGCGCGCCAAGCGCCAGTCCCGCCGCGCAGAGCAGCCCAATCCATTTCGCCATGGTCCAATCTTGCAGGCCTGGTCCGCTGCCCACAACCGCCTGCGAACCCCAGCATTCCGCAGGGTTATGCCCGCGCCAACGCTCTGAATGCACGCGCCGTGGTTGCCCCGCGCGCACGCGGCGCTAGGCTCTCCCCCCATGAGAACCCCGCTTTTCGCGCTCGCGCTGGTCGCCGCATCGCCCGCTTTCGCCCAACAGGCGCCGCAGGACCTGTCCGCGCAGGTCCAGGCAAAGCTGGCCGAGGCGCCGGCGGGCACGCGCTTCGGGCTGGTGGTCGCCGATGCGGACGGGCGCGAGATCGTGGCAATCAACCCCGACGGGCGCTTCATCCCCGCGTCCAATACCAAGATGTTCACGACTGCCGCCGCCTGGTTCACGCTGCCCGGGCTCGACCAGCCCGACGTCGCGGGGGGCGCTTCGGTGCGGCTGGAGGGCGGCGACGTGATCCTGGAGGGGCGGGGCGACGCCCGCCTCTCCGGTGCCGACGATTGCACCGTGAATTGCCTGCGCGACCTTGCCGACGCGATCGCGGCGAAGACCCGCCGCGTGCGCAACGTGGTGGGCGACGACACAATCTTCCCCGATCAGCGCTGGAGCCCCGGCATGAGCTGGAACAACATCCCCAGCGCGTCGGGCACCGGCGTCTCCGCGCTGACGCTGGACGACAACGAACTGGCGCTGCGCGTCGTGCCGGGGCCGGTGGGGGCGCCGCCGATGGTGACGGGCGCCGAATACTTCACGATCGACAATCGCGCGCTGACCGTCGCGTCGGGCGCGACCGGGATCGGCTATGATCGCGATCCCAACAGCCGCACGCTGCGGATCACCGGCAGCATCGCGGCAGGCGCCGAGCCGCGCAGGCTCAGCCTGGGCATCGACGATCCGGCGCATCATGCCGCGTGGCGGCTGGCGCAGATGCTGCGCGCGCGGGGCGTGGCCGTGACCGGCAATGTCGAGGTGCGGCACCGCCCGACCATGCCCGAGGATGACCCCGAGCAGCGTGGCGGCGCCCCCGTGCCGCGCCCGCCTGAGGAACCGGCGCTCGCCCGGCTGGTTCCGCCGCCGCTTGCCGAGGATATTCGCCACATCAACAAGGTCAGCCAGAACCTCCACGCCGAACTGCTGCTGCGCCGCGTCGGCAAGCGGGTGGGCACCGGCGGGATCGCCGACGGCCAGGTCCAGGTCCGCGCGATGCTCGACGCCGCCGGGGTGCCGCGTACCGCCTATGACTTTTCCGACGGCTCGGGCATGTCGAGCTACAACCGCATCGCCCCGCGCGGGACGGTGAAGATGCTGCGCTGGATCGCCGCCCAGCCCTGGGGTGCGGCGTGGCGCGACACGCTGCCGGTGGGCGGCGTCGACGGCACGCTGAACCGCCGGTTCAAGGGCACGCCGCTGGAGGGCAAGGTCTTCGCCAAGACCGGCACGCTCAATGCCACCAACACGCTGTCGGGCTATATGATCGCCAAAAGTGGCCGGACGCTGACGTTCTCGATGCTGGCGAACGACGTCGCCCCCGGCGTGCCCGCCACGCGGATCATGGACGCAGCACTCGTGCTGGTGGCGGAGGCGAATTAGGGGGCTGCCCCTTCCCGTGAAGGCGAGATAGTCGCATCGTCCCGACGTCCCCCTCACCCTTCCGCCGCTTCGCGGCCCCCTCCCTCTCCCCTTGTGGGAGAGGGAGGGGGCCCGCCGCCGCAGGCGGTGGGAAGGGTGAGGGGGAAGAGGAGCTGGAATCCTGTTATTGACCCACCGATATACGAACCATATACGTTTCGTATATTCCATCTTGTAAAGGCCTCCCATGGGTATCGTGAAAATCGACGACGCGCTGCATGAAGAGGCCCGGCGGGCCAGCGCGGTCATGTGCCGTTCGATCAATGCCCAGGCCGAATTCTGGATGAAAATCGGGATGCTGGCCGAGGCCAATCCCGCGCTGTCGTTCAATGACATCGTCAAGGCGCAACTCGATGCCGCGCAGGCGTGCGACGCGGCGGCGCTGGCTCGCTGACATGGTGAAGACTCCGGACGAAATCGCGCTGATGCGGATTTCGGGGCGGCTGCTCGCCTCGGTGTTCGAGATGCTGGACCGCGTGGAACTGGCCGGCATGGCGACCATGGCAGTGAACGACCTGGTCGAGCATTTCATCACTGCCGACCTCGCCGCGCGCCCGGCGAGCAAGGGGCAGTATGGCTTCAAATATGTGCTGAACTGCTCGATCAACCATGTCGTGTGCCATGGCGTGCCCGATGCGGAGGCGATCATCCGCGACGGCGACATCATCAACCTCGACATCACGCTGGAAAAGAACGGCTTCATCGCCGATTCGAGCAAGACCTACCTTGTCGGCACTGTCGCCCCCGCCGCGCGTCGGCTGGTGCAGGTGACGCAGGAGGCGCTGTGGAAGGGGATCGGCGCAGTCCGCCCCGGCGCGCATCTGGGCGACATCGGCTTCGCGATCGAGCGGCATGCGAAGAAGCACGGCTATTCGGTCGTCCGCGACTATTGCGGCCACGGCATCGGCCGCGAGATGCACGAGGAACCCTCGGTCCTGCATTTCGGCAAGCCGGGGACCGGGCTGAAACTGCGCGAGGGCATGGTGTTCACGATCGAACCGATGCTCAACCAGGGCTCGCGGCTGGTGGAGACGCAGGACGATGGCTGGACGGTCGTGACCCGCGACGGCAAGCTGTCGGCGCAGTTCGAACACACCGTCGCGGTGACGGCGACGGGGGTGGAAGTGCTGACGTTGCGCGCCGACGGGCGGTAGGGGAAGCGCGGTTAGCCCGACCGCTCGACCGATTCGTAGCTCTGACGCACGCGCGGATTTTGTTTCAACAGACGCGCGAGGCGCACTTTCTGAGCCCTGTCGAACATTCCCCAGGCAAAAATGGCAGCTACCAGCAGCGAGCCGAGCAGGTTTCGTCCACTTCCCGTCATGTACCCGAGATAAGCGAACCAAAGCGAAGTCGCGATCATCGGTAGGCCTAGCCAAAACGCGAGGCCCAGTTTTTCGGGCAAGGCGGACTTCATGCGTGCCAATCCTTAACTGGGTGCGAGCACGGATAGCATGATGCGCTTATGCCGTGCGTTCCGCAATTGAGGGATGGCAGCTGGGGGGGCGTTGACCGGCGCGCGATGCCTGTGCGCGGCGCGTCAGGAGCGCTTGAATATGCTCACTGCGCCCAAACCGCCGAACAGCACGCCCAGGAGTATCCACACGACCCAATTGTCACCGCGAAGGAAGTTGAAGATGCCCAGCGCGAGAAAAATCACGCCGATCAGCGGAAAGCCTTTTTGCTGTAGCTGACTCACTGCTCTTATTCCCTTCTTCGCCACTGGTGTGATGACGCAGCTTCGAGGCTGAATACCTGCGACGCGAAGCTATGCGCAGCATCAGCCTTTCGTCAAACGCTCGCTATTGCAGCTGCTGCTTCTGTCGGCGCCTCACCCAAATGCCGCCGCCACCGCGTCCCCCGTCTCGGGCCGGAGCACGAAGATTCCGCTGTCGAAATGCCGCGTCGGATGCACCCGGTTCGTCAGCAGCGTCCACGCGATCCCGCGCCCGAAATCCACCCACAGCCCGGTGCCGGTAAAGCCGGTATGGCCGATCGTCTCGTCCGAACAGGCCTGCCCGCCCGACCAGCCGGCGAACTTGCGCTCCCAGCCACAGGTGCGGTGCTCGTAGAAGGGCGTGCGGATCGCCTCGAGCATCGCCGGGCTCGCGCCGCTGCCGTCGAGCAGACCGGCGGCGAAATCGAGCACCCCGTCGACCGTGCCGAACAGCCCGGCATGGCCGGTCTGCCCGCCCATCGCGGCGCAATTCTCGTCATGCACTTCGCCCTTGAGCACGCGGCCCCGCCACATGCAGCGCTCGGTCGCGACCGCCGGGCCGGGGGGCGGGCCATAGCTGAGACCCGGCCCGAGCGGCCATTCGCCCAGCGGCTTGCCCGTGATCCGTTCGATCGCGATGCCGAGCAGCAGGAAGTTGATGTCCGAATAGACCGGCGGCCCGTGGCGCCATTCGCGCTGGAGCACGAACGCGCGCAGCCGCGCCGGATCGTCGCCATAGGTGTAGATCGGCTCGACCGCCGGAAAGAAACTGCGATGCGCCAGGCAGTCGCGAAAGGTCAGCCGCCGCTCGGACGCGTTGGCGACGTCGTACTGGCGCAGGTCCGGGATCGCATCGGGCAACGGGCGATCGAGGTCGAGCAGCCCCCGGTCGGCCAGTTGCAGGATCATCGTGGTGGTCGCCACCACCTTGGACACCGAAGCGAGGTCGAACCAATGCGCGCGGGTCAGCGGCTCCGCCTCGGGCACCAGCGCGGCCATGCCGGCATGGGTCACATGGCGCTGTCCCCCGGCGGTGACGACGCCCAGCGTCGCGCCGGGAATGCGCCCGGCGGCGATGGCGGCGGCGGCAGGGGCAAAGGCGGCGTCGATCATGCGGGGTCCTGTGCGGGGCGGTCGTCGGGGCGCGGCTTTGTCCGCGCGAGGAACGGCAGGAATGCCAGCGCGGCAAGGCTGATGATGCCCGATGCGAGGAAGAACATGTCGAAGCCGCTATAGCCGGCCCGGTCGAGGTCGGTCACCACCTTGCCCGCCGCGCCCGACAACAGCCGCGAGAGCAGGAACGCGAAACCCGACAGGAACGCATATTGCGCCCCCGGATAGCGCGGGTTCACCAGCATCGAGAGATAGACGACGAACACTGCCCCCGCCATGCCGTTGCCGAACTGGTCCAGCGCGGTGGCGACGTACAGGGTCAGTTCGTTCTTGGGCATGTGCGCCAGCCACACGAACCCGAAATTGCCGAGCGCAGCAAAGAACGCGCCGATCGTCAGCGTGACGCCCCAGCGCCAGCGCGTGACCATCCACCCGCCCAGCCCGACGCCGATCACGCTGGCGGCCAGCGCCACCACGCCGTCCGCGCGCCCGATCTCGGTCTTGGTATAGCCAAGGCCCAGGATCATCGGCTTGGACAGGTTGAGCGCCAGCACGTCGCCCATCCGATAGACCGAGACGAAGCCCAGCACCGCCAGTGCCATGAAACCATAGCGCCAGAAGAAATCGACATAGGGCCCGATCGCGGCGGAACTGCGCAGCGGCGAGGTGGGGGGCGCCTTGATGATCCGGGGCAGCGCCAGCGCCATCAGCAGGAACGGCGCCATCGCGACCGTGAACACCAGCGGCTTCACATCGGTATTCTGGTCGAAACCGATGCCCGACGCGCCCGACAACAGCGCCCATCCGACCCCCGCCGTCACCAGCACCGCCGCACCCAGGATCAGCGCGCTGGCGAGCAGCCCGGTGCCCAGCGCGACCCAGCGGCCGCCGCCGTGCTGCGGATCGGGGCGCATCGCGCACAATATGGGGAAGGGCAGGAACGCGGCCACCGCGATCGCCAGATAGGCGCCCGGCCACCCCAGCGTGGGCATGTCGGCGATGAGCAGCGCGCCGCTGCCCGCCGCGACCATCGCGGTGCGGTATCCCCACAGGTTCGATGCCGCGATCGGCCCCTGTTCCTCGGGTGTTGGCGCCAGTTCGATGCGCCAGGCATCGGCAGCGACTTCCAGCGTGGTGGTCCAGAACGCCAGCAGCACCGCGAACAGCGCCGTGACCGAAAGGTTCGCGTCCGACGCCGTCACTGTCATCGCCAGCATCGACGTAAAGATGCCCAGCTGGGACAGCATGATCCACCCGCGCCGCTTGCCCCAGAAGCGCGCAAAGCCCGGCACGTCATGGCGATCGAGCAGCGGCGCCCACAGGAACTTGAAGGTCGGCAGCAGCTGGACCCAGGCGAAGAACCCGATCAGCGTCAGCGCCACGCCATGTTCGGTCAGCCGCGCCGACAGCACAGTGGAAAACATGTAAAAGGGCAGCCCGGCGGAAAAGCCGAGCAGGGTGTACAGCAGCATCCGGGGCAGTCCCGGCGCGATCGGCGCGGCGGCGCCGGCGGGGGAAGCGGTCAAGACATCACGCCCATGCAGGCAGGCGGCAGGTGGCTCGGCATCGAAAATCCCCCAGGGTGCGGCATCGTCCCTTGGGTCGCCCTTCGCGATTTTCCAGTCAATGCCCTCGATTGTTGCCCCAAGGGCACGTTTCAAGGGCGAACATTCCAGCGGGCTATGGCTGCTGCAACAGAAACTATGGCGCGCTGCAACATTCTTGTTACTT
This sequence comes from Sphingomonas degradans, assembly GCF_053502645.1. Classification (NCBI taxonomy): domain Bacteria; kingdom Pseudomonadati; phylum Pseudomonadota; class Alphaproteobacteria; order Sphingomonadales; family Sphingomonadaceae; genus Sphingomonas; species Sphingomonas degradans. The sequence goes on from NZ_CP177172.1 coordinate 309,497, forward strand.
AATGTCGTGGATTTCCGCGCGGGCAACGCGGAGCCAAAATTGGGGGAATATAATGGCTGGTTACGCGTTCAAGACTCTGCTGGTTTCGGGGACGGCGTTCGCCGCGCTCGCGGCGCTTCCGGGCATTGCCCAGGCGCAGACCAGCGACACCACGCCCGAGGCTACGACGCCCACCGGCGCAGTGCCCCAGGTCAGCGAAGAGGATGAGCGCCGCAGCCGTCGCGACGAGATCCTCGTCACCGGATCGCGCATCCGTCAGGACCCGAACAACAGCGCGCTGCCGCTCCAGATCATCAGCAACAAGGAAATCGAGCGCGAGGGCATTTCCAGCCCCGAACAGCTCGTCATGTTCCTGAACAGCAACGGCTCGGGCGCGGACAATCTCGCGTCCAACGCCGACGTGACCACGGGTGCCCAGCGCGGCACTAACGGCCTGTCGGCAGCGAACCTGCGCGGCCAGGGCTCCGGCGCCACGCTGATTCTGCTCAACAACCGCCGCGTTGCGGCGCACGGCCTGTCGGGCTCGGCGGTCGACGTGAACCAGATTCCGTTCGCCGCGATCGAGCGCATCGAAATCCTGAAGGACGGCGCCTCGTCGATCTACGGCACCGACGCGATCGGCGGCGTCATCAACTTCATCACGCGCAAGGACTATAAGGGCCTGAGCGTCCAGGGCTTCACCGACACGACCGAACAGGGCGGCGGCAATATCTATCGCCTGTCGGGCGTCGCCGGTTTCGGCGACATCGACGAAGACGGTTTCAACGTGATGGGCGCAGTCGCCTATAGCTGGAACAACATCCTGCGCGGGCGCCAGCGCGATTTCGTCAACGGCAACCAGCCCGATCGCGGCCTGACGATCGATACGCGCGGCACGCCGGTGGCGACTGCGTTCAACATCGGCGCCAATGCCGCACAGAACCCGCGCGGCACGCTGCTCACCGGCCTCACGCTGACGGCCCCCAATGGCGCCAATGCGGCGGCGGGCGGCATCAACCCGCTCGACCTGCCGGGCGGCGCGGGCTGCGAATCGATGGATGGCGGCCTGAACTACGATTATGCGCTGTGGAACGCGCCGACCGCCTATTATGCCTGCGCCTGGGACACGGGCCGCGTCGCGGTGATCCAGCAGCCGATCAAGACGCTGACCTATTATGCGCGCAGCGTGTGGCGCTTTACCGGCGACCATCAGGTTTCGTTCGAGGTGACCGGGTCGGACGCGCATTCGGCCAAGAGCTTCTCGAACGCGCAGCTCAGCGCGAACACCACCAACCTGCCGATCGCCTATCCGCTCAACGCGACCACGGCGACCACCTACAACAGCGTGTTCAACGCGATCCGCTCGACCTTCGCGGGCAACGCCGCACAGACGGCGGCGCTGGACGCGCGCTATGGGCTGCCGATCGCGTATCGCTGGCGCTGCGAGGTCTGCGGGCCGCGCGAGTACATTACCGACACCGAAACCGTCCGCGCGACGCTGGCGTTCGAAGGGCCGCTGTGGGGCGACTGGGACTATCGCGCCGGCGGGTCCTATGCGCGCAGCGAGTCGCGCTCGACGCTGGGCACCGGCTATTATTATCGCGGCACCACCGGCACCGGCGCGTGGGACACAACGGCGCCGAAGGCGGCTGGCACCAACGGCTATGGCCTAGTCGGCGTGATGAACAGCGGCCTCATCAATCCGTTCAGCGTCGATCAGTCGGCGGCGGGGCTCGCTGCGCTCGAATCGGTCTCAGCCTATGGTGCGACGCTGTACGGCGGCCAATATGAAGTGAAGCAGTTCGACGGGTCGATCTCGGGCTCGCTCTTCCCCGTCTGGGGCGGCGATGTGAAGGTCGCGGCGGGCGTCGACTATCGCCGCGAAGTCTATTCGTTCAACGGTTCGGATGCGGCTGCGGCGGCGGCACCGGTGATCTTCCTCGCCGCGTTCGACAACGTCAACGCGCTCAAGAAGAAGGAGCGCACCGTCAAGGCGGCCTATGCCGAAATGCTGGTGCCGCTGCTGCCCGGACTGGAGATCACGGCGGCGGCGCGCGTCGACGACTATACCGGCTTCGGCGCGACCACCAATCCGAAGGTCGCGGTCAAGTTCCGCCCCTGGGACCCGATCATGTTCCGCGCGTCGTACAGCACGGGCTTCCGTGTGCCGACCTTCAACCAGATCTTCAACGGCGTCACCGAATCGCCCTATCTGGGCAGCGACCTCGCCGATCCGGTCAAATGTCCGGGCGGCGTGCCCAACACGACCAATCCGAATTGCGGCTATATCCGGCCGGAAATCCTGACCGGCGGTCGTTCGGACCTCGGACCGGAGAAGTCGAAGAACCTCAACATGGGCGTCGTGCTGCAGCCGACGCGCAACTTCAGCGCCTCGGTCGACTGGTGGTCGATCAGCGTCGACGACACCATCCAGCTGCTGACGCTGCGCCAGCTGATCGACAATGCGTCGCTGTTCGCCGACAATTTCGTGCGCGATCCGGCCACCAACGAAGTTGTCTCCATCGACGATCGCTGGGTCAATGCGGGCGCCCGGCGGACCCAGGGCCTCGATGTGACGCTGCGCGGCGCGGTGGAAGCGCTGGGCGGGCGGTTCTCCGCCGGGCTCGACGGCACGCTGCTGCTCAAGAAGCGCGAGAAGCTGACCGCCAATGCGCAATATGGCCCCAGCCTGATCGGCGTGTTCAGCTATGCCGGCGATCTGGGCAACAAGTGGAAGCACACCGCCTTCATCAGCTATTCGGACAAGGACGTCGCGCTCTCGTTCAGCCAGATCTTCCGCAAGGGGTATCGCAACGGCGCGCTGCCCGGCATCGCGGCGGGCACGATCACGCGGCCCGAATATAACAAGTATGTGAAGGACTATATCGTCTACAACGCCTCGCTCAGCTATCTCGGCATTCCGGGGTACAAGCTGACCATGGGCGTGCGGAACGTGTTCAACACCGATCCGCCCTTCGCGATCACCTATGACGGCAACTCGGGTGCCGGCGGTTCGTGGGAACCCCGCGTCGCCGATCCGCGCGGCCGCAGCTTCACCATCTCGGCGGAGGCAAAGTTCTAAGGGCGCTGTCGCTGTTCTCCCGCGAAAGCGGGAGCCCAGGGCCACGCGCGATGCGCTCTTGGCTCTGGGCCCCTGCTTTCGCAGGGGAACGGATCAACCGACAAGAGCCGCGACGGGATACCGTCGCGGCTCTTGTCGTATCCGGCGCGCCACACGTCATTTTGCACTCGTTACGGTAAAGAAAAGAACCGCCAGCGGGCGCGATACAACCGTAACGGAAAGTATTTCCCTATCGCTGTAACATTTTACGTGTGAAACTCGCTCACGATTCGCAGTGCCGTCACTGTGCCGCGTGTCGAGGGGGGACTATATGCGCCAGACGACCTTGTCGGTCGCGCTCGAGGTAAAGCCAGAGAGCTACGATCATCTATCGGCATTGCTCGACCGGCTTCGCGACCGGCGCAATCCCGATCCCGCCGGGGGCGTCGGGCCGTTTGCCGAGTTCCTGTCGAGCGTGCCCGTGCTGCACTTCCTGTCGCTCAGCGTGTTCCCCGGCTTCGATTATGACCCGCTGTTCGTGATCGAGGCGAATTTCGATGGCGAGCGCGGGCCGTTCTGGGCGCAGCTGGAGGCGGCGATCGGGGCCGAGCTGCGCGCGATGCTGCGCTGTTGCAAGCGGCCGCTCGACAATGACGGGCCGCTGTTCGACGCCGTCACTGCGCCCGATTCCCGCACGCCGATCGCGCCCTATCTGGCGGCACGCGCGCTGACGCCGACGGTGTACCACCATGGCAATCGCGGCATGTCGCGCGATCGCATCCTGTCCGAGGCGGCGCTGTTCCTTGCGATCCGGCGCGAAGTCGACGGGCCCGATCTCTATGCCCCCAGCGCGTATCGCGGGCTGGCCCCGGCGGAGGTGCACGCAAAGGTGCGCGCCGCGCTGCTCCCCGGCTTCGGCTGGCTGGCGGAGAAGGCGCCGGCGCGCATCCCGTGGCAACAGAATATCGGCGACTGGGTGCGGCTCAGCGCGTTCGTGGTGACGGCGATCTTCCTGCTCTCGTTGCCGGGGATGATCCTCAAGCTCGAAATGCCGTGGGAACGCTATGCGGCGCTGCTTGCGGTGGTGTTCGTGGTCTTCGCGGTGCTGCTCAAGCGGATCGGCGTGGCGTTGCCGGGTACGGAAACGCCGACGCGGTTCAGTTTCCTGACGCTGTTCTTCCGCCAGCTGCTTCCGCTCGCGCTGTTCGTCGCGCTGTACCTGGTCGTCGCCGGGGCGATCGGTACGCCCTTCTCGATCCTGCTGACGGCCCGCACGCTGCCCGCCGCGTGGGAGGGGATGCTGATCTGGCTGGGCTGGGGGCTGCTCAGCCTGCCGGTGACGGTGGCGGGCATCGTGCTGTGGCTGCGCACGCTGGAACGTGCCGACAGCTCGCAGGACGCGCCGCCGGTCGATGCGACGATGCTGCGCGAAATGGCGCGGCGCGAGGACTGGATACCGCAGAATCACATGGGCTCGGTGGTGCTCATCAAGCCCGGCGTGCTGCGCATGATCCTGATCCGCGCGGGGCATCTGGGGCTGGGGCTGCTGCTGCGGATCATCGCGCGCAACGGCTATCTGGGGTCGATGCGCACGATCCATTTCGCGCACTGGGCGATGGTCAACAACCGCAGCCGGCTGATGTTCTTCTCGAACTTCGACCAGACCTGGGAAAGCTATCTCGATGACTTCATCGAAAAGGCGCATGCCGGGCTGACGCTGGCGTGGAGCTGTGGCGTCGGGTTCCCGCCGACGCGCTTCCTGGTTAAGGACGGCGCCAGCCATGGCCGCCAGTTCAAGGAATGGGCGCGGCATTCGATGACCGTCAGCCGCTTCTGGTACTCGGCATATCAGGAACTGACCGCCGACCAGATCGAGCGCAATTATCGCATCGCCCTGGGCCTGCGAAAACCCAAACTCACCGCCAAGGAGGCCGCGCTGTGGATCAACGACCTGTGAGCGGCGCGCCCGCCGCAAAGGGGCCGCCGAGCTGGAAGCTGGCGGCGCCGCACGACAAGCTGGCGCAGGGCATGGTGGTCAGCGGCTTTGCGTCGCTGCCGACGGGGCGTGCGCTGTTCCTTGAATTCCAGTGGCCGGGCGTGGCGGCGGACGGAAAGGGCGGCGCGTGGATGCAGGCGCTCCACGCCATCGCGCCGATCACCGACGCCGATGGGCGCGATCCCAATGCGGCGTCGTTGGCGTTCACCTGCGAAGGGTTGCGGCGGATGGGGCTGGGCGCGAACACGCTCGCCTCGTTCGATCGCCCGTTCAAGGAGGGGATGTTCCAGGAGGATCGCCTGCGCCGGCTGGGCGACCGGCGCGGGCACGACTGGCTGCCGACCGTGATCCCCAAGGGGCCTAAATGGAGCGGCAACACCCCGCTGGACGATGCCGCGACCGATGACGAGGTCCACGCCTTTGCCGAGGACGAAGGCGAGCCTGCGGAGACCCGCGTCCGCACGCCGGTGACCGTCCATGCGCTGCTGCTGCTCTACGACGCCGACGAAGCGGCGGCGGAGGCACGCTGCGTACAGGTGGGGGCGGCGCTGGCCCCGCATCAGGTTGCGATCGTCCACCACTTGCCGCTCGATCTGCGCACCGACGCGCGCGGCATCGCCCGCGAGCATTTCGGTTTCGCCGATGGCGTGTCGCAGCCTGAGCCCTATGCTCCCGGCGTGGTGACGCGGGGGGGCGTGGACGCGCCGCAGGACCCGTGGAACGGCGTGCCGCTGGGCGAAATCCTGATGGGCCATGTCAACGGCCACCATGAAGTCGCGCCGGGGCCCGTGGTCCCCGATACGCCCCAGGGCCGCGCCGCCGGGCTGGCCCCGCACCCGCGCGGCGAGGGGTTCCTCGACCTTGGGCTCGACGGCAGCTACATGGTTGTGCGCGAGCTTCGCCAGTATGTAACCGCCTTCTGGCAATCCATGGCCGCCTCCGCCAAGGCGATCGGCGCGTCGGACCCCGGCGCAGGCCATGTCGATGCGAACTGGATCGCCGATCGCGTGATCGGACGCGACCTGGACGGCAATCTGCTGTGCCCCGGCGGCACGCTGCCGCCCGACCAGTATGACCAGCCGGCGAATGATTTCGGCTTCTACGATCGCGACCAGCACGGCCATGGCTGTCCGATGGGGAGCCATGTGCGCCGGGGCAATCCGCGCGACGGGCTGGCGCCCAAGCCGGCGGACAAGCAGACGCTGCTCGATGCCGCGAACAACCACCGCATCCTGCGGCGCGGGCGCAAATATGGCCCGACGATCGTCGATCCGCTGGTCGATGACGGCGCCGAGCGCGGGTTGTTGTTCGTGTGCCTCAACACCGACATCACCCGCCAGTTCGAGTTCGTCCAGCAGACCTGGATGCTCAACCCCAATTTCGCGACGCTGTTCGACGAAACCGATCCGCTGATCGGCCCGGCGGGCACGCTCACGATTCCAGAGACGCCGCTGCGCCGGATCATCCCGGTCGAAACCTTCGTCCAGATGGCGGGAGGCGAGTATTTCTTCCTGCCGAGCATGCCGGCGCTGCGCTATCTGGAGACGCTATGAGCGTGCTCGACAGCAGCGAAGTGCTGCGCCCCGCCCCGCGCGGGATCAAGGGGATGCTCCAGCGCTGGATGATGGCGGCGCTGCCCTGGGTGTTTTCGGTGCTGCGCCGGGTCAAGCCGGTCGCGCGGTTCGGCGGCATGGTGCTGACCTCGCGCTATGACGATGTGCGCGAAGTGTTTGCGACCGATCCGGTGTTCGGCGTGCAATATGCCGGCAAGCTCGACGTCATCATGGGCGGCCAGCCCTTTTTCCTCGGCATGGGCGACACCCAGCAATATCGCGACGATACGGCGGCGATGCGCAAGGTGATCCGCCGCGACGACTTGCCCCGGCTGGCGGCGGCGGTGGAAGTGGAGGCGGCGCGGATCGTCGCCGGCGCGGGCGGGCGGATCGACGTGGTCGACACGCTGGTGCGGCGGGTGACCTTCGACGTGCTGGCGCGCTATTTCGGCGTCCCGCCGGTGCCGGGCGCGCATCTCGACGTCTGGGCGACGCGCCTGTTCGAGTTCCAGTTCGCCGATGCCGGCAACGACCCGGCGCTGCGCGCCGAAGTGAACGTGATCGCCCCTGCGCTGCGCGACCATATCCAGCGGGAGATCGTGCGGCGGCGGTCCAGGCCGGGGGGCGACGACGTGCTCGGCCGGTGTCTGGCGCTGCAGGCGGCGGGCGAGCCGGGCTTCAGCGACGACCAGATCCGCACTGCGCTGATGGGCTTCGTCGTCGGCGGGCCGCCGCAGCCGCCGATGGTGGTGCCGCAGGCAATGGAGCAATTGCTGCGCCGCCCGCAGGTGCTGGCAGAGGCGCAGGCGGCGGCGCGTGCCGGAGACGACGTGCTGCTGGCCGGCTATGTTCGCGAAGCGATGCGCTTCGATCCGCTGGCGCCCGGGCTGCCGCGCACGGCGCTGTCCGACTGGACGCTGGCGCGCGGCACCGGGCATGCGGCGCAGATCCGCAAGGGCGATACGGTGCTGGCGGCCTTTGCCTCGGCGATGATGGACCCGCGCCGGGTCGCCGATCCGCGCCGTTTCGATCCCGCACGCCCGCCGAGCGACTATATCCATTTCGGCTATGGGCTGCACCAATGCTTCGGGTTGCACATCAACAACGCGACGCTGCACCTGATGCTCAAGCCGCTGCTCCAGCGCCCGAACCTCCGCCGCGCGCCGGGTAAGGCGGGGCGGCTGTCCAAGCGCGGGGGCTTTGCCGAGCGGCTGGTGGTCGAATATGGCTGAACCCTGTTCCCCTGCGAAAGCAGGGGCCCAGGGTGCCGGGCGGGCGGCCTTGGGCCCTGGACCCCCGCGTGCGCGGGGGAGCGGCTTAGCGCCGGGGAAGGCGGGTCGGCTGTCGAAGCGCGGGGGCTTCGCCGAGCGGCTGGTCGTGGAATATGGCTGAACGACACTAAGGCGGCTTGTTCCCCTGCGAAAGCAGGGGCCCAGGGTGCCGGGCGGGCGGCCTTGGGCCCTGGACCCCCGCGTGCGCGGGGGAGCGGCTTAGCGCCGGGGAAGGCGGGTCGGCTGTCCAAGCGCGGGGGCTTCGCCGAGCGGCTGGTGGTCGAATATGGCTGACCCCTGGGCCCCTGCGAAAGCAGGGGCCCAGGGTTACGGGCGGTGCGCGTTGCGGCTCCGTTCTCCCGCTTTCGCGGGGGGAACCCCTCAGCGCCGGGGCGAGGGGGCGCCGCGATAATCGCCCTGCCGCTCGAGCATCCAGCCCGGATATTCGGCGGGCAGCTTGCTCACGGCATCCAGCGCGGACAGTTCCTCGGGCGTGAACGTCACGTCCACTGCGCCCAGATTGTCGGCCAGCTGGTCCGGCCGCTTGGCGCCCAGGATCACGCTCGACACCGCCGGCTGGTGGAGCAGCCACGCCAGCGCGAGCTGCGGCACCGAATGCCCCTTGGCGGCGGCCAGTTCGCGCAGCACGTCGATCACCGCATAGCCGCGATCCTTGTCCACCGGCGGGAAATCGAATTCGGCGCGGCGCCCTTCGCCTTCGCCCTCGCGCGTATATTTGCCCGACAGGAAGCCCCCGGCCAGCGGGCTCCACACCATCAGCCCGACGCCCTCTGAGCGCAGCATCGGCACCACCTCGCGCTCCAGATCGCGCCCGGCCAGCGTGTAATAGGCCTGGAGCGAGGCGATCGGGGCGTACCCCTTGGCCGCGGCGATGCCGACCGCCTTGGCCACTTGCCACGCCGCCCAGTTGGACAAGCCGATATAGCGCACCACGCCGCGCCGCACGAGGCTGTCGAGCGCGTACAGCGTCTCTTCGATCGGAGTCACCGTGTCGAAGCCGTGGATCTGGTACAGGTCGATATGGTCGGCCTGCAGCCGCGCAAGGCTCGCCTCGACCTGGTCGTGGATATGGCCGCGTCCGGCGCCGGCGCCGTTGGGGCCGGGGTGCATCCGACCCAGTACCTTGGTCGCGACCACCACTTCGTGCCGCGGCACGCCCAGGTTGCGCAGCGACTGGCCCAGGATTTCCTCCGAACGGCCGCCGGCATAGACATTGGCGGTGTCGAAGAAATTGATGCCCGCATCGAGCGCGGCGCTGACCAGTGCATCGGCCTCGTCCTGGCCCAGCTCGCCGATCTTGGACCACATGCCGCCATTGCCGCCAAAGGTCATCGCGCCCAGGCAGAGTTCGGAGACGATCAGGCCGGTACGGCCGAGTTGGTTATAGCGCATGGGGGAAGCCTTCAGCAGGATGGGGGGGACGCCCCAGAGATGTGGTCGGGCAGGCGCCGGCGCAACGGGCGCGCGCGGTTTAGGGTGTGGGCGCGGAGGGGAGCGTTATCGTGACGAGGCTGCGCTTGCGGCGGTGGTCGGCTACGGAAGGGCCGCCTTCCTCCGCCGATTGCCAGAACGGCGTGGTCTGGGGGGGGCGGACCATTGCGCGGTGCGCGGATGTTGCTTTCTTTGATCCTCCCCCGGAGGGCAGGGCTATCGCAGTTGAACTGAAGTCCCCCTCACCCTTCCGCCGCTTCGCGGCTCCCTCCCTCTCCCACAAGGGGAGAGGGAGCGTGGCGCCGTCTCTCCCTCTCCCCTTGTGGGAGAGGGAAGGGGCCCGCCGCCGAAGGCGGTGGGAAGGGTGAGGGGGACAAACAGCCATATGCGATAGCCCTCCCCCTCCGGGGGAGGAATGAGCACGGCTTTCAGAGTCCGTTGGCCACCGCCATGACCCACCCCACAATCACCCCCCAGCCAGCAACTCCAGCGCCGCGCGGTCGGCGATTACATAGCTGCGCACATCGGGCAGGCGGATCGTGCCGCCGGTCTTGAGCCGGGTCATGTTGCGGCTGACCGTCTCGATCGTCAGGCCCAGCAGGTCGGCCATCTGCTGGCGCGTGATCGGCAGTTCCACGCTCTCGCCCGGTGCGGCGCCGCTGCGTTCGGCGATTTCGAGCAACAGGCTGGCGACGCGCTCGCACGCGGTCTTGCGGCCCAGCAGCAGCATCCAGCGGCGGGCACGGTCCAGCTCGTCGAGGACGCGGCCCAACAGCGCATGCTCGACTTCGGGATGCTCGCGCGCGAACGTGTCGAAGCTGGGGCGGCGGAACACGCACAGCCGCGTGTCGGCCAGCGCCGTGACGCAGTGTCCGGTGCGCGCCGCAAAAGGCCGGCCGACGAAATCGCCGGGAAAGGCGAGCCCCAAAATCTGCTCGCGCCCGTCGCCCAGCGATGCGGTGAGCTTGAGCAGGCCGGAGCGGACGGTGCCGACGACCAGCGCCTCGTCGCTTTCCCACACCAGGGTCTCGCCCCGGCGGAGCAATTCGGTGCGGCCCATGCGGTACATCGCGTCGAGCACGGGCTGCGACAACTGGCTGCAGATCGCCCGCTCGCGCGCGGCACAGCCGGTGCAGCTGCGCCCGATGCTGCCCCCGGCGCCTGCGCCTTCGCGCATCATCGGTTGAAGGTACATGTCATTTCCCTCCGCCATCGATCGCGCCGAGCAGCTCGTGCTGCCGAATCGGCTTTTCCAGGATCACGTCATAGCCGCATGCCATCGCCGCCTCGCGCAGCGTGCCGGAGGGATAGGCGGTGATGAGGATCGAACGCCCTTCCCAGCCGATCCGGTGGAGCGCGCGCAGCACGCCGAAGCCGTCGCTGTCGGGCAGGCGATAATCGGCGATCAGGCATTTCGCCTCGCCAATCGTCGGGTCGGCCAGCAGCGGGCCGGCGGCGGAATAGGAACGCACGTCATAGCCGCGCCCGTGCAGCATCAGGTGCATCGACCGGCGTACGCCGGCATCGTCTTCGACCAGGAGCACGCGGGGACGGGAAGGCAGTGTCGTACTTGGCATGGCGACCTACAGTGGATCGCAGGTGTGTGCCGTACGCGGAGGCGGCGGTCGTTACGTGATGATCCGTATTGCCGGCGCGGCGGCGCCGGCAAGCGGATCGATCGGGCAGATCAGCCCTCGCCGTCGCCTTCCAGCCCGGCGGCAAAGGCGATGCGCAGCGCTTCGGACAGGCTGCGCACGCCCAGCTTGGTCATCACATTCGCCCGGTGCACTTCCACGGTGCGCGGCGATATGCCCAGGTCGAACGCGATCGTCTTGTTCGGGTGCCCGCGCACAAGCCCGCGCAGCACATCCTGTTCGCGCGCGGTCAGCCCGGCGATCCGCACCTGCGCCTCATGCTCGGACGACACGACATCGGCGGTGTGGTTGAGCCGGCGGAACGCGGTCTCGATCGCCTGGAGCAGCACGGCCTTTTCAAACGGCTTTTCGATGAAGTCGACGGCGCCCTGCTTCATCGCGGCGACGGCCGTATTGATGTCGCCATGCCCGGTCAGCACGATCACCGGCATCGCCACGCCGCGCGCGTTCAACTCGGCCTGCACCTCCAGCCCGTCCATCTGGGGCATCCGCACGTCGAGCAGGATGCAGCCGGGCTCGGCGGTCCTGGCTTCCTTCAGAAACTCTACCCCGGAAGGATAGGCCTTCACATCATATCCCGACGTCCGCAGCATGAATCCCGCCGAACGGCGGATCGATTCCTCGTCGTCAACGAGATGGATTGTCCGCTTTTCCATCATTGGCTTCCTCTGTTCCCACTCCCATGACCGTGAAATGAAAGATCGTACCCCCGCCCGGGCGCGCATCCGCCCAAATGCGGCCCCCATGCGCTTCCACGATCGTCCTGCAGATCGATAGTCCGAGTCCCATGCCCCGATCCTTGGTGCTCGTGAAGGCCTCGAACAGTTTTGGCGCCAGCGCCGGGTCGATTCCCGGGCCGGTATCCGCCACCGATACGCGCACCATGCCGCGCGCGTCGGGCGCGCTCGCCACGGTCACGTCGCGCACCGGGCTGTCGCACATCGCCTCGATCGCGTTGCGGACCAGATTGACCAGCACCTGCTGGATCTGGACCCGATCGACCAACACCCCGGCGACCGAGGGATCGAGATCGTAAAAGGCGCGCACGCCGCGCTCCTTTGCCCCGATCAGCGCCAGCCGGCTGGCTTCGTCGACCAGATGGGGCAGGTCCTCGACGCGCTTGTCGACATCGCCGCGCGACACGAAATCGCGCAGCCGCCGCACGATATTGCCCGCGCGCAGCGTTTCCTTGGCCGATTCGTCCACGGCTTCGCGCAGCATCTCCAGCGTGTCGGGCGTGGCGCCCTGATCGAGCAGGTCGCGCCCCGCTTCCAGATAGTTGGCGATCGCGGTCAGCGGCTGGTTCAGTTCGTGCGCCAGCGTCGATGCCATCGTCCCCATCGCCGACAGCCGCGAGACGTGGATCAGCTCGGATTGCAGCTCCTTCAGCCGCAGTTCGGCGCGCTGCTGGTCGGTCAGGTCGCGAATGAAGCCGGTGAAGATGCGATGCCCCTCGGTGCTGGCCTCGCCGACCGAAAGCTCCATGGGAAACGCCGTGCCGTCGCGCCGCTGGCCGACGACGATTCGGCCGATGCCGATAATCCGGCGCTCGCCCGTCGTCAGGTATCGCGCGATATAATTGTCGTGGCGGTCGCGATCGGGCGAGGGCATCAGCATGCTGACGTTGCGCCCGGTCACATCGGCCTCGGCATAGCCGAACAGCCGCTCGGCGGCGGCGCTGAACGACAGGATCACGCCGCGTTCGTCGATCACGATCATCGCGTCGGGCACGGTCGCCAGGATCGAGCGGAGGTGCAGCGCGCTGCGTTCCAGCGCCGATTCCGATGCCTTGCGATCGGTGATGTCGTACACGATCTGGCCAAAGCCGCGCAGCGAGCCATCGGGATGGTGCAGCGGCGCGATCGTCACATCGGCGAGGAATTCCGATCCGTCGCGACGCACGCGCCACGTTTCCTCGCGCAGCCGGCTGACCGTGGCCGCTGCGAGGTCGGCACCGGGCTTGCCCGCCGCGCTGTCCGCCGGGGGATACAGGTCCGCGCCCGGCCGCCCGACCATCTCGGCGGCGGACCAGCCGGTCAAAAGCTCGGCACCCCGGTTCCAGGTGAGTACCGTGCCCGTTGCGTCCAGCAGGAAAAGTGCGCGGTCCGTCGCGGTCTCGACGAACAGCGCCAGGGCTTCGGGTCGGTTCATTACGCCATGCTACAGACAAAGCTCGGGTGCATCGACCCCTTGCAGATCAGGAATCGTGCGCGACCGTTTCCGCAGCCAGCGCCTGCGCCGCGCGGCGACGGGCGACGGCGGCCTGGGCCTGTGCCGCGTGCCGTTCGTGCAGCAACTGGCTCGACAATTCGAACGCGGCGCCGCGCGCGGTCTCCAGATGCTCGTACACGGCGGATTCGGGCATCCCCTCCACCACGGCATCGAAATGGACATGGTGCGAGGAATGCATCTGGAACGCCTCGACCAGGTAATTGTCGAATGCCTGGCGCAGCGCCAGCCATTGCCCCTTTTGCTCGAGCCAGGGCCGCGTGGTGGCGGAGGAGGACAGGATCAGCAGCCGCTTGCCCGCCAGCAACGGGTGCGGGCGCCGCGCCTTGAGCGCCTCGGCGCGAAACCCGGCGCCCAATACGCGATCGATATACCCCTTGATCATCGCAGGCGGCATCCCGAACCAGATCGGATAGACCAGCACGATCGCATCAGCGGAATGCACCAGTTCGAGTTCGGCGGCGACATCGGGGCGATGCTCGATCTCCGCCGCCAGCCGCTCGTCTGCCTGCAACCGGGGATCGAACCCCTGCGCATACAGATCGCGCAGCATCGGAATCTGGCCGCAGTCGCGCGTCGCGGCGCAATAGGTTTCCGCGATCGCGCGATTGAAGCTGTTGGGCGAAGGGTGGCCCAGCACCACCAGATGCCGTAGCGGTTCGGGCGTCGGCGTGGGAACGGGGGCCGCAATCATCTCAGTTCGCCAGGAAAAGAGGAACGGGGCTTTCGCTCAGCATCCTGCGGGTGACGCCGCCGAACACCGCCTGGAGCATCCGGCTGTGGCCATAGCCGCCCATCACCACATAGGCCGCGTGGCTGGCCTTGATCTCGGAGAGCAGCGTGTCGCTGGTCCGCTCGAACGCGGTGGGGATGTGGCGCACCACCGGCTCGATCCCGTGGCGGGAGAGATATTGCGCGGCCTCGCTGGCCGGGACCCGTACCGATCCGTCGTCGATCTCGACGATCGTCACCTGCCGGGCGAGCGCGAGCAGCGGCACTGCCGCCTGAAGCGCTTCCTCGGCCGCCTTCGACCCGTCCCATGCGACCAGCGCCTTTGCGCGCAGATCGAGCGCGCGGGCGCTTTCGGGCACCGCCAGGATCGGCGTCTCGGCACAGGCGAGCAAGTCGCCGACCAGCCCGCGCATGTCGGGAAAGGCGATGCCGTCGAGCTGGCGGTTGACCACGATCACATCGGCCAGCCCCGCCGCATCGCGCAGCGCGCCGCGCAGGTCGCCGGTCACGTCGCGCCAGTCATAGGCGACGTCCTCATGCGCCAGCCGGCGCTCGATCGCCTTGCGATTCTCGCCCTCGCGCGCCTGTTCGTCGGCGAGGAGCAGCGCGCTGCCGCCATTGGGGACATAATCGTCCACCATCACCGGCACGATCGAGACATCGACGCACGACAGATGGCCGTTCAGCGCCCGGGTCAGGTCCAGCGCGACCTGCAGCCGGGCCTCCTGGCCCGGATCGTCATGGATCAGCAGCAGTACGTTCTTCATGATCGCCTCCACGTCCTTGAGGATGGGTGAAGGCTAGGTCCGGGGCCGGTGGCTCGGTATCGGGAATGATACCGATGGGGCCTTTCCTATACGGCCCGGCTGAAGCGCTGGTGCGCCGCGACGCGATAGCTGTCGAACGCGCAGGCGGCGAGCCGGGCATAGGGGCGCCCCTGCGGCAGGATGGCGATCCGCCAGCCGTCGCGCGTCACCAGCCCTTCCTGCGCCAGCGCGTCGAGCGTGGGCAGCGCGTCGCCAAAGACCTGGGGCGACTGGCCGTGGCGCTCGGCGATCGCGGCGGCATCGACGGTGCCGTCGCACAGCAGCCGCTCGATCACTTCGGTCCGCAGCCGGTCGTCCGCCGTGCGCGCCACGCCGCGCACGCCGCTGAGCATCCCGTTGCCCGCCAGCATCCGATAGCGCCCGACATGCTTCTCGTTCTGGACGAGCAGCCCGTCATACTGGCTGATCGCCGACGCGCCGAGCCCGATCACGGTCGCGGCGGGATCGTCGGTAAAGCCCTGGAAATTGCGGCGCAGGCTGCCCTGGCGCGCGGCGATGGCGATGCTGTCGTCGGGTTGCGCGAAGTGATCGAAGCCGATCGCCTGGAACCCGGCCTCGACCAGCAGGTCGTGCGCCAACGCGCTTTGCCAGAAGCGGGCGCGGGCATCGGGCAGCAGCGATTCGTCGATCATCCGCTGGCGCGGCAGCATACGCGGCATATGGGCATAGCCGAACACCGCGATGCGATCCGGCGTCAGCGCCAGCGCCTGGTCGATCGTCGCCGCGACATCGTCCAGCGTCTGGCCGGGCAGGCCGTACATCAGGTCCAGGTTGACGCGCGCGATGCCGGCAGCGCGGAGCTGCTCGGCGGAGCGGGCGACGTCGCGGAACGGCTGCACGCGGTTGATCCGGCGCTGGACATGCGGCGCAAAGGTCTGCGCCCCCAGGCTCGCGCGACCGATGCCGGCAGTGGCGAGGGCGGCGGCATAGTCGGCGTCGAGCGTGCGCGGATCGAGTTCGGCTGCCCATTCCGAATCGGATGCGATGGCGAAATTGCTTCGCAGCGCGGCGGCGATCACCACCAGGTCGTCGGGCGCCAGCGCGTTGGGGCTGCCGCCACCGAAGTGGACGCTCACCACGCTGCCGCGCATCCGCGCGCCGACCGTCTCGATCTCGCGCAGCAGGGCGTCGCGATACGCCGTCACCCGGTCGGCCCGACCCACCGCCCCGGTGTTGCATCCGCAATACCAGCAGATTTCGTGGCAGAACGGGATGTGCAGGTACAGCGACACCGGCGTCTTGGGCGCGATCGCCGCCAGCGCCTCGCCCTGTTCACGCGCGCCGACGCCGGCGTGGAATTCGGCGGCCGTGGGGTAGCTGGTGTAGCGCGGCACGGAACGCTCGGCGAGTGCGGGCAGGAAGCGGTGAGTCATGGGCACACGCATGGGCGGCGGGCGCGCGTGCTTCTTTGACCAGGATCAATGCCGGCGGGGCGGGGGCGGCGATGATGGCGCCTTTCACACCGGGAGAGTTCCGATGCTCGATCTGATCGGCAGCAACTATGTCTACCTTGTCGGCGGCGCGATGGTCGCCTTCATGGCGGTGCTGGCCGCCGTCAGCGTGTTCGACGCACTGCGCGCCCGCGACGCCTGACGCACGGCTTCCCTCGTCCGCCCGGCTGCGCTAGCGGGCGCGGATGACTTCGACACCCTCCCTGATCGCCGGCCTTGAGCTGGGCGGCACCAAGTGTGTGGCATCGCTCGCCACCGGGCCCGACGACGTGCGTGAACGGCATGTGATCCCGACCACCGATCCCGCCACGACGCTGGCGGCGATCGAGGCGGTGCTCGACGGCTGGGCCTTCGACGCGCTCGGCATCGCCAGCTTCGGCCCGCTCGAGCTGAACCGCGCGCATCCGCAGTTCGGATCGGTGACCGCGACGACCAAGCCCGGCTGGACCGGCACCGACCTGTTCCAGCGCCTGTCGCGCCGCTATGCGAAGCCGACCGCGATCCAGACCGACGTGAACGGCGCCGCGCTGGCCGAGGCGCGCTGGGGCGCGGCGCGCGGAATGGCGACGCACGCCTATATCACGATCGGTACCGGGGTGGGCGTGGGCATGGTCGCCAATGGCCGCCCGGTCCAGGGCTATGCCCATGGCGAGGCCGGGCACATGCGCGTGCCGCGCGCGCCCGGCGACACCTATGCCGGCTGGTGCCCCTATCACGGGGCGTGCATCGAGGGGCTGATTGCCGGCCCGGCGATCGCCGCGCGCTTTGGCCGCCCCGGCGCGGAATTGCCGCAGGACGGCCCCGAATGGGCGCTGTTCGTCCACGATCTGGCGGGGCTGCTCCACAATCTTGTCGTCGCCTTCGCGCCGGAGCGCATCGCGATCGGCGGCGGCGTGATCGCCGCGCGCGAGCATCTGTTCCCCCGCATCCGCACACAGCTGCGCGACAATCTGGGCGGCTATGGCGCGCTGGCGGCCTATGCCGAGGAACTCGACTGGCGGCTGGGCGCGCCGGGGCTGGGCACGATGGCGGGCCCGCTGGGCGCGATCGCGATGGGGCTGGAGGCGCTGGGGGCATGACGCCGGGCACGCACCACGCGCTGCTCCCGGCCCGCGCGCTGCGCGTCCATTGCCCGATCGAAGCGGCCACGCTGGCCGGTCTGCTGGCCGGGCGGACGGCCTGTATCGAGGCGGACCCGGTGCTCGCTGCGATGCTGGCGATCGTGCGCAGCGACACCCCGCTCGGCGATTTCGGGGCCTATCGCTCGGTCGTCGAACTCGCGCCGGGATGGGAATTGTTCACGCCGGGTGCCGATGCGGTGCCGACGCTGGGCAAGGCAGGCAGTGGGGCGGTTTCGCCGACCGCGATCCTTACGCTGTATATCCCCGGCGATGCACCGGCGGAGGCCCTGGCGCACGCGATCGATGCAATCATGACGGCGCACCCGTGGGAAGTGCCGGTGATCGAACTGCGCGAGACGATGCTGGTCACGCGCGGCTGAGGCCGGCAGGCCCTCAGATGACGTCCATGTCGATCTTGTAGTGGTGCCACGCAAAGATCGCCGCAGCGCCGCGATGCGGGCTCCACGCCAGCGACCATTCGCGCAGCTGCTTTTCCGACGGGCGCTCCGGGTGGCCCAGTATCCGGCCGATCTCGATCTGCACGGCCAGGTCGCCCGCCGGCCACACATCGACGCGACCTTCGGCGAACAGCAGATAGATTTCGGCGGACCAGCGCCCGATCCCCTTGATGCGGGTCAGCGCGGCGATCGCGTCCTCGTCGTCGGCGGGCAGGTTGGCCAGGTCGAGCTGGCCGCTCGACACTTCCTCCGCCAGGCTGCGCGCATAGCTCGCCTTTTGCCGCGACAGGCCGGCGGCGCGCAGCGCCTCGTCCGATGCGGCGGCGACGGTGGCCGGATCGGTCAGGTCGCCCAGCGCGGCGGCAAGCTTGTTCCAGATCGATTGCGCCGCCGCCACGCTCACCTGCTGCCCCACGATCGTGCGCAGCAGCGTTTCATAGCCCCGGTCGCGCAGGCGCGGCTCGGGATAGCCCGCGCGGGCAAGCGCGGCTGCAAAGGCGGGCTCCTGCGCAGCGAGTGCATCGATCGACGTGCGGAGCTGGTCGGCGCTCAATCCCATTTCAGGCCCCTTTCAGGCGGTCCTTGCGCTGGTTGGCGATCGGCGGCAATGCTCGCGCCGCCACCAGGAGATAACGATGCCCAAGCTTATTGTCGTCACCCGTGAAGGAGAAGAACGCACGGTCACGGGGGATGCCGGCCTTAGCGTGATGGAAGTGATCCGCGACAATGGCTTTGACGAACTGCTCGCCCTGTGCGGCGGCTGCTGCAGTTGCGCGACCTGCCACGTCCATGTCGACCCGGAATTTGCGGCCAAACTGCCGCCGATGAGCGAGGACGAGAACGATCTGCTCGACAGCTCGATGGACCGCAACGACTTGTCGCGCCTGTCGTGCCAGATCCCGTTCACCGACGATCTCGACGGCCTGCGCGTCACCATCGCCGCCGAGGATTGATCGGAGTGTCGTCTGGGGATGCGCCGCTGGCGCATCCCCTCTTGGCCCGGTCGTTAAATCCGTTCGTGCTGAGCGTGTCGAAGTACGGTGAGTTTCACTGCCCTTCGACAAGCTCAGGGCGAACGGGAAGGGTAGATCAGCCCGGCGTCATCACACGCTTAAAGCCCCGCCACCTTCAGCATCGCCATCGGTGCGTCGGCGGAGCGGGCATTGACCTTCCATGTGATCGATTTGCCGCCGGGGACAGACGTGGCGCCGTCCTCGTTGTTCTGGCTGACGATCTGTGCGTCCGTGATGAGCGTGAAGCTGCCGTCCAGCTTCGATGCCGCCTGATCGCCGGCGCCCATCGTCTTGCCGCTGTCCTGCTGCTTGGCGAAGGCCGGCGCCTTGACGCGGACCCCGTCCTTGCCGCGCAGTTCGACTGCGACGAACGGGAAGATCATTTCCGCGTCCTGATTGTACGGGAACAGGAAGTTGTGCGTCAGCTTACCCGACAGCGCATATTCGACATAGAATACGCCGTCGCCGCGATATTCGACCAGGCTGTAGCCCGCTTCCTTGCGGACCTGATCGGCGAGCGCGCGATACTCGGCGTCCTTCTCCGCCCGCTTGTCGGCGTCCTTCTTGGCCTTGTCCGCGTCGGTCGAGGGCTTCTTGTTCTCGCCATCCGCCTCGTCGTCCGAATCCGCCAGATCGGACAGGCCCTTGCCCATCATCCCTTCCAGATCCATCGCCACGACTTCGCCCTTGTAGGTGAAGGTGAAGCTGCGATCTGCCTTGATCGTCAGCGTGGACTGGAAGCGGCCTGGCACGAACAGGCACGCCGCGAGCGCGAGCGCGAGGGGCACGACAATCGCGGCGGCAAGCGCCTTGCGCCAATGTTGCGTCATGATCTTCTCCGTTCGGGTCAGCTGCGCGCGGCGATGGCGTAGAGCGCCACGGCGGCCGCATTGGATACGTTCAGGCTCTCGACCTTGGGCGAAATCGGCAGCTTGGCCAGTTCGTCGCAATGCGCCTCGGTATTCTGGCGCATTCCTTCGCCCTCGGCACCGAGCACCAGCGCGATTCGCTGTTCGCCCATCACCTGCGCCAGCGTGCCCTTGGCATGGCCGGTCAGCCCGATGCGCCAGAAACCGGCCTCTGCGATTTCGTCGAGCGCGCGGGCCAGGTTTACCACGCGCACCCAGGGAACGGTTTCCAGCGCGCCCGATGCCGCGCGCGCGACCGTTCCCGATTCGGGCGGTGCGTGCCGGTCCTGCGTCACGATGCCCAGCGCGTCGAACGCCGCCGCCGAGCGCAGGATCGCGCCGACATTGTGCGGATCGGTCACCTGATCCAGCACCAGCAGCGGGCGCTGGTCGCCTTCACCCTGTGCCAGCAGGTCGCCCAGCCAGATTTCCTCCAGCGGGTCGACTTCGGCGACGATGCCCTGGTGCGGCGCGTCGCCGGGCACCAGCCGCGCCAGATCGGCGACATCCGCGTAGGTAATGGGAATCACCGGCGGAATGTTGAGCGCGGCCAGCGCCTCGCGCGTGCCCCACAGCTTGCGCACGGTGCGTTCGGGATTTGCCAGCGCGGCAAGGACGGCGTGCCGTCCGTAAAAACGCGGGCGCGATGCGGGGGCCTGGCTCGGCCGGTGTCCACGACGTGCCATCAGTCGTCGCTCGGATCGGGATAGGCGAACGGATCGGTCGGCGTCGGTTCGGTGGGGAAGGGCTGGCGGGGCAGCGCCTTTTCCGCATTCGCCGATTGCAGCAGCATCGACGCCAGGATCACGGCGGCCTGGCGCATGTCCGCGGCCTTCAGGTGATCGAACGTGTCGATGCTCGTGTGGTGCAGCCGGCTGCCATAATCCAGCGGGTCCTGGATGAACTGGAACGCCGGGATGCCGACGGCGGAGAAGAACATGTGATCGGTGCCGCCGGTGGTGCGGATCGCCACCGTGCTTGCGCCCAGCGTCGCGAACGGCGCGAACCAGTCGCGCAGCATCGGCACCGCAGCGACGTTTTTCTCGGCATAGATGCCGCGAATCCGGCCCGAGCCGTTGTCGAGATTGAAGTACGCGGCCAGCTTGTCATAGCCCGGCTGGCGCACGATCGGCCAGCGATTGGCCCAGCCATAGAAGCGGGCAAGCCCCGATGTCGGCGCGTTCGCCGCGCGCTGGCGCGTGGCGATATGCTGTTCGACATAGGCCATCGAGCCCAGCAGGCCCTGTTCCTCGCCCGCCCACAGCGCGAATCGGATCGTCCTCTTGGGCTTCACCCCCATCGATTGCAGGATGCGCGCGGCCTCCATCACCATCGCCACGCCCGCGCCATTGTCGACGGCGCCGTCGCCGGCGGTCCAGCTGTCGAGATGCGCGCCGGCCATGACATAGGCGCCGCTGGGATCGGTGCCGGGGATGTCGGCGATGACGTTGTACGCCTTGGTGTCGGCGTCCTCGAAATGGACGACGCTGTCCAGCTCGATCACCGGCGCCGGGCCGACCTTGGCCAGCCGGGCGAGGCGGCGATAATCCTCTGCCGCGATTTCGAAGCCGGGCACCGCTTGCGTCTCCCCCGTGCCGAACAGATAGCCGGTGCCGTGCAGCAGCTTGCCGTCGCGCGAGGACATGGTGGCATAGGCGACGGCGCCCTCGGCCTTCAGGAAGGCGTCGAGCTTGGAGGCGAAGTCGAGGCGCTTGATGCGGCGATCGGTCGATTCGGGATCGTGCTTGGGCGGTTCATAGACGTCGAGCTTGGACAGGTCGTCGCCGTTCAGGCGGCGGAACGGCGCCTCGCCGGGCTCGGAACCATTGTCGGGCAGCGTGACCATCACGATCTTGCCCGCCAGCTTGCCCTTGTAGCGGGCGAAATGCTCGACGCTGCTGATCGGGGCGACGAACACGGGCGCGCTGATCTTGCCCGGCGTGCCGGGGGTCCAGGTGATCGCCATCGCCGTCAGGTCGATGGGGCGGGGGCTCACCATGCGCGCGCTGAACCGCTCGGCCCACCAGCCGCGGCCGAACTCAAACCCTTCCTTGTGGACGTTCTTCAGGCCCCAGTCGCGATAGCGCGCCATCGTCCAGTCCTCGGCCTTGCGGATGCCAGGGGAGTTGGTGAGGCGCGGGCCGATGCCGTCCATCAGCTGTTCGGCGGTCTGCATGATTTGCGAGTGGTTGAAGCCCTCATCGATGATTCGGGCGATTTCCGCACGATCGACACTCTGCGCGGCGGCAGGGGTGGCGATCATCATGACGGCGGCAATGGCGGTTAGGGTGCGCATGAAGTTCCTGGATCGAGGAAAAGCTGTGGAAAGACGCTATGCGTCGCACAGAGTATGCGCAAGGCGTTGACAGGTCGCGTTCGCTTCGGCAATGGACCGCCCTCGCTCGACGCGGCGCCTGGGGACAGGTGGCCGAGTGGTTAAAGGCAGCAGACTGTAAATCTGCCGGGTCCGCCCTACGCTAGTTCGAATCTAGCCCTGTCCACCACCGCCGCGTCGAGCGAAGACCTCCCTTCAGATCCTCGCCAGAAAAAACGCCACGCGGCGAGCCGTTTAGCGCGCGCGCTCCGCCCCCGACTCCGGTCTTTCCCTGCGCGTAGTTGCCCCGGCTTGTATGTGAGCCGGGATAAGGTCCATAATGGACATAAGGGGATCTACGGAAAGCAGGCATATGGCGCGCGAGAGCGACCGTATCGAAACTGCCTGCGTCTTTATCGAGCAGGCGATGACGCTGTTGGATGCGGCGGGTATGGATGTCGAGGCGGCGTCGCTCGCGATGGTGCTCGATCGGCTGCGGACGCTGCGGGAAGCTACGCCCCGCCCAGGCGATCCAGCTTCGCGCGCATAGCGGCCAGGAACGAATCGATTCGGTCCAGCCCGTTCGGGCTCAGTTCCAGGAAGGTGAAGCGCCGGTCGGACGGATCGTCCCGCTTCACCACCAGCCCGCGCTTCACCAGGACATTGACCCAGCGCAGCGCCGTCGTGGTCGGCACTCCCGATGCGATGCAGGCGGAGGATGTCGTGACGCGGCGCCCCTCGGCATGATGGACATACAGGTCCAGCAGGATGTTGAACGCCGGATCGGCGAACAGGTCCTCGCCCACATGGCTGCCCAGCGCGTCGCGCGCGACGAGCAGCCAGCGGGCCAGTTCGACCTTGGCGGGCGCGGGGGCTTCGCGGGCGATCGCCGGAATCCCCAGCCCGGTGGTACTGCCCATCGCCCGTACATGCGTGCGCGCGCCGATGTCGCGCATCGCGCCATCGTCGAGCGTCGCCCCAAAGCCTATCCGATCCACCCTGTCGCCCCCCGATTATCTCGCCCCGATGCCAGCCATGGTAAATAACTCCTTAGGCACAGGCAATTGGGGCTTTTACGCGCGGAGGGGAGTCAGAGCACCGCCTGCACCAATTGGGCAAAGGCGTGGGCGCGGTGGCTCATCGCATGCTTGGCTTGCGGGTCCATCTCGGCAAAGCTCTGGTCGTAGCCCAGCGGCACGAACATCGGGTCATAGCCAAAGCCGCGATCGCCGCGCGGCGGCCAGACCAGCGTGCCGTCCACGCGCCCCTCGAACCATTCGACATGCCCGTCGGGCCAGGCGAGCGCGAGCGCGCAGATGAAATGCGCGTCGCGTCCCGTTTCCGGCGGCAGTGCGGCGAGGCGATCCTCGACGCGCTGCATCGCCAGCGCGAAGTCCTTGTCCGGCCCGGCCCAGCGCGCGGAGAAGATGCCGGGTTCCAGCCCCAGCGCCTCGACGCACAGGCCGCTGTCGTCCGCCAGGGCGGGGAGCCCGGACAGGTCTGCGGCCTGCAGCGCCTTCAACTCGGCATTGGCGACGAAGGTGGTGCCGGTCTCCTCCGGTTCGGGGAGGTCCAGCTCGGCGGCGGACACCGGCTCGATCCCATAGGGACCGAGCAGCGCCCGGATCTCGCGCACCTTGCCGGCATTGTGGCTGGCGATCACCAGCTTGCCGGGGGTGAGCTTGCGGATCGCCTGGGGGGCGTCGCCGCTCCCCGCCGTGCCGCCGATTCCTTCGTCACCTGGGGTCATGCAATCGCCTTCAATTGTGCGTCGAAGATACGGGTGCAGCCGATGCGCGCAAGCCGCAACAGGCGCAGCAGGCCCTCTTCGTCATAGGTCGCGCCCTCGGCGGTGGCCTGCGCCTCGGCGATCTTGCCGTCGGCCAGCAGCACGAAATTGGCGTCGGCATCGGCATTCGAATCCTCGTCATAGTCGAGGTCGAGCACCGGCGTGCCCTGATAGATGCCGCAGCTTACCGCTGCCACCTGCGTCAGGATCGGGTCCTTTTCCAGTTGGCCCGCCGCCAGCAGCTTGTTCGTCGCCAGCCGCAGCGCGACCCACGCGCCCGAAATCGCCGCCGTGCGCGTGCCGCCATCGGCCTGGAGCACGTCGCAGTCGAGCGTGATCTGGCGCTCGCCAAGTGCCTTCAGGTCGGTCACGGCGCGCAGCGAACGGCCGATCAGCCGCTGGATTTCCTGCGTACGGCCCGATTGCTTGCCCTTTGCCGCCTCACGCTGGCCGCGCGTGTGCGTGGCGCGGGGCAACATGCCATATTCGGCGGTGACCCAGCCCTCGCCCTTGCCGCGCAGCCAGGGCGGAATCCGTTCTTCGATGCTGGCGGTCACCAGCACGCGGGTGTCGCCGAACCCGATCAGCACCGATCCTTCGGCGTGGCGGGTGAAGTTGGGCTCGATCGTGATTGCCCGCATTTCGTCGGGGGCGCGGCCGGATGGGCGCATCTGCTTCAGTCTCCTGCAAGGTTGGCCCGGGCACCTAGACCGTGCGTTACGAACGCGCCAGTGGTGGCGGACGATCCAGGGGAGAGACACGATGAAGCAATGGATGGCGATGGGGGCGGCGGCGGTGGCGCTGGCCGGGTGCGTGGCGCCGTCGCGGCCCGGCGGCCCGGTGCCGATCGAAGGCGATTCGATCACCTACGAAACCGGCCCGTGCTTCGGCGCCTGTCCGGTCTATGCCGTCACGGTGCGGCCCGACGGCACCGGCGTGTTCACCGGCAAGCGCTTCACCGCCGTGACCGGCGAGCGCGCCTTCACGCTCACCCGCGCGCAATATGACGCCTTTGCCGCTGCGCTCGCCCCGTATCGCCCGGCAAGCGGCGATGTGCGCTACGCCCCCGGCGAGCCGCGCTGCGCCAACGCCGCCACCGACATGCCCAGCGTCGAGGTCCGCTGGACCCGCGCGATCGGCGACAGCCAGGGGCTCTATTATTATTTCGGCTGCAACCTCGGCACCAAACGCCCCATCGCCGATGCGCTGGGACAGGCGCCCGACGCGCTGCCGATCGCGGCGATGATCGGCGAGCGGCCCTGACAGGGGCAGGGCCCCGTTCCCCGCAAATTCCCGTTCCCCTGCGAAAGCAGGGGCCCAGGGCTCCGAGGACGATGCTTGTGGCTCTGGACCCCTGCGTTCGCAGGGGAACGAGCAGCATAGGCGCGCGCCACCCGCCCGAAAGACCGGCAAGCGCGTCGCCGGTTGCGGATGGCGCCCGTTTCGCGGCCAGGGAATCCCGGTTCCCCTGCGAAAGCAGGGGTCCAGAGTTCCGAGCAGGGCGCTTGCGACTCTGGACCCCTGCTTTCGCAGGGGAACAACACCCACCCGTCGCCCTGTACCCCGTTGAGGCTTGGCCTCGCGCCGCCTACATCATGCGCATGACCACACCCCCCATCAACGAAATGACCGATCGCGCCCGTGACGTCTTCCGGATCGTGGTCGAATCCTATCTCGATACCGGCGCGCCGGTGGGGTCGCGGACGATTTCCAAGATTTCGGCGCTCAACCTGTCGCCCGCGTCGATCCGCAACGTGATGCAGGACCTGGAAGAGGCCGGGTTGCTCGCCGCGCCGCATACCAGCGCGGGGCGGATGCCGACCGAGAGCGGGCTGCGGCTGTTCGTCGATGGCATGATGCAGGCCAGCGAACCCTCGGCGCAGGAACGCGCCGCGATCGAGGCGCGGGCGGGGCAGGTGGGGCCGGTGGAAGAGGCGCTGGCCGGGACCACTGCCGCGCTTTCCGGGCTGTCCGCCTGCGCCGGGCTGGTGCTGGTGCCCAAGGCGGAGCCGGTGCTGCGCCAGGTCGGCTTCGTGCCGCTCAGCGAGGACCGCGCGCTGGCGGTGCTGGTGGGCGAGGATGGATCGGTCGAGAACCGCGTCGTCGAATTGCCCGGCGGGATCGACCCGCTCTCGCTGCAACAGGCCGCGAATTACATGAGCGCGATGCTGACCGGGCTCACGCTCGCCCAGGCGCTGGCGCGAGTCGAGCGCGACCTGCATCAGCAGCGCGCGGCGCTCGACAGCGCGGCGGCGGCGCTGGTCGAACGCGGGCTTGCGGTTTGGAGCGAGGATAGCGGGCGCCGCCCGGTGCTGATCGTGCGCGGCCAGGCGCGGCTGATCGACACTGCCGCCGCCGAGGATCTGGACCGGGTGCGCCAGCTGCTCGACGAGCTGGAGGGCAAGGAGGAAATCGCCCGCCTGCTCGACAGCGCGCGCGATGGCGAGGCGACCCGGATCTTCATCGGATCGGAAACCAAGCTGTTTGCGTTGTCGGGCTCGTCGGTGATCGCCAAGCCGGTGCGTGCGCTCGATGGGCGCGTGGTCGGCGTGGTGGGCGTGATCGGCCCCACGCGGTTGAACTATGCCCGCGTCGTGCCCATGGTGGATTTCACGGCGGCCACACTGGCCCGATTGATGGCCTGAAGATGAAACAGGGAACTATGTCGAACGAGAATGAAAAGATGAGCGCGGACGTGCAGGACACCGAAAACACCGTGCGCGAGGAAACCGCCGAGCAGGCGCCCGAAGTGGCGCAGCAGGACCGCGTTGCCGAGCTGGAGGCACAGGTCGCCGAGGCGAAGGCTGCGGTGCTCTATGCCCAGGCGGAAACGCAGAATGTGCGCCGTCGCGCCGAGAAGGAAGCAGCCGACGCGCGCACCTATGCCGCAACCGGCTTTGCCCGCGACGTGCTGTCGGTTGCGGACAATCTGACGCGCGCACTGGCGACGATCCCGACCGAACTGCGCGAGGACGACAAGTTCAAGGCGCTGGTCGTCGGGCTCGAAGCCACGGGCCGCGAGCTGGATTCGGTGTTCGCCCGCCATGGCATTTCCAAGATCGTGTCGGTCGGCGAGGCGCTGGACCCCAATCGCCACCAGGCGATGATGGAAATGCCGAGCGCCGATGTCGAGCCGGGCACCGTGGTGCAGGAAATCCAGGCGGGCTACATGATCCGCGACCGGCTGTTGCGCCCGGCGCTGGTGGGCGTCGCCAAGAAGCCCGACTGATCGTCACGCTCCGACCGGGGCGTTCGCGAAAAGGCCGGTTCCCGCCACGCGGGCCGGCCTTTTCCGTGCCCGGCAAACATGACGTCTTTTTCATTTGCACTTCGGCGCCCCGGTGCACATGTGCACTCTCGGAAACGGACCTCCGCTTCCGCCCATTCGAACAACCCAGAGGGTTATGTCCAGCAACGATCACAGTAGATCGACCGCGCCGTCCATGGCCCGTACGCAGCTGAGCTGACCCGCTCACCTCGCGCCCGGCCGTGACGGCCGGTCGGCAGCGAGGTTTTTATGAACGCAGCAATTCGTTTCCTGATCGATCTCCGTCGTCCGGCGGTGCGCGATCCCCATGCGCTGTTCGATGCGCGCCTCACCTTTGGCGAGCGGCTGGCGGATCGTGTCGCCACCATCGGCGGCTCGTGGAGCTTCATCATCGGCTTCGGTGTGTTCCTGGCCGCCTGGGCGGTGCTCAACACGGTCATCCTGGCGGCGCACGCCTTCGATCCGTTTCCCTTCATCTTCCTCAACCTGATGCTGTCGATGCTGGCGGCATTGCAGGCGCCGATCATCATGATGAGCCAGAACCGCCAGGCCGCGAAGGACCGGTTCGAGGCGCGGCTGGATTACGAGACCAACCTGCGCGCCGAGGCGCAGATCGAGGGGCTGCACGAAAAGATCGACGCGCTGACCGCGCAGATCGAGCGGCTGTCGCATGTCGCCTGACACGTCCGGTGCCGGTTTGGAAATGCGCCACCGACGCATTTCCAAACCGGCACGTTGCGGCGCAACGAGATAGCGGTGGCGCGGACCGGCGCCCGCCCTTATCTCCGCACCATGGCTTCCCGCTTCGATTCCGTCCCCCACCGTCGCGCGCTGATCGATCGCCGGGGCGTCGCCGATCGGCTGGCCGCGATCGAGGCGCCGGATGCGGCGGCGCTGCGCAAGGCGGCGACGCTGGAACTGAAGGCTGCGCTCGACGCGGGCCATGCCGAAATCGCCCGGCGGCTGATCGAGCACCCCTCGCGCGGGCTGGAGGCGGCCGCGTCGGGCGCGTTCCTGACCGACCAGATCCTGCGGCTGCTCTGGGACTTCACCACGCAGCGGCTGCACCCCAATCCCAATCCCACCACGTCCGAACGCATGACGTTGATCGCGGTCGGCGGCTATGGCCGGGGCGAGATGGCGCCGCATTCGGACATCGACATCGGCTTCCTCACCCCGTGGAAGGTCAATGGCTGGTGCGAGCAGGTCATCGAATCGATGCTCTATTCGCTGTGGGACATGCAGCTGAAGATCGGCCATTCGTCGCGCTCGCTCGACGATATGGTGCGTCAGGCCAAGGCCGACGGGACGGTGCGCACCGCGCTGCTCGAGGCGCGCTATGTCTGGGGCGATACCGAGCTGTACGAAGAGGCTGCGGTGCGCTTCAAGAGCGAGGTCCAGGCCGACACCGCCCGCGCCTTCATCGCCGATAAGCTGGAAGAGCGGAACGCCCGGCACAAGAAGATGGGCGACAGCCGCTATGTCGTCGAACCCAATGTGAAGGAAGGCAAGGGGGGGCTGCGCGACCTCCACACGCTCTTCTGGATCGGCAAATACGCCTATAACGTGCGCGAAACCGCCGAGCTGGTCGAGGTGGGGCTGCTCACGCGGCAGGAACTTCGCCAGTTTCGCCGGGCCGAGAATTTCCTGTGGGCGGTGCGCTGCCAGCTCCACCTCATCAGCGGGCGGGCCGAGGACCGGCTGACCTTCGACGTCCAGCGCGAGATTGCCGAGCGGATGCGCTATTCGGACCGGCCGGGGAAGTCGAAGGTCGAGCGGTTCATGCACTTCTACTTCCTTCAGGCGAAGGTGGTGGGCGACCTGACCGGCGTGTTCCTGGCGCATCTGGACGAGAAATTCGCCGCGCGCGGGCGCCGCTTCGGTTTTCCCAAGCTGTTCCGCAGCCCGCGCCGCCTCCACGGATTCCGGCTCGATCGCGGGCGGCTGGCGCTGCCGCGCGAGACGTTTTTCGCCGAAGACCCGGTGCGGCTGGTCGAGATCTTCCAGCTGGCGGACCTGCACGGCCTTGAAATCCACCCGCTGGCGATGCGCGCGGCGGCGCGCGACGCCAAGCTTGTGGACGATGTTCGGGAAGATCCGCGCGCCAACGCGCTGTTCCTCGATGTGCTCACTTCGCCCCGTGACCCGGAAACGGTGCTGCGCTGGATGAACGAAGCGGGCGTGTTCGGGCGCTTCGTGCCCGATTTCGGTCGCGTCGTCGCGCAGATGCAGTTCGACATGTACCACCACTACACGGTCGACGAGCACTCGATCCGCGCGATCGGGTTGCTCAACCAGATCGAGAAGGGTGACCTGCAAGAGGATCATCCGCTGGCGACCGGCATCTTCCGCCAGATCGTGTCGCGGCGAGCGCTGTATGTCGCGGTGCTGCTGCACGACATCGCCAAGGGGCGCGGCGGCGATCATTCGGTGCTGGGCGCCGAAGTCGCCGAGCGGCTGTGTCCCCGGCTGGGGCTGACTCCGGCGGAGACCGAGACGGTGGCGTGGCTGGTGCGCTGGCACCTGCTGATGTCGGCAACGGCGTTCAAGCGCGACCTCGCCGATTTCAAGACGATCCTGGATTTTGCCGGCGCGGTGCAGAGCACCGAGCGGCTGCGGCTGCTGCTGGTGCTGACCATCGTCGATATTCGCGCGGTGGGGCCGGGGGTGTGGAACAGCTGGAAACGCCAGCTGCTCGCCGACCTGTTCGACGCGGCGGAGGAGGTGCTGCGGCTGGGCCACAAGCAAAAGGGCCGGACCGAGCGGATCGCCGCGAAGCAGGCGGCGCTGGCCGCGACGCTGGGGTGGGACCCGGCGCGGATGGACGCGCTCAAGCGGCGGCTGCCCGAACCCTATTGGATCGCCGAGCCGCAGGACGTGCTGGAGCGCAACGCCCGGCTGGTCGATGCGGCGGGCGACGCGCGGCTCTCGATCGAGGCGCAGGTTTACCCAGAGCGCGGGGCGACGCTGGTCACCGTCTATGCCGCCGACCATCCGGGGCTATTCTATCGCATCGCCGGCGCGATCCATGTCGCCGGGGGCAACATCATCGATGCGCGCATCCACACCACGCGCGACGGCATGGCGCTCGACAATTTCCTGGTCCAGGACCCGCTGGGCCGCCCGTTCGACGAGGAATCGCGGCTCAACCGGCTCAAGACCAGCATCACCGATGCGCTGGCTAACCGTGCCAAGCTGTCCGAAAGGCTGCGCACCCGTCCGCTGTCGCGCCCGCGCGCGGACGCCTTCACGATCGAGCCCAATGTGTTCATCGACAATGCCGCGTCGAACCGCTTCACCGTGATTGAAGTCCATGCGCGCGATCGCCCTGCGCTGCTCCATGGTCTTGCGCACGCGCTGTTCCAGTCGAAGGTGACGATCCATTCGGCGCATGTCGCGACCTATGGCGAGCGCGCGGTCGACACCTTCTATCTGACCGACCTGATCGGTGATAAGATCGAAAGCGGCGGGCGGCTGCGCGCGATCGAGCGGCGCCTGCTGGAAGCGGCGGGCGGTCAGGAGATCGACCAGGACGCCGCCTGAAACGGGGGGAGACACGCATGCCGGTGATCGGATTTGGCGGTTATTTCTTTCGCGCGAAGGACCCGGAAGGGCTCAAGGCCTGGTATCGCGACGTGCTGGGCGTCGGCGGCGGTTTCGGCAAGGACGAGAATGGCCAGTCGAGCGACTGGTTCTGGTATCCCGAGCCCGGCCCGGTGGTGTTTGAACCCTTCAAGGCGGACAGCGACTATTTCGCCGCCGACAAGCAAGTGATGCTCAACCTGCGCGTGCGCGACATCGACAGCATGCTCGAACAGCTCAACGCGCTGGGCGTGGAGATCACGACCAAGGCCGAATGGGACACCCCCGAAACCGGCCGCTTCGCCCGCATCCACGACCCCGAAGGCAACCCGATCGAATTGTGGGAGCCGCCGGTCGGATGAGTCCGGAGGATGCCGCGCTGATGGCGCGGATCGCGGCGCTGGCGATCGATGCGCCGGGCGCCGCCCTGCCGTTCGCCGTGCGGCTCGCGCGGGAGAATGGCTGGTCGCGGGCCTATGCAGAACGCGTCGATCGGGAATATCGCCGGTTCCTGTTCCTTGCGGCCACCGCGCCGCATGCCGTGACGCCATCGGACGCAGTGGATCAGGCCTGGCACCTCCATCTCGCCTACACACGCAGCTATTGGGACGATCTTTGCGGCAGCGTCCTGGGGCGCGCGCTGCACCATGGGCCCACGTCTGGCGGGGAAGCGGAGGATCGCCGCTATCGCGCGCAATATGACGCAACGCTCGATGCCTATCGCCGCATATTCGGCGCAGACGCGCCGGGTGACGTGTGGCCCCCCGCTGCCCGCCGTTTCGATGCCGGCTTCGTCCGGGTGGATCGGAACCGCAACTGGATAGTGCCCCGCGCGCTGGCCGCGCCGTTGCTCGGGGTGCCCGTGCTCGCAGGGTGCGGGCTGCTTGCGGCCAATGGCGGCGGGGGTAGCGCGCTGGTCGGCTA
Source organism: Sphingomonas degradans (assembly GCF_053502645.1). Classification (NCBI taxonomy): domain Bacteria; kingdom Pseudomonadati; phylum Pseudomonadota; class Alphaproteobacteria; order Sphingomonadales; family Sphingomonadaceae; genus Sphingomonas; species Sphingomonas degradans. The sequence continues at coordinate 341,080 of NZ_CP177172.1, forward strand.
CGGCGTTCTTATCGCGATTGCCGCGATCGTGGTCGCGGTGGCCTATCAGATGCGCGATCCGGCCCGGCGGCGGGGCGGGAAGGACGGGGGCGGCTGTGGCACCGGCGGATGCTCGACCGGGGGCGAGGGAAACCAGTCCGGCCACGCGAGTCATGGCGGCGATGGTGCGCAGGGTTGCGGGAGCGGCTGTGGCGGCGGCGGGTGCGGCGGGGATTGAACCTTCCGCAAGCGCGGTCAGGCGCGGCGCGCAAGCGTGCCCTAGGCAGACGCTGCCACGGAGGAACCCATGACGCCCGATGCCCGCCAACGATACCAGTCCCGGATGGAGCGCGTGTTCGATCACATCGACGCGCATCTCGACGAAGCGCTGGACGTCGAACGGCTGAGCGGCGTCGCGGCGTTTTCGCGCTTTCATTTCCACCGGCAGTTTACGGCGATGTGCGGGCTTCCCGTCCAGCGCTATGTCCAGCTGGCGCGGATGAAGCGTGCGTCGTGGCGGCTAGCCTTTCGCCCCGACGCACGCGTGACCGACATCGCTTATGACGCCGGCTATGCCGCGCCCGAAAGCTTCACGCGCGCCTTTCGCCAGGCGTTCGGCCAGCCGCCCAGCGCGTTTCGGGACGCGCCCGATTGGACTCCGTGGCAGGCGGCAATGGCGCCGCTGACTCATGCCCGGAGCCTCACCATGAAGACGCATTTCGCCCTGGACGATGTTGCGATCGTCGATTTTCCCGAAACCCGAATCGCAGTGATGGAGCATCGCGGCGATCCGTCGCTGCTGGGTGACACGATCCGCCGCTTCATCGACTGGCGCCGCCGCACCGGTCTCCACCCGAGCCGCAGCGCGACGTTCAACCTGTTTTACACCGACCCCGAACAGGTGCCCGCCGCCGAGTATCGGCTCGGCCTAGCCGCAACGGTGGGCGCGGGGTTTGTGCCCGATCAGGCGGACCTGCGCATCGACACGATCCCTGCCGGACGCTGCGCGGTGCTGCGCGTGACCGGCCCCGACGCGGCGCTGCGCCCGGCGGCGGCGTGGCTCTATGGCGAATGGCTGCCGGTCAGCGGCGAGGAACTGCGCGACTTTCCGTTCTTCGGCCAGCGCATCCGCTTCTTCCCCGATGTGCCCGAGCATGAAGCGGTGATCGACCTGATGTTGCCGCTCAAGGATTGATACCAGCGATATTTCTGCGCCCCCCGCCCCGCCTCCCCACCCGACCACCATAGCCTGATGGTATCCTTGGTGGTCGGGTGGGGAGGTGGGGCGGGCGGTCTGCGTAGCGCAGTGCGCGCCACCAAACGAAAAAGGCCCCCGCCATTCCGGCAGGGGCCTTTTGTCGTTCGGGCTGGAGCCGCGCCGGTTACTTGGGTGCGAGCACCATCAGCATCTGGCGGCCTTCCATACGGGGGTGGCTTTCCACCTTCGCATCTTCGGCGGTATCTTCCTGGACGCGCTTGAGCAGCACCATGCCGAGCTGGCCGTGCGAAAGTTCGCGGCCACGGAAGCGCAACGTCACCTTGACCTTGTCGCCTTCGCCGATGAATTTGTGGATCGCGCGCATCTTCACGTCGTAATCGTGATCGTCGATATTCGGACGCATCTTGATCTCTTTGATCTCCTGCGTCTTTTGCGACTTGCGGGCGATGTTCGCCTTTTTCTGGGCCTCGTACTTGAACTTGCCGACGTCGAGGAACTTCGCGACGGGCGGATCCGCGTTCGGCGACACCTCGACCAGATCGAGTCCGACCTCGCGCGCCTGCTCCATCGCCTCGCGCGTGTACATGACGCCGAGATTCTCGCCGTCCTGGTCGATCACCCGAACCTTGGGCGACTGAATGAATTCGTTGAAGCGCGGGCCGTTCATCGGCGGCGGGGCCAGGGGGCGCCGGGACATGGGCGGACGGATAGGTGTTTCTCCTGTAGCAGTTCGTACAACGGGCCTAGATAACGCACGGCGAGCCGATCCGGTAGCCCCGGAACCGCCCGCGCGCGCGAAATACCGGGCATTTTCACGCACCGGCACGCCATTATATCGGATTTTCGCCCCGTTTCCGCAAGGGCGGGCCCGAAAGAGGCCCGCCCCGCGCTTATTTCAGATCGGGCGGAGTCGCTTCCTCGACGAGTCGCGCCACGATTTCGTCGAGACTCAGCATCTGCTGGCCCTGGCTGCCGAGCACGCGGAGCGCAACGGTGCTCTCCTCCGCCTCGCGCTTGCCCACCACCAGCAGGTTCGGCACCTTGGCGAGCGAGTGTTCGCGCACCTTGTAGTTGATCTTCTCGTTGCGCAGATCGCTCTCGACCCGAATGCCCGCCGCCTGGAGCTTCGCCACCACCTCGCGGGCATAGTCGTCCGCGTCGGACACGATCGTCGCGACCACCGCCTGCACCGGCGCGAGCCAGGTCGGCAGCTTGCCGGCGAAATGCTCGATCAGGATGCCGATGAAGCGCTCGTACGAGCCGAAGATCGCGCGGTGGAGCATCACCGGGCGGTGGCGCTCGCCATCCTCGCCGACATAGCTCGCATCGAGCCGCTCGGGCAGCACCCGGTCCGACTGGATGGTGCCGACCTGCCAGGTGCGGCCGATCGCGTCGGTGAGGTGCCATTCCAGCTTCGGCGCGTAGAAGGCGCCTTCGCCGGGCAGCTCTTCCCAACCATATTCGGGCGTGGCGAGGCCGGCGGCGACCACCGCGTTGCGGAGTTCGTTCTCCGCCATGTCCCACATTTCCTCAGTGCCGAAGCGCTTCTCGGGGCGCAGCGCCAGCTTGATCGAATAGGTGAAGCCGAAGTCCTTGTAGATCCGGTCCGCCAGCGCGCAGAACGCCTTCACTTCGTCGACGATCTGATCTTCGCGGCAGAAGATGTGCGCGTCGTCCTGGGTGAACTGGCGGACGCGCATCAGCCCGTGCAGCGCGCCGTGCGGCTCGTTGCGGTGGCAGCAGCCGTTTTCGTACAGGCGCATCGGCAGGTCGCGATACGACTTGATGCCCTGGCGGAAGATCAGCACGTGCGCCGGGCAGTTCATCGGCTTGAGCGCCATCCACTGCGCGTCGTTCGAGACGATCGGGCCTTCATCCTCGACGTTGGGCACTTCGTCCGGAATCACGAACATGTTCTCGCGATACTTGCCCCAGTGGCCGGACTGCTCCCACTGGCGCGCGTCCATCACCTGCGGGGTCTTGACCTCGCGATAGCCGGCGCCGTCGATCGCGCGGCGCATATAGGCCTCGAGCGCGCGCCAGATGGTGAACCCGTGCGGGTGCCAGAACACCGAGCCATGCGCCTCGGCCTGGAGGTGGAACAAGTCCATCTCCGCGCCGAGCTTGCGGTGGTCGCGCTTGGCGGCTTCCTCCAGCCGCATCAGATGCTCGGCAAGCTGCTTCTTGTTCAGCCAGCCGGTGCCGTAGATGCGGCTGAGCATCGCGTTGTTCTGGTCGCCGCGCCAATAGGCACCCGACACGCGCGTCAGCTTGAATGCATCCGCCGCGACCTTGCCGGTGGAGGCGAGGTGCGGGCCGCGGCACATGTCGAGCCAGGCGTCTTCGCCCTTGCCGGCGCGATAGACGGTGAGTTCGTCGCCCTCGGGCAGTTCCTGGGCCCATTCGGCCTTGAAGGTCTCGCCCTGCGCGGTCCAGCGCGCGATCAGATCGGCGCGCGACCAGACTTCGCGGATCAGCGGCTCATCCTTGGCGATGATGCGGCGCATCTCTTCCTCGATCGCCGGCAGATCCTCCTCGGTGAAGGGGCGGTCCTTGGGGGCGAAGTCGTAGTAGAAGCCGTCGTCGGTCGACGGGCCGAAGGTGATCTGCGTGCCGGGGAACAGATGCTGCACCGCTTCGGCCAGGATATGCGCATAATCGTGGCGCGCGAGTTCGAGCGCGTCGGCCTCGTCCTTGGCGGTGACGAGCGCAAGCTGGGCGTCGCCCTCGAACGGGCGGCCGATGTCGCGCAGCTCGCCATCGACGCGCGCGGCGAGCGCCGCCTTGGCGAGGCCGGGGCCGATCGCCGCGGCGATGTCCGCCGGGGTAGTCCCCGGGGCTACCTCGCGGACGGAACCGTCGGGCAGCGTAATGCGGAACATCTCGGACACGGGAAGAACCCTTCTGTTGGGTGTGAAACGAAGCGCGGCTTATGCCTTCGCCGACGCAATATAGGCAAGCGTGCTTGGAAATGCCCAAAAATCGGACGGCCGTGTTGCGATGCCGTAACGATTTTGCAGTTCTCCTTTGGTATGAGACGCCAAACGGGCCGCACGGATACATCGCGATGGAGTCGGACGAACGCTATTACCGCCGTCGTTTCCACGAAGAGCTGGCAGGCGCACGTCGCGCCGTGACGCCGGCGGGTGCAGAACGACGAATGATGCTGGCGCGCAGCTTTGCCGACCGGCTGGGGCTGGAGGGGTTTGCCGGGCTGGATGCCCGCGCGCCGGCGCGCAGCTGGATTCTCGAGCTGGAATAGCGTTTCAGGCGAGCCCGAATGGCACGACGCGGTTCAGCTCGACATGGCCGATCTCGGCCCGGCCCAGATAGGGGACGCCCATTTCGCGGCACCAGCGGACGATCATCTGGTCGATCGTCTCGCCGAAACTGTAGTTGCCCGCCTTCTCGCCATTGTCGGTGATCGACGTGACGGCGCCCAGCCGGATGCCGGCAATCCCCTTCAGCTGGGTGGCGTGCGCCATCTGGAACAGCATCCGGTCGATCCGGTAGAGCGGTTCATCGACTTCCTCGATCATCAGGACATGATCGGTCAGGTCGGGCAGCCACTGCGTCCCGATCAGGCTGGTCAGGATCGCCAGGTTGAACGCGGCGGTCGGGCGACGATCGGTCAGGATGCTGGGCTCCAGCCCGCGCTTGTCGCCGTCGATCAGCCAGCCGAGCACCCAGCCGGTCGATTCGCCCGTGTCGTTGCGGCCCAGGCTGCTCGCCATCGACCCATGCGCCTGCCGCCCGATCCGCCGGGCATAGAGCGCGCCGAGCAGGAATCCCATGTCAGAAAAACCGACATAGGTCTTGTGCCGCGCCGCCGGCCCGAGCTGGGGCATCGCCGTTTCGAGAATGCGGTTCGAGCCATAGCCGCCGCGCGCGAACCAGATCGCGTCGAAGCCGGGATCGTTGGCGAATTCGAGGAAGGCGGCGGCGCGCACGGCATCCGATCCGGCGAAATGCCCGTCGACCAGATAGCATTGCGGGTGAAACACGATTTCGTGCTCGGGATAGGTCAGCGCCATGAACGCGGCGAGGCGCAGCGAGGATTCCTTGCTGACCGTCCTTGCCGGTGCGACGACTCCGATACGCATGTGCTTGCCCCTTCTGCCTAAACTGGCGATAGCGCGAGGTCATGGAGCATCGCAAACCTTACTTCTTCGTCGGGATAGGCGGATCGGGCATGATGCCGCTGGCGATGATCCTGACCGGACAGGGCGCCACGGTGGCGGGATCGGATCGCAGCCTGGACCAGGCGCGGCTGCCCGCCAAGTTCGACGATTTGCGCCGCCGGGGCGTGGCATTGTTCGCGCAGGACGGCAGCGGGATCACGTCTGCGGAGCAGATCGTGGTCGCCTCTGCCGCGATCGAGCCGACCGTGGCGGACATGGTTGCCGCCGACGCGGTGGGCGCGCAGCGGATGACGCGGCCCGAGCTGCTGTCCGCGCTGTTCAACGCCGCGCCGCGACCGATCGGGGTGGCGGGGACCAGCGGCAAATCGACCGTGACCGGCATGATCGGGTGGATTCTGCACGCGCTGGGCCGCGATCCGACCGTGATGAACGGCGCGGTGATGAAGAACTTTGCGACGCCCGACGCGCCCTTTGCCAGCGCGCTGGTGGGGCAGGGCGGCGATTTCGTCAGCGAAGTCGACGAAAGCGACGGTTCTATCGCGCTGTATCGCCCGACCATCGCGGTGCTCAACAATGTCAGCCACGACCATAAATCGCTGGAGGAACTGCGAGCGCTGTTCGGCGGGTTCATCGGCCATGCGGCGACGGCGGTGGTCAATCTCGACAATGCCGAGGGCGCGGCGCTGGCGATGGCGCTGCCGCGCGACCGGCTGCTGACCTTCGCGATCGAGGGCGAGGCCGATCTGGTCGCGCGGGCAATCGCGGAGCAGCGGTTCGGCGTGGCGTTCGACCTGGTCGAGCGGGACGGCGCGCCGGTGCGCGTGACGCTGGCGGTGCCGGGGCGGCACAATGTCGCCAATGCGTTGGCGGCGATCGGCGCGGTGCGGGCGGCGGGCGTGGCGCTGGACGATGCCGTGCGTGCGATTGCGGGGTTTGCGGGGCTGAAGCGCCGCTTCGAGCTGGTGGGCGAGGCGCGCGGCGTGGCCGTGATCGACGATTTCGGGCACAACCCCGACAAGATCGCCGCGACGCTGGACACGCTCCACGCCTTTCCGGGGCGGTTGCTGCTGCTGTTCCAGCCGCATGGCTATGGCCCGCTGAAGGTCATGCGCGCCGAGCTGGTCGCGATGTTCGCGGGGCGGCTGAAGCCGGACGACCTGCTGGTCCTGCCGGACCCGGTGTATCAAGGCGGCACCGTCAGCCGCGAGGTGACGAGCGCGGACATCGTGGCGGATATCGCGGTGACGGGCGCCAACGCGATCCACATCCCCGAACGCGCGGCGGCGGCGGCGCATCTGGTGGCGCAGGCGCGCGACGGCGATCGCATCGTCGTGATGGGCGCGCGCGACGATACGCTCAGCCTGTTGGCGGCGGAAATGGTCGCGCAGCTGCGCGGCTGACGCGCAGCCCTCTCCGGTAAACGATCCTCTGCGACTCTTTCGCCCCCCTCCCGCTTGCGGGAGGGGTCGGGGGAGGGCGTGTGTCGGCGTTCGCGCGAACATGGGCTGCGGCGTAGTCGTGCCCTCACTGACCCTCCCCTAGCCCCTCCCGCAAGCGGGAGGGGAACTTTTGTGGCTGCGAGAGCATGTAAACCACCCTTGACATGTAAAGGGTCATTTACGTAAAGCGTGCTTGTCTGATTCGAAAGGAGACTTGACATGCAATGCGGGTCCATGAACGCTGCCCAGCGCCGGTACATGTGGCGTTTCCTCCCGGCGATGGGGGTGTATTCGGTCGTCATTGTCGGCTCCAGTTTCGCGATGCGCGCCTGGCATCCGGAAGGGGCGCTATTGCTCCTCGTTTCGCTGGCGCCGGCATTGCCGCTGCTCGCGGCGATCGCGGCGATCGGACTCTATCTCACCGAGGAGAAGGACGAGTTCATTCGCAGCCGGAACGCCACGGCGGCATTGGGTGCGCTGGGGCTTCTGCTGGCGGTGGCGACCGTCTGGGGCTTTCTGGAGGAAGGTGGCGTTGTCGGGCATCTGCCCCTGTGGGTGGCGTTTCCCTTCTGGGCGTTCGGGCTGGGCGTGTCGCAGGGCGTGCTCGCGCTGCGCGACCTGCTGGCGGGAAGGCGCGCATGAAAAACCGCCTGCGTGTCCTGCGCGCCGAGCGCGTGTGGAGCCAGCAGGATCTGGCCGAACGCCTCGAGGTGTCGCGCCAGAGCGTGAATGCGATCGAGACCGGGCGCTACGATCCCTCGCTGCCGCTCGCCTTCCGGATCGCCGACCTGTTCGGCATGCCGATCGAGGCGATTTTCGAGAATCCTTCCAAGGAGAATGACCAGTGATCCGCCAGCTTGCCTATGCCGCGCTTGCCGCCGTCACGCTTCCCGCCCTGCTCCATCCGGCGCCGGCGATGTGCCAGGCGACCACGCCGGCGCGCATCATTCAGATGGAGCATATCTCCGCCGAAGTGGTCGGCACCGGCAGCCCGGTGATCCTGATCCCGGGCCTGTCGAGCCCCCGCGCGGTGTGGGAGGGCGTGACACCCGAACTGGCCAAGACGCACCGCGTGTACGTGATCCAGGTCAACGGCTTTGGCGGCGACGAACCGCGCGCCAATCTGAAGCCGGGGGTGCTGGCGGGCGTAGTCGAGGAACTCCGTGCGCTGATCGCGCAGGAAAAGCTCACCGGCACGGCGGTGGTCGGGCATTCGATGGGCGGGCTGGTGTCTCTGATGCTGGCGCGCGCGCATCCGGGGGACGTGCAGAAGGCACTGATCGTCGATGCGCTACCCTTCTACAGCGTCGTATTCGCGCCCGCCGCTACGGCGGAATCCATCAAGCCACAGGCCGAGATGATGCGCGCGCAGATGACGGGCTTTTACGGCAAGCCCTTTCCGGCGCAGGTCGCCCAGATGCTCGCGCAGCAGATGGCGCTGAAGCCCGACGCTCGCGAAAAGGTGGCGGTTTGGTCCATGCAGGCCGACATGCGGGTGAGCGGGCAGGCGGTTTATGAGGACATGACCACCGATGTGCGCGCCGACCTGCCCAAAATCGCCGCGCCGATCACCGTGATGGTGCCCTGGAGCGCCGCGCGCGGCGAGGCGGCGACGCTGGACTTCTATCGCGCCCAATATGGCGGCACCCCGAATCTCACGATCCAGGGCGTGCCGGAAAGCGGGCATTTCGTGATGCTCGACCAGCCCGAGGCATTCCGCGCCGCGCTGGCCGCGTTCCTGCGCTGAACCGAAACGGGCCCGGAACTGCGGTTCCGGGCCCGTCCTGGCTTCAATAGGTGCCGGAGAAGCTCCGGCTGAGGTTGCCGCCGCGCCACTGTGCATCGCGGTCGCCGGCCGTCTCGTTCCGGTCCTCGCCGAACAGCGCGCCGCGCTCCTCGTCCTTCCAATGCGCCTTGGCTTCGTCCGCCGTCTTGCGCAGCGTCACCTTGTCGTCGACCGACTGTATCCAGCGCGACGGGATCGAATGGTGATGCCCGCCGGCTGCGCTGTCCGACTTGGTCAGCACAATACGGTCGCCGCGCACCTTGTCGACGGTGCCGACATGCGTGCCGTCCGACCCCACCACGTCCATATGCTCGGCAATGCGGCCCAGGCTGTCGCGCTGGGTCTGGCGCTCGGTCCGCCAGCCGGTGAACTCGTTGTGGAAACGCTGGGCGTTTTCGCGGCGATATTCGTCATAGTCGCGGTCCAGCTCGGCGATCCGCTGGCGGCGCCAGGACGAATAATGGCCGTCCCCGTCGCGGTCCCCACCATATTGCGCGTCATAGCGGGCATCGCGCTCGCGACGGCGCTCCGCCTCTTCGTCGCCGAACCACGAACGGACTTCGTCGCCCGCGCGCTCGAAAAAGCCGCGATCGTCGTCCGGGCGCTGCGCACGATTGGCATAGGTTTCACGGCCATAGCCGCTGCGCTCGCGGTCCCCGTCGCGCCATTGGCCGCGCGCACCGGTGTCGCGCGCCTGAGTGTAGTCGCGGCTGCTCCACTGGTCGTCGTCGCGGTGTGCGCCCGCGCCATAGGCAGCGCGGTCGCGCCGGCCCCGGCCCAGTTCGCCGGCGGCGGCATAGTCGCGCGCGCTGGAATAGGTATAGTCGCGGCCCGACCCGAAATCGCGGCCATACTCCTGATAGTCGCTGCCATTTTCGCGGCCATAGCGCCGATTGCGATCGTTCATCTTCGCTCTCCTGCTTTCTCTCGGACACAGGCGCGTCGGCATGCATGGGCATCGCCGCGCCTTCCGGGGAGTAAAGCGAGTGAATGCGTGTCGGAGTTCCGGGCGCTGGGGCGGTTCGGCGCGGCTTCGCGGCGGCTGGTCGAAGCGCGAAAACCGATCGTCAAACCCAGTTGCATCCCGGTTCGGCTGCCGCTAATGGGCGCCTTCCGGCATCGCCGGAACGGTGGCGGGGCTGTAGCTCAGATGGGAGAGCGCTGCAATCGCACTGCAGAGGTCAGGGGTTCGATTCCCCTCAGCTCCACCACGCCACCAAAAAATGCTTGAATAAGCAGTCCCTTCGGGGACCCCATCAAGTCCGTCCCACATTTTCGTACCACAAACGGTGGGCTTCAGTGCACCGGTGTGGGATATTAGCTGGTCAGCGAAAAATCGTTGATTGGTACTCCGATTGCGCCCTGTGGTTTAGCGCAATTATGCTCGGTGGCTTCCGACAGCAGTCGATCAACTTACGCCGTTCCCATGCCGGTTTGGAACGACCGCTCGGGCCGAAAGCGGCCATTCGCTTCTCCAATCGCTTGTTAGGTGGTGTGCCCGGGCATCGATTTCCGCACTGGCGGCTCCCGCCCATGTGCGGAGATCTCACCAACCACAGGTCTCCACCACCGAAAGGCGGCTCACCAAGAGGTGACGGTGAGCGCACCGCCGTGAGGCTGACGTTCTTCCTAAATCCGTGGGCTTACGAGCTGGAATAGGACGAAAAGGGATGCCTGACCTTCGAGCATTGCTCGATGTGGCGGCTGGGCGCAACCAGTGACGAGGGCTGGTATGCTGGCCAAGTGCACCTATGACGAAGCTGCTCCGGCTAGGGGCGAGTTTTACGCGCTGCTCGGCGAAGATGACCGTCGCCTCGCGCCCACCGCTCCGGCACGAGCTTGCGCCGACGACACCAGGGCAGCGGCACTTCCTCTTCTACGTTCGCGACAGCACCTTCGAGTGTATCGCTGGAGACTGGAGGTTTGAGCGTGGCATCTCCGCCGAATGCCCCACCATCTTTCTCGGTTCGAGACTTGATCCGTGCATCTCGATCGACTTGGCGAGGAACACGTTCGGCCCTGCGTGCTTCAAGATGAGGAGATGGCTCCAGCTACGCAAACCATGTTCCATTTTGCGCATCGTCGCGTCAAGGAGACCTCCCGCAGTGCGGGGCTTATCCCATGTCAATGCGAAATGGGGTCGGCGGGTGGCGACTACCTCGCAACGCCCCAGTTTGACGCTGGTCACCACGTTCACAGATTCTTATGGCGACCGGATCGGGCCGTTCGGAAGACCGGGTGGATCGAGCGTTAGGAGTGTCTCAGAGACGCTGATATCGCCCGCTACTCTGGCCCGCGATACCCACCCCATGCGATTCGCCGCGCCTTTTGGGGATCGTTTTCGTCTCGGTCGCGGGCGTCGAAGACATGCGTGACTCGGTATGCCGCATCGTATCGGCGCCATGCGGGAGGATTGCCTTGTGCGAAAAGCAGGAAGGCTCGCTGGAAGCGTTGGCTCACCGTCCTTGAGCGCCGCCAGCGGAGGAGATCGAGGCGACCCAGTTCCCCCTCTCCGGTGGTGCCGAACAACATCGGAAGATCGAGGCCGTGCGTGGCCTTCCCGAACAACAAGCGCGTCAGGGGCGTGGCGTAATCGAAACGATAGACCCAGCAATCGGCAAACCGCGCATGTCCCTCCGCGATCAGGATGGCTGGCACCCAGAAATTGAGGTCTCCGGCGATATCGATAGCTGTACGCGGCGACGGATACCCGGGATAGGCCGCCGCGATGCGAGCGCGCAGCGCCGGCGCTTCGCGCGCAAACATTGCCTCCAGTCGGTTCACCCGGCTGCAGAGCACGGGCAGGGCCTTGTCCAGCATGGCGCCTTCGCGCGACATGGTACCGATCACCAAAGGGATGGGATGGGCGGTGCCGTCCCGAAAGGCGTCGATAGGATGCTGCGGGAGGAAATCACCGTCGACCACCGGGGAACTCGGCAGAAAGCCAGGGTACCGGTCTGGCGCGACGTCGTAGAAGAAACGCGCGGCCACCGCGTTCAAGTCTTCCGCCGGCAGGTGCCGGAGCGCACGCGCCGCCGCGTCCTTGTCCCCCGCATCGATGCCCAGCATCGTCAAAAGCTCGTGTGCGAACTGCTGGTGTCGCCCCGGCCCATTGACGCTTATGCCGGCGGCGCTCATCGCGAATGCGCGGTGGAACAGCCCCCGTGCTGCGGGAACACACATCAGCGTAACCACCGACATCGCCCCCGCAGACTGCCCTACGATCGTGACGTTGCCGGGATCGCCGCCAAAGGCGTGGATATTCTCCTGCACCCAGGTGAGCGCAGCCACTTGGTCGCGTAGACCGGGATTGCTGTCGATCGGGTACGCGTCGGTCGACCAGCCACTGAAATCTGAAAAGCCGAAAATGCCGACACGGTAGTTGAAGCTGACGAAGACGACATCCCCGTGGTCGACGAGATGCTGGCCGCGATAGAGCGGCGCGCGGCTCCCGCCCAACGAGAAGCCGCCGCCATAGATCCAGACCACGACTGGCCGCGGACTTTTACGTGCGTCGAGCGGCGCCGATACGTTGATGCTGAGGCAGTCCTCGTCCATCGGTGCCGCTGCCCCAGCGCCGCCGATCGCCTCGAAACCGCGCTTCTGCATGGGGAGCGGTCCGAATGCCCGCGCATCGCGGATACCCTGCCAAGGCGCTGGTGGGCGCGGCCCCCGGAACCGCAGATCGCCGATCGGTGGCGCGGCAAAGGGGATGCCGCGCCAGGTGCGGACGCCGTCTTCAACGACGCCGCGTACCACGCCCGAGCGGGTCTCGACGAGAAGATCGGGGGAATTCGTCGGGTTAATCGACATATCGGGCACCTTGAATCGGTTGATCTGCGCATTCGGGGCTGGCGAGGCTGCGCAGGGCAGCCTCGCCGCTTCGGTCAGGCCGGCAGCCGAAGGATCGGCTTGATCGTCTTCCCGCTCTCGCTGTCGGCGACCGCCTGATTGATGTCTGCAAAGTCGTAGAATTTGACCAGCCGGTCAAACGGGAACCGCCCCTGGGCGTGGAGCGCGATTAGTTCCGGGATGAAGACCTGCGGCACCGCGTCCCCCTCCACGATGCCCATGATCCGCTTGCCCGGCACCATCACCATATTCACGTCGAAGCTGGCTTCGGTGCCGAGCTTTGGTGCACCGACGATCCCGCAGGTCCCGAGGATGGCGAGAGCATCGATCGCCTGGCGCAGAACATCGGGCCGCCCGCTGCTCTCGAGCGTGAAATCGGCGCCGCCGCCGGTGATATCCTGGATCGCAGCCACCGGGTCTGTTTCCCGGCTGTTGACGATGTGGGTAGCCCCGAGTTCTCTCGCCAGTTCCAGCCGGCTCGGCGTTACGTCGACCGCGATGATCTGCGTCGCACCGGCCACACGCGCTGCCATGATCGCGCTCAGGCCGACCGCGCCTGAGCCGAAGGCGGCAAAACGGGCACCGGCCGGCACCTTCATCGCGCGGAGCACGGCTCCCGCGCCGGTCTGGATGCCGCAGCCCAGCGGACCTAGCAGTTCCAGCGGCGCGTCCTTCGCGACTTTGACGACGTTGCGTTCCTGCGCGATCGCAAAGCTGCCGAACGACGACTGACCGAAGAAATGATCGTGCAGCACATGCCCGTGGGCATCGCAGGTGGCAGTGGAGCCGTCCTTCCGCCCGCCGCCGAAGTTCAAACCGAAGAACTCGGCGCAATGCGCGGGGTGCCCGGAGAGGCACGGATGGCAGACACCGCACGAAGCGAAGCTGAGGACGACATGGTCACCCGGTGCGACCGCGGTCACGCCGGCGCCAATCGCCTCGACCACGCCCGATCCCTCATGACCGAGCACTGCGGGGAGCGGCACCGGATAATATTGGTCGCGCACGATGATATCGGTGTGGCAGACGCCCACCGCGACGATACGGACCAGCACTTCGCCCGGGCAAGGCGCGGCGATCGTCGCCGTTTCGATCGCGAAGGGAGCGCCCTGCTCGCGGGTTACGGCGGCGGTGATTTCACGCAATTCAGTCATCGTCATCTCCTGGAAATTCTGGCCCGTTTTCGAGGCGGTCAGAACGGATAGGCGGGGGCGGCGCCCTTCACGGTCAGCCACTGCCAATGCGTGAATTCCTCCCAATTGGCCGGGCCGCCGATCGACGATCCGTTGCCGGACGCGCCGACGCCGCCAAAGGGATTGACCACCTCGTCGTTCACGGTCTGATCGTTGATGTGGACCAGCCCGGCGCGGAGCCGCTCGCCGATCGCCATGGCGCGACCGACGTCGTTCGAGATCACCGCTGCGGACAGGCCATAGTCGGTGTCGTTGGCCATCGCGATCGCCTGTTCGTCGGTATCGAAGGGAACCAGCACGGCAACCGGCCCGAAGATCTCCTCGTCGAACGCCGCCATGCCAGGCAGGACGCCCTCCAGCACGGTAGGCGCCATGCAAAGCCCGTCGACGGTGCCGCCCGCCGCCACCCGCGCCCCCGACGCGACGCTGCGCTCGATGATCCCGCGGGCATGGTCGAGCTGCGACTGATTGATGAGGGGGCCAACCGCCACCGCGTCGGACATCGGGTCGCCCGCCGGGAGTGCCCGCGCCTTCTCGACCAGCCTTACCGCGAAGGCATCGAAGATGGCGCGATGGACGAGGATCCGCCCGGTCGTCATGCAGATCTGGCCCTGGTGCAGCCAGGCACCCCATGCGGCGTTGCGTGCGGCCAGATCGAGGTCGGCATCGTCGAGGACGATCAGGGCGTTCTTTCCGCCGAGTTCGAGCGAAACCTTCTTGAGATGCCGGCTCGCTACCTCACCCACCTTCCGTCCGGCACCGGTCGATCCGGTGAACTGGATCATTGCCACATTCGGATCCTCGCACAGCGCTGCTCCGGCCGGCCCGCCGCCCGGAAGCACCGCGAGCACGCCGGCCGGCAACCCGGCCAACTCGAACAGGCGCGCGATCACATAGCCTCCGCACACCGCCGTGCGGGGGTCGGGCTTGAGCACCACTGCGTTGCCGACGGCGAGGGCCGGCGCCACCGCCCGCATCGCGAGGTAGAGCGGGAAATTGAACGGAGCGATCACGCCGACCACGCCAAGCGGACGACGCCGGGCGAGGCTCAGACGCCCCGCTTCGCTGGGCAGGACGAGCCCCTGCGCCTGATGCGGCATCGCACCGGCCAGTTCGATCGCCTTGACCGTGATCGACAGCTCGAATTCGGCCTTGGCGCGCACGGAGCCGCTTTCGCGCATGATCCAGGTAACGATCGCGTCCCAGTGTGCGCGGGCGAGCGCGGCGGCCTTCGGGAAGATGTTCGCGCGCGCATCCGGTGCGGCGGCGGCCCAACCCGCCTGCGCGGCGCGTGCCGTCGCCGTCGTGCGAGCGACGATGGCCGCATCCGCCGAGCCGGCGCGTGCCAGCACTGCGCCAGTCGCTGGCTCGAGCACATCGTAGGTTTCGTCCGCCTTCACCCAGCCGCCGTCGAACAGGCGGCCGTCAAGATGTTCATCGTCGAACAGGGACGTCATATCACTCTCCGCTGGTACCTTTGAGATGATCGAGCAGCGCGGCCGTGAAGGCTTCGGGCCGTTCAAGATTGGACAGATGCGCCGCATCGAGCATCACGCAGGTCGCGCGCGGGATGCCTTCGAGCAGCGCTGTCGTTTGCACCGGTGGCGTCGCCGGATCGCGCGTGCCGCCGATCACCAGCGTGGGCGTGCGGATCAGCCCCAGCAGCGGGCGCATGTCCATGTCGCGGATTGCCGCGCAGCAGCCGGCATACCCCTCCGGATCGGTGGCGTGCAGCGTCGCCAGGATAGCCGCGATATTGGCCGGATCGGCGCGGAAGTCCGGGGTGAACCAGCGTTCGACCACGGCGTCCGCGATCGCCGCCATGCCTTGGCTGCGCACGGTCGCGATCCGTGCGTCCCACGCCGTGGCCGGGCCCATGCACGGCGCGCTGTTGGCGATGACGAGTCGGCTCAGCCTGCCCGCCGCCTGAACCCCCAGCCACTGCGCCGTCATGCCGCCGAGTGAGAGGCCGCAAAAGGCGAACCGGTCGAGCTCCAGGGCGTCGGCGAGTTCGAGCACGTCGCGACCCAGCCGGTCTAGGCCATAGTCGCCCTTCGGTGCGTCCGACGCACCATGCCCGCGCGTATCGTAGCGGATCACACGGAAGCGCTGCACCAGCGCCTCCATCTGCGGCGCCCACATCGCGCGATCGGTGCCGAGCGAGTTGGACAGGACCAGCGCCGGCTTGGCCGGATTGCCATCGCTGGTCCAGGCGAGGCGACAGCCGTCGCCCAGCACGAGGTGCTGCGCGTTCATAACCGCTCGACCGCCAGCGCCAGGCCCTGGCCGACACCAACGCACAGCGTCGCCAGCCCCAATTTGCCGCCCGAGGCTTCGAGCTGGTGCACCAGCGTCATGGCAAGACGCGCGCCCGACATGCCGAGCGGATGCCCCAGCGCGATGGCGCCCCCGTTCGGATTGACGCGAGGGTCATCGTCCGCCAGCCCCAATCCGCGCAGCACCGCAAGCCCCTGCGCGGCGAAGGCTTCGTTCAGTTCGATCGCGTCGATCGCCGCCAGGGACAGTCCGAGCCGGGAGAGGAGCTTCTGCGTCGCAGGCACGGGGCCGATGCCCATGATCCGTGGCGGGACGCCTGCGCTCGCCATGCCCAGGATGCGCGCGCGCGGCGTAAGGCCATGGTCCTGCACCGCCGTCTCGCTGGCGATGATCATCGCCGCCGCGCCGTCGTTCACGCCCGAGGCATTGCCCGCCGTGACCGTTCCGTCGGCACGGACCACGGGGCGGAGCCTGGACAGCGTGTCGATCGTGGTGTCCGCGCGGGGATGCTCGTCGGTGTCGACACGCGTCTCGCGGCCCTTGCGGTCGGTGACCGTCACCGCCACGATTTCATCCGCGAAGAAGCCGGCGGCCTGTGCCGCGGCGGCGCGCTGCTGGCTGCGCAGCGCGAACAGATCCTGATCCGACCGCGAGATGCCAAAGTCGGTGGCGACATTCTCGCCGGTCTCGGGCATCGAGTCGACGCCATATTGCGCCCGCATCCGCGGGTTGACGAACCGCCAGCCGATCGTCGTGTCGTGAATCTCAGCCTGTCGCGAGAAGCCGCTTTCGGCCTTGGCCAGGACGAACGGCGCGCGGCTCATGCTCTCCACGCCGCCCGCGATCAGCAGGTCGGCCTCACCCGCCCGGATCGCACGCGAGGCGGTGCCGACCGCGTCCAGGCCCGAGGCGCACAGGCGATTGATCGTCGCGCCGCCCACTGTTTCGGGCAGCCCGGCAAGCAAAGCTGCCATGCGCGCGACGTTACGATTGTCTTCCCCGGCCTGGTTTGCACAGCCTAGGATCACGTCGTCGAACGCAGCGGGATCGATGGCGGCGCGCTCGATCAGCGCGGCGATCGGAATCGCGGCGAGGTCGTCGGCCCGGATGGACGATAGCGCACCCGCATGGCGTCCGATCGGCGTCCGGCGCGCATCGCATAGGAACGCGGCCTTCAAAGCGTGGCCTCCGGCTTGAGTCCGACCCTCAGCGGTGCCGCGGTCTTCGCGAAAATCTCCTCGACTGTAATGCCCGGCGCCATCTCGGTCAGGGTCAGTCTACCCTGTCGCCGATCCACCTCCAGGACGCCCAGGTCTGTGATGATCAGGTCGACGCAGGCGCGGCCGGTCAACGGCAGGGTGCAGCGTTCGAGGATCTTCGGGGCACCGTTCTTCGCGACATGATCCATGATCACCACGACGCGACGGACGCCGGCGACAAGATCCATCGCCCCGCCCATGCCCTTCACCATCTTGCCCGGGATCGTCCAGTTGGCGAGATCGCCATTGGCCGCCACTTCCATTGCGCCGAGCACCGCCATGTCGATATGCCCGCCGCGGATCATCGCGAAACTGTCCGCCGAGGAGAAGAAGCTGGAGGTCGGCAGTGCGGTCACCGTCTGTTTGCCGGCATTGATCAGGTCAGGATCCTGTTCGCCGGCATACGGGAAGGGGCCGATGCCCAGCATCCCGTTCTCGCTCTGGAGCGTCACGGTGATCCCGGCAGGCACATGATTGGCCACCAGTGTCGGGATGCCGATACCGAGATTGACGTAGTAGCCGTCCTTCAGTTCCTGCGCGGCCCGCGCCGCCATCGCATCGCGGGCCCAGCCGTTCGTGTCGCCGGGCATCAGGCGTCCTCCCTTTCGCGCGTGGTCAGCTTCTCGATTCGCTTCTCGTTTATCGTCGCCCGCACGATGCGATCGACATAAATGCCCGGCGTATGGATGCAGTCGGGATCGAAGCTGCCTTCAGGCACGATCTCCTCCACTTCGGCGACCGTCACGCGGCCCGCGGTCGCCATGTTCGGATTGAAGTTCCGCGCGGTCTTGCGGAACATCAGATTGCCTGCCGGGTCGGCGCGCCAGGCCTTGACGATCGAAAGGTCGGCGCGGAGCCAGGTTTCGCGCACATAGTCCTCGCCCTCGAACGTCTCGACCGGCTTGCCCTCGGCGACGACGGTGCCGACGCCGGTGCGCGTATAAAAGGCCGGGATCCCAGCGCCGCCGGCGCGGATGCGTTCGGCCAGCGTGCCCTGCGGGGTCAGTTCCAGCTCCAGGTCGCCGGAGAGATATTGCTGCTCGAACAGCTTGTTCTCGCCCACATAGGACGAGATCATCTTGCGGATCTGCCGGCTTTCCAGCAGCATCCACAGCCCGAACCCGTCGGCACCGGCATTGTTGGAGATGACGGTCAGCTGCCGGACCCCCGATGCCCGGATGACGGGAATCAGGCTTTCGGGATTGCCCGACAGGCCGAAGCCGCCCGACATGATCGTCATGCCGTCGGACAGCAGCCCCTCCAGGGCGGCGGCCGGGCTGTCATAGAGTTTGCTGGTCATGATCCGATCCGTTATCCGAGATCGCCGCCCGCGACGGGCAGCACCGTTCCGGTGATGAAGGAAGCCTCGTCCGAGGCGAGGAACAGGATTGGCGCGACCTGCTCCGCGATGGTGCCGTAGCGCTTGAGCAGCGCGGATTGCGTGACCTGCTCGACGACGTCCGCCATCCAGGCGCGTTCCTGCGGTGTATCGCCTTCGGGATTGCGCGGCACCCGGCGCGGCGGCGCCTCGGTCCCGCCCGGGGCGGTGGCGACGACGCGAATGTTGTGCGCGGCATATTCCATCGCCAGGCTCTGGGTCAGCGCGTTCACCCCGCCCTTGGCAGCCGAGTAGGGAACACGGTGGATGCCCCGCGTCGCGTTGGACGAGATGTTGACGATCGTGCCGCCCCCGCGCGCAAGGAAATGCGGCAGCACGGCGTGGCAGCACCACAAGGTCGGCATCAGCGAGCGCCGTATCTCGGCCTCGATCTGCGCGGGCTCGAATGCATCGAAGGGCCGCATCCGGATCGCGCCGCCGACGCCGTTGATGAGGATATCGAGCGCCCCGAACCGGGCGATCGCCTCGGCCATCGCCGCAGACGCGCCTTCGTGGCTTTCCAGATCGGCGACCAGCGCCGCGGTTTCGCCGCCGGCCGCTGCGGCGACCTCGTCCACGAATGGCGCGCGATCGACGAACAGCACGCGCCCGCCTTCCAGGGCAGCCCGTTCCGCGACGCTGCGGCCGATACCCTGCGCCGCGCCGGTTACCACCAGAACCTTGCCGGCAAAGCGCGGCTGGACGGTCATGCCGGCACCGCTTCGGTCGGCGCGAACTTCTCGTAGTGGAAATGGGCCGGTGTCGTCCCCCCGTTGCGCAGCGCGGAGCGCACCGCCTCCACCATCGCTGGCGGGCCGCACAGATACAGGTCGCAATTCCCCAGGTCGAAAGGCAAGCCGTCGAGGTGGTCGGTGACATAGCCCTTGCGCGGATGCCCGGCATCGAGGCTGCTGACACAGGCGCTCCAGCTGAAGCCGGGCAGCCGCGCGGCGAGTGCGGCGAGCCGATCGGTTTCCACCAGATCGCGATCCTCGGTGACCCCGTAAAGGAGATGGAGCGGCGAGCCGCACCCGCGGTCTGCCAGCACCTCCAGCATCGACAGGATCGGCGCGAGCCCGGTGCCGCCGGCGAGGAACAGCACCGGCCGGGTGACATCGCGCAGGAAGAAGCTGCCCTGCGGGCCGACCATCGACAGCCGGTCGCCGGCGCGGGCCGTCTCCACCAGCCAGCGGCTCATCCGCCCGCCCGGCACGTTGCGGATCAGGAACTGCGCTTCGGCAGCTCCAGGCTTCGAGCTGAACGAGTAGGAGCGGGACTCGGTGGTGCCGGGTACGAACAGATTGACATACTGCCCCGGCAGGAAGGCCAGCGCCTCGGGACGATCCAGCGCGACGCGGAACTGGATCGTGCTGTCGGATACGAGCTCGACCGCAACCACCGTGCCGTCGTGCGTCGCCGGCGCCAGCTTGCACGCCTGCGAGGGCACCGGCACCGCGACGATACAGTCCGAGGCGGGCACCATCTGGCAGGTCAGCACCAGCCCCTCGCCGGCTTCGTCGGCGCTCAGCGCTTCCTCGATATAGTCGTCGCCGAGATCGTAGCGTCCCTGCTCGCAGCGACACTTGCAGGTGCCACAGACCCCGTCCGAACAGTCCATCGGCAGGTTCACCTTTTGCCGATAGGCCGCGTCGAGCACGGTCTCACCGGGATTGCAGTCGATGATGCGGGTGGCGCCATCCTCGAAGGTGAGCGCGATGCGATAGGTCATTCCAGCCTCTCCGGGCCAGCGTCGCGGATCACAGGTGATAAATGTCCACGACCTGGTGAATATAATCGTTTTTCAACACCACCTTCTTGGCGGTGATGACCGGCGTCTCGCCCGCCACGTCGAGCGTGTAGAAGGAGGTGCCGAAGAACTGGCTCGTCGTCGCGTAGCGATGACTGAGCGTGTGCCAGTTGAAGCGAAGATCGACCGCGCCGTCCCGCTGGGCCAGCAGCTCGACATTGGCGATCATGTGGCAGGTGCGCGGTTCGGGCGTGCTCGCGCCCGACCGCTCGGTCTTGATGCGGAAGACGCGGTCCTCCAGCCCCTGGCGATTGGGATAGTAGATCAGCGAGATATGACGCTGCGGATCCTCGACCAGGCGATCGTCGTCGTCCCAGGCCGGCATCCAGAACGTTGCATCCGGCGCATAGCAATCGAGCCATGCGTCCCATTCGCGATCGTCGAGCAGCCGCGCTTCGCGGTGGAGGAATGCGAGCACGTCCTCGCGCGTGATCGGGCGTTGCAGCAGGGCGGTCATGCCACGGCCCTCAAGCTGGCGACGGGGGACACCGCCGCGCCATCGCCGCCTCCGCCGCCCTGCGCCTGGATCGCGGCAAGAAGTGCCTTCGCCCAATATTCGTGCTGCCGCACGAACAGGCCCTCGTCCTCGCTGCGCTCGCCGCTGAGGATCGGTTCGAGCCCCATCGCCCGGGCATTGTCGTCCGGCCCCTCGATCCAGCGCGTGGCGCCGCGGCTCAGGTCGTTCCACAGCGCGCCTGCGCCGGCATAGGCGGTCTGGCAGGCACGGAATTCCTCCAGGTCGTCCGGCGTACCCATGCCGCTGACGTTGAAGAAATCCTCATATTGGCGCAGCCGCAACGCGCGCTCGGCGGCGCTCTCGCCCTTCGGCGCGAAGCAGTAAATCGTCACTTCGGTGCGATCCACGCCGATCGGCCGCACCACCCGGATCTGGGTGGAAAACTGGTCCATCAGATAGACATTGGGATAGAGGCAAAGGTTCCGGGTCTGCTTGACGATGAACCCCGCGCGTTCCTCCCCCAGCCGCGCGGCAAGCGCCTCGCGATGCGCATGGATCGGCCGTACTTCGGGATTCAGCAGTCGTGTCCACAGCAGGATATGACCGTTCTCGAAGCCATAGACACCGCCGACGCTCTTCGACCAGCCATTGGCATCCACCGTGCGCGTGCCTTCCGCATCGTAATCCCGATGCGCCATGGTCGCGGCGTAATTCCAATGGACCGTACTGACGTGATAGCCGTCGGCGCCGTTCTCGATCTGGAGCTTCCAATTGCCGTCATAGACATAGGTCGAATTGCCGCGCAGCACTTCGATACCGTCCGGCGCCTGGTCGACGATCTGGTCGATGATGGTGCGCGTCGCGCCGAGATAGTCGGCGAGCGGCTGCACCTCGGCGCGCAGGCTGCCGAACAGGAAACCGCGATAGCTTTCAAAGCGCGCGATCCGTGTCAGGTCGTGCGATCCGCCGGTGTCGAAAGCCTCGGGATAGCCTCCGCTCTTGCCGTCCTTCACCTTGAGCAGCCGGCCGGTATTGCTGAAGGTCCAGCCGTGGAACGGGCAGGTGAAGCTGCCCTTGTTGCCATGCTTGCGGCGACACAAGGTCGCGCCGCGATGTGCGCAGGCATTGACGAACGCGTGCAATTCCCCGCCCTTGTCGCGGGTTACGACGACCGGGGTACGCCCGATCCAGGTGGTGAAATAGTCGTTCGGCTCGGGGATCTGGCTTTCATGCGCCAGATACACCCAGTTGCCCTCGAAGATGTGCGTCATCTCCAGATCGAACAGCGCGGGATCGGTGAAGACGTCGCGGCGGCAGCGGAACAGGCCTGCCTCGGGGTCGTCGATAACCGCGCTGGCGATGCGTTCGGCAAGGGTCGAAGTCACGATCCTACTCCTCTCAGGCCAGCGCGGGCTCGGCAGCCGCGCGGCTGCGGGCGGAGAGCTGCTCGTCCTCGGCCCCCGCGGCGCGCTGGAGATGGAAATCGAAGGCGATATAGGCGCTGTCGCCCTGGCGCTGCGGCACCGGCAGCAGCCCCTCGCGGGTGCCGAAGGCGAAATCGTCCTTGGCGAACGGATCGTCGCCGAAGTTGATCTGCGTCGTCAGCGTGCGATAGCCCGGCGCCTCGATGAAGAAATGGACATGGGCGGGGCGATTGCCGTGGCGGCCCAGCGCGCGCATCAGTACGTCGGTCGCGCCGCCCGGCGGCACGCTGTAGCCGTTGGGCATGCGCGAATGGAAGCTGTAGCGCCCGTCCAGGCCCAGCTTGATGCGAGCACGATTGTTGAAGGGCGTCTGCTCGCCTGTCGGGTCGAAATGCGAATACCAGCCCTTGGAGTTCGCATGCCAGACATGCAGGATCGCGCCTGGCACCGGTTCGCCGTCCGGACCGACGACACGCCCGCTCATGTAGAGCGCGCCGGTCTCGTCCGGATCCTTGCTCAGGTTGACGTCGCCTTCCACCAGCGGCGCGCCGGCGACATAGAGCGGCCCCTCGATCGTCCGCGGCGTGCCGCCGGTAAGTCCCGCCTCGGCATCCTTGGCGTCCATGAAGAGATCGAGAAAATGCTCCAGCCCGATGCCGGCGACGAGCAGGCCGAACTCGTCCGCACCCTGCTGCAGGAAGGTGACGGCGCGCCAGAATTCGCTTTCGCTGACATCATGACGGACGATGATCGCACCGGCAGCTTCGAGGATGTCGCGCAGGATCGCCTTGGCGCGCGGCGACCCGTCTGCGCTGGCGATGCCCGCCGCCGTTTCAAACAGGGCCTGGACCTCCGGGGTCTTGACGAAACTTGCGTCCATTTCTCTCTCCTTGTCGTCCGGCGCCTGAGACGCCCGTCATTTGGTCGTGGATCAGCGATCGTCGTCGTGCAGCGAGGATGGATGCCGGCAGAGCGGCGTCACGCGGATCGTCATGAAGGGGTAGAGCGGCAGCGTGATCAGCAGATCGTGCAGGTGGGCGTTGCTCTCGACGTCGAAGATGCTGACGTTCGCGTAGCGCCCGACCACGCGCCAGATATGCCGCCAGGTCCCCGCGCGCTGCAGCTCCTGGAACCGCGCCTTCTCCGCGTCCTTCAGCCGCTGTGCTTCCGCGGGATCGAACCCCAGCGGGATGGCGACATCCATTTCTACCTGGAACAGCATCAGCGGCGCCCCTCGACGGCATGGAGCAACGGTGCCGTGCGATCGCGCCGGAAGCGGGCAAGCTTGTCCGCATCGATGGCGACGCCAAGGCCCGGTCCATCAGGAACCTGCAAGGCGAAATCGGCATAGGCCAACGGTGCTTCGAGAATCTCCTCGGTGAGCAGCAGCGGCCCGAACAATTCGGTCCCCCAGGCCAGGCGCGGCAGCGTGGCGAAGAGCTGCGCGGAAGCCGCCGTTCCCACGCCCGCCTCCAGCATCGTGCCGCCATACAGGCCTACGCCAGCAGCATCGGCGATCGCAGCGACGTCGCGCGCCGGCAACAACCCGCCCGACTGGGCGATCTTTAGTGCAAAGACGCGGGCGCCGGCCTGGGCGGCGATCGTGAAGGCCGAGCGCGGCCCGTGCAATGCCTCGTCCGCCATCAACGGAACCGAATGGCGTGCGGAAAGGCGCGCCATCGCCGCCAGCGCATCCCTTGCCACCGGTTGCTCGACGAGATCGCATCCCGCGTCGGCGAGCAGCGCCATGCCCAGATCGGCCTGTGTCTCGTCCCAGCCCTGATTGACGTCGACGCGCACGCTGCCGCGATCGCCGATCGCGCGCTTGATCGCGGCGACATGCGCCACGTCCGCGCGCACATCGCGCTTGCCGATCTTCAGCTTGAAGATGTTGTGGCGCCGCATGGCGATCATCGCCTCGGCTTCCTCGATATCGCGCCCGGTATCACCACTGGCCAGCGTCCAGGCGACCGGCAGGCTGTCGCGCACGCGCCCCCCGCCGATCAAGGCCGAAACCGGAATGCCCAGGCGTTTGCCCGCCGCATCGAGCAGCGCGCTCTCCACCGCGCTCTTGGCGATGCGGTTGCCGACGACATGGCGACCGATCGCGCCCATCGTCTCCGCAACCCGGCTGGGATCGCAGGTTGCGAGCACGGGCGCGACATAGGTATCGATCGCGAGCTTGATACCCTCGGCGCTTTCCTCGCCATAGCTGAGGCCGCCGATCGTCGTGCCTTCGCCGATGCCCTCGATACCGTCGTCGGTACGGATACGGACCAGTACGATGGTCTGGCTGTGCATCGTGGCCATCGCCAGCACATGCGGGCGGACCGTCGGCAGATCGACGAGAATGGCTTCGATCGACTCAAGGGCAAGCTTCACGTGCGTTTCCTGTACTGCGCGTCGATGTGGAACAGGTAAGTGGTGAAAGAGGCGGAGCCCAAGACTATTGCAGTCTTCACATGATACCTATTAGGTATGATCGTATGATGGACCTTCGCCAGCTCCGCTATTTCGTGGCCGTCGCCGAAGAGCGGAACTTCACCCGCGCGGCAGAGCGGCTGCACATCGCGCAGCCGCCGCTCAGCCGGCAGATCCAGCAGCTCGAGGCCGAAATCGGCGCCCCGCTATTCGACCGCGCGGCGCGGCCTCTGCGGCTTACCGCGGTCGGGCGGCTGGTCTTCGAACAGGCCACGCAATTGCTGGGAAGAATGGGCGAAATGCGCGATATGGTGGCCCGCGCGGTGAAGGCCGAGCAACGTCGCTTCGCGATCGGCTTCGTTGCTTCCACCATCTATGCGCGACTGCCCCCGCTGATCCGCGAGTTCCGCCGGAGAGCGCCGCACGTGGATCTTTCGCTCGGAGAACTGGTCAGCCTCGATCAAATCGCCGCTCTCAAGGAGGGGCGGATCGATGTCGGCTTCGGCCGCATCCGGTTCGAGGATGACGCCGTGCGGCGGATCGTACTGCGCGAGGAGCGGCTGGTCGTGGCGGTTCCATCCGGGCACCCGCTAGCAACCGCGACCTCACCCTTGTCCTTCGAAGCGCTGTCTGGCGAACCCCTCATTCTCTATCCGCGCCAACCCCGACCCAGTTACGCGGACCAGGTGCTGAGCCTGTTCCGGGACCACGGCATTTCGCCGCGCGTGACCCATGAAGCGCGTGAGTTGCAGATCGCGATCGGATTGGTCGCTGCCGAGGAAGGCCTATGCATCGTGCCGGAATCGGTGCGGAAGTCGCTGATCGACGGCGTTACTTTCCACGATCTTGCTGAACCCGCGACCTCGCCGATCATCATGAGCCATCGCGCGGAGGACCATACGCCAGAACTCGCGCTCATGGCCGAGATCGTCGCGCGCATGTACAGCCGGTGGGACTATCCGGTGCCGGACAAGGTTCTGAAACTAGCTGGCTTGAGCGCTGACGCTCTCGCCATGCCGGATACTCCCACACCTTGAAGGTATCGCGAGGATATCGATACAGTCTTGGGCCCGTCAAACCCAGATCCGCAAACTTCACTCCAGGAGCCGACCCATCGGCCGAAGCTATGCCCGTATGGGCACAAGGGAGAGGAAGATATGAAGCTGCCGATCTTGGCGGGCGTAGCGCTTGTCGTCACTTGCCTGCCGACCGGCGCGCTGGCGCGGGAAGCGATCGTTGCGTCGCCAAGCTGGTATGCCCGCGTTGCCCTCGGCAGGATAACGTTCGATGAAAAGGCGAGGATTCAGGTTGCCAGGCACCCCCTGGTGGGTGCCGACGGCAGGCTTTCGAACAACACGACGATCACCGCAGAATTCGGCTACCATATTGCGCCGCATCTGTCCGTTGCGGCGACGCTAAAGCAGGTGCAACTCGTCGATCCGCCGCATGAGCGCCAGGTCGGCTGCGGATATGGGCGTAGTCCAACGCGGTCCTGATGCGCTGCAATGCCCTGCGAGCCGTTTCTGGGGTTTTCATCCAGATGGGGTCAAGGGCATCTCGCACCATCGGATTCGCGTGCCTTTGCATACGGCCGGTGGTTTTGCCGCGCGCGTTTCGCGGACCATTGGCGACTTTCCCCAGACCCTCAACAGACACCCGGCTGCGCGCGCATCGCGCGCCTGCGGGCCGGACCCGCGCGCCATGCCTGCAACTGGTCACCGCAATTGGTATAGACATGATGCTATCATTCGGCGATAGTCCGGTCTGACATTGGCGACAGACGGTCGATACAGGCCGCGAGCAAGGGTGAGGATCGGTGCGCGTAATTTCCTTTATCGCCTTGGGTATCGTCGCGGCGGCCAGCGTGCCGGCGGAGGCGCGCGACTGGCTGGTCCACAATCCGGGCGAATATGAAGCGGCAGCAAAGCGCGTCGTGCCGGGGGATCGCATCCTGCTGGCGGATGGCGAGTGGAAGGATTTCCAGATCCGGCTGACCGGGCAGGGGCGCAGCGACGCGCCGATCCGCCTCGCCGCACAGACGCCGGGCCGGGTCGTGCTGACCGGCGCATCCAACCTGAAGCTCAGCGGGCGCCATCTGGAAGTGTCTGGCCTGATCTTCCGCGATGGCCATTCGCCTGACGACAGCGTGGTGGCGTTCCGTACCAGTTCAAAGGCATGGGCCGAGGACAGCCGCGTCACCGGGATCGTGATCGACGGCTTCAACCAGCCCGACCGGCGCAAGGAAGATCATTGGGTCGCGATCTATGGCCGGGGCAACCGCGTCGACCAGTCGCATTTCGAAGGCAAGGCGAATGCCGGCGCGATGCTGGTGGTGATCCGGCAGGCGGGCATGCCGCTCGATAACCGCGCGCGCATCGATCACAATTATTTCGGTCCCAGACCGCCCCTCGGGTCCAATGGCGGCGAGACTATCCGTATCGGCACCAGCACCGAATCGGGCAGCGATTCGGGCACGGTGGTCGAGGACAATCTGTTCGAGCGGTGCGACGGCGAAGTCGAGATCGTCTCGGTAAAGTCGGGCGGCAACATCGTCCGGCGCAACCTGTTCCTGGAATCGCAGGGTTCGCTCGTGCTGCGCCACGGCAGCGGCAATGTGATCGAGGACAATGTGTTCCTGGGGCGCGGCGTCGCGCACAGCGGCGGCATCCGCGTAATCAACGAACGCCAGCTGATCCGGAACAACTATCTGGAGGGGCTCGCGGGCACCAGCTTCACCAGCGCGATCGCAGTGATGAACGGCGTGCCCAATTCGCCGGTCAACCGCTACATGCCGGTGCGCGACGTGGTGATCGAGGACAACACGATCGTCGATGTCGCACGCATCACGATCGGCGCGGGCGCGGATGCGGAGCGTTCGCAGCCGCCGCGCGACGTGCGCTTTGCGGGCAACCTGCTTTCGGGTGCGAAGGGCAGCGATCCGGTGCGGATCGAAGCCGATGCCTCGGGCGTGACGTTCGCGGGCAATGTGCTGGCGGGCGCGAAGAGCGCCGTCGCCGGGATCGATGCCCGTGCCGTGCCGATGGAGCGCGCCGCCAACGGGCTGCTCTATCCGCGCGACCGGACGCTGGCGGTGGGCGTGCGGCGCGACCTGCGCCCCGTGACGCGCGAGGAAGTGGGCGTCCGCTGGTATGCCAGGCCCGCGCGGCGCACGGTGGCGTTCGACAGCGGCGCGACGATCGACGTGCGCGCCGGCGCGACGCTGGGCGAGGCGGTCGCGCGGGCAGCGCCGGGCGATGCGCTGCGGCTGGCGGCGGGACGCTATACGGTCGTGCAGCCGATCGTGATCGATCGGCCGCTTACGCTGCGCGCGACGCCGGGCACCGCGACGATCGGGATGGGCGGGGCGCTGTTCCAGCTGGAAGAGGGCGGTTCGCTGATGCTCGATGGCGTGGCGATTGACGGGAGCGGCGCGCCGGCGGGCAGCACCGTGATCCGCGCGAGCACGCGGCCGATGCTGGGCAATTATCGCGTGCGGATCGCGCACAGCCGCATCGCCGATGTGCCGGGCGACGTGATCGCGACCACCCCGGCCACGCTGGCGGCGACGATCGAGATTGAGGACGCCGATTTCCAGCGCGTCGCCGGCACCGTGGTGGCCGCCCATGCCGAGACCGGCAGCGCCGGGCTGTACAGCGCCGAGCAGGTCGCGATTGCCGACAGCCGGTTCGACCGGGTCGGCACGGTCGCCGATCTGTTTCGCGGCGGCACCGACGAAAGCACCTTCGGCCCGCGCTTTGCGATGACCGGATCGAGCGTGACCGATAGCGGCGCGGTGGTCCTGTCGGGCGTGCAGACGGCGGCGCTGCGTGGCAACCAGTTCACGCGCAGCGCGGGCGTGCAGGTGACGCACAGCGTCGGCGCGCCCGATACCCGGATCGAGGGCAATCGCTTTGCCGCCACTCCGGCGCCGGAGGTGCGCGAGCTACACTATCGGGGCGCGCCGCGCGCCGTGCTGCAAGACAATGTGATGGAGACGTGCCTGTGATCCGTTCCCTGCTGGCCGTGACGGCCATCGTCGCGGCGGCGCCCGCGCTCGCCCAGTCCGCCGCGCCGGTGCTGCTCGATCCGGCCGCCTATGCGGGCGTGCGCACCGCGCCGCCGCCGCTGTTCGCGCGCGAGCTGAAGCGCGTGAAGGCGCAGGTCGATGCCGCGATGCGCGCGCCGATCCAGGTGCCCGTGCCCAAGGATGCGGGCGGCGGCGCCACGCACGAGCAGCACAAGCGGAACTATATGGCGCTGTACGGCGCCGGGCTGTTGTACCGGATCACTGGCGACGCGGCCTATGCCGATTATGGCCGCCGGCTGCTGCTCGCCTATGCCGAATTGTACCCGACGCTGGGGCCGCACCCGGCCAAGGCGAACGAGGCGGCGGGCCGGCTGTTCTGGCAGAGCCTGAACGACAGCGTGTGGCTGGTGTACGGGGTGCAGGGCTATGACGCGATCCGCGACACGCTGAGCCCCGCCGATCGCAAGACGATCGACGACAAGGTGTTCCGCCCGATGGCCGATTTCCTGTCGGTGGGTAATGCGGCGACGTTCGATCGCATCCACAACCACGCGACCTGGGCCGCGGCGGGGGTAGGGATGACCGGCTACGTGCTGCGCGATCCCGAACTGGTCGCCCGCGCGCTGAAGGGCACCGACAAGACCGGCAAGGCGGGCTTCCTGGCACAGGTCGACCAGCTCTTTTCGCCCGACGGCTATTATACCGAAGGCCCCTATTACCAGCGCTACGCGATCCAGCCCTTTGTCGTGTTCGCGGCGGCGATTGCGGCGAACCAGCCCGAACTGGGCATCTGGAAGCGGCGCGACGGCGTGCTGCCCCGCGCGATCCGCACGACGATCGAGCTGACGCAGGGCGGCTATTTCTTCCCGCTCAACGACGCGATGCGCGACAAGAGCCTGAAGACCGACGAACTCTATCAGGCCGTAGCGATCGGCTATGCCGCGACGCGCGACCCCAGCTTCCTGTCGATCGCGCAGTGGCAGGGGCGCAGCACGCTGACGCCAGACGGCATCGCCGTGGCGCGCGACCTGGCGGCGGGCAAGGCCACGCCCTTTCCCTTTCCCTCACGGCTGTATCGCGACGGGCCGGACGGCAATCGCGGCGCGCTGGCGGTGATGCGCAGCGGGGAGGGCGACGATGCCCAAGTGCTGGTGGCAAAGAACAGCGCGATGGGCATGGGCCATGGCCATTTCGACAAGCTCAACTGGATCCTGTACGACGCGGGCAAGACGATCGTCACCGATTATGGATCGGCGCGCTTCCTGAATATCGAGGCGAAGGACGGCGGGCGCTACCTCAGGGAAAACGAGAGCTGGGCCAAGCAGACCGTCGCGCACAACACGCTGGTGGTGAACCAGGCATCGCATTTCGCGGGCAAGTGGCGCGATGGCGAGAAATACGCGCCGCGCCAGCTGTTCTTCGCCGGCGACGGGTCGACCAAGGTGAGCACCGCCGAGATGGCGGACGCCTATCCGGGCGTTACCTTCCGCCGCACGCTCGTCCAGCTGCCGCTGGGCAAGGGCAGCCCGCTGGTGCTCGACCTGCTGCGCGCCAGGGGCGACAAGCCGGCGACCTATGACCTGCCGCTCCATTATGCCGGGCATATCGTCGAAGTGGGGTTCCCGACCAAGGCGAACGCGGCGGAGCGCCCCGTGCTGGGCGCGGCCAACGGGTATCAGCATGTCTGGGTCGATGCGGTGGGCACGACGGGCGCCGGCGGCACCACGCTGACCTGGATCAACGGCGAGCGTTTCTACACCTATCGCATGCTCCCGCCCGAGGGCACGCAGCTGTTCCTGGGCGAGACGGGGGCCAATGATCCCCGCTTCAACCTGCGCCGCGAGCCGATGCTGCTCCAGCGCGCGGCCGGCAGGGCGGAGGCGACCTTCGTGTCGCTGCTCGAGCCGCACGGCGCCTATGATCCGGCGGCGGAGACGACCATCGGCAGCGAGAGCCAGGTCAAGGCGCTGCGCCATGTGCGTGGCAGCGACGGCGATCTGGTGCGGATCGAACCGATCAAGGGCGCGTCGGTGATCGTCGCGATCGCCGACGATGTCGATCCGGCCAAGACCCACAGCGCCACGATCGACGGCCGCACGATCCGCTGGACCGGACACTTCGCGCGCATTGACGGAGACGCGAATTGAGCCGCAAAATTGCCGGGCTGCGCTGGCTGGTGATCGGCCTGATCGCGGTCGCGACGGTCATCAACTATATCGATCGCAACGCGCTCGCCGTGATGTGGCCCGCCGTGTCGAAGGACATCGGCGCAGACAAGAACGATTACGCGCTGCTCGTGACGATGTTCATGATCGCCTATGCCGTGGGACAGGCGCTGTTCGGGCGCGTGCTCGACGTGATCGGGACGCGGCTGGGCTTCGTCGTGTCGATCGGCATCTGGTCGCTGTCGATCGCGGGCCATGCGCTGGTCCGCTCGCTGGGGCTGCTGACGCTGTTGCGGCTGACGCTGGGCGTGAGCGAGGCGGGCAACTGGCCTGGCGCGGCCAAGGCCAACGCCACCTGGTTCCCCCCGCGTGAGCGCGCGCTGGCGCAGGGTATCTTCAATGCCGGTGCGGCGATCGGCGCGATCGTGTCGGCGCCACT
The DNA here is from genome assembly GCF_053502645.1 of Sphingomonas degradans. Taxonomy (NCBI): domain Bacteria; kingdom Pseudomonadati; phylum Pseudomonadota; class Alphaproteobacteria; order Sphingomonadales; family Sphingomonadaceae; genus Sphingomonas; species Sphingomonas degradans. The sequence goes on from NZ_CP177172.1 coordinate 372,344, forward strand.
GGTGGCGCTGCTCTTCGTCGCGATCGGCTGGCGCGCGACGTTCGTGGTGATCGGCGTGCTGGGCTTCCTGTGGCTGCTGCCCTGGCTGTTCGTCTATCGCAGCGATCCCGACGCGCATCCGTGGCTGAGCGCCGAGGAGCGCGCGCATATTGTGGGGGCCGGCGAAAGCACGGGCCGCCCGGTCGCGGGCTATGCGCCCGGCATGGCGGCGCTGCTGCGGCACAAGCAGAGCTGGGCGATCCTGGTCAGCCGCTTCTTCCTCGATCCGGTCTGGTGGCTGTTCGTGTCGTGGCTGCCGATCTATTTGTCCGAGACCTTCGGGTTCGACGTGAAGCAGATCGGGCTGTTCGCCTGGGTGCCATTCGTCGGGGCGATGCTGGGCAGCCTGATGGGGGGCTGGGCATCGGGCGCGCTAATCCGGCGCGGCTGGCCCGCGCTGCGCGCGCGGCGGGCGGCGATCACGGCGGGCGGCGCGATCATGCTGCCGCCGCTGCTGCTGACGATGCAGGCGGCGGACCCGCTGTACGCGGTGCTGCTGATCGCAGTCATCCTGTTCGGGTTCCAGGTCGCGATCAACAACATCCAGACGCTGCCCAGCGACTATTTCGCCGGCGGCGCGGTGGGCTCGCTCGCCGGGATTGGCGGGACGGCGGCGGTTGCGGGTACGCTGGTCACTACCTGGCTGGTCCCGGCGATGACGGCGCAAAGCTATGCGCCGATCTTTGCGCTGGCGGCGGCGATCGTGCCGCTGGGCGTGGCCGCGATCTGGCTGCTCGGCGGGCGCGAGGCACCGCTGAGCGATCCGACTATCATTTCCAACCAAGGGGTTAAGCAGTGAAATTCAAGAACAAGGTGGCGATCGTCACCGGCGGCGGGCGCGACATCGGCAAGTCGATCTCGATGCGGCTCGCGGCAGAGGGGGCGAAGGTCGTCGTCAATTATCGCAGCGACGCCGCCTCGGCCCAGGCGACCGCCGACGCCATCGTCAACGCCGGCGGCACTGCGCTGCTCCACCGCGCCGACGTGACCAAGGCGGAAGAGGTCGCCGGGCTGATCGCCGCCGCGACCGGGGCCTATGGCGACACGATCGACCTGCTGGTCAATTGCGCCGGCGGGATGGTCGCACGCAAGACGCTCGCCGAGATGGACGAGGCGTTCTACGACCTGGTGATGGACCTGAACCTCAAGTCCGCGTTCCTCGTCACCAAGGCGGCGGCACCGCACCTGAAAAGCGGCAGCGCGATCGTCAACCTCGCCTCGCTTGCCGGGCGCGACGGCGGCGGGCCGGGGGCGACGATCTATGCGGCGGCCAAGGGCGCGCTGATGACGCTGACGCGCGGCTGGGCGAAGGAGCTGGGGCCGCAGGGCATCCGCGTCAACGCGCTGTGCCCCGGGCTGATCGGCACCAGCTTCCACGACATCTTCTCCAAGCCCGAGGGGCGCAAGGCCGTGGCCGGCAACACCCCGCTGCGCCGCGAGGGGCACCCGGACGAAGTCGCGGCGGCGGTCGCGTATCTGCTGTCGGAGGAGGCGTCGTTCCTGACCGGGGTGAACCTCGACATCAATGGCGGGCTGTTCTTTTCATGACGCGAAACCATAGGAGCTGTGGATGCTGAAGATCCTGTTCCCGCTGGCGCTGCTGGCCGTGCCGGCGGCGCAAGCCCAGACCGCGCCGGCCGAGCCGCGCGCGGCGGGCGAAGTGCCCAAGACGCGCACCGATGCTCCGCCGATCAAGGCGATCAAGCTCATCCTAGTCGGCGATTCGACGATGGCGACCGGCAGCGGCTGGGCATCGGCATTCTGCGCCCAGCATGTGAAGTCCACCGTCGCGTGCCTCAACATGGGGCGCGGCGGGCGATCGACGCGCAGCTATCGCCAGGAAGGATCATGGGACATCGTCCGGGGCGAAATCGGCGTGAAGGGCTATGACGCCACCTATGTGCTGATCCAGTTCGGCCACAACGACCAGTCCTCCGCCAGCGAGCGCTGGACGCATATCGAGACCGAGTTTCCGGCGAACCTGACACGCTATGTCGAGGAAGTCCGCGCAGCGGGGGGCATCCCGGTGCTGCTGACGCCGCTGGCCCGGCGCGACTTCAAGGGCGGCAAGCTCAACAACACGCTCGATGCGTGGTCGGCGCAGGTGCGCAAGGTGGCGGCGGCGACCAAGGCGCCGCTGGTCGACCTGAACGCCGACAGCGCGGCATTGGTGCAGAAGCTGGGCCCCGTGGCGGCGACGAAGCTGGCCCAGGCGGAGCCCAATGCCGAGGAACTGGCGGCGGCGCAGGCAGGCACCACGATGAAGCCGCGCCCGGCCGAGGCGGCGCGGCTGCCCGATGTGGCAACCACGCCGGAGGGGCCGCGCGGGCAGATCACGCGCAAGTTCGACTATACCCATGTCGGCGATGCCGGCGCGCGCGTGTTCGCGCGGGTGGTCGCCAACGGGCTGGCAAAGGCCGTGCCCGCGCTGCGGGGGCAATTGGTGCCCTGAAAATCGGTGGCGCGCCCGCAGCCGGGCGCGCCACGCCTTTAGCGGCGCACGTCCATCCCTGCGTCGAACGCCGCCAGCGCCGCGCTGTCGAACAGCGTCATGTCGCCGGGCACGCTGTGCTTTAGGCAGGCCAGCGCAAGGCCATGCTCGACTGCCGTCTGCGCATCCGTGCCGCGCATCAGGCCGTGGAGCACGCCTGCGGCAAAGGCGTCGCCGGTGCCGATCCGGTCGATGATGCCGGGAATCACCCGCTCTTCGGTCACGAAGGCCTGCTCCACCGTGTCGATCCGGGCGCGCAGGCGGTGTTCGCCGACGCTCTCGACATGCCGCGCGGTCGACGCGATCCAGCGCAGGTTGGGGAAGGCCGCGAACCCGGCTTCGGCCGCCTCGCGCCGGCGGTTCAGGCCGTCGCCCGGGAAATCGCGCTCCAGCAACAGGCTGAAATCGCGGTGGTTGCCGAAGAACAGGTCGGCCTGTGCCACCAGCGCGCGCAGGATCGGGGCAGGCGCATCGGACCAGCGCGCCCAGAGCTGTGGCCGGTAATTCCCGTCATACGAGACGTGCATCCCCGCCGCCCGCGCCGCGCGCATCGCCGCGAGCGTCGCATCGGCCAGTGCCGGCCCCAGCGCGGGCGTGATCCCGGAGACATGGAGCCAGTCATGCCCCGCAAGCAGCGCCGGCCAGTCGGCGGTGGACCAGTCGGCATGGGCAAAGCTGCTGGCGTCGCGATCGTAGAGGATTTCCGACGCGCGCAGCGATGCGCCGGGGTTCAGGAAATACAGGCCCTGTCGGCCGGGGCCGCGCCGCACGCGCTGGCTGTCCACCCCCGCGGCGCGCAGTGCGCGCAGTGCCCGCTCGCCCAGCGGCTGATCGGCGACCGCGCTGATCATCGCCGTCCGATGCCCCAGCGCGGCCAGCGCGCCGGCGACATTGGCCTCGGCGCCGCCGGCATGGACCTGAAACCGGTCGACCTGCGCCAGCGGTGCATGATCGCACGGGTTCAGCCGTAGCAATATCTCCCCAAATCCTATCAAGGCTGCGTCCCGCAATACACTCTCCTGCCTAATGTGCATACCAGTTGGCCTGATGATTGGTATGCAAATCCGCCTTGACATTGCGAGTGGGATTCATCAATCCAGTGGCCATAAAAATAACGTGGAGAGATAGGATGAGGGGCGAAACCCAGCAGCGGCGACCTGTCGCGATCAAGGCGATGTTCGCGGGCGGCGCGGCGCTGTGGTGCCTGGCGGCAGCTGCGCCGGGGCTGGCGCAGACCGTGCCGGCCGCGGAGGAACAGGCGGCCGAGAATGACGCGATCGTCGTGACCGGCATTCGCGAGACGATCGAGACGTCGAACGCCGTCAAGCGCGAGGAAAATGCGATCGTCGACGCACTCAGCTCGACCGAGATCGGCGACCTTCCCGCGCTGTCGATCGGCGAGGCGATCCAGACGATCACCGGCGCCACCAGCCACCAGGAAAAGGGCGGCGCCACCGAGATTTCGCTGCGCGGGCTCGGCTCGTTCCTCAGCGCGACGACCTTCAACGGGCGTGAAGCCAGCAACGGCAGCGGCGACCGCGCGGTGAACTTCAACCAGTTCCCGTCCGAGCTGGTCAACGACATCAAGATCTACAAGTCGCAACAGGCCAATCTGATCGAAGGCGGCGTTTCGGGGACGATCGAACTCGGCACGATCCGCCCGCTCGACTATGGCAAGCGCTCGATCCAGGCCGAGGCCAAGGCCAACTACAACCCCTATCAGGACAAGATCACCGGCCAGAGCGCCTGGGGCTGGCGCGGCACGATTTCCTATGTGGACCAGTTCAATCTGGGCAGCCTGGGCGAGTTCGGCGTGGCGCTGGGCTTCCAGCGCAACCAGGTGAACAATCCCGAGGAAACCTATGCCGCCAGCAGCACCTGGGTCGCGTGCAATCCGACGATCAATGCATCGGGCAACTGCACCGAAGTGACGCGGGCACAGGGCAATGCCGGCACCCCGTTCGTGCTGGTGCCCAATTCGATCACCTTTCGCCAGATCACGGAGAGCGACAAGCGTGATGCGTTCATGGGATCGGTCCAGTGGCAGCCCAGCGACCGGTTCGACATCAACCTGGACCTGCAATATTCGAACCGCGACTATCGCGAGGACCGGCACGACCTGAACCTGTCGGAAACCCGCTATCAGCTGCGCAACCTGGTGTATGACGACCAGCACCGGCTGATCTCGATGTCGGGGCTGACCTCGCTTGAGGCCAACGGCACCGTGCTGGACCGCAACGAGGAATATCTGGGCGGCGGCGGATCGGTGTCGTGGAAGACGACCGATCGGCTGACGCTGTCGACCGACATTTCCTATTCGCAGACCAAGCGCACGACGCTCCAGCGCAGCACCCGGCTGCGCACCGATCCGTTCGACATCGACAATGTCCGCACGCCGATCAATAACCAGCGCGTGCCGTTCACCTATGACGCGAGCGGCGGCTATGCGGCAATCATCACGCTCGATCCGCGCTTCGACGTCAACAACTGGTCGCTGTACAGCGACGACGCGCGGTTGCGGCGCGACCTGGAATATAAGGAAGACAAGATCTTCGCGACGCGCGTGGACGCGGCCTATGACGTCGATGGCGGCTTCCTGAAGCGCGTCGAGCTGGGCGGGCGCTATTCGCACCGGCGCTATCAGAACATCAACGACCTGGTCGAAATTACCCAGGATACCCGCACGGTCGATCGCGACGTCAACCTCGCGTGCCGCCGCGCCTTCCCGCAGACGGGGTATCTGGAGGATGCGCCGGCGCAGTCGATCACCCAGTGGGCGACCTTCGACACGCTTTGCCAGTTCCGGGGCTATCTGGGCACCGAGGATCCCGGGGCCCATGAGGATCTGCGCGCGGTGGACAATGCCGATGTGACGGAAAAGGTCTGGGCGGGCTATGTGATGGGCACCTATGCCAGCACGCTCGGCGACTTGCCGATCCGCGGCAATTTCGGCGTCCGCGTTGTGCAGACGGACCTGCGTTCCGTCGGGCTGCGATCGGGGCTGGATGTCATCAACAATTCGGACGGTTCGATCCGGCTGGTCGAAAACGGCGATTTCGACACACAGGTTCTCACCAACAGCTATTTCCGCGTGCTGCCGAGCATCAACGCCAATTTCGAGCTGACGCCCAAGCTGATCGCGCGCGTCGCCGGCTATCGCGGCATGTCGCGTCCGGCGCCCAGCGACCTGGCGGCGGGGCGGACGATCACGCTGGAGGACGGCACGGCCTTCACCTCGATCCAGGACGCGATCGGCGAGATCGTTGCCGATGGCTCGCCCAGCCTGAAGCCGATCATGTCGTGGAACGGCGACCTGTCGCTGGAATGGTATCCCAATCGCGACACGATCGTCGCCGCGACCTTCTTCTACAAGCGGTTCGGCGGCGGTTTCGTGCCGGTGCTGATCGACGAGCAGTTCGCGATCGACGGGCAGGATGTCACCGTGCCCGTGACCCAGCGCACCAACAGCGACGAGCAGAGCCGCGTGCTGGGCTTCGACTTCACGCTGTCCAACCGCTTCACCTGGCTGCCCAAACCGCTCGACGGTTTCGGCGTGAAGCTGAGCTACAGCTATGCCGATGTGGGGTTCAAGAATTACGACATCCGGCTGGGCGACGTGCTCGATCCGGTGAGCGGCACCGTCACCCCCGGGCTTATCGCGCCGGCGGGACTGTCGGGATCGTCCAAGCATGTGGCGTCGGGGCAGCTCTATTATCAGAACGGGCCGGTGACGCTGTCGGGCGTCTATACCTATCGGTCGAGCTATTATCAGGACTTTGTCGGCGGCAATTCGCAGCTGCGCTTCGTGCGGCCGTCGAACCTGGTGAACCTGCGCGCGTCGTATAATCTGAACCGCAATGTCGCGCTGCGGTTTGAAGCGCTCAACGTGTTCAACGATCCCAAGATCACCGACATGCCGGTCTATGGCAGCAGCCGGCAATATCATTATTACGGCGCCAAATACTTCATCGGCGCCCGCGTGCGACTGTAACCGCGCCCCGCCGGGGCGGCTTGCGTCCGTCCCGGCGAGTGGTATGACAATTCCAGTCACCTTGCAGGGAATTGTTAGTCCGAATGACCAGCCGCCGCCTCTTCCAGGATGTCGCCGAGCAGATCGTCGCGCTGATCGAACAGGGCGCGTTCCCCCCCGGATCGCGCCTGCCCGGCGAGCGCGAGCTTTCGGAGCGGTTCGGCGTCAGCCGCGTGACGATCCGCGAGGCGGAAATCGCGCTGCAGGCGAGCGGGCGGCTGCGGATCAAGACGGGGTCGGGGGTCTATGTCGCCGACCAGGGCGCGAACGGCGGCGATCATCTGCCGACCGTCAGCGCATTCGAACTGACCGAGGCGCGGGCGCTGTTCGAATCCGAGGCGGCGGCACTGGCCGCGCCGATCATCACCGATGCCGATATTGCCGTGCTGCGCGACCTGCTCGACCAGATGTCGCGCGACAATATGAGCGATGAGGAAGTCACCGCCGTCGACCGCGCGTTCCACCTGACCATCGCGTCGGTATCGGGCAACAAGGCGATCATCCACGTCGTCGAGTCCCTGTGGCGGCTGCGCACCGAACTGCCCGAGGTGCGGCTGACGCATTCGTCGGTGTGCCATCACGACAGCAACCAGCGGCGCGACGAACATGGCGCGATCGTCGATGCGCTCGCCCGCCGCGATCCGCAGGCGGCGCGCCAGGCGATGCGCCAGCATTTCAGCCGGCTGCTGGAAGTCATGCTCGACGTGACCGAACAGCGCGACATCGCTGAACTCAAGCAGCGCGCGGCGGAGAGCCGGGCGCGCTATATGCTCACCGCCAAGCTGGGCTGATGGAAAGCGCCGATTTCCGGGCGGGCCGGGCCGAGGGGCTTCGCGACGCGCTGGCGCTCGTTGAGGCCATGATCGAGGCGGAAGCGGGCAAGCTGGAATCGCCCGCGCCCTATGTCACGCGCACCGCGCGCCGGACGCGGTGGCAGGCCTATCGCAACGCGGCGTCGCGCATTCGCACGCTGCTCCACCGCGCATCGCGCGGCACTGCCGTCTCCGCCGCGATCGACGCCAAGCTCAAGCGGATGGGGCTGTAGCGGCCCGCTGGCCGTCCACCCGGCAGTGCGCGCGCCGTTGCCGCCAGTTGCCGATATGGGCGCCCGCGACGAACAGGCTGCCCGCCACCGTCAGCCCGGTCTCCAGCGCCTCGCGCGTGGCAAAGGCAATGCCCGATGCCATCAGCGTCAGTCCGACCGCACCGACCAGCATCGGCGCGGCGGCGCGATGCCGGCGCCAGCCGCCGATCAACGCCAGCGCGCTGGTGGGAACTGCAAAGGCAAGCACGATCGCGTGGAAGGACTCGCCGACCTCCAGCCGCGTCGCCAGCGCGGGCAACGCGGCCAGCACCAGCGGCAGCGCCAGGCAGTGGAGCATGCACAGCGTCGATGCACACAGGGCAAAGCCGTCCAGTCGCTGTTCCCAGCGCGCATCGCGCCAGCCGTCATATCGCATTCCGTGGTTCCTTCGGCGGGAGAGGCTTGAGCCTGACGGACAAGCTGCGTAAGAGATGATACAACATCGCATCTTTTCAAGGAGCCGATCGTGTCCGAAAGCGAATCCCCGAAGGTCGCGACAGCATCCCCCTTGCCCGTGACGGTGCTGTCGGGCTTTCTCGGCGCGGGCAAGACCACGTTGCTCAACCACATCCTGGCCAATCGCGAGGGGCTGCGCGTGGCCGTGATCGTCAACGACATGTCCGAAGTGAATATCGACGCCGATCTGGTGCGCGGCGGCGACGCGGCGTTGTCCCGCAGCGAGGAAGCGCTGGTCGAGATGACCAATGGCTGCATCTGCTGCACGCTGCGCGACGATCTGTTGCAGGAAGTGCGCGCGCTCGCGGAGGCGGGGCGGTTCGACTATCTGGTGATCGAGAGCACCGGGATTTCGGAGCCGCTGCCGGTCGCCAGCACCTTTTCGTTCCGTGACGAGGCGGGCGTGTCGCTGGGCGACGTGGCGCGGCTGGATACGATGGTCACCGTCGTCGATGCGCTCAATCTGCTCAACGATTATTCGAGCCGGGATTTCTTGGCCGATCGCGGCGAAGCGCTTGGCGAGGAGGATGATCGCAGCCTGGTGAGCCTGCTGGTCGAGCAGATCGAGTTCGCCGATGTCGTCATCGTCAACAAGGCGAGCGCGGTTGCGCCCGAGCAGCTTGCGACGGTGAAGAAGCTGGTCGCCAGCCTCAACGCCGATGCGCGTATCCTGACCTGCGACCATGGCCGGGTGCCGCTGGATGCGATCCTCGACACCGGGTTGTTCGACGAAGAGAAGGCCGCGCAGCACCCGCTCTGGGCCAAGGAACTCTATGGCTATGCCAGCCACACGCCCGAGACCGAGCAATATGGCATTGAGAGCTTTGTCTATCGTGCCCGCGCGCCGTTCGATCCGAGCAAATTCTACGCCTTCCTCACCGAAGGCGGGCTGGATGGGGTGGTGCGGGCCAAGGGGCATTTCTGGCTGGCAACGCGCCCCGACTGGGTGGGCGAGCTGGCAGTGGCGGGCAGCCAGACGATGACGTCGCGCATGGGCCGTTGGTGGGGGAGCATTCCCAAGAACCAGTGGCCCGACGACGACCGGTTCGAGCGCTTCGTCGCCGGGCATTGGGATATGGTCTGGGGCGATCGGCGCCAGGAATTGGTGTTCATCGGCATCGACATGGACGAAGCGCGCATCCGCCGCGCGCTGGACGCGTGCCTGTTGCCGGTAAAGGCCTTCACCCCCGCGCTGTGGATGGGGATGCGCGATCCGTTCCCCGCCTGGGGCGAGCGGGTGGTCGAGGCGGCCGAATGAGCGCGTTTGAAACGATCGTGCGGGCGCCGTGCGGGATTGCTGCCGAACGCGCGGACCCGGCCATTCTGGACCTGGCGGGCAGGCCGCACGTGCACCTTGCGCTGTGGAACCGGCGCTTGCCGGGGGCGCTGGGCTGGCTGGCCGAACTCGATTGGTCGACGATCGCCGATCTCGATTTCGTGGCTGCGCTAGACGCGCTGCCGACGTCGGTGGAGGCGGCATTGGTCGAGGCAGGCTATCCCCCGTCGTGCGGGGTGCTGCGCAACGAGATCGTCGCGCTGGCCCGGCGGTTTGCGGCGATCCTGTCGGTGGCAGCGGTGGCGATCCGGCTTGAGGTGGTCGAAACCGACGCCTGCCGCAAATTCCATGCGGATTATGTGACCGCGCGGTTGCTGACGACACTGGTCGGGCCGGGCACCCAATGGGTGCTGGGCGACCCCGAGGGGGCAGGCCCGATCCGGCAGATGCGCACCGGCGATGTCGCGATCTTCAAGGGCGTGCTGGCGGCGGACCCGCCCGGAATACTCCACCGTTCGCCGCCGATCGCCCAGACGGGCGAGACGCGGTTGCTGCTCGCGATCGACCCCGCGCCGCTCGCCGATCGGTGAGGCACGGTCGCCCCCAAAGAAAAGGGCCGCCGCACCGCAAGGTTGCGACGGCCCAGTCGGCTCGTGGAGAAGCGATCAGAGCTTGAAGCGCGCGCCGATCAAGAAGGTGCGCCCGAAATGGTTGTTCTCGTACGCGCGGTTGGCGTCCATATCGACGTAGCGATCGCGATACGCATCGGTCAGGTTGTTGCCTTCGATCGACAGCTCGATCTGGGGCGTCAGCTTGTAGCGGATCGACGCATCCACATTGGTGATCGCGTTATAGCCTTCGAACAAATTGCCCGTGCCCGACAGCGCATCGAAGAACCCGCCGCGATAGCTGACCGAGCCGCGCGCGCTGAACCGGCTGTCCTCGTAATAGAGCGTCGCGTTGAACGCGCGGGTGGACAGGCCCTGCAACGTGGACTCGCGCGTGATCGAGCTGGCGCCGCCGATGGTGCAGTTCGCACCGCTGCACGCGGAGGTGAACGGCCCGGTCTGGGTGTAATCCGCCTTCGACCGGATGAACGTGGCGTTGGCGATGCCGCCGAAGTTGCGCAGGAAGCCGGGCAGGAAGCGGAACGGCGCCTGGAGCGACAATTCGATCCCCTCCAGCGTCGCGCCGGTGCCGTTCACCGTCGTTGTGACCGACCAGATCGGCGCGGCCTGCTGCGCAGGGTTGAGCGCCGCCGGCGAGGAGGCGGCGAGCACCGAGGCGGGCAGGCCGGTGGACAGGAAGGTCTGTTCGGTCAGGGTGCGCGATACCGGGAAGCTGCTCACTTCCTTCTTGAACACCGCGACCGAGGCGATCGATTGCGGCGCGAAATACCACTCGAGCCCGGCGTCATAGGAGGTGGCGCGATAAGGCTCCAGGAACGGGTTGCCGAAGCTCACCCGGTAGTTGAAGCCATCGGCCGACCCGCCCGGCGTGAGCGATCCCAGCGTCGGGCGCGTCATGACCTTTGCCGCAGCGGCGCGGAACACCAGCTTCGGCGTCAGGTCCACCGCAACGTTCGCGGCGGGGAGCCAGTCGTCATAGTTGCGCTTCACGGTGACGGTCTGGCCGCTGTTGATCCCGGTCGAGGACTGGTCGGTATGCGCATAGCGCACGCCCAGATTGACGCGGACCGGCAGCCCCATGGATTCGCCGTTGGCGTCGATCTGGAAATAGCCGCCCTTGACCTCTTCGGTCACGCTGCGGTTGTTGCCGACGTCGAGCACCTTGGGGCGGCTGTACAGATTGGTGTAGGCGGCCGCAGCGGGGATGTTGGGTATCAGCCAGCTGTTGGTGTTGCCGCTCGGCTGTCCGGCATTGCCCAGCGTGAACAGTTCGGACAGCTGCGCGGTCGCCGGGAAGCCATAAACGGCGGTGGGGCCGAAGGTGCTGGTGGTGGAGCAATTGAGCGTGCCCAGCACCAGATCCTTGCCGCCATTGCCGCACACTGCGGTATCGCGCTGATAGGATTCGACGTCGAAGTCGAAGCGCCGGTACATGCCGCCGGTCTTGAGCGTGAACCCTTGGGTCACATCCCATTCGGTGCGCAGCTGCGCGGTGCGGAACTTGTTGACCACGTTCGACGGGCGGTCGCGGATCTCGGCAAGCTGGAAATTGGCCGGATCGGTGACGCTGGTGCCGAAGGTCAGCTTCGGCGAGCGCGAGTCGGTATAGTCGAACGAATAGCCCTGGGCGTCGCGATCGTCGAACACGATCGTCGTCTCGACCGGGATGTCCGCGTTCGACTTGGACAGGCCGCCGAGCAGGGTGAAGCGGAAATTGTCGCCCAGTTCCTGATCCCAGCTGCCGCCGATCTGGTAGAAGGTCGTCTTGGACTCGCGCCAGTAATGCTCGGTGCGGACCCAGGCGTCGTTGAGCGTCGCCGAAATCATGTTGTTGTTGGAATCATAGACCGGGTTGACCACGTCGATCGAGCGCTCGTTCGACCGCAGCAGCACTTCGCCCCACTTCTCTTCGCGCACTTCGCTGAACCGCGAATAGAGCGCGTCGAGCGAGATCTTGGTCGCTTCGGTCGGTGCCCATTGCACGCTGCCGGTGATGCCCAGCCGCTCGCGATCGTGGCGCACCTCGCCATAGCGCGGGATGCGCGGGTGGAAGGACAGGGTGGCCTTGTCACAGGCGGCGCTGGGCAGATAGCGCCCGCCGCTGTTGGGGCGCGCGACATTGGTATAGGCCAGCGTCGAGCCGCTGCCGGTGGTGTTGTAGAAGCACGGCGTGCCGTTCACCGAATCGAACTGCGCCTGTGCCCAGCGGACGGTGTTGTTGCCGAGTTCGAGATTGTTGGTCTTCTGATAGGCGGCCGACACGGCGGCGCCGAAGCTGCCATCGGGCGATTTCCACGAGAGGAGACCGGCAAGGCGCGGGCCCCAGTTCTTGGACAGATCGTTGTAGCTCGCCTGGCCCGACGCAACGAGTGTCAGCCCGTATTTGCCGCCCAGCGGATTGCCGGTGTTGAGGTCGACCACCGCGCCCAGCGATCCTTCGTCCAGCGATGCCTCTGCGGTCTTGTGGACGACGATCGAGGTGAACAGTTCGGACGCGAAGACGTTGAAATCGAACGCGCGGTCACGGTTGGCGCTGGCGCCGTCGGTGGACGTGGCGACCGTTTCCAGGCCGTTCAGCCGGACGCGCGTATATTGCGCACCTAGGCCGCGCACGGTGATCGCGCGGCCTTCGCCGGCGTCGCGCTGGATCGAGATGCCGGGGATGCGCTGGAGCGATTCCGCCAGGTTCTGGTCGGGGAATTTGGCGATGTCCTCCGCGACGATTGCGTCGACGGCGGAGACGGAGTCGCGCTTCACGTTGAGCGCGGCCTGGAGCGACTGGCGGAAGCCGGTGACGATGATCTCGTCCTGCGCGCTATCGTCCTGCGTTGTGGCGGCTGCGGGGGCGGCGGTGTCCTGCGCATGGGCGGCGGACGGCAGCAAGAGCCCGAGCGCGAGCGCTGCCATCGAGGCGCCTCCGGCGCTGCGGATCAGCGTGTTGACGGGCGTGGAAACCGTGGATCGCATACTTCCCTCCTAGACGCCGGGTACGGCGGTTCTTTCGGGGCCTGCGCACGAATGGCACAGGACCCTGGCTCGAAAGGGAGGCGCATGATTCCCAGCGTAATTAAGCCTCCCCTGGGAGGTCGCTTCTGCGGCGACTCACCCAAAACCGGTTTCGCTGGTAACCGGTGTCAAATTAACGCTATCGCCTCATTTTCCGCGTGTCAACGCATTGACGCGACAATTTGACACCGGTAGCAGTACAGCGTTCACAGCCGGGATTGAACTCGGCGGAACTACGGAGGGAGAGGGTGGTCGATGATGCGCCGAGCGTGCGCAGCCCTGCGCCGAACCGGTGCATGATGCGTCGATCCGACACCTCGCTTCCGTGGGATTTTTGTGGCCGAAGGCGCGCGTCTTCGGCGAAAAGTGACGGTTTTCGAGGATGATGAAGGTGTTGCCGTGCCATGATCGACGCGCCCTGGCTGTGCCTGGGTCGGTCGTTTCCCTGCGCGCCTTTCCCCCGAGACCCGCCGGGCTCCGATTTGTGAAGGGGAGGGGAAGCCGATGAGCGCCCAGAGTGCCGCCGACGAGATTGCAGAGGCGTTTGTCCAGGCCCGCCGGGCGAGCGGTGCGCTGACGGACTATCCGGGCGCGATACCCGGCTCGCTCGAGGATGCCTATGCCATCCAGGAGCATGCGATCCGCCTGTTCGACACGCAGATCGTCGGATGGAAAGTCGGCCGCATCCCCGATCCGCTGGTCGCCACTTATGGCAACAACCGGCTGGCCGGGCCGATTTTCGCGGGCAGCGTCGTGACCGCGGGCCCCGATGATGTCCCCGAAATGCCGGTCTTCGCCGGCGGGTTCGCCGCGGCGGAGGCCGAGTATCTGCTCCGCGTCGGCAACCTGCCCGAGCGCTTCGACCGCGCATGGACCAACGAGGACGTGGCGCCCTATGTCGACGTGATCCATGTCGGCATCGAAATCGCCAGCTCGCCCTTTGTCGGGATCAACGATCACGGCCCCGCCGTCACCATATCGGATTTCGGCAATAACAACGGCCTTGTAATCGGGACGGAATTGTCGCGCGGGGAGGATTTCCAAGCGTGGCCGGTAGCGCTAACAATCGACGGTGAGACCGCCGGCACGGGAATCGCCAGCAACATGCTCGACGGGCCGTTCGGCGCAGTGCGCTTCCTGTTCGAGCTGGCCGCCAGCCGCCCGCTGCCGCTGGCGCCGGGCCAGTGGATCTCGACGGGAGCCGTGACGGGCGTCCATCCGGTGCGCCCCGGCGCGCTGGTGGAGGCGCGTTTCGGTGAAGCCATGCGGGTGCGGTGCACGATCGGCGACAATCGCCGCGACTGAGCCGGCGAAGCGATTAAGGGAGAGGGTAATGCCGGCATCGGGTGAGGCGATCATCGCCAAAGCGAGCGAACGGGTAGGGCGGTATCGCTGGATGATCGTGGCGCTGTTGTTCGCCGCGACTGCCATCAACTATATCGATCGTCAGATGATCGGCCTGCTCAAGCCGACGATGATGAGCGACCCCGCGCTCGGCATGGACGAGCGGACCTATGCCGACATCGTCGTGTGGTTCCAGGTCGCCTATGCCGTCGGCTATCTGGGCTTTGGCAAGGTGGTGGACATGATCGGCGCGCGGATCGGCTATGCCGTCGCGGTCGTGATCTGGACCATTGCGCACGTCGCGCATGGCGGCGCGTACAGCGTCACCCAGTTCGCGCTGGCCCGGTTCGGGCTGGGCATCGGCGAATCCGGCAACTTCCCCGCCGGCGTCAAATCGGTCGCCACCTGGTTCCCGCAAAAGGAGCGCGCCTTCGCGGTCGGCGTGTTCAATGCCGGATCGAACGTCGGCGCCATCGCCGCGCCGCTGCTGTGCTTCCTGATGGTGCCGGCCGTGGGCTGGCGCATGACCTTCATTCTGACGGGCGTGTTCGGCGCGATCTGGCTGGTCGCGTGGCTCGCCATCTATCGCGACGATCCCGCCAGCCATCCGCGCGTCGGCGCGGCGGAAGTCGCGCACATCACGCAGGACCCGGCCGACCCCGAAGTGAAGACGCCGGGCCTGTGGCTGCGCCTGCTCGCAACGCGCGAGACCTGGGCCTTCGCGCTGGGCAAGTTCTTCATCGACCCGATCTGGTGGTTCTACCTGTTCTGGCTGCCGGGCTATCTGGGCGCGCAATATGGCCTGGACCTCAAGACCTGGTCGACGCCCACCGCCGCGCTGGCGCTGGGGGCGATCTATCTGATTTCGGACGTTGGCAGCGTCGCGGGCGGCTGGCTGTCGGGCCGGCTGATGAAGGCGGGAATGAGCGTCAACAAGGCGCGCAAGCTGACCATGCTGATCTGCGCGTTCTGCGTGCTGCCGGTGGTGTTCGCCACGTCGGTGCCGAGCCTGTGGCTGAGCGTGCTCATCATCGGCATCGCCGCCGCCGCGCACCAGGGCTTTTCCGCCAACCTCTACACGCTGCCGTCCGACACCTTCCCGCGTTTTGCGGTGGGCGCAGTGATCGGGATCGGCGGTACGCTGGGCGCGATCGGCGGGGCGTTGTTCTCCAAATACTCTGGCGACATCCTCGATCGGGTGGGCAGCTATGCGCCGATGTTCATCTCGGCGGGTGCTGCCTATTTCCTCGCGCTGCTGGCGGTCCACCTGCTCTCGCCGCGCCTGGCGCGGGTCGAGCGGTTCCGCGCATCGACGCCCTGGGCAGTGATCGTGTCGGTGGCCGCCGGGCTGGTCGGCGTGGTGATCTTCCTCGCATCGGGCAAGAAAGCGGCGGAAGGGTGCATTCCCGTGTGGATGGGGGCGACGTCGCCCTGTTTCGCGCCGGGCACCTACTATACGATGCTGCTTGCCTGTGCCGCCGTCGTCGTGCTGGCGATCCTGGCCAACATCTTCGTGCGTAAAAAGGCCCTGTGAGACTGTCATGACCAAGCCGCTGAAGCCCGACCCCGATCGCCTGTTCCCCGCCGACGAGCGGACCCGGTCGATCGCGCGGGCGCTGTACCGCGACGTCGCCGGGCTGCCGATCGTCAGCCCGCACGGGCACACCGACCCGACCTGGTTCTCGACCAATGCGAACTGGTCGAACGCGACTGAGCTGCTGCTGTCGCCGGACCATTATCTGTACCGGATGCTCTATTCGCAGGGTGTCGCGCTCGACGATCTGGGCGTGCCGAGCAAGGCGGGCATGCCGGCCACCGATCCGCGCGCGGCATGGCGCACCTTTGCCGAGCATATCCACCTGTTCCGGGGTACGCCGTCGGCGATGTGGCTGGGCCATGTGTTCGGCGAAGTGTTCGGGTTCGACGTTGCGCTGGATGCGTCGACTGCCGATCTCTATTACGACACGATCAACGCCAAGCTGGCGAGCGATGCGTTCCGCCCCCGCGCGCTGTTCGATCGCTTCAACATCGCCTTCCTCGCCACGACCGAGGGGCCGCAGGACGATCTGTCGCCGCACCATGCGATCCACGCTTCGGGCTGGAAGGGGCGCGTCGTCACCACCTATCGCCCCGACGCCGTGATCGATGTCGAGCATGAGCAGTTCGCCGGCGCGATGAAGGTGTTTGCCGAAAAGACTGGCGAGGACGTGTATTCGTGGGACGGCTATCTGGCCGCGCACCGCAAGCGCCGGGCCGATTTCCGCGCGGCGGGCGCCACTGCGACCGACCATGGCCACCCCACGGCGCAGACCGCCAACCTATCCTACGAAGAGGCCGAGCGGCTGTTCCGCACGATCCTGTCCGACAGCTGGACGCCGCAGGATGCCGAGCTGTTCCGCGCGCAGATGCTGACCGAAATGGCGGCCATGTCCGAAGAGGATGGCATGGTCATGCAGATCCATCCGGGCAGCTTCCGCAACCATAATGGCGGCCTGTTCGCCAGCCATGGACGCGACAAGGGCGCCGACATCCCGATGCGCACCGATTATGTCCATGCGCTCAAGCCGCTGCTCGACCGGTTCGGCACCAGCACGCGGCTGTCGATCATCCTCTTCACGCTGGACGAGACGGTCTATGCCCGCGAACTCGCGCCGCTGGCCGGGCACTATCCGTGCCTGAAGCTGGGGCCGAGCTGGTGGTTCCACGACAGCCCGGAGGGGATGCGCCGCTTCCGCGAGCAAGTGACCGAGACGGCGGGCTTCTACAACACCGTCGGCTTCAACGACGATACTCGCGCCTTCCTGTCGATTCCGGCGCGGCACGATGTCGCGCGCCGCGTCGATTGCGGGTTCCTGGCGCGACTGGTCGCCGAAGGGCGGCTGCTCGACTGGGAAGCTGCCGAGCTGGCCTATGAACTGACCAACGGCCTGGTCCGGCGCGCCTACAAACTCGATACTCCCGCGCCGGCGCCCGTCGCCGCTGCGGCCTGAATCCTCTTGAACCTACGGAGCCTGTGATGTTCGATCGCACCTATTATGCCACGCACCCCGATATGATGGAGTGCGTCTCGAACGAGGAACTGCGCGACCGCTATCTGATCGGCGACCTGTTCCGCACCGGGGAATGCGTGCTCAACTATACCCATGCCGAACGCTTCGTGATCGGCGGCGTGGCAGTGGGCGATGCGGCGGTGAAGCTGCCCGACCAGACCGCGCCGGCATCGGCGGCGGGGCACCCGTTCCTGGAGCGGCGCGAACTGGCCGTGGTCAATGTCGGCAAGACCACCGGCACCGTGACCGTGGACGGCGAGACCTTCACGCTGGGCAACAAGGACTGCCTGTACGTGACGATGGGCGCCAAGGACGTGCAGTTCTCGGGCGAGGGCGCGCGCTTCTATCTGGCGTCGTGCCCGGCGCACAAGGCGTTCACCACGCGCGTGATCTCGGTCGCCGACGCCACCACGTTGGAGCGCGGCAGCCTGGAGGAATCGAACGAGCGGACCATCTATCAGATGGTGATCCCCGGCATCTGCGACAGCGCGCAGCTGGTGATGGGCCTGACCGTGCTCAAGCCGGGCAGCGTGTGGAACACCATGCCCCCGCACATCCATGAGCGCCGCAGCGAGATCTATTTCTACTTCGAGCTGGACGGCCCCAATGACCGCGTCTTCCATTACATGGGCGAAGGCGAGGCGATGCGGCACATCGTGATGGCGAACGAGGAAGCCGTTATCAGCCCGCCCTGGTCGATCCACATGGGTTCCGGGACCAAGGCCTATGCCTTTATCTGGGCGATGGCGGGCGAGAACCAAGATTATACCGACATGAACGTGCTGGACATCTGCCAGCTGGCGTAAATCTTTGCTCCCCTCCCGCTTGGCGGAGGGGCTGGGGGAGGGCGCGACGCGACGCCCTGTCCCGAATTGTTCAGGCCCTCCCCCGACCCCTCCCGCAAGCGGGAGGGGAGCGCAGGCGGCGGGTATGGGAGAGTGTATGCAGAACCCCTTCGACCTCACCGGCCGCGTCGCGGTCGTCACCGGCGCCAATACCGGCATCGGCCAGGGCATCGCGCTGGCGCTGGCCGCAGCGGGCGCCGACATCGCCGCCGTGGGCCGCTCGCCCGCCGAGGAGACGGTGGAAAAGGCGCGCGCGCTCGGCCGCCGCGCCGAGATCATTTCCGCCGATCTGTCGACCATCGAACCTGTGAACAGGGTTGTGGACGAGGCTGTGGATAAGCTCGGCGGGCTCGACATCCTGGTCAACAATGCCGGCATCATCCGCCGCAACGACAGCCTCGACTTCACCGAGGAAGACTGGGACGCAGTAATCGATACCAATCTGAAATCGGTGTTCTTCCTGTGCCAGGCGGCGGCGCGCCACATGGTTGCCAACGGCGGCGGCAAGATCATCAACATCGCGTCGATGCTGACTTTCCAGGGTGGCATCCGGGTGCCGAGCTATACTGCGTCCAAATCGGGCATTGGCGGGCTGACCAAGCTGATGGCCAATGAATGGGCGGGCAAGGGCATCAACGTCAACGCGATCGCGCCGGGCTATATCGCCACCAACAACACTGCGGCGCTGCAGGCTGACCCGGACCGCAACCGTTCGATCCTGGAACGCATCCCGGCAGGCCGCTGGGGATCGCCCGACGACATGGGTGGGGCGGCGGTGTTCCTTGCCTCGTCGGCGTCCAACTATGTCCAGGGCCATGTGCTCGCAGTCGATGGCGGGTGGCTGGCGCGATGATCGACACCCGGCCCATCGCGTTCTTCGGCGAAGTCATGCTGCGGCTGTCGCCCCCGGGGCGCGAGCTGCTGCTCCAGACCAACCAGCTCCAGATCCATGTCGGCGGGGCCGAGGCGAATGTCGCGACCGGGCTCGCCAATCTGGACCATGCCACGCGCATGGTGACGGCAGTGGCCGACAACCAGTTGGGGCAGGCGGTGATCCGCGAACTGCGCGGGCGCGGGGTGGACACGTCCACGATCGAGGTCGCGCCGGGCCGCCAGGGGCTGTATTTCCTCCAGCCCGGCGCCGGGCTGCGCGCCTCCGAAGTCATTTACGACCGCGCGCATTCGGTGTTCGCGGATCGCCCGGCAGATGCTTGGGACTGGGACAAGGCGCTCGACGGGTGCCAGCGGCTGCATTTGTCGGGCATCACCCCCGCGATCGGCCCGAACAGCGCCGATGCCGCCATCGCCGCCGCCGAAGCGGCCAGCGCGCGCGGGATTCCGGTGTCGTTCGACGGCAATTACCGCGCCCGGCTGTGGGAAGCATGGGACAGCGACCCGCGCACCGTGCTGACGCGGCTGATCGGCCATGCCGATGTCCTGTTCGGCAACCACCGCGACATATCGCTGCTGCTCGGCCGCGAGTTTTCGGGCGAGGGGGCGGACCGGCGGCGCGAGGCGGCGGAGGCGGCGTTCGCGGCCTTCCCCAAGCTCCAGCTGATCGCATCGACGGCGCGGCATGTTGACGATGCCGACAGCCATCGCATCGCCGCGCGGATCGACACGCGCGAGAATGGATACCAGACGGCAGAGACGCTGGTCGCCGGTATCGTCGACCGGCTGGGTGCGGGCGATGCGTTTGCGACCGGCGTGCTGCACGCGCTGCTCGACGGCGGCGATGCGCGCGCGGCGGCGGAGGCGGGGCTGGCGCTGACCGCCCTCAAGCATTCGCTGCCGGGCGATGCCAGCCTGTTCAGCCGCGCCGATCTGGCCGCGTTCGAGGCGGGCGGGATGGATGTCCGGCGCTGAGCTGGACCGCCGGACGCTGATCGGCGCCGGTGCGGCGCTGATCCTCGCCGGCTCGGCGCGCGCGAGCGCCGACACGCCGGTGCGCGCGCCCGACGGCGATTATCTGGGCGACAGCGCCGGCGCCGTGCGGCGGTTTCGCGGCATCCGCTATGGCCGGGCCGAGCGGTTCCGCGCGCCGGTGGCGGTATCGACGCCGGGCGTGCCGGTGGAGGTGCGCGGCTTTGGCCCGGTCGCGCCGCAAAAGGGCAACTACGCCCCCCAGTCCGAGGATTGCCTGTTCCTCAATATCTGGACGCCGGGGGCGGATGCGCGCGCGCGGCGCCCGGTGATGCTCTACATCCATGGCGGCGCCTATTCCAACGGCAGCGTCACCGATCCGCTGAACGATGGCGCCGCGCTGGCCGCGACCGAGGATGTCGTGGTGGTCACGGTCAACCACCGGCTCAACGCGCTGGGCTATCTCTATCTCGCGCGGTTCGACGCGCGCTTTGCCGATAGCGGCAATCTGGGGCAGCTCGACCTGATCCTCGCGCTGCAATGGGTGCGGCGGAACATCGCGGCGTTCGGCGGCGATCCCGGGCGCGTGATGCTGTTCGGCCAGTCGGGCGGCGGCGCAAAGATCGCGACGCTGATGGGGATGCCGGCGGCCAGGGGGCTGTTCCATGCCGCCGCGACGATGAGCGGGCAGCAGGTCACCGCATCGGGACCGCTGAACGCGACGGCGCGGGCGCGCGCCTATCTGAACCGGCTGGGCGTGCGCGAGGACAATCTGGCGCCGCTGCTCGACATGCCGGTGGAGAAGCTGGTCGATGCGCTGGGCGCGACCGATCCGATCCTGGGCGGGGGCGTGTATTTCGGGCCGGTGCTCGACATGAAATGGCTGACGCGCCACCCGTTCTGGCCCGATGCCAATCCGCAATCGAACGCGATTCCGATGCTCCTCGGCAATGTCCGCGACGAGACGCGCGGGTTCATCGCGCCCGATTCGGCGCGGATCAAGGCGCTGACCTGGGACAATCTGGCCGCCGAAATCGCGCCCGACATGCGCGTGGACATCCTGCCCGAATGGGTGGTGGCCCAGTATCGCGCGCATTTCCCGTCCGACAGCCCGTCCGACATCTTCTACCGAGCGACCACCGCCGGGCGCAGCTGGCGCGGGCAAGTGATCGAAGCGGACGCGCGCGCGGCGGCGGGCGCGGCGGCGACATGGGTGTATCAGCTCGACTTCCCCTCGCCGGTTAAGCCCGAGCGCGGCGCGTTTCACACCCATGATATCCCGCTGGTGTTCGGCACGCTCGCGGCGGAGGGCTCGCTGACGGGAACCGGCGCGGTGGCCCAACGGCTGAGCCGGCAGATGATGGGCGCCTTTGCCGCGCTGGCGCGCTCCGGCAGCCCGGCGGTGCGGGGGGCTCCGGCCTGGCCCGCCTATCGCGTGCCGGAGCGGGCGACCATGGTGTTCGATGCCAAGAGCCGCGCCGTCAACGACCCGCGCAAATGGGAGCGCGAGCTGTTCGCGCGCGTCCCGTATATCCAGCCGGGCAGCTGATGCGCGGATACATCTCTTGTCTCGTGGACAGTATCCTTTTGTCCCGTGAGCCAGTATAGCGCCATGATGCACCGCCCCGGCAAGCCCACGATCAACGATGTCGCCCGACTGGCCGGCGTCTCCAAAAAGACCGTCAGCCGGGTGATCAACCACTCGCCGCTGCTCAACGGCGATACCCGCGCCAAGGTCGAGGCAGTGATTGCGGACCTGGGCTATGTCCCCAATGTCCAGGCGCGTGCGCTGGCGCTGCGGCGCAATTTCCTGCTGGGGCTGATCCACGACAACCCCAATGCCCAGATGGTGATGAACGTCCAGGCGGGCATATTGGAGGCGATCCGCGACACCGAGTTCGAACTGATCGTGCGCCCGGTGGATCGCGGTTCCTCGACGATGCTGGCGGACGTGCGCAACTTCCTGGAGCGGCAGCGGCTGTACGGCGTGCTGATCCTGCCGCCGGTGTCGGAAAACGACATGCTGGCGCAAGTGTGCCGCGAGGTCGGGTGCCGCTATGTCCGCATGGGCTCGACGGCGCTCGATACCGCCGAACATATGGTCGCGTCCAACGACAGCGACGTCGTGACCGAAGCGGTCAACCATCTGATTTCCTTGGGGCACACGCGGATCGGACTGATTGCCGGGCCGCATGGCTTTCGCTCCGCGCGCGAGCGGAGAAAAGGGTTCGAGCAGGCTTTGGCGACGGCGGGAATCCGCCTGCCGCGCAGCCTGATCGCGGACGGCAACTATACGTTCGAAAGCGGCCTGGCGGCGGCCGACCGGCTGCTCGACCTGTCGCCGCGCCCCACCGCGATCTTCGCGTCGAACGACGAAATGGCGGCGGCGACGCTGCACGCGGCGCGGCGCCGGGGCATGACCGTGCCCGACGACCTGTCGATCATCGGGTTCGACGATACCGCGATCGCCTCGCACATCTGGCCGCCGATGACGACGGTGCACTGGCCGATCATTTCGATGGGTCGCTCCGCCGCGCTCAAGTTGCTCGCCGACTTTTTCGGCGATGGCCATGCCGTGGAAGAGCCGTCGCTGTTCCCCTCGACGCTGATCCACCGCGCGTCGGTCGCGCCCCCGCGCGAGGGCTGACGCCGGGCCAATCGACGGGTGTTGCACGTTTGCCGCAGTCTGCGCTTTCTCGCGTCGGGTTTATGACACCGGTTGACTAAGCCGTATCGTTGCGAACAATATCCACGCAACCAAGCAACAGGCTTGCGTCCAGCGGGCATAGATCCGTGGGCAGTGGGAGTGGATGAGGGGGAAGTCCAGGCGCGATGGCGCCCGGGCGCGTTTCCAAAGTGACCAATTCGTCCGGCTGCGTGACGCGATGACCTGGCTTGGCCCTTTACGATGGGCTGGGGAGGATTGTCGTTATGTTTCCATATTATCAGGTATTTGGCGGGTCTGGCGCAGCATCGCGCGCCATAACTGGCCGTGCACTTCGCGCGACTTCCGCGCTGGGTGCGATCATCATTGCGCTCGCGGCACCGCTGGCAGCCCATGCGCAGGAGGCCGAGCCCGCGCAGGACGTCCAGGCCAACGAAGAGATCGTGGTTACCGGTTTCCGCGCCTCGCTCCAGAATGCGCTCAACCTGAAACGCCAATCGAACCAGATCGTCGATGCGATCACGGCGGAGGACATCGCCGATTTTCCCGATGCCAACCTGGCCGAATCGATCCAGCGCCTGCCCGGCATCTCGATCGACCGCGACAATGGCGAGGGCCGCTCGATCACCGTGCGCGGGCTGGGCGGCGATTTCCAGGCGGTGCGGCTGAACGGCGCGGACGCGCAGAACGTCGCGGGCGGCAACGCATCGGATTCGGGCGCGAACCGCTCGCGCGGGTTCGATTTCAACACCTTCGCCTCCGAATTGTTCGGCGGGATCAAGATTACCAAATCGACCGCGGCGGAGAATGACGAAGGCTCGCTGGGCGCGATCATCGACCTCACCACCGGGCGTCCGCTGGCGTACAAGGGTAATCGCTTCGCGCTGGGCGCCGAGGGCGAATATCGCGAGAACGGCAAGAAATGGAATCCCCGCCTGACCGGGCTCGCGTCGATCAAGCTCAGCGACACGTTCGGCGTCCTCGTCTCGGGCGCGTACCAGAAGCAGGAGCAGCAGCTCGATCGCTATAGCCGCGGCATCGGTTCGTTCGAATATGCCTATCGCAATTCGCAGCTGAACGGCGTCACGCCGCTGACCTATGGCTTTGCCCGGCCCGGTGGGACGGGCGCCACGTTCGGCTCGGACCCGGCGGCTTATGCCGCGGTCACGCCGACCACGATCATCCCGGGACTTCCCACGATCGGGCGCCAATGGCTCAGCTACGAGCGGATCGGCGCGACGGCGACGGCGCAGTGGAAGCCGAGCGAGCATACCGAAATCACGTTCGACGGCGTCTATTCCAAATATGACCAGGATAGCACCACCACCGGCATCACCACGATCGGCCTGAACCGCAACGGCACCAACACCCGCGCGGCCCAGACGGGCAGCGCGGGGCTGCGCCCCGTGGGCAACGCCAATTATTACACCGATCGCGTCGCGCTCTATCCCAATTGCGTGCCGAGCGCGGTGATCGATTGCGACGGGACGGCGACCGGCAACGCCGTGCTGCCCGGCTATTACAACAGCATGAATCCCAACAATCTCAATCCCTATGACTATTACAACAACCCGGCGTCGCCCGGCTATGTCGCGACGTCGAACGGCACGGGCTATTATGCCGAGCTGATCGGCCGCCCCAACACCAAGATCCGCGCCGCCAACGTCAACAGCGCGGGGCAGGCCGATTATCTGGTGCTCGACGATGTCGACTGGCGCAGCTCGTCGGATGCCCAATATGGCTCGACGACGTTCAAGCAGGCGACGATGAACGTGCATCAGGACCTGCTCGACGGGCTGTACGTCGACGGCACGCTGGGCTGGTCCAAGTCCGAATTCCGCGCCACCGGGCTGCTGGCGGAGTTCAACGCGATCGACCGCGACGGCTACACCTTCGATGCGCGCGGCGACGGGATCATGCCGGTGTTCAACCCCGGCTTCGACGTGGCGAACCCGAACAGCTGGACGCTGGTCAAGGGCCTGTCGACGATCCGCTATTTCAACAATATCGTCGAAAACGAGTTCAAGGTCGCGCGGCTGAACTTCACCTATGAACCGTTGCCCGAGATGTCGATCAAGTTCGGCGTCACGGCCAAGCAGTTCGACTATGCCGCGGACCAGGGCAGGCGCAACCAGACGATCGAGGCGATCAACCCGACGCTGGCGGAAGCCAAGCTGAACATCACCGATCTGGGCCAGACGATCGGCTTTGGTCAGGGGCTGAACGTGTCGTCGGGCACGCCCACCAGCTATTATGCGCCGGACCTGAACAAGTTCGTCAACCAGTTCGGCATCGACTGCAACTGCGTGAACAAATGGGGCGATTTCCGCGCCGTGGTGGACGGGCGCCAGCGCTCGGCGATCACCGAGAAGGATTTCTCGGGCTTTTTCCAGGTCGATTACAATGTCGACCTGCTCGGGCGTCCGTTGCGCGGCAATGTGGGCATGCGCGTCGCGAATACGCGCGTGACCGGGCAGGGCAATGTCGGCGGAAGCGACGGTGTCGCCGGGCTCGCCGTGACCGCCAAGAACGAATATTGGGACTGGCTCCCGGCGATGAACGCGAATTGGGAAGTGGCGGACAATTTCCTGGTCCGCTTCGCCGCCGCCAAGGTGATGTCGCGTCCCCAGCTGTCGAGTCTAACCCCCGGCACCACGTCATTCGCCAACGGGCTGAACGCGAACGGCGCGGCGCCGGCGGTCACGGTGGGCAACCCCTATCTGAACCCGTTCCGCGCCACCAACCTCGACCTGAGCTTCGAGAAATATTTCTCGCACAACGGTCTGATCGGCGTGGCCTTTTTCAAGAAGGACATCGACAGTTTCCCGCAGCAGATCGCGGGCGAGGCGGCGCTGTCGACGGTGTTCGAGCCGGCGGTGTACCAGCAGATACTGACCTCGATCACCAGCCCGACGCTGCTCGACTACACCCGCCGGGGCGGCGTGTGGGCGATCCGCCAGTTCAAGGACGCGCCCGGCGGCACGATCAAGGGCATCGAAGTCAACGTCCAGAGCGACTTCTATTTCCTGCCCGCGCCGTTCGACAAGTTCGGCATCACGGCCAATTACACCCATATCGATTCGAAGCTGAATTACCTGACCGGCGCAGTGCTCAACACCACCCAGACCGGCGGATCCACCGCGACGAATACCTATGCGGAGGGGCCGTTCCTCAACACCTCGCCGGATTCGTTCAACGCGACGCTCTATTACGAGGACAGCGTGTTCTCGGCGCGCGTGTCCGGCGCGTATCGCACCCGCTACGTCAATCGCTTCCCGCTTTCGAGCGGCACCTGTTCGGTGGGTACGACCACCAATGCAGGCGCGGCGTGCAACTCGCCGGTGATCGGCGATTTCGGGTATAACGAGGACCAGCTGAACATCGACTTCGCGATCGCGCTCAACGTGACCAAATTCGCCAAGCTGACGCTGGAAGGCCGCAACATGACGAACGAGCCGCAATACCGGACCATGTACGCGGCCAACCCGGTCACGCAGACCTATGGCAGCACCGGGCGGATCATCACCGGCGGCGTGCGGCTGGTATTCTGATCGCGGCGGACGGCGGGGCTCCGGCCTCGCCGACCGCGCTCTGGCGAAAGGCAGGATCGATGGGCAGGCGTTCTACAGCATTTGCGGGGGCGGCGTTGCTGTGCGTGGCGGTGCCTGCGCAGGCGGCGGATATACCCGCGTTTCCCGGTGCCGAGGGCGCAGGGGCGAGCGCGCTCGGCGGGCGCGGCGGGCGGGTGCTGTTCGTCACCAATCTCAACGATGCGGGCCCGGGCAGCCTGCGCGTGGCGGTGGAGGCAAAGGGGCCGCGCACGATCCTGTTCCGCATATCGGGCACGATCGCGCTGACAAAGCCGCTGGTGATCCGCGAGCCGCGTGTCACGATCGCGGGCCAGTCGGCGCCGGGCGATGGCATCACGCTGCGCGATCATCCGCTGGTCGTGTCCGCCGACGATGTCGTCATCCGCTATGTCCGGTCGCGGCTGGGCGACGAATCGCGCACCGAATCCGACGCGATCTGGATCAACAAGGGGCGCCGGATCATCCTCGACCATGTCTCCGCCAGCTGGTCGGTGGACGAGACGCTGTCGGCATCGGCCCGCTATGACGATCCCGAACAGGGCTATTTCGACCTGACCGTGCAATGGTCGATCATCGCCAATTCGCTCACTCATTCGCTCCATGCCAAGGGCGAGCATGGCTATGGCAGCCTGATCCGGGGCGGGCGGGGTGCGCGGATCAGCTTCCACCACAATCTCTGGGCCAACCACGCCGCCCGGATGCCGCGTCCCGGCAACTATAGCGGGCCGGATGTCGATCCCGTCGGCGCCTTTTTCGATTTCCGATCGAACCTGTTCTACAATTGGGGCGGCGGGCATTCGGGGTACAATGCCGACAAGGCGACGCTGGCCCGGTACAATTTCGTCGACAACGCCTATGTCGCCGGGCCGAACTCGGGAAAACCGATCGCATTCGATGAATCGAACCTGCTCGCCCGGGCCTATTTCGCGGGCAACAGCATGAACGGCGTGATCCCGCCCGATCCGTGGAGCCTCGTCACCGGGGTGCGGCCCGAGGGATATGTGCTGACCGCGCCGGTCGCGATGCCGCCGGTCACGGCCGATCCGGCCGACATCGCCTATACGCGCGTGCTGGCCGGGGCGGGGGCGTCGCTGGCGCGCGATGCGATCGACACGGCGATCGTCGCCGGGGTGCGCGACCGCACCGGGCGCCAGATCGACAGCCAGCGCGACATGGGCGGCTGGCCCGCGCTGCGCAGGCTGCCCGCGCCCCCGGACCGCGACGGCGACGGCATCCCCGATGCGTGGGAGCGGGCACATCGCCTGAACCCGCGCAATGCCGCCGACGGTAATGCCGACCGCAATGGCGACGGCTATACCAATCTGGAGGAATGGATGGCCGAGCGCGCCGCCGGGCGCGGCTGAACCCGCCTCAAGGCAGCAGGATCGTCGATCCCTCGGTCTTGCCCGCTTCCAGCTGGCGATGCGCCTCTGCCGCTTCGCGCAGGGCAAAGCGCTGGCCGATCTCGGGGCGCAGGACGTTCGCGGCGATCAGGTCGAACACGCGCTGCGATCCTGCGGCCCGCTCTTCGGGCGTGACATAATAGTCACCCAGCTTGGGCCGGGTGACGAAGAGCGAGCCATGCTGGTTGAGCGTCGCGAGATTCACGCCCTGCACCGGGCCGCTGGCATTGCCATAGCTGAGGATCAGCCCGCGCCGCGCAGTGGCGGCGAGCGATGCTTCCCATGTCGCGGCGCCGACGCCGTCGAACACTGCCTGCACCCCCGTGCCGCCGGTAATCTCCCGCACCCGCGCGGCGATGTCATCCTGGCGTGAGAACAGGATATGCGCGGCGCCGGCGGCCTTTGCGCGCGCCGCCTTTTCCTCGGTGCCGACAGTGGCGATCACCGTCGCGCCGATATGGCTGAGCCATTGCACCAGCAGCTGCCCGACGCCGCCCGCCGCGGCATGGACCAGCACGGTCCAGCCCGGCTGCACTTGGGCGGCGCGCTCGATCAGGAATTCGGCGGTGCATCCTTTCAGCAGCGCGGCGGCGGCGACTTCGTCCGAAATCGTATCGGGCAGCTTGAACAGGCCGGTCGCGGCCACGGTGCGCTCGGTCGCATAGGCGCCGAGTTCGGGCCCGAAGCTCGCCACGCGGTCCCCCGGTGCGAAGCCGGTCACGCCCTCGCCGACGGCAGTGACGACGCCGGATGATTCGAGCCCGAGCCCGCTGGGAAGCGGCACGGCGTACAGGCCGGAGCGATGATAGGTGTCGATGAAGTTCAGCCCGACCGCAGACGTGCGGAAAGTGACCGCGCCGGGCCCGGGCGGCGCGATTTCGCGCTCTGCCCATTCCAGCACCTCGGGGCCGCCGGTGCGGGAAAACTGGATCACCTGTGCCATCGCCAAGAGCCTTTTCGCTGGTTCGCCGCTGGCATGGCCGGGCAGGCAGGCCGCCGTCAACCAAAGGCTTGGTGCGTCCCCACTGCTCCTCTATGGCGCGAGGCAGCAACAGCGGAGGGCGACATGGCAGGTTGGACGATCGGGATCATCGGCGGTTCGGGGCTGTACGACGTCGAGGGTATCGAGGACGGCGAATGGGTCTCGAGCGAAAGCCCCTGGGGGACGCCCTCGGACGATTGCTTCGTCGGACGGGTCGGGCACGTCCGCGTCGTGTTCCTGCCGCGCCACGGGCGGGGGCACCGGATCAGCCCGTCCGATCTGAACGCGCGCGCCAATATCGACGTGCTCAAGCGCCTGGGCGTGACGGACGTGCTGGCGGTATCCTCGGTCGGCAGCCTGATCGAGGATCGCCCGCCGGGCAGCTTCACCATCGCCGACCAGTTCATCGACCGGACCAAGGGGCGCCCGTCGAGCTTCTATGGCGCGGGGATGGTCGCGCATGTCTCGATGGCCGATCCGGTGTGCCCGCGCCTATCGGCGCTGGCGGCGGAGGCCGCGGTCGCGGCGGGGGCGCAGACGCATGTCGGCGGCACATACCTGGCGATGGAGGGGCCGCAATTCTCTACCCGTGCGGAGAGCAACCTGTATCGCAGCTGGGGCTGCCACATTATCGGCATGACCGCGATGCCCGAGGCAAAGCTCGCACGCGAGGCAGAGCTTCCCTATGCGCTGGTCGGCATGGTGACCGATTATGACTGCTGGCGCGAAGGCGAGGAAGCGGTCGATGTGGCGCAGGTGATCGCCCAGCTTTCCGCAAATGCAGCAAAGGCGCGGGCGATGGTGATGCACCTGCTGCGCAACCTGCCCGAAGAGCGCCCGGCATCGCCGATCGACACATGTCTCGACACCGCGCTGATCACGGCGCCGCACGCGCGGGATGCAGCGTTGTTGGCGAAGCTGGACCCTGTGGCGGGGCGCGCATTGGCCTGAAAACAACGGGTTAGCCAGCTGTGTTGCTCCAGCACAACACTCCGTTCTTAAATGTGTCTGTATCTTTACAGAGTGTGTCTGGAACTGCACCCTTGGAAACAAGGCGCTCGATGCGGGCGCCGTTTCACTAGCGATTCCGCGCTCGGCGCGGTTCGGGGGGCAGTTTCACATGCAGTTGGATCGTTCGCGTATCGCCATTTTAAGCCGCAGCGCGGCACCGTTCGTCCTCGCACTTGCGATGGTCGCGCAGCCCGCGATGGCGCAGGACGCCGCAAAGGCGCCCGCGGCGCAGGATGCGCAGGCGACGACCACGTCGGACGAGCCGATCGTCGTTACCGGCTCGCTGTTCCGTCGCACCGACACCGAGACGCCGTCGCCGGTGACGGTCCTGACCGCCGATACGCTGGACAAGGCGGGCATCACGACGATCGCCGACGCGATCCGCTCGATCTCGGCCGACAGCGCTGGCTCGATCGGCACTGGCTTCCAGACGGGTTTCTCCGCCGGCGGCTCCGCCGTATCGCTGCGCGGGCTGGGCGTTTCGTCCACGCTCGTGCTGGTCGATGGCCTGCGTTCGACCAATTTCCCGATCAATGACGATGGCCACAACGCGTATGTCGACCTGAACAGTATCCCGTTCAGCCTGGTCGACCGCGTCGAAGTGCTCAAGGACGGTGCCTCGTCCAGCTATGGTGCCGACGCGATCGGCGGCGTGGTCAACCTGATCCTCAAGAAGCAGTTTACGGGCGTGGCGGGCTCGATCGAGGGCGGCGCCGCAGGCAGAGGCGATGCCGGGAACGTTCGCGCCGAACTGACCGCAGGCTATGGCGACTACGAAACCGCGGGCTGGAACGTCTATATCAACGGCGAGTACCAGCGCGATAACCGCGTGCTCAGCAGCAAGCGCGGCTTTCCGTACAATAATCAGGACCTTTCTTCGATCGGCGGGATAGATAACAACTCCGCCGACCAGTCGCTCACCGTCAACGTGCCGACTGCCTATGTGACGCGCGTCAGCCAGAGCGACCTCAACAATCCGCTCACCGGCCAGACGGGCGCGGCCACGACCACGCAATATGATGCGCTGGGCCTGGCAAACTGCTCGGGCGGCACCTTCACGGTGACTACCGGCTCCGCGCGCGGCACGGGCTGCAAATACAACCTCACCGACATGTATCGCCAGCTCCAGCCCTATCAGGAGCGCTATTCGGTCAACGGTCGCGTAAGCTATCGCGTTTCCGACACGATCGAAGGCTATGTCACCGGCAGCTACAGCCGTTCCTATGTCAGCATCCATGGTTTGCCGTCGGCAATCCGGCAGACGCAGCCATTTGGCGCCAATCCGCTGGTCGCGACGAGCAATCCCGGCGTCGTGCTGCCGGTCTATATCTGCCCGACGGGCAACAATTGCGCGACCGACCTGACCAACCGCCGCCTAAATCCGAACAATCCCTATGCACAGGCCTATGCCAACGATCCCGCCAATGGTGCCGCGCGCATTTATTATCTGTTCAGCGATATTCCCGGGGGCAGCGAGCGCACCAACGAAGTCTATCGCACTACGGCGGGGCTGAACGGCAGCTTCGATGGAGGTTGGGACTGGCGGGTCGAGGGCGTCTATGCCCGCGACAATCTGAGCATCACCCAGCACGGGCTGATCAACATCGCGGCATTGCGCACCGCGATCAACACGGGCTCCTATAATTTCGTCAATCCGTCGGCGAACAGCGCGACGGTGCGCGCGGCGCTGTCGCCGGACAAGACCACGCCGTCCTTCTCCGAAATGTACGGCGTGGACGCGTCGATCAGCAAGGCGCTGACCGAGTTGCCGGGTGGTACGCTGCAGCTCGCCATCGGCGGCCAGGTTCGTCACGAAAAGCTGGAAAACAACAACCAGAATGCCACGCTCGACACCTATGGCCTGACCACCGCGTCGGCATTCGGCAGTCACACGGTTTCGGCGGCCTATTTCGAAATCGATGCGCCGGTGCTCAACACGCTCGATGTGAGCGCGTCTGGCCGCTATGACCATTACTCGGAAGGCTTCAGCCATTTCTCGCCCAAGATCGGCGTGAAGTTTTCGCCCATCAAGCAGTTCGCGGTGCGCGGCACCTATTCGCAGGGATTCCGCGCACCGACGTTCGCGGAATCGGGCCCGCGCAGCCAGTACGCCGGCTTCGTGACGACCACGCCGCCGTCCAGCTTCCAGACCGCGCATGGCGGCACGACCAACCCGTACAGCCTTGCCTATTCGCTGGGCCGGGGCGTTGCCGGTAATCCTGATCTCGAGCCCGAGACCTCGCGCAGCTTTACCGGCGGGATCATCTTCCAGCCGCAGCCTTGGCTGAGCTTCACCGCCGATTACTATAATGTGAAGAAGTCCAAGCTCATCATCGCCGGTCCTGCGATCAGCGATGCGGTCCGCGCCTATTACGGTGCCTCGACTCTTGCCGGGGCACAGGCGGCGGTCGCGGCCATTGGTCCGGGCTATTCGGTCAACACGGTGGACGGCGCCGATCCGCTGTTCCCCAATGCGTTGCCCCGCGTGCTGATCATCAACGTGCCCTATGTGAACGCCAATTACGCGATCACTTCGGGCATCGATCTGGCCGCAACGGCGAATTTCGAGATCGCGCCGGGTGTGAAGTTCACCAGCCGAATCGAAGCGACGCATGTGTTCAACTATGATCTGCACGTCGCCAACGGGGTGCAGAAATATGCCGGTACGCTGGGGCCCTACGACTTGTCGTCGGGCAACGGTACGCCGAGCTGGCGCGGCAATTGGCAGAACACGCTCGATTTCGGCAATTTCTCGCTCAGCCTGACGAGCTATTATGTCGGGCGGATCAAGGAAGTGTCGACCGACCAGCAGGCCGGCCCACCGACCGCGCCATACACCACGGCATGTTCGGCGAGCCTGTATCGTTCCACCGATCTCAACCAGTTCTGCTACGTCAATTCGTTCATCAGCAACGATCTGAATGCGACGGTACGTGTGAACGACGACTTCACCTTCTACGTCAATGTGAAGAACCTGCTCGACGCACGCGCGCCGATCGCACCGGCGGCCTATTCCAGCGCGCCGAACTTCCTGACCACCTGGCACTATGCCGGGCTGATCGGGCGCCAGTTCCGCGCGGGGGCGTCGTTCCGCTTCTGATATTTGGTACCTCGCGAACTCCGGGCGGCTTCCTTGCGGAGGCCGCCCATTTTTTGTCCGCTGCCGGGTCAGAAGCGGATGCCGACCCCGGTGGTCACCTTGTTGCTTGCGACGCCGTCAGCATAGTTGGTGTAGCGATATTCGCTCTTCCAATAGGTGGTCGGCGACATCTTCACTTCGATGCCGGTGCCCAGCAGCACGCCGTCCAGGTCGCGCCGGTCGCTGGCGGTGACCCCGGCCACCGTCTGGTCCTCACGCACCTGGAGGTTGGCATAGCCGACCTTGCCGTAAAGCAGCGTGTTCGCGGTCAGCGGCGTGCCGATGCGTCCGGCGAGCGTCAGTTCGCGGCGCTGGCGCAGTTCGCCCCCGGTGGTGGCGTCGCCGGTGACATAGTGATTATCGGACAGGTTCACCCCGCCCTCGATCCCCAGCAGCACGCGCGGGGCGACGGCGGCGTCATAGCCGATGGTCAGGCCATAGCCGAGGTCGCTCTGCTTCGCGCGGCCGTCCTGCCCGACCGAGGCGAGATCGAAGCGAAGCTGGTCCAGCCCGATGCTGGCGTCCACCCGCGGGCCGGCGAAGTCGGTCGCTTCCTGGGCGAAGGCGGGGGCGCTGGCGGCCATTGCGGTGGCGGCGAGGGTGATACGGAAAGCGTTCATTGCGGTACTCCTGACTAACTGCGCGCCGCACAGGGCCGGGGCCGGCGGCGCGTGGTCAGGAGATTGCGGCCGAACCCTGCGTGCGGGTTTCGGCGGGTTGCAGCAATGGGGCGATACCGTGACCTTTTGGGGCAGGGATCGGGCCATGCGGCGCAATGGGGCATCTCCGCCCTTTTTGGTTCATCCGGCGTACAGCCTTGGCAACGGCGCACAAAAAAAGGGAGGGGCGGACCCCTCCCTTTCTTGTTCCGGTACGGCGCGGCTCAGGCGGCGAGGTTGCGCAGCACGTACTGGAGGATGCCGCCGTGGAGGAAATATTCCAGCTCGTTGACGGTATCGATGCGGCAGCGGGTGAGGAACGTCTCGACCGTGCCGTCCTCGCGAGTCAGCGTGACTTCGACGTCCTGGCGCGGGCGCAGGCCGGCGACGCCGGTGATCGTGAAGACGTCGCTGCCCTTGAGCTTCAGCGTCTCGCGCGTCACGCCCTCGGCGAACTGGAGCGGCAGGATGCCCATGCCGACCAGGTTCGAGCGGTGAATACGCTCGAAGCTCTCGGTGATGACCG
The DNA here is from genome assembly GCF_053502645.1 of Sphingomonas degradans. Taxonomy (NCBI): domain Bacteria; kingdom Pseudomonadati; phylum Pseudomonadota; class Alphaproteobacteria; order Sphingomonadales; family Sphingomonadaceae; genus Sphingomonas; species Sphingomonas degradans. The sequence goes on from NZ_CP177172.1 coordinate 406,432, forward strand.
CGCGGACGCCGAGCAGGTTGGTGCCCTTTGCCGCCCAGTCGCGCGACGAGCCGGTGCCGTATTCCTTGCCGGCGACGATCACCAGCGGCGTGCCGTCGGCCTTGTGGCGCATGGCTGCGTCATAGATCGGCATGACCTGGCCGCCATAGCGGGTCATGCCGCCTTCGACGCCGGGGACCATCTCGTTTCTGATCCGTATATTCGCAAAAGTCCCGCGAACCATGATTTCGTCATTGCCCCGGCGGGCGCCGTAGGAATTGAAGTCTTTCTTGCTAACCTGATGATTTTGCAGGAAAGTTCCGGCCGGACTGTCCGCTTTGATGCTGCCGGCGGGGGAGATGTGGTCGGTGGTTATGGAATCGCCGAGGATGGCGAGGGGCTTGGCGTCGAGGATGTCCTGGACGGGGGCCGGGGTCATCGACATGCCTTCGAAATAGGGCGGGTTGTGGATGTACGTGCTTGAAGCCGGCCACTTATAGGTGTCCGAGCCTTCGACGGTGATGTTCTGCCAGTGGCGGTCGCCCTGGTACACGTTGCCGTAGCGCGTGCGGAACATCTGGTCGTCGATGTTGGCGGCCATCAGCCCCGCGACCTCGGCGTTGGTCGGCCAGATGTCCTTCAGGTACACCGGGCCGTCGGTGCCTTCGCCGATCGGGGTTTCGTACATGTCCTGCGTCACCGTGCCCTTGAGCGCATAGGCGACCACCAGCGGCGGCGAGGCGAGAAAGTTCGCGCGCACGTCCGGCGACACGCGGCCTTCGAAGTTGCGGTTGCCCGACAGCACCGACGCGGCGACGATGTCGTTGCCGTTGATCGCCGCCGAAATCGGCTCTGCCAGCGGGCCCGAATTGCCGATGCAGGTCGTGCAACCATAGCCGACCAGATTGAAGCCGATCGCGTCCAGATCCTCGGACAGCCCCGCCTTGTTCAGATAATCGGTCACGACCTGCGAGCCGGGGGCCAGCGACGTCTTTACCCAGGGCTTGCGCGTCAGGCCGAGCGCCCGCGCCTTGCGCGCCACCAGGCCCGCGGCGATCAGCACCGAGGGGTTCGACGTGTTGGTGCAGCTGGTGATCGCGGCGATCACGACGTCGCCGTCGCCGATGTCATGCGCGGCGCCTTCCACGGCCACGCGCACGGCGTGATCCTTGTGATACACCTTGGTCAGGTCGCCGTTGAACACTTCGTCGACGGTATCCAGGCTGACGCGGTCCTGCGGACGCTTCGGGCCCGCCAGCGACGGGCGCACGCTGCCCATGTCGAGTTCGAGCGTGTCGGTGAAGATCGGCTCGGGGCTGTCGACGTCGTGCCACATGCCCTGCGCCTTGGCATAGGCCTCGACCAGCGCGACGGTCTCTTCCGGGCGGCCGGTGAGCCGCAGATAGTCCATCGTCTTGTCGTCGATCGGGAAGAAGCCGCAGGTCGCGCCATATTCCGGCGCCATGTTCGCGATCGTCGCACGATCGGCCAGCGTCATCGAATGCAGGCCCGGGCCATAGAATTCGACGAAGCGGCCCACCACGCCCTTGGCGCGCAGCATCTGCGTCACGGTCAGCACCAGATCGGTGGCAGTGATGCCCTCTGCCAGCGCGCCGGTCAGCTTGAAGCCGACGACTTCGGGGATCAGCATCGACACCGGCTGGCCGAGCATCGCGGCTTCCGCCTCGATCCCGCCCACGCCCCAGCCGAGCACGCCCAGGCCGTTGACCATCGTGGTGTGGCTGTCGGTGCCGACCAGCGTATCGGGATAGGCGATCGTCGCGCCATCCGGCGCCACCGACGACCAGATCGACTGGGCGATATATTCCAGGTTCACCTGGTGGCAGATGCCCGTCCCCGGCGGCACGACCGAGAAATTGTCGAGCGCCTTCGAACCCCATTTCAGGAACTCGTAACGCTCCGCATTGCGCTCATATTCCAGCTCGACATTGTCCTCGAACGCCTTGGGCGTGCCGAATTCGTCGACCATGACCGAGTGATCGATCACGAGGTGCACCGGCACCTGCGGATTGATCTTGGCCGCATCGCCGCCCAGCTTGGTGATGGCATCGCGCATCGCCGCCAGATCGACGACGCAGGGAACGCCGGTGAAATCCTGCATCAGCACGCGCGCGGGGCGATACTGGATCTCGCGGTTCGAACGGGCATCCTTCTGCCAGTCGACGATCGCCTGCGCATCCTCACGCGTGACGGTGGTGCCGTCTTCGAAGCGGAGCATGTTTTCCAGCAGCACCTTCATGCTGAAGGGCAGGCGCGAAATATCGCCCAGCTTCTTCGCCGCCTTGGGCAGCGAGTAAAATGCGTAAGCCTTGGTGCCGACGGTGAGCGTGTCACGCGTACCGAGGCTGTCCTTGCCGATGGCGGTCATGGGGCGCGGGTTCCTTCCCTGTCTGTCCGGTCCGGGGCGCTCGGGGGACGCGGCCATGGGGCCGCGCGGGCGCACCGGGGTGCTGCGAATGCGAAGATTCGAGGGAGCCGATAGCAGGGGGAAGGGGTGGGGGGAAGGGGTGGGGTTTGGGGGGGGGGCTTCCTACGCCGGGTGGGGTGGGGGGAGGGGTTTGGGACTTCGCTGCCGTTTCCAAGCTACGCGTCGAACGGCAGGTTCAGTCGGGAGCGGACATACGGTATTTGCGTTGGGCTCTCGATGGCTTCACGGCCTAAATCAGCTCGCCTTGATCCTGACCGAGCATCCTGTTGATGAACGGCCGCAAATAGTCGCTGACCTCATCGAAATCCTCGCGGCGCAGCAGAGACTCCTTCACCGTTGGATTGATCGAGTGGCCCTCATACTCGACGCCGTGCATCGATACCGTTCCCAGCACGAGTTGCATGTCTTTCGGACGATTCTTCAGTGCGAATGAGATTATTGCCGCAGCGTTCTTTTCGTCTTGGTCCTGCTGCAGGGGGGTGTCCAGGATGATCGGGCAAAGGCAGGACGTCGTGAACTCCCGAATCGTGTGCAGCAGGGCGAAGTGATAGGCTAGGATCGCCCGCGGCCCATAGCTCCCCGTTTCGTTGATTTTGGGTGAGACGCTCTTCCTCGCTGCCTTTCCGAAGTCCACGCCCAGATCCGACGCAAATGCGATGAGCTTTTCGGCATAGAATGACACGATCTTGGCTTTGCGCTCGGAGTCACTGAGCTCCTTCATCAAAGCGTTCGCGGTATCTTCCTTCTCGGACCAGCCTGAAATGCCCACGTCGATCACGTCGCGCTCTGCAGCGATGGTCGCATCGACGATGCGCTCGCTTTCATCCTTCAGCATGTCGCGAAGCTTGATCTCGCCGCGTGTATCATCGAGCAGTTTATCGATGCGCGCGATCCTGTCCCCATAGCTTGCAAGGGACTCCATCTGGCGCGCCACATCCCCCTCGACTTGGGCTAGCGAATGCTGAGCGCTTGCCAGAAACCCTCGGCACGCGTCGGCGTCGTTGATCAGGCTGAACCGACTGGCAAAGTCGTTGTCGTGAACGGTGTTGCAGGTCGGGCAAACAACCTGTTCGTCCGTCAAGCTCTGCGAGAACTTCACGTCGGCGTCCAGCTCCTGAAGGGCGACACGTGCAATCTCGATCTCCTCGACCAGCACGGCCCGCCGGGACTGGAGTTCGGAAATCTTTCGCTTCACGCCCTCATAGACTGCTTGTAGCTCGTTTAGCTCCGCGAGCAGCTGTTCAATCTGGCTGCCAAACATTTCGGGCGCGAAGGTCACAGTGACCGGAGACCGTCCATTGCGCAGGCGCTCGGTCGCGCGGTCCAGGGCGCGGCGCTCGGCCTTGAGCTCATTCTGCTCGCGCTGGGCTTCCCCCCGCTTGGCCTTGGCCTCGTAGTATTCTCGAGGGCGGATGCCGGTATGGTATTCGAGAATCCCGCGCTTGAAGTCCGAGATCATCGACAGCCCCTTGAAGGAGCCCCAAGTGTCATCCCAACCCCGGTCCTGATCCTGATAGAAGGGGAGGAAGCAGAATTGCGGGGGCGGCACGATCAAGTCGTTATATTTGGTCGGAAGCATGATGTTGAAATCAAGCAGCTCGGCGATTTTAGGACCTACTTCTTTGACCAGGCCGGAAGCGCTCCAGAGCAACGCATCATTGCCGTCGAACAGCGCGATTTGGTCGTCCATGCGAAGGATCGCGTAGTATTCGTCGCCGACGGAGAATCGCAGCATGATCGTGACCGAGGCGTTGGACCATTTCTCGTTGATCACAGAAGAGTCCGCGCCGAATGCGCCATAGATCGATTTCATGAGGTGCGATTTGCCGGTGTCGTTTTCGCCGAAAATCACCGTGGACTCAGCGTCAAACCTCTCCTGACGTGCCTTCTTCTCGATCCGGGAGAGGAGCAGAAGCCTTTGCAACTTCAAGCTTTTCATACGACTTCTTTCTGAGGCTTCTTACCAGACGCTTGAACCGATCCTGCCGCTTAATGCGCATATATTTCATAGATGATCATCGCTCTCAGCCGGGCCGGGCTGAACGGTGACAGGTATTTCTGTCCGGTTTCTTCCACTTGCACGAAAACCGCCTCAACCATCTGCGTGAGGGTCAGGCTCGCATCTTCGATGACGGGTGCCAGCGTCGCCGTGATCGCCATCCGAACTCGGTGTACGGCTCGATCGGCCGAGTTCAGCGCGACCGTCCGATAGACCCCGTATTCTCGGCTAATCAGGCGCTGGTCCGAGAATGCGTAGGTCAGGTTCGGAGCAATTTCGCCCCACTCGGGCGATCTGCTGTTGTTCGCGATGGCGTCGAGCCATTCCTGGACATTGACCTTAGTCAAGCCTTTGTCCTTAATCGCTTGTTGCAGCGAAACTATCTCGCCTTGGAAGTTGGCCTTTCGTCGGCACTCTTCGGCGATCGCCCGATACACTGCCTCCGGGCTGAACCATACTTCGCCCAGATTCTCGGTGATGAAGGTCTGCAGCTTTCCCTTCGTATGCGAAACGACGTCGCCCACGCTGAGATTGGTGTGCTGGAAGCCCAACAACCCAATCTGGGCATTGGTGGCCGATGGATAGGCCTCCCGGACAGACTTGACGACTTTCTCGAAGTCGGCTGGCTCGCACTCCTTCAGGCGGAAGGTCGTGTTCGTATTGAAGCCGCAAAGCTGATTTGAAATAAAATCCGCTGACAGGGCCGCGTCAGGGAATTTGGCAACATTGTCGAACATCTTATCAATGTGGGAAGGCTTTTCCTTCGTCCCCGCCTCAGTCTTCACCTTCTCGCGCTGGAGGAGTTTGGTCAGCGACCAACCGCCATTCGTCGCTTTGGACTTTACTTGATAGAATCTGGCTGTCGTCGGCTCCGTCGCACTATTCAGCAGAATGACATCGTCGTGAAACTCGAAAACGATGGCGTAGTTATCCTGCGTACCATGTTGCTCGAACAACAAGGCCAAGCCCCACATCGTTTGATATTCGTAACGCCCTCCAGTCGCTGACTTCTCCCGAAGTGGCTTGCTGATAAGGTCGGCCGACAAGGTCATATTCATCCCCCGTCTGACTTGATGCCCATGCACGACCGGATTGGCAATCACAAAGCGAGTAAGCAACTGCAGCGGTGAGACGCTTGAGGAGAACCTTCCGCTTCGGAGCGTTCCATCGGCAGCTTCTTTCAGGAGCAGGCACTCGTGAAACCTGGTTTGAACGACCGTCTATGGTCGTCTGCTTCCACCGCATCCACAAAATCTCTCCAAATGTTCTACATTTGTTCTTTACTAGTAGGATTTCCGTGTATAACTGATTCCCCCTTGGCGAGTCGGAGGGATTCGGGATGGGGCGGAGTTCGAACTGGGATGCGCAGGCGCGGGGCGTGTTTTTGGCGCGGCTGGCGGTGGAGGGGAATGTGCGGCGGGCCTGTGCGGCCACCGGGCTGACGGTGGCGAGCGCCTATGCCCTGCGCGGGCGCGATGCGGACTTTGCGGGGGAATGGGCGGCGGCGCTGGCGCGCTGGCGGGCGGCGCGGGCGGAGCGGATGCAGGCGCGGCTGCCGGCGCAAGGTCTCTGCGGGCAGGATTACCGGGTGCGCCACGATGGCTGGACGCCGCTGCGCCAGCGCGCGTTCCTTCGGGCGCTGAGCGAGACGGGGTGCGTGCGCGATGCCTGTGCGCGGGTGCGGATCTCCAGCACCTCGGCCTATCGGCTGCGGCGGGCCGCGCCCGAGTTCGCGCGGGCGTGGCGGCGGGCGCTGGCGCAGGCGGTGCCGACGATCGAGCAGGCCGCGTTCGAGCGCGCGGTCAAGGGCTGGGACGATGTGGTGACGCGCGACGGCGTGGAGCTGTCGCGGCGGCGGCGCTATTCGGACGGTCTGCTGCGGCTGTTGCTCCAGCGCGAACAGGCGGCGGCGGTCGAGGCGGGCGACAAGGAGGGGCTGGTCGAGCGGGCCCGTGCGGCGGCGCGCGCGGCGGGCGGCATTTTCGCGACGCGCGCGACCGAGGACGAGACCAACGCCGCGCTGATGCAGAAGCTCGACGCGCTGTACCGGCACCGGGCGGCGCAGGCGGCGGAGCGCGGGCGCATCGCGCGCGAGGGGGCGGGGGGACGGCCCCTGCTCCCCGCGCGCCAGGGCGAGGGGAGCGGGGAGTAACGGGCGGGCGGCGCGTGGGCCGCCCGTGCGGTCAGAAGCTGGCCCACTCCGCATGTGCCTTGCCATGGGCAAGCGCGGCGACGGGCAGCGCGCGGGTCGGCGCAGGGGACGGGCGCGGGGCGGCGCGGCGGGTGCCCCGGCTGATCGTGAAGGCCGATGCCTGCTCGGCCAGCGCCGTCACTTCGCTGCTGAGGTTGCGGGCCGCCGCCGAGGTCTGCTCGACCATCGCCGCGTTCTGCTGCGTGGCGTTGTCCATCGTGCCCACCGTGGCGCTGATCTGGGTGATCGCGGAAGATTGCGCCTGGTTGTCGGAGGCGATGTTGCCGAGCAGCGCGTGGACTTCGCCCACATCGCTCGAAATGCCGGCAAAGGCGCCGTCGACCTTCTGCACCATTTCGACGGCAGTGCCGATTTCGGCCTGGGTGGTGGTCAGCTGGTCGCGGGCGCGGCCGGCCTCTTCCTCGGCGCGCATGGCGAGGGCGGAGACGAGGTCGGCGACCACCGCGAAGCCGCGACCCGCCTCACCGGCGCGGCCTGCCTCGACCGCGGCGTTCATGGCGAGGACGCGGGTCTGGAAGGCGATCTTGTCGAGGCCTTCGATCACGCTGTCGATGCCCTTGGCGCTGTCGCTGACGCGCATCATCGCCTGGACCGCGTCGTCGGCAATCTGGCGTCCGCCCGACACGGTGGTGATCGCGCCGTCGGCACGCGCCACGGTGCGGATTGCGGCTTCGGCGGTCGCCTTGAGCCGGCCGTCCATCTGCGTCACGGCGGACGAGGTTTCCTCGAGATTGGCGGCGTTGGCTTCGGTGCGGCGGGCGAGGTCTTCCGATGCCTGCGCGATTTCGCTCGCGCCGGTGCGGATCGTTTCCGTCGACTCCATCACCGCGCCGATCAGCGTGCGCAGCGTGGCGAGCGCGTCGTTGTAGTTGGACTTGAGGGCCGCATAGCCGCCGGGGAAATCGGCGTCGATGTTCGCGGTGAGATCGCCCTGCTTGAGCTGCTGGAGCACTTCGCCCAGCGTCTTGACGATCTCGGCCTGGATGGCGGCCTGGCGCTGTTGCTCGACCGCGGTGTCGCGGAAAGTGAACATCGCCTTGGTCATGCGACCGACGCAGTCCTCATAGTCGGTATAGGCGATGGGCGAGGCAAGGTCGCCGGCGGCGAGCGCCTCCATGCGGACCACCGTGTTGACATAGGGCACGCAGATCGCTTCGCGGAAACGGTGCGCCAGCACGGCGGCGGTCGCCACCAGCGCGAGCTGGATGCCGAAGGTGATCCAGTTGTCGCCGAACAGCGATACCAGCGCGACGAGCGCCATCAGCCCGATCATCGTCCCGAACGCGACAAGCGTCTTGCGGCGGATGGGCGCCTTCTTCTCAAACCACAGCATTGCAACTACCTTTTCAGCCGAACCGTCAGCGGGACATCGCGGGCGACACTGCAGCCAGAAATCCCCATTGACGCTGTATAGTGGGATCGCGGCGGGTTGTGGTTTGCGGGCCAGATTTTGTTATGTTGCTGGACGTGCGAATGCGCTGGGCCGGCGCGGTTTTCCGCCGCTTGGGGCGGGGGGGGGGCGCGCATTTGTTCTGAACAGCCAGGATTTCCCGGTATCGCGGCGCGCCCCGTGGCGGGGCGGGGCATTGAGGATCGCGTCCGTAATCGAGGGTTCGGTAACCGTAAATCTTTAGATCCTGTCGGCGCAGTATGCGGCGAAGTATTGCTAGAGCGGGTTCACGACGGGTGGAATCACGGGGGATTCCCTTTTCGCTGATCGTGTGATTCATAGGCAGCCGTCACGAAGGAGGCGGCGATGGGTTGGCGACCTGGGCAGAGTTACTCGCAGGATTTGCGTGATCGGGTGCTGGCGGCGGTGGACAGCGGGATGCCGGTCCGCGCGGCAGCAGTAATCTTCAAGGTCAGTATTGCCTATATCTACAAGGCGCGGATTCGACGGCGGCTGACCGGTGATGCCGGGATCAACCCGAACCGCGGCCGTCCTCCGCGCAAACTCTCCCCGGCACAGGAACTGGTGCTGGCGGCGCACATCCGCTCGCGGCCTGGGATCACGCTGGCGCAGGCGCAGGCGTGGCTGCTGGCCGAACATGGGATCGGGCTCAGCACCGGCGCGATGTGGAACGCGGTTCGGCGGCTCGGCCTGTCGTTTAAAAAAAGCCCTGCACGCAGCCGAGCAGGAGCGGCCGGACGTGGCGGCACGTCGCAAGCTGTGGCGGGCAGCCCAGCCGTTCATCGACCCTGAAAGCCTCGTCTTCCTCGACGAGACAGGGGTGAACACCAAGATGGCGCGGCTCTATGGCTGGGCGCCGGTCGGCGAGCGCTGCCGCGATCACGTGCCGTTCGGACACTGGAAGACGATGACGTTCATCGCCGGCCTGCGCCTGACCGGCATGACCGCGCCCTGGGTGCTCGATGGGCCGATGGATGGCGATGCCTTCCGGGTCTATGTCCGCGACGTCCTGGCCCCCACGCTCCGGCGCGGCGATGTCGTGGTGCTCGACAATCTGCCCGCCCACAAGGTGGCCGGCATCCGCGAGGCGATCACCGCCCGGCGCGCCCAGCTCTTCTACCTGCCTCCCTACAGCCCCGACATGAACCCGATCGAGATGGCCTTCGCCAAGCTCAAGGCACTCCTGCGCCAGCAGCCAGCCCGAACCGTCGATGCTCTTGTCGAGCGCATCGGCGAACTCCTTGATCGCTTCCCGCCCTGCGAATGTGCCAACTTCTTCCAGGCCGCTGGATATCAACGGTCAATGTGAAATTGCTCTAACGGAATGTTGGCGGAAATATAATAACCTCCAATGATGACCTTACACTTTAGCGGTGGCGTTGACCGGCAATAAATACCCCGACAAATAAAATGCCGAGCCGATCCAGGGGCTCGTGAGGGGAAATGACATGGCTACGATCAATATCGATGTCGTCATCGACGCGCAGACAATTTTCAATGACAATAATCCCGGAACATTTGCAACGCCGACGCCAATTCCGCACGAATATATCTACATGGTGACACAGCCGCAGTATGTGGCAAGTACCACCCCGACAACGCAGGCGACGGCAGACCTGAGCATCGTCGCCAATGTCGGCGACAATATCCGCTGGACGTTCAGTACGTTGTCGCAAGAAACGATGATGTACGCGTTGCCGTATCAGATCACGACGTTCGGCGGCACCAATGTGATGACCACGCCGATCCCGCTCCAGCTTCAGCCGTCTATGCCGATCATGACCGTGCCTATTCCGAATACCGGCCCGGCGTATACCGACGCCGTACAATATTACTATACCATGCAGGCGACGATCGCGAGCAATGAGGGTACTTCGCCCGAGCAGTACATGATCTATTTCATGCTGGTAACGACCACGAACAACCTGCCCGCGACGGTGGGCTATTATTCCTGGGACCCGACGATCAACGTCACTGCGCCCTGAACCGCGCGACCGGGACGATGGCGCCGCGCGACGGGGCAGCCCCGGCGCGCGGCATCGGTCCTGCGCGGCGATTTGGCGCGGCGGCCCGGTTTGCGCTAAGGGCGGCCGCGCGCCGGGTGGTCCGGCGACCCCTGGGAAATTCCGTGTCCGAGCCTGCCCCTTTTCGCGTTGCCGCCCTGTATCGCTTTGCCCGTTTCGACGATCCCGCCGCGCTCCAGGGGCCGCTGGAGGCGTGCTGCCGGGCGAACGGGGTGAAGGGCACGCTGCTGCTCGCGCGCGAGGGGATCAACGGGACGATCGCGGGGAGCGATGCGGGGATCGAGGCAGTGCTCGACCATGTCCGCACGCTGCCCGACTGCGCCGGGATCGAGGTCAAGACCTCGCGCGCGGCGACCATGCCGTTCCACCGGATGAAAGTGCGACTCAAGCGCGAGATCGTGACGATGGGCGAGCCGGACATCGATCCGCTGGCCGATGTCGGCCATTATGTCGCGCCGCAGGACTGGAACGCGCTGATCGCCGAGCCCGACACGATCCTGATCGACACGCGCAACGATTACGAAGTCGCGATCGGCACCTTCGACGGCGCGATCGACCCGAAGACGCGGAGCTTTCGCGAATTCCCCGCCTGGTTCCGGGCGCAGCGCGACGCGCTGATCGCGCAGGGCAAGGCGCCCAAGGTCGCGATGTTCTGTACCGGCGGCATCCGCTGCGAAAAGGCGACGGCGTTCGTCAAGGCCGAGGGGCTGGACGACGTCTATCACCTGAAGGGCGGCATCCTGGCCTATCTGGAGCAGGTGCCCGAGGCGGAGAGCACTTGGCATGGCGAGTGCTTCGTGTTCGACGAGCGGGTGTCGGTGCTCCACGGGCTGGCGACGGGCAGCCACGCGCTGTGCCGCGCATGCCGGATGCCGGTGAGCCCCGAACAGCGCGCGATGCCCGAATATGTCGAGGGGGTCAGCTGCCCCGCCTGCCACGACGCGCGCACCGACGAACAGCGCACCCGCTATGCCGAGCGGCATCGGCAGGCGACTTTGGCGGCGAAGCGCGGGCAGGCGCATATTGGGGCGCGGGTCGGCGAGGGGGAGTGAGGCGCGTCGCCTAGTGGCACGAGGTCCCGGCTTTCGCCGGGATGACGGCTATATTTTGAGGGGTGCCCGCCGCGCCGCGCCATAGCCTGACGCTATTGCCGGCAGCCGCGAGAGGATTGGCGGGCCGCGTGCGGCTGTGCCAGCGTGGCGACGCTATCGGGAGGACGGGCGTTGCGCGGGATTTTGGCCGGAGTGCTGGGGGCGATGGGGCTGGTGGTCGCGGGGACGGCGGCCGCGCAACAGGCGGCGCCCCCTCCGCCGCCGATGATCGCCGCAGCCCCCGTGCCGCTGCCCTGCCGCCCGGTCGGCGATGCGCCGTTCCTGACGATCGCGCCCGAAAGCGCGGCGCGGCTGGGCGAGATCGGCGTGGACCGCGCGGCGATCTTTGCGCTGATGCACGAAACCTCGATCCCCGAGACGATGGGATGCTGGGCGATGCCGGTGGGCAATTTCGACAGCCAGCTCGTCTCGGTCGGCATGTCGCAGTGGAACTATGGCACCGGCAGCCTCCAGCCGGTGCTGGCGGCGTGGAAGGACAGTTTCGGATCGCGGCGGCGGTTCAAACGCGGGCTGAAGGCGCTGGCGCCGGTCTATGGCAAGCTGTTGTTTTCCAAGGACTGCATGAAGGTGCCGGTGGGCGACAAATGCCGTGCGGGCATCCTTGCGGCGCATGGGGCCGACGGCAAGCTCAACCCCGTCATCCTCGCCGAGCTGACCGCGATTTTCGAAAGCGACGCGATGCTCCAGGTGCAGACCAACGCCTATGTCGCGCTGCTGGAGGCGGTGCGGCTGGATTTGCTCCGCGTGTTTCCCGGCCAGCCGATCACGATGCGCAAGGTGCGCTGGGCGGTGGATACCAAGGTGCAGCAGGGATTTTTCCCCTCGGACGAGGACCTGGCGCGGCTGCGCACCAAGCTGGCGGCGATGCCGGCGGGCGAGCGGTGGAGCAGGCTGCGCGCGATATTCGGCTGGTATGGCGCGCTGGCCGCGACGATCGACCAGGACGGGGTGCAGCGCGACGCGGCGTGGAATGTCGAGAAATGGGGCTGCATGATCGATTTCGGCATGATCGAGCCCGAGCAATACGAGATGCTGCACCTCACCTTCCTGCGCAGCCGCACGGCGGTGGGCAATAGCGGGCGGTGGCAGGCGCTGACGTTCGAGCGGCGGGCCAAGATCGTCCTGGGCGTCGGCAGCGTGAGCGGGGTGCGCGGCGGCGCCTGTCCGGCCACGCCCGCGCCCTGACGCACGCCCCCCTTGGAACCGCGCGCCGCACGGTCCATTGAGGGGGGATCAGGGACTCGAGGAGCTGGATCGATGGTGAACATGCGGATTGTGGCGGCGTCAGCCGTGGCGGCGGCGGTGCTGGTGGGCGGTTGCACCTCGCCCGAGAAGAATGCGCGCTATATGGCCGGGCATTACCGCGCCCAGGCCGATCTGCGCACGCCGAGCGGCGAGGATGTCGGCAAGGCCGTGGCCGAGGAAGTCGACGGCGCGATCCGCGTGATCGTGGAGACGCACGGCCTGCCCAAGGGCGCGCACGGCACGCATGTCCACACCGTCGGCAAGTGCGAGGGGCCCGACTTCGCCAGCGCGGGCGGGCACTGGAACCCCACCCAGCACCAGCATGGCAAGGAAAACCCGATGGGCCCGCACGCGGGCGACATGCCGAACCTGCAGGTCGGCGAGGACGGGCGCGACCGCACGATCTTCACCCTGCCGGGCGGGACGTATCAGGGGCTGCTGGATGCGGACGGCGCGGCGCTGGTCGTTCATGCCGGGCCGGATGACTATAAGACCGACCCTTCGGGCAATTCGGGCGGGCGGATTGCGTGTGGGGTGTTCCACGCGATGTGATGGGGGGGGGGCGCGCGCTGGTGGCGTGGCCCCTTTGCCGGGCGTGTGGGGGAGGGGATAGCGGGAGTTGGTGGCCAGGCGCCATTGCGCGGGTGCGCGGATGGCGCTTTCTTTAATCCTCCCCCGGAGGGGGAGGGGAACCAGCCGCAGGCTGGTGGAGGGGTAGTCTCCGCATGCTCCACGGCCCGAAGAAAACGCAGGATTTTGCCCGTCATCTGCGCCGGCAGTTGACCTTGCCCGAAGTTCTCCTTTGGCAGGCGCTTCGAACCGGCCCTGCAGGCTTGCGGTTTCGCCGTCAGCATCCCGCAGGCATCTATGTCCTGGATTTCTTCTGTCCGGCGGCCAAACTTGCCGTCGAGGTCGATGGGGAGGCGCACGCGCGCGGTGATCGGCCAGAGCGAGACGCGATGCGCGACAGCTGGCTTCGCGCGCAAGGCGTTCGGGTACTTCGCATTCCAGCACAGGTGGTCTTGTCCGACCTGGAAGTCGCGATCCGTTACATCATCGTTGTCGCCCGTGGAGATTACCCCTCCACCGGCTTCGCCGGTCCCCAGCGCAGGTCGATCGTGCCCCCGGCACGATCTTGGATTGCCGGGGGCAATCCAACCCGGCGCTCCCTCCGGGGGAGGAATGAGCACGGCTCGCAAAATCCGCTCCTGGGGAGGCGGCAGCCTGTGCGGAATTTCGTATTCTGGTGGAAAGCGGACAGTCGGCTTTCAGACATCGCGGCGGGCTTAGTTGGCGGTGATGCGTTCGACGCGGGCGTAGAAGTCAAAGGACACCTTACGCCCCATGCAGGTGAGCGCGCGTTGGCCCGCCTGATCGTTTGCGAAAAGCATTTCGTTGCCGTGGTCAGTGTCTAAGCCGCGCCACTGAAAACGTCGCTGACCGCATTTCAATGCTGCCTCCGTCAAGGCGCGCACAGGATCAACGGCTTCCGGTCGGCCTTTCTGATCGACCCAGCGCCACGTTCCCCGAAAAAGCCGTCCGGCGTAATGATCATGTTCACGCGGGTTTGGCACGCTCGGAAGACTTATCACCAGCACAGAGGTCTTTTGCGTCTGCGTCTTCGCCTCTGGTTGAACGGTTTGGAGAAACAGCAGGCTCAACACGGAAGCGAGGCTTGTCATGTAACCACCATGTCACCCCTATGGCGGGTCGGCAATTTGGAAGCGCAATGCTTGCCGCGAATGGCCGAGTTTGGGGCGTGACCTGACCTTCCCATTCTGCCCAGTGCCCCCCTACACCGGCTCCCCCGCCGCGCGGGCGCGGGCGGTGCGGCTGGCTTCTGCTGCGGGGACCAGCCGTAGCGCGGCGATCGCGGCGGCCAGTGCCAGCGGGAGGCTGAGCAGCAGCGAGAGGATGCCGGTCGACAGGCTGCCGGTCAGGTCGGCGACGCGGCCCGCCAGATACGGCCCCATCGCCAGCCCGATCAGCGTGGTGCCGATGAAGAACGCCGCCGTCGCGGTGCCGCGCATCCGGGGCAGGACCAGGTCCTGCGTCGCCGCCGCCGCCGATCCCAGCGCGCAGCTCGCCAATATCTGGGTGAGCGGGAGCATTGCGTAGAACAGTGTCTTGTCGCTGGTGGTGAAGGCGACGATCATCGGCAGCACGGGCGCGACCGATCCGAACAGCACCACCATGATCCGGCCCGAGGGATAGCGCCGCCGCAGCCGGTCCGCCGCCAGCCCGCCCAGCGTCACGCCGAGGAACCCGGCGAGGATCGCGGGTCCGCCGATCCACAGCCCCGCCTCCGCGCTCGACACGCCAAAGGTCAGCGCGGCATAGCTGGGGGCGAGCCCGGCGACGGCATAGGCGAGGAAGGTGTTGAGCCCATAGGCCAGCACCACGCACAGGAACGCCGGCGTGCCGAGGATCAGGCGGAAGGCGGGGGCATCGCGGCGGCGCAGCGCGCTTGCCCAGGAGAATACGGCATAGACTCCGATCCCGACCGCCGCCCATTGCGGCAGCGGCTCGCCCAGATGGACCAGCCCCGCGACGGTGGCGACGACCAGCCCCAGCACGAGCAGGTTGGTGGCGAGTGCGCGCGCGCCGGTCTGTGCCGCGCCGATCAGCGTCAGCGGGGGCAGGATCGTCACGAGATCGGCGGCAAAGGCGCGGAACGGGGCGGGGTGTGGGGGCGTGCGCAGCCCTTCGGAGCGGCCGCGCCACGGTTCGCGCAGCGTGGCGACCCACAAGGCGAGCAGCAGTCCCGGCAGGCCCACTGCCATGAATGCCGCCTGCCACCCGACCAGCCCGCCGGGGCCGCCGCCGGGATAGGCCGCGTCCCAATGCTCGGCGATCGACCCGCCGATGAACAGCGAGAAGCCGCCGCCGAAATAGATGCCCGCCGAATAGAGCGCGAGCGCAGTGGCACGCTGGTGTTTGGGGAACCAGTCCGAGATCAGCGAATAGGCCGCCGGGCTGGCGGTCGCCTCGCCCACGCCCACGCCGATGCGGGCGCCGGCGAGCTGGATGCCGCTGCGCGCGAGGCCCGACACGGCGGTCATGGTGGACCAGAGCGCAAGGCCCAGCGTCATCAGCCGCACCCGGTGCCAATTGTCCGCCAGCCGCCCGAGCGGAATCCCGAACAGCGCGTAGAAGACGCCGAACGCCGTGCCATAGAGAAAGCCGATATCGGCATGGCTGAGCCCCAGGTCGCGGCGGATATGCGGGGCGAGGATCGTCAGGATCTGGCGGTCGATGAAGTTGAGCGCATAGACCAGGAACAGCACGAACAGCACGTACCAGGAATACGGCCCGGCCTTCACCCCGGCGGGCGCTGCGGCGTCAGACATGATCCTCTCCCTTTGTGTGCGCGTGTGGCGCACGGGTTGGGGTGAGGCTAGCAGAGCATACCCGGTTTACGAAAGGGGGAATTGGGGAGAGAGAAGAAGAAGAAGGCCCTCACCCCGGCCCTCTCCCGCTTGCGGGAGAGGGTTGGGGTGAGGGCCCTTCTGCCTCAGCCCGCGAGCGCTCGGCCGATGCGGACCAGCAGCCCGCTGGGGTCGCTGAGCGCGAATTCATAGGTGCCCCAGTGCTTGGCCTCGGGCTTGCCGGGCGCGAGGATCAGGTCGGCGACGCGGGCGGCGACCGCATCGACATCCTCGACATACAGGTACAGGCCGAACGGATTTCCCTCGATATGCGGCGGCCAGCCGGGGGCGTGGGTGAGGTGGAGGTGCCAGCCCCGCCCGTCCGCCAGGATGCGGTAATGGCCGTAATCGCTGGCCACGGCGAACCCCAGGCGGCGATAGAATGCCGCGCTGGCGTCGAGGTCGTTGCAGGGGATGATGGCGACGGCGTGGTGCTGCATGGGCGCGGTTCCTGTTGGTGGAAGAAGAAGACGGCCCTCACCCCGGCCCTCTCCCGCTTGCGGGAGAGGGGGAAGAAGAAAGCGGGGGAGGGGGGGGTCTTTCTGCTCCCTCTCCCGCTTGCGGGAGAGGGTTGGGGTGAGGGCCCTTCTGCCTTCTACCCCAGCGGATAGCGTTCGATCGCGGTATAATCCGCCCCGCCGTGCCCGAGCGTGCTTTCGAACAGATGGAAATGGCCGATCGTGAACGGTGCGCTGGTCAGGCCGGCGTGGGTTTCCAGGAAACGGTCGGTCGCGCCGCTGGCGGCGTTCAGCCGGGCGAGGGTGATGTGGGGGAGGTAGGCGCGGCCTTCGGGGGCAAGGCCGGTGCGGACCAGCGCCTGGTCGATCTTGCGGTGGAGCGCGGCGAGCGGGGCGTGAGGGCGGACGCCGGCCCAGACCGCATTGGGGCGGCCCCGGCTGTCGAACTGGCCCACGCCGTCCAGCGCGAGCGTGACCGGCGGCGCGGTGACCTGCGCGAGCGCGAGGGAAATATCCTCTGCCATGCGCCCGTCCACCTCGCCGATGAAGCGCAGCGTCAAATGGAGCTGCTCCGCGCTCTGCCACCGTGCGCCGGCGATTCCGCCCATCGTCGCAAGGAGTTGCGCGGAAATCGCTGCGGGCAGCCGTAATCCAGCAAAAAGACGATACATTATGTTCCCGGTTTAACCACGGATTGCGCGCGAAAGGGAGCGGTTTCGCTTGAAAACGCCGTCCCCGAGGGCGATATTCCACGATGAGCCGGTGAAGAGTGCCGGACAAATGGAGTTTGAAATGGCTAATTGGTCGGATCCCCGGGCGAACGCCGCGACCTACGGCGCTTCGGCGGCGCGTTCGGAGGCGTATGATGCGGGGCTCAGGTCCTACATGCTTTCGGTGTACAACTACATGCTGTCGGGCGTGCTGCTGACGGGCATCGTCGCGCTGGCGTTCGGCAAGGTGGAGGCGCTGCAGCAGCTGCTGTTCACCGTGCAGTTCAGCGCACGCGGCGCATCGCTCGCGCCGACGCTGCTCGGCTGGATCGTCATGATCTCGCCGCTGGCGATCGTGTTCGGGATGAGCTTCGGCCAGAACCGCATGTCGCAAAGCACGCTCAAGGCGCTGTTCTTCGCCTATGCCGGGCTGCTCGGCGCGTCGATCTCGACGATCTTCGTGACCTATACCGACATGTCGATCGCGCAGGTGTTCTTCGGCACGGCGGCCGGCTTCGCGGCGCTGAGCGTGTGGGGCTATACGACGAAGAAGGACCTTTCGGCGTTCGGCACGTTCCTGATCATCGGCCTGGTCGGCCTTATCGTCGCATCGCTGGTGAACCTGTTCCTCCAGTCGAGCGTGATGAGCCTGGTCATCAGCGTGATCGGCGTGCTGATCTTCGCGGGCCTGACCGCGTACGACACGCAGAAGATCAAGAGCATGTACGCCTATGTCGCGGGCACCCGCGAACAGGGCAAGGTCGCGATCATGGGGGCGCTGAACCTCTATCTCGACTTCATCAACATGTTCCTGTTCCTGCTGCGTCTGTTCGGCAGCCAGCGCAACTAAACCCCCGCAATCGCGGGAAAACAGCGGCCCGGCGGAGAAATCCGCCGGGCCGTTGGCGTTTTGGGCGGTTGGTGTCGGCGCAGTGGAACGCGAACGCCGCCATGGTTGTTACAACAGGGCAACGCTCAGGAGAGTGACCATGACCGCCAACCCGATCGAAACCGCGATGGACAAGATGTCGATCGCCCCCGGCCCCGAAGACGCCGCGCCCGCACCCGAACGCCGCGTCGTCAATTCCAGCGATGCCGGCACCGACCGCTCGATCGTCGAGCGGCTGGAGCGCAACCCCGAAAGCAAGGAGGCCCGGCTGGACCGCGCGCTGGATGAATCGATGGACGCGTCGGACCCGCCCGCCTCGACTCAGCCGATCCACAACCACCAGCCGCCCGAAAGCTCCGGCTACAACGCCGCCGCCGAAAAGAAGCGTGCCGACGGCGAACAGGGCGTGATAGGCAAGGTGCTGTCGAAAATCGGGCTGCGCTGAACCACATGGGCGCCGCCCCCTTTCAGGGACTGAGCGCCTAAGTGTCCAAAGCCCCGAGCGCCGGCGAAGGCTGGCGCGCCAATATCGTGATCTATGCCGCGCTGGCGGCGAATCTCGGCATCGCCGTCGCGAAATTCATCGCGGCGGCGATTACCGGTTCGTCGTCTATGCTGACCGAAGGCGTGCACAGCCTGGTCGATACCGGCAATCAGGGCCTGTTGCTGTACGGCCAGCACCGCGCCAAGCGGCCGCCCGATGCCGAACACCCCTTTGGCTATGGCCGCGAACTGTATTTCTGGGCGTTTGTCGTCGCGATCCTGATCTTCGGGCTGGGATCGGGGGTGTCGATCTATGAAGGCTGGAAGCACATCGCCGCGCCCGAGCCGCTGCACAGCCCGGTGGTCAATTACATCGTGCTTGCGGTCGCCTTTGCGCTGGAGGGCACGTCGTGGACCATCGCGCTCAAGGAATTCAATGCCGGGCGCGGCAGCATGGGCTGGTGGGAAGCGGTCCATGAATCCAAGGACCCGGCGGGGTTCATCGTGCTGTTCGAGGATTCGGCGGCGCTGGCCGGGCTGGTGGTGGCCGGCATCGGCGTGTGGGCGAGCCATTACTGGGGCGATTCGCGGATCGACGGGATGGCATCGATTGTGATCGGGGTGATCCTGGCGGCCGTCGCGATGCTGCTCGCGCGCGAGGCCAAGGGGCTGTTGATCGGCGAGCGCGCCGACCCCGCGCTGATCCGCGCGATCCGCAACACGCTGGAGGCAGAGCCGCTGATCACGGCGGTCAACCATGTCCGCACCATCCACACCTCGCCCGACCATGTCTTCGCCGCGATCAGCGTCGATTTCGAGGATACGCTGCGGATGGGCGATGCCGAGACGCTGATCGAGAAGCTGGAGCGCGTGTTGAAGGCGCAATCGCCGCAGCTCGCTTCGATCTATATCCGCCCCGAAAAGCGCGAGAACGCGATCGACGCCGTCGTGATGGGGTAGGCGCTCACGGCGGATGGAGATCCCGGCCCAGGCGATCAAAAACTACCCCGTCAGCCTGACCTTGTTTCAGGGGCCAACCCTCCACGGGCAATGCTACAGCCTGTTGCGCGTTGGATGCTGAAATAAATTCAGCATGACGGAGGGGGGGAGCGGTGTTTCCTGTTCCCAATCCGCGCTCAGCCTGCCTCCGCGACCAGCCAGTCGCGGAACGCCGTCATCGCCGGGCCGGGGGCGCGCGATTTTAGCCAGGTGAGCCAATAGCGGCCGGTCGCGACCTGTTCGGGGAAGGGGCGGACCAGCGCGCCGCTGTCCAGATGGCGGGCCAGCATCAGCGGCGGGGCGAGCGCCACGCCGGCGCCGTGCAGCGCCGCCTCCGCCATTACCACCGAACTGTCGAACACCGGGCCGCGCAGCGTCGGCGGGGCGAGCCCGGCGGCGGCGAACCAGCGCGGCCATTCGTCGGCGCGGTACGAGCGGAGCAGCGGTACGGCGAGCAAATCGCGCGGATGGCCGAGATCGCGGGCGAGCGCGGGCGTGCACAGTGGCGTCAGCGGGCTCTGCATCAGCGGCACGGCATCGGTCCCGTGCCACGCGCCGTCGCCGAAGCGGATCGCGTAATCCAGCCCCTCGCCGGCCAGATCGACGCGGTTGTTGTTGGTGAACAGCCGCAGGTCGATGCGCGGGTGCGCGCTGCGGAATGCGGGAAGGCGCGGCAGCAGCCACCCCGACGCGAAGGTGCCGACCGCGGCGACCGACAGGAGTTGCGCGGCGGTGCCCTCGGCAATCCCCTCGACCAGTTCGGCGATGCGATCGAAGCTGTCGGTGAGCGCGGGGAGCAGCGCGTGGCCCTCGTCGGTCAGCGCCAGTCCTCGGGGCAAGCGACGGAACAGCTGGACTTCCAGCCGCGCCTCCAGCCCCTTGATCTGGTGGCTGACCGCCGCCTGGCTGACGCACAGTTCGATCGCGGCGCGGGTGAAGCTGAGGTGGCGGGCGCTCGCCTCGAACGCACGCAGGGCATTGAGGGGGAGGTGGGGGCGGACCATGGGGTATCCTTATCTCTGGGGTTCATTGGCATGAACCCAAGCGCCGTCCGCTCCTTTGGGGGGCAGGGGACGCATATCAAAAGACGTCGTCATCCTGACGAAAGTCAGGATCCATTCGGTGCTCCGCCTGGGCTTCTTGTTCGGAGCGAACTGGAAAATGGATCCCAGCCTTCGCTGGGATGACGGGATACAGGCGTGGCAAATCCCTGAGCGACCATGCCACTATCCATAAGATTTCCTAAGGGCTGATGCCAGCTTTGATCTTTTGTGCGTGAGGCCTCGTCGCGCCTAGGCATGTGCCCATGGCAACTAAGGAGGCGATGCGATGACGATGGATCGACGGAAATTTGCGGGCACGATGCTGCTGGGCGCGGGGGCGGTCGCGGCGGGGCTGTCGGGTACGGGGGCGGCGATCGCGGAGACGCTGGGCCGGGTCGCGGCGATCCGCTCGATCCGCGCGACGCTGGTGGTGGAACTGGGGAGCGGCAAGGTGCTGCACCGCTCGGGCGCCTGCGCGGCGCAGTTTGCGCCGTGTTCGAGCTTCAAGGTGCCGCTGGCGCTGATGGGGTTCGACGCGGGGATATTGAAGGGGCCGCACGATCCGCGCTGGCCCTATGACCCGGCGGTGCACAAGGCGACGCGCGCGATCGACAAGCAGCCGACCGATCCGACCAGCTGGGAGGCCAATTCGGTGCTGTGGTATTCGCAGCAGCTCACGCGCAAATTGGGGGCTGCACGGTTCAAAGCCTATATCGACCGCTTCGGCTACGGCAATCGCGACGTGCGCGGCAATCCCGGCAAGAATGACGGGCTGACCGAGGCGTGGCTGATGAGCAGCCTGAAGATTTCGCCCGACGAGCAGGTCGCGTTCCTGCGGCGGATGCTGGCGCACAAGCTGGTGTCGGCGGCGGCGCATGCGCAGGCGGAGGCGATCATTCCGACGTTCGAGGGGGCGGGCGGCTGGCGCGTGCGGGGCAAGACCGGGAGCGGATGGTTGCAGGATACGGCGGGGGCCATCGATCGCAGCAGTCCGCTGGGCTGGTTCGTCGGATGGGCCGACAAGGGCGCGCGCCGGCTGGTGTTCGCGCGCCTTGGCGGCGGCGCGGCGGTGCCGGCAGATACCGCAGGCGGCCCTGCGATGCGCCAGGCGATGCTGGCGGAGATCGGGCGGCTGGCGGGGTAGGCGTGGGGTGGGGGGTAGAAGAAGAAGAAGGCCCTCACCCCGGCCCTCTCCCGCAAGCGGGAGAGGGGGAAGAAGGGGGAGTGGGGCGCGTTCTTCTTGCCCTCTCCCGCTTGCGGGAGAGGGTTGGGTGAGGGCCCTTCTTCTACCTTTCCTCCAGCGCCGCCGCGATCGTCGTCGCCACGCCTTCCAGGTTTTCCAGCACATCGGTGTTCCAGAAACGGATCACGCGATAGCCTTTCGCCTCCAGAAACGCCGTCCGCGCCGCGTCCACATCCTCGGTGTGCTGGCTGCCGTCGACTTCGACGATGAGCTGGTGCTCGATGCAGAGGAAGTCGACGACATAGGGCTCGATCGATGCCTGGCGCCGGAACTTCGCGCCGGCGAGCCCCCGGTTGCGCAGGATCGCCCAGAGCGCGCGTTCGGCGTCGGTGGCGGTGCGGCGCAGGGTTGCCGCGTGGGGGCTGGTCCTGCGGCGGATGGCGGGCATGGGGGTCCTTGTTCCGGGAGAAGAAGTAGAAGAAGGCCCTCACCCCGGCCCTCTCCCGCGCGCGGGAGAGGGGGAAGGAGGGAAGAAGAAGGCCCTCTCCCGCTTGCGGGAGAGGGGGAAGAAGGGGCCGCTTATTTCTTGAGCAGGTCCAGCGCGGCGGCGGTCATGGCTTCGGTGGCGGTGGCGATGACGGCTTCGGCGTCGGGGGCCCAATAGGCGCTGTGGAGCGAGGGGAGGGGGGTCTTGTTCGCCTGCGCCGCGTCCCATTTCGCCCGGGGCACGCCGCCGACCCAGAAGATCGTGCTCTGGATGCTCTTGTCCGCCAGATAGAAGCGGCCGAAATCCTCGCCGCCCATCACGGCGGGCGTCTCGATCACGCGGTCCTTGCCGAAGAGGCCGGTCCACAGCGCCTGGAGGCGGCCGGTGAGCGGTTCGGTGTTGAAGGTGGAGGGGGTGAACTCGTCCTTGACCTGCATCACCGGCATCCGGTCTTCGGGAATGCCCGCCGCGATCGCCTCGCCCTTGGCGATGCGGGCGATGCCGTCGAGCAGTTGCTGGCGCACTTCGGGGGTGTAGCTGCGCACGGTGAGCAGCATGGTGACTTCGCTGCCGATGATGTTGTGCTTCGATCCGCCCTGGATGCTGCCGACAGTGACGACGGCGGGCTGCTGCGGATCGACTTCGCGCGACACCAGCGTCTGGAGCGCAGTGACGATGCGCGCGGCGAGGACGATCGGGTCCCTGGTCATGTGCGGATAGGCGCCGTGGCCGCCCACGCCCTTCACCACCAGATCGACCGAATCGACATTGGCGAGCGCATAGCCCGAGCGGACGCCGATGACCCCCGCCGGGATATTGGCCGCATCGTGGAAGGCGAGCGCGAATTGCGGCTTGGGGAAGCGGGTGAACAGCCCGTCCTCTAGCATCATCCGCGCGCCCATGCCGCGTTCCTCGGCGGGCTGGGCGATCATCACGACGGTGCCGTGCCACTGGCCCTTCATCGCGGAAAGGTTGCGCAGCGTGCCGATCCAGCTGGCCATGTGCGTGTCGTGGCCGCAGGCGTGCATCACGCCGGTTTCCTGTCCCTCATCGGTGACGGCGCGGACCTTGGAGGCGAAGGGGAGGCCGGTGTCCTCGATCACGGGCAGCCCGTCCATGTCGGCGCGGATCAGCACGACCGGGCCGGGGCCGTTCCTGAGCACCGCGACGACGCCGGTGCCGCCGACCTTTTCGGTCACGTCGAACCCGGCCTTGCGCGCCTCCGCCGCCAGCTTGGCCGCGGTCTGGACTTCGTGGAGGCTCAGTTCGGGATGCGCGTGGAAATCGCGGTACAGCTCCATCAGCGCCGGCAGCGCGCGGGTGGTGGCTTCGTGCACGGGATCGGCGGCGGCGGGGACAGCGAGCGTCATGGCGCCGGCGAGCAGGAGCGTGCGGAGGAGCATAGGGATTCCCGTATCATGGAGGCGCGAGTGTCACCCGCGCGGGAACCCCGTGTCAACGGAGGGGAAGGGCGATCAGCTCGCCGGGACCAGCTCCACGATGTCGAGCAGCGATTCGAAACTGGGGCTGGGAAACACCATCCGCCAGCGGCGCGGCGCGATGCGTTCGACATAGCCGATGATGTCGCGCGTCGAATCGATGCCGTAGCGCAGCGCCGCGGTCTCGTCGCCATAGACCATGGTGCCGAGGAAGATCGCGCGGGCATTGCTGTCGGGATAGAGCAGGCCCGAGGGGCGCTGGGGCCCGTCGGTCTTGCGCATGCTCTTGACCGGGCCTTCGTCGACGACTTCGCAATCGAAAGCCGGATAGGCGCTGAAATCGCGGGTCGCGGTGCCGTTCGCGCCCAGCTTGAACATGCGGCAGCGATAGGCGCCCTGCGGCGGCGACGCGTCCCCCAGCGCGCGATCGGGATCGAACAGCGCCGGATCGCGCGCGATCGCGCCGCCATCGGCCTGTTTCGCGAGCGGCAGTGCGAGGTCCCAGGTCTTGCGCCAGTTGCGGATGCGGTTGCGATCGGAATCGGTGGCGATCCGTTCCCAGCGGACGTCGGTGGGCGGGCGTGCCGACGTCGCCTCGCGATAGACGCTGCACCCGGAGACCAGCATCGCCGAGAGGGCGGTAACGGGCAGCATCCACTTCATCGTCGCACGCTCTTTCAAGATTTTCCGCCCTTCACGCTTCCACCGTTTTCAGGCGGCGGTCCAGCCGCCGTCCATCGAATAATTCGATCCGGTGATCTGCGCCGCTTCGTCCCGACACAGGAATACGGCCAGCGCCGCCACCTGTTCCGGCAGGACGAACTGTTTGGTCGGCTGGGCATCGAGCAGCACGTCGTTGATGACCTGATCGCGGGTCATGCCGCGCGTCTTCATCGTATCGGGGATCTGGTTTTCCACCAGCGGGGTCCAGACATAGCCCGGCGAGATGCAGTTGACGGTGATGCCGTGCGTCGCGACTTCGAGCGCGGCGGTCTTGGTCAGCCCGGCGAGACCATGCTTGGCGGTGACATAGGCGGCCTTGTTGGGGCTGGCGACCAGGCTGTGCGCCGAGGCGGTCGAGATGATGCGGCCCCATTTGCGCGCCTTCATCCCCGGAATCGCGGCGCGCATCAGGTGGAAGGTCGAGCTGAGGTTGATCGCGAGGATCGCGTCCCATTTCTCGATCGGGAATTCGTCGATCGGGGCGACATGCTGGATGCCGGCGTTCGAGATGACGATGTCGACGCTGCCCAGTTCGGCCTCGGCGCGGGCGACCATCGCCGCGATCTGATCGGGCTTGGTCATGTCGGCGGCATCGTACAGCGCCTGCGCGCCGCTGGTCTCGGCGAGCTTCGCGCGCTCGGTCTCGATCGCGGCGGCATCGCCGAAGCCGTTGATGACGACGCTCGCGCCCTCTGCCGCCAGCGCCTTCGCATAGGCGAGGCCGATGCCCGAGGTGGAGCCGGTGACGATGGCGGACTTGCCCTTGAGGAACATGGGGTTACTCCTGCGATGTAGCTTGGCGGTGCGTGAGGTCGAACGCGGCGGTGGTGCCGCTGAGGATGTTCTGCGCGACGAGCTGGGCATTGGCCATGGTCTCGGCCACCGCGGTGCGCCCGGCCTGCCAATGCTCGTGCATCGAGCGGGCGGAGAATTCATAGTCGCGGCTGCCGCCTTCCCACGCCTCGGCGCGGTAGATCAGCTGGACCAGGCTGACGGCATGTTCCGCGACCAGCGCGCGCACGGCCTGGACATCGGGGTCCTCGGCAACCTCCGGCGGCACCTTGTCGAGCAGGCGGCGCACCGTCTCGCGCGCCTTGCGCAGCCGCATGCGTTCGTCGGAGACGGCGCGGGTGCGGCTGGAGAAGCGGATTTCCTTTTCGCGCGCCATCACGTCCATGATCGTGCGCGGCAATTGCGCGGTGGCGGAGAACAGGTCGACCTGGAACACCAGCATGTCGGCGTCCTGCCGGTCGAGCACATGCGTGAGCGGCGTGTTCGACACCAGCCCGCCGTCCCAGTAATATTTGCCGTCGATCTCGACCGGCGGGAACCCCGGCGGCAGCGCGCCCGACGCCATGATGTGGCGGACGTCGAGCACTTCGTCGCGCGTGTCGAAATAGCGGAAATTGCCGCTGCCCAGCTCGACCGCGCCGACCGAAAGGCGGACGGGGCCGTTGTTGAGCAGATCCCAGTCGACCAGCCGCTCAAGCGTGTCCTTCAGCGGTGCCGTGTCGTAATAGCTCAGCGCCTCGGGCGTGCCGGGCACGGCGAAGGTGGGAGGCACGAGGCGCGGCTTGAAGAAGCCGGGAACGCCGTTGATCGCGACCATCGCCGCCGACCATTCGTGCGATGCCTCGCGCAGCATGTCGTGCATCGGGAAGGAAAAGTCGGGCAGCGCCGCCGTCACTTCGTCCCAGAAGGCGCGCATCGCCGCCACGCGCCGCTCGGGCGGGTTCCCCGCGAACAGCGCGGCGTTGATCGCGCCGATCGAAATCCCCGCGACCCAGTCTATTGCGATATGGGTGCTTGCCAGTTCCTCGACCACGCCGGCCTGGAAACTGCCCAGCGCGCCGCCGCCCTGAAGCACCAGTGCCACCGTATCCGGCAGGGGAAGGCCGTTTGCCTTGCGGCGCGGGCGGGACTCGGCATCGGCCATGGCGATCCTTTGCGCCATCGCGCGGCGGGGTTCAACCGGCCACCGCAGTGCACCAACGAAAGTTGGGGGTGGGCGAAAGTTGGGGGCAGGGCGCGCGATAGCGGCGTGCAACGCTTGGCGTGCTGAGGCATTGTTGCGGACAACGAACGACAAGGGGATTTTTGCGATGCGGCTCGACGATCTGGACCCGACCAACAATGCCCGCGACCTGGGATCGGGCGGCGGCGGGGGCGGCTTCGGGCTGCTGGGGCTGCTGCCGCTGCTGCTCGGGCGCGGCATGGGATGCGGCGGCATCGCGCTGGTGGCGATCGTCGGCCTTGCCTATCTGGCGCTGTCGGGCGGCGGCGGGCTGCTGAGCACCGGCGGCGGCGCGGGCACGTCGCCCACAGCGGGCAAGAGCGGCGCGGCGGTGTGCCAGGTCAACCCCGAACGGCTGGAGGCGTGCAAGGTCATGACCAGCACCGACCAGACCTGGGCCAAGATCTTCCAGGAATCGGGCCAGCGCTATACCCCGGCGACGATCAACTTCTTCCAGGGCGGCGCGCAGACCGGGTGCGGCGCTGCGACCTCTGCCGTCGGGCCCTTTTATTGCCCGAGCGACGACGGCGTGTACCTCGACACGAGCTTTTTCGACGAGCTGGCGACGCGCTTTGGCGCGAAGGGCGATTTTGCCCGCGACTATGTGATTGCCCACGAAATGGGGCACCATGTCCAGGACCTGCTCGGCACGTCGGAACAGGTTTCGCGGATGCAGGCGCAGAGCAGCAAGGCCGAGGGCAATCGCCTGTCGGTGAAGCTGGAACTGCAGGCGGATTGCTTCGCCGGCGTCTGGGCCGCGCGCAACCGCGACCGGCTGGAACCCGGCGACATCGAGGAAGGCATGACCGCAGCCAACGCGATCGGCGACGACACGCTGCAGAAGCAGGCGCAGGGGCAGGTGGTGCCGGACAGCTTTACGCACGGCACGTCGGCACAGCGGATGCAGTGGCTGAAGCGCGGGCTCGACAGCGGCGACCCGGCGCAGTGCGATACGTTTTCGGCGATGTAATCGGGGAAGGAAAGGCCCTCACCCTCCCACCGCTTCGCGGCGGGCCCCTCCCTCTCCCGCTTGTGGGAGAGGGGATTTGGGGCGGCGCTTCGTTTAGCCCTCTCCCGCTTGCGGGAGAGGGGTGGGTGAGGGCCTTCTTCTTCTTCCGGGCGGCGGCGCGGTGGGCGCGGGCCCTCACCCTCCCACCGCTTCGCGGTGGGCCCCTCCCTCTCCCGCTTGCGGGAGAGGGGAAAGAAGGGGAGAGGCCTTCTTCCTTCTTCTTCTTGACGCCGCACCGCCCCGGCTTCAGGTTCGCCGCTGGGGGGACTTCATGCACGACAACACTAAGGATTCGAGCGCGTTCGCGTTCGGCGGGACGTGGCGCGAGTTTGCGCCGATTGCGTTCACCAACCTGTTGCTGACGATCGTCACGCTGGGGGTGTACAGCTTCTGGGCACGCGCGCGCGAGCGGCGCTATTTGTGGGGCCGGACGCGCTTCATCGGCGATCCGCTGGAATGGGCGGGGACGGGGATGGAGCTGTTCATTGGCTATATCCTCGCGTTTTTCGTGTTCCTGCTGCCGCTGGGGCTGTTGCAGTTCGCGATTCAGGCGCTGATCCTGCGTGGGCATGAAGGCGCGGCGGGGCTGCTGCTGCTCGGGCTTTACCTGCTGCTGTTCTATGTCATCGGGCTCGCGGTGTTCCGGGCGCTGCGCTATCGCCTCAGCCGCACCTATTGGCGGGGCATTCGCGGGGGCAGCGACGCGCAGGGCTTTCGCTATGCCTGGTCGTCGGTGTGGCGCACGATCCTGGGGTCGCTCGCGCTGGGGCTGATGGTGCCGTGGGCGATGGTGAGCCTTTGGAACAAGCGGTGGAACGCGATGAGCTTCGGCCCCTATGCGTTCGAATCGGTGGCGGATTCGAGCCCGCTGATGAAGCGCTATCTGCTTTATTACCTGCTGCCGATCGTGCTGTTCATCGGCGCGTTCGTCGTGATGATGGCGGTCGGCGTCGACCCGGAGACGACGCCGGAGGACATCCAGGCGACGGTGTTTGTCGGGATCGCGCTGTTCTACCTCATCTTCTTCGTGCTGTTCGGGCTGATCGCGCTGTTCTTCTACGCGGCCTATTTCCGCGAAGTGGTGGGCAATCTGTCGCTCGGGCAGCTGGAGTTCGCTTTCACCGCGCGCACGGTCGACTGGCTCAAGCTGGTGCTGGGCAGCTTCGCGCTGGTGGTGTGCACGCTGGGGATCGGCGCGATCTTCCTCGGCTATCGCAACTGGGCGTTCTTCGTCCGGCACCTGGAAGCCTATGGCGAGATCGACCTGGGCGAACTGACCCAGTCGACCACGCGCAAGCCGGGGCAGGGCGAGGGGTTGCTGGATGCGTTCGATGTCGGCGCCTTCTGACGCCGAGGCGCCGCGCGTCTGGCATTTCGACGGGCGCAGTGCCGTGCGGCGCGCGCCGGTGCTGGTGCCGCAGGGCGACGGCTTCCTGCTGGTCGAGGAGGGGGTGGCCGACGGGCCGTTCGCCTTTGCCGACCTGACTGCGCAGCCGGAGGTGGGCGCGGGCTATGGGCTGAAGGGGCAGCCGGGGTGGCGGATCGGGTTCGATACACCGCCGCCGCCCGAGATTGCCGCGCGGCTGCCGCAGGGGCGGCGCTATGGCGGCGTGATCGACCGGATCGGGCTGTGGCCGGCGGCGATCGGCTTTGCGCTGGTGTCGGCCGTCGTCGTGTTCGTGGTGAGCATGACGCCCGCGCTGCTCGTGCGGCTGATCCCGCAATCGGTGGAGCAGCGGATCGGCGCGCTGATGGTCGGCGATTTCGGCGGGCGGACCTGTTCCACCGAAGCGGGCGATGCGGCGCTGATGGCGCTTTCGGCACGGCTGGGCATTTCGCCGCTGGAAGCCGATGTGCGTGTGGTGGACGTCCCGATCGTCAATGCCGTCACGCTGCCGGGCGGGCATGTGCTGCTGTTTCGCGGGCTGATCGATCAGGCCGAGTCTTCGGACGAAGTGGCGGGCGTGCTGGGGCACGAGATCGGGCATGTCGAGCATCGCGACGTGCTCCAGTCGCTGCTGCGCCAGTTCGGGCTGAGCGTCGTGCTGGGCGGGCTGGACGGCAATGTCGGGGGCTATACCAACGCAGTGCTGTCCGCCGGCTATTCGCGCGCGGCGGAAAGCGCGGCGGACGGCTATGCGATCGACACGCTGAACGCGGCGCGGGTCTCGCCCGCCGGCGCGGCGGGGTTCTTCGCCCGGTTGTCCAAGACCGAAGTGACGGTGCGCGGGGCGGGGACGGTGCTGGCCTATCTTTCCAGCCACCCGATGTCGTCTGAGCGCAAGGCGCGGTTCGAGGCGGCGACCAAGGGGGCCTATACTCCGGCGCTGACGGCGGCGCAGTGGCAGGCGCTGCGCACGATCTGCGCCGGGCGGCCCAAGCAGGGATGGCGCGACGCGATGCGGTTTTGAGGGGGCGAAGCGGCGCGGGTGAGACCCCAGCGCGCTTTACGTCAGGGCGTTGGCGCTTTGGGTTGCTCAATATCATCCCAATGCAGCGTTAGCTTGTCGCCCTTGACCTTCGGCAGGGCCTTTCGATCGATGAGCTTGCCGTGCACCTCAAAGGCCGCATCGATCTTCACGATCAGAACCTTGCTGAAATTACCTTTGAGATTCAAGGTGATCTGATCGGCGCTTTTGAAAGACGTGATCGTCTTCACCTCGACAAAGTGGTTGCCCAGCCTGCCGTCTGACCCCTGCGCGTAATTTTTGTGAAGTTTGATTCCGTGCGTAATCGCGCCGTAGAGTTCTCCAAGATCACCATAGACCTGTAAGTGTTTGCCCGTGAGGTCGTGGTATTCCTGTGCTGCGCCGAGCAGGGCTTGGAAAATTGGCACGAGATCGCAATCGAGGTCGGGGAAACGAGCTTGAAACTCAAGCAGTTCAAGGCGCGAGTTAATCTCGTCCCAGGTGATCCATTCGCCATCATCGTAGATGGCGTTATCGTTGTTCCACATGTCGGTTGGGCCGTGCATCATAGCATCCGGACAGTGGGGCTCTAGGTGTAAACGTTCCCTTTCCGCGTTGCGGGAGAGCATTTTCAATCGTTTTAAGCCCTCACACCTTAACGTGATGCCGAACCGTGGAAAGGACTAGCATCGTCCTGTGCCCGCCAAGGATGACGCCGCCCGCCAACCGGGCTAAGACCCCGGCATGACCGAACCCAGCACCCCCGCCGCCCGCCCCAACCTTGCCTATCACCACTCGCCCGGCACCGGGCCGACGTTGGTGTTCCTGTGCGGCTATGCGTCGGACATGAACGGGACCAAGGCGCTGGCGCTGGAGGCATGGGCGCGGGCGCGGGGGCAGGCGTTTTTGCGGTTCGACTATGCCGGGTGCGGCGCTAGCGAGGGCGCGTTCGAGGACCAGACGCTGGCGCTGTGGCGCGACGATGCGCTGCGCATCCTCGACGCGCTGGTGCCGGGGCCGGTGGTGCTCGCCGGATCGTCGATGGGCGGGTGGATCATGCTGATGGTCGCCAAGGCGCGGCCGCAGCAGGTGGTGGGGATGATCGGCATCGCCGCCGCGCCCGACTTCACCGACTGGGGCTTTGCCCAGGAACAGAAGCTGCACCTGCTCCAGCACGGGCGGCTGGAACAACCCAACGACTATGGCGATGCGCCGACGGTGACGACGCGCGCCTTCTGGGCATCGGGCGAGGCGAACCGGATGATGATCGGGCCGATCGGCTTCGACGGCCCGGTACGTCTGCTCCAGGGCCAGCGCGACAAGGAAGTGCCGTGGGAGCGCGCCGTGACGCTGGCCGGGCTGATCCGTTCAGACGCGGTGCAGACAGTGCTGGTCAAGGACGGCGACCACCGGCTGTCGCGCGATAGCGACATCGCGCTGTTGCTGCGCGCCGCAGAGGATGTGATCGGCCTATGTTCTTCCTGCTCCTGACCCTCCAGACCGTTCCCGCCGTAGCCGAGGGCACCGCGAAGGAGCCCGCGCGCTTTGCCGAGTGCATGGACCTGGCGACCGGCGACCCGTCCAGCGGGGTGCAGAACGCGACGCGCTGGCGGGCCGAGGGCGGCGGGATGCTGGCGCGGCAGTGCCTGGGCGTGTCCTATGCCAACCAGAAGCGCTGGGAATCGGCGGCGGGGGCGTTCGAGGAAGCCGCGCACGATGCCGAGACGGCGAAGGATGCCGGGCGCGGCGCCAATTACTGGGCGCAGGCGGGCAATGCCTGGCTGGCGGCGGGGAATATCGCCAAGGCGCGCGCCGATCTGGACGCGGCGCTGGCATCGGGCGCGCTGACGGGGCTGGCGCTGGGCGAGGCGCATCTGGACCGCGCGCGCGTGCTGGTGGCCGCCGGCGACACTACCGGCGCGCGGGCGGACATCGATGCGGCGCTGCGCGACGCGGCGAACGATCCGCTGGCGTGGCTGCTTTCCGCCACGCTGGCGCGACGGGCGAGCGACCTGGAGCGCGCCCGCACCGACATCGCACAGGCCGTGAAGCTGGCCCCCGACGACGCATCGGTGCAGCTGGAGGCAGGCAATGTCGCCGCCGCATCGGGCGACGAGGCGGGCGCGCGGGCGGCATGGACGCGCGTGGGCACGCTGGCCCCCGGTACGCCGCTGGCGACGGCGGCGAACGGCGCGCTGGCGCAATTCGGGACTACCGGGAACTAGCGCCGCGCCCTATCTGGAGGGCGAACAGCCATTCCGGAGCCCCCCATGCAATATCTCCATACCATGATCCGCGTCACCGATCCGGCGGCGACGGTGCGCTTTTTCGAGCTGATCGGGCTGAAGGAAGTCAAGCGGATCGAGAGCCAGCAGGGGCGCTTCACGCTGATCTTCCTCGCGGTGCCGGGGGAGGAGGGCAAGGCCGAAGTCGAGCTGACCTATAACTGGCCCGCCGAGGACGGCAGCGCCGAAACATATAGCGGCGGACGCAATTTCGGGCATCTGGCGTACCAGGTCGACAATATCTATGAGACGTGCCAGCGGCTGATGGACGCAGGCGTGACGATCAATCGCCCCCCGCGCGACGGGCACATGGCGTTCATCCGCACCCCCGACAATATCTCGATCGAGCTGCTCCAGGACGGCTATCTGGCGCCGCAGGAGCCCTGGGCATCGATGCCCAACACCGGCGAGTGGTGATGCTGGAGATTGTTCGCATCCCGGCGCTGAGCGACAATTATATCTGGCTGGTCCATGACGCCGCCTCGGGCTCGACGGTGGTGGTCGATCCGGCGGAGGCTGCGCCGGTGCTCGCGGCGCTGGAGGCGCGCGGATGGGCGTTGTCGGCGATCTGGAACACGCACTGGCACCCCGACCATACCGGCGGCAATGCCGCGCTGAAGGCGGCGACCGGCGCGACCGTGATCGCCCCCGCCGCCGAAGCCGCGAAGATCCCCACTGCCGACCGGCTGGTGGGCGAGGGCGACGTGGTGACGCTGGGCGCGCACGAAGCCGTGGTGCTGGAGGTGCCGGCGCATACGGCGGGGCACATCGCCTATCACTTTGCCGGGGACGGCGTGGTGTTCGTCGGCGACACGCTGTTCGCGATGGGATGCGGGCGGCTGTTCGAGGGGACGCCGACACAGATGTTCGCCAATATGCAGCGGCTGGGCGCACTGCCCGGCGAGACGCGCGTCTATTGCGCGCATGAATATACCGCGTCGAACGGGCGCTATGCGCTGGTCGCCGAGCCGGACAATGCGGCGATCGCGGCGCGGATGGAGGTAGTCGAGCGCGCGCGGGCGGCGGGTGAGGCGACCGTGCCGACGACGATTGCCGAGGAATGGGCGACCAACCCGTTCCTGCGCGCCGACAGCGTGGAAATGCTGGCCGAGCGCCGCGCGGCGAAGGATGTCTTTCGCGGCTGATCGGGTGTAACCTGTTCCCGGGGGCTGTATTTTTGGAGCGAATGCGATGATCCGCCTTGTCCTGCCCGCCCTGTTGCTCGCCTCCGGTGGCGTTGCCGCCGCGACGATGCAGGAAAAGCCCAAGCCCGATGCCGCCACCGCGCGCGTGGAGCGCACCCTTGCGGGGCTGACCCCGGGCAAGCCGATGACCTGCCTGCCCCGCGCGCGCGTTACCGAGATGCAGACCGCCGACGGCGTGATCCTGTACATTGGCGGGCGCAACCGCGTGTACCGCAACGACGTGGTCGGGCATTGCGCGGGGCTGAAGCGCGACGATGTGGTGGTGTCGTTCAGCAGCGGTGGCGGCGACTATTGCCGGGGGGACATCCTCCAGACCCGCAGCCCGAACGGCGGCATGATGACCGGAAGCTGTTCGCTGGGCAGCTTCGTTCCCTATACCCGGTAAGGAGAGGCACGATGCGCGGACTTTGGATGGCGGCGGGCGCAGTGGTGCTGGCGGGGATGGTCGCGGGATGCACGGTGGACCCGAAGGTCGAAGCCGCAAGCCGCGCCGCCGACGATCGCGAACTGACCAAGGCGCTGGAGGGGCGCGTGGCGGGCACGCCGCAGGATTGCATCAGCCCGACGGGCCTGTCGGGGCCGCGTATCATCGGCGACCGCACGCTGCTCTATTCGAGCGGGCGGACGCTCTACCGCGTCGATGTGGAAGGCGGCTGCCCCGGCCTGGCGCCGTATAATACGCTGCTCGTCGAGATGCAGGGATCGCAGCTGTGCCGCAACGATCGCTTTCGCATGATCCAGCCGGGGGTGGCGATCCCGGGGCCGTATTGCCGGATGGGCAAGTTCGTGCCGTATGTGAAGGCGCGGTGAGGGCGGGTGTGATCGCCTGAGATCCCGGCTTTCGCCGGGATGACGGGTGTTGGCCTGAGGTCCCGGCTTTCGCCGGGATGACGGGTTTTGGCCTGAGGTCCCGGCTTTCGCCGGGATGACGGGTGTTGGCCTGAGGTCCCGGCCTTCGCCGGGATGACGGGGTTGCTTCCACCTCTGGCCCTCCCCCGGCCCCTCCGCATGCGGGAGGTCTATCGCATAGGGTAGCGGGACCAGCATAAATTCCGTCATCCCGGCGAAGGCCGGGATCCATTGGCGCTCCGTTGCGGCAAGAAGCGCAGACGGAGCCCCTAATGGATCCTGACTTTCGTCAGGATGACGCCGTGTTTTCTGCCCCTCGTCCCCTCCGCCAAGCGGGAGGGGAGAGGGGCTCGGCGCTACCCGATCACAGCACGTAGCGGCTGAGATCGGTGTTGCGGGCGATGCTCTGGAGCTGGGCGTTCACATAGGCGGCGTCGATCGTCAGCGTGCTGCCGCTGCGGTCCTCCGCTTCGAAGCTCACTTCCTCGAGCAGCTTTTCCATCACCGTCTGGAGGCGGCGGGCGCCGATATTCTCGACCTCCGCGTTCACTTCCGCCGCGATCTTCGCCACCGCGCGGATGCCGTCTTCGGTGAAGTCGATGCTGACGCCTTCGGTGCCGAGCAGCGCCGCATATTGCGCGACCAGGCTCGCCTTGGTGTCCGACAGGATCGCGACGAAATCGGCCTCGGTCAGTGCCTTCAGCTCCACCCGGATCGGCAGGCGGCCCTGCAACTCGGGCAGCAGGTCGCTGGGCTTGGCGACGTGGAACGCGCCGCTGGCGATAAAGAGGATGTGATCGGTCTTCATCGGGCCATACTTGGTCGCGACCGTCGTCCCTTCGATCAGCGGCAGCAGGTCGCGCTGGACGCCCTCGCGGCTGACCGAGCCGCCGCGCACGTCGCTGACCGCGATCTTGTCGATCTCGTCGAGGAAGACGATGCCGTTCGCCTCCGCATCGGCCAGCGCGACGCGGCTGACTTCGTCCTGGTCGAGCCGCTTGTCGGCTTCCTCCTCGACCAGCTTTTCCCAGGCACTGCGCACGTTGAGCTTGCGGCGCTTGAGCGGGGTGCCCGCCAGCCCCTTCATCATTTCGCCCAGGTTTATCATCTGGGCGCCGCCGCCGGGGATGTCGAAGGGCATTTGCGGCGCCTGTTCGACTTCGATCTCGATCTCGGTGTTGTCGAGCACGCCGTCATGGAAGCGCTGCTTGAACGCCTCCCGCGTCGCGGTGCTCGAATCCTTGCCGGTCAGCGCGTCGAGCAGGCGGCCCATCGCCGCTTCCTCGGCCTTGTCCTTCACGGCGGAGCGGCGGCGTTCCTTTTCCAGCCGGATCGCTTCTTCGACCAGATCGCGGGCGATCTGCTCGACGTCGCGGCCGACATAGCCGACTTCGGTGAACTTGGTCGCCTCGACCTTCACGAAGGGCGCGTCGGCCAGCTTGGCAAGGCGGCGGCTGATCTCGGTCTTGCCGCAGCCGGTGGGCCCGATCATCAGGATGTTCTTGGGCGTCACCTCGTCGCGCAGATCGGCCGAGAGCTGCTGGCGGCGCCAGCGATTGCGCAGCGCGACGGCGACGGCCTTTTTCGCATCGGTCTGGCCGATGATGTGCGCGTCGAGCGCGGCGACGATGGTCTTGGGGGTCAGGTTCTGGTTCATTTTGATCTCTCAAGCCCCTCCCCTTCAGGGGAGGGGTTGGGGGTGGGGCAGTCAGGGAAGCGGGCGGGGCGCTCGTGGAGAGTCCCCCACCCCGACCCCTCCCCTGAAGGGGAGGGGCCAAGAAGGGTCACGCCGCGTCCAGCGTCTCTACGGTCAGCCGGTCGTTGGTGTAGACGCACAGCTCGCCGGCGATCTTCATTGCCTGGCGCGCGATCTTTTCGGGATCGGTTTCGTAATCGACCAGCGCACGCGCCGCCGCGAGCGCGAAATTGCCGCCCGATCCGATCGCGGCCACGCCGCCTTCGGGCTCCAGCACGTCGCCATTGCCGGTGACCACCAGCGTCACGTCCTTGTCCGCGACGATCAGCATCGCCTCCAGATTGCGGAGATATTTATCGGTGCGCCAGTCCTTCGCCAGCTCGACCGCGGCGCGGAGCAGCTGGCCCTGGTGCCGCTCCAGCTTGGATTCGAGCCGCTCGAACAGGGTGAAGGCGTCGGCGGTGGCGCCGGCAAAGCCCGCGATCACCTTGCCATCGCCCAGCGGGCGGACCTTTTTCGCATTGGGCTTCATCACGGTGTTGCCGGCCGAGACCTGGCCATCGCCCGCGATCACCACTTTGCCCGATTTGCGCACGGAGAGGATCGTCGTGCCGTGCCACGCATTGCTTTTGTCGCTCATAGGCAGGCGATATGGGTAGGGTGGCCGCCGCCGCAAAGGGGCCATGCGGGTGAAACAATCATCGGGCCTAAGCGGCGCGTAAAACCAAGAGGGAAGCGAATCACGATGACGGTGTTGAAGACGATCGGCCTGGCGCTGGCGGCGATGCTTGCTGCGGCCACCCCGGCGATGGCGCAGGCGCCGCTGACGGTGATGAGCTTCAACATCCGCTATGCGAACGAGAATGACGGCGCCAATGCGTGGAGCAAGCGCCGCGACGTGACCGCGGCGATGCTCGACAAGGCCGCGCCCGACATCATCGGCACGCAGGAGCTGCTGAAAGTGCAGGGCGATTTCCTGGCCGCGCGGCTCAAGGATTATGCCTGGATCGGCGTGGGGCGTCGGGGCGGCGACGATGACGAGCATATGGGGCTGTTCTATCGCCGCGACCGGCTGACGCTGGTGCAGTCGGGCAATTTCTGGCTGTCGGACACGCCCGAAGTGGCGGGTAGCATCAGCTGGGGCCATCCGCTGCCGCGCATGGTCACCTGGGGCCTGTTCGAGCGGATTTCGGACAAGCGGCGCTTCTATGCGTTCAACACGCACCTGCCCTATCGCGCCGAGGACGAGGGCGCGCGCGAAAAGGGCGCGGCGCTGATCCTGAAGCGGGTGCAGGCAATGGCGGGCGCGCTGCCGGTGGTGCTGACCGGCGATTTCAACACCGAACCGGGCAGCGCCGCGCACGCGCTGCTGGCGACGCAGATGCAGGACGCGCGCGAGACGGCGCCGGTCAAGCAAGGGCCGGAGGCGACGTTCCATGCCTTTACCGGCGTGCCGACCAAGCGGATCGACTGGATCTTCACGCGCGGCTTCACGGCAAGGCGGGTGACGACGCTCACCGAGCATCAGGGCGCGGTGCAGACGTCGGATCATTTTCCGGTGGTGGCGGTGCTCGCATGGCCTAAGCGGTAAAGCCATGCACGACGAGAACCTGACGACCGACCGGCCTACGTTCGTAAGCCACCTGGAATGTTCGCTGACCGGCGAGCGGTACGCAGCGGATCAGTTGCATGGGCTGTCGCGGGCCGGGCGGCCGTTGCTGGTGCGCTATGACCTGGCGGGAGTGGCGGGGGCGCTGACGCCCGCGATGCTGGCGGCGCGCCCGGCGGACCTGTGGAAATATCGCGAGCTGCTGCCGGTGCGGGAGACCGCGCATATCGTTAGCCTGGGCGAGACCGCGACGCCGATCGTGCCGCTGGAGAACGAGCCCGGCAATGTCTGGGTCAAGGACGAGGGCCGGCTGCCCACCGGATCGTTCAAGGCGCGCGGACTGGTGATGGCGATCGCGATGGCGAAGGAACTGGGCGTCACCACGATCGCGATGCCGACCAACGGCAATGCCGGCGCGGCGGCGGCGGCCTATGCGGCGCGGGCGGGGATCGAGGCTGTGATCTTCTGCCCCGACGACACGCCTGAGATCAACGTCCGCGAAATCGCCGCGCAGGGCGCGCGGGTGTACCGCGTCAACGGGCTGATCGACGATTGCGGCAAGATCGTCGGGGCGGGCAAGGCCGAACGCTGCTGGTTCGATCTGTCCACGCTCAAGGAACCGTATCGGATCGAAGGCAAGAAGACGATGGGGCTGGAACTGGCCGAGCAGCTCGGCTGGGAACTGCCCGACGCGATCTTTTACCCCACCGGCGGCGGCACCGGGCTGATCGGGATGTGGAA
Source organism: Sphingomonas degradans (assembly GCF_053502645.1). Lineage (NCBI taxonomy): Bacteria > Pseudomonadati > Pseudomonadota > Alphaproteobacteria > Sphingomonadales > Sphingomonadaceae > Sphingomonas > Sphingomonas degradans. The sequence goes on from NZ_CP177172.1 coordinate 444,521, forward strand.
GGCGTTCGACGAGATGGAGGCGCTGGGCTGGATCGGGCCCAAGCGCCCGCGCATGTACGCGGTGCAGGCGGAAGGCTGTGCCCCGATCGTCCGCGCGTTCGAGGCGGGCGAGCGGCACGCCACGCGCTGGGAAGACGCACACACCGTCGCGGCGGGCATCCGCGTGCCGCAGGCAGTCGGCGATTTCCTGATCCTCGACGCGGTACGCGCGAGCGGGGGGCGCGCGATGGCAGTAAGCGACGCCGCGCTGGTCCAGGCAGTGGACGACACCGCGAAGCGCGACGGCATGCTGCTGTGCCCCGAAGGCGGCGCCACGCTGGCGGCGTATCGCGACGCGCTGGCCACCGGGCTGGTCGACGCGGAGGAACGCGCGGTGCTGTTCAACTGCGCGACCGGACTGAAATACCCGCTGGCCGACCATTCGCGCTTCCTGGACCGGCATGCGGCGATCGACTGGGCGGGGCTGTAATCGTCCCAGTCGGACGCAACTGTTGTCGGATTAGGTGTCGATTAAGCATCTTGATCATCTGTATTGCGACGGTCAATCTGGGCAGTCGGATATTGGGGGGCAAAGATGGACTTCGCAACGCGCTTGGCGGAACTGCAAAAACGAACGATTGAACACCGCGAAGCATTGCTGACCGAGGAAGCGGCCAAGACGGCGCTTGTGATGCCCTTTATCCAGGCGCTTGGTTATGACGTGTTCAACCCCAAAGAGGTGGTTCCGGAATTTACCGCAGATGTCGGGACCAAGAAGGGCGAGAAAGTCGATTATGCGATTTGCGCAGAGGGATCGGTCAACATCCTGATCGAGTGCAAGCCGTCCTCGTCGGAGCTGAACGTGAACCATGCGGGCCAGCTGTTTCGATATTTCAGCGTCACCGATGCGCGCCTCGCCGTGCTGACCAATGGCGTGAATTATCAGTTTTTCTCGGACGTCGAGAAACCGAACAAGATGGATGACCGCCCCTTTTTCACCTTCAGCATGGATGCGATTAAGACCACGGACGTTCGTACGCTGGAGAAGTTCGTCAAAGCGGATTTCGACATCGAGAAGATCATACAGGAGGCCGGCAATCTCAAGCTCCAGTCGCTTTTGCGAAAGGCGGTGGAGCAGGAATTCGCTGAACCGTCGGAAGATTTCGTGAAACTGTTTGCGGCACGCGTGGTGGAAGGGCGACTGACCCCTGCCGCGAAGGAGAGCGTGTCGCGCCTGATTCCGGGGACCATCGCGTCCATAATCCGCGACAGAGTGAATGATCGGCTGTCATCCGCGCTGAACGCGACGGCGCCTGCGGTCGAAGCAGTGGAGGAGGTCGAGGCTGCTGGCGAGGCGGACGGTATCGTCACTACCGAGGATGAGATCAGCGGCTTTCGTATCGTACAGGCGATTTGTTCGCGGCTGGTCGATCCCAAGCGAGTCGTTATCCGCGACGGGAAATCTTATTGCGCGATCCTGTTGGACGACAACAACAGGAAGACGATCGCGCGGATGTGGTTCAATTCCTCCACGACGCGGCACTTCGGCACGTTTCAGGGCAAGGACGAAACCCGGCACCTTATGCCGGAACTGACCGGGATATATCGCCTGACAGCGGAAATCGAAGCGCGGCTTCGGGAGCTTGACGACAGCATCCCAGCTGCCTGAGGGCTCGAAGGACGCGGCCCGCGCGCGCCTTCAGCCGCGGGCCAGCGCTCGTGCCCGGCCGATCAGCGGCGACACCAGCCAGTCGGGCGCGCGTAGCGGCACCGGGGGCGGGCGGAGCGGCAGGAGGTCGCGCAGGCGGGCGATGCGGTGGCGCAGGGCCGGGCGGGCGACGATCCACCACAGGCGGACATATTCGCGCTCGATCCGCGCGCGCGTGTCGGCGTCGAGCGCGCGGCTGTCCCCGAAATGGCGGTGGAGCGCATCGAGCGTGCCGAGCACGCGCGCCAGCGTCGGCAGATCGGGCACCGGATCGCGCGCCATCAGGTGGCGGACGACCAGTGCGGCGTGGGCTTCGGCGTCGCCCGCGAACACGGGGACATAGCGTTCGGCGAGCACCTGCGCCGCGCTGGTCGCCATCGCGTCGCGGAACCGCTTCGACGCGCCGCCGGGGTGGCAGCGATAGATGAGCAGCGGCGTGTCGATCCGCGCGATTTCGCCATGCGCGCGGATGCGGTGATAGAGGTCGAAATCCTCGGCATAGCGCACCTGCGGCCGCTCGAACGGAATCAGGCGCCGCGCGGCATCGGCGCGGAACAGCACCGACGACCAGACCAGCGGGTTCTGGAGCATCAGCAGCCAGTCGATCACCGGCGGGGTGAGCGTGCCCGGGCCGGGCCAGGGGCGGATCTTGCCTTCGCTCAACAGGTTGCAATCGCTGGCGACCAGCGCGACCTGCGGGTGCGCATCGAGGAACGCGACCTGGCGCGCGAGGCGATCGGGGGCGCACAGATCGTCCTGGTCGAGCCCGGCGATATAGGTGCCGCGCGCCTCGGCAAAGGCACGGTTGCGGGCCAGCACCGGGCCGCCATTGGCGCTCGCGCGAAAGGCGCGGATGCGCGGATCGGCATAACGCGCGATCACGTCCCACGTATCGTCGGTCGAGCAATCGTCGACCACGACCAGCTCGAAATCGGCGAAGCTCTGCGCCAGCACCGAGTCGATCGTCGCGCCGATCAGCGCCGCGCCGTTATAGGCGGGCAGGATGATGCTGACCGTGGGTGTGCTCATGCCGCCTTGCGCGCACGCTGCACCGCCGAGTCGCCCAGCAGCTGATCGACGATCAGCTGGCCGACATCGTTCTGCCACAGCCACAGCCCGTTGGCCTTGCCCCGGAAGCTGGGTTCGCCGCCCAGCCGCCCTTCGGGGACGAAACCGGCGGCAAGGCCGATGCCATAGGCGCCGGGGACGGGGGTGCCGTGCGCGTCGATCACGCGGCATTGCTGGTCGACCATGCGCGGGCGGCCGGGGCCGTCGGCGGACAGCGCGATGCGATGGCCCCCTGCGTCGAACAGCGGCAGCGCGTGCGGGCGATAGCCGGTGGCGCCGATGACGATGTCCGCGCTGTCGAGTAACGCGCCGGCCTCCGCGTCGTCCGGGCCCAGCCGGTGCAGGCGGAAGCGCGGATCGGGCACGCGCCCGCCGATGCCGAGCATCCGCAGCACCAGCTCGCGCGCTTCCAGCCGGAAACCGGCAAGGCGATAGACGAAGCCGCTCAGGGGGCAGATGTCGTCGGGGCCGAAATCGGTGAAGCCATCGGCATGGGCGGCCTCGGCGGACGGGTAGAAGGGGCGCAGCGGCTCGCGGTGGAGCAGCGTCAGCGCGCCCGCGCCCAGCGGGATTTCGGATTTGAGCAGCAGCGCGGCAGAGGCCAGCGCGCTGGTGGAGGCGCCGACGATCGCAATGCGCGGCGCGGCGACTCCCGCCAGCCGTTCGCGCAACGCCGCCACGCCGCCGAGCCGGAGAAAGGCGTCGGAGGGGAGCAGGCGGTCGCCCAGCCGGGTGCCGAGCGGCTGGCCCGCGACCAGGGTGCCCGCAACGTCCTCCGCCGCCTGATAGCCGCCGGTCGCGACGACGATATGGTGCGACAGGACCGTGCGCTCGCATCCGCTGGCGCGGTCGCGCACGCGGGTCTGCCACAGGCCGTCGGCGGTGCGGCGCGATTCGAGCGCGTCGTGCCCGGTGAGAAGCGTGCCGCCATGCTCGGCGACGACGGTGCGCACGGCGGCGCCCATCGCTTCCAGAAACGGTGCGGTGCGCGCCAGCGGCACGCCTAGCCGGCCGATATGGCGCGCGATCTCCTGCGCGCCGGGATGGTCGACCAGCGCGGCGATTTCGGGATGGGGGTTGTCCTTGACCGCGCTGAGGAACGTCTCCGCCGTGCTGTCCGACGTGATGGCATAGTCGCCCAGCTCGCCGCAGCCGAGGCGGACGTTGCGCTCGACCACGACCAGCCCCGATGCGGCGAGGCTGGCGAGGCGGTCCTGCTTGCTGGCGGCGATCAGCATCGCCACGCCGGCGGGGCCGCCGCCGACGAGCAGCGTCGAGGCGACCGGATCGTCCGCGCGTGGCGCGGCGGCGATCCGGGCGTGGCGGGCGCGGGCACAGGCATCGAGCAGCGCGGTGCAGATGGTATCGACGTCCTCGACCGTCATCGCATCGGTGACGGGCAGCGACAGCATCCGCGCGCCGATCGCATCGGCGACCGGCGTCGCGGCGGCGATGCAGCTTTCCTGGAAATAGGCCTGCTGGGCCAGATGCGGGCTGAAATAATGGCCGCCGCCAATGTCCTGCTCCGCAAGGTCCGCAAGGATCGTCGCGCGGTGGGCTGCGAGATCGGGGGGGAGCAGCATCGGCATGAACTGCGCGATCGGGCGGCGGGCATGCCCTGCCTGGAACACGAACTGTCCGCGCAGGTGCTCGCGATAGCGCGCGACCAGCGTGGCGCGGTGCGCGGCGACGGCGTCGATCTCCGACAGGCGGGCAAGCGCCATCGCGCCCAGTATCTCGGGCAGCTTGGCGTTGATGCCCGGCCCCTGCGCCGAGCGATCGGGGCCGAAGCCATAATTGCTCATCCGCCGCATCGCCGCGATCTGTTCGGCATCGGCGCTGTAGATCAGCCCGCCCTCTGCGGTGGCAAAGGGCTTGGTCGCGTGCATCGAGAAGACGATGGGGAAGGGCGCGCCGGTGCCGAAGCCCCGACCATCGGCGGCGTGGTTGCCGAGCGAGGCGGCTGCATCGACCACCACGCCGACCCCGTGCCTGCGCGACAGCCACGCATAGCGATCGAGGTCGATGCCCGTGCCGAACGTGTCATAGGGCACGATCACCGCGACCTGGCTGCCATAATGGGCGAGCACGGATTCTTCCGCGCCCGGACAGGCGGACCAGTCGTCGGCGTCGCTGTCGATCAACAGCGGGGTGAGGCCGGCCCAGATGGCCGCATGGGCAGTGGCGGCGAAAGTGAAGCTGGGCATCAGCGCGAAGGTGCCGGTGCGGCCCTGGCGCGCGTGGCGGATCGCGACCATCAGCCCCAGCGTGGCGCTGGGCACCGCAAGGCAATCGCCCACGCCGCCGAACAGCTGCTCGGTCACCGCCGCCTCGAACCGGCGCACGACCGGGCCGCCATTGGTGTAGATGCCCGATTGCTCGATTTCGAGCAGCGCGTCGGCCATGCCGCTGAGCCGGGGCGGCCGCGCCGCGATCAATGGTAGCTTGTGCATTCCCCGGTCCCGGCCCCTTGTTGTCGCGCTCCCCTTGCGCCGGGACGAGTGATGCCAGCGGCATCCTAAGAAATGGGTAACGCTGTTTTTGGGGACGGCGAGTGAACTGGGGCCCTCAGTCCAGCGGGTAGAGCGCGGCGGCGATCCAGCGGAGTTCGGCGCGCAACACGCCCCAGGCGCGGGCGGCGGCGCGGCTGTCCATCGATTCGATGCCGATGCCCCGCGCGCCCAGTGCCTTGACCAGCGAAAGCGGCGGGCGGACCAGCGTGGCGCCGGTGCCGAGCAGGAGGAATTCGGGCCGGGGATCGAGCGAAAGGAGCGGGGCCAGCGCGTCCTCGGTCAGTTCGGCGATGGGGGGCGGGGCCCAGCCATCGGCGCGCTGGGGCGTGATGAGGAGGCCTTCGTACACGCCCTCGTCCACGCGGAAGCCGCGGCCCGAAAAGCCCGAGATGACCGGGCCATCGGCGCTGCGGCGTTCCATTTTCATGTGCGGTGCGGGCCGGTTACGGGCGCTGCTTCGGCGCCATGCGCTCGGCGTCGCTCTCCGCCTTGTCGTCGCGGAAGCCGGGCTTGAGGCCCAGCGTGATGAGCAGCGACGACGAGACATAGACCGACGAATAGGTGCCGACGACGATGCCCAGCATCATCGCAGCGGTGAAGCCGCGCAGCACATGCCCGCCCCAGATCAGCAGCGCGGCGAGCGCGAGCATGATCGTCAGCGAGGTCATCACCGTGCGGGGCAGCGTTTCGTTGACCGACAGGTCGATCAGCTCGCGCATCCCCATCTTGCGGTACTTACGCATGTTTTCGCGGATACGATCGTCGATCACCATCTTGTCGTTGATCGAATAGCCGATGATCGTCAGCACCGCCGCGACGATGTTGAGATCGAACACCATCTGGGTCAGCGCGAAGAAGCCGATCGTCATCAGCACGTCGTGGATGATCGCCACCGCCGTCGATACGCCGAACTGCCATTCGTAGCGGAACCACGAGAAGATCGCGATGCCGATGATCGCCAGCACCACGGCGAGCACGCCGTTCTGGATCAGCTCGCCCGAAACCTTGCCCGAGACGGTGGAATAGTTGCTGAACGAGGCGCCGGGGAACTTCGCCGCCAGCGTCGTCTTCACGCGCTCCACCATCGCGTCGACGGCGTCGGGCGCCTCCGATTCGGGCAGGGGCAGGCGGATGGTCACGGTGTTCGCGCCGCCCAGCTGCTGGAGCGAGGCTTCGCCCACGCCCAGCGCGTTCACGGTCGAGCGTACTTCGTCGAGCGGCGGGGCCGTGACGAACTTTTCCTCGATCGAGACGCCGCCGACGAAATCGACGCCCATGTTGAGGCCGCGCGCGAAGGTGATGCCGATCGCCGCGATGGTGAGCAGCGCCGTGATCGCGAAGGCGATGTGGCGGACGCGCACGAACGCGATGTTCGTGTTGTCCGGGATGATCTTGAGGAGCCGCATGGGTTCGCGCTTCCGTTAAATGTTGATCTCGGACGGCCGGTTACGGCGAATCCAGATCGAGACGAGCATGCGAGTGAAGACCACCGCGGTGAACACCGACGTCGCGATGCCGATCAGCAGCACGACGGCGAAGCCGCGCACCGGGCCGGAGCCGAGGATCAACATGATGAAGCCGGCGATGGCGTGCGTCACGTTCGCTTCGAAGATGGTGCGGCTGGCTTCCTTGTAGCCCAGCTCGACCGCCTGCATCACGCTGCGCCCGCGCCGCCGCTCTTCGCGGATACGCTCGTTGATGAGCACGTTGGCGTCCACGGCGGTGCCGATCGTCAGCACGAAACCGGCAATGCCCGGCAGCGTCAGCGTGGCGTTGAGCAGCCCCATCACGCCCAGGATGACCAGCACGTTGATGACCACCGCGCACGTCGCATAGATGCCGAAGCGGCCATAAGTGAGGATCATGAAGGCGATGACCGCGACCACCGCGATGATCGACGCCGTGACGCCCGCGCGGATCGAATCGGCGCCCAGCTCGGGGCTGACGGTGCTTTCCTGCACGACCTTCAGGTCGACGGGCAGCTTGCCCGAACGCAGCGCGATGGCGAGTTCGTTGGCCGATTGAACGGTGAAGCCGCCGTTGATGACCGCGCTGCCGCCCAGGATCGGTTCGTTGATCCGGGGGGCCGAGATCACGGTGTTGTCGACGATGATCGCGAAGGGCTTGCCCGAATTTTCCTGGGTGACCTTGGCGAAGCGCTTGGACCCTGCGCCGTCGAGCTGGAGCGTCACGCCCGGCGCGCCCGATTGCGGATCGAAGCTCTGGCTGGCGTTGACCAGCATGTCGCCGGTAATCATCACCTGGCGCTGGACCGCGATGCGCCCGCCGCCTTCGGCATAGGGGAGGATGATCGAGCCGGCGGGGGCATTGCCTTCAGCCAGCTGCGCGGGATCGGCAGTGGTATCGACCAGCCGGAATTCGAGCTTCGCGGTCTTGCCCAGCAGCGCCTTGAGCGCGGTCGGATCGTTCAGGCCGGGGACCTGGACGACGATGCGGCTGCCGCCTTCGCGGACGACGGTGGGCTCCAGCGTGCCGAGCGCGTTGATGCGCTTGTCCACGACTTCGCGCGCGTCGTTCATCGCGGTGTCGACCGCTTCCTTCAGCCCCGCCTCGGTCGGCGTCAGGACGAAGCGGCTGGTATCGAATACGGCGATGTCCCACTGGCGCTGGCCGGTGGTGCCGACGCCGGTGCCGGTGATCGTCAGCAGACGCTCGCGCACCGCATCGACCTTGGTCGCGTCGCGCACCATGAAGCTCAGCTTGCCGCCCTGGACCGACACGTCGCCGATCTCGATGCGCGGATCGCGGCGCATTTCGCTGCGGATCTGCTCTTCCATCTGGGTGAGCTTGGCCTTGGCGACGTCGGCCGTATCGGCTTCGAGCAGCAGATAGCTGCCGCCGGCGAGATCGAGGCCCAGGTTCACCGCAGGCTTCGGTACCCAGCTCGGCCAGCTTTCACGGACCGATTTGGGAATGAAGCTCGGGATCGACAGCGACACCATCAGCGCAAGGCCGATGGCGATCGTCAGGACCTTCCAGCGCGGGAAATCGAGCATCAGTCGTTCGCGGGCTTCGAGCCGAACGGACGCACTTCGGCGAGCGTGCTCTTGATCGCGCGGACGCGGACGTTGGGGGCCAGTTCGACCTCGACTTCAGTGTCCTCGACGCGCGTGACCTTGCCGATCAGCCCGCCGGCGGTGACGACGGTGTCGTTCTTCTTCACGGCGGCGACGGCGTTCTGCATGGCCTTCATCCGCTTTTGCTGCGGGCGAATCATCAGGAAGTAGAAAACGACGAAGATCAGGACGAGCGGCAGCAGCGACACGATCGCGCCTGCGGTGCTTCCGCCCTGGGCTGCCGCGCCAGCGGCCTGTGCATATGCGGGAGTTGCGAACATGGTTTCAAAATGCCTGGATTAAGGAGGCGCGAAACGGCCCCGTACAAGGGCGGCGCGCTATCATGCGCGGTCCATACACGCAACTATTGTCACAGACGCTTGCATCTCGCGCCGGACCAGCATAGAGGGCCCAACCTCGGTCGGGGCGTAGCGCAGCCTGGTAGCGCATCACACTGGGGGTGTGGGGGTCGCAGGTTCGAATCCTGTCGCCCCGACCAATCATTCCACACCTTTTCAGCTATATCGAGGCGCTACCCCGGGACGGGGGCCCTTGCACTCAGGTCGTTGGCGTAGACCCAATGATGCCTGACAAAGATGCTCAGGGGGATTGGCGTGCCGTCGATCGGGTAAATGAGCACCTCGCAGTCCTCCGGCTTTTTGGGATTCGCTAAAATGGAGGCTACACTCACAAATCCCACGTTTGGGGGTAGTTTCGCGATATCCACCTCAAGGACGTGGCCGACCTCGTTTCTGGGGTTGCCCTGATCGTCCGTTGCGAGTGCATAATTTTTTGCCACCCCAAATTTGGTCGAAAAAGAAACATAGCCTCTTTTAAATTTCGATGAGTCTATTTGGTGTAGAAATATCGAGTTTGTCATGCTGGAGTCGAGTTTTTGACCGCTGCCGTAATAGCTGTGCGTCATTCGCCTGCCATCGGGATTATGGCCACCCATAAATGGGCGCTCTTTTGTGATTATTCCCTTCGGGGTCCCCCATTCGCCTTTATCGTATTGGGCTTCGCTAACTCCGCGGAATATGATTGTCGTCACGTGTAGCCTCCTGCTGGAAGGGCACAAGGTACGTAGGATTCGCGAGCCCCGACAGGCGTTTTTGGTGTCGGTTGGGGCGCTGCTCAGTCCCGACTCACCACGCGGATCGTCGTGCCCGCCGCCGCTGCTGCGCGCGCGATCGGGGGTGGGGGCGCGCGGTCGGTGACCAGATCGTTGACCTGGCCGAAGCCCGCGACCTGGAGCGAGCCGGTCTTGTCGAACTTGGTCCCATCCGCCAGCATCACGACGCGTCGGGCGCGCTCTAGCAGGGCGTGCTTGAACATCGCCTCGTCCGCGTCGAAATCGAGGAAGCCGCGCTCGGCCTCGACCGCGCCGATCGACAGGATCGTCAGATCGGGCACGAAGCAGCGGGCATAGGCGATCGCATCGGCGCCGAATGCCGCATGGTAATCGCTGTTGATCCGCCCGCCGGCGAAGAACAGGTTCTGGCCGGGGCGCCCCAGCACTTCGTGCGCGATCTCGATGCTGTTGGTGACGATGCTGAGGTCGCGCATCGGCGCCAGCGCGCGGGCGAGCCAGAAGCTGGTAGTGCCCGAATCGAGCAGCAGCGTCATGCCGGGCGTCACCAGCCGGGCGGCTTCGCGGCCGATTCGCTGCTTGGCCTCGGCCTGTTCGCGCATCCGTACGCGGTACGGCGCCTCGATCGCGCCGCTGGGCAGGCTGACGCCGCCATGGGTTTTCTGGACCCGGCCCGAATGTTCGAGCTGGCGGACGTCGCGGCGGATGGTCTCTTCCGACACGTCGAATCGCGCGGCGAGTTCGGCGACCGACCAGAAGGCCCGCTCGTCGAGCAGGGCCAGCATCCGGTTGAGCCGCTCGCTTTGGCTGACGCGCGCCGAGGCGGGGATGTCGATCGTGTCTGCGCTATCCATCCGCGGATCGTATCAAACCCCGAGCGGGATTTGAACCCACACGAAGCGGCATGAAAACCACATAAAGCCACACAATGTCACATCGCTGTCACGCGATGCACCTAGAGGCCCGCTCGGGTTCGGCGCGGAACTGCGTCGATCAGGGACAAAGGGGCAAGAACATGAAAACGACCAGCAGGACGATACTGTCGCTCTTGGCGGCAGGGACGAGCATCCTGGCGACCGCCGCCATGGCGCAGACCGCAACCGCGCCGCAGGGCGACGCCGCGCAGGCGCAGGCGCCCGCAGAGGACGGCGGCGAGATCGTCGTTTATGGCTATGGCCGGTCGCTCGCCAAGGCGCGCGAGGCCAAGCGCGAGGCGAACATCGTCAAGGACGTGATCGTCGCCGAGGACATGGCGAAGTTCCCCGAGCTGAACCTGGCCGAATCGATCCAGCGCCTGCCGGGCGTCGCGATCAACCGCGAAGCCGGCGAAGGCCGCCGCATCACGCTGCGCGGGCTGGGGCCGGATTACACGCGCGTCCAGCTGAACGGCATGGAAGTGCTGGGCAACGTCGATTCGGCGATGGACAGCCGTGGCCAGCGTTCGCGCGACCGGGCGTTCGATTTCAACATCTTCGCGTCGGAGCTTTTCTCCAAGGTCGAAGTCGAAAAGACCTATCAGGCGGCGCAGAACGAAGGCGGCATGGCCGGCACGGTCGGCCTGTTCACTGCCAAGCCGCTGGATTACAAACAGGGTATCAGCGGCGCGATTTCGGCGAAGCTGGGCACCAACAGCTATACCAAGGATGCGCAGCCGCGCGTTGCCGCGATGATCGGCCAGAATTGGGGCGACACCTTCGGCATCCTGGTCTCCGCCGCCTATTCCAAGCGCAAGACCGAGGAACAGGGCTACAACACCTATTCGCCGACGCAGCTGAGCGCGAGCCAGATCGCCGGCTATCTGACCAAGGGCCTCGACATCTCGGCGCTGAGCGCGGACCAGCAGGCGAAGTTCAAGTCGGGCGACCTGGTGTTCGCATCGGGCAACCGCCTGTCGGTGTGGGATGCCAAGCAGGAGCGGCTGGGCCTGACGCTGGCGGCGCAGTTCCGCCCGGCGGACAATCTGCTGTTCACGCTCGACGCGCTGCACGGCGAATTCCGCACCGAGCGGGACGAATACCACCTGGCGACGCGGCCCAACAACACGTCGGGCTCGGTGATTTTCGACACCACGTCGAAGATCAATTCGATCCACTGGGACAGCACCAACTTCGTCGACGCGATCGACGTGAACAACGCCACCTATGCCAGCGAGCATCGCCGTTCGCTGAACAAGAACAAGTTCAACCAGATCGCGCTGACCGGCAAGTGGGATGCGAACGACCGGCTGAGCTTCGACGGCCATATCGGCTATGAGGAATCGACCTACACCACGCCGTATGACGACAAGCTGTACCTGCGCGCGTACGGCGGCATGTCGACCACCTATGCGGCGGACGGCACCTCGGCCAGCAACGTCTACCACTGGGACACGACCGACCCGTCGAAGTACGAGTTCAAGGAATTTTACTTCCGCGAATTCTGGAACAAGACCACGCTGCATTCCGGCGCGGGCAATGCCAGCCTGGCGCTGAACGACGTGTTCAAGCTGCGGGCGGGCGGCAGCTATCGCCGGTACAGCACGTCGGGTTCGGAAGTGTATAACGACGGCAAGTTCCGCGAATTCACCGGCACGCCGGTGACCGATTACGGCTATGTCTTCTCGCAGAACAACGATGCGAGCTGGATCGCGGGCGATTATGCCAAGGCGTTCGCCAAGTATAATGCCCAGCACACCACCGCCGGCGCGACCGATATCGAGAACACCTTCACCGTCACCGAGACGACGAAGGCGGGCTATGGCCAGCTCGACTGGGACGGCACGCTGGGCGGCATGCGCTTTCGCGGCAATGTGGGCGCGCGCGCCTATTTCACCGACATCGCCAGCAAGGGGTTCATCACCAACAGCAGCGACACCCCGATCGGCGAGAATCGCAGCAACTCGAACTATTCGGGCGTGCTGCCGGCGATGAACGCGGCGCTGGAGATCAGCCCGAGCTTCCTGGTGCGCATCGCGGCGGCCAAGAACCTCAACCGCCCGTCGCTGGGGTCGCTCGCCAGCTCGGGCAGCGCCAATGCCGATAGCGGCAAGATCACCGCGAGCACCGGCAACCCGGACCTGAAGCCGTACAAGGACACTGCGCTGGACCTGTCGGCCGAATGGTATTTCGGTCAGGTCGGCATGGTCTCGCTGGGAGTGTTCCACAAGGACATCACCAACCTGATCGGCACCGAGACGCTGCGCAACATTCCGTTCAGCCAGACCGGGCTGCCGCTGGGGGCGCTGGCCGGGGTTACGCCGACCACGATCGTCGCCGAATTCTCGCGGCCCGTGAACCTGTCCAAGGCGAAGGTCACCGGATTTGAAGCGGCGGCGCAGACCGCGTTCAGCTTCCTGCCGGCGCCGTTCGACAAGCTGGGCGTCTCCGCCAACGTAACGGTGCTCGATTCGAACACCAATGTCGGCGGCTTCGACGGCGCGATCCCGGGCCTGTCCAAGACGAACGCCAACGGCACGCTGTATTACGAGACCAAGCGCTGGGGCATTCGCGGATCGGCGAACTATCGCTCGTCGTACCTGCGCACGTCGTATGACGGCAAGAAGCCGGACAGCGAGGATGGCTTCGACGGCACGGTCTATGTCGATGCGGCGGCGTTCTTCAACGTCACCGACACGCTGCGCGTGACGATCGACGCGATCAACCTGACCAACGAAACCGAAGTCCAGTACAACAGCATCTACCACCGCCTGCACAACGAAACGCAGAGCGGCCGGACGGTGTTCGTCGGCTTTGGCTTGAAGTTCTGATCCTCTTGCAGGAGGAGGCGGCGTCGGCCCGCCTCCTCCTCTTTTTTCCCGCCGACACAGGGCACGCAGACATGACGCATTCGCTCCAGGACCGCCGCGCTTTCATCAAGGCCATGATGGCGGCGGGGGGCGCTGCATCGGGGCTGTTGCCGTCGATCGCGCGGGCGCTCGACATTCCCGCGAACCGGCGGACCGGCACGATCCAGGATGTCGAGCATGTCGTGATCCTCACCCAGGAGAACCGCGCGTTCGACCATTATTTCGGGACGATGCACGGCGTGCGCGGTTTCGGTGACCGTTTCGCGATTCCCGCGCCCGCGCTGCCCGGCGCGCCGGCGCGCACCGTGTTCGTCCAGCCCAATGAGAAGGATGGCGCCACCCCGGCGCTGATCGCGCCGTTCCGGCTGGATACCGAGCGCGATTTCCGGCTGATCCGCCCGCTGGGCACGCCCCATGGCTTCGCCGACAGCCAGGCGGCATGGGACAATGGCCGGATGGGCGCGTGGCCCCGGCACAAGCACAACCATGCGATGGCGCATTTCACGCGCGCCGACATCCCGTTCCAATATGCGCTGGCCGAGGCGTTTACGCTGTGTGACGCCTATCACTGTGCGCTGCACCTGAGCACCAATCCCAACCGCCTGTATATCTGGACCGCGACGCACGACCCGATGGGGCGCGCCAACGGCCCGGCGATCGACAATGACTATGACGGGTTCGAGGACCCGCGCGGTCATGGCGGCTATGGCTGGACCACCTATCCCGAGCGGCTGCTGGAGGCGGGCATCAGCTTCCAGATCTATCAGGACATGGCGGACAATTTCAGCGACAACCCGCTGGTCGGCTTCCGCCGCTATCGCGAGGCGCGCAAGGCGACGAGCGGCCCCGATGCCGAGCTGGTGCGCCGGACGATGACCACCCGCGCGCTGGACGGGCTGAAGGAAGACGTGCTGGCCGACAAGCTGCCGCAGGTCTCGTGGATCGTCGCGCCGACGGCCTATTCGGAGCATCCCAGCGTATCGACGCCGCTCCAGGGCGCCGAATATACCGCGCAGGTGCTCGACGCGCTGACCGCCAATCCCGAGGTGTGGGCGAAGACGGTGCTGCTCATCAATTTCGACGAGAATGACGGGCTGTTCGACCATGTGCCCCCGCCCGCGCCGCCCGCGCGCGACAAGGCGGACCCGACCCGCCTGATCGGCGCCACCACGGTGCCGGCGCAGGACGAGTATCACAGCCATTCGCAGCGCCCCGTCGATGCCGCCTATCTGGGTCGCCCCTATGGGTTGGGGCCGCGGGTGCCGATGTATGTCGTCTCACCGTGGAGCAGCGGCGGGCATGTCGCGTCCGAAGTGTTCGACCATACCAGCGTGATCCGTTTCCTGGAGACGCGGTTCGGGGTGCATGAGCCCAATATCAGCGCGTGGCGGCGCGCGGTGTGCGGCGACCTGACCTCGTGCTTCGACTTCGCCAAGCCGGACGACCGCAGCTTCCTGAAGCAATTGCCGGCGACGCGCGCGCTGTCCGAGCGGGCGGCGACGCTCAAGGAAATCAGGCCGCCGCTGCCCGAGGCGCTGGCCGCGCCGGTGCAGGAGGCCGGGCTGCGCCGCCGCCGCCCGACCCCCTATCGGCTCGACGCGCATATTGCCGAGGCGGAAGGCGGGCCGGTGCTGCGCCTGGCCAACACTGGCGAGGCGCGGGCGGCGGTGTTCCACGTCTATCGCACCGATGCGCTGGAGGCGGACCCTGCACGCTATACCGTGGGCGCCAAGGCGAGCGTGACGGCGCCGCTGCCGCGCGCGGCGGATGGCAGCTATGACCTGTTCCTGATCGGGCCGAACGGATTTCACCGGCGCCTGACCGGTAAGGCGGCGTCGTTCTCCGCAGCGCTGGAGCAGCAGGGCAGCCGTGCGGTGCTATGGCTGCGCAACCGTTCGGGCGAGCCGCTGCGCGTCGCGCTCAGCGACCAGGCCTATGGCGCGGCACCGCGCGTGGTGACGCTGGCGGCGCGCGGCGTGAAGGCCGTGGCGCTCGATCTGGCGCGCAGCCATGGCTGGTACGACATGCAGGTCGAGGCGGGCGGCGATACGCTGCGGCTGGCGGGGCATATCGAGGACGGCGCGCCGTCCTTCTCCGACCCGGCGGCCCATGGCGCGGCGCCGCTGACGCTCGGCTGAGCGCGCGCGGGCCGCGTATAGGGGCTCACCGCACGGGGGCGTGGATCTCCGCGATATAGCCGCCGGGGAAGCGCACCATCGCGCTGCGGCGGCCGTCGGCAGTGAAGGCGGGGACGAGCGTTTCCACGCCGGCTGCCGTGGCCTTGGCGAGCGTCGCGTCGAGATCGGCGACTTCGTATCCGGTCAGCTCGCGGCCATAGGGCCAGCGCAGATGCCCGTCGGTGACGGCGATGCGCATCCGCCCGAACGGCGATTCCAGCCGGATGCGGCGATAGGTGGCGCCGGGCGCGCCGACTTCGACGCCGGGCGCGGCGCGATCGTCCGACACGGTGCGCGCATGGGCGAAGCGCGCGAAGCTGCGCACAAAGGCATCGACCGCGTCGGGCGAGACATAGACCCGGTTTTCCGGGACCGTCGCGAACGGGGCGTAGCTGGGCTTGGTCGTGTGCCAATAGAGCTGCATCGTCACGCCGCCGGGCCACTGGATCACCGCGTCGCGCCCGATCGGGTCGGGGAAGGGCGCGACGACGACGGCGGCCCCCGCCGCGCGGGCGGCGCGGATCGCCGCGTCCATGTCGGTCACCAGCCAGCCGGTGCGCTCCGCGCCGAACGGCCAGGGGATCGGCGTGAGGAAGCCGAACAGCGATACCGTGCCGACCGGCGTCTGGACCAGCTGCGTGGTGGTGCTGCTGTCGGTCGGCAGGACATTGGTGGTGTGCTGCGCGGTCGATGCGCCGCCGAAGGTCGCGGTGAAGGCGGCGACGAACGCATCGACGTCCTTCGGCGCGACATAGACATGGGTGGTGTCATATTGCGGGGCGACCGAGACGACGGGCGCCGGGGCGGTCTGGGCGGCGGCCGGCAGTGCGATCACGCCGAGGGCGAGGGCGAAGGGCAGGACGAACGGGATGCGCATGGCGGGCCTCTGCAATCGGGGAAGCGAGTGCCCGTTCTAGCGCGGCGGCGGCGCGCCGGCTTTCATACCTAGGTTCATGCCCGTCCCACGATCTCGGCGGGACCCTTCAGCGCCAGTGCGCGTGTTTCGACGTGTGCCCGATGCCGGGGTTGAGGCTGTTGGTCGGGTCCAGCGCGCGATAATGCGCCACCAGCGCCGGCTTTGCCGGATAGAGATGGCCCACATTGTGCTCGGCCGGATATTCGGCGCCCGCCGCGTCGAGCAGCCGCCACATCGCATGTTCGAACGCGATCGGATCATGGCCGGTGCGCACCAGATAGTCGCGGTGGAAGACGCGGCAGAAGAAATGCCCGCAATAGCTGACGCCGACGATCTGCTCGGCCAGTTCGGGCGGGAGCTGTTCGTCCCAGTCATCGTCGTTGCGGCGATGCGCCACGTCGAGCGCGACGATGTCCACGATCTGCTTGCGGTGCAGCGCGCGGTAGCGGACCGAGGCGCCGCCGACGGCGAAGCGGTGGAGGAACGCGCGCTCGCCCTCGTCCTTCGTGCATTCGAAGGCGTCACCCTGTGCCGAGGGAAAGGTCTGCGCCAGCAGCGCGCGCGCCTGTTCGATGCCGGCGCCGCCCATGCGCAGGATCAGGTGGTGATCGTAGCGCGCGTGGAAATCGCGCATCCGTGCCGGCAGATGCTGGGGGAACAGCCGCGAGGCGCCCTGCATCACCCAATCGGCCAGCGTATCGGGGACGAAGGGCAGCTGCGCGCACAGGGCGTCGACCTTGCCCTTGATCGCGTAGAGCCGGGGGAGCCATTCGGGGCCGAGATGGCGCACCGCGAGGAACGTGTCCTTCCCATAGCGCGCGGAGAGATCGAAGGCCGAGCGGTGGATATATTCGCCCTGGATCGGCAGCGTGTCGAAGGTGCTGAGGATATGGCGGCGGATCGCGTTCAGCTCGGCGGGATCGTTGGTGCCGATATAGAAATCGGCGGTCTGCTCGGGCTTGGGGAAGGTGTCGAGCCGGACCGCGAATACCACGACATGCCCCGCGCTGCCCGCCGCCTCGTACAGCCGGCGGGGATCGTTGTTGAAGCGGGCGGGGGTGTCGGCATCGACGTCGCGGATGTGCTGCTGATATTCCGGGTCGGAGCAGTGGCGATCGGCGTCGTCGGCGATGTCGGCCTCCGCAAAGTCGCCGTTCTCCAGCCGCGCCAGCATCGCCTCCGCATCGTCGCCGAGCGCGATGCCGAGATGGTTGACCAGCTGGGCGTGGCCGTTCTCGTCGATGCGACCGTACAGCGCCATCTGGGTAAAGGCCGGGCCGCGATGGATCAGCGCGCCGCCCGAATTGTTGCACACCCCGCCCAGCACCGACGCGCCGATGCACGACGATCCGATCCGCGAATGCGGCTCGCGCCCGGCGGCGGCGACCACGTCCTCCAGCTGGTACAGCGTCGAGCCCGGCAGGCACAGCACCTGATGCCCGTCGCGGATCAGCCGGATGCCGGTGAGCCGCAGCGTGCTGACGATCACGACATCGCGGTCATAGGCGTCGCCATCGGGCGTCGAGCCGCCGGTCAGGCCGGTATTTGCCGCCTGAAGGATCAGGATCACCCCGGCATCGGCACAGGCGCGGAACGCGCGCCACAGCTCCACCAGCGAGCCCGGACGCACCACCGCGATCGCCGATCCGCTGCCGAAGCGAAAGCCGGTGCGATAGCGATGCGTCGCGCGATCGCCGACCAGCACCTGGCCACCGCCGACGATTTCCCGCAGCCGTGCGATCAGCGCCGTGCGCGTGGAGGGAGTGGTGGTGGGGACGGTGTGGATGGTCATGGACGGCCCTTGGCTGCAGCGTGTCGCGGCCATGGGGCCGCGCGGGACTTCAATTAATACTATAATTGGGTGGCTGCGGAAAAGCAGGGAATGCGTGCCGCTGGCAAGAACGATTTGTTTCCGCCGTCATGCATGGCAGGAACTGAAGAGCCCCCCTTTTCGCGGCGGGGTTTGACATGCGCGGCGGGGGCGGCTCTTGTGCGCCGGCCATGAAACGCATCCTTCTCGCGCTGGTCGCGCTGTTGCTGCTGGGCCTTGCGGCCTGGTTCCTGTTCTTTCGCGCGCCGGCACAGGCGGTTCCGGTGTACGGCGTGTCCGTCGTCGCGACGCATCCGCACGATGCGCAGGCGTTCACCGAGGGCCTCTTTTTCCGCAACGGCGTGCTGTACGAAAGCACCGGCGAAGTCGGCACCTCGGGCATCCGCAAGGTGAAGCCCGAGACGGGCGAGATCGTCCAGCAGGACGAACTGCCCGCGCCCTATTTCGGCGAGGGGATCGTCGCGTGGAAGGACCGGCTGTTCCAGGTGACGTGGAAGGACAAGGCGGGCTTCATCTACAATGCCGACGACCTGACGCCGCTGGGCAGCTTTACCTATGCCGGCGAAGGCTGGGGCATGACGCACAACGACAAGGCGCTGATCCTGAGCGACGGCACCGCGACGCTGCGCTTCCTCGATCCCGAGACGCAGGCCGTGGTCTCGACGCTGAACGTGACCGCCAATGGCTGCCCCCTGCGCAACCTGAACGAGCTGGAATGGGTGGACGGCGAGATCTGGGCCAATGTCTGGCAGACCAACCTGATCGCGCGGATCGATCCCGCGAGCGGCGCGGTGCGCAGCTTCCTCGACATCAGCACGCTGGGGCCGCAGAATCGCGGCGTGGATGATGTGGCCAACGGCATCGCCTATGACGCGGGCGGCAAGCGGCTGTTCCTGACGGGCAAGCGCTGGCCGCAGCTCTATCAGGTCAAGCCGGGGACCGCGACGGTGCAGTCGGATGCAGCGACGACGCTGACCACCTGCGCGAAATAAGGGCAGCGGCGCAAAGCCGCCCCGGGGAGAGGATATGCGCGTGATCGATCGGCGGACGGCATTGGTCGCGGGGCTTGCCGCCGCGGGATGGAGCAGCGGCGTGCTGGCGCAGACCAGCCCGCCTGCGACTGCGGCGCCCGGGCGCGGGCTGGCGCTGCCCGATCCGACCGAGACGATCGACCTGTGGCCGGGCACCGCGCCGGGCGCCCCGGCGACGCTGCCTGTCGAAGTGACGACCGAGCGGAGCGCCGATCCCGCCTATAACGACCGCTCTGTCCAAGGCGTCGCGCGGCCGCGCATGGTGGTGTTCCGCCCGCAGCGGCCCAATGGCGCGGCGGTGCTGATTACGCCCGGCGGCGGCTATTCGCGGATCGTGGTCGACAAGGAGGGCTATGAGATGGCCCGCCTGCTCGCGGACAAGGGCATCACGGCGTTCGTGCTGTTCTATCGCCTGCCGGGCGAGGGATGGGCGGCGGGGCCCGACACGTCGCTGTCCGATGCGCAGCGGGCGATGCGGCTGATCCGGCACCGCGCCCGGGCCTATGGCATCGATCCGGCGCGGGTGTGCGCGATGGGCTATTCCGCCGGCGGGCATCTGTGCGCCGATCTGCTGACGCGGTTCGCCGTGCCGGTCTATGCCCCGGTCGATGCCGCCGATGCGCTGTCGGCGCGCCCCGATGCCGCCGCACCCATCTATCCCGTCATTTCGATGACCGCGCCGGTGGCGCATGGCGGATCGCGCGAGAAGCTGATCGGCGCGAACGCCGATGCGGCGCGCGAACAGGCGCATGCGCCCGACCGCAACGTGCCCGCCGATGCGCCGCCCTGTTTCCTGCTCCATGCCGAGGACGATGCGGTGGTGCCGGTGGAGAACACGCTGCTGCTGCGCGCGGCGCTGCGGGCCAGGGGTATCGCGACCGAGACGCACCTGTTCCCCGATGGCGGGCATGGCTTCGGCGTGCGGCTGGCGCGCGGCAAGAGTGTCGAACATTGGCCCGCGCTGTTCCTCGACTGGGCGGCGCGGGTGGGCATACTCGCCTGATCGAGCGGCCTATTCGGCCTTGGGCGTCTTTGGCTTGGCGGGTGCGCGCGGCGTAGCGCGGCGGCTGGCGCGGGGCTTGGGGGCGGGGGCTGGCGTCGCCGTTGCGTCGGCCTTGGGCGTGGTGGTGCGCTTTGCGGGCGCGGCGGTCGCCTTGGCGCGCGGCTTGGCGGCGGGCTTGGCGCCGGGCGCAGCGGGCTTGCGCGTGCGCCGGGCCACCGGCTTGGCGGGGGCTGCCGCTGCGGCCTCGGCAGCCGGGGCGGGTTCCGGCTCGGCGGCGGGGGCCGGCGCGGGTTCGGTAACTTCGGGCTCGTGCTTCAGCCGGTTGGCGATGGCGACCAGCCCGGCGGCGAGCAGATCGGAGACGACCGGGTGCTTGGCAAGTTCGGTCAGTTTGGCGCGGATCGACTTGGGCACCTTTACCCCGGCGATGGTCTTGGGCACCGCCGAAGGCTTGGCCACCTCGGGCTTGTCGTCCTTTTTCTTCTTCCCTGCCATCGCCTTGCCTCCACTCGATCCGCAGCCAGTGTCACGGACACGGGCAGGTAAAGTCAATCGCGCAATCAGTGGGGGCCGTTGGTCGGCGCTTCGAGGTCGAATTCGAACAGGATGTCGAGGCCTTCATCGTCTTCCTCGACCGCATTCGCGAAGAGCGGGAGCGGATCGGGCCGCGTGGTATCCACGCGGATCGGCTGGGCATATTGCACCAGATAGCGGTCGGCCATCGTCATTCCTCTGTTTCCCGGCTCGCGCGGGACAACCGGGGCCGGGGAGAGTCGTTCCGGCTGCGCGACGGATTTGCGACGAGCGTGCGCTTCTACGCGACGGGCCGTACGGCGCGGGCATCGACCAGCCGCTGGAGCGAAGCATGGAGGCGCGCGCTGTTCGCCGCCCAGGTGAAGGGCTCGGCCATCGCGCGGACGGCGTCGGCCGGGGGCGGATCGGCGAGCAGCGCGGCGAGCGCAGTGGCGAAGGCGGGAGGCGTGCGGGCGACGATGGTGCCCGCCGCCGGGCCGCGCACCACCTGTCGCGCGCCACCGATGTCGGGGATCACGACCGGCGTGCCGCTCGCCAGCGCCTCGAGCCAGGCATTGGCCAGCCCCTCGCGCTCCGACGCCAGCGCCATCGCATCGGCGGCGGCGAGGATGGCGGGGAGGTCGGCATGGGGCACCGATCCGAGCAGGCGGACCCGCTCCCCCAGCCCGGCGGCGGCGATATGGCGCTCCAGCGCGGGGCGATGCGGCCCTTCACCCGCGATCCACAGCGTGACGCCCGGCAGTGCCGCCACGGCGTCGATCACGATCTCATGCCCCTTTAGCGTAATCAGCGCGCCGACCGAGACGACGAGCGGCCCGGCGATGCCCAGTGCGGCCTTTGCCTCGGCACGGTCGCGCGGCGCGAAGCGATCGAGGTCGACGCCGGTGACGATGCACTGGATGCGATCGGCGGGCATGCCCATCGCGATCATGTCGTCGCGCATCGCATCGGACACCGACAGCAAGCCATCGGCGGCGCAGCCGGCGTCGCGGATCTGGCGGCCGATGCGCGGGTCCTTGCCCCAGCCATGAATGTCGGAACCGCGCGCCTTGATCGAGACGGGCACGCCGAAGATGCGCCCCAGCTCGACCGCGGCGGGGCCATCGGGAAAGAAGAACTGGGCGTCGATCACGTCGAACGGGAAGTCGGCGCGGATACGGTGGAGGCGTGGCGTGAGGGCACGTACCAGCGCGGCGGCGTGGAAGCGGCCGCCGGTCGCGGGAAGATTTAGGAAGTGCGGGCGATCGACCGACAGGCCCTTCCACTGTTCGGCACGGGGCAGGGCGGCGAGGGCGCGATAGCGGGGCAAGTGGCCGAGCGGCCAGGGCGGGATGCCGAGCGGGGCGACGACGCGGACCTGCACATCGGGCCGGGCCGCCAGCGCGCGCGTCTGGCGCTCGACAAAGATCCCGAAATTGGGGCGCGACGCATCGGGAAACAGCGTCGAAAGAACGAGAACGCGGAGCATGTCCCCTTCCCTAGCAGGGGAAGGTTAATGCTCCGCGTGCATCATCGGATGGTGTCAGCGGCAGCGACGGTTATTGCTGCCGGCCCGCTCGATCTCGCGGCCCGCCAGCGCGCCGGCGACTGCGCCGAGCACCGTGCCGCCGGTGCGGTCCCCGCGCGTGTCGATGGTGCGGCCGACCAGGGCGCCGCCGACCGCGCCGACCACCAGGCCGGTGGTGCCATCGGGCTTGCGGCAATAGCGCTTGCCGTCGCGACCGCGCCATTCGCGATATTCGTGGCGGCGATGCCGGCGCTGGGTGTCGTACTTATAGTCATACGACTTGGCTTCGGCCTTGGCCGCCGGGAACGCGATGGCCGCAGGGGCCAGAAGCGACATGGCGCCGAGCGCCATCATAACCTTACGCATGGAGATAACTCCCTTTCAAATTCGGTTTCGTTGCACTGACAGCGTAACGTCCTTGGCTTAGCGGGGGTTGCATGAACCTGAAACTACAGGGCAGTCATCGGAGGGTTAGGATGGACGAACCACGCAGGATCATCGCCGCATTGGGGCTGGCGCCGCATCCCGAAGGCGGATGGTATCGCGAGACGTGGCGTGCGGCGGCGGGGCCGGGCGCGCGGGCGGCGGGGACGGCGATCCATTTCCTGCTGGATGCGGGGCAGCGATCGCATTGGCACCGCGTCGATGCCGACGAACTGTGGCTGTGGCACGCCGGGCATCCGCTGGAGCTGCATGTCGCGGCGGACGAGGGGGCGGCGCCGGTGATCACGCGGCTGGGCGGCGACGTGCTGGCGGGGGACGCGCCGCAGCTGCTGGTGCCCGCGACGCAGTGGCAGGCGACCGAAGCGCCGCACGGCTGGGCGCTGGTCAGCTGCATCGTCGTGCCGGGGTTCGACTTTGCGGGATTCACCCTCGCGCCCGCCGGATGGGCGCCGGGCGGCTGACTCTGTCCCCGTTATCCACGTTATCAACAGGGGCGGCCGTGCGAATCCCGCTTTGCGCGACTCGGCAAGGGTGAGACCATCATGGGGTAAGGCGCGATCGGGCTCCGGTAAAACGGTAGCAGGATCAAGCTCTTACACGGATCGAACGCATGCTGGTGCCATTCGGAAACCGCAGGCGGACGAGACGGGAGCCAGGAAGACGGCGTTCCTTGAAATCCTGTGGCGCGCAAGCGTGGCAGCGTTTCACCGAACCACCCGACCATGGGCGACCTGATGCCGGAGCCGATGCGCAAGCGTCCTGCCGAGGGATGAGGGACAGCGATTGCCGATGCCGGCCAGCGAAAGCGGCGGGCGACCGTAATTCGCAGGGCCGATGCCTGCTCCAGCAAGGCTTCACGCGCTTCGGCGCCGTGAAGCGGGCTTTCGACTGCCGGCGCGCTGCCCTGTCCGCAAGGCCAGTGCCGCGGCGGGCGGAGGCCGACGCAGAGCCCGTCGCCCTTGCCGGCACGGGCCGAGCATGCCGCCGAACCGGCGACGCGGAACCTTCCGGCCCGCGCCATCGGCAGGAGCGACATGGGGGCTGGCAGCAATGCCGGCCCCCTTTTGCATTGGGCCATTCCGCCGCTATCCATGACGCAAAGGGGAGATCGGGCATGGGGCGGTTGTTCGAGCGGTTTGCACAGATGGTGGCCGGATGGGCGGGGCGTCCGCCGGCGTTCGTGCTGGCGTTCATGGTCATCGTGATCTGGGGCGTCACCGGGCCGGTCTTCAAATGGTCCGACACCTGGCAGCTGGTCATCAACACCGGCACCACGATCATCACCTTCCTGATGGTGTTCCTGATCCAGAACGCCCAGAACCGCGACGCCGCCGCGATCCAGGCCAAGCTGGACGAGATCATCCGCGCGCTCGACACCGGGCGCAACGAGTTCATCGGCATCGAGCATCTGGGCGAGCGCGAGCTGATCGCGATCCGCGACCAGCTGGAGCGCGAATGCGGGCGCGAGGACCCGAGCCGGCACGAGGGCATCGGCCGCGTGCTGGGAAGGCGCTGACGATGTCGCCCTTCGAGCTGGTCTTCGCGGTGTTCGCGCTGCTGCTGGGGCTGGCCGTGGCCGAAGTGCTGGGCGGTTTTGCGCGCACGCTGAAGCTGCGGCGCAAGGTGCGGATCGGGTGGCTGACGCCGCTGTTGGGCGTGCTGGTGGTGCTCGACCTGATGACGCTGTGGCTGGCGGCATGGGAGTATCGCGACCTGGTGGCCGCGAATTACCTGACGCTGGTGGTCATGCTCGCGCTGGTCGGGGGGTATTATCTGTTCGCGACGCTGGTGTTTCCCGACGACCCGGCGGAGTGGCCGGATTTCGACCTGTGGTACGACCAGCACAACGAACTGGTGCTGGGCGGTATGCTGGCGATCAACCTGCTGATGTTCGCCACTTCGATCGTGGTGGCGATGAACGAGCGGCTGAGCGCGATCGTGGCGGCGAGTGGAGCGGGACAGCCGCAGGTGGAGGGCGTGGCCGCGTTGGTCTCGATCCTCTCCGCGCTGCTGCCGATCCCGCTGCTGGTGGCGCTGATCGTGGTCAAGTCACGGCGCACCAACGTCGCCCTGCTCGCCACGATCATCGGCCTCATCCTCGCCGGCGCAGTGGCCGGCGCGGTGTGATCAGGCGAGCGACCAGTCGAGGCTGATCTTCGCCTTGAGCAGCTTCGACACCGGGCAGTTCGCCTCTGCGCCCTTGGCCAATGCCTCGAACTGTTCCTCGGCGATGCCAGGGATGCTCGCCTTCAGCGTCAGGGCGGATTCGGTGATGGTGAAGCCGCCCTGGCCGTCCGAGTCCAGCTTTACCGCCGCCGTCGTCTCCAGCGAGCCGTCGCTGAACCCGGCCTGAGCCAGCGCGAAGCTGAGCGCCATGGTGAAGCAGCCGGCATGCGCAGCGGCGATCAGCTCTTCGGGGTTGGTGCCCTTTTCATCGCCGAAACGCGTGTTGAAGCTGTACGGCGTCGAATCGAGTACGCCGGACGGGCTGGTCAGATGGCCTTTGCCGGCCTTGCCGAAGCCATCATAGCGGGCGGTGGCGGTGCGTGTCGTCATGCCGAAATCCTCACATCTGGGTTGCTCTTCCCCGCACTAGAGCGTGGTGCCCGGCGCGGTAAGCTACACCCTGGTATAACCGGACCCGGCGGAGCGACCGCCGGGTCTGGTGCGCGCTCAACGGCAGCGCACGTCGCTGTTGTTGCGATCGACCGAGCGACCGACCGCGGCACCCGCCGCAGCACCGAGCAGCGTGCCCAGCGTGTCCGAACCGCCCGGTGCGATCAGGTTGCCCAGCAACCCGCCGGCCACGCCGCCGACGATCAGGCCGGTGGTGCCGTCCGAACGGCGGCAGTAATAGCGACCGTCCTGGCCGCGATAGACGCGGTCGTTGCGGCTGAGGCGGCGTTCGCGGTAGCGGCGGTCGTCGCGGTAGTAGCGATCGGCATAATAGCCGCCGTACGACGGATCCGGGCGGTTATAGTCATAGCCGCCATAGCCGCCGCCCATCCGGCGCGGTCCGCCGCCTTCATAATCGGTGCAGCCGGCCAGCGTCGCCGCTGCCAGCAATCCAAGAACGATCGCGCGCATCCTGTGTCTCCCAAAGCCTGTGATGGCGAGTGAATGCGCGGGGCGCGCGAAGGTTGCGTTGGGCGTGCCAAGTCGCGCTAGGCGCGACGCGGACCGCCCGCCCAGCCTCCCCACCCGACCACCAAGGATACCATCAGGCTATGGTGGTCGAGTGGGAGGCGGGGCGGGTGGCGCCTGGTTCATGTCAATGAACCCTCAAATCAGTTCACCGGGCGTTCGTCGAGCAGCGCGGGGCGGAGGGCGTCGCGTTCGCTGGCGGGCACCGGCGCAGTGGGATCGGGGCGGAAGGCGTCGATCGCGCGGTCCTGTGGGTCGGGGCGGGTGTCGCCGAGCAGGTCGGTCGGCACATGTTCGCCGCCCGAGGGCGCGCGGCGGGCGCGGCGCAGGCCGAATATGCCGGCGGCCAGCACGCCCAGCACGGCGCCGATCGACAGCGTCCCGGCGAGCACCGAAGTGCCGCCGGATTTCGATGCGGGCTTCGCCTTGGCGGCGCTGCCCCTGGTCGATCGGGTTTTCGTTGGTGCGGCCATGCGCGTTGTTCCTTCACTATAGGGTGTGAGGCGATCAACGGGCGGGGCCGGGGGGTGTTCCCCCTGTCAGCCCAGCACTTCGAGCACGGCGGCTCGGGCGATGCGGGCGGCCGGGCCGGAGCGGCGCGGCGGGCTGGCGCGGCGCGAGCGCGGCGGCAGCGAGGGGGAAGTTGCAAGCGGCCGAATGGATCGGCGAGTCAGTTGGGTCTCATTGATGTTATTGAAAAAGTTCACGTAGTTTCCTGTGCTAGGGTGGGTTCGTTCGCGGGGGCATGCCCCTCACGCGTGGCGCGGGCGCGGTCGGTGCGCTCCTGGCGGTCTGCCATTTGCGTCCAGGCCTCTGCGGCGCGCAGATTGCGGTTGCGGACATTGTCGAGCGTTGCCGCGTCGGCTTCGGCCTGTGCCTTTTCGGCGTGGCCACGATAGGCGTTAACGAGATCGGCCATCGACATATTCCTTCAACCCGAGAAAGACAGGGCGGCACGCGCAGTGCGCGCCGCCCGATCGCAAGCGATAACCGCCGGCTTATTCAGCCTGGAGGTTGGTCGCCGCCATCTTGCCCTTCTTGTCGGCTTCCAGCTCGTACGAGACGCGCTGGTTCTGGTTCAGCGTCGACAGGCCGGCGCGCTCAACGGCAGTGATGTGGACGAATGCGTCCTGGCCACCATTGTCGGGAGCGATGAAGCCATAGCCCTTGTCGGCGTTGAAGAACTTTACGGTTCCCTGGATAGTCATGCGGAATTCCTTCTTGTTGGCGGGATTCCGAGCGTCGGAATCCCTCGTGCTGCGAGGGCAGAGAGAAGGAAAAAGGGCCGCAAAGCGCCAGAGACCGTCAATTTGCGACTGTAGCCGGATTGCATATGGACGCATCGGCCGGGAAATACAAGGTGCGCCCGGCGTGCCTTCGCCCCGGCTCAGCGTGGTTGGGGCGAATCGGCGCCCTCCACCGCGCGTGCCACGATGGCGCCCCGCGCCCATGCCCCGGGCATGTCGCCGCGCGAGGCATAGAGCCCGCTGAGATAGGCGCGATCGAACGCCGTCAGCGTGGCCGGTGCGCCGGCATCGCCCTTTGGCGTGAACAGCGTCAGCACCGACGGCGCGCCCGCCACGTCCTGGGGCCGGGCATTGCCCAGCCCGCGCATCGCCACATAGGCCGCGACCTGATCGAGCGGGCGCCCGGCCACCGCATCGCGATCGATCACCACGATCGCGTTGACGATATCGGTGCGTACCGGCGCCGCGATCCGGCTGGAGGTGGACACCGCGAGCACCGGCGGCGAGCCCGGCGCATAGGAGGGCGCGTCGCCATCGCGGGCGCGCGTTTCGGTGCTGGTCCAGGCGCGGGCGGGGCCGGGTTCGGCCAGGATGCGGGCGATG
Organism: Sphingomonas degradans; assembly: GCF_053502645.1. Lineage (NCBI taxonomy): Bacteria > Pseudomonadati > Pseudomonadota > Alphaproteobacteria > Sphingomonadales > Sphingomonadaceae > Sphingomonas > Sphingomonas degradans. The sequence continues at coordinate 472,177 of NZ_CP177172.1, forward strand.
TCGGCGGGTTGCTTGCCATTGAGCGCGCCGGGGCGGGTGCGCTCGATCCGCCGCACCGCCGCCTTGCCATCGGGGACCGCCAGCACCAGCAGATTGGGCGCACAGCCGGGCTCGCCCACGCGCAGCCCGACCGAATCGGCGATAAGCCCCAGCTGATCCACGATCGCCTGCGCCGCCGCCGCCGGCAGCCCGGCGACGCCGGGGCAGATCGGATCGGTGAAGCGCGGCATCGGTTCATCGAACCGGAGCGGCGGCGACACTGCATCGACCAGCGCGCGCGCCCGCTTTTCGGCGTCGGGCCCGGCATGGCGCACGACGATCGCGGGGTCGGGCTGGGCCTGGTCCTGCGCCGGTGCGGCGGGGAGGGGGAGCAGGGCGAGGAGAAGCGGGAGCATCGTCGGGCTTTCCGGTGAGTTGCGGAGGGCGGGCTCTAGTGTATTTCGCGGTGCCGGCCCGCTCCCCCACCCGGCCACCCAACGGCAGTGTATTCTATGGGTGGCCGGGTGGGGGAGCGGGCCGGCACCGCCCCGGAATTCGCGCTTCCGCGAATTTCCAGACAGTCCTTTAGCGCGGGCGGTGTTCGGTGCCCATGCCGGGGGTGATGAAGATCGCGGTGCAACTCTCGCCCGGCGCTATGTCGGCGGTGTGCCAGGTGCCGGGCGGGTTTATGGCGTAGTCGTTCGCGGCGAGCGTCACGCTTTCGGTGGTGCCGTCGGCATGCTCCTGATGGAGCGTGATCGCGCCCGCCGTGCAGATCACCAGCTCCGCCCCGTGCGGGTGCATTTCCCATGAGTCCCAGCTCTCCGCGAAGCTGTATTGCGACACCAGCCGCCCCTCGACCCCGTCGGCGGCGTGGCGCGCGCCATAGGCGGCGTACCAGTCCATGCCGGTGAATTCGGGTTCCACCGATGCCGTGGCGGACAGGCCGAGATGCGCGGGGTGCGTCGGAAGGTGGGGCATGGGGCGTCCAGCGGTTAGGGCGGTTGGAATCAGTAACGGAGTCTTTTCGGCAAGAAGCAGTGATGCCACGTTAGTTTCCGCAAGAAATCGGCTCAAGGGCTGCTTCAGGACGCAAGCAACAAAGTCGATGGGGTCGGCGGCGCATCGGGCGCGTCGTCGCCAGTGTCGCAGGGCGCGGCCTCGCGCGTGAAGCCGAACCAGCGGTCGCGGTCGTTCGACTCGCGCGCGCGGCGCTCGGCCAGTTCGGTGTCCTGTTCCTCTTCCAGCGCCATCACTTCCTCTTCCTCCGGCGTCAGCGCGCGTTCATAGTCGGGGTCGCCGAAAACGCCCTCCTCAAAGTCGAGAAACCCCTCCGGGGCGGGGAAGCTGGTGCGCCATTCCTGCCGCGTCGAATCCCACCATACCGGCGCGCCATCCGGATTGTCGGGGTGGAAATGTTGAGGAAGTTTAGGGTCCTCCGGGAGCGGCGCGGGCGCGGGCTCGGGTGCGGGCGGCGGTGCGAGCGCCACCAGTCCGGCGGCCTCGGCGCGCGCCCATTGCTCGGCGGTCCAGCTTGCGCGGGCGGCGGGATCGAGATCGGCGGTCGCCAGCGGCTCGGCCAGATCGGTATGCGTGCGCAGCCAGTGATCGGCGCGCGCCAGCGTGCGGATCGGCGCCAGATCGTCCTCGCCCGCCGGAACCCCCGGTGCGCCCAGCCGCGCGCCGAGGAACAGCCCGGCGCGCGCCGGCCCGGCGTCGCGCCCGATCAGGTCGAGATACTGGTCAAACTCACCCGCGACGAGCCGGGCGGCGGCATGGGTCGCTTCGGCATGCGCGGTATCGGCCATGCGATCCATGCGCGTGAGCATCTTGAACGCGAGGACATTGTCGTGCCGGCGATAGCGCGTCTCGCTGCCGTCGGTGTGGAAGCGCCGTTCGTCGACGCCGTGGAGCGCGCGGTCCATCAGCGTGTCGGCCAGCACTTCGCGCGACAGCAGCTGCGCCGCCTGCCACCCCAGCGCAAACCCCGCCCCGCGCGCGGCGCGGCGAAAGGCATAGGCCGATTGGATCGACAGCCCGACAAGGGTGCAGGCGTGGGTGACGCTGGACCCTTCGGACAGCGCCTGGAGAAACACGCGCTGGCGATCGGCAGTCCAGCCATCGCTGCGCTGCGACGGGGTGGCGGCATAGTCGGGGAGGATTTCGCGATGGGCAGTCATGATGCGGTGTCCTTTCGCCGGGGCGGATGGACTCGCCAGATATGCCGGAACGGGGGCTGTAGGACAGGGTTTTGTTGCTGGTTTGTTCTTTTTTTAGGGGCTGCGCCTGCGGGCAGGGCTATCGCATATGGCAGTTGGCCGCCCATATGCGACCGGGGCGTCAGCCGGCCTTGCGGCGATCAAGAATGGCCTGCATCCGCGCCATCACTTCGTCGTGCGGGATGCGCGGGGCAGTGGAGGCCATCGCCTTCTCCACCTTGGCGCGGAACCATGCGTCATAGGCTTCGGCCGCTTCGGTCGATTCGAACTCGGACTCGATGGGCGAGAGCTTGGTCATGGCGATACTATAGCGGATATCGGGTGGCGCGAGAAGGTGGCGGCACATCGGGCGGGCGCTGGCGGTGCCGCCGCTACCACTTTCCCCCGACCGCATCGATCGCCTTGAGCAGCGCGCGCTTGCTGGCGGTGCGGCGGGTGCCGCTGTTGCGGGGCAGGACGAGGGGTTCGCCCAGCGCTTCGCGGCGGGCGGCGATGTCGCGGGCGAAGGCTTCGAGCGTGGCCGGCTCGCCGTCAGTTCCCAAGCGCTTCGATACCATAATCGCCCACCGTTTCGTGCCGGATACGTCTATCCATATAGTCCCGATCGGCGTCGGGATACAGGCGGTACAGCGCACGGGCCTGATCCAGCATTTCGGGGGCGGTTCCCGAGGCGTATTGGCCCATGCGGTCGGCGATCATGTCCTCGACCGAAACCATCGCCGCGATGCCATCCGCGCCCAGTTCGACCAGCACCACCCGGTCGCGATCGGCCATGCCGCCATGGAGGCTGCTCGCGACGACTTAGAAGCCGAGGCGGAGATCGGGATGTACCCAGCCGCGTGTCGCGACGCCGGGTCCCGAAGGGCGGACGAAGCCCTGCGCGCGCAGTTCCTCCTCGAACTCGGGCTGGCGTGCGGTGACGATGTCGAAATCGCCCGTGCTGATCGCGCTGGCGGAGTAGAATTCCACCGCGCCACCACCGACGAGGACGGGGGCAAGGAAGCCACGCGCTTTCATCGCCTCGCTTACCCGCGCGAAGAGGCGGAGGGCGGCTTCGAATTCCGGGCGATAGCCTGTCGGCACTGCATTCCCCCTCACCCAACCAGTTTAGGGTGAATATCACCCCGTGATATTCAGATCATGCCGGGGGCATGATCGGCCCTAAACTCCCCTGGAGGGGAGAGGGCTATCGCATATGAAATACAGCGTCATCCTGACGAAAGTCAGGATCCATTGGGTGCTCCGCCTGCGCTTGTTGTTGCAACGGAGCGGTAATGGATCCCGGCCTGCGCCGGGATGACGGAGTTTATGGTTGCCCGACCGCCATATGCGATAGCCCTGACCGAAGGGGAGAGGGCTTTTGCTATGCCGCCTTCGCCTTCCGCTTTTCCAGCAGCGGCGCCAGATACTTGCCGGTATAGCTGCGCGGTTCCTTCGCCACTTGCTCGGGGGTGCCTTGCGCGACGATTTCGCCGCCCTTGACGCCGCCTTCGGGGCCGAGGTCGAGCACCCAGTCGGCGGTCTTGATGACGTCGAGATTGTGCTCGATCACCACCACGGTGTTGCCCTGTTCGACCAGCGCGTGGAGCACTTCCAATAGCTTGCGCACGTCCTCGAAATGCAGGCCGGTGGTGGGCTCATCCAGGATGTACAGCGTCTGGCCGGTCGCGCGGCGGGCGAGTTCCTTGGCGAGTTTCACGCGCTGGGCCTCGCCGCCCGAGAGCGTCGTCGCCTGCTGGCCGACCTTGACATAGCCCAGGCCGACTTCGGCGAGCATCGCCATGCGATCGCGGATCGGGGGCACGGCCTTGAAGAACTCGACCGCGTCCTCAACCGTCATGTCGAGCACGTCGGCGATCGACTTGCCCTTGAACTTCACTTCCAGCGTCTCGCGGTTGTAGCGCGCGCCGTGGCACACGTCGCACTCGACATAGACGTCGGGGAGGAAGTGCATCTCGATCTTGAGCACGCCGTCGCCCTGGCACGCCTCGCACCGGCCGCCCTTGACGTTGAAGCTGAACCGGCCGGGCTTGTAGCCGCGCGCCTGCGCTTCGGGGAGCCCCGCGAACCAGTCGCGGATGTTGGTGAAGGCGCCGGTATAGGTCGCGGGGTTGCTGCGCGGGGTGCGGCCGATGGGGGACTGGTCGATGTCGATCACCTTGTCGAGATGTTCGAGCCCGGTGATCCTGTCGTGCTTGCCCGCCAATACGCGCGCGCCGTTGAGCGCGCGGGCGGCGGCGGCGTAGAGCGTGTCGATCGTGAAGCTCGACTTGCCCGAGCCGGAGACGCCGGTGATGCAGGTGAAGGTGCCGAGCGGGATCGACGCGGTTACGCCGGTGAGGTTGTTTGCGGTGGCATTGTGCACCGTCAGCTTCTTGCCATTGCCCTTGCGGCGCTTCGCGGGCACCGGGACTTCGCGAGTGCCGTTGAGGTAATCGGCGGTGACGCTGCCCTCGGTCGCCAGCACTTCGGCCAGCGAGCCTTGCGCGACGACCTGGCCGCCATGGACGCCCGCGCCGGGTCCCATGTCGATCACATAATCGGCGGTGCGGATCGCATCCTCGTCATGCTCGACCACCAGCACGGTGTTGCCGAGATCGCGGAGACGCCGGAGCGTGGCGAGCAGCATGTCGTTGTCGCGCTGGTGCAGGCCGATGCTCGGCTCGTCGAGGACGTAGAGCACGCCCGACAGGCCCGACCCGATCTGCGACGCGAGGCGGATGCGCTGGCTCTCGCCGCCGGACAGCGTGCCGCTGGTGCGATCGAGGTTGAGGTAATCGAGCCCGACATTGTTGAGGAAGCCGAGCCGCTCGTCGATTTCCTTGAGGATCGCGCGGGCGATCTCGCGCTGTTGCGGGGTGAGCGTTTCGGGCAGCGTCTTGAAGAAATCGAGCGCATCGACGACCGAGAGGTGGGTGGCGTGGCTGATATGCTGGCCCGCGACCTTGACCGCCAGCGCCTCGGGCTTGAGGCGCGCGCCGTGGCAGGTGTCGCAGGGGTGCGACGCCTGGTACTTGGACAGCTCCTCGCGCATCCACGCGCTTTCGGTGGAGAGCATCCGGCGGTTGAGGTTGCCGATCACCCCCTCGAACGGCTTGCGCACGTCGTACGACTTCTTGCCGTCGACAAAGGTGAGCGTGACCGGCTTGCCGCCGGTGCCGTGGAGGATGATGAGCTGGACCTCGCCGGGCAGGTCCTTCCACGGCGTATCGAGGCTGAACCCGAATTCGCGCGCGAGGCTGCCCAGCACCTGCATGTAATAGGGCGAGGGCGGGTTGGATTTCGCCCAGGGGACGACGGCGCCCTTCTTCAGGCTGAGTTCGTGGTTGGGGACGACGAGGTCCTCGTCGAACACCAGCTTTTCGCCCAGCCCGTCGCAGGCCGGGCAGGCGCCCTGGGGCGCGTTGAAGCTGAACAGGCGCGGCTCGATCTCCGGGATGGTGAAGCCCGAGACGGGGCAGGCGAATTTTTCGGAGAAGACGATGCGGTTGTCGGGGATGCCGGTGTTTTTCATCCCTTTCTTGCTCCCCTCCCGCTCGCGGGTGGGGTCGGGGGAGGGCGTGTCCGGGGTTTCAACCGTGAACGTCTGGGGGGCCTCCCGCACTGACCCTCCCCCGACCCCTCCCGCGAGCGGGAGGGGAGCGCCAATCTCGGCGACGGTACTATCCACCAGATCCACATACGCCAGCCCTTCGGCCAGCTTGAGCGCGGTCTCGAAGCTCTCCGCCAGCCGCGTCGCGATGTCGCCGCCCACGACGAGGCGGTCGACCACCACTTCGATGTCGTGCTTGTACTTCTTGTCGAGCGCGGGGGCGTCTTCGATCAGGTAGGTTTCGCCGTCGATGCGGACGCGCTGGAAGCCGGCGCGCTGCCATTCGGCCAGTTCCTTGCGATACTCGCCCTTGCGCCCGCGCACGACCGGGGCGAGGAGGAGGAGGCGCGTCCCCTCGGGCAGCGCGAGCACGCGATCGACCATCTGGCTGACCGTCTGCGCGCTGATCGGCAGCCCGGTTGCCGGGCTGTACGGCACGCCGACGCGCGCCCACAACAGGCGCATGTAATCATAGATCTCGGTCACGGTCGCGACCGTCGAGCGCGGATTGCGGCTGGTGGTCTTCTGCTCGATGCTGATCGCGGGGCTCAGCCCCTCGATATGGTCGACATCGGGCTTCTGCATCATCTCCAGGAACTGGCGCGCATAGGCCGACAGCGATTCGACATAGCGGCGCTGACCCTCGGCATAGATGGTGTCGAACGCCAGGCTGGACTTGCCCGAGCCCGACAGCCCGGTGATGACCGTCAGCGTATCGCGCGGGATATCGATATCCACGCCCTTGAGGTTGTGTTCGCGCGCGCCGCGAACGCTGATATGGGTTAGGCTCATAAGGCTGGTTTGTTCCAGATTTGTTCGTTAGGTCAAGGGCAAGCTCCAAGATGGTGGCGGACCGTGCAGGAGCAAGGGCGAAGAATGACGACCGATACCCCCAAGACCATCGATGATGCCGTTCTGGCCTTTTGCGCGACGATCGCGCCGGCAGTGCCCGAATATGTGGACGTGGTGCCCGGCGAGGGCGCGCGCGTGGCCTATTGCTTCACCAACGCGACCGAACAGGCGGCGCGGGCCGGGGGCGAAGTCGCCTATGGCTGGGCGATCTGGCGCTGGCCGGGGCGGTATTTCGAAGCCGAGCACCACGCGATCTGGCGCAGCCCCGAGGGCATTCTGCGCGATGTGACGCCGATGCTGTACGGCCAGACGCGCATCCTGTTCCTGAGCGATCCGGGCGCGGTGTTCGACCCGACACGCTATCGCCCCAACATCCTGGGCGCAGAGGCGGGGAACGCGACGGCGGCGGAATATATCGCCGTGGCGAACGCGCGCACCGCGATCCTCAACGCCTATGGCGAGCCGGGCGTGGACCACGCAATCACGCCGGAGGACCAGGCGAAACTGGACGCGATCAACCCGCGGTGGATGGAATTGTATGGGGCGTTAAGGGAGGGGTGAGGGGGTATTATAGGCTATGTTATATGAGTATTTCTGGTAAATTTAGATTTTACAGCGAGAATATTCTATGTGTGCTTCGAGTCTGTTTGGTCTGCATCAGATTGATATTTAGATTCGGCTGTCTTTCCATTTGCCGCTTTTTCCATCCTCTTCCAGCTTCGGTGCGCCTTTCGTTGCAGGCCAAACTTGCCTCCAATCGCCGAGTCGATGCGCATGGCAACCCTCATCGCATTATCCGACAACGCTACGAGCGCTTCCATGTCAACGTGTAGGGCCCGGCCGTTAGTGTAAGGAAATCCGTCAACCGTTTTGACGCGACTAGAGAATAGATCATTAACGACTCCTCCATTGTGCACATTTATATTTCGCACTTCGAAGAAAAATCGCAAAAGATCCTTTTGGCGATCATTGTCAAACATGCGAACGCCTAGGCGGTCGCTGAAGTACTTCTCCATGTCTGATAAGCCACCGTATGATAAATCGTTTATTTTTCTATCTATTATGAAAGAAACCAAATCCTTGTGTTTTTTAAAACGAAGGACATCATCTATTCTAACAGTTTGTGATGATGAAATCAATTCTGGTCTTTTTAGTGCGGCTGCATTTATGATGGCGGAAAAGTAGCGTTGGAATGCATTCACAATGCCATTGGTGAGATTGCGCGACTGAACCGTCGAGTGCTTCTTAAGCTGATCTAAAGTAGCGTCGGGTGCGGCTATGCTCTGCTCGTAGTAAGCCCTCTTTACCGGGTCTGTCTCAGTAGTGAGGAGCGCCTTTGATGCGGTAAGACGATTTTCATCAAGCCGTCCAACGAGCTGAACGACGAAAAAGAAAAAATCCAAATTTGCGTGATACTCGCCAAGAAAGTGACTGAAAGCCTCGGTGCAGACGGTGTCAGGGCTCGGATAAAACACGTCCGGGAAGGGCGAGGATTCTGACTGATTCGGCTTCTTCATTCCGTATTGCTAGCATATCGCAATGGCGATGAAAGGGCGAGCTATCATCGGCGCCCGGTTACGTGGGCGAGAAGACGCGAAGGAACCATTCCGCTCGTCACTTTCCTTCTTTGGCGCCTAAAGCCGGGATTAGTGCTTACGGCCACCTCCCCCCCCCCCCGGCCCCACCCATCGCAACCCCGGTTGCTTATCCCGCACATGACGCAGATAAGACAATCGTATGACAGACTCCCCCCACCGCGCTGCGAAGCCGGTTGTTCGTATTCAGCAGAACGTGCTTGCCGTCTCTGAACGCCGCCTGCTGAACTGGCTGTGTGCCCGCCTGCCGCGCTGGGTGACGCCCGACATTCTGACGGGACTCGGCGTGGCCGGGGCGGGGGCGATCTTTGTGGGGTATGCGGCCTCCGGGCTCAGCGTGCTGTGGCTGTGGGTGAGCATCGCGGGGTATTGCATCCAGTGGTTCGGGGATTCGCTGGACGGCAGCCTGGCGCGGTATCGCAAGATCGAGCGGCCCAAGTTCGGCTATTTCATCGACCATAGCTGTGACGGGATCACGACGCTGCTGATCCTGGCGGGGATCGGGGCGAGCCCGTTCGTGCGGCTGGACGTCGCACTGGTCGCGCTTGCCGGCTATCTGCTGCTGTCGATCCACGCTTATCTGTCGACCCAGGCGCTGGGCGAGTTCAAACTTTCCTATCTGTCGGCGGGGCCGACCGAGTTGCGCTTCGTCCTGATCGGCATGACCTTTGCCATGATGGCGCGCGGGCCGCAGCCCGAGTGGTTTGGCGAGATTTCGGGGTATGACCTGTTCGTGGGCGCGGTGGGCACGCTGTTCATCGTGCTGTTCGTCATCCAGACGATGGTGACGGGCAAGCGACTGGCGGCGATGCGGGGTTAAACCCCGGATCTAGCCAAGATCAGCACAGGATCAGCGAGCGGCTTTACTGGAACACCTGCCAGTCAGCGCCCGTTCACCGCGGCGTGCGCATAGTCGGCGCCAACAACAGGTGGAGAGAAGCCCGTGCGGACGCATTTGAAGGCAGTGCAGGCGGTGGCGATGGTCGCCGCGCTGGGGGCCGCGCCGATGGCGGCACAGGCACAGGGCGTGCGGCCGGCGCGGGCCGAGCGCGGGCCGGATGCGACCGGCGCCTATGCCTGGATCGACCGGGCGGACGTGCTGTGGGACGCGATCGGCGACGCGCCGCCCGACTATGCCTTTGCCTTCGAGGGGCGCGAGCCCTGGGCGTGGGAAGCCGCCGATGGCTGGCGCATCGTCGTCGAGGATACCGGGCAGGATATCCGCAGCTATTATTTCGAGCCCGGCGCACGCGGGCCGTTCCTGGCGGTCGAGCCGGGGTTGAGCTTTGGCTATGACGGCGGCGTGGTGGCGGTGGTCTATGGCGCCGATGGCACGCCGCTGCCGCCGGGCGCGCGGGGCGGGTATCTGGCGTCGGGCAATGCGCTGTACGAGCGCGGGCGGCGGCTGTTGCGCGCGATGGAGGCGCGCAATCGCGTGGCGGTGGACACGCTGGCCTGGGTCGAAGCGGTGCCGTGGATCTTCGGGTTCCGCCAGGAATGGGACGAGGGGCTGTACCGCAATCCCGTATGGCGCCAGCACCGCGACCGCGATGCGGCGCGCGAATGGCGCCGGCGGCTGGACCGTGAGCGCGCGCTGCGGCTGATCGCGGCGGATCGTTTCCGCCGCTGGCGCGAGGGCGGGTTTCAGGGGCCGCCGCCGGGGCATTATGGGCGACCCGATCGCCCCCGGCCCGGCGCCGGACGCCCGCACCAGCCCGGCATGGGGCGGCCCGACCGGCCCGACCGGCCCGGTCGTCCGGGGTGGCCGGGGGCGGGGCGTCCGCCGGAGCCGGGGGCTGGCACGCCCGGCCGCCCTGGCTGGCCGCGCCCTGGGATGGAGACACCGGGACGCCCGATGCCCGGCAGGCCCGCACCGGGCCGCCCCTTTCCGGGCCGACCGGGGATGCCGCCGACCAAGCCGGGGCTGGAGCAGCCGGACGGCGGGGTCGCGCCCGACCTGCCGACCGTGATCGAGCCCGCGCCGGGACGTCCGGGGCGGCCCGATCGCCCGCGCCCCGGCCCGCCGCCGGTCCAGACCGCGCCTGACGCCGGGCCCGCGCCCTTGCCGCGTCCGGATCGTGGCGACGGCTTCCGGGGATGGCGCGATCGCGCGCGCGCGGAGGGCGGACCGCCGGTGCCGGTGACGGCGCCTGCGCCCGCGCCGGGAGCTCCCGTGGCGACTCCGCAGCCGCCGCGTCCCGAGGGTGGATGGATGCGCCGGCCAAGGTTCCAGCCGGACGGCACGCCGATGCCGCGCCCCGAGCGTCCGCGCCCGGTGGCCGGCCCGCCCGCGCCCGATGCGGCGCCGCCGGCGCCACGTCCCGACGGTGGCTGGATGCGTGGACGGCGCTTCCAGCCCGAGGACGGCGCGCCGATGCCACGCCCCGAGCGTCCGAGCTTCCAGCCCGCGCCCGCTCAGGCAGCGCCGCCGCCCCCGCGCCCTGCGCCTGCTGCACAGCCCGCGCCGCCTCCCCCGCCGCGCGCCCAGCCGCCGGTCAACAGCGGCGTCAAGGGACGCGATACCCGGCCCGGGCGCGTGGACGACAAATAGGGGGGCTGGTCCACTCCCCCTCACCCTTCCGCCGCTGTGCGGCTCCCTCCCTCTCCCCCAAGGGGAGAGGGAAAATAGTCAGCCGGGGCGGAAGGGGAGGAGCGTCTCGTACTGCGCCAGCGGCGGGGCACCGGGGACCACGGCGCGGTGGCGCAGGAGGAAGGCGTGGCGGACGATCTCTGCCTGCTGCTCCAGCCCATAGCGTTCGAACCGCTGGCCGGGCTTCAGCGCATAGGCATAGCGGCAGAAGGGGTGGCGCTTCAGCGGCAGGAAGATGCCGCACTGATGCTGCCAGATATGCACCATCTCGTGGATGAAAAGCGCCTGCACGCCGAGCTGCGCCTGGCTGAAATCATCGTGGTACAGCCCGCCCTGCGGATGGAAATGGATCGTCCCGCGCGGGGCCATGGTGGTGTTGGCCGGCTGGAAGAATGCCCATTTGCGGTGCGCCACGCGGGCGCGGGCATAGTCGATCGCGTCGCCGAACACCGAGGCGGACAGGCGGATCTCGCCGGGGGTGAGGGGGCGCGGCGCGGACATCGCGCCATCATGGCGTTCGCGGGCAGGCATGTCACCTGCCCGCGCGCCTTGGTGCGACCCGAGGCGTATCGTGTCGCGCGACGCGACAATGCTGCGAGGGCGCAATCCGGCCGCCGCGGGGTGACCGCGCGCGTTGGAGAGGCCCGCCGGAGATCCCGGCTTGCGCCGGGATGACGAGGGAAACGGAAAGCCCGCCGTTCCCGCGCCGCACTACCGGCTATGCTAGCGGGCAAGCCCAAATTCCGTCATCCCAGCGAAGGCTGGGATCCATTTCCGCTCCGCTGGGTGAAAAGTGCGGACGGAGCGCCGAATGGATCCTGACTTTCGTCAGGATGACGGCGTGTTTGCTGCCAAGCGATTACCCTGCTCAGAAGCGGAAGCTGACCCAGCTCGACAAATAATGCGACTTGGCCGCCTTCGACTTTTCCAGCGCGCCGGCGGGCTGGAAATATTCGTAGCGCGTGGTCAGTGACAGGCGCGGCGTGATCTTCCAGCTCGCCTGGAGCCGCGCCGCGTCGCCGATATGGCCGCCGTGCATCAGCTGGCTGCCGGCATAGGCGCTGCCGCTGCCCTTGTAGATCGCGTCGGTATCGGTGACGCGGTAGCTGCGCTGATATTCGCCGGTGATGTCCAGCGTCTTGATCGGCGAGACCGTGACGTTGGGCGAGATCTGGAACAGGTTGGTCGGGCTCAATGCGCCCTGATAGCTGTACGCGATCGTGCCCGCGGTGACGGTGCGCGCGGCCTTGACCGTGCCCTTGCCATAGGTGCCGCCGCCGCTGCCGTAATCGAAATGGATGCCGAGCTTTGGCGCCAGGCCCTTGGGCGAGATCTGGTACGTCTGCGCGACGAAGGCGCTCCACGCATCGATCTTGCGCCCGTTGAAGTCGCCCGTCTGGTGGCTGACGGTCCAGTCGATCGTCAGCTTGTCTAGGCTGCCCCACAGCCGCGCGCCGTAGTAATGGCGGACTTCCTTGCCGGTGGTGGTGCCCCATTTCAGCTTGTCGTTGCGTTCGCGCCAGGCGAACGGATCGAGGAACAGCTTGCGGGTCTTGGTATCGGCCAGCACGACGCCGGCGGTGACGCCCGAAAAGCGCGTGGTCTTGTCGATCTTGTCGTCGCTGATCCCGTCCAGGCCGAGCCCGACATGGTGGAAATCGAAGGCGTCGATACGGTATTTGCTGAGGGAGCCCCAGACGCGGACGCCCTGCTCCACGGTACGGATCGTGTTGTTGTCCTTGACCGAGACCAGCGCGGCGGGGCCGTCGGTAAATTCCTGGCGGCCATAGCGGATGCCCAGGCCCACGCCCTTCACCGTCCCGCTCACTTCGGCGAACGCCTGCGAGACCATCAGGTCGTTGCGCGCCTTGCCCGTCGCGGTGCCGTAGTTGATGCCGCTCAGCCCGCCATGGACGACTTCGCCGTATACGCGCACCGGCCCGACATGGACGTCGGCGCCGCCGACCAGCCGCAGCATGTCCTCGCGGCGATAGGGGGAATCGGTGAGGCTGGGATTGCTGGTCAGCGTGGTGCGGACGCGCGCCTCGCCCGAGAGCGTGACGTAGATGTCGCCCTTGGCGTTGATCGGCAGATATTTCAGCCGGTCGAGAAAGTCGTCGCGCTTCTTGGGGTTGCGCATGACCGTCCAGTCCTCGGCCCAGCGCGACGGGTTATAGCCGCTGAGCTTGACGCCGTGGCCGTCGGCCTGGCGGGGATAGGTGCGGATGGCGGGGTTTGCGGGGGCGCGCTCGGGCGTCTTCTCGCTGGGCGGCACGGCGCGCTGTGCGGGGGGCTGGGGCGCCGACTGGTCCTGGCCGGGCTTGAAACCGACGACGATGATGTTCGCGTCCTGCGCCGCCGGGAGTACGTTCGTCGATGCCATCGTCACGCCATCGCCGGACAGCGGCGTCGCGTCCGCGCCCGTGCGGACCTGCGCAAAGGCACAGCCGGGAATCGCGCCTGCCGCGAGCAGCGAGACGCCAAGGGCGGTGAGGGGGGTCGGCTGGTACATCGTCACTCTCCACAGCGGGGTGCAAAGGCCCGTCCGGGCCCAGAACGCGGCCCGGCTTGCAGTCTTGGTCGTTCAAACAATGCGGGCGCCGTGGGGGCGGCGCCCGCAGGCGGGGATCAGAAGCTGGCCCAGTCGTCGCCCGAGCCGTTTGCCATCGCCGCTGCCGGGACGGCAGTGACGCGCGGCTGGCTGCTCGCGGCGGGGGCAGGGGTGTAGGCGGGCGCGGTCGCGCGGCTGGCGGCGCGGCGCGTTGCGTCGTTGCCGACCTTGAACCGCGCGGCCTGAGTCGACAGCGTGGCGACTTCGCCGTTCAGGTTGCGCGCGGCCGCCGAGGTTTCCTCGACCATCGCGGCGTTCTGCTGCGTCGACTGGTCCATCACGTTGACTGCCGTTGCGATCTCTCCGATCGTCGACGACTGGGCGCGGTTGTCGCTGGCCATGGTTTCGACGAACTGGTGGACCTGACCCACGCTGCCGGTGATTTCGGCGAGCGATTCATCGACCTTCTTTACGGCGCTGACGGCGACGACGATATCGGCCTGGGTGGCGGTGAGCTGGTCGCGAGCGCGCTTCGATTCCTCTTCAGAGCGCATCGCGAGCGCCGAGACGAGGTCGGCGACGACTGCGAAGCCCCGGCCCGCTTCGCCTGCTCGGCCCGCCTCGACGGCGGCGTTCATGGCGAGAACGCGGGTCTGGAAGGCGATCTTGTCGAGGCCCTCGATCACGCTGTCGATTCCCTTGGAGCTGTTGGCCACACGGTCCATCGCCGAAGTTGCCTGCTCTGCCGTCGCGCGGCCCGATTCGACGATTCCGATCGCGTCCTGGGCGCAGCCCACGGTGCGGTCGGCGGCGTCGGCGCTCGACTTGAGCCGGGCGTTCATCTGCGACAGCGCAGCAGAGGTCTGTTCGAGGCTGGCGGCGTTGCTTTCGGTGCGGCGGGCCAGATCGTCCGAGGCGGCGGCGATTTCGCTGGAGCCGGTCTCGATGCTCTGCGTCGCTTCGGCCAGTGCGGCGATCAGGTCGCGCAGGTTGACCAGCGCGGTGTTGAAGTTGTCGGCGAGCGAACGATAGGCGGCGGGGACGTTGCCGGGGATCGAGGCAGTCAGATCGCCTTCGGACAGCGCCTTGAGCTTTTCGGACAGGACCGTGACGATCGCCTTCTGGTCGGCGTCGGACTGCGCCTTGGCGAATTCGGCCTCGGCCTTGGCGACGGCGTTTTCACGGAACACCTGGAGCGCGGCAGCCATGTCGCCGATTTCGTCGCGGCGCTCGATGCCGGGAATGTCTTCGCCGGTATTGCCCTGCGCCAGATCGCGCATCCGTGCCGTGATCTTGGCGAGCGGGCCGGTGATCGAGCGGCTGATGAAGACGATGACGCCGACCAGCGCGACGAGGACGAAGAACACGACCGAACCGAGGCGCCATGCGGCGGCGCTGACGGTCGCGCGGATTTCCTCGTTGAACACGCCGGTGACCACCAGCCAGCCCCAGGGCTTGAAGCCACGGACATAGGAGAGCTTGGGCTTGTTGCCCGAACCGTCGGGCATCTTGTAGTCATACTGGACGAAGCCCTCGCCCGTCGCCTTCACCTTTTCCACCATCTCGCGATAATGGAACTTGCCGCTGGCGTCGGGCTTGTCGGCCACGTTGGTGCTCTGCAACTCCGGCTTGACCGGGTGCATCAGCATCTGGTGGTTGGTGTCGAGGATGAAGAAATAGTCCTTGCCGCCCTTGCCGAAGCGCATCGCGCGGATCGCGTCCTGCGCGGCTTGCTGCGCCTGGGCGCGCGTCATGCGGCCAGCCTGTTCCTCGGCATAGAAACGGTCGAACTGGCTATAGGCGACGTCTAGCGTCTGCTTGGTGCGGTTGTTGAACCCTTCTTCCAGCGCGCTGTCGAGGCGCTGAATAGAGAGGCCGAGCACCAATATGAGCCCGATCAGCGACGCCGCCCCGATTACCAGGACGCGCGTTCCGATTTTCATCCGCGCCAAAAATGCCACCAGTTATAACTCCTGCGATCCCTTATCTGCAGGTGTTATAGAGGCGCGGCGGGCCCAGCCCCCGAGTCTAGGGGATTTTCCGGAGGGTGCCGGACGGGCCCAGAAGCGCGGTGCGGGTGGTTAATGCCGCGCGATCAATGCCCTTCGTGCCCAGGCGCCGGATCGCCCGCGCCGACCACGTCGGCCTGCACGGTGAGCGTCTTGCCGCCGGCAAAGGCCAGCGACAGCGGCAGCTTGTCCCCCACCTTCACATTCGGGCCGACGCCGAACAGCATCACGTGGCGACCGCCGGGTTCGAACGCGATCGTGCCGCGCGCGGGGACCGCGACATCCTTGAGCGGGCGCATCGCCATCATGCCGCCTTCGCCCTTCATGCTTTCGTGCAGCTCGACCTTGAGCGCGGCGGGCGTCGAGACGCTGAGCAGCGTGTCGGGCTTGTCCCCGCCGGACAGCGTGAAATAGGCCGCGCCGGGGTTGCCGGCGACGGCGGGCAGGCGCACCCACGCCTTTTCCGCCTTGAGTTCAGCGGGCTGCTGGCATCCGGCCACCAGTAACGCTGCCGCAACGATCCCCGGAAATCCACGCATCTGTCTTGCTCCCAATCTGGGAAGCACCCTAGAATCGCAGGGTTCTTGCGGCAAGCGGAACCGCACCTATATCCGCACTCACATCGCCGCATCGGGTCGCCTAATTGCAGGGGCTCGGGGGGCAAGTCTTTGATTTTGAACTTTGGGGGCCAACGAGGGACCATGGCAAAAGTTATCGGTATCGACCTGGGTACGACCAACAGCTGCGTTGCAGTGATGGAGGGCGGCAAGCCCAAGGTAATTGAGAATGCAGAAGGCGCGCGCACCACGCCGTCGATCGTCGCCTTCGCCAAGGACGGCGAGCGGCTGATCGGCCAGCCGGCCAAGCGCCAGGCCGTGACCAACGGCGACAACACCATCTTCGCCGTGAAGCGCCTGATCGGCCGCCGGTTCGACGACCCCGTGACGAAGAAGGACACCGAGCTGGTTCCCTATTCGATCGTGCGCGGCTCGAACGGCGACGCATGGGTCAGCGCCGGCGGCGAGGAATATTCGCCGAGCCAGATCAGCGCGTTCATCCTGCAGAAGATGAAGGAAACCGCCGAGGCCTATCTGGGCGAGAGCGTTTCGCAGGCCGTCATCACGGTTCCCGCATACTTCAACGACGCGCAGCGCCAGGCGACCAAGGACGCCGGCAAGATTGCGGGTCTGGAAGTGCTGCGCATCATCAACGAGCCGACGGCGGCAGCGCTTGCCTATGGCCTGGAAAAGAACGACGGCAAGACGATCGCGGTCTATGACCTTGGCGGCGGCACGTTCGACGTGTCGGTGCTGGAAATCGGCGACGGCGTGTTCGAAGTGAAGGCGACCAACGGCGACACCTTCCTGGGCGGCGAGGATTTCGACTCCAAGCTGGTCCAGTTCCTGGCGGAAGATTTCCGCAAGGCCGAGGGCATCGACCTGACCAAGGACAAGCTGGCGCTCCAGCGGCTGAAGGAAGCCGCCGAAAAGGCCAAGATCGAACTGTCCAGCGCGCAGCAGACCGAAGTCAACCTGCCCTTCATCACCGCCGACGCCAATGGGCCGAAGCACCTGGTGAAGACGATCAACCGCGCCGAGCTGGAGCGGCTGGTCGAGGACCTGGTCCAGCGCACGCTGGAGCCGTGCCGCAAGGCGCTGGCCGATGCCGGCGTCAAGGCGAGCGCGATCGACGAAGTCGTGCTGGTCGGCGGCATGACCCGCATGCCGCGCGTGCGCCAGGTCGTGAAGGACTTCTTCGGCAAGGAGCCGCACACCGGCGTCAACCCGGATGAAGTCGTCGCCATCGGCGCGGCGATCCAGGCGGGCGTGCTGCAGGGCGACGTCAAGGACGTGCTGCTGCTCGACGTGACGCCGCTGTCGCTGGGCATCGAGACGCTGGGTGGCGTGTTCACCCGGATGATCGACCGCAACACGACGATCCCGACCAAGAAGTCGCAGACCTACTCCACGGCGGACGACAACCAGCAGGCTGTCACCATCCGCGTGTTCCAGGGCGAGCGCGAAATGGCGGCGGACAACAAGATGCTGGGCCAGTTCGACCTGGTCGGCATTCCGCCGGCGCCGCGCGGCGTGCCGCAGATCGAAGTCACGTTCGACATCGACGCCAACGGCATCGTCAACGTCTCGGCGCGCGACAAGGGCACCGGCAAGGAACAGCAGATCCGCATCCAGGCATCGGGCGGCCTGAGCGACGCGGACATCGACCAGATGGTCCGCGACGCCGAGCAGTTCGCCGAGGACGACAAGAAGCGCCGTGCGGCGGCCGAGGCGAAGAACAACGCCGAGAGCCTGATCCACACGACCGAGCGCCAGCTTGCCGAAAACGGCGACAAGGTCGACGAGAGCCTCAAGGCCGAAATCCAGGCGGCGGTCGATGCGGCCAAGGCAGCGGTCGAGAGCGGCGACGCCGATGCGATGGCGGCCAAGAGCCAGGAACTGGCGCAGGTCGCGATGAAGCTGGGCCAGGCGATCTACGAGAAGCAGACCGCCGAGAATGCCTCGCCCCAGTCGGGCGCCGCGGCCGGCCCCGAAGCGGGTGCCGAGGACGTGGTGGATGCCGAGTTCTCCGAAGTGGACGAGAACAACAAGGCGTAACTGGATGAGCCTTCTCCGTCATGCCGGCGCACGCCGGTATCTCGGGCCGCACCAGAGGCGGCCTGAGGCCCCGGCTTTCGCCGGGGTGACGGCGAGAGGCGGGGGCCTGACTAGATGACCACCGAAATCGACTATTACGAGCTGCTGGAATGCGAGCGGACCGCCGACGATGCGACGCTCAAGTCCGCATACCGCAAGCTCGCGATGCGCTATCACCCCGACAAGAATGCCGGGTGCAAGGACAGCGAAGCCAAGTTCAAGGCCATCAGCGAAGCCTATGACTGCCTGAAGGACCCGCAGAAGCGCGCGGCCTATGACCGGTTCGGCCATGCGGCGTTCCGCAATGGCGGCATGGGCGGCGGCCAGGGCGGCGGCGCGCAGGATTTCGGCGCGTTCAGCGACATTTTCGAAAGCGTGTTCGGCGAGTTCATGGGCGGGCGCGGCGGCGGCCGGGCCAATCCGCGCGGCGCCGACCTGCGCTACGACATGGAAATCACGCTCGAGGAAGCATTCGACGGCAAGGCGACCGAGATCACGGTCGACGTGTCCGGCGTGTGCGACACGTGCGACGGCACCGGCGCCAAGCCCGGCACCCAGGCCAAGACGTGCCAGCACTGCCACGGCCATGGCAAGGTGCGCGCGCAGCAGGGCTTCTTCATGGTCGAGCGGACCTGCCCGATCTGCCACGGCGCGGGCCAGGTGATCGCCGATCCGTGCCGCGACTGTCGCGGCGAGGGGCGCACCGACAAGACCAAGACGCTCAAGATCAACGTGCCCCCCGGCGTGGACGAGGGCACGCGCATCCGCCTGACCGGCGAAGGCGAGGCGGGCGCGCGCGGGGCGCCGGCGGGCGACCTGTACATCTTCCTCCATGTGAAAAAGCACGCGCTGTTCGAGCGGCAGGGGACGACGCTGTTCGCCCATGCCCCGATCAGCTTCACCACTGCCGCGCTGGGCGGGGACATCACCATCCCCGGGCTGGACGGCGAGCAGCATGTCATCAAGATCGCGCCGGGCACCCAGAGCGGCCGCGAGATCCGCCATCGCGGCGCGGGCATGCCCGTGCTCCAGGGGCGCGGGCGCGGCGACATGGTGGTGCAGCTCGACGTCGAGATGCCGACCAAGCTGACCGCGCGCCAACGCGAACTGCTCGAAGAATTCCGCGCGACCGAAACGGGCGAGGAATGCCCCGAATCCACCGGCTTTTTCGCGAAGCTGAAGGCGGCGCTGGGCTGAACACCCGGGCCGGCGCGCGTCATCGCGCGCCGGCAACCGTTCGCCCCCGCCGCGCCCACCCGGCGACGGGGTTCAAAGCCACGGTATGTCGATATTCGACACAGCGGGTGTTTCCAAAGGCTTCCCGGTCGCTCTAGCTTTGCGACCCTGTGATTCGGCTCCGAAGATCCGGGGCGCGGGCGAGGGAGGCGACGATGGATACCGTGCCGCTGGTGCATATCATGCAGACCGTAGGGGCGTTTCCGCCGCATGGGGACGATGACGGCGACGACCGGCAGCGTGCCAACTATGTCCTGGGGCTGATCCACCATTATTCGGGGCTCCATTCGATCTTTGAAACGCCGATCGACGGGCCGGTGCTAAAGGTGGAGCGTAATCAGGCGCTGTACGCTGTGATCGGCCCGCGCGACGACGACTGGACCAAGCCGCTGTTCCAGTTACCCGATTTTCGCGGCAAGGTGCTGGTGGGCAGGGGCGGCGATCCTGCGGCGCTGCCGGCGGAGGCCGCGCCAGTACGCTATCTGATCGCGTCGCGTGCCTACATAGCCTATGGCGCGCCGATGCTGGGCGCGGTGATGGCGTTTGCCGGGCGCTATGTGCCCGAAGGCTGGATGACGTGCGACGGGCGGCTGCTCGACATCGGAGGGCACGAGCAATTGTACAGCGTGATCGGCAACCAATATGGTGGCGACGGCGTGCGGAAGTTCGCGCTGCCGAACCTGAGCGGTGCCGCGCCGATCGGCGTGGGCACGCGCGGCGACCGCGTGGTGACGGCGGGGCAACGCGTCGACGGGCCGATTCCGGGCGTGGGGATGCACTATATGCTGGCGATCAACGGCATCTTCGGCACCCGCGATTCGGGCTATTTCTATGAGGACGAGCGTGTGTTCGGCGAAGTGATCGCCTTTGCCGGGCACACCATCCCCGACGGATGGATGGAATGCGACGGCCGGGTGCTGCCGGTGCGCGACCAGAACCTGCTCCACTATATTTATGGCGCCACCTATGGCGGCGACGGCGAGAAGACCGTCGCGCTGCCCGACCTGGTGGGCCGCGCGATCATCGGGCGCTTTCCGAAGGATTGATGCCAAGTCGCGGTGCCCGCGACGCAGACCGCCCGCCCCGCCTCCCCACCCGACCACCAAGGATACCATCAGGCTATGGTGGTCGGGTGGGGAGGCGGGGCGGGCGGTGCATGGGTTCATGCCAATGAACCTTGGTCTGAACAGGCGGCGGCCTACCCGCTGTGCCGCGCCTCCGACAGGTCGAGTTCGCGCAGCAGCTTGCGTCCCGTCTCGCTGCCGATCCGGCGATCGCGGGCCAGATCGACCAGCCGGGCGCGTTCGGCGCGGACGCCGATCAGGCGGAATTCGGCGGTGAGTTTGTCATGGGCGCGCGCCAGATTGGGCGTGTCGCCCGCCAGCCCCTCGATCCGCTCGCGATAGGTGTCCATCACGCGCGCGCCGGCGGCGGCATAGAGATCGGGGTCGTCGTGATTCTCGGCCAGCGCGTGCTGGTGCCGCTCGATCGCGCGGATCGCGGCCTCGGCGGTGGCGATGCGGGCGGCGTTCTCCTCTGCGAGCTTCGAGGGTTCGGGGGGCATCGTCAGCCCCTTGAGCAGCACCGGCAGCGCGACGCTGGCCAGCAGCAGCGACACGATGATGACTCCGGCGGCGAGGAAGATCGCCAGGTCGCGCGCGGGAAAGGGCGTGCCGTCATCCATCGCCAGCGGCAGCGTGACGACGCCCGCCAGCGTGATCGCGCCGCGCACCCCCGCGAACGACATCGCCGCCACCAGCCGCCAGCCGGGATTGCGCAGGCCATCGGCGGCGCCGCGCGTGCGCAGGATGGTGAGGCGCAGCGACGCCCACACCCAGACGAACCGCAGCAGCGCCAGCCCCGCGACGATCGCGAGGACATAGGCCCCCAGCCACCAGGGCGAGGTATGGCCCGTCGCCGCCACCGTCTTTTGCGCGCCGGCGAGGATCGCGGGCAGCTGTTCGCCGAGCAGCACGAAGATGATGCCGTTGAGCGCGAACTGCACCGTATCCCACACCGAATTGCGGCGCATCCGCGTGACCGCCATCGCCTGGCGCGAGATTTCGGCATAGGTCATGGTGACCCCGGCGGCGACGGCGGCAAGGATGCCCGATGCGTGGAAATGTTCGGCCAGCAGATACGAGCCGAACGGGATCAACAGGCTGACCAGGATCTGCGAGCCCGTCTCCTCGCCCCAGCGGCGGGTGACCCACGCCTTGGCGCGGGTGACGACGAGCGTGACGAACACGCCGGTCGCGAGCCCCGCGCCGGCGACCCACAGGAAATTGAGCGCGGCGCCGCTGGCGGAAAAGGTGCCGGTGAGCGCGGCGGCGATGGCGAAGCGCAGGCAGACCAGCCCCGACGCATCGTTGAGCAGCGATTCGCCCTCCAGGATGTGCATCATCCGCTTGGGGATCGGCACGCGCGCCGCGATGGCGGACACCGCGATCGGATCGGTCGGCGAGACGACGGCGGCCAGCGCAAAGGCGACCGCGAGCGGCATGGCGGGGATCATCCAGTGGATGAAGAATCCCATGCCGACCACGGTGAGCAGCACCAGCCCCAGCGCCAGCTCGACCACGGCGGGCAAATCCTTGAGCAGCTCGTCCTTGGGGATGCGCCACCCGTCGAGGAACAGCAGCGGCGGCAGGAACAGGAACAGGAAGAGTTCGGGATCGAGTACGACACGGTACGACGTCGATAGCCCGATGACCGCGCCCAGCGCGATCTGGACCAGCGGCGTCGGGATCGACACCGGCAACATCCGCGCGACGGCGCCGCTGACGACGACGGCCAGCAGCAGGAAAAGGCTGATCGATACGGCTTCCAAATACTATCCCCGGTTGTGTGGGGGCACCCTAGGGGCCGGGGGTGGTGCGTCACAACCCCTTTGGGGAAACCGCGGGGTGTGAAACGGCCCTTGAGCGCGGGGAGTGTGGGCCCATTGCAGGCGTTGAACGACTGATGCACTGTCACCGTATAACACTGCCGGGCCCAGCCGCATCCTGCTTGATCGTTGGCGCGGTCATCGCGCTGTTGCTTTGGGCCCTTGGCGAGCGCGCCGCTGCAATCGGGATGTTTCTCGCCGAGGCGGTTGGACGGGCCGCACTTTACACGATGGGTGCGGGCAAAGCCGATTGACCGATTGCGCCGCGTTGCGGACTCTGGAAGCTGTACTCATTCCTCCCCCGGAGGGGGAGGGGGACCGGCGAAGCCGGTGGAGGGGTATTCTCCGCGAGCGATAAAGACGATGTGGCGGATCGCGGCTTCCAAGTCGGACAGGATTATCCGCGCGGGAATTCGGAGGACCCGAACGCCCTGCCTGCGAAGCCAGCCATCGCGGACCGCGTCTCGCTCTGGCCGATCGCCGCGCGCGTGCGCCTCACCATCGACTTCGACAGCAAGTTTGACCGCCGGACAGAAGAAATCGAGGACATAGATGCCTGCCGGATGCTGACGGCGGAAGCGCAAGCCTGCAGGGCGGGTTCGAAGCGCCTGCCACAGGAGAACTTCGGGCAAGGTCATTCGCTGGCGCAGATGCCGGGCAAAATCCCGCGTTTTCTTCGGGCCGTGGAGCATGTGGAGACTACCCCTCCACCAGCCTTCGGCTGGTCCCCCTCCCCCTCCGGGGGAGGATTAACGAAAGCACTTTGCAACCTGGCGGCGGCGGCTAATTAACAATCCCAGCCCCCCCCTCAATGCCCGTCGTCGCTCCAGTGCGGCGGGTCGCTGCGTAGTTTGATCACGCCGTAGCTGGCGCCGATCCTGTGCAGGTCCGTGTTGGTTTCGCCCGAGCGGGGGGTGCCCAGCGGGCGGGGGGTGCCGGCCTTGTCGCGGGGCTGGATCGTGCCGGTCCAGCCGATCGTCATGTCGATCGCGCGCCCTTCGATATGGCGCGACGTGAGCGAGGGCTGGAACGCGATGGCGAAGCGATCGACCATTTCCTGCGCGCCCTTGCGCGAAGCGGCGGCGGTGCCGTGGTCCCATAGGATCGGGCAGCCGGGAAGGGCCGGAACGTCGCGCGGCGCGAGGCTGCCGTTCGCGACGCGCCAGCTATAGTGCATCAGCTGGGCCCGCGTCCGGTTGCGCCGCGTGGCGGAAATGGTGACGCTGGCGCCCGCGTCGCGCAGCGCCTTGACGAAGGCCGTCGCGTTTTCGCGAAAGGGCGGGATCAGATCGGCCAGCGCCGCGCTGTTGGGGTATTTGGCCTGGTTGGCATCCCACCATGCGGCCCCGCTGCGCGGCGGTGGCGCGGCGGCGGTGGTAAGCGCATTCCACGTGCGGCCGCCCGGATCGATGCGGCCATCGGGGGCCGGAGCGCCGAGCACCCGCGCCTGGAAGGACTGGATCGCGGCGATGGTCTGGGGCCCGCAGGTGCCGGTCGGGGGCAGCAGTGCCTGCCCGGTCGCGCCCAGCCAGGTGTTCAGCAGATGCTGGACGACCAGCACGTCCGCCAGTTCGTTGGTCGCGCCCTTGCCGACCGAAGCCCCGATTGCCATGCCGCCGCCCCCGCGATGCTGCGGGGCATGGGTATAGCCGCGTTTCCCCCTGTAGGAAAATGCGCGCTCAGCCCCGGACGAGCCGCTCCAGCGCGCTGCCCAGGCTGGCGAGGGTATAGGGCTTCTGGATCACCTGGACCCCGACATGGTCGTCGGGCAGGCGAAGCTGTTCGCCATAGCCGGTGGCGAAGACGTAGGGGATGCCGTCGGCGCGCAGGCGATCGGCGATCGGCAGGCTGGTTTCCGACCCCAGATTGACGTCGAGCACCGCGATCGTGAAGGAATCGCGGCCCAGTTCGTCGAGCGCCTGCCGCGTGCTTCCCGCCGTGACGACGCGGTCTGCGCCGAGCTGGGACAGGATATCCTCCGCATCCATCGCGATGATGAGGCTGTCTTCGACCAGCAGCACGGTGCCCGACAGCACCGGCCCGGTCAGCGCCGTTTCGGGGCCGGGGGCGACCGGCGCGGGCACGCGGGTGCGCGTGTCGGGCACGACATGGCGCGCGGGGACGCAGAAATCGGCCTCCACGCCGCCCAGCGCATAGCGCACCGTCGCGCGCCCGCCGAGGTCATAGGGAATCGATCGCTGGATGATCGTGGTGCCGAAGCCCTGGCGGCGGGGCGCCTGGACCGCAGGCCCGCCACGCTCGCGCCATTCGATGTTGAGGTCGCCCTCTGCATTCAGATGCCAGCCGATCACCACGCCGCCGTTGTCGGACAGCGCGCCATATTTGGCCGAGTTGGTCATCAGTTCGTGGAACACCAGCGCCAGCGTGGAAAAGGCGGCGGGGTGCAGCAGCACCGGGGTGCCCGAACAGTGCAGCCGCTCGCTCTTGCCGCCCAGATAGGCGGCGGCTTCGGTCTCGATCAGGCGGCCGAGCGGGGCGGCGCTCCAATTGTCCTGCGTGATCTGGTCGTGCGCGCGCGCCAGGCTTTCGATCCGCCCTTCGAGCAGCGCGATCGTGCTGCGCGCATCGGCATCGGGGTCGAGCGACTGGCGCACCAGCCCGCGAATGAGGCTGAGGATGTTGCGGACGCGGTGGTTCAGCTCGGCGATCAGCAGTTCCTGCCGCTCGGAAAAGCGCCGCCGTTCCTCCTGCGCATCGTCGGACAGGCGCAGCACGACTTCGATCAGCGACGCGCGCAGCATCTCCGCCACGCGCACTTCGGCGGGGGTGAAGGGATCGGAGCGGCCGCGCACTTCCTGGGTCCACAGCGCGAAGCTCTGGCGCGGCGAGAGGCGGGGGCCGTTGGGGCCGTATTCGGCGGGCTTGTTGGGATCGCCCGCCCATTTGACCGTGCGGATCTTTTCCTGGCGGAACAGCAGCACATAGTCGCGCGGCGAGCGCGAGATCGGGATGGCGAGCAGCCCGGCGGCGATATCGGCATAGTCCTCCGCCGACGACAGCGCTTCCGCCAGCCGATCGGTGGCATAGATCCGTCCCGCCGCCATCGCGTTGAGCCGGCGGACGATGCCGGGCAGCGCGCTGTCGGGCGGAGTCATGCCGCTGTGCGCGCATTTGCCGTCGATCCAGATCGCGATGCCGTCGCACCGCACCGTCTCGCGCAGCATCGCGCCCAGCCATTCGGGGTTGTCGAGCAACGTCGCATCGCCCGCTACCGCCGCGAGCAGCCGGTCGCTGTTCGCCCGGGCGGCGGTTTCATAGGCGGACAGTTCCTTGCGCTCGCGGCTTTCCAGCTTAAGCGCGAACATCTGGCCGAACAGCTCGGCGATCGAGCGCCGCTCGAAACTGGGGCGGCGCGGGCCGTAATGGTGGCACGCGAACAGGCCCCACAGCTTGCCCTCGACGATGATCGAGATCGACAGCGAGGCGCCGACGCCCATGTTCTTCAGATATTCGATATGGATGGGCGAGACCGAGCGCAGCACCGACAGCGACAGGTCGATGGGGGCGCCGTTCTCGTCGCGGCGCGGCAGGATCGGCACGGGTTCGGCATCGACATCGGCGATGATCCTGAACGGGGTGCGCAGATACAGCGCGCGCGCCTGTTGCGGAATGTCCGACGCGGGGTAGCGCAGATCGAGGAAGCTGCCGATCCCGGCGCGGGCCGATTCGGCGACCACGACGCCGGCGCCATCGGTGTCGAAGCGATAGACCATGACGCGGTCGAACCCGGTCAATGCGCGGACCTGGCGCGCGCCTTCGCGATAGAAGGCGACGGCATCGGCGGTCTCATCCAGTCGCGCCATCATCGCGCGGATCGCCGATCCGGCATCGGCGGTGGCTTCTTCGCTGCTCTCTTCGCCTTCGATGATCACCGCGTCGGCGTGCATGTGCATCGCGATGTCGAAGCGGCGCCCGCTGGCGACGGTCACGCCGAACACCCGCTCGACCGCGTCCGCCCCGCGCAGCACCGCCAGCCGGTTACGCAGCGCGTGGACCGCATCTTCGCCGAAGATGTCGATCGCCGAGGTGCCGAGCAGATCCTCTGCGGCCACGCCCCAAAAGGCTTCGCTGTTGGCCGAGGCGCGGCGCACCAGCCAGTCGGTGGACAGGGCCAGGAGGAAGCCGAAGGGCTGGATCGCCCCCAATGCGTGGATCGGCTCGCGATCGCAATTGGTGAGGTCAACCTCGAACTGATCGGAATGCGCCAAACTTACCCTTTCGCCCGCCACTCCTGCGCAGAACGCTCGAAACGCGAGAACGCCGCAAGCGCGGCGAATCGTGCCGCCTCGAGCGCCGACGCATCTTGCAGGAGTTTTTCGATATGCTCCAGTAATTGCGTCCATTTCTCGGCGCGCTGATCTGCGTTAAGATAGGCGCGGGGAAAATCGGCGGGAAGCTGGCGCGCGAGGAAGCGTCCGCCCAGCCGCGATCCTTCGAGGACATAGAGCGTCCCGGCGATGGCGGCGGGATCGGACAGCGGGGGCAGGGGCGCAGGCGCAGGTGTCGCGCGGTGGCCGAGCATCGCCAGATCCTCGGCCAGCAAGCCGGCGCGGCGGCGCTCGGGCCAGTCGGGAAACAGCCGCGCGGCATCGCCCGCGTCGAGCGCCGCCTCGATCGGGCCGATCGCATCGGCATGCGCGCGCAGGAACGCCGCATAGCCTGCGCGATCGCCAAGGTCGAAGGCGCCGAAGGCGGCGTCGACGCGGTCATGCGCCGCCGCCGTGGCCTCCCGCAGCGCCTTCCGCGATGGCGTCAAGCGAAGACGCGCTCGAAGATCGCGTCGACCTGGGCGAAGTGATAGGCGAGGTCGAACTTGTCCTCGATCTCCGCGACCGAAAGCGCGGCGGTGACGTCGGCATCGGCCTTGAGCAGTTCGAGCAGCGAGAGCTGGCCGTCGGATTCCCACACCTGCATCGCGTTGCGCTGGACGAGGCGATAGGCGTCCTCGCGGCTGACTCCCGCCTGGGTGAGCGCCAGCAGCACGCGCTGCGAATGGACCAGCCCGCCCATGCGATCGAGATTCTTCTGCATCCGCTCCGGGTAGACGAGCAGCTTGTCCATCACCCCGGTCAGCCGGCCCAGCGCGAAATCGAGCGTGATCGTGGCGTCGGGCCCGATATAGCGCTCGACCGAGGAATGGCTGATGTCGCGCTCGTGCCACAGCGCGACGTTTTCGAGCGCGGGGGTGACATAGCCGCGGATCATGCGGGCCAGGCCGGTCAGGTTCTCGGTCAGCACCGGGTTGCGCTTGTGCGGCATCGCCGACGAACCCTTTTGCCCCGGCGCGAAATATTCCTCCGCTTCGAGCACTTCGGTGCGCTGGAGGTGGCGGACTTCGGTGGCGAGGCGCTCGATCGAGCTGGCGATGACGCCCAGCGTGGCGAAGAACATCGCATGGCGATCGCGCGGGATGACCTGGGTGGAGACGGGCTCCGGGGTCAGGCCCAGCTTGGCGGCGACATGCGCCTCGACGCGCGGATCGATATTGGCGAAGGTGCCGACCGCGCCCGAAATCGCGCAGGTGGCGATGTCGGCGCGCGCGGCCTCCAGCCGGTCGCGGTTGCGGCTGAACTCGGCATAGGCCTCGGCCAGCTTGAGCCCGAAGGTGGTCGGCTCGGCATGGATGCCGTGGCTGCGACCGATGGTGGGCGTGTATTTATGCTCCAGCGCGCGGCGCTTGAGCACCGCCAGCAGCTGGTCCAGGTCCTTGAGCAGCAGGTCCGACGCGCGGACCAGCTGGACCGCAAGGCAGGTGTCGAGCACGTCGGAGCTGGTCATGCCCTGGTGCATGTAGCGCGCTTCCTCGCCGACATTTTCCGCGACCCAGGTGAGGAAGGCGATCACGTCATGCTTGGTCACGGCCTCGATCGCGTCGATCGCAGCGACGTCGATCGCGGGCTTGGTCGCCCACCATTTCCACAGCGCGTCGGCGGCGCTCTTGGGCACCACGCCCAGCTCGGCGAGTGCCTCGGTCGCGTGCGCCTCGATCTCGAACCAGATGCCGAAGCGCGTCTCGGGCGACCAGATCGCCGTCATCTCGGCGCGGGAATAACGGGGAACCATGGATTTCCTTTCGGAGGCCGTGGCGCGGCGGCAACACGGCAAATGAAATGCGACGAGGCGCCACCTAGCAAAGGCGAGCCGAAGCCGCAACGCCGGAAATCGGGAACAACGCGCCCAGTATCCCCGTTTATACCGCAGATTGCATGACGACCAGCGAAATTACGCTGCACTATAGGCATAGAACTACAGAGGAGTTTGGTACGATGTTGAAGACTTTGCTGTTGGCCTCGTCTATCCTTGTCGCCGCGCCTGCTGTTGCGCAGGAAGCGCCCGCGCAGGATACTATGCAAACCGCGCCGCAATCGACTGCGCCGCAACAGACCGACGCCCCGACGACCGCGTCGGAAGCCGCGACCGGCACCCAGGGTGCGGGGACCGTCGATGCCGCGACTCCCGACGCGGCGGCTCCGGCGGACGCCGCAAGCACGGCACCCGCCGCCGATACGGTGCAGCCGAGCGCGACCGAGCCTGCGGCAGCCCCGGCGGCGACGGTCGACCAGGTCAGCCAGGCGGTGACGCGCGACTTCGGCAATTACGACAAGGATTCGAATGGCGCGCTGAACCAGGACGAATTCGGCATGTGGATGGTGACGCTGCGCAAGGCCGCCGAACCCGCCTTCGCCCCCGGATCGCCCGAAGCCCAGACCTGGGTCGGCCAGGCCTTTGCCGCCACTGACACCGACAAGAACCAGTCGGTGAGCAAGGAAGAACTCACGGTGTTCCTGACGCCCAAGGCGCAGTAACCCACGGGTCGAGCATCCCTCCACCGCGCCGCACGCAGGGCGCGGTATCCAGCGGCCGCCGGAATTTCCGGCGGCCGTTTTGCGTGGGAAGCACGTCGCATGAATAGGGAGGCATTGGAGCATGAAACCGCCATTGCCTTCTTGTCGCACTCGAATGCACTCTACGCTTGAGACGCGATAAGCGCCGGATAGGGAGAAGGCGGGTGAGAGGGTGCCTGAGCGTTGTTCTTCCGATCTTCGTCCTGATCGCGCTGGCAATATACTGCGCGTTCCCGCACCCGACGCATAATCGAGAGCAATTGAAGGCGATTGCGGCAGATGCCCAACGCCTGATGGCGGCCTATCCGCTTGGTCCATCCGATCGCTCGTTGTGGCTGCCGAAAGGGAAATGGCCAGCCGCTATCGCCCGCTTGAGGCCGGCATATGTGATCGTCAGCCACCGCGCGGTGGAGATTACGACAAAGCCATTCTTCGACGGAGGGTGGGGTTATGGATTTGCGCGGGACAAGCGCGATCTGGGTATGCTCGCCGAGTGCTGGTCGGAATTAGGCGAGGGTATGTACTGGCATGGCCCCTGCTGACGCGGGCCGAGTGGGGCGCAAAACAGTCAGGGCGAAAGAAGATCGGCGGCCGTTTTGCTTGGGGTGGGGCATCAGTTGCCGACAAGCTTGCCCTTCGTCATTCTCCTCGGAAGGGGAGGGGCCAATGTCGATTGAAATGCTGAGCGCGGGCGACGCCATCGCGCGCATCGGGTCCTGTACTGCTTCGGGCGGGCAGGTGCTGGGAGTCGATGGGTTTCAGATAATTCCCAAAGGCTATATCGGTCGCCTCGACCTCATCCTTGATCTCTCCGTGCGTCCCATCACGCCCGAGGCGGCAGTGGCGGAGGCGATTGCATTTGTGCCAGCGCACTGCGCAGACGACATCATGTTCGAGGTTGTCGCCGATTGGCCCGGGGAAGTCCTTTAGCGCTCCCGTGCGCGCGCAAAACGCGATGCTTGTTCCTCCCCCGGAGGGGGAGGGGGACCGGCGAAGCCGGTGGAGGGGTATTCTCCCCGGGCGGCTACTAGGATGTGGCGGTCACGGCTTGCGGGTCGGGCGCGATCATTCGCGCGGGAAGGTGGAATAGCCGAACGCCCTGCGTGGGGAGCCAGCCATCGGTCTTTCACCGGCGTAGCTGACCGGCGAAGTCCTGCGTTTCATTCATACGGTAAAGCATGCGGAGACTACCCCTCCACCAGCCTGCGGCTGGTCCCCCTCCCCCTCCGGGGGAGGATCGAGGAAAGCGCTCTCCGCGCGCCATGCCGATGGCCGCTCCCGCCAATTTTACGCCTTTCACCCACCCAACCCCTACACCACCAGCCGTATTGCCCACGCCGCCGCGCCGACCACCAGCACGCCCGCCAGCCATAGCCCCGCGAACCAGAGCAGGCGCCGCGCGAGCGAATCCTGCGCCTTCACAGCAATCCCTGTGCGCGCAGGCTGCTATGGCCTTCGGTGCCGACGATGATGTGGTCGTGGACGGTGATTTCCATCCGCCGGCCGGCCTCGGCGATGCTGCGGGTGATGTCGATGTCGGCGCGGCTGGGGGCGGGGTCGCCCGAGGGGTGGTTGTGGACCAGGATCAGCGCGGCGGAGCCCAGGTCGATCGCGCGGCGGATGACTTCGCGGACATAGACCGCCGCCTGGTCGATCGACCCCTCGCTCATCAGCTCGTCGCGAATCAGCATGTTGCGCGAATTGAGGTGGAGGACGCGGAAGCGTTCGATCGCGTGGTGCGCCATGTCGGCGCGCAGATAATCGAGCAGCGCCTGCCAGTTGGCCAGTACGGGGCGCTCGGCCACCTGCGCGCGGAGCAGGCGGAGCGCGGCGGCGTGGGCGGTCTTGAGTGCGGCGGCGCTGGTCTCGCCCATGCCCGGTATTCGCGCCAGCGCGGCGGCGTCGGCGGTGAGCAGCCCGGCGATCCCGCCGAATTCCTGCAATAGCGCCTTGGCCAGCGGCTTGGTGTCGCGGCGGGGAATCGCGAGCGCGAGCAGGTATTCGATCAGTTCGTGGTCGAGCAATGCATCGGGGCCCCCGTCGAATAGCCTCTGGCGCAGCCGCGCGCGGTGTCCGGCATTGTCGGGGTCGGTCAGCATGGCCGCGACTATAGCAGCGATTCGGCCCGCGTCATGCGGGCGCGAAAGGGAATTGTTGCAAAGGTTGACTCGGGCGTCCCCCCTTCCTAAACGGCCCCTGCCTTGGCGGGCTCGCCCTTAGGCACAGATGCTAGGCCCTGCCGGTGACGGCGTTTGGGAGGAGCGTATGGCCGAAAACGAGCCCGGACTGGAACCCCTCCGAGAGGATGTGCGGATCAGCTCGCTCGACGAGCGGCTGAAACGGGCAAAATCGCAAGAGGCGATCAGGACCGGCGCCGCAATGCCCGAGGGCGATACCCAGTATCGCACCGGGAATCGCGTGCTGGCCGAACTGATCGGTGGAATGATCGGTGGTGCGCTGATCGGGTGGGTGCTCGATCGGTTGTTTGGTACCACCCCTTGGCTCCTGCTCGGGCTCCTTTTCCTCGGAATTGCGAGTGCGTTCAGGAACATCATACGGATTTCAAACCAGCGCTCGGAGTGATCTTCGGGCGCTTTGGCTAATACGGGGCCCAGGGAACT
Organism: Sphingomonas degradans; assembly: GCF_053502645.1. Lineage (NCBI taxonomy): Bacteria > Pseudomonadati > Pseudomonadota > Alphaproteobacteria > Sphingomonadales > Sphingomonadaceae > Sphingomonas > Sphingomonas degradans. The sequence goes on from NZ_CP177172.1 coordinate 503,828, forward strand.
ATCGTGGCGGCGCAATCAGGCAAGATCGACCCCATGCACCAGTTCGAGGTGCAGACGATCTGGGACGGCTTTTCCATCGCCGGCCATCAGATCGCTTTCACCAACTCGGCGCTGTGGATGTGCGTTGCAGCCGTAGTGCTGTGGGTGTTCATGCTCGGCGGGCTGAAGCGCCAGATGGTGCCGGGCCGCTGGCAGATGATGGTGGAGACCTTCACCGGCTTCATCGACAATCTGCTCAAGGCGAATGTCGGCAAGGACGGGCGCAAGTTCGTCCCCTATGTCTTCTCGCTGTTCATGTTCATCCTGTTCGCCAACGTCCTCGGCCTGATGCCGTTCGGGCTGGTCGGCGTGCACCCGTTCACCGTGACGAGCCACTTCACCGTCACCGGCGTGCTGGCGATCCTGAGCTTCTCGATCGTGCTCGTCGTCGGCTTTGCCAAGCATGGCCTGCGCTTCTTCTCGCTGTTCGCGCCCAAGGGCACGCCGATCCCCGTGCTGCTGCTGGTGGCGCCGATCGAGTTCGTGTCGTTCATGGTGCGCCCGTTCAGCCTCGCGCTGCGACTGTTCGTGGCGATGACGGCGGGGCACATCCTGCTCAAGGTGCTGGCGGGCTTCATCATCAACGCGGGCAATGCCGGCGCGGGCCTGGGCATCCTGGTCGGCGTGCCGAGCTTCCTGCTGATGGCTGGCGTGTCGGCGCTCGAAATGCTGGTGGCGGGCGTGCAGGCCTATGTCTTCGCGCTGCTCACTTCGCTGTACATCAATGACGCCGTGCACCTGCACGACCATCATTGATCCCGAATTTAGGTTTTAAGTTTCTCGTATTCTAAAAGGAGTTGAATCAATGGACGGTGACACGATCAAGTTCCTGGGTGCAGGTCTGGCGGCAATCGGTGCGGGCCTGGCGGCACTGGGCGTGGGCAACGTGTTCGCTGCCTTCCTCGAAGGCGCGCTGCGCAACCCGGGTGCGGCTGCGAGCCAGCAGGGCAACATGTTCATCGGCTTCGCCGCAGCCGAGCTTCTCGGCCTGCTCGCGTTCGTCGTTGCAGTGCTGCTGATCTTCGTCGCGTAACACTTTCCGTCCGGGCCGGCCCCGTGTGCCGGCCCGTATCGGGCAAGGATAGCAATGCCTCAGATTGAACAGATCGCCGCTACCTATGCGTCCCAGATCTTCTGGGTGCTGGTGACGTTCGGCCTCGTCTTCCTCGTCGTCGGCCTGGGCATCCTGCCCAAGGTGCTGTCGACCGTCGACGAACGCGACAACACCATTTCGGGCGACCTGGCCGCCGCGGAGGCCGCGCGCACCGTTGCGGACGAAACCGAGGCGCGCTGGCGCACGCAGGAAAACGCCGCGCGAGAAGCCGTGCAGGCGCGCATCGCCGAAGCCCGTGCCAGGGGCGCGGAGGCGGCTGCCGCCACCGCAGCTGCGGCGCGTACCGAGACCGAGGCGCGCATCGCCGAGGCCGAAGTCCGCATCGCGACGGCCACCGCCGCCGCCACCGCCGAGATCGAAGCCGCCGCAGCCGATGCCGCGCGCGAGATCGTCGCCCGCCTGTCGGGTGCCGAAGTCACGGCAGCCGAGGCACAGACCGCAGTGAAGGCCGCGCTCCATGGCTGATAATTCCACCGTTCTTTCGGCTGAAGCCGCTGACCACCGGCTAGATCAGGCCGCCAAGGGCAAGGGCATGCCGCTGCCCGACACCGGCACGCACGCGCTGTCGACGCACGAAGGCGCGGCGACGCCGGGCGAACATGCCGCCGATCCTTCGGTGTTCGGGCTCGACGCCACTGTCTGGGTCTCGATCGCGATGGCGGCGTTCCTTGCGCTGCTGATCTGGAAGAAGGTGCCGGGGATCATCACCCGCGGGCTGGACAACCAGATCGCGGCGATCCGCAGCCGCCTAGACGAAGCCAAGCAGCTGCGCGCCGAGGCCGAAGCGCTGCGCGACGAATATGCGCGCAAGATCGCCGGCGTGGCGGGCGAGGCCGAGGCCATGCTGGCGCATGCCGACGAAGAGGCGCGCGCCGTGCTGGCCAAGGCCGAGGCCGATGCGCAGGAACTGACCGTACGCCGCGCGAAGATGGCCGAAGACAAGATCGCCAGCGCCGAACGCGCCGCGATCCAGGAAATCCGCGTCAAGATGGCCGACGCCGCGACCCGCGCCGCCGCGACGATCATCGCCGCCAAGCACGACGCGGGTGCGGACAAGGCACTGGTCGACAAGACGATCGCAGGGCTCGGCCGCCTGAACTGACTTTTCGCGCACCGGGCGACCGGGCACGCACAGCAAGCCGCCTTCCGGTACCAACCGGGGGCGGTTTTTTGTGTTTTTGCTCCCCTCCCGCTTGCGGGAGGGGCAGGGGGAGGGGCCGCGCTTGCGCGGCGCTTCTTCCACTTCAGGCCCTCCCCCGGCCCCTCCCGCAAGCGGGAGGGGAGCGAACATGGCCAACGCTACCTTGCGCAACCCCCTTCAGTTTCGCGCCCCGTCGCCCTACACCCCCCCCGCATGGCACCTGAACCCTCGTATCGCTGGCTGCGGATCGCCGGCCTGGTCACGCTGGCGCTGGCGGCGGCGCTGGCGGTCTATGCGTGGCGCCACGCCGCCGAGGAACAGCGCCGCCGCGACGATGTCGGCGCGCGGGTGCAGGAGACGATGCGCCAGATCGAAGCCGAGGCCCAGCGCATGGAAAACGCCGCCGCCGCGCAGTGATCGGCGGGTACACGTTGCCGGGCGGGGCTGCCGCGCCTAAATCCCCCGGCGAACCATGACCGATCCCAATTCCCCCAATCGCTTCAACGAGGACAAGGCCACCTATGCCGTGCGCGGCGAGGGGGTGCCCGATATCGACGCGGGCGTCGCCGCGATCCGCAACGTCGTCGCGACGCTGCCGACGCGGCCCGGCGTGTACCGGATGCAGGATGCGCGCGGCGACGTGCTGTATGTCGGCAAGGCGCGCGCGCTGAAGAACCGCGTGACCAACTATACCCAGGTCAGCCGCCTGACCAAGCGGCTCCAGCGGATGGTGGCGCAGACCCGGTCGATGACGATCGTTACCACCAACAACGAGGCGGAGGCGCTGCTGCTCGAGGCGCAGCTCATCAAGCGGTTTCGCCCGCCCTACAATGTGCTGCTGCGCGACGACAAAAGCTTTCCCTACATCCTGTTGCGGCGCGACCATGATTTTCCGCGCGTCCAGCTCCATCGCGGGGCGCGGCGGTTCAAGGGCGACTATTTCGGGCCGTTTGCGGGCGCGGGGCAGGTGCGCAAGACGCTGAACGCGCTGCAGAAGCTGTTCCTGCTGCGCAGTTGCACCGACAGTTTCTTCGCCACGCGCGACCGGCCGTGCCTGCTCTACCAGATCCGCCGCTGTTCCGCGCCGTGCGTCGGGCGGATCGACGAGGCGGGCTATGCCGAACTGATGCAGGACGCGCGCGACTTCCTGACCGGCAAGTCGACCAAGGTGCAGGCCAAGCTGGGCGAGGCGATGCAGGCGGCGGCGGAGAATCTCGACTTCGAGCAGGCGGCGGTGCTGCGCGACCGGCTGAAGGCGCTGACCTTCATCCAGGGCAGTCAGGCGATCAATGCGGAAGGGGTGGGCGACGCCGACATCTTTGCGATGGCGCACAAGAACGGCGTGATGGGCATCCAGGCGTTCTTCATTCGCGGCGGCCAGAACTGGGGCCATCGCAGCTTCTTTCCCGCGCACACCAGCGACGTGCCCGAGGACGAAGTGCTGAGCGCGTTCCTGATGCAATTCTATGAGGAGGTGCCGCCGCCGCGCAACGTGTTCGTCGATCGCGAACTGGACGAGGCGGCGCTGCTGGCCGAGGCGATGGCCGAGCGCGCGGGGCACAAGGTGGCGCTGAGCGTGCCCCAGCGCGGCGCGCGCCGGCGGCTGATGGAACAGGCGCAGCGCAATGCCGTGGAGGCGCTGGACCGGCGCATGGCGGAGAGCACGACGCAGGCGAAGCTGCTGGCCGAACTGGCCGATTTCTTCGACCTGCCCGAGCCGCCCGACCGGATCGAAGTGTATGACAACAGCCATATCCAGGGCACCGCCGCGACCGGCGCGATGGTGGTCGCGGGGCCGGAGGGGTTCCGCAAGGGCCAGTATCGCAAGTTCAACATCAAGGACGAGCGCACGGTCCCCGGCGACGATTTCGGGATGATGCGCGAAGTGTTCACGCGCCGCTTCGCCCGCGCGCAGGCGGAGGACCCCGATCGGACGCAGGGCGACTGGCCCGATCTGGTGCTGATCGACGGCGGGCGTGGCCAGCTGAACGCCGCGCGGGCGGTGCTGGAGGATCTGGGCATCGAGGATGTGTGCATGGTCGGCGTCGCCAAGGGGCCGCACCATGGCCGCGACGGGCGCGAAGTGTTCCACATGCTGGACGGCAGCGAGCGGATGTTGCCCGTCAATGCGCCGTTGCTGTTCTACATCCAGCGGCTGCGCGACGAAGTGCATCGCTATGCGATCGGCGTCCACCGGGCAAAGCGGGCCAAGGCGAGCGTGGCGAGCCCGCTGGACGATGTGCCGGGAATCGGCCCCGCGCGCAAAAAGGCGCTGTTGATGCATTTCGGGACGGCGAGGGCAGTGAAGGGGGCCAGCCTGGAAGACCTGAAGCGCGCGCCCGGCGTATCGGCGGCAGTCGCGCAGCAACTTTACGATTATTTCCACGCCCAGTGACACGGCCCTTGCCAGTCCTCGCGGAACTGGCGAGGATTGTCGCGTAGTTGCGGGGAGTTGCCGAATGTTGCGTTACGGTGTTGTGACGGTCGCCTTGCTGGCGGCGACGAACGCGCATGCCGGGGACAAGCCCCTGTACCAGCCTGCGCCCGCCTGGGTGCTGGCGGCCCCCGCGCCCGCCGCCGCATCCGATGGCGATGCCGCGAGCCTGGTGACGTTCGACAACCAGCAGCGGATCGACGCCGACGGCACGCTTTGGGCCTATAGCGAGCGCGCGACGCGCATCCTGTCAGTTTCGCAGCTTACCCAGGCGGGCACGGTCAGTATCGAATGGCAGCCCCAGCATGGCGACCTGATCGTCCACGCGGTCGACATCGTGCGCGGGGGGCAGCGGATCGACGCGCTCAAGGCGGGGCCGCAATTCACCGTGATCCGCCGCGAAAAGGGGCTGGAGGCACAGATGCTGGACGGCACGCTGACCGCGACGCTGGCAGTGGAGGGGCTCCAGGTCGGCGACGTGCTCGACGTGCGCTATACGGTGACACGCAAGGACCCGGCACTGGCGGGCAATGCCGTCGCGATCGGCCCGATCCTGTCGCAGCCGATCAAGCTCGGTTTCGGTCGCACGCGGGTGATGTGGCCGCAGGGCACGCCGGTGCAGTGGAAAGTGCACCCCGTGGGCGCCACCCCGCGTGAGAGCGATGCGGCGGGGTGGCATGTGCTGGAGTTCACGCTGCCCCTGGCGCGCCAGCCCGAGGCGCCGGCGATGGCGCCGGGGCGGTTCGTACGCCCGCCGATCGTCGAAGCGACGACCTTTGCCGATTGGGCGGCAGTGTCGAAGGTGATGGCGCCGCTGTACAGGACCGAGGGGCTGATCGCGCCGGGCAGCCCGCTTGCCGCCGAAGTGGCCACGATCGCCAAGGCCGAGAGCGATCCGGTGCGCCGCACCGCATTGGCGCTCAAGCTGGTGCAGGGGCAGGTCCGCTATCTGGCGAAGGGGATGGATAACGGCAATCTGGTGCCGCAGACGCCCGCGCAGACCTGGGCCACGCGCTATGGCGACTGCAAGGCCAAGACGCTGTTGCTGCTGGCGATCCTGCATGACCTGGGGATCGAGGCCGAGGGCGCGCTCGCCAATCTGGGCAATGGCGATCTGGTGACGGCGCGGCTGCCGTCGATTGCGGCGTTCAACCATATCTTCGTGATCGCCAAGGCCGGCGGACGGACGCTGTGGCTGGACGGCACTGCCACCGATGCGCAGCTGGAGGACATCGACGATGTTCTCATCACCGGCTGGGCGTTACCAGTGCGGGCGGAGGGCGCGACGCTGGTGCAGGCGCCGCGCCGCGTGCCGGGGCGGCCGACGATGCTGGGGACCGTCGAACTCGACATGCGCGGCGGGCTGGACCTGCCCGCGCCGTTCGAGGCGACGGTCACGATCCGGGGCCGCAATGCCAGCATGCTGAAGACCGCCATGGCGCAAATGGGCAAGGACGAGCAGCGGCGGATGCTCCAGGGCTCGGCCCCGAGTGGCGCCGACATGATTCTGGCATCGCACAAGGTCACGTTCGACGACGCTGCCAGCAGCGCGACCATCGTGCTGCGCGGATCGATGACGCCGCGCTGGAATTATGACGATGCGCGCTATCGCTATGGCGTGGCGCCGATCGGAGTGGCGACGCTGCCCGATCGGACCCGCGCGATCTGGAAGGACATTCCGGTGGCCTTCGGCGATCCGGCGAACACGCGCCAGACGACGCGCATCCTGTTGCCCGATGGCGGCAAGGGCATCGTGCTGGACGGTGCGCCGGTGACCGAGATCGATTTGCCCGGCGGCCGCCATGTCAGCCGCACCGCGACGCTGGCGGGCGAGGTGCTCACCGTCGAGATGCGCAACACCCAGACCGGCGGCGAAGTCGCGCCCGCCGAAATCCCGGCGGCCCGCGCGAAGCTGGCCGAGGCGAAGAACCGGTTGCTGCGTGCCGCCACCGTGCCGGGTCGGCCGGGGCCGTGGAACGCCGTGGCGGCGGCCAAGCGCGCCGGGCGCTACGACCGGCAGCTGGCGGATTATGCCAGCTATATCGCCGACAAGCCCGAGGAAGCGTCGCGGCTGATCGACCGCGCGCGATTCCTGGAGGGGATTTTCGAGCGCGAAAAGGCGCTGGCCGATCTGGACAAGGCGATCGCGCTCCAGGCCGATGACGCGACTTATCTGCGCCGGGCGAATGTGCTGGTCGCGCTGGGGCGTCGGCAGGCGGCCGAGGCCGATCTGGTCGCTGCGCACGAACTGGACCCCGCCGACACCAATGTGCTGCGTCGGCTGGCGGTCATGAAGGCGGAGAATGGCGACAAGGATGCGGCGCTGGCGCTGGTCGATGCCCGGATCGACGCGACCGGCGACGGCGAGGACGCGCCTGGATTGCTGGCGATGCGTGGCGCGGTGCTGGCGGCGGCGGGCGATGCCGCCGGGGCAATCGCGGCGAGCGACAGCGCCGTGGAAAAGCGGCCCGGCAATGCGAACTTCCTCAACGGGCGCTGCTGGATCAAGGGCACGCTCAACGTCGAACTGGACAGCGCGCTCAAGGATTGCACCCGCGCCGTGGAAATGGGCGGCAGCGGCGTCGCGGCGGCGCTGGACAGCCGCGCCATGGTCTATTTCCGCATGAACAAGCTGGCCGAGGCCGCCACCGACCTGAAGGCCGCGCTGGAACTGCGGCCCGGTGCGGCGGGCACCTTGTTCCTGAACGGGGTGGTGCAGCGGCGGATGGGCAATGCGGCGGCGGGCGATGCCGCGCTGGCGGAGGCACGGCTGCTCCAGCCGCAGGTCGATGCGGACTATGCGCGGTTCGGGATCAAGCCCTGAGGGAAGGGCCGGGCACGCTGACTCCACCTCTCCGTTCGCCCTGAGCTTGTCGAAGGGCCCGGGTCTCGCGGTGCTTCGACACGCTCAGCACGAACGGCTGTTTGTCGGCGCGATGCGCTCTAGCCGCCCCGGCGCACCCGCTTCGCCAGCCGCTCCAGCCCCGCGCCGTGCACCGCGCGCTTGGCGGCGGCGACCGTGCGGTCGAACCCGCCCAGCGCGGCCATCGTCACGCGATTGGCCAGGCTGGGGCGCAGCAGCAGCAGGTCGACGCACGCGACGCCGCCGGTGGCGAACTGGCGCTTGTGCTGGCCCTCGCCCTCGGTGAAGTCGAACGTCTGGAACGTCCCCGCGTCGAACAGGTCCTGCATCGCCTCCATCTGGAGCACGGCGCCCGGCGACAGGTCGTTGAACGCCGGATCATGCCCGACATGGGCATAAATCACGGTGCCCTCGACCACCGGGCAATAGAGATAGGCCGCCGGCTCGCCCGCAATGTACAGCAGCCATGCGCGCACCTGCCCCGCCGCTGCCAGCGCCGCCGTCTCGCGCAGGAATGCGGGGGTGTCGGGCAGCCCCGATCCGAGCAGCCGCTCCTGATAGGTGCGCAGCGAAATCCGCCGGGCGACGTCGTGGAACGCCTCCAGCTCCGCAGGCGCGGCGAAGCGGCGCACGTCGAGCGTGCCGCCCGATTCCTGCGTGATCTTCTTCGCCTTGCGCCGCAGGTTCTGGCGCGCATTCGAGGACAGTCCGGCGAACCAGCCGTCGAAACTGCCCGTGAAATCCAGATAATAGCGGGTGTAGCGCTGGCGGATGAAGGGCAGCATCGCGTCCGATGCGGCGACCACGCCGTCCAGCAGCGCCTCGGGCAGCGACGTGATCGCATAGCCATGCGCGGCGCGCGGGAGCGGGGGCAGCACGGGCACCGCGCCCGAGCGCGCATCCTTGAGGCTCAGCGGCACGCGCAGCAGCGAGCGCTGGATCGCCATCAGTGTGCGTGCGCCGATCTGGAACTTGAGCGGCATCGGCCGGGCGAGGTCGAGGCGGGGCTCGCTGGTCCCGGTCATGCCGCGCGCTCCTCGACCAGGTTGGACCAGAGCTGTTCCCCCTGGCGCCAGCGCGTGCGCCACAGGCTGGGGCCGAGCGGCGCGTCGGCGCGGTCGAGCGGCAAGGTGGGGCGGTCGGCAAAATGCGCGGTCACCAGCCCGCCGCGTCGCGCCGCCAGCATCCGGCACAGCGCCTCGAACCGGCGGACATGCACGGCATTGCGCCGCGTGCCCGCGCGATTGGCCAGCTCGAAACCGTGGCTGACGATCGTCACTGCCGCATGGTTGCGGCGCACCGCATGGTCGAGCGCGGCGCGCATCTCGCCGGTCGAGAGCGCACAGATCTGGAAATGGCGCAGATGCCCCTTGCGATCCTCGATCAGCGTAACCGGCACTTCGATCACGCCGCGATGGCGCACCGGCGCGATCTGGCGCGCATCCAGCCCGATCGCGCTGGGCCAGGGATGTTCGGAGCCGTTGTGGCTCGAATCATACGTGAAGCCCAAAGTCGCCAGCGCGGTGAGCGTATCGTCGCTGGCGGAATAGCTGCCCGAACGGAACGCCACCGGATCGGGCGCCCCCGCCGCGACCAGCATCTCCGCTGCGCCCGCGATCAGCCGCGTCTGCTCGGCGAGGCTGTAGTCGATCAGCTCGAACGGGCCATAGCTCGCGCCGCGATCGCCCGCATGGGCGCCTGTCCAGTTCGGATGCAGGTGCAGCTGCACTTCCTGCCCGGCGTCGAGAATCGCGCCGGTGATCCGCTTGATCGGTTCGAGCCCATAGACGAGCGCGGGCATCGGATCGACGAAGAACGTCGCCTTCAGCCCATGCGCAGCCAGCTGCGCCAGTTGCCAGCCCACGCCGACGCCCGCCGGCTCCAGCGAACGCTGGACGATCGTGTCGATGTCGAGCCCGGCGACATGGTGCCGCCACATCAGCTCGGTGTCGATCGTAAGGAAAACGCGCGTCGCCATGGTCGGCGCCCTTAAGCCACGCGCGTGAAGAAACTCCAAATCCGGTTTGGAGGGATTGGGATGCTTCCGCCCTCTTCGTCATCCTGACGAAAGTCAGGATCCATTCGCCGCTCCGTTTGCGCTTCTTGCCGAACCGGGCGGTGAATGGATCCCAGCTTTCGCTGGGATGACGACGACAGCGGTTGCGCCCCTTGTAGTGCCCAACCCGCTCCCGTCAGGGCTTCACCCCGTACCGCGCGTAATCCTCGTCCACGCGCGGGTTCATCAGGCGGGCGGCGGCCAGGTCGGCGTCGGCGGTCTTGGCGCCGGTGCGCTTGCCCACCACGCCGCGGAGGTACAGGCTGGCGGTCTGGCTGGGCGCGATCAGCAGCGCGGCGTCGAGGTCGGCGACGGCCTCTTCCATCCGCCCCAGCCGGTAATAGACCAGCGCGCGGCTGTCATAGATCGACGCGGGCTGCTCGGCCATTTCGATGGCGCGGGTGCAGTCCTTGAGCGCAGTGTCGAGCTGGACGCCCAGCGTGCCCTTCAGCCAGCAGCGGTCGTTGAGCAGCGACGCATTGCCCGGATTGGCCTTCACGATCGCATCCATCGCCGCGACCGCTTCATCGGTGCGCCCGGCCTCGCCCAGCAGGGTGGCGTGCGCCGAGACATATCCCTGCTTTTCCTTGCCCCCTGCCGCGATGCGTTCCGCCAGCATCGCCAGCGCCGCGTCGCGCTCGCCCTTGCGGAAACGCAGCTGTGCGACCGTGCCGATCGCCGAGGACGAGCTTGGCTCCAGCTCCAGCGCGCGCTGCGCATCGGCAAGCGCCAGCGCATCCTGCCCCAGCGCGCGGTGCGCCCAGGACCGGGCGAGGTACAGGTCAACGCTCGGCTCGATTCCGATCGCCTTGTCGTAATCGGGCAGCGCCGCCTTCCAGTCCCAGACCCCGGCCAGGAACGCCGCGCGGTTGAGATAGGGGAGTGCGGCCTTGGGATCGTCGGCCACCGCCTGGGCATAGACTGCCAGGATCGGCGCGAACCCCTTGGTCCGGCGCGCTTCGGCGACCAGTTGCCAGCGCGCGGGATAATCTTCGGGCGCGACGATCTCGAGCAGCCGCGTCTGCGCCAGCGCCACCTGCGCGCGCGCCGCCGCGATATCGGCGGGGGCGATTTCGCCCAGCACGCCTTGCGTGACGTCCTCCACGCTCGCCCAGCCATCGGCCAGCACCGTCTTGCGCGTCACGGGCACGCCCGCCAGCGTCGCGGGGAGGACCTGATCGCCCTCCAGCGTGAAGCCCGCGCCCTTTTGCGGCAGGTGCATCCGCACGCTCAGCCGAGTCGATAGCGGCTGGGTCACTGCGACGGGAATGTCCTTCCACGCCGGGCGGGCGCGATCGGGGGCGAAGCCCAGCTGCGACACGGTCTTGTCGGGGGAATAGCGGAACCGCCCCTCGACTCGGCCCCACGGGCTGCCGAGGATGCCGGTCGCCGTGACCGTGGCGGTTCCCGTCACTGCGTCGTAGCGGATGCTGCGATCGGCGACCATCGAATCGCCGACGAACTCGGTGACCATCCCCTGGACCATGCCCGAAAGCTGTTCCTTGTTCGCCTGGCCCGACGCCGCGTTGAGCATTTCGGCCATCTGGCCGCGCGTCGTGAGGGTGTAGCGATAGGGCACGGGCAGGCCGATTCCGGCGCTCTGGTCCATTTCGAGCGCAATGTCGCCAAAGGGCCGGGCCGATGGCCGCAGCGGCAGCGGCATCAGCGCGGCGCCATCGGTGCGCAGCGGCAGCACGGTGCGGAACGGCGGGGTATCGTCGAGGTCGGCCAGCCGCGCGCCGTTGTCCGTCCCGTCGAGCCACAGCGAGGTGCCGTCGATCGTCGCGCGGACGATCACATGGTCGAACGCGCCGGGCGAGGGCAGGCGGCGGGGCAGTTGCTCGGCCATCTGGCTGCTGGCCAGCACCGCTTCCGCCTCGACCCCCAGCGCGCGCAGCATCGCCAGCAGCAACAGCGTCTTGGCCTTGCAGTCGCCATAGCGCAGCGACCAGGTTTCCGCCGGCGCCTGTGGCACGTAATTGCCGTTGTTCATCGCCTTGAACAGATAGCGGACCTCGTCCTGCACCAGCCGCAGCGCCAGCGCGGTGCGCGTGCGCGGATCGGTGGACTTGGCGGCGATCTTGGCGACTTCGGCGGCGAGCGGGCTGCCGGGGGCGATCAGCCCCTCGGTCTTGTACAGCGGCGCGAAGGTGCGCGACACCGCCGCCCAATCGGCGAAGCTGCTCCCTTCGAGCAGCGGCAGCGGCTGGAACCGTGCGGGCGCGTCGCCGGGAAGCTCGGGAAATTTGGCGAGCGGCAGGGGGATTTCGATCGAATCGAACCCGTCCTTCGTCACCACCGCCGGCGACAGGCCGTCGACATAGGTGCGCCATTTGAACGGGCTGCCGCTGGGCCAGGACAGCCGGGCGCGGGCGAAACGGGCGCGGGCCGGATCGCCGAGCAGCTGCAGGCCCGCCTGGACATTGCCTTGCAGCGCCTTGTCGCGCGTGGTCACCGAAAAGCGCAGCCGCACCACGTCGCCGACGCGCAGCCCCTCGATCGCCAGCGTCGCGGTGAGCGTGCCGTCGAGCTGGCGCTGCTCCAGCTGCTGTTCGCGCTGGAGGATCTGGAAACGCTGGCCGGTGGCGAGCAAATCGATCCGCTCGGCCCCGCGCAGGATTTCGGCGCTGTGGACGATCAGGTCGCCCTGGTCCGGCTGCCATGGCAGCGCGAGCTGGCCGATCTGGCTCATCACCTGGGTGGAGACCACGCGCATCGCCTGGTCGCGATATATCCATTCCTGTCCGTCGGCGACGCGCTGCTGCTGGTCGAGGATGACGATCATCGGATCGCTGTCGGTCAGCTTGGCGATGTCTATGGCGGGCGCGGGGACCACCCATGCCGGCGCCGCCTGATACAACGGCTTGTCGCCCGCCCACGCCGCACCACTCACGCACAGCATCACGACCGCTGCGGACCCACGCACCAACATTTCGATATTCCCCCCAAGTATCTGTTCAGGAATACCGGATCGGCCCGTCCCGGCAAGGGGGGGCAATTGCCGTTGAGAACACGCATCGTCATCCTGACGAAGGTCAGGATCCATTCGGTGCTCCGCCTGCGCTTCCTGCCGAACCGGGCGGTCAATGGATCCCGGCCTGCGCCGGGATGACGGAATGCAGGTTGGTCGCGCTGCCGGTGTGCGCCAGTCGCCCGGCGAGCGGGCCTCTCGCCGCGCAGGTGCGTTTCGCCTAAGGGTCGCACCATGCACCTGCGCGCCGAAGCCATTGTCCTGAGCGTGCGCCTGCACGGCGAGCATGGCGCGGTGGTGCGCGCGCTGACGGCGCGGGACGGGGTGCAGCCGGGCTATGTGCGCGGCGGGCGTTCGCGCGCGTTGCGGCCGGTGCTCCAGCCGGCGAACCTGGTGCTCGGCGAATGGCGCGCGCGGACACAGGAGCAGCTGGCCGGGCTGACGGTGGAACTGCTCCACAGCCGCGCGCCGCTGTTCGGCGAACCCTTGCCCGCCGCCGCGCTGACATGGGTGACCGCGCTGACCGCGACGACGCTGCCCGAGGCCCAGCCCTATCCGCGACTCCACAGCGCGCTGGACGGGGTGCTGGCGGCGATCGAGGCGGCGCCGGCGGCGCGGGGATGGGCAGTGGCGCTGGTGCGCTACGAATTGCTGCTGCTCGCCGAACTGGGCTTCGGGCTCGACCTGGAGCAATGCGCGGCGACCGGGGCGCGCGAGGATCTGGCCTATGTCAGCCCCAAGAGCGGCGGCGCGGTCAGCCGGGTGGCGGCGACCGGCTATGAAGCGCGGCTGCTACGGCTTCCGCCGTTCCTGACCGCGGGCGGGGCGGCGGCGTGGGGCGATATTCTCGACGGGCTGCGGCTGACCGGGCATTTCCTGGCGCGCGACCTGTTGATCGGGCGCGACGCCGATGTGCTGGCGGCGCGCGCGCGGCTGGTCGACCGGCTCAAGCGAGCGGTTGCGTAACCGCTGCGGTGACGGCAAAGCGCGGTTTCCGCTGCCTCCTTGCCGGGGCGGGGGGAACGCCAAGGAGTCGCAATGCCGCTGATCGCCATTTTGCCCGGGGACGGAATCGGTCCCGAAGTCACCACCCAGGCGCGCCGCGTGCTCGAGGCGCTGGGCCTCGACCTGCAGTTCGAAGAGGCGCCGGTCGGCGGCGCGGGCTATCTGGCGGCGGGCAAGCCGCTTCCCGACGATACGCTGGCGCTGGCCAAGCGCGCGGATGCGGTGCTGTTCGGCGCGATCGGCGATCCGCGCTTCGAGGCGCTGGAGCGGCGGCTGCGGCCCGAGGCGGCGCTGCTGGGGCTGCGCCGCGAGCTGGGGCTGTTCGCCAATATCCGCCCCGCAACGCTGTTCGCCGGCCTCGAGGACGCATCGCCGCTCAAGCCCGAGGTGGTGAACGGGCTCGACATCGTCATCGTGCGCGAGCTGACCGGCGACGTCTATTTCGGCGAAAAGGGCCATCGCACGACGATGGAGGGGCTGCGCCAGGGCTATGACGTGATGTCCTACGACGAAGTCGAAGTGGAACGGATCGCCCGCGTCGGATTCGAAATGGCGAAGCGCCGCAAGAAGAAGCTGTGCTCGGTCGACAAGGCCAATGTGCTCGAAACCTCGCAGCTGTGGCGCGATGTCGTCAATGAAATGAGCGTGCAATATCCCGACATCGAATTGACGCACATGTACGTCGATAATGCCGCGATGCAGCTCGTTCGCCGCCCCACCGCATTCGACGTGATCGTCACCGGCAACCTGTTCGGCGACATCCTGTCCGACCAGGCCAGCATGTGTGCCGGCTCGATCGGCATGCTCCCGTCCGCCTCGCTCAGTGCGTGGAGCGGGGGCAACGGCATGTACGAACCCATCCATGGCAGCGCCCCCGACATTGCCGGGCAGGGCAAGGCCAATCCGTGCGCGGCGATCCTGTCGGCCGCGATGCTGCTGCGCCACTCGCTGGTGGACGAGGCATCGGCACAGCGGATCGAGGCGGCGGTGGCCGCCGCGCTGGTCAAGGGTGCACGCACCCCCGACCTGGGCGGCACGCTGACCACGGTCGAAATGGGCGACGCGGTGCTGCGGGAGCTTCAGTGACGTCCACTTTGCTTGAGCTCGCCGTCGTCATCCCGACGTTCAACGAGCGTGCCAATGTCGCGACGCTGGTCGCCAAGCTGGATGCCGCGCTTGCCGGCCGAAGCTGGGAGGCGATCTTCGTCGACGACGACAGCCCCGACGGCACCGCCGACGCGGTGCGCGAGCTGGCGCGGCTGGACCAGCGGGTGCGGGTGATCCAGCGGATCGGCCGGCGCGGGCTTTCCTCGGCCTGTATCGAGGGGATGTGCGCCACCGCCGCGCCGATCGTCGCGGTGATCGACGGCGACATGCAGCATGACGAGCGGCTGCTGCCCCGGATGCTCGACGCGCTCCAGGCCGACGCTACGCTCGACGTGGCGATCGGGTCGCGCTTCTGCGAAGGCGGCTGCACCGGCGAATGGGACAGCGACCGGGTGGCCAAGTCCGCGCTCGCCACGCGGCTGTCGCGCCGCGTGCTCAAGGCCGACCTGACCGATCCGATGAGCGGATTCTTCATGATCCGCGCGCCGATCGTCCGCGCGCTGGTGCCGACGCTGTCGGGGATCGGGTTCAAGATCCTGCTCGACATCCTGACGGCGGCGCCGACGCCGCTCAACTTCATCGAGCTGCCCTATGTCTTCCGCACGCGCACCGAGGGGGAGAGCAAGCTCGACCATGTCGTGGCGATGGAATATCTGATCGCGCTGTACGACCGGATGTTCGGCAAGATCATCCCGGTGCGCTTCGCGATGTTCTCGGCGATCGGCGCGATGGGGGCGGGGGTGCATTTCCTCGTGCTGGGCGTGCTGTTCTTGCTGATGGGGATGCATTTCGTCACTGCGACGATCGTCGCCACGGTGGCGGCGATGACGTTCAACTTCTTCCTTAACAATGCGCTCACCTATCGCGAGCGCCGGCTGAAGGGGTGGCGGCAGCTGCTCGACGGCTGGGTGATATTCTGCGTGGTCTGCTCGGTGGGCGCGGTGGCGAATGTCGGCATGGCGGCGTTCCTGCATAACGTCGAACATGGCGACTGGCGCCTGTCTGCGCTGGCCGGGATCGCCGTGGCGGCGGTGTGGAATTTCGTACTGTCCTCGCGGTTTACGTGGGGACGGTATTAGGGTCTCCTAAATCCTCCCCCGGAGGGGGAGGGGGACCGGCGCAACCGGTGGAGGGGTAGCTTCCGCCAGCGATCCGGCTGACATGAACCAATCACCTCACAAGGTTCGAAAAACCTCCACCGCAGCGATCCGCAGCATGGTCGCGGGACCACGTTTCTTTCGGGCCATGCAGCATGTGGCGACTACCCCTCCACCAGCCTGCGGCTGGTCCCCCTCCCCCTCCGGGGGAGGATTTATGCTGCCCTCACCGCCAGTCCGTGAACCACATCCACCGCGTGAATCCCTGTGCGTCGGGCAGCGGCTGGGCGGCCAGGATGGGGTAGAAATAGAGGAAGGCGATCAGCGCGGCGGCGGCGAACCATTCCTCGCGGCCCTTGTTCCGCCCGGCGTCGTAATGGTGGAAGGCTACTGCCAGCACCATGCACAGGAAGATGCCGGACAGGTGGTAATAATAATAGAATCCCAGCGATTTCGGGATAATCGCATAGATCGCGACCGACGCCGTCCATAGCAGGGCGACCGCCAGCGGGTACGCTGCCCGGCTGCGGAACCAGGCCCAGTAACAGGCCAGCACCGCGACCAGCCCGCCCCACATCACCAGCGGGTTGCCGATCAGCAGCACCCCGCGCTGCGCGCCGTTATCCCATTCATAGAAATACCAGATCGGCCGCAGCATCAGCGGCCAGCTCCACCAGTCCGACTGATAGGTATGCGCGCGCAGCCTCTGCGTCTGGAGCGCGTACATGTCGGCCTGTTGCGCGAACAGGCGCGGCAGGGTCAGCGGATCGACCGTGTAGAAGAAGGCGGGGAAGAAGGTGAGGAAATAGACCGGGATGCTGACCGCGCCCAGGATCAGCAGCCCCGGCACGATGCCCAGCCCGGCCCAATGCCGCTGCCCCTTGCCCGAAAAGGCGGTGGCCAGCGGCTTCTTTGCCAACCGCGCATCGCGCAGCCGGATGATGATAAAGGCAAGGCCCGCCAGCGCGACATAGGGCACCGCCGCCCATTTGACCGCCACCGCCAGCCCCAGCAGCACGCTGGCCCCGATCCAGCGGCGCAGCACCTGTCCGCCGCTCGTGCCGCGCATCGCCCACAGCATCAGCACCAGCCCCCAGACGACGAACGCGCCCAGATAGACGTCGAGCATCGCCGTGCGCGCCTGGACGAACAGCGTCTGGTTGAGCATCGCCAGCGCCGCGCCGACCAGCGCCGCGCGCATCGATCCCAGCGACAGCCACAGGAACGCGAACACCCCCAGCACGCTCGCCGTGCCCGCCAGCGTCGCCGTGATCCGCCATCCGAACGGATTGTCGCCCAGCGCGACGATGCCCGCGCCGATCAGCTCCTTGCCCAGCAAGGGATGCTCGATATTGCGCGGCCCCTCCAGGTCGATCAGCGCCTGCGCGGCGGGGACATAATGGACCTCGTCGAACAGGATGCGGCTCGGCTGGTCGAGGTGAAAGGCGAACAGCGCCTGCGCGACGAGCCCGACCAGCAGGGCAACAAGGAAAGGGCGGGTGCCAAGGGCCTTGAGACGATCGGTCATGGCGACAGCGATAAACGATCCTTTCGTGCGCGTCATTGGCGAAGCAATGGCGGCTGTGGTGGCGGTCCGGGATGGCGGGTCGTGGCGGTGACCCGTGCAATCGCGGGCGGGCCGCGCCATTCGCGGCGCCATGCCCCCCAATCGTCGTCCCGGCGCAGGCCGGGATCTCGTGCAGTAGCGCGGCTCCGTCGCCTGAGGTCCCGGCTTTCGCCGGGATGACGGCTGTGGCGGTTGGGGATTACGGGCTGTGGCGACGACGTGCGCAATCGTGGGCAGGCCGCGCCATTCGCGGCGTCACGCCGCCCAATCGTCTTCCCGGCGCAGGCCGGGATCTCGTGCAGCAGCGGGGCTCCGTCGCCCGAGGTCCCGGCTTTCGCCGGGATGACGGCTGTGGCGGTTGGGGATTACGGGCTGTGGCGACGACGTGCGCAATCGCGGGCGGGCCGCGCCATTCGCGGCACCATCCCCCCAATCGTCGTCCCGGCGCAGGCCGGGATCTCGTGCCGCAGCGGGGCTCCGTCGCCTGAGGTCCCGGCTTTCGCCGGGATGACGGCTGCGGTGGCGTTACAATCGCAATCCCGCATCCTTGGGGCAGCGCCGCCCGCGACGGGGCCCTCCCCAGGGGCGACCGGCAGATTCCTCGCGCTCCGGCGGCAAATGCGACACCCGTAGTTGACGCGGGGGCCGCGCTCCCGGCAAAGCAGCGCGCATGAAACGTCGTACCGGCATGGATCGCAGCATCACCCGCACCTGGAAACCCGCAACCCAGGCAGTGCGCGGCGGGACCATGCGTTCGGAATTCGGCGAGACGAGCGAGGCGATCTACCTCACCTCCGGCTATGCCTATGACTGCGCGGGCGATGCCGCCGCGCGCTTTGCCGGCGAGCAGGAGGGGATGACTTATTCCCGGCTCCAGAACCCCAGCGTCCAGATGCTGGAGGAGCGCATCGCGCTGCTGGAGGGCGCCGAGGCGTGCCGGACGATGGCGACGGGCATGGCGGCGATGACCGCGGCGCTGCTGTGCCAGCTGGAACAGGGCGACCATATCGTCCAGGGCCGCGCCGCCTTTGGTTCGTGCCGCTGGCTGACCGAGACGCTGCTCCCCCGGTTCGGGATCGCCACGACGATCGTCGACGCGCGCGACCCGCAGCAGTTCCAGGACGCGATCCGCCCGAACACCAAGCTGTTCTTTTTCGAGACGCCCGCCAATCCGACGATGGACGTGGTCGATCTGGAGGCGGTGTGCGGCATTGCCCGCGCGAACGGGATCAAGACGGTGGTCGACAATGCCTTCGCGACGCCGGTGCTCCAGCGCCCCATCGATTTCGGCGCGGACATCGTCGCCTATTCCGCGACCAAGATGATGGACGGGCAGGGCCGTGTTCTGGCCGGCGCGGTGTGCGGGACCGAGGATTTCATCACCAACACGCTGCTGCCCTTCACGCGCAACACCGGGCCGACGCTGAGCGCGTTCAACGCGTGGGTGGTGCTCAAGGGGCTGGAGACGCTGGACCTGCGCATCCATCGCCAGAGCGAGAATGCGGTCAAGGTCGGCCGCTTCCTGGAAGGCCGCGTGCCGCGCGTGAACTTCCCCGCGCTGCCCAGCCATCCGCAGCACGCGCTGTTCCAGCGCCAGATGAAGGCGGCGGGGCCGATCTTCAGTTTCGAGCTGGACGGCGGCCGGGCGCAGGCGCACGGGCTGCTCGACGGGCTGGAACTGGTCGATATTTCGAACAACATCGGCGACTCGCGCTCGCTGATGACGCATCCGGCATCGACCACCCATTCGGGGCTGGCCGAGGAAAAGCGGCTGGAGATGGGGATCACCGAAGGCACGCTGCGCCTGAACGTCGGGCTCGAGGATGCCGACGACGTGATCGCCGATCTCGACCAGGCATTGCGGCGCGTCGGGCTGTGACGGTCAAGGCACTCTTCACCGACGAAGCCGAAACGCGCGGCATCGTCGTGCGGGTGTCGGCTTCCTATCTGCCCGAACAGTCGCAGCCCGAACGCGGGCGGTGGTTCTGGGCCTATCACATCCGCATCGAGAATGCGGGCGCCTTCACGGTGCAGCTGCTCACCCGGCACTGGATCATCACCGACGGGCGCGGCGTGCGGCATACCGTGGAGGGCGAGGGCGTGGTCGGCGAACAGCCGATGATCGATCCCGGCGGCAGCTTCGACTATGTATCGGGCTGCCCGCTGGCGACGCCCACCGGGCATATGCAGGGCAGCTACCACATGATCGGCGAAGACGGTTCGGCGTTCGACGTCGCCATTCCCAAATTCGCGCTCAACGCGCCGGCGGTGGCGGGATGAAGCGGACGCACCTTCCCCTCAATGGCCTGCGCGTGCTCGACGCGGCGGCGCGGCACCTGTCGTTCACGCGCGCGGCCGACGAGCTGGCGGTCACCCCGGCGGCCGTGGGCCAGCAGATCCGCGCGCTTGAGGATACGCTGGGCGTCGTCCTGTTCCGCCGCACGACCAAGGGGCTGGAGCTGACGCCCGAGGGCGAAGGCGGGCTGGCCGCGCTGCGAGCCGGGTTCCTCCAGTTCGAGGAAGCGGTGCGCGCGATGCAGGCGGGGCAATCGTCCAAGTCGCTGACGATCGCCGCCCCGCGCGACATCACCGCCAAATGGCTGATGCCCAAGCTGGCCGAGATTGCGCGTGCGGACAGCGAACTGCGCTTCGTGCTGATCCCGTCGGACGATGCGCTCGACTTTACCGAAGCCAATCTCGACCTGGCGGTCCGCTGGGGCGAGGGGCCGGGTGCGCATGAGGGCGAGGGGCTGGAGAGCGACGGCATGGTCACGGTCGAGCGGCCCGGCGGCGGCGTGGATACCCGCATCGCCTGGCCGGGGTGCCTGGACGAGGATGCCGGGTCGCAGGTCCGCGTTTCCGATGCCGGGCTCGCGCTCGATGCGGCGGCGCAGGGGCTGGGCCGCGCGACCGTGCCCGAACTGCTCGCCCGCGCCGATCTGGCCGCCGGGCGCGTGGTCGCGGTGGGCGAGACGCGGGCGTCGGCGCTGGGATACTGGCTGGTCGCGCCCTTGCCGCAGTGGCGCCAGAAAAAGGTCCGCGCGCTGGTCGACGCGCTGGTGGCGTGAGCGCATGGCCCCGCCGAACCTGAAGGACCCCGCCGATGCCGAGGCCTATCGCACCGAGCTGGCGGGCGTGGGGCGCGGCATCCGGCTGGCCGGCGTGCTGATCGCCACGCTGGGCGCGATCCTGGTGCTGCTCCACCGCAAGGGATGGGTGCCGGTGCCGATCTGGCTGGGCGTGATCGTGCTGGGCGCCGGCGTGATGCTGATGATCACCGCCGTCGCGGCGCGCAGCCGCTATCACCAGCTGCGGATGCGGGGATAGGGGAGAGCCTATCCGTTCCCCTCCCGCAAGCGGGAGGGGCTAGGGGAGGGCCTGAAGTAGAAGAAGCGCCGCGCAGGCGCGGCCCCTCCCCCGACCCCTCCCGCTTGCGGGAGGGGAGATTCAGTTTGCTGCTTTCAGGGTGCCGCCAGTTCCGCCGCCTTCCCGACCAATCCTGCGAACTTGCCGTTCTCCACCGGCTGGGTCGGGTCGTTCCAGCTTGCCGAATAGACATACCAGTCGCCGGCCTTGCTCTGGAGCAGCAGCGTCATCGCCATCACGCCGGGCTCCGATCCGCCCTTGTAGCCCACGAACTGCCATTTCGACGCGGCGAGCGCGGGGATGCCGGGGTTCTTCGACAGGATCGCGCGCGCATCGGCGCCCTTCGCCCCCTCGGTGTTGCGGCGGATCCAGTCCATCACACGCACCAGGTCGTTGGGGCTTTCAAACCATTCGAGCGTGTCGGGCGACAGCGGCTGTTTCGAGGCGAACAGCGCATGGTCGATCGCGCTCAGCGGCGTGGCGGCGACTTCGCCGTCGAGCAGCGCCCGGCGCCCGGCCTCGCCCTGCGCCAGATAGCGCGCGCGCAGCCCGGCGATGCCCTTGAGCTTGAACACTTCCGCCGTGCCCATGAAGGGGCGGTTGCGCGCGGGGTCCTTGATCCCGAGCACCGGCATCATCGCCTCCACCTTCGCGCGACCCAGCGTCTTCAGCAATATGTCGGTCGCGCTGTTGTCGCTGATCGAGATCATCTGCGTCGCCAACTCGCGCAGGCTCACCTGCGTCCCCGCCGGCTTGCCATAATAGCCGCCGCCGGGAAGCTCCTTGCCGTCCAGCGTGACCAGGTCGTCCCACTTGCGCTCCCCGGCATTGGTCGCGCGGATCAGCTCGGCGAGGATCACCAGCTTGAATTCGGAGCCGATCGCGAAGGGGGTATCGGCGTTGTGCGCAGCCAGGATCTGCGGCGTCGCCCCGCCCAGCTTGGCGAGGACATAGCCGGTGCTGCCCTTCAGCCCCCGGATCGTCGCGCCCACGGCGTCCAGCGTCGCCTCGCGCGCGGTGACGCCGCGGATCAGCAGCCCGGTGACGCGGTGGTCGCCGGCGGGATCGACGGCGATGTCCATCTCCGCCAGCGCGTCGCGGAACTCGACGGTCACGGTGCCGGACCAGGGCGTCTTGGCAGTGAGCCGCTGAATGTCGGAGAAGGGGCCGCTGCCGGCGATCAGCTGCGCGCTGATCGCATCGAACTGCGCCTTGGGCACCTGTGCGCGGAAGGCGTCGGAGAAATAGGCGTCATAGTCGGCCTTGCCCGAAAGCACATCGCCAAGCTGCTCCACCCGCGCGCGAAATTCCTTGTCGGCGACGACGGGCGCGGCGGGCGCCGCCGGGGCGGGGGGCGGCGTGGTCTGCGCCAGCGCGGGCGCGGCCAGGGCGAGGATGGGCAGGCAGAGCAGCAGTCGGCGCATCGTGAGATCCCCTTTATTGTGTTGCTAGACTAATACACCTTAGGTTGTGGAGCAATCCGCTTAGGCCACGCCCTGGTCGAGCGCGTCGATCTGTGCCTGCAACGCCCGCGCCGCACGGCGATTGAGCGCATGGATGCCCCAGAACACCCCCACCACGGGCAATGCAGCCGCCCCGACTCCGATCAGCGTGGCCCAGAGCGGCAGGTGCGCGGCGGCAACGCGCGCGACGGCGCCGAGCAGCAGCACCATGCCGGGCAGCGGCGGCAGCAGATACCAGCGCCACACGCTCGCCAGCGCGTCGCGCTGCGCCGCGAGCTGCGCGCGGTAGAAGGCAAGGCCCGGCGCGGCGCTGTCGGGCTCGGCAGGGCGGCGGCGCCACAGGTTGCGCAGCGTGACGAACGTGCCGAGAATGATCGCGATGCACCCGATGCGGACGCCCCAGTCGGGCACGATCCATGCCGTGCGCGCGAACACCAGCATGGCGAACGCGCCCGCGACATATTCGATGGCGTCGCGGCGGCGGACCCGGCTGCGCAGCCGCGCCTCGGCGGCGGCCAGCGTCGCCGCCGGCAGTGCGGTCGCGTCCGGGGCCTCTTCCTGCCACAGCGCGGCGATCGGATCGGTCATGCCCGTTCCTCCGAATGAAAGCGGCGCGCCAGCAGCGCCTTGATGCGATGAATCTTGACCGAGACGGTGCCGGGTTTCAGCCCGGTCACCTCAGCGATCTCGGCGGTGTCGACGCCCTCCAGATAGAGAAGGATCACTTGCCGGTCGGGCGGCTCTAGCCGGCGGACCAGCGCGTTCAGCCGCTCGATCAGCTGCGCCTGCCCCACCTCCGCCTCGGGATCGTCCCCGGCGAACAGCCCCTGCGCCGCCTCCAGCCCGACCAGCCGGGCACCCCGCGCGCCTTGCCGGGCATGGGTGGCGGCGACATTGTGCGCGACGCGATAGACCCAGGTCGAGATCGCGCAGCGCGCGTCGAACCGGGCGAAGCTCTGCCACAGCGCAAGGTGGATTTCCTACTCCAGGTCGCGCGCGCGGTCGGCATTGCCCTCCACCGCGCGCGCCAGCCGGGCGATCGCCGGCGCATAGGCCGCGCCCGCCTGCGCATAAAGTGCGTCTCTGTCCCGATCGCCGTGCATCGCGTGTCCTGCCCCGTTCACAGGCTTTAGTCGCGGGCTTGGCGGAAAACTTACGCGGGCCGCGCGAAAAATTCGCGCGCCTCCTCAGGCGTCGATCACATCCTCGTCGAGCCGCCCGGCATTTTCCTGGATGAAGGCAAAGCGGTGTGCCGGGTTGTTGCCCATCAGCCGGTCGACCAGGTCCTTCACGCTCGCGCGCTCCTCATATTCGTGCGGGAGCGTGACGCGCAGCATCCCGCGCGTTTTGGGGTCCATCGTCGTTTCCTTGAGCTGGTTGGGGTTCATCTCCCCCAGGCCCTTGAAGCGGCTGACTTCGACCTTCTTCCCCTTGAACGCGGTCGCCTCGATCTCCGCGCGGTGCGCGTCGTCGCGGGCGTAGAGGCTCTTGGACCCCACGGTCAGCCGGTACAGCGGCGGCTGCGCCAGATACAGATGCCCCTGGCGCACCAGATCGGGCATTTCCTGGAAGAAGAACGTCATCAGCAGCGTGGCGATATGCGCGCCGTCAACGTCTGCGTCGGTCATGATGATGATGCGTTCGTAGCGCAGCTGGCTGACGTCGCAGTCCTTGCGCGTGCCGCATCCCATGGCGAGGATCAGGTCGGCGATTTCCTGGTTCGCCAGGATCTTGGCCGAGGTGGCGGACGCGACGTTCAGGATCTTGCCGCGAATCGGCAGGATCGCCTGCGTCTTGCGGTCGCGCGCCTGCTTGGCGCTGCCGCCGGCCGAATCGCCTTCGACGATGAACAGTTCGGTGCCCTTGGGATCGTCGGCGGAACAGTCGGTCAGCTTGCCGGGCAGGCGCAGTTTCCGGGCGCTGGTCGCGGTCTTGCGCTTGACTTCACGCTCCTGCTTGCGGCGCAGGCGGTCGTCCATGCGATCGATCACATAGGCGAGCAGCGCCTTGCCGCGATCCATCCGGTCCGACAGGAAATGGTCGAAATGGTCGCGCATCGCCTTTTCGACCAGCGCGGTCGCCTCGGGGCTGGTGAGCCGGTCCTTGGTCTGCGACTGGAATTGCGGCTCGCGGATGAAGACCGACAACATCAGCTCGGCGCCGACCACGATGTCGTCGGCGGTGATGTCCTTGGCCTTTTTCTGCCCCACCAGCTCGCCGAACGCGCGGATGCTGCGGACCAGCGCCTGGCGCAGCCCCTGTTCGTGGCTGCCGCCATCGGGGGTGGGGATGGTGTTGCAATACCAGCTATAGCTGCCGTCGCTCCACAGCGGCCAGGCGACCGCCCATTCGACGCGGCCCTGGCCGTCGGCGAAGTCCTGTTGCCCCGAAAAGAACTCCGCCGTCGCGCATTCGCGCGCGCCGAGCTGTTCCTTCAGGTGATCGGCGAGCCCGCCGGGGAACTGGAACACCGCCTCTGCCGGCGTGTCGTCGGTGATGAGGCTGGGGTCGCATTTCCAGCGGATCTCGACGCCGCCGAACAGATACGCCTTGGACCGGGCGAGCTTGTACAGCCGTGAGGGGCGGAACAGCATCTCGCCGAAAATCTCGGTGTCGGGCGTGAAGGCCACGCTGGTGCCGCGCCGGTTGGGGGTGCCGCCCAGATGTTCGAGCGGGCCCAGCGTCTGCCCCTGGCTGAACCGCTGGCGGTACAGCTGCTTGTCGCGCGCGACCTCGACCACGGTGTCGACCGACAGCGCGTTGACCACCGACACGCCGACGCCGTGCAGGCCGCCCGACGTGGCATAGGCCTTGCCGGAGAATTTGCCGCCCGAATGGAGCATCGACAGGATGACTTCGAGCGCCGACTTGTCGGGGAAGCGCGGGTGCGGGTCCACCGGCATGCCGCGGCCATTGTCCACGATCGTGATGCGGTTCCCCGCCGCCAGCGTCACTTCGATGCGGTTGGCATGGCCGGCGACCGCCTCGTCCATCGCATTGTCGAGCACTTCGGCGGCGAGGTGGTGCAGCGCACGCTCGTCGGTGCCGCCGATATACATGCCGGGCCGGCGCCGGACAGGCTCCAGCCCTTCGAGAACCTCGATCGACGAAGCGTCATAGGTTTCGGTGGGGGCGCCGGTGGCGGCAAACAGGTCTTCTGGCATGTGCAAAGCTATAGGGGGTCGGCAATTCACTCGGCAAGGGATGGCGTTGCGTAAGGAGAACAAAATGGGGCCATGGCGCGCTCCGGCCCCGCGCTCCCCGCGAAAGCGCGATTGCTCCCCTGCGAAAGCAGGGGCCCAGGGCCGCAAGCGGCGACCTTCCGAACCCTGGACCCCTGCGTGCGCAGGGGAACGGCGCGGGAGGGCGGCGGCCTTATCGTTCCCCTGCGAAAGCAGGGGCCCAGGGCCACGAGCGGCGGCCCTCCGAACTCTGGACCCCTGCTGTCGCAGGGGAACATGGCGGCAGTTAGAACGACTGTTGCTGAAATATCACGCTTTTCCACCGATCGACCAGCCGAGCATCCTTGTGCGCCCCCCATGCGTATGGGCCGCCCAAGTAAAGTACGGAGCGTTTTTTCCAGTATGCGTATCAACACCCTTGCAGGCGCCGCGTTCGGCGCGCTGATGTTCGCTGTCGCCGCCGTTCCCGCCCAGGCGCAGACCACCGACGTTCCCCAGGACAAGGAATTCCAGGGCGCCTATGCCGGCGGTTCGTTCGGCTACACCGTCCAGAGCAACAGCCGCCGCGACCGCGTGACCTTCGATCGCGGCCTGGATGGCGGCTTCGGCGACACGGTGACCACCGTGGACGGCAGCAACGCCTTCGCCAACGGCTTCTGCCATGGCCGCGCCACGTCGGCGAGCCGCGACACGGGCTGTGACAACCGCCGCGACGACATCGAATATCATGGCCGCATCGGCTATGACGTGCAGTTCGGCCGCGTCGTCGTCGGCGCGCTCGCGGAATTCGGCAAGACCGAGGCGACCGATTCGGTAACCGCGTTCAGCTCGACCCCGGCATCGTACACGCTGACGCGCGGCATCGATTGGGATGCGTCGGTGCGTGCCCGCATCGGCTATGCGGTCGGCCCGCGCACGCTGTTCTACGGCACCGGCGGCCCGTCCTATGCGAAGATCAGCCGCGGCTTCGCCACCACCAACACGACCAACAACTTCGAGCTGATCGATCAGAACAAGAAGTCGTGGGGCTACACCGCCGGCGGCGGCGTGGAGCAGAAGATCGGTCGCAACTTCTCGGTCGGCCTCGAATATCTGTATTCGAGCTACAAGGACGACGACTTCCGCGTCCGCGCGACTCAGGGTGCGGCCCTGCCGACCAACCCGTTCGTCCTGAACGGCGCGGCAGGCACCGACATGGCCCGCAACAACCGCTTCGACTATCACGCGATGCGCGCCACGGCAGCGTTCCGCTTCTGATTTTCGGCAGCACACCGACAAAAGGGGCCGGCGGAGCGATCCGCCGGCTTTTTTTGTCGGGTTCGCCCGGGAGACCTCCCCCAAGGGCAGGTGGCGCCGGAGGGGGCGGAGGGGCGGATGCCGATCCGCTCGCAAAGCCATCCCCATGCCTGATGTCGGCAGCGACCCAAAGTCGGACGCTGGAAGCCATCCCAATTCCTCCCCCGGAGGGGGAGGGGGACCGGCGAAGCCGGTGGAGGGGTAGTCGCCGCGGGCGATAACGACGATGTGGCGGATCCCAGCTTCCATGTCGGACAGGATTATGGGCGCGGAGATGCGGAGTTGCGCAAGAGCCCGCGTTCTATTCGCGCCGTGCAGCATGAGGCGACTACCCCTCCACCAGCCTGCGGCTGGTCCCCCTCCCCCTCCGGGGGAGGATCGAAGAAAGCACCATCCTCGAGTACTCGCAAGGGCAGCTAGCCACCCATTCTCGGCCATTTAGACCTTGGACCGAGAGCGGTCGTTTAGGCGTTCATGACCTACCCCGGCTCGCGCATGCCGTGTGCTTCACGTGGTCCATCTCGATCCGTAAACCTGGTGGCCTGCGCACGCGCAGAACTCCGGCGCATCGCGTGCCCCCTCCGTCGCCTTCGGCGCCACCTCCCCCCCTGTCGGGGGAGGATCAGGGAAACACCGTCCGCTTAATGCGGCGCGAGTCTGCCGCCTCCAACCAAAAAGGCTGGCGCATCGCTCGCCACGGCGCTTTTGTCCTGCCGGCATGGCTCTTCCGATCGGGCGCCGCGTTTGGTTGGGGATGAGCAAGGAGAGGGTGATGACGACGAAGCGTATCGGGATGGTGTCGGCACTGGTGCTGGGTATCGCGGCTGCGGCGCCGGCGCTGGCCGCCGAACGCGACGATCCGACCGAAGTGGCGTTGCGGCGATGCCTGGAGGCGCCGGCGAATGTGTCCACGGCGGCGCAGGTCGATTGCGAGGCGGCGGCGATGCGCAGCTATGATCGGCGCATGAATGCCGCCTACACTGCGCTGATGCGCACGCTGCCCGCCCCGGCGGCGGCGCGGCTGAAGGCGGCGCAGCGCGCGTGGCTGGCGTATCGCGACGCAGAGGTCGCCGCGCGC
Organism: Sphingomonas degradans; assembly: GCF_053502645.1. Taxonomy (NCBI): domain Bacteria; kingdom Pseudomonadati; phylum Pseudomonadota; class Alphaproteobacteria; order Sphingomonadales; family Sphingomonadaceae; genus Sphingomonas; species Sphingomonas degradans. Next base: position 531,607 of record NZ_CP177172.1, read on the forward strand.
CGGGGCGTCTATGCCACGCAACAGGGCACGATGTTCGTTCCCATGGCGGCCGATGCGGCTGCCGCCATCGTGGGGGACCGGGCGCGGATGCTGGAACGCTATCTGCGCATTACCCGGATCGACTGAGCGCCCGGCAACCAAAACGGCTTCCAACCAAAAAGGCCGGGGGATCGCTCCCCCGGCCTTTTCGTGTCGATGTCGCGTCCGCTCAGCGGGGGCGGTTGCCGCCGAAGGGCATCGGGGGCGCGGGGCGGCGATCGCGGCGGGGGAGCTGCGCCTGATAGGCGTGGCCGCAATGCGCGACGCAATAGGGGAAGCCGGGGTTCACCTTGTCGCCGCAGAAGTGGAAATCGGGTTCGCCCGGATGGCCCAGCGGCCATTTGCAGATGCGGTCGTTCAGGTCGAGCAGGCTCGTCTTGCCGGCGATCGCCTCGCTCGGGCGCGCCGGGACCAGCCGGCGGGGCGGGGCGGGGGTGATCGGTGCGGATTGCTCGCCGGGGTTCTGGCGCAGGAACCCGCCGGGGCCGACCGAGCGCATGACCGGCGCGTTCACCACCGGCTTGGCTTCGACCGGGGCGGCGTCGTCCTCGTCTTCATCCTCGTCGTCGATCTCGACCGGCGGGCGGGCGACGGGTGCTGCTTCGACCGGCGCCCGCTTTTCCACGATCGGGGCGGGTGCAGGCGCGGGGCGGGGTGCCGGGGCGGGCGTCGGGGCCGCTGCCGCTGCGGGCGCTGCCTCTGCCTTGGGCGCGGCGGCGGCGGCCGCAGCCTTCGCCTCGTTCGACTTCACCGGCGACGGGCGCGATTGCAGGCCCAGCCGGTGGGCCTTGCCGATCACGGCGTTGCGGCTGACACCGCCCAGCTCTTCGGCGATCTGGGTCGCGGTCAGGCCGCTGTCCCACATCTTTTTCAGCGTACTGATACGCTCGTCGGTCCAGCTCACTCTCGTCTTCCTTCAACTTGCGGGCGGCGCGTCCAGGGAGTACGCGACACGGCGATGCGCAGCCACTCCGAACTCGGCCCCGAAACCGGCCATGCCCTCCCCGAACCCGGCGTTCCGGTGATTCGCAACGTGAATTGGGGAGGATTGCGTACCCTCTATATCAAGGAGGTGCGCCGTTTCTTCAAGGTGCAGCTCCAGACAGTGTGGGCGCCGGCGGTCACCACGTTGCTTTTTCTGGTTATCTTCACGGTCGCGCTGGGCGGCGGCGGGCGGATGGTGGCGCTCCAGGGGCAGGAGATTCACTTCGCGACCTTCATCGCGCCCGGCCTGATCGTGATGGGGATGCTCCAGAACGCGTTCGCCAATGCCAGCTTCTCGCTGCTGGTGGGCAAGATCCAGGGCACCATCGTCGATTACCTGATGCCGCCTTTGTCCACCGCAGAGCTGCTTGCGGCGCTGACCGGCGGCGCCGTGACGCGGGCGTTCTGCGTCGGCGGCGCGGTGTGGCTGGCGATGCTGGTGTGGGGCGTGGACGTCATGCCCCAGCATTTGTGGGCGGTGCTGTGGTTCGGGCTGCTTGGCTCGGTGTTCCTGTCGCTGATGGGCGTTATGACGTCGATCTGGGCGGAAAAGTTCGATCACGCGGCGGCGGTGACCAATTTCGTCGTGGCGCCGCTCGCGCTGCTCTCGGGCACCTTCTATTCGGTCGAGCGGCTGTCGCCCGCGTTCCAGACGGTGAGCCACCTCAACCCGTTCTTCTACATCATCTCGGGCTTCCGCTACGGGTTCATCGGCGTGGCCGATTCGCCGATCCTGATCGGCGGGCTGGTGATCCTGGGCCTCGACATCGTGCTGGGGCTGGCCTGCTACTGGCTGCTGCGGACGGGGTGGAACCTGAAGAATTGAATGGGCATGCCATTGCTGCATGCCCCTGCGAAGCCCGGATTTGGCCCCGTGACCGCACGGTGTTGACGCCCCGGCCCCCACGCCCGTAAAAGCGCACTCCGGCGGCCCGTTCGGGTCGCCTTTTTGCTTTTTGAAAGAAGGAGAAGGTCCCGTGGCCATCACTGCGCTCATGCCCGTTTACCCGCGGTGCGGTGTGCGTCCGGTGCGAGGCGAGGGATGCTATCTCTATGGCGAGCGCGGCGAGCGCTATCTCGATTTCGCCGCCGGCATCGCCGTCAATGCGCTGGGCCATGGCCACCCGCATCTGACCAAGGCGATCGCCGATCAGGCGGCGACGCTGATGCACGTCAGCAACCTGTACGGCAGCCCGCAGGGCGAGGCGCTGGCGCAGCGGATCGTGGACAACAGCTTCGCCGACACGGTGTTCTTCACCAATTCGGGGGTCGAGGCGATCGAGTGCGCGATCAAGACCGCGCGCCGCTATCACTATGCCAATGGCAACCCCCAGCGGCACAAGCTCATCACCTTCAAGAACGCCTTCCACGGCCGTTCGCTGGGCGCGATCTCGGCGACCGACCAGGCGAAGATGCGCGACGGGTTCGAGCCGCTGCTGCCGGGCTTCGCCTATGCGAAGTTCAACGATCTCGACGCGGCGCTGGCGCTGATCGACGACGAGACGGCGGGCTTCCTGGTCGAGACGGTGCAGGGCGAAGGCGGCATGACCGCCGGCACGCCCGAGTTCATCCAGGGCCTGCGCAAGGCGTGCGACGAACACGGCCTGTTGCTGATCCTGGACGAGATCCAGTGCGGCTATGGCCGGACGGGCAAGATGTGGGCCTATGAGCATTACGGCATCACCCCCGACATCCTGACTTCGGCCAAGGGCATCGGCGGCGGCTTCCCGCTGGGCGCGTGCCTGGCGACCGAGGAAGCGGCGAAGGGCATGGTCGCCGGCACCCACGGCTCCACCTATGGCGGCAATCCGCTGGGGATGGCGGCGGGGCAGGCGATCCTCGACGTGATGCTCGAGCCCGGCTTCCTCGACCATGTGACCAAGATGGGTGAGCGGCTGCGCCAGGCGTTCGAGCAGATGATCCCCAACCACGATCACCTGTTCGAGGAGATTCGCGGCAAGGGGCTGATGCTCGGCATCAAGATGAAGGAGCCGGCGGTCAGCCGCGAGTTCGTGGCGCATCTGCGCGACAATCACGGGCTGCTCACCGTGGCGGCGGGCGAGAATGTGTTCCGCGTCCTGCCCCCGCTCATCATCGACGAAAGCCATGTGACCGAGTGCATCGAAAAGCTGAGCGCAGGCGCGCGGAGCTTTTCGGTTGCAGCTTGAGGATTGAACTGATCCTCCCCGGGACGGGGAGGGGGACCATGCGCAGCATGGTGGAGGGGGATCGCCGCAAGGGGTGTCGCCGGTGGAGGGCCCCCTCCACCCCGATGCTTCGCATCGCGGTCCCCCTCCCCGTGCCGGGGAGGACTGGATGACCCGCCACTTTATCGATCTTTCCGATGCCGGCCCCGATGCCATCGCGGCGATGCTGAACGACGCGTTGGCCCGCAAGGCCGCCCGCGCCGGCTGGCCCAAGGGCAAGGCGGATGCCGACGCGCCGCTGGCCGGCCACACGCTGGCGATGATCTTCGAGAAGAACAGCACCCGAACCAGGGTTTCGTTCGACATGGCGATCCGCCAATTGGGCGGCACCAGCATCGTGATGGATGCCGGATCGATGCAGCTCGGCCGCGGCGAGAGCATCGCCGACACGGCGCGCGTGCTCTCGGGCTATGTCGACGCGATCATGATCCGCACCGACGATCACCAGAAGGTGCTCGATATGGCGAAATACGCATCGGTGCCGGTCATCAACGGCCTCACCGACGCCTCGCACCCGTGCCAGATCATGGCCGACCTGCTGACCATCATCGAAGCGGGCAAGCCGCTGCCCGGACTCAAGGTCGCGTGGCTGGGCGACGGCAACAACGTGCTCGCCTCGATCATGGAAGCCGCCGGGCTGATGCAGTTCGACGTCGTCGCGGCCTGCCCGCAGGGCTATCAGCCGAGCGACGCCGACGTCGCGCGGGGCCGGGGCCGCACCCGCGTGGTCGGCACCGCGAGTGAGGCGGCCGAGGGCGCCGACATCCTCGTTACCGACACCTGGATCTCGATGGGCCAGTCCCATGCCGAGACCAAGCTCAAGGCGATGATGCCCTTCCAGATCGACGAAGCGCTGATGGCGGCGGCCAAGCCCGACGCGAAGTTCCTCCACTGCCTGCCTGCGCATCGCGGCGAGGAAGTGACGCCGGAAGTGATCGACGGCCCGCAATCGCTGATCTGGCCGGAAGCGGAAAACCGCCTCCACGCACAGAAATCGGTGCTACGCTGGTGCTTCGAGCAGATCTAGCGGGGCGCACATGCCGATCAGGGTCATCGCAATTGCCGAGTTGGTCGTTGCGATCGCGCTGATGGTGCGGCGGGTTGTCGCGGGCGACGCCGACGGACCCGAGGTTACGGCCACGCTGATGTTGGGTTGTGCGACCGTGCTGAACGCCGTTTTCGTGTTCCTCGCCGCTCGGTCTTGGAGGGGGCCGGCAAACATGTTCGGTTTCGCGTTCGCCGCGCTGGGCGGGGGCGCGCTTCTTCTGATCGGTAGCTTCGACCTCTGGCGCGACGCAGTTCTCGGGGAGCCGACGAGCTGGGCCGGTATTGTCAGCCAGTTCGGCTTGACGATGCGAATCCTCGATGCACTGTTTTGGGTCGCAGTCGCCAGCTTGCTGGCCGGCTGGGCCGTGCCCCTTCTGTCACGGATACGCAGTTCCGGCCGCCGCCCACGCGGCAGCGGCCGAAACCCGCCCGATCGGGCTTAGAACGTGACGCCGAACCCGGCGCTTGCCGTCTCGCCGCTGTCCTTGCCGGTATAGGCGCCGGCGCGGTTGTTGGTGTTCCAGTGGATGACGTTGAACTGGAGGCGGATCACGCTGTCCAGATACCAGTTCACCCCTGCGGTCGCCGCCGTGCCCTTGCCGCCGAGCGGCAGGCCCGAATAATCGATGCTCTCATAGCGGGCGAGCAGCTCGATCGCGCCGGGGCCGCCGTCGAACACCGGGCGCAGCACGCGCGGCTGGGCGAAGGTGCCGAGGCGCGGGTTGTACGGGGGCAGATCGCCGGTGACGAACCAGCCGCCGGATACGCTCCATGCCTTGCTCTCGAAATCCGGGCGGCCGGCATTGAGCCGCGCGTTGCGCTTCCCCGCCTCGCCCATCACCCAGAACGGACCGACATAGCCGCCCACTTCGGCACCATAGCCGGTCGTGCCGGTGCCGCCGGTCAGCGTGCCGGTGGACACGCGCAGCGGACCGTCGAAACGCCCGCCGATCACGGTGTTGCGCGTCAGCGTGCCGGGGCTGCGTGCCGCGAATGCCTCGTCAAAGCCCCACAGGCCGAGATGGAGCATCGAGCGATCGGTCTTGATCGGGTTCCAGTGCGCGCGGGCCAGCACGGTGCGGTTGTCGCTGATCGCCTGGCTGGCGTCCACGGCATCGCCGCTGATCGTGATCGAAGCATGGCCCGTCTTCCAGAAGATGCGGGGCATAAGCGCGATGCCATAGAAGCCGCGCTGCGGGATGATCGACGTGGCGACGACGTTGCGTTCCAGGAACGGCGGGGCGTCGGAGCCGCTGGAGCCTTCAAAGCTGCGGTCGTTGAACATGTTGCCGAAGCGCACGTCGTACGACAGGTCGCTCGATCCGCCGCGCCAGCCGACGAACATCGTGCCGACGTCGGACACGTTGTCGGCGAAGTCGTTTTCGAACTGGTAGAAGAAGTGCGGGCCGACCGCGCCTTCGATGCCGATGCGCAGCGCGCGGGCGCCGGTGGTGGTGATGTTGCGGGCGTTGTACTTCGACCCCATCGTCGTGCTGACATGGTTGATGATGCGCCCGCGCACCTTGAACATGTACTTGCCGTCCGCCGAGCGGAACACGGGCGCGCCGCCGCGCCATTCGGTCGTCACGCCGGACGGGTTGGCGGCCGCGCGGGCCATGGTCACGTCCTGTTCGGCGGGGCTGGCGGGAACGATCTGCGGCGCGAAGGATGTCTGGACATTTTCGTCGTTCGCCGTCGCGACGGGGCGCGTGGCGGCGGCCTGCTGCACCGGGGCGGCGGCAGGTGCTACAGGAGCGGCGCGGCTTGCCTCGATCGTGTCGAGCCGGGCGCGCAGCGCGGCGATTTCGGCGGCCTGCGCGCGCAGCAGCGCGACCAGTTCCGACTGATCTGCGGGCGCGGTCTGCGCAATCGCCGGAGCGGCGAACAACAGTGCCGAAAATGCCGCGCCTGCAAGAAGTCTGGTTTTCATGTCGGTAAGCCCATCCACAGTGCAAAATAGCGTCGCCGATAAGGCAGACGTTGCAGTATAGATGCTGGCACGAACGATCGTTCGACGTGGGATGCAAACAACTATGTCGGAGTATTGAATGTATGGTGGGATGATGCTTGCGTGCAACACATACGTATTTATACGGCTACGGATTTGTACTTGATAATTAAGGGGAGGTTGCGCCGTTTTGCCGCGAAGGACTGAATCGGCGCCGCGGACAAACGGGCGGGTGCGAAGCCCTTGCGCAACCCTAAACTTCCTCAACATTTTCCCGGACGGCCCCCGGCTCCGGCGGCGGGGCGCGCGAGTTGTTTCGCGCCGCCCGCTTCCTATCTATGCGTCAAACCCCAGATATGCGTTCGGCGGAGCGCGCGAAGTCCAGCGACTTTTGCGCGCCGCACGAATGCCGGAGAACGACCGTGACTCAGCCCGCCCCCACCACCGATCTCGACCGCGTGATCGGCTTCACCATTCCGGGGCGCCACGCCCGTGGCCGCGTCGCGCGGCTGGGGCCGGTGCTCAACCAGATCCTGTCGGCGCACGCCTATCCGCCGGTGATCGAAAAGCTGCTGGCGGAATCGCTGACGCTCACCGCGCTGCTCGGCGCGACGCTCAAGGATGCGGAAGGGCAGATGACGCTCCAGGCGCAGACCCAGGGCGGCATCGTCAGCCTGCTGGTGTGCGACTACAAGGATGGCGAGCTGCGCGGTTACGTGCAGTTCGATGCCGAGCGGCTGTCGCAGCTGGGCAAGAACCCCTCGCTGTTCGCGCTGTTCAACAAGGGCTATCTGGCGGTGACGTTCGATCAGGCGCTGACCAAGGAGCGCTATCAGGGCATCGTGCCGCTGGACGGCGATTCGATCGCGGCGGCGGCGGAAAGCTATTTCCTCCAGTCGGAACAGATCCCCAGCGTGGTGCGGCTGGGCGTGCGCCGCGATTCGGAGGGCAAGCTGGTCGCCGGGGGCATCTTCCTCCAGCATCTGCCCGAGGGCGAAGTGGGGCGCGAGCGGCTGCATGTGCGGCTCGACCATCCCGAATGGCAGCATGTCGAGGCGATGGCGCAGACGATGGGCGCCGACGAACTGGGCGATCCGGCGGTGCCGCTGGAGACGCTGGTCTGGCGGCTGTTCAACGAAGAGCCAGAGGTCCGGCTGCTCGGTGGCAAGGATCTGGCGCGCGGCTGCCGCTGCGATGCGTCGTACATCCTCCAGGTGCTGGCGAAGTTCCCCGAGGAGGAGCGGGCGACGATGGCCGATGCCGATGGCGTCATCAGCGTCGACTGCGCGTTCTGCTCCACCAAATTCCCGGTGAAGCTCGCGGATTTCGTTTCGTCGTCGTTGTAATCGCGTCGGCGCGGTCCATATCGATTCCGATGGGCGCGTCCGGGCTATGCCTTGGCGCGCCCGCTACGGTTCGGGGAGTTACGAATGTTTCTAAAGCGTTGGGTGCGTCCGATGATAGCCGGGGCAGTGCTCGTTCTGACTAGCGGGGCCGTTTCCGCACAGCGCGCGGAGACCCCTGGCGCGCTGGAGGCGATCCAGCGCGGGCAGTGGGAATTGACGGACTCGGCCGGTGTCGTGCGCAAGCTGTGCATCACCAACAGCGCGATGTTGGTGAAGATCGCCCATGGCAATGCCCAGTGCGATCAGGTCGTGATGGACAGTTCGCCCACCAAGGCGACGGTGCGCTATACCTGCCCCGGCCATGGCCAGGGCCGCACGACGCTGATCGTCGATACCCCGCGCGTGCTGAGCATCGATACCCAGGGCGTGATCGACGGCGCGCCCTTTGCCGAGAAATATGAGGGGCGGCGTCTGGGCGCCTGCAGCTAGGGGGGGCTGCGCCCCCCACCATTCCGATTTGCGCAGAAAGCGTCTAGCAGGCCCAAATGACCGACAGCATTGCAGTTGCCCTGATCTCCGGCGGGCTCGATTCGATGGTTTCCGGCGCGCGGGCGCGTGAGGATGGCCACCGGCTTTTCGCGCTCTCCATCGACTATAACCAGCGCCACCAGGTCGAACTGGCGGCGGCGCGGCGGATCGCGACTGCGCTGGGCGCCGAGCGGCACGTCGTGCTCCCGCTCGATCTGCGCGCGTTCGGCGGATCGGCGCTGACCGCCGACATCGACGTGCCCAAGGAAGGCGTCGGCAGCGACATTCCCGTCACCTATGTGCCGGCGCGCAACACGATCTTCCTCAGCCTCGCGCTCGGCTGGGCCGAGGCGCTGGGCGCGCGCGACCTGTATATCGGCGTGAATGCGCTCGATTATTCGGGCTATCCCGATTGCCGCCCGGAATTCATCGCCGAGTTCGAAAAGCTGGCCGAAGTCGCGACCAAGGCGGGGGTGGAGGGTCAGCCCTTCCGCATCCGCGCGCCGCTGCAGGACATGACCAAGGCCGATATCGTCCGCGAGGCCGCCCGGCTGGGGCTGGACGCCGGGATGAGCTGGTCGTGCTACGATCCGGCGCCGGGCAGCGTGCATTGCGGCGAGTGCGACAGCTGCCGCCTGCGCGCCAAGGGGTTTGAAGAGGCGGGCCTGCCCGACCCCACCGTCTACGCGACGCGCTGAGGCGGGCGCGGTGCAGTACGCCGTCAAGGAGATGTTCCTGACCCTGCAGGGGGAGGGGGTGAACGCAGGCGCGCGCGCGGTGTTCGTTCGCTTTGCCGGGTGCAATTTGTGGTCGGGACGCGAGGCGGATCGGGCGACGGCGGTGTGCCGGTTCTGCGACACCGATTTCGTCGGGATCGACGGGCTGGGCGGCGGGCGCTTTGCGGATGCCGACGCGCTGGCCGATGCCGCCGAGGCGCATTGGGGCGAGGGGCGGACGGCGCGCTTCGTCGTGCTGACCGGCGGCGAGCCCATGCTCCAGGTCGATGACGCGCTGGTCGACGCGCTCCACGCGCGCGGTTTCCGCATCGCGATCGAGAGCAACGGCACGCTGGCCGTGCATCCGGGGATCGATTGGGTGTGTATCAGCCCCAAGGCGGGCAGCGACGTCGTCCAGCGATCGGGCGACGAACTCAAGCTGGTCTGGCCGCAGCCGGGCAGCGATATCGCGGCGATCGAGACATGGGACTTCGCCCATTTCCTGATCCAGCCGATGGATAGCGCCGATGCCGATGCCAACCGCGAGGCCGCGATCGCACTGGCGATGGCGCGGCCCCAGTGGCGGCTGACGCTACAGACCCACAAGATGCTGGGGCTGCGGTAAGAGAGCGTTTGGAAATTCGCTGCGGCGCATTTCCAAACAGACGCTAAACCGGCGGCGCGGTGCCGCCGGCCAGGCGAAGGGTCAGCGGCTGGCCATCGCCAGCGGGCCGCACTTCTTCTGCTGATACTGGCCCTTGCGCCAGCACTTGTCGTTGCCGAACGGCGGCATCTGCTGGATCGGCACGGCGTGCGACGCCGTGGTGCGGAACTGCTCGCCCCAGGGGCGCAGGCTGTTGCGCAGCTCGGCCATCCGCCGCGCCGCCAGCTCCGCCAGCTCCCCGCGCTTTGCGAACAGCGCGTCATGGCCGATCGATGCTGCGGTCTGGCAGAAGGTGAGCTGCCCCGACACGGTCGAGAAGCCCGAATAGACGCGCGTGCCGAACTTGTCGCTTTCGGTCGTGCCGAGCTTCTTGCTCTTGTACGTCCGCTCGAAATATTTCTCGAGCGCCAGCTGCGACTTGTCGAGCTCGCCGTCGTGGTCCTTGAGGAACGCGTTGTAGTTAGGCAGCGTCAGCAGCGTCGGCTCGAACTGGCACTGGAGCGCGGCGACGTTCAGCGCGGCACGCAGGTTCCACACAAGGGCTGCGCGCAACTCGTCGGGCGTTGCGCCGGGAAGGGCCGGGCCGGTCATGCCGGGTTCGGCGCCGGTCACGCGCTCACCGGTCAGATTGGCCGATTTAAGGAAGAACTGCGCCGATGCAGGCGCGGCGGCGAACAGCCCGGCGCCCATGGCGAGAAGTGTAAAGATACGCGGAACGAGCATGTTGCCCTCATTTGCCTGGTCCGCGCCGTGGTTACGGTCTTTCGAGTCCCGACCCAACCCTTTTTTGCAACCCGCGTGCGCATTCGTCGCAATCGGACATGAAAAGGGCCGCCCGGTCGCCCGGACGGCCCTGTTTCTCGAAACACGCTTTCGCGCGTCGATTACATCGCGTTTGCGGTGTTCTCGACGACGGTGTTCTCGACGACGGTGTTCTCGACCGGAGCAGCCGCGTCGATGTTGGTGACCATCGTGTCGGTGGTCTCGACGTTCTCGACCGGAACTTCGGTGGTGTTCGTGATGTTGGTCGACTCGTTGCTGGTGCACGCCGAGGCCAGAAGGGCCGCGCCGGCGATCATCGAACCCGCAACGATCTTGGAAATGACTGCACGCATGTAAAAGCTCCCTAGATAGTGGATTTGGGCGGCATACGCGCCGCTAATACCCAAACCGTGGTGGACATTAGACGGTTCGGGGCACACCCTCAAGACACGATTTGCCCGCTACGCAGTGAGAGCGTCCAAAAATGGCAAAAATGTGGCGGACAATGCGGCGTCAAACTGCGCCGGCGTGACGTCTTTGCCCAGTTTCTTGGCGCTGGTGACCGGAAACTCCGCGATCCCGCACGGCACGATCCCGCCGAAGTGGCTCAAATCGGGCGACAGGTTCACGGCGAACCCGTGAAGCGTGACCCATTGGCGAATGCGTACGCCGATCGCGCCGATTTTCGCCTCATTTCCCGCGTCGAGCGTCCAGATTCCGATCCGCCCCGGTGCGCGGAACGCCTCGATCCCGCAGGCGCCCAGCGCCGCGATGACCCAGCCTTCGATCGCGTGGACATAATTGCGCACGTCGCGCTGGCGCTCGCGCAGGTCGAGCACGACATAGCCGATCCGCTGGCCGGGGCCGTGATAGGTGTAGCGCCCGCCGCGCCCGGTACGATGCACGGGAAAGCGCGCGTCGAGTAGTTCGGCGGTGTCGGTGGCGCTGGTGCCGGCGGTATAGACGGGGGGATGTTCGAGCAGCCAGACCAGCTCGCTGGCCTCGCGGCGAGTCACGGCAGCCGCGCGCGCCTCCATCGCCGCCAGTGCGTCGGCATAGTCGATGCGATCGGGTTCCACCCGCCATTCGATATCGGAAACCATGCGGCCCAAGTGCGCATCGCGGGACGTTTGCGCAAGCCGCCATCGCCGCTGCGAGCATTGGCAAGCGATCCCCCCAAGGCTAACACGCGCACCAAGGGCGCAGTGAGAAAGACCGACATGGTGAAGATGGGGACCGTCTGGGATCGGACGGCGGAGTTTTTGAGCGACAATATCGGCATCGTGTTGCCGGTCGCGCTCCTGGCATTCTTCGTGCCCGCGTCGATCGAAGGCAATTTCGAAGCGGTGCTGGCAACGGCGGGCCCCGGACTCACGCTGGCGCTGCGGCTGACGCAGCTGGCCTTTGCGGTGCTGTCGCTATGGGGCACGCTGGCGCTGTGCGCGATGGCGCTGGACCTGGCCGGAGAAGCGACTGCGGGGCAGATCGCCCAGCGGCGGCTGTTGTCGGCGCTGCTGGTCTGGGTCGTGCTGGGCGTCGCGGCGCTGGTGCTGCTGGCACCGGGGTTCGCGATCCTGGTGGCGGGCGGCGTCGATCTTATGGCGCTGTCGCGCGGCGAGATTCCCGATATGGGGCGGGGGACGGCGGGCGCCGTCGTGCTCTATGCGCTGCTCTATATCGTGGTGTTGATGTGGGTCGGTGCGCGGCTGGTGCTGGTGACGCCGGCGCTGGTGCGCGAGAATCGCGGTTTCGGCGCGCTTGCCCGGTCGTGGCGGCTGACGCGGGGCGCGGCGCTGCGGATCGTGGGTGTCATCCTGTTGTACCTGGCCGTCAGCTGGGTCGCCCAACTGGCCGCCAACACGGTGTTCGGCAGCATCTTTGCGCTGGTTGCGGGGGACGATTCGCAGGGCGTTTCGCTCCACGGCGTGCTCACGTCGATCGTCGTCGCAGCGGTGCAGACGGCGTTCCTGGTGATCGTGCCGGTCTTCGAGGCGAAGCTGTACCTGGCGCTCACGGCGCAGGCGGGCCCTCGCGATGCGGCGGCGGTCGCATGAAGATGACGCTGGGTCGGCTGATCGCCGAAACCGGGGCGCTGTGGCGGAGCGAGCGGGCGTTGCTGGTGCCGCTGGCCGGCGTGTTCTTCTTCCTGCCGATGCTGGGCACGATCCTGCTGCTGGCGTCCAGCGGCTTTCCGGGCGAGGTCCAGCCCGAGCAGCTGCGGGCGGCGCTGGAGACCTTCTACACCGCCAATCTGGTGCCGATCCTGCTCGTCAATCTCGCGCTCGATTTCGGCACCTTTGCGGTGCTGAACCTGTTTCTGCAGGGCGGCGGCAGGACGTTGGGCGAAGTGCTGGGCATTGCGCTGCGGCGGTTTCTTCCCTTTCTGGTGCTGGGATTTTTCACCGGGCTGTTGTTCGGCATCGGCCTGTCGCTGTTCGTGCTGCCGGGAGTGTTCCTTTTTCTGCGCACCTGGCTGGCCGGGCCGGCCTATGCCGCGGTGCCCGAGGCGGGGATGCTCGCGGCGCTGCGCAGCGGATGGCGGCAGACGGCTGGGCTGGGCTGGATCACGCTGCTTGCGGCGGCGTCCTTGATAATGCTGGCGGCGCTGCTGGCGATTTTCGTGAGTACTCTGCCGCTGGGGCTGGCGGCGAAGCTTGCCGGTGCGGGGGTGGTCACCACGGTCAGCTATGTCGTGGCGGCGCTGATCGGCGGAGTCGCGTGGCTGGCCCTCGCGATCCTGCGCGTCGCCGCTTACCGGCTGAGCGCGCCCAGCAACGGTACCTGAGGCGCTGCGTCCGGCGGCAGGATGCCGGTCAATCGTGGATCGGCAAAGGTCTCCACGGTCCGCTTATAGGCAACGAAGCCGTGCCGGCGGTAGAATCCGAGCGCGGCGGGGTGATCCAGCGTGCAGGTGTGCACCCAGACTCGCGTGATGTCCTTGCGCCACGCCAGTTGCAGCGTGTGCCCCATCATCCAGTTGCCATGGCCCTTGCCCGCGAGTTCGGGGACCAGCCCGAAATAGGACAGCGCGCACTGGCCGGGGACGCGGAAGTCCAACTCGACCATGCCGATCTCGATCCCGGCGCGATCGGTCGCGGCATAGACTTCGATGCCGGGGTCGTCGAGGATGCGGCGCAGTTCCTCCTCGGCCAGCACCAGCCGCGAGAACCACAGCCAGGGCGCGCCGACCCGGCGGAATAGCGCGCGGTATTTTTCGCTGTCGGGCGCCGGCCAGCGGACCAGCGCAAAGGGTGATTGCGGCAGCGGGCGCGGGCGGGCGCGTTCGCGCATTTCCAGCGCCGTGACGATCGTCGCGACCTGCTCGTCGCGCACCGGGGTCAGCGCCATTGCCGCTCGGCCTTCAGCGCCATGCCGCCATCGGGGGCAGGCTCATCAGAATGGCGTCGACATTGCCGCCGGTCTTGAGCCCGAACAGCGTGCCGCGATCATAGATCAGGTTGAACTCGGCATAGCGCCCGCGCCATTCCAGCTGCTGCTGCTTGTCCGCCTCGGTGAAGGACATCCCCATGCGGCGGCGCACGATGCGCGGAAAGGCATCGAGGAAGGCGCGACCGACATCCTGGGTGAAGGCGAAATCGGCTTCCCAATCGGCTTCCAGATGATCGTAGAAAATCCCGCCGACGCCACGATGCACCTGGCGATGGGGGATGTAGAAATAATCATCCGCCCATTGCTTGAAGCGCGGATAATGCGCCGGATCATGCGCGTCGCACGCCGCCTGGAGCGTCGCGTGGAAATCGGCGGTATCCTCGGCATAGGGCAACGGCGGGTTCAGGTCCGCGCCGCCGCCGAACCAGCGTTTGGTCGTGCACAGGAAGCGCGTGTTCATATGCACGGCGGGGACATGCGGGTTCGCCATATGCGCGACCAGGCTGATGCCGGTGGCGAAGAAGCCGGGATCTTCGGCGGCGCCGTGGATCGTCTTGGCGAAATCGCCCTCGAACGTGCCGCCGACGGTGGAGACGTTGACGCCGACCTTTTCGAACACCTTGCCCAGCATCACGCCGCGCACGCCGCCGCCGCCCGCCGCGCCCGAGGGATCGACCCGGTCCCAGGCGAGATAGTCGAACCGCGCGTCGGACCCCGCCTCACGCTCGATCGCCTCGAACTCGGCGCAGATCGAATCACGCAGCGATTCGAACCAGGTGCGCGCGCGCTGCTGTTGGTCGTCCAGGGGGGTCATTCGGGCCATCCTTGTGTCTGTCGCAGCGCTTCGGCCACTCCGATGCCCGCAGCGACCGCGAGGTTCAAGGACCGTGTGCCCGGCATCAGCGGGATGCGCACGGCGCTGTCGGCGCGGGCATGGACGAAATCCGGGACGCCGGCGCCTTCGGACCCGAACAGCAGCACATCCTCGGCGCGGAAATCGGCCCGGGGCAGCGGCGTGCCGCCCCGCGTGGTGAACAGCACCAGGCGCCCGGCGACCGTCGCGGCAAAGGCGTCCCAATCGGCGTGGCGGCGCACCTCGACCTGCTCGGCATAGTCCATCGCGGCGCGCTTGCGGCTCTTGTCGCTCCACGGAAAGCCCATCGGCTCGATCAGGTCGATCGGCACGCCAAGGCACGCGCCCAGGCGCAGGATGGTGCCGACATTGCCGGCGATCTCGGGTTGGAAAAGGGCCAGTCGCATCGGCCGCGAGGACTAACGCACCGGGACGAATTCGTCATCCCGCCAAGACATCCTTGATCCAGCGCAAAGTCGCAGGTGGCCTACGCGTTGACATGGACCCGTAAAATCCCTGTTGGCAAAGGTGCCCGGGGCTGTCTATCTGTCGGCGCAGCCTCCGGGGGCAACCGGGCGGCTTTGGGCGTATTCGTTCGCGTCCGCGTCCCGTTACCCGCGCGTTCGCCGCGGTTTGTATCGAAGTGCAAGGGCTGAAGCATGGCAACGCTTAAAGATGGTGTTCCCCCCGACCAGACGGTTGGACCCGGCGGGGAAATTCTCGAAAATCCGCGACGTCGCGATTACCTCACCTATGCTGCCACGTCGGTGGCTGCTGTTGGCGCCGGCGTTGTCGTGCTGCCGCTGGTCAATTCGATGAACCCGTCGGCTGACGTGCTGGCGCAATCGACGACCGAGCTGGACGTTTCCGCAATCGAGCCGGGTCAGGCGATCAAGGCGAGCTTTCGCAAGCAGCCTCTGTTCGTCCGCAACCTGACGCCGGCGGAAATCGCCGCCGCCGATGCGGTGCCGGTCTCGACGCTGCGCGATCCGCAGACGCTCGAGCAGCGGACCAAGGAAGGCAAGACCAACTGGCTCATCACGCTGGGCGTGTGCACCCATCTGGGCTGCGTTCCGCTGGGCGCGGGCGAGGGCGAGAATCGCGGGCCGTTCGGCGGCTATTTCTGCCCGTGCCATGGCTCGGCCTATGACACGGCGGGCCGCATCCGCCAGGGCCCGGCGCCGAAGAACCTTGAGGTTCCGAATTATGCATTCACGTCCGACACTGTCGTCGTGGTCGGTTGAGGATAGACACGCATGAGCTTTCCCTGGGCCAAGCAATACGAGCCGAAAAATCCGGTGATGCAGTGGGTGGACAGCCGCCTGCCGCTCCCGCGTTTCGTCTATGGCGCGATCGGCGGCGGCTATCCCGTCCCGCGCAACCTCAACTATTTCTGGAACTTCGGCATCCTCGCCGGGGTGGCGTTGATGGTGCAGATCATCACCGGCATCGTCCTGGCGATGCATTTCCACTCCAGCGCCGCCGGTGCGTTCGATTCGGTGAACGTCGGCATCATGCGCGACGTGAACGCGGGCTGGTTCCTGCGTTTCGCGCACGCCAATGGCGCCAGCATGTTCCTGACCGTGGTGTACATCCACATGTTCCGCGGCCTCTATTACGGATCGTACAAGGCGCCGCGCGAGATGGTGTGGCTGCTCGGCGTGCTGATCTTCCTGCTGATGATGGCAACCGCGTTCATGGGCTATGTGCTCCCCTGGGGGCAGATGAGCTTCTGGGGCGCGCAGGTCATCACCGGCTTCTTCTCCGCCATTCCGGTGGTGGGCGACTGGATCCGCGTGTGGCTGCTCGGCGGCTATGCGCCGGACGACGCCGCGCTGAACCGCTTCTTCTCGCTCCACTATCTGCTGCCGTTCGTGATCCTGGGCGTCATCATCCTGCACATCTGGGCGCTGCACATCCCGGGTTCGTCGAACCCGACCGGTGTGGAAGTGAAGGGCGAGCAGGATACCGTGCCGTTCCACCCCTATTACACGGCCAAGGACGGCTTCGGGGTCGGCGTGTTCATGATCATTTTCGCGTCGCTGATCTTCTTCTTCCCGGACTATCTGGGCCACCCGGACAATTATATCCCGGCGAACCCGCTCTCGACCCCGGCGCACATCGTCCCCGAATGGTATTTCTGGCCGTTCTACGCGATCCTGCGCGCGTTCACCGCGGACTTCATCATCCCGGCCAAGCTGTGGGGCGTGCTGGCGATGTTCGGGTCGATCCTGCTGCTGTTCTTCCTGCCCCTGCTCGATCGCTCGCCGGTCCGCTCGGCCAATTACCGGCCGATGTATCGCATCGCGTTCTGGGTGCTGGTGCTGGACGTGCTGGTGCTGGGCTATTGCGGCGGATCGGCGGCAACGCCGGCTATCGTGATCACCAGCCAGATCACCGCAGCCTATTATTTCGCGCACTTCCTGATCATCGTTCCGATCATCTCGCGCCTGGAAACGCCCAAGCCGCTGCCCAACTCGATCACCGAGGCGGTGCTGGCGAAGCATGGCGGTTCGCGAATGACCGAAACGGCGTTGAGCGCGTAAGGGGGATTTGAACCAATGGCTTCGCTGTTCACTCGTTCGATCAAGTTCCTGATCGGCCTCGCCTTTATCGGCGTGCTGTTCCTGGCGCTGATCGGCACCATCACGTCCCTCATCAAGGAACCGCCGCAGAAGACTGCGGAGGAGGAACTCCACAAGCATCCCAAGGATCTGGCGCTTTCGTCGGACGGGCCGTTCGGCAAGTTCGACCCGGCGCAGCTGCAGCGTGGCTTCCTGGTCTATGAAAAGGTCTGCGCCAGCTGCCATTCGCTGCATCTCGCGTCGTTCCGCGAGCTGACCGGGCTCGGCTATACCGAGGCCGAAGTGAAGAAGATCGCCAAGGACTGGCCGATCAAGCAGCCGGTGTTCGACGAAAAGGCCGGCACCTGGGGCGAGCGTGACAACATTCCGTCGGACCGCTTCCCCAAGGTCTATTATCCCGCCACCGGCGTCCCGCCCGACCTGACGCTGATCACCAAGGCGCGGCATGGCGGCGCGGCCTATGTCTATTCGCTGCTGACCGGCTATGCCGAGCAGACGCCGGAAGAGATCGCCAAGTTCCCCGGCGCCAAGACGCCTGAGGGGTCGCACTACAACCCCTATTTCGCGAACCTGAACATCGCGATGCCGCCGCCGCTGACCGCCGACGATCAGGTCGCCTATTCGGACGGCACGCGTGCGACGGTGGACCAGATGGCCAAGGACGTGTCCGCGTTCCTGGTGTGGACGGCGGAGCCGACGATGCAGACGCGCCACCAGGCGGGGCTTGCCGTTGTGCTGTTCCTGCTCTTCGCCACCGTGCTCGCCTATGGCGCGTATCTGACGGTATGGCGGGGCGTGAAGCACTGATCCATGTTTCGATCGGCTCCGGACCCCAGGGTTCGGAGCCGATTTTCTTTCCAGCGGAGTCGGCGCGTCCGGCTCCGTTTCTTTTTGTGAGACCCGTCCATGGCTGACTCGATCGACCCCGCCGAAATCGCCCGGCGCATCCGCACCATCCCCGATTTCCCGAAGCCCGGCATCCAGTTCCGCGACATCACCACGCTGCTGCTCGATCCCGAAGGGTTGCGGCTGTCGGTCGAGGGGATGGCGGCGCAGGTGGCGGGGCCGGTGGACCTCGTCGCGGGGATCGACGCGCGCGGCTTTATCTTCGGCGCGGCGCTAGCGATGAAGCTGGGGGTGGGGCTGTTGCTGATCCGCAAGGACGGCAAGCTGCCCGGCGCGACGATCGCCGAGGACTATGCGCTGGAATATGGCACCGATCGCATCGCCATCCATGCCGACGCCGTGGCACCGGGCGCGCGCGTGCTGCTGGTGGACGACCTGATCGCGACGGGCGGCACGGCCCGTGCGGCAGTGCGGCTGGTGCACAAGGCGGGGGCGCAGGTCGTGCAGGCCGCCTTCGTCATCGACTTGCCCGAACTGGGCGGTGCGGATGCACTGCGCGGCGATGGCGTGCCCGTCGTGACGACGCTGGTCGCGTTCGAGGGGCATTGAGGCGGTGCGCGGAACCCATTCGGGCCGCGACGGGTTCGATAGATAGGGCGGGGCGCAGGTAGCGTGCCGCACCGCCTGCGCTCCCCGATGAGGAGCCAGAACCGATGCACCTGCTTTTGAAACACGCCACCGGCGTCGCCGCGCTCGCGGGGGCCGTCGCGCTCTCGGGGTGCGTCAACGACGGCTATGGCTATGGCGGCGTCCGCACCAGCTACAACGCCGCCTGGGGCGATCCCTATTGGGGCTGGTACGGCGACTATTATTATCCCGGCACCGGCGTGTACGTGTACGACCGGCAGCGGCATCGCCACCGCTGGAACGATGGCCAGCGCGGCTATTGGGAAGGGCGGCGCTCGGGCTGGCGCGGCGACCGGCGCGGCTGGCGCAGCAACTGGCGCGACTTCCGCCGCCCGCGATAGGGGGCGGCCGGCTATTCCGGCCGGCGGCGCACCAGTACCCGGCCCACGAAGCGCAGTACCGGCTCGTCCTGCTGGTTGAACGTCATCGTCTGGCTCAGCACGCTGCCCATGTCGGGGCGGCTGCGGGAGGGCGTGATTTCCAGCACTTCGGTTTCACAGCGCAGCGTGTCGCCCGGATAGACGGGCTTTAGCCAGCGCAGGTCGTCGACCCCGGCGGCGCCCAGGCTCGCCTGGGGGCTGTCCTTCATATGCGCGACCAGCATCGCCATCGTCATCGAACAGGTGTGCCAGCCGCTCGCCGCCAGCCGCCCGAAATGGGTCTGCGCCGCCGCATCGTCGGATAGGTGGAAGGGCTGGGGATCGTATTTACGGGCAAACTCCAGCACTTCCTCCCGCGTCACCGCGTAGTTGCCGAAGCTGGCCCGATCGCCGACCTGCATGTCTTCCAGATAGCGCATGGATTAAGTTTCGGATGAAAACGGGTCGTTGGCAAGCGCTATCGGCGCAGCGCCGCGCGAAACGGCGCGTCGTTGCCATCCACCCCCGGCTTCGCGGGCAACCCCAGCAGGTCGCGGAGCAGCGGATACACATCGACATTATCGAACGGCGCCAGCCGTGCGGGGCGGAATGCGGGGCCGTGCGCGATGAACAGCGCCAGCATCTCCGGCGCCTGGTCGTCATAGCCGTGATTGCCGCCCGCAAACGTCTCCGTCCGGCCCTTGCCGGTGATCAGCCACCCGGTTTCCATCAAGCAGAAGAAAGGCGAGACGCGCGGATTGGCCCCATAGTGGAAGCGGGCGGGGATCGCCTCCTTGCGCCAGCATTGCATGTGCGGGTGCGGACGCAGCAGCGCCTTTGCCACCACCGCGTCCTTGCCGGGCGCGGGGGACAGGGCCAGGAAGGTGCTCGCCTCGACCAGATGGTAGTCGTCCTTGTCGAGCAGCGTGCCAAGGTCCACCGTCCGGTCACTGCTGGTCGCGGCCATGCCGTGATCGGCGACGATGACGAGGTTGGCTGGCTGGTGCAGCGCGGCGAGCCCATCGACCAGCGCGGCGATCTGGCGATCGACGCCGGCGACGGCGGTGTTGATGCGGGGATCGTCCGGCCCGAAATCATGGCCGGCGGTGTCCACCGTGTCGAAATAGAGCGTCAGGAACCGGGGCCGGATCGCGGAAGGGCGGCGCAGCCAGTCTAGGATGCCGTTGACGCGCTGGTCGCCATTGATCGCCTGGTTGAACTGGCTCCAGTCCTCGGGCCGGTGGCCGCCAACGATTTCCCAGCCCTTTGCGGCCTTGGCCCCGCCGATCGCGACATTCGATCCGGGCCAGAACATCGTGGCGGTGCGGATGCCCGCCGCCTCCGCATCGACCCAGATCGGATCGGCGGCATTCCACCAGAAGGGATCGTCGGTCGCCATGGTGAAGACTTCGCCGGGACGGGCAGGGTCCTCCATGCGGTTGGCAATGATGCCGTGTCGGTCGGGGCGCAGTCCGGTGACCAGCGTCCAGTGATTGGGATAGGTCTTGGACGGGAAGCTGGGGTGCATCGGCCCGCTCGCCCCTTCGGCCGCGAGGCGCGACAGCGTGGGCGTGACGCCGCGATCCAGATAATCGGCGCGGAACCCGTCGATCGACACCAGGATCGTGACGGGCGCGCGCGCCTCGGCTGCGGGCGCGGCGGCTTGCGGGGCGAGGGCGGGGGCCGTCGCGCAGGCCTGGAGAATCGCGGCAAGGGCCGCGGCGGCGATCTTGGAATACCAGCGCATGCCGCAGCCCCTGCCACTCGATCGTGACGGGATAAAGTCCGTTACTGCCCCAGTGCCAGCCGCGCGAAGACGGTGTAGCTCAGCGGCGCCTTGCCATAGGCCGCATCGAGGATCGCCGGCTTGACATAGGTGGCCAGCGTGCCGCCCAGTGCCAGTTCGGTGTCGCGCGCCAGCGGGATGCGATACGCATAGCCGCCCTCGAACCGCGTCACGCGGAACGCCCGGTCGTGGAGCGGGCTGGCGTGATCGGGGAACAGCTCGTCATTGGCGACATTCTCGACGCGCCCGAAGATGCTGTGGTGGCGGGTCAGGTCCCAGTTCGCCTCGCCGAGCCAGGCGGTGAGCGTCTGTCCGGGCACCCGATCCTTGGCGGCGAAGGCGAGCATCGCCGAAAAGCCGCCGCGTGCGTACTGCGCGCTGGCAGTGGTGCGGCGTTCGTCCTCGCCTATGTGCGTGCTTTCGGGACTTTCCAGCCGGCCATGGCTGACCTGGAACGCCCAGTTGGGAGAGGGCGTGAAGGTGGCGCGCAGGCTCCAGCTGTCGAGGCGGGGCGTCTCGATGTCCCAGCGCTGCTCGTCGGGCTCGCGGCCCCGGAACGCCGATCCTTCGAGCTGGACCGTGCCGGTCGCGACGCCGGCGGTCACCACGCCGAAGGTGACGTGGCTGCTGTCGAACCAGTGGTGGGTGATCGGCGACAGCGGCAGATAGCGCGCCGAGCGGCGGTGCATGAACGCGGACGGGCCCAGCGCTGGCTCGGCCACCGGCCCGCCATAGACAAATCCGGTCACGCCCCGCGCCAGCGGCACGTCGACGCGCGCGGCCAGCTCCATGAAGAAGTCGTGCGGGTGCTGGCGATCGACCAGCGGCAGGCCGTTGGCGGTCTCTCCGGTGCCGAACAGGTTGGGATAGCCGCGCTTGCCGTTGACGGGATCGAGGCTGAACATGCTGCTGAAGCGCAGCGCGACGCCGCTGTCGAAGGTGCGCGAGGCGGAGAGCATTGCCATCGAGCTGGTGAACGCCGCATCGTCGCCGCGCGGGCCGCCCTGGTCGGTATAGCCGAGCATCGCGAAGCCGTGCGCCATCACCATCCAGTCGCCCGTCGTCAGGTGGATGCCCCGCATCCCGCCCTCGGCGGCGGGGACCAGCGAGGTGCCGGTGCCGGGGCCGGCATTGGCGGGCGGCGCGTGCGTGGCGGAGTCAGGCGTCCCCATGTCCATGCCGGGCATGTGGTGGTGGCCATGGTCCATCGCCGGCGTCTCCGGGGCGGGCGCGGGGGGCGGGGTCTGTTGGTCGTGCGTTGCGTGGTCTTGCGCGGCGGCGGGTGCCGCAACGAGTGTCGCCGCGACCGTCGCGGCGAGCAGGAAATGCTGCATGGAAATTCTCCGAAAGCGTGGGAACGGTGCGCGAAGGACGCGCACGGGGTTCACGCTGCGGAGCGGGGCGGGGGTGTCAGCGGCGGGCCGGCGGCGCGCGGCACGCCCATCAGCTGCCCGCGCCCGACCAGTGCGGGGGCGAAGGCGAGTGGCGGCGCGATCCAGGGCGCACGGGCCGTGGCAGGCGCGACGCAGCCGACGCACAGATGCTCGGCGGGTGCCTGTCGGGCGGGGGCGTCCTCCTGCTTGCCCGCATGGCCGTGATGCGCGGTGGCAGTGCTGGCCGGCGTCTCCGCATGGCATGCCGGCGCCGCCGCCGCAGGAAGCGGCAGCAGCGCGATCAGCAGGGCAAGGAGCAGGCGGACCAGCATTACGTCTCTTTGTAGGTGCCGCCGGCACGGGTTGCCAGCGGCAATGCGCATTCGGCTCAGCTATGCAGGAAGTGCATCACGTCGCCGTCGTTGACGATATAGGCCTTGCCTTCGGCGCGGAGCTTGCCGGCTTCGCGGGCGCGGGATTCGCCGCCCAGCGCGACGAAATCGGCAAAGGCGATCGTCTCGGCCCGGATGAAGCCCTTTTCGAAATCGCTATGGATCTCGCCGGCGGCCTCGGGCGCAGAGGCGCCCTGGTGCACGGTCCAGGCGCGGGCTTCCTTTGGCCCGACGGTGAAGAAGGTGATGAGGTGCAGCAGCTTGTACCCGGCGGTGATGACGCGGGCGAGGCCGGTTTCCTCAAGGCCGAGTTCGCTCAGGAATTCGGCGCGTTCCTCGACCGGCATCGTCGCGATCTCGGCCTCGATCGCGGCGGAGACGACCACGGCCTCCGCGCCTTCTGCCTTCGCCTTTTCGAAAACCTTGGCCGACAGCGCGTTGCCGTTGGCGGCGTCCTCTTCGTTGACGTTGCAGACGTACAGTACGGGCTTGCCGGTCAGCAGCTGCGCCTGGGCGAACACGCGGGCTTCGTCTGCGTCCTTGGGCACGGTCAGCCGCGCGGGCTTGCCTTCGCGCAGCAGATCGAGCGTCTGGCCCAGCACCGATGCGGCGACCTTGGCTTCCTTGTCGCCCTGCGCGGCTTTCTTGACGAAATTGGGAACGCGCTTTTCCAGCGATTCCAGGTCGGAGAGCATCAGCTCGGTCTCGACCGTCTCGGCATCGGCAATCGGATCGACGCGGTTGTCGACATGCTGGATGTCGTCATTCTCGAAGCAGCGCAGGACGTGGACCACCGCGTCCACCTCGCGGATGTTGCCGAGGAACTGGTTGCCCAGCCCTTCGCCCTTGCTCGCGCCGCGCACCAGCCCGGCGATGTCGACGAAGCCGAGCTGCGTCTCGATGATCTTCTGCGACCCTGCGATCTCGGCGAGCTTTTGCAGCCGGGGATCGGGCACCGCGACGTTGCCGACGTTCGGCTCGATCGTGCAGAACGGATAATTGGCCGCCTGCGCCGCCGCCGTCTCGGTCAGGGCGTTGAAGAGCGTGGACTTGCCGACATTGGGCAGGCCCACAATACCGCAGCGGAAACCCATGAGTGATCTGATCCTGTAAAGAAGCGCCGGAGGTCCGGCTCGATTGCGCGCCCGATTACGCGCAAAGTGGCGATCTTTCCAGCCGGCAGCGCAATTCGGGGATCATTTGCGGGATTCTGCGCGTGAGTGCGTCCTTAAACTGCCCTATTGGATCGCGAAGCCGGCGCGGCTTCTGGCTATCGTCGCTTGACGAGAGACCGTTCATCTGGGGTACAGGGGCACAAAGCCTTTTGGCATCCGGGTTTACGAGGAGTTGGGAATGATTCGCCGTCACATGATCATGAGTGCCGCCGCGGCGACGATGGCACTGTCGAGCTGCGGGGGCGGCAAGGACTCCACCGCGACGCCGACGCCGACGACCACTCCGACGCCGACGCCGACTGCGTCGCCGACCTACACGGCATTCCCGCTTGCGGCCTCTGCCGAGTTCAACACGTTCGTCGCGAGCACCACCTACACCGGCGACCCCGCGGGCGCGGTGACGCTGGGTGTGGCGGGCATCCAGGGCTACACGGATCGCGTGAAGCTGACGCTCGACGTCGAACCTTCGGTCGACAACAGCATCACCGTAGTCCGCGAAAACACCGAGGAATCGCGCTTCACCAAGACCAATCTGACCGTTGCCCCGGCGACGACGGTGCCCGAGTTCGTGTTCCGCACCACCAGCACCGCCACCGGCGCGCTGGCGGGCAATTTCTCGCAACTCGAAGTACTGAACAACACGGTCAAGGCCAAGATCACCAGCGACGCTGGCCTTGCGTTCACCAATGTCGGCTACGGCGCATGGTGGCGCGGCGATTCGACGGCGGGTGCCAAGCGGCTGACCTATACCTTGTTCGGCTATAACACCGTGCCGACGGACATGCCGACCACCGGCACCGGTTCCTATGCCTCGCGCGTCGCCGGCCGGCTGGTCAGCACGTCCGGCGGCACCACGTCGGTGCTGAAGGTCAG
This sequence comes from Sphingomonas degradans, assembly GCF_053502645.1. Taxonomy (NCBI): domain Bacteria; kingdom Pseudomonadati; phylum Pseudomonadota; class Alphaproteobacteria; order Sphingomonadales; family Sphingomonadaceae; genus Sphingomonas; species Sphingomonas degradans. The sequence continues at coordinate 556,167 of NZ_CP177172.1, forward strand.
CGGCACGATCACCACCACGGTCAACTTCGCGACCGGGCTGGTCAGCCTGTCGATGGCGCTGAGCACGCTGCCGGCCGATGGCAGCGCGGCGGTTCCCTATGGCACCTTCACGGGCCAGGGCGCTTACGCTTCGGGCAGCAACGTGTTCACAGGCAGCTTCTCGACCGGCAGCCCGCTGTCGGGGCCGTTCACCGGCGCGTTCTACGGCTCGGCGGCCAAGGAAATCGGCATCACCTTTGCCGGTTCGGGCACCGTCGGTGCGGCGGACCAGCGTCTGGTCGGCGTGGTCCTTGGCAAGAAGTAATCGCCGCCAACCTGAACACTAAAAGGGGGCTCCGGGAAACCGGGGCCCCTTTTTCGTGGCGGGGATCAATCCTGCAGCCGCACCGCGACGTCGCTCATGAAGCGCGCATCCTCGCCCGCCGCCAGCCGGGGCGCTTCCGCCGCGACGGCGCCGAGCATGTCGGTCAGCGGCTCGATCTCGGCCTTGGCGTAATTGCCCAGCACATAGCCGGTGACGCGATCCTTGTGCCCCGGATGGCCGATGCCCAGCCGCACCCGGCGGAAGTCCGGCCCGATATGGCTGTCGGTCGAGCGCAGGCCGTTATGCCCCGCCGTGCCGCCGCCCTGCTTCACCTTCACCTTGAAGGGCACCAGGTCGAGTTCGTCGTGGAACACCGTGACGTCGGCGGGGGTCAGCTTGTAGAAGTCCATCGCCGCGCGCACCGCGCGCCCGCTTTCGTTCATGAACGTGCCCGGCTTGAGCAGGATCACCTTCTCGGTGCCGATCCGCCCTTCCTGGGTCCAGCCCTGGAACTGCTTCTTGGGCGCGGAAAAGCCGTGCACCTCGGCAATGGCGTCCAGCGCCATGAACCCGACATTGTGCCGGTGCATCGCATATTGCGGCCCCGGATTGCCAAGACCCACCCAGAGCTGCATCGCGGCTACCTTCCAAAAAGAACGCCCAGCGATCGCCCTCACCCTTCCGGCGCTTCGCGCCTCCTTCCCTCTCCCGATGGGAGAGGGAAGGGGCCCGCCGCCGCAGGCGGTGGGAAGGGTGAGGGTGCTCCACTGGCGTAAAAAACAAAATCGCCCCCGCACCTAGGATGCGGAGGCGATTTTTTGAACCGTGAAGTTCGGCGTCGGGCTTATTCGGCCTCGGCAGCCTCGGCTTCGCCGTCGCTGGACTTCAGCGCCGACGGAGCGACCACGGTGGCGATGGTGAAATCGCGATCGGTGATCGCCGAGGTCGCGCCCTTGGGCAGCGTCACGGCCGAGATGTGCAGCGAATCGCCGACTTCCAGACCCTTGACCGAAATCTCGATCTGGTCGGGGATGCTGGCTGCGTCGACGACCAGTTCCAGCTCGTGGCGAACGATGTTGAGCACGCCACCGCGCTTCAGGCCCGGTGCCAGTTCCTCGTCGACGAACACGATCGGCACTTCGACAGTGACGGTCGCGTGCTCGGAAATGCGCAGGAAATCGGCGTGGAGCGGACGATCGGTGACGACGTCGAATGCGACGTCCTTGGCCAGCGTACGCTCGCCATTGACCATGATCACCGAGTTGAAGAAGTGGCCGGTGTTCAGCAGCTTCTGCAGTTCACGCTCGCTGACGTGGATGCCAACGGGATCTGCCTTGTTGCCATAGATGACGGCGGGGATGCGGCCTTCACGACGCAGCGCCCGGGAGGCTCCCTTGCCAGCCCGGTCGCGCGTTTCGGCCGACAGCGTAAGCGTGTCGCTCATGTGTCGATTCCAATGCGCTAAGTGTTTCGTTTCGTTCGCCGGGCAAGCCTCCAGGGATGACCCTGCCACGACAAGCGCGGGCCTATAGGCGAGAAGGGGGCAAAGAGCAAGGTGGGGGAGGGGCGGTGTCAGTACTGCATCCGCTCTGCCTTCAGTCCGCGTTTCGCCAGCTCGGTCTGGACGCTGGCGCTGCCCGCGAGATGCCCCGCGCCGACGGCGACGAACACCGTGCCGGGGCGGTCCATCCGCCGCCGAATCCATTCGGCCCAGTTGCGGTTGCGGTTGATCAGCAGCGCCTGTGCGAGTTCGGGCGCGCCGGCGAGATCCTCGTTCATCAGCCGGGCCAGCGCGTCGGCATCGCCCCTGCTCCACGCCGCAACCATCGCGTCGATCTGGGCACCGGCCTTGGGCAGCTGGTCGAGCGTGTCGACCAGCAGCGCGCGCTGGGCGGGCAGGGGGAGCGCATCGAAATAGCCAAGCTGCTGGCGCGCGGTCTCCAGCCCGATCACGGGCTTGTGCGCGCGGGTCGCGGCGTCGCTCAGCACCCGTTCGGCGCCGTCCTTGTCGTCATAGCCCAGCTTGCGCAGCGGCATCGACGACAGCAGCGTCGCGGCCAGCCAGGGTTCGGCATGGTCGAGCGCGTCGGGCGCCATGCCCAGGTCGGGCAGCGCGGCGCGCAGCTTGCCCGCAGCGGCGGGGGGCAACTGTTCGGGCAAAGTCGGGCCGCTGGCGGTAGTGCCGAGTTCGTTGACCAGCGCCTGCATCGCCTCCGGCGTGGGCATGACGAGTTCGAGGACCAGCTCGCCGCTGTCGTCGAACGCCTTGCGCACGCCATCGTCGAACCAGCGCACATCGGGGCGCAGCATGTGGACGGTGCCGAACAGATAGATCGTCGTGTCGGCGTCGCGCACTACCCACAAGGCGGGATGGGCTTCGGTGCCGGGCTGCTGCTGCGCCTTGCACCCGCCGAGGACGAGCAACAGGCCGAGGAGTAGGGCGCGGATCATCGCCCTGCCTTGGGGCGGGTGCCGCGCCACTGTCAACGCCGCCATGGTTGACCCTCTGGGCACGCTGCGTCAAAGCGGCGGCAAAGTTACCCCATTGGGAAGTATCCGTGTCCGAACCGCTCAGCTTCCAGAACATGATCCTGCGGCTCCATGACTATTGGAGCGCGCGCGGGTGCCTGATCCTCCAGCCCTATGACATGCGGATGGGCGCCGGCACCTTTCACACCGCAACGACGCTGCGCGCGCTGGGGCCGGAGCCGTGGAACGCGGCGTTCGTCCAGCCCTGTCGCCGCCCGACCGACGGCCGCTATGGCGAGAACCCGAACCGGCTCCAGCATTATTACCAGTATCAGGTGATCCTGAAGCCGAGCCCGAGCGACCTGCAGGAGCTGTATCTGGGCTCGCTGGCGGCGATCGGCATCGATTTCACGCGCCACGACATCCGTTTTGTCGAGGACGACTGGGAATCGCCGACGCTGGGCGCCTGGGGCCTGGGCTGGGAAGTGTGGTGCGACGGGATGGAAGTCACCCAGTTCACCTATTTCCAGCAGATGGGCGGCTATGACTGCAAGCCGGTGGCGGGCGAGCTGACCTACGGCCTCGAACGGCTGGCGATGTATATCCAGAACAAGGACAGCGTGTACGATCTGGCGTTCAACGACGCCGGCGTGACCTATGGCGACGTGTTCCACGAGAACGAAGTCCAGATGTCGAAATGGAATTTCGAAGTCGCGGACACCGACACGCTGTTCGACCTGTTCCGCAAGGCGGCGGCGGAATGCGAGAATTGCCTGGCAAACGGGCTTGCCATTCCCGCCTATGAACAGGCGATCGAGGCGAGCCACATCTTCAACCTGCTCAACGCGCGCGGCGTGATCTCGGTCGCGGAGCGCCAGGCCTATATCGGCCGCGTGCGCGATCTGGCGAAAGGCGCGTGCGCGGCATGGATCGAACGCAAGACCCCCGAATGGGAAGCGCGCTTTCCTGGGTGGGTGGCATGATTTCTGATCCTCCCCGGCACGGGGAGGGGGACCGCGCGCAGCGCGGTGGAGGGGGCGCGCCATCGGTCCGACGGCCTGAGGTGGAAAGTGCGCGGCGCCTCCGCCGCGAAATGAGCCTGCCCGAAGTGTTGCTCTGGCAACGCTTGCGTGGCGGAAAAGCCGGAGCGAAATTTCGGCGTCAGCACCCGGTGGGGCCGTATGTAGTCGATTTTTACTGCCGCGAGGCAGCATTGGTTATCGAGATTGACGGGGAAGTGCATGGCGCGAACACGCGGATCGCGCGGGACGCGCACCGCGATGCCTTTCTCCGCGAGAATGGATATGAGGTACTGCACGTGAATGCTCTAGAGGTATTGCGCGACGCCGATCAGGCTGCGGCCGCGATCGCGACGCTGGTGGCACGCCCCCTCCACCATCCTTCGGATGGTCCCCCTCCCCGTGCCGGGGAGGATCAGTGATGACCGACTTCCTTCTCGAACTCCGTTCCGAAGAAATCCCCGCGCGGATGCAGGAAAAGGCGCGCGAGGATCTTGCGCGTCTGTTCGCCGCCGAGCTGGACAAGGCGGGGCTCAAGGCCGCCGAGACGGTCACCTATGCGACGCCGCGCCGGCTGGCGCTGATCGCGCGCGGGCTGCCAGCCGAGACGGCGTCGGTGTCCGAGGAGACCAAGGGGCCCCGCGTCGGCGCGCCGCCACAGGCGCTGGAGGGATTCCTGCGCAAGACGGGGCTCAGCGCCGACCAGCTGGTCGAGCGTGACGGCGTGCTGTTTGCGATCGTGGACAAGCCCGGTCGCCCGACCGCCGAGGTGCTGGCGGAAGCCATCCCCGCGGTGATCCGCGCCTTCCCCTGGCCAAAGGCGATGCGCTGGGGCGCGCCGTCGCTGTCGACCGAGAGCCCGCGTTGGGTGCGGCCGTTGCAGGGGATCGTCGCGCTGTTCGGCGAGGATGTCGTGCCGGTCGAAGTGGCGGGCGTGACCAGCGGCGCGGCGACGCTGGGGCACCGTTTCCACCATCCGGGCGCGATCACGATCGGCTCGGCGAGCGACTATGTCGAGAAGCTGCGCGCGTGCCATGTCATCGTCGACGGGGCCGAGCGTCGCGGCATCATCGCGCTGGGCGCCAAGATGGCGGCGAACAAGGCCGGGCTCAGCCTGATCGAGGACGACGGGTTGTTGTTCGAGAATGCCGGGCTGACCGAATTCCCGGTGCCGCTGCTCGGGCGTTTCGACGAAGCGTTTCTGGAAGTGCCGCCCGAAGTGATCCAGCTCACTGCGCGCGTGAACCAGAAATATTTCGTGTGCCGCGACGGCGAGGGGCGGCTGGCGAATGCGTTCGTCTGCGTCGCGAACATCGACGCGGCGGACGGCGGCGAGAAGATCGTCGAGGGCAACCAGAAGGTGCTGGCGGCGCGGCTGAGCGATGCGCGGTTCTTCTACGAAACCGACCTGAAGGTGCCGCTGGATACCCAGCGCGAAAAGCTGGCCAAGATCGTGTTCCACGAAAAGCTGGGCACCGTGGCCGACAAGGTCGAGCGCGTGGCGAAGCTGGCGCGGTGGCTGGTGGAAGAGGGGATAATCCTCCCCGGAACGGGGAGGGGGACCGTCGGCGCAGCCGATGGTGGAGGGGGGGCGCCACAGGCGGATTCCCCTGCGGTGATCCCCCTCCACCATCCTGCGGATGGTCCCCCTCCCCGTGCCGGGGAGGAGTTGGCCGACCTCGCCGAGCGCGCAGCGCGGCTTGCCAAGGCGGACCTCGTCACCGGCATGGTCGGCGAGTTCCCCGAACTGCAGGGCCTGATGGGCGGCTATTACGCTGCCGCGCAGGGCGAGCACCCGGCGGTCGCGGCGGCGATCCGCGACCACTACAAGCCGGTCGGGCAGGGGGATGACGTGCCTACTGCGCCGGTGACGGTGGCGGTGGCGCTGGCGGACAAGCTGGATACGATTGCGACTTTCTTTGCGATTAAAGAGCGCCCGACCGGTTCTAAAGATCCTTTCGCCCTAAGGAGGTCGGCACTCGGCATTCTCAGAATAGTCACAGACAATTCACTGCGCGTGTCGTTGGTGGACGCTCTTGCTTGGCATCTTTGGATCGTAGCCAAGCAACTTTGGAGTGCTTTTGACGTTCGATCTCGAATTCTTGAGCATGATGTCCAAAAGGCGCAGGAACTCATTCAGCAGTTCGAAGATGAAAATGCTACTGACCAATCTAGGCGAGCAATAGTCAAGGCTATATTCGGCATGGATTTTGCAAAGGACTCTGAAGATGTTAATTTGATTCGACAGTTCAAATCGGAGGAATATTTGGCGCCTCTGGTTGTTGATATTCTCGACTTCTTCGCCGACCGCCTCAAGGTCCAGCAGCGCGAGGCCGGCGTTCGCCACGACCTGATCGACGCTGTGTTTGCGCTCGGCGGCGAGGACGATCTCGTCCGGCTGCTCGCGCGCGTCCATGCGCTCCAGGCGTTCGTGACGACCGAGGACGGCAGGAACCTGCTCGCCGGGTACAAGCGCGCGGCGAATATCCTCAAGAAGGAGGCGTTCGTTCCGGGCGAAGTCGCGGACAATGAAATCTATGTCGCCGAACCCGCCGAATCCGCGCTGACCGAGGCGCTCGACGCCGCCGAGCCGCGCGCCGAGGCGGCGATCGCGGCGGAGGATTTCGAAGGCGCGATGGCGGCGCTGTCCACGCTGCGCGGGCCGATCGACACGTTCTTCGCGGACGTGACCGTCAACGATGCCGATCCGTTCAAGCGCGAGATGCGCCTGAGCCTGCTCGCGCGGATGCGCGATGCGGTGCACAAGGTGGCGGACTTTTCGAAAATCGAGGGGTAAGCAGAACTTCTCCCCTGACAACGCGATCACGGCTTTCTCGCAGTTCGCGCCTGCGGTAGCGCGGCCTGCCTCCCCAGGCGGACGTTTTCGACCAGAAGGGCATTGAATGACGCACTATGTGTACCGCTTCGGCGGCGGGGTTTCGGACGGCGGCGCCGGGGACAAGAATCTGTTGGGGGGCAAGGGCGCGAACCTTGCCGAGATGGCCTCGATCGGGCTCCCGGTCCCGCCGGGCTTCACGATCTCCACCGCGATGTGCACGCGCTATTACGAGGAAGGGGAGACGTTCCCCGAAAGCGTGAAGGCCGAAGTCGCGAACGGCATCGCCCATATCGAGGGAATCACCGGCAAGGCCTTTGGCGACTCCGCCGATCCGCTGCTCGTCTCGGTCCGTTCGGGCGCGCGGGTGTCGATGCCCGGCATGATGGACACGGTGCTCAACCTGGGGCTGAACGACCAGACCGTGCTGGGGCTGTGCGAGGCATCGGGCGATGCGCGGTTCGCGTGGGACAGCTATCGCCGCTTCATCCAGATGTATTCGGACGTGGTGCTCGAACTCGACCATGGCCGATTCGAGGAAGCGCTGGAAATCGCCAAGGAAGATCGCGGCTATAGCCTCGATACCGAACTGAGCGCCGCCGACTGGCAGGCGCTGGTCGCGGAATACAAGGCTATCGTCGTCGAACTGTGGGGCAAGGAATTCCCGCAGAACGTGCACGACCAGCTATGGGGCGCGATCGGCGCGGTGTTCGGGTCGTGGCAGTCGGAGCGCGCGAAGGTCTATCGCCGGCTCAACGACATTCCCGGCGACTGGGGCACGGCGGTCAACGTCCAGGCGATGGTGTTCGGCAACATGGGCGACACCTCGGCGACGGGCGTGGCCTTCACCCGCGATCCGGCCAAGGGCGACAATGCCTATTATGGCGAGTTCCTCATCAACGCACAGGGCGAGGACGTGGTGGCGGGCATCCGCACGCCGCAGTATCTGACCCAGGCCGCGCGCGAGGCGGCGGGGGCCAAGCCGGCGTCGATGGAAGAGGCGATGCCCGAGGTGTACGGCGAGCTGGCGCGCGTGTTCGACCTGCTCGAGCGGCATTACCGCGACATGCAGGACATCGAGTTTACCGTCGAGCGCGGCAAGCTGTGGATGCTCCAGACCCGCAGCGGCAAGCGCACGGCCAAGGCGGCGCTCAAGATCGCCGTGGACATGGCCAGCGAAGGGCTGATTACGCGCGACGAGGCGATCCTGCGCGTCGATCCGCAGGCGCTGGACCAGCTGCTCCACCCGACGCTGGACCCCAAGGCGGCGCGCGACGTGCTGACCAAGGGGCTGCCGGCATCGCCGGGCGCGGCATCGGGGCTGGCGGTGTTCGACAGCGACACGGCGGAAAAGCGCGCGGCGGCGGGGGACAGCGTGATCCTGATCCGCGTCGAGACGAGCCCGGAGGATATTCACGGGATGCACGCGGCGCGCGGCATCCTGACCGCCCGGGGCGGCATGACCAGCCACGCCGCCGTGGTCGCGCGCGGCATGGGGCGCCCCTGCGTCTCGGGCGCAGGCAGCATCGCGATCGATGCGCGCGAAAAGGTGATGCGCGTCGGCAGCCGCGAAGTGCGCGAAGGCGATATGGTGACGATCGACGGCACCACCGGCGAAGTCATGGCGGGGCAGGTGCCGACGGTGCTGCCCGAGCTGTCGGGCGATTTCGGCACGCTGATGGCGTGGGCGGATGCCGTGCGCCGGCTGAAGGTGCGCGCCAATGCCGAAACGCCGCTTGATTGCCGCACTGCGCGCGATTTCGGCGCCGAGGGCGTCGGGCTGTGCCGGACCGAGCATATGTTCTTCGATTCGGCGCGGATCACGGCGGTGCGCCAGATGATCCTGGCATCGGACGAGGCCGGGCGCCGGGCGGCGCTGGACAAGCTGCTGCCCGAACAGCGCAGCGACTTCATCCAGATCTTCGAAGTGATGGCCGGGCTGCCGGTGACGATCCGCCTGCTCGATCCGCCGCTGCACGAATTCCTGCCGCACGAGGAATCCGAGTTCGCCGAAGTCGCGGCGGCGGCGGGGCTCGATGTCGAGACGCTCAAGCGCCGCGCGGCGGAGCTGCACGAGTTCAACCCGATGCTGGGCCATCGCGGTTGCCGGCTGGGCGTGACCTATCCCGAAATCTACGAGATGCAGGCGCGCGCCATTTTCGAGGCGGCGATCGAAGTCGCGGAGAAATCGGGCGACGCGCCGATCCCCGAAGTGATGATTCCGCTGGTCGCAACCCGCCGCGAGCTGGAGCTGATGAAGGCCGTGGTCGACAAGGCGGCGCAGGCGGTGTTCGCCGACAAGGGCCGCGAAGTCGAGTATCTGGTCGGCACGATGATCGAGCTGCCGCGCGCCGCGCTGAAGGCGGGGGAGATCGCCGAAGTCGGCGCGTTCTTCAGCTTCGGCACCAACGACCTGACCCAGACCACGCTGGGCGTCAGCCGCGACGACGCCTCGCGCTTCCTGACGACCTATGTCGAGAAGGGCATCTACGCCAAGGACCCGTTCGTCAGCCTGGATGTGGACGGCGTGGGTGAGCTGATCGCCATCGCCGCCGAACGGGGCCGCGCGACGCGCAGCGACATCAAGCTGGGCATTTGCGGCGAACATGGCGGCGATCCGGCCAGCATCGCCTTCTGCGAAGCGACGCGGCTCGATTACGTCTCCGCATCGCCCTATCGCGTGCCGATCGCGCGGCTGGCGGCGGCACAGGCGGCGCTGCGGGCGAAGTGATCGCGCTGGCGCTGGCATGGGTCCAGCCCGATCCGGTGGCGCAGCTCGATGCCGAGCTGCGCGCCGCGACCAGCGCGACGGCGGTGCTCCAGCGGCGCTGCGCCACGCCGATCCGCGCGATCGTGGACCGGGGCAGGGTGGTTCGCCCCAGCGCGGCGCAGCGGCGGCGGCTGCGCGTATGGCCTGCGGAGCCGGTCGCGTACCGCGTCGTCGCGCTGACCTGCGACGGGGTGCCGCTGTCGATGGCACAGAATTGGTACGTGCCTGCGCGGCTTACGCCCGAAATGCGCGCGGCGTTGGCCGGGGACACGCCGTTCGGCGTGGCGATCCGGCCCCTGGTGCCGCACCGCCGCCTGATCGACGCCCGCCGGCGGGGCTTGGGAACCTATATCCTGCGGCATCGCGCGCTGGTGCTCGACGCGCGCGGCGTGCCATTGGCCGAAGTGGTGGAGCAGTACACGCCGGCCCTGCGCATGTTACGGCCGGTGGGGTAGGGGAGAGGGCGCAAATGCTCCCCTCCCGCATGCGAGTTTGGGGGAGGGCAAGAAGTGGAAGAAGCGCCGCGCAAGCGCGGCCCCTCCCCTAACCCCTCCCGCTTGCGGGAGGGGGACCATAGGCGCCTATCGCGTACCCTCGATTGCAGCAGGTGCGGCGTGGGAGAGGCGGGCGTTTTCGGCCTCCAGCGTGCGGATGCGCTGCTGTGCTTCCGCCAGCGCCGCGTCCACCCGCTCGCGGCTCGCGGCATGGGCGCGCTTCTCGTCCAGATAGCGTTCGCGCCATTTGCGTCCGCCGGATCGCCCGGCAAGGCCGAACAGCCAGCCGGCGAGCAGCGTCAGCACCAGCGCGGCGATCTGGGTCGGTGTCTGGAACGGCAAGTTCTGCATGGCGCCATCTTCCCACGATTTTACGGGAGTTTATCGCGCGCGGGGGCGGGGCACTACCCGAATGCGGGCCTGTCCGTCAGTGGATCAGCGCGTCGTTGATCGAGCAGGCGGCGGGGCCGAGAATGACGATGAACAGCACCGGCAGGATGAACAGGATCAGCGGCACGGTCATGATCGCGGGCAGGCGCGCGGCCTTTTCCTCGGCGCGCATCATGCGTTCGTTGCGGAATTCGGCGGAGAGGACGCGCAGCGCCGAAGCGAGCGGCGTGCCGTATTTTTCCGTTTGAATCATAGTGGTTACCACGCCGCGGATCGCATCCAGGTCGATCCGCGCGGCGAGGTTCTCGAACGCATGGCGGCGTTCGGCGAGGAAGCCGAGCTCGATCCCGGTCAGCGAGAATTCCTCGCCCAGTTCGGGATAGGCGCGGCCCAGTTCGCGCGCGACACGGGCAAAGGCGGCGTCCACGGTCAGTCCCGCTTCGGCACAGATGACCAGCAGGTCGAGCGCGTCGGGCAGCCCTTTGCGAATCGCGTGGCTGCGCTTGGTAATCTTGTTCTTCAGATAAATGTCGGGCGCCTTGTAGGCGAGGATGAAGCTGCCCGCGACGAGGCCATAGGCCTTGATCGGGGTCCAGTCGGCAAAGGCTTCGGTGCCATAGACAAGGTACAGCATCGGCCCGCCGATCACGATCGGCAGCACCAGCCGGCCGAAAATGACGGCGACGGCCCATTCCTTGCGCCGGATACCCGCCTGGAGCAGCTTGGTCTGCGCGACCTTGACCTGGCTGTCCTGCAACACTTTCAGCGAGAGTAGCAGCGCGCGGATGCGATCGGTCGCCTCGTTCTTTTGCACCAGCTTGGCGCGGCGCTTCGACGTGGAGGCCGTGATGCCGGCCTTCAGCTGCTCGCGCCGCTCGTTGAGCGCCTTGACCCGCTTCGCCATCGGGTTGCGCACCGTGGTCGCCATATAGAGGGCGAACAGCACCGCGAACGCGGCGACCCCCGACAGGATCGTCGCGACGAAGGTGACATCGACGCCGAGCAGCGTGGGGCCGGTTGCGGGGTCCATCATCAGATCTCGAAATTGACCATCTTGGCCATGATGAAGGCGCCGATGCCCATCCAGATCAGCCCGCCGCCGCCGGCGACCATCAGCCGCTGATCCTGAAAGAAGTTCATCATGTAGTTGTTGTTGATGAACCAGACCATGCCGAACACGATGAAGGGCAGCGCGCCGACGATCAGCGCCGACGCCTTTGATTCGGACGACATCGCCTTGATCTTGAGCTTCATCTGGCTGCGCTTGCGCAGCACGTCGGCCAGGTTCGCCAGGGTTTCGGCAAGGTTGCCGCCGGTTTCGCGCTGGATCGCGATCGTGATCGTGAAGAACTGGAATTCGGGCGTGCCCAGCCGGTCGGCGGTTTCCTGCAGCGCTACGTCGAGCGTGCGGCCGATCTTCATCTTGTCGGACACCGATCGGAATTCCTCGCCCACCGGCCCGTCGACTTCATTGCCGACCACGCCGATCGTCTCGGTGATCGGCAGGCCCGAACGCAGGCCGCGGACCAGCAGCTCGATCGCGTCGGGGAACTTGGCCGTGAACTTGGCGATGCGGCGGTTGATGAAGAAGCCGACCAGGAAATGCGGGATGCCGGCCCCGATCGCGAGGCCGAGGAACAGCGACAGCCAGATCGGCGCGCCTTCGATCATCAGGAACAGCGCCGGCAACAGCGTGAGCCCCGCGCTGACCATCCCGTACTGGCCGAGCGACCACGGCTTGCCGGTCATCTCCAGCCGCTTTTGCAGCAGGGCCGGGTTGGGCAGCAGCCGCGTTGCCGCCAGGTCCATTCCCGTCGCGCGGGTCGTGGAGATGCGGCGGATCTGCGCTTCCATCGCGGTCGCGCCGATCGTGCTGACCATGTGGCGGTCGCGCACCGACCCCAGGCGCCGCGTCCCGGCGCGCGCGGCATTGGGGCCGGACAGCGCGAGGACGAGCAGGATCAGCACCAGCATGGCGCCGCCGCCCAGCATCAAGATCGGCAGCATGTTCACGCCGCGCCTGCCTCCATAAGACTCGATTTCGCCATCATGGCCGCCATCGGGTTACTTCTTTGCCCTGCGCGGCATCTTGGCGGTCAGCTTGCCGAGCAGCGATCCGCCCTTGCCGTCCGCCGCGCCCTTGGCCGGCTTATCGTCATGCTCGCCCGAATCGGTGATCGCGGTGATCCGGGTCGCCAGTTCGGCGAGCGGCGCCATGGCCTTCGCGCCCTTGCCCACTTCGGCGAGCGACTTGCCCAGCTTGGCCGCCTGCATCGCCAGTTTCGGATCGAACGGGATCAGCACGTCGATCTTGCGCTCGATCGAGCCTTCGAAATCCTTGCGGCTGATTTCCAGCAGCGGCTGGGGCTGCATCTTGTTGGCGACGACGATCACCTGCGTCTGGGGCGCGTTTGATTTGAACCAGCTGAGGATGCGGATCGAATCGCGCGCGGCCGCCAGCGTCAGGTCGGTCACCAGCACCGCGACCTGCACGTCCGCGATCAGATGGGGATGGTTGACCAGCATCGCGCGGGGCAGATCTACGATCGTGCATTCGAACGCGCTGCGGATTTCCTCCTGCAACTGGTAGAAAGCGGCACCGTCGGTCAACACGGGCGAGTTGATCGGTGCTTCGGCGGACAGCACGGCCAGCCGTTCCGATGCGCGCACCATCGCGCGTTCGATGAACAGCCCGTCGATTCGGCTGGGGTTTTCGATCGCGTCGGTCAGGCCGCGGCCGGGTTCGAGATCGAGCGCCAGCGCGCCGGTGCCGAAATGGATATCCAGATCGAGCAGTGCGGTGGTGCGCGCGTGCGGGGTGCTCATCAGCCACGACAGCGACGTGGCGAGCGTGGTCGCGCCCACGCCGCCGCGCGTGCCGATCACCGCGACGGCGCAGTGCGGGCGATCGGCGCTGTTGTCGGCGACCTTGGGCATGCTCAGCGCGGCCTGGGCATGGGCGAAGGTATCGCGCAGTGCGTCGGGGTTGAGCGGCTTGAGCAGATAATCGTGGATGCCGCTGGCGACGAGATCGCGATACAGCCGCACATCGTTGACCTGGCCGGTGGCGATGACGATCGTGCCGGGCTCGCACACTTCGGCCAGCGCGTTGATGTCGTTGAGCGGATCGCCCGATTCGGACAGGTCCACGAACAGGATGTTCGGGCTGGCCGATACCGACAGCGTCTGGACGGCGTTGCGCAGCCCGCCCTTGTTGACCTTTTCGGGCGACCAGCCGAGTTCGACGGCGATCGGCCGCAGCAGTTCCGCCGTGCCTTCGTCGCAGACGAACGCCGTGAACGGATCACGATGCGCCGCACGCAGCGGATTGAAGGGCGCGTTCACTTGCCACCTCCCGGCGATTCGCTTTTCACCGCCGTGCCGCCGGCGCCGCTAGGTGCCGCGTTGCGCAGCGCGTTGACCGCCTTGCCCGCCGTGGCGGGGTCGGCAGTGGGCGCGCCGCTGGCGCCGCGCACCAGATCGGCGGGGTCGGCGACCATCCGGGCAAGGTTGGTATTGGTCGCACAGCCGAGGTTCGATGACGTGCTGGCGGCATAATCGGGCTGATATTGCCGCGTGAAATCCGGGCAGCCGGGGACCGATGCGGTCATCCGGGTGACGACGACGCGCGCAGTGCCTGGTGCGATCTGGCCCGGCGTCATCGGCGCGCGATCGGCGAGCAACAGGCCATAGCTTCCGGCGAGCGCGGCGACTTCGGCGCGGCCGGTGCTGCCGTCGGCGCCATCGTCGATCGCGACGCGGTCGCCATATTTCAGGCCCATCGATGCCATCCATCCGGCCAGCCGCTGGCCCTCGCCGGGGGCAAGGCGATCGCCCGAGACCGCGACGTCGAAGCTATAGTCGCCGCGCTGGACGACCGGCTGGTGAATGGGGTCCAGCCCGCCATTATACGTGCCGCAAGCGCCCAGGGCGACGAGCGGCACGAGGAGCAGGGGAGCGAAGCGCGATACCATTGCCAATTCCTCTGGACGTCAGAAGCCGAAACCGGGGGCAGCGGAATCGCCGCCCTTTTTGGGCTTGGTTGGGGTGGGCGCGGCCTTGGGCTGCTGTGCGGGCGCCACCGGCGCGAGGGCGCCGACCGAGGGCGTCGCATTGGCGGGCGGCGCCATGCTGGGCTTGGGGCGCGTGCCGCCGGGCGTGCTGCCGCTCAGCTGGCCGCCGAAGATCCGCTGGAAATCGTCGGGCGCGCGGTAGCCGTCGGTCGGCAGGACGACGTCGTTCGCGTTGACCGGCTTCACCAGATAGGGGGTGATGACGATCACGAGCTCGGTCTCGTTGCGCTTGAACCCGTTGGAGCGGAACAGCGCGCCGAGCACGGGCACGTCGCCAAGCCCCGGTGTCTTGGTGATCGAATTGTCGTGCGTGTTCTGCAGCAGCCCGCCGATGACCATGCTCTCGCCTGAGCCCAGCTCCACCATCGTCTCGGCGCGGCGCGTGGTGAGGGCGGGGATCTGGGTGCCGTTGAGCGTCACGGCGCCGGCGGCGGACAGCGCCGATACTTCGGGCTTCACGCGCAGTGAAATGCGCCCGTCGGCGAGCACCGTGGGCGTGAACGCAAGGCTGACGCCATATTGCTTGTATTCCACCGAAACCGCGCCCAGCCCCTGGCTCACCGGGATCGGGATTTCGCCACCGGCAAGGAAGCTGCTGGTCTCGCCCGACAGGGCAGTGAGGTTGGGGTTGGTCAGCGTCGACACCTGGCCGATCGTCTCGCCCAGATCGAGCGCGCTGAGGATGTCGAGCCCGAACAGCTTGCCCGCCAGCCCGATGGTGCCGTTCTCTGACCCCTTGGTGAAGGTGGCGCTGGTGGTCGTGCCCCCGAACGTGCCCGGGGACCGGCCCGATGCGACGCCGAACTGGAAGCCGCTGGTCTGGTCGCGCGTCAGGATGTTAACGCCGACATTCTTGATGAAGCTGCGGCTCACTTCGGCGAAGCGGACCTGGAGGTTCACCTGGAGCGGAGTCGCGGTCTTCAGGCGGCTGATGACCTGCATGTCCTTGCCCATGAACGCCTGCACCAGCCGTTCGGCCTCGGCCATGTCCTGCGGCGCGCGGACGGTGCCGGTCAGCAGCATCATCCCGTTCATCGGGGTGGCGACGACCTGGGCATCGGGCATTGCCAGCCGCAGCATGGTATCGACCGAGTCGATATTGTTGCCGATGCGCACGGTGGTGGAATAGACGACCTTGCCCGTCTTGGACGTGGCATAGATGGTGGTCTCGCCCGCCGCCTTGCCGAACACATAGATCTGCCGCGCCGAGCGCACCTGGACGTCGGCAATCGCGGCGTTCGCGACGAACACGTCGGCGATCGGCGCATCCAGCGTGACGAGGCGGCCGCGATCGGTGTTGATCTGGAGCACCGTCTGCGGCGTGCTCACGGTCTGTGCGGCGGCAGGGGGGATTGCGGCCGCAGACACGCCAAGCGCGAAGAGGGCGAGCGGCAGCACGGCCGGTTTTGCCATGACACGCATCACTTGGTTCCTTCGATCTCTACGGCCGTCACGGCATTGCCCCGCGCGACGGTGATGACGGTGCCGCGCCGGACGGGGGCCACGCCGGGATAGCTCTGGCCGGGCACTGCCGGGACCGCGCCCGAGGGACCACCGGCAGTCTCCATCGCCTTGCCGGGGACGGTGCGGCGCTGAAAGCGGGAAACGTCGGCGCCGGTGGCGAAAGTGGTGTCACCCTCGCGAGGCCCTGCGGCGACGCGCGCCATCATCGCCTTTTCGGCCTTGGCATTGCCATCGGCGGGCACTTCGACG
This sequence comes from Sphingomonas degradans, assembly GCF_053502645.1. Taxonomy (NCBI): domain Bacteria; kingdom Pseudomonadati; phylum Pseudomonadota; class Alphaproteobacteria; order Sphingomonadales; family Sphingomonadaceae; genus Sphingomonas; species Sphingomonas degradans. The sequence goes on from NZ_CP177172.1 coordinate 572,235, forward strand.
TCGCCATTGGCGATGGCGTCTTCCAGTTCGCCCTGATTGTCGGCGATCGAGCGCAGCGACAGCGACAAGGTGCCCAGCGTCTGTGCGACGGCGATCTTCTCCGCGATCTTGGGCGTCGCCTCGATCGTGACGTTGGAATAGGTGCTCACCACGGTCTTGCCGTTTTCGTCGGTCTGCTTGTCGGTGCGCTGATCGGTGGCGAGGACGCGCAGGTTGCGCATGATCGTCTCCGATGCCTTGAGCGGCGGACCATCGCCGCCGCCGGCGACCGACTGGGTGAGCACCAGGTCGATTCGGTCGCCCGGAAAGACGAAGCCGGCGACCGAGGATTGTGCGGAGACCGGCACGGTGACCGCGCGCATGCCGGGAGCCAGCGCCGCGGCCAGGAAGCCGCGATCGCCGGGCTTGACCAGCGCGCCCTGCGTGATCGGCTGGCCGGCGGGGATCGAATAGCGAACCACCGTGCCCTGCAGCTTGGCGGGATCGCCCGCGGACTTGAGGAAATAGGCGCCCTCGATCAGTTCCTTGGGCCAGGCGACGAACTTCACCGCCTGTGCGTCCAGGATCGTGCCCACCGGCAGAGCGCGCGTGGCGACCAGCACTTCGGTGGTGTTCTCGGGAGTTGCCGCACTGGGGTTCGCCCCCGCGATCGGGGCCGGCGTGCCCACCATCAGGCTGCGCGCCATGAACGCCGTCAGCGTGGCGACGAGCAGCGCTCCGACGAGCAGAATGACCCTGCGTGCATCCATTTCGCTTCAAGCCTTCTTAAAATACGGGTCGCGGTAGTTGTCCGGGCGTTAAGTATCAGCCGAACTGGTTAAGGATCGGTTCGCGCAGGGCGAGCAGCGCGGCGATAACGATCGCGACCCCATAGGGAATTTCCACAGGGTCGGGGCCGCGCCGCCGCAATTTGTGCTCGGCGAGCATGACCAGCGTGAGCACGCCGCCGACCAGCGCCATCACCACCAGCATCCATAGGAGTTGCTGGAGCGGCAGCCACAGCGCGACCGCCCCGATCAGCTTGACGTCGCCCCCACCCATCTGGCCCAGCGCAAAGGCGCCCGCGAAAAGCGCAAAGACGAATGCGGCTATCCCGACCTGGATCGCGATATCGGGCCACAGCGCCAGCCCGTTGGTCCACCACCAAACCGGCGCCAGCAGTGCGATGGCGGCGTTCTTCCAATTGGCGATCTGGCGAATTCGCACATCCTCGATCGCCGCCGAAAGCAGGAGCAGCGCGAGCGCGCCGAGCAGAAAGGTGGCGATCAGGGGGACCATCGACGCAAATCCCTAGACGATGCGGCTTATCAAACCGTAACCACGACTCATGAGCACATCCTCTTTCGACCGCCGCGCCATTCCCGCAGGCGCAACGGTGCATCGCTGGACGGCGCCGGATGGCTGGGGCCTGCGCACCTTTTCGTGGCCGGCGGAGACTGCGTCTCCGCGCGGGAGCATCCTGTTCCAGACCGGGCGCGGCGACATCTTCGAAAAATATCTGGAGACGTTCGCGCACTGGCACGCGCAAGGCTGGTCGATCACGGCGTTCGATTGGCGGGGGCAGGGCGGTTCGGGCCGGCTGACGCCTGCGGGCGATTGTGGGCATATCGAGAGCTTCGACGATTTCATCGCCGACCTGCGCGCCTTCTATGCGCAGTGGCACGCGCAGACGCCCGGGCCGCATGTGGTGATGGGGCATTCGATGGGCGGCCATCTGGTGCTGCGCGGCGTGGTGGAGGGGGCCATCGCCCCCGACGCCGTCGTGCTGGTCGCGCCGATGCTGGGGTTCAGGAGCCCGTTCGGATCGCTGGGCGAGCGCATGGCGCGCATCCTGGGCGGGCTGGGCAATCCTGCGCGCCGGGCGTGGAAGGGTAACGAGAAGCCCTATACCACCGACACGCGATCCTCGCTGCTGACGCACGATGCCGAACGCTATGCCGACGAAATCTGGTGGCAGACGCACGACCCGTCGATCCTGACCGGCCCGCCGAGCTGGCGCTGGGTGATCGAGGCGTTCCGGTCGATGCGCGAGACGGCGGCGAATCCCCGGCTGAAGGCGGTGCGGGTGCCCGTGCTGATGCTGGTGGCGAACGCCGACGGGCTGGTCGATGCGCGCGCGGCGCTGCGTATCGCGCCCGACCTGCCCGATGCGCGAGTCGTCACCTTCGGGCCTGAAAGCGCGCACGAGATCCTGCGCGAAGCCGATCCCGTGCGCGACCGCGCGCTGGCGGAGATCGACGGCTTCCTGGCGGAACGAGCCGCGCGGCCGTGACGCGGTACGACATTGCGATCGTCGGCGGCGGGATTGCCGGGGCGAGCCTGGCCGCCGCGCTGGCGCCGCACGCGCGCGTGCTGATTCTGGAGGCGGAGGAGCGCCCCGGCTATCACGCCACCGGGCGTTCGGCGGCCTTCTGGTCCGAAACCTATGGCGGGCCCTATATCCAGCCGCTGACCACGGCGTCGGGCCCGGCGCTGCACGCGGGCGGGTTCCTCGATCCGCTGGGCTCGCTCCACATCGCCCGCGCGGACGAGCAGGGGGCGGCGGATGCGTTCCTGGCGGAGTTCGACGGCAGCGGCGTGGAACTGCGCGCCGTCGATCCGCGCGAGACCATTTCGGGGCTGCGTCCCGAATGGACGCTGGGCGTGTTCGAGCCGAGCTGTGCCTATATCGACGTCGGCGGGCTGCACGGGGCGTTCCTGGCGACCGCGCGGCGTGCGGGCGCGGAACTGGTCGTGTCGGCGGCGCTACAGGCGGCGCGGCGCGAGGGCGGCGTGTGGCGGCTGGAGACGCGCGCGGGCGCCTTTGCGGCGGGCGTGCTGGTCAATGCGGCAGGGGCGTGGGCCGATTCGGTGGCGACGCTGGCGGGCGCGGCGCCGCTGGGTATCCAACCCTATCGCCGCACCATGGTGCAGCTGCGCACCGATCCCGCGCCGCCGCAAAACCTGCCGCATGTCGGCCACCTGACCGGCAGCTTCTATTTCAAGCCCGAGGCGGGCGGGCGGCTGTGGCTGTCGCCGCATGACGAAATCCCCAGCGTGCCGTGCGACGCCGCGCCCGAGGAACTGGACGTGGCGATCGCGATCGACCGGCTCGAGCATGTCGTCGATTGGCGCGTCGCCGCGCTGGAGCATAAATGGGCGGGGCTGCGCAGCTTCGCGCCCGATCGGCTGCCCGTCTATGGCTTCGACGCGCAGGTGCCGGGGCTGTTCTGGTGCGCGGGGCAGGGCGGCTTCGGCATCCAGACCGCCCCCGCCGCAGCCGCACTGGCGGCGGCGCTGTTGCTGGGTATCGCGCCCGACGCGAGCGTCGCGGGGATAGACCCGCTGCGCTACGCGCCGGGGCGGTTCGGGATGGCGTGAACTTTATTCGCCTGCCTTACTCCAGACCGTACAGCGCCGTCCGCTTATTACCCTCGTCGTCCCGGGCTCGACCCGGGACCCCGCTTCTTTGGCCGCAGTCAATGGCGCAGGAAGCGGGACCCCGGATCAAGTCCGGGGCGACGGCTGCGCGGGAAATTCAGACGGTCCTTCCACCTCAAACCCTCACCAGTTGAACATCGTCCCGTCTTCCAGGCGGTTCACGGGGAGATAGGCGCGCTTGTATTCGTACTTTGCGGCCAGTTCCTCGTCCATCTCGACGCCCAGACCGGGGGCGTCGCCCGGGTGCATCAGGCCCTGCGCGAAGGTGTACGCATGCGGGAACACGGCGTCCGTCTCCGGCGTGTGGCGCATATATTCTTGGATGCCGAAATTGGGGACCGACAGGCCGAAGTGCAGCGCGGCCGCCATGCACACCGGCGACAGGTCGGTCGCGCCGTGGCAGCCGGTGCGGACCTGGTACAGATCGGCCAGCGCCGCCACCCGGCGCAGGTGCGTGATGCCGCCGGCATGGACCACGGTGGCGCGGATATAGTCGATCAGCTGCTCCTCGATCAGCTGCTTGGCGTCCCAGATCGTGTTGAAAATCTCTCCCACCGCCAGCGGCGTCGTGGTGTGCTGGCGGATCAGGCGGAACGCGGCCTGGTTTTCCGCCGGAGTCGCATCCTCGAGCCAGAACAGGCGATAGGGTTCCAGATCCTTGCCCAGCCGCCCCGCCTCGATCGGAGTCAGCCGGTGGTGGACGTCGTGCAGCAGGTGCACGTCCCAGCCCAGCGCATCGCGCCCGCGCTCGAACAGCTTGGGCACATGGTTCATGTACTTGGCGGTGGACCACACGGTCTCTTCGGGCAGCGAACCCTTGGCCGGTTCGTAATAGAAACGCTCGCCCGACACGCCATAGGTGGTGGCGATGCCCGGCACGCCCGACTGCAGGCGGACGGCCTTGTATCCCTGTTCCAGATATTCGTGGGCGCGGTCGATCGTTTCCTCGATGTCAGTGCCGTTCGCATGGCCATAGACCATGCAGCCTTCGCGGCTGGCGCCGCCGAGCAGCTGGTAGACCGGCAGTCCGGCAATCTTGCCCTTGATGTCCCACAGCGCCATGTCGACCGCGGCGATCGCGGACATGGTGACCGGGCCCCGGCGCCAATACGCGCCCTTGTACAGATACTGCCAGATGTCCTCGATCCGATGCGCGTCGCGCCCGATCAGACAGGGGATGACATGATCGGTCAGGTAGCTCGCCACCGCCAGCTCGCGCCCGTTGAGCGTGGCATCGCCCAGGCCGTAGACTCCCTCGTCGGTTTCGATGCGCAGCGTTACGAAATTGCGCCCCGGGCACGTGACGACGACGCGGGCGGCAGTGATACGTGGCATTGGCATCCCCTTTTGTCTGATTACTTGCGCCATCAGCGCGTCGGGCGTGTCGTGTCAAGACCGGGCGGCCCAAAGCCCGCAGCTGCCGTTACGGCAATCGGCACCCACGGGCGCAAACCCCGGAAAACTACACTGGCGGGTGATAGAGGTCGCGATTGTCAGCAGATTGCGCTATGTTGGAGCCCATGAGTATTTCCGCGCTTCCCTATAATTTTCAGGTCGACGTCGCCGCCGACGACATCGATTTCATGGGGCACGTCAACAATGCCAGCTACCTCAAATGGGTGCAGGCCGCGGTTATCAGCCATTGGCAGCATCTGGCGCCGGTCGAGGCAGTGGCCGAGCATCTGTGGGTCGCGCTGAAGCACGAGATCACCTATCGCCGCCCGGCGTTCCTGAACGACGATGTCGTCGCCACGGTGCTGCTCGAAAAGGTGCAGGGCGCGCGGGCGTTTTACGAAACGGTGATTCGGCGCGGCGGCGACGTGCTGGCCGAGGTCAAGTCCAGCTGGTGCTGCATCGACGCCCAGACGCACCGCCCCGCGCGGCTGGCAAAGGACGTGATCGACAAGTTCTTCGTGAAGTCCGACGAGGGCTGACTTTTTACTCCGTTTGCCCTTCGGCAAGCGCCCTTCGACAAGCTCAGGGCGAACGGGGAGGGGCGCGCTTGGCCGTTGTCAGGCCCGCTGGGCCAGCGCGGCGTCGCTTGCCAGCTTGTCGGCGCGTTCGTTGTCGGGGTGGCCGGCATGGCCCTTTACCCAGACCCATTCGACCCGGTGCGGCTTCGACGCCGCCAGCAATTCCTGCCACAGTTCGGCGTTCTTGACCGGTTTCTTGTCCGCCGTGCGCCAGCCGTTCTTGAGCCAGCCGTGGATCCATTTGGTCAGGCCATCCATCACATAGCGGCTGTCGGTGGACAGCGTGACGCGGCACGGGCGCTTCAACGCCTGTAGCCCCTGGATCGCGGCCATCAGCTCCATGCGGTTGTTGGTGGTGTGCGGCTCGCCGCCCGACATTTCCTTTTCGGTGCCGCCCATGCGCAGCACCACGCCCCAACCGCCCCGGCCGGGATTGCCCTTGCACGCGCCGTCGGTCGCGATTTCGACATGCTGGAGTTCGGTGGTCATGCGAGCGCCCCCAGCGCCGATTCATAGGCCCGCGACCGCCGCCAGAAGGCGAGCGGGTCCTTGCGCGTCACCAGCGCGTCGGCGGGCGTGTTGAGCCAGTCCCAGGCGCGCGACAAGGTGAAGCGGATGCACGCGCCGGTCGCGAGCAGCGGCAGGATCGCGCGCTCCTGTTCGGTGAGCTTGTAGCTGGTCTCATAGCCCGCGAGCAGCGCCTCGGACACATAGGGATCGAACTTGTTTCCGGTCGCATCGAACGCCCAGGCGGTGTGCATCACCGCAAGGTCGTAGAGCCGCAGATCGGTGCAGGCGAAGTAGAAGTCGATCAGCCCGGTCACGCGGTTGCCAAGCATCAGAACATTGTCCGGGAACAGATCGGCATGGATCGCGCAGGAATCGAAGCCCTCGCGCGGCCAGAGCGCGGTGACGCGGTCCAGCGCCTGGCCCAGCTCGTCGTACAGCCCCGGCGCGATCTGGTTGAGGCTGGTGCCGCAGCGCTCGAACAGCGGGCGCCAGGTGTCGACGCCCATCGAATTGGGGCGGTCCTGCGGGAAGTCCGCCACTGCCTTATGCATCCGCCCCATCGCCTCCGCCGCCGCGCGCGCCTGTGCGGGGGTAGGGTGCGAGACCGAGACGCCCGACAGGAACTGGATCAGGCACGCCGGGCGCCCCTCCAGCGTGTGGATCAGCGTGCCGTCGCGATCGGGCACTGCCGGCGGCACCGGCAGCCCGCGATCGGCGCAGTGATCGAGCAGCGCCATGAAATAGGGCAGGTCGCCCTGGTCGACGCGCTTCTCGTACAGCGTCAGGATGAAGCGGCTCTTGGTCGTGTCGACCATGTAGTTGCTGTTCTCCACCCCCTCGGCGATGCCCTTGGCGGAGACCAGTTCGCCGACGTCGAACTGCTCGAGGAACGCGGACAGCGCCTCGGCCGAAACCTGCGTGTATACGGCCATTACGCGGCTTCGAGTCCGCGGGGCAGCTTGAAGGCGATGTTCTCGGTCACGGTCTCGACTTGCTTCTCGGTCACGGTGAAACGGCTGGCGATGCGGTCCACGACTTCGCGGACCAGCACTTCGGGTGCGGAGGCGCCGGCGGTGATGCCCACGGTCGATGCGCCATCGAACCAGGCGAAATCGATGTCCTCGGCCCGCTGGATCAGCGTGGCGCAGGTGTTGCCGCGCAGCGCGACTTCGACCAGGCGCAGCGAATTGGACGATTTGGGCGAGCCGATCACGAGCACCAGGTCGCACGATTCGGCGATCGCCTTGACCGCATTCTGCCGGTTGGACGTGGCATAGCAGATGTCGTCCGGCCCCGGCGCGCGGATCGTCGGGAAGCGGCGCTTGAGCACCTCCAGCACCGCTGCCGTATCATCGACCGACAGCGTCGTCTGGGTCAGGAAGGCGAGGTTTTCGGCATCGGCGACGGCGAGTGCTTCGGCATCCTCGACCGTTTCGATCAGGGTCATCGATCCTTCGGGCACCTGGCCGAAGGTGCCGATCACTTCGGGGTGGCCGGCATGGCCGATGAACAGGATATGGTGCCCCTGCGCCACCAGCCGCTCCGCCTGGCGATGGACCTTGGACACCAGCGGGCAGGTGGCGTCGAGGTACGAGAGGCCGCGTTCGGCGGCCTTGGCGGGCACGGCCTTGGGCACGCCGTGCGCGGAGAAAACGACGGGGACGTCGTCGGGCACTTCGTCGAGCTCATCGACGAAGATCGCGCCCTGCGCCTTCAGCGTATCGACGACATATTTGTTGTGCACGATTTCGTGCCGGACATAGACCGGCGCGCCATATTTCTCGATCGCCAGCTCGACGATGCGGATGGCACGATCGACACCGGCGCAAAAGCCGCGCGGGGCGGCGATGAGCAGAGTCAGCGGGGGTTTTTCAGCTTCGGTCATGGCGCGGATGGGCTCTACGCGATTGCTTGCGCGGGCGAAAGGCGGTTCCTATGGTGCCCGCCGTTTCCGGGGTGCCTGTCGGCGCGCCGGCGGTTTTGTTGAAAGGTGTCCCCTTTGTCGCTCGCCAAGCTCGCTGTTCCCGCCCTGATCCTGCTCGCCGCTGGCGGCTGTGCCCGTACGGGCGAGATCGCCGAGGGCGGCATCACGGCCGTTCGCTCCGCCTGCCCGCGCGTGGGCGTTCCCGCCGGGACCGGCGACGTGACGCTGTTCGATCCCCCCGCCAGCCGCGAAGCGCAGGCGATCGACGTGACCGCGACGCTCACCAACGTCCAGGCGACCTGCGACGATACCGGGCCGCAGGTGCAGACCAGCATCACCTTCGACGTGTTGGCCCGTCGTTCGACCGCAGGCCCCGCGCGCGACGTGACGCTGCCCTATTTCGTGACGGTGGTGCGCGGCGGATCGTCGGTGGTGGCAAAGCGCATCAATACGGTGACCATCCACTTCGCCGAGGGACAACTGCGCGCGCAGGCCGTGGGGCAGGGGGGCGCCTCCGTCGATCGCGTCGCTGCCACGCTACCCGAGGATGTGCGCAAGCGGCTGAACAGCAAGCGCCGCGCGGGCGAGGAGGCGGCGGCGATGGACCCGCTCGCCGATCCCGCCATCCGCCAGGCTGTGCTGTCGGCCACCTTCGAGGCGCTGGTTGGCTTCCAGCTGACCGAGGACCAGCTGAAGTACAACGCGACTCGGTGATCTTCTTAATCCTCCCCGGAACGGGGAGGGGGACCATGCGCAGCATGGTGGAGGGGGCACGCCGCAGGCGAGTCCGGTGCGGCGGCCCCCCTCCACCACGCGGCTTGCGCCGCGCGGTCCCCCTCCCCGTGCGGGAGAGGATTGAATTTACCCACTATCCCGATTGACTCGCGCCGGCCCTCCAGCCAAGGCTTGGCGGGTCGATGTCGGGCAACCGGCATGGGTATGCGCGGGAGAGAATCCGGTTCGCCGGATCGCCGAAGGAGCAACCGCCCCGGAATCTCTCAGGCACCGAGGACCGCGCAGGCCACGACACTCTGGAAAGCGAGCCGGCTTGCAGCCAGGCTCCACCGAAGGGGTAAGCGGACGCCGTAAAGGGCGCGCCCGCGAAAGCTCTCAGGTACCGTGACAGAGGGGGCGATGGATCAGGGCGCCGGACGGCGCGCGATTTCCGTCGAATCCACCCTTGGCGCGGAGTGCCCCGTATGAGCGAAGTCGAAACCCAGGAACTGCACGGCGAAGATGACGCCCCCATTGCGCTGGGGCTGTTGCCGCTGGACGCCTGGCATCGCGCGCGCGGCGGGCGGATGGTGCCGTTCGCGGGCTATGAGATGCCGGTCCAGTATGAAGGCATCATGGCCGAGCATCTGTGGGCGCGCGAACATGCCGGGCTGTTCGACGTCAGCCATATGGGCCAGCTGCTGTTTTCGGGCGAGGCGTTCGACGCGGGGCTGGAAACGCTGTTGCCGGGCGACATCACCGGCCTCGCCGCAGGGCGGATGCGCTATTCGCTGCTGCTCGCCGAAAATGGCGGCATCCACGACGATCTGATGCTGACCCGGCTGCCCGCCGACAATGCGTTCGAGATCGACGCGGGCGCGATCTACATGGTCGTCAACGGCGCGACCAAGTGGGACGATCTGGGCGTGCTGCGCGAGGCGCTGCCCGACGCGGTGGTCATCAACCATCTCGACGAACAGGCGCTGCTGGCGCTGCAGGGGCCCGAGGCCGTGACCGCGCTGGAGCGCGTGGTGCCCGGCGTGTCGGCGCTGACCTTCATGACCGCCGCCGCCTTCGAATGGCAGGGCAATCCGCTGTGGATCAGCCGCTCGGGCTATACCGGCGAGGACGGGTTCGAGATTTCGCTGCCCGGCGAGGCGGCGGAAGCCTTTGCCGAGGCGCTGACCGCGCAGCCCGAGGTCAAGCCGATCGGGCTGGGCGCGCGCGATTCGCTGCGGCTCGAGGCCGGGCTGCCGCTCTATGGGCACGACCTGGACCTGGAGACCACGCCGGTCGCCGCCGATCTGGGCTTTGCCCTGTCGAAGCGCCGCCGCGAGCAGGGCGGCTTCCCCGGCCATGCGCAGATCATGACGGAGCGCGAGAGTGGCCCGGCCCGCAAGCGCGTCGGCCTGATCGTGGAAGGCCGCCAGCCGGTGCGCGAGGGCGCCACCGTGGTCGACGCCGACGGCGCGCAGATCGGCACGGTCACCAGCGGCGGTTTCGCGCCCACCGTGCAGAAGCCGATCGCCATGGCCTATGTCCCGCTCGCGCTCGCGACGCCCGGCACTCGCATCACCCTTGCCCAGCGCGGCAAGACTCATTCCGCGGAGGTCGTCTCGATGCCCTTCGTTCCCCACCGCTACGTCAGAAAGGGCTGACCATGAGCCGTTACTACACCGAAGATCACGAATGGGTTGAAGTCGATGGCGACATCGGCACCGTCGGCATCAGCGAATATGCGCAGAGCCAGCTGGGCGACATCGTGTTCGTCGAAGTGCCCGACGAGGGCAAGGAACTGACCAAGGGCGACGATGCCGCCGTGGTCGAAAGCGTCAAGGCCGCGTCCGACGTCTATTCGCCGGTGTCCGGCACCGTGATCGAGGGCAACGAGGACCTGGCCGACAATCCCGCGCTGGTGAACGAAGACCCCGAGGGTGATGGCTGGTTCTTCAAGCTGACGCTGTCCGACCCGGACGAGCTGGAAGGCCTGATGGACGAAGCGAAGTACGCCGCGTTCGTCGCCAAGCTGTAAAAATCCCCCTCCCGCGTGCGGGAGGGGTCAGGGGAGGGCGTAGCCGCGAGCGGTAGGCCCTCCTGAAATTCACGCCCTCCCCCGACCCCTCCCGCATGCGGGAGGGGAGAAGGAAAAACGATGCGCTACTTGCCCCTTACCCCTGCCGATCGCGCCGAAATGCTGCGCGTCGTCGGCGCCCAGTCGATCGACGACCTGTTCGTCGATGTTCCCCAGGCCGCGCGGCTGGCCGGCCCGGTCGCCGGGCTGCCCGGCCATGCGAGCGAGATGGCGGTCGAGCGCCACATGGCCGCGCTGGCGCGCAAGAACCTGACGGCGGGCGATGCGCCGTTCTTCCTGGGGGCAGGGGCATACAAGCATCATGTGCCCGCCAGCGTCGATCACCTGATCCAGCGCGGCGAGTTCCTGACGGCCTATACGCCGTACCAGCCCGAAATCGCCCAAGGCACGCTGCAGATGATGTTCGAGTTCCAGAGCCAGGTCGCGCGCCTGCTGGGCTGCGACGTCGCCAACGCCTCGATGTACGATGGCTCGACCGCGTGCTGGGAAGCGATCACGATGGCGCGGCGCGTGACCAAGCGCGGCAAGGCGATCCTCTCGGGCGGGCTGCACCCGCACTATGTATCGGTGGCGAAGACCATGGCGAAGTTCACCGGCGACCAGCTGGTCACCAGCCTGCCGACGCTGAGCCCCGAGCCCGATACGCTGGACCTCATCAATCAGATTGACAGCGATACGTCGTGCGTCGTCGTCCAGTATCCCGACATTCTCGGCCGGATCGAGGACATGTCGGCGCTGGCCGATGCCTGCCATGCGAAGAAGGCGCTGCTGGTCGCCGTAGTGACCGAGCCGGTGGCGCTGGGCGTGCTCAAGTCGCCGGGCGAAATGGGCGCGGACATCGTCGTGGGCGAAGGCCAGTCGATCGGCGTCGGGCTCCAGTTCGGCGGCCCCTATGTCGGTCTGTTCGCCTGTTCGGAAAAGCTGGTGCGCCAGATGCCGGGCCGGCTGTGCGGCGAGACCGTGGATGCCGAGGGCAAGCGCGGCTTTGTGCTGACGCTCTCCACCCGCGAACAGCATATCCGCCGCGAAAAGGCGACGTCGAACATCTGCACCAGCTCGGTGCTGTGTGCGCTCGCCTGGTCGATCCACATGACGCTGCTGGGCGAAAAGGGCCTGCGCCAGCTGGCCGAGCTGAACCATGTCGGCGCGAGCGCCGCCGCCGACCGGCTGGCCGAAGTGGACGGGGTGGAACTGGTCACCGACCGGTTCTTCAACGAATTCACGCTCAAGCTGTCCAAGGAAGCACGGCCCGTGGTGCGCCAGCTTGCCGACAAGGGCATATTGGCCGGCGTGTCGCTGGGCCGCCTGTATCCCGGCGCGACCGATCTGCAGAACGGGCTGGTCGTGGCCGTTACCGAGACGACGTCCGAGGAGGATGTCGAAACCCTTGCATCCGCACTACAGGAGGCGCTGGCATGAGCACCATCAACCAGAGCGGGTGGCGCCCGACCACGCCGGTGGCCGGCGAGAGCGGCGGCGAGACGTTCACGGGCAATCGCGCGCTGATGCTCGAAGAGCCGCTGATCTTCGAAATCGGCTCGACCGACGTGACCGGCGTCGACTTTGCCGAGGCGCCTTCGGGCAAGTCGCGGCTGGCCGGGCTGGATCGCACCGCGCCGATCGGCCTGCCGGGCCTGTCCGAGCCGGAGACGGTGCGCCACTATACGCGCCTCAGCCGCCAGAACTATGCGATCGACCTGGGGCTGTTCCCGCTGGGCAGCTGCACGATGAAGCACAATCCGCGCCTGAACGAGCGGATGGCGCGGCTCTCGGGCTTTGCCGATCTGCACCCGATGACCCCGGTCGATTCGTGCCAGGGCGCGTTCGAGCTGATCCATGAGCTGGCCCATTGGCTGGTGACGCTGACGGGCATGGACTCGGTGGCGATGAGCCCCAAGGCGGGCGCGCATGGCGAGCTGTGCGGCGTGCTGGCGATCCGCGCGGCGCTGGACGCGCGCGGCGAGACCGCGCGGCGCATCATGCTGGTGCCCGAAAGCGCCCACGGCACCAATCCGGCGACGGCGGCATTCGCCGGCTTTGCGGTGGAGGACATTCCCGCCACGGCGGAAGGGCGCGTCGACCTGGCGGCGCTCAAGGCGCGGCTGGGGCCTGACATCGCGGGCGTGATGATCACCAACCCCAACACGTGCGGCCTGTTCGAGCCGGACCTGAAGGAAATCAGCGACGCGGTGCACGCCGCCGGCGGGTTCGTCTATTGCGACGGCGCGAACTTCAACGCGATCGTCGGGCGCGTGCGTCCGGGCGACCTGGGCGTCGATGCGATGCACATCAACCTGCACAAGACCTTCTCCACGCCGCATGGCGGCGGCGGGCCGGGTTCGGGGCCGGTGGTGTTCTCTGAAGCGCTCACGCCCTATGCGCCGCTGCCCTTCGTCGAGAAGCAGGGCGAGCGTTTCGTGCTGGTCGAGGAAGAGACCGCGGGCGAGCATCATGCGGGCAGCTTCGGCCGCATGGTCGCGTTCCATGGCCAGATGGGCATGTTCACCCGCGCGCTGGCCTATATCCTCAGCCACGGCGCCGACGGCCTGCGCCAGGTCGCCGAGGATGCGGTGCTCAATGCCAATTACGTGCTGCGCTCGATGGAGGATGTGCTCGACGCGCCCTTCGCCAAGACCGGGCCGTGCATGCATGAGGCGATTTTCAGCGACAAGGGGCTGCCCGAGGGCTTCTCCACGATCGACATCGCCAAGGGGCTGATCGACGAGGGCTATCACCCGATGACGGTGTATTTCCCGCTGGTCGTCCACGGCGCGATGCTGGTCGAGCCGACCGAGACCGAGAGCAAGGCCGCGCTGGACCAGTTCATCGGCGCGTTCCGTTCGGTGGCCGCCCGCGCCAAGAATGGCGAGCCGGCGCTGAAGTCCGCTCCGCACTTCGCCCCGCGTCGCCGGCTGGACGAGACGCTGGCCGCGCGCAAGCCGGTGCTGGCGTACAAGGACCCGGTCACCGCCGCAGCCGCCGAGTGACACTGCGCGGGGCGCCGGCTTCCACCGGCGCCCCGCTGCGGTTCAGATCCAGCGGCGCACGCTGCTGCGATACAGTGCGTAGCGCTCGCCAAAGCGGTGTTCGAGTTCGCGCTCCTCGTCCTCGACGACTTCGCGCTGCAGGACGATCATCAGCGGCACGAGCACCAGCAGCACCACGGCGGAATCGAGCAGCACCGCGATCCCGGCATAGGCGATCGCCAGCCCCAGCAGCATCGGATTGCGCGTGCGGGCATAAATGCCTTCGGTCAGCAGCGGTGGCGTGCCGCGCCATGGATCGACGCCCGCCTCGCGAAACATCGCCACCGCCGAAAACAGGATGGCGCCGCCCAGCAATATGCCGAGCGTGCCCAGCGCCCCTTCCGCAGACCGCGTGATCGGCAGGTCGGGCTCGCCCAATATCCGGTGCAGCACCAGTCCGCCGATCAGCGTGCCGACGAACACGGCAATCGGATGCGTACGGCGGCGTGCGTCGCCGCGAGTGTCTATGGCCATTTTTCTTGCTCCCCGAAACGCCAGCATGGCGCGGATCGCCCATGGCCGCAATGCCGCTTGTGTTTGCCGCAGCCTTGGCGAAACATGGCGGCCATGCACCCCGCCGCGCACGCGCCGTCCTGGCCCAGCTTCGTCTTTCCGATCCTCGTGGTCGTCGTGGTCCTTGCCCTGCGCATGCGGCGCATGGCGCGTGAGCGGCCGTTGAAGATCGAATATCTGTGGGTGGTGCCCGCGCTGTACCTGGTGGTTGCGGGCGCGATGTTCGTGCGCTTCCCGCCCTCGCCGATCGGGGCCGCCGTGTCGCTGGTCGCGCTCGCCGTCGGCGCGGCATTGGGGTGGCAGCGGGGCAAGCTGATGCGCATCACCGTCGATCCCCAGACGCACGCGATCTCGCAGCGGGGTTCGGTTGCGGCGATGCTGTTCATCGTCGTGCTGATCCTGGTGCGCATGGGCGCGCGCGAGGCGGCGACGCTGGGCGGGGCCAGCCTGCACATCGACGTGATGCTGGTGACCGATGTGCTGGTCGCGCTCGCGCTGGGGCTGTTGTCAGCGCAGCGGCTGGAAATGTACCTGCGCGCCCGGCGGCTGCTGGAGCAGGCGCGCGCGGCATGAGCGCGAAGCGCCACGCGCCGGCCACGGCCCGCAACCGCGAACCGATCGCCGACGTGCTGGCGCAGGTGCTGCCCGCCTCCGGCACGGTGCTGGAAATCGCCAGCGGCAGCGGCGAGCATTGCGCCCATTTCGCCGGGCAGTTCCCGCACCTCGAATGGCAGCCGAGCGATCCCGACCCGGATGCGCTCGCCTCGATCGCGGCATGGTGCGCCGGGCTGGCGAACGTCCGCGCGCCGATGGCGCTCGACGCGGCGATGCCCGACTGGCCAGCGGCGCGTGCCGATGCGGTACTATGTATCAACATGGTGCATATCAGCCCCTGGACCGCGACTTTGGGGCTGATGGCCGGGGCGGGGCGGCTGCTGGCGCCGGGCGCGCCGCTGATCCTGTACGGCCCCTATCGCCGGCAGGGTGTGGAGACCGCGCCGTCGAACGAGGCGTTCGAGCTGTGGCTGAAGGAACGTGACCCGGCGTTCGGCCTGCGCCATCTGGAGGAGGTGGCGGCGGCTGCGGCGGCGCAAGGGCTGGTGCTGGAGCGCGTGGCGGAAATGCCCGCCAACAACCTTATGCCGGTGTTTCGGCGGGGCTGAGCGGGCTGTGCGCGTGGTGCAGCCGGTGCTCGCGATAGACGATGTACAGCCCGCTCGCGATAATCACCGGCGCGCCGATCCAGGTATAGGGCGTGGGTAGCGCGCCGAAGAGCAGCCAGCCGTACAGCGTGCCCCACACCAGCCCCGAATAGTCCATCGGCACCACGGCGGAGACGGGGGCGAAGCGCAGCGACCCGGTCAGCGCCAACTGGCCCAGCCCGCCGACCATCCCGATCGCGACCAGCACGGCCCAGGTCGCGGGGTCATGCGGCTTGAGCTGGAACGCATAGACCAGCGCCAGCGGCGGCACCGACAGGACCGAGAACCAGAAGACGGTCGTCGTCGCACTTTCGGTGCGGCCGATCTGGCGCAGCAGCACGGCGATGATCGCAACGAACAGCGCCGCCATCAGCCCGACCAGCGCGCCGTAGAAGGGGAAGTGCCCGCTGCCCGGCTGGGCGACGATCAGCACGCCGACGAATCCGGCAAGCACCGCGCCCCAGCGATGCCAGCCGGTCTTTTCCTTGAGCACCAGCGCGCCGAGCAAGGTGGCGAAGATCGGCACGGTGAATTGCAGCGTCGTCGCCTCCGCCAGCGGCAGCAGCAACACCGCGCCAAAGGTGAAGACCATGCCGACCAGCCCCGTCGCCGCGCGCGTCACATGGGCGCCGAATCGCGCGGTCCGCACCGTCGCCAGCCCCGGCCCCGCCGCGATCCACGCGGTGACGAGCAGCGCGGCCCAGAACTGCCGGTGAAACATCGTCTCGCCCAGCGTCGCGCCGCGCGTCTCGGCATATTTGACCAGCGCCGACATGGTGGAGAGGCACGCGATCGCGAACAGCCGGAGGCCAAGGCCCTTCAGAACCCGATCGGTGGCAACACGTGTCATTCGCCACGGGGTTAAGGACCTGTTCGCGCGGGCACAATAGCGGGGAAAGCCCAATCGCCAGCAATCCCTGCCCCCTCCCGTCGTCATCCCGGCGAAAGCCGGGATCTCGTGCGGCGGCGCTGCACCGTCACCGCCCAGCCCCCGGGAGACCCCGGCCTGCGCCGGGGTGACGAGCTGGGGGCAGGGGGCGCCCCCCTCCCGTCGTCATCCCGGCGAAAGCCGGGATCTCGTGCGGCGGCGCTGCACCGTCCCCGCCCAGCCTCCGGGAGACCCCGGCCTGCGCCGGGGTGACGGAGTGTGGGGCAGGGTGACGGGCTATGGGGCGGGGTGACGGAGTCTGGGGCGGGTATGACGAGGCGTGGGGTACGGTGACAACGTGTCATACGAGGCGGAGCGAGGACGTGGGGGACCGGCCGCCCCCCCCTCCCATCGTCATCCCGGCGAAAGCCGGGATCTCATGCGGCGGCGCTGCACGGTCGCCTCCCGCCCCCACCTTTGCGACAGCCCCGTGCGCAAGGGGGGACTTTGCGCGGAGCCTCGCAGCCGCTATCCGCCGCTTCCATGATCAAGCACGCGCTCAACGTCACCCGCGAAGCCGATTTCGCGCAATGGTATCAGACCGTCATTTCGGAGGCCGATCTGGCCGAGGAAAGCGGCGTTCGCGGATGCATGGTCATCCGCCCCTGGGGCTATGGCATCTGGGAACGGATCCAGCGCCTGCTCGACGATCGCATCAAGGCGACGGGGCACGAGAACTGCTATTTCCCGCTGTTCATCCCGCTTTCCTATTTCGAGAAGGAAGCGGACCATGTCGAAGGCTTCGCCAAGGAAATGGCGGTCGTCACGCACCATCGGCTGAAATCGATCGACGGCAAGCTGGTGGTCGATCCCGATGCGAAGCTGGAAGAGCCGCTGGTCGTGCGCCCGACGTCGGAAACGGTGATCGGCGCGGCGATGTCGCGCTGGGTGCAGAGCTGGCGCGACCTGCCCGTGCTCATCAACCAATGGGCGAACGTCGTCCGCTGGGAAATGCGCACGCGCATGTTCCTGCGCACCAGCGAGTTCCTGTGGCAGGAAGGGCATACCGCGCACGCCACCGTCGAGGAGGCGCGCGAGGAAACGATGAAGATGCTCGAAGTCTATCGCGACTTTGCCGAGACCTGCCTGGCGATGCCGGTCGTCGCGGGCGAGAAGCCGGAGAATGAGCGCTTCCCCGGCGCGGTCTCGACCTATTCGATCGAGGCGATGATGCAGGATGGCAAGGCGCTCCAGGCGGGCACCAGCCATTTCCTGGGCACCACGTTCAGCCAGGCACAGGACATCAAGTTCCAGAACTCGGCGGGTCAGCAGGAGCTGGCGCAGACGACCAGCTGGGGCGTGTCCACGCGCATGATCGGCGGCGTCATCATGGTGCATGGCGACGACGACGGCCTGCGCGTGCCGCCGGTGGTGGCGCCGTGGCAGATCGTGATCGTGCCGATGCTGCGCGACCAGCCCGAGGACGCAGACATCATCGCGTATTGCAAGACGCTGCAACAGGAACTGGCGGCGCTCGGCGCGTTCCGCGAGCCGGTGCGCGCGCTGCTCGACCTGCGCCCTGCCAAGGCGGCGACCAAGCGCTGGGGCTGGGTCAAGAAGGGCGCGCCGATCGTCGTGGAAGTCGGCGGGCGCGACATGGCGGGCGGCAATGTGTCGGTCATCCGCCGCGACCGGCTGTACCGCGAGGATGGCAAGCTCGACAGCGCCGTCGTCGCGCGCGACGCGTTCGTCGGCGAGGCAACGCAGATGCTGGAGAGCATCCAGCAGACGCTGCACCGCCAGGCGCGCGAGCGCATGGACGCCAATATCCGCCGCGACGTCACCGATTTCGCCGGGCTGGTCGAAGTGTTCGACGAGGGCAATCGCTATCCCGGCTGGGTCGAAGTCAACTGGGCGCGCCCGACCGGCGCGGCGCTGGACGCCGTGGTCGAGCGGCTCAAGGGGCTGAAGCTCACCTTCCGCAACGTGCCGGGCAACGCCGCGCCGGCAGAGGGCGCGTGCATGTTCACCGGTGAGCCTGCGGTCGAGCGCATCCTGGTCGCGCGGGCATATTGAGCATGGCCGTGCGCAGCCTGTTCCCGACGCTGTTGTACCAGCAATCGCTGGGCGACGCCGCGCTGATCGCCGATCTGGAGGCGTCGTGCCTCCAGCTGGCGGAGGATGATCGCGCGGGGCGGGGATGGGCGCGGGCGCATGGATATCCGGGCTATACGTCCTATGCCTCGCTCAACGACCTGCCGATCCGCGACCCGGCCTTTGCCGACCTGAAGCGGTTGCTGGACAAGCATGTCGCGGCCTTTGCCGATGCGTGCGCGTTCGATCTGGGCGGGCGCCGCCTCAAGCTGGACAGCCTGTGGGTCAATGTCCTGAACGGCGGCGGCGGGCATAGCGGCCATCTGCACCCGCACAGCGTCGTATCCGGCACGGTCTATGTCGCGTTGCCGCAGGGGTCGCGCGGGCTGCGGCTGGAGGATCCCCGGCTGTCGCGGATGATGGCGGCGCCGCCGCGCCGCACCGACGCCGACGATGCGCTCCAGAACTTCGTCGAGATCGTGCCCGAGCCGGGGCAGGTTCTGTTGTGGGAAAGCTGGCTGCGGCACGAAGTCCCGACCGGCACCGGCAAGGCCAAGCGGATCAGTGTCAGCTTCAACTATCGCTGGTAGCCAGTAGCGCGGCGACGCGCGCGGCGGTCTCCGGGCCGGTATGGAGACCGATCTTGCTGCGGCGGAGCAGCACGTCCTCGGCCGTGCGTGCCCATTCGCGTTCGCGCATCCAGCGGACTTCGATCTCGGTCAGCCCGCCGCCCAGATCGGCGCCCATCGCCGCTTCGTCGTGCACGTCGCGGAGCATTTCGCCCAGGCAGCTGCCATAGGCATGCGCCATCCGCCGGGCGCGCGCTTCGCCCAGGAACGGCCAGCGCGCGCGCGTCTGCTCCAGGAACTGCGCGAAATCGGCGATGGCGCCGCCGGGGAAAATGCGGGCGCGGGTACGCGGTTCGGGGGCGATGCCCAGCGCCGGGCCGATCCGCTCGACGGCCTCTTCGGCCAATGCCCGCGCCGTCGTGATCTTGCCGCCAAAGACCGAGAGCAGCGGCGGCCCTTCGCGGTCCAGTTCCAGCACATAATCGCGCGTCACCGCCTGTGCCTGCGCCGCGCCATCGTCGTGCAGCGGGCGGACGCCGGACCAGGTGGCGACGACGTCATGGGGTGACACCTGCCGCGTGAAATAGCGGTTCACCGCGTCGCACAGATACTGCGCCTCCTCGGCCGAGCAGACCGCATCCTCGGGCCGCTCGACGGGGATGTCGGTGGTGCCGATCTCGGTGAAATCCGCCTCATAGGGGATGGCGAACACGATGCGCCGGTCTGGCTGCTGGAGGATATAGGCATGGTCGCCGTCGAACAGCCGGGGGACGACGATATGGCTCCCCTTGACCAGTCGCACTTGCGACTCACTCGCAACGCGCGCGCTATTGAGAATCGTTCGCACCCAGGGGCCGGCGGCGTTGACCAGCCCGCGCGCGCGGACCGTGCGACCATCCGACAGGGTGGCTTCCCAGCCTTCGCCGTCCCGCCGCGCGGAAACCAGCGCCGTGCGCGTCGCAATCTCCGCCCCCTGCGCCGCCGCATCCCGCGCGTTCGCCAGCGTCAGGCGGGCATCGTCCACCCACGCGTCCGAATAGACGAAACCGCGATGCGCGCCCGCCAGCGGCGCGACATAGCCGCTATCGTCGGCGTGCAGGCTGCGCGATCGGGGCAGCGACGATTTCCCCGCCAGCAGATCGTACAGATACAGCCCCGCGCGCACCATCCACCATGGCCGCACCGAATGCGCATCGGGCAACACGAAGGTCATCGGCCGGATCAGGTGCGGCGCGGCGGCGAGCAATCGCTCGCGCTCGTGCAGCGCCTCGCGCACCAGCCGGAACTCGTACGTCTCCAGATAGCGCAGCCCGCCATGGATCAGCTTGGTCGACGCCGATGACGTATGGCTGGCCAGATCGTCCTTCTCGACCAGCAGCAGCGTCAGCCCGTTCAGCGCGGCTTCGCGGGCAATCGCGCAGCCATTGATCCCGCCGCCGACGATGAGGAGGTCATATGCCACCCGCGCAGTGTAGGCGTTTCCGCCCGCGACGCCAGCCGCGCGCTCACCCTTCGTCGATGAAATCCACCACGCCGGTTTCGAGGTCATAGACGCCACCGACGACGCGCAGCGCGCCCTTGCGCTGAAACGGCGCGAGCAGTGGCTGTCGGGGGCTGCGCAGCGCGTGCACCACTTCGTGCACATTCTCGTGGACGGCACGGTCGACCAGGTCGCCGCTGCCTTTGCGCGCATATTCTACGGCCGGCACGATCGGCGCGACCATCTCGGCAAGGCTGCCGGGCAGGGCGACATGCTTCTCGAACACTTCGGTCGCGGCCTTCACGGCGCCGCACTTGGTGTGCCCCAGCACCAGCACCAGCGGCACGCCCAGATGCTCGACCGAATATTCGATGCTGCCCATCGCTTGTGGGTTGGCGACGGTGCTGCCCGCGTTGCGGACGACGAAGAGCTGGCCGAGCCCGGTCTCGAAAATCTGCTCCGGCCCGACGCGGCTGTCCGAGCAGCAGACGATCGTGGCGAACGGATGCTGGCCCAGCGCGAGCGTGCGGCGGCGCTTCGCGTCGATCGGATAGGCGGCGGGGCGCCCCTTTGCGAAGGCGAGATTGCCTGCCTTCAGCCATGCCAGCGCCTCGGCGGGGCTGGGGCCGCCGGCATGTGTGTCTTCCTCGGCTTGGGCGCTGCGAGGCGTGGTGAGCATCGCGACTCCCGAGCCGAGCATGGAGCCCAGGAGCAGACGGCGGGAAAAGGACATTGCGGCAATCCTGTGGGTTGTCTTCTTCTATGATAGGTCGATCGCTGGCGACCATCGGCGGCACAGGAATGCTACGGAGGTGGCCGCGCCGCATTACGGCGCGTGACCTTTTGCCCGGGCGCTCCTATCTTGGCGGCACATGGCAAAACCAAAACAGAAAACGGGCCTGCCGACGCGGCAGCAGATCCTCGATTTCATTTCGAGCGCCGACATGGCTGTCGGCAAGCGCGAGATCGCCAAGGCGTTCGGCCTGCACGCGCAGGACAAGATCGCGCTCAAAGCGCTGCTCCGCGACATGACCGACGAGGGGCTGATCGACGGCGCCCCCGGCCGCGCGTTCCACAAGATGGGCGGGCTGCCCAAGGTGACGGTGCTGCGCGTCACCGATGCCGATGGCGATACCGTGTGGGCAGTGCCCGAGCGCTGGGAGGCCGAAGGGTTGCCGGTGCCGCGGGTGCGCGTGCGCGAACGCGGCAAGCGCGGCGCGCTGGGCCCCGGCGACCGCATCCTCGCGCGCACCGAGGAACTGGGCAATGGCTGGATCGCGCACCCGCTGAAGCAACTCGCCAAGGGCGAGGAAGAAATGCTGGGCGTCGTCAAGGAAGAGGGCGGACGGCTCTACCTTCAGGGCGTGGAGAAGAAGGAACGCCACAGCTACCCGATCTCCGAGCGCAACGGCGCCGAGCCGGGCGACCTGGTGTTGGCGAAAAAGGCCGGGCGCGCGCCGCGCATCTTCGCGCATGTCACCGAGAAGCTCGGCGATCCGTTTGCCCCGCGCAGCTTCTCGCTGATCGCGATCCATCGCCACGGCATCCCGAATGTGTTCTCGCAGGAACTGCTCGACGAGGCCGAACGGCTGTCGAAACAGCCGCTGGGCGAGCGTGAGGATCTGCGCCACATCCCCATTGTCGCGATCGATCCCGCCGATGCGCGCGACCATGACGACGCCGTCTGGGCGGCGCGCGACGACGATCCGAAGAACGAAGGCGGCTGGAAGGCCGTGGTCGCGATCGCCGATGTCAGCTTCTATGTCCGCCCCGGATCGGAGCTGGACCGCGAGGCGAAGAAGCGCGGCAATTCGGTGTATTTCCCCGACCGGGTCGTGCCGATGCTGCCGGAGATCCTCTCCGCCGAAGTCTGTTCGCTGAAGCAGGGCGAGGACCGCGCGGCGCTGGTCTGCCACCTTCAGGTCGGCAGAAACGGTGAACTCAAGAGCTGGCGCTTCACCCGCGCAGTGGTCAGCATAGCCGCGAACATCGCCTATGAGGACGCGCAGGCCGCGATCGACGCGCGCGGCGGCGCCGACCCGAAGCCGCCGGTCAAGGGACTGGTGCCCCCCGCCATCGTCGAAAGCACGCTGGTGCCGTTGTGGGAATGCTGGGGTGCGCTTTTCAAGGCACGGCAGAAGCGCGAGCCGCTCGACCTCGACCTGCCCGAACGGCGGATCGTGCTCGACGAAAAGGGCCGCATCCTCTCGGTCGCGCCGCGCGAGCGGCTGGACGCGCACAAGCTGATCGAGGATTACATGATCGCCGCCAACGTCGCGGCGGCCAAGGCGCTGGAGTCCAAGAAGATGCCGGTCATGTACCGCATACACGAGCCGCCCGCGCGCGAGAAGCTGGTGGCGCTCAAGGACTATCTGAAGACCTTCGACCTCGAATTCGCGCTGGGGCAGGTAATCCGCCCAGCGGTGTTCAACAACATCCTCGGCAAGGTCGGCGAGGCTGATTTCCGCGAGGAGATCATGCAACAGGTGCTGCGCAGCCAGACCCAGGCCTATTACGGCCCCGAAAATGCCGGCCATTTCGGGCTGTCGCTGGGCAGCTATGCCCATTTCACCTCGCCTATTCGCCGCTACGCCGATCTGGTCGTCCACCGCGCGCTGGTCGCCGCGTACAATCTCGGCCCCGGCGGGCTGACGGCGGAAGAGGCCGGGAGCATGGACCGGATCGGCCAGACGATCAGCCAGCTGGAACGCCGCGCGATGGAGGCGGAGCGCGAGACGATCGATCGCTATGTCGCCGCCTATCTGGCGAACCATGTCGGCGAAGTGATGGAGGCGCGGATCACCGGGGTGCAGAGCTTCGGCTTCTTCGCCACGATCGAGGGGATCGGCGGCGACGGGCTGGTCCCCGCACGCGATCTGGGCGCCGAATATTTCCGCTACGACGAATCCAGCCAGCGGCTGGTGGGTGAGCAGAGCGGCGAGTTCTTCGCGCTGGGGCAGCGGCTGCAATTGCGGCTGGCCGATGCCAACCCGATCACCGGCGCGCTGCGCTTCGAGCTACCCGATGGCAAGGGGAGCGCCAGCACCAGCGATGCGCGGCGGAGCGGGCCGGGGGCCAAGCGCGTCATCAAGCATCGCGGGCGTCCGGCGAATATCCGGCATCAGGGGCGGAAGCGCTGACCGTCCGAGCCGGGTTCGCGGTCAGGCGTTGATCGCGAACAGGCTGCCGGTGTCGCTTACGCCCATGCGCGGGCCGGCCGCGCAGTAGCTGACCATCTGGGCGCGCTGGGCCTCCGCAACCCTGCGTGCGGTCTCGACCTTTGCGGGATCGCTTTCGTTGCGCACGGTTTCGCGCACCGTCTGGCGCTCCCGGCTCTCGGCGGCGCGCTCCGAGGTGCGCTGGTCGCGGACCGCATCGCGACGCGCGCGCGCGCCGTCCTCGGGCGGGATGGAAGGTACGCCCTCGATGCTGGCCGGCGGCGTATAGGCGGCGCGTTCGATGCTACTCATGCGTGCACGCTAGACGATCAGCATCAAGGGCGGTTTAAGGGGGGCCTCCGTTATTCTACGGTAAAGCGGAGCCCGGCATGGTCCTCCAGCCGCTTCCTGAGCGGTTCGGCCATCAGCGCGGCGGGCGTCCAGATGCCGCCCGCGCCGGCCACGTCGCGCACCAGGCATAGCGCGGTTTCCGCGATCATCTTGCTGGTCGACCCATAGCCGGGGTCGCGATCGCCGTGGACCTGGGCGGTCAGCCGCTCGCCGCCCGGCATTTCCGCGATGAAGGCGAGATCGTAATAGCCGGTCTCGCGCTCCTCCTTGCTCGGGCCTTCGCCGGGGGCGGGGCCCTTGTCGCCGCTCATCGGGTTCATCTTGGCGATGGCCTCCGCCGCCGCCTTGCCCAGATCGCCCAGGCCCGGCGCGACCAGCATCTCGTCATACTGGAAATCGGCGCCATAGGGCTGGCCGGCGAGGAAATTGGTGCGGTGGACGTTCTTGGTGTTGATGACCGCCATCATGAACGGCGCGACCCACGCGGAGACCGCCTCGTCATAATGCGGCAGCATCCCGTTCGGCTGGTGCGGCCCGGCGAAGCCCGGGGCGAGCGCGAAGGGATCGACCATCAGCTTCAGGATCGACGGGTCCTTCGCCGCCGCTGCCATCGACGCCTTGGCGCTGGCGAAGGTGCCGCCGGAGAACGTGCCCTTCATTGCGCGCACGCGCCCCTTCACACGCGGGGCGGGCTTGCCGAAGCGGGCGATGGCGGCCTGTTGCGCCACCCATACGCCCAGGTCGAACGGGATCGAATCGAACCCGCAGGAAAAGACGATGCGCGCGCCGCTGGCCTTGGCTGCCGCGTCATATTTGGCGATCATCTGCGCCATCCAGGCGGGCTCGCCGCACAGGTCGCAATAGGCGGTGCCCGTCTCGACGCAGGCGGCGAGCAGCGGCTCGCCATAGAGCTGATACGGGCCGACCGTGGTGATTACGACGGTGGCACGCGCCGCCATCGCCCGCAGCGCGGCCGGATCGTCGGCATTGGCAGTGAGCAACGGCGTATCGGGCGCGGCGCCGATTTCGTCGCGCACCGCTTCCAGCTTGGTCAGCGAACGCCCCGCCATTGCCCATTTCAGGCTGCCATCGGCATAATGCCGGGCCAGATATTCGGCCACCAGCCGGCCGGTAAAGCCGGTTGCGCCATAGACGATCACATCGAAGTCGGCCATCATCGCTCTCCTGTTTGCCATGTCCATACCCGAAATTCCAAAGCGGTGGGAATAGGGGATGGGCAGGGCCGGGGCGAGATACCCGAAGTTCCGGGCGGGCTGCGGAAGCCCGCCCGGAGTCGCGCTCAGCTCAGGCTTCGGGCGACGACTTCCGACAGCGGCGTCGTCGGGCGTCCGATCAGCGTGGACAGCGTCCGGCTGTCATCGAACAGCCCGCCCTGCGCCGCACCCGTATCCGCCCCGGCAATGAACTGGGCCAGCCCCTCGGGCAGCCCGGCGCCGACCAGCGCGGCGGCATAGTCGCTCTCGCTCAGGTTGCGATAGGGAATGGCCTTGCCGCTCTGGCGCGAGATTTCGGCGGCGAGGTCGGCCAGCGTGATCGCGTCGTCGCCCGCCAGTTCCAGCGTCTGCCCGGCCAGGTCGTCGCGGCGCAACGCGGCGGTAGCGGCTTCGGCATAGTCTTCCCGCGCCGCGAGCGACAGCTTGCCGTCGCCTGCGCTGCCGATGAACGCGCCGTGCGCGACCGCGGCAGCGATCGAGCCGGCATAATTCTCGGCATACCAGCCATTGCGCAGGATCGTGAAGGCGATGCCCGATTCCTTCAGCGCCGCTTCGGTGGCGACATGCTCGCTGGCTACGGCGGTGAGCGGCGTCGTGTCGGCATGGAGCAGGCTGGTATAGACGATGCGGCCCACGCCGGCGGCCTTCGCAGCGGCGATGACGGCGCGATGCTGTTCGATGCGCTGGCCGATCTCGCTGGACGAGATGAGCAGCAGCGTATCGACGCCCGCCAGCGCCGGGGCCAGCGTGGCGGCGTCGGCATAATCGAACGCGCGGACCGGCACGCCCAGCGACGCGGCCTTTTCGGGCGAGCGGGCCAGCGCGATGATCGCGTCGGCGGGCAGATGGGCCTTGAGCTTCTCGATCACGATCTGGCCGAGCTGGCCGGTGGCTCCGGTAATGGCGATGGTCATGGGGTGCGTCCTTGTTGTTGCCGCCTCTAGCTATGCGCCTTGCTTACCAATCGTAAGTACGTACATAAGGGTAAGTATGAAAAATCCCGCCAACCTGCCCGCTGACGCCGTGCCTTCGCTGTCCGATCAGTTGCGAAGGGGCGCGTTGCTCGCCGCCGACTGCCCGTCGCGCGATGTGCTGCGGCATATGACCAGCCAATGGGGGGTGCTGGTGCTGATCGTGCTCGAAGAGGGGACCCACCGGTTCAGCGCGCTGCGCCGCCGGATCGGCGGGGTGAGCGAGCGGATGCTGGCACAGACGCTGCAATGGCTGGAGCAGGACGGGCTGGTCGATCGCCGCGCGCTGGCGGTGGTTCCTCCGCATGTCGAATACAGCCTGACCCCGCTGGGGCGCGAAGCAGCGGAGAAGGTGCGTGTGCTGGCGGACTGGATCGAGACCAGCATGCCCCGGATCGCGGCCCACCGGGAGAAACGAGGTTAACGCGGAATTTGGTGCGTATAAGTAACGATCTGCACCCATCACAGCATTATGCCGGCGATATAGAACCGAATCGGGTCGCGAAGTTTCCAGGTGTTGTCATGCTCAGGAGATTCCGATGTCGACATATGATCTATATCAGCAGGTTTTCTGTGTCTCTCTAAAGGTTTGCGGGTCTGCGGAAGGCAAGGGCACGCCTGCCTATCTGGCCGGGCTATCCGCCAACAAGCTCAAGCAACTCTTCGCGCAACTTGCCGTGACCGATGAATGGGAGATCGCCTGGGGACCGGCGGTCTGGCAGCACAAGTCCGGCGGTGCGGCGGACCAGACCATGGCGGTCTGCCACAACAAGACGAAGAACCTGTACCAGATCGCGATTGCAGCGACCAACCCGAAATCGATCTTCGACATCAAGGAAGACCTGGCGGTACGTCCGAAAAACATGAAGCCACTGCCCGGCGATCCCAATGCGAAGATCAGCAACGGCGATTTCATTGCATTGGGCAATCTGACGACGATGACGCCGACCACGGGATTCCCGGCATCGGGCCAGACGCTTGCCCAGTTCCTCAAGATGCTGCCCCCGGCGAATGCGCAACTGGTGGTGTCCGGGCACAGCCTGGGCGGCGGGCTCGCGCCGCTGCTCGCCTATTCGCTGCTGAAACAGGGTTTGCTGGGGACTGGGTGGAGCCAGATGAACGTCTATCCCACTGCCGCCCCGACGGTTTCGGACCAGGCCTTCGCCACGGCGTTCGCCGCCGCGTTCAAACCGACCGCCGCCGGCACTGCCGATTATCGGCAATGGAATGCGGTGCTGTACAACGGCAACGACATCGTTCCCCACGCCTGGTCGACCACGCAGTCGCCCGAACTGCAGGACGTGACGGCATCGGGAAAGAAGGGCGCGGCGATGTTCTGGGCGGATGCGCCCATGGCGCTGGAGGTCCATGCATTGCGCGTCCGGGCCATCGGGATGGTCGGGTCGGAGAGTCCGTACATCACGATTGCGAGCAGCAAGCTCTTCACCGGCGAGCAACAGAAGAAGATATGGGATCAGGTCGGCCTGGACAGGACCGCGCTGTATCAGCACATCGCGGCCTATATCGATTTCTTCGGGGTCAACGCGCTTGTTTCCCCTGCGGAGGCCGAGGCGATGATCCAGCCGGGGTTGTTGCAGTTGCTGTCCGATGGGGCGGGCGAGGGCACAATTGCGCAGGAGGCAACTGCCGCCGCCGAGGGCGATCGCGTCGAATAGCGCAGTCGTTCGGCATGGTCGGGGGCGGGCAACGCTTGCCCGCTTCCGGTCAGGCCTCGTGGAATTGCAGCGAAGCGAGCCTCGCGTACAGACCGCCCTGCGCCACCAGCGTCGCGTGGGTGCCGCTTTCAACGATCCGGCCCTCGTCCATCACGATGATTCGCCCCGCCGCGCGGACGGTGGCGAGCCGGTGGGCGATGACGAGCGTGGTGCGGTTCTCCATCAGCCGGTCGAGCGCATCCTGCACCAGCCGCTCGCTTTCGGCGTCGAGCGCGGACGTGGCTTCATCCAGCAGCAGGATCGGCGCATCGCGCAGCAGCGCGCGGGCAATGGCGATCCGCTGGCGCTGCCCGCCCGACAGGCGCGCGCCGCCTTCGCCCAGGAAGGTGTCGAGGCCCTGGGGCAGGTCGCGCAGGAAATCCTCGGCATTGGCCGCGCGGGCGGCGTCCCACAGCTGGTCATCGCTCGCGTCCCACGCGCCGTAGCGCAGATTGTCGCGCGCGGAGGCGGCGAAGATCACCGTCTCCTGCGGCACGATTGCCATGCGCGCGCGAATGTCCGCCGGATCGGCGTCGCGGACATCGACGCCGTCGATGCGGACGATGCCGCTGTCGGGGTCGTAGAAGCGCTGCACCAGCTGGAACAGCGTCGATTTGCCCGCCCCCGACGGGCCGACCACCGCGACCGACTCGCCGGGGCGAATGTCGAGCGAGAAGTCGTGGAGCGCCGCGACTTCGGGGCGCGAGGGGTAGCGGAAGGTGACATGCTGGAACGCGATGGCTCCCTGCGGCGGCATCGGCAGCGCGGTCGGGTGCGCGGGCGGGGCGATGTCGGGTTGCTGCGCGAGCAGTTCGGCCAGCCGGCTGGCGGCGCCCGATGCGCGCAACAGGTCGCCATAGACTTCGGTGAGCGCGCCGAACGATCCCGTGACCAGCCCGGCGGTGATGACGAACGCGGTGATCGATCCGCCCGAGATCCGCCCTTCGGCGACGCCGGAGACGGCATCCCACATGATGAGCGTGATCGCAGTGAAGAGCAGCCCGATGACCAGCGCAGTCATCACCGCGCGCAGGGCAAAGCGCTTTTGCGCGGCGGCGAAGCTGCGTGTGACGGCTTCCTCGAAGCGAGTCGATTCGCGCTTTTCCTGGCCGAATGCCTGGACGATCCGCATCGCCCCCAGCGTCTCGGATGCGATCGCGCCGATATCGGCGATCCGGTCCTGGCTGGACCGCGAGAGCGTGCGGATGCGGCCGCCCAGCCATACGATCGGGATGACCACCAGCGGCAGGCCGACGATCAGATAGGCGGCGATCCTGGGCGCCAGCGCGAACAGATAGATCACGCCGCCCACGCCGGTCAGCAGGTTGCGCAGCGCGATCGACACGGTCGATCCCACCACCTGCTCGACGATCGCCGTGTCCGATGTCAGCCGCGAGGCGATTTCGGACGGGCGGTTTTCCTCGAACCATTTGGGCGGCAGCCGCAACAGGTTGCGGTGCACCGCAATGCGCAGGTCCGCCACGGTCTTTTCGGCGACCCACGACACGAAGAAGAAGCGCACCGCCGTCGCGATCGACAGCACTGCGACGACCAGCAACAGCCCTTCGAAATACACGCCGATCCGGCTGGTATCCGCACCGGCGGCAAAGCCGTTGTCGACGATCTGCTTGAACGTGCGCGGAATCCACAGCGTCGCGGCGGAGGACGTGAACAGCGCCAGCGTCCCGATCGCGAGCTGCAGCGGATAGCGCCGCGTAAAGCTCCAGATCAGGCTGAGGTTGCTGAGCTTGCGCTTTGCGGGCGCGGGGGCAGGCGGGGTCGTTTCGGCCATGCGCGCGGACCTAGCGCGAATGACCGCATAGGGGAACCACCCGTTCGTACAAGCGCTGAGCCCCGAGTGGCGTTGCGCCGCAACACCGCTCGGCTATATAGAGACTCGGGTCAATTTGTCAGAAAAACCGCCGCCGTTTGCTTACGGGTGACGGTGGAAGGAACCACATGCTGTACGACGCATATGAAATCCAGCGTTCGCTTCTCGCCGGGGCCAGCGCTTTCGCCAATTTCAGCGCGGGGCTGCTGAACAATCCCGCCAATCCGTTCGCCTATTTCGGTGGCGGCCCGGTGATGGCGTCGGCGCTTCAGGTGTTCGCCCATGCCTCCGCGCCGCGCGGCAAGCCGGATTTCGCGCTCGACCATACGATCATCGACGGTAAGACCGTGGACGTGCATGAGGAAGTCGTGCTGCGCAAGCCGTTCGGCCAGCTCAAGCGCTTCGTCCGCAAGGGTGTAGAGGGCGGGCCGAAGCTGCTGATCGTCGCCCCGATGTCGGGCCATTTCGCCACGCTGCTGCGCGGCACTGTGGAGCGGATGCTGCCGGTGGCCGATGTGTACATCACCGACTGGCGTGACGCCAAGCTGGTGCCGCTGGCCGAAGGGCGCTTCGACCTCGACGATTATGTCGACTATATCGTCGAATTCCTGGCCCATATCGGCGCCGAGGGCGCTGCCCGGCCGCACATGCTGGCGGTGTGCCAGCCGTCGGTTCCGTGCTTCGCCGCCGCCGCGCTGATGAGCGCCGACCAGCATCCCAATCGCCCCGCGACGCTGACCATGATGGGCGGCCCCATTGACACGCGCGAGGCGCCGACGGCGGTCAACACGCTGGCGACCGAACGGCCGCACAGCTGGTTCGAGCAGAACGTGATCGCGACGATCCCGATGACCTATCCGGGCGCCGGGCGCCGGGTCTATCCGGGCTTCCTCCAGCTCGCCGGGTTCATGACGATGAACCTGGGCAACCACATGATCAGCCATTGGGAGATGTACAAGCATCTGGTCCAGGGCGACGGCGAGAGCGCCGACGCGACGATGGCGTTCTATGACGAATATCGCTCGGTCTGCGACATGACCGCCGAATTCTATCTCCAGACGATCGACGTGGTGTTCCAGGACCATGCGCTGCCCAAGGGCGAGATGCTCCATCGCGGCCGCCGCGTCGATCCCTCGGCAATCACCGACATCGCAATCCTTGCGATCGAGGGCGAGCGCGACGACATTTCGGGCATCGGCCAGACCAAGGCGGCGCTGACGATTTCGGACAAGCTGCCCGAGGCGATGAAGCAGTATCATCTGGCCGAGGGCGTCGGCCACTACGGCATCTTCAACGGTTCCAAATGGCGCAACCGCATCGCTCCGATTGTCGAGCAATGGATGGCCAAGCATCCGGGGTGAGAACGGCGGCTGCGGTGTGCAGAGGCGGCGCGCGGGCGGATCGTCTGTACGAGAAGACGCTTAGCATGCGCTACGAGCATGCTGTGGGTTTATGGGTGCCGATCATCCGGCACCTTGCGATGCGCGGGCACGCGGATGCGATGATCGAACTGGCCGACTGGTATTCGGAAGACAACTCGGCGCAGGCATTCGGCAAGCCTGCGAGCAGCTTCGCGGCGGCTGGCTTGTATCGGCGGGCGTGGCGCAAGGGAAACGCGCGGGCCGCGCTGAACGCGGCGGCGAGCTGTTTCAACCGGAACGACATGCGCGGCTATCGGCACTGGCTGCGCAACGCAGCGAACGTTGGCGCGGACGACGCCCGCCGGGAGCTTTGCGCCTTTGAAACGCGCCTCTGGCATAGTGCGGCGCGCAAGATCCGGCGGTTGCGCCCCTTTAAGAAACGAGACGGTCTGTACTAGCCGGCGGTGCGGCTGAGCCGGTGCCCGATCGCCAGATAGGCCCCGGCTATCACGAGCCCAGTCAACGCGAATGCGGCGATTTGCAGCGGACTGGCCCCGCGAAGCGCCGGACTTGCCAGGGGCGCCAGCACCACTCCGATCATGGCTCCCGCAATCAGGCAGATGGCGTTCGCGGCCATGGTGCGGCGACGAGTCACGGGAAACAAAAACGACAGCACCAATCCTCCTGCCGGCAGGGCAAAGAGGAACACTGTCAGCCAGCACAAGACTGCCGCTGTCGCGATCCACGTCAATCCGGGCAGCTTGGCGCCGGCAGCCGCGACAAGGCCGGCGGTCCAGATCGCGGAGAATAGCGTAGCGCCGAGTGTCGCTGCACCAAGGACGGCGAGTGCATGATGGCCGAAGCGAAGCGGCGTCTTGGCAGTATCCATGCCCGCTTATTGCTGCCGCAGGATTAATTCGTGGTTATTGCGCGCGTTGGCTCCCGCCTAGTCATAATACCACGCCGCGACGCTCCACGCCGCCAGCGCCAGCAGCGCCCAGAGCAGCACCACAATCGCGATGCCGCCCATACTCACCGGGCGCTGTGTCTCGGCCTCGGCGCGCCTGCGATATTCGGTCATCAACGCGGGGGGAACCATGCGCTCGAACAGCCAGACGCCGATTGGCACCAGCACCACGTCGTCGAGCAGCCCGAGCACGGGGATGAAATCGGGGATCAGATCGATGGGCGACAGCGCATAGGCCGCGACCAGAACGCCGAAGATCCGTGCAGGCATCGGCGTGCGCGGATCGCGCACAGCGAGCCAGACGGCATGTGCTTCGGTGCGGATGCGGTGCGCGAGCGAGGGACCCATGCCATGGGATCGCCCGCTCGCGCGCCGGGGTCAATGGGGCGTGTTACGCGGCCGTGGTTTCGACCTTCGCATGGCTGCCCGTTTCGTCGGAACGGATCGTGCCGCCGAACAGCATCTTCACCTTGCCCGTCAGCGACAGGTCGGATTCCCACAATTCGGCACTGTCGATGTCGAAGCGGAGCAGCGCGAGATTCGGGTCCTGCTTGCCGCCGGGAAACCATGCCTCGACATGCTTGTTCCATAGCTTGTCGATCAGCGCGGGGTCGTTGTCGATGCGCGCGGTGCCGGCGAGGCAGGCGAAATAATCGTGCCCCTTTGACACGAACTGTGCCATCGCCGCGCCGCCGGGGGCCATGCGATTGTCCTTGCCGATGAAGAAGAACAGCGTGTCGACCTGATCGGGATCGAGTTGCGCGGTCAGCGGCGCACTATGCTCGCCATTTTGCAGGCCGACCATCAGGAATGGACTGGCCGAGAGCTTGGACCAGAGGTCTTTCTTGAGTTGTTCGGTGTCGGCCATGCGATGCTCCTTGGGTTCGGGGTGCGCAGGGACAACGAAGCATCGGGCAAAGATTTCCCCCGCTCAGGCCGTGGCAAAGGCGGCGGCGGCGCCCAGCAGTTCCAGGTCGCTGCGCAGCACCAGCGCGACGGGCACTTCGCCCAGCTGGCGGCGGAACGCAGCCTTGTCCTGCAGCCGCTGGCGGAAATTCGGATCGCCCAGTTGCGGCTGGAGCGCGCGGGCGATCGCGCCGGTCAGGAACACGCCGTCCCACGCACCGAACGCCAGCACCAGATCCCCCGCGACCGCGCCCAGATGCGCGCAGAACATGCGCACCACCGCCGTCGCCACCGGATCGCGGCCGACAGCGCGCGTCACGTCCTCCGGCCGCGCCAGCGTCTTGCCGCCCGACAGCGCTTCATAGGCGAGCAACAGCCCGCCTGCGCTCAGCAGTGCCTCGACCTGCAGCGCCAGCCCCTTGGCGACACAATATTCTGCGAAGCGCAGTTCGTCGTCGGTGCGGGGGGCAAAGGCCATGTGCCCGGCTTCGCTCTGGATCGGGACCAGCCGGTCGCCGGCGCTCACCAGCGCGGCGACGCCCAGCCCGGTGCCGGTGCCGAGCACCAGGAAATTGCCGCCGGTCTCGACGCGCCTCGGCATGGGGCCGGGCAGCGCGGCAAAGGCGGTGGCGGGCAGGAGAGTGAGCGCAAGCGCGTTCGCGGCGCATTCGTTGAGCGCGCGCGGCGGCATGCGCAGCACCGCCTCCACCCCGGCAAGCGAGATGTACCAGCGGCTGCCGGTCAGGTTGATGAGGTCGCCGCGCGCCGCGCCGGCCACCGCCAGGATGCTGGGCAGCCGCGCGTCGCTGAGCCCCAGATCGCCCAGATACGAAAGCAGCGCGCTGGTAAAGGTGGGGTGTTCGGCGGTCAGAAAGGTGCGGACGTCGCGCGGGGGAAGCCCGGCATCCCCGCCCGTCAGCCCAAAACGCACCGAATGGCGGCCGATATCGGCCACCAGCGCCAGTCCCTCGGCCATGCCGGTCCTCTCCCAATCGGCTCCCTGTTTCGGGGGCTCGACACTGGTATCGCTAACAAAAGTTGCCGAAGCAACAACGCTTTACGATGGGACACACAGGGACGGGCAGGCGCGGGAGAGGGGCCCGCGCCTGCATCCGGAATCAGAGGACTTCGAACAGCCCGGCAGCACCCATGCCGCCGCCGACGCACATCGTCACCACAACATATTTGGCGCCGCGCCGCTTGCCTTCGATCAGCGCATGGCCGGTCATCCGCGCGCCGCTCATGCCATAGGGGTGGCCGATCGAGATCGCGCCGCCATTGACGTTGAGCAGTTCGTTGGGGATGCCCAGCTTGTCCTGGCAATACAGCACCTGCACCGCGAACGCCTCGTTCAGCTCCCACAGGCCGATATCGTCCATCTTGAGGTTGAAGCGTTCGAGCAGCTTGGGGATCGCATAGACCGGGCCGATGCCCATCTCGTCGGGCTTGGTGCCTGCGACAGCCATGCCGATATAGCGGCCCAGCGGCTGGAGTCCGCGCTTCTCCGCCAGCTTTTCCTCCATCAGCACGGCGGCCGAGCTGCCGTCCGACAGCTGGCTGGCATTGCCGGCGGTGATCGTGCCGTTGGGCAGCACCGCATTGAGCGACTGGAGCCCCTCCAGCGTGGTATCGGCGCGGTTGCCCTCGTCCTTGGATAGCGTCACTTCCTTGGTCGTGACTTCCTTCGTCTCCTTGTTGACGATGTTCATCGTCGCGGTGACGGGGACGATTTCCGCATCGAACTTGCCCGCGGCCTGCGCGGCGGCGGTGCGCTGCTGCGACTGGAGCGCATAGGTGTCGGTGCGGTCGCGGCCGATGCCGTAGCGCTCGGCGACGACTTCGGCAGTCTGGAGCATCGGCATGTAGATGTCGGGGTGCATCGCCAGCAGCTCGGGATCGGCGCCGATCCGCATCTGCGGCGTCTGCACCAGGCTGATCGATTCGACGCCGCCGCCGATGGCGATGTCCATGTTGTCGGTGATGATTTCCTTGGCCGCCGTGGCGATCGCCATCAGCCCCGACGCGCACTGGCGATCGAGCGACATGCCCGCGACCGATACCGGCAGCCCGGCGCGCAGCAGCGCGTTGCGGGCGATGTTGCCGCCCTGATGCCCCTGTTGCAGCGCGGCGCCGAAGACCACGTCGTCGACTTCCGCCGGGTCGATGCCGGCGCGCTCCACGGCGGCGCGGATCGACGCGGCGGCCAGCGTCGGGGCGGGCAGGTTGTTGAACGCGCCGCGATAGGCGCGGCCGATCGGCGTGCGGGCGGTGGAGACGATGACGGCGGAACGCATTCGAGCTTCCTCTTCGTTGCTCCCCTCCCGCATGCGGGAGGGGCTGGGGGTGGGCGCCCGCTATCGGCGGGCGATTTGTTCGTGGAGAGCGGTTGCCCACCCCCCGGCCCCCTCCCGCCTGCGGGAGGGGGAGAAGGGCTAGACGTAAATCAGTGCGATCCACTCGGCGATCAACGCGGGCTTTTCCTCGCCTTCGATCTCGAGCGTATATTCTTGGACCTGTTCCCAGACACCGGGCTTGCGCTCGACGAACTTGAGCAGCTTGAACCGGCCGCGCACGCGCTTGCCGGAGCGGACGGGGGTGAGAAACCGGACTTTGTTGCCGCCATAGTTCACACCCATCCTGGCGCCCGCTATCTCGGGCGCGCCGCTGCGCGCGGCGAGCATGGGCATCAGCGACAGGGACAGGAAGCCATGCGCGATCGTGCCGCCGAACGGCGTCTGCGCCGCGCGTTCGGGGTCGACATGGATGAACTGGTGGTCGCCGGTGGCGTCGGCAAAGGTGTCGATCATCGCCTGGGTCACTTCCACCCAGTCCGAAACCTGCTCGGTCCCGACCATGGCGCCCCTTTGCTCGACGGTAATCGTGTTCACGCCTGTCTCCGGCTTTCGCTGGGCTCATTTAGGGAGGGAGAGGGGGGCTTCGCAAGCCTCTCCCGACCGAAAACAGGAAAGTGCCGGGTGCCGTAGCGTCGTGACTGTTGCGCGCGGCGAACCCGATATTCGAAAAACGGTCAGGCGCGGGCTCGGGACGAGTCGATCCCGCGCCCGGCCGCCTCAGATCGCATCTTCCTCCCGCCGCCCGGCCAGCCGCTTGATGAATCCCCAGGCGGCGGCCCCCGCCGTGGCGATCCCCAGCAGGATCAGCTTGCCGAACTTGAGCAGGATCGCGAGCAGCCCGACCTTCTTGACCACCGCCAGGCCGACGCCGCCTGCGACCAGCCCCGCCAGTCCATATTCCGCCGTCTTGTCGGTCGAGGAATTGAAGTCGGCATAGGCCGCGCCCGGCTCGAACGTAACGGCCTTGCCGAAATCGGATGCCGCCGTGCGCACCTCGGGCAGTGCCGCCATCGACGATACCATGTTGAGGCTGAGCACCCCGGTGCGCCCGAGCAGGCGCACGTCGTAATTGAGCCCGTGCTCTGCGCCGCCCTCTTCGGCCAGTTCGCGCGCCCAGATCAGCGAATGGCTGGCCTTGTCGTAGGACGGCGGCTGCGCCCAGCCGACCAGCGAGATCGCCGGAAAGCCCTGTGCCTTGCGCTGTTCATTGTCGGCGGCGTCGCCTGCCTTCATGTCGGCGAGCACCGCGCCATAGTCCTGGTTGTCGGCGTCCGCGTCGGAGACATGGCCGCTATACTGATAGGTAATCACCGCGCCCCACAGATTGTCGAAGGCGTTGGCGTCTTTCTCCATCACCATGCCGAGCACGTCCGACACCGATTCGGGCGGATTGCGCCAGACATCGACGAGCACGCGCTTGGCGTCGTCGGCGGGCAGGAAATAATAGCGGTCGCCCAGATGGAGCACGGCCTTTGCCGCAGGCACGCTCACGTCGCCGCTCTGGGGGTGGAGGCTGGCGAGGAATTGCTGCGCCTTGGGCGGGAGCTTCGCCGCCCTGGCATTTTCCGCAGGCGGCGCCTTCGCCGGCTTGTCCGCTGCCATTGCCGACGTTCCGAACATTGCCAGCGCTATTGCGCCCGCGCCCAACAACCTGCGCATTTCCGTTCCCCCTTTGCCCGAGTCGGCCCCGCCGCGATTGGGCCTGCGGATACGGCGATGGTCAAGCGTGCCCGCGTGGAGCGTCAGGCCGGGCCGTCCGCCAGCGGCTTGTCGCCGCGTTTGCGCAGGTCGGCGAGTAGCACTTCGGTCGCCCAGCGGCAGGCGGTGCCGATGTCGGCGCCCTTCAGGTCCCACTGGTCGCGCATCTCGCGCCATGCCAGCGCGCTCGACAGATATTGCAGCGTCGCGATCGCCAGTGTCCGGTCCGGTTCGGGGAGTGCGCGGGTGGGGGCGTCCAGCGCCTGCCGGCACGCGGCGGCGCGTTCGCGCTTGGCGGCGTTGCGTAGCGCGCGGCCCTCTGCGCTGGCCAGCGCCACGGTCATGGCGGCGGCCTTGGCATCGAAGGCGGCGAAGCGCGCGGGCATCTCGTCCACCAGTGCCGCAAGCGATTCCGGCGTCGCCGCCGCGTCGCGCATCGGATTGGCAACCGCCTGGCGCAGCGTGGGCTGGTCGGGGAAATAGCGATAGACGGTGCGCCGCGAGATCCCCGCGCGTTCGGCCACGCGATCGTGCGTCAGCTTTTCGTTGTCGCCCAGCACCGCGACCACCGCCGCCTCGATCCGTTCACGGGTACGCAGGTTGTCGGCGACGGCGGGCTTGGCAGGATCGGCAAACAGGAATTTTCGGGAGGACATACAGCCTGATAGCCATGGCACAGTTTGTGTCAAACGGGCGGTGGGCGCTCCATGCCGCCTTTGCCTCCGCCCGTCGCAATCCGCGCCGATTATTGCTCGTTCGGCCCCCGGTCCACGCGCATCACCGGCTGGACGTCGGGATAGGGCAGCACAAACTTGCCGTCGGGCGCGGCGGTATAGCTCGTCTGCGTCGGATAGGCGAAGGCGATGCCCGCCGCGCCGAACCGGCGCAGTACATCGGTGGCGATCCGATCACGGGCCGGGTGGGCAATGTCCCAGTTACCGCTCGGCATCTCGACGATGAACTCATAGTCGAGCGTGCTGGCGCCGAACGCCGAGAAGCCCGCGCGCACCGCCGTGCCGCCATGCGCTTCGGCAATGTCCTTCAGCATCTGGGGGATGGTGTCGAGGACGTCGGGCGGGGTTTCGTAGGCGACGCCCAGCGTGAAGGGCAGGCGGATCTTGGGCCGGTCGCTGAGGTTCTGGACCTCCTTGTCGAGCAGCTGGCGGTTGGAGATGATGCGCAGCTCGCCGTCGAACGATCGGATGCGCGTCGACTTCAGGCCGATGCCTTCGACGGTGCCGACGGTCTGGTCGTATTTGATGTTCTGGCCGACGCGGAACGGGCGGTCGAACAGGATCGACAGCGCGGCGATCAGGTCGCCGAAGATGCCCTGCGCCGCCAGACCGATGGCGATGCCGCCGACGCCGAGACCGGCGACCAGGCCGGTCACGTTCACGCCAAGGTTGGACAGCACCATCACCAGCGCGATCGCGAACAGCGCGAAGGTCACCAGCAGCCGGATGATGCCCAGTGCGCTGGCCAGCCCGGCGGCGCGTTCATCCTCACCGATGGTGCGGTGCTCGATAAAGCCGAAGATCACTTCGCGCGCCCAGATCGCCGCCTGGAACACCGATGCGATCGTGAACAGGAAGTTCGACGTGGTCACTACCGCTGCGGGCGGGTCGGCATAGGTCGTGACCAGCCGGATCGCGACCATCACGATGAAGAAGTTGCTCGTCTTGGCAACCGCACGGCCGAAGATCGCATACCAGTTGGCGACGCCGTGCCCGCGCTGGCACATGCGCAAGCCCCACGACCGGACGAGGTGGAGCACCAGCACGATCGCCGCCGCGACGCCGGCGGCGATCAGTATCTGCACCCAATGCTCTTCCACCCACGCGCTCGAATCGCGAACGAAGGATACGGTGTGCGTTTCCAGATCGACTTTGGGGAGGATCGGGGCCGATTTGTTGGTCATGCGGGGTCAGGCTGCCTTTGCGTGCGGCGCTTCGGCCGCGTCTTCCAGAAACGCGATCAGGCCGCGTTCGTACCGGCTCAGGTATCGCGTGGTGCGGGGCAGCCGCAAGGTCTGGCGGAACGCCTCCTGTGCGGCGCGGTCCTTGGCCAGCGCGACCAGGCGCGGGTGGACATAGGATTTGCGCGCGATCGACGGCGTGTTGCCCAGCGCCTCTGTCACCGGCTCCAGCATCGTCTTGATGCCGACATAGGTCTCCGCACAGGCCAGCGCCTCGAACGCCAGCACGCTGGCGCCCCAGGTGCGGAAATGCTTGGCGGTAAAGGCGCCGCGCATCGCTTCGCGGATATAGCAGTTCACGTCGGTGGAAGTGACCGGATGGCTCTCGCCCGCATCGTCGACCCAGCGGAACAGGTGCTGCCCCGGCAGGTCCTGGCATCGCTTCACGAAGCGGCTGAGCGTGCCGTCGGTGATCGTCATCACCCGCAGCTTGCCCGATTTGGCGCGGAACTGGAGCTTTAGCGTGCTGCCCTTCACCTGCGCATGACGCTTGCGCAGCGTCGTCGCGCCGAAGCTCTTGTTGGCCTGCGCATAGCTCTCGTTCCCGACGCGGATCGTGCCGAGATCCAGCAGGCGGACGACGGCGGCAACGGCCTTTTCCTTGCACAGCCCGCGCAGCTTCAGGTCGTGCTCGACCTGCGCGCGCAGCCGGGGAAGCGCATGGCCGAACGCGCCGCAGCGATCATATTTCGCGGCCTCCTGCGCCTCGCGAAAGCCGCTGTGGTAGCGATATTGCTTGCGGCCCTTGTCGTCCCAGCCGACCGCCTGGATATGGCCGCGCGGGTCGGGGCAGAACCAGGCATTTGCATAGGCGGGGGGCAGGCCGATGCGGTTGAGCCGCTCGATCTCGTCGCGGTCGGTGATGCGCTTGCCGCTTGCGTCCCAATAGCCCCAGCCGTGGCGGACCTTGCGCCGGGTGATGCCGTCCTGCTGATCGTCGACATAGAGGATGTCGAGGTCCGCGATGTCGTCCTGGGTCATGATCCTCCTCGTCGTGCCGCGATGAATGCGCGGACCGTCGCTTCGTTCCGGAACCGGCCGGGGCGCGGCGGGGTTCAACGGGCAATCCATCCCGCATCAAAGGAATTGCCATGGCCGACCTTTCCACTGCCCGCGTGCTGATGATCGCGACCGACGGGTTCGAGCAGGACGAACTGTTCAAGCCGCGCGCGGCGCTGCTCGATGCCGGCGTGCAGCTGACGCTGGCATCGCTGAAAACCGATCCGATCACGGGCGAAAAGGCGGGCGAGACGGGCGACAGCATCACCCCCGACACCACCGTCGATCAGGTCGATGCCAGTGATTTCGACGCGCTGGTGCTGCCGGGCGGGGTCGGCAATCCCGATACGCTGCGCATGGAAAAGCGCGTCGTCGATCTGGTGCGCAGCTTCTTTGATGCGGGCAAGCCGGTGGCGGCGATCTGCCACGCGCCGTGGCTGCTGGTCGAGGCCGATGTGGTCGCGGGCAAGCGCTTGACGAGCTGGCCTTCGGTGCGCACCGATCTGGCCAATGCGGGCGCGAACGTGGTGGACGAGGAAGTCGTGGTCGACGGCAACCTGATCACCAGCCGCAACCCCGACGACATCCCCGCCTTCAACCGCGCGGTGCTTGCGGCGATCGAGGAAGCGGTGGCGCCGGTCGCGGCCTGAGCGCCAGGCCGTTGA
Source organism: Sphingomonas degradans (assembly GCF_053502645.1). Taxonomy (NCBI): domain Bacteria; kingdom Pseudomonadati; phylum Pseudomonadota; class Alphaproteobacteria; order Sphingomonadales; family Sphingomonadaceae; genus Sphingomonas; species Sphingomonas degradans. The sequence continues at coordinate 612,806 of NZ_CP177172.1, forward strand.
TCCAGCGCTGCGCGGGGCGCTCTACCCCATGGTAGAGCGCCACCGACGCGGCCAGCACCAGCGCCAGATACAGCGCGATCAGCGGCCAGCCGACGGCGTGCGCGTCGCTGACGAACGCCAGCTTGAACGCGAACCACAGCAGGAAATGGCTGAGATAGGTCGCGTAGCTGATCTCGCCCAGATAGTGGAGCGGGCTGACCTCCAGCGGATTGCCCCGCCGCCCGGCGCTGAGCGCCAGCGCCAGCAGCCCGGCGGCGAAGCTGGCGGGCACCGCCAGCGTTTCGGGCACCGCGCCCGTGATCCATGCGGCGAACCCTGCAAGAGCGACGCCCAGCGCGCCGAGTGCGGGCAGGCGCCACCGGCTCCGCCAGCGCAGCCACAGCGCGGCAACAGCCGTGCCGCAGCCGAATTCGAGCACGCAGCGCACGACGCCCAGGCGCGGAATATCCTGTCCCAGCGCCGTCGCTCCATCGCCGGCAAAGACGAGGTGCAGCGCCACCAGGATCGCGCCGATCGCCGCCAGCACCGCGAGCGTCGGCACGCGCCGCCAGTCGACGCCGAGCGCGAGCAGCGGGAACAGCAGATAGGCGGCCAGCTCGCACGAAATCGACCATGCCGGGTCGTTCCACGTCAGCGCATCGGTGAAGCCCCAATTCTGGAGCAGCAGGATATGCAGTGGCAGCTCGGCAAAGGGGAAGGGGGCGGCGGACCGGCCAGTCGCGTGCAGCGCCAGTGCGAGCACCACCGCGAACCCCAGCATGAACAGGTGCAACGGCCAGATCCGCGCCACGCGGCGGCGCAGGAAATCGGGCACCGCACGCCAGCCACCCTCGCGCAGCCGGGGCGCATAGCTCAGCCAGATGACGAAGCCCGACAGCAGGAAGAAGAAATCGACCGCCAGATACCCCTTGGCCAGCACCGCCATCGCCGCATCGGGCAGCCCGTCGATCGAACGGCGCAGGTGGAAGAACACGACCAGCCACGCCGCGACTCCGCGCACGCTGGTCAGGGCGCGCAACTCGCCGGTCATGCCGCCGCCGCGCGCGGCTTGCGTAAGGGACGCCAGCTGGTCTCGGCCCGCTTGCGCGCCGTATAGGTGTCGAGCCCGATCTGCGCCCCGATCAGCATGTAGACGAAGGGCTGGAACGCGATGGCGATGAACGTCGCGCCGAGCAGATAGATGATGTGCGCGCTTTGCAGGGCCGATGCGAGCGGCGCGATCCATTCTTCGCCCTCGGCGGGCTTGCGATAGCGCCGGCGCAGCACTTCCATGCGGAAAATGCCGGACAGGTTGAGCAGCAGCCACAGCGCCAGGCCCGGATAGCCCTGTTCGCCCAGCATCTCGAAATAGGCGCTGTGATAGGCGCGCGCCTTGTCGACTTCGAGGCTGCGCTCGACCTTGGTCACGCCGCCGACGTCCGCGGCGCTGACCTTTTCGTAGCGGATGCGGTTCTGGCGATACGCCTCGAACCCGCCGCCCATCGGGTGCGACTTGGCGTATTCCATCGTCCACTGCCAAACGGCGAGGCGGGTGGAGGCAGAGGCATCGCCCTGATAGGTCTTGATCGTCCCCATCCGCTCGGTGAAGGCCGAGGGCAGGAACGGAATGGCGAGCAGCCCCGCGCACGCCAGCGCGCTGAGATACGCGACCTTGCGCTTCGAATCGCGCAGCAGCAGTATCGCGAGCAGCCCGATGCAGAGCAGCCCCGTGCGCGTCGATGTGCCGACCGGGATCAGCAGGCATGCGAATATCAGCGCATAGGCCACGGCCTTTACCCGCCAGTCGGGCGCGAAGATCGTGCCGTGGCGGGTGAACCACAGGATCAGCGGGATGATCGCGATCGCCACGGTGGAGATGGTCGATCCCTCGTACAGCCCCGAATTATTGGCGACCATCAGGTTCAGCTCGCCATAGCCGCCGCCCGACAGCACGGTCTTCATGCCGCCGGTGATGATGATCGACGCCGCTGACAGCGTCATGAACAGCAGCAGCGCCTCGATCCGCAACTTGGTGCGCAGCGTGAGGGGGAGGAACGCGGCAAAGGCCAGCGCCTTCCACACCCAATCCCATTTGTCCCTTGCCTCCAGCGGGAAATCGGCGTGGATCGTGGTCCAGAAGCAATAGGCGAGCAGCGCCAGGATCAGGAACTGGCGCGGGGCCACGCGCACGTCGCGCTTGTCGTCCACCGCCAGCCACCCGGCAACCGCCAGCCCGACCGCGATCAGCGAAATCGGCACCGAATTGAGCAGCAGATAGGTCAGCCGCTGGGGCGAGACGATGTCGATATAGGCATAGGCGAGCACGAACAGGAACGGCTTGCGAAAGCCCATGCCCAGCAGCGCGACCAGAAAGAGGATGAAGGCGTAATCACGCACGCGGCGTGCCCCGGCGGCGCTTGGGCGGGGCGGCGTCGTGCGGGCCCGGCTCATGGTCCAGATCGGGGCGGCGGAGCAGCAGGATGGCGGCGAGCATCATCAGGCCGTGGCTGACCAGCAGCGAGATATTGTCGATCATGGCCGGTCCGGGGCTCCTTGCTTTCGCGGGTATCTACGCCTGCTGCGGTTGACGCGCCGTTAAGGGCTCGCATGGCATTGAGTCGGCATGCGGATCCTCCACATCCTGGACCATGGGCTGCCGCTCCACAGCGGCTACACCTTTCGCACGCGGGCGATCCTGAAGGCGCAGATCGCGCGCGGGTGGGACGTTGCGGCGGTCACCGGCCCGCGTCATGGCCCCGCCGACTCGGCGGACGAGATCGTCGATGGCCTGTCCTTCCACCGCACCGCCCCGGTGGAGCAGGCGCCGTCGCCGCTGCTCGAGTGGCGCGAAGTCCGCGCATTCGCCCGCCGCATCCGCGCCGTGGCACAGGAATTTCGCCCCGATATCCTCCACGCCCATTCGCCGGTGCTCGATGCGATGGCCGGTCAGCGCGTGGCGCGCCAGCTGGGCCTGCCGTTGCTCTACGAAATCCGCGCCTTTTGGGAGGACGCCGCCGTCGGCAACGGCACCGGGCGCGAGGGGAGCCTGAAATACCGCATCACCAAGGCGATGGAGACGCGCGCGGTCCGCAAGGCCCAGGGCGTTGCCGTCATCTGCGAGGGGCTGCGCGGCGATCTGGTCCGGCGGGGAATCGATCCGGGCAAGATCATGGTGTCGCCCAATGGCGTCGACCTGACGCTGTTCGGCGATCCGCCCGCGCCCGACACGGCGCTCGCCGCGCAGCTGGGGATCGGCGGCTGCGACGTGATCGGGTTCATCGGCAGCTTCTACGACTATGAAGGGCTGGACGGGCTGGTGGCGGCGATGCCCGCGCTGGTCGCGGCGCGCCCGTCGATGCAGCTCCTGCTCGTCGGTGGTGGCCCGGCCGAGGCCGCGATCCGGGCGCAGGCAGCGGCTTCGCCGGTGGCGGACCGCATCCATTTCATCGGCCGCGTGCCGCACCATGAAGTCGAGCGCTATTACAGCCTGATCGACGTGCTGGTCTATCCGCGCAAGCGGATGCGGCTGACCGATCTGGTGACCCCGCTCAAGCCGCTGGAGGCGATGGCGCAGCGCAAGCTGGTCGCCGCATCCGACGTGGGCGGGCACCGCGAACTGATCCGCGACGGCGACACCGGCACGCTGTTCGCCCCCGACGATCCCGCCGCGCTGGCCCATGCAGTCGCCGCGCTCTTTGAGGACAAGGCGCAGTGGGACGCCCGCCGAACCCGCGCCCGCGCCTTTGTCGAGGCAGAGCGCAACTGGTCGGTGAATGTTTCTCGTTATGAGTCTGTTTACCAGACTCTTATTAGGTCCAGCCTTATGAAGGATTCGCGGCCCCACACCCCGTTGGTGCAGGCATGAACCTGCCGATCGCCTCGGTCGGCGCGCTGGCGCTGGGCGTGCTTGCCGCACTCGGCATCGCGATGCTGCCGGGCACGGCGCTGGAGAGCCTGGTTTCCGACAGCGGGCTGCCCTCCGTCCTTCCCGCCGCCGAGCCGCCGCTGGGCATGACTGCCCGGCTTGCCGTGATGCTGGGCACCGGCGTGCTGGCGGGTGCCTTTTCGTGGCTGACGCTGTTCGTGCTGTTCGGCATGCGCAGCATCACGCTGGCCAAGGCTGCGCCTGCGCCCGATCCGCATTTCGCCGACATGCCGACGCCGACGATCCGGCGTGCCGATGCACACCCCGATGCGCCGCCGCGCGCGCCGTTGATGGCCACGCGCGACCTTGGCACGCCGTTCCTGGATGTCCGTGCGCAGGAGCCGGAGGCCGGCAGCGCCGATTTGTTGATGAAGTTTAGGCCTGTCGAGGACGTGGCAGCGGAAGCGTCGCCTGTTCCCGAAGCGCCGCAGCCGCTGCCGCTCGCGCCCATGGCCGAGCCGATCGAACGCCCGCTGCCGCTCGACCTCGGCACGCCGATGGCGGCGCTGGACCCGGATTCGATTCCCGCCGTGCCGATGACCCCGCCGCTGTCGCTCAAGCCGCTGCGCCGCGCGCCGCCGGCGGAGGACAAGCCGGTATATGCCAGGGGCGAGCGGATCGAGACGTTCGAGCTGCCCCCCGCACCGGCGCGCCCGGCACCGCCGCCCTCGCTGCGCCCGCGCCCGCGCGGTGAAGAGATTGCCCGGCCGCAGACCGAGGCAAGTGTGCACGCGCTGCTGGAGCGGCTGGAACGCGGCGCCATGCGCCGGGGGCTGGCGACCGGCATCGAAAAGCGCGCCCCGGCGCCGCAGCCGCCGGTCCGCACCCAGCCGGGCGAACGCGGGCTGGAAGAGGCGCTGGTCACGCTGCGCAATCTCGCCCGCCGCGCCTGACCCCAAGGGCCAGGCGCGCGCAAACGCTCAGCGTTCCTCCACCGTCAATGCCTCCACCCGGATCGTCGCGCCCTCCGGCGTGCGGGTGACGCCCGCGATCGTTAGATCGGCGACCAGATGCCCGCGCAGCGCCAGCTCCGCATCGGGCAGGCCGGCGATCCAGCGATCCAGCGCCGTACCGCACGGCCCCCGCAGCACCAGCACATGCCGCGCGCCGACAAAAGTGGCGCTTGCCCAGCGGGTCCAGTCCCCCTCGACCAGCATGACCGGGCATCCGGCAGCATCGGCGGCCGCGACCAGCGCGCGGGCGAGCAGCGTGCCCGCATCGGGACCCCGGCTCAACGCGGCAGCTCCTGCTTGGCGAGGAAGGTTTCGATTTGCTCGACCATCTTGTCGCGCGGCTCACGGCCCCGGCGCATATCGTGGACCAGCCGGGGGTCGCGCGCGGCGAGTCGCCCGAACCGACTCGGGGCCATCATTGTATCCCGCAGGAATTGCTCGATTTTACACTGCACGGACATGCCCTGTTCTCCTTTCGAGTCGTTTGCTATGATCCTGTTTTGTTCTTCAAATCCTACTAGTCTAGGAAAATTCCTATGCTATGGTGAATTCCATGGAACCACAGGCACAACGGACCGCGCTGGCGGCGCTGATGGAGGGGCAGGGCGTGGGCTTTGCCGAGCTGTCGCGCGTGATCGGGCGCAATCCGGCGTATCTCCAGCAATATGCCAGGCGGGGTACTCCGCGCCTGTTGGCCGAGCAGGACCGGGCGCGGCTCGCGGCGTATTTCGGCGTGGACGAGGCGGCGCTGGGCGGGCCTGAACCCGTCGGACTGGTGGCGGTGCCCCGGCTGGACGTAGGCGCGTCGGCGGGGCCGGGGCGGCTGGCGGAGGATCGCCACCGCCGCCCGGCAATGCTCGCGCCCGATTTGCTCCGCAGCCTGGGGGTGCGCGCCGACTCGGCATCGGTGATCCGAGTCGAGGGCGATTCGATGGCACCGACGCTGGCCGATGGCGACGAGATCCTGGTCGACGGGGCCGCGCAAACGGTGCGCGGGCGCGGCGGAATCTTCGTTGTGCGGGTCGACGGCGTGCTCGTGGTCAAGCGCGCGCAGAGTGCGGTGGGCGGCATCGACCTGCTCAGCGACAACCCGGCCTATCCGCCGCGTTTCTGCCGGGCGGGGACCTATGCCGTCATCGGGCGGGTGGCGTGGATGAGCCGGGCGCTGGTGTAAGGCGCGCTTGCAACCGGCGTCTGCGCCCGCCATCTACTGCCGTACCCAAAACTCGAAACGGAGCGGCGCAGATGCGATCCTACCTCAAGCAGTATATCGACGGGGCGTGGATCGACAGCGAAGGCGGCACGCGCCACGCGGTCATCAACCCGGCGACCGAGGCGCCGGCGAGCGAAATCACGCTCGGCTCCGCCGCCGATGTCGACAAGGCCGTCGCCGCCGCCCGCCGCGCGTTCGAGAGCTTCTCGCGCACCAGCGTCGAGGAACGCGCCGCACTGCTCGAGCGCATCGTCGAAGTCTACAAGTCGCGGGCCGAGGACATGGCGATCGCGCTGAGCGAGGAAATGGGCGCGCCTCTCAGCCTCGCCAAAACGGCGCAGGTCGGATCAGGTATCGGCCATTTCCTGTCCGCCGCCCGCGCGCTGCGCGAATTCGTGTTCGAGGAGCAGATCGGCACCGGCATGGTCGTGCACGAGCCCATCGGCGTGGTCGCGATGATTACGCCGTGGAACTGGCCGCTCAACCAGATCGTGTCCAAGGTCGCGCCGGCGCTTGCCGCCGGCTGCACGATGATCCTCAAGCCTTCCGAAGAAGCGCCCGGCTGTGCGGCGATCTTTGCCGAAGTGCTGGACGCGGCGGGCGTGCCGGCGGGGGTGTTCAACCTCGTCAATGGCGACGGCCCCGGCGTCGGCACTGCGCTGGCCCAGCACAAGGGCGTCGACATGGTGAGCTTCACCGGATCGACTCGCGCCGGAATCGCGGTGGCGAAGAATGCCGCCGACACGGTGAAGCGCGTGCACCAGGAACTGGGCGGCAAGTCGCCGTCGCTGGTGCTGGAGGGCGCCGATCTGGCCAAGGCAGTGCCCGGGACCCTGTTCAGCGTCCTGCTCAACTCGGGGCAGAGCTGCATCGCGCCGACGCGGCTGCTGGTCCCCCGTGCGCTGCAGGACGACGCCATCGCCATCGCCCGCCAGATGATGCAGGCGACCCAGACCGGCGATCCCGCCACCGAAGGCCGCCATATCGGTCCGGTGGTGAACAAGGCGCAGTGGGACAAGATCCAGGGCCTGATCGCCAAGGGGCTGGAGGAAGGCGCCACGCTGGAGGCGGGCGGTCCGGGCCGCCCCGACGGCGTCGAAACCGGCTATTTCGTGCGTCCGACGCTGTTCTCCGGCGTGCGCAACGACATGACGATCGCGCGCGAGGAAATCTTCGGCCCGGTCGTCACCATCCTGCCCTATGACGATGAGGAAGACGCGGTCCGCATCGCCAACGACACCGATTACGGCCTGTCGGCGGTGGTGTTCGGCAGCGCCGAGGCGGTCCGCCGCGTCGCGCCCCGGCTGCGCGCGGGCATGGTCTATGTGAACGGCGGCCAGCCCGATCCGAACCTGCCGTTCGGCGGCTACAAGCAATCGGGCAATGGCCGCGAATATGGCAAGTTCGGGCTCGCCGAGTTCATGGAGGTCAAGGCGCTGGTGGGCGTGCTCGCCTGAGGGCGGGCTGCCGCCATCGCCCGACATAAAGCGCACCTGCGCGACGGGCGCTCCCCTCCCGCTTGCGGGAGGGGTTGGGGGAGGGGCGGCAGGCACGTCGGCCAAACGCACAGACCCTCCCCTAGCCCCTCCCGCAAGCGGGAGGGGAATAGCAGCTACCGCATGTCAGAACCCGACGCGCGCGCCCAGGGACAGCACGACGGCGCTGGCATTGCGCAGCTGGCCCGACGTCAGGATCGGCGTCTGCGCGGGGGTGCCGGCATAGGCGGCCGTCACGCGATCGATCGATTCGTCCTTGAACGTCACGTAATTGGCGCCCGCATCGATCGTGAAGCGCGGCGACAGCGAATAGGATGCGCCGGTGCCGAAGTTCCAGCGATTGGAATCGGGCACGCGCGCGTCGCGTTGCGTATCCTGAGTCGGCGTCTGCGCACGCTGCACGCCCGCGCGCACCGTCAGCTTGGGCGAGACGGCATAGTCGAGGCCGCCCGCGAGGCTCCAGCTTTCGCGATAATTTTCGGGGATCGCGGTGTTGAGCGGGCTGCCCAGCCGGATCGCGTCGAACTTGTCCCAGCCGAAATGCGTGACCTGGGTGTTGAGCGTCAGCTGGTTGCTCAGCCGCCAGCGCGCGCCGATCATTGCCTGGGCGGGGGTATAGAAACGCGCCTCGACCCCCGACAGCTGGGTGTTCGAGCGGTCCAGCGGCACGACCAGTCCGGTGACGGCGAGATCACCCTTCAGCTTGTGCTGGATCTTCGACTTGTAGCTGATGCCCACGGTCACGAAGTCGTTGTGCATCTGGAGCCCGGCGGACCAGCCCACATCCCAGCCATCGCCCTTCAGCACCTGTTGCCCGTCGGGCAGGGTCGCCAGCACGTTGGGCAGCGCGTTGCTGAGATAGGCGTCGGTATATTCGATGTTGGCGCCGCCGCCGATGCGCAGCCAGTCGGTGACCGCCACCGCCAGCGTCGGCTGGATGTCGATCGTGCGCAGCCGCGTCTTGTCGGCGCTGTAGCGGGCCCAACTGCCGGTCTCGTAATCGGTGGTGAAGCTGTAGGGCGACGTGACCGCCAGGCCGAACGCCACCCGATCGGTGATCGGATAGGCCACCGCGCCGGACGGCAGCACGCCCTTGTTGATCGGATTGCGCGACACGGTGTTGCCGCCGATCGGGGCAAAGGGCTGGCCGGGGCGCGCGATCACGGTGCCGGTGTCGACCACTTCGCCGCGTGGCAGGATCGCGGTGGCGTTCACCACGGCCTCGCCGCTGGTGATGCCGGCAATCGCGGCGGGGTTCCACCAGATCGATGCGGCGCCGGTATCCGCGGCCTCACCCGAAAAGGCGCGGCCGGCGCCGCGTGCGGACTGTTCCTGGAGATAGAATGCCTGGGCGTGCGCAGTGCCGGAAAGGCCGAATGCGGCGGACAAAGCGGTAGCGGCGGCAAGGGTCGCCTTGCGAAGGGGGGTGCTCAACATGGGGTACGCCTTTTACTGTACGATAGGGGAGAATTGCGGTGCGATCAGCGCACGCGAGTCCAGGTCTGGGTGCGGCACAGCGGGCGGAATACGCATCCGCGCACCTTCAACTGGTCGCCCGCCGGCGTGATGTCGGACGAATAGGTCTTGCCGTCCTCGGCATTGTAGATCCGCCCGCCAGTCCAGCCGCCGCCGCTGGCGGTGAAGCCGCTGAGGATCTGGAGCCCGCGCAACGGGCGGTTGCGCAGGGACTTGTCGCTGTTCTTGCTATCCTGAAGCGCCGGGTTGGTGCGCAGCGCGTCCGACGTCAGGATGCGGCCGCAGATCGATGGGCCGCAGCGCTGGATTTCGACGATGGCGTTGCGGGTCTGGGTTTTCCAGCGGCCTATTGCCGCGTCGGGGTTGTTCTGGGGTGGCTGTGCGGCGAGCGGCGACACCGCTACCGTCGCCAGCCCTAACAGGGTGACTAACAAGGCATTCCTCTCAATTCTGGCGACCATCGCCTTCTTGTCGTGTCGGCCTCTTCGGGCCGTGGGATCGATGTGGGCGGTTTCGCTTGCCGATCAAGAGCTTGGAACCCGCGCGCCGCGGGCGAGTTCCTCGCGGGCCAACAAATGGGTGCGCGTGCGGATTCCGGGTCACACCGGCCACACCCACAGGATCAGCGGCGTCCCCGCCAGCAGCACCAGCAGCGACAATGGCGCGCCCAGCCGCGCATAGTCGCCGAACCTGTACCCGCCGGGGCCCATGACCAGCGTGTTGCACTGGTGCCCGATGGGCGTGAGGAAGTCGCAGCCTGCCCCCACGGCAGTCGCCATCAGGAACGCCTCGGGCCGATAGCCAAGGCCAGTGGCAAAGGTCGCGGCGATGGGGGCCATCACCAGCACGGTTGCGGCGTTGTTGAGGAACGGCGTCACTGCCATCGCCGCCGCAAGGATCAGCGCGACGGCGCCCCAGGGCGGCAGCGTGGCGGCGAAGTGCGACAGATGCGTGCCGATCAGGTCGGTGGTGCCGGTGCTGCGCAGCGTGTCGCTGACCGGGATCAGCGCGCCCAGCATGATGAGAATCGGCCACTCGACATGGTTGTACGCCTCGCGCAGCGGCAGCGATCCGCTGAGCACCGTCAGTGCCGCCGCCGCGAAGAACGCGACTGCCACCGGGACATAGCCGGTCGCCGTCGCGATCATCGCCACGCCCAGGATCAGCAGCGGCATCAGCCCCTTGCGCGCACTGCCCAGCCGCAGCGTCCGTTCGGCCAGCGGCAGGCAGCCCAGCTCGCCCAGTCGCTCGAACAACAGCTCCAGCGGCCCTTGCAGCACGATCACGTCGCCCGCGCGCAGCTCGATCTCGCCCAGCCGCCGGGCGAGCCGTTCGCCCTGGCGGGATACGGCGATCAGATTGACGCCGAACCGCTCGTGCAGCCCCAGCCGCCCGGCGGTGCGGCGGATCAGCGGGCTGTCGGTGCCGATCACGGCCTCCAGCACGCCGACTTCGCCCGGCTGCGACGATTCGCGGCTGGCGCCTTCCAGCTCCAGCCCGTCGGCGGCGATCACCCGCTCCAGGCTGTCGGGCGCGCCGCCCAGGATCAGCAGGTCGTCGGGTTTCAGCACCGTGTCGGGGAAGGGGGTGCTGCGGATGCCGGCGCGCAGGATCGCGGTGACGGTGACTTCATGGTCGTGCCGCTCGCGAAAGGCCGATACGGTCTCGTCCACCGCCGGCGATCCGGCCGGGATCGCCGCCTCGGTCACGTAATCGGTGATGTCGAGCGCCTCGCCCAGCGTCGGCACCGCGCGCCGATCGCGCGGGATCAGCCGATAGGCAAAGCGCAGGAACACCAGCCCGATCAGCGTCAGGCCCAGCCCGACGGGGGCGTAGTCGAACATGCGGAACGGCTCGCCCGTCATTTCCTCGCGCACGCGGCTGACGATGATGTTAGGGGACGTGCCGATCAGCGTGATGAGCCCGCCCAGCAGCGACGCGAACGACATCGGCATCAGGAACACCGCCGGCGTCGCCTTGGATCGTTTCGCCATCTGGAACGCGACCGGCATCATCATCGCCAGCGCGCCGATATTCTTGACCAGCGCCGAGGCGAAACCGACGCTGGCGCACAGCAGCAGCAATTGCGAGCGCACCCGCGTCACGCGCCGCTGGAGCAACAGCATCGCGCTTTCGATGATCCCCGATCGCTGCACCGCGCCCGACAGCACCAGCGCGGACCCGACGATGATGACGATATCGTCGGAAAAGCCGGTAAAGGCGTCCTTGGGCTTGACGATCCCCACGGCCAGCGCCGCCAGCAGCGCCATCACCGCCACCAGATCGTAGCGGAACTTGCCCCATACGAACATCAGCATCATGCCCGCCAGCACGGCGGCCGAGAGTATCTGGGGGAGCGTCATCGGGCCTCAGCGTGCGGGGGTGGAGGCGCTTCAACTCGCCGGTCCGGCTTTGGGTCCGTTATTTCCGCGAAACGAACCCCGGACTTCAGACGCGCTTCAATCGCAGCGCCGACCAGTCGGCGTCGATCGCGATCTGGCTGACGGTATCGAGCCCGTGCCGCTGGACGAGATCCCGGAGCACATCGCGGCTCAGGTCGCGCGCCAGCGCCGACGTCAGCTTGGGATAGGCGAGCCACAGGATCGCGGCGGGCGGGGCGGTGGCGACGATTTCCGGCAAGGTGGCGTCGAACGCCGCGCGATCGGGCACCGCGAACAGCACGACGTCGGCAGTCGCCAGGGCGCTCCGCATCTGCTCTGCCCCGATGGCCTGCTCCAGCCCCGCCGATGCGCCCAGTACCGCCAGCTTTCGCGTGCCCTTTACCTGCAGGCGCTCCGCAACCGTTTGGTTCGACATTGCGCTCCTCCCGTTTTGCCCCTCCATTACATGGTGCGATTCTCCCACTTCTGGAAATCAAGCGCAACGCGCTTGGCGCCGCGCCCGCCGTCGCCAGTGGCGTCGCCGCGTCGGACGTGGCAAAGCAGCCCCATGGCAAACACTTCCTCGCGCACGCCGATGGCCGGCGGCTTCCTGTTGGCAACAAGCCTGATGGTCGGATCGGTGGTCGGCGCGCTGCGCGGCGAGGCGTCGATGGGGTTCATCGGCGGGCTGGCCGTGGGGCTGGCGCTTGCGATTGGGGTGTGGCTGCTCGACCGGCGCAAATAGCGCGCGTTCGCGGCGGCGTCAGCGCCCGGCGCGCCGTTTCCCCGCAGATACGAAAAGGGGCGCCCGGATCGCTCCGGACGCCCCCTGTTTCGACCGATCCGGGGATCAGCCCGAATAGTACATGTCGTATTCGACCGGGCTCGGCGTCATTTCCCAACGGGCGACGTCGGCGCGCTTGATCTCGACATAGGATTCGACCTGGTCGCGGGTGAACACGTCGCCCTTGAGCAGGAAGTCCATGTCGGCTTCGAGGCAATCGAGCGCCTCGCGCAGCGAACCGGCGACAGTCGGGACCTGCTCTAGCTCTGCCGGCGGCAGATCGTACAGGTTCTTGTCCATCGGATCGCCCGGGTGGATCTTGTTCTGGATGCCGTCCAGGCCCGCCATCAGCAGCGCTGCGTAGCAGAGATACGGATTGGCCAGCGCGTCCGGGAAGCGGAATTCGACGCGCTTCGCCTTGGTGCCCGCACCATAGGGGATGCGGCACGAAGCCGAACGGTTGCGCGACGAATAGGCGAGCAGCACCGGCGCTTCATAGCCCGGAACCAGCCGCTTGTAGCTGTTGGTCGAGGGATTGGTGAAGGCGTTCAGTGCCTTGGCGTGCTTGATGACGCCGCCGATGAAGTACAGGCACATGTCGCTGAGGCCGGCATAGCCATTGCCCGCGAACAGCGGCTCCTTGCCGTTCCAGATCGACATGTGGGTGTGCATGCCCGAGCCGTTATCTTCCTTGATCGGCTTCGGCATGAACGTCGCGGTCTTGCCATAGGCCTGCGCGACCTGGTGCACGACATACTTGTAGATCTGCATGCGATCGGCGGTGGTCACCAGCGTGCCGAAGGTCAGGCCCAGCTCGTGCTGCGCTGCGGCGACTTCGTGGTGGTGCTTGTCGCAGGGCAGGCCCATTTCGAGCATGGTCGAGACCATCTCGCCGCGGATGTCGACGGCGCTGTCGACCGGCGCGACGGGGAAATAGCCGCCCTTGGCGCGCGGGCGGTGGCCCAGATTGCCGGCTTCATATTCCTTGCCGGTGTTGCCCGGCAGTTCGATGTCGTCGATCGCGTAATAGCTGGTCGAATAGCTGTTCTCGAAGCGGACGTCGTCGAACATGAAGAATTCGGCTTCGGGGCCAACATAGATGGTGTCGCCGATGCCGAGCGACTTGAGGTACGCTTCCGAACGCTTGGCAGTGGAGCGCGGATCGCGGCTGTACAGCTCGCCCGTCGAAGGCTCGACGATGTCGCACACCAGGATCAGCATCGGGGTTGCCGAGAACGGATCGATCCACACCGCGTCCAGATCCGGCTTCAGGATCATGTCCGATTCGTTGATCGCCTTCCAGCCCTCGATCGAGGAGCCGTCGAACATCAGGCCGTCGGTCAGCTCGTCCTCGCCCACCACGCTGGCCACCATGGTCAGGTGCTGCCACTTGCCCTTGGGATCGGTGAAACGCAGATCGATCCACTCGATCTCCTGTTCCTTGACCATCTTCAGAATGTCGTTGGCAGTGTTCGCCATGGAGTACCCTTTCGCTCTACTTCAAGAACCCGACGAATCGGGCAATAAAATTGCGTGTGCAGGCGCAACAATCACATTGCGCTGCGCTGCGTCAAACAGCGTTTTCGTTGCGCTCGCCGGTACGGATGCGCAGTGCGGTTTCGACCGGGATCACGAAGATCTTGCCGTCGCCGATGCGTCCGGTCTGGGCGGCGGCGGCCACTGCCTCGACCACGCGATCGGCCAGCGCGTCCTCGACGACGACCTCCAGCTTCACCTTGGGCAGGAAATCGACGACATATTCGGCGCCGCGATACAGTTCGGTATGGCCTTTCTGGCGGCCAAAGCCCTTGGCCTCGGTCACGGTGATGCCGCTGACACCAACCTCGTGCAGCGCCTCTTTCACTTCATCCAGCTTGAACGGCTTGATGATGGCTTCGATCTTTTTCACGTCTTCCCCCAGGGTACGAGGTGTTCCCCCATGGCGCGCGATTGGCAAGGATCGTGCCAAGGCAGGACATGGGCGTCCGCTCTGGGTCGCATGACCCGCCGCGCCAGACAAGTGCCTAGCAAATGGGCAGCGGGGCAGGCGGTGCCCGATTGAGGGGCAGTGTTCGCGGGGCGGCTTGGCGCGCGGCGGGGAAGGGCGTATATCTGCACCTCTCGTGGAAATTGCCGGAACCTCTGTCCCGTGTGCCAAGATCGGCATGCGGGCGTGCGCGTCGTTGAGTCTTTGTTAAGTAAACTACGGACGAATACTTAGGGGATGTTACGTTGACTCCGAATAGACTCCGTGTTTCCATCAGTACACGGGCGCGACTCGACACGTACAGGTGGAGGAAAATATTATGGACAACGCAGTTGGATATTATATGGTCAAGTTGCTGGTTGAGCAGCAGGGTCCCGTGGGCGCGCCCGCGCTGCATCTGAATCTGGGTGTGGACGCGGTGACGGGGAAGGTTACCGGAATCGGAGAGATCACCCAGTCGCTGCCGCCGCCCTATGGCGAGATCACGATCCCGCAGGTTTCGGGCGAAATTTTCCACACCGGGCTCGGCAAGGACACCCAGCTGGTGCACCTGACCGGCCAATATGTCGTGTCGGTGCCGCCGCCCGCGATCGGCAGCTATCTCGCGCAGTTCAGCGCGGCGCTGGCAGTGGACAATAGCTGGAACGGATCGGGCAGCTTCCAATATGGCGGCCACACCGTATCGGGCTGCAAGGTCACCAACGTGTCGCAGGACGAGAAACAACTGATTGGCGCATCGGAAACCGCAAGCGCCTGACGCTACAGACCCCCCGGTGCGGCGGACCCACCGCGAATCCCCCCGCCGCACGCGACGACGCGCCCGCGCCGTCGCCTCTGTCCGCCGGCTGCCGCCCGCAGCCGGCGGATTTGATTCTGGGACGATCGTCGTCCGGCACCGCGCTCAGAGTGTGTTTGGAAATGCGCCTTTTGGCGCATTGCGGTGCCGGCCCGCTCCCCCACCCGGCCACCCATAGAATACACTGCCGTTGGGTGGCCGGGTGGGGGAGCGGGCGGTACGAACCGGGTAGATGTTCCACAGATTGGACCGGGTTGATCCTCCACGGCAGCGTTGTGTCGCAGGAGGGTTTCTTCGATGCCATTTGTGGAGAGCAGCCGGATGGAGCGGCGGATAGGTCTGCTGTCGGATTACGATACCGGGGCATTCAGCGTGACGGCGCTGTGTGCGCGCTACGGGATTGATCGGTCGACCTTTTACCTGTGGCATTCGCGGCGCGCGGGTGGCGATGCGCGTTGGTTTGCGGATCGCTCGCACGCGCCGCGCAGTTGTCCGCACCGGACGGTGGCGGAGGTGGAGGCGGCGGTGATTGCGGTGCGGACACGCTATCCGCATTTCGGTCCGAAGAAGATTCTGGCGTGGCTGGAGCGGGAGGCGCCGGGGAGGGACTGGCCAGCGGCCTCCACGATCGGGGACATCGTGAAGCGAAGCGGGTTGGTTGCGCCGCGGCGCATACGCAGGCGTGGGGTCGCGGTTGATCCGCAGCCGCTTTGGCCGGATGCGCCCAATGTGGAATGGGCGTGCGACTTCAAGGGCTGGTTCCGCACGCGGGATGGCAGGCGTTGCGACCCGTTGACAGTGACGGATGCGTACAGCCGCTATCTGCTGGAAGTGCGCATCACCGATCCGTCGATTGCGGGTGTGCGACCGGTATTCGAGCAGCTGTTCCAGGCGCATGGCCTGCCGCAGGCGATCCGTTGCGACAACGGGCCGCCGTTCGGATCGGATGGCGCGGGCGGGCTTACGCGGCTGTCGGCATGGTGGCTCAAGCTGGGGGTTCGGCCCCACTTCATCCGCCCTGCCTCGCCGCAGGATAACGGCCGTCACGAGCGGATGCACCGCGAGCTCAAGGGGCAGACCTCGCGGCCCGCGGCGGCGACGCTGGGCGCGCAGCAGGCACGGTTCGATGCGTTCCGTGCGCACTATAACGAAGAGCGGCCGCACGAGGCGCTTGGCCAGGTCGCGCCCGCGAGCCTGTGGCAGGCATCGCGAAGGACGATGCCGGAACGCGTGCCGGAGCCATGGTACGACGCCGATCACGAAGCGCGCACGGTGCAGGGGTCGGGGGACATCAAGTGGCGCCAGGGGCGCGTGTTCGTGAGCGAATCGCTGGCAGGCGAGGTGGTCGGTATCACCGCGCAGGAGGACGGTTCGCACCTCGTGCGGTTCTGCGACACCGACCTGGGTGTAATCGACCGCTCGGGCCGCTTCCGGCGCTTCGCACCGCCCCGATACAGGCTGCGCGAACCACCAAAAGCACCCGGCCAAAACTGTGGAGGATCAACCCGGTCTGATCTGTAGGGCTTCAACCCGGTTGATCAGGCCGGCACCGCCCTGAAATTCGCGCTTTCGCGAATTTCCAAACGGCCTCTCAATAAGGCGGGTTGTGAAACCCCTTGGGGCTGGTGGTGAAAATCTCGCAGCCGGTTTCGGTGATGCCGATCGAATGCTCGAACTGCGCCGACAGCGAACGGTCGCGCGTCACGGCGGTCCAGCCGTCGTCGAGCAGCTTTACGTCGGGGCGGCCGATGTTGATCATCGGTTCGACCGTGAAGATCATGCCGGGGCGCAGTTCGGGCCCGGTGCCGGGGCGGCCGATATGGACGACTTCGGGGGCGTCGTGGAACATCTGGCCGACGCCGTGGCCGCAGAAATCGCGCACCACGCCGTAGCGGTGCCGCTCGGCATGCTGCTGGATCGCGTTGCTGATATCGCCCAGATGGTTGCCGGGCCGCGCCTGTTCGAGCCCGAGCATCAGGCATTCATAGGTCACGTCGACCAGCCGCCGCGCCTTGATCGGCACGTCGCCGACCAGGAACATGCGGCTGGTATCGCCGTGCCACCCGTCGATCAGCGGCGTCACGTCGATATTGACGATGTCGCCGTCCTTCAGCACGCGGTCGCCCGGAATGCCGTGGCACACGACATGGTTGATCGAGATGCAGCAGCTGTGCGTGTAGCCGCGATAGCCGAGCGTCGCGGGGACGCCGCCCGCCGCGATCGTCATGCTGCGGACGATGTCGTCAAGCTCGCCGGTCGTCACGCCGGGCACGACATGCGGGACCAGCGCGTCGAGGATCTCGGCGGCAACTCGCCCGGCCTTGCGCATCCCGTCGAACCCGGCGGGTCCGTGGAGCTTGATCGCCCCGGTGCGGGCGCGCGGCATGTCTTCGGTGACAACTACATATTCGGTCATGCGCGGCCATATAGGCGTTTGCGCCGCGCTTTGCGAGGTTCTAGGTCGGGACCATGGGTGAACGGATCTGGACAGCAGCGCTCGCGGTAATCGGGGATGAAATCCTCTCCGGCCGGACGCAGGACAAGAATGTGGCGCAGCTCGCGACCTGGCTGAACGTCCAGGGCATAAGGCTGCGCGAAGTGCGGATCGTCCCCGATGTGGAAGGCGCGATCGTCGAGGCCGTGAACGCGCTGCGCGCCCGCAACGATTATCTGTTCACCACCGGCGGCATCGGCCCGACGCATGACGACATCACCGTCGATGCGATCGCGGCGGCGCTGGGCGTGCCGGTGGTGGTGCATCCGGAGGCGCGCGAGGTGCTGGCGGCCTATTACGAAAGCCGGGGCGGGCTGAACGACGCGCGGCTGCGTATGGCGCGGGTGCCCGAAGGCGCGACGCTGATCCCCAATCGCATGTCGGGCGCGCCCGGCATACGCTGGGGCAACATCTTCATCCTGGCGGGGGTGCCGCACATCACGGCGGGGATGCTGGATGCGATGACCGGCACGCTGGAGGGCGGGCTGCCCGTCGTCTCGCGCACAGTGGGCAGCTGGGTCGCCGAAAGCGAGATCGCCGATTTCCTGCGCAAGACCGAGCGCGATTTCGAGGGCGTGGCGATCGGCAGCTATCCGTTCTTCCGCGAAGGCCGCGTCGGCGCGAACTTCGTGGTGCGCGCAACCGACGCGGCGCTGGTGGATGCCTGTGCGGCGGCGCTGGTGGCGGGGCTGGATACGCTGGGCCACGCCGCCGTGGATGGCGGCATTTGACCACGCCCACCGGGGCGCGGCCCATGCGAATCTGGTTCAACCAGGCCTTTTCCCAGCGCAACGTGATCGCCGCCATGGCGCGTGCGCGGCCCGACGTGGCGCTGTGCGTCAGCACGATCGACTCCCAATCGCCGGTGCGCGACGTCGCGCCGACCTTCTGGGTCGAGCCGTGGCGCGGTGCGACCGATTATCCCGAATGGGTGCTGGCGACCGCCATCGAACGGGGCGTCGATGCAGTGGTGGGACAGCGCGGGCGCGTGGGGCTGGCGGGCATCCGCGATCGCTTTGCCGATGCGGGCATCGCGCTGCATCTGGCCGCCGATGCCGAGACGCTGGATTTGCTCGACGACAAGGCGGCGTTTGCTGTCGCGCTGGCGGACGATCCGTTCCTGTGCCCGACGATCGCGGTGACGACGGCGGACGAGTTCGACGCTGCCGTGGAGGCGATCACGGCAGCGGGTGCAACGGCGTGCGTGAAGCCGGCGCGCGGGATTTTCGGCGCGGGATACTGGACGCTCGACGCCGCCGGGCCGCTCAGCCATCTGGCCGACCCCGATGCACGCCGGATCACGCCCGCCGCCTATGCCGCCGCGCTGCGCGCGGGCGAGGCGGCGGGGACGCGCTTCACGCTGCTGGTGATGGAGCATCTGCCGGGGCTGGAGGCGTCGGTGGACATGGTGGCGGATCGGGGCAATGTGCTGCTGGCGGCAGTGCGGACCAAGCTCGATGCCAATCGCCAGCGCATCGAGACGCGCCACCCGCTGATCGCCCATGCGACTGCGCTCGCCGCGCGCTATGCCCTGCACGGCGCGGTCAACGTCCAGTACAAGCAGGACCGGGCGGGCGACTGGCGCATCCTGGAGATCAATCCGCGCGCTGCCGGCGGGGCGTCCTATTGCGATGCGGTGGGCGTGCCGTTCAGCGCGACCTGGCTCGACCTGGTATGTGGCTGTGCCCGACCGTTCGACACCGCGATCGACGCCGAGATCGTCGCCGTCCTCCACGCCGAGCCGCGCCGGCACGCGGCGTGAAAATCCAGCCAGCCCAATCGCTCGCGCGCTATTGCTAGTGTAACGGCAGCTGTCATAATCCTGTGGCACGCCCGCAGGGGCGATCGGAAGTTTCTGGAGGGAGTGCCACGTGGTTAGTCTGCAAAAGGGTCAGTCGGTTCGGCTGGAAAAATCCGGTGGCGGCACGCTGACGCGCGTGGCGATGGGGCTCGGCTGGGACGTGCGCAAGGCCAAGGGGCTGATGGGCTTTCTGGGCGGCGGCGGGGGCGACATCGACCTCGACGCCTCGTGCCTGTTGTTCGACGCCGATCGCACGCTGGTCGACCAGGTGTGGTTCCGCCAGCTGACCAGCAGCGATGGCAGCATCGTGCATAGCGGCGACAACCGCACCGGCGCCGGCGACGGCGACGACGAGGTCATCAACGTCGACCTGACGCGGCTGCCCGCGCGCGTGCAGACGCTGCTCTTCACCGTCAATAGCTTCACCGGCGACAGCTTCGACCGGATCGAGAACGCCTATTGCCGCGTCGTCGATTCGACCAATGGCAAGGAACTGGCGCGCTACGATCTGACCGGGTCGGGGTCGCACACCGGGCAGGTGATGGCGAAGCTGTTCCGCAGCGGCGACGGATGGGAAATGAAGGCGCTGGGCGAACGCACCACGGGCCGCACGTTCCAGGACATGATGGGCGCGATCCAGGGCGCGCTCTGAGCGTCGCCCTAGCGAACAGGATGGCCGCATGAACGACCTGCAACAAGGCGGCAACGCGCCCGTGCCCGGCGATGTGCTGGAAGTTGCGCTCGCCTGGAGCGCGGGCGCGGCGGTGGATGCCGATGCTTCGGCCTACCTGCTGACGGCGGCGGGCCGGGTGCGCGACGATGCCGACATGGTGTTCTACAACCAGCCCGATGGGGCCGGCGGCGCGGTGCGCTTTGCCGCGTCGGCGGGGCTGGGCGTGTTCACGATCGATCTGGCGCGCGTGCCGGAGGCGATCGAGCGGATCGTGTTCTGCATGACGATCCACGATGCGCAGGCCAAGGCGCAGACGCTGGCGCTGCTCGACGGCGCCGACATTGCCGTGCAGGGGCAGGGCGGCGGCCTGCGCTATCGCCCGGCGCTGGCCGGCGCGCGCGAAGCGGCGATGACCTTTGGCGAGTTGTACCGCCGCGCCGGGCAGTGGAAGTTCCGCGCGGTGGGACAGGGATTCAACGGCGGCCTCGCGCCGCTCGCCCGTTCGTTCGGGATCGACGTGGCCGAGGAGGCGCCTGCCGCCCCGCCGCCGCCGCCGGCCTCCCGGCCCGTCAGCCTCAGCAAGGTGACGCTGGAGAAAGCGGGCCAGACCGTCAGCCTGGAAAAGCGCGGCGCCAGCTTTGGCGAGATCACGATCAACCTCAACTGGTCGCGCGGGCGCAAGGGGCTGTTCGGCGGCAAGGCCGTCGACCTCGATCTGGGGTGCCTGATCGAGCTGGCGGACGGGAGCAAGGGCGTGGTCCAGGCGCTGGGCAACGCCTTCGGCGCCTTTGCCGAGCCGCCCTATATTGCGCTGTCGGGCGACGATCGCACCGGCGACGTCTCGCAAGGCGAGACGATCCGGGTTAATGGTGCGCATTGGGCAAAGATCCGGCGCATCGCGGTGTTCGCCAATATCTATTCGGGCGTGCCGAACTGGCAGCAGACCGACGGCGTCGTGCTGGTCACGATGCCCGATCAGCCGCCGATCGAAGTGCGCATGACCGAAGGGCGCAACGACCGCCGGCTGTGCGGGATCGTGCTGATCGAGAATGATGCGGGCCGGCTGAAGGTGACGCGGATCGTGGACTATGTCAGCGACCAGCGCGTGCTCGACGAACGGCTCGGCTGGGGGCTGCAATGGGTCGCCGGGCGCAAGGATTGAGCCGCGTGCGGCAAACGGGGGAATGACGGTGTTCAAATATTACAAGGGATCGATCGTCTTTACGGCGATCTGCCTCGCCATCGGCGCGTGGCTGGGCTGGGAGCTGACGCATAGCATCGCCGGCACGCTGGGCATCCTGTGGATCGTAGCGGTGCTCGGCGTGCTCGAAGTGTCGCTGTCGTTCGACAATGCCGTGGTCAACGCCACGGTGCTGCGCGACATGGACCCGGTATGGCGGCGCCGCTTCCTGACCTGGGGCATCATCATCGCCGTGTTCGGGATGCGCATCGTCTTCCCGCTGGCGATCGTCGCGATCGCGGCCAAGATGGGGCCGATCGCCGCGCTCAAGCTCGCCGCGACCGATCCAGTCACCTACGAACGGATCATCACCAGCGCGCATGTCGGCATTTCGGGCTTTGGCGGCGCATTCCTGGCGATGGTGGGGCTGACCTTCTTCCTCGATGACGAGAAGGAGCTGCACTGGATCGGCATGATCGAGCGGCCCTTTGTCGGGCTGTCGCGCATCTCGGGCTTTGCCATCGGGCTGGTGCTGCTGGCGATGTACGGCATCTCGCGCATGATCGCGCCGGAAGAGGCGATGACCTTCATCGTCTCGGGCATCTTCGGCCTCGTCACCTATATCGGCGTGCAGGCGATCGGCGCGCTGCTGGAGCGCGAGGAGGAAGAGGAAAAGGATCATGCCGGCGCCGGGCAGGGCGCGGCGGTGGTCGTCGCCAAATCGGGGCTGGCGTCGTTCCTGTACCTCGAAGTGCTCGACGCATCCTTCTCGTTCGATGGCGTGATCGGGGCGTTCGCGCTGTCGAACAACCTTTTCATCATCGCGCTGGGCCTGGGCATTGGCGCGATGTTCGTGCGTTCGATGACGATCATGCTGGTCGATAAGGGCACGCTGTCGGAATATCGCTATCTCGAACACGGCGCCTTTTACGCGATCCTCGCGCTGGCGGCGATCATGCTGCTGTCGGTGCGGTTCCACATCCCGGAGACGGCAACCGGATTGATCGGCGCGGCGTTGATCGGGCTGGCGTTCGTCGCCTCGCTGCTGAGCAACCGCAAGGAAGCAGCGGCGGGCGAGGAATGCACGCCGGTGTCCCCCACCGGCGAACATCTCAACCATTCGTAAGCGGGAGCGTTTGCCATGTCGGTCAGCCTGTCCAAGGGCGGCAATGTCAGCCTGTCGAAGGAAGAGCCCAATCTCAGCCGCATCCTGATCGGGCTCGGCTGGGACGTGCGCACCACCGACGGCGCGGATTTCGATCTCGACGCCAGCGCCTTCCTGCTGGCGGCGGACGGGCGGGTGCGCGGCGACAGCGACTTCATCTTCTACAACAACCTGCGCTCCACCGATGGCTCGGTGGAGCATACCGGCGACAATCGCACCGGCGCGGGCGATGGCGATGACGAGGCGCTGAAGGTCAATCTGCCCCGGCTGCCCGCCGATGTGCAAAAGATCGCCGTCGCGGTGACGATCCATGAGGGCGAGGCACGGCGCCAGAGCTTCGGCATGGTCTCCAACGCCTTCATCCGCATCGTCGACGACGTCACCGGCCGCGAGCTTTCGCGCTACGACCTGGCGGAGGACGCATCGACCGAGACGGCGATGATCTTCGGCGAAGTGTATCGCCACAACGGCGAGTGGAAATTCCGCGCCGTGGGACAGGGGTATAAGGGCGGGCTTGCCCCGCTGGCCCGCAATTACGGCGTCAGCGTCGGCTGACATTCAGCTTCAGGAGATCACCATGGCAGTTTCACTTTCCAAGGGCGGCAATGTCAGCCTGAGCAAGGAGGCCCCGGGCCTGCGCGGCGTAAAGGTCGGGCTCGGCTGGGATACGCGCGTCACCGATGGCAGCGCGTTCGACCTCGATGCCAGCGTCTTCCTGCTCGATGCAGGCGGCAAGGTGCGCTCGGACGCCGATTTCGTGTTCTACAACAACAAGAACGGCGGCAACGGATCGGTCGTGCATCAGGGCGACAACACGACCGGCGAGGGCAGCGGCGACGATGAAGTCGTGGCGGTCTCGCTCGACAAGCTGCCCGACGATGTCCAGAAGCTGAGCTTCGCAGTCACGATCCACGAGGCGGACGGGCGTCGCCAGAATTTCGGGATGGTCTCCAACGCCTATATCCGCGTGGTGAATGCCGATGGCGGGACCGAGATCGCGCGCTACGACCTCTCCGAAGATGCCTCGACCGAGACGGCGATGATCTTCGGCGACCTGTACCGCCACAATGGCGAATGGAAGTTCAAGGCGATCGGCCAGGGCTTTGCCGGCGGGCTGGGGCCGCTGGCGCAGTCCTTTGGCGTGAACGTGTGAACCCAAAGCCCGTATCGCTGGTGCGTCGCACGCCCGGCATGGTGTTCGGAAAGTGACGGGGCGGTGGTGACGGTAGCGGAAGCGGTGCGGGCGATCGACTTGCCCACCGGGCGGCTGGAGATCGCGGTAGAGGAGGCGGCGTGGCCGCTCGACCGGCTGTGCGCCTTTGCCGCGCGGGAAAATCCGCGTCGTGGGTTCCTGGTCGTGTCGCGCGTGCTGGGGCGGCATCTGCCCGCCGCGCCGCAGGTGATGCGCGCCAGCGTGCGCGACCTCGCGGCGCGCATCCCCGGCGACCTGCCGGGGCCGGTGATGGTGATCGGGCTGGCCGAGACGGCGGTGTGCCTGGGCCAGACGGTGCATGAGGAACTGTGCCGCGCCACCGGGCGCGACGACATGTTCTTCCTCCACTCGACGCGCCAGCAACTCGATCATCCGCTGCTCTGCCGGTTCGAGGAACCGCACAGCCACGCCTCCGCACATTTGCTCTACCGGCCCGATCTGCCGGCGCCGCGCACGCTGGTGATCGTGGACGACGAGGTGTCGACCGGCACGACTTTGTGCAATCTCGCCGATGCGCTGGTGACGGCGTGGCCGGGAGTGGAGGCGATCGTGGTGGCGACGCTTACCGACTGGTCGGTCGGGCGCGGATGGCAGGCGCGGATGCCAAGGCCGACGCAAGTGGCGGCACTGCTCAGCGGACGGCTGGAATGGACGCAGGGGCAAGTGCCCGCCGCTGATGCCGCGTTCGACAAGGCAGCGGGCTCGCTGGGGCGGATGGCGTCGCACCGCAATTTCGGGAGGCTGGGGATCGCCGCGCCGATCGCGCCGCTGCCCGTCACGCCGCTGCCCGCCATCGCCGGGCCGCTGCGCATCCTGGGCACCGGCGAGTTCACCTACCTCCCGTTCCGCCTCGCCGAGCAATTGGCCGAGGCGGGGCATGACGTGGTCGTCCAGGCGACCAGCCGCAGCCCGGCGCGGATCGGTGCTGCGATGGCGACCAAGCTCTGCTTCTCCGACAATTATGGAACCGGTGTGCCCAATTATCTCTACAACGCTGATGCCGCCGATGGCCGCGCGACATGGCTGTGCCACGAGACGGGCGCGGACACGCTCGACCCGGCGCTGATTGCCGCGCTGGGCGCCACGCCGATCGGCTGGGCGGCATGATCGGCGCGATCACGCTGGTCGATCTGGACGACACGCTGTTCCAGACGCTGCGCAAATGCCCGGCGGACGTGCCGGTCGAGCGGCTGACCCCGCTGGGCTATGCCTCGGACGGGTCGCCGCTCAGCTATGCCACGCCGCGCCAGATGCAGTTCCTGGAATGGCTGGCCGAGACGACGCACTTCGTGCCGGTGACCGCGCGCAGCCTCGACGCGCTGCGCCGCGCGCGCATCCCCTTCACGGCGGCGGTGTGTGCGCATGGCGGGGTGATCCTGGACGATGGCGGCGCCGTGGATCGCGGCTGGGAAGCGCGGATTGCGGAAGAGGCGGCGCGCCACGCCGACACGCTCGCCACGCTGGCCGAGGCGATTGCGGTCGAGGCGCGGGGGCAGGGCGTGGCGATCAACGCCCGCGTGCTGACCGAAGGGCCGCTGCCGCTCTATACGCTGGCCAAGCACGCCGATGCCGATGCCGACGCGCTGTTCGCGGTGGTCGATGCCGCCGTCCCGGCACTGCCCGCCGGCTGGACCGATCATCGCAACGGCAACAACGTCGCGCTGATGCCGCCCTATCTGGGCAAGGCACATGCGGTGGCGCACATCCTGCCCGCCCTGCGCGCGCGCTTTCCCGATGCGCCGGTGATCGGGATCGGCGACAGCCTTACCGACGCGCCGTTCATGGGGCATTGCGACTTCGCGATGATGCCGACGCGCTCGCAGCTCGCCGGGGGCATGTTCGGTGCCCGCTGAGGCCCGCAGCCGCGCCGAGCCGCCCTTTTCGGGGAGCTATGATCCGGCGGACGTGACGTTCCTGCTGAAACCCGTGGCGATGGCGGCGACGGGCATTGCCGACAAGGAAGCGGCGATCCAGTCGGGCCGCCGGCATTATTCGGAGATGATCGCGCCGGAGAGCGTGCCCGATGCCGCCTATCTGGCGCTGTACCACGCCGCGCTGGCCCGCAACGGCGCGCGGCTGGCGCAGGATGTCGCGAACCTGGCGGCGCATCTGGCCGAGCGCAGGCCGGGGCGCGAACAGGTGATCGTGTCGCTCGCGCGCGCAGGCACTCCGATCGGCGTGCTGCTGGCGCGGACGCTGCGTGCCCGGGGGCACATAGCGCACCATTATTCGGTCAGCATCATCCGCGACCGGGGGATCGACCGCGTCGCACTGGCGCACATCGCCGCGCGGCACGATGCCGCCGACGCGGTGTTCGTCGACGGCTGGACCGGCAAGGGCGCGATCGCGGGCGAACTGCGCGCGGCGCTGGCCGACCGCCCGTTCGGCTTCACGCCGACGCTGGCGGTGGTCGCCGATCCGGCGGGGCAGGCGGACATCGCCGCGACCGACGACGATTACCTGATCGCCTCGGGGCTGCTTAACGGCATCGTGTCGGGGCTGGTCAGCCGCTCTATCCTCAACCCGCAGGTCGTGGGCCCGCACGATTTCCACGCCTGTGTCACCTACCCGCAATATGCGTCTGCTGATCTGTCGCGCGCCTTTATCGACAGCTTGGCGCCGCTGGCCGCCGCTGCGGTGCCGCAGCCGATTTCCGGCCACGGCGCGCGGCGCCCGGCGCTGATACAGGGTTGCGAAGCGATGGTAGAGGCACTGCTGGCGCGCGGCGGGACGCGCGACCGGAACCGGATCAAGCCCGGCATCGCCGAGGCGACGCGCGCGCTGTTGCGGCGGATGCCCGAACGGCTTCTGGTCCGCGATTTCGGCGATCCCGACGTTGCGCACCTGCTCCATCTCGCCGCCGAGCATGGCATTCCGGTCGACCCGCTGGGCGACGCCGCCCGCTACCGCGCCGTCGCGATCATCCGCAGCCTGGGGAACGACGCATGAGCCCTGAACCCGTCTCCGCGCTGGCGCTGGGCGCGACGCTGTACCTGCCCTGCACCCGCGACGACCTGGCCGAAGCATTGCTGGGGGCAAACCGGCTGGCGGGGCTGCGCTCGGCGGTGCTGTGCCTGGAGGACGCGGTGCTGGAGCGCGACGTGCCGGCGGCGCTCGCGAACCTGGCGATGTTCCTGCGCGCGCTGGCGCTGCGCCCGGCGGGCCCCGGCGCACCGCTGCTGTTCGTGCGCCCGCGCGACGCGGCGATGCTGGAGCATATCCTGTTGATGCCGGGGGTCGAGGCGCTCGACGGCTTCGTGCTGCCCAAGGCGCATGCCGATACGATGCCCGCCTATCTGGCGCTGCCCTATCACGAGCGGCACCGGCTGATGCCGACACTGGAGACGCGCGAGGCGTGCGACCCGCACGAGATGCGCCGGCTGCGCGACCAGTTGCTGGGCGTGCAGGACCGCATCCTGGCGCTGCGCATCGGCGGCAACGACCTGCTTCGCGCGATGGGCCTGCGCCGCCCCGCCGGACGCACGGCCTATGACGGTCCGCTGGGCAGCATCATCGCCACGCTGGTCGCGACCTTTGCCCCCTGGGGCTTTGCCCTCAGCGCGCCGGTGTTCGAGCAGTTCGCCGACACCGCGCTGCTGCGCGAGGAAATGGCCCGCGACATCGAGCATGGCCTGCTGACCAAGACCGCGATCCACCCGGACCAGATCGCCGTGATCCACGCCGCGCTGGCCGTGCCCGCCGATCATGTCGCGGAGGCACAGGCGATGCTGGCCGACGATGCCCCCGCCGTATTCGCCCGCGACGGCGTGATGTGCGAACCCGCCACGCACCGCGCCTGGGCCCAGCGGCTGCTGGACCGGGCGGCGCTGTTCGGCGTCGCCGATTCCCGCCCGGCGCCGCTGCGCCTCATCTCAGGAGCCGATCATTGACCGAGTTTCGCACCTGTATCGACACGCTTCAGGGCACTGGCGTCCGGTTTGAAGTCTATCAGTTCGTCCGCAAGAGCCATGCACTGACCGCCTCCGTGCCGGGCGCGGCGACGGTAGCCAAGGGGGAGGCGCCGGTGATCCACCTCCACCCGCCGCACGCCGCCACGGCGCGGCAGGTGCGGATCGTGCTGGAGGGCGGGGCCGCGCTGCTCGAACCCGGCGCGCTGCAATATGCGCATGGCAAGCTGCAGGTCGAGATGCAGAAGAACGCAGGCGCCGGGGGCTTCCTCTCGCGGGCGATGACCTCCGCCGGATCGGGCGAGAGCGCCTATGCCACGCGCTATGCCGGCTATGGCGATGTGTGGACCGAAGTGACGACCAAGCACTTCATCCTGGCAGCGATGGACGGGCCGCAGGATGCGCTGATCCTCGATGACGGCGCCTTCTATGCCTGCGATGCCAATATCGCGGTGTCAACGCATGTACATCGCAGCGTGCAGGGGATGCTGTCCGGCAACGGGCTGATGCAGCCCAAGCTGAGCGGCGCGGGCGCGTTCGTCGTGGAATCGCCGGTGCCGGCGGACGAAATCGACGTGGTCGAGCTGGACGGCCAGAGCGAGCTGATCGTCGATGGCGACCTGATGCTCATGTATTCCGCCGGGCTTCAGGCCGAGCTGCGCCCGCTGGTGCAGGGCCTGCGCAATGCGTGGCGCAGTGGCGAGGGGCTCGTCTATCGCTTCACAGGGCGCGGCACGGTGTGGTTGACCCCGACGATGCGATTGGGATGAGGGCGATTGGGATGAGGGCGGCTGGGGTGGGGCGGATCAGCCCAGCGGATCGTCCTTGCCATAGCGGTGCTCGATGAAGCGCAGATTGTCGGCGAAACTGTCCAGGTCTTCCTGCGCCAGCGAGCGAGACAGCGTCTCCAGCCGGGCGACCATCTTTTCGAACCCCTGGTTCAGATTGTAGCTGGCGGAGCGCCCGGTCTGGCGGAATATCTCGGCGCGGTGCGAGGCCGGGATTTCGGCGTAGCTTTCGATCAGGCGGGGCAGGTGGGTGTCGCGCATCTGGCGCACTTCGGTCAGCGCCGAGACCAGCAGCGCATCGTCGCGCGTCCGCGCCTCGATATCGGCGATCAGCGCGAGCAGCCGCGCGACGGTGGGGCGCGATGCGTCGGGCAGGCGCGGGTCGTCGGCGCTGAGCGTCGGCGCGCTGGGGGTTGCCGGCGGTTCCGGCGCGGGCCGCTCCGGTCCGCCGAGCCATCCCGCCAATCTGTCCAGAAATCCGACCAACCGACGTCCCATGCCAATGCCTGTCCGGCGCTACGAATAGAACAGGGATAGGGCCGCGCGCTAGGTTTTATCGACATTCAGCAGAGGCTGCGCCTCCGCCGCGTATCCTCCCCCGCAAGGGCCTCCCCCCGCAAGGGTAGGGCCATCGCGTATGTGCTGAAATCCCCCTCACCCTTCCGCCGCTTTGCGGCTCCCTCCCTCTCCCACAAGGGGAGAGGGAGCATGGCGCCGTCTCTCCCTCTCCCCTTGTGGGAGAGGAGTACCGGGTGGACAGCGCCCCGCGCTGTCCAGGCCATGCCGGGGGCATGGCCGACCCGATACTGGGCCCGCCGCCGAAGGCGGTGGGAAGGGTGAGGGGGACCCTATGCGATGGCCCTGACCGCGAGGGGGAGCATAGTCAGATGCCAATCGGCGCTAGAGGGGAGTGAGGCCGTGCCGCCCGCCGCTTTCCGCCGCGTCGATCGCGCGGCGGGCCTGGGCGATGGCGTCTTCCATCGCGCGCTGGACGTCGCGGCGCCCGCCGGCGTCCTGGGCGGCGTCGGTGGTGCGCGCCAGTGCCTCGGCCTGTTCCGCCAGCGCGCGGCTGCCCGCCACTGCCTGCCGCGCCGCCAGCGCGGTGCGGAGTGCCGCGACGCTGGTGTCGCGCGCGCGGCCCAGCGCCTGCGCCAGCGCGTCCTGCCCCTCCGCGATGACGCCCAGCGTCATCAGCCCCTGTTGCGTCACCGCCGCCTGGGTAAGGATGTCCTGCTCGCGCGCCAGCAGTCGCTCGGCCACCGTCTCGCGAAAGAAACGGGCGCGGTCGGGGCGGTCGACGGCAAGCTCGCGCGCCGCCGCCTCCGCCGCCGCAGCACAGGCATGGACCAGCCCGCGCGCCGCCTCCAGCGCATCGGCCGCGCCCTCTAGCTTGCGCAGATCGGTGTCGAGCGTGATGCGCGCGCGGGCGATGGCGTCGCGTTCGTGGTCGAGGTTCTGGATCAGCGTCTCGATCGCCGCATCGGGCGCCTCCTGCGGGCGCGGGCGGCGGGCGAAGAACGAGCGGGCGGGGCGTGGCGCGTCGAGGCTGCGGGCCAGCGCCTGCAGCGTGTCCAGGCTCTGCTGCGCGCCCTGCGTCGCCGCCACTCCGCGCGCCAGCCGCGCGCTGGCGTCGGCAGCCTCGGCAATCGCGCGGCGCCCCAGCGCGTCCACCGCCGCCGCCACGTCGCCCTCCGGCGCACCGATCCATTGGCGCAGCAATGCGCGGGCATCGGCGCGAAAATCACGGGCCGGTGCGGTCGGGGTGTCGGGCAAGCCAAGGGTCCTTCGGGTCGGCGGGAGCGCCGGGCGCTACAGGATAGGCGAGGCGCGGCGATAGGGAAATGCGGCATCGCCCATCGCGAAACTGTCACGCGGCGCCGCTAACCGCCCGGGCTTCCGAGGGGGCACAGGGGGGCGCGTGCTGTCATCAACACAGGCTTCGCATGGGCCGCCGCCCGGCGACGCGCACGCATCGGACTGGGACGCGATCCACGCGGCGGTGCTGCGCTATGGATTGCGCCGCAGCGGTCGCCGCGATCTGGCCGACGACATTGCGCAGGAGACCGTGGCCCGGCTGGTCTCGCTCAGCGAGACGCAACAGATTGCCAGCATCTATGCGCTCGCCTTTCGCATCGCCGATAATCTGCTGGTCGATTTCCACCGGCGCGAGCGGCGGCTGTCCGAATCGCTCGATGCGGAATGGTCCAGCGACGAGCCCTCGGTCGATCGCGTCCTCGATTCGCGCCGCGCGATCGCGGTGCTCGATCGCTGCCTGCGCCGGATGCCCCCGCTGCGCCGCGAAGTGATGATCCGCCGCCGGTTGAACCAGGAAAGCTGCCGGGCCATTGGCGAGTCGCTGTCGATCAGCCCCAAGGCGGTCGAAAAGCATATCACGCGCGGCATGATCGACCTGCGCCGCGCGCTGGAGCATGCGGGCGTCGATCTGATGGGACAGGATTGATGGGGGGCGACACGCAGGACATCGATGGGCAGGCGGCACGCTGGGTCGATCGTATGCGCCAGCCCGTGGTGGATGCGGAATCGGCTGGCGAGTTCGATCGCTGGATCGCCCGCGACTCGCGCCACATCGATGCCTATGCGCGGCTGAGCGCGCTGTGGCAGTCGGACGGGCTGGAGTCTGCGCTGCGATCGGTCGCAGCCACGCCGATGCCGAGCAATGACGATGAGGCGACGCAGCCCGAACGGCGCGCCGTCGCGTGGCGGCGTATCCTGGGGGCGGGCGCGGCGGCATTGTGCCTCGCCATCGGCGGGGTGCTGGGCACTGGCGTGCTGGTCGAGGAAGCGGCCTTCGCCACGCCGCGCGGCGCGACGCGGCTGGTCGCGCTGTCGGACGGATCGACGATCCGGATGAACGGCGCCACGCGGATCGCCGTGCGGATGACGCCCTGGTCGCGGCAGGTGACGCTGGAGCAGGGCGAGGCGTTTTTCGACGTCGCGCATGAGCGGCTGCGCGGCTTTGGCGTCGATGCGGGCGGCGCGCGCGTCTCGGTGCTCGGCACGGCGTTCGACGTGGATCGGATGGACCAGCAGACCCGCGTGGTACAGGTCTATCGCGGGCTGGTGAGCGTCGATGCCGGGGCGGGCCGCCAGTGGCGCCTGCCGGCGGGCAGCGGGCTGGAAGTCGCCGGGGACCGCGTGCGCAGCCTGCGCGCCGGTGCCGGGCGTCCGGGCTGGATCGACGGCTGGTACGAAGCGAACGACACGCCGGTGTGGCAGCTGGTCGAACGGCTCAACCGCGCCGCGCCGCGCCCGATCCGGCTGGCCGATCCGGCGCTGGGCGAATTGATGGTGACGGGCCGGTTCCAGACCGATCGGCCTGCCGCCGTGCTGGAGGCAATTGCCGCGATCCACGACCTGCACTGGCGGCAGGGGGCGGACGGGTATCTGCTGTCGCGTTGATTGATGTCACGCAACTGTCACCATTAACACGCGGATTTGTAACAACAAATTTTTGTCGGGTTTTGGAACCCAACGCCGTCTGGCCCCCGAACCAGATCACAACCGGGGGTTGCTTTCACATGTTACGACGTACCACGCCTGCCGCTTCGGCACTGGCGATTGCGCTTGCTTCGCTCGGCGCCGGCCCGGCGCTTGCCCGCACGGTGCCGGCTGCCGGCGCGCGCGCCTATGCCTTTGCCATTCCGGCGCAGGATCTTGCCCGCGCGCTCCAGGAATATTCGCGCGTCACCGGCATTGCCGTCGCGGCCTCGCCCGAGGCGCTGCGCGGGCGCCGCAGCCAGGCGGTGACCGGCACGCTGTCGGCGGAGCAGGCACTCGCCCGCATCGTCGAGGGTGCGAACGTCGCCACGCAGCGGCGCGGCGGCACGATCATTGTCAAGCCGCTGGCCGCCAAGGCGCCGGTTGCCCAGCGCCGCCCGGCCCCGCAGCCCGCCGCCCGCCCGCAAGTGCAGGCGCAGACCGCGCCGGCGCCCGAGCCGCGCAGCGAGGACGAGATCGTCGTCACCGGCTATTTCGGCGCCGTCGAGCGCGCGCTGGACATCAAGCGCGACAATCGCGGCGTGTCCGACACGGTGCTGGCCGACGACATGGGCAAGCTGCCCGCCAACAACGTGTCCGAAGCACTGGCGCGGCTGCCCGGCGTCAATGCCGTGCGCGATTCCACCACGGGTGAGGGCGACCGCATCACCGTGCGCGGGCTTTCGACCGAGCTGAACAACTACTCGGTCAACGGCGTGCGGCTGGGCGGCGCCGGATCGCGCGACAACAACTTCTATCGCGGCGTCCGGCTGAGCGTGCTGCCGCCCGACGGGATCAAGCAGATCACCGTGTACAAGACGCTGACCCCGGATCGCGACGGCGATGCGCTCGGCGGCTCGATCGACATCTCGACGCCGACCGCGTTCGACCAGACGCCCACCTATTTCCGCCTGTCGGCCGAAGGCGGGATGCTCGACAAATACGACCATCGCAAATCGGGCCAGGTCTCCGGCGCCGCCTCGCACCAGTTCGGCGAGAAATTCGGCATCTATGTCTCCGCCAACTGGAGCCGCCGCAAATCGCAGTTCGAGCAGAACGGCGTCGATGGCGATAACCAGCCCGACACCTGGTACAGCGACAGCGAGACGCTGGGCTGGGACCCCAATCGCTTCGTGATGCGCGGCATGGACCTCGCCTTCGGCGAAACCGATGTCCAGCGCTGGGGCGGCAACACCAGCATCGACTTTCATTCCGACGCGCACGAGCTGCACCTGCGCGGGCAATATGCCCGGTATCAGAAGAAGGAGTTCAAGAACCGGCTGAACTTCCGCAACGACACCGGCAAGAACTCGACCCGGCTGACGCAGGTCAACGTCAACGACACGTCGCTGGCACAGCCCGACGCCGCCATCACCGGCTATGACGCGAAGCTGGGCCGCATCTACAGCTACACGACCAGCCAGATCGTCGATCGCGACAAGGACGGGCGGATCACCGACGCGGATCGCTCGGGCAAGTCGTTCTACAGCCTGAACGGCGGATCGGGCCGCTGGGACCCGCAGGGCTTTCGCCTGCGCCGTTTCTGGGAAGCGGAAAACGAAACCGGCAATCTCGCCTCCGCCAACGCCGGCGGCGTCTCGCGCTTCGGCACGGTCACCGTGGACTATGACGTGTCCTATTCGCGGTCCGAGGACAATCTCGACGACGGCTACACCATGGAGTTCCGCAGCGACAAATATGGCTGGATGGGGAACAAGGGCGTGCTGTTCAGCAGCGCGGACGATTCGCGCTTTCCCAAATGGCTGCTCAACCCCGCCGGGCTGGCGGCCGTGCAGGACCCCGCGCAATATGCGTTCAGCAGCCTGGAAGGCGAAATCGGCGGCAGCGGCGAGAAGCTGTGGCAGGGCCAGCTCAATGTCGAATGGAAGCCGGAGGGCAGCTGGCTGGAATCGGTGAAGGCGGGCGGCAAATTCTATGACTCGCACCGTTCGACCTATTCGGGGTCGTTCCTCCAGCTCCAGGCGACGGGCACGCTGGCCGACTTCTCGGGCTTTTACGGCACGGAAGTGACCAGCCTGTTCGGCGGCACCTACAGCGGCGACTATCGCCTCGGCACGACGATCGACAATGCCAAGATGCTCGCCGAACTCCAGCGCGCGGAGCGGGGCGAGAGCACGGTGTTCAAGGGCTATGCCGTCGATCCGTCGAACGCCGAAATCTCGAACGAAGACAGCTTCAAGTTCAACGAGCGCGTCCTCTCCGGCTATGCGATGGCGACGGCGACCTTCGGCCCCGCCACGGTCATCACCGGCGTGCGCGTGGAGGCGACGCGCAACACGATCGACGCCTATAACCTCGATCCGGTGCAGGGCGCGCGCTTCAGCACCGATCGGTCGAGCTTCACCAACGTGCTGCCGTCGGTGCACCTCAATATCGACCTCGACCGCGAGACCAAGCTGCGCACCGTGCTGTGGACCAGCTTTGCCCGGCCCGACATCGCGCGGATGAGCTCGGCGCGCGAATATGCCTACGACACCGATCCCGACGGCAATGGCAAGGACAACCCAACGTCCGAATGGGTGCTGATCGGCATCCAGCAGGGCAACCCGAACCTGAAGCCGATGCGCTCGCTCAACCTCGACGTGTCGCTGGAACGCTATGCGGGCAATACCGGCGCCTATTCGGTCGCGGCCTATTACAAGCGCATCACCAACTTCCTGTTCCGCTCCTCGTCCAGCAACATCCGCAACGGCACGCTGGGCGAAAACACCGACCCCGCCGGCGTCGCGATCTCGATGCCGAACAACGGCAAGTCGGCGGAAGTCTATGGCGTCGAGTTCAGCGCGCAGCAGCGGCTGCACTGGCTGCCCGGCATCCTCGGCGCGCTCGGCATCGGCGGAAACCTGACGCTCCAGCGGTCAAAGGCGGTGACGGGGCTGTCCTGGCACCCGGCGGGCTATGAACTGCCGCTGATGGAGACGCCGGAGACGATCGCCAACCTCCAGCTCTTCTGGGAGCGCAAGGGCTGGGAAATCTATGGCGCGTGGAACTATCAGTCGAAATTCATGGGCGGGATCAACGATTTCGGCAACAACCCCTATGAACAGGCCTATAGCTTCGTCGACCTGACCTTCCGCAAGACCTTCGCCAAGAAATCGTCGGTCCAGTTCCAGGTCCAGAACCTGTTCGACGCGCACACCTATTGGGAAACGGTATCGTCGGGGCAGGGCGCCAGCCGCGCCTATATCAAGAATGGCCGGAGCATGACGCTCGGCTTCAACCTCATCTTCTGAAAGGGCCGACGATGCACCCCTTGACCCACGGCCTCGCCGCCGCCCTGATCCTCGCCGTGCCCCTGTCCGCTCCGGCGGCGGGGGCGCAGGAGGCGCCTGTCGTGCTGCCGCCCGCCAGCGTCCAGCCCGAACGCATCATCCTGAGCCTCACCGCCGACCCGACGACCGAGATGGCCGTCACCTGGCGCTCGGTGCCGGGCGTGACCGGGCAGGTGCAGGTCGCGAAGGCGACGGCGAACCCGGACTTCATCAAGACCGCCGTTACCGTCCCCGCACGCACCGACGACGCCACGCTGGCGGTGCGTGAGAACCCCACGTTCCACGCCGCCTATCATTCGGCGGTGCTGAAGGGGCTGGAGCCGAACACCGTCTATGCCTATCGCGTCGGCGACGGGACGCACTGGTCCGAATGGCTCCAGTTCCACACCGCGGCGAAGACCCATGCGCCCTTCCGCTTCATTTACATGGGCGACATGCAGAACAACATCCTGTCCGAAGCGTCGCGCACGCTGCGCATGGCGTTTCGCACCGCCGGCGATGCGGCGTTCGTGATCCATGCGGGCGATCTGGTGAACCGGCACGACAGCGACGTCGAATGGGGCGAATGGTTCGCCTCGGGCGGGTTCGTCTATGCGCAGACGCCGCAGATGCCGACGCCCGGCAACCATGAATATGTGAAGGACGAGAGCGCCCGCGCCGGTTCGTCGATCAACGGCCAGTGGCGCCGCCAGTTCACGCTGCCCGCCAACGGCCCAGCCGCGCTGCCTGAAACGCGCGAGACGACCTGGTCGACCGACTATCAGGGCCTGCGCCTGATCTCGATCGATTCGATGCAGCTCGACCGCGACGAGAAGGCGCGCGCGATGATCGTGCAGTGGCTGGAGGAGCGGCTGGCGCACAATCCCAATCGCTGGACGGTGCTGTTCCTGCACTTCCCGCTCTTCTCCAGCGAGCCGGGGCGCGACAATCCCAGGGTGCGCGCGGCGCTCAAGCCGCTGATCGACAAATACCATGTCGATCTGGTCCTGCAGGGGCATGACCATGGTTATGCGCGCGGCGCGATCGGGCCGAAGGGGCCTTCCGCCGACGATCACGGCACCACCTATGCCGTGTCGGTCGCGGGGCCGAAGATGTACGATGTCGGCAGCCTGCCCTGGGCGAAGAAGTCCGCGTCGCGGACCCAGGCCTATCAGGTCATCGACGTGACGCCGAAGCGCCTGACCTATCGCGCCTATACCGCGACCGGCGAAGCGCTCGACGCCGTGACGCTGGACAAGCGCTGATGCTGGGTGCCGGCCGTCGCGCGCTGCTGCTGCTCGCCAGCGCCATCGCCTGTCCGGCCGGCGCCACGCCGCCCGCCGACACCGAACAATGGGTGGTGGCGGAGCGGCTGTTCTTCCCCGGCGACGCGGCTTCGGCGGCGCGGGGTCAGGGTATGACCACGGATGGCGTGTCCTGGTATTTCTCGGGCACGCGCTCGCTGGAAGTGACCGACGCCCGCTTTGCCACGCGCCGCATTCGCCGCCATGCGATCGTGCGGAAGCTGTGGCGGCCCTCGCCGCTGTCGCCGATCGGGCTGAACCATATCGGCGACATCGATATTGCGGGCGGGCTGCTATATATCCCGCTCGATTCCAGTCATGTCGATCCCGCGACGGGCAAGCCCTATGCCCACCCGGCGGTGGCGCTCTACCGCGCGCGCGACCTGCGCTATACGGGCCGCGTCTATCCGCTGACGCCACCGGGGGGCACCGACGATGTCGCGAGCTGGGTGGCGGTGGATGCGGCCGCCGGGCGCGCATATGCCATGGCGTACGACCATGCGACTGCGCTGGCGGAATATGATCTGCGCGATTTCACCTTCCGCCGGTACATCCCGCTGTCGCGCCCGGTCGATCAGGCGCAGGGCGGCAAGATCCTGGACGGGTGGATCTATTTCGCGACCGATGCCGACGACAAGGCACTGATGCGCGCCCATCTGGCGACCGGGGCGGTCGAGACGGTGGGAGCGCTCCGGTCGGGCGGAGACCAGGAAATCGAAGGGCTGTCGTTCCGGCACACCGAAGCAGGGCCGGTTCTGTACGTCCTGAGCCGCGAGGCGCGCACGCCGACGGGCGGCGAGGGCGGCATTGCCCTGTATCGGCTGCTGCGTCGCCCGAGCGGCGCGGCGCCAGCGACGCCGCCCGAAGTACCCCCGGCGACGTACACGATGCCGCGCCCGACTTCCCACGCTCAGCCTTCTACTCGCCTGAAGGCGCGATAGAGCAGTTCGCCATTCCCCGTCGTCACGAATGCCGCCGAGGACAGATGCCGGATGGCGCAGCTCTTTGCGCGCTCCTCGATGTTCGCGTCATCGACGATCGCTGTGAGCAGATCGATGAGATCGACCGGTCCGGGATCGATTTGCGCGGTATTTGCCTTAAAGCGCGCCGGCGTGCCGAACTGCTGGCGGCTTTCGGGATCGCGCGGCGATCGCCTGAGTTTCAATAGAGGGAGTGACGGTGGCGCAGGACATGGACATGCATTGACGCACTGAGGCCAATGCCCATGCCGGCCATTCAAAGATGTTCACACGCGCGATAGTGAACATTGACACCCGCCAGACTCCGGCGCACAATCTCGCACGATACCGACGCCGCGCGCGATCGGTACGCTGGGAGAGAGAGCATGCGGGCAATAGCTTTCGCGTCGGTGTGTGCCGTCGCAACCATGGCGGGCGCGAGCCCCGTCGCAGCGCAGACGGCGGACACGCCGGCGCAGACCGACCCCACCGCTGACCAGGATCATGGCAACGACATCGTCGTTACCGCGACGCGGCGGGAGGAGCGCATCCAGGACGTGCCGTTGAGCATCACGGCGTTCCAGCAGGAAGAACTGACGCGCAAGGGCATTGTCGGTTTCGAAGGGATCGCACGCGAAACGCCGGGCGTCGTGCTCAATCGGCCGACGCAGAACTTCAACAATTTCACTGCGCGCGGCATCGCCACCAACGGCTACAACGCCAATCTCCAAAGCTCGGTCGCGGTCTATATCGACGAGCTTCCCGTCTCGACGATCGGCAACACCACGGTGGTGGATCCTAACCTGTTCGACGTAGAACGGGTCGAATTCCTGCGCGGTCCGCAGGGCACGCTGTTCGGATCGGGTTCGCTCTCCGGGGCGATGCGCATCCTGACCAAGAGCCCGAACCTCACCAGCTTCGATGCCTCGGCGCTGGCGGATCTGGGGCTCACCGGGTCCGACTCGCTGCGGCAACGCTATAATCTGATGCTCAACGTGCCGCTGGTGAACGATCGGCTGGCGGTGCGCGGGGTCGGCTTTTACCGGCACGAGCAAGGCTATCTGGACAATGTCGGGACCGGGGTTCGCAATTCGAACACGCTGGTCGACTGGGGCGGGCGCGTGATCGCGTTGTGGAAGCCGAACGACCGGCTCTCGGTGCGGCTGCTCGGCTCCTATGAGGATAGCGACCCCAAGGATTCGTCGCTGACCAGCCCGTCGCTGGGGCGCGAGAAGCGCATTTCGGACCAGCCCGACCGGTTCACCGGCAAGCAGACGGTGCTCAATGCCACGCTGGAATATGCGTTCGATTTCGCCAAGCTGACCAGTTCGTCGACCTATTCCAAGTTCGATCAGCGCTTCTGGCTCGATCTTGCGGGCACGTTCCCGAAACAGGCGATCTATCCGGGGGCACCGATCGCGTTCGGGCTGGATGCGAACGGTTATGACAAGGTGTTCGTTCAGGAAGCGCGGCTGGCGTCCACGCTCGACGGTCCGCTCCAGTTCGTGGTCGGCGGCTTCTATATGCATCGCCGCCGCGACGTCGATTATTTCTACCGCTCGTCGCTCGCCTTCCTCGCCGCGCGTCGGCTCACC
The DNA here is from genome assembly GCF_053502645.1 of Sphingomonas degradans. NCBI lineage: Bacteria > Pseudomonadati > Pseudomonadota > Alphaproteobacteria > Sphingomonadales > Sphingomonadaceae > Sphingomonas > Sphingomonas degradans. The sequence goes on from NZ_CP177172.1 coordinate 651,646, forward strand.
GGGCTGCCGGACCAGTACTACCAGAAGCAATATACCCACCAGATCAACGAGGAACTGGCGGGGTTCGGCGAGCTGACCTACCGCTTCTCTAACAAATTCTGGGTCACCGGCGGCATGCGCTATGGCCGCATATCGGCGCAGGGATTCACCGAGGCGGGCGGGTATCTGGCGACTGCGTTCGGGCAGAATTACTTCACTTATGCGCTGCTCGGCATCCCGGTGAATTTCAACACCTTCACGCCCTATGCGGCGGTGGCCGGGGTCAAGGCGACCGGATCGAAGCCGTCGTGGAAGGGCAGCGTCACGTACAAGCCCGACGAGGCGCTGACGACCTATGCGACTTTCTCCACCGGCTTCCGCGCGCCGATCGTCAATGCGTTCGCCGGCCGCCCCAGCTTGGTCGATCCCACCGACATCGTCATTCCCGCCGGCGCCTCGTCGGACGATCTGAAGAGCTACGAACTCGGCGCCAAGGCGCGGTTCCTGAACGGCCTAGTGACGATCAACGTCGCCGCCTATCTGATCGACTGGAGCAACATCCAGGCGCAGGCCAACCGGGTTTCGGATTCGGTGCAGTTCGCCACCAATATCGGCGCCGCGCGCAGCAAGGGTGTCGAGCTGGAGATGGGCGTGGTGCCGGCCAAGCAGGTCTTCATCGGCCTGAACGCCGCCTATAACGATGCCAAGATCACCAAGCTGAGCGCGGCCGAGGCGGCGATCTCCGGCGCGGTGCTCGGGCACCGGCTGTCGGGCCCGCGGCTGCAGGGCGCGTTGTTCCTTTCCTATGGCATGGATCTGGGCAAGGACGTGAAGGGCAGCTTCGCGGTGAACGCCCAATATGTCGGGTCATACAACAGCTCGTTCCCCAACACGCCGGGCCTGCCCAATGTGCGGCTCTCGACGTTTGGGGAAACCGATGAATATGTGAACACCAATATCAGTTTCGGCGTGAAGCGGCGGGCCTGGTCGGCGCAGCTCTATGTGGAGAATGTGTTCGACGATCACTCGGTCGTCTACATCCATCCCGAAGCATTTCTGGTGAGCCGCTTCGGCACGTTGCGCCCCCGCACGGTCGGTATCCGCCTCGGCTATGGGATCTGAGGTGGGCCCGGCTTCGGACAGCCCCGTCCCGCCAGCGGGCAGGACGCGTGCCCACACACCACGACCGCGGCTGGTCCTGGCGGCGCTGACCTTCGTCTATGTTCTGAACTTCCTCGACCGGCAGCTGATCGGCATCCTCGCCAAGCCGATCCAGGATGCGTTGCAGGTAAGCGACGGCCAGCTGGGGCTGATCGGCGGGCTGTATTTCGCGATGTTCTATTGCTTCATCGCGATCCCGGTCGGCTGGCTGGCGGACCGCAGCAACCGCGTGACGGTGTTGTCGCTCGCCTGCGCGGTGTGGAGCGGGGCGACGGTCGCCTGCGGTCTTGCCGGGAATTACGGGCAATTGGTCGCGGCCCGGATGCTGGTCGGTTTCGGAGAGGCGGGGGGTGTGCCGCCTTCCTACGCGATCCTCACCGACACCTATCCGCCGGGCCGCCGCGCCGGCGCGCTCGGCATCTACAATCTTGGGCCGGCGATCGGCGCCGCGATCGGCGTGGCGTTCGGTGCCGCGATCGCCGAACGGTTCGATTGGCGCACGCCCTTTCTCCTCATCGGCGGCGTGGGGATCGTCACGGCGGTGCTGGTCCGCCTGCTGCTGCGCGAGCCCGAGCGCGGCGCGACCGATCCGGTGCGCACCGCTATGCCACAGGGCAAGGCACCGTTCTGGGCGACGCTGCGCATGTTCTTCACGAACCCGGTGCTGATGCTGGCGGCGCTGGGCAGCGGCGCGACGCAGTTCGTCACTTATGGCCTGGGCAATTTCGCGGTGCTGTTCCTGATGCGCGACAAGGGCATGACACTCGGCGAGGTGGCCGTCTGGTACGCGCTGGTGCTGGCGATCGGCATGGGTGGCGGCATGGTGCTTTCGGGGCGCGTGGTGGATCGGATGACGCGCAGGTCGCGTGCGGGATACGCCGTCGCGCCGGCGGCGTCCCTCGCGGTCGCAATGCCGTTCTACATCGCCTTTCTGTGGGCGCCGGGCTGGCCGCTGGCGCTGCTGCTGCTCGGCGTGGTCATGGTGTTCAACTATTTCTACCTCAGCGCCTCGGTCGCGCTGGTGCAGGAGGAAGTGCAGCCCAACCAGCGCGTGCTGTCCGGCGCGCTGCTGCTGCTGGTGATGAACTTCATCGGCCTGGGGCTCGGGCCCACCTGGGTCGGCTTCGCCAGCGACTGGTTCAAGGCGCTGGGGCAGCCGCACCATCTCCAGGCGGCGCTGTTCACGCTCACGCCCTTCTATGTCGTCGCGATCGCACTGTTCCTGTGGCTCGCGCGGCTGTTGCGCGGTTCCCATTCCCATCCTGGCGGGAGGCCTGCATGAAACACGTCCACTGGGTCGCGCTTGCGGCCGCGCTGCTTGCCGCATCCTCCGCCCGGGCGCAGGGCCCGACTGTCGAGGCGCCTGCGGGTGTGGTGCAGGGAAGTCTGGAGAAGGGGCTGCACGTGTTTCGCGGAGTGCCCTATGCCCAGCCGCCGGTCGGGGCGATGCGCTGGCGGCCGCCCGGCGAGCTGCCGGCGTGGCAGGGGGTGCGAAAGGCGACGGCGTTCGGCCCGGCCTGCGTCCAGCCGCGCCCGCAGACCGCCGGCATCTACACCGATCCGCCCGAGCGGATGGACGAGGACTGCCTGACGCTCAACATATGGGCGCCGCGCACTGCCGCCAAGCTGCCGGTGGTGGTGTGGATCCATGGCGGCGCGCTGGTGTCCGGCTATGGCCATGCGGCGATGTACGACGGCGCGCGCATGGCGGGGCGCGGCGTGCTGGTGGTCTCGATCAACTACCGGCTGGGCATTCTCGGCTATCTCGCGCACCCGGCACTGAGCGCGGAATCGGGTGAGGGGATTTCGGGCAATTATGGCCTGCTCGATCAGATCGCGGCGCTCCGCTGGGTGAAGCGCAACATCGCCGCGTTTGGCGGCGATCCCGCCAACGTGACGATCGCGGGCGAATCCGCCGGTGGCCTCAGCGTGATGTACCTGATGGCCAGCCCCGCAGCGCGGGGGCTGTTCCATAGGGCGATCGCGCAGAGCGCCTATATGATCTCCGCCCCCGAACTGAAGGCGGCGCGGTTCGGCACCCCATCGGCCGAAGCGGCGGGAAGCCAGATCCAGCAGGCGCTGGGCGCATCGGACCTCGCCGCCCTGCGCGCGATGGATGCGGAGATGCTCACCGCCCAAGCGGCTGCCAAGGGCTATGGCCCCTGGGGCACCGTAGACGGCACGCTGCTGCCGCGCCAGCTCGTCGAAACCTGGGATCGGGGCGAGCAGGCGCCGGTGCCCTTGATCGCCGGGTTCAACGCCGGCGAGATCCGCTCGCTCCGCGTCCTGCTGCCGCCTGCGCCGGCGAACGCGGCTGCCTATGCGGCCATCATCCGCAGCCGCTATGGCGACCTGGCCGAGCCGTTCCTGCAACTCTATCCGCCCGGGACGATCGGCGAGAGCATGCTCGCCGCGACCCGCGACGCACTCTATGGCTGGACGTCGACGCGGCTGGCGATCGGCCAGACGGCGATCGGCCAGCGCGGCTATCTCTATCTCTTCGACCACGGCTATCCCGCAGCCGACGAGAACGGTCTGCACGCCTTTCACGCGTCCGAAATCCCCTATGTGTTCGGCACGGCCGGGCAGACGCCGCCGCTCTGGCCCAAGGTGCCCGATACGCTGGCAGAGCGGCGGATGTCGGACGCGATGCTGGGCTATTGGACCTCGTTCGCTAAGACCGGCGTGCCGGTCGCCAGGGGACAACCCGATTGGCTGCCCTATGGCAAGGAGGCCAACTACATGGCGTTTGCGCAGGTGCCGCGGGCGGCTACCAGGCTCTTCCCAGGCATGTTCGCGCTGCACGAGGCGAGCGTATGCCGCCGCCGCGCCGCGGGCGACCAGCCGTGGAACTGGAATACCGGCGTGCTTTCACCCGCGCTGCCCAAGGTCGCAGGGTGCCGATGATCGACGGAAGCATGCAGGATTTCGCGCTCACGCTCGACACGTTCCTGAACCACGCCGCCAAATGGCATCCGCATGCCGAAGTGGTGACGGCGACGGCGGGCGGCACTGTCGATCGCATCGGCTATGCCGCGCTCCGCGATCGCGCGCTTCGCATTTCCTCGGCGCTTGCCGAGCACGGCGTGGCCCTTGGCGACCGGGTGGCGACGCTGGCGTGGAACAGCCAGGCGCATGTCGAGACCTGGTATGCGGTGATGGGGATGGGGGCGGTGTGCCACACGCTCAATCCCCGCCTGACCGCCGAACAGCTTGCAGCGATGGTCGTCCAATCGGGTGCGCGGCTGCTGGTTGCCAGCGCGGACCTGTTGCCGCTTGCGCGCCGCATCGCGGCATTGGCGCCGATCGAGCGGATCTGGGTGATCGACGGCGCTGTCGACGCGCCGGTGGGCGAGGGGCCGCCCGTCGCCCCGCTCGCGCCGATGCTGGAGCGCGCGGCGCGCGATATCGCCTGGGGCGGGTTCGCCGAAACCGCGCCTTCGGGCCTGTGCTTCACCTCCGGCACCACCGGCGCGCCGAAGGGCGTGACCTATACGCATCGATCGAGCTTCCTCCACACGCTGCGGTTGCTGCAGGTGGATGGGATGGCGATCTCCGGCCGGGACACGGTGCTGGCTGTGGTGCCGATGTTTCACGCCAATGCCTGGGGGCTGCCGTTCGCGGTGCCGGCGGCGGGGGGCAAGCTGGTGCTGCCGGGGCGCTGGAACGATGGCGCCAGCCTGGCGCGGCTGATCGCCGCCGAGCAGGTGACGGTGGGCGTTGGCGTGCCCACGCTGTGGCTCGGCCTGGTCGAGCATCTGGACGCCACCGGCGGCGCATTGCCGTCGCTCGAGCGGATCATCGTCGGCGGCGCGCCGCTCGCCCCCGCACTGATGGCGCGGATCGAGGCGCGGCTGGGGGTCGAGGTGCAGACCAGCTGGGGCATGACCGAGCTTTCGCCCTCGGGAACCGTTGCCGTGCCCCGCAATCCGGCGCGCGCCGCCGCGCTCTCGGGCAAGCCGGCGATCGGCGTCGATTTGCTGCTCACTGACGCGGACGGCCGCCCCTTGCCGAAACAGCGCGGCGAGGAGGGGCATCTGCGCGTGCGCGGCGCGGCGGTGATTGCCCGCTATTTCGGGCAGGAGGAGTCCGCGCTCGACGCCGACGGATGGTTTGCGACCGGCGACCTCGCGCGCATCGATGATGCCGGCAATCTTCAGATCACCGGCCGGGCAAAGGATCTGATCAAATCGGGCGGCGAATGGATCAACCCGGCCGAGATCGAGGCGGTGGTCGGCGCGCTGCCCCAGGTTTCGCTGGCGGCGGTGATCGGGCGGCCCGACGCCAAATGGGGCGAACGGCCGGTGCTGCTGGTGGAGATGCGCGGCGATCAGGAGGCGAGCGACGAGGCACTGCTGGGCGCGCTCAAGGGCAGGGTGGCGTCGTGGTGGATCCCCGACGCGGTGGTCCGGCTTGCCGCCATGCCGCTGGCGCCGACCGGCAAGATCGACAAGGTCCGCCTGCGCGCGGAATTCGGCATGGCTTGACGCCCGCGCACACAGGCTGGAGAGACATTCGCGTGCAAGAGAATGTCAAAGCCCCCCGTCGTTCCAAGAAAGCGGAACAGCGCGCCGAAACGATGGAGCAGATCCTCGATGCGGCCGAATATCTCTTCTCGAAACATGGCCTGTACGGTGTCACGCTGAAGGATGTCGCCAAGCGCGTCGGCGTCCACCACACGCTGCTCAACTATTATTTCGAGGACAAGGCCAAGCTGTTCCACGCGGTGTTCGCCCGCCGCGCCGCCGTCACCAGCGAGCGGCGGATGCTGGCGCTGGACCGCTACGAAGCCGAATGCGGCGGAAAGCCCAGCGTCGAGGGGGCATTGCGCGCCTTTCTGGATACCGATCTCGATTTGTATATCGAGGGCGGCGAGGCGTGGAAAAACTATGCCGCGCTGGGTGCCCAGGTCGCCAACACGCCGGAATGGGGTGCCGAACTGATGGACGAGCATTTCGATCCCGTGGTGCTGCGCCTGATCGGCCTGCTCAAGCAGGCGCTGCCCGATTGCGCCGAGGAAAACATCTTCTGGGGCTATCACTTCGTCACCGGCGCGCTGATGCTCACGCTGGCGCGGACCGGGCGGATCGACAAGCTGTCGAACGGGCTGTGCAAGTCCGACGATTTCGTGGCGGTGAAGGAGCGAATGGCGTCGTTCATGGCCGCCGGCTTCCTGGAAATATGCAACCGCGCCTAAACCAGTTCATTCGCTCTCTTGTTAGTGAATGAATGCTGCGCTAGCATCGGCCCAACAGGAGAGGGGTCGATCGATGAATCTTGCGGATCGGGTCGCAATCGTCACGGGTGCCGGCGGCGGACTGGGGCGTGCGCATGCGCTGTATCTGGCGCGGCAGGGCGCCAGGCTCGTCGTCAACGATGTTTCGGAACAGAATGCCGCTCGGGTCGCGGCGGAGATCGAGGCGGCGGGAGGCCAGGCAATAGCCGTCGCCGCCTCGGTTACTGAGGAGCCGGCTATCGCGGCGATGGTGGATTCGGTGCTCGCCCGCTGGGGCCGGGTCGACATCCTGGTGAACAACGCCGGGATTTTGCGCGACAAGAGCTTCGCGAAGATGACGATGGACGACTTCCGGCTGGTGGTGGAGGTGCACCTGATGGGGGCCGCCATCTGCTCAAAGGCGGTGTGGGAGCCGATGCGGGCGCAGCGCCACGGCCGGATCGTGATGACCACCTCGTCGTCCGGGCTGTACGGCAATTTCGGGCAGGCGAATTACGGCGCCGCCAAAATGGCGCTGGTCGGGCTGATGCAGACCTTGGCCATTGAGGGTGAGAAATACGGCATTCGCGTCAATGCGCTGGCGCCCACGGCGGCGACCCAGATGACGCATGGCGTTCTTTCCGACGAGAGCCTGCGCCTGCTCGATCCCGCGCTGGTAAGTCCGGGGCTGCTCGCGCTGGTCGGCGACGATGCGCCTACGCGCGCAATCCTCTGCGCGGGCGCCGGCCATTTTGCCGCCGCGCATGTCACGCTGACCCAGGGTATTCAGGTTGGCGGCGGGGACGCTGCCGGCCCGGAAGTCGTCCGGAACTGGGCCGGTGTTACGCGTCGCGACGGCGAATGCGTCCCGGCCTATGGCTTCCTGCAAGCCGAGCGCGAGGTGGAAGCGGCCAGCGATATGCGGGACCGCACCACGGCGATCGCGCTCTGATCGCGCGCGACCGCAGCCCCGGTCAGCCCAGAAAGCCCTGGTTGATCCGGCTCGCCGCCTTCAGCAATTCGGGGACGAGCTGCTGCTCCATGTCCTTCACGCTGAAGCGCACCGACGGGCAACAGGCGTTCAGCGCGGCGATCACGCGCTGCCTGGCGTCGCGGATCGGCACCGATAGCGACCGGACGCCCAGTTCGAGTTCCTCGTCGACCAGCGAATAGCCGCAGCGCCGCGTCTCCAGGATCGCCTCGCGCAGTTGCGCCTTCGACGTCACGGTGCGCGCCGTGTGCTGGGTGAGATCGACTCGGTCGAGATAGCGCTCCAGCGCCTCGTCGCTCTCGCCGGCCAGCAGCACCCGGCCGGTGGACGCGGCATAGGCGGGCAGGCGATTGCCGATATTGATGCTGACCGACATCACCCGATCGGGAGTCGACCGCGCCAGATACGTCACGTCGTCGCCCGTCAGCACCGCCGTGAAAATCGATTCCTGCGTGCGTTGGGTAAGCTCGTTCATGATCGGCTGGACCACTTCGAGAATGCCGACCGACGACAGCGCGGAATAGCCCAGCTGCAACACCTTGGGCCGCAGCGAGAAGATGCGGTCGTTCTTCTCGGCATAGCCCTCGCGCACCAGTGTCAGCAGCAGGCGCCGGGTCGTCGCGCGCGACATGTTCACCGACTTGGCGACTTCGCTCAGCGTCATGCGCGGCGTGAAGCGCGTGAAGGCGCAGATCACGTCGAGGCCCCGGGCCAGCGACGCCACATAGTCGCGGTCGCTATCGTCGGGCTCCTGCCCGTCGCTTTCGATCGGCGCCGGATATTCCAGAATGTCGGAATCTTCCACGTTTCAGTCCTCTTCGCCGCAAACGGCGCGTCTGTATCCCGTCGGAGAGTCGGGTGCATTGCGAATCCTGGTCCTGTAGCGCCCCGATATGTTCGCCAGGCGAACGCCGGACGAGTCGAACCCAGCCCGCGACTCTACGCGACTGTGGCCAAAAATCCTCAGAAATCGGTATCTGCCGTAGAATTCCGGAGAGGCGTCGGTTCACCGGCAGAACATTCGTGCGCTATCCGTTCAAAAGCTATTGACAGACGGCGTAACCAAAATCACACATTTGTTCACGGTCAAAATCCGATAATGGGAGGCCGGAACAGGGGTAACGGACATGCGAAGGATTTTCGCGGTCGGTGTCGCGATGGCGGCGCTGACGCTGGGGACGCGTGCGCTTCACGCAGAGGAATTCCGGGTTCAACTGACGGCGCCGGTCGCCTCCACGCCCTATGAGGGCCGGCTGATCCTGATCCTCACCAAGGACGACAAGACCGAGCCCCGGTTCCAGGTCGGCCCCGCTTTCGACGCGCCGCAGATTTTCGGGTTGCAGGTCGAAAAGTTCGGCAAGGGACAGTTCCGCGTGATCGGCGCCACCGTGCCGGGGTATCCGGGACGCACCCTGGCCGATATCCCTGCGGGCACCTATACGGTGCAGGCCGTTCTCCACAAATATGACAGCTTCACGCTGTCCAACGGCAAGACCGTCAAGCTACCCGCCGCGCGCGGCGCCGGGCAGAACTGGCGCAAGGAACCGGGCAACATCATCAGCAAGCCGATGAAGGTCAATTTCGACCCGAAGCGGGCAGGGGCGATCACGATCGCGCTCACCGATATCCTGCCGCCGGTGGTGGAGCCCAAGGACAGCGAATATATCCGCCACTTCAAGTTCAAGTCGGACCGGCTGTCCAAATTCTGGGGGCGCGACGTTTTCCTGAACGGCCATGTCCTGGTGCCGAAGGATTTCGACAAGCATCCGGAGGCGAAATATCCACTCGCGATTTTCCACGGCCATTTCCCCGACGATTTCGGCGGCTTCCGCACCACGCCGCCCGATCCGAACGTCAAATGCGTCCAAAGCGAGCGCTTCCGGAACGAGCCCTGCTATGCCCGCACCGAGCAGCAGGAAGCGTATGATTTCTATAAGAAATGGACGTCGCCCGATTTCCCCCGGATGCTGATCGTCGAGATCGACCACAGCAATCCCTATTACGACGACAGCTATGCCGTGAACTCGGCCAATCTCGGTCCGTATGGCGATGCGATCACCTATGATTTCATCCCTGCGCTCGAAAAGAAGTTCCGTGGGCTGGGCGAAGGCTGGTCGCGCTTCCTCTACGGCGGATCGACCGGCGGCTGGGAAGCGCTGGCGGTGCAGGTCTTCTATCCCGACGACTATAACGGCGCATTTGCGGCCTGCCCGGACCCAATCGATTTCCGCCAGACGATGGTCACCAACCTCTATGAGGACAAGAACGCCTATTGGCGCGAAGGGCCGTTCGGGCGCGTCGCCAAGCCCGGCAAGCGCGATTACCTCGGCCACCTTTCGTACACCGCCGAGGACGAGAATCGCTGGGAAGCGGTGCTTGGCGACAAGACGCGCTCGGGCGGCCAGTGGGACATCTGGGAAGCGGTCTATTCGCCGATGGGCGCGGACGGCTATCCGCAGCGGATCTGGGACAAGGCCACCGGCGTCATCGACAAGAAGGTCGCCGCCTATTGGCGCGAAAACTACGATCTTCGCTACATCATGGAGCGCGACTGGAAGACGCTGGGGCCCAAGCTCCAGGGGAAGATCCATATCTATGTCGGCGACATGGACAATTTCTACCTGAACAACGCCGTCTATCTGATGGAGGATTTCCTCAAGACGGCGAAGCCCGCCTATCAGGGCGAAGTCACCTATGGCGACCGTGACGAGCATTGCTGGAACGGCGATCCCAGCGTGCCCAATTCGGTCGGGCGGCTGCGCTACAACAGCATGTACGTGCCCAAGATCCTCAAGCGGATCGAGGCGGCGGCCCCGCCGGGCGCCGACCTGACGAGCTGGCGCTACCGCTGATCGCGGTCCGCGCTGCCACCAACAATCAAAGACATAAATCAAACGGGGAAGCTATATCATGATCCAACGACACGGAATGCGCGCGACATTGCTCGGTTCGGTCTTCGCGCTGGGTACGCTTTCGGCGCTGCCGGCGATGGCACAGGTCGCGCAGGACGCGCCGGTGGCCGAAGACGGCGAAGCCATCGTCGTCACTGGTTCGCGCATCAGCTCGGCCAATGTCGTCAGCGTCAGCCCGATCACGACGATTTCGTCCGAGGAATTCGCCCAGCGCGGCACGGTGCGCACCGAGGATCTGGTGAACCAGCTTCCCCAGGTGTTCGCGGCGCAGGGTGCCGCCAATTCGAACGAAGCGACCGGCACTGCCCAGGTCGATCTTCGCGGCCTCACCCCGTCGCGCACGCTGGTCCTCGTGAACGGTCGCCGGCTGCCCTATGGTTCGCCCAAGAACATCCCGTCGGATCTTAACCAGGTGCCGACGCCGCTGATCCAGTCGGTCGAAGTGCTCACCGGGGGCGCTTCCGCCGTCTATGGCTCGGACGCGATCGCCGGTGTCGTCAATTTCAAGCTGATGGACAATTTCAACGGCTTCCGCATGACGGGAAGCATCGGCGGCTATCAGCATAACAATGATCGCGGCGAACTGCGCGACTTGCTGGACAGCCGGAACGCGGCGGTGCCGGGCGCCTATCCGAAGCCCGATAGCAGCGTGTGGAATGGCTTCACCACCGAGATTTCGGCAGTCGCCGGCGGCAACCTGGCCGATGGCCGCGGCAACGTCACGGCCTATGCGACGTATCGCAAGGTCAACGCGATCCTCCAGGCCGATTATGACTACAGCGCCTGCGCACTGGGCACCACCGGCACCGGGGGCAACACCTATTCGTGCAGCGGATCGGGCACCAACGCGCCGGCCAACCTGACCAATGCGGGCGGAATCCCCGGGCTGCCGACGTCGTTCCGCGTTTCGGAAGGCCAGTTCGTCACGGGCACCCAGACCTATAATTTCGCGCCCTATAATTACTACCAGCGCCCCGACGAGCGCTATTCGTTCGGCGCGACGGCGCATTATGAAGTGAACGATCACTTCAAGCCCTATCTCGAACTGTCGTTCATGGACGATCGCTCGGTCGCGCAGATTGCTCCGGGTGTGAACAGCGCCGGCATCGCCATCAATTCCAATGGCATCAACGGCATCAATTGCGACAACCCGTTCCTGAGCGCGCAGCAGGCCAATTTCCTGTGCACCAGCCGCGGCCTTTCGACTGCCAGCACCTATGACGCGCAGGGCAATTATGCCGGCCCGGCATCGGTCGCGCAGGGCGTGCTCGTCGCGCGCCGCAACGTCGAGGGCGGCAATCGCCAGGACGACATCCAGCACCAGACCTATCGCGTCGTCGCGGGCACCAAGGGCTCGGTTTTCGGTCCGTTCAACTATGACCTGTACGGCATCTATTCGAAGGTGAGCTATCGCAGCCGCTTCTCGGGCGACGCCAATCGCCAGCGCACCGCCAATGCGTTCAACGCCGTGCGCAACTCGGCCGGGCAGATCGTCTGCGCGATCAACGCCGATGCCAACCCGAACAACAACGACGCCAATTGCGCCCCGCTCGACTATTTCGGCGCCTCGGCCAGCCAGGCCGCGACGGACTATGTCGCCGAAGTGAAGACCATCACCGGCGACACCAGCCTGATCAACGTCGTCGGCGTGATCGAGGGTAATCTGGCCACCTATGGCATCCAGTCGCCGTTCGCGACCAACGGCGTCGGCATCGCCTTCGGTCTGGAATATCGCAAGAACAGCGTCGATTACCAGCCGGACGAAGTCTATCAGGCGGCGGCCAGCCCCGAACTGCCGATCAGCGGTTCGACTGCGGCGAAAGAGTTCTTCGGCGAACTGATCGTGCCGCTGGTGGAGAGCCGCCCCTTCTTCGAGACGCTGTCGTTCGAAGGCGCCTATCGCTATTCGGACTATGACACGGGCTTCAAGACCGACACCTACAAGCTCGGGCTGAACTGGGCGCCGGTGCGCGACCTGCGTTTCCGTGGTTCGTACCAGCGCGCGGTGCGTGCGCCGAACGTGATCGAGCTGTTCTCGAGCCAGACGCTGTTCGAAGTCGAGCTGACCGAGAATGCCAACGGCTCGTACGATCCCTGCTCGGGCACCACCCCGATCGCCACGCTTGCGCAATGCGCGCGCACCGGCGTGACGGCGGCGCAATATGGCAACATCGTCGATAACCCGGCGGGCCAGTTCAACTCGCTGATCGGCGGCAACCCCGATCTCCAGCCCGAGACGGCGAAGACGCTGTCGCTGGGCGCGGTGTTCGAACCCAGCTTCGTGCGCGGGCTGACCATCTCGGTCGATTACTTCAACATCAAGGTCGAAAACCTGGTCGGCAGCGTGAACCCGAACCTGTCGCTGGCGAACTGCCTGTCGAGCGGGGATGCGTTCTTCTGCAACCAGATCCAGCGCAGCCCTGCGGGATCGCTGTGGCAGGGGGAGGCGGGGTATTTCCGCCGCTTCAACGTCAATACCGGCTCGCTCCAGACCAAGGGCGTAGACGTCGCGGTCGATTACCGCATGAACCTCGACGATCTCGGCATCGGCGGCGGACGGCTGAGCTTCAACCTCGCTGGCACCTATCTCGACTCGTACAAGACGGTGCCGCTGCCCAATTCGCCGAGCGCCGACGTGTATGAATGCGCGGGGCTCTATGCCGGGCTGTGCGGGCGTCCGCGTCCCGAATGGCGCCACAAGCTGACCACGACCTGGGCGCCGAGCAGCGCATTCAACCTGGCGCTGGGCTGGCGGTTCGTGTCGTCGGTCAAGATCGCGCAGACGAGCGATCAGCCCGCGCTCACCGGCAGCTATGCGGAACTCAACCGCCAACTCAACGCGCGCAGCTATTTCGATCTCTCGACGGCGTTCACGGTGCGCAAGGACTTCACGCTGCGCCTGGGCGTGAACAACATCCTGGACAAGGATCCCCCCCTCACCACGACCTCGGCGATCGAGGATGGCGGCAACGGCAACACCTACCCGCAGTTCTACGACGCGACCGGCCGCTATCTCTTCCTGAGCGCGTCGATCGGCTTCTGACTTGGTACTGCCCCCGGGGACGCACTATCGTCCCCGGGGCTTTTTGTTTTCGAGAGGGTGTTTGCATGAATCACGGATTTGCTCGGCGCGTCGCGGCGCTGGTGCTGGTGTCTGTCGGCGGGGCGGCCTTGCCCGCAGCGGCGCAGAAGGCGGCGGCGGTGACCGATGCCGATCGCGCCATGGCCCGGGCGATCCTGGAGGAAGCCATCGCCACGCCAACCGCCAAGGGGCGCGGGCAAGTGCCGGTGCTGGCGGAAAAGTTCGCCAAGAGGCTGCGCGAAGCGGGCTTCCGAGACGACGAGATCCAGATGCTGCCCGTCGAGATCGACGGCGAAAAGACCGTCGGGCTGGTGGTGCGCTATGCCGGCCGCAATGCGGCGGCGAAGCCGATCGCGTTCCTCGGCCATATGGATGTGGTGGACGCGCTCAAGGCGAATTGGTCGACCGATCCCTATGTGCCGACCGAGAAGGACGGCTATATCTATGGCCGCGGCTCGACCGACAACAAGGCCGGGGTCACTGCGCTGGTCGCGACGTTCATCCGGCTGAAGAAATCGGGATTCGTGCCTGCGCGCGATCTGGTCCTCGCCTTTTCGGGGGACGAAGAGACGGGCATGCTGACGACGCGCAAGCTGATCGAGCATCCGTGGGTGGCGCGCGCCGAATATGCGCTCAATTCGGATGCGGGCGGCGGTTCGGTGACCGCCGACGGCAAATATGATTTCAATATCCAGGCGGCGGAAAAGACCAACGCCAGCTTCGCGATCTCGGCGAGCAATCCGGGCGGCCACAGCTCGGTGCCGCGTCCGGAGAATGCGATCTACGAACTCGCCGACGCGATCAAGAAGGTGCAGGGGGTGCGCTTCCCGGTCGAGTTCAACGAGATCACGCGCATCATGGTCAGCGACCTCGCGGCCGAAAAGGGCGGGGCGCTGGGCGCCGCGCTGACGACGCTGCTCGCCAACCCGACCGATGCGGCAGCGCGCGCCGAGGTGGAGAAATATCCGCAATATTCGAACCTGCTGCAAACCACCTGCGTCGGCACGATGCTCCAGGCGGGCAACGCCCCCAACGCATTGCCGCAGAACGCGACGCTGACCGTCAATTGCCGCATCTTCCCCGGCACCCCGGTCGCCGCCGTGCAGGCGAAGCTGGCCGAGGCGATCGGCAACGACAAGATCCGTTTCGCGCTGATCGGCGATGCAGTCGAAAGCCCGGTCTCGCCGGTCAACCCGGCGCTGTTCGCGACGCTGCAACGCTCGGTGAACAAGGTCTATCCGGGCGTCGAGCTGAAGCCGAGCATGTCGTCGGGCGGTACCGACGGGCGCGAGTTCCGCAAGCGCGGCATTCCCACCTATGGTGCCGGGGCGCTGCCGCTGCGCATGCCCGAGGACAGCCGTGCGCACGGCACCGACGAGCGCGTGCCGATCGCCGCCTATCTGCGTCAGCTCGACTATTGGGACGCGCTGCTGCGCGACCTGGGGAGCCGCGCCAAGTGAGCCTGGGCCGCCGCGACGTGCTGGGGCTCGCCGCTGCGGGCACGGCGCTCGCGGCGGCGCCGCGCGCATCGGCGGTGCCGCAATCGCCGCCGATCGCCACCGCCGCGCCGATCGCGCGGGCCGAGCGCGAGGCGCGGCTGGCGCGGCTCCAGGCCGAACTGCGACGCCGCGGCATTTCCGCGCTGCTGGTCGAGGCGGGGTCGTCGCTCGTCTATTTCACCGGGGTCGACTGGTGGCGCAGCGAACGCACCACCGCAGCGGTCATCCCGGCGGAAGGCCCGGTGCTGATCGTCACCCCGTTCTTCGAGGAACCGTCGATCCGCGAGATGCTCGACGTGCCCGGAGAGGTGCGGGTGTGGCAGGAAGACGAAAGCCCGTTCGCGCTGATCGCCGACTGGCTCACGGCGAAAAAGCTGGGCAGCGGCACGCTGGCGATCGAGGAGACGGCCCGTTTCTTCATCGTCGACGGCATCCGCGCGCGGCTCCCCGGCCTGCGCACCGTTTCGGGCGCGGGCGTGGTCAACGCGCTGCGGCTGATCAAGAGCCCGGCGGAGATCGCGCTGCTCCAGCGCGCGAACGATATCCTGAACGCCGCCTACCGCGCGATGCATCCGCAGGTGCAGCGCGGCATGACCGCGACCGAAATCAACGCGATCATGACCGCCGAGATCGCGCGGCTGGGCGGCCAGCGCGGATCGAGCAGCGCCCAGATCGGTCCCGGCAGTGCGCTGCCGCATGGTTCGAAGGAGCGGCTGAAGCTGAACGACGGCATGGTCGTGCTGATGGACTGCGTCTGCACGATCGAAGGCTATCACGCCGACATTTCGCGCACCTTCGTCCACGGCACGCCCACGGCGGAGCAGCGCAAGGCCTTTGACGACGCGCGGCGCGGGCAGGATGTCGCGATGCAGGCCGCGCGCGTCGGCGTGGCTGCGGGCAGCGTCGACGATGCGGTACGCGGCTATTACGAAAAACTGGGGTACGGTCCGCGTTATCGGCTGCCCGGCCTGTCGCACCGCACCGGCCATGGCATCGGCCTCGACGTCCACGAGCCGGTCAACCTGGTGCATGGCGAAGCCACGACGCTGGCCGCCGGCATGTGCTTCTCGAACGAGCCGGGCCTCTATTTCCCCGGCAGGTTCGGCGTCCGTATCGAGGATTGCTTTTACATGACCGATCGCGGCCCGCGTTACTTCACGCAGCCGCCGACGTCGCTCGACCAGCCTGTTGGCTAGGCTCCACGAAAGGAAACGCATGTCTCCCCGCAAGGCCCTGATTCTCGGCAGCGCAGCCGCGCTCGCGCTGCCGATCCCGTATGCTGTGGCGGCACCGTGCACGCCGACGCAAGGCGAGGAATCGATGTCGCCAGCGATGCCCGCGATCCTTCCGCTGCGCGACCAGGCGGTGCTGCGCGACCAGTGGCTGCAACAGCGGTTCGAGACCGTCCTGCCCGCGCTGATGCGGGAAAACGGCATCGACATGTGGATCCTCGTCGCCCGCGAGTATCTTGAAGACCCGGTGATGACGACGATGCTCAACGCCACCAATCTGCGCGCGCGGCGCCGCACGATCCTGATCTTCTTCGATCCGGGTCAGGGCAAGCCCATCGAGCGGCTGGTGGTGAGCAAGCACGGGATGGGCGATCTGTATGAACCCGTGTGGGACATGGACAAGCAGCCCGATCAATGGGCGCGCGTTCGCGAACTGGTCGCCGCGCGCAATCCCAGGAAGATCGCGCTCAACACGTCGTCGCTGACGGCGTTCGCGGATGGCATCACCCACAGCCAATATACCGACCTGATGGCTGCGCTGACTCCCGCGATGCGCGAACGGATCGTGCCCGGCTATCCGCTGGCGATCGGCTGGCTCGAGACGCGCACGCCGCAGGAAATGACGCGCTATGCCGAGGCGGTGCGCGCGGCGCATGCGATCATCGGCGAGGGTTTTTCGGCGAAGGTGGTCAAGCCCGGCGTCACGACCAACGAAGACCTGGTGTGGTGGTATCGCCAGCGCGTGAACGAACTGGGCTTTGGATCGTGGTTCCACCCCTCGGTCGAAGTGACGCGCCGGGGCACGCCGGGCGTGCTGCGCGAACAGGCGAGCGTGATCCAGAAGGGCGACATGCTGCGTGTCGATTTCGGCATCGTCTATCTCGGCTTCAACACCGATACCCAGCATGTCGCCTATGTCCTGCGCGACGGGGAGAGCGATGCCCCGGCGGGACTGAAAGCCGGGCTGCTCGACAATAACTGCGTGCAGGATGCGGTGACGTCCGAGTTCCGCGTCGGGGTGACGGGCAACGAAGTGCTCAACCGTGCGCGGGCCAAGGCGATTGCGGCAGGGCTTGATCCCAGCGTCTATTCGCATCCGATCGGTTATCACGGCCACGCCGCGGGCAGCAGCATCGGCCTGTCCGAGGAACAGAAGTTCGTGCCCACGGGCGAATACAAGCTCCGCCCCAACATCGCCTGGTCGATCGAGCTGAAGGCGACGCGCGCGGTGCCCGAATGGGACAATCAGCGCGTCGACTTCAAGACCGAGGAAGATGCGTTCTTCGACGGGAAAACCGTCCGCTACATCGACGGGCGCCAGACCAGGTTCCACTTGATCGGCGCGGAATAAGCCGGGTGCCGCTCCCGCGCGCTGGCGGGAGCGGCGGTCGCGATCAGGGGCGGGGTATCAGGATGAAGCTCTCCTGCCCGCCGTCGAGGAAGCGGAAGCTGCCGTCGGGCGACAGGAAGCCATTTTCCTCATGCATGAACCGCACTTTCTGGCCGCCCCATTCGGGCACCTTGGCTTCGGCATTGAGTTCGATCGACCAGGCGGTGTTCGGATCGATGCGATAGTCGCCGCGGCCGGGCGCCGGCTTCTGGCTCTCCCACGCGCCGATCCAGGTTCCGGCGCCATGGCCGTGATAGCCGATCGGATGCGAATAGATCGTGCCTTCGAGCCCCTCGCGCTCGATCTGTCGGCGCGCGGTGGCGAGCACGTCGTTGCCGGTGCTGCCGGGTTTGAGTGCGGCGATGGTGGCGGCGCGGACGCGGTTCATCGCTGCCATCCCGTCGCGCAATCCCTTGGGCGCCTGCGTCTCGCCGGGCTTGAGCACATAGGCGAGCCGCTGGATATCGGTGTTCAGCCCCAGATAGGTGATGCCGAAATCGACGTGGAGCATGTCGCCGGGCATGATGATCGTGTCGCCACGATGCCCCATTTCCTGCACGCTGAACTTGCCGCCATCGGCGCGCTGGATCGCGACGCTGGGCTGGAACCAGGTGTCGAGCTTGAGCTCGGCGATGCGATTGCGGAAATACCAGACGACATCGTCCGACGTGGTGACGCCCGGCGTAATCACCAGTTCGGAGAAACCCTCTTCGATGATCGCGTGCGAAATGCGCGAGATCGTAGGGTAGGTGGCCATTTCGTCGGGAATGCGCGTCTCGAGCCAGCCAAGCCCCAGCCGCTCATGCGCCACCAGCCGTTTCGACAGATCCGGCCCCAGCGCCCGAACGATCGCCTCGTAATGCGTCGCGCTGAGCCCGTCGGCCAGCGGGAAGCCCTCCGAGCGGTTGAGCGCAATGGTCGACGGGTTGCGCGCGGCGACGATCCTGGCGAGCTCGGCCCATTGATCGGGCTGCGCATCCGGGTTCCACGCGGGCGCGAAATCCCCGATCGGATAGCGCGCCAGCGCCAGCTTCTCGATCGGCTTGCCCGCGCCCGGATCGAAAAACACCAAGATCGTGCGGCGTCGGGCGTGCAGCCAGGTGGCGGGGAGCATCGTCTCGACGATCGGGTCCTCGTTATATTCGCCCGCGACGAGGATCCACATCTGCACCTTGTCGCGCCGCATCAGCGTCGGCAGCACCGTCTCGAACCGTTGCTTGAGCCAGCGATCCTCGGTCTCGGCGCGACGCTCCAGCGGCAGGATGGCGGGCATCCGGTATTCGGCAGAGCGCACGGGAACATCCTGCACCGTCGGCGCGGCAGCCGCCGCAGTGAGTGCCAGCATCACCGAAAACATAGATCCCCCTGAATTGTTCGCATAGCGCACTTATGTTCGCTGGATGGTATGCCGCGCAGCCGGGCAAAGGCAATCTCTTATTCCGGGTTTTTGTGCGTTTCCGGGGTGCGCCGCATGCTGACGGATAGGCCGCGTCACACGAACCGGGATGAACCCGTCGAACATTGCTCCGAAGAACGTGCGGCGTGGGCCTGTGCCTACCTAGTTGATTTTGGCGGAAGAGTCGTTCGTCGATGATGCGAGCAAGATCGGATGCGTACTGCAAATCCGGTAGGCCGAAGAGCGCGCCACTGAGATATTAGGCTGTTAACCATTTCTGCGATGAGCGGCGTAACAATGTAAATTATCAACCCGTATTTTCGCATTCTATTCATTCGCAGATTTGCTATGCATGTAATGTGTATCAGGATTGTCCAGATCGGGGCATGTTGCGCTCCCCGAAATCGGGCATCGCGGATAGACGGGTGGGAACTTTGGGGGGTGGAAGATGGTGGGTTCTCTGCGAGCTGTCATATTGCCAGTGCTTGAAACGGTGCCGTCTTCGCGCATCCGGGCCGAGTTGCTGCGGAACTTTTCGGAAAACGACCGCTATTTCTGCATGATCGAGGACGGGTTCCGCGCCTTGACCGGGCGGCGACAGGATCCCGAGGCGCTGTGCCATTTCTTCCATAGCTGGTCACAGACCAACAACAGCGCGGCGACCGTCGCAGGGATCGGCAATCGTCTGACGCTCCTGCTCCATCGCGGGCAGCAGGTCGGCGACGCGGGCGCGTTGCTGCGCGCGCTCACCAGCCTCGACCGCATTATCGATGAGGATCTGGCGGTCACCCACCGCGTCCTGCACGCGGATATGTTTTATCGGATGGCGACCGATATCGTCGGCGATGACCGCTGGTTGTCGCGGCGTTACCTCCATCCTGCCGCAAAGGCGTTCAAGGACTGGAAGGATCACAATTCGCTGCGAGACCACGACCCGGTCATCGCGCTGCTCACTACCTTGGCCCACGAAATCTACACGCACGGCGAAGTCGAGTTCATCCTCCCGCTGTTTCGGCGCTGGCTTGCCGAAGACTATGGCTTCTCCGACGCGGCGATCCGCCAGACCCTTGCCTGGATCAGTGTCCATACCGGGCCGACCGAAAGGAACCATTTCTTCCACGCGCTGAGCGCGCTGGAGCATTTTGCCGAGGCGATGGACGTGGCGGTCGCCGAATATGCGCTGGACGGGATCGTGGGGACCTACCTCGAGAAAAAGGCTGCGGTGCTCGATCAGGTCTGCCTGCAGGACGCTTTCGAGGCCGAGGCAGTCCATTGATCGGCGCGGGCGGCGATGCGCCCTTGCTGCGCATCGCCGAGCGGAGCTTCGCCGAAGACCAGCGCCTGGCGCTGACGGCGCGGATGGGCGTTCCGTCGATCCTCGACAGCGCGCAGTTCGCGGCAACGCCGGTGCTGGTCACGCCTGCCTATCTGGCCCGGCTGGAGCGGCTGAACCAGCTGCTCGACAAGGCGCTGCGCGCGATCGTGGAGCGGTATTTCGACGATCCGCGCATCCGCGCGATCTATGCGTTGCCCGCGCCGATGGAGGCCATCCTGCGGCTGGCGGACGCACAGCCCTATCGGGTCGGCTGGTATCGCCCGGACCTTGTCCACGACATCGAGGGGCAGCCCCGCGTCTGCGAGATCGGCGCCCGCTATCCGCTCAACGGGTGGATGGTGAGCGAACGGGCTGCCCAGGCGCTTGCGCCGCACGCTGCCACGACGGGACTGGGCGACGTGACCGGGCGGGGGTTCATCGACGCGCTGTGCGGTCGGTTTCGCGTCGGCGACACCGTGGCGATGCTCCATGCAGGCGAGGCGGGGACCGAAATCTTCCTCCTCGCCGATGCGCTGCGCGATCGCGGCATCGGCTTTCTGTCGGTCTCGCCGGCGGCGATCGAACTGGTGGGCGGCGAACTGCGCGCCGGCGGGCAGAGGATCGACCATGTGATCCTTGAGATGGACCGCAGCGAGCTGCCGCTCATCCCCGGCGCGGTGCTGCGCCACCTCATCGCCACGGGCGCTTATTTCAATGACGTCCGCACGCTGATTCTGGTCCACGACAAGCGCGTGCTGGCGGTGCTGTGGGACGATGCGATCCGCCACAGCATCTTGCCGGCGGACGAGGCGGAGGCGTTGCGCCGCTTCCTGATCCCCTCCTGGGCGATCACCGACGCCGGTGGCTGCGAAGCGCTGCTCGCGCGCAACGAGGATATGATCGCAAAGCGCAGCAGCGGCGGTCGTGGTATCGATGCGCTGGTGCGTCGCGAGTGCGGCGAGGCGGCGTGGCGCACGCGCGTGTCGCGCGACTGGTCGAAAGATATGTACCAGCACTATCTGGCGCAGCGCGACTTCGGCGCACCCGGCGAAGCCCGCGCGACGCACCTGGTCGGGCTCCAGCTGTGCTGCGATGCGATCAGCTATGGCCCGGGCATATTCCGCGGCTCCAGCGCGTCGGTCATCAACCTTCATGGCGATCGCGGCCTGATCTACGTGCCCCTGGTCGCGCAATGACCAGCCTTGCAGTCGTGATTCCGCTGTTCGACAAGCGGGCGTTCGTGGCCGAAACCATCGCATCGCTTGCCGGGCAGGAAGCGCCGCCCGACGCGCTGATCCTTGTCGACGACGCAAGCATCGATGGCAGCGCGGAAGTCGCGGAGCAGGCGCTTGCCCACCATGCCGCCGCATTCGCCGCCACGCGAGTCGAGTGGGTGCGGCGGACGGTGAATGGCGGACCGGGCGCGGCGCGCAACAGCGGCATCGAACGCGCCGATTGCGAGTTGCTGCTGTGCCTGGACGCCGACGATAGGCTGCGCCCCGATGCGCTGCGCCGAATGCGCGATGTCATGGACCGTCATGCGCTGGCGATGGCGGTGATCGGCTTTGCAAGCGAGCCCATAGGCGAAGTCTTTCCGGACCTTGCGCTGCTCGCCGGCGAGTTGGCGCCGATCGAGGAGGGACTGTTCCGTCTCGCCGAGCCGCTGCGTGCCGTCGCGCATCCCGAATTCATGATGGGCCGCGCCAGCAACGTCGTCGTCCGGCGCCGGTGGCTGGGCGAGCACCGCTATGCCAGCGCGCGGCTCAACGAAGGCGTCGATCTGTGGTATCGGGTGCTGAAGGACGTCGTTGCTGCCGGTGCGCACGCCGGGCTGATCGCGGCGCCTCTGATCCGCTTCCGCGTCTCGCCCGATAGCCTGTCGCACCGCCGCTGCCCCGATTGGCGCGCGCTGGACGTTCCGCCGACGGTGCTGCGCTATCGCACCAGCGCCGACCCGTGCGACCGCCGGATGGCGGCGATGCTCGTCGCGCGGTGGCGCGACCACGCGCTTGCCGTGCTGCCCGAGGAACAGCGGTCACCGTTCCTGGCACAGTATCGCGACCTGTTCGAAGCGATCGACGCATGACCGGCGCGGAGGACGAACTGCTGCTGCGCGACTGTTTCACGCGGGCGCGCGCGCATCGCTTCTACAGCGCCCATTTCGCGGGGATCGACGACCATCACCGGGCGCCCCCGGTCGACAAGGCGGTGCTGAAGCCGCACCTCGACGCGTTCGATCCCGGCGCCGAACCGCGCGGCGTCTACCTCGTTCGCTCCGGCGGCAGTACCACTACGCCGCTCGTCTTCCCGGTCGATATCGACGAAAACCATGCCCAGCGCCATGCCCTTGCCCAGGCGTTGCTGGCCGGCGGAATGTTCGATGCAAGGGCTGTGGCGCTCAACCTGTTCGGCTATGCCGACATGTATCGTACCGCGGCCATCATCGACGACCTGCTGGAACGATGCAGCGCGACGTCGCTGCCGATGAGCGCGCATGCCCGGTACGAGGACGTCGTGGCGACCGCGCGGCGTTTCGCGCCGACGCATCTGCTCGGCACCCCCTCGAAGCTGCAACTCTTCGCCGAATATCTCCGCGTCGCCGGCATGCGCCTGGAGATTCCCCAGTTGCTCTATGCCGGCGAGCCGCTGCCCGCGAGCGCCGCCGAGACCTTTGCCGAGCGCTTCGGCACGCAGCGGTTCTGGTCGCTATATGGCGGCGCGGAGACCGGCATCTGGGCATGGTCGGACGCGAGCCGTGCGCCCGGGCTGTTCCGCATCCTGCCGCATGTCGTTGTCGAAGTGATGGACCCCGATGCCGATGGGTTCGGCGAACTGGCGGTGACCAACGGGTATCGGCAGCGCTTTCCCGTGTTTCGCTACCTCGTCGGCGATGTCGGCCGGTTGGTCGATCGCGACGGCGCGCGCCACCTGGAGTTGCGCGGCCGCAACGCGCGCTCGTTCCTGCTGGCCGAGCAGCATTTCGACCTCGCGCTGTTCGCGCCGCTCGCAAAAGGGGCCGAGGCTTTCCAAATTCAGCTGCGGCGCGGCGAGCAGGGCTGGGACCGTCTGGAGTTGCTGGTCGTGGACGCCGCCGAACAATGCGCGATCGATGCGGCGGCAGCAGGCCTTGCCCGCCTGATCGGCGAAGGGGCGCCACGCATCGGCCTCGACGTTCGGCGCGTCACAATGGCCATGCTGCACCACGATCCCGTGACGGCAAAGCGGCCGATGATCGCAGACTTCCGGCACTGACAGCATAGCCTTATCGACCCTTCGGGCGACAAGGCTATGCTGTCAGCGCGACATTTCGAAAGCACCCGTGACTTCTGTTCTGGACGATCTGCTTTTCGCGATGGTAGTTCACAAGCGCCGCAACTGGATGGGTTTTGCGGTTAGGGGGATGTCTTTAATGCTGAAGTCTTTGGCGCCGCGGCGTGTGCACGCGCGGTCTGTTTCGTTCGCGCTCGGTGCCAGTGCTTTCGCGGTCGCAATCGCAATTGCGTCCCCCGCAGCCGCCCAATGCTCTCCCGACCCCACGATCGGCGGCGGCACCACCACGTGCGCCGGCACCGACAGTGACGGCCTGACTGTCGCGAGCAACGGAACGCGCGTCGTCGTGGCAGCGGGCGCGCAAGTGCTGCCGGGCGCTGGCGCGGCTGCGATCGTCAATACCGGCCGCACCGACACCTATCTGGTCAACGGCTCGATCGCCGGCGGAAGCCGGCCGGGAATGCTCCTGAGCAACAACGCGCCCTTCCTGGCACCGTGCGATCCCTATGGCGGGGCGGCCGTTCATTATTGCCCGAGTCCATATGAAATGCAGTATCCGGCGGGTTCCGCAGCGATCACCATCGCGCAGGGCGGCGCGATCAGCGGCGAATCTGCAATCCTGCTTCGGCGCCGGAGCGACAATAGCAGTTTCGTCCAGGCGACGATCGACAACGCCGGATCGCTCACCGGCACTGCGGCGCCCGCACTGGTCGCCGAGACCGGCACGAGCTTCCTCAGCGTCGAAAACAGGGCGACCGGCACAATCAATGGGATCAGCGGCGCCTTCCAGAACGTGTTCAATGCCGGCCTGATCGATGGCGCCGGCGGCAGCGCGATCACCACGCCGGGGCAGGCGCTGGTCACCAATAGCGGCACGATCACGTCGAACACCGCCCTCGCCACGATGCAGGGCACGCCCGTCAGCGTCACCAACAGCGGCACGATCCGCAATGACGGCAGCGGCGCCGCACTCCATTCGATCGGCATCCTTTACGTCGAAAACAGCGCCGGCGGCGTGATCGCCACCAACGGCGTCGATGCGATCCGCGCCACCGCGCAGGTCTATATCACCAACGCCGGCACGATCACGGGCTCCATCATCGCCGGCACCGGGCAATATTCCGGGAGCATGATCGACAATCTTGCCGGCACGATCAACGGCAGCATCCAGTTCGGCGGCAGCAACGACGTGCTCAAGGCGCGGTTCGATTCCGCGGCGGGGCGGATTGCGGGCATCACCGGCACGATCGACGGCGGGGCGGGGATGGACCAGCTCCAACTCGGCATCAGCGCCGACGCCACGCTGGGCCAGGCCGCGCTGCCGGTGGGCTTCGAGCAATTGTCGCTGCAGATCGCCAACAATTCGACCGTGACGGTCGCGAGCGCGAACGCCACCGCCAACGGCATCCTCGCGATGGGCTCGGGGCGCCTGGTGAACACTGCCACGCTGGTGACAACCGGCGCGGCGATCACGACCAGTTGGTCGAACTACGACAACAAGTTGGACCTCGAGAACAGCGGCTCGATCACCGCATCTTTGGATAGCCCTTACCTCGCCGCAGTCCGGGTCTATCCGGGTTCGTTCACCAACAGCGGCAGCGTGAAGTCGAACGGCGGCATCGGCGTGCAGGTCAGCGGCGCTGGCAGCCCGGCGGCGCTGCTCACCAACAGCGGGACCATCGACGCAACCGGCACCGCCGCGTCGCTCGATTATGTGCGGCTCGACAACAGCGGTATCCTCACGTCGACCGGGGGCGCTGGCGCCACGCTGTTCCGCGGGCATGACACTGATGCGTCGGTCAACAGCGGCACGATTTCCGGCGCGACGATCGGCGTGTCGACTTATGCGGCGCGCCTGGTCAACAGTGGTACGATCAGCGGTGGCACGACGGGCATCGTCGCCGACGATCTCCGGCTCGACAATCGCACGGGCGGCGTCGTGCGCGGCGGCGGCATCGCGATCGATGGCCGCAACGCGACGAGCTACGGCTCGGTGGTCCGCAATGCCGGCACGATCGTCGGGACCGTCGATTTCACGCGAAACGGCTATGACATGGCTCGCGATGTCTTCATCGACCGGGGCGGCGTGGTCGAAGGTGCGCTGCGGATGGGCGGCGGTGATGACCTGCTTGTGGTAGATCTCGGCGGCGCGGTGAACCGACCGCTGGCAGGCGCGACGGGCGGCGTCGATATGGGCGCGGGGTTCGATACGATCCGCTATGTCGCGGGCACCAGTCAGAGCGCCACGATCGCAGTGCCGTCGGGCTTCGACGCAGTGGCCTATGAAGTGCGCGACGGCGCGACGCTGGCGCTGACGGCGCCCGACACGCTTTCCACAGGCCTGGGTTTCACCGGCGCCGGGACGATCGACCTGACTGCGAACTGGACGACGTCCGGCACGGCCGCGATCGATCTGGGCGGCGTGACCTCCGACGCGCTCCTCAACGGCGCGTCGCCCCCCGGCTATGGCCTGGGAGGCGACAATGCGGGGCTCACGGTGATCAGCCGGGGCAACATCGCCTTCGCGCTGGGGAGCGGCTATTACGGCGGCTGCGCGGTCGCGGCGGCAGGTGCGGACTTCGAGAACGCTGGGAGGATTACCACTTCCGCAGCCGGTGCCGAGCCCTGGAGCGCCCCAACCGCGATTTGTGGCGGTGATACGGTGACCAATAGCGGGACGATCCGGATCGAAGGCGGAACCGGCGTGTCCCGGCTCGGCACCTTCATCAATCGTGGCACGCTGAGCGATGTCGCGGGTTCGGGCGGCACGGGCGTCTACCGCGCAGACATAACCGTGAATTCCGGGACGATCGTTACCGATGGGTCGGCGATCTCCAGCGTATACGCCCCGGCAAGCATAACCAACAGCGGGACGATCGAGAGCCGCACCGAAATCGCGATCCAGTTCGGTTTCGACGGCAGCGTGGTCAACGAGGCGAGCGGGGTTATTCGCGCATCCGAAACGGCGATCTGGGGCGTGCGCGGTGAGGTGATCAATCGCGGCAAGATTTACGGCGACGTCGTCTTGGCCGGTAGCCTCGCTTCGCCTGCCACCGCCAGGGACCTGACCACCGCTGCCGTGGCCACGGCTGCTGCGCCCCCGCCTGGCAGCCGCTATGTCGCAGATGGCGGCACGCTGGCGGGCGATCTTCGTTTCGGCGACGGCGACGATGTGTTCGTGCAGACCGGCGCGATCACCGGCGTCAGCGGCATCATAGACGGCGGCACCGGCTATGACCGGATCCAGCTCTCCACGACCGGCCAGGGCCGGTTCGACGGCGCCACGGGGTTCGAGCGGCTCGACGTCTCGGCCGGTACCTGGACGCTGGGCAGCCCGCTCAGCGTCCCTGAAACCGGAATCGCCGCCGGCGCGACGCTGATCGGCACCACCACGTCGCTCACCGGCGCGATCATCGACAGCGGCACGCTGCGCATCGAGCAGGATTTCGACGCCAGCTTCAGCGGCAGCCTGCAAGGGAACGGCGCGCTGGTGAAGGCTGGCGCGGGGACCGTGACGATGGGCGACCAGCTTGGCTTCACCGGCACCACGTCGGTCCTCGGCGGCCGGTTGCTGATGTCGGGGCGCTCGGCGGCGCGGCTGAGTGTCGTTGGCGGCACGCTGGGGGGCGCCGGGACGGTTGGTGCCCTTGCTATCGGCAGTGGGGGCACGGTCTCCCCCGGTGACACTGCGATCGGCACGCTTACGATTACCGGCGATTTCGCGCAGACCACGGGCTCGACCTATCTCGCCACGATCACTGCCGCTGGCCTGTCGGACCGGATCGTGGTCGGCGGAACCGCAACGCTCGGTCAGGGCGCGCGGCTCGCGCTGGTCGGCAGCGTCGGCGGGATCGGCACGCGCTATACGCTGCTCTCGGCCGCCGGTGGCCTTTCAGGGACCTACAGCACCGTCGAGCAGCCGGGCGGCAACTATCGGCTTCGTATCGTCTATTCGCCGACCAGCGTGTTCGCCGATGTCGCGCGCAGCGCCGCCGGCCTCGCCGGGTTGGCGAACAGCGCCAACCAGCGCGCGACCGCGCTTGGGCTGAACGGGCTGCCGGATAGCAATGCGGCCTATGCTGCCGTGACGCTCGAGGCCAATGAAGCCGCCGCGCGGGCTGCGCTCGATACGCTTTCGGGCGAGGTCCATGCTTCGCTTGGGACTGCGATGGTGCAGGATGCCCGCATCGTCGAGGACGCAGTGCTTACCCGGACGCTTTCGGGCGGCGCGCGGGCGGGGCTGTGGGGCACGATGATCGGCAGCCGTGGCACCGATGATGGCGATGCAGGCGCTGCGGCGCTGCGCCGGGCGAGTTTCGGCGGTGTCGGCGGCGTCGATCTGTCGCTCGGCGGCGCCCGGATAGGCCTTGCCGGCGGCTACACCCGCTCCGACCTCACGATGAACCAGCGCGGCAGCGATGGCCGCAGCCAGACGCTCCATCTGCTCGGCTATGGCGGGGGCACGATCGGGGCGGTGAGCCTGCGCGCCGGGGTCGGCTATGCCTGGGCCGACACCCGCATCGATCGCCATGTCGTATTCGCTGGCGTGAACGAGCGGCTGCGCGCCGATTATGATGGCGGCACGTTGTACAGCTTCCTCGAGGCTGGCCATGGCTTTGCCGTCGGCGGTGGATCGCTCCAGCCCTATCTCGGTTTCGAGGCGTATCGAGTGAAGACCGATGCCTTTGCGGAAACCGGCGGCTCGGCCGCGCTTCGCGGTGCCGCACGCACCGAAAGCTCCGCCTTCGCGAAACTCGGCGTGCGGGCCGAGACTCCGATCGTCGAGGGACTGCGTGCGCGTGCCAACGCGGGATGGCTGCGGCGCGTGGACGGCGCAGAGCCGAGGCTTCGCCAAGCCTTTGTCGCGGGCGGCGCAGGTTTCGAGGTCGGCGGCGCCCCGCTGTCGCGCAATGCCGGGGCAGCGGGCATCGATCTGGTGTGGAGCCCGTCGCCGAATGTCCGGATCGTCTCTGGCTACAATGGGCGGATAGGCAGCAAAAGCGACGACAGCAGCTTCCGCGTCGCGGCCAATATCGGGTTCTGAACGACCAGCGCCGGTCAGCAGGAGCGCCGTTCGGGGTTTTCGGCTTGGTCAGAGGCGTGTCCCTGGCGACCGATGCCCTGGACGGGTGGCGATGGGGGAATTGCGGTCACACGGGCGACGGAGCGGCGAGCCAAGATTTAGAGCAATTTCACATTGACCGTTGATATCCAGCGGCCTGGAAGAAGTTGGCACATTC
Organism: Sphingomonas degradans; assembly: GCF_053502645.1. NCBI lineage: Bacteria > Pseudomonadati > Pseudomonadota > Alphaproteobacteria > Sphingomonadales > Sphingomonadaceae > Sphingomonas > Sphingomonas degradans. Next base: position 680,328 of record NZ_CP177172.1, read on the forward strand.
GCAGGGCGGGAAGCGATCAAGGAGTTCGCCGATGCGCTCGACAAGAGCATCGACGGTTCGGGCTGGCTGCTGGCGCAGGAGTGCCTTGAGCTTGGCGAAGGCCATCTCGATCGGGTTCATGTCGGGGCTGTAGGGAGGCAGGTAGAAGAGCTGGGCGCGCCGGGCGGTGATCGCCTCGCGGATGCCGGCCACCTTGTGGGCGGGCAGATTGTCGAGCACCACGACATCGCCGCGCCGGAGCGTGGGGGCCAGGACGTCGCGGACATAGACCCGGAAGGCATCGCCATCCATCGGCCCATCGAGCACCCAGGGCGCGGTCATGCCGGTCAGGCGCAGGCCGGCGATGAACGTCATCGTCTTCCAGTGTCCGAACGGCACGTGATCGCGGCAGCGCTCGCCGACCGGCGCCCAGCCATAGAGCCGCGCCATCTTGGTGTTCACCCCTGTCTCGTCGAGGAAGACGAGGCTTTCAGGGTCGATGAACGGCTGGGCTGCCCGCCACAGCTTGCGACGTGCCGCCACGTCCGGCCGCTCCTGCTCGGCTGCGTGCAGGGCTTTTTTTAAACGACAGGCCGAGCCGCCGAACCGCGTTCCACATCGCGCCGGTGCTGAGCCCGATCCCATGTTCGGCCAGCAGCCACGCCTGCGCCTGCGCCAGCGTGATCCCAGGCCGCGAGCGGATGTGCGCCGCCAGCACCAGTTCCTGTGCCGGGGAGAGTTTGCGCGGAGGACGGCCGCGGTTCGGGTTGATCCCGGCATCACCGGTCAGCCGCCGTCGAATCCGCGCCTTGTAGATATAGGCAATACTGACCTTGAAGATTACTGCTGCCGCGCGGACCGGCATCCCGCTGTCCACCGCCGCCAGCACCCGATCACGCAAATCCTGCGAGTAACTCTGCCCAGGTCGCCAACCCATCGCCGCCTCCTTCGTGACGGCTGCCTATGAATCACACGATCAGCGAAAAGGGAATCCCCCGTGATTCCACCCGTCGTGAACCCGCTCTAGTTGTCACGGTGCAGCCGGATCCGAGGTGGACGTAATATCGATATCGATATCGATATCGATATCGATATCGATTCGCCCGTAGTGGGATGGGAGCACTCGGCAGCAATGGATTTGAACTGCTGTGATTTTCACGGATCAAACGCCGCAGAAATCACAGCAGGCCCCCTTTGAGGACCGGTGCCCGGGGGTCACTATATACTGACGGGTGGATACGTCGGGAGCTTCAACGGATGCGTGCGCGACGAGATTTTGAACGACACGCTATCCCTGACGCTGGGCCCCGCCAGTAATAATAATAACACCGATCGTACGCACTCCCCACTCTGTTGCCCACCACCGGCGGAATTTGCTGTCGAACTCGAAAAGCAACGGGCGGGCTCAGACTAAAATATCATGTTACGAGTTTATATATTGCTCGGCCAACCAGGCCCTTCCGTTTTACGCGGCCGGCGTCTTCATTTGTCATCTTTGATGACCCTCCCCGGCTGGGAGATATTGGTCCGCTGGCGCCGTTCTGCCAGCGCAAAAAAGTGGAGCCCAATTCCACCACGCTACCATGTTTTGAATCGTAGAAATTTGAATGGCTAACGTAGTAACCCGAAATTCCCAGGCGCGCAGCCAATAGATGAGGATGAAACCTACTCGTCACCATCGCATCAGACGGATTTATCGGCAGGCCGGCGTTGAGCAGAAGCTTGTTATAAATGCGCTTTGCTCTGCCCTCCAACGCATTCTCAATTACCTTGCACGCTTGGCTATCTGCCTCATTGCACTGCCAGCAAAGCACTCTATCAAAATTGACTGCCTCGCTCACAATCGAGCGTAGCAAGGACTCGCCGGCAGGACCTTCCAGGTGTTTGGAGAACAGGCAAACATGCAGCGTAGTGCCCTGAAACCGTTCTGTTCTTCGTGGTGCTTCCAAGAAAGCATCGTCAAGTCCCGACTTCGCGGTTCCGACATTCAGCCGTTTGAGCAGCTTCTTCGATCGCTCGTCACGGACTTCAAATAAATGAAAATCACCGAATGCATCCGCCACCGCTGAAGCATCCACCTGTGAGAGGGACAGCGGCGCAATTCCCAAGCCGCTTGCTACGATTGGGCAGCCCGTCCTCCGGGCAAGCTGACTCGCTCCCCCCAGTAGCGAGAACGAGTTCTCCCAAGAGCCGTTTATGTAGCCGCCCCCAATTAAATGAACCAACTTAAGGTCAGAAAATGACCCAGGCCTGCTGGCTACTGAAATCTTTCGGGCGCCCGCGGAGCGTGGCTGAGCACTCTCGATCCCACTATCGAGGGCAGCGTCGATAAAATCTCTAGCAGCCTGAACGTACTCATGGATTGCGCCATCTCGGCCGACTGCGAGAGCTTTAAGGTATCGGCCAAAATGTACCCCTTCAATGTTGCCATGCAGCGCGCGTGCGCCCCGATCGGACTTGCAATCTACAAATATTTCGCCTGTGTACCCCTGAGTCCTGTAAAAATCTATCCAATATTTTGTAAGCAATTCATCGCCGAAATTGGGCTCGCCGCAACCCGTTATTAAATAGATCACGTCCAGGTTACTTTTTCTGTTCGGCGGTGGCGCCGTAATTCAAAAGCGCGAAGCCGAAGCTCTTTGGAGAAAAGCGATTTGAGGCGCTCAGGCGGCCCAAGTTAGCACTTTCGTCGTCAAGTCGAATTTTGCTCACAATAATGTTCTTGTATGAATGTGCCTTCCTCGTGTCGAACTCGCGGACATCATCTTCCGCGCTGAAGAACGAGTATTTTTTATCTAGAAGCCACGAAAATAGACGTCTCGTATGGCTGGGCTCCGGCGGTTTGGCTTTGCCTGAGATGTAGTCCGAAATGGCAGCCTCAAATGAATCGCTGAACCTGCCCGTGTCACCATGAAAGAAATACGCGTTTCCAACGCTAATAACTGTCTTGCCATGGGCAAGTGCAAGCAGGCCCACGCCCGAATTATAGCACACCACGAAGGTCGAAAGATCAATCAAGCAGTGAATATTGTCTTCTCGTTCTGCCAATATTATATTAGGTGACTTAAAAGCTGTATTCAGCTTTGACAGTGGGTGTGGCTTTACAAGGAAAATAATGTCCGGATTTTCTGCCGCGACCCGTTCGATCGACATGACAAAATCCGGATAGCGCTGCGCATCCCGGACGAACATCGTAACCGCCATGTCATCGTCGAGCTGGAGTGGGACGAAGCAAATTTGACGATCGCTGCTCCTGAGGGGTGAGTATTTTCTGGAGGTGAAGGCATATGAGTGGTTGCGCTCAAGGGTAGATGACCCGGCAGTGAGATCATTCATGTAATGGCCAGCACGCGCTAGATCGTTCTCGGACGGTAGAAACGCCTCGAACTCACGCGAAGTATATTCCGTTTCGGCGTATGCAACGTCGCCTGCATAATAAATTGTGTTAGGCAATGCGCCTCTCTCGACAATTATCATTTTAACGGTTTTCCGAGCGAGATAGTAAAGGCCTCTAACCTTCATGTAGCTAGTCATGTACGGGTTAAAGATGGCGAACGCATCAACTTCACCAAACTGAATCTTGCGGGTTGCCTCTTCGATCTCAGCAACAGAGTCGTCAAACATGGGTACAAGTTCGTAGCCAAGGATTCTAAGCGGCGCAAAGTATCCCCAGTGGTCCTTGTGCAGGCAAACGCAAAGAACGCGCTTGGTCCGACTCAGGCTGTCAACGTTAAGAACCTTGTGCTTTTCAGTTTCATAAGCGCCCATTGTCTCGCGAAGTCTATCTCTCTTCCAGTCGTTGTTTTCGCGCCAACTGTCATTCTTGGGTGTCGGGTGATAAAGATGGAAAGCCTTCAGCCCTTCCATTTCGGCTGGCAGACATATTACCGTGTTGAGGGCGCGGAACCCCTCATATTTTTTTACGTTAAAGAACTCTGCTTTGAGTGGGCCGCCCATATCGCTCATGACTTTGGGCGGAGTCGGAATGCCGCCGGCAAAGGCCGATAGCCGGCAAAAGAACTCGAAATCCTCTGATCCATGGCCCCTGAAGCGGGAATCGTATCCTCCGCAAAGCGAGTATAGGGTACGGTTGATAAGAAATACGTTGGAATACGGTGCGATGAACTCAAAATCGTTTCCGAACTCACTGTATATCGAAGTATATGCTATCTGCCTCAGGAACGAAGACTTCTCCCTGTTGTCGGGCATAGCTGAAAAAGTCTGTGTAGATTTTTCAGTCAAGTGATAGGCCGGGCACATCAACACAACGTCTATATTTGTTACAGCGGATAGTTCTGATGCCTTCTTCGAAAGGTCAGCAAAAAAATCCGACGGGAAAAAGAAGTCTGGATCGTTAAAAAACACGAGCGGGGTGTCGCTTACCTCGAATCCAGCGTTTCGCGCAGAGGATAGCGAAAAAATCCCTCGGTCATCCACGTAATGATAGACGAATCCGCCTTTTTGACATGCAGCCTCAATTTTTTCGCTGTACTCTAGCTCAGAACCAAAATCTACTACAACGACCTTCGGGAGGGGGTTGTAGTAATTTGAAAAGAACTCGATTCGGTCTACGATCCAAGGGTTGAGCGCGTGTAGCCTCACCCCAAAAACAACAGTGATGTCTTCAGGTGTTACGGCATCGCTTCCGCGGAAAGGCAAATTTGCCGTTGGATGGGCGTTATTGACGAGCTTTATTCTATCCACGATGTCCGAAAAATCGGCATCTTCAGTTGGGAGAGCTGGCTCTGGTTTGGCAAACGCCATTAGCGCAAGGTCTGGGTCAAGAAGATCGAGGCCCACAATGTTGTTAGACCTCTTGCTCCTATTTTCATTGGCCCGATAAATTGGGGTATCGGTGTTTTTCGCGTACTCTAATATCGGCGCGGTTGGCTCGTCCCAGGTTATTATCGCGCGCTTTTGGTTCGCGGATATTCTGGCGTGAAAATCAGAAATAGGCCTTTGCACGGTAATGAAATTGATCACAGCTTTCGAAAACTGCGCTTCAATTGCCGGGCGGATTTCAAGCGGAACGCCCAGTGCAAAAACTCTAAAGCCTTCGAGGGTTGGGTTTGGCATGGCGGTTACAATCCTTGATTCGATTTAATTTTATTTTGGATAGCTTAATGCTAATGCCGTGATGTATATTGCGATTACCTATTATTGGGTCGCGTTATTGGGGCAAATGTGGGGGCTGTACCTGTGCTGCGTGCCGACGCGACTTTATTGTATAATATTATATCATTTGCATTTTTGTCGAGAAGGCGCTCGTAGTCGCGCGGTCCCATTTCTATTTTCAGAGCCGCGAGCTGGGCATCAATTTCCGCGGTCGTGGGATTGGTCACGTTCAGCCGAACGGGCTCGCCCTTGAACATCGGGAAATGCGGCGCCAGGAATTGCTCGAGCCGCGCTACGGAGTGTGCGAAGTCTTCTACTACCCCCACGAACGGAAGCGTGTCGGCAGTGCGCAGCGCGCGGGTCAGTTCGTCGCCGCTGTCGCGCGGAAACGCCGCGGCGAAACGTTCGGTCTGGAAATTGAACGCCTGGCGATTGCGGATCGCGATCAGCGCGCGGGTGTAGCCGACGAAGCTCAGGACGCGTGCCAGATTGGGACCGACACCTTCGTGGGTCTGTTTGCGTTCGAAGCTGTAGGCCGATTTCAGGCGGAGCAGGGGGTGGCGCACGAAGAGGATCGGCAGGATCTCGACATCGGGGATCCGGGGCAGCGGCAGTTGCGCCGTGTGCGACGAGATCGCCTGCGCGTGCGGGTTCGCGCGGATAAAGGCTTCTAGGTCCTTCACGTTGCGTCGGAGGTTCTCCGGAAACTCGACCGTCAGCCAATTGTCGCCAAAGCTGCGCTTAAGCAGCGCGTCGATCGACGTCCCGGCATTCTTGAACAGATGGTAGTGAACGATCAGCTTGCGCATGCGGCGGGACGGTCTTTCGAGGCAATCCAGCAATGAGCGACGCCGCTCAGGCTCTCTGGAACAGGCTATAACCCCGTAATAAGGCGCGGTTGCCGCGTCAATGTTGCGGCGCACGATGTGTCGCTGCGGGACGCACACTGTCGACAATTGCGCGCCCGAACGCCGGGTTATCCCGATTGAATGCGGGGGGCGGGCGGGTTAGGGCTTCGATCCGGCTAGTTCCGGCAGCGAGGGCGACGACATCAGGTTGGAGTCTCGACGGTTCCACGCGCCAGGGAGGCTTCGGCGAATGAGCGGGTTTGAGGTCAGGCAGATCGGGGTGGGCGGTGCGCTCATCCGGTGGCTGCGCGCCGATGGGGCGCCGCGCCATGCCGACCTGTTCAGCGGCGCAGCGCATGTGCTGCGCGAGGCGATCCTGCCGCTCGACCTGGGCGCGCTGCCCGCGCTGCCGCCGCAGGGCGAGGATACATGGCCCGCGCTTTCGATCCTGGGGCTGCTGCGCGGCGGGGCCTCGACGATCGCCGACGATGCGGACGGTTACGCGTGGGGCCTTGTGCCGCTGGGCGCGCTGACGACGCAATTCGCGCCGCCCTACGCCGTGTTTGACGGCGTGGCACTTGCTCCGTTGGTCCAAAGTGAGTCCGCACTCCCCGCGCCGGCGGCGACGGCGGGGGTTTCGGTCAGTGCGAGCGGGGGGTACCTGCTGGTCGCGGCGACCCGACGCCGACCGCGTGGCGAGGACAGCGGGCCCATCTATATCGTCATCGACGGGCGCATCCACGCCTGTGCGATGTTGTCGTGCCGCGACGGCGATCGCGGTGTGCTGGTGACGCTGCCGGCGGAGTTGCTCGACGGCGAACGGCACTGGATCGAAGTGCGCGACGGCGTGCTGGGCGAGACACTGCACGCGGGCGAGCATGTCTTCGACGCGATCGCGACGCCCGGCGCCGCGTTGCAGACGCATACCAATGCGATCGAGCGGCCCGGGCTCGTGCCCTTTGCCGAGCTGCGCTATCAGGGGCTGGTTGCGGCACTCGGGCGGCTGGCCGCGCTGCCGGATGCCGCGCCGGATTGGCTGGCGGTGGTCAGCGCGTGTCACCAATATGTGCTGCGCGGCCCGCAGCCCAACCAGCGGCGGTTCGAGCCGCGCCGCGTGCATGCCGCCGCGCAGCCGGATTTCTCGATCGTGATCCCGGTACACGACAAATTCTACTTCACCTATTTCGCGATCAACGCAGTACTCTACACGGCGGCGGGGCTGTCGTACGAGCTGATCCTGGTCGATGACGGGTCGAGCGACCGGACGCTGGATGCCGCCGCGATCTTTCCTGGCATCCGCGTGGTCCGGCACGAGGCGGCGCGGGGGTTCGTCGACGCCTGCAATGCCGGCGCCGCAGTCGCGACCGGCAAGCACATCGTCCTGCTCAACAACGACACCGAACCGCTTGGCCGGTGGCTGGAAGAGCTGCGGTTTCCGTTCACGGCATTCGACGCGGTCGCCGTCACCGGCGCGCGGCTGATCTATCCCGATGGCCGCTTGCAGGAAGCGGGCGGGATCGTGTGGGGCAATGGCAAGCCGTGGAATTATGGCCGGGGCGGCAATCCGGCGGAGCCCCGGTTCAACTATACGCGCCAGGCGGATTATGTGTCGGGCGCGGCGATCATGATCGCGCGCGACGTGTGGGAAGCGCTGGGCGGTTTCCCCGAACGCTATGCGCCGGGCTATTACGAGGACACCGACCTAGCCTTTGCCGTGCGCGCCAAGGGGATGCGCTGTGTGTACGCGGCAAAGGCGACGGTGATCCACCACGAGGGCGTCACGTCGGGCACCGATCGCCAGGGCGGCATGAAGCGGTTCCAGGACATCAACCGGCCCAAGTTCGAAGAGCGTTGGCGCCGCGCCTTTGCCCAGCATGGCGTCGAGGGTGTCTCGCCCGATCTGGAAAAGGACCGTGGGATTATCGGTCGCGTGCTGGTGCTCGATTACCAGTCGCCCCGTTTCGATCGCGACGCGGGCAGCTTTGCCATCAGCCAGGAAATGCGGATGTTCCAGGCGCTGGGGTACAAGGTGACGATCGCGCCGTTGAACTGCGCGCATCTGGGTATGTACACCGATGCCTATGAACGCGCGGGCATCGAACATCTGTATGCGCCTTTCTACACCAGTCTGGCGGACGTGATCGACCGGCGCGGCGCGGAATTCGACCTGGTCTATATCCATCGGTTCGGCACGGCGGCCGGGCTGATCCCGCGCATCCGCCAGCGCGCGCCCAAGGCGAAGATCGTGCTGAACTGCGCGGACGTGCATTTCCTGCGCGAGCTGCGCGCGGCACGGCTGGCGGAATCGAGCGCGTCCTTTGCCAAGGCGCTCAAGACGCGCGATGCCGAAGTCGCGGTGTTCCGCCAATGCGATGCGGTGCTGACCTATAGCGATGTCGAGCGCGGCGTGATCGAAAGCTATCTGGGGCTGCAGGCCAATGTCCGCATCCTTCCCTGGATCGCGGAGCCCGTGGATACCGGCGTGCTGGAGCGCCCGCGCGAAGGGATCGCGTTCCTGGGCAGCTATGACCACCAGCCCAATCGCGACGCCGTGGAATTCTTCCTCGCGGAATGCTGGCCCGAAATCCGCGCGCGCAACCCCGGCGTCACGTTCCACATCGCCGGCAGCGGGTTCGACGCGATGGCGCAGGAGATCGCCGACGATCGCGTCGTGATCGAGGGCTGGGTGGAAGATGCGGCGGCGTTTCTCGCGGCGCGGGCGATCATGGTCGCGCCGCTGCGGATCGGGGCGGGGATGAAGGGCAAGGTGATCGATGCGCTGCGCGTCGGCACGCCCTGTGTGCTCAGCGGGATCGCCGCAGAGGGGATGCGGCTGGAGGATGGCGTGGCGACGATTGCCGATACCCCTGCCGACTGGGTGGAGCAGGTGACGGCGCTGCTGGCGTCGGAAGCGCGGCGCCGGGACATGGCGCAGCGATCGCTGGACTTTGTCGAGCGCCATTTCTCCGAAGCGCACGCGCAGCGCGCACTGGCCACCATCCTTGCCTCGGTGGGGCTGCCCCATGCGATCGCGCCTGAGAATATGTCGGAAGCGGCGCTGGTCCAGCGGCGATCGATGCGCGAGCAGGCGCGCCTGTTCGACGTGCCGTCGCTGCCGGTTGCCGACAAGCCGGCGCGCCGCGCCCGCGTGAAGCGCGTCGCCTGAGCGGCGGCGGGCTGGGGGCAATGAAACAGGCAACGCTCGACACGCTGCTGCGCCAGGCCCAGTCCGCGCGCGATGCCGCGCAGTGGGATGATGCTGCGCGCCTGTTTCGCCAGGCCGAGGCGCTGGCGCCGGCGGCGGGGGAGATCAAGCACAACCTGGCGATGATCGCCTTTGCGCGCGGCGACCTTGCCACTGCGCGGCCGCTGGCGGAGGCCGCCACGGCACTGTCCCCCCGGCTGTGGCAGGCGCCGGCGCTGCTTGCGCGGGTGCATCAGGCGCTGGGCGATCCGGTGCGGGCCGAGGCGGCGCTGCAGGCCGTGCTGGCGATCGACCCGGCGAACGGCACTGCGCGGCTCGGCCTCGCCAATCTGGCGATGAATGCGTTCGGCGACGCAGAGGGTGCGCGCGCGCTGGTGGCGCCCTTGCTCGGCGATCCCGCGCATGGCGTCGATGCGGAACTGACCAGCCTGATGGCGGCGCTGTATCTGGATGCCGATGGCGCGGCGCTGAGCGCGCGGCTGACGGCGTTTTCGCAAGCGCATCTGCGGTTGCCGCGCAGGGCAGCGCGTACCCCGCGCGCGGGGCGGCGGCGCATCGGGCTGGTGTCGCCGCTGTTCACCAATTCGCCGGTCTATCACCTGACCTTCCCCGCTTTTGCCACGCTGGCCGCGTATCATGACCTCCACTGCTTCGCGCGGGGGACCAAGCAGGACGAGGGGACGGCGGCGTTTCGCGGGATCGCGACCGCGTGGCACGACGTTGCCCATCTCCCGCCGGACCAGCTGGCGGAGCGGATCGCCGCAGCGGAGATCGACATTCTGTTCGATCTGGGCGGCTGGGCCGATGTCGCTGGGCTGAAGGCGCTGTCCGCAAAGCCGGCGGCGCGGATGTACAAATGGGTCGGCGGCCAGTCGGCGACGACCGGCATCGACGCGTTCGATGGCTGGATCGGCGATGCGTGGCAGTCGCCCGACACTCTCCAGCCGCTCTATGCCGAACCGCTGGTCGCGATTGCGGGCGGCTATTGCGACTATGACCCGCCGGCGGCGGTGACCGCGCTGCACGGGACGCGCAAGCGCGGCGTCGCGCTGGTCGGGAACCCGGCCAAGATCGCGGCGGCGGCGATGCTGGCATGGCCGGAGGGGGTGGACCGCGTCGCGTTGATCGATCGCCGTTATGCCCATGCCCGCACGCGCGAGCGGGTGGAGGCGTTGCTGGCGGGGCGGGGCGTTGCGGTCGAGCGGGTGGAGGCGCCCGTCGGGCACCACGCCTATTTGCGCGAACTCGCCCGGTGCGAGGCAATCGTCAACACCCAGCCCTATGCCGCCGGGCTGACCGCAGTCGAGGCGATGGCGATGGGGGTGCGCGTGCTGGCGGGCCCCACGCTGAGCCCGGTGTTCGCGGCACGGCACCAACTGTCCCACGCCCGCACCAGCGGCCGAAATCCCGCACTCGCCGCGCAGCTGCGCGCGATTGTTGAAGCCTAACGAATCGCGATGCGAGGCCAGCCATGACCGTTCCGCTTACTCCGCCGCAACGCCAGGCCTGGCGCGTGATCCGCGCATCCGGGCTGTTCGACGCGCGCTATTACCGGATGCAACATCCGGGCGATGCGGCGCTGGACGATCCGCTTGCGCACTATGTCCGCGAAGGCGAGGCGCGGGGTTTGTCGCCGCACCCGCTGTTCGATCCGGCCTGGTACACCGAGCAACTGGGCGACACGCCGATGCCGATGGGCGCGCTGGTCCATTATCTGCTGGAGGGCGATGCCGCCCGCCGCCAGCCGCTGGCGGGTTTCGACATCGCCCATGTCGGGCGCCAGTTGCCGGATTCGAAGGTGCCAACGCTCGCTGGGTTTCTGCGCGCGCGTGACGACGGTCGCGTTCTCAATCCCAACCCGTTCTTCGATTATGGCGATTATCTGTGCGCCTATCCCGATGCGTGCGCGGAAGGCATGGATGGCTATGCGCATTTCATTCGAGTGGGGGCTGAGCAGGAGCGCGTCCCGCTGGTCGGATTCGACTGGGCGTGGATGCGGCGCCATTACCCGATGGCACGGGGCGGGGCGGACGCGTATCGCCGGCTTGTGCTCGACTGGAGCGGCAGGGGCCCGACGCCGGAGAGCGCCCGTGCGGTGTTCGCGCTGCTCCATGCCGCCCGCAGCGTCGCGCCCCACCCGCTCGCGGTGCCGCCGGCGCCCTATCTTCAGCGCGGCCCGGTTCGGATCGTCGGCCGGGACGGCGATCCGCAGGTGGCGGCGCTGGCGCGATTGTTCGCCGATGGCCAGCGACAGCCAGTGACGCTGGCCGATGCAGAGGCTGCGCCCGAAGCCGGGCGCGGCGCGGCGATCGTGCAGGGCGTGGATGCCGTGCGGGCGGCGGTGCCGCTCGCGGAGGCGGGGATGACCGTCACGCTGCTGCTCGATCGCGTCGATTTTTCGGTGATGGCGATGCTGGGCGCCCGCCGGTTCCAGGCCGCGCACGGTTCGATCCGGCTGGTGGTGCACAGCCGGACCCTGGCGGCGATGCTCGTGCGCGGCGGGTTGCCGCCGGCCTGTGTCGCGCTGGTGCCGCACAGCCCGGCGGCGATTGCGCCCGATCAGCATGCCGCCGGCGATGGCCTTCGGCTGGGACTGATCGACGCGGCTGCTAGAGGCGCCGATTGGTGCACCGCGCTGTCGCGGCTGGCGAAGACAGAGGGGCTGGCGCTGACGGTCGGGCCTGACGTGGAGGCCAGCGATGCGGACGCGATGCTGCTGTTGGGCGATGGGGATGGCTGGGCAGGGGCGGTGGCCGCCTGGGCGCACGGCGCCGGCGTTGTCACCACGCCGGACCATGTCGAGGTTGCGGATGCGATCCTGGCGAACCCCGTGCTGGGCGCCGTGGCCGTGCGATCGGATCGGCAGGCAATCCTATCGGCGCTGCGCGACGTTGCCATGGGCGATGCGCGAGCGGAGCGGCGGCGCAGCATGGCCCCGCTCGCCAATCGCCATGCCTATGGGCGCGCGGTGCTGGCGCAGGCGCTGCGCGCGCCGAGCATCGACGCCTTCGTGCTGGACGGCCGGGTGTCCCCGATTGCGCAGCAGAGCATGCCGGCGCGCACGATCGCGGTCGCGCGCGGTACGCCGCCCGACGCGTCACGCCTTGGCGCGATCCTGGAGCCGCTGGACGTGGCGGGCCTGCAACGTCGCGTGCGCGCGTCCGACGCCGACTATGTCCATATCGTGCGGGGAATCGTTTCGCCTCCCGCCGATTTCTATGCCGAGGGCGTGCGCGCGTTATCCGCTGCCGGCGCACCGCCGGTCCATGCCGGGCTGTGGCGGCGGGCCGACCTGGCCCGTCTGCTCATCGACCATGCGCGGACCGCGGAGCGCGCCGGCGAGCAATGGGAAAAGCTGCTCGCCGATCGCGCCTGCTAACTCAGGGCAGTCGGCGCAACAGCCGCTCGAAAAATCCCGGTGCGTTGTTGAAGCGCGGCGCAACCGGCTCGGGCGCTGGCCGGGCGACGACCTCTGGCACCGGTGGCGCGACGGGGGGCTCCACCTCGACCATGCCAGCGGCCATGGCGAGGCTGATGTCGTCGAGCGACATTTCATCGAGATCGGCAGCCGAGGGCATGCCATGCGCCTGCGCGACCGGCGGTTCCGCAACCGGGGGTGCCGGTGGCGCAACGGGCTCAGCAGGCACCGGCGCAGGGGCGGGGGCTGGTTCGGGGACAGCCGGAGCCGCCTTTGCCGGTGCCGCGACGCGTACGCGGAAGGGGCTTTCGCCCAGCGGCTGTCCTTCGGCGTCGCGGACATGGATCAGGTTCATGCCGCGCATCAACACGTCGCCAAGATCCATCGACCACCCGAACACCGTGCGGGATACGCCGTCCACCACGGCGATGCGCGGCTGGTCGGGCAGGAAGCTCACGGGCTCGCGTCCGTTGACATGGATGGTCACAACAGCGGTGTCGCCACCCGTTCCCATCACCCATCCGTCGATCCGCACATCGTCGATCAGCGCCGCGTCACCCTGATACAGCCGGGTCTCGCCGGGTTTGAGCGCGCGAATCTTGGACGGCGCATGGTGGATATACGGGCTCTTGCGAAGCGAAGTGCCATCGGGGAACCGGACATCGACCCGATTGGGGCCGGGTTTCAGGACCTTTCGCAGATCGACGCTCCAACCGCCCAGACCGTTGGACACGCCCTGGCGCTTAAGATGCGGCCTCGCCTCTTCGCTGAGAATGTCGAACGCCTCTTCGCCGTTCACGAACACCCGGACCTGGCACGGGTCGCCGCTACGCGTAACGGCCCAGCCGTTGAGAAACAGGCTGCCGGCAGAATTTACGATGCCGGAATAGTCGGGCCCAGTCTCGCTGTCTTTGTTCCTGCCCGTCGTTTCGGTCATGTATCGCACGCTTTATCGTTGGCCCGGCATTGACCTAGCACGGCAATCATGGGCACCAGAACAGGAATTCTGGATCGCCGGGGGGCCGTGATGCTAAAAATCGATCTTCCTCGCCGGCCGCGCGGGGTCTGAGCCATGGCAGGTGCCACGCTCTCGGTGCAGATCACCACGGTCGACGGCTTGCCCGACCATGTCGGGACGCCCGGGCAGCCGCTGGTCGTCATGCCCTTCATCGACGGCGCGATGGCGAATCGCTCTGCGCAGCAGCTGGCGCGCCGGGCGGGCAGCGCGGGCAAGCTGCTGTGCGTGCATGACGATGCGCGCATCGGCTTCATCCAGGTGGCGAACACGGTCTTTCGCCGCAGCCATGCCGCCGAAATCGCCTATGTCGCGCAGGACGCCTTTTCCAGCCGGAACTGGCTCGCGGTCGGGCTGCGCGGACTGCGTGGGCGGGGCGGCGGGCTGCTCGCGTTCAACGACGGTAAATGGGCGGGCGCGCTGGCGGGCTTCGGCATGGCCACTGCCGACTGGGCGCGGGGCAATTATGACGGCGACCTGTTTTTCGCAGGGTATAAGCGGCACTTCGCCGATGTCGAACTGACGCTGATCGCCATGCAGCAGGGCGTGCTGCGCTTCGATCCGCTGGCGATGGTGGTGGAAGTCGATTGGGAGAAGGACAGCGCGTCTGTGGATGCCGACGACCGCGCGCTTTTCCACGCGCGGCTCGCCCACGGCTTTGACGGGCGCGTCACCGATCCGCGGTTGCTCAAGCTGTTCAGCTGAAGCACCGCAGCACTGTCTTTTCTGCGGCACGCGGCGATGGCATAGCGCGCGCCATGTCGAAGCTGCGCCTGCCCTTCACCGCACATCAGATCAAGCTCGCCGCCTTTGTCGGCGCATGGTTCGCGATGCTGTGCGCCTATCCCATCTGGCACCACCACGTCATCACGCGGCTGGGCCCGGTCCTTCCGACGCAGCAGGCGGCGCAGCGCTGGCTCAGCGGGTTCGAGGCGGGCGAGGGCCATGCTTGCCTGCGCTGGGCATCGGACGACAAGGTCGAGCCGGTGCCGGGCGCCCCGGGCTATTACGCATCGATCCGGTGCAACACGCCGCAGGTGTTCATGCGCGAGGGGGTCGCGTTCCTGTTGCCCGCACTGGTCGTGCTGCTTGCCGTCGCCTTCTTCCGTTCGGGCAAGCCGCGCCCGGCTAAACGACGGGGGACCAAACGCCGATAATCTCCTCGACGATCCGCTCCGCCGCCGCTTCGGGCGTCGTGCGGGTGGTGTCGATGCGGATTTCCGGGTTGGCCGGCGGCTCATAGGGACTGGTGATGCCGGTGAAGTTGGCGATCTGGCCGGCGCGCGCCTTTTTATACAGGCCCTTCACGTCGCGGCGCTCGGCCTCTTCCAGCGGCGTGTCGATGAAGATCTCGAAGAACTCGCCCTTGGGCAGCATGCCGCGCACCAGATCGCGCTCGGCCCGGAAGGGCGAGATGAAGGCAGTAAGTACGATCAGCCCGGCGTCGGTCATCAGCTTGGCGACTTCGCCGACGCGGCGGATATTCTCGACCCGGTCGGCATCGGTAAAGCCCAGGTCGCGGTTCAGCCCGTGGCGGACATTGTCGCCGTCGAGCAGGAAGCTGTGCTTGCCCAGCGCGTGGAGCTTCTTCTCGACCAGATTGGCGATGGTCGACTTGCCCGACCCCGACAGGCCAGTGAACCAGAGCAGGCGGGGCTGCTGCCCCTTTTGCGCGGCATGGGCCTCGCGCGTGATCTCGATCGCCTGCCAATGGACGTTCTGCGCCCGGCGCAGTGCGAAGCGGAGCATCCCCGCCGCGACGGTGGCGTTGGTCGCCTTGTCGATCAGGATGAACCCGCCCAGGTCGTGGCTGTCGGCATAGGGCTCGAACACCAGCGCGCGATCGGTGGCGACTTCGGCGACGCCGATGTCGTTGAGCCGCAGCGTCTTGGCGGATGTCTTGGCCAGCGTGTTGACGTCGATCGTATGCTCGGGCTCGCGCACCACGGCGCTCACCGTCTGGGTGCCCAGCTTGAGCCAATAGGCGCGGCCGGGCAGCAGGTCCTGCGCGTCCATCCACACGATCGTCGCCTGGAACTGGTCGGCGGCCTGGGGCGGGGAATCGGCGGCGGCGATCACGTCCCCGCGCGAGCAATCGACTTCGTCCGCCAGCGTCAGCGTGACCGACTGGCCCGCGCCCGCCTCCGCCAGGTCGTCGCCCATCGCGACGATGCGCTCGACCGTGGTGGTGCGGCCCGAGGGCAGGATGCGGACTGCGTCGCCCGGCTTCACGCTGCCGCCGGCGATCAGCCCGGCAAAGCCGCGAAAGTCGAGATTGGGGCGATTGACCCACTGCACCGGCAGGCGGAAAGGCTTTGCCCGGTCGGCATCGCTGTCGACCTGCACGCTTTCCAGATGCGCGATCAGGGTCGGGCCGGCATACCAGGGCGTATGGGGCGACGGCGTCGTGACGTTGTCGCCGCGAAAGCCCGATAGGGGAATCGCAGTGAAGGCGCCGATCCCGATCTCGTCGGCAAAGGCGCGATAATCGGCGACGATCGCGTCGAAGGTCGCCTGGTCATAGTCGACCAGGTCCATCTTGTTCACCGCCAGCACGATATGGCGGATGCCGATAAGCTGGGCGAGGAAGCTGTGCCGCCGCGTCTGCGTCAGCACGCCCTTGCGCGCGTCGATCAGGATCACGGCGAGGTCGGCGGTGGAGGCGCCGGTCACCATGTTGCGGGTATATTGTTCGTGCCCCGGCGTGTCGGCGACGATGAACTTGCGCTTCTCGGTCGCGAAGAAGCGATAGGCGACGTCGATCGTGATGCCCTGTTCGCGCTCGGCGGCGAGGCCATCGACCAGCAGCGCGAAGTCGATTTCCTGCCCTTGGGTGCCGACCCGCCGGGAATCGCTTTCCAGCGCGGAGAGCTGGTCCTCGAAGACCTGCTTCGCATCGTATAGCAGCCGCCCGATCAACGTGGATTTGCCGTCATCCACAGACCCGCAGGTGATGAAGCGCAGCAGCGACTTGTTCTGGTGCTGGGCCAGATAGGCGGAGATGTCGGACGCGATCAGTGCGTCGGGGCGATAGGAGGATGCCATCAGAAATAGCCCTCCTGCTTCTTCTTCTCCATGCTCGCCGCCTGGTCATGGTCGATCGCGCGGCCCTGGCGCTCGCTGGTAGTGGTGAGCAGCATTTCCTGGATCACGGCTTCCAGCGTCGCCGCTTCGCTCTCCACCGCGCCGGTGAGCGGATAGCATCCCAGCGTGCGGAAGCGGATCGAGCGTTGGACCGGGACTTCGCCCGGATGCAGGCGGAAGCGTTCGTCATCGACCATCAGCAGCATCCCGTCGCGCTCCACGGTGGGGCGGGGGGCGGCGAAATAGAGGGGCACGATCTCGATCCCCTCGGCGAGGATATATTGCCAGATGTCCAGCTCGGTCCAGTTGGAGAGCGGGAACACGCGCATGCTCTCGCCCTTCGCCTTGCGCGCATTGTAAAGGTGCCACAACTCGGGGCGCTGCTGCTTGGGGTCCCAGCGATGGGTCGCGGTGCGGAAGCTGAAGATGCGCTCCTTGGCGCGGCTCTTTTCCTCGTCGCGCCGGGCGCCACCGAAGGCCGCGTCGAAGCGGTATTTGTCGAGCGCCTGCTTCAGCCCTTCGGTCTTCCACATATCGGTGTGGCGGCCACCATGGTCGAAGGGGTTGATCCCCTGTGCCTCGGCCTCCGGGTTCTTGTGGACGATCAGGTCCATGCCGGCGTCGCGCGCCGCCTTGTCGCGCAGTGCGTACATCGCGCGGAACTTCCACGTCGTATCGACGTGCAGCAGCGGGAAGGGCGGGGGCGCCGGATAGAACGCCTTTTTCGCGAGGTGCAGCATCACCGCGCTGTCCTTGCCCACCGAATAGAGCATCACCGGGCGCTCTGCCTCGGCCACCACTTCGCGCAGGATGTGGATGCTTTCGGCTTCTAGCCGCTGGAGGTGCGTCAGCATGGGCTGCGCAGGCGGGAGGGGGGCATGGGACGTCATTGCGGCTCGACCTAGAGGTTCGGTGCCGACGCTACGATCTAGATATTGTTTAGGCTATCCAATCGCGGATGCGCCCGTGCGGTCCACCGGTCCGCACGGGCGCATACATCGATCAGTCGCGCGGCTTGCCGACGCCCACCAGCGTCAGGCCTGCCTTTGCCGCATCGGCGGGCGGATAGATGTTGCGCAGATCGACCAGCAGCGGCGCCTTCATCGTCGCGCGCAGCCGGGCAAGGTCGAGCGCGCGGAATTCATCCCATTCGGTGACGATCACCAGCGCATCGGCGCTCTCGGCGGCGTCATAGGGGCTCGAGGCGAACACGACGTCGTTGAGCAGCGGCCGGGCCTGCTCGACACCCTCGGGATCATAGGCGCGGATGGTGGCGCCGCCATCCTGTAGCGCGGCGATGATCGACAGGCTGGGCGCGTCGCGCATGTCGTCGGTGTTGGGCTTGAAGGTCAGGCCCAGGATCGCGACGGTCTTGCCGCGCACGTCGCCGCCCATCGCCTTGATGACCTTGCGTCCCATCGCGCGCTTGCGGGCGTCGTTGACTTGTACGGTCGCCTCGACGATGCGCAGCGGGGTTTCGTTGTCCGCTGCCGTCTTCATCAGCGCGAGCGTATCCTTGGGGAAGCACGATCCGCCATAGCCGGGCCCTGCGTGCAGGAACTTCGCCCCGATGCGGTTGTCCAGCCCGATGCCGCGCGCCACTTCCTGGACATCGGCACCCACCTGCTCGCACAGGTCGGCGATTTCGTTGATGAAGGTGATCTTGACCGCGAGGAATGCGTTCGCGGCATATTTGATCAGTTCCGACGTGCGGCGCCCGACGAACAGCACCGGCGCCGACTGGTTGAGCGACAGCGGGCGATAGATCGCGCGCATCACGTCGCGCGCAGCTTCGTTATCGGTGCCCACGACGACGCGGTCGGGGCGCTTGAAATCCTCGATCGCGGCGCCTTCGCGCAGGAACTCGGGATTGGAGACGACCATCGCCCCGCTGTCGGGTGCGACTTCGGCGATGATGCGCTCCACTTCGTCGCCGGTGCCCACGGGCACGGTCGATTTGGTGACGATCACGCTCGCCTTGGTCAGGTTCTCGGCGATCTCGCGCGCGGCGGCGAAGACATAGGACAGGTCGGCATGGCCATCGCCCCTGCGGCTGGGCGTGCCCACGGCGATGAAGATCGCATCGGCATCGCGCACCGCCGAGGGCAGGTCGGTCGTGAACGACAGCCGGCCCGCGCGCACATTGGAGGCGACCAGATCGGCGAGCCCCGGCTCATAGATCGGCATGACGTTCTGATGCAGCAGCTCAATCTTGCGCGCGTCCTTGTCGACGCAGACCACCTCATGGCCGAAATCGGAAAAGCAGGCGCCGGAAACCAGGCCCACATAGCCCGTGCCGATCATCGCAATACGCACAGAAAGTCCCTTCGAGTTAGCTTTACGGGCGCCTTAGCGCAGCCTGCCCCCCGAACAAGGGGCTCAGGGAACGCCGATACCGCAAGCCTTGTAGCCGGTACCCGGCATTGCAGCGTTCCGACCATGCAAAAGGCGGCCGCAGCGGGCCGCCTTTTGCATGGTCGTCCGGGCCGGTCAGCATGTCTTCGCCGGAAGACACTCCCCTGCCGGCCCGGAAGAAACGAACGGGTTCAGATCGGGCGAATCTCGTTGCCCGTGGCGCCGTCGCGAAAGAACAGGTTGAACGCGAACATGGTTGGTCTCCCTTCGTGCGCATCGGTGCGCGAATCGAATGGTTACCGGGGCGTTAACGATGAATCAACCGTGGTTTGCCGGCAATTCCTGCCGAGCTGGCGCCGCGGGCGCCGTGATTAACGCTTCCTTCAAGCCTCTCAGGGCATTTGCGGAGGCATGTCGGCACAAAAACCGCCCAAGTCGCCCTTCTCCCGAGCCGCTTCTGGCGGGGCCATGGCCATGCCGGAGGCAGCAAACGACGTAACGCAAGCCGTTGGCGAGGAAGGTGTTTTGCCCGAAGGCGAAGCGGGCCATCCCGTGCGCGGGGGCCGGGAGGGGGAAACGGCAATGGGCGCGCAGAGCGTGCGCCGGCACGAGCCCGGCTATTGGCGAATCCTGTGCGTATGCGAGATCGCGAATTTTGCCACCTTGCGCCGCCATCTGGGTCGCCCGCGTGCAGATTCGCTCGTTTTGGACGTTTCGTCGCGAATCACTGCGTTATGCCCTGACGTGCGAATCGTGAACGCGGCGCGCGCGACGATCGAGATCGCGTTCGAGGCGGACACGCCCAAGGCTGCCGCCGCCGTGGTCGACAGCCTGCGCACGGCGTTCCTGCGGATGATCGATATCGACGGCGAGCGGTATCCGTTGCAGATGCAGTTCGGCGTCGCGGCGGCCCCGTCGATCGATTGCGACGAGGTGCGGCTGATCGAGGCGGCGGAGTCGGCGCTCAACCAGGCGCGGGACGAAGGCCGCGTCGTGATGCTCGATCTGTCGCGCGCCGACCTGGCGTTCGACAAGCTCACGCTGATGCGCGAACTGCCCCGCGCGATCGCCGAA
This sequence comes from Sphingomonas degradans, assembly GCF_053502645.1. Taxonomy (NCBI): domain Bacteria; kingdom Pseudomonadati; phylum Pseudomonadota; class Alphaproteobacteria; order Sphingomonadales; family Sphingomonadaceae; genus Sphingomonas; species Sphingomonas degradans. The sequence goes on from NZ_CP177172.1 coordinate 700,421, forward strand.
GGCGAGATGTTCCTGCAGTATCAGCCCAAGGTGCATGTGCGGCGGCAGAAGATCGCCAGCGCGGAGGCGCTGGTGCGGTGGCAGCACCCGGTCCGCGGGCTCATCCTGCCCGGCGACTTCATTGCCGTTGCCGAAGAGGCCGGCGAGATCGCGTCGCTGACGCTGTGGACGCTGCGGCAGGTTATCACCGACCAGAAGCGGCTGGCCGCCGACGGCTTCGACCTGCGGCTGTTCATCAACATCTCCGGCGTGCTCCTGGCCGATGCCGGTTTCGTGGCCGAGGCGTGCGACATCGTTTCGTCCACCGACGCCAAGCTGGGGTTCGAGATCACCGAGACGGCGGTTATCCGCGATCCGGACAGCGCGATTCGCCACTTGCAGAAATTCGCCGACATCGGCGTCGAGCTGGCGATCGATGATTATGGCGCGGGGCTTTCCTCGCTCGCCTATCTCAAGCAATTGCCGGCGCGCGAGCTGAAGATCGACAAGATGTTCGTGCTCCAGCTCACCAGCAGCAATCGCGATCCGCTGATCGTGCGCTCGACCATCGACCTTGCCCATGCGCTGGAAATGGAAGTCACGGCGGAAGGCGTCGAGACGCCGTCTGCGCTGGCGCTGCTCAGCGTGATGGGCTGCGACATGGTGCAGGGATTCCTGATTTCCCGCCCGCTGGGGTTCGACGCGTTTCGCAAGTTCGTGGCGGAGGACGGCCATCTTGTCGCCGGTGCCGCCGGGCATTCCCCCTTTGCGCGTCCCGAGAGTTTCTGGAAACGGGCGTGATCCGCGCGCGGATATGCCTTGCGCTGCTGGCACTGTTACTGGGATTTGGCGCCAGCCCCTCTTTTGCGGCCGATCCGTCCTTCCCCAAGCCGCTTGAGGCCGCGTTTGCGCGCGTTCTCGACGCGATGGTCTCGGACCCCGCCGAAGCATTGGTCGCTGCCGCAGAGGCGGAGGCCCTGGCGCGGCAATTGCCGGATGCGCGGCAGCGGAACATCGCGCTCGCCACGGCAAAGCGACTGACCGCCGAAGCGATGCTTCGCACCAACCAGTCCAAACGCGCGGTGCCGGTTCTTGCCGAAGGGCTGACGTTGATCGCCTCGATCCCGGAGCCGATCAAGGTGCGCGGCGACCTGCTGATGTCGCAGGGCAACCTGTACATGCTGGAGGACAAGGCGGCGGCGGCGCTGAATGCGTTTCAGCAGGCCTATCGCATCTATGGCCAGATCAAGGATGCGCGCAGCCAGGCACTGGCGCTCCAGAATCTGGGCGCGCTGTACAGCGCGGCGAACGACGATGTCCGCGCCGAGCGCTATTATCAGCAGGCGTCCGAGCTGTCGGGCCGCGACCAGATGCTGTCGCTTTCGATCCACAATAGTCGCGGCAACGTGTTGCTTGCGCTGGAGCGCTATTCCGCTTCCGAGGCGGAGTATCTGGAAGCGCTGCGCATCGCGCGGCAGATGGGCCGGCCGACGCTGGAGGCACGGGTTCTCGCCAATCTGGCGCGGAATCAGGTCGAGGCGCGCGAGCTGGATGCCGCCGATCGCACGATCCGCCGCGGCTTTGCGCTGACCGGCGATGCCAGCGCGATCGGCATGCGGCGCTCGCTGCTCGCAACGGCGGCGCGGCTTGCCGCCGATCGCGGGGACTATGCAAAGGCAGCAAGCTATATCCGGCGCGCGTTCGATGGTGTGGATCTTGCCAAGACCAGCATCGAGTTCCGGACCGAGCATCTCTATGCCTATCGGATTTTCCGAGAGACTGGCGATCTGCCGCTCGCGCTGGCGCATCTGGAGGCGCTGCGTCGGCTGAACGAAGAGGCGGCAAAGGTTGCGACGACGACCAGCGCCGGGCTGATGTCCGCCCGGTTCGACTACGCCCGCCAGGAAGCGCAGATCGCGAACCTGCAACGCGAAGAGGCGGTTCGCACTGCCCGGTTCCAACGCACGCTGTTCCTCAGTATCGGCGGTGCCACGCTGGTCATCATCGCGCTGCTCAGCTTCGGCCTCGTCACGCTGCGCCGCAGCCGCAATCAGGTGCGCGCCGCCAACGTCGTGCTGAACGAAACCAATGTCGCGCTGGAAAAGGCATTGCGCGCCAAGACCGAGTTCCTGGCGACGACCAGCCACGAGATCCGCACGCCGCTGAACGGCATATTGGGCATGACTCAAGTGATGCTGGCGGATTCGACGCTTACCCCGCAGATGCGCGACCGGATCGGCATCGTCCACGACGCCGGCGTCACGATGCGCAGCCTGGTCGACGACATCCTCGACGTGGCCAAGATGGAGACCGGAAACCTGACGGTCGAAGCGGCGCCGATGGACCTGTGCGCGATGCTGACCGATGTGACGCGGATGTGGGAGGAGCAGGCGCGGGCAAAGGGGCTCGGCTTCGACCTGCAACTCAGCCACGCGCCGCAATGGATCCTCAGCGACGCGGCGCGGCTGCGCCAGATCGTGTTCAACCTCCTGTCCAATGCCGTGAAGTTTACTGAAAAGGGCAGCGTCAGCCTGCGGGTGGTTGCGCAAGGGGAGGGGGATATGCGCCGCATCTGCCTGACCGTAAGCGATTCGGGGATCGGCATCCCGCCGGAGAAGTTCGAGGAAATCTTCGAATCGTTCCGCCAGGTGGACACCAGCACCACGCGCCGCTTTGGCGGCACCGGGCTGGGCCTTGCCATCTGTCGCAACCTTGCCCGCGCATTGGGCGGGGAAATCGCCGTGGAGAGTGGCGAGGGCCAGGGATCGCGCTTCACCGTGAACCTGCCGCTCGTTCCGGCCGAGGCGCCGGTGGATGCGCGGGCCAGCGGGCGGGCGGCGGGCGGGATGCTGATCGTCGATCGCAACCCGATCGCGCGTTCGATGCTGCGGACGCTGTTCGAGCCGCGCGTGGAGACGCTCCATTTCGTGCCGAGCGCGGAGGCGGGGCTGGCGGTTCTGGGCGAGGGCGGGATTACGCGATTGCTGGTGGACGAAGCGACGCTGAAGGCGGGCGAGGGCGATCCGCTGGAAGCGTTGCGCGCGCTGGCGCTGGCGGCGGAGGGGGCGACCAGCGCGGTGTTGTGGATGCGCCCGGATACGGAGGAGCACACGCGCCTTCTGGAAACCGGCATCCGCCAGGTTATCGACAAGCCGGTGGCGGGGGCTGCGCTGGTCGCGGCACTCGCACCGCCGGAAGCGGAAATTTCCAAAGCTGACGGCGCAGAGCCGCTTGTTTCGCAGGCGGCTTAGGGCGATAGCACACGCAACATGAAAAAAACGGTCGCGCACATGCCCTATTCCTCTATCGGCGACAGCCGATGAACATCCTTTTCATCGAAGACGATCCGATGAATCGTCGGGTCGTGAAAGACATGCTGGACGTCGCCGGCGCGACGATGGCGGAAGCGAGCTGGGCCGAGGAAGGTCTGGCGCGTATCGACGCCGAGACATTCGATGTCATCCTCGTCGATCTTCGGATGCCGGGAACCGACGGATTCGAAACAATTCGCCAGATTCGCGCCCGCGACGATGCAAAGGGCGAGTTGCCGATCATCGTCGTCACGGCGGATACTGCGGTTGATCTGCGCGAACGGTGCCTGGCGACCGGCGCCGACGACGTGCTGTTCAAGCCGGTGGCGATGGACGCGCTGTTCGATGCGATCGGGCGGGTGCTGGCGATTCGCGGCGGGGGCGGGATCATCGTCTGACGGGCGGGCGAGGCCTCAGTCCTCCTCGATCCGGCTGTGGTCGCGGGTGTCGCGCATCCGCAGATAGGTGATCAGCGACACGCCGATCATCGCGGTCACATACCAGTAGAAGCCGCGCTCCCACCCCGCATCCTTGAACCACAAGGCGACATATTCGGCGGTGCCGCCGAACAGCGCATTGGCCAGCGCATAGGGCAGCGCGACGCCCAGCGCGCGGATGTGGGCGGGGAACATCTCTGCCTTCACCACCGCGTTGATCGAGGTGTAGCCGGTGACGATTACCAGCGCCCCGAACATTAGCAGGAACGCCACGAACGGCGAGCGCACGCCCTCCAGCGCGGCGAAGATGGGGTAGGTGAGGGCGACGCCCAGCACGCCGAATGCGACCATCAGCGGCTTGCGCCCGATCCGGTCGGACAGCGCGCCCGCCAGCGGCTGGATCAGCATGAATCCGAACAGCGCGGCGGCATTGATCTGCGACGCCGTGGCGCGGTCGAACCCGGCGGTGTTGACCAGGAATTTCTGGAGGTAGATCGAATAGGCATAGAAGGCGAGCGTGCCGCCGGCAGTGAGCAGCATCACCACGGCGGCCTCGCGCGGGTGGCTGCGCAGCAATTCCCAGAAGCCTGATTTCTTGGTGGAATCGCGCGCATTCTCGAAGCTCTGCGTCTCCGCCAGCCGCCGCCGCAGCCAGAACACGAAAACCGCAAGCACGCCGCCGATCGCGAACGGGATGCGCCAGCCCCAGGCATCGAGCGCGGCCTCGCTCAGCGTCGCCTGAAGCACCAGCAGCACGAGCAGCGCTACGAGCTGGCCCGAGATCAGCGTGACATATTGGAAGCTGGAGAAGAATCCCCGGTGCCGCTTGCCGGCCATTTCGGACAGATAGGTCGCGCTGGCGCCATATTCGCCGCCGACCGACAACCCCTGCATCAGCCGGGCGAGGACGAGCAGCACCGGCGCGGCGGTGCCGATCGTCTCATACCCCGGCGTCAGCGCAATGATGAGCGATCCCGCGCACATCAGCGAGACTGAGAGGGTCAGCCCGGCCTTGCGCCCCTGGCGATCGGCATAGATGCCCATCAACCAGCCGCCCACCGGCCGCATCAGGAAGCCGACGGCGAACACCGCCGCGGCGTTCAGCAACTGCGCGGTCTGGTCGCCCTTGGGAAAGAAATGCGGCGCGAAGTACAGCGTGAACGCCGAATAGGCGTACCAGTCATACCATTCGACCAGATTGCCCGCCGAACCGCCCAGGATCGAGCGCAGGCGGTGGCGGGGGGCGGTGGGGGCGGGCGTCTGCATCGCACGACTATAGCAACGCCCCGCGCGCCGGGAAGTGACCCTCCCGTCACCTCGGCACGCGGGGCGCCCACCGCGGGTGGAGGGTTAGCGCGCAATCCCGATCGTGGCGGTGCCGGTGTAGCCATTGGCCACGCTGCCGTTCACATTCGGGGTCTGCTGCGCAATCTGGGCGCTGGTGTTGTCACCGAACACATTGTCGCTGTTGATCGACACGCCGGCGAAATTGGCGATGCTGCTCGTGTACCCGCTGGCGCCGTTATACACCGTCGAGCAGGCGGCGCTGGGCATTGCCAGCTGCGAGATCAGCGTGGCGTAGCGCCCGCTGGTCGCGTTGGCGAGGCTGGAGAACACTTCGAAATGGATGTGGGGCCAGCGCCCGGCGTAGCAGCCGGGGAAGATGGTAGTGAACGTCACCTGGCCATTGGCGTCGGTCACGCCGACTCCGCGCAGATAGCTTTCCGCCGGCAGATCGTAGAGCGAGTATTTGCCCGCCCGGTCGCAATGCCAGATGTAGATCGCATAGCCAGCGAGCGGCGCGCAGGCCGTGTTTACGTCCACGAGCGTCAGCGTGAGGGTGAGCGTGACCCCGGCGGCGGTGGTGGTCGACGATCCAATGAAGCTGGACCGGATGTCGCTGCGCACGACGTTGGATGCGGTCAGCGCGTTCGAGGTGAGGCCGCTCGACGTGTTGGTGCCGTCCGCCGGATAGGGGCCGTTGGTTTCGGTCGGATCGACGACACAGGCCGTGCTGGTCGCGCTCGGCGTCGGCGTGGCGGTGGCGCCGGGCGTAGGCGTTGCCGTCGTGCTGGGCGTGGGGGTCGCGGTGACCACGCTGCCCGCCGAGCCGCCGCTGTCGCACGCGCTCAGCAACATGCCCGTGCCGGCTCCGGCAAACCAGCGCAGCGCATGACGACGATTGGAAAGCGCCGTCATGGCCATCAGGTCATGGGACAAGCCCTCATCATGGTCGTCGTGTTGCGGCATCCGGGTCTCCTTGGCGGCGGAGTCCCGTTTCGGCACCTTTGCACACCGGCGGATTTCGCCGTGTGCCGTAATGTTTCACTGCGTGGCAAATTCCGTCGGCAGCGCCACGCGCACCCGTCCGCCGCCCGCCGGCCGGTTTTCCAGCTGGACCGTGCCGCCATGCCCGCTGGCGATCGCGCGCACGATGGCGAGGCCCAGCCCGGTGCCGCCGGTCGCGCGGTTGCGTGATGCCTCGCCGCGCACAAAGGGGGCGAACAGCGCTTCGGTTTCGGTCGGGAACCCCGGCCCTTCGTCATCGACCAGCACTTCGGCGACGGTCCCGTTCAGAGTCCAGGACAGGCAGGCATGGTCGCCATAGCGCACGGCATTTTCGATCAGATTGCCGAACAACCGCCGTAGCGCCGCCGAATCGCCGCGCATCACCACGCGGGGGCCGCCGGCGGTCTCTACCGGGCGGCCGGCGGCGGCCTGGTCGTCGGCGAGGCTTTCGATCAGGCTGCCCAGGTCGAGCCGGCCGTGCGGCACGATGTTGCTGTCTTCGCGGGTAAACCGCAGCGCGGCGCCCAGCATCTCGCGCATCTCGGCAATATCGGCGTTCGCCCGTTCGCGCGCGGCATCGGGCAATTGCTCGACCCAGAAGGCGATGCGCGACAGCGGGGTGCCCAGATCATGGGTGATTGCGGCGAGCATCGCCGAACGGCCTTCGGCCTGTTGCAGGATGCGCTCCTGCATCGCCTCCAGCGCGCCGGCCAGTTCGCGGACTTCGCGCGGGCCATCCAGCGGGATGACCGAGCGTGACCCGATCCGCGCCTGCGTCGCAGCTTCGGCGAGGTTGCGGATCGGCCGTGAGATGCGGCGCGCGACGGCCCAGGCGAAGAGCGACAACAGCGCGATCGTGGCGAGCATGATCGACAGGCGCCGCACATGCCAGGCGGTGAAGACCGGACGCGGCTGGCTGGCGGCGACCACCCAGCCCTTGCCGGTCTGCAATGCCACGGTGAAGCTGCCGCGCAGATCCTCGCTCGGATCGCGCGCGGGAAAGAGATAGAAGCCGCGCACGCGATCGGCGGGCACGCCGATCCGGTCCGCGATCGCCGCGTCGCGGGCGCTGGACGGCTGTTCGTCCGGGCGGCCAAAGGCATCGCCTGCGACGGTCGTCAGCGTCATGCGCTGTGCCGTGCGCTCGTCCAGATGCCCTGTGCGCAGCGCCTGCGCGACGCGCTCCAGCGGCACCGGGCCGACGCCGGGCGGGGGGCCATTGAACATGATCATGAACTGGAACGCGGTTCCCGCCAGCGCTGCCGCGATCACCAGCAACACGATCGGGACGACGATCGACCGGGCGCGCCTCACTTCTGCGTCACTTCGGCTACGAACATATAGCCTTCGTTGCGGATCGTGCGGATCAGGTCTTCGGCGCCGGGGCGGGCCAGTTTCTTGCGCAGCCGGCTCATCTGGACGTCGATCGCGCGGTCGAAATGCTCCGCCATCGGCCCGCGCGACAGATCGAGCAGCGCGTCGCGCGTCAGCACCCGGCGGGGCCGCTCGACCAGCGCGAGCAGCAGGCGGAACTCGCCGTCGGACAGGTTGATGACGACGTCTTCCGGATCGTACAGTTGTCGCCCGACGGCATCGAGCCGCCAGCCGGCGAATCGCATATAGTGGCGATCGGGTACGCCGCGCGTGACGGCGCCGCGCTGCGTACTGCGCCGCATCACTGCGCGGATGCGGGCGAGCAGCTCGCGCGGGTTCACCGGCTTTACCAGATAATCGTCGGCACCCATTTCCAGCCCGACGATCCGGTCGATGTCCTGGCCGATCGCTGACATCATCACGACGGGCGGCCCGGAGTCGCGATCCATCCCGCGCAGGATCGACAGCCCGTCCTCGCCCGGCATCATCACGTCGAGCACGACAAGGGCATAGTCATGTTTGTCGAGCGCCGCGCGCATCTCGGCTCCGCCCGACGCGGTATCGACGATATAGCCATGCTGCGACAGGAAGCCGGCAGTCAGTTCCCGTATGCCGGGATCGTCATCGACGATGAGCAGGCGAGTCTCTAGGTCCACGGCGTGTGCAAGCTGGGTCATCCGATGGGGGTGGACGCGTAACCTATCGGGCAGGTTGCGGCGCTGCAACGCTGTGTAATGTTCGCAGCTGTGGCCCGTTTGCCACATCCGGTCGGGTCCTGATGCGGGGCGGTTGTGACTCTTTGGCTTGAAAAGCGGGGTTTCGCCTGATAGGGCGCCCCTCAACGATCGCGACCTCGTGTCTCGGCGAACCCTGTTCTATTGAATCAAGATCGGAGCTGTACGGCCTTATGCAAATCATCGTTCGCGACAACAACGTCGATCAGGCACTGCGCGCACTCAAGAAGAAGCTGCAGCGTGAAGGCGTGTATCGTGAGATGAAGCTGCGCCGCCACTACGAGAAGCCCAGCGAGAAGCGCGCCCGCGAGCGTGCCGCTGCGGTTCGCCGCGCGCGCAAGCTGGAGCGCAAGCGCGTCGAGCGCGACAGCGCCCGGTAATAAATAAGGCCACGGACCCCGCCGGAGCACCGGCGGGGCGTGTGTTTTGTGACTTGTCGGATGGCGCGCCATCCGTGCTGGAGCATTATCGATGTCCGTGACTGCCGTTCCGCTTCAGCCCGTCAAGCGTGCATATAAGGTGTGGCTTGGCGTCGGTGTCGTCGCTGCAGCCGCGCTGGCGCTTGCGCTCGCCTGGCACGGGACGCGCGCGCAGGTCGCCGCGAAGGGCACGAACGAACAGTTCCTTGCCTGGAACAAGGGCCAGCCGGGCGTCGTGACTCTGCCGTCGGGCGTCGAGTATCTGGTGCTCAAGCCCGGCACGGGCCCCAATCCTTCGGACGGCGATTATGTCGTCGCCAGCTATGTCGGCAAGCTCCGCGACGGCACGGTCTTCGATCGCAGCGAGCGCCCGATGCCGTTCCCGCTGCAGCCGGGTTCGGCAATTCCGGGCTTCCTGGAATCGCTGAAGCATGTCCAGACGCAGGGCAAGTATCGCTTCTGGCTTCCCGCTGCCCAGGCCTATGGCGAAAATCCGCCGCCGGGCGCGCCCATCCCGGCCAATGCAGTGCTGGTGTTCGACGTCAGCGTCGAGCGCATCCTGCCGGCCGCCGTCGTCCAGCAGATGATGATGCAGCAGATGATGCAGCAGCAGCAACAGGGTGGCGCCGGCGCCCCGCCGCAGGGCGCTCCGCAGCCCGGCGGGCAATAAGCGTCTGAGACAAGCTATGTAGACTAAAGTATAGGGGTCGGCATCGCCGGCCCCTATTGCGTTGTAGGCGCGTGGGGCGCACCTCTGGTCCAGAGGGAGCCGCCCATGTTCGACGCATTCGATCCCGTCCTGCTGGCCCGCATCCAGTTCGCCTTCACGGTGAGCTTCCACTTCTTTTTTCCCGCCTTCACGATCGGACTGGCGAGCTATCTGCTCGTCCTGGAGGCCCTGTGGCTGCGCACGGGGCGCGAGGAGTTCCTCGACCTGTTCCGCTTCTGGGTGAAGATCTTCGCCGTCGTGTTCGCGATGGGCGTGGTGTCGGGCATCGTCCTTTCCTACCAGTTCGGCACCAACTGGTCGGTCTTTGCCGACAAGACCGGGCCGGTGATCGGCCCGCTGATGGCGTATGAAGTGCTGACCGCCTTCTTCCTCGAGGCCGGGTTCCTAGGCGTGATGCTGTTCGGGATGGAGAAAGTGGGTCCCCGGCTCCACCTTGCGGCGACGGCGATGGTGGCGCTGGGCACCTTCATTTCCGCGTTCTGGATCTTGTCGGCGAACAGCTGGATGCACACGCCCGTAGGCTATGTGGTCAATGCGCGGGGCCAGTTCGTGCCCAGTGACTGGCTGACGGTGATCTTCAACCCCAGCTTTCCCTATCGGCTGGTCCATACGGTGATTGCCGCGTACCTGACCACTGCCTTCGCCGTGGGCGCCTCGGCGGCGTGGCACCTGCTGCGCGATCCGAAGAATGCGCGTGCGCGCATCATGTTCTCGATGGCGATGTGGATGGCGGCGCTGGTCACGCCGGTACAGATCCTCGCGGGCGACCAGCACGGGATCAACACGCTGGAGCATCAGCCCGCCAAGGTCGCGGCGATGGAGGGGCATTTTCAAAGCCACCCGGACGGTGCGCCGCTGATCCTGTTCGGGCTGCCCGACCAGCGGGCGCAGCGCGTCGACTATGCGGTGTCGATACCGAAGCTGTCGTCGCTGATCCTCAAACATGATCCCAACGCCCCGCTGGCGGGGCTGGATGTAGTGCCGCGCGATCGGCAGCCGCCGGTGGCGATCGTGTTCTGGGCATTCCGGATCATGGTCGGCATCGGCATGCTGATGCTGTTGTTGGGGCTATGGAGCCTGATCGCGCGGTGGCGGGGCAAGCTGTACGACTGGCCCTGGCTGCACCGGTTCGCGCTCGTGATGGGACCATCGGGGTTCGTCGCGGTGCTGGCGGGGTGGGTGACTACTGAGAGCGGGCGACAGCCCTTCACCGTCTATGGCCTGCTGCGCACTGCCGACAGCGCGTCGCCGCTGGCGGCGCCGGCGGTGGGCGCATCGCTGGTCGCATTCATCCTGGTGTACTGCATCGTCTTCGGCTTCGGCATCTTCTACATTCTCAAGCTGATCGCGAAGGGCGTGCAGGTGCACGAGCCCGATACCCCGCGCGATGCCCCGATCCGCACCGCAGGCATCGTCCCCGGTCCCGCGCAGCCGAACAGCGAGCAGCAGCCATGAACCCGGACCCCATGCTGGCCACGATCTGGGCATTTCTGATCGCGTTTGCCGTGTTCGCCTATGTCGTGATGGACGGGTTCGACCTGGGAATCGGCATCCTGTTCCCCACGCTGAAAGGCACGGAACGCGACCGCGCGATGAACTCGATCGCGCCGCTGTGGGACGGGAACGAGACGTGGCTGGTGCTGGGCGGGGGCGGATTGTTCGCCGCGTTCCCGCTGGCCTATGCGATCCTGATGCCGGCGCTGTACCCGCTCATCATCGCGATGCTGCTCGGGCTGGTGTTTCGCGGCGTGGCGTTCGAGTTCCGGTGGCGCGATCCGGCGCATCGGCGGTGGTGGGACGTCGGCTTTACGCTGGGATCGCTCACCGCCGCGCTGGCGCAGGGAATCGCGCTGGGCGCGATCCTGCAGGGGATCAAGGTGTCCGGCCGCGCCTATGCCGGGGGCTGGCTCGACTGGCTTTCGCCGTTCAGCCTGCTGACGGGGCTGAGCCTGGTCGCGGGCTATTGCCTGCTCGGCGCCTGTTGGCTGATCTGGCGTACCGAGGGCGAGGGGCAGGCGCATGCACGGCGGCTGGCGGGTCGGTTTGGCATCGTGCTGCTGGTGGCGATCGCGCTGGTGAGCCTGGCGACGCTGACGCTGAGCGGCGATTATGTCGCGCGGTGGCTTGCGTTTCCGGGGGTGCTGCTGACGGCGCAGGTGCCGCTGCTGGTCGCGATCCTGGCGGTGCTGTTCTGGCGGGCACTGGCGCGCAACGCCGAGGTGACGCCGCTGCTACTCGCGCTGGGGATGTTCCTGCTCAGTTTTCTGGGACTGGGTATCAGCCTGTTCCCGAACATGATCCCGCCCGGCGTGACCATCCTGGATGCAGCCGCGCCGGCGATCAGCCAGGGATTCATGCTGGTGGGGGCGGTGGTGCTGATCCCGGTGATCCTGGGCTATACCGGATGGGCCTATTGGGTGTTTCGCGGCAAGGTGGGCGAAGCGGGGTATCACTGAGTGCGGCGGCGCGTCAGGCGCCTGCATACTCCGCGGTGTCGAGGACCCAGCGTTCCTGCCCCTCGAACCCCATCGCGGTCAGCTTGCCGCTGACATAGGCGCCGGTGTCCAGCCCGATGCGGTGCGGGCCGATCTCCACGCTTTCCGAGATCGTGTGGCCGTGGACGATGATCTTTTCCAGCGGGCGGCGATGGTTGAGGAACTCGTCGCGAATCCAGCGCAGCTGCTGCGGCTTTTGCAGCGCCAGCGATTCGCCGGGGTGCACGCCGGCATGGACGAACGCATAGTCGCCCACGACGATCAGGTCCTCGCACTGCTCCAGAAACGCGACGTGCGCGGGCGGGATCGCTGCCTGCAGCATGTCGAGCAACTCGGGATAGTCGCAATTCTGATAGGTCTGTTCGGACAGGCCGTAGCTGAGAATCGTTTCGCGTCCGCCGATTCGGCAGAAGAACGCCAACGCTTTCAAGTCGCCGCGAATCGATTTCAGAAATACTTCTTCGTGATTGCCCAGCAGGCAGCGCGTCGTGGGGCGCTCGCGCGTCACCTGGATGGCACGATCGATCACCTGGGCGGAGGCGGGGCCGCGATCGACCAGATCGCCGAGAAAGATGATGCTCGTTTCCGCCGGGCCACGGGACGATTCGTCCTGGGCGATCTGTGCGAGCAGGGCGTCGAGCAGGTCCAGGCGACCATGGATATCGCCGATGGCGTAGATGCGCTGGGCTGGCGGAATCGATCCGGTCAGCTTCTGCCTGGAGCGGCCACCGAGAAATTTTGAGAGCATGTACAAACGTGCCGATCGGATGAACCGATGATAGGTTCCGGCGGACTTGACCGGAAACAAAAGTGGCGGCCAATGGCCGCCACTTCGTAACTGGACTAACCGTTCAGCTTAGTTGCTGTCGGGCTTGTCGTCGTTGTTTGCGATCGCGACTGCGCCGCCGACGATTGCGGCAGTAGCAATCAGGCCGATGATGATGGCCGGAGCCAGCTCATTGCCCTTCTTGCTTGCCGTCGAAGCGCGCGACAGCGACAGCTTGGAGGCCGGAGCCGCCATGACCGGCGTCGCCGCCATCGTAACAACGGCAGCTGCCGTCAGAAGCTTGGAAAACATATTATACTCCCTCTTCGAGCTCCGGTGCTCTCGTCCAACCGCCCTATGGCATAGGAGCCGGTTGGCCGCAACACCACTTCAATTTCAGACCAATACAAGTTTACTGTAGTGGCCTGAACGCAACACTGGTTCGGTTGATCCGAACTCACACTCACAACCGCCGACCCGTGCTGCAAGCGAAACAATATATAGCGCGCCGCAGCATTATCGCCAAGGGGGTTAACGATTGATGCAGTCGGAAGCTGCATGAATCACGACCAACGTCAAAAGATTCTGTGCACGGCACATTCTGTCACGGCCCATGATCCATCGTGTTGAGCGGCATCGGTTTTAGCAAGGATGCGGGTCCGGGATCGACGATGGCAAATCGTACACGGGCGATCTATGCAGGCGGCATGGTAACATCCCCGCGTATCCGCGTCGTCATCGCCCTGTTCACCTGCGCGCTAGTGGGCGTGCCGCCGGCCGTGGCGGTGCCGGCCGAGGATTCCGCAAGTGCCCGTGTTTTCGAGGAAATCCGTGCGGCGGACATGCAGTTGGCGATGGTTGGGTGGCGACTGGCATCGGCCAACGTGGGACTTTGCGACCGGCTGGAGGCGGGGACCGGGCTTCAGATCCATACGCTCGACCAGTTCGATACCGGCGATCGCGAGGCTGCGCGCGCTCATTTCCATTTTGCCACGCCGACAGCGATCGAGGGCGTGATCCCCGGCAGCCCGGCGGACCGCGCCGGGCTGCGCGCGGACGATTCGCTGGTGCGGTTCGGACCCGTCGATATTGCGGCGCTGCCAGGCGAACCCGGCACGACAAAGCGCCTCGTGGCGACGCAACTCGCACTTGCAGCATTGCCGGCAGGCGCGCCAGTGACGGTGGAGATACTTAGAGGCGGGGCGCCCGTCCAAGTAACGGTCACGCCTGTTGCCGCCTGTAAATCGCGGTTCGAGTTGTTGTTGGGGCGCGGCTACAATGCTTCCGCGGACGGAACGATGGTCCAGATCGGGGCGCGATTCCTGGATTATCCGGCCGATCAGCTTGCCGCTGTGGTAGCGCATGAATTCTCCCACAATATCCTGCACCACCGCGACCGGCTCGAGGCGCGCGGCGTCAATTGGGGACTCTTGTCGGGGCTGGGCGCGAACGTGAAGTATTTCCGCCAGACCGAGATTCAGGCGGATCTGCTGTCGCTCTATCTGCTGACCAATGCGGGCTATGATCCGCGCGGGGCGACGGCCTTCTGGAACCAGTTCGGGCCGAGCAAGGCAGGCGGATTCCTGCGCAGCCGTTCGCACCCGCACTGGCGCGATCGGGTGCGGACGATGGAGGCCGAAATTGCCCGGATCGCGGCCAATCCGGCGCGCCCGGCGATGCCCGCGCTGCTGGCCGACCGCGACAAGCCGCTCGACGGCGACTGGCAATCGATCCTGATCACCAAGTAGCGGCTCTCTCAGCTAGCGAGTCGCAGCCCCTCGGTCAACGGGGCGGGGCGGGGCTGGTCCGGCCAGATGCCGCGCGTGTCATAGACCTGCTTGCCCGCGCGCTCGTCGAGCGGGATCGATCGGAAGATATCGTGGTCGACCAGCACGATCATCGCGTCGCATTCCTCCAGCGCGGTATCGACGTCGATCAGCACTGCCCCGGTGGCGGCGAGCGCGGGGGGCAGGGCGCTGGCATAGGGCTCGACGATGGCGATCCGATCGCCGAAGCGCTCGGCCAGCGCGGTCGCGACCTTGAGCGCGGGGCTCTCGCGGAAATCGTCGATATTGGCCTTGAACGCCAGGCCCAGGCACGCGACGCGGCTGCGCGGGTGTGCCGCGACCATCTCGATCGCGCGGGCGACGACATGCGCGACCTTGCCGTCGTTGACTTCGCGTGCAGTGCGGATCAGCGGGGTCTGCTCGGGCGCGGCGCTGACCAGGAACCACGGGTCGACCGCGATGCAATGCCCGCCGACGCCCGGGCCGGGCGACAGGATGTTGACGCGCGGATGGCGGTTGGCGAGCCGGATGACTTCCCACACGTCGACGCCCATCCGGTCGGCGACCAGCGACAATTCGTTGGCGAAGGCGATGTTGACGTCGCGGAAGGCGTTTTCCGACAGCTTGGTCATCTCGGCCGCCTTGGCCGTGGTGGTGACGCAGGCGCCGCGGACGAAGCGCCGATAGAATTGCAAAGCCTTGCGCGCGCAGCGGGGCGTGATGCCGCCGATCACGCGATCATTGTCGATCAGCTCGACCAGGATGCGCCCCGGCAGCACGCGTTCGGGGCAATAGGCGATCGCCACGTCGGCGCTGCCGCTGCAATGGCCGGGAATGCGCAAGTCGGGGCGCAGCTCCGCCAGCAGCGCCGCGACCTTTTCGGTGGTGCCGACCGGCGAGGTGGATTCTAGGATCACCACGTCGCCCGTCTTCAGCACGGTCGCAAGCGTGGTCGCCGCCTGGAGGACATAGCCGATATCGGGCGCGTGGTTTTCGCCAAAGGGTGTCGGCACGGCGATGACGAACACGTCGCTCGGCTCGATCTGGAGCGAGGCGCGCAGGCTGCCGCGCGCGACGACGCCCGATACCAGGCCGTCCAGGTCGATTTCCTCGATATGGACCTTGCCCGAATTGATCGTGTCGACGACATGCTCGTGGACATCGACGCCCAGCACCCGCGCGCCGGTGCGCGCGATCACCGCCGCCGTGGGCAGGCCGATATAGCCGAGGCCGAGTACCGCGACCTTGAGCTCAGAGTCCGAAACCATGTGCGACGATCCCCGCAATCCGTGCCGCAGCATGGCCGTCGCCGAACGGATTGTGGGCGCGCGCCATGGCGGAATAGGCCGTGGGTACGTCCAATAGGGTTGAGATTTCGGAAACGATCCGGGCCGGATCGGTGCCGACCAGCTTTGCGGTGCCCGCGACGACGCCTTCGGGGCGCTCGGTGGTTTCGCGCATTACCAGCACCGGCTTGCCGAGCGCGGGCGCTTCCTCCTGGACGCCGCCCGAATCGCTTAGCACCAGTTCGGCCATCCCCAGCGCGCGGATGAAATGCGGATAATCGAGCGGGTCGATGCGGGCGATGTTGGGGCGATCGCCGAGCATCGTTTCCATGACCGTCACGACATTGGGATTGGGGTGCATCGGGAAGAGGATGGCAGTGTCGGGCCGATCGGCGATGCGCCCGATCGCAGTGGCGATGCCGGTCATCCCGTCGCCGAAATTCTCGCGCCGGTGCGTCGTTACCAGCACGATGCGCTTGCCGGCAAACCGCGCGGCGATGGCGTCGAGCCCGGCGGCGAGGGCGGGATCGGCCTCGATCCGCGCCCGCGTGGCGTGGAGCGCGTCGATTACGGTGTTCCCGGTTACATGGATCGTCGCCGGATCGATATTCTCTCGGCGCAGCGCCGCCGCCGCCGTTTCGGTCGGCGCGAAATGCTGGTCGGCGATCGGCGCGACGATGCGGCGGTTCACTTCCTCGGGCCAGGGCTGGTAGATGTCGCCCGAGCGCAGCCCCGCCTCGACATGGCTTACCGGCACCTTGTGGTAATAGGCCGTCAGCGCACCGACCATCGCAGTCGCGGTGTCCCCCTGCACGATCACGCGATCGGGCCGTTCGGACTCCATCACGCGGCCCAGACCGGTGAGCAGCCGTGCGGTCAGTTCCTCAAGCGACTGGCCTGGCGTCATTACGTCCAGGTCGATGTCGGCGGTGATACCAGCGATGTCGAGCACCTGATCGAGCAGGCCGCGATGCTGCGCGGTGACGCAGGTGCGGACCTGAAGGCCCGGAACCGCCGCCAGGGCCCCGACGACCGGGAAGAGCTTGATCGCCTCTGGCCGGGTGCCGAAAACGATCAGAATGCGTTTGCTGTCTGCCATCATGGGGCGAGCATAGCGCATTCCGGTCACCGAGTGGTTACGTTCGCGCCAATTGCCTAAGCGCTTGCCCCTCGATATTGAGCCGCGAGTTTCACAGGGGATTTTTGCATGACGATCAAGCCGCTTCGCAAGGCAGTGTTTCCGGTGGGCGGGCTCGGTACGCGGTTCCTTCCGGCGACCAAGGCGATGCCCAAGGAAATGCTGCCGATCGTCGACCGTCCCCTGATCCAGTACGCCGTCGATGAGGCGATCGAGGCGGGCATCGAACAGATGATCTTTGTCACCGGGCGCGGCAAATCGGCGATCGAGGATCATTTCGACATCGCCTATGAGCTTGAGAACACGATGACCACGCGCGGCAAGTCGCTGGAGGTGCTCGACGCAACCCGGCTCAAGCCCGGCGCCGTCGCCTATGTGCGCCAGCAGGAGCCGATGGGGCTGGGGCATGCGGTGTGGTGCGCGCGCGACATCGTGGGCGATGAGCCGTTCGCGGTGCTGCTGGCGGACGATTTCATGGCGGGAGCGCCGGGCTGTCTCAAGCAGATGGTCGACGCCTATAACAAGGTCGGCGGCAATCTGATCTGCGCCGAAGTGGTGCCGGACGACCAGACGCACCGCTATGGCATCATCACGCCCGGCGCGCAGGACGGTGCGCTGACCGAAGTGAAGGGGCTGGTGGAGAAGCCGGCGCCCGGCACTGCGCCGTCGAACCTGTCGGTGATCGGCCGCTATATCCTCCAGCCCGAAGTGATGCGCATCCTGGAGGGGCAGCAGACCGGTGCTGGGGGCGAGATCCAGCTGACCGACGCGATGGCCCGGATGATCGGCGGCCAGGCGTTCCACGGCGTGACGTTCCAGGGCACGCGCTATGATTGCGGTGACAAGGCCGGGTTCATCCAGGCCAATCTGGCCGTGGCACTGAGCCGCCCGGACATCGCACCCGCCGTCCGCGCGTTCATGGCGACGCTGGATTAAGCCCGGACGACCTTGTCGCTGACGATACCCGCGCGCGCGCAGGCGTTGCGGGTATCGACGACAAGAGAGGCTGCCTCGACCAGCGCGGCATAATCGACTGCGTCGTGATCGGTCGCGATTAGCACGGCGTCGTAACTGGCAATCGCGCCCGTGTCCCAGGCTATGCCGTGGCGGAAATTGAGCGTGGGATGCTCGCGCGTGTTGTTGATCTGCGCGACATGCGGGTCATGGAAATCGGCGGTGGCGCCGCGCGCCTCGATCAGTTCCATCAGCCGCAGCGACGGGCTTTCGCGGATGTCGTCGACATTCTTCTTGTAGGCGGCGCCCAGCACAAGGATGCGCGCGCCGCGCAGCCCGCGTCCGAAGCGCGCGTCGAGCGTGTCCGCCAGCACCCGGATCACATGCTGCGGCATGTCGGCGTTGATCTGGCCGGCCAATTCGATGAAACGGGTGTGCTGGTTGTACTCGCGTGCCTTCCAGGTGAGGTAGAAGGGGTCGATCGGGATGCAATGCCCGCCCAGCCCCGGCCCGGGATAGAAGGGCATGAAGCCGAACGGCTTCGACTTGGCCGCGTCGATCACTTCCCACACATCGATGTCCATCGCAGTGAAGATCAGCTTCAGCTCGTTGACCAGCGCGATGTTGACGGCGCGGAAGACGTTCTCGGTGATCTTGACCGCCTCTGCCGTGGCGGCGGACGATACTGCGATCACTTGTGGGACGATGTGGCGGTACAGCGCGGACGCCAGCGCGGCGGAGACGGGATCGTCGGCGCCGACCACTTTCGGAATCTTGGTGGTCGAATAGGTCGGGTTGCCTGGGTCCTCGCGCTCGGGCGAATAGGCGAGGAAGAAATCGTGGCCCGCGGCCATGCCGCCCGCTTCCAGGATCGGCTGCATCACGTCGCGCGTGGTGCCGGGATAGGTGGTGGATTCGAGGATGACGAGTTGCCCCGCGCGCAGCGTCGCCGCGATGGCGCGGGTCGTGTCCTCGACATATTTGAGGTCGGGCTCCAGATGCCGCGACAGGGGCGTCGGCACGCAGATCAGGAGCACGTCGGGCTCGCCAAGGCGCGTCAGGTCGGCAGTCGCGTCCAGCGTGCCGGCGGCCACCAACGGCGCGATCGCGCTGCCGTCGATGTGCTTGATATAGCTCCGCCCCGCCTTCAGTGCGTCGATCTTGTCCGGATCGAGGTCGAAGGCGAGGATCGGGCAGCCCGCCGTGGCAAAGGCCATCGCGAGTGGCAGGCCGACATAGCCCATGCCGATCACGCCGATCGTGGCGGCGCCCGTTTCGATCCGCCCCTGAAGTTCAGGGCCGAGGTTCGACCGTTCGTTGTGCATGCAGACCCCGTATCCGATCAATGACTTGATCGGCATATCCACCACAACGGGTTTCAGCTTTGATAATGCTCCAGATACCAGCGCACGAATGCCGGCACGCCGACGCTGGGCGGCGTGGAGGGGGCATAGCCGGTCAGTGTGCGGAGCAATGCGGCAGAAGCCTCGGTCGCGGGGACGTCGCCCTGCTGCATCGGCAGGAAATCCTTTTTCGCAGTGCGGCCCAGCGCGCGCTCGAGTTCGCCGATATAGTCCATCAGCGGCGTCGGGGTGCCTGCGCCGATATTGACGGTGCGGAACGGCGCGACCGGGGACAGGCTGTCGCCCTCCACCGCCACGGTCCCCGGAATCGCATCGGTCAGCCGCACGATCGATTCGGCGAGATCGTCGATATAGGTGAAGTCGCGCACCATGTTGCCGTTGTTGAACACCGGTATCGGTTCGTCCGCCAGGATCGCGCGGGCGAATTTAAACAGCGCCATGTCGGGGCGGCCCCACGGGCCATAGACGGTGAAGAAGCGGAAGAAGGTCATTGGCGTGCCGAACAGATGGGCATAGCTGTGCGCCATCAGCTCGGTCGCGCCCTTGGTCGCGGCATAGAGGCTGAGCGGGGTCTGGGTCCGCTGGGTCTCGGTGAACGGCATCTGGGTGTTCGCGCCATAGACCGAGCTGGTCGAGGCGGCGAGCAGGTGGCGGACCGGATGGTGCCGCGCCAGTTCCAGCACGTTGAACGTGCCGACCAGGTTGGTGGCGACATAGCTGGCGGGCTGATCGATCGAGAAGCGCACGCCTGCCTGGGCCGCGAGATGGATCACCACATCGGGGCGGAACGCGCGCCAGGCATCGCCGAACGCCTGCGCGTCTTCGATCGACACCCGCGCCAGCGAGAATTGCGGGTGGTTGCGCAGAATGTCGGTGCGGGCCTCTTTCAGCCCGACGTCATAGTAATCGGAAAAGCTGTCGACGCCGAGCACCGTTGCCCCCTGCTGGAGCAGGAGGCTGCAGGTGTGGAAGCCGATGAAGCCGGCCGAGCCGGTCACCAATACGCGCTTTGGCTCAGTGGTCATGCGGCGCTTCGTGGCGAATCGTAACGTCTGCGTCCAGTGTCCGCTGTCCGCAGCCGGGACAGCCGGGGTCCTTGGGCAGCGCCAGCGTGCGGAACCGCAGCGCCAGCGCATCGACCAGCAACAGCTTGCCCGCGCTGTCCTCGCCAAAGGGGGTGCAGGCGCGGATTGCCTCAAGCGCGGCGAGGCTGCCCATGATGCCGGTCAGCGCGCCCAGCACGCCCTGTTCGGCACAGGTCGCCTCGGGCCGTTCGGGATCATGGCCGACGAAGCAGCGGTAACAGGGCTTGTCCGCTTCCCAGCCGCGAAACACGCCCAGCTGCCCCTCGAACTCGGCGACGGCGGAGGCGACCAGCGGGATGCGCAGGTCGAGCGCGGCGTCGGCGACCGCGAGGCGCGTGGCGAAATTGTCGGAGCCATCGACCACCACGTGGGGGCGCAGGTCTGCCAGCAGCGCGGCGGCGTTGTCGGCACCGATCCGGTGGCGCAGGGGCGCAAACTGGACGTGCGGGTTCAGGCCGGCGACGCGATCCGATGCGGCGGCGACCTTGTCCCGCCCGATGTCGTCGGTCGAGTACAGCGTCTGGCGCTGGAGGTTGGACAGCGCGACATGATCGTCGTCGATCACGCCGATCCAGCCGATACCGGCGGCGGCGAGATACTGGATGGCCGGGGAGCCGATGCCGCCCGCGCCGATCAGCAGCACCCGGCTTGCCTTCAGCCGCGCCTGCCCGGCACCGCCGACTTCGCGCAGGACGATGTGGCGGGCATAGCGGTCCAGCTCGTCGTCGCTGAGCGTCATTTGGACCAGGTGAAGGTGATGCTGGTGCGATACCACACATCGCCGCCGCCCATGCGCGGCAACAAATTGCCCCGTGCAAAGCCGGCGACCAGCGCGGCGGCATATTGCTCGACCGTGGGGCACTGGACCGATTGCGGCACAGTGACGCGCACGCCGTTATTCTCGTCGATCAGCACCGCGACGTTGACGGTCATGCTCGTGCCGCCGGGGACGGGGCATTGCCGGCCCACTGCCTCGCGCTGGACGAAGCGGTGCATCTCGGGCGTGACGATCGGCGGCGCGCGCAGCGGCAGCGGCGCCAGGCCGTTCCAGTCGATCGGCGCTGCCTGGGGCGCCTGTGCTGTCTGGATCGGAGGCGCGGTCTGGGCCGCGAGGGCAAGGGACAGCGCGACGATCATCGCCCGGTCGACCCGAATCCCCCGCTGCCGCGCGCGGTCTCATCCAGCGTGTCGACTTCCTCCAGCGTCGCGCGCTGGACGGGGGCAGGCACCAGCTGGGCGATACGCTCGCCGCGCGCGATGGCAAAGGGTTCGCTGCCGAGATTGGCGAGGATCACCTTTACTTCGCCGCGATAATCGCTGTCGATCGTGCCGGGGGTGTTGAGGCAGGTGATGCCGTATTTCAGCGCGAGCCCCGAGCGGGGCCGGACCTGGACCTCGTACCCTTGCGGAATCGCCATGGCGAAGCCGGTCGCGACCGCGTGGCGCCCGCCGGGGGCGAGCACGAGATCCTCGGCCGAGACCACGTCCATGCCCGCCGCGCCAGCGGTGGCATAGGCGGGCAGGGGCAGGTCTTGCCCATGGGGCAGGCGCTGGAGGGCGATGCGGATCGGCGAAGGCATGTCAGCCCCTTTTCGGTAACGCGGCGGCAAGCCGCTGAGTCGCGGCGAGCACTTCGGGATCGCCCAGCAGGTCGTGGCCCTTGCCCGGCACGATGCGATAATCGGTGGCGATGCCGCGCAGCGTGAGCGCCTCGGCATAGGCGCGCGAGAACGGGATCGGCGTGATCTTGTCATCGGCGCCGACCAGCACCGCGACGCGCATCGACGGCAGGATGCCGCCGGCGGTCTTGAGCGGATCGAGGCTGGTCACCTGTGCGGACCATGCGCTGCCGGGCGACTTGCGCGCCATGTAGCGCCGCCATTCGGGTAGGGTACAGGGACAGCCGACCAGCACCATGCCGTCGAACAGCGTCGGGCGCATCCCCGCCAGATTGGCGGCGATCACCGCGCCGCCTTCATCGCCGACGACCACGACGTGCGCCTGCGGATAGCGGCGGCGCAGCGCGGCGATCGAGTCGCCGACGATCGCGATGTGATCGGGGGTGTAATTGTCGCCGGTGTCGGTGCCATGCGTGCCGGGCGAGTGATGGCCGCCGGCATCGCTATAGCCGGGGCGCAGCAGCGCGACCGCGACGCTGCCGGGAATCGCGCGGGCTGCCGCCTCGGCAAAGCCGTAATGGTCGACTCGGCCATCGCCGTGCAGCACCACGATCAGCGTGCGCACCGATGCCGGGCGCGCCGACCCATAGCGCTCGACGTGCAGTTGCGGCGCCGATGGGGGCCCGGCCTGCTGCGTGGTAGTGGCGCAGCCTGCCAGCAGCAGCAGGGGGAGGAGAGCGGGGTTACAGCGCATCGGCGATCCGTTCGGCCAGGCGCACTGCCACGTCCTCCTTGGGCATACGGGGCCAGGACTCGACGCCCTGCGCGGTAACCAGATGCACGCTGTTGTCGCTGCCGCCCATCACGTCGCCCGACACGTCGTTGGCGACGATCCAGTCGGCGCCCTTGCGCGCGCGCTTGGCGGTGGCATGGGCAACGACGTCCTGCGTTTCGGCGGCGAAGCCGACGACCAGGGCGGGGCGATGCGGGCTGTGGCCGAGCAGGGCGAGGATGTCGGGGTTCTCGGAAAGCTGGAGGGTGGGCGGGGCGTCGCCCTTCTTGATCTTCTGGTCCGCCCGGTCGGCGCGCCAGTCGCCTACGGCGGCGACCATCACGGCGGCGTCGGCGGGCAGTGCGGCGGCGACGGCGTTGGCCATTTCCTGCGCGGTCTCGACATCGACACGCGTGACTCCCGCCGGCGTGGCGAGGCTGACCGGGCCGGACACCAGCGTCACGCGCGCGCCCATGCCCGCCAGCGCGCCGGCAATGGCATAGCCCTGCTTTCCCGACGAGCGGTTGGCAATATAGCGTACCGGGTCGATCGGTTCATGCGTGGGCCCGGCGGTGACCAGCACATGCCGCCCCGCCAGCCGTCCGCCGCCGTCGCCCAGCGCACGGTGGATCGCCGCCAGGATCGCCTCGGGCTCGGGCAGGCGGCCAGGGCCGAATTCGCCGCACGCCATCGCGCCCTCGTCGGGTTCCAGCACCGTCACGCCGTCCGCGCGCAGCTGCGCCACGTTGCGGCGGGTGGCGGCGTGGCCCCACATCCGCACGTTCATCGCGGGCGCGGCGAGTACGGGCTTGTCCGTGGCGAGCAGCAGCGTGGTCGCCAGATCGTCGGCGATGCCCGCCGCCATCCGGGCCAACAGATCGGCGGTGGCGGGGGCGATCACGACCAGATCTGCTTCGCGGCTGAGCTGGATATGGCCCATCTCGGCCTCGTCCTTCAGGTCCCACAGCGTGGTGTACACCTGGTTTTCGGACAGCGCGGCCAGCGTCATCGGGGTGACGAAATGCTGCCCCCCTTCGGTCAGCACGCATTTCACGGCGATCCCGGCCTTGCGGCACAGCCGGACCAGCTCACACGCCTTGTAGGCAGCGATGCCGCCGCCGACGATCAGCAGAATGCGTTTCATCGCGATACTCTTGTCACCGTTATGCGCCGCTTGTCGAGCGCCTGGCGCGCCAGATCGTGCAGCCCGTCCGGGGCAAACACCAGCCCGACGAGCGAAAGCGGCGCGACGAGCAGCGCCCAGTAGAACGTATCGGCCCGCGCGAACACCGCCATCAGCACGCCATAGCCGAGCAGCATCGCCACCAGCCGCGCCGCCAGCGGAT
The DNA here is from genome assembly GCF_053502645.1 of Sphingomonas degradans. Classification (NCBI taxonomy): domain Bacteria; kingdom Pseudomonadati; phylum Pseudomonadota; class Alphaproteobacteria; order Sphingomonadales; family Sphingomonadaceae; genus Sphingomonas; species Sphingomonas degradans. The sequence goes on from NZ_CP177172.1 coordinate 724,306, forward strand.
CGCGCCAGCTGGCCCAGCCGAACAGGGAAAGGCCGAAGAGCGGGGCGGCGATCCATAGCGGAAACAGCTGGAGCGCGGTCGACAGCACCACTGCCTTCACGAAGAAGCCGGCACCGTGGAGGCCCGCCCAGCCGGGGGAGGCGGGATCGGTAACGGTCGTGACCGCCGACACGGCATAGGCATGGGCGCCGACGGCCAGGGCGAACAGCAGCAACGCCGCTGCCCAGCCGCGCGCTTCGCGTCGTTCGCCTTCGCGCCACGCCATCACGCCCATGAGGACGACGTACAGCGCCGCCGTCTCGCGGATCAGCGTGGCCGCGAGCCCGAGCGCGACAGCCTCAAGCCAGCGTCCGGGGCGCCGCACCGCCAGCGACAGGGCGATCAGCAGCCCCGCCCAGATTTCGTGGAACGCCCACAGATCGGCCTGGATGAATGCCAACATGCCGCCGGCGAGCAGCACCAGGCCGATCGCCACCGGCTGCCACCGGCGCAGCGCCTCGCGCAGCCGGATCGACCAGGCGGCCATGACGCAGAACGCGAGCAGATACAGCGTGAGCAGCACGACTGCATGGGGCAGGCGTGCCTGCACCATCGCCAGTGCGGGCATCCGCATCGTGAAAAACGGACGCAGCGGATAATCGCCGGCACGCAGCGCCTGGCTCGCCACCGTGTAATAGTCGCCGCCGTGCTGCACCCCCGAGACGATCGTTTCGTACAGGATCAGGTCGCTCTGCTCGCCGCCGTGTCGGGCCGGGTCGCCGCTTGCGGGCGGCTGGACCACTGCGACCAGTGCCGTGAGCGAGGCCAGCAGCACCAGCGCCAGCAGCACCATGGCGATCCGGGCCCGGCGCCGCGACAGCCCGGCAAAGCGCGAGGGAACCGCCAGCCAGAGCGTTGGCCGCGGCTTCACGACAGCAGCGCCACCGCCACTGCGGCGCTGACCGCTCCGGAAAGAATCGCCACCAGCGCATAGCGCCAGCCGCCGCCGACCCGCACCACCTGGATTTCCTTGAGCGGCAGCGGCGGGGGCGCGCCGCCCGGCGTCGGGTAGCGCAGTTCGATGTTGCGGATCAGCTCGGGCAGCCGCGCGAAGGTGCGCAGATCGGTGATGAGCCGATCGGCGATCGCCGCTTCGGGACCCAGTTCGGTGCGGATCCATTCGCGCACGAACGGGGCGGAGGTTTCCCACAGGTTGATGTCGGGATCGAGCGAGCGCGCGACTCCCTCGACCATCACCATCGTTTTCTGCAGCAGCAGCAAATGCGGCTGGGTCTGCATGTCGAAATCGCGGGTGATGTTGAACAGCCCGTCGAGCATCGAGCCGACCGACATTTCCTTGACCGGCAGCCCGCGCATCGGCTCGCCCACCGCGCGCAGCGCCGTCGCGAATTCGGCGACATTGTGGTGCGCGGGGACGTAGCCCGCCTCGAAATGGATTTCGGCGACGCGCTTGTAGTTGCCGGTGATGAGGCCGTACAGAATCTCGGCCAGCCACACCCGCGCGCGGCGATCGATCCGGCCCATGATGCCGAAATCAATGGCGGCGATTCGCCCGTCCGGCAGCGCGAACAGGTTACCCTGGTGCATGTCGGCGTGGAAGAACCCCTCCGCGATCGCCTGGCGCAGGAAGGCGCGGATCAGGTTGGTCGCGAGTGCGCTGGTGTCGTGCCCGGCGCGGAGCAGCGCGTCACGGTCCGACAGCTTGATCCCGTCGATCCATTCCAGCGTCAGCACCTTGCCCGTGGTGCGCTGCCAGTCGATCTGGGGCACCATGAAATCGGGCTCGGCGGTCATGCCCTCGGCCAGTTCCGAGGCGGAGGCGGCCTCGCGGCGGAAATCCAGCTCGCGCGCGGTCCAGCGCTTGAAATGCTCGATGATGAGGCGGGGGCGCAGCCGCGCGGCCTCGCCGCCCATGCCCTCGATCTGCGCCGCCGCCCATTGATAGGTGTCGATCGCGCGGGCGAACTCGGCCTCGATGCCGGGGCGCAGCACCTTTACGGCGACGTCGCGGCCATCGATGGTCAGCGCGCGGTGAACCTGCGCGATCGACGCGGCGCCGACCGGCACTTCGTCGATCCGGGCGTAATAGGTCTCCAGCGGATGGCCGAAGCTCGATTCGATCCGCTGGCGGATCACGGCGAAGGGCAGCGGCGGCAGCGCGTCCTGGAGGCGCAGCAGGTCGTTGGCGGCCTCCTCCCCGACCAGGTCAGGGCGGGTGGCCAGCGTCTGGCCCAGCTTGATCGCGGCGGGGCCGATCGCCTGGAAGGCATCGGCATAGCGCGGCACCGCCGGCACGCGCGCGCCCAGCCGGGCGAGGCGCGCGATGCGGCGCACGGGGCGGGGCGTATTGGGATCGCGTTCGATCCCGCGCAGCGCACCATGGCGCGCCAGGATGCGACCCCATTTGAGCAGGCGCCACAGATGCACGGCGGGCGCTGTCATGCCCTATTCCTCCCTGGCACGGGGAGGGGGACCAAGCCGCAACGCGGCTTGGTGGAGGGGGCTATCCCCGCGCGAGTCCGATGGGGCGATCCCCCTCCACCACGCGCTGGCGCGCGCGGTCCCCCTCCCCGTGCCGGGGAGGATCGAACGGAGTCTCGCATCAAATCTTCCAGCCCGAATGAATCGCGACGAGTCCGCCGAGCAACGGCTCGACCTTGGTCTGGGCGAAGCCGGCATCGCGGATCATGCCCTCGAACTTCGGCATGTCGGGGAAGCGGCGGATCGATTCGATGAGATAGCGATAGCTGTCCTCGTCATTCGCCAGCAGCTTGCCCAGCTTAGGCACCAGCCGGTGCGAATAGGCGTCATAAGCCTGAGCGAAGCCGGGCCAGGTGGTGGTGGAAAACTCCAGCACATACAGCCGCCCGCCGCGCTTCAGCACGCGGTGCGCCTCCCGCAGCGCCTTGGGAATGTCGGTCACGTTCCGGATGCCGAACGCGATGGTATAGGCATCGAAGAAGCGATCGGGGAATTGCAGCGTCTCGGCGTTGGCCTCGGTCCACACCATCCCGTCGATCCCGCGCTTGGCGGCGCGTTCCATGCCCACTTCGAGCATCTGGGGATTGATGTCGGCGACGGTGATCGACGCTCCCGACGGGGACATGCGGAATGCGATGTCGCCGGTGCCGCCGGCCATGTCGAGGATATGCTCGCCCGCGCGCGGCTTTACCCGGCGGACGAACAGGTCCTTCCACACGCGATGAAGCCCGCCGGACATGGCGTCATTCATCAGGTCGTATCGCGAAGCGACGTTGGAGAAAACCTCTCCGACTCGGCGGGTCTTCTCGTCCGGGGCTACCTCTTGATAGCCAAAGGATACTGTGTCGGGCATCGGGCTGCTCTAGCGGGGGGCGCGGAGCACGGCTAGGGGGTTGGCATGCCCGAACTCCCCGAAGTCGAAACCACGGTCCGCGGCCTTGCCCCTGTGCTGGAGGGGCAGGTGATCCGGCGCGTGACGCTGCGGCGCGGCGACCTGCGGCGGCCGTTCCCGGAGGACCTGGGCCAGCGGCTGACCGGCGCGCGCGTCACCGGCATGGGGCGCCGCGCCAAATATGGCCTGATCGATACCGATCGCGGCGACACGCTGGTGTTCCATCTGGGCATGTCGGGGCGGTGGCGAATCGATCCCGAGGAACTCGGCAAGCACGACCATGTCGTGATCGAGACCGACCAGCACCGGCTGGCGCTGAACGACGCGCGGCGATTCGGCTCGCTCGATCTGGTGCCCACCGCCGCTCTGGCTGCATGGCCGGCCTTTGCCGCGCTGGGCCCCGAGCCGCTGGGGCCCGATTTCACCGCCGCGCATCTGGCGGCGGCGTTCGAGGGGCGAGTCGCCCCGATCAAGGCATTGCTGCTCGACCAGCGCATCGTCGCGGGGCTGGGCAATATCTATGTGTGCGAGGCGCTGTACCTGTCGCGAATCGCTCCGACTCGCGCGGCGGGGACGATCAGCAAGGCGCGGCTGGCCAGGCTGGTCGTGGCGGTGCGCGACGTGCTGGAGGCGGCGATTCTGGCGGGCGGATCGACGCTGCGTGATTATGCCCGGCCCGACGGGCAACTGGGCTATTTCGCCAAGGACTGGCGCGTCTATGGCCGCGAGGGCGAGCCGTGCGAATGCGGCGGGCTGGTCGAGCGGCGCGTGGACGGCGGGCGTTCGACATTCTGGTGTCCGCGCTGTCAGAAGTGATGGGCCGTTTGGAAATCCGCGAAAGAGAGGATTTCAGGGCTGGTGCCGCGAAATGCGCAACGGCGCATTTCCAAGCAGGTTCAAAGGGCGGAAATGGTTGACCCGAATCGCACCAGCCGCTAAGGGGCCCCTCTTTCCGGGCGTCGGCGCTTGCTTTCGCCCCTCCCAATTATTGAGCAGGAACGATACGGCATGGCGAATACGCCTCAAGCGAAGAAGCGTATCCGGCGGAACGACCGCCGCGCGGAGATCAACGGTGCACGCGTCAGCCGCATCCGTACCTTCGTGAAGAAGGCCGAATCGGCCCTGGAAGCCGGCGACAAGGCCGCTGCAAGCGCCGCTCTGGCCGCTGTGCAGCCGGAGCTGGCACGCGGCGTCGCCAAGGGCGTCCTGCACAAGAACACTGCGTCGCGGAAGTTCTCGCGCCTGACCAAGCGTCTGGTCGCGCTCGCCTAAACCCGTTTTAGCGCAAGACTTCGCCCCGTCGGATGTGATCCGGCGGGGCTTTCTGCGTTTCACCGCGATGACAATTTCGCGACGTCGCAGCTATCCGCGCCAATGCCCCGGAAAACCACGAGTCGGATTCCCTGTTCTGGCCTGAAACTCACTAAGTATCTGAAATATAACGACTGAAACTCGGAAACCACGGATTTGCGCGGGTTAGGGCGAGTCAATCAAACTATTTCAGATTCTTTACGTGCAGCGGACTTGATCGACTCGGATTCTGGTTCCTACAACGAACCTCCCGGCCGCTTTCGCCGCCGGGCATTAGCATAGCCCATGTGCCATCCCCGGGGGCGTTTCCGAGTGGCGTGGGGTCAGTTGGTTTGAACGAACGTGTGGGCGGGAAACTGTGGTTTCCCGCGAGGGAGAAGTGTGTCGTCGTGAATCAGGTGCAGACCTTGGACCGGAAGAATCTGGATGCGGTAGCCAAGGCCTGGGCGCATGTGCGGGGCAACCTGCGGCGTTCGGCAGGCCAGCGCCTGTTTGACCAGTGGCTGAAGCCTGTGGTGCTGATCGAGGGTTCGACCGACGAATGCGTCCGCCTGGGCCTGCCGTCGGCGTTCATGACCCAGTGGGTGCGCAACCATTATTCGGAGCGGCTTCTGCTCGAATTCCGCAGCGTGCTGCCGGCAGTCGAGAGCGTCACGCTGGAGACGCTCGCCGAAGAGCCGGCGCGCGTGCTGACGGCGGATGTCGAGGCCGCACCGGTCGCCGCGCCCGCTGCCGAGCGTCCGGCGTTCGACCAGCGCTTCAGCTTCGATCGATTCGTGACTGCACCGACCAATCGAGTCGCGTTCAACGCGGCGATGGCGGTGGCCGAGCCGGGCACCCCGCGCTTCAGCCCGCTGTATCTCCATGCCGGCACCGGCCAGGGCAAGACGCACCTGATGCACGCGATCGGCCAGGCGTTTCTCGCTGCCAATCCGGGCGCGACGGCGATCTACGTCACCGCCGAGCGCTTCATGTTCGAATTCGTCCAGGCGCTGCGCAACCGCGATACGCACGCGTTCAAGACCCGGCTGCGCTCGGTCGACCTGCTGATGATCGACGATCTCCAGTTCATCGGCGGCAAGGACGCGACCCAGGAAGAATTCTTCCACACGGTCAACGAGTTCATGTCGTCGGGCAAGCGGCTAGTGGTCGCCGCCGATCGCGCGCCCCAGGCGCTCGAAGGGTTCGAATCGCGTCTGGCCGGTCGGCTCGGTTCGGGGCTGGTCGCGGATATCCGTCCCGCCGAGCTGGAGCTGCGCCGCGCGATCATCGTGCGCAAGCTGAGCGAGATGCCGGCCGTCGAGATGCCCGAGGAAGTGATCGACCTGCTGGCGGCGCGAATCACGTCGAACGTCCGCGAGTTGGAAGGCGCGTTCAATCGCCTGCTCGCCTATGCGAACCTGTCGAACGAAGCGATCACGATCGATTTCGCCACGACGACGCTGGGTGAAGTGCTGCGCGCGACGCAGCGCCGCATCACGATCGACGAGATCCAGCGCGCGGTGTCGACGCATTTCGAGGTCAAGCAGATCGACCTGATCTCCGAACGCCGCGCCGTGGCGATCGCGCGCCCGCGCCAGATCGCGATGTATCTCGCCAAGCGCCTGACCACGCGCTCGCTGCCTGAGATCGGACGCAAGTTCGGCGGGCGCGACCATTCGACCGTGATCCATGCGGTCCGCCGGATCGAAGACCTGCGCGGCAAGGATGTTGAAATCGACGGCGCGGTGCGCTCGCTGATGCGCTCGCTCGAGGGCTGAGGCGCGACGCACTCCCACAGGGCCAAGAAAAAGCCCCCCGGAGCGATGGCTCCGGGGGGCTTTTCGTATGCGGGGCTGGGGCGATCAGACCTGAAGCCCGACCGCCTGCTTCGCCGCCAGCAGCGTCGGCGCCGCCAGCGCGCTGGCCCGTTCGGCGCCGCGCGCGAGATGCGCGCCGACTTCGGCGCGGTCGTCGAGCAGCCGGGTCAGCCGTTCGCGAATCGGCCCCAGCACCGACACCGCCAGATCGGCGAGCGCCGGCTTGAACGCGCCGAAACCCTGGCCCGCAAACTCGGCGACCACCGATTGCGGATCGCGATCCGCCAGCGCGGCAAAGATCGTGACGAGGTTCTTCGCCTCGGGCCGCTCTGCCAGCGCGTCGAACGAATCGGGCAGCGGCTCGGCATCCGTCTTGGCCTTGCGGAACTTGGCGGCGATGGTGGCGTCGTCGTCGATCAGGTTGATTCGGCTGAGGTCCGACGGATCGGACTTCGACATCTTGGCACTGCCGTCGCGCAGCGACATGATTCGCGGCGCCGCCTTCGAGATCAGCGGCTCGGGCAGGGGGAACAGCTCGACGCCGAAATCGGTGTTGAACTTGGCGGCGATGTCGCGGGTCAGCTCCAGATGCTGTTTCTGGTCCTCGCCCACCGGGACATGCGTGGCCTGATAGACCAGGATGTCCGCCGCCTGGAGCACCGGATAAGTGAACAGCCCGACGCTGGCGCCGTCGCGGTTCTTGCCCGCCTTGTCCTTCCACTGGGTCATGCGGTTGAGCCAGCCCATCCGCGCCGTGCCCTGAAGGATCCAGCACAGCTCGGCATGGGCGGGGACGCGCGCCTGGTTGAACAGGATCGCGCGATCATCGATACCCGCCGCGAGCAGCGTCGCCGCCATCTCGATCGTCGAATTGGCGAGCTCGGCCGGGCTGATGGTGCCGGTCAGCGCGTGGAGATCGGCGAGGAAGAACAAGCAGTCGCCGCCATTTTCCTCGCTGGCGTTCTGCATCGCGACCCATTGCTTGATGGCGCCCAGATAATTGCCGAGGTGAAGATTGCCGGTGGTCTGGATGCCGGAGATGACGCGCATGAAATTACTCCGCGCCCGGGTGACCGTGCGGCCGTTGGACAGGCCGTGGGTCCCGAACTGCGGGGGCGCCGCCGCAATGCGAAGGTCCGGGACGCGGGGGCTGTAGCGGGGGGCGGAGCCGGGGGAAAGGGCTTCAGGCGCGGCGGCGGCGGACCAGCGCCTTGAGGTCGGACAGGCGGAAGGCGCGAGTCGCGAAACAGGCGATGGCATAAACGGCGCCACCCCCGCTCACCAGCGCCACCAGTGCCAGATAGCGTTGCCAGATATGCCCGTTGAGCCACGGATCGAGCAGCCGATCGCACGCGAACAGCGCCAGCCCCATCAGCACGGCGGCCAGCGCGAGGCGGGGCAGGCGGCGGCGTAGCTGCGCATCAATCGCGAAATGCCCGCGCGCGACCAGCGTGCGGTACAGCAGCCAGATGTTGACCGTGGAGGACAGCGCGGTCGCCAGTGGCGGGCCGACATGGCCGATCAGCGGGATCAGCGCGAGATTGGCGGCGATGTTCACCGCCACGGCGATCATCGCGAACCGCACCGGCGTCTTGGTATCCTGCCGCGCGTAATAGCCGGGCGTCAGCACCTTCACGAGCACATAGGAGGGCAGGCCGATCGAAAAGCCCGCCAGCGCCCAGGCGCAGCGCACTGTGTCTTCGGGCGTGAAATGGCCGTACTGGAACAGCCCGCGCACGATCGGTTCGGCCGATACGATCAGCGCGACCATCGCGGGCAAAGTGAGGAACAGCGCCAGCTCCATGCCGCGATTCTGCGTGTCCATCGCCTCCGCCTCCTTGCCCGCGCCTAGCAGGCGGGAAATGGTGGGGAGCAGGATGGTGCCCAGGCCAATGCCGATCATCCCCAGCGGCAGCTGGTTCAGCCGGTCGGCATAATAGATGTACGAAATCGAGCCTTCGCCGAGCAGATAGCCCGACAGCGCGGTGGAAATGACGAGGTTGAGCTGCACCGCGCCCGCGCCCAATGCGGCGGGGAGGATCAGCTTCATCAGCTTGCGCACTTCGGGGTCGAGCCGGGGGCGGCGCAGGCGCAGCGACACGCCCGAGGCGCGGCACGCCAGCGCAAGCCATGCGAGCTGGAGCACGCCGCCCAGCGGTACGGCGATCGCCTGTGCCCGCGCGGTCTGTTCCGGCGTGCCGTGAAAGGCGAACAGCGCGGTCACCATCGCGATGTTGAGCAGGATCGGCGCGGCGGCGTTGACCCAGAATTTGTCGAGCGAATTGAGGATGCCGCCCAGCAGCGAGGCGAGGCAGATCAGCAACAGATAGGGGATGGTGATCCGCGATAGCTGGACCGCGAAGGCGAACTGGTCGGGCGTCGGATGCTGGCGGGCGAACCCGCCCGAGAGCAGTGTGGTCAGCGGCCACGCCGCGGCCAGCATGACCACGGTCATCACGGCCAGGAAAGCGAACAGCACCGCCAGCGTGCGCTCGGCAAAGTCGTAGGCGGCGGTATTGCCGCCTTCCTCGGCCAGCTTGCGGTTGAACATCGGGATGAACGCCGATGCGAACGCGCCTTCGGCAAAGAAGGCGCGGAACATGTTGGGCAGGCGGAACGCGACGAGAAAGGCGTCCGACGCGAAATTCGCGCCGACATAGCGCGCCTGGAGCGAATCGCGGACCAGCGCGAGCACGCGGCTGGCGAGGGTAAGGCCCCCCACCGAGCCGAGGCTGCGCACCAGTTTCATCCGCCTGTCCCTATTGTCCCGAAGGGCAGATCAGGCGTTGCCGGCGGCCTGTTCGATATTCCCCTGCTCACGCTGCTGCATATAGATGCCGCCGAAGTCGATCGGCTCGAGCAGCAGCGGCGGGAAGCCGCCGTCGCGCACGGCGTCGGCCAGCACGCGGCGGGCGAAGGGGAACAGGATGCGCGGCGCTTCGCCGAGCAGGAAGGCGTCGAGATGCTCTGCGGGCACGTTGCGGAGCGCGAACAGGCCGGCGTAGCTCAGGTCGACGAGGAACGCGGTCTGCGTCTCGGCCTGGGCGCGCACTTCGATCTTCAGGACGACTTCGTACACGTCCTCGCCGACCTGGCCCGACCCGATGTTGAACTGGACGTCGATGGCGGGCGCGGTCTGCGACTGATAGATGCCGGGCGCGTTCGGGTTTTCGAACGACAGGTCCTTCACATATTGCGAAAGCACGCCCACGGCAGGAGCGGAATCCGCGCCATTGGCTGCCGGTACGCCGAGCGTTTCGTTCTCTTCCATCAAAGCATCCCTTATCTGTCGGAAAGTTTTGCGCCGGGGCGCGTTGTTCGGTCGGCCGGTTAGCAGGCGGTGGGCGCCAGTTCAATTGTGCGGTCTACCCCTATTTGAATCATGGCCCGATAAGCCCTATGTACGGGGATGACGAGGCGTTGGAGGCTCAGTGTTCTACCTCATTCTCTTTGCGATGGTTGCCGGGTTTCTGGCGCTCAGGCTCTATTCGGTTCTCGGCAAGCGGACCGGCCATGAGCAGCCCCTGCCCAAGCCGGCGGAGGAGCGCGTCGGCGCGCCGCCGATGCCGCGCACCATCGATGTGACGCCCGAAGTGCGCGAGACCGCCAATCGCGCAGTCGATCCCGCCGCCGAGCCGGGTCTGCGCGCGCTGGTCGCCGCCGATTCGAGTTTCGACGTGGCGCAGTTCGTCGATGGCGCCAAATCGGCCTATCGCATGATCCTGGAAGCCTTTTGGAAGGGCGATGAGGAAACGCTGGCCTGGCTGGCCGAGGACGATGTGCGCGGGGCGTTCGCCGCCGCCATCGCCGCGCGCAAGGAATCGGGCCATGTGCTGGAGAACCGGCTGGTCGCGATCGAGCGCGCCATCATCTCCGACGTCTCGCTGGAGGGCAAGCTGGCCCGCGTGACCGTGCGCTTCGACGCCGACATTGCGGCGGTGACGCGCGACCAGGACGGCACCGTCGTCGCCGGTTCGATGACCGACGCCGTCGAGACGCATGACGTCTGGACCTTTGCGCGCAAACTGCGCAGTGACGATCCCAACTGGAAGCTGGTCGAAACCGACGAAGCATAATGTAGAGGGACGAATGGCGATGCGCGGATGGGGGGCAGTCGCGCTTGCGGCGCTGTTGGGCGCGTGCGCCAGTGGTGTGACGCCGCCAAGGGCCGGGCCCGAGCCGGTCCGCCGTCCCTCCACCATCAACCAGCCTGCCGTCCGCCAGCCGACTCCGGCCATTCCGCTGGCCCCCGTCGTCGCGCCGCCAGCGCCCGCCGGGGCCACCGCCGCCGCGCAGGCGGGCGTGATCGCCGGGCCGCCGGTCGACGCGCTGCCGATCACTGCCGCAGGCGCCGAGCGGGGCCTTGCCGCCTATCGCCTGAGCTGCACCGCGCTCCAGCGCCGCACCGACAGCACCGGGCTGACGCAGGGCGCCGACTGGGCCGAAAGCTGCCAGGCGGCACAGGCATGGCCAGCGCGGGATGCGACTGCGTTTTTCCAGCGCTATTTCGAAACGGTCCAGATCGCCGACGGCAAGGCGTTTGCCACCGGCTATTACGAGCCCGAGATCCACGGCGCGCGCGAGCGGCAACCGGGCTATGACGTCCCGATCTATGGCCCGCCGAGCGACCTGATCGAAGTCGATCTCGGCCTGTTTTCCGAAGGCCTGAAGGGCAAGCGGATTCGTGGGCGCGTGCAGGGCAAGGCATTCGTCCCCTATTTCGATCGCGCGCAGATCGAGGACGGCGCATTGAACGAACGCGCGCCGGTGATCGGCTGGGCCGCCGATCCGGTCGAGATCTTCTTCCTCCAGGTTCAGGGTTCGGGGCGGCTGCGCCTGCCCGATGGCGGGGTGATGCGGATCGGCTATGCCGGGCAGAACGGGCGTGACTATACCGGCATCGGCAAGCTGATGCGCGACCGCGGGCTGCTCGCCGCCGGACAGGCATCGATGCAGGGCATCATGGCCTATCTGCGCGCGCATCCCGAGGAAGGCCGCGCGATCATGCGCGAGAACAAGAGCTTCATCTTCTTCAAGGAACTGACCGGCGCCGGTCCGCTGGGGGCGATGGGGCTGCCGGTAACGGGCGCGGTGAGCGCCGCCGTCGATCCCAAGTTCGTGCCGCTGGGCGCGCCGGCATTCCTGTCGATGGACCGCACCGACGCCAGCGGGCTGTGGGTCGCGCAGGATACCGGCGGCGCGATCAAGGGGCCGAACCGCTTCGATACCTTCTGGGGTGCGGGCGACGATGCGCGCGCGACCGCCGGGGGCATGTCGGCGCGCGGCACGGCGTGGCTGCTGCTGCCCAAGGGCGCGCTGGCGCGGCTCCAGCCCCCTGTACCGACGCCGTGACCGGGCGCGGGCGTCGCCTGGCGCCCGAGGAAGCGGCGCTGTGGAAACGGGTGATCGCCACGGTCACGCCGATGCGGCCTGCCGTGGCGCCGCCCGCACCGCCGATGCCGCCGGTTGCGGCAAGCGTTCCCCCCGCACCGCCCGCCGCGCCGAAGGTGAAGGGGCGGGTGCCGCCCTTGCGCGACTCGCGGCCCGCGCCGGCGCCGCGCCCGAGTGCGAACACGCTGGATGGGTCGTGGGACCGCCGGCTGTCGCGCGGGCTGGTCGCACCCGAAAGTTCGATAGACTTGCACGGCCACAATCTGGCGTCGGCCTATGACCGGCTCGACCATGGGCTGGACCAGGCGATCCGGCGCGGCGACCGGGTGTTGTTGCTGGTGACGGGCAAGCCGCCGCGCCCCGAATCCGAACGTCCGCATGCGCGCGGCGCGATACGGGCGGCGATCGGCGACTGGCTGGGATCGTCGCGGCACGCGGATCGGATCGCCGCCGTGCGCGGCGCGCATCCGCGCCATGGCGGCACCGGGGCGCTCTATATTGTCCTGCGCCGTCCGCAGCCCGGACGGTCATAGGAATTTTAACTTCTGCGGCTGCATGATCCCCGCGAAGTTCGAGCGGGGCGGCGCTCGATAGTTGAGGGATCGGGCGCACAAACGGTGGAAGGCTTCTCGCTAAAGAGTCGCGCGATCGCATTTGCGATGTGCGCAGGCGCGGTGGCGTTCATTCTCGCACTGGCGGCCGCGACTCCGAGCGAGGTCACGGTCGAGTCGGCGGGACGCGCACTGATCGCCGCGATCGTCTGTGCGGCGATGTGCTGGGCTTCGGCGGAGCGCACCGTCGCCTCTACGGCGGAAGCGATCGACGCGGCCATCGCCCGGCTGGCGCGCGCCGCCAATGGCGACCTGGAAAGCGAGATTCCCGATCAGGTGCGCGAATGCGTGCCCCCGCTGGCCGAGGCGATGGACGGGCTGTTCCACCAGCTGCACGCCAACCTGGAGAATGTGCAGCGGCTGGCGATGTTCGATCCGGTGACGGGGTTGCCCAACCGGACCCATTTCCGGCGCACCGCCGAGCGGCTGCTGGCGGAAATGGCGCCGGGATCGCAGGCGGCGCTGTATTTCATCGACCTCGATCGGTTCAAGGCGGTCAACGACACGCTGGGCCATGTCGCCGGCGACGCCTTGCTGGCGATGGTCGCCAATCGGCTGCGCGCCGTGGCGGACCGCTTCAGCGGGCTGGGCGAGACGCGGGGACCGCTGATCGGCCGGCTGGCGGGCGACGAGTTCACGATGTTCTTTCCGCAGCTGCCCGATCCGCGCGATGCCGAGCGCGTCGGGCGGGGGATCGTCTATGCGCTGTCCGAGCCCTTCGACATGGCCGACCAGGAGATCGCGATCGGCGCGTCGATCGGCATCGCGCTGTGCCCCGATCATGGCACCACGCTGCACGATCTGATGCGGGCCGCCGACGCCGCGATGTACCATGCCAAGGCGATGGGGCGTGGGCGCACCGAGCATTTCTCCGACACGCTGGCGGCGGAGATCGCGGCACGGGCGCGGCTGGAGAGCGATCTGCGCGAGGCAGTGGACAGGAACGAATTCATGCTGGTGTTCCAGCCCCAGGTGAGCGCGGCCGACGGGCGGATCGTGGGTGCGGAGGCGCTGCTGCGCTGGCGGCACCCCGATGGGATCAAGATGCCCGGCGCGTTCATCCAGCGCGCCGAGGAAACCGGGCTGATCGTCGAGATCGGCGAATGGGTGGTCAGCAACGTCGCCGAGACGATCTCGCGCTGGGGCCGGATGGGCGTGCAGCAGCGGCTGGCGGTGAACATCAGCCCGCGCCAGATCGACCATGCCAGCTTCTTCCGCCGGCTGCGCGATGCGATGCTGGCCGCGCGGGCGCCGGCGACGCTGCTCGAACTGGAAATCAGCGAGACGCTGGCGATGCATTGCTCCGAGGAAGTGATCGAGGCGATTTCGATGCTGCGTGCCGACGGCGCCAGCGTGGCGATCGACGATTTTGGCACCGGCTATTCCAACCTGAAGCGCCTGCGCCGGCTGCCGATCGATCGCGTCAAGCTGGACCGCAGCCTGATCGAGCATGTCGCCGACCAGCCCGAGGCGCGCACGATCGCCCAGGCAGTGATCGGGCTGGTCCACGGCCTGGGCTGCGAGGCTGTGGCCGAGGGGATCGAGAGCGAGGCGCAGGCCGCCGTGCTGCGGGTCATCGGCTGCGACGTGTTGCAAGGCTATGCCGTGGCGACGCCGATGCCCGAACAGGCTTTCCTCGATTGGGCGCACCGCATCGCGCCCCGGCGGATTGCGGGCTAAAGCAGCGCCCGCCGGAGCACTTCGGCATAGACGTCGGCAAGGGCGGTAAGGTCGGCGAGCGCCACCGCCTCGTCCAGCTTGTGCATCGTCGCGTTGAGCAGGCCGAATTCGACCACGGGGCACAGCTTCACCAGAAAGCGCGCGTCCGACGTGCCGCCGGTGGTGGACAGTTCGGGGGTGACGCCCAGCACGGTCTGGATGGCTCCGGCGACCAGCGTGGACAAGGCGCCGGGTTCGGTCAGGAATGCCTCGCCGAACACGGTGCCGCGCACCTGCGCACCGGGGGCGTGGCGCAGCACGATCTCCTCGATCCGCGCGATCAGCGCGGGCCCGCGCTGCATGTCGTTGAAGCGGATGCTGATCCGGGCGCTGACCATGCCCGGAATCACGTTGGTCGTCGGATTGCCGGTGGTGATGTCGATGATTTCGATGTTCGACGCCTGGAACCAGTCGTTACCGGTGTCGAGCGTGATCGCATCGATCTCGGCCAGTGCCGCCACCAGCCGGGGGATCGGATTGTCGGCGAGGTGGGGATAGCCGACATGGCCCTGCTTGCCCGGCACGTCGATCCACAGCACTGTCGACCCACGCCGCCCGATCTTGATCGTGTCGCCCAGCCGCTGCGCGGAGGTGGGCTCGCCGACCAGGCACAGATCGGGCCGCACGCCACGCTCGGCCATCCGTTCGATCAGCCGGGGCGTGCCATAGGTGGCGGGGCCTTCCTCGTCGCCGGTGATGAGCAGGCTCACGATGCCCTGCGCCGGCACGCGCGCGGCGGCGGCGACGAAGGCGGCGATCGCGCCCTTCATGTCCACGGCGCCGCGCCCGTAGAGCAGGTCGCCGCGCACGTGCGGGACAAAGGCGTCGGCGGTCCAGCCGCTGCCCGGCGGCACCACGTCGAGATGCCCGGCAAAGGCGAAGTGCGGCCCGCTGTCGCCGCGCACCGCGAGCAGATTCTCCACCGGCCCATCGGGCGCCTCGCCCTCCACAAAGCGCTCGACCGCGAAGCCCAGCGGCACCAGCGCGGCTTCGAGCACGTCGAACACGGCGCCGCGTGCAGGCGTGACACTTTCGGCGGCGATCAGCGCCTTGGTTAGTTCAACGACGTCGGGCAAGATGGTCTCCACTTTCGCTGGAGGTGGCATTGCCCAAGCTCGATCTCGATACAATCCCGCAGACGAATGCGACCGGCTATCCGGCACCGTTCGACGCGGCCGTCGCGGGGCGCTGGTATCGCCGGCTCGCCCCCGCATCGGGCCTGACCGAGATGGGGGTCAGCCATGTCACGCTGCGTCCCGGCGCCTGGTCTTCGCAGCGGCACTGGCATGCGGACGAGGACGAGTTCGTCGTGATGCTGGCGGGCGAGGCGGTGCTGGTGGAGGACGGCGGCGAGACGGTGCTGCGCGCGGGCGATTGCGCCAGCTTTCCCAAGGGTGTGGCCAACGGCCACCACCTTCAGAACCGGTCGGACGCCGACTGCGTCTTCATCGCGATCGGCGCCGGCCCGCGCGGCACCGGCGACTATCCCGATCTGGACATGCGCTTCGGCCCCGACGGCTATTTCCACCGCGACGGCACCCCCTATGCGACGACGCGGATTCGCTAGGGGCGGGGTTCCATCGGCGGGTGGCGACCCTATCTGGGGAGCCGAAGGAGTCCCCGCATGGCAACGCCGCTGACCATTGATTTCATATCCGACGTCTCGTGCCCCTGGTGCATCATCGGCCTGCGCGGGCTGGAGGAGGCGCTGGATCGTGCCAGCGACGCCGTGACCGCCGATATCCGTTTTCACCCGTTCGAGCTGAACCCCGCGATGCCGCCCGAGGGGCAGAATATCGTCGAGCATATCGGCGAGAAATATGGCTCGACACCCGCGCAGTCGGCAGAGACGCGCGCGATGATCCGGGAGCGGGCCGCGTCGGTGGGCTTCACCATGGCGATGACCGACGAGAGCCGCATCTACAACACGTTCGACGCGCATCGCCTGCTCCACTGGGCGGGCGAGCAGGGGCGGCAGGCGGCGCTTAAGCACGCGCTGTTCGAGGCCTATTTCACGCGCGGGCAGAATCCCGGCGATGCCGATGTGTTGGTCGCGGCGGCGGAGACGGCCGGGCTGGACGGCGCGGCTGCGCGGAGCGTGCTGGAGAAGGGCGACTTTGCCGAAGACGTGCGCCGCGACGAGGCGCTGTGGCAGTCGCGCGGGATAAGCTCGGTGCCGGCGGTGATCGTCAACGGCAAATACCTGATCTCCGGCGGCCAGCCGCCCGAGGCATTCGAGCAGGCGCTCCGCCAGATCGCGGCGGAACCGGCCTGAGCGTCGGGGATTGACCGGCCGCAACGTGCCGGTCATCCCGGCATCAACGAACAGAGATGGAGGCGAGGATGACGTTTACCGGCCGCGAGCTGCGTTCGACTGCGCGCGAGGATGGCACGCTGGTGCTGAGCCTCGAAGAAGTGGTGCTGGAGGCACCTGCCGATGACGAAGTGATCGTGCGGGTCCAGGCGGCGCCGATCAACCCCAGCGACCTGGGGCTGCTGCTCGGCCCCGCCGACATCGCCTCGCTACGCACGGGCGAACAGGGCGGGCATCCCAGCGTGACCTTCGACATCGCACCGAACCGTCTGGGTGCGGTGAAGGCCCGGCTGGGGCAGTCGCTGCCGGTGGGCAATGAAGGCGCGGGCACCGTGGTCGCGGCGGGCGCGGCGGCCAAGGCGCTGGAGGGCAAGCTGGTCGGCATGATCGGCGGCGCGATGTACGCCGATTACCGCAAGCTAAAGGCGCGCGACGTCGTGCCGCTGCCCGAGGGCGCGAGCGCGGCGGATGGCGCGTCGATGTTCGTCAACCCGCTGACCGCGCTCGGCTTTGTCGAGACCGCGAAGCGCGAGGGGCACAAGGCGATCGTCCACACGGCGGCGGCATCGAACCTGGGGCAGATGCTCCAGAAGATCTGCCTGGCCGATGGCATTCCGCTGGTGAACATCGTGCGGTCCGACGAGCAGGCCGCGATCCTGACCGGGATCGGCGCCACCCATGTCGTCAACAGCCGCGATGCGGACTTCCGGGCCAAGCTGGTCGATGCAGTGGAGGCGACGGGCGCGACGATCGCGTTCGATGCGATCGGCGGCGGCACGCTGGGCAGCGACATCCTGCAGGCGATGGAGCAGGCCGCAAGCCGCAGCATGGCCGAATACAGCCGCTATGGATCGAATACGTTCAAGCAGCTGTACATCTATGGCGCGCTCGATCTTGCGCCGACGACGCTCAACCGGCTGGCGTTCGGTTTCCAGTGGAGCGTGTCCGGGTGGTTGCTGACGCCGTTCCTCCAGCGCGCCGGCGCGGAGACCGCCGGGCGGATGCGCCAGCGCGTGCTGGCGGAGCTGAAGACCACCTTTGCCAGCCGCTACACCAGCACGATCGGGCTGGCAGAGGCGCTGGAGCCCGATGTGCTGCGCGGATATGAGCGCAAGGCGACGGGCGAGAAGTACCTGATCGACCCGACCCACGGGTGAGGGAGGCGCGGGGCGCCCGGTGAAGGGCGCCCCGACTGTCGCACGATTGCAAAGATGCCGGTCTAACCGCGCCGATTGAAGGCGGTGGCCGCGCGCTGCTGCCGCTATCGTGGCGCGTGGACAGTGGTGTTGCATCGATCGGGCCGAGCGACCGCGCGGCGGGAAGCGGGGCTGTTCGCCTATGCGTCCGGCAATTTCGGCAAGGCACTGGTCTTTGCCGGCGCCGATCTGACGATCCTGTTCCTGATGACCGACCTGCTGGGGCTCGCCCCCGGCGAAGTCGGCTCGTTGATGCTGTTCGCGCTGGCGGGCGATCTGGTGTTCGACGTGGCCGCCGCCGCACTGGTCATCCGGCTTCGGCGGCTGGGGCGGGGCTATCGCTGGCTGATCGCGATCGGCGCGCCGCCGTGCGGGGCTGCCTTTGCGCTGCTCTACGCGATGCCGGCGCTGGGGGCGCATAACGGGTGGATGCTCGCCGGGGCGCTGCTGGTGTTCCGGGGCGCCTATGCGCTGATCGACGTGCCGCACAATGCGCTGATGGCACAGGTCAGCACCGACAGCCGGGCGCGGGGGCGCGTGTCGGGCTACCGGTTCCTGTTCAGCACCGCGAGTGCGCTGGCGGTCGCCACGGTGCTGACGCCGCTGGTGCAGCATGCAGGCGGCGCGCGCGCGTTCGATCGGCTGGCGATCGTGGGCGCGATTGCCGGGGGGCTGTTCGTCGCCACGATGCTGTTGTGCGTCCTGACAAGCCGTGGCGCGCGCGAACCGCGGCAGAGCGCGGCGCTGGGGGGCGATGGCATCGCGATACCGCTGCGCGACCGGCTGGTGCTGGGCATGGCGGTGCTGGCGGTCGTCACTGGCTTTGCCGTGCCGATGTTCGGGCGGATGCTGTTGTACGTGTCCACTTATGTGCTGGATCGCCCCGATCTGGTGGGCCGGGCGCTGGTTGCCATGACGGCGGGGCAGTTTCTGGGGGTGCTGGCATGGACGGCGCTGACCGCGCGGGTCGACAAGAGCCGGTTGCTCGCGATGGGGCACGGCGTCAGCGCGGCGGCGCTGGTGTTGTTCGGCTGCTGTCTGGGGTGGCCCGAAATGCTGCCGGCCTGCGCGCTGCTGATCGGCTTCGGCTTTGCCGCGATCTTCATGCTGCCCTGGGGACTGCTGGCCGACACGGTCGATTTCGTGGCGTGGCGGCATGGCCGGCGGTTCGAGACCGGGCTGTTCGCCGGCTATCTGGTGGCGGTGAAAGCGAGCGGGGCGGCATCGACGGTGCTGATCGGGTGGACGCTCGGCGCGCTCGGCTATGTGCCGGGGACGGTGCAGGCGGCCGAGGTGCAGGCGGGGATGCTGGTGCTGGCGCTGGGAGTGCCGGTGATGGGGTGCCTGACGGCGATCGTGCTGCTGCGCCGGTTTGCCATCGGGCACGACCGGCATCGCCGCGTGCTGCTGGCGCTGGGCCGGCGGCACGCGGCGGGGAGGGCTCAATCCGGTGCGGAGCCGGTTTCGGGGTTGAAGCGCGGATTGGTGAAGTCGAGCGGCGAGGGCACGGTCTTGCCGCCTGCGCTCGCGCTTTCGGACCAGGCGCGGCACAGCATGTCGCGCAGCATCGTCGCGCCCGCCGCCGTCTGCGAATAGACCAGCTCGCGGACGTCGCGGTCGGCGAAATTGGTGAAGCCGGCGCGCTTTTCGAGCATGTAGACGGTCTCCATCCGGTCCCCGGCGCTGTCCAGGAACGCGAGGACCGCGTCGAACATGTCGCCTTCGCGCCGGCCCGGCGCGCCGATGCGGGGCGCGATGTCGCGGGTGGTGAGGGCGATGCCGTCGACGAACCGGCTCTCGAACCGGCTGTGGATCGAACGGTCGGTGGTGTAGCCCTTGGGATTGGCGCCCCGCCAGCCGTCGCTGTTGACCGAATCGTGCAGCGGCTGGGCGCCGTCGCCGATATAATGGCCGAGCCGGATCACGTCGAAGGCGCAGTGCTGTTCGGCGAAGTTGCTATCCTCGCCGGCCGCCTGGGCCGCGCGGATCCGGCGCATGCACACCACGATCCGGTCATAGGCCTCGATCGCGGCATAGGGCAGCGTGCCCGTCCAGCGGACATTGGTGCGCGCGGCGGTGGCGGGATCGCTGTCCTTGATCGTCACATAGTGTTTGTACAGCGCCAGCACGAATTCGTAGCGCGAGCGCGGGATGGGGCGCAGGAACAGGAACTGTTCGCGGAACCAGCCATGGTTGGGGTCTTCCTCGATCTTCGAGAAATTCTCGGACTCCCCGCGCCAGCTGTCGGGCAGCGAGGCCGAGCCGGCGATGTAATCGACACGGCGGCGCAGGAAGATCGGGCCGGTATCGGGGATCGCATCGATCGCGGCGCGATCGATCACCGCATGCGCGGTCCCGCCCCAGGCGAGGGCGGGCATCGGCGCCGACAGTGCGGTGAGCGTGGCAAGCAGGAAGGCGCGCATGGTGCAGGCTCCGAGGTGAGGGATCAGGGGTCGAGCGGATCGCGCGGGTCGATGCGGGCCGACACGGGCGCGGGGCGGAATTCCAGTTCGGTGGGAGACAGGCGGCGGCCGACCGTGCCCGGCATATAGCCCAGCTCGGTCTGGTTGCGCCGGACGAAGGTGGGGCTCTCAATGCTCGCGCTCTGGCCGGGGTTGCACACGATCAGCGTGTCCTTGGCCAGCGGCGCGCCCATCGCCAGCAACAGGCGCGTGGCGTTGCGCAGGTTGGTGGTGGTGTGGCGGGCATAGGGCTCGATCACGATCGCGTCGGCGGGCACGCCATAGCGCTCGATCAGCGCGCGGCGCATCTCCACTGCCTCGGCAAAGGGCGTCGCGCGCGGATGTGCCCGGCCGCCGGTGACGAGGATGAAGGGGATGTCGCCCCGCGCGAACCGGGCGGCGGCAAGGCGCAGATGGTATTTGCCGAACGGGCTGAGCGGCATGTCCGGCACTTCGGGGCCGACGCCGGTGACGATCATCGCGCTATAGCGCCAGCGGCGCCAGTCGAGGCGCTTTGCCCGCTGAAACGCTGCGGCATTCAGGCCACCGGTCAGCGGCTCGAACCCCGTCGCGTCGGTGCGGTTGCTGGCGTCGAGCAGCGCGAGCGCGAAATCGGCGCTGGGGTCGAGCGGCTGGACCGAATGGGCGCGCGGCGTGTTCGCCAGCCATGCAGCGGCCTGGAGCCGGGCGCGCAGTTCGCGCGCGTCGATCGCGCCGGCGCCGTCGATCTCGGGATAATGCGGCGCCTCGCCAAGGGCGTAGGTGCGCACGATCGTGTTGATGCCCTCGATCTCACGCGCGGCCTGGGCGGCGGCGCCGTCATCGGCGGTGCTGGCCGTGGCGGGCACGGCAGCGGCCAGCGCTGCGGCCTCGGGCGCGGTCCACAGCATCGCGCGCGTCAGGCAGGGCAGGTCCTGCGTACAGGCAGCGCGGCGATCCTGCCGCGCGCGCAGCATCGCGGCGAGCGCGGGCCGGGTCCGCAGTGTCTCCAGCGCGGCGGGATCGTGGCCGAGCTGGTCGAGCAGGGGGAACAGGCGGCGTGCGAGCACTTCGGTCGCCCGGTCGCTTGCCGCCCCGGCCGAAGCCGGGACGGAAGCAACGGCCAGCGCTGCCGTGAGGAGGAGCGATGCGGCTCTCCGCATCGGCAGGCGCCGGCTCACCAGGACTTGCCGATCACGAGGCGGAAGTTGCGCCCGAAGATCGGGCGGCCATAGATCGCCTCGGCGCTGCCCTGGCCGCTCAGCGAGTCAGTGCGGGTATTGCCTTCGGTCAGACCATGGGCGTTGAACAGATTGTCGCCCACCAGCTGCAGCTGCCAGCTGCCGTGGCGCAGCGTCACGCCCGCCCCGGTAGTGCCATAGGCCGGCAGCGCGGTGTTGTTGTACAGATCGACGAAGCGCTTGCCCATATAGGTGTAGCGGCCATAGATCGAGACATCGGTGCCGCCGGTGGAAAAATCGAAGCTCGGGCGGATATTGCCATAGATCTTCGGCTGGCGAACGATCTGGTTGCCTTCAGCCTGTTCCGGATCGGCGCCGGTCGCGCTTTCAAAATTCTTGTACTTGGGATCGCTGATCGTCAGCGCGCCGTTCAGTGCGAACCACGGCGTGACGCGCCACGAACCGTCGAACTCGACGCCCTTTACCTGCGCTTCGCCGATGAAGGGCACGTTGACGTCGTTGCGCCCCGTGGTCGGGTCATAGGCGAGGAACGAGGCGTTGAGCGGATCGAAATTGGTGTAGAAGCCGGTGACGTACAGATACGAGCGGCCCGAAGCGAGCTTGAGGCCGACTTCATACTGGTCGGCGATCGTGGTCAGGATCGTCGGGTTGATGCTCATCACCGTCTGTGCGCTCGGCGGCGTTTCGAGGTGCGAGGCGCGGCCATAGATGCCGATATGGCTGTTGAAGTCGTAATTGGCGCCGACGGTCCAGTTGGTGACGTGGGGCTTCAGCTTCTGGTTCAGGATCGCGCCGGTAAAGGCGCGGGTGGTGTCGTCGGCCAGCGTCGTGGTGTCGCCCAGATTGGCCTGTTCGGTCAGCGCAGCCCAGCCTTCATAGCTGTAGCGTTCGTGGCGGATGCCGGCATCGATGCGCAGGCCGGGGACGATTTCCCAGGTGTCGTTGGCATAGAGCGCGAACATCTTGGCATCGGTATCGCCCTTGGTGAGCGTGGCGGCGTAATTGACCGCGCCATTGTCGGTCACGCGGCCGATTTCGGTGCCGGCGGCGTTATAGGCGACCAGATCGAGCGTGCGCGGCTTGCCCGCCACTTCGATCAGATAGTTCTGATAGGTGGTGCGGCTGCTCTCCCCATAGAGGCTGCCGTAGAAGCCGAGCTTGAGATCGTGGCTGCCGATGGGCGTTTCGAATTTCTTCGCGACCGACACGTTGGTCTGGCCCGAATAGAATTTCGAATGGATGTCGCGATACTGGCCCTGCATGACCAGGCCCGAGGCGGCGTAGGGATCATAGGCAGTGTTGGTGCCGGCCAGCACATAGCGGAGCGTGCTGACGGCGCCGAAGGCCGTGGTCGCGCGGGCGCGGAAGCCATTGGCATAGGTGGTGGCGTCCGCCGGGTTGGTCGTCGAATAGAATGCGGTGAAATCCAGCTTGCCCTGGGTGTAGCCGCCCTTGACCGACACCAGCCAGCCGTCGAAATCGGCTTCGTACTGCGCGCCGAAATTCACCATCTGCATGTGGCGCCCGTCGGACAGGTCGCTGGTGTCGCTGTGGATCACGCCGGCACCGTCGCGGTGCTTCAGATCGACGTTGCGCAGCGCGGGCGAATTCATCGTGCCGTCGAAATAGTCGATATACTTGTTGAGCGACACGCCGGGGTTGCGCGGGTCCGCCGTCGGGATCGGCAGGTAGAAGACGTTGTGATCGTTGACGTAATTGACGTTCAGCTTGACGAAGCCGTTGTCGAGTTCATGCTTGATGTTGGCGCGGAGCTGGCCGCCCTTGTCGTTGGGGAAACCATTGTCGCGATAGCCGTCGTGATAGCGCAGGAAGCCGCCAATGGCATAGGTGGTCGACTTGCTGATCGGGCCCGCCTGATAGGCGTCGAGCCGGTACAGTCCGGTATCGCCCAGCGTCAGTTGCGCCTTGCCGCGCGACACGTCGCTGCCGGTCACGGTGATCGCGTTGATGATCGCGCCCGAATAGCTGGCATAGACCGGCGCCGGGCCACCGCGCACGACTTCGACGCGCTCGGTCATCAGGTCGGGCTTCAGGATGGCGTCGCCGCGGAAGAACACGCCGTCATTTTCGTGGAACAGCGGCAGGCCGTCCTGCTGGAAGCTCACGAAGCCGCCATCGTTCGGCAGGCCGCGGATGCGATAGATGTTCTGCACTTCGCCGCCGGTGATTTCGGTCTGGAAACCGGGCAGTTGGCCGATCAGGTCGGCGAAGTTCACGGGCGCGATCTTTTCGATGTCGGTCTGCGACACGGTGTTGATCGCATAGGAGGCATCGAAGCGGCGCTGGGCGCGCGTCGATCCGGTGACGATGATGTCGCTGTGATCCTCAAGCGAAGGCGCGGTCGAATCGCTCTGCGTTCCGGCGCCCGACGTGGCGCTCGCTGGGGCGCTGGCATCGACGGTCTGGCCACAGGCAGGCACAGTGATTCCGGCGCACAGCGCGACCAGCGCGGCACCGCCAAGGAGAGATTTGAGCATAGACCCCCACAGATTTTTATGATCGCCGGGTCGGCGACGCGCTGGCGGGTGCGGTCGGAATGTTACGATCCTAATTATTACCGTAATAATATATAAATAAGGGGGGCCCCGTGATGGGCCCCCGAACAAGCATTCCGACGATCGACGCGGACCAGCGCCGCATTCTCCGCGCGTTACGCCGGGAGGGCGCGCTGTCGCGATCGGCGCTGGCCGCGCGGCTGGAATTGAGCTGCACCGCGCTGACCAAGCTGTCGCGCGCGTTGCTGACGCTGGGGCTGGTCGAGGAAGTGCAGGTCGAGTCGGAGAATCGGCGGGGTCGCCCGGCGATTCCGCTGCGGCTGGCGGCGGCGGGCGGCTATGCGGTGGGGGCGACCGCGCACAAGGGATTGCTGGAAATCGCGCTGATCGATTTCGCGGGCACGCCGATCGCGCGCTATCGCGAGGAAAGCGGCCCGCTGGACCCGCAGGCGTTCGGACGGCGGGTGCGCGCGCTGACGCATGATCTGGTCCAGCGGCACAACCTGCTGGGCCAGCGGATGCTGGGGATCGGGGTGGCGGTGCCCGGACCGCCGCTGTCGCCGGACGGATGCCGGTGGAGCGTGGTCGAGGACATGCCGGGGTGGCGCGGCACAGACCTGCGCGCGGTGCTGAGCCTGGAGCTGGGCTGGCCGCTGTGGATCGAAAACGACGCCAATGCCGCCGCGATTGCCGAATATTATATGGGTGCGCTGTTGCAGCAATTCTCGACGATCGTCGTGCTGCTGTTCGGCTATGGCATCGGCGCCGGGGTGATCGTCGACGGGCGGCTGGTGCGCGGGCAGTTCGGCGTCGCGGGCGAGATCGGTTGCCTGTACCCCGGCGGAAGCCCGCGCCCGAGCCCGCTCGACCTGTTGTCGGTGCTGCGCGAACGGGGGTGCCGGGTATCCTCCGTCGCGGAAATCGATCCGGCGGACGACGATCAGCGCCCTGTCATCGCCGAGTGGATTGACCGTGCGGCCCGCCAGCTTGAGGTCACGTGCAACACTGCCTTTGCCTGGCTCGATCCGGGCGCGATCGTGCTGGCGGGCACGCTGCCGCGCGCGATCCTCCAGGGGCTGAGCGATCGGCTGAGCGGTGCCGCGCTGGTGAGCACGGGCAACGATCGCCGCCCGCCGATCCGGGTTTCCAGCGTGCACGGCGCCCCGATCACGCTGGGCGCCGCGCTGTTGCCCATCCACGCTTCCTCGGCGGAGGCGTGAGGGCGCGGGGTCAGGCAGCGCGGCGCGCGGCGGGGCCCGTGGCGATCCGCAGCCGCGCGAGCTGATCGGCCGCCGCGTGCGGGGCGAGCCCGGCTTGTGCCGCATGGTCGAGCACGCGGGCGAGGTGCGCTGCGGTTTTATCGACGCGGCGGGCGGCTTCGTCGCTGGACCAGCCGAGATATTCGGCGGCGACGTTGATGATGCCGCCGGCGTTCACGACATAATCGGGCGCATAGAGGATGCCCCGGTCCGCCAGCCGATCGCCATCGGCGGGCTCGGCAAGCTGGTTGTTGGCCGCGCCGCATACCAGCCTGGCCTTGAGCTTGCCCACCGTATCGTGGCGCAGGACCCCGCCCAGCGCACAGGGGGCGAAGATGTCCGCGCGGGCCGAGAGGATCGCGGAGACGCTGGCCACGGTCGCGCCGGTTTCGATCGCGATGCGGGCGACTGCCGCGGCATCGACATCGGCGACGATCAGCTTCGCGCCCGCGCGGTGCAGCATCCGGGCGAGTGCAGCGCCGACATTGCCCACGCCCTGCACAGCGACGGTGCAGTCCGATAAAGGCCGCCCCAGGCTGCGTTCGGCGGCAAGCTGCATCGACAGGAATACGCCGCGCGCGGTCCAGGGCGAGGGATCGCCGCCGGGACGGTCGCCCCGCAGTGGTAGTCCGGCGACGTGCCGGGTCTGGTCGCGCACCACGGCCATGTCCGCAACCTGCGTGCCGACATCCTCGGCGGTGACATAGGCGCCGCGCAGCGACTCGACCGCGCGGCCGAATGCGCGGAACAGCGCGTCGCGATCGAATGCGCCCTCGGGACGGCGCAGCACCGCCTTGCCCCCGCCTAGCGGGAGATCGGCGAGTGCGTTCTTGTAGCTCATCCCCTCCGCCAGCCGGCAGCCATCGGCGACCATCGTCTCGCGATTGGCATAGCTCCAGAAGCGGCAGCCGCCGGCGGCGGGTCCCAGCGTGGTGGAATGGAGGACGATCACGCCGTCAAGGCCGCTCGCCGCATCCTGAAGGAGGTGGACATGCGCCGGGGCGAGTGGGTGATCGGGTTGGAAGGCCATGGGAATATCCTGCGTGCGGGTTCGCAGTGCTTATGCACCGCGCCATGGGGAGGATGTGACCTAAGGCTTGTCGATATGGCGGGTTGCGCGGTATGTTTGACCTGCATCGGGCGATTTGCGGGTGAATATGATCGATCTGGATAAATACGAGCGAAGAATCCTCCGCGAACTCCAGCGCGATGCCGCCCAGACCACGGCGGAACTCGCGGCGAAGGTGGGGCTGTCGGCTTCGCCCTGCTGGCGGCGGATCGACCGGCTGGAGCGCGAAGGCGTGATCCGGGGGCGCGTGGCGGTGATCGATCGCCGCAAGATCGGGCTCAACGCGCATATCTTCGCGCAGATCCGGCTGAACGCGCACGGCCGCTCCAATCTCGACGAATTCAGCGCCGCGATCCGATCCTTCCCCGAAGTGCTCGATGCCTATGTCCTGATGGGCCAGACCGACTTCATGCTCCGCATCGTCGCGACCGATATCGATGCCTATGAACGGTTCTTCTTCGAGAAGCTGAGCAAGCTGCCCGGCATTCAGGAAATCAATTCGACCGTGGCGCTGTCGGAGATCAAATCGACGCAGGAACTGCCGATCGCGGGATAGCGCGCGCGACGTCGGGGAGTGGTGCCGGTTGCAGGAATCGAACCCGCGACCTTCGGTTTACAAAACCGCTGCTCTACCAGCTGAGCTAAACCGGCCGGGGCGCCAAGGCGCCGTGCCGTGCGAATAGGGGGTGTGGTTTCGCGGCGCAATGCCGGATTTTGCCGTCAGCCGCCGGGGGTAAGCGCCGCCACCCTGGCGCGGGCGGAATCGATCGCGGCGGCGATCGCGTCGAGCAGCGGGTCTATCCCCCATATCCGCGCGCGGATGTTGCCGGGCTGGGCGCGGCTGTGCGCCGAGGCGAAGGTGCCGAGGCGCTGGTGATAGAGCTTGGCAAGCGCCGGGTAGCCGAACGCCTCGCCCATCGACGCGAGCACCAGCGTGGTCGCCACTTCCTGTGCCAGCGCCGGATGCGCGGCGCCGTGGCGCAGCAGCCACGCGTAGAGATCGGGGCAAAAATTGGCGAGGATGCCGCAAAATCCGCGCGCACCCGCCTGCATCGCGGGATAGGCGATGGCGGCGTTGGCATTGCTGATCGCCAGCGGCGTGCCCGCCACGATTCCCAGCCGCCGCCGGACGGTTTCCAGATCGCACGACACGTCCTTGAGCAGCACGAACCGCCCGGCATCGGCCAGCGCGCGCAGTTCGTCGTCGGACAGCAGGCGGCGGCGCGGGGCGGGGCATTCGTACAGCCCCAGGCTTAGATCGGCGGGGAGCCCTGCCATCAACCGCCGCGTGCGCGCGAGCAGCGTGTCGCCCGCACCGTCCAGCCGATTGGTGATGAGGATGACCGCATCCGCCCCGCTGTCCGCCGCGGCGCGCAGATCGGCGGCCTGGTCCGCCTCGTCGTCGCTGACATGGCCCGATACCACCACCGGCACGCGGCCCGCCACCGATTGCACTACGAAGCGACCCAGTTCGCGGCGCTCCTGCGGGGAAAGCAGGTACATCTCGCTCGACAGGCACACTGCGAACAGCGCGTCGGCGCCGTTGGCGAGATACCAGTCGATCAGCCGCTCCAGCCCGGCATAGTCGATGCGGTCGTCGTCGGTGAACGGCGTTATCATCACGGGGATGACGCCGTTGATCGGGCTGGGCACGGGCGGTCTCCACAAGCTGCGCGGTTCAGGGGCGGTCTAGCGTAGCGACGGGGCGGGGCGAACAGAAAATGCGGCGCATCCGTGCTACCGGCACTGCCATCGATTCGCCTTTTCGGAGCCCGTAATGATCCTGTCCGCCCTGTCGCTGCTTCTCGCCCTGCCGACCCATGCGGCGGAACCACAAGGCGATGCGAAGGCGGCGCCGGCACCGGCGGCGATCGTGGCCAGCGAGTTCATCTATACCAGCGCGCCCTATCCGCAGGCGCATGCCTCGACGATCGTCGAGACGCGATCGGGCGTGCTGGCGGCGGCATGGTTTGGCGGGCAATATGAGCGGGCGCCGGATGTCCAGATATGGTTCGCGCGGCGCGGGCCCGCCGGGTGGGAAACGCCGGTGGCGGTCGCCAACGGCGTCCAGAGCGACGGCACGCGGCTGCCGACATGGAACCCGGTGCTGTTCCAGGACCCCAAGGGCGCGCTGCACCTGTTCTACAAGGTCGGGCCGAGCCCGCAGACATGGTGGGGCATGGTCATCACCTCCACCGACGACGGCCGCAGCTGGAGCGCGCCGCGCCGGCTGGGCGAGGGCGTGCTGGGGCCGATCAAGAACAAGCCAGTGGTGCTGGCGGACGGCAGCTGGCTGTCCCCCTCCAGCGTCGAGACGCCGGACGAGAAATGGTCGCTTCATTTCGAGCGGAGCAGCGATGGCGGCAAGAGCTGGGCGCCGACCCCGCCGGTCGCCTCGCCGCTGGGGCTGGGGGCGATCCAGCCGAGCATCCTGTTCCACCGCGACGGCACGCTGGAGGCGGTGGCCCGCACGCAGCAGGGCGTGGTCGCGATGACCTGGTCCAAGGATGCCGGCAAGACGTGGAGCCCGCTGGTCGCGACCGATCTGCCCAACCCCAATGCCGGAACGGATGCTGTGACGCTGCGCGACGGGCGCCAACTCATCGTCTATAACCACAGCGCGCATTTGCCGGGAAATCCCGGCCATGGCCCGCGCTGGCCGCTCAACATCGGCCTGTCGGACGATGGCGTGTCGTGGCGAAACGTGCTGACGCTGGAAAGCGCGCCGATCAAGGAAGGCTATGCCTATCCGGCGGTGATCCAGACGCGCGACGGGCTGGTCCACATCACCTACACCTATAATCGCGAGCGCATCCGCCATGTCGTGATCGACCCGGCGAAGCTGCGATAACGAAGCCGGGCGGAAGGGATTTTGTGCTCCTGCGCGGGCAGGAGCCCAGAGTCACGGGCGGTGGGTGTTGGGCTCTGGGCCCCTGCTTTCGCGAGGGAACAGGTGGGCTTAGGGAGCTGCGCGCGCGAGGAAGCATCGTGCTCCTGCGGAAGCAGGAGCCCAGGGCCACGGGCGGTGCGCGCCGGGCTCTGGACCCCCGCTTTCGCGGGGGAACGGGTGGGTAATTGGTGCAAGGCGCCGGGCGGCTCAGGGTACGCCGAAGGTCCAGCCTTCGGTGCGGGCGAGCGCGGGGGTGAGGCCGGCGGGCATCCACAGTTCCGCCTGCGTCGCCGCCACGCGCAGCCATGCGGCGGAGAGCATCGCGTCGGTCGCATGGTCGTCATACCGCTCCAGCGGCGCATGGGGTGCCGATCCGAACGCGGCGAGCGTCGCGTCGAGCGTGGCGGCGTCGCGGATCTTGGACAGCCCCTTGCGCATCCCCGCCAGCCGCGCGGCGAGCGAGGTATAGATTTCCACCAGCACCGGCCCCGTATCGGGCACCGGATCGAACGGCCACATGGCCACGCGCCCGCGCAGCCGGTGGAGGATACGCATCCCCGTCAGGCTGGACTTCCCCACCTGCGATGCGCCGACCAGGTTGAAGCAGCTATAGGGCGAGAGCTGCATCGCCGCCTGGCCATGCTCGCACACGCGAAAGCGGCCGCGACCGGGCGGGAACAGGTCGCCGCAATCGCCGCGCTGGCGGAAATGGCGGCGGGCATGGGGGTGGGCGACGAAGCCGGAGGCGGCGAAATGCGGATCGTCCGCGCTGAGCCGGTCGACCAGTTCCCACAGCGCGTGCGCGTCCGCCGGGGACGCATCCCATTCCGGGAAATAGGCGCCCGCGTCGTCGAAGGGAAAGGCAGGCGACAGATCGAGCCCGATCAGCGCGCGGGTGCCGCTGTCCGCCAGGGTGCCGAGCCAATCGAGGATGTCGCCGCGCGACCAGGGGCGGTCGATCAGCTCGGGCGCGGCGCTGCCGATGCGGGCATGCGCGACCGCGAGCCCGCGCGGGCGCTCCACGGCCTGACCCGACCAGTCGATCGCAATGAAATCGGTGAAGTTCAAGGACGCTCCGCCATGCCGGCGGCGATGCGCTGCGCCTTTTTCGCGCGATCCCACCAGGCGCGGCGGACATAGAGCGCGATCCGTTCGCGCGCGTCGGTGCCATAGCGGACGAGGATCATCGGGTAATTGGCGTAGTGCGGCGTCTGCCAGAAGGTGTCGGGATCGGTTTCGAGCAACAGCGGCTTTTCCGCCTGCGCCACGCACAGGCCGAAGCTGCCGGGTTCGCGGCCGGGCGCCATCAGCGCCTTGCCGTTGATCTTGGGGCAGGGCGTGCCCCACCACGGCGCCAGCGCGACATTGGGCAACGACAGCGCATAGGCGCAGGCGTCGTCCCAATCATCCATCGCGGCGCTGCTCGCGCATCGAATCCCACCATGCCATCCGCTCGGCGATCCGCTTTTCCATGCCGCGATCGGTGGGCGAATAGTAGGTCTGCGGCGCCATCTCGTCGGGCCAGTAATTATCGCCCGAGAAGCCGTTTTCGGCATCATGGTCATAGGTGTAGCCCTTGCCATAGCCGATCGTCTTCATCAGCTTGGTGGGGGCGTTCAGGATATTCTGCGGCGGCATCAGCGAGCCGGTTTCGCGGGCAGAGCGCCATGCGGCCTTTTGCGCGGCATAGGCGGCGTTCGATTTGGGTGCGGTGGCGAGGTACAGGCACGCCTGCGCGATCGCCAGTTCGCCCTCGGGCGAACCGAGGAACTCATAGGTATCCTTGGCCGCGATGCACTGGACCAACGCATTGGGATCGGCGAGTCCGATGTCCTCCACGGCGGCACGGGTAAGGCGGCGCAGGACATAGAGCGGCTCTTCCCCCGCCGTGAGCATCCGCGCGAGGTAATAGAGCGCGGCCTGCGGATCGCTGCCCCGGATCGACTTATGCAGCGCGGAGATCAGGTTGTAATGCCCCTCGCGGTCCTTGTCGTACACGGCGACGCGGCGCTGGAGGAAATCGCCCAGCGCAGCGGGTTCGAGCGGCGCCTCGAACGTGACCGAGAACAGCGTCTCGGCCTGATTGAGCAGGAAGCGCCCGTCGCCATCGGCGCTGGCGACCAGCGCGTCCCGTGCCTCGGGCGTGAGCGGCAGCGGGCGGCCCTCCAGCGCTTCACCGCGATCGAGCAGCCGGGTCAGCGCCTTGTGGTCGAGCCGGTGGAGGATCAGCACCTGCGCGCGGCTGAGCAGTGCGGCGTTGAGCTCGAAGCTGGGATTTTCGGTCGTGGCGCCGACCAGCGTGACGGTGCCGTCCTCGACAAAGGGAAGGAAGCCATCCTGTTGCGAGCGGTTGAAGCGGTGGATCTCGTCCACGAACAGCAACGTCTTGCGTCCGATCCGGGCATGGTCGCGCGCCTCGGCGAACACTTTCTTGAGGTCCGCGACGCCGGAGAACACTGCCGAGATCGCGACGAAGCGCAGGCCCACGGCATCGGCGAGCAGTCGCGCGATCGTGGTCTTGCCGGTGCCGGGCGGGCCCCACAGGATGATCGAGCTGAGCTTGCCCGCCGCGACCATCCGCCCGATCGCGCCTTCGGACCCGGTGAGATGTTCCTGGCCCACCACGTCGTCCAATCGTTGCGGGCGCAGGCGATCGGCGAGCGGGCCGCCCGCCGGAGTTTCGACAGGGGCAGTGGGCTGTTCTTGCGTGGCGAAAAGATCGGGCATTGCCGCCAAGATAGGCGCGCCCGGTGCGATTTGCACGCGCGGTGGCGGGTTAATCCCGCGACGTCAGCACCGCCGCGCCCCATAGCAGCAGCCCGCCCAGCGCCAGCCC
Organism: Sphingomonas degradans; assembly: GCF_053502645.1. NCBI lineage: Bacteria > Pseudomonadati > Pseudomonadota > Alphaproteobacteria > Sphingomonadales > Sphingomonadaceae > Sphingomonas > Sphingomonas degradans. The sequence goes on from NZ_CP177172.1 coordinate 756,233, forward strand.
CGATCCGACCCAGCCGACCGATTGCCAGCCGAGCCCCGCCGCGATCGCTAAGCCGCCGGCCCAGGGGCCGATCGCGTTGGCGGTGTTGAACGCCGAATGGTTGAGCGCCGCCGCCAGCCCCTGGCCCTCGCGCGCAATGTCCATCAGCCGGGTCTGTAGCACGGTGCCCAGCGCGCCGCCGATGCCGATCGCCAGCACCACGAGCAGGATCGACCAGAGATGGCCGATGGCAAAGGGATAGATTGCCAGTGCCACCACGCTCCACACCAGCAGCACGCCCGCCGTCGGCATCAGCGCCCGATCGGCGAAGCGCGGGGCGATCAAATTGCCCAGCGTCATTCCGGTGCCGAACACGGCGAGCGCCACCGGCACCATCGTCGCGGGGACGCGCGTCACCTCCAGCAGCGTCGAGGCGAGATAGGTATAGACGCAAAACTGTCCGCCATAGCCGATCGCGCCGATGCCCAGCGTCAGCCACAGCTGGCCCCGGCGCAGCACGCGCAGCTCGGCCAGCGGGTTGGCGTCTGAGTCCGGGCGGTCGTGCGGGGCGACCAGCGCGACCAGCGTGGCGGTTGCCAGCGCGATCAGCGCCACCACGCCAAAGCCCCAGCGCCAGCCCAGCGCCTGCCCGATCCAGTTGGTGAACGGCACGCCGATGATCGTCGCGACGGTAAGGCCCAGCATCACCCGCGCTACTGCCTGGGTGCGCTTTTCATGCGGGACCAGCGAGGCGGCGACGAGCGACGCCATGCCGAAATAGGCCCCGTGGGGCAGCCCGCTGAGAAAGCGGAAGAACAGCATCCAAGGGTAATCGGGGGCCAGCGCGCTCAGTGCATTGGCAATGCCGAACACCAGCATCAGCGCGATCAGCACGGCCCGCCTGCTCCAACGCGCGGCAAGCACGGCCAGCAGCGGCGCGCCGATGACGACGCCGAGGGCATAGGCGCTGATGACATGGCCCGCAGTCGGCTCGTCGATGCCGAGCCCGGCGGAGAAGAACGGCAACAGGCTCATCGTCGCATATTCGGTCGTGCCGATCGCGAAGCCGCCCATGGCGAGCGCGAGATGGACCAGCCCGACAGGGGCTGCGCGGTGCTGCGCCGGGCGGGGTTGGCGTGCGGAGAGAGAGGGCAAGGAGGCGCTTTCGGTAAAGGGATAGGAGTCAGGCGGCGGGCAGGACAGTCACGCTGCCCGCCAGGCCAAAGGGGGCGGTGGTGCCGCCGGTGTCGAACAGGATCTCCAGAACGTGTGCGCCCGGTCCGGCGGGCAGGGGCAGGGCGAGGCGGGCGGGGGCGGGATCGGCCTTCGCCGCAACCTGCTTGCCGTCGAGCCAGACGCGCGCCGCCCCGGCCAGGCTGGCGAACAGCACCTGTCCCCCACGCGCGGCGACGGCGGCGCGCGGCGTGAAGGCGAGGCGGGAGACGACATAGCGCGCGGCAGGGTTCCCCGGTTCGACCGCGCCGGGCTTGAGCCAGGCCCAGCTGTTCATGTCGCCGGCATCGATGGCGCGGCCCATCGGGGGCGGGGTGGCGCTGGCCGGGGCGACGCGCCATTCGGTGAGTTGCTGGCGACCGTCGAGCGGGGCGATGGCGGGCTGCGCGCCCGGTGTCGCCGTCAGCCGCAGCGTCGCGGGGCGCAGCCCATCGCCGCGCGCCTCCACCAGCACAGCCCCAACAGCGTGCGCCTGGACCAGGAGCTGCGCCAGCCCGTTGAACAGTCGCCGCGCCGCGCGAGCGCCGCCCGGTTCGGGCAACTCGCTTTCATGGCTGTTGGGATCGCCATTGCCGACGCCCAGGATCGTGCCGCCGGTAATGCGGAACTGCACCGCATCCTGCGCGATCGGCACGGCGCGGCCCTTCGCGTCGATCGCCTGCACCGTCACCGGCACGGTATCGCGCCCGTCCCCGGCCAGCGTGTCGCGATCGGGCACGAGTTGCAGCGCGACCGCCGGGCCTGTCGTCTCGATCCGGCGATGCGCCACCGGCTTGCCGTGGCGATAGGCAATCGCCTCCAGCACGCCCGGCGCATAGGGAATCGCCGCGCGGGCCAGCACGTCGCCCGCCATCGGCTGGTCGAGTACGACGCGCCCGTTCAGCCGCAGCACGATGCGATCGCCATTGCTGATCGCCAGCATCGGGATCGGCTGCCCCTCGCGACCGTGCCAGTTCCAGTGCGGCCACAACTCCAGCACCGGCGCGGCGTCGCTCCACAGCGCGCGGCGGATGTGGAACGCGCTCTTGGCAAAGCCGCACAGGTCCATCGCGCCGAAGAACGACCCTACGCTCGGCCATTCGAACGGCGTCGGCTCGCCGCGATAGTCGAAGCCGGTCCAGAAAAACCCGCCCGCCATGAACGGGCGATCCGCTACCGCTGCCCATGCCGCACGGTGGGTCAGCCCCCAGCCGGCATGTTCGCTGTCGTCATCGGCCAGCACATGCGCCGGGCGATCGGTGGCGAGCGCGCCGCGCGTCATATAGGCGGAGGTATCCTCCGAACTCAGCAGCGGCAGGCCGGGATGCGCGGCGTGGAAGCGATCGAACTGGGCGGTGCCGTAGTTGAAGCCCACCACGTCCAGCTCGGTGGCGATGTTGGGCGATGCGAACATCGCGCCGTTGAGCGCGGCAGTGATCGGGCGGCTGTCGTCCAGCGCGCGGACCACGGCCTTCATCCGCCGGACCATCGCCACGCCGATCCCGCTCGATTGCAGCGATTCCTCGTTGCACAGCGACCACAGGATCACGCTGGGATGATTGCGGTCGCGCCGCACCAGCGCGCCCAGCCGCTCCAGCGTATCTGCGGCGGCGCTGAGTTCGCGATGCTCGTTGAGGATCATCACACCCAGCCGGTCGGCGGCGTCGAGCAGTTCGGGCGCGGCGGGATTATGGGCAACGCGCAAGGCGTTTGCGCCCATTGCCTTCAGCCGGCGCAGGCGGAAATCCCACAGGCTGTCGGGCACCGCGACCCCGACGCCGGCATGGTCCTGATGCGCACACACGCCGCGAATCTTCAGCGGCTGGTCGTTGAGGAAAAAGCCCTGGTCGGCGTCGAAGCGGAGCGTGCGGAAGCCGATGGCCGTGGCCACTGCGTCGACCAAAGTGCCGCTGCTCACCACGCGCGTCTCCACGCGGTAGAGCGAGGGGCTGTCGGGCGACCACAGCGCGGGGGCCTCGACCGACAGCGACAGGCTGGCCGTCGCGGTGCCCGCCGTTGGGATCGTCAGCGTTGTCGCCGCATGGCCCGCCAGCGCGCCATCGGGGCCGAGCAGTCGCACGTCGATCGTCGGGTCGGTGGCGGCATTGCCTTGATTGGCGAGCACCACCGTCACCGGCACGCGCCATTGCCCGGTGGCGTCGCGGCGCGGATCGGCATGGATGCCGTCGTTGACGATATGCACCGGCGCGCGCTTGGTCAGCCAGACGTGGCGATAGATGCCGGCGCCTTCGTACCACCAGCCTTCGGTCGCGTCGGCGTCCACCCGGATCGCCAGCGTGTTCAGGTCGTCGCCATAGAGCGCGAAGGGCGACAGGTCGATCGTGAAGCCGGTAAAGCCGCCGAACTGGCGATGCGCCAGCGTGCCGTTGATCCACACCGTCGCATGGGTGGCGATCCCGTCGAAGCGCAGTTCGAGCGCGCGGGTGCGGTCCTCGGGCGCCAGCGCGAAGGTGCGTCGATACCAGCCGATCCCGCGCCGCCGGTATCCCTGGTCGATATTGGCGGCAGGATCGAACGGCTGGCCCAGCGCCCAGTCGTGGGGCAGGGTGACGCGGCGCCAATCGCTATCGTCGTAATCGCTCGCCGCTGCCCCTTCGGCATTGCCCGCCTTGGCATGGGCATAGGCAGCCTCATGGTCGAGGATCGGGGGGAAGGGGATGTCGCCTTCATGAAAGCGCCAGCCGCCATCGAGCGACAGCGTCTCGCGCGGGCCCGTGGGCGCCGCCGCCGGGGCGGCGCGCAGCGGCACGGGAAGCCCGCTCGCCGCCAGCCCGACCGCCGCCGATCCGCCGAGGAACCCGCGTCGTGTGGAAGCGAGGCCGGTCACCGCGGCGCCAGCATCCGGTCGAGCCCCGCGGGGCCGGTGCCGATGCGCTCCAGCGTCGGGTAGCGCAGGCCGCCGGCCCAGGCGATTGGTACGGCTTGGACCTCGCCAGACTGGCGCACGGTCAATGCGATCGGCCGGGTGCCGCCCTTGGCGTCGCGGATCGCGCGCAGCAGGGCTTCGGGCGTAAAGGGCTGGCCCGCGACCTTGAGGATCGTGGCGCCCGGCGCCATGCCTGCGCGATAGGCGGGGCCGTCCCACGCGACTTCGCGCACGCCGCCATCCGCGCCCACCGACAGGCCGATTGCATGGCGCAGGTCCATGGCACCTGCGCGGCGCTCGATCGACTGCCAATAGGGTGGCGGGGCATCGACAAAGGCGAGCCGGTATCCGCCGCGCGCGATCCAGTCGAGCGGGGGGCGCGTCGTCGTGTAGAGATGCGTGCGCAGATACGCCGCCCAGTCATAGGGCATCACGCGGTTCAGCGCCGCGACGATGTCCGCCAGGCGATAGGGGGACACCGGCGCCTCCGCGCTGCCCTCGGCAAAGAAGATGGCGGCGAAATCGTCGAGCGAGCGGGCATTACCGGTGCGCGCGCGGATCAGCTGGTCGATGTCCAGCCAGACCAGCTTGCCGGCCTCATAATAGTCCGACGAACCCTGATAGTCGGACCAGCCGCGCCCCTGGTCTCCGGGCATCAGCACGTCGTTCGCGGTGTCGGCGATGCTTCGCCAGTCGAACGCGGGGGCGGACTGGTAATAGGCGACAATCCGGGCCAGCCCGTCCAGCGTATCCTGCCGGTCGACCAGTCCGCTGCGCGTCTGGAGGACATAGTCCCAGAACCGCGTCTGGCCCTCGTACATCCACAGCAACTCGCCCTGCATCGGCGTCGCGAAATCGGGAGTGAGCAGGCCGGCGGGGCGGCGGAACTTGCCGTTCCAGCTATGGGTGAACTCATGCGCCAGCAGGTTGCGCCGCGCCGCCATGTGCGACCAGTCGGTGAAATAGCCCGAAGGGACGCCGTTTTCCGACGATGCGCGATGTTCCAGGCCCTGGCCATCCATCGTGTCCGACAGCCAGAACAGGAAATCATAGCGGCGAAACGGAGGCTTGCCGAATACGGCCAGCGCCTGGCGCACCATTTCGCGGTGCGCCGCGATCTGTTCGGGGGTGGCGGAGAGCTGTTCCGGGGTGTCGGCGGCGATGTTGATCCGCACGCCGGGGGCCAGCGTTTCGCGGCGGAGCGTGCGTGCGGCGAGCACCGGCGAATCGACCAGCGTGGCGTAATCGGTTTCGGGATAGGCCACCACGTTGCCGCCCTCCTCCGGGCCCAGCGCGCTTGCCGATTGCCAGCCCTGCGGGAACGTCGCGCTGGCCCGTACCCGTAGCGCGGCGGCGGGCACGCCGGCGGGGTAGAGCGAGACCGTGTGCCACGACAGGATCTGCATCGCCGGAGTCATCGTCACGTCGCCCTGTCCGCCGTCGGTCGGCGAGAGATAGGCGAACTGCGCCACCAGCGCGCCCCGCGCGGGCAGAGTCAGGTGAAAGCTGTACGGGTCCACCGGATCGCGCACCCACGCCACGGGCCTGCCGTTCTGGGTGAAGCGCAATCCGGCGAGCCGGACGACGGGGCCCGATGCGTGGTGCGTGCCCGGTATCCAGCGCGGATAGCGCAGCGTCAGCGGCCCGGCGTGCCGGTCGGGCAGCGTCTCGGTGACTGTCACGATCCCGTGGGCGACGTCGCGCGCATCGACCGCGAGCAGGATCGGCGCCGCATCCGGTGTGGTTGCGGCGCCGAGCAGCGGCAGAAGGGCGAGGGCGAGGGCGCGGACGATCACCGCTCTCTCAGCAATGGGCGCAGGTCGGGTCGAGCAGGTCGTGGAGCAGCGCGCCCGTGGGGTCCCATTCGCCGATGGCGGGGTGGATCAGCAACGCCTTGCGCGCGGTCGGGCGCTCGCCGGTCAGCGCCGCTTCGATCGCGGCGCGTTCATAGGCCTTGATACCGTGGACAAGCCCGATCGCCGGATCGGGCAGCGGCGCGATCGGCAGCGGAGTGATGCTGTCCCGCTCGATCCGCGACGAGGTCTCGACGATGTCGCGGTCGGTCAGGTCGGGCAGCGCGCCGCGATTGCGGGTGTTGACCACGATCGTCGCGGGCCGCGCGCCTGTGAGCGCGCTCATCACGTCGATGGCGATGCGGTGATAGCCGCTGGCGACGCGGAACGGATCGATGTCGAAGGTCGATTCGGGATCGAACGCCGATCCGGCTTCCGCCTCCAACTTCATGTACGAACCCGAACGGCGATTGAGGTACGCGGCATAGGCGGCGATCGCGCCGGGGCCGTCATCGGCGCCCAGCCGCTCGCGCAGCGTCTTGATAAGCTCGACGTTGAGCGCCTCGACCTCGGTGCCCCGGCTGGAGCCGTGCTTGCACTGGTTGGCCAGCGCGCGGCGGCGTTCGTAATAGAAGAACAGATATTCGGTCGGGATCAGCCGCAGCGCGCGGATCATCGCCTTGTCGAACACCGGCGCGGAATAGAGTTTGTCGAGGATCGCATCGTCACCCAGGACGCGATCGAACACGTCCTCGCCGTGCAGGCGGATGCCGCGCACCCAGCCGAGGTGGTTCAGCCCGACATAGTCGCACTCGACATCGGCCAGCGTCGCGCCCAGCGCATGGGCGATGTTGTGAAACAGCTCGGTGGGCGTGTCGCAGATGCCGACGATCTTGGCGCCGGTGTGGTTGGCGATCGCCTGCGTGATGAGGCCCGCCGGATTGGTGAAGTTGACGATCCAGCCATCGGGGCTCAGCCGTTCGACCAGCCGGGCCTGTTCGATCGCGATCGGCACGGTGCGCAGCGCCATCGCGGCGCCCGCCGGGCCGGTCGTCTCCTGACCCGGAAAGCCGTGCTCGATCGTGATCCGCTCGTCCGCCGCGCGGCCGGCGATGCCGCCGACGCGGATCGAGTTCATGACGAAGGCGGCGCCTTCGACTGCATCCTCGATCGAGGTCGCTTCGCGCACGATCAGGCTGCCGCCCTCTGCCTTGACGATCGCGCGGCCCATCGCCGCCATGATCGCCAGGCGATCGGCGTCGGGGTCCCAAAGCACCAGCTCGCGGGCGCCTAGCGCTTCTGCGGCGTCGTTCACGCCAAAGGTGACCAGGGGCGTGCGAACGCCGCCGCCGCCGATCAGGGTCAGCTTGCGGTCAGTAGGTACGGTCATGGATGCTCCAGAGTTCCAGTCGATCGGGGATGGCGGCAAGTGCGCCGGGTTTGCGGGTGGACAGCGCGCCGGTGATGCAGCCGCGCTGCAACCGGCCACGCGCGTCGGCGCCGTCGAGCAGCGCGTCGATAAAGCCCGCGTCGAATGCGTCGCCGGCGCCGGTTGCGTCGACGGCAGTGACGGAGGGGGGCGTGACGGTGACGGTCTCGCCATGCTCGCGAGCGGCGGCACCGCGCGCGCCCAGCTTGAGCATCGGATGCGCCAGGCCCAGCGCGGCGGCGCGCTCGAAATAGGCGTCGATATCCGTGCTGCCGCACAGCAGCTCGGCCTCTTTCTCGTTCGGAATCAGGTGATCGACCGCCGCCATCGTCCAGCGATTGGCGGGGTCCGAAAGCCATTCGGGCTGGTAGCCCATGTCGAGCGAGGTAGTGATCCCCGCATCGTGCAGGGCGGGCAGCACGATATCGGCCACTGCGCGGGCCAGCGGCATCGCGAAATGGACGTGCCGGGCGCTGGTCAGCACCGCCAGCCCATCGCCGGCCGCCAGCGCGCCGATCTGGCGGTTCACGCCGATATGGGTGAAGAACGAGCGATCCTCGGCCGTGGAGACGCTGATCGTCGTGCCGGTCGCGCCGTCGCCGACGCGCAGGCCGCTGGCCGAGATGCCATGGGCGGCAAGGCGCCCGGTGAACCAGGGCAGGTCGTCCGCCCCCACCAGCCCGACCAGCGCCACGGAGCGCCCCAGCCGCGACAGCCCGCAGGCCGTCGCCGCCGCGCCGCCGCCCATTTCGCGGGTATAGGCGTCGGTGGTCACTTCCTCGCCCGGCTGGGGCCAGGCGGTGAAGCCGCTGAACACATGGTCGATATAGATTTCGCCGACGATCGCGACGTCGAAGTGTGCGCTCATCGTTCGAACGGCCAGCTTGCGCGGCGCTTGGACAGCACCAGGAATACGCCGGTGCCCAGCGCCATCATCGCGATGCCCGCGAGGATATGGATCGGCTTGCCCGTCGCGACGATGTACAGCCAGCCTGCCAGCGTGACGATCACCGGCAGCGGGTAGAGCGGCATGCGGAACTGCCCCGGCTGCGCCACCGGGTTGCGCCGGCGCAGCATCACCACCGCGAAACACTGGGCGGTATATTGGAACAACGTCTGGATGACGATCAGCACCGCGATCAGATTGTCGAGCGACACCATGCACGCGATGGCGGAGGCGATGCCCATGAACAGCAGCGAAAGCGCGGGGAAACCGCCCTTTTTGTGCAGCCGGGCAAAGGGGGCGAAGAACTCGCCCTCGACGGCGGCGGCGTAGGGGACGCGCGAATAGCCGAGCAGCACGACCAGCGCCGATCCCCAGCTGGCGATCAGGATCAGGATCGCCACCGTGACGCCGCCGATCGGGCCATAGATCGCCTGCATGAACTCGGCGACCACTGCCTTGGACTGCATCGCCTCGCGCCAGGGCAGCACGCCCAGGATCGCCAGGTTCAGCCCGACATAGAGTGCTGCGACGATCGGGATCGACAGCAGCACCGCGCGCGGGATGGTGCGTTGTGCATCGCGCACTTCGCCGCCCAGCATGCACACATTGTTGTAGCCGCCATAGTCATAGACGCCGATCAGCGTGGCGGCGCCCAGCCCCATCCAGAAGCCGTGCGTCGGCGAAAAGGCATTGGCGGGAAAATCGAACGCGCGCGCGGCGTTGAAATGCATCGCGCCGCTCAGGATGATCCACAGGCACGCCCCGATGACGATGACGCTGACCGTGATCGACAGCCGCTGGATCGAGCGCACGTCGCGCCACAACAGTCCGGTGTTGAGCAGGCAAACCCCCGCAGCGAGCGCGGCGATGCCCCATCCGGTCAGCGACGGCACCAGATAGGTGGCATATTGGGCGAGGCCGACCGTGCCCGATGCAATCGACATCGGCCCGATCAGCAGCGTCTGCCAAAGATAGAGGAATCCGAACAGCCGCCCCAGCTTCGACGGGCCGAACGCCTCGCGCAGATAATGGAACGGGCCGCCCGAACGCGGCAGGGTGGAACCCAGTTCGGCCCAGACAAAGCCATCGAACAGGCACAGCATCGCGCCCAGCAGCCAGCCAAGCAGCGCCTGCGGCCCGCCCATCGCGGCGAGCGCGAGCGGGATGGTGATGAACGGGCCGATGCCGATCATGTTGAGCAGGTTGGCCGACAGCGCGCCGGGCAGGCCGAGCCCGCGACGCGGCGCAGTTGGCGCGGTGTCGGGCAGGGGGGTGGTAGCGGCGGCCGTCACCACGTCGCCGGCGCTCCTGTGCGCGTGCGTGCCTCGATCAGCAGCATGTCGTTGCAATCCCCCAGCCTTGGCTTGATCCGGGCATTAGACAGTTCATGTCACTTCCAAGTCAATATGAAATTTCTATTCCAAACACGATCGTTGCAAATTTGCCGCCCGTTCCTATTCTGGAACGCAGGGAGACGCCGATGACCGAGAATGCCGCAGGATTGCCTGCCACCGGGGACGAACTGCGCGATGCGATCCTTTCGCGCTATGATTCGCTGAGCAAGCGGCTCCAGCATGTCGCCCGCTATGTGCTGGACCACCCCGAGGACATGGCGTTGCAGACGCTGACCGTGATCGCGGAGCGTTCGGGCGCGCAACCGTCCGCCGTGGTGCGCTTTGCCAAGTCGCTGGGCTTTACCGGCGCGGGGCCGATGCAGAAGCTGTTGCGCGAGAGCCTGCTCGCGAAGAACGCGGCGCTGGGCTATGGCGAGCGCGTCCACCAGTTCAACGCGTCGGTCAGCCAGTCCGTATCCGAAAATGGCGTCGGCGTGCTGATCGACGAGTTCACCGAAGGCGACATCCTGGCGCTGCAGAATGCGCGCGAGACGATCGGCCATGCCGGGCTGGCCGATGCCGTGGCGATGATCCGCGACGCCAATGTCGTGCATCTGGCGGGAATGCGGCGCGCCTTTCCGGTGGCCGCCTATCTTGCCTATGCCATTCCCCAGGCGGGCAAGCCGACGATGCTGATCGACGGGGTAGGGGGCATGGCGTTCCAGCAATTCCGCGCGATGGGGCGCCGCGACCTGCTGATCGCCATCAGCTATCATTCCTATGCGGTCGAGACCGTGAGCGCCGTCGAGGCGGCCGTGGCGGCGGGCGCGAAGGTGCTGGCGATTTCGGACAGCCTGCTCAGCCCGATCGCCAAGCTGGCGAACCAGACGCTGCTGGTCCGCGAATCGGAGGTGCGGGGCTTTCGTTCGCTATCGGCGTCGCTGTGCGTGGCGCAGGCGCTGGTCGTCGGCCTTGCCTATGAAAAAAAATCGAGCGCCGGGCCGAAACGCGCGGCCCCTGCGGCGGACGCTTCGTAGGTCGCTGAAATTATGGAACGAAATTTCATTGTTACAGAAATATGAAATTTCCATATTGACATAAAACTTACTCATATGTTTCCTAGCGCCCCGGGGAGACGTTCGACGTGGACGTCGAACAAAAGAAATCGGGGAAGCAAAATGCGATCGGGTATGAGCAAGGCTCGCCTTCTGGCGGGCGTGATGGCGTGCGCGTCATTGGGGGCGGTTGCGCCGGCATGGGCACAGACGAACGCGCCGCAGGCGGGCCAGCAGACCGAATATTCGGATGCCGACCTGACCTCTGACATCGTCGTCAACGGCAAGCGCGAGCGTACCGCGCTGAACGATGAGCGCGACGCCACGGGCACGGTCGACATCGTCACCACCGGCGACATCGCGATCCGTTCGCAGACCAGCGCCGCCGACCTTGCCAAGCAGCTTCCCGGCATCTCGGTCAGCCGTGACCAGGGCCGCAACCAGAGCGCGACCGGCGAGGCGCAGTTCGTGTCGATCCGCGGCTTCGACACCAGCTACAACGCCTACACGCTCGACGGCCTGCGCCTGCCGCAGATCGCCGGATCGTCGCGCGCGATTTCGCTCAACCTGTTCTCGCCCTTCGCGATCGGCGGGATCGCGGCGGACAAGACGCCGGGCGCCGCGAAGGATTCGGATGCCATCGCCGGCATCGTCGACCTGCGCACGCCGACCGCATTCGATTTCAGCGGCAACTTCACCCGCGGCCGCGTGCTGGGCCAGCTCGCCAGCCTGGCGCGTTCTCGCAAGCAGGAAGGCACCGGCGCCGCAGTCGGCGTCGACGCCGCCCGCCGTTTCGGTTCGGACCACCAGTTCGGCGTCTATGTCGCCGCCTATTACGAGAACCGCGCCAATGCCGCGGAATCGACGGCGGTGCAGAATGATTACAAGGCGGCCAACCTGACCACCAAGACCGTGCGGCAGGTGTATGAGGCCGGCGGCGCGCTGGCGGCGGATGGCGTGCAGTGGAATTTCTACAACAACGAAATCAAGCGCTACGGCGCCACCGGCTCGCTGGATTTCAAGAGCGATTCCGTCGATCTGTTCGCGCGGGTCAATTATGCGACCTACAAGAACACCAACACGATGAACCAGACCGGCCTGCGCAACGAGCTGACGCGCGGCCAGACCAACCCCAATGGCGGCGCCTATAACGCGGCGGGCGTGTACACTCCGCTCGGCATCAACCCGGCCAGCTATTTCCGCACCGAGGACGTCGAGCAGGAGCTGTTCTCGGCGCAGATCGGCGCCAAGGCGCATTGGAACAGCTTCACTGCGTCGATCGAGGGCGCCTATGCCGATGGCCGGTTCGATCAGCCGAACCGCATCGAGGCGGCGTTCCGGGGCGTGGCGTATAACGGCGCCGCCGGGAACACCGGCGCCGCGACCGAAGGCGTGGTCGTCGACCTGTCGAACGTGAAGTCGCCGCGTCCGATCCTGTCGTCGGGTGCCTCGGCCTATATCTCGTCGCTCGACCGTCCGACCCAGCTCTATGTCCAGCAGGGCTATGACTATCTGTCGGAGACCAAGAAGACGGTGAAGGCCAGCATCGGCTGGGAAGGCGCGGGCGTGCTGTCGTCGGTGACGGTCGGCGGGCTGTACGAGGATTCGGATCGCGACGGCCGCAGCCTGGCGCCCGACAATACCCGCTATCGCTTCCTGACCCCGCTGCAGGCCGGCACCGTCCAGGGGCCGAGCATCGCGCAATATGGCGGCGCGGTCATCAACGGCTTCCTCGATTACTATCCGCCGCGTCCGATCAAGGTGCTGTCGCGCAGCACGCTGGACGAGCAGGTGGCGCAATATGTGACGCCGCAGGTGATCTCGCAGGCGACGCTGAACCAGGGGCTGCTGAAGGGCGACGAGAAGCGCAAGACGCTGTACGCCACGGCGACGCTGAAGGCCGGCACGCTCGAAGTGATGCCGGGCGTGCATTATGAGGATAACAGCTTCTCGGCGCGCTATTATCTGTCCGACGTCAACGGCGCGCGTTTCGTCAACGCCGGTCGCGACTATGATCATTTCGACCCCAGCCTGCTCGCGGCGTGGCGCCCGGACGACCGGTTCGTCGTGCGCGGCGCGATCCGCTCCAGCTATGCGCGTCCGGCATTCGACCAGATCGCAGGCCCGACCCGGATCAGCGAGCCGGCGAGCGACGGCACCGTCACGATCACCCAGCCGAACCCGAACCTGAAGCCGGTCGAGGCGTGGAGCTATGACGCGGGTATCGACTATTATGGCGGGGTGGGGCGCTATTTCCAGCTCGCGCTGTATTACAAGGACCTGAAGAACATCGTCGTGCCGACCGGCACCCGCTCGATCGGGACGACGGTGAACAAGGTCACCACCGTCCAGCCGGCGAACGGCAAGTCGGGCAACGCAAAGGGCGTCGAATTCTCGGGCCGCTTCACGCTGGGCGACCTGGTCGGCGGCGGCGTGCTCGGCAATCTGGGCGTTGGCGGAAACGTGACGTACCAGAAGACGCGCGCGACCTATGCCATCACCGCGACGGACGTGCGCACCACCAGCCTGCCCCAGGCGCCGGACCTGATCTACAATGCCGAGATCTTCTATGGCGGCGGCGGCATCCGGGCGAACCTGTGGTACAACTATACCGGCCGCATCCTCGCGACGGTGCAGGACAGCCAGCCCGACATCTATGTCCAGCCGGTCGGCGAACTGAACTTCGGCCTCGCCTATGAAGTGACACCGTATCTGGAAGTCGGCATTTCGGGCCGCAACATCCTGGACCAGCACACCTATTGGGCGACGGTCGGCAAGGAAAAGACCTATATCTCGAACGACCGCAACGGCGGTTATATGAAGACCGGCAGCGTGTATCAGCTCAGCCTCACGCTGAAGATGTAAGGACGATGACGATGGTGCGGCAATGCCTGCTGGCAATATTGATGCTGGCGGCATCGCCCGCCATCGCCGCCGATCCGGGCGCGCCGCCGGTGGCCTTCGGGCGTCCGGCGGACGTCGCGCTGGACGGCGTGATCGCGGGGAAGGACCGGGCGACCACCCGCGACGTGCCGTTCGAGGTGCCGGAGGGCACCGCACAGGTGCATGTCGCCTTCACGTTCGAGGGACGCGACCGGGGCACCACCATCACTCTGGGAGTCGCCGATCCTCAGCGCTTTCGCGGCTGGGGCGGCGGCACCAAATATGAATTCTCCATCGCCGATGCCTTTGCGACGCCGTCGTTCGTGCCCGGCCCGATCCCGGCGGGGCGCTGGCGTCTGCTGATGACGGTGCCCAGCATCCGCGACGGCGAGCGTTCGGCGTGGCACGCGCGCATCTGGTTCTCACGCGAGAGCAATCTGGACGAAGTCGCCTTCTCCCCGCGCCCGATCCGCGCGGAGGCGGGATGGTATCGCGGCGACCTGCATTCGCACAGCGGCCAGAGCGACGCGCGCTGCCGCAGCCTGGCGGGACGCGAGGTGGGATGTCCGCCCATCTACACGTTCCAGGAGGCAGCCGCGCACGGGCTGGATTTCGTGGCGCTGACCGATCACAACGTGACGTCGCACTTCATCGAGATGGGCTATCTCCAGCCGCATTTCGACACGCTGTTGCTGCTGCCGGGACGCGAAATCACGACGCGCGACGGCCATGCGAACCTGCTGGGCTATATGGGCTTTGTCGAAACCGATGTGGGCCGGCCCGGCGCAGAGACCCAGAACCGGATGCTGGCCAGCGCGCATGCCACCGGCGGCTTTCTGACGATCAACCACCCCTCGCGCCCGACCGGCGAGGATTGCCTAGGCTGCGGATGGGCACCCAAGGACACCGACTATACGCTGATCGACGCGATCGAGGCCGTGAACGGCGGATCGACGCTGGAGACCCCCGGCGACCGCGAGGCGGCAATCGAAAAGCAGGTGCGCCATTGGGAGGCGCTGCTCGATCGCGGATATCGGCTGGTCGGCGTGGCGGGCAGCGACAACCATGACGCGCTCCAGTATCGCGGCAATTCGCCCATCGGTCCGCAGGCGCCGATCGGCAGCCTGGCGACCGTCATCCGCGCCGACAATCTCTCACAGGGAGCGATCCTTGCCGGGCTGCGCAGCGGGCGCGTGTTCATCGACCTGAGCGAGGGGCGGGGGCGGCTGCTGGATCTGTCGGCGCGGCGCGGTGGCGACGTGGCGGTGATGGGCGGAACGCTGCCGGCGCGCGGGCGCGGTGCGATCAAGGCGCGCGTTCATGTTGAGGGCGTCGTCGGAGGCCGGGTCGAAATGGTGGTCGATGGCCGCAGCGTGTCGGCGGGTATCGTCGAGCGCGATGGCGACATTGCGGTGACGTTGCCCCCCGTCCGGCGCTGGTTCCGCGCCAACGTCCGGCGGGCCGACGGGACGCTGTGGCTTGTCGGGAATCCGATCTTCGTACGCTGACCCAACGGGAGCGAGTCGTGGTGCCGAACGGCGGCGTAGCCTGCCGGACGGGTGCGAAACTGTGTCCCGCGTGCCGCAGTTGCGAGAAAAAATATGGAAAATTCAAATCAAAAAAACTAGGAACAGAAAATGCATATTGACACATAAATGACAATCGCATTCCCTGTGCGTAACGAAAGCGCCGACGCAATGCCGGTGCGCAAGGGAGGTTGATATGATCGGGTTGAAGACGCGTGTCCGGCTGCTCACCGGAACGATGCTGCTGGCGGGATTGGCCGCGCCGGGCATCGCCTTGGCCCAGGATACGCCTCCCGCGCAGGACTCCACGGCGCAGGCCGGCTCGGGCGATGGGCCCGGCGAGATCGTCGTCGTCGGTAATCGCTACGAAGCGACCGACCTTCAGATGCGCACGGCCAACACCACCAGCGTGCTGTCCGCCGACGATCTTTCGCACACCGCCGTCCACAACGTCGCCGAAGCGCTGGGGCTGCTGCCCGGCATCAACGTGATGAACACCGGATCGGCCTTTGCCGGCGGCGTCGACGGCGCCTCGCGCGGCGAAGGCATGTTCGTGTCGGTGCGCGGCCTGAACGCCGAATATAACCTCAACCTCATCAACGGCGTGTCTGTGGCGCAGGGCAACCCGTACAGCCGCGGCGTCCAGCTGAGCCTGTTGCCGCCGTCGGGCCTGCAGACGATCGTGCTCAACAAGACGTCGCAGCCCGACATGCTGGGCGATGCGATCGGCGGGACGATCGATTTCCGCACGCCCTCGGCCTTTGACTATAGCGACGACCTGCGCGGATCGGTGACGATCGGCGGGCGGATGGAAAGCCGTGCGCGCGCCTATGGCAAGGATGGCCTGGGCTATAATTTCGCCGGCGATCTTTCGACCAAGTTCGGGCCGGAGCAGCAATTCGGCCTGTATGTCAGCGGCTTCTATGACATCCGCCACTATGCCAACAGCCTGGTCGGCGGCATCCAGGCATCCGGCTGCTGCGATTTCGGCTATGATTTCGCCGTCCAGAACGCTGGCGGCTCGAACCCGAGCAACCTCGATCCCGCGTCCAACCTGATCCTGACCGGCGCCAATTTCGGCATGTCGTCGGGCTATACCGAGCGCTATGGCGGCAACGCGGCGTTCGACTGGCGCCCCGACGACAACACCTCGCTCTATGCGCGCGTCACCTATGCCAAGGCGAACACGCAGCAGAACAGCGCGCTGACCCAGATCATCGCGATGGACAAGAAGACGGGTTCGGCGGGCACCCCGCTGGGCAACGGGCTGTACGCGCCGGTGCTGAGCAACGTCTCGACGCGCTTCTGGTACGAGACCAACCCCGCGCTCGCCACGCTGGGCACCGCGCAGCTGGGCGGCGAGTTCAAGGCGGGCAATCTGACGATCGCGCCGAACCTGTTCTACAGCTGGGGCAGCAACGAGCGGCCCGACCATATCGAAGTTGCGGCGCGCACGCTGGGCACGTCCGGGAACGGGCTGGCGTTCGGCGGATCGACGCTGTTCGGCTACCAGGACGGCTATCCCACGCCGCTGCTTCCCTCGAACATCTATTCGGCGCTGAACAACATTGCGGGCATGCCTGCCGCGGGCGGTGCCCCCGAATATACGCCGCAGACCAGCGAGCAGAAGAAGGGCGGGGCCAAGCTGGACCTGCGCTATGACTTCGACGACAGCGCGCTCCAGTTCATCAAGGGCGGCGTCCGCTACGAGAAGAGCAAGCGCGAGATCACCAACCGCGACTATACCGTGTCGGGCTATGGCGGGGCATCCAGCTTCGGCGCGCTGGGCATCATCTCGGACACCTATTCCAGCGTATGGCCAGGCCGCTATGGCTGGGCCGTGCCGGAGATCGACCAGAGCAAGCTGTTCGACCTGTTCAACCAGCTGGGCGGCGCGACCGATGCGACGATCGACACCTGCGGCAGCAACCCGATCAACAGCTATAACTGCAACACGCAAAAGGCGACCGAGCAGGTCTATGCCACCTATGCGATGGCGCAGTTCAAGTTCGGCGATGTCGAGGTCATTCCCGGCGTTCGCTATGAGCACACCGACATCGACAACACCTTCTGGGTCACGCCGACGCTGAACGGCGTGACCGGCACGGGCGCGTTCGCCAGCAACAAGGCGAAGTTCGACGCGCTGCTCCCCAGCGTCGCCGTGAACTACCGCCCGAGCGGCAGCGCGGTATACCGCGCATCGGTGTGGACCAGCTATGTGCGGCCGCCGTTCCTCCAGCTGGGCGGTGGTTCCAACACCAACGTCTCGGGCGGGGTGACCACCGTGACGCAGGGCAATCCGGACCTGAAGGCGATCCGCGCGCTCAACGTCGACGTGTCGGGCGAATGGGATTTCGGCCAGGGCGGCCACCTGATGCTCGCCGGCTTCTACAAGCGGCTGCGCAACTATATCTATGACAATGGCAGCAGTGCCGGTATCGTCACGGGCAGCAACCTGGGCGTGACGACGGGGACGATCACCTTCAAGCCGCAAAATGGCGGTTCGGGCGACGTCTATGGCATCGAGGCGAGCGCGCGGCAGAAGCTGTCGGCGCTGCCGGGGCTGCTCAGCGGGCTGGGCATCGGCGCGAACATCACGCGGCAATGGACCAAGGTGGACGTGCTGGGCGACGGCACCCGCATGGATCGCATCCAGAACGCGCCCGATCTGCTGGCGAACGTCCAGCTGTTCTACGAAGCCGGCCCGGTCAGCTTCGACGTGAACTACACGCACAGCGGCGCCTATGTCTCGGTCTACGACACGCTGGGCAAGGGTTCGACCTGGGACGATGTGTGGGTGCGCCCGATCAACCGGATCGACCTGCACGCCGGGCTGGAAGTGACCAAGACGTTCAAGCTCGACCTGTCGGTGGCGAACCTGTTCAACACCTACAGCTATTGGGCGCACATCGGGAAGAAGAGCCTGGCGGTGTCCGACATCGTCAATTCGGGAACGACGACGCTGCTCACCGCAACCGTCAAGTTCTGAGCATAGGGGATGGGGGTGTTTTTGATGCTGTTTCAGCGAGGCTGAAACAGAGCGGCACCGGCCCGCTCCCCCACCCGGCCACCCAACGGCAGTATTCTATGGGTGGCCGGGTGGGGGAGTGGGCCGGTGCCGCCGCAGCGCAGCTGCAAAACTAAAGCGCCTCCATCCTCCCGCTTTTCAGCGATCGCGTCGCCGCGTCGGCCAGTGCCAGCGCAGCGACGCCGTCCCGGGGCGTGATGGCGGGCGGGGCGCCGTCGATCACGTCGGCGAAATGGTCCAGTTCGGCGCGATAGGCCTGGGCGTAGCGATCGAGGAAGAAATCCTGCCACCGATCGGTGGTGGCGCCGTGCGCGTCCCATTGTTCCACCATCGTCTCGGCCACATTGCCGACGCGCAGCATCCCCTGCGCCCCGAACGCCTCGATCCGCTGGTCATAGCCATAGCCGCTGCGGCGGCTCGAGCTGATGCTGCACAGCCGCCCGCTGGCCGTGCGCAGCACGGTGCGTGCGGTGTCCACGTCCCCGGCATCGCCGATCGCGGGATCGACCAGGCAGGCGCCGCTGGCGAACACCCCCACCGGCTCCTCGCCCAGCAGCCAGCGGGCCATGTCGAAATCATGGATCACCATGTCGATGAACAGCCCGCCCGACGCCGCGACATAGGCGGGCGGCGGCGGGGCGGGATCGTGGCTGACGATATGAAGGGATTCCAGCGCGCCGACCGCGCCCCCCGCCAGCCGCGCGTGGAGCGCCGCGAAATGGGTATCGAAGCGCCGGTTGAACCCCAGCAGCACGCGCGCGCCCAGCATGTCGAGCCGGTCGGCAGCGGCGGTGGCAGCGGCGAGGTCGCGGTCGAGCGGCTTTTCGCACAGCGCCGGCTTGCCGGCTTCGGCGGCGGCAAGGGTATAGGCGATGTGAGTGTCGGTTGCGCTGGCGACGACCACGCCCGCAAGCGCCGGGTCGCCGATGGCATCCGCAGCGCCACTCGCCCGCGCGCCGTGGCGGTCGGCCAGCGCGGCGGCGGCGCCGGAGTCGCTGTCCACGACATGTGCCAGCCGCAGGCGGGGGTGCGCGGCGATGTTTGCCGCATGGATGCGGCCGATCCGTCCGGCGCCGATCAGCGCGATTGCGTGCATGCAGCCTCCTTGCGCCCAGGTCCTTTCCACAGTCGGAGCCCTGTCGGCAACGGCCGCGCAGGATATGGAACAAGTGTTGCAGTATGAATGCACCTGAAATAGGTTTTCCGACATGGGGAAACCGGTGACAGAAATGGCGGGGCACGGGGATGAAGGCGCAGCGGCGCTGGACCTGATTACGATCGGGCGGTCCAGCGTGGACCTGTACGGCGAACAGGTCGGCGGGCGGCTGGAAGACATGGCGAGCTTCGCCAAATATGTCGGCGGCAGCCCGACCAACACCGCGATCGGTGCCGCGCGGCTGGGGCTGAAGGCGGGGCTGCTCACCCGGGTCGGCGACGATCACATGGGCCGCTTCATCCGCGAACAGCTGGTTCGCGAGGGCGTGGACACGCGCGGGGTGCTGACCGATCCGGACCGGTTGACGGCGCTGGCGATTCTCGGCATCCGCGACGCGGAGACGTTTCCGCTGCTCTTCTATCGCGAGAATTGCGCCGACATGGCGCTGACTCCGGCGGACGTCGATCCCGGCCTGTTCGCGACGACGGGCGCGGTGCTGATAAACGGCACGCATCTGTCCCGGCCCGAGGTGTTCGCGACCAGCCTCGCCGCCGCACAGCAGGTGCGGGCGCAGGGTGGGCGCGTGGTATTCGATGTCGATTATCGCCCGGTGCTGTGGGGTGTGGCGCAGCCGGCGATGGGCGAGCAGCGTTTTGTCCCCGATGCGCGCGTGACCGCGACGCTGCAACAGGTGCTCCCGCTGGTCGACCTGATCGTCGGCACCGAGGAGGAAATCCACATATTGGGCGGCGCGACCGACACCGGGGCGGCGCTGCGCGCGATCCGGGCGCTGTGTCCGGCGCCGATCGTGCTGAAGCGCGGCGCCGAAGGTTGCGTCGTCTTCGAGGGCGCGGTCGAACAGGGGGTGGCGGTGCCCGGCTTCCCGGTGGAGGTGTTCAACGTGCTGGGGGCGGGTGACGCCTTCATGGCGGGGCTGTTGCGCGGCTGGCTGCGCGGCGAGCCGCTGGCAACGGCATGCCGCTGGGGCAATGGCTGTGGGGCGCTGGTCGTGTCGCGGCATGGCTGTGCGCCGGCGATGCCGGGGTGGGACGAGTTGCAGGCGTTCCTCGCCCGCGACGACTGGCCGCACCGGCTGCGCACCGACGCCGGGCTGGCGCAGCGCCACTGGGCGGCGCACAGGGCACGGCGCTATGACGCGCTGACGGTTCTTGCGGTCGATCATCGCAGCCAGTTCGACGCGCTGGTGCACGCGCTGGGTGTGGAGCGGGAGCGCGTGCCGGCGTTCAAGACTTTGGTGCTGCGCGCGACCGATCGGCTGGCGAAGGGCGACACCCGGTTCGGCGTGCTGCTCGATGGCGGCGACGGCGCGCGCGCGCTCGAGGCGGCGGCGGACATGCCCTATTGGACCGGGCGGCCGATCGAAGTCCCCGGTTCGCGCCCGCTGCAGTTCGAGGGCGGCGCCGATGTGGGCGTGACCCTGCGCGAATGGCCGGTGCAACAGGTGGTCAAGTGCCTGGTCTATTACCGCCCCGACGACCCGCCCGGGCTGCGCGCGATGCAGGATCGCCAGCTGCTGCGGCTGTTCGACGCCGCGCGGGCGACGCGGCACGAATTGCTGCTGGAAGTCATCGTCTCCGCCCATGGCCCGGTGGCGAGCGACACGACGGCGCGGGTGCTCGAGCATTTCTACACGCTCGGCATCTATCCCGATTGGTGGAAGCTGGAACCCGATGGCGATCCCGCCACCTGGGCGGCGATCGACGCCGTGATCGCGCGGCACGATCCGCTGTGCCAGGGCGTGTTGCTGCTCGGCCTGTCGGCGACGCCGCAGGTGCTGGTCGAGCGGTTTGCGGCGGCGGCGCCCTTTGCGATCGTCAAGGGCTTTGCCGTGGGGCGGACGATCTGGCACGATACCGCCCAGCAATGGCTGACCGGTGGAATCGACGACTCGGAGGCGATCGAGCGGATCGCGGAGAATTTCCGCGCGCTGGTGGAGGCTTGGCGCGCGGCGCGCGCGGCGCTGTGATTCCGCCTGCCACGGTGCGGCTTACCGCGGCGCAGACGCTGGTGCGGTGGATGGCGGCGCAGCATAGCGACGTGGACGGCGCGGTGCTGCCCTATTTCGGCGGAGTCTGGGCGATTTTCGGCCATGGGAACGTGGCCGGGCTGGGCGAGGCGCTGGCCGACGCGCCGGAGACGCTGCCGGTCTTTCGCGCGCATAGCGAGCAGGGCATGGCCCATGCCGCCATCGCCTATGCCAAGGCGCATCGGCGCGAGCGGGCGATGGCGTGCACCAGTTCGATCGGCCCGGGCGCGACCAACATGGTGACCGCCGCCGCCGTTGCGCATCTCAACCGGCTGCCGGTGCTGTTCCTGCCCGGCGACGTCTATGCCAGCCGGCGCCCCGATCCGGTGCTCCAGCAGGTCGAGGATTTCGGCGACGCGACGGTGTCGGCCAATGATTGCTTCCGCCCGGTGTCGCGCTGGTTCGACCGGATCACGCGGCCCGAGCAACTGATCGACGCATTGCCCCGCGCGATGGCGGTGCTGACCGATCCGGCTGCGTGCGGGCCGGTGACGCTGGCGCTGTGCCAGGACGTGCAGGCGGAGGCGTTCGACTATCCGGTGCAGCTGTTCCGCGAGCGTATCTGGCATCGCCGCCGGCCCGCGCCCGATGCCGGCGAGATGGCCCGGCTGGTGGCGGCGGTGCGGGCGGCGCGGGCGCCGTTGATCGTCGCGGGCGGTGGCGTGCTGTATGCGCGCGCGGAGGAAGCGCTTGCCGCGCTCGCGCAGGCGACCGGCATCCCGGTGGCGGAGACGCAAGCGGGCAAGAGCGCGCTGGCATGGGACCATCCCCAGGCGCTGGGCGGCATCGGCGTGACCGGCACCGATCCGGCCAATGCGGCGGCGCGGGACGCGGACCTGGTGATCGGCATCGGTACGCGCTTGCAGGACTTCACCACCGGATCGCGCACGCTGTTCGCGGCGGACGCCACGCTATGCCAGGTCAATGTGGCGCTGCACGACGCCGCCAAGCACGACGCGCTGCCGGTGCTGGGCGATGCGCGCGTGGTGATCGAGGCGCTGGCCGAGGCGCTGGCGGACTGGCAGGTGCCCGAGACATGGCGCGCAGCATATCGCGCGGACGTGGCGGCGTGGGATCGCGCGTGGCTGACGGCGACGGCGCCCGATGCCGGGCGGCCCGGCGATGCGCAGATCGTGCGCGCGGTTCTGGATGGTGCGGCGCCCGATGCTGTGGTCGTCTGCGCTGCCGGGGGCCTGCCGGGCGCGCTGCACATGCTGTGGCGCCCCCGCGTGGCGGGAAGCTATCACGCCGAATATGGCTTTTCGTGCATGGGCTATGAGATCGCCGGGGGGCTCGGCGCGAAGATGGCGATGCCCGACCGCGACGTGATCGTGATGGTCGGCGACGGCAGCTATATGATGCTCAACGCCGAACTGGCGACATCGGTGGCGCTGGGGCTGAAGCTGATCGTCATACTGGTCGACAATCGCGGTTTCGGGTGCATCGACCGGCTCCAGCGCGCGACCGGCGGGCGGGCGTTCAACAATCTGCTGGAGGCCCCGCCGGTCGATTTCGTGGCGCACGCCCGCAGCCTGAGCGCGCTGGCGGAGGCGGTGGCGGACCTGGCCGCGCTGGGCCCGGCGCTCGCCCGCGCGCGCGACGCGGAGCGCAGCACCGTGCTGGTGGTGCAGGCTGATCCGGCCCGCGCGGCGGGGATCGGCGGGCATTGGTGGGACGTGGCGGTGCCGGAAGTCTCGGAGCGGGCGGAAGTGCGCGCCGCGCGTGCCGCCTATGAACGCGGGCGCGCCGGGGAAGGGGCGTGACGCAGCGCTGGGGCGTCAGTCCGATCGCCTGGGCGAATGACGACCTGCCCGAGCTGGGCGTGGGCGTGACGATCGAGACGATTTTGGCGGACGCCCGCGCGATCGGCTTCGACGGAATCGAACTGGGGCATCTGTTCCCGCGCGACCCGGCGGTGCTCGCGCCGCTGCTGGCGCGACATCGGCTCGCGCTGGTCGGCGGCTGGTATGGCAGCGGCCTGCTCCAGCGTGACGCAGCGGCGGAAATCGCGGCGATGGCGCCGCATCTCGATTTGCTCGAACGGGTCGGGGCGGATGTCGTGGTGATCGCCGAGACGAGCAACGCGGTGCATGGCGACCGTGCGAGCCGGCTCGATACGCCGCCCCGGCTGGCGCCCGACGACTGGGCCGCGTTCGGCGCGAAGCTGGATCGGGTGGCCGATCATGTCGCCGCACGCGGGCTCAGGCTCGCCTATCACCATCATCTCGGCACGATCGTCGAGACCGGCGACGATCTGGCGCAGTTGCTTGCCGTGACGGGCGACGGGGTCGGGCTTACGTTGGACACCGGCCATGCGCTGTACGGCGGGATCGATCCGGTCGCAGTGGTGCGCGCCCACCCGGGGCGGATCGCGCATGTGCATTGCAAGGACGTGCGGACCGCCCGTCATGCGACGGTGCGGGCGGCGGGGGGCAGTTTCCTCGACGGCGTGCTCGCCGGCATGTTCACGACGCCTGGGGACGGCGATTACGCTTTTGCGCCGCTGGTCGACGCGCTGGCGGCGGCGGAGTATCGCGGCTGGATCGTCGTGGAGGCGGAGCAGGACCCCGCAATTGCCGACCCGCGCCGGTACAGCCGCCTCGGGCTGGAGACATTGCAGGCACTTCAGGCGTCGCGGCGGGATTGATCCGGCGCAAGGGCACGCCCGCTCGTCGCGTCCACGCAGGGGTGCCGGACTGGGAGAAGTGCCATGGAATGCGATGTCGCCATTGTCGGAGCGGGGCCCGCCGGGCTCGCCTTTGCGCGGTCGCTGGCGGGCACGGGGCTCGACGTCGTGCTGCTCGAACGCATGCCGATGGCGGCACTGGCGAACCCGGCGTTCGACGGGCGCGAAATCGCGCTGACGCATGGATCGCAGGCGATACTGGAGCGGCTGGGCGCGTGGGAGCAGCTGCCCGCCGATGCGGTGTCGCCGCTGCGCGCGGCGCGCGTGGTCAATGGCGGCTCGCGCTTTGCCCTGCGCTTCGATCCGGGCGCGCGCGACGCGACGCAGCTCGGCTATCTGGTGCCCAACCACGCGATCCGCGCGGCGCTGTTCGCGGCGGTACAGGGGCAGTCGGGGCTGCGGATCGTGCCCGACGCCGCCGTCGCCGAGGCGCGCGCCGACGGCCGCCGTGCGGAAGTGACGCTGGCGTCGGGCGCGCGCGTGCGGGCGCGGTTGCTGGTGGTAGCGGACTCGCGGATGTCGGAGACGCGCGACCGGCTGGGCATCGGCGCGGATTGCAACCCGCTGGGCCGGTCGATGCTGGTGTGCCGCGTGCGCCATGCGAAGCCGCATCGCGGGGTGGCGCTCGAGTGGTTCGACCACCATCGAACGCTTGCGCTGCTCCCGCTGAACGACGGCATGTCCTCGGCAGTCGTGACGCTGCCCGAGGAGGCGGCGCGGCAGATGGCGGCGCTGGACGATGCCGCGCTGGGGCGGGCGCTGACCCAGGCCTATCGCGGGCGGATGGGAACGATGGAAGTCGCGAGCACCCGGCACCTGTATCCGCTCACCACCACCTGGTCGCATCGTTTCGCCAGCGGGCGGGCGGCGCTGATCGGGGATGCTGCCGTGGGGATGCATCCGGTAACCGCGCACGGGTTCAACCTGGGCTTGCGCGGGCAGGCGTTGCTCGCGGCGCTGGTGGGGGATGCGGTGCGCGACGGGCGCGATTTCGGCGCGCCGGCGCTGCTCCAGCGCTATGCCACCCAGCATCGCGCGGCGTGCCGGCCACTCTATTCGGGCACGAACCTGCTCGTCCGGCTGTTCACCGACGAGCGGCCCGTGGCGCAGATCGCCCGCCATGCGGTGCTGCGGCTGGGGGCGGCGCTGCCGATGGTGCGGCCAGGGGTGCGGGCGATCCTGTCGCAATAGCGGGGAAAAAACACAGCACCCTCTTGCGCGGATGTTTTCAAGATATATCTTGTGCGCATCGAGACTCGAACAAGAGAGATTGAAATGCGATTTCATACCCATCATCATCACCATGGTCACGGCGGCTGCCGCGAAGCGGCTGGCCGGCATGGCGGCGGTTTCGGACGCGGCTTCGCCGGCTTTGGCTTTGGCGGCCCGCGCGGGACGCCGGACGGGCGCGGCGGCGGTCGCGGGCGGCGCATGTTCGACGGCAGCGAGCTTCGCCTTGTGCTGCTCAAGCTGATCGGCGAACAGCCGCGCCACGGCTACGACCTGATCCGCGAGATCGAGGCGCGCTCGGGCGGCGCCTATGCGCCCAGCCCCGGCGTGGTCTATCCGACGCTGACGCTGCTCGGCGACATGGAACTGATCGCCGAGGCCAGCACCGAAGGCGCGAAGAAACAATTCGCGATCACCGAGGCGGGCACGCGGCACCTGGCCGACAATGCCGAGGAAGTGGAGGCGCTGTTCGCGCGGCTCGCGGAACTGGGCAGCATGCAGGCGCGGACTTCCGGCGGACCGATCCGTCGCGCGATGGGCAATCTGCGCACCGTGTTGCAGGAACGGCTGTCCACCGACGAAGTGGATGCGGACACGCTGCACGCCGTCGCCGACATCCTCGACGAGGCAGCGCGCAGGATCGAGCGGCTGTAACCATGCCGCGACTGGAAATGCTGCGGCGCAGGCTGGGCATCCCGCCTGCGCCGCAGAGCGAGGAACCGATAATGACCGAAACGACCGTTACCGCGTCGGCGCTGGTGCCGACCGACCATTCCAGCAAGTATCTCCAGCAACTGTGCAAGCACTGGCAGCACAACCTCCAGGTGACGTTCACCCCCGAAAACGGCAGCGTGGTATTCCCCAAGGATGCGCGCGGCGCGGACTTTCCCGGCGACGCGGTGGCGACGTTCGATGTCGCCGAAACCGGGCTGGAAGTGCGGATCGACGCGTCGTGCGCCGAGCAGCTGGAGGCGCTGAAAGGCGCCGTCGCCCGCCACCTCGATCGCTTCGCGTTTCGCGAGGCGCCGCTGGGGTTCGACTGGAAATAGGCTGGCCGGGCGCGCTGCCGCGTGCAAGGGGGCAGCGTGGCGAAGAAGAAATACCTGCTCACCGCGACGCTGCCCGATGGCTATGTAAAGACCATCGGGCCCACGGCCACGCCGTTCACCCATTATTGGCGGATTGTCGCGCAGCTGGAAAACGGCAGGACCGAAGTGTTCTGGGGCCATGTCCAGTCGCTGGCCGAGGCAAAGCGCAAGCGGGCAGCGGCGGAAGACGGCGCGCGCCAACGCGGCTGGGCCGGCTATGCATTCGAGATCGTCGAATTGACGCGCAGCGCGCCGTGACCGTTGTCGCATTGCGCGCGGGGGCGGCGGCTGGGCCCGTGCCAATAATCCCGAAAGCTAGAGCAATTTCACATTGACCGTTGATATCCAGCGGCCTGGAAGAAGTTGGCACATTCGCAGGGCGGGAAGCGATCAAGGAGTTCGCCGATGCGCTCGACAAGAGCATCGACGGTTCGGGCTGGCTGCTGGCGCAGGAGTGCCTTGAGCTTGGCGAAGGCCATCTCGATCGGGTTCATGTCGGGGCTGTAGGGAGGCAGGTAGAAGAGCTGGGCGCGCCGGGCGGTGATCGCCTCGCGGATGCCGGCCACCTTGTGGGCGGGCAGATTGTCGAGCACCACGACATCGCCGCGCCGGAGCGTGGGGGCCAGGACGTCGCGGACATAGACCCGGAAGGCATCGCCATCCATCGGCCCATCGAGCACCCAGGGCGCGGTCATGCCGGTCAGGCGCAGGCCGGCGATGAACGTCATCGTCTTCCAGTGTCCGAACGGCACGCGATCGCGGCAGCGCTCGCCGACCGGCGCCCAGCCATAGAGCCGCGCCATCTTGGTGTTCACCCCTGTCTCGTCGAGGAAGACGAGGCTTTCAGGGTCGATGAACGGCTGGGCTGCCCGCCACAGCTTGCGACGTGCCGCCACGTCCGGCCGCTCCTGCTCGGCTGCGTGCAGGGCTTTTTTTAAACGACAGGCCGAGCCGCCGAACCGCGTTCCACATCGCACCGGTGCTGAGCCCGATCCCATGTTCGGCCAGCAGCCACGCCTGCGCCTGCGCCAGCGTGATCCCAGGCCGCGAGCGGATGTGCGCCGCCAGCACCAGTTCCTGTGCCGGGGAGAGTTTGCGCGGAGGACGGCCGCGGTTCGGGTTGATCCCGGCATCACCGGTCAGCCGCCGTCGAATCCGCGCCTTGTAGATATAGGCAATACTGACCTTGAAGATTACTGCTGCCGCGCGGACCGGCATCCCGCTGTCCACCGCCGCCAGCACCCGATCACGCAAATCCTGCGAGTAACTCTGCCCAGGTCGCCAACCCATCGCCGCCTCCTTCGTGACGGCTGCCTATGAATCACACGATCAGCGAAAAGGGAATCCCCCGTGATTCCACCCGTCGTGAACCCGCTCTAGGCGGTGGGCTCATAAATTCGGAATGGCCTAGAGCGCCCAAGTTTCTGTCGTTGCTTGACCTCAAGTCTTCCCACTTGTGGAGGTGCGCGCCAAGAGCGATACGCTCTCGCGTGCTCCGCTGCCCGCTTGTCTGTCTTCCGCTTCTGTTGCTCGCGGCTTGCGGAGGCAGTGAGCGGCAACTCCCAGCTTGTTGGATGAACCATTCCTTCAAGGACGGTCAGCGTGTGGCTGGCCGAGTGACCATCCTCGTGAGCGATCAGATGGACGGGTTGATGGATGTGTCGAGCATGCTTGTGTCGCCTCTAACATGCGAGAACGGCTCGTTTCTTGTTGAGAATGAGCCCCTTAGATTATCCAAACTGCGGAGAACCTGGACCGATGATCGCCCCCTGTTTGGAAGCGCGTACGAAGCAGACATCACCGGCACCGTCCGCCTCATCAGGCGACAAAATCATGCCGGAGATGCCAGCTCCTATTCAATTGTGATATCCAAATTGGGTGAACTGAGAAGTGTTCGGCGTCCACGCTGGTGGAAGCCCTAACTCCCCTTGCGCGCCAGCACTTCCAGATAGGTGTCGAGCACCGCCTGATTGATCGCGTCCCATTGATAGCCCTGGGCCTTGGCCGCACCCGCGGCGCCGGCGGCGGCGGCGAGGGTGGGGTCTTGGGCCAGCCGGGCGATGGCGTCGGTATAGGCCTCAATATCGCGCGGGGGGACGAGGAAGCCGTTCACGCCGTCTTCGATCAGATCGATCGCGCCGGTCGCGCGCGCCGCGACCACGGGGACGCCGCACGCCATTGCTTCCAGCGTGACGTTGCCGAACGTCTCGGTAACGGAAGGGTTGAACAGGACGTCCATCGACGCGACGGCGCGGGCCAGATCGTCGCCGCGCTGGAACCCGGCAAAGGCGGCACCGGGCACGCGCTCGGCGAACCATCCGCGCGCCGGGCCGTCGCCGATCACCAGCACGCGATGCTTGATCCCGCGCGCCTCCAGTGCGGCGGCGACGCCCGCAAAGATGTCGAGCCCCTTTTCGAGCACGAGCCGGCCAAGAAAGCCCACGGCGAACTCGTCGTCCGCCACGCCGATCGATCGCCGCCATTCCAGGTCGCGGCGTTGCGGGTTGAACCGTTGATGGTCCACGCCGCGCGACCAGATGCGGATCGGCGTCTTTACGCCCCAGTCGCGAATCAGCTCGGCCGTCGAATTGCCCGGCGTCACCACCTGGTCGACGCGGTTGTAGAACCGCGTGAGCAGCCGGATCAGCGGCGGGACGAGAAAGCCGAGATGATAATAGCCGGGATAGGTCTCGAACCGGGTGTGGAGCGAAGCCACCGCCGGCACGCCCCGCTTGCGCGCCCAGCGCAGCGCGCCGTGGCACAGGAACTCGGGCGCAGAGAGGTGGACGATATTGGGGGCGAATGCCTCCAGATCGGCGCGCGTGCTGCGCGGAAGGCCCAGCGCGAACTTGTATTCGTCGCGCCCGCCCGGCACCGGCAGCGCGGGAACGCTCACCAGATCGCCAGTGGGCGGGAAGGCCGGGGTGTTCGTCGTCGGGGAATATACCCGTACCTGCACCCCCTGCCGCAGCAGATAGCCGACGAGCAGGTTCAACGCCTGGTTCGCACCATCGCGGACATAGTTATAATTGCCGCTGAACAGGGCGACGCGGAGGTCCGGGGCTTGCATTGCGGGCCGGGACTTAGCGGGCGCGCGGCGTCAGGTCCACAGGCGATGACCACGGGCGGCGCCCTTTAGTCTTGTTCCCTTCCTGTTCCTGCGCTAGCCCATGGGCATGGCGAAACCCCAGAAGCGTTATGTGTGCCAGGCCTGCGGGTCCGTCTCGTCCAAATGGGCGGGGCAATGCGGCGATTGCGGCGAATGGAACACGCTGGTGCAGGAGGTTGCGGTGGCCGACACGCCGTTTCAGGCGCGGCACAATTTGCAATCGGGCGGGCGGACGATCCAGCTGACCGGGCTGAATACCGAAATCGCATTGCCCGAACGGATGACCAGCGGCATCGCCGAGCTGGACCGTGCGCTGGGCGGCGGCTTTGTCGAGGGGAGCGCGACGCTGATCGGCGGCGATCCGGGCATCGGCAAGTCGACGCTGCTGCTTCAGGCGGCGGCCAAGATCGCGCTGCGCGGGCTGAGCGTCGCCTATGTCTCGGGCGAGGAAGCGGCGGACCAGGTGCGGCTGCGCGCGCGGCGGCTTGGGCTGGGCGAGGCGCCGGTCCAGCTGGCGTCGGCGACATCGGTGCGCGACATCCTGACGACGCTGGGGGAGGGCGAGGCGCCCGACCTGCTCATCATCGATTCGATCCAGACGATGCATTCGGACCTGATCGAAGGCGCGCCGGGCACGGTGAGCCAGGTACGCGCGAGTTCGGGCGAACTGATCCGCTTTGCCAAGGAGCGGGGCACCGCCGTGGTGCTGGTGGGACATGTGACCAAGGATGGCAGCATCGCCGGCCCGCGCGTGCTGGAGCATATGGTCGACACCGTGCTATCGTTCGAAGGCGAGCGCAGCCACCAGTATCGCATCCTGCGCGCGGTCAAGAATCGCTTTGGCGGCACCGACGAGATCGGGGTCTTCGCGATGGAGAGCGAGGGCTTGAGCGAAGTGGCGAACCCGTCGTCGCTGTTCCTCACCCAGCGCGACGAGAGCGTGACGGGGACGATCGTGTTCCCCGCGCTGGAGGGCACGCGCCCCGTGCTGGTCGAGGTGCAGGCGCTGGTCGTGCGGCTGGCCAGCGGGGCGACGCCGCGCCGCGCCGTGGTCGGCTGGGACAGCGGGCGGCTGGCGATGGTGCTGGCGGTGCTGGAGGCGCGGTGCGGGCTCAGCTTCTCGACCTGCGAAGTCTATCTGAACATCGCCGGCGGATACCGGGTACAGGACCCCGCCGCCGACATGGCAGTGGCGGCGGCGCTGGTATCGGCGCTGTCCGAACGGCCGATGCCGGCGGATGCAGTGGCCTTTGGCGAGATCGCGCTGTCGGGCGAGGTGCGCCCGGTCGCGCACGGCCCGCTGCGCTGTCGCGAGGCGGCCAAGCTGGGCTTTGGCCGGGCGATGGCACCGATGGCGCAAACGGGCGCCAAGGGCGATGGCGGCGGGCTGACCATGGCCGGCTTTCGCAACCTGGCCGCGTTCGTGGATCACCTGCTGGGGCGGTGAGGCCCCAGCAGGCGTCGGTGCGGTTTACGCCGCCGCCGAGAGCGTGGCTTCGGGCTGCGGCGCGGCGGGGAGGAAATCGTCGATGTTCAGCATCGGGTGCGGATAGACGAACTGGTTGGCAGCCATCGGCAGCACGACGCCTTCGGCTACGCCCGCCATGAAATAGCCGCCGCCGAACGCATTGGGCGTGGTCATCCTATGATCGTGGTACACCGATCCGATCGGCGCGAATTTCAGGTCGGTGCCGAACACCGCGTAGAGCGCGAGGTCGACGAAATCCATCCGGTGCACGGGCCCGCGCAGGTGCGTGTCCTGCGCAATGACCGCCAGGATCTTTTCGCGGACATAATAAAGCGATGCCATGTCCTTCACGACCTGGCCGAATTCGTGCGAGCCGTCATGGTGGATGATCGACGTGCGCCCGCGTTCGGGCAGCATCACCTGGCGGACATAGCTGGGCAGGTCGCCGTGGAACAGGCGGATGCGCTTGGCCGCTTCGGGGTACATGCGGCGTACGCGCTCATAGGCGAAGCGCAGATAGGGTTCATTCACATCCACCATGTCGAGGTCGAAGTCGAACGGCCCCATGCAGCCGGCGAGGTACGAACTCGATCCGCCCATGAACACGCCGACTTCCACCACGCGATCAAACTGGCCGTTGAAATCGCGCAGCGACCGCACCAGATCGAAATAATAGCGCGCCGAACATTGGTCCTCGTAATTGAGGTCGAGCGCCTCGAGCTTGCCGACGATCGCGTCGAAGATGCGGTTTTCCCCGAGCATGCCGCCCATGTCGCTCAGCGAACGATAGCCGGAGCCGATCTTGGTCCCTACGTCCGCCGCGACTGCTTCGAAATCTTCCGGTCGGTCCGACGGCGTGATGAATCCGCGAAAGCGCATAAAAGTGACCCCTGCTTTGCGCGCGGCAGAGGGCCGCGCGACATCCTAAACAATTATAGGCGCGTCGTTCGGGCAGCGGGCGGGGGGCGCCAAAATCGGCGCTTCCGCGCGGCCAAAATCGGCGCTTCCGCGCGGGGCGTCCGCTGCGCTAAGGAGCCCGCTGAAAGGGCGCGCGCCATGAACTTGACCGGACTCGACATCATCGTGCTGCTCGCGATCGGCGGCGCGGCCATATTGGGGTTCATCCGGGGCTTCGTCACCGAAGTGCTGGCGCTGCTTGCGTGGTTGCTGGTGGTGATGGCGCTGAAGTTGTTCCACACGCCGCTGGCCGAACTGCTTTCGCGGGCGGTGGGCACGGCGCAGGGCGGGGCCGTGCTCGCCTTCGCGATCCTGGCGGGTGCGACCTATTTCGGCGGGCGGATGGTGGCGAACGCGATCGGTGCCCGCACGCGCGGCAGCTTCCTGGGCCCGATCGACCGGGCGCTCGGCTTCGGTTTCGGCGCGCTCAAGGGGCTGGTGCTGGTCAGCATCGCGTTCCTGTTGATGGTGCTGGTGTTCGATACCGTTGGTGGCGGCCCGGCACAGCGGCCGAAATGGATCACCAACTCGTCCACCTATCCGCTGCTCGATCGCACCAGCGCCGGCATCGCCGAGTTCGTGGACCGCCGCCGCCGGGGCGAGCCGGTGTTTGCGGAGCGCCGCGCCGAGCGGCGTCGCGCGGAAGCGGCGCAATAGGCTTATTTCACACGGCCGGGGAAGGGTTTGCGGCGACGTGCGTTGTAGGGCGCACATCACCGCAGCGGAGCATCCATGAACCCCGACAATATCGACGCCGAAAACCAGCCCCAGCCGCGCCGCATCCGCAAGGGGATGGGGCTGGCGATCATCGTGGTGTTCGCCCTGGTGGTGGTCATCTTCATCGGTTTCAACCTGCAGGCGGTGGTGCACAACACCTGATCCGCCCGCGCCGGCGCCGACCCCATACCCTTTTGGGGGTCGCATCTGGCAATGCGCTCCCCTAAGTCTCGGGGATGAATGCGCCGCTGTACAACACCCAGATTCTGCGGCTTGCCGCGACGATACCGTTTCACGACCGGTTGCCCGCGCCCATGGCGAGTGTCGAGAGGCGCTCGCCAGTATGCGGAAGCCGTGTCACGGTGGATGTCGATGTCGATGCGGACGGCAGGGTAGCCGCGATCGGGATGCTCGTACGCGCATGTGCGCTGGGCCAGGCTTCGGCCTCGCTGATGGGGGCGCACGCCGTCGGGCGCAGCGTCGCCGAACTGGCGACTGCGCGCGATGCACTGACTGCGTGGCTGGCGGGCGACAGCCCCGACATACCCGATTGGCCGGGCCTGGACCTGTTCGTGCCCGCGCTACCGCACCGGGGCCGCCACGCCTCTATCCGGCTCGCGTTCGAGGCTGTGGCCGAAGCGGCGGCGCAGGCAGCGGCTGGAGCGCGCGGCTGATGGAGGATCACGCCAACCTGTCGCTGCTGCACGACGGCGTGCCGATGCTGGGCTTCGCGCTGGTGTTCGTGCTGATTTTCCGCCGGCTGGGGCTGGGTGCGACGCTGGGCTTCCTGGTGGCGGGCGCGATCGTCGGGCCGCAGGGGCTCGGGCTGGTCGGCGATGCCGAGGCCAAGATGGGCATTGCCGAACTGGGCATCGCGCTGCTGCTGTTCCTGGTCGGGCTGGAGCTGTCGCCGGGACGGCTGTGGCGGATGCGCCGCGACATTTTCGGGCTGGGCCTGTTGCAGGTCACGCTGTGCGGACTGGTGGTCGCGGGGATCGTGTGGTTCGTCACCGGATCGTCGGTGGGCGCGGCGCTGGCGCTGGGGCTTCCGCTTGCGCTGTCCTCGACGGCGCAGGTGCTGCCGCTGCTGCAATCGGCGGGCCGGCTGCGCACCGATTTCGGCGAGCGCGCCTTTGCGATCCTGTTGTTCCAGGACCTGTCGATCGTGCCGCTCATCACGATCGTCGCCGCGCTGTCGCGCAATCCGGCGGACCAGAACGGCCCGCCGGGCTGGCTGCTTGCGGTCTATACGGTCGTGGCGATCGCGGGGCTGATCCTGGCCGGGCGCTATTTGCTGCGGCCGATGTTCCGGCTGATCGGCAATCTGGGCGAGCGCGAGATGTTCGTGTTCGCCGGGCTGTTCACCGTGATCGCGAGCGCGGCGATCATGGAATCGCTGGGGCTGTCGGCGGCGCTCGGTGCGTTCATCGCCGGCGTGATGCTGGCGGATTCGCCGTACCGCCACGAGCTGGAGGCCGATGTCGAGCCGTTCCGCTCGATCCTGCTTGGCATGTTCTTCCTGGCGGTGGGCATGACGCTCAACCTGCATGCGATTGCCGAGCGGCCCTTCTTCGTCGCGGGCATGGCACTCGCGCTGATCGCGACCAAGGCGGCGCTCATCATGGGGCTGGGGCTGTTGTTCGGGATGAAGCGGCGCCAGGCCTTTGCGCTGGGCGTGCTTCTCAGCCAGGGCGGCGAGTTCGGCTTCGTGCTGTTCGCACAGGCGCAGGCGGCGATGCTGGTCGAGGGCCAGGCCGCCAGCATCTTCGGCGCGATCGTCACGCTGTCGATGGCGACGACGCCATTCCTGATGATGGCGACCAAGCGCCTGCGCGCGGAGCCCGTGGCGAGCGCCGAGGGGCTGGAGGCGCCGCAGCATGACGGCAGCAATGCCGTGGTGGTCGGCTATGGCCGCTTCGGCCAGACGGTCGCGCAGATGCTGATCGGTCAGGGCATCCCGGTGACGATCGTCGACACCGACGTAGAGATGATCCAGGTCGCCGGGCAGTTCGGGATGAAGGTCTATTATGGCGACGGCACCCGGCTCGATATATTGCGCCAGGCGGGGGCCGAGGATGCCGAGCTTCTGCTGTTCTGCCAGGACGGCGACGGCCTGGATACCGAACGGCTGGAGGCGATCCACCATAGCTTTCCCAAAGCGTCGATCTTCGTGCGCGCCTTCGACCGGCGCAGCGTGATGAAGATGAAGGGGGCGCCGATCGCAGGCGTGGTGCGCGAAGTGATGGAAAGCGCCGTGGTGATGGCGCGGCGTGCGATGAGCGCGGTGGGCGTCGACCAGCAGCAGATCGAAAAGACCGAGACTGAATATCGCCGCCGCGATTTCGAGCGGCTGAAGCTGCAGCGCGAGACAGGCGACCTTTATGCCGGGCGCGAAGGGATTTTCAGCCAAGCGGGACAGGCGGCTGCTGCGGCAGCGGATCTGGAGCGCAAATGAAAGGGCGCGGGCTCCGCGCCAGGCTGGGCTTCGCGACCGACGGCATCCGCGCCGCGTGGGCGCGCGAGGCGAGCTATCGCGCGCAGGTCCGCATGGCCGGACTCGCGCTGGTGGCGCTTGTCGTGCTGCGCCCCGTGCCAGTGTGGTGGGGACTGGTGGTAATCGTCATCGCGCTGGTGCTGGCGCTCGAATTGGTCAACTCGGCGATGGAGGCAGTGATCGACCTGCTGCATCCCGGCATACATCCGGCGATCAAGGTGGCCAAGG
Organism: Sphingomonas degradans; assembly: GCF_053502645.1. Classification (NCBI taxonomy): domain Bacteria; kingdom Pseudomonadati; phylum Pseudomonadota; class Alphaproteobacteria; order Sphingomonadales; family Sphingomonadaceae; genus Sphingomonas; species Sphingomonas degradans. Next base: position 791,485 of record NZ_CP177172.1, read on the forward strand.
ACATGCTGGCGGGTGCGGTTCTGACGATGAGCATTGCTGCGCTGGCGGTGGGCGTCGCGATGGTGCTCGATGCCGGACCCGGATTTCTGATGGAGTTGGGCTTGTGAAGCTGCTTGCAGTGTTGGCCGCCTTGTCGGGCGCACTCGCCGTCGCCGCCGGCGCGTTCGGGGCGCATGGCGCGAGTGGGCAGGCGGCGGAGTGGCTGCGGCTGGGCGGGCAGTATCAGCTGGTCCATGCGGTCGCCGCGCTCGTCGCGGTGCGGATGCAGGCGCGGGTGCCGGGCTGGCTGTTCGTCGGCGGGGCCGGGCTGTTTGCCGCGACGCTCTATGCCATGGCACTCGGTGCGCCGCGCTGGCTGGGCGCGGTCACGCCGCTGGGCGGCAGTGCGCTGATCCTGGGCTGGATCGTGCTGGCGGTGCATCTGGCCAGGGCACCACGCGCCTGAACGCCGCCGAGTTTATCCGCGCGCACTTGCCCGTGCTGCCGGTGCCGGGCATCCCGGAAGTGTCGCTGCACAAGGCCGTACCCGCCAGCGGGCTGGGGCGGCTGGCGGCGCAGGACGAGGCGGGGTTCGGATCGCCCTATTGGGCCTATTACTGGCTGGGCGGGCTGGCGCTAGCGCGCTTCGTGCTCGATCGGCCCGAGACAGTCGCGGGGCTGCGCGTGCTCGATCTGGGTGCGGGCTCCGGCCTTGTCGGCATCGCAGCGGCAAAGGCGGGGGCGGCCAGCGTCGTGGCGGCGGAGGTCGATAGCTATGCGATTGCCGCGCTGGGGCTGAACGCGGCGACGAACGGCGTGACGATCGACGCGGTGCAGGGAGACCTTACCGACGGCCCGCCGCCTGCCGACATCGACCTGATCCTGGTCGGCGACCTGTTCTACGACGCCGCGCTGGCGGACCGCGTGGGCGCGTTTCTCGCCCGCTGCCGCGAGGTCGGCATCATCGTGCTGGTCGGCGACCCTGGGCGCGCGACATTGCCGCTCGCCCGGCTGAGCCGCATCGCCGACTATCGCTTCGCGGACACCGACAGCGTGGAGACGCGGCCCAGCGCGGTGTTCGCGTTCGCGTAAGCCTATTGCCCGATGATCTTCGCGACGCCCGCTGCGGTGCCGGGATGGTATCCTGCCTTTGCCTTGGCATAGAAATCGCGCGCGATGGCGGCGCCCCAGTCGCCCTGTGCCATCAGGTCGCGATAGATCGGATAGACCAGCAGCCCGCGCCCGACGCTGGTGACGAACGCCTCGATCGCGGGGAGCGCGGGCGCATAGCGGTTGGCGATCGCCAACTCGCCCCAGGCCGATCGGACATAGGCGTTGGTCGATGCCGACAGGCCAAGCGTCCCGTCGAGTTCCTTGAGCCGCGCCGGGCTTTGCTGGCGGGGCAGGCCGTTGAGGAAGCGCAGCCATTGCTGCGTGCTCCATCCCTGCGGCTGAACCGCCGCGATCGGGCCGCCAGCGTTGACCGCCGCGAGCTTGGCATCGACCTGCGCCAGCGTGGCGGAGGTGACGTGGACGGCGTTCTCGGGCAGCCCCGGCTGATAGGCCCAGCGATCGAGCTGGAGCTTTGCCTCCAGCGCCGCGTCGCCCCGGATGAGATTCTTGCGCAGGTCCGCGAGGAACCCCGCCGTGGTCTGCGGCTGGAAGGCATGGCGATCGAAATAGCTGCGCAGATAGGCGTCCCAGCGCGCGCGGCCCACGGCGGCCTCGATCGTGCGGAGGAACGTGGACCCCTTGAAGTAATCGAGCTGGCCCGCGGTCGTGCCGGGCTCGCCGTGCAGTCGTGTCGTCGGCGCCGTGTCGCCGCCGGCCTCGACAATGTCCTTCTTGAGCCCGTCCCAGTCGAGATCGGCGTACATCGCGGCCCGCTCGGGCCCGTACACCGCCTCCATGATGCGGTTCTCGAAATAGGTGGTGAAGCCTTCGTTCAGCCAGGAATCGGACCAGGTCGCGTTGGTGACGAGATTGCCCGACCAGCTGTGCGCCAGCTCGTGCGCCACGACGTCGGTGTTCGATCGGTCGCCGGTGATGATCGTCGGGGTCAGGAAAGTGAGGGTAGGGTTCTCCATCCCGCCATAGGGAAAGCTGGGCGGGAGGACGAGCATGTCGTAGCGGCCCCAGCGATAGGGGCCGTACAGCGCCTGTGCCGCGTCGATCATCTTTTCGACATCGCCGACTTCGTGCGCAGCGGCATCCAGCATGCTTGGTTCGGTCCACACGCCCGATCGCGGGCCGGTGGCCTTGAACGCCAGATCGCCGACCGCGAGCGCGATCAGATAGGGCGGGACGGGCTTGTCCATGCGGAAGCGGAAGCTGCGCTCGCCATTGGCGGCGGGCTGTCCGGTCGCGCCGTCCAGCCGCTCGCCGCTCATCACCGCGATCAGCCCGGCGGGGACGGTGATCTTCGCGGTCCAGGTCTGGCGGATGCCGGGGCTGTCCTGCGTCGGAATCCAGCTGCGGTTGTTGATCGGCTGGCCCTGGCTGAAGAGGTAGGGCTTTACCTTGCCGGCGGTGAGCGCCGGGGCGAGCCACTGGAGCGCGCTGGCATCGGGTTTGGTGGAATAGGCGATGACGATCCGCTTCGCCCCGCCCAGCTGGACGGTCAGCGCGGCGCCGAGGTCCGGGGCGGACTCCCCCTGCGTGAAGGGCAGCGCGCGGCCCTTGTCATCTGTGACCGATCGGATCGCGAGGCCGTCCACGTCGAGCACGATCTGCCGCGCGCCTCTGGCCGCCAGAATGTCGAGTGTCGTAGTGCCGGACAGGGTCTTTGCCGCGAAATCGGCGCGCAGGTCGATGTCGACATGCGTCACGCGCGCCACTTCGGGCTGGGCGTGCGTCCAGGCGTCGCGCGCCTCGGGGGTGGTCAGGATCGGCGCGGGCACCGTCTGGGCAAGGGCGGAAGAGGTGACCATCAGCGCGGCGACCGCAGGCAAAAGGATACGCATGGCACCGTGCTATGCGTATCCGGGCTGAACGGCAACTGAGCGGGCGCTCCTCAGCGCTCCTGTTCGTCCAGAAACGCTGCCACATCGGCAAGGTCGACTGTCTTGTCCACGAAGGTCTGGCCGATGCCGCGCGCGAGCAGGAAGGGCAGGGTGCCCGCCGCCATCTTCTTGTCGTGGAGCATATGCTCGACCAGCACCTTGCCCGACGCGGCGATGCCCGCCGCCTTCAGCCCGTCGGGCAGCCCGATGGCGCGCAGATGCGCCGCGACGCGCGCGGCCTCTTGGCCCGAACACAGTCCCCGCCGCGCCGAATAGGCGAACGCCAGCGCCATCCCCGCCGCCACGCCTTCTCCGTGGAGCAGCCGGTCGGAAAAGCCGGCCTCGGCCTCCAGCGCATGGCCGAAGGTGTGGCCCAGGTTGAGCAGCGCGCGCTTGCCCGTCGTCTCGCGCTCGTCCTCGGCGACGATGCGCGCCTTGGCGCCCACCGAATGCGCGATGGCGGTTTCGCGGGCCTGCGGATCGCCCGCCATCAGCGCAGGCGCGTTGGCTTCGCACCACTCGAAGAAGGCGAAATCGTCGATCAGCCCGTATTTGACGACTTCGGCATAGCCGGCGCGCAGGTCGCGCGGGGGCAGCGTGTCCAGCACCTGCGGGTCGATGAGCACCAACGCGGGCTGGTGGAACGCGCCGACCAGATTCTTGCCCGCCGCGCTGTTGATCGCGGTCTTGCCGCCGACCGAGCTGTCCACTTGCGCCAGCAGCGTCGTGGGAATCTGTACGAAGTTGCAGCCGCGCTTGAGGATCGCCGTGGCAAAGCCGACCAGGTCGCCGATCACGCCGCCGCCCAGCGCGATGACATGGTCGCCACGCTCGACGCCCAGGTCGAGCAGCCGGTCGGTCAGCGCCTCCAGCTGGCGCCAGCTCTTGGTCGATTCGCCTGCCGGCAGCACGATCGCCTCGCCGGGATGCGCGAGCGCGGCCTGGAGCGTGGCGAGGTGCGGGCGCAGATTTTCGTCGGTGACGATATGGAGCGGGCGCCCCTTGCCCAATGGGTCCAGATGGGCGCCGGCACGCGCGAGCAGCCCGGCCTCGATACGCACGTCATAGCTGCGGTCGCCAAGCGCGACGGGAACGATGGTCACAGGGGAAGCGCCTTCAGGATTTCATCGACGGTAGCGTCGTGGGGGGCGGCTACGCTGGCCACCCGGATCGGCGCAAGGGCGTAGAATGGATTTCGCACCTCGGCCAGTTCGCGCAGGATCACTTCGGGGTCGCGCCCGCGCAGCAACGGGCGGGTGTCGCGGCGGCGAACGCGGTCGGCCAGCACGGCCGGTTCGGCATCTAGCCACACCGCGATCGAATCGCGCAGGATCAGCGCGCGGGTCTCATCCTGGACGAAAGCGCCGCCGCCGGTGGCGATCACCTTGGGCGTGCCGTCGATCAGCCGGGCGATAACGCGCCGTTCGCCGTCGCGGAAATGCGCTTCGCCGAATCGCTCGAAGATGTCGGACACGGTCATGCCCGCCGCCGCCTCGATCTCATGATCGGCGTCAACAAAGGGCAGGCGAATGCGCTGGGCCAGCCGCCGCCCCACCGTGGTCTTGCCCGCGCCCATCAGTCCGACGAGCACAATCGGCTTTCCGTTCCAGGCATGCTCGGTGGGTGGGGTCTGCAACATCGTTGGGGGCTATACAGCGAGGGCGCCTGTCGGGCAAAAGGCGCGCGCTACATTTCAGACGGACCCGTAAATGCCTCGTTCGCTTATCGCACTGATCGTCGTCGTCGTCCTGCTGATCGGGGGACTCGTCTTCCTTGGCAGCCGCAGCACCGAGAAGGAGCCGGTGCGCATGGAAAAGGCAGTGCCGCTTGATAACCTTGCCAACTAAAGGCGCGCGGGTCGCGCTGGCGGGGCTGTTGCTCGCCGGCGTGGCGGTCCCGGCACTGGGACAGCAGGACAAGCCCGAATCGCTTCTGCCGCCCGGCTTCGACGATCCCGCGCCGGCGCCTGCACCCGCCCCGACCCGCGCGGCGGAGGCGCCCCGCGTGGTCGATCCGGCGCCCGTCTTGCCGGGCAACGACCTGGCGGCGGCGGATGATTCGCTCGGCAACGTATCGGCGGCGGAGGAACTGGCGGCGCCGGTCGACCTGACGAAATATGAACTGCCGGCCTTTGCCCGCCATTCGCTGGCGCGCGTCGGCGTGCTCGCGGGGGGCAACACGCCATTCCCGGCCAACGGGTTCGGCGCCACCGACGGGCGCTATCTGACCACGCTGATGCGGCGGATGGGCGCGCCGGTCGCGTCGCGCTGGGCGTCGATCGCGCTGCGCCGTGCGCTGATGTCGCCGGCCAATACGCCGCGCCATGTCAACGGCGCCGATTTCGCCGCCGAGCGCGCCTGGCTGTTGCTGCGCATGGGCGAGGCGGTGGCCGCGCGTGCAGTCATCAGCGACGTGGACACCGACAACTATACCCCCTGGCTGTACCAGGTCGCGATGCAGAGTGCGCTCGCCAATGGCGATCCTGCCGGCATGTGCCCGGTCGCAGGAAATGCGGCGCAGGCGATCGGCGATCGCGGCTGGGCGCTGGCGCAGGCGATGTGCGCGGGGCTGGCGGGCAAGCCGAACGAGGCCGGGCGGCTGTTCGAGCAGGCCCGGCGCGGCACCAGCGCGTCGGACATCGACAATCTGCTGGCGGAAAAGGTGCTGGGCACCGGCGCGCAGGGCCGCCGCGCGGTCACGGTCGAATGGAATGCGGTCAACCAGCTCAGCGCCTGGCGCTGGGGTCTGGCGACTGCGACCGGGGCCGAAGTGCCGGCGGACCTGTATGCGACGGCGGGGCCGCAGGTCCGCTATTGGCAGGCGCTGGCGGCCAATATCGATCCCGCCGCGCGGCTGGCCTCGGCAGAACTGGCGGCGAGTGCAGGCGTGTTTTCCAGCGCGGCGCTGGTCGACCTGTATGGCGAGATCGAGCAGGCTGGCGATCCAGGCAGCCCGGGTTCGGCGGCGGCCCGCGACCTGCGCATCGCCTATACCGACAGCGACATCGGCGCGCGGATGAAGGCGTTCCAGACGCTGTGGGACGAACCGCAGACCCCGCGCAGCCGCTATGCCCGCCTGATCCTGACGGCGCGGGCCGCGTCCTGGGTGCCGGCGAGCAAGGAGGTGGGGGCGCCCGAGCGGCTGATCGCGTCGATGCTGTCGGCAGGGCTGGAGGCCCCGGCGATGGAATGGCGCAACGTGGTGCCGCGCGGCAGCGAGGGCTGGGCGCTGCTCGCACTCGCCGACCCCGCCGAATCGCGAATAGTCTATGGCGATTTCGACACCTATCGCGATGCGGCCAGCCCGCGGAAGGCGCAGCTGCTGCTGGCCGGGCTGGCGGGGCTGGGGCGGCTGGACGCCAGCGGTGCGGAACGTGCCGCAGCAGCGGTGGACGTGCGGATCGGCGCCAGCAATGCCTGGACCCAGGCAATCGACGCCGCGGCCGCGCGGGGCGACGCCTCCACTGTGGCGCTGCTGGCCGGAGTCGGGCTGCAATCGCGCAGCTGGGCTGCGATCACGCCCGAAGCGCTGTTCCACATCGTCGCGGCGATGCGCGCCACAGGGATGGTCAATTACGCGCGGATGATCGCCGTCGAGGCGATAACCCGCGCTTGAACGGCGCCCCGCCCGGCGACGACCGCGCGCTGATCGAGCGTTTCCTGGAAATGCTGCGCGCAGAGGCGGGGGCGGCGCAGAACACGCTGGCCGCCTATGCCACCGATCTGCGCATGGCATCCGACCTGCTCGGCGGGCGGCTGGGGCAGGCGGACCGGCCGGCGATCGAGCAGCTGGGTGCCGCATGGGAGCCGCTGGCCCGCGCCACGGTGGCGCGCAAATCGGCGGCGCTACGCCGTTTCTTCGCGTTTCTGGCGGAGGAAGGGTTTCGTGCCGACGATCCGGGTGCGGCGCTGCCCCGTCCGGGGGCGACGCGGCCCTTGCCCAAGGTGCTCAGCACCGCGGACGTCGATGCGCTGTTCGCCGCGATTGCCGCGCGGCAGGCGCGCGTGCCCGCCGACCCGCTCGACCTGCGGCTCGCGGCCCTGATCGAGCTTCTCTATGGCTCAGGTCTGCGCGCGACCGAGCTGGTGAGCCTGCCGCGCAACGCGGTGGCGCCCGATCGCCCCTATCTGATCCTGAAGGGCAAGGGCGGGCGCGAGCGGCTGGTGCCGATCTCCGATCGCGCGCGGGCGGCGGTGGCGGCGTGGCGCGCGCATGTCGCGAGCGACCGGCCCTGGCTGTTCCCGTCGGGCAAGGGGCATCTGACGCGGGTGCGGCTGTACCAGATCGTTCGCGCGCTGGCGGCGGAGGCGGGCATTCCCCCCGATCGCATCAGCCCCCACGTCCTGCGCCATGCGTTTGCCACGCATCTGCTGGAGGGCGGAGCCGATCTGCGCGCGCTCCAGGCGATGCTGGGCCATGCCGATATCGCCACCACCGAAATCTATACCCATGTCGACAGCCGGCGGCTGGTAGAGCTGGTCAACGCCCGGCACCCGCTGGCCGAGGCTCTTTCCGGCACAGCCGCGCGTGGCGCCGATGCGCGACGAATTGACGCGAACCCCGACGAGGCTTAACCGCCGCGCGATGGCAACTTTCCTCGACTTCGAGAAACCGATCGCCGAGCTGCAGAGCCGGATCGACGAACTCCGCACCACCGCCGCCGGCGGCGACGTGGACATCGCCGCCGAAATCGGCCCGCTCCAGGCGAAATCCGACCGGCTGTTGCAGGACACCTATGCCCGGCTGACTCCGTGGCAGAAGACCCAGGTGGCCCGCCACCCGGAGCGTCCGCACTTCAAACACTATGTCGCCGGGCTGATCGACGAGTTCATGCCGCTGGGCGGCGACCGCGCCTTTGCCGACGACAATGCGATCATCGGCGGGCTGGGGCGTTTCCGGGGCCGCCGCGTCATGGTGATCGGCCATGAAAAGGGCGACGACACCGCCAGCCGGCTCAAGCACAATTTCGGGATGGGCAAGCCCGAAGGGTATCGCAAGGCGATTCGCCTGATGCAGCTCGCCGACCGGTTCGGCATTCCCGTCCTCACGCTGGTCGATACGTCGGGCGCGTTTCCGGGCGTGCAGGCCGAGGAACGCGGCCAGGCCGAGGCTATCGCCCGCTCGACCGAACAGTGCCTGAACCTGGGCGTGCCGCTGATCGCGTCCGTCCTTGGCGAAGGCGGCTCGGGTGGCGCGGTCGCGCTGGCGGCGGGCAACAAGGTGCTGATGATGGAGCACGCGGTCTATTCGGTGATCTCGCCCGAAGGGTGTGCATCGATCCTGTGGCGCACCGCCGACAAGGCGCCCGACGCGGCAGAGGCGATGAAGGTCACGGCGCAGCACCTGAAGGAACTGGGCGTGATCGACGGAATCGTGCCCGAGCCGACGGGGGGCGCGCATCGCGATCCGCAGGCGGCGATCCAGGCGCTGGGCGACGCGATCGAGGCGGGGCTGAAAGAGCTGATCCCGCTCTCGCCCCAGGCACTGCGCCAGTCGCGGCGCGCCAAGTTCCTGGCGATGGGACGGATTTAAGGGCCTCGGCCCGCGAGCGCGGGCAACGACCCGGATACAAAAAGGGCGGCGGAACCAGGTTCCGCCGCCCTTTTTCGTTAGGCTGCCTTGAAGATTACGAGTTCTTCATGCTGCTCGAAACATTGCCGAACGTGGTCGAGAGCTGGTTGCCCAGGCCCTGCATCGCGGCGATTGCGGCGACGGCGATCAGCGCTGCGATCAAGCCGTACTCGATTGCGGTGGCGCCCTTGGAATTCTTGAGGAAGGTACGAAACTTCTGCATTTCGAGTCTCCACATATGGTCCGGTCCCGCGCTGTCCACGCTTCCGGTAAACTGGGATAAAGCGGCGGGACCGAAGTCCCGCCGCCAGAATCGTCGTTACGAGTTCTTCATGCTGCTCGAAACGTTGCCGAACGTGGTCTTGAGCTGGTTGCCCAGGCCCTGCATCGCGGCGATTGCGGCGACGGCGATCAGCGCGGCGATCAGGCCGTACTCGATTGCAGTGGCGCCCTTGGAATTCTTGAGGAAATTGCGAATCTTCTTCATACCGGTCTCCGTCGTTCAATGATGCTTCGTTCACCCGGCCGGCCCGGGAACACCGGTACGGCACGTGCAAGCTAGGCAAGTCGGGTAAAGAAACGGCTAAGAAGGGGAACTTTTGCCGGTCAGCGTCCGGCGCCCTGCACCTGATCGCTCACATTGTTCCACATGCTGGTGGTGACCGAACTCAGCACCTGCAGGCTTCCGATGATCGCCAGCACGATCAACGCGAGGATGAAGCCATATTCCACAGCCGTGGCGGCCCTTCGATCGAGGGAAAGCTTGCGCGCAAAACAGACAATGGCTCGCATTGGCGCTCAATCTCTCCCACAGGTTCGTTGATTATAGGGGATTGGAGTTACAAAGTGATTAGCGACGTCAAATTGCTGTTGGTGGTCGCTGCGGCGCTGGTCGATGGCGAGGGGCGCGTGCTGCTGCAGCGGCGCCCGCCCGGCAAGCCGATGGCGGGTCTGTGGGAATTTCCCGGCGGCAAGGTGGAACCCGGCGAACTGCCCGAGGCCGCATTGGCGCGCGAGCTGCATGAGGAATTGGGGATTACTCTGTCGCCAGGCGCGCTGGCCCCGGCAGCCTTTGCCAGCGAATCGCTGGGCGACCGGCACTTGCTGTTGCTGCTCTACACGCTTCGGACATGGGAGGGCGTGCCCGAGGCGCGTCACGCGACGGCGCTGGATTGGGTGCGGCCTGCCGACATGTACGCGCTGCCGATGCCGCCCGCCGATCTCCCCCTGATCGCGCTGATCGAGAAGCTGCTTTAATCGAGCGGCTTGGCCTTCAGGGCGGCGGCCAATGAGGTCGTCGCGCTGCCGCGCCGCGCGGGCTTGGGCTGGGACGCATCGGGGGCCCAGCCAGTCAGATACACGATTTCGAACCGCTCCGGCGTGCGGCCATCCGGGTCGGCGCGATCGGCAAAGGCGGCGGCGGCGCGCATCAGCGTCTCGCGCGTCAGCGGCGATGCGCCGGGCAACAGATTGGCGCCCGCCATCCCGCGCACATCGTCGAGCAGCCCGCCGATCGAGCCGTAGCGCACGTTCAGGGTCTCCACATCGGCGACCGGCAGCGCGAACCCGGCGCGGCTGAGCAGGTCGCCCGCCGAACGTACGTCGATCTGCGGATGAAAGCGCGCGGCGGGGCGATCGGGCTCGGCGGCGAGGAACGAGGCCTTTAGCGTGGCGAGCGAGCCCGCGCCCAGAAACGCCCCCAGGAACAGTCCGTCGGGACGCAGCACGCGCCGTGCGAGCGCCAGTGCCCCCGGCACGTCGTTGACCGAATCGAGCACGCCGGCGGAAATCACCAGATCGAACGACGCATCGGCAAAGGGCAGTCGGTCCTCGTCGGCCTGCACCCCGCCGGCGGCATGCGCAAAGGCGAAACCCGAATCGACGCGCGCGATTCGGGCGCCATTCACGTCGAACTCGCCGCCGAAGCTGCCCAGATCGAGGATTTCGGCAAAGCTGCGCTTCACGCCATCCAGGCGTTCGAGCAGGCCTTCAACCATGTGGTCGCGCAGGAAGCCATGGGCGCGATAGGCGGGTTCGGCACGGTCGCGGCGGCGGCGACGCAGCGCGCGGACGAAGATTTCAGAGTCGGACACGCGCGGCTTGTGCAGCGGCGCGGCGGCCGCGACAAGGTGCTGTGGCGCTTCCTGCTCTTCTTGCCCGCATCGCTGCCCTCGCGCTGCCGCCGCGCTGCCCGGGGTGCGGCGCCGTAACGGCCGCCGATCACCAGTTTTGCGCCGATTGCTGGGGCAGCCTGACCTTTCTGGGGCCGCCCTGGTGCGCGAGGTGCCATCTGCCGTTCGAGTATGATCGCGGCGGCGCGCTTTGTGACCGCTGCATCGCCGATGCGCCGGCACATGACGGCGTCCGCGCCGCCGTAGCCTATGGCGACGTCGCGCGCGGCGTTGCGCTGAAGCTTAAATATGGCGGCCGGCTGGCATGCGCGGAAACGATGGCGCGGGCGATGGCACGGTTGGTGCCACCGGATGCCGACCTGCTGGTCCCGGTGCCGCTCCACCGCTGGCGCATATGGGCGCGCGGATTCAACCAGGCGGCGCTGATCGGGCGGGCGCTGTCCCGGTCGCAGGGGCTGCCGATGGACACCGGGGTGTTGCGGCGCGTGCGGGCCACGCCGGTGTTGCGCGGGCTGGGCGGGCGCGGTCGGGCGCGCGCGGTGGCGGGTGCCTTTGCACTCGCGCCGGGCGTGCCGACCTTGGAAGGAAAAATCGTGGTTCTCGTCGATGATGTCTTTACCAGCGGGGCCACCGCCAGCGCCTGCGCGCGTGAACTCAAGCGTGGCGGCGCAAATAAAGTGATCCTTCTTTGCTGGGCGCGCGTTATCCGGAGCGAGGACTCCGATTGACAACCGGAGCGTATCGACACAATTCGGAAACATCATGGCTAAAGTTGAAATCTACACCAAGGCATTCTGCCCCTATTGCTCGCGGGCGAAGGCGCTGCTCGATTCCAAGGGCGCGACGTACGAGGAAATCGACATCACGATGGGCGGACCCAGGCGGCCGGAAATGATCCAGCGGGCCAACGGCCGCACCACGGTGCCGCAGGTCTTTATCGACGATCGCCATATCGGCGGTTCGGACGATCTCGCCGCGCTCGACCGCGAGGGTGGGCTGGACCCGTTGCTCGCCGCATGAGTCGCGCCGCGCTGCTTCAGATGACCAGCGGGATCAACCCCGCCGCGAACGCCGCTACGCTGGTGCAGGGCGTGGCGGATGCCGCCGCCGGCGGGGCAGCGATGCTGTTCACCCCAGAAATGTCGGGGCTGGTGGACAGCAACCGCGCGCGGGCAGCGGCGTCTGTCGCCACCGAGGATCAGGATCGCGTGCTTGCAGCGGTGCGCGACGCGGCCGTGCGGCACGGCATCTGGGTGCATCTGGGCAGTCTCGCGGTGCTGCGCGACGATGGCAAGCTCGCCAATCGCGGCTATGTGATCGACGGCACGGGTGAAATCCGCGCGCGCTATGACAAGATGCACCTGTTCGACGTCGATCTGCCCAACGGCGAAAGCTGGCGCGAATCGAACAGCTATACGCGGGGCGAGCGGGCGGTGACGGTGCGAACCCCGCTGGGCGTGCTCGGGCCTGCCATCTGTTACGACCTGCGCTTCCCCGATCTGTTCCGCAGCCTGAGCGATGCGGGGGCGACGATCCTGGCGATGCCCGCCGCCTTCACCCGGCCCACCGGCGCGGCGCATTGGCACGTCCTCCAGCGTGCCCGCGCGATCGAGGCGGCAGCGTTCGTCATTTCGGCGGCGCAGACCGGCGAGCATGCCGATGGCCGCGCGACCTATGGGCATTCGCTGGTGGTCGATCCCTGGGGCGAAGTATTGCTCGACATGGGTGAGCCCGCCGGGATCGGGTTCGCCGAGATCGACATGGCACGGGTCGAGGCCGCGCGGGCCCGCGTTCCCGTGCTCCAGCATCGCCGCGCCATTCCGCCGGTGGAGGCGCTATGATCGTCTTTGATCTCAAATGCAGCGCGGGCCATGTGTTCGAGGCATGGTTCGGCTCCAGCGCCGCTTATGAGGAGCAGCGCGAGCGCGGTCTGGTCGGTTGCCCGTTATGCGGCGACGGCAAGGTTATGAAGGCGGTGATGGCGCCCAATGTCGGCGCCAAGGGCAACCAGCGCGTGGTCGCCGCCGCTACGCGCACCGAGCCCGGCACTGCCACACCCGCGCTTTCCACAGAAGTGGTAAAGGCGGCGATGGCAGAGCTCGCGCGGCTTCAGGCGAGCGCGCTCCAGCATTCGCAATGGGTGGGCACCGCCTTTGCGGAGAAGGCGCGCTCGATGCATCTGGGCGACGAGCCCCCGGCGCAGATCCACGGCCAGGCGACGCCCGAACAGGCGCAGGACCTGCTCGACGACGGCATCGCCGTCGCCCCGCTGCTCGTGCCGATCGTCCCGCCCGAGACGTGCAATTGATTTGACCGCCGCGTGTGAGTACCAGCGGCGCGTGGCCCGGTAGCTCAGCAGGATAGAGCAAGCGATTCCTAATCGAGAGGTCGGAGGTTCGAATCCTCTCCGGGTCACCACTCTCCCGCCAGCCTCACTCGCTCGGCCGCCCGTTCGGCGCCCATTCGGGCTTGAATGCGCTGTCCGCCATCCACCGCACCGGCGCGATCAGCGACTGGATCGCGCGGGCCATGAATGGAATGTCGAGGTTCGCCACCGTGTCTTCGGGCGTGTGATAGGTCGGGACGACAGCCCAGCCCGAAATCGTGTGCGCGACGATGCCCTTCAGTGCGAGGCTGTAATTGTCCGAGCGCTGGAAGAAGTTCTGCTCGGGATAGGGATCGGCGGCGATCAGCCCGCCATGGTCCTTGAGCGCGGCGCCCAGGTTCGACCGTTCATAGCCGGTCATCATCATGTCGCCCTTGGGCAGCTTGGGGTCCTGCGCGCCGATCATTTCGAATTCGATATTGGCGACGATGTCGGTCAGCGGCACCGGCGGGTTGGCGGCGAAATGGCGCGATCCAAAGCCGCCGATCTCTTCGCTGCCATAGGCGACGAACAGCAATCCCCGACGATGCTTCTTGCCGGCCAGCGCCTGTGCCAGCTCCAGCACCGCCGTCGTGCCCGATGCATCGTCATTGGCGCCGTACATCATCTTGCCGTCGGGTCGCTCGCCCAGGTGATCGAGATGCGCGCTCAGCAGCAGCACCCCCGCCTTGGGATCGGTGCCCGGCAGATAGCCGATGGCGTTGGTCGTGGTCCGCGTCTCTTCCACCAGCCCCGGCAGGTCGAGCGCAATCGCGGCGCCCGGCTGCGCAGCCAGCGCGTCGAACGCTGCGTCGGGCAGCGCGACCACCGTGGGCCGGGGGCGGGGGGCCTGCCCCTTCAGATAGGTGGGCAGGCGCGGCTTGCCGCCGATCCGGTCGTAATAGCTGCGGACTTCGTCGGTCGCGCGGATGACGACCAGCTTGACCTTGGCCGGGTCGAACGATCCGGCGAGGCGCAGCGGATCGCCGGGCGCCGTCACGATCACGACGTCGCTGGCGGGTGCCGCCTTCGGATCGGTGCCCGCGAACAGGCTGAGCGTGCCGCGTACCGGCTGTCCCGAGGATGCGAACAGCAGCGGGGCGGCGATCGCCGTGCCGTTGGCGGTGAGCACTGGCGCGCCGTCGAGCCGGTAGCTGACGATCTCGGCGGTCTGGGTATAGCCGGTCATCCCCGGCGCGGTCTGGAGGCCATAGCCCCGGAACACTGCGGCGACATAGGCGGCGGCCGCCGCCTCATCCTTGGTCGCGCTCCCGCGCCCGCGCAGCGCATCGCCGGCGAGATACGACACATGCCCGCGCACCGAAGCCTCGCTGACCGTCTGCGCGGCGGCGGGGGTGGAGAGCGACGCGGTTGCGAGAAAAGCGGCGATTGCAAAGCTGGATGCGCGCATGATGACGTGTTGCCCCTGTTACCTGTGCCCCAGACCTAGCGGCTACGCGGACACAGGGCTAGCGGTGTGTTGCTACGCTCACACGCGGCGCCACGGCACGGCATCGCGCACGTCGAGCCGGCACAGCCCGCGCAGGCCGTGCGCGCGGGCATAGGCCTGCACCCGCGCATCGTAATCGGGCGCCTCGGCGTGCGCGAAGTTCCAGTCGGGGGGATTGAAGGTCGAATAGCCGTTGATCGTTGGGATGCGCCAGCGCGCGGCCAGGAACATCGCGTCGACATTGTGCGGGTACAGATCGTCCATGAACGCGATCGGGTAGGGGCGCTGGGATAGGTGCCCGGCGACGACATAGAATACCGCGCAGCCCGCCGGCGGGGCGGGGATCGCGTCATAGGCGGCGCGCTCTTCGGATCGGCTGAGTCGCGCCGCGTCCTTCAGATTGACCTGCTCCGCGATCAGGAACGCGACGAGCAGTGCCGCCAGCCACGGACGCTGCCGCCACAGCATCGCGAAGCGCGCGCGATAGACGGTGCCGACCAGCAGCAGCACCGGCAGCACGACGAACAACTGATAGCGCAGCACGACGCGCAGCCCGCTTGCCGCCGGGACCAGATAGTGGACGACGATCCAGGGCGAGACCTGCCAGATGCGCAGCGTCAACGCCCAGCTGACCACGACCGCCAGCGCAAAGACGCGGGCAAAGCTGGCGTCCCCGCGCCTGCGCAACAGCGCATAGGCGGCCGTGCCGACCAGCACGAACAGCAGCACCGGATAGCCCGATTCATGCTCGCCCCCCAGCAGCGAACGCTCCAGGCGGCTGCCCGGCTCGGCAACCAGATGCACCACCGCCGCGAAGGCGCGCACCAGCCAGCCCCAGACCAGATTGTCTTCGCCGACATTCACCAGATCGGTCGGCTGGACGAGGTACGAGATCATATAGCCATGCCCCCCGGTCTCGAGCCGCTTGGGCACATAGACGAGCAGGAACGGGATCGCCGCGACCGCGAAGGTGCCGATGAACACCGCCGCCGTCTGGAAATGCGTCCGCAGTAATGCCGCCAGCGCCGCCGGTCGCCA
Source organism: Sphingomonas degradans (assembly GCF_053502645.1). Taxonomy (NCBI): domain Bacteria; kingdom Pseudomonadati; phylum Pseudomonadota; class Alphaproteobacteria; order Sphingomonadales; family Sphingomonadaceae; genus Sphingomonas; species Sphingomonas degradans. The sequence continues at coordinate 807,022 of NZ_CP177172.1, forward strand.
GCGCTCGGTCAGCCACAGCCAAGATGCGCCGAGTACCAGCGCAAAATAGAGGCTGAACCACGCGAAGTAGAAAGCCGTGACGAGCCACAGCCCGAGCAGCAGCGCGGCCAGCACCGCCAGCGTTGCCGCCCGCAGGCGCGCGCCGGCGATTTCCGCGCGCACCGCCAGCACTGCCAGCGATGCCAGCACCGGAAGCAGCGCCAGGCTGTTGATCTGCGCATGGCCCGACTGGGCGACCATGTTGTTCGAAATCGTCGCGAGCGTCGCGATCAGCACCGCCACGCCCCATTCCCACCGCAGCACCCCGCGCACCAGCCACAGCGTGGCCGCATAGTCGATCGTCTTGAAGGTGAACGCCGTCAGCGTGGCGCTGAGGAACGGACCGAACCCCAGCCGCCAGCCCGAATAGAGCAGCCCCGAGAGCAGATAGCCGTCATTATAGCCTAGGGTGTCGGTGTAGGGATGGAAATAAAGCGGCAGGTTCCAGGTCGCCGAGCCCATCAGCGTGGCGCGCCAATGTTCCAGGATGCTGATTTCGATCGGAACGTCGATACGGTCGCCAAAGCCCAGGTCGAATCCGCTGGCGATCACCTGGCGAAATACGATGCCTATCGACAGGAGATAGCCGGCCAGCGCCAGCCACGCGGGAAAGCGCCAGCCGCCGGCGACGCGATCGCGATGGGGCGTTGCCCCAGCCAGCCTTGCCATCTTTCCCCCAACCCGGTTCCACGCCAGCGCTAGGCGGCGCACGCGTTCCCGGCAAGCGGGCAAAGGCGAGGGGTGGCGCTAACCCGCCCGTTTCAGCGTGACGATCGCGAGGTCGAGCGCCGACAGGAATCGCGAGCGATCGGTCTTGGCGAACGGCGCCGGCCCGCCCAGTTGCTCGCCGCCTGCGCGCAGATCGGCCATGATCGCGCGCGTCGCGATTGCGGCGCCAATGGAACTTGCGGTGAACGGCTTGCCCGTGGGGGAAACAACGCGCGCGCCGGCTTTCAGTGCGCGGTCGGCCAGCAATATGTCGGCGGTGACGACCACGGACCGGGCATCGGCCCGCTCGGCGATCCAGTCATCCGCCGCATCGAACCCGTCGCTCACCACTTCGCGGCTGAGCAACGGGTGCTGGGGAATGCGCAGCCAGGCATTGCTGACGATCGTAACCGGGACTTCGTGACGAAAGGCGACCTTGTAGATCTCTTCCTTCACCGGGCACGCATCGGCATCGACGAGGATGCGCAGGCCCCCGCTCACCCGCGCGGCGGCCCCTTGCGGAACGGCTTGGGCTTGTGCGCGCCGCCGGCGCGGTAGGGGGCGCCGCCGCCCGGACCGCCACGACCCGGGCCGCCCGGCCCGGCCCGGTGCAGCGTCGAGCGCGGCGGGCCGCTACGCTGGGGACGCGGGCCGTCATGGCCGCCACGCGGACCGTCATGCTGCGGCGGACCGTCGGGCGATGCCTCGATCCGGACGTCCTCGTCCGCCTCGGCCGTGCGCGCGACCGATGCGGCGAACTTGGTCGCGACGGCGCGGGGCACCTGGAACATCGTCTCGTTCGGGCCGATGCGGATCGCGCCGATCTCGTTCTTGGTGATCGCACCACGACGGCAGATCAGCGGCAGCACCCAGCGCGGATCGGCATTCTGGCGACGGCCGATATCCATGCGGAACCACACGACATCCTCGAAGCCGGGGCGATGGCGCTCCTGCTGAGCGGCGCGGCGCGCCTCGGGCGTCTGCTCGATCATGTCCTCGGGCTGCGGCATCGCGGCGCGGTGGGCATGGACCAGCGCGGCGGCGATTTCCTGCGGCGACTTCTCGGCCAGCAGGCGCTCGGCCAGCGCGATATCCTCTTCGTCCACTTCTACCGGCGCGAGCAGCGCGGCGAGCAGGCGTTCGCGATCGTTCGCGCGGATCGCCTCGGCGCTCGGCACTTCGACCCATTCGGCGTTGATCCGGGCGCCCTTGAGCATCGATTCCACCCGGCGACGGCGCGGATAGGGGACGATCAGGACAGCAGTGCCCTTCTTGCCCGCGCGCCCGGTGCGGCCCGAACGATGCTGGAGCGTTTCCGCATCGCGCGGCAGCTCGACATGGACGACCAGCGTGAGCGTGGGCAGATCGATCCCGCGCGCGGCGACGTCGGTCGCCACGCAGACGCGCGCGCGGCGGTCGCGCAGCGCCTGGAGCGCCTGGTTGCGCTCGTTCTGGCTATGCTCGCCCGACAGCGCGACGGTGGAGAAGCCGCGCTCGACCAGCGTCGCGTGCAGATGGCGGACATTGTCGCGCGTCGCGCAGAACAGGATCGCCGTCTCCGCTTCGTGGAAGCGCAGCAGGTTGATGACCGCATGCTCGATGTCCGACGGGCTGACCGTGACGGCCTGGTAGCTGATGTCGCCATGCCCGCGATCCTCGCCCACGGTCGAGATGCGCAGCGCATCCTTCTGGTAGCGCTTGGCGAGCATCACGATCGGCTTGGGCATCGTCGCCGAGAACAGCAGCGTGCGGCGTTCGCCCGGCGTCGCGTCGAGGATTTCTTCCAAGTCCTCGCGGAAGCCCATGTCGAGCATCTCGTCGGCTTCGTCGAGCACGGCGGCCTTGAGCGCCGACAGGTCGAGCGCGCCGCGTTCCAGATGGTCGCGCAGGCGGCCCGGCGTGCCGACGACGATGTTCGCGCCGAAGCCGAGTTGGCGGCGCTCCTTGGACGCATCCATGCCGCCCACGCAGGTCGCGATGCGCGCGCCGGTGGGGCCATAGAGCCAGATCAGCTCGCGGCTGACCTGCAACGCGAGTTCGCGCGTCGGGGCGATGATGAGCGCGTGCGGCGCGCGGGTGGGGATGGCGCGGCCATCCTCGCCCAGCAGGTCGTTAGCCATGGCGAGGCCGAAGGCGACGGTCTTGCCCGAGCCGGTCTGTGCCGAGACGACAAGGTCGCGCCCCGCGGCTTCCGGTTCGAGAACGGCGGCCTGGACGGGCGTGGGCGCGGCATAGCCACGCGCGGCGAGCGCTTCGGAAAGAAGCGCGGGGAGTGATGAAAATGGCATGAAACGCGCAGATGGGCGCGCGAACGCAATAGAGCAAGTGAATTCGCGGTTAAGACGGGTGTTGCCAGCGAAACTGGCGGGGCGCGGGGTGGCGCGGGGGCGAGGCGAATGATAGCCTGCGCGCCGACACGTCCGGGAGACTTCGCCGATGCGTATGGTCCTGTCGATTGCCGCCGCCCTTGCCCTGTTCACTGCGCTGCCCGCATCGGCCCAGATCGTGGGCCGAATCAGCATGCCGTCCGGCGGCACCCTGGTGGCGCCGCGAGAACCCGACATCGGCCGCCAATTGCGCAATACCCGCGCCGATATTCGCAACGGCCGCGACAGCGGGCAACTGACCCGGCGCGAGGCCCGAGGCCTGCGCCGCGAAGCTGCTCGCATCGGTGCGCTGTCCGAACGCTATGCGAGCAACGGCCTGACCGACGCCGAAGCCACCGCGCTGGAGGGGTATGCGGAAATGCTGCGCGCGGCAGTGGTCGTGAAGCGAGGGGCGCCGAAACGGTAGGGGAGGGCGTTTGATGCAGAAGCGCCCTTCGGCTCGGGGCGAATTGGGCGGGCGACCTACCGCTTAACTGCGGCGTCGGAATGTTGCCCACGTCGCTATGGTCCAGATTGCACCAATTGGAACGAGGCCGCGCGTGGCAAAAAAACAAGGCGCGACTTCGGCACAGGGCCTCGGGTCTTCGGGGCTATCACATGGAAAACTGAGAAGATTCACGGATACCCAGAGAAGGCCGAGCAGCGCCACGCACGCAGCCGTAAAAGCAACATAGGCTGTTAGGGCGAGGATGCGTCTTCCGGTCACTCTGCTCCCTTAAACATGTGCCGACAGCAAAGTCATGAGGATGTTTTGTGCGTTTTGTGTGCAAACGCCATCGATCGTTCTCCGCGTTCATGATGCAAAATGCACAATTTTCGCATCAAACAGAGGTGCAATCTTGCCGTTAGGAGCCGGCCCAATAACGGTTGGTGTCGCCTGACGATTGCAGCATTTGAAGCGGAAGTGTAGCTACGCAAGGGGCGTTAGGGGGGGCAGGTTGATGACAGACAGCCTGGAGAAATTGCGGATTGACGCCGCCAAGCGTGGCCAGTGGAACATTGGCTTTTTTGTCGCTGGCGCAATCTTCTGGACAGCCGCCACTGTGATCGGCATCACGGTCGAGTTGGGCCAAGCCCATATCCTCTGGATTGTTGGCACATTTCTTATTTTACCAGTTGCTGTGGTCGTTTCCCGTCTGGTCGGTGCTGATCCGTTCACCAAGGGTAATGCGCTGGGTGAACTGGTGGGCTATACCCATATGAGCATAATTGCGATGATGCTCCCGATCGTAATAGGTTGTGCGATCACGTTTCCCGAATCATTACTGCTAGTAATGTCGATCGTATATTGCCTAGATTTTTACGTTATGAGCTGGGCATTTGGTAGCCCAATATTCGGTATACATGCCGTTATTCGAGTTTTTTCGGTAAGCGTGATCTGGTTTATCATGCCAGAAGGGCGGGTGACCATTTTGTTTGCCCGCTTGGGTGGCCGCGCTTTACATTGGAACGGCCGTGGTAATTCCAATCCTGCGTCGTCGCTGGCTCTCGCGACACGAGCGCTAACAACGGGATATATCGTGAGCGGCCCGTACCGCCGCCGCCTGTCTTCCGCGATTTCGTGATGCAAAACTCTGATGCGCTCGGGTCTTGGCTATCCGCGCAGGTGCCCCCGTCCCGGTCCCGTCCCTAAACCGCCATCCCAGCCGCCCAGCCGCTGGCCCATGCCCATTGGAAATTATATCCGCCCAGCCATCCGGTGACGTCCACGGCCTCGCCGATCGCGTACAGCCCCGGCACCTTGCGCGCTTCCATGGTTTGCGAGGACAGGTCGGCGGTGGAGATGCCGCCGACGGTCACTTCGGCCTTGGCAAAGCCTTCGGTGCCGCTCGGCAGGAAACGCCAGGCGGCGAGGCGGCGTTCGGCGTCTTCCAGTTTGCGGTCGGTCGCGGTCACCAGTTCGCCGGGCAGCGCCAGTTGCTCGGCCAGCGTCTCGGCCAGCCGGTCGGGCAGCGCCTCGGCCAGGAGTTTGCGCAGCGTCGTGCGCGGGCGGGCGCGCTTGGCGGCGGGTAGCCAGCCGCGCGGGGCATCGGGCAGCAGGTCGATGTCCACCGGCTCGCCGTGGCGCCAATAGCTGGATACCTGGAGGATCGCCGGGCCCGACAGGCCGCGATGGGTGAACAGGGCGGCCTCGCGGAACGCCGCCTTGCCTGCGCGGGCGACCACGTCGGTGGAAACGCCGGACAGTTCACGGAACAGTGCCTGGTCGGCGGCGAGAGTGAGGGGGACCAGCGCCGGGCGCGGCTCGACCACTTTCAGCCCAAAGCGCCGGGCGAGTTCATAGGCAAAACCGGTCGCGCCCATCTTGGGGATCGAAGGCCCGCCGGTCGCGATCACCAGCACGGGGGCATCGGCGGTCCTGCCGCCCGCTTCCACGCGGTAACGGCCATCGGCATGGTCGATGCTCGCCGGATGGCCCAGCCAGAGTTCGACGCCCCCGATCGCGCATTCGCCCAGCAGCATCTCGACGATCTGCGCCGCCGATCCGTCACAGAACAGCTGCCCCAGCGTCTTTTCGTGCCACGCGATGCCGTGGCGCTCGACCAGTTCGAGGAAATCGCGCGCGGTGTAGCGGCCCAGCGCCGACTTCGCGAAATGCGGGTTGGCGGAGATATAGCGATCGGGCGCGGTGCCGATATTGGTGAAATTGCACCGCCCGCCACCCGAGATCAGGATCTTCTTCCCCGCGCGATCGGCATGGTCGACCAGCAGCACGCGGCGCCCGCGCTGCCCGGCGGTGAGCGCGCACATCAGCCCCGCGGCGCCGGCGCCCAGGATGATAACGTCATATTGCGTCATCGCGGCGGTGCCGTCAGCGCAGCTTGGCGATGGTAAGCCCGTCGGCCTTGGCGCGATCCTTGATCGATTCCTCGCTGCGGGTCATCGCCTTGGCGATCGCCTTCAGCGGCATGCCCTTCTTGGCCAGGGTGTGCAGCTTCTGGACCTCATCGGTGCGCCAGGGCTGGCGGTGGCGTTCGAACCGCTCGCTCATCTTCGTCTCCTTAAGAGAGGGGCCATGCCATCATGGGGGCGCCGTGACCACCGTCTAGCGACGCGACGCACCGTGCAAAAAATGCTGTGGAAAACTCGGCTCGGGCACGTCGCGGGCGTGCTTTGTCGGGGTTTCGGACGGGTTTGGGCCTGTGCGGGGCGGCGCGCGGCGCGAACCGGCGGTGCGAGTCTTGGCGTTGGCGACGCGCCGCGCCTCCGCCGGTGGCGTCGTTCCGGCGCCCCGGCGAGCCCCGGAACGAGAAAGGGCGGACCCTGTTCGGGCCCGCCCTTGTCCTGTCTTCGGACAGGCCGGCGGATCGCCGGCGCCAGCCTTACTTGACGTGCTTGGAAATGTGCTTGTTCATCTCGAACATCGTCACCTTCTTCGCGCCGAAGATCGGCTCGAGCGTGGCGTCCGCCAGAATTTCCCGTTTGTTTTCAGGGTTCTGGAGGTTGTGCTTCTTGATGTACTCCCACATCTTGCTGACGATCTCGCTGCGCGGCAGATCGGCGGTGCCGACGATCTTTGCGAGTTCCGGCGACGGGGTCACCGGCTTGGCGATGCCGCCGCGTGCTTTGGTCTCGGCCATGTCGTTCTTCTCCTGTTGTACCCGTTGCCGGGCTATTCCTTCGTCAGCGCCGCGGGCTCGTGGGATAGCTTCCCGCCATTGCCGCTCTCGACGATGTACTGTGGCCCGTGCACCGACGCACGGACCTGATGCCCTTTGATCGTGGTATCATGCGTCTGTCTAGACACCAGTTTGTCACGAAGGGGCGCCCGGTGCGATTTCCGGGGCCGGGTTCGGTGCCCAGGCGCACCGCGGGCGGGCGATCTGGCGCGCCGCGTCGCGGGCATGCTACACGGGCCACCGCGCGAGGGAGAAGTGGCAATGCGGATGGTGGTGGTAGCGGGGCTGATCGTGCTCGGCGGGTGCGGCGGCGGCGGAACGACCGGCGCCAACTATGCCGATGCGCCCCCGATGGCAGAGATCGTCGCGACCCCGACGCCGCGCCAGACAGAGGCCCCGCAGGCCGAAATCGAAAATGATGTGCCCGCATATGCCATCACGAACGATGATGCCGAGATGATCGACAACGCTGCCGAGTGAGCGCGGAGTTTAGAGTACGATTTTCGTGACGTGCCGGGTTTGCGTCCGCTCGCGGATGAACCCCTCCAGCGTGGCGCGTACGCCCAGCGACCCGTTGGCGACAATCGCGCCGACCTGTTCGATCAGGCGGTCTGCCGCATCGCCGGGGCTGATCGATGCCATTGGCGCATCGCCGAATTCGCGCGCGGTGATCGGGCGGCGGACGAGTTGCACGATCGCCTTGTGCCGCACGTCGCGCCGGATGCGCGCCATGGACGCCGCCGTCTGGGAGGCTGGCCCCTCCAGCACGTGCAGAAACCGCGCACCATCGGCATACAGCATCCCGGTTATGCCATCGCGGACGTTGCTTGCGCGCGCCACCTCGAGGATCGGATCGAGATCCACCGGGCCCAGCGTGCGGTTGGCCGTGCTGACATAGATTATCTGGAGCATTGCCCGCCGGGAGTACCGAACCGGGGCTAAACCCCGCAATCCGGGGCGATTCCCTAGCTGGACTTTCCGTAGCGGATGTCTATCATCACGCAAATGCAGATTACGCGCCGGCTTCTCGGACTACGACTTACGCGCCCTTAGGGGTGCCGTTCGCCTGTGCGCGCCTCTAAGGGCCAATTCGACTCGAACCTATTTTCGCCCGCACCCGTGCGCGGCCAGCCCGAGAGACTGATTCATGTTGCGCGATCCCAGCGTTAAATACCGTGCGTTCCCCCAGGTCGACCTGCCCGACCGGCAATGGCCCAGCCGTACCATCACCCAGCCGCCGCGCTGGCTGTCCACCGACATGCGCGACGGCAACCAGGCGCTGATCGATCCGATGGACGGCGAAAAGAAGCAGCGCTTCTTCGACCTGCTGTGCAAGGTCGGCGTCAAGGAAATCGAAGTCGGCTTCCCCAGTGCCGGCGCGACGGAGTTCGACTTCATCTCGGGGCTGGTGCGCGACAACCGCATCCCCGAAGACGTGACGATCCAGGTGCTCACGCAGTCGCGCCGCGACCTGATCGAGACCAGCTTCGAAAGCCTGCGCGGTGCGAAGACGGCGATCGTGCACCTCTATAACGCGGTTTCCCCCGCGTGGCGCCGCATCGTATTCGGCATGAGCCGCGACGAGATCCGCCAGATCGCCATCGAAGGCGCCAAGGTGCTGCGCGATTGCGCCGCAGCCCAGCCCGACACCGACTGGCGTTTCGAATACAGCCCGGAGACCTTCTCCACCGCCGAGCTCGATTTCTCGGTCGAGGTCTGCGAGGCGGTGATGGATATTCTCCAGCCCACGGCGGAAAAGCCGATCATCCTTAACCTGCCGGCCACGGTTGAGGCGGCGACGCCCAACATCTATGCCGACCAGATCGAATGGTTCGGGCGCAACATCCGCAATCGTGAGGCAGTGGTCATCAGCCTGCACACGCACAATGATCGCGGCACCGGCGTCGCGGCTACCGAACTGGGGCTGCTGGCGGGGGCCGACCGGGTCGAAGGATGCCTGTTCGGCAATGGCGAGCGTACTGGGAACGTCGATCTGGTGACCGTCGCGCTGAACATGTACACGCAAGGGGTCGATCCGGGGCTGGACTTCTCCGACATCGACGAGGTCATCCAGACCGTCGAATATTGCAACCAGCTGCCCGTCCATCCGCGCCACCCCTATGCCGGCGAACTGGTGTTCACGGCGTTTTCGGGGAGCCACCAGGACGCGATCAAGAAGGGCTTTGCCGCGCAGGCCGCGCGCAACGACCAGATGTGGGACGTGCCCTATCTGCCGATCGATCCCAAGGATCTGGGCCGCGACTACGAAGCGGTGATCCGCGTGAATTCGCAGTCGGGCAAGGGCGGCGTCGCCTGGGTGCTCGAGCAGGATCGCGGGCTGAAGCTGCCCAAGCGGATGCAGGCCGACTTCTCGCGCCACGTCCAGGCGCTGGCCGACGAGACGAGCCGCGAGCTGAACGCCGCCGATATTGGCGCGCTGTTCGATCGCACCTATCTGCCGGGCACCGATGCGCGCATCGCGCTGGTGGACTATGAAGAAACGGGCAGCGCGGGCAACCGGGTGTTCGTCGGCCGCATCGCGATCGACGGCGCCGAGCGTTCGATTTCCGGGCGCGGCAACGGCCTGATCTCGGGCGTAATCGACGCGCTGGGCGGATCGACGGGACCCAGCCTGGATGTCGTCGATTACAGCGAGCATGCGATCGGCAACGGCGCCGATGCGCAGGCGGCGGCCTATGTCGAATGCCGCACCGATGACGGGCGCACCGTGTTCGGCGTGGGCATCGATGCCGACATCGCCACGGCGTCGGTCCGGGCCGTGCTCAGCGCCGCGAACCGCGCAGGATAAGGTCGGGGCGGCATCCTTTCGCCGGGGAGGGTGCCGCGGCCCATTGCGGCGCCGCGCAATCATACCTTGTGGTAGTCACGGGTTCATGCGCGCCCCGCTACGAGCGGCCCTCCAATAGGAGGGATACGCGATGAAGATTCGGATTTTGCACGCCTTTGGCGTTGGCGCCGCGTTGATGGTTGCGGGCGCTGCGGGGGCCAGCGTTCAGCATAACCCGCACCACGCCCCCCAGCGCGCGTCCGAGCCCGTCGGCAATCCCGGCACCGCCCCCGGGGGCGTGTACAAGCTGAAGCCCGGCATCTACGTAGCCAAGGGATCGAGCTGCGGTTCGCCCGCCAACGCCGCGATCCGCGAATATGACGGGCGCGGGATCAGCACCGCGAACACCCATGCATGCCGCGCTCGCATTCTGGCGCGCAAGGGGAATAGCTACACCGTCAGCCAGTCGTGCATCGACGCCGGTGCCGGCCCTGCGCCGCGCCGGGAGCAGCGCCAGCAGATCCGGGTGTACGATGCCCTCACTTTTGGCCAGGCGATCGGCGGGAACATCACCACTTATCGCTATTGCCCGGTTCGGCAGTTGCCCGCCGGCATTCGCCCGCGCGCGGGCTGAGCCGGAGCGGGGCGGCGCCGTCAGTGCAGCGTCGCCCCGACCTCGGTCGGCGCCCGTCCACCACCGCCCCCGCGCTCGAACCGGAAAGCGCCGGCGCGTGCCGCCAGGGCACTGACTTCGCTCGACAGGTTGCGCAGCGCCGCCGACGTCTCCTCGACCATCGCCGCATTCTGCTGGGTGACCGTATCCATCCCCCGCATCGCCGCGGAGACTTCCGACACCGCCTTGGACTGCGCATGATTGTCGCGGTCGATCGCGGCGATCAGGTCGTGGACTGTCTCGACATCGCCGGCGATGGCATCGAGTGCGCTTTCGGTTTCCTCGACGGCGGTCGCCGCCTGCAGAATGTCCGCCTGCGTCTCGGTCAGCATTTCGCGGGCATGTTTAGCCTGCTCCTCTGCGCGCATCGCCAGGGCGGAAACCAGGTCGGCGACCACGGCGAATCCGCGCCCCGATTCGCCCGCGCGCCCCGCCTCGACGGCGGCGTTCATCGCCAGCACGCGCGTCTGAAAGGCGATCTTGTCGAGCCCCTCGATAACGCCGTCGATGTTGCGGGCGCTGCCGCTGGCGCGGGTCATTGCCTGGACTGCGCGCGACGTCGTGGAGCGCCCGTCCTGGACCGATCCGATCGCTTCGCTGGCGCGCGTGACGGTGGTGTCCGCCGCTTTCATGCTGTCGGTCAATCGCTCGTCGATCTCCGCCAGCGCGTTGGTCGCCTGCGCCAGCGTCGCGGCGCTGCCTTCGGTGCGGCGGGCCAGATCCTCGGAGCCCTGTGCGATCTCGCGCGAGGTGATGCCGATGCTGCCCGCGCTGTCGCGTACCAGCTGGACCTTGTCGCGCAGCGCGGCGATCGCGGCATTGATGTTGTTGCGCAGCACTTCATATTCGACGGGGAAGGGGTCGTCGATCGTGTGGCTCAGGTCGCCTTCGCGCAGCGCCAGCAGGCCATCGCCCAACAGATCGGTCATGCGGCGCTGTTCGGCGATGTTGTGCGAATCGGTTTCCGCGCGCTTTGCCGCCGCCGCGCGATAATGCTCCAGCCCGATCGCAATGCTGCCGACTTCGTCGCTGCGATCCTGATAAGGGATGTCGGCGTCGGCGCCCTTGGCGAGGCGCGCGGTCAGCATGGACAGCGTGCTGACCGGCTCGAGCACGCGGCGATACATGGTGATGTAGAAATGCAGCGCCTGGACACCCACGATCAGGCCCAGCACCAGCACCGCGCAGATCGCGAGATAGAATTCGCGGTTGCCCGCGGCCGCCACAGCCTTTTGCTCGTCGAGCGTCATCGTCACCAGCTTGTCGATTTCAGCCCGGTGCGCGGCGTATTCGGTGGTGAGCTTGGCATAGGATGCGTCGAGTGCGGCGCGGTCCTGAACACGCGCGGCATCGAGGAACGGGCCCTGAAGCTCTTTCCAGAACCGCTCGGCGGCGGGCTGGCTATGGTCGAGCAACTGGGTCTTCAGTTCCGGCTTCACCTTCGCGGTCTGCCAGAACGCGCGGCGTTCGTCATACAGCCGGCGGAGCGTGGCGATGCGGGGCGCACGCTCGGCCACCGTTTCGGGCGCGCGGGCCAGCAGCGTCGCTTCCAGATAGGGTTCGATCACATATTCGGGTGGCGGCAGGATGTCGGCTATCAGGTCGGCGTTCATCTGCTGGGCCACCTGCACTTCGCCGCCCATGCGAATCCGGTCAAGCCGCGAGGCGGCAAACAGCCCGCCGACGATCAGGATCGCCATCATTGCCAGCGCGCTGGTGCGCACGAAAGTTCCAATCGACATCCGGTTCCCTTGATTCACGCCCTTCGCGCGGCGCAGTACCTCGCGCACACTTTGTAAATTATAGGATCGAGTTGCCGCTGCCGGACCGAGGGAGATCACTTAGTTGCGCGGGCGGACCGAATTCGGTGGCGCGGTTGCCGGAGTGGTCGGGGCAGGGGTAAGGCTGCGGCAGCGCGGAGAGCCTGCGGACAGAAGGGAAGGCCGGCATGGATTTCATGAAGTGGCTGAATTCGCTTGGCGAGTTGCTCTATGAGGTCATGAGCTGGCTGGTTTTCTATCCGATCACGCTGTGGCGGACGATGACCAACCCGCTTCAGATGATGCGCTATTCCGATCAGGAACTGCACGACACCGCCGACGAGCAATTCACCGACACGCTCAACCCGCCTTTGTTCTTGGTCCTGTCGCTGCTGCTGACCCAGGCGATCGACAAGGCGCTGGGCGGTGGCACGAACCCGATCGTCGCGCGCAATACGGGGCTCGCCAGCTTCATTACCGACGATACGACGCTGCTTGCGCTTCGGCTCGTGGTGTTTTCGCTGTTTCCGCTAGTGATGGCGGTCCGGTTGCTGCGGGCGCGGCGCATCACGGTCACGCGCGAACGGATGAAGGGGCCTTTCTACGCGCAATGCTATGCCTGTGCGCCGTTCGCGCTGTTTCTGGGACTCGGGATATCGATGGGGCACACCGCACTGCCCGGCGTGGGCATCGTCGGGCCGGGCCTCGCGATTGGGGCGGTGCTTGCGTATCTCGTGGCCGAGGCGATCTGGTTCGCGCGGCATTTGCAGCAAAGCGCGCTGCGCGGCGCCCTCAACGCGCTGCGCGCCTTTGCGGAAGGCGTGCTGGCGGCGCTGGCGGTCGCGCTGCTGTTCGTATCGCGATGAGCGGTGCGGATAGCTCTTAATATGGCGACAATACAAAATGCTAAGGCGTTGCGGCGCGGGCCGCGACGGCTGGAGCCCCAAGCTTCCTACTTCGCTTGGCACCGGGCCCGCCGCGCGGTGGGCGCGTTTCCGCCGCATTCGCTTGGCACTGGCGGGGGATGCCTTTAAGGACCTCGGCCATGACTGATCGCTCCGAAATCTTTGAAACCGTCACCGCCCAGATCGAGCCCTTCAACAAGAAGGGCGTCGCGTTGACCGATACCACCACCTTTGCCGGCGACCTGGAATGGGATAGCCTGACGGTGATGGACTTCGTCGCCGCGATCGAGGACGAGTTCGACATCATCATCACGATGAACATGCAGGCCGAGATCGAGAATGTCGGCCAGCTGGTAGATGCCGTCCAGAAGCTGAAGGGCTGAAGCCGTGAGCGAGAGCCTCCAGACCGCCGACGCGCTCCCCGAATTCCCCGCCGACGTGGCGCCCGAGCGCGACCTGATGTCGAAGTTCGATGGCCTGATCGCCGAGCGGCAGAAGCTGCTCGACAGCGGCGTCACCGATCCGTTCGCGATCGTGATGGAGCAGGTCAAGTCGCCGACCGAGGCGGTGATCGCGGGGCGCGACACGATCCTGCTCGGCACTTACAACTATATGGGCATGACGTTCGACCCCGATGTGATCCAGGCGGGCAAGGACGCGCTGGACCAGTTCGGTTCGGGGACCAACGGCAGCCGGATGCTCAACGGCACGTTCCGCGACCATATGGACGTCGAACAGGCGCTGCGCGACTTTTACGGCGTGTCGGGCGCGATCGTGTTCTCGACCGGATACATGGCCAATCTGGGCATGATCTCGACGCTGGCGGGCAAGGGCGAGTACGTCATCCTCGACGCCGACAGCCATGCGTCGATCTATGACGGGTGCCAGCAGGGCAATGCCGAGATCGTCCGCTTCCGCCACAACTCGGTGGAGGACCTCGACAAACGGCTGGGCCGGCTGCCCAAGGAGCCGGGCAAGCTGGTGGTGCTCGAAGGCGTTTATTCGATGCTCGGCGACGTCGCGCCGCTCAAGGAAATGGTTGCCGTCGCCAAGAAGCACGGCGCGATGGTGCTGAGCGACGAGGCGCATTCGATGGGCTTCTACGGCCCCAACGGGCGCGGCGTGTACGAGGCGCAGGGGTGCGAGGGCGACGTGGACTTCATCGTCGGCACCTTCTCGAAATCGGTCGGCACCGTCGGCGGCTTCTGTGTTTCGAACCATCCGAAGTTCGAGGCGATCCGCCTGGCGTGCCGCCCCTATATCTTCACTGCCTCGCTGCCGCCGTCGGTGGTGGCGACGGCGGCGACGTCGATCCGCAAGCTGATGACCGCCACCGCCAAGCGCGCGCAACTGTGGGACAATGCCCGCACGCTGCACGGCGGGCTGAAGGCGATGGGGTTCCGCCTCGGCACCGAAAACCCGGACAGCGCGATCATCGCGGTGATCCTGGAAGACCAGGCGCAGGCGGTGATGATGTGGCAGGCGCTTCTCGACAGCGGGCTCTACGTCAACATGGCGCGTCCGCCCGCCACCCCGGCGGGCACGTTCCTGCTGCGCTGCTCGCTGTGCGCGGAGCACACCCCCGAACAGATCCAGCGCGTGCTGGGCCTGTTCCGCGCGGCAGGCGCGGCGGTGGGGGCCATCGGCTGACCCGGACGCCGCAGCGGGTTTCTTCTGCGGGCGGGGTCGCCTAGGCTGGTCATCGGATGAACGAGGCACCTGCCATTGCAGTGGAGCGCGCGGTTCGCCTGGCGAACTGGCGCATCTGGTTGTTGGGCGCGCTGGCCGTGCTGGGTATCGGCGTGCTGGTCTCGCTGATCGTGGTGCAGCAGCGCGCCGACAACGAGCGCGACAGCGCCATCGCGCGCCAGCAGCACACGTTCGAAGTGATCATCCGCGCCAACCAGCTTTCGGCGGCGATCTCTTCGGCGGAAGCGGCGTTGGGCCGCTATGTGGTCAGCGCCGACAAGACGCTGGGCCAGCAATATTCGGACTATTGGGCCCGCGCGGGGGAGCAGCTCAACCGCCTGCGCCAATTGACCACCGACAACGCGGCGCAACAGGCGCGGCTGGCCCGGCTGAAGCAGGCATTCGAGGCCCGGGGCAAGGAACTGGGCGACACGGCGCTGTATTCGTCGTTCAAGCGGCACCGCGATGCGTGGGGCAGTTACTACCAGGTGCGGCAGAGCGATGCCCGGCGCGATGTCGAGACGCTGGTGCAGCAGATCGTCGATTCCGAGCGTGGCCTGCTCAGGACGCGGACCGCCGCCGCGTCCGAACTGATCGTGAGTTCCAGCTATGCGACGCGGGTGCTTAGCGGGTTCGGCATCGTGATTGTGCTGGCGGCGGTGCTGCTCGGCTGGATGGCGGTGCAGGCCGAGCGCGAGCGCGCGGTCGCCGACGCCGAGGCCAATGCCGAGCGCGAGCGGGCGGCGGAACTCCAGGATGCCGTCGCCTCTGCGACCGCGCAGCTATTGGCCGAGGCCCGCGAGCGCGAAGCGGCCGAGGCCCAGCTGCGCCAGGTGCAGAAGATGGAGGCGGTGGGGCAGCTCACGGGCGGGATCGCGCATGATTTCAACAATATGCTCGCGGTCGTCGTGGGTGGGCTGGAACTGGCGGGCCGCACGCTGCGGACCGGCAAGCCCGGCGCCCAGCGGCATATCGACAGCGCCATGGAGGGGGCGACTCGCGCCGCCGCGCTGACTCGGCGGCTGCTCGCCTTTGCGCGATCCGAGCCGCTGCTGCCCGAGGCAGTCGATGCGGGGGTGCTGATCGCCGGCATGTCGGACCTGCTCGACCGCACGCTGGGCGACACGATCCAGGTCCACACCAGCGACGACGGCGCGGGCTGGCGCATCTGGGTGGATCGCCACCAGCTTGAGAACGCCCTGCTCAACCTCGCGGTCAACGCCCGCGACGCGATGGAGGGGCGCGGCACGCTGGCGATCACCACGCGGCAGGCGGTGTTGCGCGCGGGCGAGGTCGGTGCGTGCGCGGGCGGCGAGTATCTGGGGATCACCGTGGCGGACAGCGGCTGCGGGATGACGCCCGAGGTGCTGGAGCGCGTGTTCGAGCCGTTCTTCACGACCAAGCCGGTGGGCAAGGGAACGGGGCTGGGACTCAGCCAGATCTTTGGCTTTGTTCGCCAATCGGGCGGGGACATCGGCATCGTCACCGCGCCGGGGGAGGGGGCCCAGGTCACGCTGTACCTGCCGCGTCACCATGGCGAGCCGGTGGCTGCGCCCGTGGACGGCCCGGATGCGGATGCGGCGGTGGCGCGCGGGCTCGACATCCTGGTGGTGGAGGACGATTCGCGGGTGCTGGCCGCCACGGTCAGCGCGCTGGAGGAGCTGGGGCACCGGCCCACGCCCTGCGCCGATCCGGCGGAGGCGGTGGGGCTGGTCGAGTCGCTCGGCGCGCTCGACCTGATCCTGTCCGACGTGCTGATGCCCGGCCAGACCGGGCCGGAGATGATCGCCGCGCTGGGCGAGCGGATCGCGGGCGTCGCGGTGCTGTTCGTCACCGGCTATGCGGGCGAATCGGATGCCGACATGTTCTGCGGGCGCCCGGTGCTGCGCAAGCCGTTCACGATCGCGGCGCTGGCGCGGGCGATCGACGAGGCGGTGGAACAGGGCGCGGCGCGAGGCAATCGCGCCGCCGCCGAGTAATTCGGCAGCCTAACATATTGATATTTAGTGGTTATTTATAACGGCGTGATGACCACCGCCGAGTTGCGGAGCTGTTCGGTGGCCATTTCGCGGGCCTTGTCGCGCGGTAGGCCGAGGGCGCGGGCCATCGGGGCGCCGAGCAGCGCGTCGCCCAGCGCCATCAGCACCAGCTGGAGCGTCTGTTCGTGGAGCGGGACGGTCTGGTCGTCGCGCCCTTCTGCAATCTCATCGAGCAGGCGGTGGATCGCCTCGAGGATCGGATCGAGCGCGTCCTGATTGCCGGTCAGGATCATCCAGCTGGCCAGCGCGCCCGCGCCTTCGGTGTCGAAGGCGTCGAAGGTCAGGTTCACGACTTCGCGCGGATCATGGTTGTCGGAACGCGCGCGGACCACGGCGGCGCTGATCTTGTCGCTGACGCGCCCGGTGATGACCGCGGCCAGCGCCTTTTGCAGTCCCGCCGCCGAGCCGAAATGGTGGAGCAGATTGGCGTGGGTGCGTCCGATCTTCGCCGCCACCGCCTTGAGCGTGACGGCCTGGGGGCCCGATTCGAGCAGCAGCGTGCGCGCGGCTTCGAGCGCGGCGTCGCGGGACTCTTCGGGGGAAAGGCGTTTGCGTGGGGGTGTCGACATGAAGGGTGCGTGGCTTCCTGGCCCTGAAAAGACGCGGCTTAGAGGATTTTTCCGGCGAATGGCAAAGCCTGTAGTGGCGGCGGCGCGAAGAGATGTGGACGAACGCGACGATCGGGCCGCGTAAGGTTGCGTATGTGGCGGGGGGCAGGGTGTTGCCCGCCGGGTTTGCGCGCGGGATTGCGCCGAGTCGCGGGGTGGGAAGGTTGATGGTGTGGAGGCGGAAGTTTGCGCGGCCGGTGTGCAGGTGCGGGCGGGCGCGCGGATTTCCGCCGGTCCGGGGGTGTGCGGATCGGCGTTCGGTGTGGTGTCACCGGTTCGGGTTTCACGGTTTCAAAGAGCAGGGGGGAGGATAGCGCGGGAAGGGCGTGTAGGACAGCGGGGGTTGTGCGTCCTGGCCCTCACCCTTCCGCCGCTTTGCGGCTCCCTCCCTCTCCCGCAGGCGGGAGAGGGGTTGGGGGGGGGCGTGGTTTGGGGGTTTCGAGGGCGGGGGCGTGTGGCGCGGGCCCTCACCCTTCCGCCGCTTT
Source organism: Sphingomonas degradans (assembly GCF_053502645.1). Lineage (NCBI taxonomy): Bacteria > Pseudomonadati > Pseudomonadota > Alphaproteobacteria > Sphingomonadales > Sphingomonadaceae > Sphingomonas > Sphingomonas degradans. Next base: position 824,723 of record NZ_CP177172.1, read on the forward strand.
GCGGCTCCCTCCCTCTCCCGCATGCGGGAGAGGGGTGGGGGGTGGCGTGGTTTGGCGTTTCGAGGGCGTGGGGCGTGTGGCGCGGGCCCTCACCCTTCCGCCGCTTTGCGGCTCCCTCCCTCTCCCGCATGCGGGAGAGGGGTTTGGGGGTGCGGGGTTTGGGGGTTTCGAGGGCGGGGGCGTGTGGCGCGGGCCCTCACCCTTCCGGCGCTTCGCGGCTCCCTCCCTCTCCCGCATGCGGGAGAGGGAAGGGGCCCGCCGCCGTAGGCGGTGGGAAGGGTGAGGGCGGCGCCGCGTTTACGCCGCGAGGCGATTGTCCGGGTCGCTCATGTCGCATTCGTCGCACGCCAGGTCGCGTTCGAACTGGACGGTGGCGACGTCGCAGCCGCGTCCGCGCGAGTACATCGTGTCGATGCGGCCCGTGGGACGGAAGCCCAGCTTGCGCAGGACGCGGCCCGAGGCGGGGTTGTCGATGAAATGGCCTGCCGACACCCGGCGGATGCCGCGGGCCCGCGCCGCCTGGAGCACCGCGCGCCCGGCCTCGGTCGCATAGCCGCGACCCCAGGCATCGGGGGTGAACCAATAGCCGAATTCGTGCGGCGCGTCCTTGTACGGGCCGATCGACATGCTGCCGATCAGGCGGATGGTGCCCGCCTGATGTTCGAAGACGAGGAAGCGGGGCTCGGTGGGCTCCGGCGTGTTCGCCAGGAATGCCTCCGCCGCTTCGATCGGATAGGGCCAGGGCGGCATGGCCAGGTTGCGCACCACGGACTCGTGTCCGATCGCATGGGCCAGCGCAGGGGCGTCCTCGGGCCAGCCGGGCCGCAATGTCAGTCTAGGCGTACGCACGAACATGACCACTCTCCTCGGTCCTGCGAGCCCCCAAGCCACGATAGTGTGACGAGGTTGTTGCATCGCGATTGCGGGGGAGAAATGAAAAAAGGGAGCCGGGGCGACCCGTCTCCCTTTTTGCGGTCTGTCGATACAGACCGGGTCGCCCTGGTGGGCAACCCGGCTGGTTACCCGCTGTTACTCGGCTGCTTCCGCAATCGCGTCTACCGAGCAGAATTTACGGCCGAGACGGCCTTCCTTGAACGATACGCGGCCGTCGACGAGCGCGAAAAGGGTATGGTCCTTGCCCATGCCCACGTTCACGCCCGGATAAATCTTGGTGCCGCGCTGGCGCACGATGATGTTGCCCGCGATCACGGCTTCGCTGCCGAACTTCTTGACGCCGAGACGACGACCTGCCGAATCGCGACCGTTGCGCGAAGAGCCGCCTGCTTTCTTATGTGCCATGGTCTATACTCCTCGTGGCTCGCTTACGCTTCGCCGCCAATGGCGGTGATCTTCAGAATCGTGTGATTCTGACGATGGCCGTTCTTGCGGCGGTAGTTGTGGCGGCGGCGCTTCTTGAAGACGATGACCTTCTCGCCCTTCGCCTGCGCAATGATCTCGGCCGAGACGGTCAGCCCGTCGGTCGGCTTCAGCTCGCTGCCTTCGCCGGCGAGCAGAACGTCGCCCAGCGTGACCGACGAACCGGCCTCGCCGTCGAGCTTCTCGACGACGATCTTGTCTCCTGCGGCAACGCGATACTGCTTGCCGCCCGTGCGCACGATAGCGAACATGGCTCTGTCTCAACCCAAAAAGCTTGTGCCCGCACAGACCTTGTCCATGCAGGAAGGAAGGGCGCAGCTATGATAACAGGGGCGCGCTGTCAAGCGTTGCGGACTCGTTTATCCGCCTTTTCCCCGCCCGGCACCGTTGCGCGAATGCAATAGTGGGCGACAAACAGCCCGGCTATCCTTTCGTATGACAGAAGTGCGTGAAGAAATTGTTGCAACGCAGCAGCATTCATGGCCAGTTTCGTGCGTCGCAAAAGACCCGCCGAGGTCAAAGGCCCGGCATCTCTGTATGATCGTCACCGCGCGCGCCCGCAGGGTCGCGAGCGGCATTGCAACCGCTTCTCCATTCGCGTGGAGGGCGCAAGGATAGGGCGCATCTGTTGAACGAGCGAAGGGCAATGGCGCAAATACTGGCACTGCCCGATTCGGCGGGCAGGCCGGACGCGCCGACGCTGCGGATCGCGCGCGCAGACGATGTGCCGATGCTGGAAGCGTTGATCGCGCGCTCTGCCCGCGCGCTGAGTCGCGGCCATTATGACGATGCGCAGATCGAGGCGGCGGTCGCGCATATCTTCGGCGTCGATTCGGAGCTGGTGGCGGACGGCACCTATTACCTGATCGAGCGCGCGGGCATGGCCGTGGCCTGTGGCGGGTGGAGCATGCGGCGCACGCTGTTCGGCGGCGACCGCTTTGCCGCGCGCGACGATTCCCCGATCGACCCGGCACAGGACCCGGCGCGCATCCGGGCGTTTTTCGTCGATCCCGACCATGCGCGCCACGGGCTGGCCGCGATGCTGCTGGCGCAATGCGAATCGGCCGCGCTGGCCGCCGGATTCGCCCGGCTGGAGCTGATGGCGACGCTGCCGGGACTCGCATTCTATCGCCGTGCGGGGTTCGCCACGCACGAAGACCTTCACTGCCGGGCGGGGGCGGAGACGCTGTCGTTCGTGCGGATGAGCAAAGCCCTCCGATCGGCTCCCGGCCGAGAGGGCATGGCAGCAATGGGGGAGCAAGAAGGGGACACCTGAGAGCGCCTCACCAACCGGGGGAAGCTCACCATGACACGGAACACTGTATCTGCTTTCGCGCTAACGGTCGCCTGTCTCGCAGCGGCCAGCGCCCATGCACAAACCGACACGCCGGCGGAGTCCGGCCAGTCCGACATCATTGTGACGGGTACACGCGTAACTGGCATCACCGTCGCGGAGAGTGCCACGCCGATCAAGGTTCTGAGTGCCGACCAGCTTTCCACCGTGGGCCAGCCCAATTTGAACCAGGTGCTGACCCAGCTTGTGCCGTCGTTCACGGCGCAGGCCTTTGGCGGCGATACCGCCAATCTGACATTGTCCGCGCGGCTGCGCGGGCTGAGCCCCAACCACACGCTGGTGCTGGTCAACGGCAAGCGGCGGCACGGCACGTCGAACCTGGCGGTGCTTGGCGGGCCTTACCAGGGCGCGGCGACCGCCGATCTCGACCTGATCTCGCCGCAATCGATCGCCCGCATCGAAGTGCTGGAGGACGGCGCGGCGGCGCAATACGGGTCCGACGCGATCGCCGGGGTCATCAACATCATCCTGAAGGACACTGCGGAGGGCGGGGAGGCGATGTTCACCGCCGGGCAGAATTACGATGTCGGCGGGGAGACCTATGCGGGCTCGATCCATCTGGGGACCAAGCTGGGCGAGGACGGGTTCATCAACGCCACGATCTTTCACCGCTACCACGACTTCACCACCGTTGGCGGGCTGGACCGGCGCGTCACCGACGACAAGGGGGTGCTGCGCAGCTCGCTGAGCGCGGCGCAGAAGGCGCTGTACGGCAACATCGCCAATTTTCCGTACGTCAACCTGATCAACGGCGATGCCAAGTCGCATCTGACCAACGTCCAGATGAGCGCGGGCTATGACGTTGGCGACATGCACCTCTATGCCAATGCGACCTATTCGAAGCGGATTGCGAGCGCGTACGAGAATCTGCGCGTGCCCGATCGCATCATCGCCTCGCCGGTGCTGGGCGTGGGGGGCACGCTGGGCGCGCCGGGATCGATCGTGTTCGACCCCGATGGCGACAGTCCGTCCAACGGATTTTCCCCGCGCGAGGGGATTCGCGAGGACGACTGGGCGGTGTCCTATGGCGTGCGCGGCGAGCTGGGCGGGTTCACCTATGACCTGAGCACCACCTATGGGCAGGACAAGAACCTGGTCTATACGCTGGGCAGCGCCAACCGATCGCTGTTCATCGACACGCATTTCACCCCGACCAGCTTCTACGACGGATCGTTCAAGGCGACCGAGCTGACGGCCAATGCCGACTTCACCTATGCGCTGGAGGCCGGGTTTGCGGAGCCGGTGACGGTGGCGTTCGGGGCGGAATATCGCCGGAATACCTATGCGATCGGGTCGGGCGACCCGGCGTCGATCTACAAGGAGGGCGGCCAGTCCTATCCCGGCTTCCGCCCCTCCGACGCGGGGAGCCACAGCCGCGAGAACGAGGCGCTGTACCTCGACATCGCGGCAAGCCCGATCGACGGGCTGAAGCTGGATGGCGCAGTGCGATACGAGCATTATTCGGACTTCGGCAGCCAGTGGATCTTCAAGGGCACGGGCCGGTACGATTTCTCCGAAGGCTTTGCGCTGCGTGGCACCGTGTCGAGCGGGTTCCGCGCGCCGACGCTGGCCGAGAGCTATTATTCGGCGACCAACGTCTCGCCCAGCTCGGCCTTCGTCCAGTTGCCCGCCAATTCGGCGGCGGCGAAGCTGATCGGGTTCCAGAATCTGGAGCCGGAGAAATCGACCAACTTCTCGGCGGGCGTGGTGTTTGCGCCGGTATCGCGGCTGACGATCACGGCGGATGCCTATCAGGTGAAGATCCGCAACCGCATCCTGGGCACCGGGTCGATCTATGGCAGCGGGGGCGCGTTCAACTTCCCGATCGTGACCACGGCGATCGTCGCCAACGGCAATGTGCTGGACCCGACGGTGTCGCAGACGGGCATCAACATCTTCACCAACGGCGCCAATACCCGGACCCGCGGCGTCGAAGTGACCGCCAGCTATCCCACCGACCTGGGCGCGCTCGGCCATGTCAGCTGGACGCTCTCGGGCAATTACAACGAGACCAAGGTGACCAAGGTGAAGCCCGCGCCGACAGCGCTGACGCCCGCCGGGGCATCGGGCCCGATCGCGCTGTTCGACCTGGAGACGATCAGCAACCTCGAGACCGCGTCGCCCAAGTTCAAGGTGATCGGGAGCGCGAGCTGGTCGCTCGACAGTGTCTCCGCGACGCTGCGCGGCACGCTGTATGGCAAGACGTCCAACTACACGACGCCGGACGGGGGCACCTATTACAAGCAGGAAATCCCGACGGCGTTCATCGTCGACATCGAACTGGGCTATGACTTGACCAGCGCGCTGCGGCTGTCGGCGGGGGCGAACAACCTGTTCGACAAGCGCCCGCCGACCGTGGCGCTGGTGCCGGGCGCGACCGACTTCTCGCTGGTCAACGACGGAAATGTGATCGACGCGCCGCTGACGTTCAGCCCCTATGGCATCAACGGGGGATATTATTACGGGCGAGTCACGCTGAAGTTCTGATGGGTGTGCCGGCCTCTTTCCCCGGTGGGGAAGGGGCCGGTTGGCCGGGATCAGTGCCGGTGCTGGCGCTTCAGCTGGTAGCGGCCGCCGGCATAATGCTCGAACAGCCCGCCGATCGCGGGATGGTCCACCGGCTCGTCGGTTTCGTCCACCACCAGATTCTGCTGGCTGACATAGGCCGTGTAGCTCGAATCGGCGTTTTCCGCGAGGATGTGGTAGAAAGGCTGGTCCTTGCGCGGGCGCACGTCCTCGGGAATCGATTCGTACCATTCCTCGCTGTTGGCGAAGACCGGGTCGACATCGAAAATCACGCCGCGAAAATCGAACAAACGGTGCCGCACGACCTCGCCGATCGCGAATCGAGCATGGGACACGGGGGGAAGCGGCACCGCCGCGTCATAGGGGAATTCTGAAACCAAACGGGGCATGGCACTAATTTAGTGTCTTTGCCGCAGGGCACAAGGAGGCGCTTGCGCACCGCGAAACACTGCGCTAGAGGCCCGCGCTCAGTCGACCGGCATGGCCGTTCCGCCCCGCGGAACATCATGCTGACCTCAATGCGGAGAGGTGCCGGAGTGGTCGATCGGGGCGGTCTCGAAAACCGTTGAGCCCGCAAGGGTTCCGAGGGTTCGAATCCCTCCCTCTCCGCCATTTATGCCCCTTTGTGGGCTCGCCAAAACCCTCCTAAAGTGCTATAAAACCTCACGAAATCCGGCGTTCTTTGTCTCACCGGATTTCGCTCAATCCTACCACTTCCCACCACAATGTGGTGGGTAAAATGGGGGGTGTTTTGGGAGCGAGGGTTATGGGAAAGCTCACCGCGCTTAAGGTACGCTCATTGTCTGAGCCGGGGCGGTATGCCGACGGCGATGGCCTTTTTCTCGATGTCACCGGCAAGGCGGCCGGCAGGTGGGTTCTCCGGGTTCAGTCAAATGGGCGGCGAAGGGAGATCGGCCTGGGTTCGCTGAAGAACGTCTCGTTGGCGGATGCACGCGATTCAGCCTTCGTCATGCGCAAGAAGATCGCGCAGGGAATTGACCCGGTCGCGGAACGAAAGCAGGAACGGCAGACTGTTCCGACCTTCCGTGATGCGGCCAAACTCGTGCACGAAGAGCACGAAAAGGCCTGGAAGAACGGCAAGCACCAGAACCAGTGGCTTGCGACCCTGACAACCTACGCCTTCCCCAAGATCGGGGACCTCCCGGTGGACAAGATCTAGGGCCCCGCGATCCGGGAGGTTCTGATCCCAATCTGGCTTTCCAAGCCGGAGACGGCGCGGCGGGTACGGCAGCGTATCGGCACGGTTCTCGATTGGGCTTGTGCGAAGGGTTTTCGCGCCACCGAAGCGCCGATGCGGTCGCTGTCCAAGGGGTTGCCGCGGCAGCCCAAGAAGGACGGCCATTTCGCCGCCATGCCCTATGCGGACGTGCCGGAATTCGTGGAGAAGCTTCGCGAACGTGAGTCGGTCGGGCGCCTCGCGTTGGAAGCGCTCATCCTCACGGCTGCGCGGTCGGGTGAAATTCGCGGCGCGCTTTGGTCGGAGCTGGATTTGGGGGCAGGCTTATGGACGGTTCCCGCCGCGCGCATGAAGATGGGGCGGCCTCACATTGTGCCGCTGTCGCCGGAAGCGGTCGCGGCGTTTGAACGCGCGAAGAAATACAAGGCGGGTGTCGGCGACTTGGTTTTTCCTGGCCAGAACGTGAAGAAGCCGCTCTCTGACATGACCCTGCTCAAGATTCTTCGGGACGCGGAGCTAACCGTGACGGTGCACGGCTTTCGCTCTGCCTTCCGGGATTGGGTAGCGGAGCAGACGGATTATTCAGGAGAGATCGCCGAAGCTGCGCTCGCTCACACGGTATCGAACAAGGTTGAGGCGGCCTACCGACGCACCGATTTCCTCGACAAGCGCCGACATCTCATGCGCGATTGGGGGCAATTCTGTAAGAATGCGACTCTCGAGCAGGAGAGCACTGAATAAAGCGGCGAAGGATCTGCCGTCGCGACACGCTAGGCAGGGAAATGGCGTTGAACGCAGTATTGGATGGACGGTGGCCGAAACGGTAGGCGCGATACTCGTCAGTGGAGAGAGAGTACTGCTCGGATTGAGAGCAGCTCATAAATCCTTCGCAGGCACCTGGGACATCATCGGCGGCCATATCGAAGACGGGGAATCGCCATGGCCGGCGCTTTGTCGCGAACTGATGGAAGAGCTTGGTATCGAGTGCGCCGCCGGTGACTATCTCGACACATTGGTGCTGGCCCAGTCCGAGACCCCGTCCGTGGTGCACATCTATGCGGTATCCTCGTGGCTTGGCGAGCCGACCGTCCGGGACGACGAACATTCGGAGATTCGCTGGTTCCCGTTTGAGTCGGCAGCTCTGCTCCCCAATCGCGCGTCGCCGCAGTATCGGACTATTTTCTCGCAGCTGGGCAGGCGTTTCTGCAAAGCGCCTGGCAGCTAGAGCCGTTTCCCAACACCAGCGGCATCGCCTTGGCGAAAGGGATTGCGGCCGTGCAGCGGCACAGCTGCGATCAACGCAGCAGTCACAAGTTGATTTAGCGCTTGCTGGACAAGCGAGTTGGCCCGAGACCGTCCCCTCGATGATCACATTTCCAAATATCGTCGAGAGAGTATCCGACCTGCTTCAAGAGGTTGCGTTCTTGAAGGTGATGCCGCGCTTCCGGTCTTTGGCAAGGAACGATGTCGAGGAGAAGTCATCCGGCGATATCGTGACGATTGCAGATCGAGAAGCCGAGGAAATGATCGCTACTGCCCTTATCCGGTTGATGCCGACTAGCCGCGTCGTCGGCGAAGAGGCCGCATTTCAGAACCCGGCCCTCCTCAACGATCTGGACGACGGCACCCTCTGGCTAATCGACCCCATCGACGGAACGGCCAACTTTGCAGCAGGGCGATCGCCGTTTGCACTAATGTTGGCCCTAGTCTCCGAGGGCGAAACGCTCGCCGGTTGGATATTTGACCCGGTAAGCGGTTCGTTGGCGACTGCCGAACGCGGAAGCGGAGCCTGGCTCGCTGGAACCCGGATAACAACGCAGCACGGCTCACCTGCCGCGTCTGGACTGCGCGGGGCGGTATTCACGAATTTCATGTCTTCCGCCATGGCGCAGACCGTCAACGCTCGCTTGTCAGCGATCGGCGAGGCTTTGCCAGGATATATGTGCTGCGGCGCCGAGTATCCGAGCATCGCGCAGGGGGAGGAAGATTTCGCGCTATTTGGAAACACGCAGCCTTGGGATCACGCACCCGGCGCGCTTTTTCTGACAGAAGCCGGAGGACGGGTAGCCCGTCTCGATGGCAGTCCCTATCGTCCCAATTCTGGTCATGGCGAGCTACTTGCGGCGAGGTGCGAGACGGTGTGGATCCAGATCCAGGACGCGCTGACTACATGGGTATCGAATTGAGTGCGAAGATGAGAACGTGACGATCCCGGATCGCCCCGGCATGACATCCAATATGCACGTTGCTGATCCTCATTCCCCTGCGCGGCTGTTCCGCTCGCGGGCGCATTGGCCGGAAGAGATCGACCTGCATCCGATGGAAGAGATCGGAAATGGACTTGCAAGCAACGACGATTGTCGAAGCCATTCAAGATGCGCCCGGCTGGGTCTGTGTCGGTATCACGGCGCCGACTGCTGAGATGCGCGATTGCGCCACCGAGGAGCTTGCGTCCAGGATCGCGCGGCGGCTCGAGCAACCCGTTGTCGTTGCGCCAGTGGACCAGTTTCGCCCGAGCATCTAGAGCGGGTTCACGACGGGTGGAATCACGGGGGATTCCCTTTTCGCTGATCGTGTGATTCATAGGCAGCCGTCACGAAGGAGGCGGCGATGGGTTGGCGACCTGGGCAGAGTTACTCGCAGGATTTGCGTGATCGGGTGCTGGCGGCGGTGGACAGCGGGATGCCGGTCCGCGCGGCAGCAGTAATCTTCAAGGTCAGTATTGCCTATATCTACAAGGCGCGGATTCGACGGCGGCTGACCGGTGATGCCGGGATCAACCCGAACCGCGGCCGTCCTCCGCGCAAACTCTCCCCGGCACAGGAACTGGTGCTGGCGGCGCACATCCGCTCGCGGCCTGGGATCACGCTGGCGCAGGCGCAGGCGTGGCTGCTGGCCGAACATGGGATCGGGCTCAGCACCGGTGCGATGTGGAACGCGGTTCGGCGGCTCGGCCTGTCGTTTAAAAAAAGCCCTGCACGCAGCCGAGCAGGAGCGGCCGGACGTGGCGGCACGTCGCAAGCTGTGGCGGGCAGCCCAGCCGTTCATCGACCCTGAAAGCCTCGTCTTCCTCGACGAGACAGGGGTGAACACCAAGATGGCGCGGCTCTATGGCTGGGCGCCGGTCGGCGAGCGCTGCCGCGATCGCGTGCCGTTCGGACACTGGAAGACGATGACGTTCATCGCCGGCCTGCGCCTGACCGGCATGACCGCGCCCTGGGTGCTCGATGGGCCGATGGATGGCGATGCCTTCCGGGTCTATGTCCGCGACGTCCTGGCCCCCACGCTCCGGCGCGGCGATGTCGTGGTGCTCGACAATCTGCCCGCCCACAAGGTGGCCGGCATCCGCGAGGCGATCACCGCCCGGCGCGCCCAGCTCTTCTACCTGCCTCCCTACAGCCCCGACATGAACCCGATCGAGATGGCCTTCGCCAAGCTCAAGGCACTCCTGCGCCAGCAGCCAGCCCGAACCGTCGATGCTCTTGTCGAGCGCATCGGCGAACTCCTTGATCGCTTCCCGCCCTGCGAATGTGCCAACTTCTTCCAGGCCGCTGGATATCAACGGTCAATGTGAAATTGCTCTAGCCCGCGGCCTGGTCGTCCACCTCATAGAACATCGGGTTCTTGAGCCATTCGAGGATGGCGGACTCCCGCCAGCCGGCGCAGCGGGTGCTGATCTGGACGTTCTTTGGGAAGGTGCCGTTCTGCATCTTGCGGTACATGGTGGAGCGGCTGAGGCCGGTGCGCTCGAGGACGCTCTTGATCCGGAGGATGCGGTCGGGGGTATCGGTCTGCATTGGTATCACCTTGCACTTGGTGCCGTTGAGTGGTGCGCCCCGGGTAAGTTGGGCAGGAATCCAGGAAGGTGAAAAGGGCCTCTTGGGTGTCAGAAGGTGCCTTTGCGGCCATAGCGTGCACAAACGTAGCATCGCGTAGGTCACTGGAATTTGGGTGCTTGTGTCAGGGCGTCCCACGCTGCGCGTGGCCGCGCTCTACGCCGCCTGCGCGGCGCCGAGTCGCTGTGCGTCTCGGCCCATTCGGGTGACGATCGCCGACGTTTAACGGCGATGCCGTTCAGCGGAACGCGATGTCTGCTGAGCGTGCTCTGACGGACTGCTGCGCAGCCGCCAGGGTCCGCGGCGCCTCTTGTTTTCCGCGTGGCACACTCGATCCGGCCGGAAGGCGCGGCGGCGGCTGGCCCACGACCGCGCGCGCACGCCGCCGCGACGGCCGCCCGGATTCGAGAGTGCTGCTTTGATCGGCGCCGCTGGCGCCGGGCGCTACGCGCTGAAGATCTGCGGACGGCGCGACCGCGCCGGCGTCTGCCTGCCGGCCGCGGCCAAGGGGGGTGGGCGTCGCTCCCTCTAGTCCCGTCGCGGCGTGCCGCAACCCGGCTGCGCCGGGTCCTCCACTGTGTTTCGGCCCTGCAAGCCACCCCATTGCGCAAGCGCAATGGGGACCCCGGGGGTGCTGCCCGCCGCTCAAGCGGGACTGCCGGTCTGCTCCTTGCCGCCCACCCCCCTTTTCCGGGGCCGGTGCGGTGTTTGAAAAGGAGTAGGACAGATGGAACTCAAGCATATCGATACCGCTAAGCTCTGCATCTCCGCTGTGAACATGCGCGCCAAGGGCAAGGCCGACCTGACGCAAATCCTGCCGTCGATCCGGGCGCGCGGCGTGCTGGTGCCGTTGATCGTGCGGCCTGCCGACGAAGACCGGTTCGAGATCGTGGCGGGCAAGCGGCGCTATCACGCGGCGCTGGCCGTGGCTGAGGAGAGCGGCGAGGCAGAACCCCTGCCGTGCGCGATCATGGCGCCGGGCGATGATGCGGCGGCGCTGGAAGCCTCGCTGATCGAGAATGTCGCGCGGCTCGATCCCGACGAGGTAACCTTGTGGGAGAGCTTCACGCGGCTGGTCCGCGAGGGGCGTTCGCCGGAGGACATCGCGCTCACCTTCGGGCTGACCGAGTTGCACGTGAAGCGGACGCTGGCGCTGGGCAATCTACTGCCGCGTGTCCGTGGGCTGTACCGCAAGGGCGACATCGACGCGGCGACGGTGCGGCACCTGACCCTCGCCTCCAAGGCCCGCCAGCGCGACTGGCTGGGGCTGTTCGACGATTCCGACACGCATTGCCCGACTGGGCATCAACTCAAGGCGTGGCTGTTCGGCGGCACGTCGGTGCCGGTGGGCGCGGCGCTCTTCGATCTGGCCGACTATCCCGGCGAGCTGGTGTCTGACCTGTTCGGCGAGGAGCGCTTCTTCGCCGACACAGCCAGCTTTTGGGCGGCGCAGACGCCTGCCATCGAGGCCAAGGCCGAGAGCTTTCGCAAGGCGGGATGGCCGGAGGTGCTGATCCTGCCGACCGGTGAGACGTTCCATAGCTGGGAGCATGAGCGCTGTCCCAAGCGCAAGGGCGGCAAGGTGTTCCTCGCGGTCAGCGCGCGCGGCGAGGTGACCGTCCATGAGGGCTATGTCTCGACGAAGGAAGCGCGGCGGCGCGAACGCGGCGAGGCCAGCCAGGACGAGAAGCCGGTGCGGCCCGAGGTGAGCGCGACGATCCAGAACTATGTCGATCTGCACCGGCATGCCGCTGTGCGTGCCGACCTGATCGACCAGCCCTCGGTCGTGCTACGGCTGATGGTGGCGCACGCCATTGTCGGCTCGTCGCTCTGGAATGTCCGGGTTGAGAATCAGCGCGCATCGAGTGATGCGATTGCCGAGAGCGTCGAGAACTGCGCATCCGAAGCGCGGTTCGACGAGAAGCGGCGCGCGGTGCTGGCGCTGCTCGGCTTCGATCCCGAAACCCCGACCGTCACGCGTGGCTATGACGGCGAGCACGGCATTGCCGGGCTGTTCGTGCGGCTGTTGCAGCTTCCCGATCCGGCGCTGCTCGACGTGGCGGCAATCGTGATGGGCGAGACGCTGGTGGCCGGGAGCGCGCTGATCGAGGTGCTGGGGCCGCTGCTCGGCACCGACATGGCCAAGGTCTGGCAGGCCGACGACGCCTTGCTCGACCTGATCCGCGACCGCGAGGTGATCGGCTGCGTGCTGGCCGATGTGGCGGGTGAGGCTGTCGCCAGCGCCAACGAGGCCTCGACGGGCAAGGTGAAGCGCGGGATCGTGCGCGATTGCCTGACCGGCGAGAACGGGCGGACCAAGGTCGAGAGCTGGGTACCGAAATGGATGGCCTTCCCGCCTGCCGCCTACACCGCGCGCGGTGGCGTGCCGACCGTTGCCCGGGCCGAGAAGATGGCGGGTCTTACCATCGTCCCCGAACCGCTGCCGCTGCGTGCAGCCGCGTAAGCCTGTGTCCGGCGGCCAACGCGCCGCCGGGCCTTCGCAACATCGGAGGACATCATGATCGATGATCCCGACTCCGTAACCCTACGGCGGATCGGACGGGCGGTTCGCAAGCTTCCCCGGTTGCAGCGCGAAATCTTCCTCGCCGCCCGGCTCGACGACATGAGCTATGCCGAGATTGCCGAGCGTACCGGGCTCCCGGTTAGCGAGGTCGAGCTACACCTGGCCAAGGCGCTGGCCAGCATCAGTCGCCGGATGCGCCGACCAGCAAGGCGTTGGTGGCCGCGCCGCTGAACCTCTCGCTCGCCGGGCTTGTGCCCGGCGAGTTTGCGCTTCCCGCAACCCCGGTTAGGAGTGCTTCCTATGAAGACCGAGCTGGACCATCTGCCGGAGAAACAGCAGCACGAACTGGCGCGCGTGCGCGACATTCTGCTTGAGGAGTTCGACAAGGCAACAGCGCGGGCGAGCCAGCCGAACCGGCGCGGCGGCAAGGTCTATAAGATCATCCTGTTCGGCAGCTACGCACGCGACGATTGGGTCGATGAGCCGGAGAACGGATACCAGTCCGATTTCGATCTGCTGGTCGTGGTCAGCCATGAGGACCTGACCGACATTGCCGACTATTGGTACATCGCGGAGGACCGGATCGCCCGCGACCCCGGCATCGCGCGGCCGGTCAACATAATCGTCCATTCGCTCAATGAAGTGAACACCGCGCTCAAGCGAGGCGAGTATTTCTGGACCGATATCGCCCGCGATGGTGTCGCGATCTACGAGCTCCCCTGTCATTCGCTCGCCACGCCGATGCCGCTGACGTCGGTTGACGCGTATCGCGTGGCGAAAGACTACTACGAGCAGTGGTCACACTCAGTGGATGTGTGGATTGAACGAGCGAAGACTTCCGCTGAGAAAGCGGATGATATCGAATGGCGCAAGGCGGCGGCATTCGACCTCCACCAATCAACAGAACGCGCTTACATCTGCTTTCTGTTGGTGCGGACGTTGTATTTTCCGCGCTCTCATAATCTCAAATTCCTGCGGTCGCTATCCGAGGACAAGGAGCCTCGTCTGATCGAGGCTTGGCCTCGCGAAACTCGGGCGGATCGTTCTCGCTTCGAGCGGCTCAAGCGGGCCTATGTCGAGGCGCGATACTCAGCCAGCTACGCGATCGCCGCAGAAGATTTGGAGGCGCTTGCCGCCTCCATTGCAACGCTCCGCGATATAGTCGCAGCGCTTTGCGCGGAGCGCTTGGCCCAGTTGAAAGTCGAGGCCGGCGAACAATAGGCGGCTCGCGCCGCGCGGTTGCCCGCGCGGCGCTCGCTTATCTCAGGCAGGCTTGGCAGCGCGCGGTGCCCGCTTTGGCTTTGCTGCGGGCGGCGTAGCAGCGGCACCACCACGGGCTGCGCGCCCCTTTGCGCCCAGACCAATCTTGTGTGCCATGGCACGGCGCGCTTCCGAATAGGTCGGCGCGACCATCGGATAGTCCGGCTTGAGATTGTAGCGGGCGCGATACTCTTCGGGCGTCAGGCCATGCGTCGACAGGTGGCGACGCAGCGTCTTGTACGGCTTGCCGTCGATCAGCGAGATGATGTGATCCTTCGATGCCAGCGACTTGCGCACGGTAACCGCGGGCGTGAATTCCTGCTCGGGAGCGACTTTTTGTGTGTCGTCGCCGGAATTCGACGAACTACCGGCCAACTCCGTCACCGTTGCGTGCATGGTGCGCAGGAAGGCGGGGACGTCTTCGGCGGAGACACGGTTGTTCTGATTTCCGAGCCAGGCGATCGTGAGTTCGGTCGCGAGCTCGACTGCGTTCAAAGAGTTTTCATCGGACATCAGGGTTCCTATTCAATTGTGTGGCGACCACATTGGCGCCTTCGCGAACCGTCTCCCCCGGTTGCATTGTTCCATGTCGAACGCGCATTTCGAATTCAACTGCCGAGATGCTTAATCGTCGGAAGAGTGTTCAAATGCGCGCTGACCGCGACGCCGCCACGAGGTTAGCGCTTGCTGGCGATGTTCGCCGCGCAATGCAGCGGCACCTTCGACCATCAGGCCGAAGATTACCGCGCGGTCGTCGTCGGTCAGTTCGAGTAGCCCGGCCTTGGCAACAAGCCCGCCAAGCTCGATCAACTGGCGGGTGCGCTCGCGCCGCTTCACGACCCAGTCTCGCGTATCATCACGCGCGATCCTGGCTTGCAACCGATGACGTCCTGCCATCGCCCGCCGGATCGCTGCGCGCGTCACTGCGAGCGACGCCGCCAGCTTTGCGTGACCCTTGAAAGAAGGCGGCTCCGCGCTTGCGCCAGCCCTCCCTCGCGGCGGCATCGTTGCTGTCGACGGCACTCAACAATGCGCCGGCAAGCAGCTCAATTGGCAACGCGTCGGCGCCGGTTGCGGCGACAACCTCGCCGAGCTGCTGAACCTTGCGTTCCTTGAGCAGCTTCGCCTTGTCGTTGAGCGCGTGCAGTTCCGAATCGTAATCGCGGGGTTTGCGCATCGTGCCGTCCTCAATTGCTGTGGAGGGACGCTTCAGTTAGTAACTGCATCGATCAGCGTAAATAGCATGAAACATCGTGGGATGAACCGATCCCGAGAAAGATGAATTCTTTCGAGGGCGCGCTTATACGTCGTGCCGACGTCGCTTGTGTAGTGTAGATGGATTGCCGTTATGGCGATCTATCACTTCTCGGCCAAAGTCATCTCTCGCGCTGCAGGCTCGTCGGCGCTGGCGTCTGCGGCATATCGCTCGGCCTCGCGGCTGCACGATGAGCGGCTCGACCGGAGCCATGACTTCTCCAACAAGGCAGGCGTCGTCCATTCCGAAGTGCTGCTGCCGGAGGGCGCACCGGAGCATCTCGCCGACCGCGACCGGCTGTGGAACGAAGTCGAGGCAGTCGAGAAGCGGATCGACGCGCAGCTCGCGCGCGAGATCGAGTTCGCGATTCCGAAGGAGATGACGAAGGAACAGGGGATCGCGCTGGCGCGCGACTTCGTCCGCGGGGAGTTTGTGGACCGCGGCATGATCGCCGACCTCAACGTCCATTGGGATATTGGCGCCGATGGCGAGCCCAAGCCGCATGCGCACGTCATGCTGACGATGCGCGAGGTGGACTCCGACGGGTTCGGCAAGAAAAACCGCGACTGGAACCGCGCCGACCTGCTCGAGAAATGGCGCGAGCGGTGGAGCGGCCATGTCAACAAACGGCTCGCCCAGCTCGATATCGATGCGCGCATCGATCACCGCTCGTTGGAGGCGCAGGGGATCGAGCTCGAACCGCAGCACAAGATCGGCCCAGCGGCGTCGCGGATGGCAGCACAGGGCCTCGAGTCCGAGCGTGCCGCCGAGCATCTCGAGATCGCGCGCTTGAACGGCGAGAAGATCATCGCCCGTCCGGGGCTCGCGCTCGATGCGATCACTCGCACCCAGGCGACCTTCACCACCCGTGACCTTGCCCGGTTTGCGCACCGGCATAGCGACGGCAAGGATCAGTTCGATTCTGTGATGGCGGCGGTGCGCGCATCGCCTGACTTGGTCGCACTTGGCAGCGACGGGCGCGGCGAAGAGCGGTTCACCAGCCGGGACATGATCGAGACCGAACAGCGTCTCGCGCGCGAGACGCAGGCGCTGGCTGAGCGCGAGCGGCACCGCGTCGGAGCGCGGAACCGCGAGCGCGCGCTGGCAAATGCCGAGCAGCGCGGGATGCTGCTGTCGGGCGAGCAGCGTGCGGCGTTCGAGCACGTCACAGACGGCAGGGATCTCGGCATCGTCATCGGCTATGCCGGCACGGGCAAGTCAGCGATGCTCGGGGTTGCGCGCGAGGCATGGGAGCGTGCCGGCTATCAGGTCCAGGGGCTCGCGCTGTCCGGCATCGCTGCCGAGAATCTCGAGAGCGGCTCGGGCATCGCGTCGCGCACCATCGCCAGCATCGAACATCAATGGGGGCAGGGCAGGGAGCTGCTGACCGACAAGTCTGTCCTCGTCATCGATGAAGCCGGGATGATCGGCTCGCGACAGATGGAGCGGGTGATCGCCGAAGCCGAAAAGCGCGGCGCCAAGGTCGTGCTGGTCGGCGATCCCGAACAGCTCCAGGCGATCGAGGCGGGTGCCGCGTTCCGCGCCACCGCCGAGCGGCACGGCGGCATCGAGATTACCGAGGTTCGCCGCCAGCGCGAAGACTGGCAGCGCGATGCAACCCGGCACTTGGCGACTGGCCGAACCGAAGCGGCGCTGGGCACCTATGCCCGAGCCGGAATGCTCGTCGAGTCGGAGACCCGCGCGGAGGCGCGCGAGGCGCTGATCGACCGCTGGGATGGCGACCGGGTCGCCGATCCGGCGCGCTCTTCGATCATCCTGTCGCATACCAATCAAGAATGCGATGAACTGAATGCGCTGGCCCGGGACCGTATGAAGCACGACGGGACGTTAGTTACTGAAGTTGCTGTGAAAACCACGCACGGCGAGCGCTTGTTTGGGCCTCAGGACCGCATCATGTTCCTGCGCAACGAACGCGAACTGGGCGTAAAGAATGGCTCCCTTGGCACCATCGAACAGGTTGATCGCGCCCGCATGGCAGTGCGGCTCGACGATGGCCGGCGCGTCGCGTTCGATCTCAAGGACTATGCCGACGTCACCCATGGCTACGCGGCCACGATCCACAAGGCGCAGGGGCTCACTGTCGATCGCGTGCATGTGCTTGCGACGCCAGGGCTCGATCGCCACGCTGCCTATGTTGCGCTGTCGCGGCACCGCGACGCGGTGCATCTCCATTATGGCCGCGACGACTTCGAGGGCATCGAGCGGCTCGCCCGCACGCTGTCGCGCGACCGGGCGAAGGACAGCGCGCTCGATTACGAACAGAGTGCGACCCGCTTTGCCGAGCGGCGAGGGTTTGATCGATCGCGGATACTCGACGCGCTGGCTCGCGAACCGCTGGTCGATCGTAGGCATACGGCGCCCGAACCGCCGAAGCGTGGCCGGTTCGACGGGTTGCGGCTGCGCGTGCACGATGCCGAGCCGGCAAGGCCGCGCAGTCGGTTCGATGGGCTCAAGCTATCGACCTCTCCGGAGCAGGCCCCAGGCGATCAGCACTCCGCGCTTGGCTCGGCGGTCCAGCGCTATGCCCGCGCCGTGCAGGACATCGATCGGATGACCGGGCAGGGCCTCCCCGCACTCGAATATCAGAAGGCCGCCAAGCTACAGGCTGCCCGGGCGCTCGACGCCGTCCAACCCACTAGCGCGCGCGACCTCGACGCCGCGTTCGCGCGCGAGCCCGGTCTGGTCGGCGAAGCAGCCAATGGCCGCACTGCCGGCGCAATCCGCCAGATGCAGCTGGAGGCGGAGGTCCGCACCAACCCTGAGCTTCGCGCCGACCGGTTTGTCCAGCGCTGGCAGCAACTGCGCGCGGAGCGCGACGTGCTGCGCGCCTGGCTGCTCGGTCAGCCGCTTGCTGGACTCGGTGGCGAA
This sequence comes from Sphingomonas degradans, assembly GCF_053502645.1. Classification (NCBI taxonomy): domain Bacteria; kingdom Pseudomonadati; phylum Pseudomonadota; class Alphaproteobacteria; order Sphingomonadales; family Sphingomonadaceae; genus Sphingomonas; species Sphingomonas degradans. The sequence goes on from NZ_CP177172.1 coordinate 842,942, forward strand.
GACCAAGGCGAAGTGTTGCAGTTCATCGAAGGCGGCCTCGTATATCGGTTGCCATGGGCGATGGAATCGATCCGCGTGCGCGCTACCGCCAACGATGATCTGTTCGGCGACTTCCGGGTCGATGATCATGAGTTGGGATTGGCCGTGTCGGCGGTCGAGACCGGCACGCTGCTGCGATCGGCCTCCTTGCTGATCCAGGCGGGCTTCAACTCAAGGCTGGCGGCAATCAAGGTCGTTCAGGACACGGGCGCCACCTTCACCTCCGGCGACGAACTGCGAGCTTGGCTCAAGACACCCGCCTTGGCGCAGTGGAGCGCGATGCCCGACTGGCCCACCGCGGAGACCAAGCCGATCTGGCTCGAATTCCTATACGGGTTTGTGCCGCTCGATAGCCGAACCTGGTCGGAGCAGAAATTCTGGGCGAACGTCAACTGGGTGGTCGCACCGCCTCCGCCGCCCGGCACGCCTTTGCGGGTGCACCAGCTTAACGGCCAGCCCGCGATCCTGTCGGCAACCGGCGAGAAGATCGGCGTGATGCTCGCACCGCTTAATTCCGACCGAGCGGGTCTTTTGCGGGTGACCGTGTCGGCCGAGCCCGGGCGTATCGACATCAGCTATCTCGGACCTCCCGATCTGTGGAATGTCTGACGCGCTACGCCGGTGGTCGCTTGACGTGCGCAGCCCTTGCGGGCGAACACTCATGCGCTTATGTTAGACAAAATCTAATTTTGTTGGACATATTGAAATGGCCAAGCAAGGCAGCAGCATCAAGGGCGCGGCGAAGAGCCACGGCAGGAACACAAGTGGCGTCAGCCGGACGGGCCGGGTCCTGCGTGATGCGGGTACCGGCCAGTTTCTCGGCGTGCACGCGACACGGGTCGAGGCGGTCATGGCCGCGGCCGAACGCTCCGGTCTGCTCAATGAGAAGGGAGGGCGGATCGGCGGTCGTGTCAGTCCGGCGCTTGTCCGCCAGGCTAAGGCGCAAACCGGCATCAAGACCGACACCGATCTCATCGAGTTCGCGCTCGCCAGCGTCGCGCTCGAGGACAGGTTCGCCGAGAGCTTCAAAGCCGTACGCGGCATCGTTGATCCGGACCTGAAGCTCGGCTTCTGACATGCCGGGGTTCGACATCGACGGCGCGCGCCGCTGGGCGCGCTTCGATCCAGGGCAAACGCTCGCACGCCGCAAAGACTCCGAGCTTCCGTTCGCCAGCGCGGAAGAAGTGGCGGGCCAGGCGCTCCTGCTCGATACGTGTGTCTATATCGACCAGATGCAGGGACGCGCGCCCGACCTCGTCGAGCAGCTCGTCGAGACGCGGCACGTCAATCACTCGACTGTCGCGATCCAGGAGCTCATGCACACGCTCGGCGTGCTGCGTCCCGACGATGGCCGGACGGCCAGCGTGGTCGGCGCGGTCCGGGCGCAGATCGTGGCAATGCCCGATCACCGCGTGTTCACGCCCGATGCCGACGTGCTTGGAAGGGCCGCGTTGCTCGCCGGCATGCTCTGCCGGCTGCAGGGCTATACCCAGGACGCCAAGTTCAAGGCACTGCAAGACTGCACGCTCTTCCTGCAGGCCCAGAAGCTGGGATTCACGGTGTTGACGCGCAACATCGTGGAGTTCGATTTCCTGCTGCAGCTCGTTCCGACCGGGCGCGCGCTGTTCTACCGCACGGCGCCGGCGAAGGCGTGAGGCCCTTACGCTATTGCGGTTCGCGGTCGAGTTTCAACGCGAAATAGGTCCTGAACGTCTGGTGCCAGACCTCGACGGCCAAGAGCTGCAATACGCCCTCATGCGGCGATAGCGCCGCCGGATCGGCTGCTTTGAAGGCATCGGCCAATTGCCGCACGCCATCCAGCCGCCCGAACAAGTCCGTCGCCGTCGCCGGTGTCGCACAGCGCCGAAGGGCTTCGTCGATCGGCGCACCTGGTGGCGGCTCGCACGATAGCGCAGCCGCGGCGGCGCGCCGCAACGCGCCGAGCATGAGATCGATATCGATAGGCGTGCTTTGCACATGACGGTGTCGCCCGATCTGCTGCACGATCGGTGCTATCGCGGCGAGGCCCTGCGCGGGATCGGCTTCGTTCGCGCTCAGCCGCGCGCAGATCTGTGTATAGCGATCGGCGTTGCTAACCAGCTTCTCGCTCAGGTGCGCCTCGTCGGAGAGCGTCATCCCCCTAAGCAGGGTCGCCATACAGAGCTGAAAGATCGTTCGCCCCGACAGCATCAACGAGCCGAAGCGTTCATCGCCGCCGGATTTCTGCTTGGCTGCGGGCCGGTAATAGAGCTCGCGCGCCACGCCTTCGTGCGCGACCCGCGACCGTGCGGCGTAAAATTGCGTTGCCCAGTCCTGAATGCGTTCAGGGCGGCCGAGGATGAGCGAGATCGAATCGGCGAGCCGGTCGCTCTTGGCGTCGGCGGGGAGGTTGAACAGCGCTTCGAAGGCGACCGCAAGGTTGAGCAGCTCGCGATCCGCACCCGCCTGGGATTCATTCGCGTGGTTGTACCATTTGAGCGCGGTGAAAATCCGGCTCCGCGAGGGATGGTCGGGTTGGTGCAGAAGGCGGAGAAGTTCGCCAGTACCGGTGCGGCCGCTGAATGGGCCGGAGAAATCCGCGGCCATATCCTGCTGAATATTCAGCGTCGCTTGTGGCCTGTGCGGGTAGAGGCGCGAGCCGGCGGCGACCCACAAAGGCTGGGCGAAATTGTAGAGACCCGCATAGCCTTCCACCATGTCGCGATCGTCTGCCACAACGCGCTGCTCCATCGATCCCTCGAGCGGGACGACATGATGGTCGGGATAGACGAGGAACTTGCTTACCTCGCCGGGTGACATCACGACGAGGCTTGCTTCCTCGGGGGTCAAAAGGATGTCGTCGAACACGTCGTGCGGCGACGAATAGGCATAAGCAACGACCGCGCGGATATCGGACAGGAGATCGAGTTGCGAGTTGGGACGATCGACATCCACGCGGTCCACGATCGCGAAAGTCGCCGATGCGATCCGCAGATCATCTTTCAGGAATAGCATGCCTGCTATGTCCTGGACGGCCTCGCCCTGCCGCTCGGGGAGATCGTCGATGTCTTCGGTTGAACGAAATTCGAGCCCGCCCAAGCGAATCCTTCCCGAGGTCTTTAGATAGGGAAAGACGGCGATTCCGAACGGCATTTCTTGAGCGTCTCCTTGGTTGCTCATTTCAGTTCATCAATCTCCTGTCGACCGCGAAGTTCGATCCCGTCGATAAATCCAGCAACATAAGGTGAAGAGTGTCTATTGCGCGCAGTGGCGCCAGGATTGGAACGTCCTTTCCAGCCTCGTTTTCGCTGGCGCTGCGGCCGTTAAATCACGCCTTACGTCGCGGGCCTTTATCCTTGACCTACGTGGGGGCCACACTCCGGCCGATGAGGGAACTTCGCGTTCGAAGGCACGCGCTGAACCCATGCCGACTCTTTCGAGGGGACAATTTCGTGCGAAGTCGACGAACAGGAGCTCATGTGCAGGGGGGTTGGCTTATTCATCTCGACGATCGAATGGAACGCTTGTCGATGTTTCGTGAAAACACGGGCTCGAGATTGCGTGAGCGCGAGCGCAAATTGACTTGGCGGAACATTGGCCGTGGTTCAGTTGTGCTGCTTTGAGGATTTAAATGAGCCGACCTCCACATGGCGGGTGAAGAATTCATCGACCTCGTTCGATTCCGGAATGACGGCGAGGACTTTCACATCAACTGGACCACCCGGCGGGCGCTGCGCATCCTTGGCCGCGAGGGGCTGACGGCCGTTGCCGTCGAGGGGATTTCCGACCGGGACCGTTTCAAGGGCAAGCGGATCGCGGCTGGCCTGCTCGTTGCCGACACGGTCGAATATTATGGCGGCGAGGATTTCGAGACGGCGAGCCGTATCGTGGTGAACCAGCTCAAATACTCAACCCAACACCAAGACGCGGCCTGGCCATGGGGTGATATCGAGCCCGTGCTGCGGGAATTCGCCGCGCGCTATCGTGCCTACGCGCGTAAAGCGGGCGTGAGGGCCGCCCGCTCCAAACTCCGCTTCCGCTTCATCACCAATCGTCCCGTCTCGAGCAATGTGCTGCAAGCCGTCGACTATCTGGCGGGACGCAGCGCCAACGTACTCAAGGGGCACGCGGGCAACGCGATGAACGCGATACCGTCCGCCACCGGTTTGAATGGCAAGGAGCTTTCGGCATTCCTCGCGCTGGTCGGACTTGGCGAGCGTGAGCAGTCGCGCGAGTCCATCGCCGCCCGCGCGGCGGTCGAAGCCAACAACCTCCTGCCGGCCATCTCGCGCGAACCGGTGACGGTGTTGCGCGATCTCGTCCGCCGTTTCGGCACCACCTCGCACGGCCAGGACCCAACGATCCGGCGGGAAACGGTGCTCCAGGCATTCGGCATCGACGACCCGGAAAAGCTGTTTCCCGCAGCGCCTGAATTCGAGCTCGTCCCCAAGGCGGTTGTCCGGCGTCAGGAACCCGCCCTTGCCGAAGCCATTCGGCAGGCGCAGCGCCCGATCCTCGTGACCGCAAGCGGAGGCACCGGTAAATCCATCATCGCGCAGCGGATACCTGGCCTCCTTCCGCTTGGCTCGGAGGCTGTGGTCTTCGACGGATTTGCCGGCGGCCGATATCGCGACCCGTCGGAGCGAAGGCATCTTCACCAGGTCGGTCTTGTCCAGCTGGCGAACGAAATGGCTGGCAAGGGCCTGTGCGACATCCTCCTTCCCACCGCTGCCAGTGATCGCGACTTCATCGTGTCGTTTCGCGATCGGTTGCAACAGGCCGCGGCGCTGGTCCGGAAGCGGTCGCCCGACGCGCTCGTCGTCGTCGTGCTCGATGCCGCCGACAACAGCGTGTTCGCGGCGCGGTTGTACCGGGAGGACGCCTTCGTCTCCAGCCTGCTCGCCGAAGCGCCGCCGGAGGGCTGCCGGGTCGTCGCGCTCGCCAGGCCCGAGCGCCTGGAAGGCCTCCACGTCGACAAGATCCAGCAGTTTCCGCTCGAGGGATTCGACCTCAAGGAAACCGGCAGGTTCGTGCGGCGCTTCGATCGCCGTGCGGCAAAGGAGAATTTCGAGACCTTCCGCCGCCTCACCTTCGGAAATCCGCGTGTCCAGGCCAATCAGCTCGCGCTCGCGGGCTCGCTAGACGCTGCGATCGTACTGCTGGGTCCCGGCGGCCTTTCGGTCGAGAAGCTGATCGAGGATCAGCTCGAGAAGGGATTGGTTCAGGTCAGAGATGCCCAGCCCGAAGCCGACGTCGATGCGCTATGCGTCGGCCTCGCAGCCTTGCCACCGATGGTCCCGATACGGATACTCGCTGAGGTCGCAGGCTTCAGCGAAGCCCAGATTGCCAGCTTCGCCAGCGACTTTGGCGGCGGGCGGCCGCTCATGCGTCGCGAAGGCGCCCTGCAGTTCCGGGACGAGCCGGTGGAGAAGTGGTTCAACGACCGCTTCGCCGCCGACGAGGCAGCAGCGGGCCTCTTCGTCGATCGCCTCGCGCCGATCGCGCAGAAGGACGCCTATGCGGCGCTCGCGCTCCCGCAACTCATGCTGCGCGCCGGACGGCATGCGGCGCTGATGAACCTGGCGCTGGCGAGCGACCCGGGGTTCGCCGACAAACCGGTCGAACGGCAGGCGATCGTCCTCCAGCAGGTGCGGTTCGGTCTGCGCTCGGCGCTCGAGCTCGACGAGATGGCGAGTGTTGCCAAGCTCTTTGTCCGCGCCGGGGAGCAGATCGCGGCTAGCGAGCGCCAGGAGCGCTTCCTGGAGGAGAATGCGGATCTCGTCCCCCTATTGAGTGGTCCTGAGGTCACGGAAGACTTCGTGCATCGCCGCCGCGGCGGAAACTGGTTCGGCGCGGTCAACGCCTATAAGGCGGAGATGCTCTCGGTCATGCCGGAAACCCGCGACGAGGCTCGGGGCTTCTTGTACCTGGCGGGACGCTGGCTGGACGAGTGGAGCCGCCGGACGCGGATGCGAGATCCGGACGACTGGCCGGGGTACGAAGACCAGCTCGGCGATGACGATATCGGCGCGATGTTGTTCGCGGCCTGCATGCTCGAGGGCACCGCCGCCGGGGCAGGGTTCGCGGACGACTTCAGCCCGGGCGAGTTCCGCTTCAAATTCACCTATGTTTGTGCCCGGAAGCTGCTCGATGCCGGTCAACGCGGCATGGCCGAGGGGCTGCTGGCGGAATTGAGCACCGGCGAGACGCGAATTGCCGTGCATCTCGCCATGCGCTGGCGCGGCCTGGCGTGCTCGAGGCAGCAAGTCGAACGCACCCTCGCGACCCTGGCCGATGTGAAAATCCGCGACCAACCGTTCGGCTATGACGATTCAGACTTTGCCGACGCCTTGCTGACCGTTGCCGAAAGCGCGGTCGAACATGGCTTGATGGCCGAAGCGCTGGCGTTGCTCGGAAGAGGAGACTGGTCGCTCTCCAGCCATCCTTTGCCCGATGTTGGGGGGCGCATCGAACGCGCCATGCGTGCGGCATCGCTGCGGGCGGCGATCACGGGCGACGAGCCGACCGTGGAAACCTTGTGGCAGGAGAGCCATCGGCGCTCGACCCGCCCTCTCGATCCGATCCGGCCGGACTATCGGGATATCCATAATCGCCTGCTCCCCACCTTCCTGCTCCGCGCCAAGATATTGAGCGGTCAGACGGTCAATGTCCCTGCGGAGCTGACGCAGATCAACCAATCCCGGTCGTTGATAGGTTTTGATCCTTGGCAAGAGCGCCAGTTCCGCGGGACGCGCATGACGGCGGAAGTGGATCTCCTGCTCCGCGCCGGGTTGTTGGACGTCCGGCAATTGCGGGACTGCGAAAGCCGCGCAGTGCGCGACGGCCGGCTCTGGCAGCATGAATGCCTCGCGCTCATCGGTCTGCTGACGCCCCATACGCTCTTTCATGGGGAGTTGATCCGCATTGGCGCCGTGGCGGCGGAGTCCGGCGAGGATGCCCATGACGATGCCGAGGTCCGGACCGGAAACCTCGCTGCGATCGCCCGCAAGTTGCTACCCATCTCGCGCGAGGAAAGCGCAGTCTATTTCCGCAAGGCCTTGGAGGAGGCCGACCGGGTCGGCGAGGAATTGCACGAGCGGCTCCAAATGCTGCTCGTCATGGGACAATCGGTGGCCGGCGGCGTGGGGGCCGCGGAATATGGCTACCGGATCCTTCGCCTGGCCGAGCTCTATGGGCAGATCAACAGCCACAAATATCCTTGGGACGACGTCTTCCATACGTTGGCGACGATGCATGCTCCCACCGCGATCGCCGCCGTGTCGCGCCTCGACAGCCGCGAGCGCGTGAATGTTCGCACGTCGCTGCCCGAAGTAGGCGAGGTATTGCTGCAAGAGGGCGCGATCGGCATTCGTCAGGCGGCCGCCTTGCATGCCCTGGGCGGCGTATGGGACTTCAAGGAGCTTCCCGCGAAGCTCGCTGCGCTGTCGGCGGCCGATAACGATACAGTCGCCGGAATGATCCTGCGCGACATGGTCGATGATAAGCGCGAAGCCTGGAACATGCGGGCCTTTGTCGGCGCCGCCGAAGCGCTGTCCCTGGTGCCTCCCGACGTCCGGGCCATCTACGAGCGGCGCAAGGCGTGCGAAGAACAATCGGCCAGCCACTATGTCCCTTCGCCAGATCCGGTCATCGATCATGCGGCGCTCGTCGCGGGGCGCAACATGCTCGATCCACTCGATCTCCTGGCAATCGTCGAAGCGTTTCGGCGCGAAGCGCGATATGGGGCAGCGATCGATCCGATGGCCGCGGCGATCCGGGAACCGGTGCCGGTCGCCGACCGCATCGCGCATCTTCGGGCGGTCGCCGCCTCGGACATCGATATGGAAGACCTTCTCCAGCTATTGTCGCTGGCGGGGTCGGCCTGGGCGCCCAGCATTGCTGTCAAGGAAGCGCTCCGCACGATCGCCCTCGACCTGATCGAGCGCCGGCCCTTCGATTTGCTCTCCTACCATTGGCATCGATCGCTGAAGTACCTTCAGGCGCTGACGCGTGAAGAGCCGTCGGTCTTGCTGCGCCTCCTAGTCAAAACGACCGGACCGAAGATCGACGATCTCGGGTCGTCGACCATGTTCTGGCTCGCCCGTCAGGTGCATGCGGACCTGCTAGCGCCGGAGGTTCGTGAACAGGTTCTCGCATTCGCGCTCGACCGTTTCGAGGCAGTGCTGTCGCCGGAGGAGCCGGACGGCACGTGGCGGCCGGGGCTTCATCCTGGCGGTGACGTCCGCACTGCGCTGGCGGCGCTGATCTGGACGAGCCTTGGCGACCCGAGCCCCCGGCGGCGATGGCGGGGAGCGCACGCCGTGCGGCGGCTTGCGCAGCTCGGCGAACGCGATCTCCTTGAGGCGGTTCTTGCGCGGCTGTCGGACGCTGACCCTGGCGCATCGCTGGATCCCCGCCTGCCATTCTATGCGGAGCATGCTCGGACCTTTCTTCTCCTCAGCATCGCGCGGATCGCCGCCGAGCAGCCGGCCATGGTGACCTCGGCGATCCCCAAACTCAGAGAATTGGCAGGCCGTAAGCACCGCCATGTTTTTCAACGATATTGGGCCGCGCAAGCATTGCTCGGGCTCGAGGCCGCTGGGGTCTTTGTGCCCGAGGCATCAGAGCGTTGGGCGTTGCTGCGCCCGTTCGCGAGCGACCCATCCGCGCCCGTGGTTCCAGCGCCGGTAAGGCCGGCGCAAGACGATCACGGTTATCACTATCCCATGGATTTCGCTCGGCGCGAGGCCGATCCGATCGCAAACTCCTTCGGAATCGCGCCCGCCGAATTGAGGGAGCGGGTCGCACAGGCCATCCGCGACAAGCTCGGCCGGGAACCGACCAAGGAATCTGCGCGCGACCCGCGTTCCGGCCTCGGCATCTATGACCGGCGTTACCATGGCGGGCCGGAGAATGAGCGGCTGGCCACCTACGAGGCGTGGCATGGCCTGTTCTATGCGATCGGCGACCTGCTCGAGGGTCGGGTGCGCGCGCCGGATTTGCTCGGGGATGACGGGTACATGCTCCGCGAGCATTTCCTGTCTGCCCCGCCGTTATGGCTGTCCGATCGGCGCGATCCCGATCCGACCTTCGCATGGCCTGCTTCCCCAGTGCCGCCGAGCGATTCCAATTGGGAGTGGTCGGTCACACCCGACGACTTCGAGACTGCGCTTTTCGAGAGCGCCGACCGTATTCGCCTTGCCGGGTCTTGGACACGATATTCCAGCCTCGCGCGAGAGGATGGTGCGGTCGCGACTGCACTGGTTCGACCCGATTTCGCGATCGATCTGCTGCGTGCGTGCCAAACCTATTCGGGGCGCTATCCAAGGCTTCCTCTTGAGCGAGACGAACTGGACCTAGGTTTCCAGAAAATGCGTGTCGTGCCCTGGATAGCCAAGGAGGAGCGCCCCGGCGGAATCGACAGCCTCGACCCCTTTTCGGGTCATATACAGGGTGCCCATATCCCCGGCGCGATAATGCGCCGGCGCTTCGGCTTGACGCCTTCCGACGATCGGCGCGTCTGGTCGAGCAGCGGCCTGGGACCCAGGTTCGAGCTTCGATCGACGATCTGGGGAGAGGCGCCCAACGACTATCGGGATGAACGTCTCGATCACGGCGACACCCTGACTGCGCCGCTCGAACGGATCGTGAGTGCGCTCGCCAAGATGGAGCGGAGTCTGATCATTCGTGTCCGCCTGGATCGCTATGGGGGTGCGAAGGACAAGGAGCCCAATACTTATGCCAGATACTTCATCCTCGGGGGAGACGGACACCTCGATTGGCTGGGTGGATGTCGTCGCGCTTGGCCGCCAGCTGACGCAGGAGTTGGGGGAGGGGCGTGACGACCTGGCTCTCAGCTGGATGGCGCATCATATCGCACGCCTTATGAAGGAGGCGGAGCAGGCGGAAGGGGAAGCAGCAAAGCAGCTCCAGGAGCAGTGCCGTCGCGCGATTCTCGATGTGTGGAAGGCGCGCCATGCAATCTTCCACCGGCCTCCGCTGTCGAGCGTCGAAGAGGTCGGAGAGGCGGTCCGTGCCCTGAAAAGTGGCGAGGACTGGTTCTTCCGCGGGCTAGAGAACGATGACGAGGGAGAGGCGCCCAAACCAATCCAGATGGCCCGTGCCGTCGATTACAGCGCCCGCGCCATTATCAGGGTCCTGATCGGCGATGGGGTTCGCCAAGGACTTTTCGAGGAGAAGGACTGGATCTGGCTCGTCCGGAGCGGGCTCCCGGACCTTACGCCGGTGATACTGCTGATGGAGGATGCGGTCGTCACGATTCCTCAAGCGAAGGACGAACCCGAAGAGGAGCGAGCCAGACGCAAGGCCGAAGCCGCCGAGCAGTCGCTGCGGGCAGAACGCGAGGAGTTGGTCGAACGCTTGAGAGCGCTCGCTTCCGTCGCCGATGAGATCGCGGTGTTGCTGCAGCCACTTCGCGATAGCCCAATTGGAGGCTCTTGATCGAAGGCTGTAGCTGGCACCTTCCTCCTTAAAGGCAGCTGTTAGGCGTCGCTCGTCCGATAACTGCCAGTCTGCAGTCGGCCCATTAGCGGTCTGGCTGCTCATGGGCCGGTTGCTGATCGTCCGCTCCCGAGAGTGAAGCCTCAGAAGCTGCCAAGCGTGAACGACCCCCTTCAGAGTAACAAATAGCGCCTAGATTCGCCCAAAACGGCTGGCGGATCACTAATCCTAAGAAGCGTTGATCAATGCTGGATGCTTCGAATAATTGCAACGAGTGCCGCTCGGGAGCGGAGGCTTAGGGTCTCTCAACATCGTCACACTAAACGAAATTCCCGCAGAAATAATTGAAATTTGCGACACCATAGCCATGCTCGAGGAGCACTTCGGGATGGTTAACTGGCCGGCTGCACCGCCTCGCCTCTACGGAACCGGTCGATTTCGGTTGCAAACTGTGGCTGAAGAGTATGAGAAAAAGTGTCAATCTGAGAAGGCGAGAGTTTTAGGAGGCGAGATGGGTTCTGAAGTCAATCGACGCGACTTCGTGTTCGCTGGACTAAGTGCAACGACTTTGCTTCTTTTTAACGGCCGAGCATCTCTCGGCACCACGGCGGTCACAATCCAGGGAGAACTGCCCACCGAGGTGCAGCAGCGACTGGCGAGCGAATTCGCCGGCGCGGTGTTCCTCGAGGCACGCGCGGACGCGGTGACCCCGGCGCTGGTCGCCCAGGGGAAGCCCGTCGTGATCTTCGGCCAGCGCGTGCTGCTCGACGGCGTCTATGTCACCGGAGGCCAGCCGCTGGCGATCATCGGGCAGGAAGTCACGCTGGCGGACGGGGCGGCAATCGATAGCAGCGGGCTGCGCGGCCACCCGCACTTCTTGGCCGGCCAGCGCGCGCGCGATGGACAGGCGCGAGGCGATGCGGGAGCGAACGGAAGCGGTGCGGGTCGCGGCGGCGACGGCGGCGACGTGGTGATCGTCTGCGACCGGCTGGCCGGGACACTGGCCGTCAACGGCCAAGGCGGGCCGGGCGGCGATGGGCAGCGCGGCGGCAACGGCATGGACGGCAATGCCGGTCCCAATGGCCGCGGCAGGCCGAGATGCGAGAGGGGCGGCAATGGCGGCGCCGGCGGCAATGCCGGAAGCGGCGGCGCGGGGGGGGGCGGCGGCCGCGGCGCCGCCGTGCTCGTCCAGGTGCGCAAGGGCGTCGCGGCGGAGCGCGTGCAGGTGCGCACGACTGGCGGCCTGGGTGGCGTGGCAGGCGCACATGGCAGCCCTGGCGACGGCGGACCAGGCGGGCGCGGCACGCCGAACTGGGAACACAATGACAGCCATGGCCCGCAGACCGGCGGCGGACCGGGACACTGAGCGAAGCGGGGGAGCACGAGAATGGATTGTTGGAGAGCACCAAGCGGCGACACGGGCCCGTCAGGGAGCGCTCCCACGGCTGCGGCCGCCCCGGGAAGTCCTGGCGCCGATGGCGCACTGATCCTGCGCGATCCGCAGAATGCAGCGATACTGCCGATCGCAGTGCCCGCGGGCCTGCTCACCCGCGCGATCCACGACGCCGAGCTGCTGATGGTCAACGGCCGAGCCGATATGGCGTACCAGGACCTCAATTGGCTGCACTTCGTGATCGCGAGCACGCGCGAACGCTACCCTTCGGGCTTCGCGGACGCGCTCCAGGCTAAGGTGCTAGCACTAACTCAGCTGGTGGCGCATGGCCTCGACGTGTTCGGGCGCAACTTCAACTATGTGCCGTTGACCAGCTTCGACGAATTGGCCGTGCTGGTGCGCGACCAGCTCACCTATCTGAAAAACGTCGAGGAGCGCCATGCGCGGCTGGAGGATGCGGCGGCGAGCCAAGCCGATCGGATCAACGCGCTGCGCGAGGCTGGCGACCAGCTCACGGCCTTTCTGAGCGACAAGGACGCGGAGGTAGCCGCGAAATCCGCGCGCGCGGGCGAGTTGCAAGACGAAGTACGCACGCTTTTCTTCGAACTCGAGGCCGTTCACCGCCAGCTGATGGCGGCCGAGTCGAGCTTCAAAAGAGCGGTCGCGGAGCGCAACAACTGCGCGTCGTTCGGCAACGTGCTCAAATTCGCGGCGCTGGTCGCGACGGTGGTGGCAACGGCAGGGGCGGCAGCGACCGCAGCGGCGGCGGCGGCGACCGCGCTGGAAGGCCTGCGCACGATGGAGAGCGCGGCTGCGGCGAACATGACCTGGAAGGCGGTCAAGACCGACCTCAACACCATTTCGACCCATGTGAAGCCGGCGGGAAAGACCGCAACCGACTTTGCCGATTCCTTCGGCAAGGCCCAAAAGGCATATAGGGATCTATTTCCCGACCGCGAGCCGATGCCAGACGTGCTCAATCAATCTGAAGACGCGGTCCGCCTAGTCGCGGCGAAGGAAGATTTCGACAAGGCGATCAAGCCCTATCTCGGGATGTCGGCAGCGCGGCGCTACCAGGCGATCATGCACAAGTACATCGCGCTGGCCGAGACGCGGAACAACAAGATCCTCGAGCACGACCGCACGGTGGTGGAGATCGTGCAGATCAATGCCCGCACCGTGATCGAGCGACAGACCGTGGCGAGGCTGGCGGCGACCACCGCGGCCAATTTCGACACGCGTCTGCCGGAGAATCTCGCGTTTCTGGAGACCAGCCTGGCAACGCTCAAATGGGGCGTGATCCGTCATCTGGTGTCGATGGAGAAGAGCCTCGAGTACATGGTCGGCACGCCCGGTGCGGGTCAATATTCGGACGTTTCGGTGGGCGCTTTGAGCGCGACCGCCACGCAGTTGCTCCAGCGCTTTGGCCAGGTGCTAGAAGGCTTCGGCCAGGAAGCCCAGTTCGGGCGCCACTTCTCGGTGCGGCTCAGCGACATCCTGTCACGCGGCGAGATCGACCGCTTCGCGGGTGGCGACCCGGTCGCCTTCGCACTGAACGAGATCGACGACCAACTCTTCGCCAATTTCTATGCCGTGCAGACCGCGCGGATCGGGCTCGTCGGCGCGGACGGCAAGCCTATCCCGGGTGAGATGAGCGTGACGTTTGAACATTGCGGACGCTCGGTGGTGCGCCAGCGCGATCGTTCCAGTCGGGTGTTCGCGCATGTTCCGGTCACGGCGAGCTACGTGCAAGGGCTGTTCAACAACGTCTCGGCGCGCGGCGACCTGCTCTCTCCGCCAAACAACGGCCATGCGCGCTATGTGGGGGTGAGCCCCTATGGGCCGTGGCGCATGCGGCTAAACAGCGCTAGTCCGCAGGTGCGCAGTGCACTAAGGAATGGATTTCTGATGCTCGACGTGGGCTTCCGGACCTTGCCAATTGGGCCAACGGCCTGATCAACGGAGGGCCTAACGCCGCTCAACGCAAAGAATGATTTTAAGCGAGCCCCTGTTAAGTCAGCGAATGATGAACAACGGCTCGCCTCCGGCAAGCTGCAGATTGCGGCTCAATGCAATGAACTCCACTCAGCTGACATCATCGTACGGTCAGACTCAGACCCAGACATCCAAGGCCGGATCCTGGTTCCCGCAAAACGAACTTTCGCGCAGAAGAAGACTTTCACAGGAATTGGGCCGCTGCACGAACCCGCTGCGCGGGAGTGGTGCTGGTGGTGAGGTAACAGCGACAACGATGACGTCCTGTCCGGATTGAGCGGTACCCGTGACGGGCAGACCCTTTCGGCTCCTTCAACCTGAGGAGTCGAACGATGTACGATCTTGTTCCGGTCGGTCCGATCAGCCCGCTGCGCCAGCGGCTGCTCGACGACATGACCCTGCGCGTCATCCTGGCCACGAAGACTCTCCAACTGCGCTCCGCGCTTTCCCCGAACGGCACGCGAATTCACCGCCAAAGCCACAGTGTAAGCCCAGCGTCCGGCAACCCCGATCGCTAATTCTTGGTCGGCGGCGAACGGCGGCTTTCAGGTATGCCGAGCAGCGAGCTGAACGACCGACATTAGGGCGCAAAGTCGCCGCGAAGCTATGCCAGCGCGATTCCAGTCGCCTGACCAGTTGCCGCTTCAATTGGGATTGTGGTCCATGGGGGCGGGGAAGCACAGGTCGGGATCACCAGCCTTCCAGGGTGCCAGCCGAACCATCGCAGAATCGAAGAGGCGGGACGCAGTAAATCTGTCCAGCCAACCGCGGACATGCGGCAGGGGCTGTATATCAAGCCAAGCGCGGTCGATGGACGCGAACTGCCGAACGAACGGAAGCAGCGCCGCATCGGCCAAACCGAACATAGCGCCGCACAGATATGGATTGGCTGTCAGGCGATCCTCAAGCGCCCGCAGCAGGTTGACGCAGGCGGCACGTTCGATGGCCGCATCGCTTGCATAACGTTCGGGATATTTCGCCCGGTCGAGATGATGTTTGAACGGACCATCGTTGGTTTCGATCAGCGTCACGTTGTCGCCGGCTAGCCAACCTGCGGGATCATAGCGCGCGAGGGCCCACCGCATGATGTCGAGGCTCTCGTCGATGACCTCGCCGTCGGGCAGAACCAGGACAGGAACGGTTGCCTTTGGGGATGCGTCGCACATTTCAGCTGGCTTTGCGGAGAGCTTGACCTCCCGAATTACGCAAACCGTGTCGCTCGCTAGGCCCTGTTGACAAAGTTGGGCAACCATCTGCGGATGGCGGCGAGATTGAGGAAACTGGCGAAGGACAGCGCGGTCTTGTCGTAGCGGGTGGCAATGCGGCGTTGATGCTTGAGGTGCCCGAACATGCGCTCGATGCGGTTCCGGTCCCGGTATCGACGGAAGTCGCAAGCGATGGGTTCGCGCCGGTTGGCCTTTGGCGGGATGATCGGCAGGATGCCGCGGATCAACAGGTTCTCCCGGACCGCATCGCCGTCATAGCCTTTGTCGGCCAGCAGCGCCTTGGGCTTGTTGACCGGCAGCGCCATGAGGTCATCGACAGTGCCGTAATCCGACGCTTCGCCGCCGGTCAGGACGAAGCCGAGAGGGCGTCCCTGATTGTCACAGCGGGCGTGGACTTTGCACGTAAAGCCGCCGCGTGATCGACCAAAAGCCTCCTTATGAGTCCCCCTTTAGCGCCCGCTGCCGAAACATGGCCGCGAACCGTGGTGCTGTCGATCATGTGCTGCCAGTCGTCGGTCAGCCCGAAATCGACCAGCGTGGCCAGCATCGCATCCCAGACGCCTTGTTCCGCCCAACGCCGGAACCGCACATAGACCGAGTTCCACTTGCCGTAGCGCTCGTGCATGTCGCGCCAGGGGCAGCCGACCCGCAGCACATGCAGCATGCCGTTCAGAAATCGCCGGTTGTCATGGGCAGGGCGCGCCTTTCGGCCGCGCTCGGATGGCAGCAGGCCTTCGAGCACCGCCCATTCTTCGTCCGTGAGATCGCCCCGCGCCATTGCTGCTCCCCGCAAAAAGCAGCCTTGAATCAGAGATCAGGCCGTTTGGGAATCCACTTTGTCAACACAGCCTAGCAGCGCGAGGCGCGCACGTATCGCGTAGGGGCAGCGTCGGAACGAGTATAGAATGGGCAGGCTGCGCATGGCGGCGCGGGATAAATCATGTCGGTCCAGCACGCCATAACCGCCGCTATCGACCAGAATACGCCGTTCAGATTCACTCAAATGAGCGTCTGCTCGCGGCGGGAGCTGCCGATCAAGTCATTCAAAACTGCCAAGCTTGGGGGCGGGGCCGTTTGATGTGAAAGGCGCACGGATCGCGCTGTCGGACCCGTTTACTGGCTCGACACGGGCTGCCCAACGACGAGATCTCGATACCGTCTGCTGCCGCTCAGCGAGAGCCCGCTATCTAATTTGACGAGGAAATCGCCACTGCGGTCCGTCTCGATGCTACGGATTGCCGCACGTTGGACGAGGCGACTGCGGTGGATGCGGACGAAGGTTTTACCGAGCTCCTTCTCGACCCCACTCAAGGTTGCCCGGTGCGTCAGCGTTCTGCCATCCGCGTGCAGTTCGACATAGTTGCCGGCGGCGGAAACGTGCTCGATCGTGTCCACCGGCACGAGGAAGCGCTTCGACCCATCGATCACGGTGAACATGGCCGGTGCGTGCGGCAGCGATGGCGCGATATCCTCCGCGCTGGGTGTACGGGCACGCTCAAGCAGCCATTGCGCCACGGCGGCCGTCCCCAGGAACTGGAGATAGGTCGCGGCGTCCTTCCGAAACTCATAGAAATACGGATCGGCGAGGCTGCCCGCGAACGTGTAATGTTCGCCCATGGCAGCGTAGGCGACATGGCGGAGCCCGATCATCGCCGCGACATGCAACACGGACGCCAGCGGCAGGCCTGCGAGCGCGATCGCCAGGGCTATCCGCCAATCGGTCCGCGGCGGTCGAAACCGTGCAGCACTCCACCAGAGAAGCGGCGCCACGGCGAGCCATCCGGCCACGCTGGTAAGCTCCCAGGTCCAGATGTGCACGCGAGTCTCGTGGAGGCCTGCAGCAGCGAAGTCGCTGATCATGGACTCTGCATTGCCGATCGTCACCGTCGCCAGGATCAGCAGGAAGCCGGCAGCCAGGATCACGGCCAGCCTGCGCTGGCCGCCGCTCATCCCGCATACGCCGCCGCTCGTCCTCACGTCCGTCACGATGTCCCCGCCACCCCGCGCTCTACCCCTCGGCGCTTATCAGAGGGGCTCGGGCGTCGCTAGCCAGCGGTGGATCACAAGCAACAAAGGATAGTACGCTTATGCCGCAACGGCATTTTGGGATGGACTGGCTGCGCATCGGCGCGTTCCAACTGCTCATTCTCTATCATGTCGGCATGGCGTTCGTGCCATGGGACTATCAGGTGAAGATGGTCACGCCGGGTCTGTCCTGGGCGACCATTCCGATGTTCCTGACCAACCCCTGGCGGCTTTCACTGCTGTTCGTGATTTCGGGATACGCCAGTGCCGCGCTCCTGGCGAAGCAGGCTAAGGTGTCGATGTTCTTGCGATCACGCCTGCTCCGCCTCGGCGTGCCACTGCTGTTCGGCATGGCCGTGCTGGTGGTGCCGCAGCCCTGGGTGTGGCTGGTGACGCATTTCGACTACGCGCACAGCTTCGGCTATTTCCTCGTCCACGACTATTATCGCTTCCAGTCGATCGACGGCGTCGTGATGCCGACCTGGATGCACCTGTGGTTCGTTGCCTACCTGTTGGTCTACACCGTGCTTATGTGCGGCGTGCTGCTGGTGATGCCGGTTCGCTGGCGGCAGGCGAGCCTCGCCGCGGCAGAGCGGATCCTGGCCGGCCCGATGCTTCTCCCGATCGGGATCCTTTGGGTGTACGGAACGCGCAACTTTCTCGGCGGCGGCTGGGAGGAGAGCCATGCGTTGGTCGGAGATTGGACCGCGCACGCCAATTACGTGCCCGCTTTCCTGTTCGGCCTCGCGCTACGATCCTCGGAGCCGCTCCGGAGCACCATCAGCCGCTGGTGGCCGGTGGCTGCCGGCGCTGCTGTCGGGGGATGGCTCATCCTGGCGGGTGTTGAACTCGCCTGGCCTGGTGATACGGTTGCCCCGCACTGGGTGTGGCTGCCCTATGACGTGGCGCGAGCGGTAGAGTGCTGGTGCGCGATCGTGGCACTGATCGGCATCGCCGACCGGTATTGGAATGCCGATCACCGCTGGCGGCCCCTGTTGGCGGAGGCGGTATTTCCCTTCTACATCATCCACCAGACGATCATCGTCGTCGTCGGATATTGGCTGCTGGGCACAACCACGGGAGCGCTCAGCCGCTTTGCTATCTTGATCGCCGCCACCGCGGGCGGCTGCTGGATATTCTACCTCGTCGGCAGGAAGGTGCGCTGGCTACGGCCCTTGATTGGCTTAACGCTGTTAGGCCGACGCGGGTGAGAGTATCCGCACCTCCAACCACCGGAGACTCCTCATGAAGGTTGCTTTGTCTGGTGGATGCAGGTGCGCGTGAAAGGAAGCTCGGAATCCGCAAGACCGCAGAGCGCCTGTTCGCGTCCGGAAGTGCTCTGCTCTGGCGGCTCATGCTTGGCTTGATGCGACAAATGAAATCGCCCGGACCTTGGCCGTCCGCTCTTGGCAAAAGCCGTCCTTTAAATAGCGAATGGGAAACGGCGGGTTTGTCCCAATCTCGGCCATCCGCTCACTGTGTGAGTAAACGGCAGCTTTCGGGATCGACCTGAGGGTTCGGAATAGCCGGAATTGGGGCGCATAGCGGTCGCAAGCTGCTCCATGCCGGGCTATAAAATCGCACCCAATGTGGTGGGAGAAGTGGTGGGTTTGCGTAGGAGATTGTCGCTTTAATATAATAATGGCAATAGTTTAGCTGGAAATAACAACTTCCTCCCTCTCCGCCATTTACCTTTTGACTGCCGTCCATAGTGCGATGTGCTCGCCGATCACCGCACGCACCGCCGATTCTGTGCTTCAGTCCGATAATTCCGGGACACCGGCAACAGCTGGCATCGAGACCCTATTCCAGTCGTTTGTATTCTTCGTTGAGAATGGCGGCTTTGAAATTCGCCGGTCACGCCCGATTGTGCGAAGGTCTGTCCGCCCCTCATTCGACGGAAGAAAGACATGGAATCAAACCGACTGCACCGTGGACGCTTGATCGATCATATCCAGCTTGTCGTGCGCGACCTCGCCGCGAGCGAAATCTTCTACAAGGCAGTAATGTCTGTGCTGGATATACCAGTTCTCAGCACGGACAACGGCTACTTCTTGGCCGATGAACTCCTTATATCCTCGGCAGACAGCCCCACAGCAGTGGGCGAATTGACGGGGCGACATCACCTGGCTTTCCAGGCGAAAAATCGCGCAGTTGTCGATGCCTTCTATAGCGCGGCGTTGGCCCACGGAGGGCGCGACAACGGCGCACCCGGAGTGCGCGCCTACCATCCGGGATACTACGCCGCTTTCGTCCTTGATCCCGATGGGAATAACATCGAGGCCGTTTATCAAGGTGAGGCGAGGCGAAGTGCGCCGTCAGTCACGATCGAGTTCTAATGGCCCGATTTTTACATTTTCTACCCCTTCGGCGCGGTTAGGCGCAAATGTCAAAATCAATCCACTAGCGATGCTGCCCGAATTCGGGTGCGGGCATTGGCGTAAGCGGACGAGGTATTGAGCTGGATCATACGACCCTTGGTCCACTTCCCGTACCAGGCGGTGCGGTATAGTTCGTCATCTGATCGGGCCGCGATCGTCGCGATCAATCCTGCCTTCGCATCCTCCAGACGGGCGAGCAGCTCGTGCCATTGGATTGTTTTGCAATCGGCGTAGAATTTCTGAGCCAGCAGGCCGAGCTCGTTCCATTTGAAGCCGGCCTCGGGATAATCGACCGGTTCAGCCAGGTCGTCGCGATCCAGCCATTTCAGAACCAACTCGTTCCACCCGATCAGATAGGCCACCAGATCGGCCGGGCTCATCGTGGTGCCGTTGGCATGGCCCTTCATCGTGGCCTCGCGTGCGCGGTTGGGCTGAACCTTGGCTAAATCCGCCATCAGCCTTTCGAACGTCGTCGTAATGGCAGCCAGCAATTCCGCCTTGGAGGTTGGAACGGCCATGTGTTTCCTTCTTCTGCAAAATCGCGGCGATTCAATTATAATCTGGAGGCGCAATACAAGGGCCGTGTTGCCCGACATCCCGGTTCAAGCCGACCGCGCGAAAACCCTGTTGCGCTCGCGCCGGACGAGTCGTATGCAGTGTCAGCAATCGATTGCAATGACGCCCGGCAACAGGGCGCGAGGGGATGTTGGGATGCGCTTTCCGCGTAGAGTTTCGTTCGGCGCCGCCCCGATGGGGCAGCCGGATTCCAGCGTTGCCGACAAAATCGGCAGAGGAGCCCTCGGGTCGCGACCGAGTGGTGTTCACCATGCTGCCGAGCACCGGCGCGGCGGCGGTCTCGCAGAAGACCGTCGCCGCGCTTCCTCTGGTCTCGAAACTGGGAAGATAGCCATGAAATCGAAGATACTCGCCACGCTGGGCACCGGCCTTGTGCTCGCCGCGACGCCCGCCTCGGCGCAGGCCGTGTTCAAGGTCGGCGCGGCGAAGGTCGACGTGACGCCGCCCGCCAAGGAACTGCCCAAGACGATCCAGGGCGTGCTCGATCCGATCAACGTGCGCGCGATCGTGCTGGACGACGGCACCAGCCGCGCGGCGATGGTGACGGTGGATGCGGGCGCGATCGGTACCGAGACCTGGCAGAATGTCAGCGCCGCCGCCGAGCGCGAGCTGCGCATCCCGGCCAAGCAGTTGCTGCTCACCGCGACGCACACCCACAGCGCGCCGTTCCTGCGCGGCCCGGCCTATGAGGCCAAGATCCTGGACGCAGTGCGCAAGGCCGCGGCGGCGGCGCAGCCCGCGCGGATGGCCTATGGCACCGGGGTTTCGTACATCAACGTCAACCGCAACATCATCGATCCCGAGACGCATCGCTGGTGGGAAGGCCCGAATTACGAGGGCGTATCGGACAAGACCGTCGCCGTCGTGCGGTTCGAGACGCTGTCGGGCGCGCCGATCGCGGTCTATTACAATTACGGCGTCCATGCGGTGCTGACCGGCAATCTGGACATGGTGAGCGCCGACCTGCCGGGCGCGACGTCGAACTATATCGAGGATTCGCTGGGGAATAATGCCGTCGCGGTCTATTCCAACGGCGCGGCGGGGGACCAGAACCCGATCTTCTTCCAGCAGACCTATGACCTGCGCGCGATCCGCGTCGCCGACTATGCCAAGCGGGGCGAGGACATCAGCAACGCGATGCCGCCGGGCGGCACGGGCATGGACCGCAACAACCCGCAGGTCGTGAAGCTGATGAACCAGCAGAAGCAGATGGCGCTGTCGATGGGCCAGATGCTGGGCGAGGAAGTGCTGCACGTCGCGCGCGCCAGCCTGGAGCGGCCGGTTGCGCAGGCGCGATTGCAGGGTGCGCAGACGACCGTGATGTGCCCGGGCCGCAAGCGGCTGGACAAGGGGCGTGCGGGCTATCCCGGCAGCTATGAGGATGCCGATCCGATCGGCCTGCGGCTGAGCCTGCTCAAGATCGGCGACACGGTGATCGGCGGCGTCGATGGCGAGGTTTTCACGACGATCGCCCAGCGGTTCAAGCGCGAGTCCCCGTTCAAGCACACGATGATGACGACGCTGACCAACGGCATGGCGGGATCGGGCTATATCCCCAACGATGCGGCGTTCGGGTACAACACGTTCGAAGTCGTATCCTCGCGGCTGAAGCCCGGATGCGCCGAGACCGCGATCGTCGAGGGGCTGCTTGACCTGATCGACAAGGTCGCGGCCGAATAGGCAGTCCCCCGGTTGCCCTAAGGCCCGACAGCGGGGCCCGCGCGGATCCCCCGCGCGGGCCCCGTTTGGTTTTGAGGGGTTCAGGCGGGGAGCGCGTCCAGCGCGAGCGCGACTGCGCCGCGCGGCCCGGCTTCGGTGCCGAGCCCGGCGGGCTGGACGATGCGGTCCAGCGCGTCGCCGCCCAGGAACGGCAGATAGCTGCCCAGCCGCTCCGCCACCAGCGCGCGCGCCCAGGGCAGCAGGAACGGGCGCGACACCGCGACGCTGCCGCCGAACAGGATGCGCTCTGCCGAAATGGTCAGCAGGATCGCGCCGCATAGTTCGGCCAGATCGGCGGCGACATGGCGCCACGCTGGGTGATCGTCGGGCGCCAGCGCGGGGTCCATGCCGAAGCGCGCGGCGAGCGCGGGGCCGGAGACCAGCCCCTCGATACAGTCGCCGTGAAAGGGGCAGGCGCCGGCGAAGCTGTCGCCGCCCGCGCGGCACAGGCGCAGATGGCCGATTTCGGGATGCATCGCGCCGTGGACCGGCCGCCCGCCGATGAGCACGCCGCCGCCCAGTCCGGTGCCGATGGTGATATAGCACAGGCTGTCACAGTCGCGCCCCGCGCCCCAGCGATGCTCGGCCAGCGCCGCGCCGTTGACGTCGGTATCGATCCGCCATGCGCAGGGCAGCCCTTGCGTCAGCATCGGCGCGACGGGCGCGCCGCTCCACCCCGGCTTGGGCGTGGCGAGGATGTGGCCGAAGTCGGGGGCTGCCGGATCGAGCCGCAGCGGCCCGAACGATGCGATGCCGAGCGCGGCGAGCGGCGCCTGGGCGTGCCACGCATCCAGCTGGGCGCGCAGGGCGGACAAAGTGGTGTGCGGATCGGTGGTGGGCAGCGTGACGCGCTCGACGATCGTCTCGCCCTGCGCCAGCACGCAGATCGCCTTGGTTCCGCCCAGCTCGACTCCGGCGAGCCGCAACGCCTGCGCCATCGTCAGGCCGCCAGCCCGGCGCGCGCGCCGTCCAGCCGCAACTGGAGCATCGGCGCAAAGGTCGCGCCGAAGCGCCGGGCATGGGCGTCCTTGCCATTGCTGCCCCAGGCATCGACGAAGCTCGTCACCTGAAGATCGGGCATCACCAGCCAGCTATAGGCTTGTTTCGGTGCGGCGGCGGGGTTGGCGAAGACCAGCCCGGTGCCGTTGAGCGGCGCCCAGCCCCCCGACAGGCGATCCGATACCATGCCGTACAGCCCGGTGGGGCCGGTGGGGCCGTCGGGGTTGAACACGTGGCGCTGGGTCGACCAGAAGAGGTAATAGAGGCCCTGGTGGAACACGACATGCGGGCGTTCGAGTTCGTTGTTCAGCGTGTCCGCGCTGATGAGCGGGGGCTGGAGCTGCCAGTTCTCAAGCCCCGCATCGTCGGCGACGGCCCAGCCGACCACGCCGTTGAACGCCGAGGCCGAACCGGCGAGCGAACCGGCGAAGAAGATATGGTGGCGGCCGTCGCGCGGATCGCGGAAATAGGCGGGGTCGCGATAGGCCTTGATCGTGCCCACCGCGCCGTTGCCGGCGTCGCTGGCCATATAGAGCGCGGGGTCGCGGACGAGGATTTCGTGCAGGCCGTGCCAGTCGATCAGGCGATAGCCGCCGGGCGTGGCTGTCAGCGTTGCCTTTGCACGGAAAAGCCGCTGCTCGAAGCTGGGCACGGCCTCGCCCCGGCGTCCGGTGGCGGTGAAGAACAGCGTCAGCGCCCGGCGGTCGGCGTCGAGCAATGCCGAGCCCGACCATTCGCGGCTGCCCGGCGAGAAACCGTCGGGCAGCGCGGGGCCGAGATGCGTCCAGCCGGCGGCGTTGCGCGACACTAGATGGATGCGGGCATGGCCGTGGCGTTCGTCGGGATCGGGAAATTGCGGCGCGCCGAGCGCCATCCACAGCGTCTCGCCATCGTCCGACAGGCGCGAGGGCGTGCCATCGGCATCCTGCACCGGCCAGGCATCCCAGATGTCGAGATCGGGGGCGACGCGCGCGAAATCCTGTGCGGCGATCAGCGGCGCGGCATGGGGCAGGGCGGGGTCGATCGCGGCAACCTGCGCCGGGGTCCAGGCCGTGGCGGCGGGGCGGGGCATGCGGGTCAAAATACGGCTCGCGGCGTTTGCCGGAAGGGCATTGTCGCTGCGTCGGCCCATAGCCTTCCGTTCGCCCCTGTGCGCGTGTGCCGGACCAAGTCTGCTCTCCACATTTTGTTCTGTCGCATCCCTATCTGCAAGAATAGCCGTTCGCAATCGATTGCGCGTGTCGGCGACGTATTTTTTCGTGGCGCCCGGCAGACCGAGGCAATCGATTGTACGCGCGGCTTGAATTGCCGGCGCGCAACGGGCTTTATGCGGGCAAGGGCGGACCGTCCGCCGGTGAGGGAGAGGATCGATGACGTCATTCAGGGAGCCGTCCGCGCTGCGCGTGGGCCGCAGGTCGTTTCTGGCAGGGGCAGCGGGCGTCGCCACGCTGGGCGTGGCGCGCGCGCAGACCCTGCCCAAGCTGCCGCCCGCGCCCGATGCGTGGCGCTCGGCGGAACAGATTCCGCTCTGGCCCGATGGCCCGCCCTCGGGAGGCTATGCCGCCAGGCCGCTGCCCGCCGGCTGGCCGGAGATCTGGGCGCGCAACGTGGAGCGGCCCGTGCTGCACGTATTCCGCCCGGCGCAGTCGAACGGGCGCGCGCTGCTGTCGATCCCCGGCGGCGCCTACACCTTCGTCTCGATCCTGAACGAAGGGCTCGACGTCGCGCGGGCGATGACTGCGCGGGGATACACCGTGTTCGTGCTCACCTATCGCCTGCCCGACGAAGGATGGGCGAACCGCAGCGACGTGCCGCTCCAGGATGCGCAGCGGGCGATGCGCGTGATCCGCGCGCAGGCGAAGCGCTATGGATTCGATCCGGCGGCGGTGGCGGCGGTGGGCTTTTCCGCCGGGGGGCATCTGGGCGCGACGCTGGCGACGGGGTTTGGCGAAAGCGTGTATCGCCCGCGCGACGCCGTGGACGCGCTCGACGCGCGGCCGGCGGCGATGGGGCTGATCTATCCGGTGATCGCGGTGACTGCGCCGGTGACGCATGCCGAATCGGCGATGCGGCTGCTGGGGCCCAATCCCGATGCGGCGCTGGTCGCGCGGCGATCGCCGGCGGAACATGTGACGGCACAGACGCCGCCGGTGTTCCTGGTCCATGCGCTGGACGACAGCGCCGTGCCGGTGGAAAACAGCCTGACGATGCTGCGCGCGCTGCAGGCGGCGAAGCGCCCGGTGGAAGTGCATCTGTTCGAGGCGGGCGGGCACGGATTCGGGCTGGGGCCGGCGGACCAGCCGTGCGGGCAATGGTCGGCACTGTTCGCGCTGTGGCTCGACCGGCACTTCGCCGCCGGGAAATAGGGTGGGGCGGGGCGGCGCGTGGTGCCGCCCCGCGGTCGTTCAGGCGGTGGGCAGGGCGTAATCGTCGATGTCGCGCTTTGCCAGCAGCGCCGCGAAGGGCTGGCGCACCAGATTCCAGCCGCACAGTGCCGCGAGCAGCGTCACGAACACCGCGCCAAGCACAATGCTGTAGGCACTGTCGCCCAGCCAGTCGCCCAGCGCCCCCATCGCCATCGGCGCGAACACGGCGCTGATGCAGGTGAAGAACAGGAGCAGCCCCGCGATCGAGCCGTGCCGGCCCTTGTCATAGCAGCTGATGCCGGTGGAATTGATCGTCGGGTAGAGCACCGACATGAACAGCCCGGTGGCGGGCAGCGCGAAGATCGCGACTTCGCGCCCGCCCAGCACTGCGGCCCAGAACAGCAGCGTCAGCGCCGCGCTGCACACCAGCAGCACCGTCGCCCAGGCGAAGCGGGCGAGCAGCCACACGCCCAGGAACCGCCCGGCAGCGCGCAGCACGAAGAAGATCGATACGACATAGGCCGCCAGCCAGGTCCACGACCCCGTATAGCCGGCCAGATAGGTCGGCGCCCAGACATAGATCGCCGCCTCCGCCCCGACATAGAGCATCAGCGCGCCGCCGAAGAAGCGCGCGGCGGGATCGCCGGCCATGCGCAGCGCCTCGCCCGGATGGGTGGGCGTGGCGCGCGTGATGTGGGGGGTGGGAAAGCGCGCGAAGGCCGATCCGACGACGAGCAGCGCGCACAGCATCGCCGCGATCAGATACACCCATTTCCACCCCGCGCCGGTGTGGAGCATATAGGCGACGATCGCCGGGCCGATGATGGCGCCGATGCCGAAAAACCCCTCGATCAGGTTCATCGTCGTCGCGTGTTCGCGGGTCGAGCGCGACAGATCGCCGATCAGCGCGAGCGCGCCGGCCTTGAAGATGCCGATGCCGAGGCCCGACACGAACAGCAGCGTGACGAAGAACGCGAAATTATGCCCCGCCGCGAACAGCGCGGAGCTGGCGCCGAACAGGAACAGCCCGATCAGGATCGTCGCCTTGCGCCCGATCCGGTCGGCAAGGAAGCCGAGCGCGATCGCCGAGATGCCGATGCCCGACATGGTGGCATATTGGAACGACCCGCCGGCGGTGAGCCCCAGCCGGAATTCGCGGATCACTTCCGGGATGACGGTGCCGACCGAATCGGTGGTCATCGCGAACATCGCGAACATCAGGAAGACGAGCCCCTTGAGCATCGTCGCGCCGGGCCCTGCGCCTGCCGGGGATTGGCTTTTCATCACGCTCTCCGTTATTTTTATGCCGTTGTGGCCTGGCGAGTCTTATTGCCGGGTGTCGCGGCAAACGCAATCGATTGCGTACTGCGTCGGGGCGAGGCAAACAATCTGCGGGCCAATGTCCGCGACAAGGGGGGAGAGGGATATGCGCACCGTTACCGTGAGCCTGGGGGCCGTGTTGCTCGCATCGGCGTCCCCGCACCATGGGCCGGCGCCCGCGCAGGGCGAGGCTGCCGCGCGCTGTTCGGCGCTGGTCGGGCGGTCCTTTGGCGAGGGTGTGGAGATCCGCACCGTGACCCATGTCGATGCGGCTGCGGCGGGCCCGGCGCCCGGGGCCGCCATCCCTGCGCATTGCAAGGTGGAGGGCATGATCGGCGCGCGTACGGGAGCGGGGGGCAAGCCCTATGGCATCGGCTTTGCGCTGGCGTTGCCCGATAGCTGGAACGGGCGGTTCCTGTTGCAGGGTGGCGGCGGGCTGAACGGCAGCGTTGCCCCGCCGCTGGGCGAAGTGGCGGCGGGAAAGGTGCCCGCGCTGGCGCGGGGCTTTGCCGTCATCAGCCATGACAGCGGGCACAAGGGGCAGGTGTTCGACGCCGCGTTCATGGCAGACCAGCGCGCCGCGCTCGACTTTGCCGAGGCATCGGTGCGAACCGTGGCGCTGGCCGGCAAGGCAATCACGACGGGCTATTACGGCAAACCGATCGGGCACAGCTATATGGCGGGATGCTCCACCGGCGGGCGTGAATCGATGCTCGCGTCGCAGCGCTATCCCGAGCTGTTCGACGGGATCGTCGTGGGCGCGCCGGCGATGCGGACGGGGGATTCGAACCTGGCGATCGCCTGGTCCGCCGTGCAGTTCAACCAGGCGGCGCCGCGCGACAAGGACGGGCTGGCGATCGTGTCGCAGATCTTCCCGGCGGCGGACCGCGCGCTGATCCTGAAGGGGCTGCTCGACCAGTGCGATGCGCTGGACGGGCTGGCCGACGGGATGGTGATGAACGTGGCCCAATGCCATTTCCAGCCGGCGAAGCTGCAATGCAAGGCGGGCAAGCAGGACGGGTGCCTGAGCAGCGCGCAAGTGGCGGCGATGGACCGCGCCTTTGCCGGGCCGAAGGACGCGGCGGGCTATCCGGTCTACGCGCCGGTCCCCTATGACACCGGCATCGTCTATGCCGGCGCGCCGCTGCCCGGCTATCTGCCGACCGGGGCGCCCGGTGTGTTCGGGCCGGCGCCGCGCGAGCTGACGATGGACCTCGATGCGCGCGTGCAGAAGGTCCGCGCCGATGCGGTCCAGCGGCTGACCGACACGCACGTCTGGACCAACCTCAACACCTTCCTGGGGCGCGGGGGCAAGATCCTGTTCTACCACGGCGTCAGCGATCCGTGGTTCTCGGCGCAGGCGACCTGGGACTATTGGCAGCGCGCGCAGGCGGCGAACGGCCCGGCATGGGATGCGGCCAGCCGATTCTACATGGTGCCGGGCATGGGGCATTGCGCGGGCGGCAATGCGTTCGACAGTTTCGACCTGCTGGGGCCGATCGTGGATTGGGTGGAGAAGGGGAAGGCGCCGGACGCGATCGTCGCCAGCCGGACCAAACCTGAGCCGGCGGAGCGGCCGATGTGTCCGCACCCGAGCTATCCGCACTATATCGGCGGCGACGCGACCAGGCCCGGCAGCTTCCAGTGCCGCGCGCCGGGGAAGTGAGGGTGTAGAAAAAGGGGCGGGGGCGCCATGTGCGCTCCCGCCCCGGTTGCGCGGTTACTGGAAATTGGCCCGGAAGCGCAGGCCGATCGTGCGCGGCGTGGGGCCCGATCCCGCCGACGCCCGCGCCGTGCCCCGGATCGTGGGGCCCCGCTCGTCGGTGAGGTTGTCGCCGACCAGCGCCAGTTCGTACGCGCCATGGCGCACGCCGATCGTGGCGCTCAGCGCGCTGAACGGGTCGGCGATCAGGCCATTGGCCTGGAGCCGGTCGCCCGAGCGGCTCCAGGCGATGTTGGCGAAGCCGTCGAGCTTCTCGCTCAGCGAACCGTTGTACGACGCATCGATGCGGTAGTTGTGCTCGATCGTGTTGACGATCCGCGCACCCGGACGGACCAGCGGCAGCGCCTTTTGCACGTTCGGGTTCACGTCGTCGAAATTGCCGTCGTTGACGTTGCCGACCGCGCCGACCGACAGCCCCTTTAGCGGGGTGCGCCAGCGCAGTTCGAAGTCGATGCCCTTGGTCGTCGCGTCGCCGAAGTTCGAGAAGCCGCCCACGCCCGGCGTGCTGCTGGTCACGCTGGTCTGCATGTTCTTGAACTTGGTGATATAGCCGTTGAGCCCGACCGACAGATTGCCGTCGCCGCTGCGCCACTTCACGCCGATTTCATAGTTGGTGAGCGTTTCGGGATCGAGGCTGACGGGCGCCGGGATGCCGTCCGCTTCCAGCGCGGCCGACTGCGCCGCCGACTGGACGATGCCCGCGCGGAAGCCGGTGGCGGCGGTGACGAACACGGTCAGGTTGTTGCTGGGCAGATAGGAAAGGTTGACGCGCCAAGTGGTGACGTCGCGCGTGGAGGGAAGCGAGCTGGTCGCATCCTCGAACGTGCGCTTGTCATGATATTGGCGCAGGCCGACCAGCGGCACGAGCTTGCCGTCGAACAGGTCGTAGCTCAGCTCGCCGAACACTGCGACATTCTTGGTGATCGTGTTGTTGTCGGCATTGATGTTGACGGCGGTGTTGAGCAGCTGGTTCTTCTGCGGTCCCTCGCCGTCCTGATACTGTGCGCCGATGACCCAGTGGAACGGGCCCGGCCCGGTTGAATTGGCGCGCAGTTCCTGGCTGAACATCTTCGGATAGAACTGGCTGGAGAAGAAGCCCGACGGCGACAGCGGGATGTAGATCCCGAAATTGCCCTTCAGATAGCTGGTCGCGCTGGTGATGGCGACATCGCCCAGGTCGATATTGCCCGACAGGCTGTACAGCTTGAAATCGCCATTGCCGAAGCTCGGCTGGCCAGCGGTGTTCTCGTAATAGGCGGGCTTGACCGAGGCCATGCCGCCCAGAAATTCCTGGCGCGGGCGGAAATGCCAATATTGCGCGCGGATGCTGACATTGTCGGCGGGCTTGAACAGCACCACCGCGCGAATATCGTCGTTGCGCACGATATTGGCGCCGCGCTGGTCGGGCGTGCCGTCATAGGCGCCGTAATAGACATCGGCCCAGCCGGGGTTGCGCGAATGGCCGCCGCTGATGCGGATCGCCAGCTTGTCCTTGATGATCGGCACCGAGACGACGCCCGAAATGCCATAGTTCAGCCCGGTGGCGCCGCGCGTCTGCGATCCGGTGACTTCGCCGGCAAACGCGACCTTTTCCAGATCGGGGTCGCGCGTGTGGAAGATGAACACGCCCCCGGCCGAGCCCTGGCCGTACAGCGTGCCCTGCGGCCCGCGCAGCACTTCGACCCGCTCGATGTCGAGGAAGCTGACCGGGGGCGCGATGCCGAAATTGGTGACGATGAAGGGGACGTCATCGAGATAATAGCCGATCGGGGAGTCGCCATTGGCGTTGCTGCCGCCCGCGCCGCGCAGATTGTACGAACGCGAGGCGACCGACTGGCGCTGGCCCTCGAACGCGCCGGGGATGGCGGAGACCAGGCTGGCCATGTCGGTGATGTTCTTTTCGCGCAGCTCCTCGCCGCCGAATGCCTGAATGGCGAGCGGGACCGACTGGAGCGTCTGCGCACCCGATTTCTGGGCGGTGACGACGATGTCGTGGGTGTCTTCGAGTGCGTCCGGGCGCGCGGGCGCGGCGGACTGGTCCTGTGCCGGGGCGGTGCTCTCTGTCTGTGCGTAGGCGGACAGCGATGCCAGGCTGGCGGCGATCGCAATGGACGCGGCTGTGGCGCGAAGTGTTTTCATTACCCTCTCCTGGTTTTTTATATTTCAATCGATTGCATAAAGGGCGCTGGATGTAGCGTCAAGGAAAGCGCCCTGCGAATTTGCGTGAAATTGACTGCGATTTGACCGATTCGATGCAATCGGTTGCTTTTTGGCATCAGTCCGATTGACGGGGCGCGGCCGGATCGCCGCGCCCCTGTGCCTCAGCGCGCGGTGGCGGCGAAGGCGCGGCGCAGGGCCTCGATCCGGGCGCGGGTGAATTGCTGCCCCTGCGGGCTGTGGGGTGCGAGCTGGTCGAAGCCGTGGAACGCGCCGGGGATGACGAGCAGCTCGGTCGGAACGCCGGCCTCGTTCAGCCGCCGGGCATAGTCGATGTCCTCGCTGGCGAAGAGATCGACGCCGCCGACTTCGATAAAGGCAGGGGGTAGCCCGGCGAGGCTGGGGGTGCGGGCCGGGACGGCGCGGGCGGGGACGGCGGCGGTGCCCGGCGCCTGGCGGAGAAAGGCGCGCCAGCCATATTGGTTTTCCGACGCGCTCCACCCGACCGTCGCGATATGCGGCGGCACCTGCACCACGCCGCCGGTGCGGTCGTCGAGCATCGGATAGACCAGCGCCTGGAACGCGATCGGGATTTCGCCGCGATCGCGCGCCGTGATCGCGAGCAGCGCGGCATGGCCGCCGCCCGCGCTCTCGCCGCTCACCGCGATGCGCTTCTGGTCGAGCCCGAGCGCGGCGGCGTTGCCGTACATCCAGCGCAGGCCGGCGTAATTGTCCTCGATCGAGCCGGTATAGTCGGTCTCCGGCGCGAGGCGATATTCGACCGAGACGATCACGCAATCCAGCTCGCGCGCCACTTCCTGGAGCCGGCGCACATCGGTGGCGGCCGTGCCGAGGATGAAGCCGCCGCCATGGGTGTGGAGGATGCCGGGGCGGCTGGTGCCGGGCTTGGCATTGATGACGAACAGCTTGATCGCGGGCGCGCCCTGCGGGCCGGGGATGCTCTGTTCGGCAACGGGCACGTTGGGCAGGCGGGGGGCAGCGGTCGGGCCTCCACCGCGCTTGCGCGAGGCGAGCACCATTGCCTCGTCGATCGTGCCCATCATCCGGGAGAAACCCATCGCCTTGCGCGCGGCATCGTGCAGCTCGGGGGCGATCGGGCGAAGCTTGGCGGCGTCGTCCTGCGCGGTGGCGGCGGGCTGGGCCTGGGCGAGGGCGGGGGTGGGGATCGTCAGCGCCAGCAACGCTGCGCTGCACAGGGCCTTCATCTTTGCGGTCATGCTGCTCTCCTGAAAACGGGTCGGCTTTCGCGCGGAACGCACGCGCCACCCCTGCTTTGGCGCCCATCGTATTAGCAATCGATTGCAAGTCAACCGCCGAGTAGTTGCGCTCGCCGCGCGGCACGGCCTCAGGTCGAGCTGCGGACGATCAGTTCGGGGTTGAGGATGACCGAGCCGGTGGCTTCGCCGGCAATGCGCTTCATCAGACAATCGACAAGGTGGGCGGCCCCGGCGGCGATGTTCTGCCGCACCGTCGTAAGCGGCGGGGCGCTGGTCTGGGCGAGGTAGAGGTCGTCATAGCCAACCACCTTGACGTCGCCGGGGACCGACAGGCCGCGCGTGGCGAGCACCTGGATCGCGGTCAGCGCGATAAGGTCCGACGCGGCGAAGATGCCGTCGGGCGCCTGGTCGACATGGCTGAGATAGGCGGCGACGTCGGAGCCGCTGACTTCGGGCGCGAAATGGGTGGGGGTGTCGATCAGGGCGATGTCGTCGCGCGCGCGGATCGCCGCCTTTGCCCCTTCGAGGCGCAGCGAGGGCTCGATCGCCTGAGTATTGCCGAGGAACACGATGCGGCGGCACCCGCGCTCGATCAGGTGCTGCGTTGCCAGCCGCCCGCCGAGGAAATTGTCGGTGCCGACCGAACAGTGGATCTGCCCTTGCACGAAGCCGCCCCAGGCGACCATCGGCAGGTATTGCGCGGCGATCCGGTCGAGCACGCCGGACTGGTCCGACTGGCCGACGACGATGAACCCGTCGACGCGATCGGCATCGATCAGCTTGGACAGCCAATTGTCCTGGTTGGGAATGACGCGCGACAGCATCAGGTCGAACCCGCGTTCGGTCAGTTCGTCGGCGAGGCAGCCGATCAGCGTCATGAAGAACGGGTCGGACAGATGCTGGCCGCGATCATGGCCGAGCGGCACGACGACGCCGATCGCGCCGCGCCGCCGGGTGCGCAGGTTGCGGGCGAGCGCGCTGGGGCGGAAATCATGCTGCTCCGCCAGCTTGCGGATGCGTTCGGAGGTGTCCGAATTGACCATCTCCTTGCCCGCCAATGCGCGCGAGACGGTGGCCGCCGATACGCCGGCCAGCTTGGCAAGGTCGTAGATGGTGCGGATCTTGCCGGACAAACCCAATCTCCCAGTATCGTGTCGCGGGGATAGGGGGGCTGCAACTCCTTTGCAACGGTTGCATCGGAGTTGCAGCGGCGCGGCGCGCGCTCTCAGGGCGCGGCGAAGGTAGCGATGTCGATCGCGGCGGCCATGGCGGCGTTGCCGGCGTCGTTGGGGTGGACATGGTCGCCCGGATCGAAGGCGGGGTTGATCCGCGCCGGGCGGGCCGGATCGCGGATGGCGGCGTCGAAATCGACCAGCGCGTCGAACGCGCCGCTGGTGCGGATCCATTTGTTCACGGCCTGGCGCAGCGCCTCGGTCTGGGGGCTGTACAGCCACAGACCCTCGGTCGGCGTGATCGTCGCGCCCATCACCTTGATCCCGTGCAGGTGCGCGCGATCGATGAACTGGCGATAGCCGGCGATCAGCTGGTCGGCGGTCACCGCCTCGGTCGCGGGCATGCCGGGGATGGCGGCGGTGTTGATGTCGTTGATCCCTTCGAGGAACACGATCCAGCGCACGCCGGGACGGGCCAGCACGTCGCGGTCGAACCGGGCCAGCGCGGCAAGGCCGGCACCGTCGCGGCGCACGCGGTTGCCCGAAATGCCCATGTTGACCACGCTGAAGCCCCGCGTGCGCGGATCGCGCTGGAGCCGCTCGGCGAGTAGATCGGGCCAGGCGCGGGCGGCGTCGGGGGTGGTGGCGAACCCGTCGGTGATCGAATCGCCGAAGGTCAGAATCGTCCCCTTTGCCTCGGGCGCGAGCATTTCGATGCCCGCCAGCCAGAAATAGGAGCGGTTGGTCTCCGCCCCCGGCAGCGCGTCGGCGCTGGTGCGGTCGCCTTTGGCGATGCTGGTGGTGCGCAGGCCGAGCGGGTGGAGCGTGTTCACGGCCGTCTCACCGGGCACGTGGATCGACACGGCGAGCAGGTCGAACGCCGCCACGTCGAGCGTCACGGGATCGCTGATCGCGACGGCGCCCGGCTGGATGGTCACGCTCTCTTCGCGGCTGAAGGTCACGGCGCGATCGGTGCCGGGGGCGGTGCGATCGGCGCCGAGGCTGCGCGCGACGCGGGTGCGCCCGATCGTCACCGGCGCGCCGCCGGTGGCGTTGGAAAGCTGGATGCGGAAGCTGCTGCCGCCGATCGTGGGGCGCACCACCATGCGGACGGTCTGGTCGTTGAGCGTCGCGGGCGTCGGCGGGATGGGCGAGGGGCCGGGCGGCGGCGGCGGGGCGGGGCGCGTGTCGCCCGCCGGACGGGGCGGCAGCCGCATCGGCGGCGCAGGCGCGAGCTGCTGCGCCGTGCCCCAGGCGCTGACCCAGCGTTGCTGCGCGGTCGCGGCGTCGGGCCGGGCAAAGCCGGCCAGCGCCAGCAGCAGCGCCGCGCACCGGGTGGCGGGGGTGTTCATGCGCATCGCAATCTCCTTGGGTCCGATAAAAGGCACCCGCCACGCTGTGAAGCGCGGCGGGGAGAGGTGGATTTCAAGACGGGCGGGCGCCCCTCAATAATTGACGCGCAGTCCCACCCCGATCGTGCGCGGGCGCGGGCCGGCGAGCAGCGTCGGCCCGTTGGCGGAGGTGGGCCCGCGTTCGTCCGACAGGTTTTCGGCGAACACGCGCAGCTCATACTGGTCGATGCGGATGCCGGCGCTGGCGCGATACAGCTGATAGGGCTTGAGCTCGTCGACCGTCGCGTCGCCATTGCGCGTGCGGCCCATCGCCGTGGCAGAGGCATTGGCGAACACCCCGACATCGCCGATCTCGCGATCGAAGCTCGCGTCCAGCCGGACATTGTAGGGCGGGGTGTTGAGCAGGCGCTGTCCGTTCGCGAGGCGCGGATTGGCGGCCGCGAACGACGGATTCACGTCGGTAAATTCCGATGTGTTGACGTTGGCGATCGCGCTGAGCGTCAGCCCCCGGACCGGCGTGTTCCAGCCGAGTTCCAGGTCGACGCCCTGCGTGGTCGCATTGCCCAGATTGGCGAAGGCAGACAGCCCGATCGACGTGTTGAAGGCGCTTTGCAGGTTGGTGTATTTGATGTCGTACACGCTGGCGGCGACGTGGAGCCGCCCGATCTTGCCCTTCACGCCGAATTCCAGGTTGCGCAGCTTGTCCGGCGTCAGCGAGAGCGCGCTGGGCACGCCATCGGCGATCACGGCATTGGCCTGCGCCTGGGACTGGAGGATGCCGCTGCGGAAGCCGGTGCCGGCGTTGAAGAACAGCATCCAGTCCGCAGTCGGGTAATAAGCGAGGTTGGCACGCCAGGTGACGGCATCGGGCTTTGCCTCGCTCGACACGGGAACGCCGCTCGACACCGAATCCGAGGTGCGCTTGTCCTTGAAATAGCGCAGGCCCACCAGCGGCACGAGCTTGCCCCCGAACAGGTCGTAGCTGACTTCGGAGAAGACCGACGCATTTTCGGTCCGGGTGATCGTGCTGCCGTCGATCGTCAGCGTCGGGAAGTTGATGCTGAAGGTGTAGAGCCCCTTCGCCTTCTGGTAAAAGGCGCCGCCGACCCAGTGGAACGGCCCCGGCCCCGAGGTGGACAGGCGCAGTTCGTTGACGAAGCTGTTGGCGTAGCCGCCGTTCACCAGCGTGCCGATCCCCAGCGGTGCCCCGAGGTTGAGCGCCACGCCGAAGCCGCCGGGCAGCGATTTCTGATAGGCAGTGGCGTTGGTGAGCGTCAGATTGTCGAAATCATAAGTGAAGGTGCCCGAATAATATTCGGCGCTGCGCTTGTCATAGCCCTTCACATTGCCCTGATACGCCGCATAGGGCGGATCGACCGAGTTCATCACGTTCAGGTAATTCTGGTCGGTGCTGAACTTCCATGCGCGCAGCCGGAGCGTGGCGCGGTCGGTGGGCTTGAACAGGACGACGGCCTGGAAATCCTTGCCCTTCACGCTGTTGGCGTCGACCTTGTCCGGGGTGCCGACGGGCGCGCCGGCATAGATGTCGTTATAGCCCGCGCGGTAATCATAGCCCGCGCTGATGCGGATGCCGAGCATGTCGCGGATCAGCGGGACCGAAACCGCGCCCGCCACGCGATAGTTCGGATCGCCCGCGTCCCGCGTGCCCGACAGCTCGAAATCGCCGGCGGCGGTGACGCGCTCCAGATCGGGGTTCTTGGTGCGATAGATGATCGCGCCGCCCATCGATCCCTGGCCGTACAGCGTGCCCTGCGGCCCGCGCAGCACTTCGACGCGCTCGATGTCGAAATATTGAAGGGGCGGGGCGGTCTGGTTGTTGGGGATGCCGAAGGGCGTGTCGTCGAGATAATAGCCGATCATACCGTCGCCGACCGGCCCGCCCGCGCCCGATCCGCGGAACGAGAAGATGCGATAGCCCGCGCCGATTTCCTGCGCCTGCGACGCGCCGGGGATAAGCTGGATCAGGTCCGCCGCGTCGCGGACGCCGCGCCCTTTTAGAGTCTCCTCCGAAAAGGCCTGGATCGCCAGCGGCGCCTTGTCGAGTTGCTGCGCGCCGGTCTTCAGCGCCGTGACGACGATGTCGGTGTCGTCCTGCACTTCCTGCCCAACCCCCGGCTCGGCGGTCTGCGCGTGCAGCGGCGGGGCGCAGAGGGTGGCGAGCGCGATCGCGCTGCTGCCCCAGAGCCCAAGCGAGCGACGGCGACCCGCGCCAGTCGCAGAGAAGGGATTCCTAACCCGCATCCTATCCTCCCAATGGTCGTTACGGTGTTCCGCAATCGATTGCTAAGGCATATCATCGGCGTGATCGGACGGCAAGCGGCGAGGGCGCAACGCGGATTTCGGGTAAAACGATGCCGGGCCAAGGGGTTGGGTGGTTGCGACGGCAATCGATTGCAAAATTTGTTGGCCGGGAGTGTGACGCACGCGGCCGGCAAAGATCGGCTTGGGCCCGGCGTAGCTCTTATCTCTACTCGATCAGTGGGAGTTTGCTATCGTCGCCGCGTCCCTGCCCGATGGAGCCAAGATGCAGCCGATCGACATTCACCGCGACCTCACGCTCGTCGTCGATCGCCTGCGCGACGCGCGGCGTGAGTGGCGCGCGAGTCATGCGCGACATGCCGAGCACGGCATCGAATTTCCCTCGCGCCGGGTGCTGGCGCGATTGATGCGCGAGCTGGGGGCGGCGCTGTTCCCGCTGCGGCTGGGGCCGCCCGAACTGACCGTGGGCAACGAGAATGCGTGGGTCGCGGCGACGCTGGAATCGACGCTGTCGCAGCTCGCCGCGCAGATCGGGCTGGAGCTGCGGATCGCCTATCCCGGCGTGTCGCGGCATGACGAGGGGATCGAGGCGGAGCGAATCATCGGCGCGTTCGCCGCGCGCCTGCCCGAGATTCGCCGGCTGCTGGATCGCGATGTCGAGGCGGGGTACGGCAACGACCCGGCGGCGCGCAGCGTGGACGAAGTGCTGCTGTCCTACCCCTCGCTGTCGGCGATCATCCATTATCGGCTGGCGCATGTGCTCCACCGGCTGGGCGCGCCGCTGGTCGCGCGGATCATTTCCGAAGTGGCCCATGCCGAGACCGGCATCGACATCCATCCCGG
This sequence comes from Sphingomonas degradans, assembly GCF_053502645.1. Taxonomy (NCBI): domain Bacteria; kingdom Pseudomonadati; phylum Pseudomonadota; class Alphaproteobacteria; order Sphingomonadales; family Sphingomonadaceae; genus Sphingomonas; species Sphingomonas degradans. The sequence continues at coordinate 880,186 of NZ_CP177172.1, forward strand.
TGCGCAGATCGGGCGCGACTTCTTCATCGACCATGGCACGGGAATCGTGATCGGCGAGACCGCGATCCTGGGCGATCGGGTGCGGCTGTACCAGGGCGTGACGCTGGGCGGCGAGCCGATCGCGATGGGCACCGCCCATGCCGCCGCCGAGCCGCAGGGGCGGCGCCACCCGCTGGTGGAGGACGATGTGGTGATCTTTGCCGGCGCTGTGCTGCTGGGGCGGCTGACGATCGGCGCGCGGTCGCGGATCGGCGGGACGGTATGGCTGCGCAGCGACGTGCCGCCCGACAGCGTGGTGGAGGCGGCGGCGCCGACGATCCGGGTCGCGCAGGGCTGACCCGCGCTATCGGCGGGGGTGACACCATACGGCCCTTGGGCAACCATAAATTCCGTCATCCCGGCGAAGGCCGGGATCCATTGCCGCTCCGTTGCAGCAATAAACGCAGGCGGAGCACCCAATGGATCCTGACTTTCGTCAGGATGTCGGCTTATTTTTCATATGCGATCACTCTGCCTACCGCCGGGGATGATCGAGGAAGAAGCGGAGCATTTCGCGCGATGCCTCCGGGCCGGCGGGGTCGGTGTAGGTGCCCGTGGTGCTGCCGCCCGACCAGGCATGGCCGGCGCCGTTGATCGTCCATTGTTCGATCCGGGTGATGCCGTCCGGATCCTGATGCAGCGTCCGTGCATAGCTGCGCCCCGAGGGGCTGCGGCCCTTTTCCACGCGGCGGCGCAGGGGCACGTCGGCGGCTTGCGTCGCGGCGCGGACGATTTCGTCGCTGTTGACTGCTGCGACGGTCGTGTCGCGATCGCCGTGAAAGGTGATGACGGGGACGAAGGCGCGACCCGAGGGCACGGCGCCGCGTGCCCCTTGCTTCATCGCCATCAGCGCGCTCGGCACGTCGCGCGCCGCGCCGCAGGGCAGGCCCGAATGCACGCCGACGGCGGCGAAGAGATCGGGATATTCCGCCGCCATCACTGCCGCTGCCGCCCCGCCCGCCGACAGTCCCGCGACATAGACGCGATCGGGATCGATGTCGTGCGCGGCGATCACGGCGCGGGTGACTCCGGCGAGCAAGGCGGGCTCGCCCCGGTCGCGCTGCTGGTCGCCGGGGCGGAACCAGTTCCAGCATTTCTGCGGATTGGCGGTGGTATCCTGCTGCGGATAGGCGACGAAGAAGCCCAGCTCCTCCGCCAGCGCGTTCATGCCCGTGCCGCGCGCGAAATCCTCCGGCGACTGGGTGCAGCCGTGGAGCATGACGACCAGCGGCATCCCTGCGACGGCCTTGGCGGGGCGGAACAGGTGATAGCGCAGCGTGCCGCCCGCGCCGTGATAGGCCAGCGCATCGAACCCACCCTGCCGCGCGGTGGCAGCGTCCTCGCGCGTCCGACCGGTGCCGAACGATACGCGTTCGGGGACCAGGTCGATCACGTCGCGCGGGCGGGGGGTGGGGGCGGGTGCCTGCGGTCTGCGCGCGCCGGCGCCCAGCGCGTCGCGCACCAGTGCAGTCGCCTCCATCAGATTACCCTGTCGGGTGAGGCGGAGCGTTTCCGCGATCCAGGATTGGGGTGCCATGGCGATATCCTTTGTGGGGGTCACACGGTGCGGTCGGCGAGCGCGGCTTTCACTGCCGTGCTGGCGTGCAGCGCACCCAGGACCGTGAGCGAGGCGATGGCCGCCCGCGCGAGTTCGGGGGTGACGTCGGGGGCGATGGCGGCGAGCCCGAGGACGCGGATCTCCAGCGTCTCGTTCTTGTCGCGCACCTCTTCGAGCAGTTCTTTCGAGAAATAGCTGATCCCGAGGTCGAGCCGTTTGCGGACCACCGATTTCTCGGCGACGTCGCGGTGCCGCTCCAGCTGGTTGCGGATCGCGGTGCGGATGAAATCGGTGCGGTTGGAATAAAAGCCGTCGCGCACGAGCAGGTCGATATGGCCCAGGTCGACATAGCCGAGGTTGATCGTGATCTTCTCGCTATCCGCGCGTGCCCGAAATTCCGGCGCGTCCGCCATGTTCCATCCCTTTGCCATCTGTGTGGATGGTATATGGAGGGTGCAGGCCCTATTTCAACCCATGGGTGACGGATAAAGGCCCGCAGTGTCATCCTGACGAAAGTCAGGATCCATTCTCCTCTACCTACCGGCTTTCTGGTCAGCGGAGATGCAAAATGGATCCCAGCCTTCGCTGGGATGACGGGGTTCAGGGCTGCCACCCCCCTTGGCGATTGCCCCTGCGTGCGATCCGATCGCGGTCTGAAGGTGTCATATAAAGAAATCTTTATATCAGACTTGACCCGGCCAACGTTCGCGCCGATGAGGCAGGGGTCAAGGTTCTCCGGTCGGGCTTTTTCCGCGCCGGAGCTAAGACGGGAAGCCGGTGCGAAACCGGCGCTGCCCCCGCAACTGTAAGTGGCGAGCGGCGATCCACCATGTCACTGGGGCTTGCCCTGGGAAGACGGATCGTTCGCGCTGACCCACGAGCCAGGAGACCTGCCTTCGACGCCATAACGTCCACCGGCGGGGTGCCCGGTCTGGTCGCTTGCATGCGCGTCCGGGCGAAACGGGCGCGTGCGCCTGTGCCTGGTCCGGTCGGCCCGCCCCATCTTCGGGGTTGAAGAGAATGACTGTCACTGTTGCCACGCTTGGCTTTCCGCGCATCGGGCCAAGGCGCGAACTGAAACACGCGCTGGAGAAATACTGGTCGGGCAAGGCGCGCGAGGGCGAGCTACTCGACGCCGCATCGGGGCTGCGCACTGCCGCCTGGGCACGCCAGCGCGCGCTGGGGGCGGACTGGCTGCCGTCCAATGATTTCTCGCTCTACGACCATGTGCTCGACACCAGCGTGATGCTGGGCGCGGTGCCCGCGCGCTATGCGACGGGCGCGGGCGAGGCGACGCTCGACACCTATTTCGCGATGGCGCGCGGCACGGCCGGCGCCGCCGAGGGCTGTGGCCATGCGCACAGCGTGACGGCGGGCGAGATGACCAAATGGTTCGACACCAATTACCACTATATCGTGCCCGAGATAGAACCGGGCCAGACGCTGGCGCTGGGGCGGCTCAAGATCGTCGAGGAATATCGCGAGGCCAAGGCGCAGGGGTTCGAGACGCGCCCGGTGCTGCTGGGGCCGGTGACGTGGCTGAGCCTGGCGAAGGGGCAGGGGGTGGACCCGTTCGACCTGCTCGACGAAGTGCTGGGGCTGTACGGCGTGATCCTGGGGCATCTGGCGCATGCCGGCGCCGAATGGGTGCAGATCGACGAGCCGATCCTGGTGACCGACCTGACCGACCAGCAGCGCCGCGCCTTTACCCGCGCCTATGCCCGGCTGGCGCGGCCCGGCGTGAAGCTGATGCTTGCGACCTATTTCGGCGGGCTTGAGGACAATCTGCGCTTTGCCGCCGCGCTGCCGGTAGCGGGGCTGCACGTCGATCTGGTGCGTGCGCCCGAACAGCTGGGCGCGATCGTGCAGGCCGCGCCCCGGGACATGGTCCTGTCGCTGGGGGTGGTCGATGGCCGCAACGTGTGGCGCACCGATCTGCAGGCGGTGCTCGACCGGATCGAGCCGGTGGCGGCGACGCGCGACCTGATCCTGGCGCCGTCCTGTTCGCTGCTCCATGTGCCGGTGGACCTCGACAACGAACCCCGGCTGGACGCGGAGGTCCGGCAGTGGCTGGCCTTTGCCGTTCAGAAGATCGAGGAACTGGCGACACTGAAGCGCGCGCTGAACGAGGGGCGCGCGAGCGTTGCGGTGGCGCTTGCCCGGTCGGCCAATGCGGCGGCGGCGCGCAAGACGTCGCCGCGCATCCATGACGCGCGCGTCGCCGAACGCATCGCCGGCATCACGCCCGCGATGCGCGAACGCCGCTCCGGCCATGGCGTGCGCGCCGCCGCGCAGGCGGAGGCGCTGGGGCTGCCCGCGTTCCCGACCACTACGATCGGATCGTTCCCGCAGACCGCCGACGTGCGCCATGCCCGCGCCGAATATAATCGCGGCACGCTCGACGAGGCGGCGTATCAGCGTTTCCTGCGCGAAGAGACGGCGCGGGCAGTGCGCTGGCAGGAAGACGTCGGGCTCGACATGCTGGTGCATGGCGAGTTCGAGCGGAACGACATGGTCCAGTATTTCGGCGAGCAGCTTGCCGGGTTCGCGTTCACTGTCAACGGATGGGTCCAGTCCTATGGATCGCGCTGCGTGCGGCCGCCGATCCTGTACGGCGATGTGTCGCGGCCCGGCGCGATGACGGTCGAGTGGTGGCGCTATGCCCAGAGCCTGACCGAGCGGCCGATGAAGGGAATGCTGACCGGGCCGGTGACGATCCTGAACTGGTCGTTCGTGCGCGACGATCAGCCGCGCGCGGCATCGTGCCGCCAGATCGCGCTGGCGATCCGCGACGAAGTGCAGGACCTGGAAGCCGCCGGCTGCAAGGCGATCCAGATCGACGAGGCGGCGCTGCGCGAGGGGATGCCGCTGCGCCGGCGCGATGCGCAGGCCTATCTCGACTGGGCCGTCGATTGCTTCCGGCTCTCGGCATCGGGGGTGGGCGACGCGACCCAGATCCACACGCACATGTGCTATTCGGAGTTCAACGACATCCTGCCGTCGATCGGCGCGATGGACACCGATGTGATCTCGATCGAGACGGCGCGGTCGCAGATGGAGCTGCTGGAGGGCTTTGCCCGCTATCGCTACCCCAGCGCGATCGGGCCGGGGGTGTACGACATCCACGCCCCGCGCGTGCCGGGCGAGGCGGAAATGGTCGCGCTGATGCGGCTGGCACAGGCGCATCTGGCGCCCGAGCAATTATGGGTGAACCCCGATTGCGGGCTCAAGACCCGCAAATGGGAGGAAGTCCGCCCGGCGATCGAAGCGATGGTGGCCGCGGCAAGGACGCTGCGCGCGGAGGCGCTGGTGGCGGCGTAGGGAAGGGGCTGGGGCGGGCGGAGTGCCGCTCGCCCCAACGCTGTTTTCCGATCCTCCCCCTGGCGCCGAAGGCGACAGACCGGATGCCGTCGTGCTTCCTCCCCCGCCGACCCGCTGGCGCGGGCCACCTCCCCCTGGCGGGGTAGGACTATTAGGCGGGGCGGCTCCCGCCCACTTGCGGACGTTCGCTTCCAGCGTAGAGTGCAGGACAAATGGACTGAGAGGATTAATCGGTGGAGCGATTTGAGCGAGACGCGCCGCTGCCAAACGAAATGCAAGGTCGTTGGGCTGATATAGAGAACCCTTCTTCTGAGTTGATCATCGAAGGGGGCAAAGTCATTTGTTTCGGACAGCCGGTCCTTTACGACTATAAGCTGATCGGTACTGACGATGGTGCTCGCACCGTCAGCCTCAAGGTCAATGACGAGACTCTTGAGGACACGTTTCAACGGTCTAACGTAACCGAGCTTGTCGTTACCCCGGAGGGTGAATTTCACGCTTACAACGTCAAGTTCGCCAGTCAGTTCGTAAGGGCTCGCACTCGGTCGGACGGCAGCTAGCCACCAGAATGCGAGATCCCGCACTGGCGGCTCCCGCCCACAAACGGACGTTGCTCCTGTCGATCCTTCAAGCATAACGGATGTATGAACAGAACGACACTTGTCCGCGCGTCGGCCTTTGCGGCGGTATTTCTTGGTATACCGCTTTACTGGTGGGCTTTCCCGCCGAGGCTGCCGATCGGAACTGCCAACGGCGTTTTCACCAGCGTGTGCTGCGGTTCCATAAGCCTGCGCGATGGGGTCATGATTATCGGGAATGGGCAGGAAGTCAGCTATGTCGTCGAGCATGACAAGGTCGGACGCTACGTGCTGCCCGAGGGATTTGTCGGGGCATCCAATCACCGCTTGATCTTCAATAGGGACGGCAATCCCTCGCTGCTTCGCCTCGAAGGAGAACCACGCCCAAATCGCATTGCCGTGATCGATGATGCTACCGCTGAGACGATCCCATTCGAGCGAGGCAACGGCAGCTAACCACCCACATTCCCCCCGTTCGCGTTCCCGCGAGCGACTGGCATCCGTCCATAGGTTCGGCCCCTGCCGCCTCGGATGCGCCCTCGGCGAAGCATCCTCCCACCCGCCGCCGCCCCATGTAACATAGCATTGCCGTGCGCGCGCCCCGGCATCGCGGCTTGCCCTTGGCGGCCAACGCACACATAGTACCGATCTATTACCTTTACAGAACCGTTGGGGATTTTGATGCGCGTTTCGGGTTCGGTTGGTCGTTTGCTTTGCCTCGCATCGGGGGCGGCGCTGTCGCTGGGGCTGGCGATGCCCGCGGGCGCGCAGACGTTGCCGGCGGTGTTTCCCGCGCCGGTTTCGGCGCGGCTGACGGGGATGCCGCTGGCGCTGGGCAAGACGGTGGTGCTGGTGCAGGCGGGCGCGCCCGATGCGGAGACCAGCGCGCTGGTCCGCCGCATCCTGACCGATGCCGGGGTGACGACGATCCGTACCGCCGCTAGCCTTCCCGAGCGGCTGGAGGCGACCTATCTGGTGATCGGCACCGGCGCCGCGCCGGTGGTGCAGCGGGCGCTGGCGCGTACCGGTGCGACGCTGCCGACGCAGGCCGAGGGCTATGCGCTGGCGAGCACCGCGACCGGCGGGGGGACGCTGATCGTGCTGGCGGGCAAGGACGGCGACGGGGTGTACCATGCCGCGCAGACGCTGCGGCAGATCGCGGGGGCGGGAAGCATCCCGGCGATCACCATCGCGGACTATCCGGCGATGCCGGTGCGCGGCACGATCGAGGGGTTTTACGGCAAGCACTGGTCGATGGCCGAGCGCATCTCGCACATCGATTTCCTCGCCGGGATGAAGGCCAACACCTATATCTACAGCCCCAAGGACGAGCCGTTCGCGCGCGATCGCTGGCGCGACGACTATCCGGCGGAGACGCTGAAGGCGCTGGGCGAGGTGGTGGCCGCCGCCAATCGCCAGCATGTGAACTTCGTCTATGCGATCTCGCCCGGCCCCTCGATCTGCTATTCCAACCCGGCGGACCTCGACGCGATCCGGCGCAAGTTCGGCGCGATGCGCGGGATCGGGGTGCGCAGCTTCTATGTCGCGCTGGACGACATCGAATATACCAAGTGGAACTGCCCCGGCGACGAGGCGGCGTTCGGCAAGCCCGGCGAGAAGGCGGCGGCGAGCGCGCAGGCGAAGCTGCTCAACGCGGTACAGGCCGATCTGGTGGCGGCGAACGACCATGGATCGCTGACCATGGTGCCGACCGAATATTACAACACCACCGAAAGCCCGTACAAGGCGACGCTGCGCAAGGAGCTGGACCCGCGCGTGGTGGTGCAATGGACCGGCACCGATGTGGTGCCCGCCGCGATCTCGATCGGCGATGCGCGCAACGCCACCAAGGCGTTCGGGCGCAAGACGCTGTTGTGGGACAATTACCCGGTCAACGATTACGGCGAATCCGCGGGGCGGCTGCTGCTGGCCCCCTATGCCCGGCGCGAGGCGGGGATTTCGGCGGAGCTGAGCGGGATCGTGTCCAACCCGATGAACCAGGAGGCGGCGAGCCGCCCGGCGGTGATGGGGCTGGTCGCGTTCGCGTGGAACGATCGCGGCTATGACGCCGATCGCACCTGGCACGCCGCCGCGGGCTATATGGCGAATGGCGATGCACAGGTGACGGCGGCGCTGCTGGCGTTCTTCGATACGCAGCATCTGGCGCCGACCTTTGGCAGCCAGCCGTGGCAGCCCCAGGCGCCGAAGCTCAAGCTGCTGGTGGACGCCGCGCGCGAGGCGCTGGCGCAGGGCGAGCCCCATGCGGCGCTGGCCGCGCTGGGGGCTGCGGCCGACGAGCTGGCGGCGGCGCCCGACCTGATCCGCGCGGGCGTGACCGTGCCGGGCTTTGTCGAGCAGTCGAAGCCGTGGCTGGACGCGACCGAGCTGTGGGCGCGCGCGCTGCAGCTGACGGTCAGCGGGCTGGGATCGGCGCTGGACGGCACGGCGGCGGGCCGCGAGACCGCAGCGCGGCTGTTCGCCGAGGCGGAGCGGCTGGCCAAGCAGGCGGAGGCGATCCAGTCGATCCCCGGCGCGGTGCGGATCGGCGGCCCGATCAAGGTGGCGGACGGCGTGCTCGACCGCTTCGTCCGCGATGCGCCGACTTTGGTGTACCTCCCCAAGCGCTGAACGCTCCCCCTGTCATCCCAGCGAAGGCTGGGATGTGGACTCACGGTTGAAGTGCACCGGTTGAGATTTTGGAGAATGCCTCTGCGGGTGTGAGGAAGCCAAGGCATTTTCTTGGGATATTGTTGAGCCGGTCGGCACAGGCACGGAGTTGTCTGTGGCTGACGGTGTCGAGGTCAGTTTTGCGAGGCAGGCTTCGGCGCAGTCGGCCGATGGTGTTTTCGACACCGCCCTTTTGCCATGGGGCTCGGACATCGCAGAAGAAGGTCTGGATGCCGAGGCTGTCGTGAAGGCGGTGATGTTCGGCGAACTCGGTGCCGTTGTCGAAGCTGATGGTCCTGCGCAGATCCTGGGGGATATGGCGCAGTCTGCGGGTGATCCGGCGTGCGGTCAGCTCGGCTCTGCGGTGGGGAGGCTTGTCGAGGATGGTGTAGCGTGTGTGGCGCTCGTGCAAGACGAGGACATTGTGCCCATATCGGGCGAACAGCATATAGTCTGCTTCCCAATGGCCCGGCTGTGCGCGATCCCGGGCTTCGAGGGGGCGTTCGCCGATCGGCCTGCGCTGTTTGATGAAGCTGGCCGGGCTTCCGCCCTGGCGGCCATAGCGGCCGCGCCTTGCCTTGCAGCGGGGCAGAAGGCGGTGCCAGTAGTCCTTCTGGGCCGAGCGATGATAGACGTATCGATAGATTGACTCGTGGCTGACCATGGTGCGACCGTGCTCAAGCGCCAGTCGGCCGGCGATCTGTTCGGGAGAGCATCCCATCGCAAGGCCGTTCTTCACGATATCTCGCAGGTCCGGCTGGCGCGCCAGCTTGAAACGGCCGTCCCATCGTCGTCGTCTGATCGCGAGCCTATGGGCACGCCCGGGCGCATAGCCGCCGGGCCAGACCTTGGTCGGCTTGCTATTGCGCCTGAGTTCCCGACCGACCGTCGTGTGATCACGCCCGATCGCGGTGGCAATCTGTCGGCAAGATATACCGCCCTCATGAAGGCGGCATATCTCGATCCGCTCGTCGAGGCTGAGCTGCCTGTAATGTCGTCCCATCGCGCAATCACCTTAGCAGGTGGTGCACTTGTTCCGTGAGTCCGGGGGATCCATTATCTGCTCCGTTGGCGGAAAGAGCGCGGGCGGAGCGGCAATGGATCCTGACTTTCGTCAGGATGACAGGGGTTTGAGGTTCGTTGTACGATTTCTGCGGCGCGGGTTGACGGAAACCCGCGGCTGGGGACTCTTGTCTGGCGGAGAGGAGACAATCGACGGAACGCGAGGCGTTGGCCGAATGGGTGGGGCGCGAGATCCTGCCGCACGAACGCGATCTGCGGGCGTGGCTGCGGTCGCGCGTCATGGCGGCGGAGGATGTGGAGGACATCGTGCAGGAATGCTATTGCCGCTTCGCCCAGCTTTCCGACGTGGGACAGATCGGGTCGCCGCGCGCCTATTTCTTCACCATGGCCCGCAACCTGGCGCATCGCCAGCGGCGCAATGCGCGCGTGGTGCGGCTGGAACCGATCGTCGAGGGGCTCCAGCCCGAACTGGAAAGCGACCAGCCGTTGCAGGACCGGATCGCCGCCGGACGGCAGGAGCTGGAGCGCGTGGCGGCGGCGCTCGCGTCGCTGTCCGAACGGGCACAGCGTATTTTCGTGATGCGGCGCGTGGACGGGCTGAGCCAGAAGGAAATCGCCGCCGCGCTCAATGTGACCGAGACGATCGTCGAGAATGAGGCGAGCCGCAGCCTGCGCGCGATCCTGCGCAAGCTGACGACGCCCGCCGCCGAGCAATCGGACAGCGAGCACAAGGGGAGCGCGCATGTCCGATCGCATTGAGGACATGGCGGCGCGCTGGGCGCTGCGCCATCCGCTGGACGCCACGGGCCGCGCCGCGCTGGACGCATGGCTGGCCAGCGATCCGCGCCACCAGGGCGCATTGCTGCGCGCGATGGCGGGGCTGAGCGCGGTCGGGCGTGCGCTGGCACCTGCGCCCGAAGCAGCGGAGCCGGAGGCCGCGCCCCGCTTTGGCCGGCGGCGGCTGTTCGCGGGGATGGCGGGCGCCATTGCTGCCAGCGTCGCCGGGATGGTCGGCTGGCAGTATCTGGCGGTCGAGCGCGTCAGCACCGCGCGGGGCGAAATCCGCCGGCTGCCGCTGGCCGACGGATCGGTTGCGACGATCAACACCGAGAGCACGCTGCGCGTCGATTTCGCCAGCGACACCAGGCGCGTGGCGCTGGATCGCGGGCAGGCATGGTTCCAGGTGGCGAAGGATCGCACGCGGCCCTTCGTGGTGGACGCAGGCATCGCCCAGGCGCGCGCGGTGGGCACGGCCTTTTCGGTCGAGCGCCGCGACGACGGGGTGGAGATCGCGGTGACGGAGGGTGTGGTCGCGGTGTGGCCCACCGATGCCGATGGCGCGATGACGATCCTGGAGGCGGGGCAGTTCGCCCGCTTTCGCCCCGGCGCCGTCACGCCGGTAAAGGGCTCCGCGCCGGCGGCGATCACGCGCGCGCTGGCGTGGCGCGGCGGCGAGATCGCGCTGGAGAACGAAACCGTCGCGAGCGCGGTCGACCAGTTCAATCGCTATAACCGCCAGCAGCTGGTGATCGTCGATCCGCAACTGGCGGGCAAGCGGCTGGTGGGGCTGTTCCAGATCGACAAGCCGGGCGATTTCGCGGCGACTCTGGCCGCCTCGCTCGACGTGGCGGTGACCACGACGCCCACCGAAATTCGGCTCGATCGAAAAAAATAATCGAACCGGTGACGGAAATCCCTTCCCCCGAACTCGTATCATATGCGCCCCGATAACAGGGGTTTAGATACAATAGGGGAGGGTCTTATGGGTTTCGCGCGTTCTCGCTGGCTGGGCTGTGCCGCCACTGCGCTCTGTGTCGTGGCGGCAACCGATGCTGCGGCGCAGACCCGCCGTTTCGATGTGCCAGCGCAGCCCGCCAGCACCGGCATCCCGATGTTCGCGCACCAGGCCGGCATCCAGATCATGGTGCCCGCGCCGCTGGCCGACAATGTCGCGGTCAACCGGGTTTCGGGGTCGATGGACGTGACGGCGGCACTGCGCATGCTGCTGGCCGGCACAGATCTGGTTCCCGTGCGGGCGGGCGGGGCGATCGTGCTGCGGCGGCAGAATGCGCGCGTGGCCGCCTATACGCCCGCATCCACCGATGCGCCCGCGATCCAGGCCGCGCCCGAGCCGGCAGCGGTGCAGGAAGCGCCGGAGCCCGAGCAGGAAATCGTCGTCACCGGCATTCGCGGATCGTTGCAGCAATCGATCAACGTCAAGCGCGCCGCCGGCAACATCGTTGACGTCATCTCGGCACAGGACATCGGCAAGCTGCCGGACCAGAATGTCGCGGAATCGATGAGCCGCATCACCGGCGTGCAGATCACCCGTAGCGAGGGCGAGGGATCGAACTTCACCGTGCGCGGGATTTCGCAGAACCGGCTGGAGATCAACGGCCGGTCGTTCCTGGGTCCGAGCAGCGGCGGCGGCGCTTCGCTGGAATCGCTGAGCCCCGAGATCATTTCGAGCATCGTCGTGAGCAAGACGCCCACCGCCGACATGCCCGAAGGCGCGCTGGGCGCGACGGTGAACCTGAAGACCAAGCGCCCGCTGGAACTGGGCGATTTCGTCGCGAGCGGGCGTATCCAGGGGATGTACGCGGATCAGGCGGACAAGCTGGGCTATCGCGGGTCGGCACTGATTTCCAAGACGTTCGGCGACCGTTTCGGCATATTGGGCACGGTCGCCTATTCGCGCATTCACACCCAGTCCTATGGCTTCGAGACCGGCGGCTGGACGCGGACGAACGGCATCGACGGCAATGGCGACGGCATCAACGATGTCGGGCTCGTCCGTCCCAACCGGCTGATGCAGAAGGTGGACAAGCGCGACCAGCGCCGCCTGACCGCGCAGGGATCGATGCAGTTCCGCCCGGACGATCGCTGGGAAATCATCCTCGACGGCACCTATTCGCGGCTCGATATCGAGCGCGTGGGGATCAACAACCAGATACTGCTCAATGACAACGATGTCGGCGCGGTTGCCGATGCCAACAAGACCGTGGTGAGCGGGACGCTCAACAACGTCACGGTGCGCCCGCTGATCTACAATGCGCCGACGCTGCTTGAATCGAGCAACATCGGCTTCTCGACCAAGTACAAGACCGATGTGGTCGAAGTGTCGGTCGATGCCTCGTACAGCAAGGCCAGTTCGGAGCCTGCCAATGGCAGCTCGATGACCTATGTCGTCGTGCAGAAGGACGGCAACGTCGCCAACGCCAGCTTCGATTTTCTGACCGGCAACGCCGTGCCGAACATCTCGCTCGCGACCAATTTCAACGCGCTCGATCCGGCGCAATACCGGCTGACGTCGATCTTCGACGGGGCGATCGTGACCGACAATGACGGGTTCGACGCGCGGATGGACTTCAAGATCCACACGCGCTGGGGCCCGCTCTCCTCGGTCGAGCTGGGCTCGCGGTTCGAGCATCTGAGCCTCTATTCCGAAGCGCCGCAGAATATTCCGGGTGTGGCCGGCCTGCTGGCCAAGGGCGACAAGAATGGCGACGGGATCATCACGATCAACGAACTGCCCGGCGTAACGTATAGCGGCACGGTCAGTTATTTCCCCGGCGTGAGCGGCAATTTCCCGCGCCAGCTGCTCGACGGGCATCTGGACCAGGATGTCGCGCGCGACGCGTTCGGGCTACCCAAGCCCGCCGCCGACACGATCCCGCTGGGCCGCGTGTCGATCAAGGATGTGAAGCAGGACACGCTGGCATTCTATATCAAGGGCAATATCGACACCGACATCGGCGGCATGCCGCTGACCGGCAATGCCGGCGTGCGCTATGTCAGCCAGGAGCGGCTGTCGTCGGGCTATCTGTCGGATACGCAACCGACCGCGACCAAGCCGACCTTCGATTACTGGCTGCCCAGCGCCAACCTGTCGCTGGCGATCCGCGACAACCTGACCTTCCGCGCCGCCGCCGCCAAGGTGGTCGCGCGGCCCAGCCTGGCCGATGTGGCGGTGAGCTTCGTGCCGCTGCTCGTCTCGCGCACCGGCAATCGCGGCAACCCCAATCTGCGCCCTTATGAGGCGACGCAGTATGACGCGACGCTCGAATGGTATTTCGCGCCGGCCAGCGCGCTGACGGGTGCGGTATTCTACAAGAACGTCGATTCCTTCACGATCAACCTGACGCAGGAAGAGTTCATCCCAGGCGTGTCCGAAACCTATGGCACGTTCCAGATCACCCAGCCGGTCAATGGCAAGGCGGGCAAGATCAAGGGGTTCGAAGTCGCCTTCCAGCAATCGCTGCGCTTCCTGCCGGCGCCGTTCGACAATCTGGGCGTGCAGGCCAACTACACCTATGTCGACAGCGAGACGCCGCTGATCGACGAGGAGACGCAGAAGCGGCTGCCGCTGCCGGGGCTGTCGAAGCACAGCTACAACCTGATCGGCTATTATGAGGACAAGCTGCTGTCGCTGCGGATGGCGTATATCCACCGCAACTCGTATCTGCAGGGGCAGGGCAGCGCGGCGGCGGGCGGCAGTTCCTATGCCGCCGGGCGGGGGCAGCTGGACTTTTCGGGCCAGATCAACCTGTCGAAGAGCGTGCGGCTGACGCTGGAGGCAATCAACCTGACCAAGTCGGGCGAGCTGCAATATCTCCAGAACCGCAACCGGCTGTTGAGCAGCGTGCGCGAGGATCGCCGGATCTTCGCCGGCATCGCGGCGACCTTCTGATGCGGGCATTGTTGCTGTGCGTATCCGCGCTCGCCCCGGTCGCGTTGCTGACCGGGGCGGCGCCGGCCCCAAAGCCTGCGGACATCGTGATCTATGGCTGCACCGCCGGGGGCGTGATCGCCGCGGTGGAAGGGCGCAGGCTGGGGCGGTCGGTGACGTTGGTGTGCCGCGACGGTTATCTGGGCGGGATGACCACCAACGGGCTAAGCTGGTCCGACACCGGCAACCACCGGGCAATCGGCGGGCTGTCGCTGGAATTCTATCGCCGGGTGAAGCGGCATTACGACAACCCCGCCGCCTGGAACCTCGCACCCCGCCCGGCGCGCGCGGAGAATTACGTCGACGGCGAGGCGATGTGGCAGTTCGAGCCCAAGGTGGCCGAGCGCATCCTGGAAGACTGGGTGCGCGAGGCCGGGGTGACGGTGGTGCGCAACCAGCCGATCGACCGCAGCGCGCGCGGGGTGGAAAAGGCGAACGGGCGCATCGTCGCGTTCCGGTCCAAGGCCGGGCGACGCTTTGCGGGCCGGGTGTTCATCGATGCCAGCTATGAAGGCGACCTGATGGCCGGGGCGGGGGTAGCCTTCACCACCGGGCGCGAGGCCAACGCCACCTATGGCGAGACGCTGAACGGCGTGCAGGTGAAGAACAGCACCAACCACCAGTTCACGCTCGACATCGACCCCTATCGCGTGCCCGGCAATCCGCGCAGCGGGCTGTTGCCGCGCATCAGCGCTGCGAAGCCGGCGGCGGACGGCACGGCGGACGACAAGATCCAGGCCTATACCTTTCGCCTGTGCCTGACCGACGTGGCGGCCAACCGGCTGCCGCTGCCGCGCCCCGCCGGCTATGACGCGGGGCAGTATGCGCTGCTCAAGCGATACATGGACGCGGGGTATCGCAACTTCTTCCAGAAATTCGATCGCATCCCGAACGGCAAGGCCGATGTGAACAATTTTGGGGCCTTTTCCTTCGACAATATCGGCATGAACTATCGCTATCCCACCGGCAGCGATGCCGAGCGTGCGGCGATCCTGCGCGAGCATGTGCGGTATCAGCAGGGGCTGTTGTGGTTCATGGCCAACGACCCCGGCGTCCCCGCCGAAACCCGCGCCGAAATGGGGCGATGGGGGCTGTGCAAGGACGAGTTCACTGCCAATGGCGGCTGGCCGCGCGAAATCTATGTGCGCGAGGCGCGGCGGATGGTGTCGGACTTCGTGATGGCGGAGCCGCATGTGCGAGGGCAGCGCCCGACGCCGCGCCCGATCGGCATGGGATCGTACCAGATGGACTCGCACAATGTGCAGCGCGTGGTCGATGCGCGCGGCTTTGCGCGGAACGAGGGGAATATCGAAGTGGCGGTCGGCCACGCCTACCCAATCGCCTATGACGCGATCGTGCCGCGCCGGGGACAGGCGAGCAACCTGCTGGTGCCCGTCGCGCTGTCTGCATCGCACATCGCCTATGGCACGATCCGCATGGAGCCGGTGTTCATGATCCTGGGCCAGTCCGCCGCCGCCGCCGCCGACATCGCGATCGACCGGGGCGTGCCGGTGCAGGACGTGCCGTACGACCGGCTGCGCGAGCGGCTGACGGCCGAGCAACAGATATTGAGCCTGCCGCCCGGCGTGCGCTGAGCCGCCGGAACCGTTTTCCTACACCCCCTTGCGGCTGGCGATCCCCCGGGACGCCGGCCGCTTTTTTGCGTCCGCGCGCCTTACGACAAGTTCCGTAAGGAAAAAGCCGGACGCGGACCGCCCCGGATAGGGCGAGCCCTCTATAATGTACGTGAATTTGCGCGAGGTGGGGCGAGCACGCGCGCAATGCGACCATTTGGGGGGAAACATGCAGCTGACCATGCGACTGCCTGGGGCAATGACGGTGCGCGCCGCCGCGCCGTTCCAGCGCGATTTACTTGCCGCGTTCGACGCGCAACCTGACGTCATACTCGACCTGTCCGACGTGGCCGAAGTCGACTTGAGCTTTGTCCAGACGGTTCACGCCGCGCGCGACCATGCCGCACGCCATGGCGGACAGCTGCGCCTCGCCGCGCCGGCGCAGGGGGCCGTGCGCGCGCTGCTCGACCGGGGCGGGTTCACGACGGACGCCAGCCCCGAAGACCTGGACTTCTGGTTTCACGGAGAATTGCCGCGATGAGCGCATCCATTCTGACAGTCGATGATTCCCCCAGCCTGCGTATGGCGATCAAGATCGCGCTGACCGGCGCGGGCTATGCGGTCACCGAAGCGGGCGACGGGGTGGAGGGGCTGAACGCCGCCAAGGCCGCGACGTTCGATCTCATCATCACCGACCTGAACATGCCCAACATGGACGGGCTGACGATGATCCGCGAGCTGCGCAAGGACCCCGCCCAGTGCGGCACGCCCATCATCTTCCTCACCACCGAAAGCGATGACGCGATGAAGCAGCAGGCCAAGGCGGCGGGCGCGACCGGGTGGCTGGTCAAGCCGTTCGTCCCCGAACAGCTCATCAAGGTCTCTCGCAAGGTGCTGGGCCGATGAACGGGCTGGACCCCATCGCGGCATTCCGCGTCGAGGCGGGCGACCTGCTCGCGCAGATCGAGGAGCATCTGCTCGACCTGGGCCACCGGCTGGACGACCGCGACCTGGTGGACGCGGTGTTCCGCGGGCTGCACACGCTCAAGGGCTCGGGCGCGATGTTCGGCTTTGATGCGCTGGCGAGCTTTACCCACCATTGCGAGAGCGCGTTCGATCGCGTGCGCAAGGGGCTGGTGCCCGCGACGCAGGCGCTGGTGGCAGTGATCCTGTCGGCCAAGGACCATATGCGCGCGCTGATCGATGGCGACGGCGCCGGGCTGGAAGCGGCGGGCGACGCGATCCTGGCGGCGTTGCAGGCGGCGATCGACGGGGCGGGGGACGCTGCTGCAGCCGCAGTCCCGGCGGGCGAGGCCGGCTGGCGGCTGTCGTTCCGCCTGCCGCCCGAGGCGATGGCCAACGGCACCAACCCGCTGATGCTGCTCGACGAGCTGCGCGAACTGGGCGAGTGCCGCATCGTCGCGCGTACCGATTGGGTGCCGACGCTGGCCGATCTGGTGCCGACCGAATGCCATATCGGCTGGGATGTCGAGCTGCGCGGCGACATTGCGCGCGGGGATATCGAGGATGTGTTCATCTTCGTGATGGACGACATGGAGCTGGCGATCGAGCCGCTGGCCCCCGTAATCGCCGAGGAATCGGCGGTCGAGGAAGCGCCGGTCGCGGAAGCGGGGCCGGTACAGGCCGCTAACGACGCCGGCCAGCCGGCCACCGCGCGCGCCACCGCCAAGGCGAGCGAGAGCGTGCGCGTTCCCGCCGAGCGGCTCGACGAGCTGATGGACCGAGTGGGCGAACTGGTGATCGTCCAGAGCCGCCTGTCACAGCTGGCGCAGGGCAGTGTGACGGGCGCGGAAATGGTGCTGCGCTCGATCTCCGAGGAAATCGAGCGGCTGGCGAGCGAACTGCGCGACACGATGATGGTGCTGCGCATGGTGCCGGTCGCGTCGCTGTTCGGGCGGTTTCGCCGGCTGGTGCACGACCTGTCGCGCGAAACCGGCAAGACGATCCTGCTGGAAACCGAAGGCGAGACCACCGAAGTCGACAAGACCGTGATCGAGCGGCTGGCCGACCCGATGGTCCACCTGATCCGCAACGCGTGCGACCATGGGCTGGAGACGCCCGAAGACCGTATCGCGGCGGGCAAGCCGGCGGCGGGCACGGTGCGGCTGTCGGCCAGCCAGGCGGGCGGCGAAGTGATGATCACGATCCGCGACGACGGGCGCGGCATCGATCGCGATCGGGTGCGCGCCAAGGCGGAAAGCCACGGGCTGATCCAGCCGGGGCAGGTGCTGAGCGATTCCGAACTGCTCCACATGATCTTCCACCCCGGCTTCTCCACCGCCGCGACAGTGACCAACCTTTCGGGGCGCGGCGTCGGCATGGACGTGGTGAAGCGCACGATCGAGAGCCTGCGCGGCGCGATCGACATCACCAGCGCGCCTGGTGAGGGATCGACGGTGGTGCTGCGCATCCCGCTGACGCTGGCGATCATCGACGGGCTGCTCGTGCGGGTGGGCGAGGGGCGCTATGTCATCCCACTGGCTGCCGTCGAGGAATGCATCGAGCTGAGCCTGGAGGAAGACCTGCGTTCGCGCGGACGCAGCTTCATCACGCTGCGCGAGCGGCTGGTGCCGTTCCTGCGGCTGCGCGAAATGTTCGAGACGGGCACGCGGCCCGATCCTCACCAGAAGATCGTCGTCATCGCCACCGGCGCCGAGCGCGTCGGGCTGGTGGTCGACCAGATCATCGGCAGCCACCAGACCGTCATCAAATCCATGTCGCCGCTGCATCAGGCGGTGACCACTTTCGCCGGGGCGACGATCCTGGGGGATGGCGGCGTGGCGCTGATCCTCGACGTTTCGCAGCTCGTCGCGCTGGGCCAGCATCAGGAGGAACGGCTTCGTGCCGTGGGGTAAGCCAATGGAAAAGAGCCAAACGCAATGGGACGCCGCCGGCGGCCTGGAAGTGCTGACCTTCGACCTGGGGGGCGAGACCTTTGCACTGGAAGCAGTGCTGGTCCGCGAGATCCTGGACCTGCTGCCCGAAACGGCGGTGCCCGGCGCGCTGCCGCTGGTGGGGAGCGTGGTCAATTTTCGCGGCAAGATCATCCCGATCGCCGACCTTCGACTGGCATTCGGCATGCCGGCGGCGGAGGCGACCGTGGATAGCCGTATCGTCGTGATCGAAATCGATGCCGAGGGCGAGCAGCTCCAGCTGGGCGTGCGGACCGACAAGGTCCACGAAGTCGCCACGCTGCACAAGGCGGATGCCGAGGACGCGCCCGCCGTGGGGATGCGCTGGCGCCGTGAATATGTCCGCGAGCTGGTGCGCCGGGACGAGGGCGTCATCGTCCTTCCCGACCTGACCGCAATCTTCAACGTTCTGACGGGCGGCGGCGATCATGCCGCAAGCGCTCCGTCGACCATCCACTGAGACGGGGGCAACGTCATCATGAACGCTTCGATCAAATTCAAGCTGGGCGCTACCTTTGTGGTCCTGCTCGCCATCATGGCCGGGATCATCACGCTGGGCGTGTCGCGGCTCAACGAACTGAATACCGCCATCAACGGCGTCATCGCGGGGCCGGCGCAGCAGCTGGACCGTGCCCGCACGGTGGACGGCGGCGTCAGCATGATGATCCGCGCCGAAAAGAACCTGGCGATGGCGGAAAATCCGGCGCTGCGCCGCGAACTGGAAACGTCGCTGGAAACCTGGCGCGACCGGGTGGAGGACGCCGTCACCCAGGCCAATGCCAAGGCATCCGAGCGGACGCGCGCGACCTGGGCCGAACTGCGTGAACAGTGGAACGGTTTCAAGCCGGTCAACGAGCGAGTGCGCCAGCTGAGCGAGACCGACCGCACCGGCGCTGTCGCGCTGACGATGGGCGAATCGCGCGAGCGCGCTGCGGCGATCACCAAGAAGGTGGCGCAGCTGGTCGATATCCAGAAGCAGATGATGCAGGAAGCCAGCGTCGAGACCGATGTCCTCTATGCGTCCGCCCGCAACCTGCTGGTGACGATGGGCGTCATCGCGTTCGTGCTGACCAGCGCGGCGGCGGTGTATCTGTCGCTGCTGATCGGGCGCGGGCTCAAGACGGCGGGCGCCGCGATGCGCCAGGTGGCCGAGGGCGACCTGACCCGCACCATCGAGATCAAGAGCCGCGACGAAATCGGCGCGTTGCTGGGCGATGTGAACGAGATGATCGAGCGGCTGCGCTCGGTGGTCGGCGATGCGACGGTGGCGTCGAACAATGTGTCGGCGGGGAGCCAGGAACTGTCGGCAAGCGCCGAACAGATGTCGCAGGGCTCGACCGAGCAGGCGGCGGCGACCGAGCAGGCATCGGCATCGATGGAAGAGATGTCGGCCAATATCAAACAGAACGCCGACAATGCCGCGCAGACCGAGAAGATGGCGCGCCAGTCGTCCAAGGACGCCGAGGCCAGCGGTATCGCCGTGGACCGCGCGGTGGGCGCGATGCGCACGATCGCGGAGAAGATCGGCATCGTCCAGGAAATCGCCCGTCAGACCGACCTGCTGGCGCTGAACGCAGCCGTCGAGGCAGCGCGTGCGGGCGAACATGGCCGGGGCTTTGCCGTGGTGGCATCCGAAGTGCGCAAGCTGGCCGAACGCAGCCAGACGGCGGCGGCGGAAATCGGTGCCGTCTCGACCGACACGGTGCGCGCCGCGACCGAGGCGGGCGAGATGCTGACCAGGCTGGTCCCCGACATCCGCCGAACCGCGGAACTGGTGGCCGAAATCAGCGCGGCGTGCCGTGAGCAGGATATCGGTGCCAACCAGATCAACCAGGCGATCCAGCAGCTCGACCAGGTGACGCAACAGAATTCGAGCGCGTCCGAACAGGTCGCCGGCACATCCGAGGAACTGGCCGCGCAGGCCGAGGAGCTTCAGGCGAGCATCGCGTTCTTCCGCGTCTCCGACTCCGTACGCCCGAAGCGGGCGCCGACGACGCGCAAATCCGCGACCTCTGCGCGCGCCGCCAAGCCCCGGCCCGGATCGATTGCCGACCAGCAGGCCCGGCTGAACGGGTTCGCGCTCGACCTGCAACAGGGCGGAAGCGATCCCGAAGACAGCAATTTCGGAATGGCTGCGTAGAAAATACGACGCCGATCCATCTTCTGATGCCAGGCTATAGCGCCCAAAGTTCGGGACTGATTCAATGCGCGGAACAATAAAACTGAAGTTGGGGGTAACGTTTTTCGCCCTCATCGTGATGCTGGGTGCGGTCGTCTATGTCGCGACGACGCGGATGGCGTCGCTGAATGCGACGATTTCGAGCGTGATCAACGGGCCTGCACAGCGGCTTGAAGTCGCGCAGGCTGTGGATGGGAAGGTGAGCTACGTTCTTCGCATGGAGAAGAACATGGCGCTGACGACCGACGAAACGCTGACGCGCAAGTTCGACAGCGACTTGATGAAGGCGCGCAACGACCTGCAAGCGCTCATCATCAAGGGCAATACTTCGGCAAGTGAGCGGGGGCGGCCGATCTGGGCGCAGATCCAGGCGAAATTCAATGAATACGAGCCCGTCAACAATCAGATCCGCGCGCTTGCGATGGTGAACCGTAACCAGGAGGCCGGCGATCTTTCGATCACGCGGTCGCGCGAAATCGCCGGGGCGATGGGCGAGGCCGTTGGGCGGATCGTGGAGATCGCCAAGGAAGACATGCGTCGCGCCGATGCCGATGCAGCCGCACTTTATGCCGCCGCCAGTACGATGCTGTACGTGACCGCCGGGATCGCATTCCTGATCGCCATTGCCGCGGCAGTCTGGATTTCGCGGACGGTCTCGCAGGGCCTGGGCAAGATCGGCGTCGCGATCGATGCCGCAGCGATCGGCGACCTGGAGCAGGATGTCGTGGTGACCAGCAACGACGAGATCAAGGATCTGGTCGATACCGTCAACCGGATGATGGCGAACCTGCGCCGGACGGCGGCGCTGGCCGATACGATTGCCGCTGGCGATCTTTCGCTCGATCACCAGCCCTTGTCGGACAAGGACGTGCTGGGCCACGCGTTCAAGCGCATGACCGAGAGCCTGCGTGCCAGCGCCAAGCTGGCCGACACGATCGCGGCGGGCGACCTGACGGTCGATCACAAGCCGCTGTCGGACCGGGATATGCTGGGCAACGCATTGGCCGAAATGATCGAGCGGCTGCGCTCGGTGGTGGGCGATGCGACGGTTGCGTCGAACAATGTGTCGGCGGGGAGCCAGGAACTGTCGGCCAGCGCCGAACAGATGTCGCAGGGCTCGACCGAGCAGGCGGCGGCGACCGAACAGGCATCGGCATCGATGGAAGAGATGTCGGCGAACATCAAGCAGAACGCCGACAACGCGGCGCAGACCGAGAAGATGGCGCGCCAGTCGTCGAAGGATGCGGAAGCCAGCGGCATCGCGGTGGACCGCGCGGTGGGCGCGATGCGGACGATCGCCGACAAGATCGGCATCGTCCAGGAAATCGCCCGCCAGACTGACCTGCTCGCGCTGAACGCAGCCGTCGAGGCGGCGCGTGCGGGCGAGCATGGCCGGGGCTTCGCGGTGGTGGCGTCCGAAGTGCGCAAGCTCGCCGAACGCAGCCAGACGGCGGCGGCGGAAATCGGCGCGGTTTCGACCGATACCGTGCGCGCCGCGACCGAGGCGGGCGAGATGCTGACCAAGCTGGTGCCCGACATCCGCCGTACCGCCGAACTGGTCGCCGAAATCAGCGCGGCGTGCCGCGAGCAGGATATCGGCGCCAACCAGATCAACCAGGCGATCCAGCAGCTCGACCAGGTGACCCAGCAGAATTCGAGCGCGTCGGAACAGGTCGCCGGCACGTCCGAGGAACTGGCGGCGCAGGCCGAGGAGCTTCAGGCGAGCATCGCGTTCTTCCGCATATCCGACACCGATCGCGGCCCGCGCGTCCAGCCGGTGCGGCGTGCCAGCATGGCCGCGCGCAAGCCGGCTCCCGGCGCGCTCCCGCGCTCCGGCTCGATCGCCGACCAGAAGGCGCGGGTGCAGGGCTTTGCGCTCGACCTGCAACACGGCGGTGCGGACGCCGACGATGCCAGGTTCGGCGGCCAGGCGGCCTGATCCACTACCGCGCCCGGGGGCGGCGGCGCGGCCAACCATCATCATATAAGGGGGGATTCTTCCGATGCGTGCGACTATAAAATTGAAATTGGGGGCGACCTTCGCGTTGCTCATCGCGATGCTGCTGGCGGTGGTTGTGGTCGCCAACCTGCGGCTCAGCAGCCTGAACGATGCGATTTCCCAAGTGATCGACGGGCCGGCCAAGCGACTGGAAGTCGCACTGACGCTCGACACCGAAATCAGCAAGCTGTTGCGGACCGAAAAGAACCTTGCGCTGACCAACGACGCACAACTGAGCCAGGAATTTGCCGCTTCGATGGGCAAGCAGCAGGCGACGATCGAATCCCTGATCAACGAAGGGGTCGGATTGGCCGCGACGCCCGAGGGCAAGGCATTATGGGCGGACGCGCGCGATGGCTGGGCTGCGCTGAAGCCGGTGAATAACCGCGTCCGCGACCTGGGCCTGGCCAACCAGAACGAGCAGGCTGCGGCGCTTTCGATCGGCGACTCGCGCAAGCTCGCGGCGGTGCTGTCGACGACGATCGAGAAGATCGTCGATCTGCAGAAGAAGCGGATGCAGGCGACCGATGCCGAGACGGACGCGCTGTACGCGACGTCGCGCCTGACGCTTCTGACCGTCGCGGGCTTTGCGCTCCTTCTCGCGGTGGGCAGCGCCTTCTGGATTTCGCGGACGGTCTCGCTGGGCCTGCGCAAGGTCGGCGTGGCGATCGACGCCGTGGCGATCGGCGATCTCGAGCAGGACGTGGCCGTGACCAGCAACGACGAGATCAAGGACCTGGTCGATACCGTCAACCGCATGACCGTGAACCTACGCGCCAGCGCGAAGCTGGCCGACACGATCGCGGGCGGTGACCTGACCGTCGATCACCGGCCGCTGTCGGACAAGGACATGCTGGGCCATGCGCTGGTCCAGATGGTCGAGCGGCTGCGCGGCGTGGTGGGCGATGCGACGGCGGCGTCGAACAATGTGTCGGCGGGCAGCCAGGAACTGTCGGCAAGCGCCGAACAGATGTCGCAGGGCTCGACCGAGCAGGCGGCGGCGACCGAGCAGGCATCGGCATCGATGGAAGAGATGTCGGCCAACATCAAACAGAACGCCGACAACGCGGCGCAGACCGAGAAGATGGCGCGCCAGTCGTCCAAGGACGCCGAGGCGAGCGGCATCGCGGTGGACCGCGCGGTGGGCGCGATGCGGACGATCGCCGACAAGATCGGCATCGTCCAGGAAATCGCCCGCCAGACCGACCTGCTGGCGTTGAACGCAGCCGTCGAGGCGGCGCGTGCGGGCGAACATGGCCGGGGCTTTGCGGTGGTCGCATCCGAAGTGCGCAAGCTCGCCGAACGCAGCCAGACGGCGGCGGCGGAAATCGGCTCGGTCTCGACCGACACGGTGCGCGCCGCGACCGAGGCGGGTGAGATGCTGACCAAGCTGGTGCCCGACATCCGCCGTACCGCGGAACTGGTGGCCGAAATCAGCGCGGCGTGCCGCGAGCAGGATATCGGTGCCAACCAGATCAACCAGGCGATCCAGCAGCTCGACCAGGTGACGCAGCAGAACGCCAGTGCGTCCGAGCAGGTGTCGAGCACGTCCGAGGAACTGGCGGCACAGGCCGAGGAACTGCAGGCGAGCATCGCCTATTTCCGGATCGACGGGCAGGGCGCTCGCGCGGCCAAGCCGGCGGCCCGCACGACGGCGGCGCGCAAGCCGACGACGCGCAGCGCGGCCAAGCCCCGCCCGAACTCGGTTGCCGACCAGCAGGCGCGCATCCAGGGCTTTGCCCTCGATCTCGCCAATGGCGGTCCGGATGCCGAGGATGCCGCGTTCGGGGCGCGCGCGGCATGAGCGGCCCGCACGAAATCCAGGTCGTAACCTTCGGCCTGGGGGCAGAGGTGTTCGCAGTGCCGGTGACGCTGGTGCGCGAGATCCTCGACTATCGCGACACGTTCCGCATTCCGAACGGGCCGGACTATCTGCTCGGCCTCACCGACATGCGCGGACAGGGCGTTACCACCATCGACTTCCGCCTGCGGCTTGGGTTGCCGCGGGCGGAGCCGACCCCCAGCACGCGAATCCTGGTGGTGGACGTGCCGCTGGAGGATCGCGCGCTGATGCTCGGGCTGGTGGTGGACCGCGTGCTGGAGGTCAGCACGTTCCGCAGCGACCAGATTGAGGGCGCGCCCGATATCGGGGTGCGCTGGCCCTCCGACTATATCGGCGGCGTCGTGAAGCGCGCCGACGGGTTCGTCGTGCTGGTCGATATCGCCCGCGTGTTCTCGTCCGCGGACGTGGCGCTGTTGCAGCCGCCGATCGCCTCCGCCGCCTGAATGCCTGTTCCGGGCCGCCGTGCCCGGAACCACCCCGAATTGGAGCCGCCTCTTGTCCGAAGCCGCCGTCCTTACTCGCGCTCGCGTCCCCGCTGGTCCGGCGAACGAACAGATCAGCCGCCGCCACTTCACCCAGCTTGCCGCCTATATCTATGAAACGGCGGGCATAAAGATGCCCGACAGCAAGAAGACGATGCTGGAGGGGCGACTGCGCCGGAGGATGCGCGCATTGTCGCTGCCGTCGCTGGATGCCTATTGCGACCATGTGTTCGCCGAGGGCGGGCTGGAGGCAGAGGCGCTGTACCTGCTCAATGCGGTCACGACCAACAAGACCGACTTTTTCCGCGAGCCCGCGCATTTCGACTATCTGGAGCGCGTGATCCTGCCGGCCTATGCCGCCTCGGGCGTCGAGCGCCTCCGCGTGTGGAGCGCCGCCTGCTCGACTGGGCCCGAGCCCTATACGATCGCGATGGTGCTCGACGATTTCGCCAGCCGCACCGGCGGGCCGTCCTATGGCATCCTGGCGACCGACATCGATACCGAAGTGCTGGAGACCGCGCGCCTGGGCATCTATCCGGCCGAGGCCGTGGAGCCGGTGCCGACCACGCTGCTGCGCAAATATGTCGCGTTCGCGCGCGATGCGCAGCGCAGCGACGTACGGATCGTGCCCGCTTTGCGCAGTGCGGTCGGCTTTGCGCGGCTCAACCTGATGGACGATCGCTATCCGGTCGGCGCGGCGATGGACATGATATTTTGCCGCAACGTGCTGATCTATTTCGACAAGCCGACGCAGCAGCGCGTGGTGTCGCGGCTGGTCGATTGCCTGGCGCCGGGCGGCTACCTGTTCCTTGGCCATTCGGAATCGATCGCGGGGCACAACCTGCCGATCAAGCAGGTGGCCAACACCGTGTTCCGGCGGAACTGAGCCATGAAGAACGGCAAGATCCGCGTCCTGGTGGTCGATGATTCCGCCAGCGTGCGCCAGATGATGACGGCGGTGCTGGAGGAGGACCCCGATATCGAAGTCATGGCCGCCGCCGCCGACCCGTTCAGCGCGGCGCGGCACATCCAGGAGGAAGTGCCCGACGTCATCACGCTGGACGTGGAGATGCCGCGCATGGACGGCATCACGTTCCTCAAGAAGCTGATGGTGCAATGCCCGGTGCCGGTGGTGATGTGTTCGTCGCTGACCGAAGAGGGTTCGGAGACGCTGCTCCAGGCGATGGAGGCAGGCGCGGTGGACGTGATCCTGAAGCCGCGCATCGGCGTGGCGGACCATCTGGCCGAGCATAACCTGCAGATTCGCGACGTCGTGAAGGGGGCCGCGCGCGCCCGCGTACGTGGGCGTGCCGCCGTGCGTGCGCGCACCGATGGGCCCGAGAAGAAGCTGACCGCCGACGCGGTGCTGCCGCCCCCCAGCGGCAAGGCGATGAGCCGCACGACCGAGATGGTGCTGTGCCTGGGCGCGTCCACGGGCGGGACCGAGGCGCTGCGCGAAGTGCTCCAGGCGCTGCCCGCCAACGCGCCGGGGATCGTGGTGGTCCAGCACATGCCCGAGAATTTCACCCGCGCCTTTGCGCAGCGGCTGAACGGGCTGTGCGAAGTCGACGTAAAGGAGGCCAGCGATGGCGACGTGGTACTGCGCGGGCATGTGCTGATCGCGCCCGGCGGGCGGCATATGATGCTGGAGCGCCAGGGGGCGCGCTATCATGTCAGCGTGCGCGAGGGGCCGTTGGTGTCGCGGCACCGCCCGTCGGTGGACGTGCTGTTCCGATCGGCGGCGCGCTCGGCGGGGTCGAACGCCGTCGGCGTCATCATGACCGGCATGGGCGATGACGGCGCGCGCGGGCTGCTGGAGATGAAACAGGCGGGGGCCGTGACCTTCGCCCAGGACGAGGCAAGCTCGATCGTGTTCGGGATGCCCAAGGAAGCGATTGCGCGCGGGGCGGCGGACCGCGTGATCCCGCTCAACCAGATCGCCCGCCACATGCTGGCAGCGGCTAACCGGTAATGGATATGGCAATGCATTTCGAGGCCGCAGGCGCCTTTGCTCCCGCTCCGCAGGATGGCCGGGACACGCTGGAAACGCTGCGCACCGCGCTGGAGGCGATGGCCAGCGGGCTGGATGCGCGCTTCGTCACGGCGGGGTCGGCGCTGTCGCAGACCTATGCGGTGGTCGAGAAGCTCGTCGCCGCGCTGGAGCGCGTGACCAATGCCATGGACGGCGAAGGCACGGCGGTGGCCATCGCCAACATGCGCGGCACGGCGGACCGGCTGCTCCACCTGCCCACGCTGCAGGCGGCGCGGGCCGAGGCGTTGCACGCCGTGCAGGCGATCGGCCCGGCGCTGCGCCGCGAGATCGACCGGGTCCACCGCACGCTCAGTTTCCTGCGGATCTGCGGGCTCAACATCAAGGTGGCGGCGGCCGGGATGGGCGAGTTCGGGGATTTCGCCGACGGCATGTTCGCCAAGCTGGACGTGGCCGAGGCGGAGATGGCCGGCATCGCCGTGGAGATCGAGCGATTGGCAACCACCGTGCCCGACGTGTTCGGCGTCGAGGAGCGGCTGGCCGCCGAATGCGCGGCGGTGGTCCCGCATGTGCCCGAGAGCCTGGCCGGGGACGCGCTGGCGCTCCAGCACTACCAGATGGCGCTGGCCGAGCGGGCAGGGCAGGTCGCCACCGTTGCGCGCGCCGTGCGCACCACGGTGGCGACTGCGCTGGGCGCGTTGCAGATCGGCGACATCACGCGCCAGCGGATCGAGCATGTCGTGGAGGGGCTGGGCACGGTGGCGGCCTTTGCCGAAGCGCATCCCGAGATCGACCCCGCGCATGCCGAGGCCATCCGGGGGCATGCCATCGCGCTGCTCGCTGCACAGGCGGCGGATACGGCACGCGATTTCCAGCGCGAGGCCGGGCTGTTGATGCAGAGCCTGCACGGGATCGCGCCGCGCGCCGCTGAATTGCTGGAATTCCGTCAGGGCGGAGATGCAGGGGGGACGGAGAGCGAGGCTGCGTTCCTCGCCGGGCTGGAAAAGAGCGTGGCGGAGGCGGAGAACGTCACCGGGCGGCTGCGTGAAGCCGATGCCCATGCACAGCGGCTGGGGAGCGCCACCTCCACCACCGCCGAGCATCTGGGCGCGCGGCTGCGCAATGTCCATCGGGTGAAGAACGACGTGCAGCACATGGCGTGGAACACCGATCTGCGCTGCTACAGGATGGGAGATGCGGGACGGGGGCTCGCGGTGATCGCGTCCGAAATACGCGGCTTTGCCGTGATGCTGGAGGAGATTTCGGACCGGATCGGCACGTTGTTCGAGCAACTGACGGCCGCCGCCGGCGCGATACGCGGGCAGGAGGATGCGGAGGTCACCCAATCGCTGGCGGACTCGCTGGAGTGTATCCGCGCCGGGGGGCAGCGGATGCGCGAGGGCATGGCGGGGCTGGGCGATGATGCATCCGTGATCGCCGACATGCTGCGCAACACCACCGAAGCCGTCGATTGCGACGCCGTGGGGCGGGCGATGGCCGACCATGCCGAATTGCTGGCGGGCTTTGGCGCGGCGCAGGACGTGATTCCCGAAGCGGCGCAGCCGGCGATGGCCGCGCTGTTCGACACGATCCTGCGCAGCTACACCATGGCGCGCGAGCGCGAGGTCCACCGCGACTATGTTCCGGGCACCGACATGGGGGTGGCCGAGGTCGCGGACGATGACGATGATGACGACGGGCTGTTCTGAACCCGTTTCGCCGCAGCGGCGCGCTTGTACCAAGGTTCATTGACAGGACCGGGGGTGTCCGCCGCATCGCTGCTGTCCAGCGGCAAGGCCGGATCGGTGGCGCTGGTGGCGGGGGCGGGGACGAGCGTGGTGCGCCGGGCGCTTCAATGCGCGCCGCGAGGGGGAGGAGATCTGCATCACCAGCCTGGCCGGCGAGACGCAGGTGCGCTGGGGACAGGAGCGCCGCGCCCTGCGCGCGGCGGACGAGGTGCGCTATACCGCGCAGGGGATCGGCGCGGGCTCGACGCGGCGGTGCTGACGGCGTGGCAGTCCGGGACGCTGATTTTTCGCCAGATGCCGCTGCGGCAGGTGGTGGCCGAACTCAACCGCTATCGGCGGGGCAGGATTCCTGACGAACGAGACCATGGCTTCCCGCCCGGTGAGCGGCACTTATTATGTCGACCGGCTCGACGATTCTTCAGCCAGGCCGAACCGGCGCTTGGCCTGACGGTCTGGCGACTGCCGGGCAACGTCGTGGTCCCGGGTTAAAGGCGGGCCTGGCCGGTCAGGCCGGGGCCGGGCTTTCGGTTTCGCTCCCGGCGGCGCGCCGGGCATAGGCGGCAATGACGACAAAGGCGGCAAGCGGCAGCAGCAATGCCGTGGCGATGCCGCCGGTGTGCACGGCGATGAAGCCCATGACCGGCGGAAACAGCGCTCCGCCGATGATCGCCATGATGAGGAACGACGATCCCAGAGGGCGCGCCGCGCCGAGCGATTCCACGCCCAGCCCGAAGATCGTCGGGAACATGATCGACATGAAGAAGCTGGTCAGCACCAGCGCGGCGACGGCAATCCATCCGGGTGCGGTCGCGGCGACGGCGCACAGCGCGACATTGGCCAGTGCATAGGCACCCAGCAGCCGCGTCGGGCGGACCCGCGCCATCAGCGCAGTGCCCGTGAAGCGACCGAGCATGAACAGCACCAGGCTCCCCGACAGGAGATACGCGCCCTGCCGCTCCGAGACCCAGGGCGTCGCGTCCTTCACGAAATCGATGAAATAGCTCCAGATGCCGACCTGCGCACCGACATAGAAGAACTGCGCGATGACCGCGCCGATCAACGGGCGGTGGCGCGTCACCGTGCCGAACTGCGCGCGAAGCGAGCTCTCGCCGGGCGCGCTGGCGGCGGGCAGGCGGGCTGCGGCGACGGCCGCCGCCACGCCAAGCGCGGCAATGGCGAGCAGTGCATAGGGAAGCTGCACCGTCGCGGCCTCCGCCGCGCGATAGGCCGCGAGCTCGGCGGGCGACATGGCGGTGAGGGTGTTGGTCGAATGCTCGACGCCGGAGAAGATCAGCATGCCGCCGAGCGCAGGGGCGATGCAGCCGCCCAGTCCGTTGAACGCCTGGGCCAGGTTCAGCCGCTGCACCGCCGTGGCCGGATCGCCGAACGCGCCGGTATAGACGTTGGCGGTCGTCTCCAGGCACGCGGCGCCCGCTGCGATCAGGAACAACGCGAAGAGGAACATGCCGAAGCTGAGCATCAGCGACGCGGGGTAGAACAGCGCCGCGCCGATCGCATAAAGGACCAGCCCGGTCAGCACGCCCGCGCGATACCCGAACCGCCGCATCAGCAGCCCGGCGGGAAGCGCGACGACGAAATAGCCGATATAAAAGACGAATTGGATGAACCCGGCCTGCGCCCGGTCTAGCCCCAGTGACTTCTGGAACTGACGGATCAGGATGTCGTTGAGGTTGTTCGCCAACGCCCACAGGAAGAACAGGCTGACGATCAGCGCAAAGCCCCAGCGATAGGCGGGGGTGATGAAGCCAAGGGGCGGCTGCCCCGGATCGGTCGGCGCGCTTGCTGCGGTCATCTTCTCCATCTCCCTTTTATCGTTATCGATTTTTCGGTCAGGGGCGTGGGACAGAGGCCCCGTCGCCGATCAGCCCTTTCGCCGCCAGAGCCTCCCAGAACGCGGCGGGGATGGCGTGGCGCGCCAGCGCGGCGGTCTGGGCGATCCGCCCCGGATTGCCGGTGCCGATCACCGTGGCGGTCACCGCCGGATGCGCCGCCACGAATTGCAGCGCCGCTGCCGGCAGGGGGACGCCGAACTGCGCGCAGCATCGCTCCAGCGCATCGACGCGTGCCACGATGTCGACCGGCGCGGGGCCGTAGTCGTAATGCGCCGATTCCCCTTGCGCGCCCGTCGCCAATATTCCCGAATTGAAGACCCCGGCCGCGACCACGCCGATGCCGCGCGCGCGGCACGTGTCGAAGAACGCTGCGCCTTCCGGGTTCAGCAGTGTGTAGCGGCCCGCGATCATCAGTATGTCGAGATCGGCGCGGTCGATGCTGTCGGCGCAGATCTCGACTTCGTTGACCCCCAGCCCGATCGCGGCGACGACCCCCTGGTCGCGCAGCGCCGTCATGGCGCGGAAGCCTTCCGCCGCTTGTGCGCGATACGCTTCATGCGCTGCGCCATGGGTCACCCGGCCGAGATCGTGCATGTAGAGGATGTCGATCCGCGCCAGGCCGAGCCGGTGCAGGCTCGCCTCTACCGAGCGCATGACGCCGTCATAGCTATAGTCGAACACCGGATCGAACGGCATCGGCGAATGGAACCCGTGCCGCTCTGCGGTCGCCTCGCCCGGCACGAGCAGCCGCCCGACCTTGGTGGACAGGACAAAGGCATCGCGCGGGCGCCCCCGCAGCGCGTCGCCCAGTCGCCGCTCGCTGAGGCCGAAGCCATAGAAGGGCGCGGTATCGAAATAGCGCACGCCGTGGTCCCACGCTGCGTCGACCGTGGCGAGCGCCGCTGCTTCATCGATCGCGCGATAGAGATTGCCGAGCGTCGAGGCCCCGAAACCGAAGGGGCCGCTGGTAGCCAGGCGATCGAGAAGAGCAGGGCGGGACTGAGTCATGCGGGCGGTCCTCAGAAGCTGGCGATGGCTTTCAGGACATGATCGGCGTCGGCGATCAGTTCGGGCAGGCGCCGGGGCAGATCGGCGCCGTCCACGCTGTGGGTATGAAGGGCGTCCACCGGGATTTCGCCCGCCAGCATCGCCTGTTTGACGCGGGCGAAATCGGCGGCGAGCGCGTTGCGGCTGGCGAGCAGCGTCGTTTCGCGCTTGTGGAACTCCGGGTCGGCGAACACGAGATCGCCGGGCGCCACGCCGACCAGCACCAGCGTGCCGCCATGCGCAACATAGCCAAGGCTCTGCGCCATCGCGCCGAGCGATCCGGTGGCGTCGAACACGGTGTCGAACAGGTCGCCATCGGTACGTTCGGCTGCCGCAGCGGCCAGGTCCGGCCCCGCCTCGACCACATCGGCGAACCCCAGATGGGTGCGGGCAAAGTCCAGCCGCGACAGGCGGGTGTCCGCCAGCGTCACGACGGCACCGGCCAGGCGCGCGAACAACCCGCACGCAATGCCGATGGGACCGGCGCCGACCACCAGCGCGCGTCCGTCACCCGCCAGGCGGGCCCGCGCGACCGCATGGGCGCCGATCGCGAGAAACTCCATCATCGCCGCCTGGTCGAGCGTCAGCCCGGTCGCATCGAGCACGGCGCTTTCCGGCACCGCCACGAACTCGGCCATCCCGCCATCGCCGTGCACGCCCAGCACGCGGATGTTGACGCAGGCGTTGGGCTTATCCTTGCGGCACGCGATGCACGTCCCGCAGGCGATATAGGGATTGATCGCGATTCGCTGGCCCGGCTGGAAACGCGACCCCGGCGGCGCTGTATGCACTTCGCCCGCCAGTTCGTGCCCCATGACGCGCGGATAGGCGAGGAACGGGTGGCGGCCCGCATAGATGTGATAGTCGGTGCCGCACAGGCCCACCCGCCGGATGCGGACGATGATCTCGCCCGGCTGCGCCACGGGAAGCGGGCGCTCCTCGATGTCCAGGCGGAACGGTTCCCGGCAGACGACGGCCTTCATGCGCGCACCCTCTCACGGTCTTGGTCTTTTGCGATGGGTAGACGTCTGATCTCGTATATGCAAGTTTGCTATCACCTGTGCGATTTGGAGCTTGTGGCGCATTCATGCGGATCGACGCGCATCATCACCTGTGGCGATATGTGCCCGAGGCGTTCGAGTGGGTCGCGCCGGGATCGGCCATCGCGCGCGACTTCGACGCCGCCGATCTCAGGGCGGCGCTGGCGACGGCGGGCGTCGAGGGGGCGATCGCGGTCCAGGCGCGGCAGACCGTCGAGGAGACAGCGCATCTTCTTGCCGCGGCCGAAACGTGCCCCGCGATCGTCGGAGTCGTCGGCTGGGTGGACCTGCGGGCGGGCGATGTGGAAGCCCGGCTTGACGCGCTCCAGGCGCCCATTCTGGTCGGCTATCGGCATGTCGTGCAGGACGAACCCGACCCGGATTTCCTGCTCGCGGACGATTTCGTCCGGGGCGTGCGCGCGGTCGCGCGGCGGTCGCTCACCTACGACATTCTCGTCAATGCCGCGCAGTTGCCGCGCGTCCCCGCGTTTCTCGACCGGATCGGCGCCGGCCGTTTCGTGCTGGACCACGCAGCCAAGCCCGACATCGCGCGCGGCGCGTGGCAGCCCTGGGCGGATCAGATGGCTGCCGTTGCCGCGCACCCCGATGTCTGGTGCAAGGTGTCCGGGCTGGTGACCGAGGCGGACCATCGCCATTGGCGCCCCGCCGATCTCGAACGCTATCTGATGCATGTCTTCACGCTGTTCGGGCCGGATCGGGTGATCTGGGGATCGGATTGGCCGGTGTGCCTGCTCGCGGCCTCCTATGCCGAGGTCGCGGCGGTGGTTGCCGATTTCGTGGCGCGCCATTGCCCCGCTGCCGACGCCGCGGTGTTCGGTGGCAACGCGGCGCGGGCCTATGCCTTGACAGTGGAGCAGCCGGTCCGGTTGGTGCCGGGGTGCGCAGTCGGGAAGGACGCATGAACCAGAGCGGGCCCAAGGGCACCTATGCCGCGCCTGCGATAGAAAAGGCGTTCGAGATCATCGAGGCGCTGGCGCACCATCCCGAAGGCGCGCTGGTCAGCGAGATCGCGGCGCAGCTGGGCCGATCGGTCGGCGAATTGTTCCGCATTGTCATCGTGATGGAGCGGCTGGGCTATCTGCGCAAATCGCCGATCACCGATCGCTACACCGTGGCCTACAAGCTGCTGGAAATGGCCTATCGCGCAACGCCGGCGCAGGACATCGCCCGCGCCGCGCTGCCGCACATGCAGGGGTTGGCGCAGGATGCGGGCCAGTCGTGCCATCTCGTTGTCGTCAATGCCGGCAGCGGGCTGGTGATCGCGTGCGAGCAACAGCCCGGAATCCGGGGCTTTTCGCTGCGCATCGGCGCGACGATCGACATCATCAACAGCTGCTCGGGGCAAGTGCTGCTGGCCTTTTCAAGCGTGCCGCGCGCCGAACAGATCATCGCGGCGGCCGAACAGGCGCGATCCGCGCCGGTGGACCGGGACTGGCTGAACGAACGGCTCATCGCCATCCGGGCGCGCGGCTATGACAGTCGCCAGAGCCCGATCACGTACGGGGTGACCGACATAAGCTGCCCCGTATTCGGATTCGACGGGAATGTCGCGGCGGCGCTCACCATTCCCTTTCTTGCGCTGATCGACGGATCGCAGAAAGTGCATCTGGACGCCGCCCGCGACCTGTTGCGACAGGCAGTGGCGCGGATTTCGGACACGCTTGGCTATCCTGGCGATCGGCTGGCATAGTCCCATCGACACACGGTAAATAATCATCCGGGAGAGAATGCCTTGACGCCCGAAACCTGTTCCATCGTGGCGTCGCGCCGTCGCTTCCTGGGTGGTGCCGCCAGCGGCGCGCTGGTCGCGGGATCGCGCGCGATCGCGCCCGGCGTGGCGATGGCCGCACCGCTCCCGTCGGCGGCGGCGCCCGCGACGTTGCAGCCCTTCGACCTGGCCGATGTCACGCTGGACGACGGGCCGTTCCTGCATGCGCAGCGCAAGACCGAGGCCTATCTACTGCGCCTCGACCCCGACCGGATGCTGCACAATTTCCGCGTCAATGCGGGGCTGAAGCCCAAGGCGCCGGTGTATGGCGGGTGGGAGTCCGAGGCGATCTGGGCCGACATCAACTGCCATGGCCATACGCTGGGCCATTATCTGTCGGCCTGTGCGCTGGCCTATCGCTCTACGGGCAACGCGCAGTACCGGCAGCGGATCGACCATATCGCGGCCGAGCTTGCCGCGTGCCAGGATGCGGCGGGCACGGGCCTTGTCTGCGCGTTTCCCAAGGGGGCGGCGCTGGTCGCGGCGCACCTGCGCGGCGAGCCGATCACGGGCGTGCCATGGTACACGCTGCACAAGGTCTATGCCGGCCTGCGCGATGCGGCGCTGCTGGCCGACAGTGCGCAGTCGCGCGCGGTGCTGCTGCGCTTCGCCGACTGGGCCGTTGTCGCCACCCGGCCGCTGAGCGACGCGCAGTTCGAGAAAATGCTCGAGACCGAGCATGGCGGCATGAACGAAGTGTTTGCCGACCTGTATTTCATGACCGGCAATGCCGAGTATCGCGCGCTGGCCGAGCGGTTTTCGCACAAGGCGCTGCTGGACCCGCTGGCCAGGGGGCGCGACCATCTGGACGGGCTGCACGCCAACACCCAGGTGCCCAAAGTCGTCGGGTTCCAGCGGGTGTTCGAGGCGACGGGCGATGCGCGCTATCGCGATGCCGCCGCGTTCTTCTGGCGCACCGTGGCGCTGACCCGGTCCTTCGCGACCGGCGGGCACGGCGACAACGAGCATTTCTTTGCCATGGCGGATTTCGCCCGCCACGTTTTCTCCGCCAAGGGATCGGAGACGTGCTGCCAGCACAACATGCTCAAGCTGACCCGCGCGCTGTTCCTCCAGGACCCGCAGGCCGGCTATGCCGATTA
This sequence comes from Sphingomonas degradans, assembly GCF_053502645.1. Lineage (NCBI taxonomy): Bacteria > Pseudomonadati > Pseudomonadota > Alphaproteobacteria > Sphingomonadales > Sphingomonadaceae > Sphingomonas > Sphingomonas degradans. The sequence continues at coordinate 915,678 of NZ_CP177172.1, forward strand.
TTACGAGCGCACGCTGTATAACGGCATCCTTGCGTCGCAGGATCCCGACAGCGGCATGGCGACGTATTTCCAGGGCGCGCGGCCGGGGTACATGAAGCTGTACCACACGCCCGAGGATTCCTTCTGGTGCTGCACCGGCACGGGGATGGAAAACCATGTGAAGTACCGGGATTCGATCTACTTCCACGACGCGGATGCGCTGTACGTGAACCTGTTCGTCCCCTCGTCCGTGCGGTGGAAGCAGAAGGGCGCGGTGGTGCGGCAGGTGACGTATTTCCCCGAGACGCCGACCACGACGCTGCACTGGTCGTCGCCAAAGCCGACACAGGCCAGCCTGAAGCTGCGGCATCCCCGGTGGAGCCGCACCGCCACCGTGCTGGTCAACGGGAAGGAAGCGGCGCGCTCCGCCGATCCGGGCAGCTATGTCACGGTCGCGCGCAGCTGGCGCGAGGGGGATAGCGTCGAACTGCGGCTGGCGATGGAAGTGGCGGTGGAGGCCGCCCCGGCGGCGCCCGACATCGTCGCGTTCACCTATGGCCCGCTCGTGCTCGCCGGAGCGCTGGGCTGGGAGGGGCTGGCGCCCGGCGCCGATATCGTCGTGAACGAGCGGAAATATGGTGCGTATAACGACACGCCCTTCGCCGTACCGCGGCTGTCCGGGGATGCCGATACGATCGCGCGCACGATCCTGCCCGGCAGCGCGCCGCTGGAGTTCACCGTTCCGGCGCAACCCGCGCCGGTGCGGCTGATTCCGTACCACCGCGTGGCGCACGAACGCTATGCCACCTATTGGCCGCTGTCGCCCGTTCAGGCGTAGGGCGGCGCGATCAGCCGCCGCGCGTTCCGCGCCGGTTTCGCCCCTTGGTCAGCGGATCGGGCTTGGGGGGCGGTTTCCAGCCGGGCGGCGGGGCCATGCGTTGCTGGCTGGTGCCGAGCCCCATCGCGCCGGGTTGCTGGCGGGTCAGGCCCGACAAATCGGCATGCTCCGCCTCGCTGGCGGTGGCGCCGCCGCGCATCAGGCTGATCTGGTCGCGATACCGCTTCGCCCCCTCGAAATCGAGCGCGGCGGCGGCTGCCTCCATTTTCTCCCGGAGCGTGTCGATCGAGTCGGTCATGCGGCGTAAACGCATGACGGCGGATTCGGCCCCCGCTGCGGCCGATCGGCGACCGGCGGGGCCGGTGCGCCGGGGAATGCCGCTTCTGCGCGCGCCGTGCGGGAAAAACCATGCATCCGATGCGGCGTTCGCGCATTAGGTTCTGTAGATGCTCGTTATCCTGCTTATCTCCCTTGTCGGTTCGCTGATCCTGCCCCTGGTTGCGCGCGTGATCGGGCGCGGGGCGGGGTTCGTCATGGCGCTGTTGCCCGCCGGGTTGCTGGCGGCGTTCGTGTCGATGGCCCCGGTGGTCGAGCGCGGCTGGGTGATGGGCGAGGGGGTGCGCTGGGCGCCGGCGATCGGGCTGGACCTGACGTTCCGGCTCGACGGCTTCTCGTTCCTGTTCTGCCTGCTGGTGACGAGCATCGGGGCGTTGGTCGTCATCTATGCGGGCGGCTATCTCACCGGCAAGCCGCGCGCCGAGCGCAGCCGGTTCTTCACGCTGATCCTGTTGTTCCAGACCGCGATGCTGGGCACCGTGCTGGCGGAAAACCTGCTGGTGCTGCTGCTGTTCTGGGAAGCGACGAGCATCCTGTCGTTCCTGCTCGTGGGCTTCGACAGCCGCAGCGCCCGCGCGCGCCGGGCCGCGCTGATGGCGTTTCAGGTCACGGCCTTTGGCGGGCTGATGCTGTTGGCGGCCGTGCTGATGATCGGCCATGTCGCCGGCACCTATTCGATGGCCGAGGCGGTGCGGCAGGCGGATGTCATCGCCGCCAGCCCGTGGGGCGGCCCGATCGTGGCGTGCATCCTGATCGCGGCCTTCACCAAATCGGCGCAGTTCCCGTTCCATTTCTGGCTGCCCAACGCGATGCAGGCGCCGACGCCCGCCTCCGCCTATCTCCATTCGGCGACGATGGTGAAGCTGGGCATCTATCTGCTCGCCCGGTTCGAGCCGGTGTTCGCCGCGACCAGCTGGGGCCGGGGCGTAGTGGTGACGGTGGCGTGCCTGACCATGCTGGTCGCAGCCTTGCAGGCGCTGCGGGCGGAGAATTTCAAGTCGGCGCTCGCCTATTCCACGATCGCGTCGCTGGGCATCCTGACGCTGCTGGTCGGGCTGGATGGGCCGGCGGCGACGGTGGCAATGGTCGGGTTCCTGCTGGCCCATGCGCTGTACAAGGCGGCGCTGTTCTTTTGCGCGGGCGTGGTGCTGCACACTACCGGGCAACAGGATCTGCGGTCGCTGGGCGGGCTGGCCCGGATGCTGCCGATGACGGCGCTCGCCTGTGTCGGCGCCAGCCTGTCGATGGCGGGCATCCCGCCCTTTATCGGGTTCATCTCGAAGGAATTTCTGTTCGAGGCACAGATCGAGAGCAGCTGGCAGCTCGCGCCGATGGCGATCGCGGTGATCGTCAACGCGGCCATGGTCGGCGTGGCGGGCGTGGTGACGCTGCGCCCGTTCTTCCTGGGCAAGCGCAGGCGCGGGGCGATCCGCCGGCCCGAGACCTTCTCGCTGGTGATGCCGCCGTTGCTGCTGGCGGTGGCCGGGCTGGTCATCAGCCTGGACCCGGAATGGATCACGCGTGTCGCGCTGCGCCCGGCGGTGGCGGCAGTCTATGGCCAGGCCGTCGAGGTCGACATCTCCGTCTGGCACGGCGTGACGCCGATGCTGCTGCTCAGCATCGCGGTGGTCAGCATCGGTGCGATGATCGTCGTGTTCTGGCGCCCGATCCATGCCCGGCTGCGCGGCGCCGATCGGCTGGACCGGTTCGCGCTGGAACGCGTGTGGGAAGGCGGCCAGCGCGGGCTGGTGGCCGGATCGCGCGTGGTGACGGCGTGGGTGCAGCATGGGGACCTGCGCCGTTATCTGCTGGCGGTGGTCGGCGGAATGGCGCTGTTGATCGCATGGTCGGTGGTCGCGTCGGGGGCCGTGCCCCGGTTGCCGGCGCTGGGCGAGATGCGGATCGCGCCGGCACTGGTCGCGCTGATGGGGCTGGGCGGCGCCATCGCGGCGACGCGGGCGACGTCGCTGCTCGCGGCGATGATCGCGACCGGGCTGACGGGTTTCGCCGTGGCGCTCACGTTCCTGATGAACGGCGCGCCCGACCTCGCGCTGACGCAGTTCGCCGTCGAGGCGCTGCTGGTTGTGCTGCTGACCGCGCTGCTGCTCGCGGTGCCGCTGGCGAGCCCCGTGACGCGATCGCGCGCGATGCGGACCGGCGACGGGATCGTCGCGGGGGCCATTGCGCTGCTGCTCGCCGTCGCCCTGCTCGACATGGCCGCAGGCGCGCACAGTTCCGCTGCCGCCGCCTTTTTCGCGCGGATGAGCTATGTCGCGGCGCAGGGGCATAATGTCGTCAACGTCATCCTCGTCGATTTCCGCGCGGTCGATACGCTGGGCGAGACGATGGTCATCGCCATGGCGGCGGTGCTGGCACGCGCATTGTTGAAGAACCGGGGCGGCGCCGCACCCGAAAGCGTGGCGCAGCCGGTGCATTTCTCGCTGCAGGCGGCGGGCCGCTGGCTCGCCTGGATATTGGTCGCAGCGTCGCTGGTGATCCTGTGGCGCGGGCATGATGCGCCGGGGGGCGGCTTTGTCGGCGGGCTGGTCGCGGCGCTTGGCGTAGCGCTGCTGTCGCTTGCCTATGGCGTCGACCGGGCGGAGCGGGCGCTGCGCGTCGATCCGATGCTGCTGGTCGGGATCGGCATGGCGCTGGCGCTGGTGAGCGGGGTGCCGGGCATGGTCTCCGGCGGGGCGTATATGACGCATATCTGGGGGCAGCCGCTGGGCTGGCTGCCCAAGCTGGGTACGACCATGGTGTTCGACCTGGGCGTGTATCTGGTGGTGGTGGGCGCCGTGGTGGTGTTCCTGTTCGGACTGCAGCGGGAGGCGGCGCGATGACGATCCTCTATGCCCTGGTGGGCGCAGGCATCGTGGGGTGCGCGCTGTTCATGATCCTGTCGCGCAATCTGGTGCGGATGCTGCTGGGGCTGTCGCTGCTCGCCACCGGTGCCAATCTGCTGCTGTTCCTTGCCGGGCGCATCGGCAGCGCGCAGCCGCCGATCATCCGCGATGGCGCGACCACGCTGGAAAATTCCGCCGATGCAGTGACGCAGGCGCTGATCCTGACGGCCATCGTCATCGGCTTTGCGCTGACGGTGGTGCTGGGCGTCATCGTGCTGCGTGCCTGGCGCTCACAGGGCAGCGTCGATGCCCGCGCGGTCGATGCCGCCGAAACACTGGGGCCCGCACAGACGCAGGACGCTGCCGATGGGTGATGGCCTCCTCCTGATCGCGCCGGTGCTGGTGCCGTTCATCGCCGCCGCGCTCGCGCTGGTGCTGCGCCGGCGCCCCGCCATGGCGTCTGCCATCGGGGTGTTGGCGAGCGGGCTGCTCGTGCTGCTGTCGGCGCTGTTGCTCGCGCGGGTACAGGCGGATGCGCGGGTGCCGCTGTCGGTGTTCGGCGGCTGGCCGCAGGGGTTCGGGATCAGCTTTTCGGCATCGCCGCTGGGCGCGGTGCTGGTGTTGACGACGGCATGGGTCAGCCTTGCCGCGTCGCTCTATGCGCTGAGCGATATCGGGCCGCGCCGCCGCCGTGCGGGCTATGATGCGCTGGTGCTGGCGATGCTGGGCGCCGTAAACGGCGCGTTCCTGACCGACGATCTGTTCAACCTCTATGTCTGGTTCGAGCTCGCGCTGCTCGCTGCGCTGGGGCTTTTGACGATCGACCGGCGCCCGGCCCAGATCGACGGGGCGATCCGCTATGCGAGCTTCGCGATGGTCGCGGCGACCTTTATCCTGATCGGTGTGGTCATGGTCTATGGCATCACCGGCACGCTCGATATCCGCACGGCGGGAATGATGCTTGCCGACCGCCCGCCCAGTGTCGCATCCGCCGCAGCGGCGGCGCTGCTGTTCGGCGGCCTGGCGCTCAAGGCCGGGCTTGCCCCGTTCCACCTGTGGCTGCCCGCATCGTACCACACCGCGCCGACCACGGTGGCGGCGGTGTTTGCCGGTCTGCTGACCAAGATGGGCTTCTTCGCGCTGCTGCTGGTGGCGGTGGTGATGTTCGGCGTGGGGCGCGGGGCGCTGGGTGCGGCACAACTTGTGCCACTCTTCGGAGGCGTGGCGGCGGCGACGATGCTGTTGTGCGTCGCGGGCGCGCTGGCGCAGACCGACATGCGGCGCATCCTGGCCTATCACGTCATCGCGCAGGTGGGGTATATGATGGCCGGCCTCTCGCTGGGCACCCGCGAGGGCGTGGCGACCGCGATATTCTATATGGTGCATTCGATGATCGTGCAGGCGAACCTGTTCCTGGGCGCAGGGCTGATCCGTCGCGCGTCGGGAAGCTGGGACCTCACCCGCACCGGCGGGATGGTGCGGCACCATCCGCTGTTCGCGCTGCTGTTTGCAGTGCCGGTGCTGTCGCTGGCGGGCATCCCGCCCTTTTCGGGCTTCTGGGCAAAGCTGTTCGTGATCCGGGCCAGCCTGGATGCGGGGATGGCATGGCTGGGCGGAGTGGCGCTGCTGGTCGGGTTCATGACGATCATCTCGATGTCGACCTTCTGGTCGAACGCCTGCTGGAAGGATTCGCGGGCCGCGCGCTCGCGGGCGCTGCCCAGAAGCGGGCTGGCGGCGATGGCGATGCTGTCTGCAGCCACGCTTGCCATCGGGCTGATGCCGCAGGGGCTGTGGTCGATCGCCGAGCTTTCGGCGCTGATCCTGGAGAAGCGCGGATGAGGCCGCTTCTTCGCCTTCGCGCGGCGATTGTGCTGATCGCGATCTTCCTGTGGGACGTGGTGTTCGCATCGCTCACGGTGGCGCGGATCGTGTTGTCGCCGCGCATCCGCACGCGTCCCGCGATCGTCGTCGTGCCGGTTTCGGTGCGGCAGCCCTGGGCGGTGGCGCTGTTCGCCTATTTCACCTCGCTGACCCCCGGCTCCACCTGTCTGCACGTCTCGGAGGACCGGACCCGGCTGTACCTCCACCTGCTCGACACGGCGGACGCAGAGGCCTCTGCGGCGCGGTTCAAGCGGTTGTACGAGCGCTGGATATTGGAGCTGGAGGCATGAGCGCGATGGCGACGCTGTACGGCGTGCTGGGCCTGGTGCTCGCGCTCGCGCTGATCCTGGCCGGGTGGCGGCTGGTGCGCGGCCCCAGCTTTGCCGACCGCTTCATCGCGTTCGACATGCTGACGGCGATCGCGGTCGGGTTTGCGGCGCTGACGGCGGCGAGCACGGGGCGGGGGGCGTTCCTCGACATCGCGCTGGGCATCGCGCTGATCAACTTCGTCGCGACACTGGCGTTCGCGGCCTTCCTCGAGCGCAAGCGGAGAGCGCCATGACCGTGGTTGCGATGGTGCTGTTGGCCGCCGGTGCGCTGTTCCTGTTGACGGCGGCGATCGGGGTGATCCGGCTGCGCGATCCGTTGCAGCAGATGCACAGCGCAACCAAGGCCGGCACGCTCGGCACGGCGCTGCTCATCCTGGGCTGCTTGCTCTCGGGCGTGGGCGACGGCACCGCATCCGGGCTCCTGGCGATCCTGTTCCTGCTGATCACGCTGCCGCTCGGTGCCCAGGTGCTGGGCCGGGCGAGCTATATTTCCGGAACCCGGCTGGAGGGACTGCGCGAGGACCCGCTTGCCGAGGAACTGGAGCGCGCGGATAACCCCATACATTAGGGTGCCTATTCGCGGGAACCGAACCGCTCCACATCGCTTAACCCTGTAAGCGCTACGGGAGCATGCCATGACCGACGAGCCAGAGACGGCCGAATATCACAGCGCCACGGGGGGCTGGGGTTCGCTACGCGGGATGGTGGAAACCGCGCTGCGCGAGCGGCCGACCCCGGGGGCGCTCGCCACGTTGGCCAGCCAGAACAAGACGGGCGGTTTCATGTGCACCAGCTGCGCCTGGGGCAAGCCGAAGCATCCGCATGCGTTCGAATTCTGTGAGAACGGGGCCAAGGCGACGCTGTGGGAACTGACCAGCCGGCGCTGCACGCCCGAGTTTTTCGCAGCGCACAGCGTCACCGAACTGCGCGGCTGGAGCGACCATGACCTGGAACAGCAGGGGCGGCTGACGCATCCGATGCGCTATGACGCGGCGAGCGACCGCTATGTCCCGTGCGACTGGAGCGAGGCGTTTGCCGGCATCGGCGCCGCGCTGAAGGCGATCGATCCCAAGTCGGCGGTCTTCTATGCCTCTGGCCGCGCCAGTCTGGAGACCACCTATCTCTATGCGCTGTTCGCCCGCCTCTATGGCCACAACAACCTGCCCGACAGCTCCAACATGTGCCATGAGACCACGTCGGTCACGCTGAACAAGCTGATCGGATCGCCCGTGGGCACCTGTGTCCTCGACGATTTCGAGCATTGCGATGCGATCTTCTTCTTCGGGCAGAACACCGGCACCAACAGCCCCCGCTTCCTGCATCCGTTGCAAGAGGCAGTGAAGCGCGGCTGCAAGGTCGTGACGTTCAACCCGATCCGGGAAAAGGGGCTGATCGAGTTCATCAACCCCCAGAGCCCGACCCAGATGCTGACCGGTAGCGGCACGCCGATCAGTTGCCAGTATCTGCAAGTGCGCGCGGGCGGCGACATCGCCGCGATCATGGGGCTGTGCAAGGTCGTGTTCGCCGAGGATGCGGCGCGCGGCGGCACGCTGATCGACCGCGCGTTCATCGCCGAGCATTGTACCGGCTTCGAGGCGTTCCAGGCGCGGGCCGATGCGACCAGCTGGGAGCGGATCGAGCAGGAATCGGGCCTTAGCCGCGCGGACCTGGAAGAAGCGGGCCGGGTCTATGTGGCGGCGGAGCGCGTCATCGGCGTCTATGGCATGGGGCTGACCCAGCATGTCCATGGCTTCGAGAACATCGCCATGCTGCTCAATCTCCTGCTGATGCGCGGCAATATTGGCCGGGAAGGCGCCGGCATCTGCCCGGTGCGGGGCCATTCCAACGTGCAGGGCCAGCGCACCGTGGGCATGTCCGAAAAGCCCGAGCTGGTACCGCTGGACAAGCTGGCCGAACAGTTCGGCTTCGATCTGCCGCGCGACAAGGGCATGACCACGGTGGACGTGTGCGAAGGCGTACTGGACGGCAGCGTGCAGGCGTTCATCGGGCTGGGCGGCAATTTCCTGCGCGCGATCCCCGACCAGGGGCGCGTCGAGCCCGCCTGGGATCGGATGCAGCTGACCGTACAGATCGCCACCAAGCTGAACCGCGGGCATTTGTTCAATGGCAAGGCCGCCTATCTGCTCCCCTGTCTGGGGCGCAGCGAAGAGGACATGCAGGCCGGCGGCCCGCAGACCGTTACCATCGAGGACAGTTTCAGCCATATCCACGGCTCGCTGGGCCATCGCACCCCGGCCAGCCCGCGCCTGAAATCCGAGCTGGCGATCGTCGCGGGGATGGCGATGGCGACGCTGCCGCCCAATCCCAAGGTACGGTGGGAGGAATGGACCGGCGACTATGCGCTGGTGCGCGACCTGATCGCCGAGACCTATTCCGAGCAGTTTCACGACATGAACGCGCGGATGTTCGAGCCCGGCGGCTTCTATCGCGGCAACACCGCGCGCGAGCGGGTGTGGAAGACCGAAAGCGGCAAGGCGGCGTTCACGGCGCCGGAGATGCTGGCAGCCACCGATGTCGCCGATGCCGAAGGGCGGTATCGGCTGGTCACCACCCGATCGAACGACCAGTTCAACACGACGATCTACGGCTATAGCGACCGGCTGCGCGGGATCGAGGGCAAGCGGGATGTGGTGCTCATCAGCCCGAACGACATGGCGCGCGCCGGGCTTGTGGCGGGGCAGCGCGTGGCGCTGGTCGGCGATGCGGACGACGGCCATGCCCGGCGGATCGCAGGGCTCGAGATCGTCCCCTTCGACCTGCCCGACGGCACGATCGTCGGCTATTATCCCGAACTCAACCCGCTGATCCCGATCCAGCACCATGACCGCGCCTCCAAGACCCCTGCGAGCAAGGCGGTGCCGGTGCGGATTGAGGTGGGCTGATGGCGGGGGAGGCGACCGAAGACCCTGTCGGCGAAGCGATTGCGGAAGGCGCCCCGGCGCTGCTGGCGGGCAAGGCCGAGCAGCCCTGGGTAAGAATGCTCGTGCTGGCGGTTCTGGCTGGCGCATTCATTGCCTTCGGCGCCGTCGCGGCGCTGGTGGCACAGGCATCCATGGGCGACGGCGGCGCGGTGCGGCTGCTGTCGGGAGTGGCCTTTTCGGTCGGCCTGATGATGGTGATGATCGTGGGTGCGCAACTGTTCACCGGCAATACGATGCTGGTGCTGCCGGTGGCTACCGGTGCCCTGGCGCCGGGGCGCATGGTCGCGGCATGGACGGTGGTCTGGTTGGGCAACCTCTTGGGCGCGGTCGCCATCGCTGCGCTGTTCTCGGCCAGCGGGGGACTGGGGCACGGCGTGGGCGACGCGGCGATCGCATTGGCCGATGGCAAGCTGGCCAAGGCGCCGGCGGCGGTGTTCTGCTCGGGCATCCTTGCCAACATGCTCGTCTGCCTGGCGGTATGGATGTCGATGGCGGCGCGCAGCGTTGCGGCGAAGGTGCTTGCCATCGTCGGCCCGGTGACGATCTTCGTCGCGGCGGGGCTGGAGCATTCGGTCGCGAACATGTCGATCCTCCCGCTGGGGTGGTTTGCTTCGGGGGCGCTGGACCTGTCCGGCATGGCGGTGAACCTGGTGTTCAGCACGCTGGGCAATATCGTCGGCGGCGCGGCGCTGGCGCTGGGGATTGCCTATGGCCATGACGCGCTGACCCGCGCGCGTCCGCAATGATGGATAGCGTCGCGAGCTATTGCGGCGTCCCGCCCGTGCCGGAGGGCTGGATGCTGCGCTGGAATTTCGATCCGGTGCTGCTGCTGGGCCTTGTGGTGTGTGCCGCCCTCGCCTGGCGATCGGCGAATCCGCGCCTTGCGCTGGGCGGGGTGGGGGTGCTTGCCATCCTGTTCGTCTCGCCGCTGTGTGCGCTGAGCGTCGCCTTGTTCTCGGCGCGGGCAGTGCATCATATCCTGCTGGTCGCGGTCGCCGCGCCGCTGCTCGCGCTGGCGTTTCCGGCGCGTCGGGCGGGTTCGCTCGGGCTTGCGCTGCTGGCGGCGACGCTGACGCTGTGGGCGTGGCACGTGCCGGCGCTGTACGACCGCGCGCTGGCGCAGACGGGGCTCTACTGGCTGATGCAGGGCAGCCTGTTGGCGACGGCGATCTGGATGTGGCGCGCATTGCTGGCGGCGCCCCCCGTGCCGGCGATGCTGGCCGCGATCTTTGCGATGGCGCAGATGGGGATGCTGGGCGCGTTGCTGACCTTCGCGCCCGAGGCGCTGTATCGCGCGCATGCCGGCACGACGCTGGCCTGGGGGCTGGGCCCGCTGGCGGACCAGCAGTTGGCCGGCCTTATCATGTGGGTTCCGGGTGTCGTCCCCTATGCGGCCATCGTCGCGCTGATCGGACGGCGCGTATGGGCGCGGGCGGCGATGGCGGCATGATCGCGGCGGTCAAGCTGTTCCACATCGCTGCGCTGTCGATCTGGTGCGCGGGGCTGATCGCGCTGCCGCTGCTCCTCGCCAAGCACGAGGCGGGGGATGAGCAGGAGGACTATGCCCGGCTGCGCATGCTGACGCACCTTGCCTATGTCCGGGTGGTGACGCCCGCCGCCGTCATCGCGATCACGCTGGGCAGCGCGCTTGTTTTCCTGCGCGGCGTGTTCGTGCCGTGGATGTTCGCCAAGCTGGTGGTGGTAGGCGTGCTGGTGCTGCTCCACGCCTGGATCGGCCATGTCACCGTCACCATCGGCGAAAGGCGCGGCGGCTATACGCCCCGGCGGGCGTGGCCGTTCGTCGCGCTCGCGCTGGCGGCGATGCTGGTCATCCTGGTGCTGGTGCTCGGCAAGCCGGTGCTGGGCGACGGGCTCGCGCCCGGCTGGCTGGTCGCGCCGCGCGGTCAGCCCTTGCCGGTGGACGAGGTGCCGATGTGATAATCGAACACCAGTTTCCCGCCATGCCAGCCGGTCACCGCCACGAAGGCCGCGGAAAAGGCGGACAGCAACAGCCCCCAGGGCAGGACCGCCTGTTCATAGCCGGAGGCCAGGCGATAGCCCCAGTTCCCGCCCAGGATGGACAGCAGCATCACCGCGATAATGAAATGCGTCCAGCTTGCCGCACGCGCCCGGATGCCCGGCACCAGCAGCAGCTCGACCGTGCCCGACAGCCCGGCGAGCAGCCCGAACAGAAACGCCGTGCCGCTGGCCCACAGCGCCGCGCGCGCCCAGAATATTTCGCCGGTCCACCAGTAAAACCCGTCCGCGCCCAGCGTGCACATCGTGAGTGCGATCGGAAACGCGACCAGCATGGCGTGGATCGGGTGCCCGGCGATTGCGATCTGCGATTCGGTCCGGTGGAACTGGGGCGCCGCCGAAATCGGGTCGACCAGCGTGCCGGTGTCCTTGGTTCCATCATCCATTCCAACATCTTGCACCGAAGCATGGCCGCGATGCCAGCATTGATTGCCGGTGGTTGCGCCGGGCCGCTCTCGACGCTCGACACGGCGGGCCCTGCCGCGCGCGATGTCGCGACGCTGTGGTGGATGATGCTGGCGGGCGGAGCGGTGCTGGCGGTGGTGACGTGGAGCCTGCTCGCGCTGGCCTTTCGTCGCCGGGCGGGTGTGCGCGGCGGTGGCGCGGTGCTGTGGATCGGCGGGCTGGGCCTGGCGATGCCGGCCGTCGTGCTGGCGGTGTTGCTGGGCTATGCCTTTATCCTGGGCGAACGGACGATCGCGCGGCCCGATGCGCGCGCCGTCACGGTCGAGGCGACCGGGCACCAATGGTATTGGACGTTCCGCCAGCCCGGTAGCGCCGGCGCGATCGAGACGCGCGACATCCTGCACATTCCGGCCGGGCGGCCGGTGAATGTGCGCATCGCCTCCGTCGACGTGATCCACAGTTTCTGGGTGCCGAGGCTGGGGGGCAAGATGGACGCGGTGCCGGGGCAAGTGAACGTGCTGCGCATCCAGGCGGAGCAGCCGGGCACGTTCGAGGGGCAGTGCGCCGAATTCTGCGGGCTGCACCACGCCAGCAACCGCTTTCGCGTGATCGCGCACGATGCCGCTGGCTGGGACGCGTTCCGGCGGGGGGCGCAGCGATGAACGCGCTGCGCCGGCACCGCGCGCTCACGGCTATCTGGGGCGCCCCGCGCGGCTGGCGCGGTACGCTCGTCTCGGTCAATCACTCTGATATCGGCAGGCGGTTCATCCTCGCGGCCTTTGCGTTTTTCGCGATCGGCGGCGCGCTGGCGATGCTGATCCGGGCGCAGCTGGCGACGCCGGACAGCGCCTTTGTCGGCCCCGCCGTCTACAACCAGCTGTTCACGATGCACGGCAGCATCATGATGTTCCTGTTCGCGATCCCGATGTTCGAGGGGCTGGCGCTGTACATGTTGCCCAAGATGCTGGGCAGCCGCGACATGGCCTTTCCGCGCCTGTCGGCCTATGGCTGGTGGTGCTATCTGTTCGGCGGGACCATCCTGATCGCCGCGCTCGCGTTCGGCGTCGCGCCCGATGGCGGGTGGTTCATGTACACGCCGCTGGCGTCCAAGGTCTATTCGCCCGGCATCAACGCCGATGTTTGGTTGCTCGGCATCACCTTTGTCGAGATTTCGGCGATATCGGCGGCGATCGAGATCACCGTATCGGTCCTGAAGCTGCGCGCGCCGGGGATGCGGCTGGATCGGATGCCGCTGTTCGCCTGGTATCTGCTCATCACTGCGATGATGATGCTGGTGGCGTTCCCGCCGCTGATCCTGGGTTCGATCCTGCTGGAAGTGGAGCGCGCATTCGGCTGGCCGTTCTTCGACCCGACGCGCGGCGGCAGCCCGTTATTGTGGCAGCACCTGTTCTGGCTGTTCGGCCATCCCGAAGTCTATATCATCTTCCTGCCCGCCGCCGGCGTCGTTTCCACCGTACTGCCCGTGATGGCCCGCACGGCGATCCTTGGCTATGAATGGATCGTCGCGGCGTTGCTGGCGCTGGCGTTTCTCAGCTTCGGGCTGTGGGTGCACCACATGTTCACCACGGGCATCCCGCATATGGCGCTGGGGTTCTTTTCCGCCGCCTCGGCGCTGGTGGCGTTGCCGACGGCGGTGCAGGTCTTTGCATGGATCGGCACGCTGTGGAGCGGCAAGCCCGAACGCACGCTGCCCATGCTCTACCTGATGGGTTTTTTCCTGGTGTTCGTGATGGGCGGGCTGACGGGCGTGATGCTGGCGATGGTGCCGTTCGACGGGCAGGCGCATGACAGCTATTTCGTGGTCGCGCACCTGCATTACGTGCTGGTCGGCGGGTTCATCTTTCCGATGCTGGCGGGCGCCTATTACTGGCTGCCGCATTTCACCGGGCGGGCGCGGGTGCCGCGACTGGGCGAGGCGGCGTTCTGGCTGATCCTGGTCGGCTTCAACCTGACGTTCTTCCTGATGCACCTGACCGGGCTGCTCGGCATGCCCCGCCGAGTCTATGCCTACGCGGCCGAGATGGGGTGGACGGGGCTCAACCTGCTGTCGTCGGTGGGCAGCTTCATAATGGCGTTCGGCTTTGCGCTGTTCGCGCTCGACGTCGCGCTCCAGATATTCCTTTCGCGCCGCAGCCGCCGCAATCCCTGGCGCGCCACGACGCTGGAATGGGCGATGGCGATCCCGGCACCGGCCTATAACATCGCCAGCCAGCCCGAGGTCCGGGGGCGCGATCCGCTGTTCGACGACCCCGCACTCGCGCTGAGGCTAGCGCGCGGCGAGGGGTATCTGGCCGAGGCGCGGCACGGCTGGCGCGAGACGATGGCAGTCGACACCACCACGGGCGCGATCGACCATGTCGTCATCCTGCCGGGCAACACGCGGCTTCCGCTGGTCACGGGGCTGGTGACGGGGTGTTTCTTCCTGGCGCTGCTGTTCGGGTATTATGCCCTGGCGCTTGCCCCGTTGGCCGCGCTCGTCGCGCTGGGATGGTATTGGGCCTGGACGCTGGGTGCGCGCGAGGATGTCGGGCCGGTATCGATCGGACGGGGCCAGACCGCGCCGATCCATCGCGAGGCACGCGGCGCGCCGGGATGGTGGGGCGCGGCGTTGCTGTTGGTCGCGGACGGCACGCTCTTCGCGTCGCTGCTGTTCGGCTATGCCTTTCTCTGGGTCGTCGCGCCCAATTGGCCCCCGCCGCAATTGATCGATGGGGGCGGGGGAGTGGCGCTGGTCGCGGCGGTGGCGACGGGCACAGGCGCGTTACTCGCTCGACGCGCGCAGCGGGCGACCGGCGCAGGGTCGTTGCGCACAGCCGCACGCGCAAGCCTGGCGGCGGCGGGGGCGCAGGGAGTGGCCCTCGTCGCGCTGGTGACGCTGGGAGTCACGGCACTCCCGCTGCCCGATAGCCATGGCTATGCGGCGGCAAGCTGGGCGCTCATTGCCTATGCCGCGCTGCACGCCCTCATCGCGCTGTTGGGCGCGGCCTTCGCGCGGGCGCGCATCGCCGCAGGCTTTGTCTCGACTGCGCGGTCGCAGGAACTGGCCGTCGCGCGGATGTTTGCCGACTATGCCGGAGCGGTGACGATTGTGGTGCTGCTGTGCCTGGTCGTGCCGGGGCTGTCGGCATGAGGCTGCTCGCGCGTGCCAGCGCGGGGTTGTGGCTATGGGCGATGGGATTCTCGCTGCTCTACGGGCTGCACGGCGTCGGTTGCGCGCAGCGGTGGGATCGCATCGCGATGCCGGGCGGGACGCTGTTCGGATGGGCGATGATCGGCACCTGGCTGGCACTGGCCGGGGCCGCCGCTGCGGTCGCCCTGTGGGCGCGTTGCGCGCCGCGCGGACTGGAGCGGCGGCTTGCGCTGGCCTCCGCGCTGGCCGGGCTGGTGGCGATCCTCGTGACGGGAGCGCCGGTGGCAGCCTTCTCCGCTTGCCTTTGAGCGCCGGCTCCGGCGCGCAATATCGCGCGGGTGCAACCATCTGGCGCGCGATTCATTGATGGTCGAACCGCCGGCCCATTCGGGGCGACGATACCGGAGACCTTCATGTCGCCAGCACTGCGCAGCCTGTCGCTGCACCCCCTCCACGCGATCCTGCTATCGTTTCCGGTGGCGCTTTTCGCTTCGGCGTTCGCGTCTGACGTGACGTATCTCAACAGCGGCGAGGTCCAATGGTCCAACCTCTCGCAATGGGCGATCACCGGCGCATTGGTGTTTGGTGCGCCCGTCCTGATCTGGGCGGCGGTCGATCGCATCCGGGCGCGCGGCGCCGATCTGCGCAGCCGGCCCTCGCTCTACCTCATCCTGATCGCCGCGATGTGGGTGCTGGGGTTGATCGACGCGTTCAAGCACAGTCAGGACGCGTGGAGTTCGGTGGGCGCGGTCGGCGTGGTGCTCTCGTTCCTGTGCACCGTGCTGGCCTTTGTCGCCGCGTGGATCGCGCATACGCCCTATTTCGCTGGAGAGCAGGCATGAGCATCACGCGTTGGTCGGGCACCAGTGCCCTTGTCCTGATGCTTGCCGCATGCGGCGGCGGCACTACGGCGCGCGACACGGGGCCGGCCCCGCAATTGCCGGCGATCCAGCAAAGCCTGGTCCCGACGATAAAGATCGCCAGCCCCGCCGGCTGGGACGGTGCGCTGCCGACGGTGCCTGACGGTTTCACCATCGTGCCGTTCGCCACCGACTTGCGCATTCCGCGCCAGATGCTGGTGCTGCCCAATGGCGACTTGCTGGTGTCGGAAGGGCGCGGGGGCCACGCGCCGAACCTCCGCCCCAAGGACGTCATCGCGGGCTATATCAAGGGGCTGGGCACCAGTAGCGTGAAGGGCGGCGATCGCATCACGCTGCTCCGGGACGCCGATGGCGATGGGCGGCCCGAGGTGCGCACGGTGTTCATCGACGGGCTCGACGCACCCTATGGCCTGGCGCTGGTGGATGGCAGCATCTACGTCGCCAATCAGGGCGCGCTGCTGCGCTTCCCCTATAGTGCCGGCCAGACGGCGATCCCGCGCTCGACCGGCGTGGAAGTGACCAAGCTGCCGGCGCAGATCAACCATCACTGGACCAAGTCGCTTGCCGCCAGCACCGACGGGACCAAGCTGTATGTCGGCATCGGATCGAACAGCAATATCGGCGAGCGCGGCATGGCCGTGGAAGAAGAACGCGCGGTGGTGTGGGAAATCGATCGCGCGACGGGAGCGCGGCGCACCTATGCCAGCGGCATCCGCAATCCGACCGCGCTGGCGATCAATCCCTGGACCAACGGGCTGTGGGCGGTCGTGAACGAGCGCGACGAGATCGGCCCCAATCTGGTGCCCGATTACTTGTCATCGGTGCAACCGGGGGCATTCTATGGATGGCCCTACAGCTATTGGGGCAAGCACGTCGATCCGCGCGTCCATCCGGCCCGGCCCGAGCTGGTCGAGCGCGCCATCGCCCCCGATTACGCGCTGGGCGCGCATGTCGCGGCGCTGGGGCTGACGTTCGTGCGGGGCGGCAGCTTCGCGCCCGGCTATGGCGATGGCGCCTTTGTCGGCCAGCATGGCAGCTGGAACCGTGCCGACCTGTCCGGGTACAAGGTCGCCTTCGTGCCCTTTGCCAGCGGGCGCCCGGCGGGCCCGCAGCGCGATTTCGTCACCGGGTTCCTTCACGACGGCAAGGCGCGCGGGCGTCCGGTCGGCGTAGCGTTCAATGGGACGGCCCGCGCGCTGTACGTCGCCGACGACCTGTCCAACGCCGTATGGCGCGTGACGCCCGCCGCCCGCTGATCCAACGTAGGGGGCGAACCCCGTGCCGGTCCCGACGCCTCAGGGATTGAGGCCGTCGGGTCGGGTATAGGCGTTCGACCGTCCCGGCGTGGGCAACTCGGCGATCACCGCCGCGCCGGCAGGGTGATCCTGATCGAGATGGCCCCGCAGCTTGATCCCGCTTCCCGACACCTTCGTGCCGATCGCATAGGCGCGCGCGAGCGGCTGGGTGAGCGTGATCCGACCGCCGTCGCGGCCGTTGCGGCTGGCCTTTACAACCGCCTCCTCGGCATCCGGTCCGCTGCTGATCGTGATCGCCTGACCGGCGGTAAAGCCGGTCGCGCTGGCGACGTCGATCGTCGTTCCGCCCTGTTCCACCGGCGCGCGAACGATGGTCGCACCCGATGTGCCGACGTCTTCGATCACGGCCCGTTCCTGTGCGCCGATCGTGATCGTCTGGCCGGGCACGAAGCCGGCGACGCTGGCCACGCCGATCGTGCGCGCGCCGGCTGCCGCGCCCTGCGGCGCCGTGGTGGCGGGTTGCACGATGAAATCGTAGCACAGGCTGTCCCTGTCGGCGCCATCGGGGGAACGGCCCACGCTGCGATTGGGTGCGCCGGGGGCGGAGGCGGCAATCGCGGTCGCCGGGGCACTGGGGCCCGAGCCGGCGCCGGGGATGACGGCGATGCATCCACCCTGATGCTGATCGCCCTCCAGCGTCGCGATCTCGGGCGCGGTGATGACGCCGCTGGCGCTGGAGTTGCTCTGTTGCGAGCCATAGACGATCGCGTCGACGATGACCTTGCCACTCGGGTCGGTCAGGCTGATCGCGCCGCCCCGGATCGACAGGTCGCCGCCGAACCACAGCTGTGGCGCGGGGCCCTGATAGCCGGCGGTCGTCACCTGCGGGTTGCCCACCGGCGTGCCGGGCGCGTGCGCGCGGGCGAGGGGGCGATCCAGCACGATGCCGCTGCCCAGCGCCTGCACCGCATCGCCGCTGACATGGGCGAAGCGCGTTGCCGGCGTAAAGCCGATCCCGGTTCCGGGGCCGGCGACATCGACGCCGTCGATCTGGTCGCGCTTCAGCGGTGCAGCCAGCGTTACGCCGGTGCCCTGCGCGCCGGCCGTGCCGATCGCCGCCACCTTGATCCATTCCAGTCGCTGGCCGGTGCCGAGCGACAGCGTGTCGCCGACGGAGAGGCGCGATACGTCGGCCAGCTTGATGTTGGTCGCGCCGGCGGACACCGGGGCGGCAAGAACCGTCTGGGTCGCGGCCTTGCCGACGCGCGTCACCGTTACAATCTCGCGCGTCGCGCCTGCGCCAAGGGCCATCAGCTCGCCCACCACGAGCCCCTTTGCGTCCGCGACGGGAATCGTGGTCGAACCGGCGGGCACTGTCAGCCAGGGGCCGGTGGAGACCGGGATAAAGATCGTCGTCGGCACCGTGGCGGGCGTTCCGACGCGGGCGATCCGGCGGGCCTCGCCGCCGATGCTGATCGACTGGCCCGTCGCGAACCCATTTGTGCTGCGGACGTGGAGCGCGGTCGCCCCCGCCTTGGCCGGCGCGACCAGCCCGGACGAGGCCAGGCCCAGCAGATAGAATTGCCCCGGCGCCAGCATGGTGCCAGCGGGGATGGTAGCCAGCGGCTCGGGCGCGAAGAAGGTGCGCGTGTTGGTCAGCGCCCAGTTCGAGATGTCCACCGTGCCGGACGCGGCATTGTACAGCTCGATGAACTGGTCGCTCGCATTGCCGCCGGTGGCAAAGCGCACTTCGTTGATCTTGATCGCCGGGGCACTTCGCACGCGCTGGAGGCTGGTGTCCCTGCGGGCGCCGCCGCCGGCGCCGGTCCAGTCGGCTCGAGCCGTCGCGAACCCGGCGCTGGTGCCCGCCGGGGAGGTGATCCGGAACCGCGCCTCCACGGCGGCGCCCGGCGCGATGCTGGCGAAGCGCGTGGCACCCACCGGCGTTGCGCTCCAGCCCGAAGGCAGCGCGACGCCCAGTGTCACGCCGGTGGCAGGCGCGCCCGTGCTGTTGTGGAAGCGGGTGGTCAGTTCGGCGGACGTGCCCGGGCGGAAACTGGTCAGCCGGTCCTGGGTCAGCAGCGGGAGGTCGTAGCCGGCGGCGACGATATTGGCCTGGACCGCGTCGGTCGTCGCGACATCGGGCTGGCCCGCCGTCATCACGCCTTCGTAGAAGGTGCCGGCCGAACCATTACCGTTGTCGCCGCCATTCCCCATCTGGATCGCGCCTTTCTTGCGCATCGGGAAATAATCGCTGTTCTCGCGCGATCCGGGGCGCTCGCCGGCGTAGAAGGTCTGCAGCGCACCCTGTTGCGCATCGCCGCCGCGCAGGCTCCAGAAATTGCGCCCGCCGCCGCCGAACATGCCCGTGACGAAACGCCAGTCGATCGACGGATCGGCTTCGTTCACGCCAGCGCTATAGCCGGAGAATAGCCCCGCCTCCATGTCGGACATGATCCAGGGGCCCTTGCCCGCCCCGCTGCCCCAGCCGCTGGACGTGCCGAAATAGACGCTCTCCATGGTGCCGGTGCCCACGGCCAGCCCGTTGGTCGAGGCGTTGCCATAGTTGAAGCAGCACCCGTTGCTGAAGTGCTTGCCATCCACAACGACATGGATGCCCGCCGCCTCGTCGTTGATCGGCAGGTCGCGGGCATTGTTGTTGCGAAAGCCCATGCCCGGCATGATGTACACGCCGTAGGCCTTGTGCCCGGCGATGGTGATCGGCGCCATGTCGGCGATCGGGAGCGCGTCGAACGCCCCCTTGGCCGGACCGGGGTAGAGCGGGCCGGGCGGCGCCTGGAACAGGTGGTTGGCCTTGCCCGACTGGTCGTACAGGATGGTAATCACGCACAGCGTGCCGGCGCAGAACCGGTCCTGTGCCGCCGCATCGGCATAGCCCGCCGCGGAGTCCGCGTGGCGGACGATCCCGATGTCGAGCAGGCGGCCGTCGGAGTCGCGCCGAACCTGATAGAGCGGCCCTTCATAGCCGGAGAGCAGCGCGCGCGTGGTGCTGTGCGCGGTCACGCAGGGGGTGCCCGCCGCCCGGTACAAGTCGCACGGGCCCGGCTGGCGAGGCGCCGGTAGTCGCGGCGCCGCCGCTTGCGCCTGGGCCGCCGTTGCCGGAGCGATGTCGGCAAGTGCCAATGCAATCGCGACCATTGAAGTGTCGGTCACTCTTTCCTCCCCCGATAGCCGCGACGCTGTTCGTCTACTGGCGTGCTGCTACCCTAAACGGAGGAAGGGGTGTTGCAACCCTGGCGTTGCGGGGGGTGTGGACAGATGAAGAGTGGCATGTCGGCAATCGCGCCGAGTTTCCGGCTCTGAAAGCCGTGCTCATTCCTCCCCCGGAGGGGGAGGGGGACCGGCGAAGCCGGTGGAGGGGTATTCTCCGCGAGCGATAAAGACGATGTGGCGGATCGCGGCTTCCAGGTCGGACAGGATGATCTGCGCGGGAATTCGGAGGACCCGAACCCCCTGCGTGTAAAGCCAGTCATCGCGCATAGCGTCTCGCTCTGGCCGACCGCTACGCGCGTGCGTCTCCCCATCGACCTCCACAGCAAGTTTGCAAGCCGGACAGAAGAAATCGAGGACATAGATGCCTGCCGGATGCTGACGGCGGAAGCGCAAGCCTTCAGGGCGGGGTCGAAGCGCCTGCCATAGGAGAACTTCAGGCAAGGTCATCCGCTGGCGCAGATGCCGGGCAAAATCCTGCGTTTTCTTCGGGCCGTGCAGCATGCGGCGACTACCCCTCCACCAGCCTGTGGCTGGTCCCCCTCCCCCTCCGGGGGAGGATCAAAGAAAGCGCCATTCGCGCACCCGCGCAATGGTCCGCTTCCCACCCAATGCCCAGTTCCTGTGCCGACAGCGGTCGTTTGTCGGCCCCCAGTCTGGAAGCGTCTGGCTGCCAGACTGGTTCAGAACGCAGCAATCCCCGTGATCGCTCGCCCCAGGATCAGCGCGTGGACGTCGTGCGTGCCTTCATAGGTGTTGACCGTTTCCAGGTTCAGTGCGTGGCGCATGACCTGATACTCGCCCGAAATGCCGTTGCCGCCGTGCATGTCGCGCGCCATCCGGGCGATGTCGAGCGCCTTGCCGACATTGTTGCGCTTGACGATCGAGATCATCTCGGGCGCGAATTGCCCCGCGTCCATCAGCCGCCCGACGCGCAGCGACGCCTGGAGCCCCAGCGCGATTTCGGTCTCCATGTCGGCCAGCTTCTTCTGGAAGAGCTGCGTCGCGGCGAGCGGGCGACCGAACTGGTGGCGATCCAGCCCATATTGCCGCGCGGCCTGGAAACAATATTCGGCGGCGCCCAGTGCGCCCCAGCTGATCCCGTAGCGAGCGCGGTTGAGGCACGAGAACGGCCCCTTCAGCCCCTCTACGCCGGGCAGCAGCGCGTCTTCGGACACTTCGACTTCGTCGAGCGCGATCATGCCGGTGATCGACGCGCGCAGCGACAGCTTGCCGTCGATCTTGGGCGCCGAAAGCCCCTTCATCCCCTTTTCCAGCACGAAGCCCCGGATCGCGCCGCCATGCGCATCCGATTTGGCCCAGACGACGAACACGTCGGCGATCGGGGAATTGGAAATCCAGGTCTTGGCGCCGCTCAGCTGATAGCCGCCGTCGATCTTGCGCGCGCGGGTGCGCATGCCGCCGGGGTCGGAGCCGGCATCGGGCTCGGTCAGGCCGAAGCATCCGATCCATTCGCCGCTGGCCAGCCGGGGCAGATAGCGGGCCTTCTGTTCCTCCGATCCAAAGGCGTGGATCGGGTACATGACCAGGCTCGACTGCACGCTCATCATCGAGCGATAGCCTGAGTCCACGCGCTCGACTTCGCGCGCGATCAGGCCATAGGCGACATAGGAGGCGCCCACGCCGCCATATTCCTCCGGGATCGTCGGGCCGAGCAGGCCCAGCGCGCCCATCTCGCGGAAGATCTCGGGATCGGTCGTCTCGTGCGCAAAGGCATCGATGACCCGCGGCGCGAGCCGATCGGCGGCATAGGCGCGCGCGGTGTCGCGGATCATGCGCTCGTCGTCGTCCAGCTGGTCGTCGAGCAGGAGGGGGTCGGCCCAGTCGAATTTCTGCAAGATGCTGTCCTTTTCTTCAGGCGGGGACGACGGCGATCGTCTCGATCTCGATTTTGGCGGCGGCTTCCATCAGCGCGACCACTTCCACTACCGCCATTGCCGGGAAGTGCTTGCCGATCAGCGCGCGATAGGCGGCGCCGATGCCGGGCAGGCCGGCGAGATATTCGTCGCGGCTGGTGATGTACCAGGTCATGCGTGCGATATGCTCCGGGCCAGCGCCCGCCTCGGCGAGGATGGCGAGCGTGTTGAGCAGCACCTGGCGGAACTGGCCCACCATGTCGGGCGCCACGAAGGTCTCGGTCTCGTCCCAGCCGACCACGCCGGCGGTAAAGACCATGCGGCCGCTGGCGGACATGCCGTTGGAATAGCCGCGAGGGCGCTTCCAGCCGGGGGGTAACAGGCTTTGCATCGTCATTCGGAACATTCCCGGTTGAGGCGGTCGAGCAGGGCGGGGGGCCAGGGCACCGACTTGCCTTTCGCAAGATCGGTCAGCACCTGGGTATAGCGGACGCCGAACCGCGCCGCGCCGCCACAGCGTATGTCGAGCGCGAGGTCGACCGAGCTTCGGCCCACCCGCGTCACCGTGACGGTGATGTCCAGCAGGTCGCCCAGCCGGCTGGGCGCGGTGAAGCTGGCGTGCAGATCGACCGTCGGCATTCCCATGCCCATCTCCAGGTGCATCTCGCGCCGGCTGCATCCGAGCACGACTACCGACCAATCCTCGATCGCGGCGTCGCACAGCTCGAAATAGCGGGGATAATAGGCGATGCCCGCAGGGTCGCAGTGTGCGAAGCGCAAGGGGTAGGTGACAGTGAACATCAGGCCGCGCTGTCGGCCAGGTGCTGGCGCGCGATCACGACCTTCTGCACTTCGGACGCGCCCTCGTAAATGCGCAGCGCGCGGACTTCGCGGTACAGCGCCTCCACCGGCACGCCGACGGTAACGCCCAGGCCGCCGAACATCTGCACGGCCTTGTCGATCACGCTTTGTGCGCTGTCGGTGGCATGGAGCTTGGCAAGCGCGGCCTCGCGGGTGTTGCGCACGCCCTGCACGTCGCGCAGCCATCCGGCGCGGTAGATCAACAGGGCCGAGGTATCGATGTCGAGCACCATCTCCGCCAGCTTGGACTGGGTGATCGGATTGTCCGCCAGCGTACCCGCGCCCAGCCTGCGCACCCGGACGCGCGCGGTCGCCTCGTCCAGCGCGCGGCGGGCGAAGCCCAGCGCGGCGGCGCCGACGGTGGTGCGGAAAATGTCCAGCGTCGCCATCGCCGCGGCAAAGCCGCGACCGGGCTCGCCCAGCAGCGCCGTGTCGGGCAGGGCCATGTCGGTGAAGGTGAGCGTCGCCAGCGGATGCGGCGCGATCACGTCGATCCGTTCGGTGACGGCGAGCCCCGGCGTGTCGGCATCGACCACGAACGCCGAAATGCCGCGCGCGCCGGGCGCCTCGCCGGTGCGGGCGAACAGCACGTAATAATCGGCGATGCCGCCGTTCGAGATATAGGTCTTGGCGCCGTTGACGACATAGCCGTCGGCGGTGCGATCGGCGGTGGTCTCCATCGACGCCACGTCGGAGCCGGAGGCCGGCTCGGTCAGGGCGAAGGCCGCGATCTTCTCACCGCGCGCGACGGCGGGGAGACAGGCGCGCTTCTGCGCTTCGGTGCCGAGCAGCGTGATCGTGCCCGAACCCAGCCCCTGCATCGCAAAGGCGAAGTCCGCGAGCCCGGAATGCCGCGCCAGCGTCTCGCGGATCAGCGCCAGCGAGCGGATGTCGAGCGTCTCGTGGATGCCGCCATAGGCCGCAGGCACGCAGTAGCGCAGCCACCCCGCCGCGCCCAGGCTGCGGACCAGCGCGCGACACTCGGCATCGAGATCGGCACCATGCGCGTGCGTGAGGTTCGCGGCGCACCATGCGTCGAGCGTGTCGGCAAGCCGGCGGTGCCCATCGTCGAGGAACGGCCAGTCGAGGAAGCTGCGGTCTGCCATCAGTCGCCTGCGAATTCGGGAGTGCGTTTTTCGGCAAAGGCTTCGAACGCGCGGCGGAAATCGTTGGTCGCCATGCAGATCGCCTGCGCCTGTGCCTCCATTTCGATCGCGGTTTCGATGCCGACCGCCCATTCGGTGTTGAGCTGGGTCTTGGTAATGCCGTGCGCGAAGGTCGGGCCGGCGGCGAGCGAGCGGGCAAGCTCGTGCGCCTCGTCCAGCAGCGCGTCGGCATCGACCAGCCGGTTGTGAAAGCCCCAGCGCTCGCCCTCTTCGGCGGTCATCATCCGGCCGGTGTAGAGCAGCTCCGCCGCACGGCCCTGTCCGATGATGCGGGGCAGGATCGCACAGGCGCCCATGTCGCAGCCGGCGAGGCCGACGCGCGTGAACAGGAACGCGGTCTTTGCCCGCGCGGTCGCGAGCCGCAGGTCCGACGCCATCGCCATGATCGCGCCCGCGCCGACGCAGATGCCGTCGATCGCGGCGATGACCGGCTGGGGACAGGCGCGCATCGCCTTGACCAGATCGCCGGTCATGCGGGTGAAGGTGAGCAGTTCGGGCATCGCCATGCGCGTGAGCGGGCCGATGATCTCATGCACGTCGCCGCCGGACGAGAAATTGCCCCCCGCGCCGGTGACCACCACGGCCTTGACCGCAGGCGTATAGACCAGCGCGCGGAACGCATCGCGCAGTTCGGCATAGCTTTCGAACGTCAGCGGGTTCTTGCGTTCGGGCCGGTTGAGCGTGACGGTGGCGATGCCATCGGCGAAGTGCCAGCCGAAATGGGCCGGCGCGAAGCGTTCGGGGTTCATGGCTGTTCCTCTCCGGTATCGGCGGCGATCGATGTCTTGAGCACGCCGAGCAATTCGTACATCGCCAGCCGCTCCGCACGCGGCACCCCGGCCAGCATCGCTTCGACCCATTCATGGTGGGACTCGGCAAGGCCGACGAAGCACTCGCGCCCCGCACCGGTCAGCCGCGCAATCGATGCCCGCCCGTCGGTGGGCGAGGGCGCCATGCCGACATAGCCTTCGCGCACCAGCGCCTGGACGATGCCGGTGACATTGCCGCTGGATACCAGCAGCGCGTGCGACAGCTGCCCCATCGTCATCCCGTCAGGGTGCCGGTCCAGCGCCGCCATCACGTCGAAGCGGGGCAGGGTGATGCCATATTGATCGGCGAAGCGGCGCTTGAGCCGCTTTTCGATCACGGTGGTACAGGTCAGCAGCCGCAGCCAGAGCCGCACGCTGGTGCGGTCGTCCAAGGCGCCGTCATGTTTTTCGCGGATCATCGTCGCGTCGCTCACATCACTTCTCCGCCCGCAACCATGATCGCCTGTCCGGTGATCGAGCGGGACGCAGGCAGGCTGAGCCACAGCGCGGCCTGTGCCACTTCGTCGGGTTCGATCAGCCGCTTTTGCGGGTTGAAGCGCGTCAGCTCGGCCAGCGCCTCGGCCTCGCTGCGCCCGGTCTTGCTGCGGATCGTGGCGATCGTGGTGGCGACGATATCGGTATCGGTGAAGCCGGGGCACACCGCGTTGACGGTCACGCGGCTTCCCGCCAGTTCGAGCGCGAGCGCGCGGGTCAGCCCGATGGCGGCGTGCTTCGACGCGACATAGGGCGCGGTATAGGCATAGCCGCGCACCCCCGCCGTCGAGGCGATGGTGATGATCCGGCCTGCGGGCGCCTCCAGCAGATCGGGAAGCGCCGCCTGGCAGCAATGGAACAGCGCATCGACATTGACCGCCATGGTGCTGCGCCACGCCTCTGCCGTCACCTTTGCGAAGGGTGCGCTGGTCGCCGCGCCGGCATTGTTGACGAGGATGGCGATCGGCCCGTGTGCGGCGCGTGCGGCGGCGAAGGCGGTGTCGACGGCCTGCCGATCGGTGATGTCGGCAGGCGCGACACAGGCAACCGGCAGCGTCGCCGCGACCGTTTCCAATGCCTCTTGCCGCCGCCCGATCAGCGTCAGCGCCGCGCCCTCCGCCGCCAGCGCGCGCGCGATCGCGGCGCCGATGCCCGAGCCGCCGCCGGTGACGACGGCATGAAGTCCCTGCAACCGCATCTCAGCCCCGCAGCACCGCGTCCTGCTCGGCCGCGCGCTTGAGGTTGCGGGCAAGCTGGCCCATGCCTGCCAGATAGTTGGGCGGCACGGCGACGCCGCGATAGCCGTGCTGGGCGGCGGCGCGCAGCGTCCACATCGGGTCGATCATGTGCGGGCGGCCCACCGCAACCAGATCGGCCCGCCCGGCGGCGAGGATCGAATTGGCATGATCGGTCTCGAAGATATTGCCGACCGCCATGGTCGATACCCGCGCCTCGTTGCGGATCTGGTCCGCGAAGGGCGTCTGGAACATCCGGCCATAGACCGGGTTGCATTCGGCCCAGGTCTGGCCGGCGGACACGTCGATCAGGTCGGCACCGGCATCGTGGAATGCCTGCGCGATCAGCACGGCCTCGTCCGGGGTGACACCCTGCTCGCCCATCCAGTCGGTCGCGGAAATGCGGACCGACATCGGCCGCTCGGCGGGCCATGCCGCGCGCATCGCCGCGAACACCTCCAGCGGGAAGCGCAGCCGGTTCTCCAGGCTGCCGCCATAGGCGTCGGTGCGGCGGTTCTGGAGCGGAGTGATGAAGCTGGACAGGAGATAGCCGTGCGCGGCGTGCAGCTCGACCATGTCGAACCCGGCGTCTACCGCCATCCGCGTCGCGGCGACAAAGGCATCGCGGACGGCGTCCATGTCCGCGCGGGTCATCGGGCGGGGCGTCTGGTTGGCGGGGGTCCATGGCACGTCGGAAGCGGCGATCAGCGGCCAGTTGCCGCTCTCCAGCGGCGCGTCCATGCCCTCCCACCCGATCCGGGTCGATCCCTTGGCGCCCGAATGGCCGAGCTGGAGGCAGATCTTGGCCGTGCTGTTGGCGTGGACGAAATCGGTGACCCGGTGCCATGCCGCGACATGTTCGGGCGCATACATGCCGGGGCAGCCGGGGGTGATGCGCGCTTCGGGCGAAACGCAGGTCATCTCGGTATAGACCAGCCCCGCGCCGCCCTGTGCCCGCGCCCCGTAATGGACGAGGTGGAAGTCGCCCGGCGTGCCGTCCACCGCGCTGTACATCGCCATGGGGGACACGACGATGCGGTTGGCCAGCGTCATCTCGCGCAGCTTGTAGGGCGCGAACATCGGCGGAGCCGCGCCGTCGCCCGCGCCGCCCGGCGCCTGCGACTGGAACCAGCGTTCGACGCTTTCCAGCCAGGCCTTGTCGCGGACACGCAGATTTTCGTGGCTTACCCGCTGCGAGCGGGTGAGCAGCGAATAGGCGAACTGGATCGGCGCGAAGGGCAGGTAGCGATCGAGCGTCTCGAACCACTCGGTCGAGTTGCGCGCGCTGTTCTGGAGCTTGAGCACTTCGACGCTGCGTTCGGCCTGATATTCGGCCAGCGCCTGGTCGCGCGCCAGGCCGGGACGGTTGAGCACCTCAGCCAGCTTGATCGCATCCTCCAGCGCGAGCTTGGTGCCCGATCCGATCGAGAAATGCGCGGTGTGCGCGGCATCGCCCAGCAGGACGATCTTGTCGTACGACCAGCGCCCGGTGATAATCCGGCGAAAGTTGAGCCACGCCGCCGACCCGCGCAGGTGCCCGGCGTTGGACATCAGCGCGTTGCCGTCCAGATGCTTGGCGAACACGCGCTCGCTCCACGCGATGGCGTCTTCCTGCCCCATCGTGTCGAGGCCCAGCGCGGCCCAGGTCTCCGGCGCCATTTCTACGATGAAGGTCGATAGCTGGTCGTCGAAGCGATAGGCGTGCGCCCAGACCCAGCCCTGTTCGAGCTGCTCGAACGCGAAGGTGAAGGCATCGAATATCTTGTGCGTGCCTAGCCAGATGTACTTGTTCCGGCGGGGCTGGATGTCGATGTCGAAATGCTCGGCATAGCGATCGCGAATGCGGCTGTTCGCGCCGTCGGCGGCGATGACCAGATCATACTCGGCCCAGTCGGACAGGTCGGCGCTCGCCTCATGCTCGAAATGCAGCACCACGCCGAGCGCGCGGGCGCGGTCCTGGAGGATCGCGAGCAGGCGCTTGCGGCCGATGCCGATAAAGCCGTGGCCGCTGGAGCGGACGCACTCGCCATGGATATGGACGTCGATATCGTCCCAATGCGCGAACTCGCGGGCGATCGTCTCGCCGCTCACCGGATCGTTGGCGCGCAGATTCTCGACCGTCTGGTCCGAAAACACCACGCCCCAGCCAAAGGTGTCGCCCGCGCGATTGCGTTCGAACACGTGGATCTCGTGCTGCGGATCGCGCACTTTCATCGAGATGGCGAAATACAGCCCCGCCGGTCCGCCGCCCAGGCATGCGATCTTCATGGCCGCGAGTCCCCTCTGCAAAAACAGTTCGACGGCGATCCTATGCCCACTTGAAAATGTTTCAAGCCTAAAATATCAAGCTTGAAGTATCCAGGTTCACGCAAAAAATCACAGGGGTCCGAGGATGAAGTGGCCGGCACAGCGCCTTGCGGGGGGCTCGAAGAAAAGCTTCGGGATGTATGACGAAGCCGCGAAGCTAGACGCGCAGGGGGTGGACCTGATCCACCTCGAGTTCGGGCGCCCGCACGCCGACACGCCCGCGCATATCAAGGAAGCGACCAAGGCCGCGCTCGATGCCGGCATCGTTCATTATGGCGATTTTCGCGGCACGCTGTCGTTCCGGCAGGCGCTGGTTGAAAAGCTGCGCGATTTCAACAAGCTGGACTATGGCGTCGACGAAGTGCTGGTCACCAACGGGCTGACCCATGCCTCGTTCGCCGCGTTCATGGCGGCGATCGATCCGGGTGACGAAGTGATCCTGCTCGACCCTTATTACCCTCAGCATATCGGGAAGACCGAGCTGGCGGGGGGCACGGTCGTGATCGCGCCGCTGGACAAGGCGAATGGCTTTGCGATCACGCGCGATGCGATCGCGGCGAAGATCACGCCGCGCAGCCGGATGATCGTGCTGGTCAATCCCGCGAACCCCACCGGGCGCGTCTATACCCGCGACGAGCTTCAGATCGTCGCCGACCTCGCGATCGAGCACGACCTGCTGGTGCTGTCGGACGAAGTGTACGAGTACATCACCTATGGCCAGGCCGAGCATCTGAGCATCGCCGCGCTGCCGGGGATGCGCGAGCGGACGATCACCTGCTTCGCCTTTACCAAGGCCTATTCGATGGACGGCTGGCGGATCGGCTATCTCACCGCCGACGCCCGGCTGATGCCGGCCATCCTGCGCATCGCCATGACCGACGTGACTCACGTCAACGTCTTCATCCAGGAGGGCGCCCGCGCCGCCGTTACCGGGCCGCAGGACGCAATGCTGGCGATGGTCGAGGCCGACCGGCGCAAGCGCGACATCGTCGTCCAGGCGCTGAACCAGATGCCGGGGGTGACCTGTGCCGAGCCGGAGGGGACGATCTATGCCTTTCCCGACATCAGCGGCACCGGGCGCGGATCGCAGGAACTGGCGATGGACATCCTGCAAAAGGCCCATGTCGTGGTCGAATCCGGCAGCTTCTACGGCCCGGCGGGCGAGGGGCATTTGCGGGTGTGCTTCGGTTCGGAATCCGAAGCGCGGGTGACCGAGGCGATGGAGCGGCTGACGCGGTATTTCAACGCGCTGTAAGCGGCGCGACGACGGGGGAAAGCGCAATGAAGACCAGGACGAGGCTCCACATCGCGGCGGCACTGCTGGCCGCGCCGCTACTCCCCATCGCCGTCGCGCCACTGCTGGCGCAGGCGCAGGTGGCGCCTTCGGGCTATGACGCGCTGGTCGCGCTCTATGCCGAGTTCCGCGCCTTCGTGCCGCCGCCCCGGGGGAACGGCGTCACCGATTATTCGCCCGCCGCGATGGCCCGGCACTATGCGGGGCTCCAGCGGTTTCAGGCGCGGCTGGCGGCGATAGACGACAGCGCCTGGCCGATCCCGCAACGGGTCGACTACCAGCTGGTGATGGCCGAGATGCACGGGCTGGAATTCCAGCACCGCGTCGTCGAGCCGTGGAAGCGCGATCCGGCCTTTTACAGCACCACCGATCTGGGTTTCGGCCCCAAGATGGAAGGGGCGATCAGCATCCCCCGGCTGCCCCTCGCGCCCGCCAAGGCAAGGGCGCTCGCAGCGCAGCTGAACGCAGTCCCCGAAGTGCTGCGGCAGGCGCGCGCGAACCTGACCGACGCGCGGGGCGACCTGGCCCGGCTGGCGATTCAGCAGAAGCAGGTCGAAGTGAACGTCTATGGCGAGCTGGCGGCGCAGGCGGACAAGGTGCAGCCCGCGCTGGCGGCACCGGCCCGGCGTGCACAGGCGGCGGCTGCCGCGTTCAAGCAGTGGCTGGAGGGAATCGAGGCGACGCTTCCCGCCCATGG
Organism: Sphingomonas degradans; assembly: GCF_053502645.1. Classification (NCBI taxonomy): domain Bacteria; kingdom Pseudomonadati; phylum Pseudomonadota; class Alphaproteobacteria; order Sphingomonadales; family Sphingomonadaceae; genus Sphingomonas; species Sphingomonas degradans. Next base: position 946,027 of record NZ_CP177172.1, read on the forward strand.
CGGCGTCGGCGCGGCGAATTATGCCTGGTATCTGCGCAACGTTCTGTTGCTCCCCTACACCCCGCAGGAGATCGAGACGATCGGCGAGCGCGAATATGCGCGGCAGGTCGCGTTCCTGAAGATCGAGGAGCACCGCAACCGCGCGATCCCGATGCCCGAGCCGGTCAAGACCCGGGCCGAGTTTGACGCAAAGCGCAAGGTCGAGGACGAGGATCTGCTGCGGTTCCTGCGCGACGGCGACTGGATGACCGTCCCCGACTATGTGAAGCATGACCCCGACGAAGGGCCCTATGTCTTCCCGTTCGAGAAGGACCCGTCCAAGCCCGGCCTGTTCGATCCGCCGCAGAAGCTCCATTTCTTTTTCCAGGCCGAGTTCCGCGACGGGCGGCCGCTGCGCGCGCACAACCTGCCGGGCCATGCCTTTGACTCGCTGCAGGCGGCGCGGGACACGCGCCCGATCCGGGGCGCGCGGCGGCTGTTCTTCGTCAACGGGCTGCGCAACGAGGGCTGGTCCTTCTATCTGGAGGAGTTCATCCTCCAGGCGGGGCTGCTCGAAGACCGGCCCAAGACGCGCGAGATCGACTATATCCTGGGCGCCAAGCGCGCGGCTCGCATCCTGCCCGAGCTGCGGATGCAGGCCAATGCCTGGACCTGGAAACAGGCCAATGCCGCGCTGATCGCGCGCACGCCCAAATGGATGCTGCCCGGCGACGCGGTCGCCCAGTTCGACATCGAGCTGTACCTGCGCCAGCCGGGCTATGGCATCGGCTATTACATGGGCAAGGTCGAGCTGGAGAAGCTGCTCGCCGAGGTCGCGATGCAGGAGGGGGAGGGCTTTGACATCAAGCGCTTCCACGATCGCTTCCGCGCGGCGGGGTCGATTCCGATTGCGCTGATCCGCTGGGAAATGACCGGCAAGGACGACGAAATTCGCCGGTTGCGCGCCGGCCAGTGAAAGCAGGTCCCCGCGGTCCCGGAGGACCGCGGGGCTGCCCGGCGCGACCCTGGGGTTATCGTAGGAAGGCGGAGATCGCTGCGAACAGCGCTACACGTTCCGAACTGCTGCGGCGCTGGGCCATCATTTTCTTTTCCGCTGATATGCCGCGAAGCTATGCGGGAGGTTGAACGAATTGCTCAATAACATGTGAATATGGCGATATTGGATCGCGGTTGAGGATCGGTCAAGGGGCTTCGTCGATGCCATGTCCGCCCGCGCTGGCCGCGCGTGCCTCTGGAGGCGCGCGCATGATGCGACGCGAAAATGCGATATCGCCGGGCCCATGATTTTGATCTGATACTGTTATATTCGACAATCGCGTAATTTTGTTACGCGGCGCGGACCCGGCACGATTCGGGTATGCGCCAGCGGGGTAACGCGATGGAAATGCGTCCGTTTCAGTTTCTTTACGGCGGCGCATTGACGCATCATCCGCGTTATGCTCAAAATCACGCACTTGTTCACGAGATAAGACGGCGCCCGGAGAGGTAGCTGCGGCGGACAGGTTCGCAGGGCGGGAATGCCACTCGGGGAGATATGAAAATGCGGACTAATCGGATTTCGGCGGTGCACGTCGCGTTGCGCGGGAGCACTGCGCTGATCGCTGCGGCGCTGGCCATGGGCAGCGCGTTTGCCCAGACCACGGACGCCGAGGCCGGCGCCGGGCAGGAAACGGGCGAACCGATCGTCGTCACCGGATCGCGCATCCCGCGCCCGGACGTCGATTCGAACAGCCCGGTCAACGTGATCGGCAGCGAGGAAATCCGCCAGACCGCGTCGCTGGAAACCGAACAGCTGCTCAACGCGCTGCCACAGGCGGTTGCCGGGGCAGGTTCGCAGTCGAACGCCGGCAACGGTTCCGCGACGGTGAACCTGCGCAACCTCGGCGCCCCGCGCACGCTGGTGCTCCAGAACGGGCGCCGCATCGTTGGGTCGAGCCAGGACGGCGTGGTCGATCTCAACATGATTCCGCCCTCACTCATCTCGCGCGTCGAAGTCGTGACCGGCGGCGCGTCCGCCGTGTACGGTTCGGACGCGATGGCGGGCGTGGTGAACTTCGTCACCAAGACCGATTTCGAGGGGCTTGAGCTGGGCGCACAGTACGGGATCACCGATCGCGGCGACGGGCGGCGCTACAATGTGGAATTCACCGTCGGCGGCAATTTCGCGGACGGGCGCGGGAACATGGTGTTCACCGGCAGCTATTATGACCGCGCGATGATAAAGGGCGCGGCGCGCGACCATGCCACCGTGTATCTGGTCGACGCGGTGCAGAACGGCGTCGGCGTGCTGGTGCCCGGCGGCAACGGCGTGACGCCGCAAGGCACGATCTTTACCCCCGCGCTGGTCGGCAAGAAGGACCAGTTCGGCAACACGATCGGCACCGCCGGCATCTTCTTCGCGCCCGAGGGCTGGCGCGCCTATACCACCGCCGACGGGTTCAACGATCGGCCCTATACCAACCTGCAGATGCCGATGCGGCGCTGGCAGGGATCGGTGATCGGCCATTACGACGTCGCCGACAACATCACTGCCTTCTGGGAAGGCAGCTATGTCCGCAACGAGATCAACTCGACGCTGGGCGCGGTGCCGATGAGCAGCTCGGGGTTCATCCCCGGCTTCCAGCTGGACCTGCGCAATCCCTACCTCGCGCCGTCGCTGCGCACGTTCCTGCGCACGAATCTCGACCAGGATGGCGACAATCTGGTGTCGCTCAACATCAACCGCCGCCTGCTCGACTTCGGCTCGCGTACCGATGACCAGACGCGCGAATTCTCGCGCTTCGTCGTCGGGCTGAAGGGCGCGCTGACCAGCCGGCTGAACTGGGAAGCGTTCTACAACCAGGGCGACGTGTCGATCACCGAGAAGCAGGGCGGCGGCGTCCTGATCGACAATTTCGCCAACAGCTTCCTGACCAACCCCAGCAATCCCTATGATTGCGCGGTCGCCGATCCCCGCTGTGTCACGATCAACCCGTTCGGGCTGAATTCGATGAACAAGGCGATGATCGATTACATCTACACCGATCTCACCAACATCACCCGCGTCCATCAGAAGCAGGCGGGCGCCAGCGTGACGGGCACGCTGTTCACGCTGCCCGCAGGCGATGTCGGCGTGTCGATCGGCGCGGAGTATCGCAAGGAAAGCTCCACCTTCACCCCGGACCAGCTCTATATCCAGGGCAAGGCGCTGTCGCGCTCGGCGGGCATCCAGGCGACCGGAGGCAGCTTCGACGTCAAGGAAGTGTATGGCGAACTCGTCGTGCCGATCCTGAGCGACCTGCCGTTCGTCAAGCTGCTCGCGTTCGAGGGTGGCATTCGCTATTCGGACTATTCGACTGCCGGTGGCGTCACCTCGTGGAAGGCCGGGGGCGAATATTCGCCGGTGTCGGGCCTGAAGTTCCGGGGCCTGTACCAGCGCGCGGTGCGTGCGCCGAACGTGACCGAGCTGTATTCGGGCGCGACCAACACCGCCCCGCAGGCCACCGATTTCTGCAACGCCGGCGCCAGCCGCACGGCGGCGGAGCGCGCCTTCTGCGTCAGCTCGCTGGGCGTCCCCGCGAGCGTGATCGACGTGTTCCAGCAGGAGAACGTCCAGATCCGCGCGATCACCGGCGGCAATCCCAATCTGAAGGAGGAAACGTCCGACACCTGGTCGGTGGGCGCCGTTCTGCGGCCTGCGTTCGTGCCGAACCTTCAGCTGACGGTCGATTACTATAACATCAAGATCGACGGCGCGATTGCGGCGTTCGGCGGCGGGCTCCAGTCGGTCATCACCGCCTGCCGTGCCAATCTGTCGATGAGCAACATCTTCTGCCAGCCGCTCAACCATCGCACGCCGGACGGGCAGCTGTACGACGTGCCGCTGCTCAACGCGAACATCGCGTCGATGAAGACGGCGGGCGTCGATTTCCGGCTCGACTATCGGCACGACATCGGCTCGCTGGGCCGGCTGGGCTATTATGTGGCGGGCAGCTACCTCATCAACAGCGTGGTGCAGAGCAGCCCGATCGTCGCGGCGGTCGATTGTGCCGGCTATATCGGTGGCGGCACCTGCGGCAACGCCAACCCGAAATGGCGCTTTACCCAGCGCCTGACCTGGGACGTCAACGACGCCTTCCAGGTTTCGGTCCGGCACCGTTTCCTGGGATCGGTGAAGGACGGCCGCATCGCCGCCGCCATCGCGTCCAAGGCGGCGATGCCTTTGCTCGCGGTGCCCGAGACGGGCCAGATCAGCTATTTCGACCTGAGCGCGTCCTATGACCTGGACAACAGCTTCACGCTGTACACGACGGTGGACAATCTGGGCGATCACAACCCGCCGTTCCAGCTTTACGAGCGCGATACCTATGACGCGATCGGCCGCCGCTTCACGATCGGCTTCCGAAAGAAGTTCTGAAGTGAAAGGATGCCGGCAGCGCGGCCTTTGTGCCGTCGCTGCCGGTGCCCCGGCTGGGCCGGGGGGATGTGTGGGATAGGCTCTGGGTGGTGGTATCATGATGAAAGTCCGCGTTTCGGGTCGTGCTCTTGCGGCGGCGCTGCTGCTTGCCACGGGGGGGACGGCACAGGTCGCCGCCGCACAGGCCCAGTCGCATGCACAGGCGCAGGGCACGGCGAAGGTGGCGGGCACCAGCCTGTCGATCGACGAGCTGTACCGGACCAGGAGCCTGATCGGGACCACGCCCGAAGGCTATAGCTGGTCGTCGGACGGCAGCACGGTGCTGTTCCTGTGGAACGACGAAGGCTATGGCTTTCGCGACATCTGGTCCTATTCGATCAAGACCGGCAAGAAGACCCGGCTGACTTTCCTCGGCCGCGACGTGAAGCCCGATTCCGAACAGCGCGGGATTGCGCAGGCGGTGTTCCTGGATCGCGGGCGCGTCGCGTTTACGCTGGGCGGGCAGCTGCATATCCGCGACGCGGCCGGCGCGATCGCCAAGGTGGAGACCGACAAGCAGGCGGTCCGCAAGCTGGCGGTGTCGCCCGACGGGCGGCAACTTGCCTTTATCGCGGCCGCGCCGGGCGACCTGCGTGGCCGGTTGACGCCGGGCGGCGTGCTGTGGGTGCGCGACGCAGCGGCGCAGGGGGGCAACGCGGCCCGGCGGGTGGCCGGCGAAGACGAGCCGAAGGTCTATATCGACAGCTTCCAATGGTCTGACGACGCAAGCGCAATCGCATTCGAGCAGGCCGACGACCGGCTGATGCCCGAGCGCGACATCTATTACTACGCCAAGGGCCAGTTGCAGAATAATCGCGTCATCCGCGCCTTTCCCGGCGACGAGACGACCAAGACGCGGATCGGCGTGGTCGCGCTCGCGTCCGGCGCTACGCGCTTCTACGAACGGCCCGAAGCGAAGGACCCGGTATGGGATTATGGCCTGTCGCATGACGGCAAGCGGCTGTTCATCAGCGGCTCCGACATGGAGGCCAAGCAGCACAGCGTCTATGCCTATGACGTGGCGACGGCGGCGCGCGAGACCTTCTACCAGCTGCGCGAGCCGAGGCATCTGCGCCCGGACTGGAAAGTTGCCTGGGCGCCGGGCGACAACGGCCTGATCCTGCTGACCGACCGCGACGGCTGGCTGCATTTGTACCACCAGCCCAGCGCCAGGGCGAAGCCGCGCCAGATCACGAGCGGCAAGTGGGAAATCGCGAGTTTTGCGGTCGATGCGGCGCGCGGGCAGATCTATTTCGTGTCGAACCAGTCCTATGTGTCCGACCGGCAGGTGTATCGCGTGCCGGTGGCGGGCGGGAAGATCGAGCGCGTCAGCACGGCGGCGGCGGGGACCAACGAGCCGGTGTTTGCGCCGGATTTCCGCCACGCGGCCAATTTCTACACCAACGACGCGATGCCCGGCGAATTGTTCGTGCTCGACCTGGCACGGCCGGGCAGCGCGACGCAGGTCACCAAGTCGCCGCAGCCCGATTTCTACACCCAGACCTGGGCCAATATCGGCTATGTCGAGTTCCCAAGCCATGTCGACGGGCTGCCGCTGGTCGGGCGGCTGAGCCTGCCGGCCAATTATGATCCGGCCAAGCGCTATCCGCTGATCGTCGGATCGGTCTATTCGGACTCGGTGCAGAACCAGTGGGGCGGGCGCCGCGCGCATCCGACCTGGGGGCTGGATCAGTATTTCGTCGCGCAGGGCTATATCGTCCTGAACGTCAATGTCCGGGGTTCGTGGGGGCAGGGCCGCGACCACAACCAGACCCAGTATAACAGCTATGGCGAAACCGACATCAATGACCTGGAAAGCGGCGTCCGCTATCTGGTGGCCAAGGGCTATGTCGATCCCAAGCGCGTCGGCATTTGGGGGTCGAGCTATGGCGGGCTGATGACGATCATGTCGCTGTCCAAGAAGCCTGGCGTCTATGCCGCCGGCATCGCGGGCGCCCCGGCGACCAATGTCTGGCACGCCTATCCCGCGCAGGGATGGATCATGGGGCCGCCCACGGGCAAGGATATGCCCGCACGCTACGAAGCGCAGTCGGCGCTGTACCAGGTGCAGGGGCTGAAGGATCCGCTGATGATCATTCACGGCACCCGCGACCCGGTGGTGCTGTATTCCGACACCGTGGCGCTGACCGAGAAGATGATCGCGAATGGCCAGATGTTCGAGCTGGTCACGCTGCCCGGCGCCAATCATGGCTGGGACACCGAGGGGCTGGCGCAGACGCGCTTCGCCTTCCGCAAGATGGTCGAGTTCTTCGACCGCACCGTCAAGAACCGCAAATAGCATGCGGCGCAGCTTCTCCCTGCTGATGGCATGCGCAGCGATGGTGGTCGCGTCGCCGGTGTGTGCCCAGCCTGCCGTCCAGGCACTCGGCGCCGAGTTCTGGGCGTGGCGCGCGGTGGCGCAGCCTGCGACCAGCGACGATGTGCCCCGCATTGCCCGGCCGGCCGGGTGGACTCCCGACTGGTCGGCCGAGGCGGTGGCAGCGCAGAAGGCGAAGCTGGCCGCGTTCGAGCAGCGTTGGAAGGCGCTGGCCGGCGCCCCGCGCACGGTGCCGGAGACCGTGGATTATCGGCTCGTCGGATCGGCACTGGCGCGGGTGCGCTGGGAACTCGATCATGTGGCGGCGTGGAAGCGGCAGCCGCATTTCTATACGGCGCAGGCGCTCAACCCGATATTCGAAGTCCTGCTGCCTCCGCCGCCGGTCGCGCGCGGGCGCGTGGACGAGGTCAACCGGCTGCTCGAACGGGTGCCGGCAACGCTGCTGGCGGGGCAGGCCAATCTGACCGACATGCGCGGCCCGTTCGTCGATGTGGCGCTGCACCAGCTGGCGGACGTGCCGGCCAGCCTGCGCGGCATGGCGGCGGGGCTGGCGCCCTATGCCGATGCGCGGCAGCAGCGGCGGATGCAGGCGGCGGTGGCGCGGGCGATCACGGCGTTCGACGGCTATGCCCGGTTCCTGACGGCGCGGCGCAAGGGGCTGTCCGAAGCCACGGCGATCGGGCGCGACAGCTATCGCTATTTCCTCGATCGCGTCGCGCTCTATCCCTATTCGCCGGAGGAGCTGGCGCTGCTCGGGCGGCAGGAATGGTCGCGGGCGGTGCAGTTCGAGGCCGTCGAGCGCAACCGCAATCGCGACCTGCCGGAATTGCCCATCGGCGCCTCGATCGGCGCCGTCGTGTCGCGACTGGATGCCGAGGAGGCGAAGGTCCGCCGCTATCTGAAGGAGCAGCGGCTGCTGACCGTGCCCGATTGGGTGGGGCATTATCGTGCACAGCCATTCCCGGCCTATCTGGCGCCGATCGGCTGGTTGGGGCGCACCTTCGACCTGACGAGCGAGGCGCGGCGGGGGCAGGACGCGACGGTCTATCTGCCCGACCCGTCGCCCAAGCTCGGCTATTTCAACCTGTCGATCATGCGCGATCCGCGCCCGATCATCGTCCATGAAGGCGTACCGGGGCATTTCTTTCAGCTCAGCCTGAGCTGGGCGCATCCCGATCCGCTGCGGCGCCATTATTACGACAGCGGGGCGAACGAAGGCACCGGCTTCTATGCCGAGGAGATGATGCTCCAGGCCGGGCTGTGGGCCGATGCGCCCAAGACTCGCGAGATATTGTACAATTTCGCCCGGCTCCGCGCGCTGCGGGTCGAAGTCGATGTGCGGCTGGCGCTGGGTGAATTCACGATCGCGCAGGCGGCGGACTATCTGGAGGCGATGGTGCCGATGGACCGCGCGACGGCCGAGGAGGAAGCGACCTTCTTCGCCGCGGCGCCCGGACAGGCGATCAGCTATCAGATCGGCAAGGTCCAGACGCTGGAGTTCCTCGCCGAAGCAAGGGTTCGCGAAGGCAAGGCCTTCGATCTGCGCCGGTTTCACGACTATCTGTGGCTGAACGGCAATGTTCCGATCACGCTGCAGAAACAGGAATATCTTTCGATGGTCGGCGGAAAGTGACGGGGCACGGACTATGCGTTTGATTCGATTTACCGAGCCCGTATCGGGACTGTCTGCGCGGTGCGAGCTGCTGGACGCGGCGGCGCCCGAAAGCTGTGCGTTCCTGTGGGATCTCGCGACCCGCAAGGCGGCGTTCGAGGCGATGCACGCCATCTGGACCGGCCCCGAAATCTCGGTGCCGATGCCCGCGAGCACCTTGCCCGCCGGCATGGCCGCGCCGGCGATCCCGTTCGAGAACGCGACCTCCTATCCCGAAGCGGGCGACATCGTGCTCGCCTATCTGGCGGCGGGCAGCACCAGGGGGCTGCCACCGGGCGACTTTTATGACATCGGCGTCTTTTACGGTTCCGGTGGGCGGCTGTTGATGCCGTTCGGCTGGATCCAGGCGAATGTCTGCGCGCGCATCCTGCCCGAAGACCTGACCAAGGCGCAGGCCGATTGCCGCAGCATCCGCCGCAACGGCGCGTGCACCCTGTCCGTCGAGACCGTCTGAGGAGCGTGCCGCGATGAGCTATGCCGATGTGATGGCGCTGATGGGGAACTGGCTGCTGCCGGGCTCGCTGATCGCGGTGATGGCCTCGATGGGGCTTTCGCTGACCGCCGACGATTTCCGCCAGGTGTTCCGCAACAAGCGCGCGTTGATCTTCGGCGTATGCTCGATGCTGATCGTGCCGCCGCTGATCGGCGTGACGCTGGCGCTGACGGTGGCGCCGACCCCGGCGCTGGCAGTCGGTTTCGTGCTGCTGGCGACGACGCCGGGGGGCATGTTGTCGAACCTGTTCACCGACATGGCGAAGGGCGACCTGGCGCTGTCGATGTCGATGACGCTGCTGCTCAGCATGATCTATATCCTCGTCATCCCCTTTTACGCGCATTTCGCACTGCTCCATTTCATGGGACTGCGCGCCGATGTGGACGTGCCGATGGCGTCGTTCTTCTGGAACATCTTCTCGATCACGGTGCTGCCCGCCGCGACCGGATTCGTCGTCCGCGCGCTGCGCCCTGAATTTGCGATCTGGTTCAAACGCTACCTGAAGAACGGGGCGACGATCGTGCTGTTCACGTCGTTCGGCTTCATCCTGTTCGACCAGGTGCCCGTGCTGCGCCAGAATCTGGGCGCGTTGTTCTGGATCACGGTCACGCTCAACGTGGTGATGGTAGGCGTGGTGATGACGATCGTGCGCTTCGCCGGTTTCACGCGGCGCGAGAATATCGCGATCGGGATCGAGCATCTGATGCGGCAGGAGGGAACCGCGATCTTCATCGCCGTGACCATCGTGCACAATAACGAGATGTCGTTGCCGATGATCATGAACACGCCCGTCGCGCTGTGCGTCGTGCTGCTCTTCGTCGCCGTGGCGCGACGCAGCGAGCGGTCCGGCGCGGCGACGCCCGCAGTCGCCTAGCCGCCAACCGGAAAAATGACGCCCCCCAAGCGGGCGAAGTGGAAAGTTCGAAGTATGACAGTGTCCCGAGTTGCGGACGTCGCGGAGGCCCCGGTGGCGCCCCGCGCGTCGATTCCTTGCCGCATCCGCATGGCGCGCGGATGATGGAGCACCAGCCTGTCCGCACCAACCGGGGCCCGTCGTCATCGACGCTGTGGCGCGCGGCGGGGCCCGCCGGGCCGCGCCTGGAGCCGCTGCGCGCGGAAATCGAGACCGACGTACTCGTCATCGGCGGCGGTGTCGCGGGGCTGAGCACGGCGCTCCACCTTGCCGAAGCGGGCGTCGACGTCGTGCTGGTCGAGGCGAGCCAGCCGGGCGACGCTGCGACCGGGTGGAGCGGGGGGCTGATCGCGCCCGATTATATCCGCCACACGCCCGAGACGATCGGGCCCGTGCTGGGCCGGCAGGCGGCGGAACGGCTGACGCGGATGATCGGCACGTCGGGGGCGCGGGTGTTCGACCTGATCGCGCGGCATGCGATCGATTGCGACGCGCGCCAGGACGGGTTCTACACCCCCGCGCACACCGAAGCGCTGGCGACGAACCAGCGGCGATACGCGATGCAGTGGCACTCGCGCGGCTATCGCGTCGAGTTTGTCGAGGCGGCACAGGCGCGGCGGGCGCTGGGGGTTGAGCGTTATTGCGGCGCGCTGCGCTTTGCCGAGGGGGGCAGCCTCAATCCACTGGCCTATGCCCGCGGGCTTGCCCGCGCGGCGGTGGCGCAAGGCGCGCGCGTCCATGTGGAGAGCCCGGTTGCGGCGCTCACCCGCGAGGACGGGCGCTGGATCGCGCGGACGGCCGGGGGCGCAGTGGCGGCGCGGCGGGTGGTGCTGGCTGCCAATGGCGGCAACGCGGCGCTGCATCCCGCGCTGCGCCGCACGGCATTGCCGCTGCACGTCGTCCAGTTCGCGACGGCACCGCTTTCCAGCGACGAGCGCGCGCATATCCTGCCCGAAGGCGGGGCGTTCACCGACAAGGTGCCCTACCTCTTCACCGCCCGCTATGACGGTGAGGGGCGGCTGATCTCCGGCTATCCGCTGTCGTACCTCGTGCGCGGCGCAAAGGGGCATCTGCGCGAGGCGCGGCGGCGGCTAAGTGCGCATTTCGCGGGGATGGAGCACCCGCAGATCGACTATCTGTGGGAAGGCGTCGCCTGGGTGAACCCGAGCCTGCTGCCCGAGCTGTACGAAATGCCCGATGACGTGCTGGCGATCCAGGCGGACAATGGCCGGGGACTGTCGACCAACACCGCGATCGGGATCGAAGTCGCGGCAATGCTGGCGACGGGAAACCGCGACGCGCTGTCGATCACGCCGCGCACACCGGCGCCGATCCGAATGCACGGTGCGGCGGCCATGCTGCCCAAGCTGCTGATGTCGATGGCGTATCTGTCCACCTGACGCGGATCAGGGCGCCAGCGGCTCCAGATTGTCGTGGAGCTGGTTGAGCAGGGCGATCAGCTGCTCGAACGCGTCGGGTTCGAGCCCGGTAATCAGATGCTCGTACACCGGCGCCGTGACCTTGCGCGCCTGGCGCAGCTTCGCCTGGCCGGTGGCGGTCAGGGCGACGAGGGTGACGCGCGCATCGTCTTCGCTGGGCGTGGCCGTGACCAGTTCGGCGGCAGCCATGCGCTGGACGATCCGCGTCATCGTGGACAGGTTGATGACGGCGGCGTCGGCGATCTCGCGGGTGCCGCGCGGGGATTGCTCGCCCAGGATCATCAGGACGCGCCAGTTCGGAATATCCAGTCCGATCGCCCGCAGCCGGGCGTCGATGATGCTGTTATACCGCCCGACCAGCCGATTGAGGAGATAGAAGGGGTAGCGCGCGACGCGGAAATCGGGCGTCCCCGGATTCCCCGATCGAAACGCATCCATGCCCCGTCCTTTCCCATGCCCGCCCGGCGCCGGGCTTCGCGCACGCCTTCGTCGGTCCGGGGGAATTTTACAACACCCACCGGACCGGACGCCGTGTCAGGATGCGAGCGCGGCCTCCAGCGCGTCACCATGCTCGTCGGCAAGCGCCGCTTCGCGTATCGCGCGGATGGCGGAGGGAGGGAGACCACCCGCGCGATAGCGTTCGATGATCCGGCGATAGCTGGTCAGGCCGCGGGCGAACGTGTCGCCATAGCCCTTGATCAGCCGCTGGCACCGGACCAGCTCGATCGCGGTATCGGGATCGGCGGCGCGCACCAGTGCCAGCCATTCCTCGATCCGCGCCTGTTCCTCGGCATAGCGCGGCGTCCCGCGCCGCCAGCGCCGCATCCCGGCGAGCAGCGACAGCAGCACGAACCAGCGCAGCCGCGTCGTCTCGACATGGCGCCCCTTGCGGAACAGCGGTTCCAGCCGGCGCGACAGCGCGTCGCTTGCCAGGATGCGGCGGCCGATGCCGACGGGCAGCGTCTCGCAAATCTCTTCGAGCCGGGGGTGCATATATTCGGTGAGGTGGACGATCTGATCGTCCTTGGCCTTCACTTCGCTGCGGACGCGCGCGAAGCGGGTTTCGCGGACCTTGAGGTCGGCGACGCGGATCGTGTCCTCATACGACATCCATAGCGCGAGGTGCCGTGCTGCCTCGCGCGCCAGCGCGCCACCGGCGCACAGCGCCTCCAGCCGATCGAGGTACAGCGCGGCATAGGCGGCGTCCTGATAGTCCATCAGCCGCCGCACCCCCTCGATCGCAAAGGCGTGTGCCTCGGGCGGCAGGGTGGTGCGGATGCGATCGACGAAGGCGCGCCCGGCCTTGCTGCGCGGCTCGGGCAGCGGGGAGGGGGCGGGGGCGGCATCCACCAGACCGTCGCGCGCGGCGTCGAAGCCGATCGCGAAACCGCGCAGATTCGCATCCACGGCCTTGCCGCCCGCGCGGATCGCCTGCTCGAACATCTCGCGCGCAAAGGGCAGGGCGCCGCTGCCCGCCAGCGCGCCGAACATCACCGAGCTGATGACGCTGCCGGCCCGTTCGGAGGCGGCGTCCATGTCGAAGCCGATGAAGCGGCGGGCGCGTTCGTTTGCGGCGGCGATGATCCGATCCGCGCTGGCGCGGCCGTCGCCCATCGCCGATTTCTCCGAGATCGCGAAGACGCGGTGGGTGGAGCCGATCAGCACGGTGCGGTCGCGCGTCACGAAGCCGCGCAGGATCGCACGGCCTGCCTCCATCAGTTCCGACGCGACCACGACATCGACATCGCCCGGCACGGGAGTCAGCGCCAGCACCGGCGCGGCGCGGCCGTGATCCGGGATCATCTCGACATAATAGATGGTGGCACCGGTGCGCTGGGCCACGCCGGGGACCGAAGTGCCTTGAGTCACGAAGCCGTTCGCCGCGCCGAGCTGGACGATCCAGTCCGTGAGCACGCCGCCGCCCTGGCCACCCAGCCCGAGCACGGCGATGGTGATGCGGTCGCGCGCCATCAAAACGCCCTCGCCGCAAGGGAGCGCGTCGCGCGCCGTTGCCATGCGCCGATCGCCCAGCTGCGGATGCGCTGTTGCAGCCGGTCGCGCCGGTTGGGATTGGCGATGATCCGCGCCTTGTAGAAGGATGGGCACAGCACCGCCGCATGGCTGACCTCGCCGCATACGCCACAGCCGACACAGCTGTTCTCGACATGCGCGATCGGGTCTTCCCGCAGCGGATCGGGATTGGGCTTGATGGTCAGCGAGGGGCAGCCCGACAGGCGGATACAGCTGTGATCGCCGGTGCAGGTGTCGGGATCGACGCCGAAGCGCTCGCGCACCACGCGCTTGCCCGATTTCAGTGCCTTGGCCATCAGCGGCTTGATGCGGCGCTGGCGGTTGAGCTGGCATTCGGACTGGGCGACGATGACCTTCGGCCCCTTTTCGGGGGCGGTGAGCGCCTCGCGGATCGCGTCGCGCATGCCGGCCACGTCGTAGGTTCGCGTCAGCGTGCGCGCCCAGCCGATGCCGACGCCGCGCACCGCGCGTTCGATCGGGTTGTTGGTGCGGCGATTGGGGTTCTGTGCCTTGGACGACAATATGTCCTGGCCGCCGGTGGCCGCCGAATAGCCGTTGTCGACGATGATCGTGAGATTGTCGTCCTGGTTGAACACCGCGTTGCCGATCCCCGAGGTCAGGCCGTTATGCCAGAAGCCGCCATCCCCCATGATCGCGATCGCCCGCTTGTCGCGCGGCTTGAACGCGGAGGCGCCGGCGGTCCCGAGGCCGTAGCCCATGGTCGTGTTGCCGATATGGAAGGGCGGCAGGATCGAGAAGAGGTGGCAGCCGATGTCGGCGGAGACGTGGAACTGGCCCAGTTCCTTCTGCACGAGCTTCATCGCCGAGAAGATCGGGCGTTCGGGGCAGCCGGTGCAGAAGCCCGCCGGGCGCGGCGGCACCGCGCTGGCGGGCAGCGGGGCGGGGGCGGGGGCCGGCGTCTCTGCAGGGGCGCGCTCGGGGGCGTATTGGCGCAGGAACGCCGCCACGCCGTCGCGGATCACGCTGCCGCTATACTCGCCGGCGCGCGGCAGCACGTCCTTGCCGACGATGCGGGTGTTCAGGTCGGCGCGGCGCACCAGCGTGTTCAGTTCATGCTCGATGAACTCGGGCTGCCCTTCCTCCACCACCAGCACCGCGCGCTTGCCCGCGCAGAAGGCCTGCACTTCGTCGGGAAGCAGCGGATAGGTGACGTTGAGGACGTAGATCGGCAGCGCGGCGTTGCCATAGGCATCCGAAAGGCCGAGCAGTTCCAGCGCGCGGTTGAGCGAGTTGAACAGCCCGCCCTGAACGATGATGCCGATCTCGTCCGTCTCGGTGCCGAAATGCTCGTTGAGGCCATGTTCGCGCACGAATGCGAGCCCGGCGGGCCAGCGCTTCTCGATCTTCTCGACTTCGTGGAGGAAATTGGCGGGGGGCAGGACGATGCGGTCGACGTCGCGCACCGGGCTTTCGGCCGCCTCGGCCACGGTCAGCGGCGGGCGGCGATTGTCGCGCGCGACGAAGCTGCCGGTGACGTGGCACGCACGCACGCGCAGCTCGAGCATCACCGGGGTGTTCGACGCCTCCGACAGCGCGAACCCCTTTTCCACCATGTCGACGATCACCGGCAGGCTGGGGCGCGGATCGAGCAGCCACATCTGCGATTTCATCGCGAACGCATGCGTGCGCTCCTGCATGATCGACGAGCCTTCGCCATAATCCTCGCCCAGGATGATGAGCGCGCCGCCGGTGACGCCGCCCGATGCGATGTTCGACAGCGCATCGGAGGCGACGTTGGTGCCGACCACCGATTTCCACGCCACTGCGCCGCGCAGCGGATAATTGACCGACGCGGCCAGCATCGCCGCCGCCGTTGCCTCGCTTGCCGAGGATTCGAAATGGACGCCCAGTTCGCGCATCAGATCGTTTGCGTCGGCGAAGACGTCCATCAGATGGCTGATCGGCGATCCCTGATAGCCGCCGACATAGGCGACGCCCGCCTGGAGCAGCGCCTTGGTGACTGCGAGGATGCCTTCGCCATGAAAGACGTCGCCCTCGCCGAGCCGGAGCTGCTCGACTTCCGCTTTGAACGAGCGTTCCGCCATCCGATCAGCCCGCGACCAGCGCGAGCACGCGCAGCGGGCTGCCCGATCCGCCCTTGATCTTGAGCGGGGTGGCGATGACCAGGCTGCCGGTGGGGGGCAGCAGGTCGAGATTTTCCAGGCACTGGAGCCCGTAGCGGCCGGCCGCGTGGAACAGCGTGTGCGCCGGATAGGCGGGGTCGAGCAGATGCGCCTGTCCCGCGTCGGTGCCGATCGTCTCGACCCCCAGCCCGTGGGCGTCGCGTTCATCGACCAGGAAGCGCACCGCCTCTGCCGAGGGGCCGGGGGTGTGCGCACCATCCTCGCGGCGGTTGGTATAGTCCTCGACCGAGCGTTTCGACCAGTCGGTGCGCAGCAGGATCCAGCTGCGCGGCGGGATGCGGCCGTGCGCGGCTTCCCATGCCTCGATATCGGCGACCGTCAGCAGGTAATCGGGGTTTTCCGACGCCTTGGCCGAGATGTCGATCACGACGGCGGCGGCGATGAAATCCGCCGGGGGGACAGTGTCGACGGCGTTGTTCGGCAGGTCCTTGCCGGTGATCCAGTGCACCGGGGCGTCGAAATGCGTGCCGGTATGTTCGCTGACGGTGAAGTTGTTCCAGTACCAGGCGACGCCGCGTTCGTCGTAGCGCGAAATCTCTTCCTGGCTGAAGGCGGCGCACTGGCCGAATTCGGGGGGCAGGACCAGTGTGGGCGTGTCCGGCGACAGCGTCTGGGTGAGGTCGACGGTGCGGATCGTGCCCGAGGCGATCCCGGCGGCAAACAACTCAAGCGTCTGGCTGGTCATGGATGTCTCTCCCTGATGCCGGAACTATGACTCGTAAAACGTGCATATGCAAGTTTATCCGGCACGCGATTTTTGCGCGCCGAACGGCACGGCGGCGCGAGCGCAGGGAAGCAACTGGTGCCCGCCGCGTCAAGCAAACCGCGACTTAAATCATGTGTATTTGAGCATAAAGTGGCGCGATGGCGCCGCTCCGGGGGCACCGCCACTCCGTTCTTGAACGAGGTGCGCTATCCCGATGCCTTTTTCCGTGCGTTGGAGTATCGGCGCCGCCAAGGGGCTGGCCTTGGCCCCGCGCCGTCCGTCATGCGAGTGCGGACGGCAATACGGCGGGGGAGGGCCCGGCGCGTCGAGCCGCGCCGGGTGCCCGGTTCCTTATTCGATCGGCAGTTTGCTCAGGTTCGCGCTGATCTTCTGGAGCGTGCGGAGCAGGTGGGCGATGTCGCGGTCGCTGACCCCTTCCATCGCGCGGGCGAACTGGCGGCCGACGATCGGCGTGAGCTTGCGCAGCTTCTGCTGGCCGGCGGGCGTCAGCGTCACTTCGGTGATGCGGTTGTCTTCGGGATTGGGCTCGGTGGTCACCAGCCCCTGTTCGATCATCCGGTCGATGATGCGGCTGACCGTGGAGCGCTTGGTCAGCGCGGCTTCGGCAACCGCGCCGATGCTGGCGGGCTGGCGTTCGCGCAGCACGGTCATCACGCGATAAATGGGTTTGGACACGTCGTGCTTGTGCAGCACCTTGTCCATGTCCTCATGATATTTGAAATCGGCGTGCGCCATCAGATAAAAGGGCGAGTTTTCCAGTCGGAACGCGGGGTCGCTGGGGTCGTAATTGTTTCGTTTTTCCATCGGGTCCTCTGCCATGCCCCTCGATTTCTTGACCGACCGTACCCTCAGCTTGCCAGCCTTTGGGCATTCCGATCAAGCCCGCTGCGGCATGGCGACGCCCCAGCGGCGGGGTGGAGCGCGGAATTAGCGGAAAGCATGTGCTTTTGCACCTATTTTTGCGGGGGTATTCCCTTGGCGGGAGGTGCGCTTTCATTCGACATTTGGTTTCGCAATTGGCTTTTCGATCAGCATATTGTTGCATGATATTCGCACGAAAGAATGCCAAATGCACAAACGCCCGCATCGGGGGCGATGCGGGCGCTGCAGTGCAGAACGAAAAAAAGGGCGGCGGATCAGCCGATGGCGGCGATGGCCTCTATTTCGACCAGGAAATCCGGAAGCGCGAGCGTCGGCACGCCCAGGAAGGTATTGGGCGCAGGCGTCGCGCCTTCGTAAAAGGCGCCGATTTCGCCCAGCACCGCCCCCAGCTTGTCGGGGCTGTGATTGACGACATAGGTGCGCAGCCGGACGATGTCTGCCGGGGTCGCGCCGGCTTCGGCGAGCACGGCCTTCAGATTGGCGAGTGCCTGTCGCGTCTGCGCGGCCAGATCGTCGCCGCCGACAACGTTGCAATCCTTGTCCCACGCCACCTGCCCGGCGAGGTGGAGCGTCTTGCCCCCTTCCTGGAGCGCGGCGTGCGAAAAGCCATAGCCGACGGCGTCGTACAGCGTGCTCGGATTGATCTTGGTATTCGGCATCGGTCGGTTCTCCGGGGTTCGCAAATCAGTCGACGATTTCGAGCTGGTGGCCAAAGGGGTCGAGGACATAGACGTTCTTCTTACCCGCCAGCGGCCCGGCATCGATGTGGATCGTCTCGAGCGGGGTGCAGCCATGCGCGGCGAGATAGGCGATCGCCTTGTCCACATCGTCGACCTTGAGCCCCAGGTGATGCCCGCCGCGATCGCAGTTGCGCGGCAGATCCTGCCGGCGGTCATCGGGCTTGTCATATTGGACGAGTTGGAAGTTGAGGTTGTCGGTCAGCTTGAGCATCGCGAGCGTCAGCCGCGCGCCCGGCACGCCGACATGGGTTTCCATCCAGTCGCGTCCCTGATCGTCCAGCGGAATTTCGGCGGCGTCGATCGGTCCCATGCGGAACAGCTCCTCCGCGCCGATCACGTCGCGGTAAAAGGCGATGGCTGCCTCCAGGTCCGGGACTGTCCACGAAATGTGATCGACCGAGAGGAAATTGGGCTTTTCGGGCGCGACGGGCATGCGGGACTCCATCTGGTGTCCGGCCAGTGTGCGGGGTGGTTGCCGCGCCTGCAACGCAACGAAACTGCAAAGATCGTTGCCCTGGGCGCAACGATCAGTCGGCGGCGAGATCGCCGATCGCAATCGGCCGCGCCGGAAAGCGCGCGGTGAAGCCCGGATCGGGCGTGCCGAGCATCCGCAACAGGCTGGGCTCGCAATTGCGCCCTTGGCATGCGCCCATGCCGCAGCGCGTGGCAAGCTTGATCGCGTTGGCCGATCCCCCGGCGGAGACGGCCTGCACCAGCGCGGCGTGCGACACGTCCTCGCAGCGGCAGATCAGCGTCGCCGCGTCGGGCGCGGGGAAGTGGTCGCGCGGATCGGCGATGGCGTCGAGTGTCGCTGCGAATGCCCGGTGGCGGGCCAGCGCGCGGCGCGGCGCGGCAGCCGCGCGTTCGGCGCTGGGCGTATCCAGCCGCGCCAGATCGTGCGCGATCCCGATCCCCGCCAGCGTACCGCCCGCCATCGCGGCGGCGGCCCCCGCGACGCCGATCGTCTCGCCGGCTGCGAAAACGCCTTCTACGCTCGTGCGCATCCACTGGTCGATAACGCAGCGCCAGCCGCCGGCCGGGCCGGCGGGTTCCACCGCCGCGCCCAGCATCCGGGGCAGTGCCGATTGCGGGACGAAGCCATAGCAGAGCCCCACGGCGTCGCACGCGACGGTCCCTGCCGTGGTCGCGATGCCGCTGACCTGCGTATCGCCCAGCAGCGCAGTCACACCCGTGCCGTAGTGCACCGGCACGCCCGCCCGCCGCAATGCCGCCAGCGCTGCCTGTCCCGCGAACAGGTCGCCCATGCGACGGAGTGCCGCCGGGACGTTGCGCAGTAGCGGCGCGAGCATTGCCGCGCGCGACTGGGCAAAGAACACGCCGGCCACCGTGCCGCCGCTGCGGACGACCTGTTCGGCGATCACGAGTTGCAGTGGGTGCGTGCCCGCCAGTGCGATGCGCGCGCCGGCCAGCATCTGCTGGCTCTTGAGCAGCGCCTGGACACCCCCGGCCGAATAGACGCCGGGCAGCGTCCAGCCCGGCAGTGGCACGGCCAGATCCTGGCACCCTGCCGCGATCAGGATGCGACGGGCGGAGACGGCGCGGGCGCCATCGGGTCCGTGCAGCAGCAGCGCGCCGGGATGGATGTCGATTACCGAATGGCCGCCTAGCCACGCCACCCCGGGCAGCGCCGAGAACGCGGCCAGCTGGGCGTGGAGCGCGCGATAGCTGCGCCCGGTCAGCCAGTCCGCGACGTGGAACGCGCGCGGCGGCTGGCGCAGGATCTGGCCGCCGGGGCGATGCTGTTCGTCGATCACGGCGGTCGACAGCCCCTGCGCCGCCAGCACGATCGCTGCCGCCTGTCCCGCCGGGCCGCCGCCGACGATCGCCACATCGACCGACAGGGGCTCAGCCATGCGTCGAGACCTCAAGCCCGTCCTGCGCCTCGACCAGGCAGGCACGAACCCGCCGGCCGTTCGCCACCAGCGTGACCATGCACTCGCAGCAGGTGCCCATGTTGCAGAACATGCCGCGCGGCTGCCCCTGGCTGTCGCGCCGGAACGCCATGTGCCCCGCCGCCAGCATGGCAGCGGCCACCGCCTCGCCCGCGAAACAGGCGATGCGCTCGCCATCGACGATCAGGGTTATGGGATTGCCGCGCGTCACGCGGGGTTCGATGCGAGTGGCGCTCATCCCATGAATCCGTTCAGATGCTCGAAGCGGGCGGGGGAGATCACGTCCAGTTCCGGGGCCGGTGTCCCTGCCATGGCCTGCGCCATCAGTCGTGCGAAGGTGAGCCCGAGGGTGAAGGCCGATCCGCCCGCCGCGACCCACAGGCCCGGCATCCGGGGCACTTCGCCGACGATCGGCAACTGGTCGGCGGAGATCGCGGTTACGCCGGTCCAGGACCGGATCAGGTCCAGCCGCGCCATCTGCGGCACCACGTCGATCGCCGCGCGCAGATTGCCGGAGAGCGAGTCCGGCAGCATCTCGGCCCGGCGCGACACGTCGAATCCGCCGTCCGGCAACTGGGCGAGCCGCGAGGGCCAGCCGCCGCCGATCAGGATATTGCCGGCATGGGTCTGCTTGAGCGAAAGTCGGCGGCCGACATGCTGGATCA
This sequence comes from Sphingomonas degradans, assembly GCF_053502645.1. Lineage (NCBI taxonomy): Bacteria > Pseudomonadati > Pseudomonadota > Alphaproteobacteria > Sphingomonadales > Sphingomonadaceae > Sphingomonas > Sphingomonas degradans. The sequence continues at coordinate 966,440 of NZ_CP177172.1, forward strand.
GGTGCGGCACGGTGGGCGCGGTGCGTGCGCTGGCGTTCATCAGCAGCGCCACGGGATAGAGCGGCATATGGATATTGGCGAGCGCCGCCACGGCTGCGCTCCACGCGCCCGCCGCGATCAGCACGCGGTCGGCGGCGAGCGTGAATCCGTCGCCCTCGACCAAGAAACGGCCCGGCTCGCGCGCGATGCGCCGGACGGGAGAGCGGGTGCGCAGGTGCGCGCCGGCGGCCTGCGCGGCGTCGGCCAGCGCGGGCGTGACGATGCGCGGATCGGCATGGCCTTCGTCACTGGAAAAGTTCGCCGCGAGGATCGTGGGCGAGAGATAGGGCGCAATCGCCCGCGCGCTCGCCCCGTCCAGCGTGCGGACGGCAAGCCCCTGGCGCGATTCGACGCTGGCCTTGCGTTCGAGCAGGGCGACCTGATCTGGCGTCTCGGCGACCATCAGGCCGCCCTGCATCGACACATGCAGGTCGGCGCCCAGCGCGCCCTCGATCCCGCCCCAGTCCTCGACCGCAAGGCGGCTGAGCGCGACGATGCTGGCGGCCTGTTCGGTCAGCGTCTCGCCCCCCTCCAGGAACCGGCGCTCGATCTGGAAATGGAGCGAGCCGGCGTTCTGCCCCGACGCACCGGCATTCAGGTCCCCCGCCTCGAACAGCGCGACCGACGCACCGGCCTGCGCGAGGCGCCACGCCGTCGCGCACCCGATCAGCCCGCCGCCAAGGATCGCCACGTCCGCCCGCTGCATGGCGCCTCAAATGCGCCCGAGCGCGACCAAAGTCTCGCGGATTCGCTCCGCGTCTTCGGGGGAAACGTCGCGCAGCGGGCGGCGGACATAGCCCCCCGGCAGCCCCTGCGCGTTGAGCGCGGCCTTCAGGATCGCCGGCCCCGATCCGAACCGGCCCACCAGTTCGGGCGTGTACCAGTCGTCCAGGATCGCCCGGTCCTGCCGCCCGCACGCCCGCGCGCCGTCGATGTCGCCGGCCCACAGCTTGTTGTAGAAATCGGGATGGGTGCGGCCCAGCACGGCGCCCGCGCCCATCGTGCCGTCGCCCCCGCGCGCCTCAAGCAGCGCGAGGCCATGCTCGTCCATCGTGTGGCCGAAGATGCGCACGCGATCGTTGAGCGCGAAGAAGGTGTTGACGAAGCGGCGCAGGTCGCTGGTCGACTGCTTGATCGCGACGACATTCTCCAGCGCGGCGATGCGTTCCAGCAGCGCCAGCGGCATGTCGATCCCCGTGCCCGGCGGCCAGTTGTACACGCAGATCGGCAGCCGGCTTTCCGCCGAGATGTCGGCGTAGAAGCCAAGGATCTCCTCGTGCGAGGGCCGGTAATAGGGCGGGGGGGTGACGAGGATGCCGTCGAACCCGCTGTCGGCGGCATGGTCCGCCAGTGCGATCACTTCGCGCGCGGTGAACGCCGTGCACCCTGCGAGCAGCGGCAGCTTGCCCCGCAACTGCGCACCCGCCGCGGTGAACAGCGCGGCACGCTCGCCATGCGACAGGCTGGGCCATTCGCCGGTGGTGCCGGCGAGCAGCAGCCCGTGCATCCCCTCAGCGTGCAGCCATTCGAGCAGCGCGCCCAGCGCCGGCAGGTCGAGGTTGCGCTGCGCATCGAACGGCGTGGTGATGGCGGGGATATAGCCTCGCCAGTCCGTGCGCGATCGCTTGGTCGTCAATATACTGTCCCCCAGGGATTTTCGTTCTGCGGTTTTACTTTGAACCGGATTACGGCAACCGTCATTCGCGGCAAGGGCAACGAAAGGCGAATATCGTTGCGTTGTGCGCAAGTTTGGGCATGATCCGGTGATTGTCATCGGGGGACGCCACATGTGGGACAGCGCGCTCTATTACTTTTACGAAGCGGCGAATCTGGGGTCGATGCGGCTGGCGAGCGACAAGATCGGAGTCGCGGTCTCTTCGATCAGCCGGCAGATCGCTCAGCTCGAAAGCGAGATGGGAATCGCGCTGATCGAACGCGGCCGCCGCTCGATCCGGCTGACCGAGGCGGGGCAGCTGGCGTTCGAATATCACAAGAACCAGCTGGCCGACCGCGAGGCGCTGCTCAACCGCATCCAGGAACTGCGCGAGGTCAAGACCGGGCGCGTCGAGCTGGCGATCGGCGAGGGGTTTTTCGGCCCGCCCTTCACCGAGCTGATCGAGCAGTTCCAGGCGCGCAATCCGGGCGTGTCGATCACCGTCACCAGCTGTTCGAGCCTGGAGAGCATCCGCATGGTGCTTGAGGACGAAGCGCATATCGGGATGATCCTGCACACCACCAGCGAACCCAAGATCCGCACGCGCACGGCGGTGGCGCAGCCGCTGATGGTGCTGTGTGCGCCCGATCATCCGGCGGCGGCGAAGGACAGCCTTACGATCGCGGACCTGCAGGGGCACGACCTGTGCCTGCCGCCCCAGGGGTTCCGCATCCGCACCACGCTGAACGACGCGCAGAAGCGCAGCCAGGTGTGGCTGGAGCCCCGGCTGGTCACCAATTCGATCCAGATGATGCGCGAGATCGCCAAGGCCGGTCGCGCGCTGACGGTGCTGCCGCGCATCTCGGCGATCGCGGAGCTGGAAGAGGGGAGCCTGGTCGCCCGCCCGATCCGCGACGACGCGATCGAACACAGCACGGTCAGCCTGATCCACCGGCTGGGCCGCCAGCTCGAAGGCGCACCGGCGCGGCTGCTGGGGGTGCTGGAGGCCAAGCTGAAGAGCTGGAGCTAGGCCGGCACCTCCCGTGCTGTGGCGATGGCGCGCGGCCAGATCAGGCACACGGCGCCGGCCACCGCTGCGTTGATCGCCATCGCGATCAGCCCGGGCTCGAACCCCGGAAGCAGCGTGCTCCATAGCGCCTGCGCGGCGGGGAGCAGCAGCGCCAGATAGCCCGCGACGATGCCTGCCATCACGCCCACCGCGTGCGCGCGCTTCCAGGTGAAGGCGAAGTACACGCCGGGCGCCAGCATCCCGATCGCCGCATAGGCGGACAGCCCGATCTCGACCAGCGACTTGGACCCGCCCAGCGTCAGCCAGACGGCAATCGCGGCGAAGGCGATCATCGACAGCCGCGACGCGAGCAGCGCCGCGCGGTCCGACAGGCCGGGGCGCATCGGCAGCAGCACGTTCCGGCTGAAGATCGATCCGGCGGTCAGCAGCAGCACCGATCCGGGCACCAGCGCGAGCAGGCACGCCGTCCCTGCGAATATCCCCACTGCCCAGGCGGGATAGCGATCGGCGACGAACTGGAGCAGCACTGCGTTGGTGTCGCCCCCGGCGGGCTGGGTGCCCGCGAGCAGCGCGGCGAAGCCCAGCATCAAGATGAAGAAATAGGACAGCGAATAGAGCGGCTGCCAGATCGCGTTGCGCCGGATCGTCGCTTCGCTGCCGGCGGAGAAGCATAGCTGGAACAGATGCGGCAATATCCAGTTGCCGAGCGCGACGTTGAGCGCCGATGTCATCAGCCACACCGTGCCCAGTCCCGCCTCAGGCTTAAGCCCCGGCAGCTTGCCGATGCCGGGAAAGCTGTCCTGCGCCAGCGCGTAAACGTCGAGCATCGATGCCGCGCCGACCTTTGACGCGACGGTGACGCACAGCGTGACGACGATCGCCACCATCAGCACGTCCTTGACCCCCGCCGCAAAGGCCGCCGAACGCAGCCCCGCGAAATAGACGAAGCCCAGCATCACCACCGCCGCGATGATCGCCGCCATGCTGGCCGATACTTCGGTGCCCAGCGTCATGCGGACGATCAGGCTCAGCGCCACGATCTGAATCTGCACATAGACGATCAGCGCCGCGATCCCCGCCAGCCCGACGACGACGCCCAGCCAGGTCGCCCGGTAATGCGCCGCGAAGAAGTCCGCCTGGGTCACCAGCCCGTGCCGGCGGCCCGCATTCCAGATCAGCGGCATCAGCCAATAACCGATGGCGGCGGAGAGCGACACCGAAGTGAGCGCCAGATAGGCCGGGGCGCCATAGGCCCAGGCAAAGCCCGAAATCCCCAGCACCGCGAAGGTGGTGTAGATCTCGCCGGCGTTGAGGAACCAGAATACCAGCACGCCGAACTTGCGCCCGCCGACTGCCCATTCGGCCAGCGTCCGTGCCTTTGCCTGCCGCCGGGCGGACAGGATCGCGCCGACCATGGTTGCGGCGACGACCGCGAGGGTGAGGACCAGGATCACTGCCCGCCCTCCGCATTGGTGCCGCGCGTGGCGTCGTCAGGAAATTCGGGGTGGCGCCGGTCGATCGCGTAAATGATCGCGATCACGATCGACGTGACGACGATCCCCGCCATCTGCCAGACCATCGGGAACGGCAGAGAGAGGGGGCGCCACGCAATGTCGTTCACCAACGGCACCATCGCGACCTGCCAAACGAACGGAAGCAGCAGCAGCCAGCGATGCGGGCGGCTGCGGGGGCGGGGTTCGATACCAGTCGTCACAGCATATCCTTGGTAGAGGTGGGGCGCGGCACGATCACGCGCGGCCGCCGCCGGAAGCGATCCAGGCGCGGATCTTGGCGTCCAGCACGTCCATCGGCAGCGCGCCGGTGTTCAGCACCTGATGATGATAGTCGCGGACATCGAACGCCGCGCCCAGCGCGGTTGCGGCGTCGGTGCGCAACTGGCGGAACTTCAGTTCTCCGATCTTGTAGGCACAGGCCTGGCCCGGATAGGCGATGTAGCGATCGATCTCGACCGCGACGTCGCGCGGCGCCATCGAGGTGTTGTCGAGCATATAGTCGATCGCTGCCTGCCGGCTCCAGCGCCTGGCATGCAGCCCGGTATCGACCACCAGCCGCACCGCGCGCAGCATTTCCATGTCGAGATGCCCGAACCACTGCATCGGATCGCCGAACATGCCCAGCTCCGGCCCCAGCGACTCCGCATAGAGCCCCCAGCCCTCGGTATAGGCCGTCGCCTGCCCATGGCGCAGCAGCGGCGGCAGCGCGGCGTTCTCGATCGCGAGCGTCAGCTGGAAATGGTGGCCGGGGATGCCTTCGTGCAGCGTCAGCGTCTCCAGCGTCGGAATGGGGCGGGTGCCCAGCATCGACATGTTGAAATAGAGGATGCCCGGCGACACGCCGTCGGGCGGGCCGGGGCGGTAATAGCCGGTGCCGCGCTGGTCACCGAGCGCGGGCAGGGCGCGGACCTCGAAGGGCGCTTTGGGGCGTTCGTGGAACAGCCGGGGGATGCCGGGCCAGATCTTCGCCTCGATCGCCTTGAACCGCGCGAGCAGTTCCTCCGGGGTCTTGCAATAATAGCGCGGGTCGGTGCGGACATGCTCGAAAAACGCCTTGAGGTCGCCCGCAAAGCCGACCTTCTGGCGGACCGTTTCCATCTCGCCGCGGATGCGGGCGACTTCGGACAGGCCAAGGGTATGGATGTCGTCGGCGCTGCGGCGCGTCGTCGTGTGCCGCGCCAGATCCCAGGCATAGAGCGCGGCGCCGTCCTTCATCGCCCATAGCCCCGGCGCTTCGAGTGCCTTTGGCAGATAGGTACCGCGCAGATAGTCGGCCCATGCGCGATAGGCCGGGAACACCTTGCCCGAAACCGCCGCGCGGAACGCCGTGATGATCCGCGCCTGTTCGGCGGCGGGCAGCGCGGCGGGCATCCGCTTGATCCCGGTCCAGAACGGGCTGTCCTCGATCGGCAGCGCGAGCACCGCGTCGACTTGTGCCAGCACGTTGGCGACGACGATCCGGGGCTGGACATAGCCCTCGGCCAGCCCGCGCTTCAGCCACGCGACGGTGCTGTGCATATAGCCGACAAAGCCATCGATCCGCGCGAGCGCATCGTCGTAATCGGCAGGGGTTTCGTATCCGCTGGCACTGCCCGCCAGGAAATCGGGGAACTCGACGTGCAACCCGAACGACGGGTTTAGCGGGGCGCGGCGCTGGACCTCGAACAGCCCGGTGTCGAACAATTCCAGGGTCTGGCGCGTCCGATAATCGAACACATCGTACGCGATGCGATCGACCGGATTGAGCGCCGTGCGGTCGATCGCGGCCAGTTCGGCGCGATCGCGCTGCTTGTCGGCATGCAGGCTTTGGCCATAGCCGTCGCTGAGCGGATCGACGAACAGTGGGCCTTGGCCGATGCCCGTGGCGTTGCGCGCCGCCCGCAGCGGATCGCGCGCGGCATCGGCGGCCTCGCTGCGATCGAGCAGATCGCGCAGCGCCTGAGAAGGGTCGGCGGGGCGCGCGCGTGCCGGGTGCGTCATCGCCGTGGCGGTCAGCATCCCCAGCACCAGGCGGCGCGAAAAACCGAATCGATCGAACTGCGGCAAACGCGCCTCCCCGGTAGGTGTGTGGCCGCAATCGTGTCGCGATGCGGCGGGAATGCAACCGTCGCCTGGGGCGATCGGGGCGGCGAGAGCATACCCCTCAAATCGCGGAAATCGGCCATTTTCTGCGGTTCTCGTTGCTTTGAATGAAAGCTAATACGGTTTACGTTGCGTTTTCGGCAATGAAGTTGCGCTACTTTGCACATTGTTTTCCGCGTGGCTTCCCGCAGTCTGGCGTCACGGGTTCAGGGAAGGGCATGACATGAAAATACGAGGCTTGGGCGCCATGCTGTCGGCCGTCGCGGCACTGGTCGCGACGAATGCGGCTAGGGCGCAGACCACACCGCCGGTAACCGCGCTGGTCGGTGCGACGGTGGTGGCGATCGATGGGGGCACGCCGATCCGCGACGCGGTGGTGCTGGTGCAGGGCGAGCGCATCGTGCAGGTCGGGCCGGCGGCGTCGGTTGCGGTCCCCGCCGGGGCCAGGGTGGTCCCGATGCAGGGTAAATGGCTGATCCCCGGCCTGATGAACATGCACGTGCATTTCGGGCTCAAGCTGCCCGGCGCCGCCGGCGCGGAGCTGATCAACGAAACCGATGGCGAAGAAGCGCTGCGCATGGCCGACAATGCCCGCCGCAGCCTGCTCGCCGGGGTGACGACCGTGCGGCTGACCGCCGAGGACCATGGCATCGATTTCATGCTGAAGCGGGCGATCGCGCGCGGCCAGGCGATCGGCCCGCGCATCGAATCCGCCGGCGAGCTGATCGTCCCGACCGGCGGCCACGGATCGCTGGAAGCCGACGGTCCCGCCGAGTTCAGCAAGGTTGCGCGCGAGCAGATCAAGCGCGGCGCGAGCTGGATCAAGATTGCGATTTCGGGCGGGATTTCGGATTCGCACGGCAGCATCTCCGCCGCGCCGATGACCGATGCCGAACTGTCCACCATCATCGAAGTCGCGCACCGCAACGGCGTGAAAGTGACGGCGCACAATGGCTCGTCCGAAGCGGCGCTCCAGGCGCTGAAATTCGGGATCAACTGTTTCGAGCATGGCTATCACCTCAACGACGAGGTGCTGACCAAGATGAAGGCACAGGGCGTGTGGCTGGTCCCGACGATCGTCGTCAGCCAGCCCGGCGCCTATGAATTCTATCGCAAGATCGGATCGCCCGACTGGTATCTGGAGCGCGTGGCATCGACCGGCAAGGACCATTGGGCGATGCTGCAAAAGGCGATCCGCATGGGCGTGAACGTCGCGCTGGGGACCGATCAGTTCCCGTTCGAGCCCAATGGCGGCACCACTGCGACGGTGGCCGAAGCCGAACTCTATGTGAAGGCGGGCATGACGCCGCTCCAGGCGCTGCAGGCCGCGACGATCCAGCCGGCAAAGATGCTCGGCCTGGACAAGGACGTGGGCCGGATCGTGCCGGGGCAATATGCCGACATCGTCGCGGTCGATGCCGACCCGACGCAGGACATTGCCGCGCTGCGGACGCTTGGTTTCGTGATGAAGGGCGGGGCGATCTATCGCAACGACGCGCATCCCGAAACGATTGCGCGCTGATGGTGGGGGGAATGGAAAGCCGTATGCGCGCGATGCTGTTCGCCGCGGTCTCCACCGTCGCCGCCTTGGTCGCGGTCCCGGCATCGGCGCAGGTCGTGGCGCTGGTCGGCGGCAATGTCGCCGACCTGGAGGGCAAGGCGCCGGTGCTGGACGCCGTGGTGCTGGTGGAGGGCGAACGGATCAAGGCGATCGGCCCCCGCGCCAGCACGCCGGTGCCCGAGGGGGCCACGGTGGTGCCGATGCAGGGCAAATGGCTGATCCCCGGGCTGATGAACATGCACGTCCATCTGGCGCTCAACCTGCCGGGCGCGGCGCGCATCTATGGCGAGACGCCGGATTCGATGGCGCTGCGCACGCTGGACAATGCGCAGAAATCACTGCTGTCGGGCGTGACCACGATCCGGCTCACGGGCTCGGACGCGGGGGTGGACTTCACCGTCAAGCGCGCGATCGATTCGGGCATGTTCGATGGCCCGCGCATCCATACCGCCGGCTCCTCGATCGTCGCGACCGGCGGGCACGGCAAGACCGAAGTCAACGGCGCGGCAGAGTTCGCAAAGGCGGTGCGGACCCAGATCAAGGCGGGCGCCACCTGGATCAAGCTCGGCATATCGGGCGGGATTTCGGACACGCATGGCGATATCGGCGCCTCGCCTTTCACCGACGACGAACTCAAGACCGCGATCGAAGTCGCGCACCGAAACGGAGTCAAGGTGACCGGGCATAGCGGCTCGCCCGTGGCCACCGATGTCGCGATCGATGCGGGCATCGACTGTATCGAGCATGGCTATTTCCTGACGCCCGAGGTGCTGCGCAAGATGAAGGCGAAAGGCGTGTGGTATGTCCCCACGATCGTCGTCAGCCAGAGCGGGGCGCGCGCCTTTTACAAGAAGATCGGATCGCCCGACTGGTATCTGGCCCGCGTCGATTCGGTGGGCAAGGCGCATATCGGCGTGCTGCGCACCGCGATCTCCACCGGTGTGAACATCGCGCTGGGCACCGATCAATATCCGTGGGAGCCCAATGAAGGCACCACCGCGACGGTGCGCGAGGCGGAAATCTATGTCGATGCGGGGATGACGCCGGCGCAGGCAGTGCGTGCGGCGACGATCGAGCCCGCCCGGATGCTGGGCGTGGACAAGGAAGTGGGGGTACTGAAGCCCGGCTATTACGCCGACATCGTCGCGGTCGACGCCGATCCCACGCGCGAGATCCGCGCGCTGCGGACGATCGGCTTCGTGATGAAGGGCGGGCGGATCGTCCGCAACGATGCAGCGCGGGCCGGTGGCTCGAATTAAAACGCGAATCGTGTGATTACTGTTATATTTTGATTGCCATCCACGATGGTCCGGGCGACAAAATGCGCTGCCCGGACCATCATGGAGAGACCAATCATGCCCGCCCTGCGCCGTCGCCTGTGTACTTCCCTGGCGCTCGCCTTTGCGCTTGCCGCTACCGCCCAGCCGGCGACCGCACAGGAGGCCAAAAGGCGCTGGGACGAATTGTGCCAGATCCGCAAGGACAAGCTCGACCTGATCCTGCCCGAAGCGATGCGCGAGAACGGCATCGACATGTGGCTGCTCGCCATGCGCGAGGGGCATGACGACCCCAATCTGGCGATGCTCGGCGGCGGATACACCGCAGAGATCGGCTATCTGGTGTTCACCGACCGGGGCGGGGGGCGGATCGAGCGCGCCGTGATGGGGATTGGCGGCGCGGGTTTCGACCAGTGCCCGCTCTATGACAAGAAGGTCTCGCCCGCCGAACTGCGCGCCTTCGTGGCGGAGCGGAACCCGAAGCGAATCGGCATCGACGTGGCGACCGAAATCGGCACCGCCGATGGCCTGAGCCAGTCGCTGCACGAGAAGCTGCGGGAAACGCTGGGCCCCGATCTCTCTGCCCGGCTGGTCTCTGCCGAGAAACTGGTGTCCGACTTCCGCGCGCGCAACACTGCGACCGGCATCGCCGCGTTCGCCAAGGCGGGCGAATATTCGCGCACGATCGTCGAGCGCGCCTTGTCGAGTGAAGTGATCCGGCCCGGCCATACCACCACCGGCGATGTCGCCTGGTGGATGATGGAACAGCTGCACAAGGAAGGTCTGGGGAGCAGCTTCGGCCTGCCGAGCATCTATATCCTCGGCCCCGGCCCGCGCGGGCCGGTGTCGGGCGATCATGTGATCCAGCCGGGCGACCTCATCACGGTCGACTGGGGCGTCAACTATCTGCTCGCCTATACCGACATGAAGCGCATGGCCTATGTGCTCAAGCCCGGCGAGAATGCCCCGCCGCCGGGGGTGCAGGCGGCGTTCGACAAGGCGCTGGGGATACGGCGGATGATCCTCGACGCGATCCGGCCGGGCGTGGCGGCGGGGCAGGCGCTGGCCGAGGTCAACGGCCGCGTCGCGGCGACCAGGGGCTATGTGCTGGGCCGCTATGACGATCCTAGCAAGGACCTGGCAGTGTCGGACGTGGTGATCGGCAGCCATTCGGTCGGCGATTTCGGGCATGGATCGGGGCCGTCCATGGCCGATTTCAATCCGCTGCGCGCAAGCTACACGCTGCGCCCCGGCAATCTGCTGTCGATCGAGCTGTTCCTCTACACCGTCGTGCCCGAATGGGGGCAGCGCAAGATCAAGATCCCGCTGGAAGACAATGGCGTGGTCACCGCGCGCGGGCTGGAATGGGTGTATCCGCCCAACAGCCGCATCCTGCTGGTCAAATAAGGAACGCGCCCGGCCCTACGTTGCGCTGAACGCAACGATCACAGTTTTGCAATGTCGTTGCCACAACACTGCAACTGACGGACACTCGCTGCACAAACATGGCGTGCAAGCCGTGTGTCGCGCAACAATGCTACAGGGAGCATATCGTGCAGAAGAAAGCCAAAATCGCAATTGTCCTCGCCGCGCTGGCTTTTTCCGCGCCCGCCGTTGCCGGGTCGGGGAAGCCCGTTCCCGCGCCGGTGGAGAAGCCGGCGACCGACATTCTCTCGCGGATGTTCATCTGGTGGAACCAGGCGTTCAAGACGCCCGGCGCCTATACGGCGGAGAATTTCTCGAAATTCTTCACCCCCGACGCGACGCTGGTGCTGGAAGGCCGCACCGTGATCCGTGGCGTCGATCAATGGGCGACGCACTTCCAGAAGATCCAGGCCGGCGGCGGCGATGTCGAGATCGTCGTGCCGTTCAAGGAAGTGATGGAGAAGGACGGCCTGATCTACAACTACCACGTCATCCGCTCGCGCCGCAGCGGCAAGGTCGCCTGCTCGCTGGCCGCCGGACACGCCGTGGTGAAGGACGGCAAGATCGCGTCGATCGTGCTCGTCCGCAGCGACCTGGACCCCGCAAAGGGGCCGCTGGACCCGCAGTGCTGGACCGCCTGACCGCCTGAAGGCGGCTTTTTCGGAGAGGGTTGGGATTTTCAGAGCCGGGGAGGTGCTTCCCGGCTGACAAGGGGGATTTGACATGCGCTGTACGACGATTGGTAAGCGTTCCGCGGCTCGTTTCGCGGCGGGGGTTGCCGCGATTGCGATGCTCGGCGGCATCACGGCCGCGCCGGCATGGGCACAGGACAGTGCGGCCACCATTGGCCAGGAAGACATCGTGGTCACCGCGCAGCGGCGCGAACAGAGCCTGCAGGACGTGCCGATTGCGATCACGGCCGTGACCGCAGCGACGCTGGAATCGCAGAACGTCCAGAGCGTGGAAGACTATTTCGCGCTGACGCCCAATGTCAGCTTCCAGTCGAACGGCTCGCGCGACCGCAAGGATCTGGCGATCCGGGGTATTTCCAACCAGCTCAATCCCTATGCCGATGTGCGCCAGTCGACCTATGCGTTCTACATCGACGAGTTCAACGTCGCGGCGGGCACCAGCAACCCGCAGATCGTCGACCTCGAGCGGATCGAAGTGCTGCGCGGGCCGCAGGGCACCTATTTCGGACGCAACGCCGTGGGCGGCGCGATCAACGTCATCACCAAGAAGCCCGTCAACGAATTCGAGGGCTTTGCGACCGCCGATTACAGCAGCTTCAACACCTATCGCGGCGAAGGCGCGCTGAACGTGCCCGTGATCGACGGTGTGCTGGCGGTGCGTGCGTCGGGCAAGTACGAGCATTCCGACGGTTTCATCAAGAACATCAACCCGATCGGCGGCGGCAACGACAGCGAATATTACAGCTACCGCGCACAGGCCCGGCTGACCCCGACCAACAACTTCACGCTCGACCTGACCTATAACAAGTCGCACGAGACCGTTGGCATGCGCAACGGCGTGCCGACGGGGTTCGTCACCGCCACCTGGGCGTCGGTCTATTACGGCAAGACGGCAGGCAATATCGGCGCCCCGGACGGCGTGGGCTTCTTTCCCGACAATTCGGACCGCGTGAACTTCAATCGCCCGCAGCGCGTGGGCGGCGAGTTTGAGTATGTGAGCGGGCGCGCGGTGTGGGAAGTCGGCACCGTCGCGATCACCGGCGTGGTGGGCACGCTGCGGTCCGAAGTGTTCAACTATGGCGACGTCGATGGCGGCAGCCGCGACTATTTCTACGAAGACCTCTCGCTGGTCCGCAAATCGACCAGCGGCGAGTTTCGCGTGCAATCGACCGGTAACGACAATTTCCTCGACTGGAGCGTCGGCGCTTCCGTCGGTCGCGACACGGGTGTGATGGCGCAGTCCACCTTCCATGGCGCCGACAGCCCGCTGTGCCCGGCAAGCTATGCGGGCAAGTGCAGCGGCCTGGCCGTCACGGGCCTCGATAGCGACAGCTCGAGCGATTATTGGGCGGTGTTCGGGCAGGGTACGCTCAACCTGACCAGCAAGCTCGCGGCGACGGTCGGCGTGCGCTATTCGCGCGAAACCGTGATGAACGATTCAGTCACGCGATCGAACAACATCGTCACCGGGATCAACGATCGTACCGCGAAGTTCGACGATTTCTCGCCGAAGTTCACGCTGAGCTACAAGGTCAGCCCCGACTGGATGGTCTTTGCCAACGCCTCGCGCGGGTTCAAGTCCGGCGGCACGCAGACCAGCAACAACGTCAACCTTTCCAATGACTTCAAGCCCGAAACGCTGTGGGATTACGAACTCGGTACCAAGTTCGACCTGTTCGGCGGGAAGCTGCGCGTCGACGTCACCAGCTTCTACATGGACTGGAAAAACGTCCAGCAGACGATCCGCTTCCAGTATATCGATGCCGTCACGGGGCTGCTGCGCAGCGTAAGCGGCATCGCCAATGCGGCGGCGGCGAAGAGCTATGGTGCCGAGGCGAGCTTCGACGCGCGCATCACGCCCGAGTTCACGCTGAGTGGGCAGGTCGGCTGGAATAAGACCAAGTTCGGCGACTATCCCAACGCGCTGATCGACGGTGCGGTCATCAACGTGACCGGCAAGCAACTGGTCAACGCGCCCGAATGGACGCTGGGCGCGCAGGCGCAGTACAAGCGCACGATCGTCGGCGATGTGGACGGGTTCGTCCGCGCGGAATGGAACTTCCGCGACAAGATGATCTCGAACCCCTATTATTATCGCTACAACGTCTACCCGTTCCTTTCGCCCAGCTATCACAATGTGAACCTGCGCGTGGGCGTGGAGACGGATACGATCCGGGCGACGATCTATGTCGAGAACCTGTTCGATGCGAAGTACTTCGCCAATGCCTATGAAAAGGCGTTTTATTCGGGCGTTCAGGTGGAGCCGTCCTATCGCACGGTCGGCGCCAGCCTGGGTGTGAAGTTCTGATGCCTGTCGGGGCGGCGTGACTGCCGCCCCGCTATTTTTATTGTCGAGAGGATTGCCGCATGGATCGTCGCCGCTTTTTGGAGGGGACGGCCGCCGGCGTCCTGGTCGGGCTGGGCAGCGGTGCGCTGCCGGCATGGGCGCAAGGCGCGGGCAGTGGCGACGCGGCGCTCCAGGCGCTGTTGCAACGGCACAGCGAAGCCTATCTCCATCGCTCGCCCGAAGAGGCCACGTCCAACAACTATGATAGCGGCGCCAACGCGGCGCTGCGCAGCCGGCTGGACGACCGTTCGCTCGGCACCCGCGCGGGCGATCGCGCCGCGATCCGCACGGCGCTGGCAGAGCTGGACGCGATTCCGGTGGCCAGCCTGTCGCAGCGCGCGGGGCTGGACCATGCAGTGGCGCGCTATGTCTATCACACGCTGGACGACCTGCTGGGCCGTTATGGCTATGTCGACGGCAATCTGCGGCCGAGCCCCTATGTCGTCAGCCAGATGAACGGCGCCTATTACTGGCTGCCCGATTTCATCGGCAGCCGGCATCCGATCGGCGACGTGGCTGATGTCGAGGCGTGGCTGGCGCGGCTGAACGCGCTGGCGGTTGCGCTCGACCAGGAGACCGATCGGATCGCCCACGACGCCGCGCTGGGCGTGGTGCCGCCCGACTTCGTGATCGTGCGCACCATCGCGCAGATCAAGGGACTGCGCGACGGCGATCCGTTGCAGTCGGCGCTGATCGCCCCGGCGCTGAAGCGCATTGCCGAGAAGCAGCTGGCCGATCCCACCCCGCGCGCGCTGGCGATCTTTCGCGATCGCATCCAGCCTGCGCTCAGCCGCCAGGTCGCGGCGCTCGAGGCGCTGGCGCCGCGTGCCGACAGCCGGGCGGGCGTGTGGAAGCTGCCCGATGGCGATGCCTATTATGCGGCGGCGCTGCGATCGAACACCACCGTCGATACGCCCGCCGGCGAGCTTCACCGCATCGGGCTGGAGCAATGCCGCGCGCTGACCGCGCAGATCGACGCGCTGTTGCGCGCGCAGGGGCTGACGCGCGGCAGCGTCATCGAACGGGTGGCGGCGCTCAATCGGGACCAGCGGTTCCGCGTCTCGCCCGACGATGCGGGCCGGGCGCAGTTGCTGGCGCAGGCCGAGGCGCATCTGAAGAAGATCTCCGCGTTGCTGCCCCGCGCTTTCGGCATCACCACCGTCGATCCGCTGATTGTTCGCCGCATTCCGCCTGCGATCGAGGCGGGGGCGCCCGGCGCCTTTTACGCCGAGGGCGCACCGGGCCAGCCGGGCATCTATTCGCTCAACCTCAAGACGCCGGGCGAGCATGTGACGTGGCGCCTGCCGACGCTGACGCACCATGAGGGGATTCCCGGCCATCATTTCCAGTACAGCGTGCTGGGCCATGCGCCCGCGCTGCCGCTGTTCCGCCGGATCGTGCGCTTCTCCGCCTATACCGAGGGATGGGCGCTGTATGCGCAGCAGGTGGCCGACGAACTGGGCGTCTATGCCGGGGACCCGTTCGGGCGGATCGGCTATCTCCAGTCCGAACTGTTCCGCGCGGCGCGGATCGTGGTCGATACCGGGCTGCACCACCATCGCTGGACCAAGGAACAGGCGGTGGCATGGATGGTGGAGAATGCGGGCGAGCAGCAGGAGGCGACCGACCGCGAAGTGACGCGCTATGCCGTCTATCCGGGGCAGGCGTGCAGCTTCAAGGTGGGCGCAAACGCACTCGTGGCCGCCCGCGAGCGCGCGCGCAAAACCATGGGTGACGCATTCGACGTGCGCGGCTACCACGATCTCGTGCTGACGGCGGGGCCGATGCCGATGGCGGTGCTGGACGCCGCGGTCGATGCCTGGGCCGGTCAGGAAAAAACAAGGAGAGGGTGATGCGCGAGGCTGCGATCGTTTCCACTGCCCGGACGGGGATCGGCAAGGCCGGGCGCGGATGGTTCAACGCGACTGAGGCGCCGGCGCTGGCGGGGCATGTGATGAACGCCGCCATCGCGCGCGCGGGCATCGATCCCGCGCGCATCGACGATGTCTTCTATGGCGCCGGAAACCAATATGGGACGCAGGGCGCGAATATCGCGCGGATGAGCGTCTTTGCGGCGGGTCTGCCCGTGACGCTCCCGGCGTTCAGCCTGGATCGCAAGTGCGGTTCGGGGCTCACGGCCATCGCGCTGGCGGCGCGCAGCATTATCGCTGGCGACATCGACGTCGCGCTGGCGGGCGGGGTGGAATCGATTTCGATGACCAGCCGACAGGCGCCGGCGCCGTACCAGAACGCCTCGGTCCTCGCCCAGCAACCGCTGGCGTACATGACGATGATCGAGACCGCCGAAGTCGTCGCCGAACGCTATGGCGTCTCCCGCGCGGCGCAGGATGCGTTTGCCGCGATGAGCCAGCAGCGTGCCGTCGCAGGGCTTGCCAGCGGTGCGTTCGCCGAGGAGATCGTGCCGATCACGGTCGAGAAGGCGCTGTTCGACAAGGAAGGTAACCGCACCGGCAGCGAGACCGTCACCGTCACCCAGGACGAGGGCATTCGCGCAGAGACCACTGCCGAGGTACTGGCGAACCTGCGCACCGTGTTCGCCAACGGGCTGGTGATCGAAGAGGGGCACAACATCACGGCGGGCAATGCCAGCCAGTTGTCGGACGGCGCGTCGGCGCAGATTCTGATGGACCGCGCCACGGCCGAGGCCGAGGGCAGAGAGATACTGGGCGTCTATCGCGGCTTTCAGGTCGCCGGCTGCGCGCCCGATGAAATGGGTATCGGCCCGGTATTCGCGATCCCCAAGCTGCTCGCCCGCGCCGGGCTGAGCGTCGCGGACATCGGGCTGTGGGAAATCAACGAGGCGTTCGCGAGCCAGTGCCTCTATTGCCGCGACACGCTGGGCATCGATCCCGATCGGCTCAACGTCAATGGCGGCGGCATTGCCATCGGCCATCCGTTCGGCATGACGGGGAGCCGTCTGGTCGGCCACGCACTGATCGAGGGGCGCAAGCGCGGCGTGCGATACGTCGTGGTGTCGATGTGCATCGCGGGCGGGATGGGCGCGGCGGGATTGTTCGAAATCGTGTGATGCGCGGGTGGAGCCTTGGCCGGATCGGTCCGGCGTAGCATCCCCCGATGGGGGCAGGGCAATCGCATGTGAGATATACGTCGTCATCCTGACGAAAGTCAGGATCCATTCGGTGCTCCGCCTGCGCTTCTTGCACGTAGCGCAGTGGCAATGGATTCCCCGGACTCACGGAACAAGTGCACCACCTGCTAAGGTGATTGCGCGATGGGACGACATTACAGGCAGCTCAGCCTCGACGAGCGGATCGAGATATACCGCCTTCATGAAGGCGGTATATCTTGCCGACAGATCGCCACCGCGATCGGGCGTGATCACACGACGGTCGGTCGGGAACTCAGGCGCAATAGCAAGCCGACCAAGGTCTGGCCCGGCGGCTATGCGCCCGGGCGTGCCCATAGGCTCGCGATCAGACGACGACGATGGGACGGCCGTTTCAAGCTGGCGCGCCAGCCGGACCTGCGAGATATCGTGAAGAACGGCCTTGCGATGGGATGCTCTCCCGAACAGATCGCCGGCCGACTGGCGCTTGAGCACGGTCGCACCATGGTCAGCCACGAGTCAATCTATCGATACGTCTATCATCGCTCGGCCCAGAAGGACTACTGGCACCGCCTTCTGCCCCGCTGCAAGGCAAGGCGCGGCCGCTATGGCCGCCAGGGCGGAAGCCCGGCCAGCTTCATCAAACAGCGCAGGCCGATCGGCGAACGCCCCCTCGAAGCCCGGGATCGCGCACAGCCGGGCCATTGGGAAGCAGACTATATGCTGTTCGCCCGATATGGGCACAATGTCCTCGTCTTGCACGAGCGCCACACACGCTACACCATCCTCGACAAGCCTCCCCACCGCAGAGCCGAGCTGACCGCACGCCGGATCACCCGCAGACTGCGCCATATCCCCCAGGATCTGCGCAGGACCATCAGCTTCGACAACGGCACCGAGTTCGCCGAACATCACCGCCTTCACGACAGCCTCGGCATCCAGACCTTCTTCTGCGATGTCCGAGCCCCATGGCAAAAGGGCGGTGTCGAAAACACCATCGGCCGACTGCGCCGAAGCCTGCCTCGCAAAACCGACCTCGACACCGTCAGCCACAGACAACTCCGTGCCTGTGCCGACCGGCTCAACAACATCCCAAGAAAATGCCTTGGCTTCCTCACACCCGCCGAGGCATTCTCCAAAATCTCAACCGGTGCACTTCAACCGTGAGTCCACATCCCAGCCTTCGCTGGGATGACGGCATTTATGGCTACGCGCCGTCCTACGCGATAGCCCTGCGGTGGCAGCCCAACCCGGCGCCCGGCCGCCCGGACGCGAGGCCGCGCTGTCCACAGCTTATCTTCACAACTGCATCATTTCGGAACCGTTATTAACGGTTTGTTAACGATATTGAACAAACGGTTTTCACCGAAAACGACTGCGGCTTTGTTTCGCCGCGGGCGGCATTCGTGTGTGCGTATCTCCAATTCTCTGTTCCGGATTGTCATACGCCATGAAAAAGAGCCGCCTCGAACTCGCGACAACGTGTGCGCGTGGTGCGCTATTCCCGCTCGCGCTGATTTGCCCGGGCGTTGCGATGGCGCAGTCGGGGTCGGTCTCCACGTCAACGCCCTATATCTACGACAACCGACCGGCTACGCCCCCCACGCCGGCGGATGGACATGACGCCACGTATAGCAACCTAGACTGCGATCCGCCTTCGACGGGCACCCAGGGGACGACCGGGACTGCGATCAGCTACACGCTCGCCAATGTACCCGGCGCCACGCTTTCGACGCTGGTGGTGGCCGGAAGTACGGGCGGCAATGGCGGCAAGGGCGGCGACAATTCGCACAGCATCTGTGGCTATTCCGGGCGCGGCGGCGGGGCCGGCGGTACGGGCGGGGCTGTCGACATCACGCTGGCATCGGGCAACGCCCCGCTGTCGCTGAACACCACCGCGCTGATCGCCTATAGCCAGGGCGGCGGGGGCGGCACGGGCGGCAGCACCAATGCGGCGGGCGCCCATGGCGGCAATGGCGGCAATGGCGGCGCGGGCGGTGTCGTCACCATCCATAACAATCTGGGCCTGTCGATCACCGGCGGTTCCTCCGCCATGGGCCTGGTCGCGCAGAGCACCGGCGGGCATGGCGGCAACGGCGGCAACAGCAACAGCGAGCTTTCCGGCAGCGGGGGCAAGGGCGTGCCCGGCGGCCCCGGCGGCGCCGTGAGCATCACCAACCAGGCGGCGATCACCACCGACGGCGGTGTTCCCATCCTGGCGCAGAGCATCGGCGGCTTCGGCGGCAATGGCGGTAGCGGCGGGGGCGTTTTCGGCGGTTATGGCGGCGGGGGCGGCTATGGCGGCGATGCCGGGACAGTCACGATCGACAACCGCAGCGCGCTCACCGTCGGATCGGCCAGCGCTGCCAGCAATCTGGCGGGCGGCGTCGGCATCTATGCGCATTCGATCGGCGGCGGCGGTGGCAATGCGGGCATCACGGCGGGGCTGACCGCGCTGGGCGCCGATGGCGGCAGCGCCGGGCATGGCGCCCTGGTCAACATCCATAACAGTGCGTCGATCAGCATGTATGGCGCGTCGTCGATCGGCATTTTCGCGCAGTCGATCGGCGGGGCCGGCGGTGCCGGCGGCATGGCGTTGGCGGTCGGTAATGCGGCGACGGCGATCGGCGGCAGCGGCGGCGACGGCGGCACGGGCGGCGCGGTCCAGGTCCAGAACAGCGGCAACATCTGCACCGGCAAAGCGTGCATACCCTCGCTGGCCCAGACGCCGGTGGTGTCCGGATCGGCCGGCGGGGCGATCGGCATCCTGGCGCAGTCGGTGGGCGGCGGCGGCGGCGTGGGCGGCTTTGGCCTGTCCGCGGCGCGCGGCGGCGTAGGCGGGTCGGTCGCGCTGGGCGGCACCGGGGGCAGCGGTGGCGCTGCCGGGCAGGTGAACGTCATCAATACGGGTTCGATCGCGACCGTTGAAGGCAATGCGGGCGCGATCGTGGCCCAGTCGATCGGCGGCGGGGGCGGCGTCGGCGGCGGGGCGATCGCGATTTCGGCGGGCACCTATGCGACATCGCTCGCGACCGGCGGCAGCGGCGGGAGCGGCGGCGCCGGGGGCGCGGTGGGCGTCAATTGCAACAGCTACAGCATCGTTTCCGCGTCGGGCACCGCGTGCGGGGGCGGGCAGGCGCTGCTGGCTGCAACATCGCCCAGCGTGACGCTCCAGACGGCAGGCACCGGTTCGGCGGCGATCACGGCCCAGTCGATCGGCGGCGGCGGCGGTTCGGGCGGCTATGCCGTGTCGCTTGCATCGGGCGCGTTCGGTTCGGTCACTGCGTCCTATGGCGGGAGCGGCGGCGGCGGCGGCAATGGCGGCGACGTCTATGTTTCGACCGGCGGGGCCACACTCACCACCCTTGGCGGCAGCGCGGCGGGCGTCGTGGCGCAATCGATCGGCGGCGGCGGCGGCAATGGCGGTTCGACGATCGATGCGTCGACGGCGGGGTTCGGGACGGTCGCGCTGGCGGTTGGCGGGAAAGGCGGCGTCGCGGGCCATGCTGGCACGGTCTTCGCCGAGAATGACGGCAGCGTCATCACCACGTCCGGCAGCTATTCGCAGGGCATGCTCGCCCAGTCGATCGGCGGCGGCGGCGGCAATGGCGGGTCGGCGATCGCGTTCGCGGTCGGCGCAGTGCAGACCGTGTCGCTCGCCGTGGGCGGCGCGGGCGGCGCGGGCGGCACGGGCGGCAACGTCAACCTGTACAACCTGACCGGCCATGAGCGTCAGGTGGCAGGCACCGCCGCCTATGGCAGCGCGGCGATCACCACGAGTGGCTATGGCTCCAGCGCGCTAATGGCCCAGTCGATCGGCGGCGGGGGCGGCAATGGCGGCTATACCGTGGCGGGGTCGCTGAGCTTTTCGAGCAGCAGCAGCAGCAACGCGATCGGCGGCGCGGGCGGCTCCGGCAACAATGGCGGCGGCGTCTATGTCCAGAACCAAGGCGTCCTGACCACCCATGGCGGTGGCGCGGCGGCGCTGACCGCGCAGTCGATCGGTGGCGGCGGGGGCAATGGCGGCTTCGCGATGAGCGGCTCGCTGGGCGGCCCGGTTTCGGTTGCGGTCGGCATCGGCGGCGCGGGCGCGGCGGGCGGCATCGGCGGCGGCGTCATCGTCGACAACCAGGCGGCGATCATCACCAACGCCAGCACCACCGGCAATGCGATCGGCATCCTGGCGCAGTCGATCGGTGGCGGCGGGGGCAATGGCGGCTTCTCGGTCGCGCAGTCGCTCAGCGCCGGCGGCGCGGCCACGGCGGCAATCGGCGGCGGTGGTGGCAATGGCGGCACCGGCGGCACCGTGACGCTGAACAACAGCGCGGCGATCACCACCACCGGCGGGATGTCGTCCGGCGTGGTGGCGCAGAGCATGGGCGGCAATGGCGGCACCGGCGGCTTCGCCGTCGGGGGCAGCTATGCAGGGCTGGGCTCGATCTCCGCCGCGCTCGGCGGCGGCGGCGGCCGGGGCGGCACTGCGTCGCAGGTCACGGCGAACCTGACCGATTCGACCAAGACGCTGACCACCAACGGCAACCAGTCGACGGGGCTGGTTGCCCAGTCGATCGGCGGAGCGGGCGGCACTGGCGGCTGGAACATCGACGGCGCGCTGGGCGGGCTGACCGGCGCGAGCGTGAGCCTGGGCGGCGCGGGCGGCGCTGGCGGGCGCGCGGGCGGCGTCACGGTCACCACGGCGCAACAGATCGTTACCCACGGGCTGCTGTCGTACGGCGTGCTCGCCCAGTCGATCGGCGGCAATGGCGGCGCAGGCGGGTTCAGCGCGTCGGCGGCGGGTTCGACGATCGCGTCGCTGACGACGGCGGTCGGCGGCTATGGCGGCAGCGGCGGCACCGGCGGTGCCGTGAGCGCGACGATCAACAACGCGATCCAGACCAGCGGCGACCAGGCGATCGGCATAGTCGCCCAGTCGATCGGCGGCACCGGGGGCAGCGGCGGCAGCGCGCTGGCGCTTGCGGCCTCCACCGGCAATCCCGCGTCCAAGGTTTCGGTGGGCGCAGCGGGCGCCACGGGCGGGAATGGCGGCACCGGGCAGAATGCCGGCACCGTCACGGTCAACGCGACCGGCCCGATCACCACGGCGGGCTATCTGGCCACCGGCATCCTGGCGCAGTCGATCGGCGGCGGCGGCGGCAATGGCGGCAACAGTGCGTCCTTCGCGGCATCGCTTTCCAGCGGTAACAGCCAGAGCGGATCGGCGGCGGTGGCCGTGGGCGGTGCAGGCGCGGCGGGCGGCAACGCCAGCGCGGTGCAGGTTATCCAGACCGGCGTGATCCAGACCGGCGCGGCGGTGCAACTTGGGACGCCCGGCGGCGGGGATCGCGCGACGGGCATCCTGGCGCAGTCGATCGGCGGCAGCGGCGGCAATGGCGGCTCGGCCTATGCCAATTCGCTGTCGGGCGCGGCGGCGGTATCGGTCGCGATCGGCGGCGGCGGTGGCAGCGGCGGTGCGGGCAGCACGGTAGAGGTATGCAGCAACGTCACCGCGGCCAGTTGCAGCCTGACGCCGACGACGGTGACCGGCGTGACCGGATCGATCACCACCCACGGTGCGCAGGCATCGGCGATCTATGCCCAGTCGGTGGGCGGCGGCGGCGGCAGCGGCGGCTTCTCGGATTCGACCGCGTCCAGCAACAAGTACGCAGTCGCCGTGGCCGTGGGCGGCTGGGGCGGCAGTGGTGGCTCCGGCAACACGGTTTCGGTGGTTGCGGGCGGCACGCTGACCACCAGCGGCGTGCATTCGTCGGCCATTTTCGCCCAGTCGGTGGGCGGCGGCGGCGGCGATGGCGGATCGGCCACTGCCTCGGCCACGGGCCAGCAGGGCGGGCAGCAGGCCGGCGGCGTCGCGTCCTATACCGGCAGCGGCTTTGCGCAGCAGACGAACACCGGCTCCACCGTGGCGATGGCGCAGCAGCTCTCGACCAGCACCGGCAGTGCATCGGCAAGCGAAGAGCCCGATGACGGCGCGGGCGCAGCGCTCAGCATCGGCGGTGCCGGGGGGACGGCGGGCCATGGCGGATCGGTCTATGCCGTCAGCGCGGCATCGATCAGCACTAGCGCGGGGCTCTCCAACGGCATTTTCGCGCAGTCGGTCGGCGGCGGCGGCGGCAATGGCGGGTCGAGCAGCGGCGATGCGGCCGGCGGCAATTATGCGGGCTCGGTCAGCCTGGGCGGCACCGGCGGCGGCGGCGGCACCGGCGGCGCGGTGATCGTCAACAATACCGGCCAGGTCGTCACCTCGGGCGTCCAGTCCGCCGCGATCTATGCCCAGTCGGTGGGCGGCGGCGGCGGCAATGGCGGTGCGGCCTCCAGCAACGCGGGCAGCGGCGGCAAGGCCGCGCTCTCCTTCGCGCTGGGTGGCAGCGGCGGCGGCGGCTCCAACGGGGGCGCGGTGACGGTAACCAATACCGGCCTTGTCCAGGCGACGGGCGTGAACTCGGCGGGCATCTTTGCCCAGTCGGTGGGCGGCGGCGGCGGCAATGGCGGCGCCAGCGCCAGCGGTGCGTCTGCGGCCCCGGCGAGCAGCGGTGATTCGACCACCAGTGCCTCGACCGGCACGGTGCCGCAGACCAGTTCCACCCAGTCCAGCACCAGCAAAAGCTCGGCATCGGCGGGCAAGACCTCCAGCGGCAGCGGCAAGGGCAGCTCGTCCGGCGCCGATGGCGGCTATGCGGCGGGGCTGAGCATCGGCGGCTCGGGCGGCGGCGGCGCGGCGGCTGGCGTGGTGACGGTGACCAACAGCGGCTCGGTCACCACCGGCAACGCCAGTGGCGTCGGCGGCGTCAATTCGGCAGCGATCCTCGCCCAGTCGGTGGGCGGCGGCGGCGGCAATGGCGGCTCCAGCAGCAGCAACGCCGATGCGGGCAAGGCAAGCGTCGCGCTGTCGCTGGGCGGCCAGGGCGGCGGCGCGGGCGCGGGCAATACGGTGCAGATCCTCCAGACCGGCGGCACGCTGCGCACCTATGGCGGCAACGCGGCGGCGATCTTTGCGCAGTCGGTGGGCGGCGGCGGCGGCAATGGCGGGTCGAGCAGCTCGACCACCGGCTCGGGCGGCTCGGCCTCGGTCGCGCTCGGCCTGGGCGGTGCCGGCGGCGGCGGTGGCGCGGGTGGCGCGGTGTATCTGTGCGGCACGATTACCAACGGCGCCTGTGCGTCGGGTGCGGGCGGTACGCTGATCACCTCGGGCGCGATGTCCTATGGCGTCTTCCTCCAGTCGGTCGGCGGCGGCGGCGGCAATGGCGGCGCGGTGACCAGCGCGGCAACGGCGGGGCAGGCAAGCGGCGACGGCAGCGTCTTTGCCTCGGCATCGGGCACATCGGCGAACACGCCCAGCGGCGTGGCCGTGGCGGCGGGCCTGGGCGGATCGGCGGGCAGCGGCGGCAATGGCGGGACGGTGACGGCGTCGAACGCGCTGTCGATCACGACCGGCGGCGCGATGGCGACGGCGCTGTTCGGCCAGTCGGTCGGCGGCGGCGGCGGAACCGGGGGCTCGGCGGTCACCAATGCGAACAGCGGGTCGTACACTGCCAGCCTGGGCCTTGGCGGTTCGGGCGGCAATGGCGGGCTCGGCGGCACGGTGTCGCTCGCCAATGACGGCGTGATCGCGACCACGGGCGCGCTGGCGCACGGCATTTTCGGCCAGTCGGTCGGCGGCGGCGGCGGCAGCGCCGGATCGAGCAGCACGACCACGGCCAATGGCGGCAAGGCATCGGTATCGATGGCGCTGGGCGGCACCGGCGGCGGCGGGCAGTCCGGTGGCGCGGTCACCGTGACCAATCGCAACGCAGTGCGCACCAGCGGCGGCGCGGCGCACGCGCTTATCGCGCAGTCGGTGGGCGGCGGCGGCGGCGTCGGCGGCTCCAGCCAGTCGAGCGCATCGGGCGGCGAACTGGCCGTACCGCTGTCGCTGGGCGGCGGCGGCGGATCGAGCGGCACGGGTGGCACCGTGACGGTCAACTATGCCAATGCGCTGACCACCGACGGCGCGGGCAGCGCCGCGCTGATCGCGCAGTCGGTCGGCAATGGCGGCGGCATCGCCGATGTGGTCGACGCACAAACGGTGAGCCGGACGGGCACCGTCCGTGCGACGCTGACGCTCGGCTCGGCCTCCAGCGGCGGCAGCAACGGCGGCGCGGTGACCACCACCGCGACCAGCGGCGGCGCCAGCATCACCACCAATGGTGTGAGTGCCAGCAGCCTGATCGCCCAGTCGATCGGCGGCGGGGGCGGCGTCGCCAGCTTCTCGGCGGGCAGCGCGACCGGCGCGATCCAGGCCAATTTCTCGTTGGGCGCAAGCCGGGCGGGCGGCGATGGCGGCACGGTGCAGGTCGCATTCGGCACGGCCAATCCTACGCTTCGTACCTATGGCTCGGGCAGCTTCGGCGTCGTCGCGCAATCGATCGGCGGCGGCGGCGGCATCGCCAGCTTCGCGGCATCGGGCAACAGTGCCACGCTCGCCGCCCAATTGGGCCAGACGGGCGGGCGCGGCATCGGCGGCGCGGCTTCGGTCTCCGGCACGGCGACGATCATCACGACGGGCAGCCATGCGGCGGGCATCGTCGCGCAATCGATCACCGGCGGCGGCGGCATCGCCGTGGGCACTTTGACGCCGACCGGGGCGTTCAGCGGCACCGCCAATCTGGGCGGCACGGCGGGCGCGACCAACGACACCGGCGACGCTAGCGTCAACCTGACGGGCGGCAGCGTGACGACCGGCGGCAGCTTCGCAGGCGCCGTCGTGGCGCAGAGCATCGGCGGAGGCGGCGGGCTCAGCGCGCTGGAGGCTACCACGATAAAGCTGGGCGGAGTGATCTCCAGCCCCGGCGGCGACGCCAGCGTGACCAGCGCGGCGGCGCTCGCCACCACGGGCACCGGATCGACCGGCATCGTCGTCCAGTCGATCGGCGGCGGTGGCGGGATCGCCAGCGGCACGGCGGCGGACGTGATGCTAGGCGGCCTCGACAACGCCAATGCCCTCACCGCGACTGCGACGCTCTCCGGCTCGGTCACCACCTCGGGCACGGCATCGTCGGGGATCATCGCGCAGTCGATCGGCGGCGGCGGCGGGCTTGCGCTCGGCGCGGGTGTGGCGCGGTTCGCGCAGGTCAACGGGCGCGGCAATGGCGGCGCCGTCAATGTTACCACGATCGCCGGCGGCGGCGGCGTGGGAACCACCGGCGACGTATCGCTGGCCCTGCTGGCGCAGTCGATCGGCGGCGGCGGCGGCGCGGCATTCGGGATCGGCTATCAGACCAGCGCGGTCTATAATCGCGCCTACTCCTATGGCGGCACCGTGACCGTCGATGCGGCCAGCGGGCTGACGACGCAGGGCAAGGGATCGGCGGCCATCGTCGCCCAGTCGATCGGCGGCGGCGGCGGCCTGATCGCCTCGAGCTTTGCGAACGGCAACACCAGCTATGGCGTGGCGAGCGCGGGCAGCGCGGGCAGCGACGACCATTCGGTGAACGTAGCCATCACGACGCATGGCTCCACGATCTCCACCGCAGGCGCGGATTCTTCGGCGATCGTGGCGCAATCGATCGGTGCCGGTGGCACCTATTACACCGCGTCGAACGCTTCGAGCGTATCCACGATGAACGTTAACGCCACTCTGGGAGCCCCGACCGGCAACGGCGATGGCGGCGACGTCACCGTCACGCTGGGCAGTGGCGGCACCACGACGGTGTCCACGCGGGGCGTGAACAGCGTCGGCGTTCTGGCGCAATCGATCGGCGGCGGCGGCGGGTTTGCCAGCTTCTCCACCGCAGGGGCGTCTGCTGCCAACGCCAACACGCGGCTGGGCCAGACCGGCGGCTCCGGCTGGGGCCATGCCGCGACGATCACCGGCACCGCCAATGTCACGACCACGGGGGCGAATTCGGCGGGCGTGGTCGCGCAATCGCTCACGGGCGGGGGCGGCATCCTGCTTGCATCGACCACGCCCGGCGGCGTCTTCGAGAATTGGTCCACCCTTGGCGGATCGGCGGGAGCCGGCGGCAACAGCAGCACCGTGTCGCTCACGCTGAGCGGTTCGGTCACCACCACTGGCACTTTCTCCACCGCCCTGATCGCGCAGTCCATTTCGGGTGGCGGCGGGATCAGCGGCATCATGGCCGCCAACACCTATTTCGGCGGCACCGTCGCCAGCACGTCCGGAAGCGTCACTGTCTCGAACAGCGCGGCCCTGTCCGCCTCGGGCCTGGGCTCGGGCGGCATTCTCGCCCAGTCGATCGGCGGCGGTGGCGGGCTGGCGCTTACGGCGAACTGGACGACCTTCACTAGTGCGCCCGGCGGCTCGGACGGACGATCGGTGTCTGTCACTACGGCCGCCAGTGGCGGCATCCAGACCAGCGGCGGCGAATCGATCGGCATCCTTGCCCAGTCCATCGGCGGCGGCGGTGGCGTGTCGCTCGGCGGGGGCAGGCGCGTGTACGCGCAAACGGCGCGCGCCTCCTCGATCGGCGGCACGGTGACCATCAATGCGACGGGCGGAGTCGCTACGCGGGGCGGGGGATCGGCGGCGATCGTGGCCCAGTCGCTGGGCGCCGGCGGCGGCGTGGTTGCATCGGTCTTCAGCACCGGCGACACCGACTATAGCGTCAATGCAGGCGGCGCCAACGGCAACAATGACCGCGCCGATTGGGTCAGCGTGACCACGCACAACGCCACCTACAGCACCCAGGGCAGCGATTCCTCCGGGATCGTCGCGCAGTCGATCGGCGCGGCAGGCATGTATTACACCGCGTCGAACACGGCGGGCGTGGGGCAGATGAACGTCACCGCAAACCTTGGCGCATTGTCGGGCAATGGCGATGGCCTCGATGTGACGGTCACACTGGGCAGCGGCGGGGCCAGCACGGTCTCCACGGCGGGCGTAAACAGCTTCGGGCTACTGGCGCAGTCAATCGGCGGCGGTGGTGGCTTTGCCAGCCTCTCGACCGGCGGCATGGGCAGCGGTTCGGCGACGAGCCGCCTTGGCCAGAACGGTGGTTCGGGGTCGGGGCATACGGTCTCGATCAGCGGTACTGCGGCGATCACGACGCGTGGCGCCAATTCGGCCGGGCTGGTCGCGCAGTCGATCACCGGCGGTGGCGGCGTGGTGCTCGGCTCGGCCAATCCGGGTGCGACCTTTGGGGGCACGGTGACGCTCGGCGGATCGTCGGGCGGCGGCGGCACCAGCGGGATCGTCAACGTGACGCCTTATGGCTCGATCACCACCAGCGGGACCTTCTCCAGCGCGCTGATCGCGCAGTCGATCGGCGGCGGTGGCGGCATCAGCGGCCTTGCTGGGGGTACCGCGATGCTGGGCGGATCGGTCAACAGCAATGCGAACTCGGTCACCGTTTACAACTATGCGGCGATCAACACCGCGGGCCTGGCATCGGGCGGGATCATCGCCCAGGCCATTGGCGGCGGCGGCGGGCTGGCGCTTGCGGCGGCACAGGCTAACTTCAACGTCTCGGGTGGTCGCGGCAATGGCGGTGCGGTGTCGGTGTCGACCCATTGGGAAGGCACCGTCGCGACCAGCGGCAACGAATCGATTGCGCTGCTTGCGCAATCGATCGGCGGCGGCGGCGGCGCAGTGTTGGGTGCGGGCGGTCTGCTTGGCGCCGGATACCACCCCGCTTTCTCCTATGGCGGCACCGTGACGGTCGACGCGGGAAGTTGGCTGACGACGCAGGGCAGGGGATCGGCAGCGCTGGTCGCCCAGTCGTTCGGCGGCGGCGGCGGTCTGGTGGCGTCGAGCTTTGCGAACAACAGCAGCAATTACGGGGTCGCTTCGGCGGGCAGTTCGGGCAGCGATGACCATGCGACCACTGTCCGCGTGACCACCCATGACCAGACGATCTCGACGGCAGGGGCGGATTCATCGGGCATCGTGGCGCAGTCGATCGGCGCCGGGGGCATCTATTACACCGCGTCGAACGCTTCGAGCGTATCCACGATGAACTTCAACGCCACTCTGGGCGCGCCGACCGGCCATGCCGATAGTGGCGACGTCACCGTGACGTTGGGCAGCGGCGCCACCACGACGGTGTCCACGCGGGGCGTGAACAGTGTCGGCGTTCTGGCGCAATCGATCGGCGGCGGCGGCGGTTTTGCCAGCGCCTCGACTGCGGGGGCAGTGGCTGCCAATGTCAACACGCGGCTGGGCCAGACCGGCGGCTCCGGCTCGGGCCATGTCGCGACGATCACCGGCACTGCCAATGTAACGACTACGGGGGCGAATTCGGCGGGCGTGGTCGCGCAATCGATCACCGGCGGCGGCGGCGTTCTGCTGGCATCGGGCACGCCCGGCGGCGCGTTCGAAGGGTGGTCCACGCTCGGCGGATCGTCGGGCTCGGGCGGTAACAGCAGCACGGTGTCCGCGACGCTGAGCGGTTCGATCACGACGAGCGGGGCCTTCTCCACTGCCCTGATCGCGCAGTCCATTTCGGGCGGCGGCGGGATCAGCGGCATCATGGCCGCCAACACCTATTTCGGCGGCACCGTCGCCAGCACGTCCGCAAGCGTAACTGTCTCGAACAGCGCGGCCCTGTCCACCTCGGGCCTGGGCTCGGGCGGCATTCTCGCCCAGTCGATCGGCGGCGGCGGCGGGCTGTCGCTTGCGGCGAACTGGACGACTTTCAACAGCGCGCCCGGCGGTTCGGACGCGCGATCGGTGACGGTCACTACGGCGGCGAGCGGCGGCATCCAGACCAGCGGCGGCGAATCGATCGGCATCCTTGCCCAGTCCATCGGCGGCGGCGGTGGCGTGTCGCTCGGCGGGGGCACGCGCGTGTCCGCGCAAACGGCGCGCGCCTCCTCGATCGGCGGCACGGTGACCGTCAATGCGACGGGCGGAGTCGCGACGCGGGGCGGGGGATCGGCGGCGATCTTGGCCCAGTCGCTGGGGGCCGGCGGCGGCGTGGTCGCATCGGTCTTCTACACCGGCGACTTCGACTATAGCGTCAATGCGGGCGGCGCGAACGGCAACAATGACCGCGCCGATTGGGTCAGCGTGACCACGCACAACGCGACCTACAGCACCCAGGGCAGCGATTCCTCCGGGATCGTCGCGCAGTCGATCGGTGCGGCGGGCATGTATTACACCGCGTCGAACACGGCGAGCGTGGGGCAGATGAGGGTCGCCGCGAACCTTGGCGCATTGTCGGGTAATGGCGATGGCCTCGATGTGACGGTCACACTGGGCAGCGGCGGGGCCAGCACGGTCTCCACGGCGGGCCTCAACAGCTTTGGCGTGGTCGCCCAGTCGATCGGCGGCGGCGGCGGGCTGGCGAGCTTCTCGACCGCGTCGGCGGGCAGCGGATCGGTCAACGGCCAGTTGGGCCAGAGGGGCGGATCGGGCAGCGGCCATCTCGCGACCGTGACCGGGGCCGCATCGATCTCGACCAGCGGCGCGCTGTCTTCGGGCATCGTGGCCCAGTCGATCACCGGCGGCGGCGGCGTCATCGGCGTTTTGTCGGGCGGCATGGCGTTCTCGGGCAATATGAAGCTGGGATCGACCAGCGGCGGCGGGGGCAATTCGTCCACCGTATCGGTGACGCCGACCAGCGGCAGCATCACCACGCGCGGCACCTTCTCCGCGGGTATCGTGGCCCAGTCGATCGGCGGGGGCGGCGGGCTCGCTTCGTTCCTGTCCAACTCCGTCGCTTTGGGCGGCGCGACGAACAGCAGCGCGGGCACGGTATCGGTGGTCAGCGGAGCGACGATCGAGACCTTCGGCAACGCTTCGGTCGGCATCGTGGCCCAATCGATCGGCGGCGGCGGTGGCCTGGGCCTGTCCAACAGCTCCGCCAGTTTCGAAGGCGCGCAGGGCGGCAACGGCGCGAACGTGACGGTGACCAACAACGCGGCGATCATCACGCACGGTGTCAACGCCGTCGGCATTCTGGCGCAGAGCATCGGCGGTGGCGGTGGCGCAATCCTGTCCACCGGCAACGGCGTGTCGCGCACGGTGGTAAAGGGCAGGGCGGGCAATGCCGGGACGGTGACGGTGAACGTCAACGCGCCGATCACCACCTATGGCGTCGGAGCGTATGGCGTGCTGGCCCAATCGGTCGCGGGCGGCGGCGGCATCGTGATGAGCGGGAACACCCCCAGCTTCTTCACGGCGGGCGGCGGCGGTTCGAACGGCGCGATCACGGTGAACATCCATTCCTCGATCACCACCTATGGCGCGGGGGCGAGTGCCGTGGTTTCACATTCGACGACCGATCCCATCGTCAACATCGACGCCGGCGTCGTGCTGACCGGTGGCGCGGGCGGCAGTGCGCTGCTGTTCGACGGGCCGGAGAATTATGTCACCAACAACGGCACGCTCCAGACGATGGACGGTGCATCCGGCCTGGCGATCGACAGCCGCGCCGGCAATACCACGATCGTCAACAATGGCAGCCTGTCCGGCAGCATCCAGCTGGGCCAGAACGGCACCAACAGCCTGACCAACTCCAGCACCGGGGTGATGGTTGCCGGCGCCGTGATCGACCTGGGCGGGGGGCAGTTCACCAACCATGGCGACCTCCAGCTGGGGCAGCATGGCGCGGACACCACCCGCATCCTCGGCTCGTTCGTCCAATCGGACCAGGGCTCGACGATCATGCAGGTCGATCATTCCGGCGGCGCGGTCGCGGGGCTTTCGGTCAGCGGGACGGCGCACCTGACGGGCGAGATCACGGTCGCCTCGTCGAACACCGGCAACGTCACGCACGGCGCCATGGTGAAGACCCAGATCGTGACGGCGGACGGCGGCGTGACGCACGGCGACCTGAAGATCACCTCCAAGGCGAGTGCCATCCTGACCCACACGATCTCGCACGAGGCGGACGGCGTCTATATCAACTCGGTCGCCAATTTCGCGCCCGACGGGCTGAGTGACTATGGCAAGGCGACGGCTGCGGTGTTCGGCACGATGCACAGCCAGGCGATGTCGGCCTTCTCGAAGGCGGTGACCGAAAGGCTGGTCGCGACGCCCTCGGCCGAGTGGCTGGATCACGCCTACCGCACCTTTGGCGACAGCGGGGTTTCGGCGGTGCCGCAGACGACGATGGAAGCGGGCATGGCCAGCATCTATGCCGTCAAGAACCGGCTGGACGATGACACCCGCACCGAGGCTCCCGGTACGACCAGCTTCTGGGCGGGCGCGTACGGCGCCGAACGCACCGGATCGGGCTTTGGCGGGCGGCTGTATGGCATGACGATGGGCCTGGATGTCGAAGTGCCGGACATGCCGCTGCTGCTGGGGGCGGCGTTCACGATGTCGCGGACCAGCTTCGGCTTGTCGGACCCCTATGTGCAGGGGGTGGGCGACCAATATGGCATGAACTTCTATGCCCGTGGCCGGTTCGGGCCGGCCTATGCCTCGCTCGTGCTGTATGAGGGCGGCGGACAGTCGCGCTTCCACCGCTCGCTCGGGCTGTTCGGCTTCGGCAAGGTCGCGCCGGAGACGTTCGACAACACCATGCTCGGCGCCCGGATCGAGGCTGGCGCCACGGTGCCGATCCTGAAGGACCTGCGCGTCACGCCCTTCGCTTCGTTCAATCCGATGCGCGTGCATCTGAACGCCACCAGCGACGGCACCGGATTCCAGCATGGCGAGATGGTGTACCATTCGACCAACGTGGACGCGCTGCCGGTCAGCGTCGGCATGCGGATCGACAGCAGCTGGCAGGCGGCGAGCGGGCTGCGCCTCACGCCCTATCTGCGCGGTGCCTGGTCGCACGACTTCTCGCCCGAACGCGACGTCGCGCGCAGCTTTGCCGAGCTGCCGGGCGTGGTGCTGCGCAAGACCAGCCTGCCGATGATGACGGACACCGCGCTGCTGGACACCGGCGTCACCCTGGAGGTCGATCGCCGGCTCAGCTTCCAGATGACGTCGGAATACAAGCTGACCAAGGATTATACCTCGATCGGCGGCACCTTCTCGGTACGCTACGCCTGGTAGGGTACGGGCCACCCCCGCGCATTGCGGGGGTGACCTTGCGGCTGGCAGGATACCGGCGCCCCCCGGTTCGGGCACGATCCGAGCGCCGGGCGCTTTCTGTGTCTACAGCCAGGCGGCCCGATGGGCCGCTTACGCCGCGACGAAAAAGCCCATGGCGATCCAGCGGCTGCGGCTGCCCTGCGGATGGCGCCACGAGCGAAGGACTTCGTCGGGCGCGAGGTGGAACTGGGCTGTGACCAGGGCCAGTGCGGTGGCGACACTTGCGCCGGCCTGCATTTCGGCCAGGAACGCGCGCTGCGTTTCGCTCAACAGCGCGCTGCGGATCACATAATCGGTTCGAACCAGCGCGACATGGGTGGACGCGCCCTGCGGCACGGTCGGCGCCTCGCCACGGCGCACGGCGTGATAATAGTCCGCGACGGGAAACGCGTAGCTTCCAAGCGCGAAAGCCGGCTGAAGCCGCAGCGCGGCGTCAGGCGTGTCGGGCGTTGCCAGCGCTTGCCCTTCTTTCCCTTCGGCGTCGAACATCGTGAACACCGAATATTCGAACCGGGCGAGGTCGATCATGAAATCGACCCAGGGCTCGCGCCGTTCGTGATCCGGGCGGTTCACTTCCATCCAATGCGCGAAGCGGCGGCCCAGGTCGTGGAGCGTGTGCCGCTCCGGGGGGTGGTCGTGGATATAGTCGGCGACGAAATCGTCGAACAGCGCGGGGCCCAATGCGTGCGTGAGCGCCGGGAATTGCGCCCGCATGCAAGCGGCGATGCGCAGGAAATACCCGCGTTGGTAGATTGCCAGCCCGCCCGCCGCGCTGAGCCTTCCCGTGCCGACGAACAGCGCCTGCGCGACAGCCGCGCCTTCCCCGCCAAAGGCAACGGCCTGGTGCATCAGTCGCTGCGTGGCGGGGAGGGGGGTCACGCTGCGTCCATCATGGCGTCCATCGCGCGGGGGACGAGGAAGCCGACCGGGTTGGAAACGCCCTCCGCCGCGGCGTGCGTCGGCGCGGCGTCGGCAGGGTTTGCACCGCCTGCCATGTACTGCTCGGCCTTGCGCAATTCGGCGACGCACGCGTCCAGGTCGGGGATATGATCGTCCCATTCGAGCAAGGTCGATGCTCCGCCGGTACGCGCCCATGCGCGTTGAAAGAGCGCCCATACTTCGGATCGCACGGGCCGGTCGTGGGTATCGATGACGTGGCTGCCCATGTCCTGGTGCCCCGCAAGGTGCATCTGCACCACCCGATCGCACGGGAAGGCATCGAGATAGGCGTGCGGGTCGGTGCCGGCGTTGAAGCAGCTCACATAGACGTTGTTCACGTCGAGCAGGAGTCCGCAGCCGGTCGCGTCGGCCAGCGCGCGCAGGAACGCAGGCTCCTCGATCGTCGACTGGGCGAAACGCACATAGCTGCTGGGGTTTTCCAGGATCAGCGGGCGCTCGAGATAGTCCTGCACGACGCGGACACGCGCCACGACATGGGCAAGGCTCTCTTCGGTCAAGGGCATGGGCAGCAGGTCGTGCGTGTTGTGTCCGTTCACGCCGGTCCAGCACAGATGGTCGCTCACCCAGGCCGGGCGCACATCGTCTGCCAGCCGTTTGAGCGTCGCCAGATATCCGAAGTCGAGCGGATCGGTGCTGCCGATCGACAGCGACACGCCATGCAGCGCCAGCGGGTATCGCTCCGCCACCGCGCGGATCACGGCGCGCGGGCGCCCGTGCGAGTCCATGAAATTCTCGGAAATCGCCTCGAACCACAGGTCGCGCGGCGGTCCCGCCAGAACAGCGTCGAAATGCACGCTGCGTAGCCCCAGCCCGAGTCCTAGCCGGGGCAGGCCCCCCAGCACGGCGTCAGCTGCAGCCACCGGCGCCGCTCAGGCCGCTGGCGCCGCACGCGGTCATGTTCCCGCGCTCGTTATTGTCGTCGCTGATCCATAGATAGGTCGGCCCGGTCGCGGCAAACGCGGCCGGCGCCGGCCCCAGCGTGACGGGAAGTTTCTGGGTGCTGCTGATAGTGCCCGCCGCCTGTGCCGCGAGCAGCTCGGTGCGCGTCGTCGCCCAGTTGCTCTCGAACACCGCCCGCGCGCGCAGCCAGACGCTTTGACCCTGGTTGAGGCCATTGGTGCTGAAGCGTTCGGCGTTGATGGGCGTCGCG
Source organism: Sphingomonas degradans (assembly GCF_053502645.1). Classification (NCBI taxonomy): domain Bacteria; kingdom Pseudomonadati; phylum Pseudomonadota; class Alphaproteobacteria; order Sphingomonadales; family Sphingomonadaceae; genus Sphingomonas; species Sphingomonas degradans. Next base: position 1,001,262 of record NZ_CP177172.1, read on the forward strand.
CACGATCCTTGCGAGCGGCAATCATTGGCGCCGGGATTCTCCATCTCTTCGCCGGTTCCGTACAGGCCGCAGCCGCCCTGGCCCTTGCAATCGTTCTGGACGTGGCACGTGTGGTCGGTGCCCGTCGCGCAATAGCCCTGGCCTGCACACGCATTGGGCCCCGTTCCACCGGGCGGGCCAGCGGTGCCGAAACGGTCCGCGCCGGCACAGGCGTTCAGGCCCATACAGGCGTGGAGCGGCAGCCCCGCCGGCTGGGTGCCGATAACGTTCCAGCCAGGAAACGCCGGCACGGGCGGTCCATAGACATAGGTCGGCACGGGCTCGCCCGGCGCGGGGGCCGGAGTGGGCGTAGGGGCGGGGGTGGAGCATGAAGCCATGGTTCGTTCCTCTCGCGGAATGCCGGTTCAGCGTTGCTGGGCAGTGGCCGCGGCCCAATACGGACCGACATCGGGCAAGTGCATCGCGTGCGCGCCGTCGCGGCTCCGCTTGGAGATCGCGACGCCGACATAGCCGATCACGTTCTGGAGCACGCCGATGATATCGCCATCCTTCTGGATCTGTGCCGCGTCGGCGACGGCGCTGCGCGGGTCCAGCGCTTCTGCGACCTTTTCCACCGCTTCGTTGACGTCCAGCAGCGCGATAAGCGCCGTTGCCGCCGCAATCGCGCGATTGCCATAGCCCATCAGCCCCGCGAACGAATCCGCCCGATCGCCCAGCGACACATTCTCGAACGTGGGGCCCATCATCATGCCGGCATAGGGGCCGCTGGGAATGGGCAACTGCCGGATCGTCCGGATATATTTGTCGAGCACCCAGATCATCGAGCGGTGCAGCCCTTCGTTGAAGAAGAGCTTCTGCTGGTCCGGCGGGACGAGGTAGATCGTCTCGGTCATGATCAGCATGTACTGGAAACACGCGCTGCAGAAATTCGCGATGTCGGAATACAGCGGCGGATAATCGGCCGCGACCGGATTGTCGGGCACGTTGACCAGCACGCCGGCGGCGAGCAGGTCCTGCTGGGTCGTCGCGGGCTGGATCACGTCAGTCGGCGCCGGCGGTTGCGCCGGACGCACTTCGGTGGTGCCGGCATAGTCGGAAAATTGTGCCTGCAGCGCCAGGAACTTCACATAGTGCGATTCCTCTTCCTTCGACGGATCGTCGTCGGGGCCCGGGCCCACATCGGGGATGGGAACACCCTCGCCCTGATCGCACACCGTGTCGATCGCCATGACGGCATCGGCGATCGACTGGATCACCATCAACTGGTTTGGACCGACATGGCTGTCGGCATAATTGGGGAACACCGCCGCTGCCGCCGCGCCCTGCACCGAATCCGCCCAGTTCGGCGTGGGGGCCGGCGGCGCGGGTTTCCACGGATCGAAGCCGGCGTTGGGATAGATCGTGTCGACGTTGTTCGGCGAGTAATTATACGGCTGGATCGCATAGGCCGACGCGCCTTGCTGAAAATCCGCATTGGTCAGGAAATTGCTGCGCAATAGGCAGCGGATATAGGAATAGAACTGGCCGATCGTATCCCAGTCGCTGTCCTGTGGCGGCGCGTTCCATTGTTCGGGATATTCGATCTGGAGGAAATGCCACAGCTGCTCAAAACCCAGCTTGGCGAGCGGGATCTGCACTGCGGTCTGTCCGTCCGGTCCGACAGGTCCGGTCGGGTTATGATAGGGCAGTCCGGTGGGGTAGGCAGCTGGCGCCTTTTGGTAAAGCTGCGGGGCTACGCCCATCGCGAACAGCACGTTCGACGATAGCGACATGTGGAGCATTTCCTCCACCGCCACGCTCATGATGATCCCGCCCGCCTTGTTCGCATATAGCTGGGCGTCGCTGATCGTCTCGCCGCTCTCATTGTTCCGGACCAGCGAATAATAGGTGTAGAGATAGATCGGTATCGTCGCGAGTTCGATTTCAACCGCCGTCTGAAGATCGGTCTTCAGACGCGCCAACACCTGGTCGCGAGTCCACGTATTGTTGATGGTGTCGACGAACGCTTGTTCCATTGGCGTAAGCGGTGTGACGGGATCAGGCACGACCATGGAGCCCCCTTCCAGATGGATGATGCTGGCACTGGGAGCAAGCAAAGCGCGCAATTGCCCCGTTACGCTCCGGAAACGTAATTGATACGGCGGGCCGCATCAATCGGGCAAATGATCGATATTGGCTGGTATTATAAAGTTACTATCTAAATACTGTTAACCATAAATCATGTTACTGCGAGATCGTCATGCGAGGGGCGCGGGCGCCACTTTTGCTCACCCGCGCCCACCCCATCTGCGCAGCGCGAGGGACGACTCGCCAGACATTGTTTCGCGATCAGCGGTGAGGGCTGGGCTGCGACATCCATGGCGCACGTTCCAGCCATTGCCGGAGCGGTTCACGCGCGGCCTTTGTAAGCCGGATATTGGTTCGGCGCCCGTCGATACGGTCGGACTCCCGGACGACCAGGCCCCGCTTTTCAAGGTGAGTCAGCCAGCGCAGCGCAGTGGTCGACGGAACGCCCGAAGCAATGCACGCGCTCGATACCGACACGACCGTCCCCTCCAGCTCCGAGGCGAACAGATCGAGGAGCATGTCCCACGCAGGGTCTGCGAAAAGCTCGGCGGGCAGCAAACTCTCTCGAAGCCGGCGTGAGGCCAGGTAGCGCCGAACCTGGGCGGCCTTTGTAAGCGGCGTGCCCGGTGCGGACGGGGCTTCGGCTGCGGCGAGCGACTCGCGACCCATGTCTGCCAGCTGGCTGGCGACGGTGCGGCAGTCGCGCGCGAGCGCAACGAATTCGTCCTCGCTCGTTTCGTCACGAATCTCCGGCCGGGGAACGGTCATCGGACCGCACCGGCGTTCCGTCCGGCATCACCCCGGCGCGACGATCCAGCATGATACCGGCGACCATCACGAGCAGGAGCGGCAGACTCCAGAACGACTGGAGCGCGAAGTAAATGAGTGGCTTCAACTCGGGTTGGGCGATTGTCGCGGCATGCGTCGTCACGCTTACGAGGTGAAACGCCGCCATCCAGAGCGGCCAATAGGATCGGCTTCGCAGCGCCATGAAAAGCAGGCCGCCAAGCAGCAGGACGTCGATTCCCAAGACCGGCATTTGCGTGCGCTGCCACCCGTAATCCAGCCATGAGGCAGGCACGCTTAGGAGAGCGGCGGAAACGAGCATTGCAACAATACATCGGCCTTCAGTCCCGCCAGCGAGCCACGCATAAGCGCAGCTCCCAAGCAACAAAATCGAGAAAAGAGTGCCGACCATTGCCCTAAGTCCATCACACGGAGAGGCTGGACGTCAAGGCAAGGTCGGCCCGGAGCGGATGCTGTATGATCAGCCGATCGCGACTTCTTGGGTTTTGGCTTCGCCGGTCGTAAAGATCCTGGCGGGCGCGCCCCAGCAGCCGAAATCGACCGTATCGAGGTTGCTCTGACGCTGAATGACGACCATCTGGACCTGGGCCTGGACCATTTCCTTGCGGCCTTCGAGTATCTTGCCATACCCGTCGTTCAGGGTTTCCAGCAGCTTCTGCTTCGTGCGCGGGTGCATCCCCGAGCTTGCTGTGCCCTCCAGCACCGATCCGGCGACACGGGCGCTCGCGAGCAGTGCGTTGTCGGTGGCGTGGAAGACTTCGGTGATGTCGCCTGCGATAACGCGAGCGGCGCCTTCGGAAAGTTTGGTCATGACTCCTCCTTGCGCCGAGACGGCGCTCAAATTTAAGGTTGTGAGGATTCTTCAGCGCTTCAGCGCAGGGCGACGAAGCACGTCCGAACGACGATTACGCAGGCGACAAACATGAGCGTTGAGAACAGCGAGATCCTTGCAATCGCGTAGATCCGCTGTGATCCGGATAGATCATTCTCCCGTCCCCCGATCGGTGGAAGCAACCTGCTGAGATTGCGTGTCCACCGACTGTTCGAAGCCTGGGGGTTCTCATCCGCCGGGTTTGTGGTTTCCGCAACGGGGCGCGGCTGCCTAGGCAGTTCCTGCCCAATCCCCGCGGCGTGCGGATTGGCCGGTCCGACCGCGTCGAGCGAACGGCTTTCCGCCGGGGCGCGCTGCTGCTCCCGCGCGACCGCCTGCTCATAGTCTGCAAGTTTGCGCGCGGCTTCGGCGCGTCCTGGCACCTCGAGCAATTGAACCGCGGCGAGCAGATGATTGTCGACGGTGGAATAGGATATGCCGAGCTGTCGCCCGATCTCCTTCGACGTATAGCCCTGCGCGACAAGCCTGAGGCATTCCTTGTGCCGCTTCGTCAGACGGGACACGCGATTCGCCGCCGCATCCCTTTCCGGCTTTTCCAGGGACGCCATGGAAGCGGGCAGACACGGTCCAGCGGTCGCCATCAGTCCTGATCCAGGTCGGTCGCATCGTGCCTGGGCCGGGGCAAGCCCGCGAGCGGGACGCCCAGCATGTCGCGTGCCATCTGGAGGTGGCAGCTGACCAGCGTCACCCCAAGATGTTCAGCGGTCACTAGCGCCGTCTCGATTTCGCTATCGAGCTGGAGACGTAATGTTGCGAGGTCGACTGCCGGCCGTATCATTGGCGCAGTATGCGCGGATGCGAGAGGGCAGACAAGCGACGGGCGGGGCCGGTTAGACGGATACGGGACGAAGGGGGATGCCGAGTATCGCGATCCGCTCCCGGCATTTCTGGCGACGGGCCATGGCGATGCGCTGCTACCAGACGGAACGGCGCGGTTTTCGTTCCATTTGGCGTGCCAGCGATCGGACCGGCTGTGTTTTGCGAACGTCACCGGGTTCCGGCAAGCAGCGCCACCGCCGGAGTCTTAAATCGACCGACGGGGGCGGCGTGGTCGTGCGAGATAGGCGCGACTCGGTCAGGCATGTCGTGAACGGGGGTGTAAGGCGCCGCGGGCGGGCGTGGACCGGACATGGGGTCTGGTGACCGGCAGCGCCATGAGGTCCTCATCGGCCTCACCGAGTCTGGGGCGTCGTTGGAATGCTGGGCGGACGGCAGGACCGTCGTCGGGCGGACAAATAATATGTCCGCCGTCGTGCCGCTCGCAGTTGAGTACTCGACAGTACCGGAGAACGCGTTAGGTTGCGAAGCGGGGAGGGCATCATGCAGACAAGGACTATCCAAACTTTCGCCGCTGCGGCGAACCAGGAGTTCGAGGTGGACATGGGCACCTCGGCGCTCTCGGTAACGCTGATTGAAGTCAAGCCGCTGCCGATGCATCGCTTCATCGGGCAGACGCGCGACCCGTTCTCGCTTTTGTTCAAGAGCCGGTCATCGATCATCTTGCCGCAGCGAACGTATCGGGTAAAGAACCCGGCCATCGGCGAGCTGGACATGTTCCTGGTGCCGGTGGCCCGTGACGGCGCCGATATCGTGTACCAGGCGGTCTTCAACTGATCGGCACGCGCCACAGCATCGGCTGGTGCAGGTTTTCTTCATCCCCGTCGGGGAGGAAGCCTAGCCGCAGATACAGTTGGCGCGCGCGCGGATTGTTGGTCGCGACCTGAAGGGCAACGCCCGAGCCGCCTGCTTTTTGTGCGGCCTCCTGGACCCAGCGGATCAGCATGCCCCCGACGCCCGCACCGCGCGCGTCCGGCGCCAGGCCTATATCGACGATCCGCCAGAATTTGCCGGTCCGGTCCAGATAAAGGCGGCCGATCGGCGCCTGCGCACCCGTATCTTGTGCCCGGGTCACGACCCAGAAATCGGCGTTGCGGAAGTACCGTACGAAATGCTCATGCTGTAACCGGAACTGGTCATGCAGGAATGCCCGCTTCTGATCCGCAGACCAGGGCAGCATCATCACCTCCAATGCCCGAAACCCGCAGTACAAATCGCGCAAGAAGGCGATGTCAGCCGTCGTTGCGCCGCGCAGCCCAACCCCGCTTTCCCGGATGCCTTCGCTCACAGCGAGAGGTGCCGCACGCCGTCTAAAAGGCGTGAAGGGTTGGGCGCCGATCAAGGGAAAGCGGGGTAGTTGCCGTACAGCGCGATCGAGTAGTTGATCCCCAGATAGGGCTGGACGTTGGGATGTGGCTGGCTAGCCCCCGCAATGGTAAGCGCCGATAATGACATCGCAACCGAGGCCGGGTCGGACGAGTACATGAATGCACTGCCAGTGAACCCGCCGCCCGCGCCGGTCGTCGCGCCGGGCGTCTGTGTCAGGTCCGCAATGTCTCCCGGCAAATAAGCGTTAAAGGCATGGCTGTGCGCCGGCATCATGGGTTGCGTAAGGTATACGTACTCTTCGCCGAACGTTTCGCCAAGATCGCGGTACGTTTTTCCGGGCGACTGGCCAATCCCGCAGGCGAAACGCGACGCGAGATTGGGAAGCTGGAAGTTGCTCTGGCCATTGCCGCCGAATGTCGTGCCGAGCAAGGCAAACAAGGCGGTGTTCTGTTGTATTGGCACCAATGCGCCGTTCGCAAACGACCACTGATACGGCGCAAAACTAAATCCAAATAACTGAATCTCGCCAATATAGGGATCGGTCATATGCGGGTCCTTTTAGACGCGATAGTAAGTATAGTCATTATTGAAAATGCACTAAGACCTGCTTGGGAATATACCTGAATAGGCGATGCAGTATTGTACCGCTAATGTTGGAGCGCAGTTCTCATGTGGCTGGCTTCCACCAGAATTTCTGACCATGGTGGAAGAAAGGGGTTGCGGGGTGGCCGCGGGAACATTTGTTGCATAAAAAGGGTCGACTGTAGTGCCGCCAGCTAGAATATTGTTTGTTGGCAAATTTGAGGTTGCGGCAGCAGTAGAGGCCGCAACATTGTGATTGTGCGACGGCATTTGTGCTGCAATTAGTGTCACGCCCTCGGCGCCACCTTTTTGGCCCAGCCCATAGTTTGACAGTCCGGTCCCGTGGCCGTTGTGGATGGGTACAGCGCTTCGCAGATCGGGAACTCCGAAGGTGGACACCCCGTTGCCTCCGTACGTCGTGCCAAGCAGCGTGAAGAGAGGCTCATACTCTGAAATCGATTTCAGGCCGCCGTCGCAAATCAACCAGCCGACCGGCGCCCCACGCGGGTAAGGCAGGATCCGGATTTCCCCAATATATGGTGCGCTCATTATGCTCTCCCTGAAGGTCGGATCGTGGGCTCCGGCGAGCGTGCCCGGCGGTCAACTCCGCGAAGGATATGTGCCCTGAAGTGCGATGTTGAAGTTGATTGTCGAAAAGGGCTGGATGTTCGGGTGCGGTTGTCCGCCGCCCGTGGCGGATACGGTCTGCGGCCACAGCGTGGTCGACGGGGGGGACGCAGTAAACAACTCGCCGCCTTCAACCTTGCCGAACGTGTAGTTGCTTGCGGGAAACGAGTCGCTGCTGGCCGTTGTGCCTGCCGCGACAGTATGGGTGTGCACTGGCAGTTGGGATTGGAGCAGCGTGACGTTCTCCGTCCCCGCTGACTGTCCGAGCTGCGCGGGCCCGGGTTGCCAGCTTGGATCTATCGAGCCAAATCCTGCCCCCAAAGGGGTCCGGCTGCGCATATCCGGCAGCGCGAAGTTACTCGTACCGTTGCCGCCATAGTATGTGCCTAGAAGCGTAAAGAGTGCCTGGTTCTGCTGCGTCGGAAGTAGCTGTCCGTTGCACTGTGCAAACGCCCTCTGCGCAAAGCCGAATCCGGTCATCATGATCTGGCCGAGAAAAAATTCTGCCAAGGTCGCCTCCCTCCCAAATTGCGCGTCGTGGAATCGAGGCGCGACGATTCGCGATTCGTGGAATCGATTCACACAAACCTAGTGGTTCGAAACTTTGCGCGACTGGCGGCGGATCGCCGCAATGACCAAAATGTGTTCCGACGCGAGGCTCTCGTCAAGAGGGATCGGGTGTTTGCATTCATTTTGGTCCTAGATAGCGCGAAAAGATCAGAAGGGCCGCGAGTCGATTCAATCTTGATTAGATCCTTTGAGTAGTTCTACATATTATGCACTGCACAGTGTGTTCTCCCGCGTGTTTTGTTTCAGGCCGGAGTGGCTGTGTTGTGGGGTGGGGTTTATCCGCAAGCGCTTGCGCGGTGTCTGGGCCCGGTTTTGGGGCGGGGGGAAGTTGTGTTTGATCGGTCCGGCAGCGCGATTCGTGCTAGCATATTGGCTGGCCCCCTCAGCACGGGGCGGCGCATGCAAAGAATAGCGCTTTCTCTGTTGGCTGCGGTGATTTCGGTGATCGCGGCGCCTGCCGCGTTCGCCTTTGCGAACATTACCGCAACCTGCTCATTGTCGTACGGGGCGACGGACAGCGTAATCGTCCAGGGTTCGAACACGACCAACGGCAGCGGCACGTTGTCGACTTTGCGCGCGCTTCAGGATTCGAGCGACACGCTCATCATGAAGATCAGAAGCAGTAACCATACGATCTGCGCGTTCGCGCGGTCGAACTTGAGCATGTCGGTCGCCAATGCTTCGGGGCAAGTTGCGTCGGGCGTCCGTCAGGCTACCGAGAAGGGCGGCGAATTCTGGATGGCCTCGGACGGCATCCACTATAAGCCGGCCGCCGGCTTTTCGGGCACCGATCGCATCGCATATGGAGTCAGCACGGCGTGGGTCGCGGATGCCGTCGCCGTCAATGACCCCCGGGGGCATTACGCGCTGACCATCACGGTGGTGCCTACGGCGACCGGCCCTTCCATCACGCCCGGCGCCGCGACGGGCACCAGCGTTGGCGCGAGCTATAGCCAGGCGAACCCGGCGTCGAGCGGGACGACGCCCTATGTTTATGCGCTCGCGACGGGCGCGCTGCCTGCGGGGACGACGTTGAACGCTGCCACGGGCACGGTATCGGGCACGCCGACGACTGCGGGCGCGTTCAGCTACGCGATCAAGGTCACGGATAATAACGGTGCCGGCTCCACTGCCACGGGAAGCACCGTGAGCGGCACGATCGCGCAGGGCGCGCAGGTGATCACCTTTGCCGCGCTGTCCGATGCCGGCCAGTCGGCGTCGCCCCTGACGCTTGCTGCGAGCGTGAACTCGGGGCTGACCGTCGTGTTTACCTCTGCGACCACGGGCGTCTGTACGGTTTCGGGGACCAGTCTTACGTTGTTGACGCCCGGGACCTGTACCATCAACGCGAACCAGGCGGGGGATGCGAACTGGTCCGCCGCTACGCAGGTCCAGCGGAGCTTTGCGGTTACCGCGTCGCCGGTGACGACGGTCCAGGCGCAAGCGGCGGTCAACGCGACGGTCGGCACAGCATTGACCGCGATAGTGCCCGTCACGGCATCGGGCGGCACGGGAACGCTCACCTATGCGCTGTCGGGTGGAACGCTGCCCGCGGGGCTGAGCTTCTCGACCAGCACCGGCGAGCTCACCGGCACGCCCACCGCCGCGCTGTCGAGCACGACGTTCACGGTTACGGTCACCGACCAGACCACCCCGACGGCGCAGACCTCTTCCAAGACATTTACGCTGACGGTCGCCCGTGCGAGCCAGACCATCCTTTTCACTTCCACGGCCCCCAGCGCGCAGATCGGGGGCGCCACCTATACGCCGACCGCCAACGCGACATCGGGGCTGACGGTGAGTTTCACGATCGCGCCGGCGAGCAGCGGCGTCTGCACGATCACCAGCGGCGTCGTGAGCTTCGCTGCCGCCGGCACGTGCACGATCGAGGCAAATCAGGCGGGCGACGCAGCGTGGTCCGCCGCTTCGCCCGTGCAGCAAGCGGTGACGGTTGCGCCCCTCCAGGCGGCGACGATCACGCTCGCGACCAGCGCGTCCTCGGTCACGTCCGGCACGACGACCTTGCTGACCATCACCTTCGCCAATCCAAATGCGGTCGTGTCGCCCACCATTGCAACCACGGTCTCGGTGTCCTCCAGCGTGCTTGCGCGCGTGGTCGGCGCGGCGGGGGGCACGTGTTCCTCCACCGGATCGATCCCTGCGCTCGGCCAGATCGCTGTCGGCAACGTTTCGATCCCGGCGAACGGTTCGTGCACGGTCACGTATAGCTTCACGGGCGCGACGTCTGGGACCACCAGCTTTTCCAGCACGGCGTTCACGCCGTCAGGTTGGCCGACTACATCGGCGTCCACCAGCAATAGCGTTGCGGTCTCTCCGGCAGTCAGCAGCATCGCGCCGACCAGCGGCGCGATTGCGGGGGGAACCAGCGTCACGATCAACGGCCGCGGCTTCGACACCACGCCCGCAAACAACAGCGTGAAGTTCGGGTCCCAGAACGCGGTCGTGACGGGCGCGACGAGTACCGTCCTCACGGTAACCGCGCCGAGCGGAAGCGCGGGCGCCGTGGGCGTCCTGGTCACTACGAACAGCCAGGCGAGCACATCCAGCGCGCCGCAATTCACGTATGTATCAGCCCCGGTGGCGGCGGCGAAGCCCGGCGTGGCGGTTGCGTATAACAGCGCAGGGACCGCGATCGACCTGGCGAGCTCGGTCACCGGCGTGTCGACCAGCCTGGCGGTGGGGACGGCCCCGGCGCATGGCAGCGTGACATTCAGCGGCACGGTTGCGACCTATGTGCCGACCAGCGGCTATTTCGGGGCGGACAGCTTCACGTACACCGCGACTGGCCCGGGTGGCACTTCGGCCCCGGCGACCGTCGGCGTGACGGTGGCGACGCCGGCAGCCCCGGTGGCGGCGGCGAAGCCCGGCGTGGCGGTGGCGTATAACAGCGCAGGGACCGCGATCGACCTGGCGAGCTCGGTCACCGGCGTGTCGACCAGCCTGGCAGTGGGCACGGCCCCGGCGCATGGCAGCGTGACATTCAGCGGCACGGTTGCGACCTATGTGCCGACCAGCGGCTATTTCGGTGCGGACAGCTTCACCTATACCGCGACCGGCCCCGGGGGCACATCGGCCCCGGCGACCGTGGGCGTGACGGTGGCGACGCCGGCAGCCCCGGTGGCGGCGGCGAAGCCCGGCGTGGCGGTGGCGTATAACAGCGCAGGGACCGCGATCGACCTGGCGAGCTCGGTCACCGGCGTGTCGACCAGCCTGGCAGTGGGCACGGCCCCGGCGCATGGCAGCGTGACGTTCAGCGGCACGGTTGCGACCTATGTGCCGACCAGCGGCTATTTCGGTGCGGACAGCTTCACCTATACTGCGACCGGCCCCGGGGGCACCTCGGCCCCGGCGACCGTGGGCGTGACGGTGGCGACACCGGCAGCCCCGGTGGCGGCGGCGAAGCCCGGCGTGGCGGTGGCGTATAACAGCGCAGGGACCGCGATCGACCTGGCGAGCTCGGTCACCGGCGTGTCGACCAGCCTGGCGCTGGGCACCGCGCCCGCGCATGGCAGCGTGACGTTCAGCGGGACGGTTGCGACCTATGTGCCGACCAGCGGCTATTTCGGTGCGGACAGCTTCACCTATACTGCGACCGGCCCCGGGGGCACTTCGGCCCCGGCGACCGTGGGCGTGACGGTGGCGACGCCGGCAGCCCCGGTGGCGGCGGCGAAGCCCGGCGTGGCGGTGGCGTATAACAGCGCAGGGACCGCGATCGACCTGGCGAGCTCGGTCACCGGCGTGTCGACCAGCCTGGCGGTGGGCACGGCCCCGGCGCATGGCAGCGTGACGTTCAGCGGCACGGTTGCGACCTATGTGCCGACCAGCGGCTATTTCGGTGCGGACAGCTTCACCTATACTGCGACTGGCCCGGGCGGCACATCGGCCCCGGCGACCGTGGGCGTGACGGTGGCGACACCGGCAGCCCCGGTGGCGGCGGCGAAGCCTGGCGTTGCGGTGGCGTATAACAGCGCGGGCACCGCGATCGACCTGGCGAGCTCGGTCACCGGCGTGTCGACCAGCCTGGCGGTGGGCACGGCCCCGGCGCATGGCAGCGTGACGTTCAGCGGGACGGTTGCGACCTATGTCCCGACCAGCGGCTATTTCGGGGCGGACAGCTTTACGTATACTGCGACCGGCCCGGGCGGCACATCGGCCCCGGCGACCGTGGGCGTGACGGTGGCGACGCCGGCAGCCCCGGTGGCGGCGGCGAAGCCCGGCGTGGCGGTGGCGTATAACAGCGCAGGGACCGCGATCGACCTGGCGAGCTCGGTCACCGGCGTGTCGACCAGCCTGGCAGTGGGCACGGCCCCGGCGCATGGCAGCGTGACGTTCAGCGGCACGGTTGCGACCTATGTGCCGACCAGCGGCTATTTCGGTGCGGACAGCTTCACCTATACTGCGACTGGCCCCGGGGGCACTTCGGCCCCGGCGACCGTGGGCGTGACGGTGGCGACACCGGCAGCCCCGGTGGCGGCGGCGAAGCCTGGCGTTGCGGTGGCGTATAACAGCGCAGGGACCGCGATCGACCTGGCGAGCTCGGTCACCGGCGTGTCGACCAGCCTGGCGCTGGGCACCGCGCCCGCGCATGGCAGCGTGACGTTCAGCGGGACGGTTGCGACCTATGTCCCGACCAGCGGCTATTTCGGGGCGGACAGCTTTACGTATACTGCGACCGGCCCGGGCGGCACATCGGCCCCGGCGACCGTGGGCGTGACGGTGGCGACGCCGGCAGCCCCGGTGGCGGCGGCGAAGCCCGGCGTGGCGGTGGCGTATAACAGCGCAGGGACCGCGATCGACCTGGCGAGCTCGGTCACCGGCGTGTCGACCAGCCTGGCAGTGGGCACGGCCCCGGCGCATGGCAGCGTGACGTTCAGCGGCACGGTTGCGACCTATGTGCCGACCAGCGGCTATTTCGGTGCGGACAGCTTCACCTATACTGCGACTGGCCCCGGGGGCACTTCGGCCCCGGCGACCGTGGGCGTGACGGTGGCGACACCGGCAGCCCCGGTGGCGGCGGCGAAGCCCGGCGTGGCGGTGGCGTATAACAGCGCAGGGACCGCGATCGACCTGGCGAGCTCGGTCACCGGCGTGTCGACCAGCCTGGCGCTGGGCACCGCGCCCGCGCATGGCAGCGTGACGTTCAGCGGGACGGTTGCGACCTATGTGCCGACCAGCGGCTATTTCGGTGCGGACAGCTTCACCTATACTGCGACCGGCCCCGGGGGCACTTCGGCCCCGGCGACCGTGGGCGTGACGGTGGCGACGCCGGCAGCCCCGGTGGCGGCGGCGAAGCCCGGCGTGGCGGTGGCGTATAACAGCGCAGGGACCGCGATCGACCTGGCGAGCTCGGTCACCGGCGTGTCGACCAGCCTGGCGGTGGGCACGGCCCCGGCGCATGGCAGCGTGACGTTCAGCGGCACGGTTGCGACCTATGTGCCGACCAGCGGCTATTTCGGTGCGGACAGCTTCACCTACACCGCGACCGGCCCGGGTGGCACTTCGGCCCCGGCGACCGTGGGCGTGACGGTGGCGACGCCGGCAGCTCCGGTGGCGGCGGCGAAGCCCGGCGTGGCGGTTGCGTATAACAGCGCAGGGACCGCGATCGACCTGGCGAGCTCGGTCACCGGCGTGTCGACCGGCCTGGCGCTGGGCACCGCGCCCGCGCATGGCAGCGTGACGTTCAGCGGCACGGTTGCGACCTATGTGCCGACCAGCGGCTATTTCGGTGCGGACAGCTTCACCTATACCGCGACCGGCCCCGGGGGCACTTCGGCCCCGGCGACCGTGGGCGTGACGGTGGCGACGCCGGCAGCTCCGGTGGTGGCGGCGAAGCCCGGCGTGGCGGTGGCGTATAACAGCGCGGGCACCGCGATCGACCTGGCGAGCTCGGTCACCGGCGTGTCGACCAGCCTGGCAGTGGGGACGGCCCCGGCGCATGGCAGCGTGACGTTCAGCGGGACGGTTGCGACCTATGTGCCGACCAGCGGCTATTTCGGGGCGGACAGCTTCACCTATACCGCGACTGGCCCGGGTGGCACTTCGGCCCCGGCGACCGTCGGCGTGACGGTGGCGACGCCGGCAGCCCCGGTGGCGGCGGCGAAGCCCGGCGTGGCGGTGGCGTATAACAGCGCAGGGACCGCGATCGACCTGGCGAGCTCGGTCACCGGCGTGTCGACCAGCCTGGCGGTGGGCACCGCGCCCGCGCATGGCAGCGTGACGTTCAGCGGCACGGTTGCGACCTATGTGCCGACCAGCGGCTATTTCGGGGCGGACAGCTTCACCTATACTGCGACCGGCCCCGGGGGCACTTCGGCCCCGGTGACCGTCGGCGTGACCGTCGAGACGCCGCCGGTGGCCGTGCCTGCCAACGTTTCGGATGTCTCGGTGCCCTATGGCAGCGCGGGAACGCCGATCGACCTCGCGGGCGCCGTCACGGGGGTGTATACCAGCCTGGCGGTCGACAAGGCGCCGGCGCATGGCAGCGTGACGATCAGCGGTGCCGTGGCGACCTATGTGCCGGCCAGCGGTTATTTCGGACCGGACGACTTCACGTACACCGCAACCGGCCCAGGCGGGGTTTCCGCCCCGGCCAGCGTGATCGTGACGATCGCGACCCCGGCCGCACCCGTGGTGACGGCGAAGTCCGGCGTCGAGGCCAGCTATAACAGCGCGTCCGCGATCGACCTTGGCAGTTCGATCACGGGGGTCTCCACCGTGCTGACGCTCGGTACGGCGCCGGCGCACGGCAGCGTGACGTTCAGCGGCACGATTGCGACTTATACCCCGACCAGCGGCTATTTCGGTGCGGACAGCTTCACCTATACCGCGACCGGCCCCGGCGGCACTTCGGCCCCTGCGAGCGTCACATTGACCGTCGTCGCGCCGCCGCCGCCGGCGACGCGCGCGGGCAGCACCACGGTGCAGGGCAGTTCCAGCGTCACCAGTGGCAGCAGCGTCAATATCGAGCTGGGGGCGCTGGTTTCGGGCGAGTTCTCGACGATCCAGATCCAGAACCAGCCGCTGCATGGTACGGTGGTTATCCAGACAGTGACGGCCGCGATGGCGCGCCTGGGTATCGCGTGCGGCGTGGGCTCCGCGTACACGGCAGTGTATCGTCCCAATCCCGGCTATGTCGGACCGGATAGCTTCACCTTCGTCGCGGTCGGTCCGGGCGGAACATCGACGCCGGGCACCGTATCGATCACGGTATCGGGTACGGCGCCGACCGCCGCACCCAAGACCGCGGTTACCGGCGACGGACAGATGGTGTCGGTCGACCTGACCGCTGGTGCAACCGGTGGACCCTTTGTCGCGGCAACGATCGTGAGCATGACCCCCGCAGATGCGGCAACGGCGAAGATCGTCGAAAACGGTTCCGGGGACAGCAAGACCTATCGCCTCGAAGTGACGCCCAAGGCGCGGTTCGGCGGATCGGTGGTGCTACCTATACGCTGACCAATGCCTTCGCGACATCGGCGCCTGCCACGGTCACGCTGACCGTGAACGCGCGGCCCGATCCGACCCAGGACCCCAATCTGCGCGGCCTTGTCGATGCACAGGCCGAGACGGCGCGGCGCTTTGCCCGTAGCCAGGTGTCCAACTTCATGCGCCGGGCCGAGCAACTGCATGGCGGCGGGGGCAGTACGGATCCGAGCATGGGTATTACGCTAACGTCGCGCGACGGCCGCAGCGTCTATCCGCAGCGCCCGACGCTGGACGGCGCCACGATGGCGATCACCGAGCGGATGCGACCTTCGGGCGCAAGCGTCGACGACGTGGCAATCGACAACCGGACCGACGATGCCGAGGCAGAATGGTCGGGCGGAAGCTGGAAGCGCGCCGAAGCGGGCGGGGTTGCGGGGCATCGTCGCAGTGCCACGGCAACGGACAAGGCGTCTGCGATCGCAGATGGGACCGCCGCTGCACCGGGTGCCGGTACTGGCATCGGCGATGGCCCGGGTACGGGATCGGGCGAACGCCGGATCGGTGCTGTCGCGCTGTGGAGCGCAGGGGCGATCGAGATCGGCACGCGCAACGCAGAAACCGACCGTACCAAGATCACGGCGACCACTTCGGGCCTGAGCGGCGGCGCCGACATCAAGCTGGCAGAGGGGCTGACCGTCGGTCTCGGCGGGGGTATAGCAACGATATCAGCCTGATCGGGGGCAGTGCGGCGCGGGTTCGGGGCCAGAGCAGCCTGGTGGCGGCCTATGCCAGTGCCTCGCCGTTCAGCGGCGCCTTTGTCGACGCGCTGCTGGGGCGGGCCGATCTCAGCTTCCGGATGCGCCGATTGGTGGCGGGGCAGAATATCATCGCCACGAGCAGTCGCGACGGTGCCATGACGCTGGCGGCGCTGTCCTTCGGGATCGACCATATGGGCGGCCCGCTGCGCTTCTCGGTCTATGGCCGGGGCGAGTATATGGACGGTGACCTCGATGCCTATGAAGAGGCCGGGGCTGGGCGGTACAATCTTCGTTTCGATGCGCGCAGCCTGCAATCGGTCACCGGCACGCTGGGGACGCGGATCGAATTGCGCCAACGCTATGGCTTCGGCACCGTCATCCCGCGCTTGCGGGCGGAGTGGACCCATGAGTTTGCGGATGTCGATGCCCAGTTCCTCGACTATGCCGACATCGCGGGCGCGGCGTTCTATCGCATCGATAGCAGCGCGTGGAAGCGGGAGCAGTTCCAGCTGAGCCTGGGTACGCGGCTCGTCCTGCCAAGCCTGTGGTCGCTCGATGTGGAAATGGGTCTGCGCGGCGCTTCGGGGGAAACGGCGGGGTCCTTGAGGTTGCAGGTTACCAAGGAGTTCTGAAGCAGGCGGGCGCCCGGCACATAGCGGCCGGGCGCCCCGACGGGCTATCGAGGCAGTTGCGACGCTCGACATTATGCGGGCGTTGACCCTGTGGGCAGTGCTGCCAGGCGGCAGGCGCAGCGCGCTGTTCACCACGGACGAAGGATGGTGACCATCATGCGTGCCGGTTACGCAAAAATGTGCTGAAGACCTCGCCAGCATCGGCGCGGACGAGCGTCCGCCGGACGTTGCGAGCATCGCACCCCTGCGGGCAGATCAGTCCTCGGCGAGGAAGGCGCGGAGCAGCGCTGTATATTGGTCGGGCTTCTCCACCATCGTCATGTGCGAACAGCCGCTCAGCACCGCCAGCCGGGCCTTGCCGCCCAGGCCGTCCCGCAGCGTGGTGTGACAGTCCAGCGTCACTTCGTCGAATTCGCCGGTGGTAAGCAGCGTCTTCTGCGGGATGCGGTGCAGATCCTTGCGGCGATCCCAGTCCTTGATCGTGCCG
Source organism: Sphingomonas degradans (assembly GCF_053502645.1). Lineage (NCBI taxonomy): Bacteria > Pseudomonadati > Pseudomonadota > Alphaproteobacteria > Sphingomonadales > Sphingomonadaceae > Sphingomonas > Sphingomonas degradans. The sequence continues at coordinate 1,018,296 of NZ_CP177172.1, forward strand.
ATGATCGTGAATTCGTTCGGGCCGTTGAGCACGCGATAGGCGATCGACTTGGACAGCGCGTCGAAGCTCGCCAGCGCGTCGGGCGTCGGCGGGACGCGCAGCACGAAGCGATCGTAGAATTGCTGCGCGAGCACGGCATAATCGGGCGTGTCGATCTTGCCCGCTTGCTCCAGCGCGTACAGCTTCGCCGCGAAGCCGCCGGGCATGCTGGCGATCAGCCGCTGTATCCCGGCGATCACCTGCGGCACGCTGGCAAAGGCGCCGCCCAGGATCAGCCGTTCGACGCCGTCACCGCGGCCCTGGCACAGATATTCGATCGCCTGCAGCGTGCCCCAGGAGTGGCCGTACAGCACCACCCGGCGAAGACCCAGCGCGGCGCGCACTGCGTCGACTTCATCGACCGCGCGCTGGATGGTGTAGAGGCTCTCGTCCTCGGGGGCGTCGGCCTTGCCGCAGCCCAACTGGTCGTAGAGCGGTTTCCACTCATTCCGGTTCGTAGCCGCACGAGCTGAAGTAGTTGGCGCATTCGGCGGGCTGGAAGATGTCGACGAGCCTGCCGATCAAACCCCACAGCCCGTTGACGGTTCGTTCGCCCGCCTTGCGCAGCATGGCCTTGAGGCGGGAGAAGGCCTTTTCAATGGGATTGAAGTCGGGGCTGTAGGGCGGGAGGAAGCGCAGGGTTGCTCCGGCCGCTTCGATCCGCTCTTTCACGGCGGCCCGCTTGTGGCTCGAGAGGTTGTCCATGATGACGACGTCGCCGGGCCGCAACTCTGGTACCAGGACCTGCGCCACATAGGCCTCGAACCAATCGCCGTTGATCGGCCCGTCCAGGACCATCGGCGCGACCATGCCGGTCATGCGCAGGCCGGCGACCAGCGTTGTGGTCTTGCGATGGCCATGCGGGAAGCCCATCCGCAATCGCTCGCCCTTGGCGCAGCGCCCGTGGCTGCGGGTCATGTTTGTCGCAGTCCAGGTTTCGTCGATGAACACGAGGCGTTCGGGCTCGAGATCGATCTGGCCGTCGAACCAGCGCTGGCGTTGCCTCAGGACGTCGGGACGGTCTTGCTCGATCGCGTGCCCGGTCTTTTTTTGCGCGTAATCCCGTGACGGACGAAGAAGCGATGCACCGTGCCGATCCCGACCATGGCACCGCGCTCGATCAGCCGCACCTGAACCTCCGCCAGGGTCATGTCGCCCTGCTCGGCGATCAGTGCCCGGATGAAGTCGCCGTGCGCTTCGATCTTGCCCGAATGCCGGTCGCCGCCGCGTCGCTTGGCCACGGCACGGCCATGTTCCAACGCAAGACGACGCCAGCGGATCGCACTCGACACGCTTACACCAAAGCGCGCCGCCGCGGCACGGCAACTCAGGCCGCCGTCAATCGCGGCGACAACCCTGTCCCGAAGATCCTGTGAAAGCGTGCGTGCCATCCATGCTGGCCTCCTGCCACCAGCAGGAAGCGTGAATCACATCACGCCGCAGATGGGAATCCCCAACGACTCAGTTCGTGTGGAAACCGCTCATAGAAGATCACCGGGCGCTCGTCGGCCAGAGCCCGCATCGACAGCAGGTAATTGTGCGCGGCGCCGGGGCCGCCATGCAGCAGGAGCAGCGGCGTCTTGCCGCCCGAGCCGAACCGTCTCCAGTATATCCTGCCGCCGGGGACCGAAGCATAGCCCTCGCTGGCGGGAAGGGCGGAGAGCCCCGCCGATGGCGTGGCGCCCAGCAAGCCGGTGCCCGCCAGCCCGGCGGCGATCTTCAACGCCGATCGTCTTGTCCAGACTGTCGTCTTACGCATCAGGATACTCCATTGTCGGGGGGCTGGTTCGGCAATGCCTGCGCGGTGCTGCTGCCCGCGAGGCATTGCGCATCGCGGGCAGGTCAGCGTCCCTCACTTGGTGAGGTTGCGATCGAGGAAGTCGTGGATCAGCGGCGCCATGACGTCGAGGCGGTCTTCGAGCGCGAAGTGCCCGGAATCGAGGATATGGATTTCCGCCTTGGGCAGATCCCGCAAATAGGGATGTGCGCCGGCCTCCGGGAAGATCGTGTCGTTCTTGCCCCACACGATCAGCGTCGGTGGCTGGCGCTTGCGGAAGAATTCCTGGAATTGGGGATATAGCGGAACGTTCGAGCCGTAATCGCCGAGCATGTCGAGCTGGACGTCGCGGTTGCCGGGGCGGTCGAGCAGCGCCTGATCGTGCACCCAGTTGTCGGGGCTGATGCGGGCGACGTCGCCCATGCCGTCGGTGTACTGGAACCTGGTGATTTTGAGCGTGACCAGCCGGTTCAGCGCGTCGCGGTTCTTCTGCGAACGATCCCGCCAATAGACCTTGATCGGGTCCCAGAAGGGAGACTGCAACCCCTCGTCATAGGCATTGCCGTTCTGCACGATCAGGCCGCTGACCCGTTCGGGGTGCTTGAGCGCGAGCCGGTAGCCGATCGGCGCGCCGTAATCCATGACGTACATCGCGTAGCGCCGCGCGCCGAGCTGCGTCACCAGCTTGTCGACGATGTCGGCCTGGTTGGCGAACGTATAGGCGAACTGCTTGTGGTCGGGTGCGTCGCTCTGGCCATAGCCGGGATAGTCGGGCGCGATGACGCGATATTTGTCCGCGAGCAGCGGGATCAGATTCCGGAACATGTGCGACGACGTGGGAAAGCCGTGCAGCAGCAGGACCACCGGGCCGTCGGCAGGACCGGCCTCGCGATAGAAGACCTTCACCCCGTCGATGGTGGCGGTGCGATAGTGGATGACCGGCACGGTGATGCGTGCGCTCGGCGGCTGTTGCGATCCCTCTGGCGCGGCGAACGCGGTGGGGCCGGTGGAGATCGCGGCGGCAAGCGCCACGACCGTGAGCAGTCGTTTCATGCAGAGTCTCCTTGGGGTTGGCGTTGCGCGACGGCGCCCACAAGGACGTACGGGAATCTGACGCGAGAGGGGGTCGCTTGTGGTAAAGCGCAGTGAAGCGTGGTGGCGGCGGATTGTGGCCCCGATCGGCCGCACGCCGTTATGCCGCGACGGCCGGCGTAACCCTCGACACGCTACTCGATCGGGATGCGCCGGGTGTCGAACAGGCGCAGCGCCTTGTCCCGCCAGGTGGACCACCGGGACGCGTCGGGACGCGCATAGGCGACATGGGCGGGGATCGTGAGCACCAGCTCCGTGCCGCCTTCGGACGGCGACCGCACGGCAAGCGCGCCGCGCAGCTTGCGTGCCCGTTCCTGCATCCCTTGCAGCCCGTAATGGCCGGCCTTCCGCCCGCCTTCGAGGATCGCGGCCGGAATGCCTATGCCATCGTCCGCCAATCGGATCGTGAACGGTCGGGCGAAGCGGATATCGATGCGCAGTTGGGTCGCGCGCGCGTGTTGCCGGACATTGGCAATCGCCTCGCCGGCGATACGCACGATCTCGTCGAGCGCGATCGGCGAAAGGGGGCGGGGATCGCCCACCGTCTGGATGCGGACCGACGTCGCGGGATCGAAACCGTGCTGGTCGATGGCCTCGGCGAAGATATCCGCAATGCCCTTGGCATCGTATCGCACGCGCAGGTCGCGCACGCGATCGCGCCCCTCCGCTATCGCGCGGTCGGCGCGGTTCAGGGCGTGCTCCAGCTGCGCGCGTTCCGGCGTGCCGTGCGGCAGGTCCTCCACCGCCACCTGGACGTGGAGGGTGAGGGTCTGGACCGATTGCAGCAGCGTGTCGTGCAGTTCGCGGGCGATGCGTTCGCGTTCGCCCATCCGCTCCGCCATCCGCGCGCGGATGCGATGGGCCACCGCCCGCAGCCGCAGGGTATAGGCAAGCCAGAGCAGCCCGAGCACCCCGCAGCCACATAGTATGCGGAACGGCCAGCTCTGGACAAACGTCGGCGGAATCTCGAACGCCAGCGCCGCGCCCCGCTGATTCCAGACGCCGTCATCGTTCGCCGCCATGAGCCGGAACCGGTAGCTGCCCGGCGTCAGCCCGGTGTAAAAGGCCTCCCGGCGCGTGCCCGCATCGACCCAGCCTTCGTCGACCCCTTCCAGCTGGTAGCGGAACCGTACGCGCGAAGGCACGGAAAGGCTCGTCGCGGTATAGGCGATCTGGAGATTGGAAGTGCCCTTCGGCAGCCGGATCGCGGTGTCGGCCTGATAGATGCGGCCGCCGGAGACCAGGGACTCGACGATCACCGGCGGCGGCAGCGCATTGAAGGAAAGCCGCCTGGGGTCGATCCAGGCAAGCCCGAGCCTGGTCACGAACCAGAGGCGCCCGTCCGAAGCCTCCATCGCGGTTTGCGACCAGGAGTCCTGCTGCGCCACGCCGGGCATTCCGTCGTCGCGATCGAACACCCGCGCCTTTACCCGGCGCGTGGGATGCGCGAACGCACTGTCCAGGTCCGCCCGTGCGATCTTGACCACGCCGGCCACGGTGTTGAGCCACAGGTCGCCTTCGGACGTCTCGACGATCCCTGCGGTTCGGCTCAGGAACGGGTGCACGTCCGACCGGAGGGTGACGAAGCGCCGGCCGTCGAACCGGGCCAACCCGAAGTCGCCGCCCGCATAGACATGCCGTCCCCGCACCGCGATGACCACGACGGTCCCCAGTGCGAGATCGTGCCGCGCCGAGAACACCCGTCGTGTGGGTCCATCGACCATTTCGATGCGGTGCCCTTCCGCAATCCATATCTGCCCGAGTGCGTCGCGGAGCATCTGCATCGGCAGAATCCCCGGGGTCGCGAGGCGCGGTTCGGGCGCCCATCTACGCCCCTCGCGGCAAAACGCGCCTTCCACGGACGAAACGCAGATCCTGCCCGCCGCTTCCTCCAGGAGCGCGAACGGCCTGCTGCGCGCCCATGGCAACGGCACGTCCCGAACCGTGCCGCCCGATAGGATGCCGAGCGTTCGATCCGTGCCGATCCAGGTGCGGGACAGCGCATCCGTATGGAGGATCAGCGGCCGTCGCGGCAGGTGCACCAGCTTCCGGGCGACATGGTCCGGACCCGCCCTGAACAGCGCGTCGCTGGACGTCACATACATTGTGCCCGCAGGCCCCGGCGCGATCCGAAAGCCATTCCGCGAATCCGTCGGCAGGCCGGTGGCGACCACGGCGCTCGTCTCGCGGAACTGGTCGAGCCCCAGGTTCGTGCCCACCCAGATATTGCCCTCCCGATCCTCCAGGATCGGGTTGGCGAGGTTGGACGTCAGGCCGCGCGCCGCGCCGAACCGCTCCTTCGTGCCACCGCCAGCGCGCGCGCCACCGCCCACGCCGACGCCGCCGAGACGAAAGATGCCGCCGCTGCCATAGGTCCCCCAAAGACTGCCGTGCCGGTCGAACAGGATGCTCTCCGCGCGTGGATTGGCCGTCATCGGCGGCACGATCCATGTCGGTGTGGCCTTGGCAGGCGGTGCCGCGACACGCTGGAGGCCGGGGCGGGCGCCGGTGGTGAGCCAGATCGCGCCGTCCGGCGACTGTTTCAGCTTTGGTCTGTTCGAGGCCGAGGCGGCGACGCGCGAAAATCGGGCGGCGCCCGGGCGCAGCACCGCGAGTTCGCCACCCGCCGCGATCCATACCGATCCGTCGGCAGCTCCCAGGACGCTGGTTGCCGCGCCTGCGGCTACTCCGCGAGAGCGCCCGAAAACCTCCCATTTACCCTGATGAAAGCGCGCCACGCCGCCTCTGTCCTCCTCGCCCAGCGCGGCCCAGATCGCGCCTGTGCGGTCCTCGGTGAGTTCCAGAACCGCGACCGGCGGGAGCCCCAGGTCGAAAAGGATCAAATGGCCCGCGCGCAGCCTGGCAACGGCCCCGGAGGCAAAGCCGATCCATAGGTCGCCCGCGCGGGTGGCGAGCAGCGAATTGACGTTGAGCGAGGGGAGGTGCTCGCCGCTGCGCGGGCGGAACGCCTCGAAACGGGTCCCGTCGAACCGGTAGAGTCCGCTTCCCGTGCCGAGCCAGAGGAACCCGTCCCTGGACTGGGCGAGGGCCCAGATTTCCGGCGGGGCCCCGTCTCTGGAGGTCCAGGCGGTGTGCCGCAATTGCTGAAGGCTGCGCTGCGCATGCGTGGCCGATGCGCCGCATAGGGCCAACAGCGCGGCCAGCATCCCCAGCAGAAGGCGTTTTGCAGCGGACGACATACCCCCTTTTTCTTCCAAAGCGGGCGCGGTGTCACGTGGTGACCCTGTCCCGAATATCTGCGCTCGGAATGCGCGGTCCCGCGGTCCGCAGTCCCGCGCCGATCTTGTCCGGTTCCTCGTACGCGCCGGGTACCGATGTCGCGGCGCGGTATCGATCACCCAAATGGGTGGCACCGGCGGACCCGGGGGAAGGGTGCCATGGCGCCCCCATCGGCATAGGCTTCGCAGCACAGCAAAATCGACCCGGTCCAGCGCGTGGCGCCAAGCGATGCGGCTGCCGGGAGCTGCCCAGAGCGATGCAACCGGGAGGACATTACCGTGCCGTCTACTGCTCTATCCGCGCCAGCGCCGTTGCCGCCGTACCAGGCCCCCTTTGTGCGGGCGATCGAGCGGTGTTTCCGCTTCGGTCCGTTCGTGCTCAAGCCCGGGCGGCAGCTGCTGCTCAAGCACGACACCCCGGTCAAGATCGGCGCCCGCGCGCTCGACATCCTCACCGCGCTGGCGGAGCGGCCGGGCGAAGTCGTCAGCAAGCGCGAATTGCGCGCCCGCACCTGGCCCGACACCTTTGTCGGCGACGGCAACCTGAAGGTGCATGTCGCCAGCCTCCGCCGCGTACTGGGCGAGGGGGTCGAAGCGCCGCGCTACATCGCCACCGTGACCGGCCGGGGCTATCGCTTCATCGCCGATGTGCAGAATTGAGGGGCCGCCGCGCGGGGCGTTTCAATGCTGGAAGAAGCCGCGCCGGACCGCGACGGTGACGGCATGGGTGCGATCGTCGACGCCCAGCTTCGCAAAGATGCTCTTGAGATGCGATTTGATCGTATCGGGCGATAGATCGAGATCGCGGGCGATCTGCTTGTTGGGGTGCCCTTCGGCGACCATGCCCAGGATCGCCATTTCGCGGTCGGTCAGCGGCGCGTCCAGCGCGTGTTCGGCCACGGCGTGGCTGATATCCGGGCTCATCGCGCGGCGCCCGGCATGGACGGCGCGGATCGCGTCGAGCAACTCGGTCCGCAGGCAGCTCTTCAGCAGATACCCCGCCGCCCCGGCGCGGATCGCGCGCACCGCCTGCGCGTCCCCCGAATAGGTGGTGAGCACCAATATCCGCGCTTTGGGAGACAGTTCCAGGATCGCGGCGATCGCATCGACGCCGTCCATGCCCGGCATCTGCAGGTCCATCAGGGTCACGTCCGGCGCCAGTGCGCGGAACATCGCGACTGCCTCGATGCCGTCCGCTGCTTCGCCTGCAATCTCCATGTCGGGCTGGCGCGCGATCAGCGCGGCCACGCCATCGCGCACCGTTGCATGATCGTCGACCGTCAACACCCGTATCGTCACGCTTTCCCGATCCCCTGACGGCGCCCGCGAACCATCCTAACGGGTCGCGCCGGATTTTTCCAACGCCGCCGCCGGCGCCAGCGGACACCCGGACTTAACCGCAGCTTACCGCACCTGACCAGAGCGCGGCGCCGATATGGCGTACAACCCGTCGGCGGCCTGGCCACGCCCCTGCTGCGAACGAACCGATAGGACGAACGACATGACCACGATTTCCACAAAGTCCAGTGTTCTTGCCAGCGGCGGCGGCGCCATGCTGATGGACCCCGCCGATACCGTGATCCTGTTGCTCGACCACCAATCGGGGCTGTTCCAGACGGTGAAGGACATTCCCGTCGCCGACCTGCGCCGCAACGTCGAGATGATCGCCCGGCTGGCGACGCTGCTGAAAATACCGGTCATCACCACCGCCTCCGAACCGGCGGGCACCAACGGGCCGCTGATGCCCGAGATCGAACACCACGCCCCGCACGCCGTCTATGTGCCGCGCAAGGGCGAAGTGAACGCCTGGGACAATGACGATTTCGTCGCGACGGTCCGGTCCACCGGGCGCAAGACGCTGGTGATGGCGGGCGTGTGGACCAGCGTGTGCGTGATGTTCCCGGCGCTCGACGCGCGGGCGGCGGGGTACGAGGTCTATGCGGTTCTCGACGCGTCGGGCGATCCGAGCGAGATGGTCTCGCGGATCTCGCTGGCGCGCTTCGTTCAGGGCGGCGTGAAGCCGACATCGACCAACGCCCTGCTCTCCGAACTCCACCGCACCTGGGCCCGCCCCGAAGCGGGCGACCTGGCCACGCTCTACGGCCTGGCCGCGCCCAATTACGCGGCGGTCATCGAGAGCTATGTTCGCGCCCAGCAGGCAGCGCGCGAGGCAGGCTAGGCTGCCGGCTGAACCGAGCGAAGGAGCGGAGGAATGCCGTACGGATTCATGGACGTGGCGCGCACGCCGGGCGTGGCCGCCGCCCAGGCGGCGATGGGTGCGGATCATCTGTGGACCGATTTCAAGGGGCATCGCACCTTCGATCGCTTCACCGGCAACGAAGCGACGTTCCTGGCGGAGCGCGACAGCTTCTACATCGCTTCCGTATCGGAGACCGGCTGGCCCTATGTGCAGCATCGCGGCGGGCCGCCCGGCTTCCTGAAAATGCTCGATCCGCAGACGCTCGCCTTCGCCGATTATCGCGGCAACCGGCAATATATCAGCACCGGCAATTTCCGGACGAACGACAGGGCCTGCCTGATCGTCATGGACTATGTCCGACGCGCCCGGCTGAAGATGTACGTCCATGTCGAAACGCTGGCCCGGGATGCCGAGCCGGGATTGGCCGAGCGCGTGACCGACCCTGGCTATGGCGCTGCGATCGAGCGGATCTTCCGGTTGCGGCTGGTGGCGTTCGACTGGAACTGCCCCCAGCACATCGTCCCGCGCTTCACCGAGCGCCAGGTGGCGGCGGCGGTGCAGCCGCTGCACGATCGGATTGCGGCGCTCGAGCGTGAAAATGCCGAGCTGCGGCAGCCGCTTGCCGAGCGAGGCGGCTGATACGGCCCCGCGTGATGCTTTCCCAGGGCGGCGTTCGCCCTAACTTGTCAGGAGTTGGACGATGACCGCGAGCGCTCCCCATTTGGCTCCTGAAGAGATCACCCTCTCGGTCGATCGGTTCTCGATACTCGTCCGTGTCTGGCACCCCACTGCGCCACCGCGTGCGATCGTGGCGATCTGCCACGGGTTCAATGCGCATGGGGGCCAGTATCAATGGGTCGCCGAGCGGATGGTGGCCGAGGGGTATGCCGTCTATGCCCTCGACCTGCGAGGGCGCGGCAGGTCGAGCGGGCCGCGCTTTTTTGTCGAACGGTTCGACGACTATGTCGCCGATATCGCGGCGATGATTACGCTGGCCCGGCGACGCGATCAGGATCTGCCGCTGTACCTGCTCGGCCACAGCGCCGGGGGTGTGGCCGCCTGTCTCTATGCGATCGAACACCCGTTCGGCCTGCACGGCCTGATTTGCGAGAGTTTCGCCTTTCGGCTGCCTGCGCCCGCGATTGCGCTGACCTTGTTGAAACTGTTCAGCCGGATCGCGCCGCGTGCACGCGTGCTGCGGCTGAAGAACGAGGATTTTTCGCGCGATCCCGAAACCGTCCGGCGGCTCAATGCCGATCCTCTCACCGCCGGCGAAACCCAGCCGGCCCTTACCGTGGCGGCGCTGATCCGTGCCGGTGAGCGGCTGGCGCGCGATATTTCGCAAGTCACCACGCCGGTCCTCATCCTGCACGGCACTGCCGACAGGGCGACGGACCCCGGCGGCAGCCGGCTGTTCTTCGAGGGCACCGGATCAAAGGACAAGACGCTGACGCTGTACGAAGGCGCGTTCCATGATCTGTTGGCGGATGTCGGGAGAGAAGCCGTCCTAGACGCGATTTTGTCGTGGATCGCGGAGCGCCTGCCTTGGGCATCAGCCTCAGGCGCCGATCCTTCGAAGTACCGATAGGAAGCCGGAATGGTCTGCCGCCGCGATCGTGCCGTGCTTGCCAAGGCTGTCGATCATCGCGCGGTGCGCCGCGCCCAGCTGGTGATACGGCACGGACGGCAGCAGATGGTGCAGCGCATGATAGCGCAGGCCGATGGGAGCCCAGAGCGCCGGCAGGAGTGCGGGCGGGGGTATGTTCACCGAATCGAGATATTGCGCCGTCAGGCTCATCGGCCTGCCATCGGCGTTGCCCCAGACATGCGCCACCAGCGTCCGGACCTGGTTGAGAAGCGCGACGCCGGCACCGATCAGGAAAGCAGTGCCGATCCCGCGCAGGCTCATCACGCCTGCGGTGCCCAGCGCGACGATGGCGATCGCCCAGATGCTGGCGGCAGTCTCCTGCGCGATCCAGCGGCGGCGCAATGCGCCCTTGGCGGGCTGGCGCCGAAATGCGGGATTGATCGTGAGCGCCGAATAGCGGGCGACCACAGCGTCCCGCAGCCGGGGACTCAGGAGACTGAGCGGCGCCAGCACGGCAAAGCGCACCCATAATCCCACAGGCGCCAGCGCGGCCCCGGCGAGGAAGGGCAGCAACACCGCACGGGGCATCGACGCGAGCGGCAGATATTCGGGGTCTGCAGGCGTGCCATAGCGTGCGCGCGCATGGTGGATGCTGTGGACGCCCTCATACAGAAACGACGGCGTCAGCAGCGGGATGCCGAACAGGATGTTCCATGCCGGGTAAAAGCCCGGCAGGCTGCCGCGCCGGAAATGCGTCAATTCATGGATGAAGCTGAGCCCCCGGTAAAAGGCGAGCACCGCCACCACGCACCCGCCCGCGATCGCGATCGGCGACACCGCAAAAACCGCGATGCAAAAGCTTGCATAGGCGATGGCGGCGGTAACGATCAGATCCGTCCAATAAAGCGGTGCACTGGGCCGGGAGAAGCGCCGCGCGATTTGCGCAGCGGCGGCCAGCATTGCGCGATCCTCAAGCATCGGTGGCACGCCAGCTCGATACAAAGGCAGCAGCCTTGATCGCCACGTCCGAGGCTGAATCGCCCGGCCGATACAGTGCGCCGCCAAGGCCAAAGCCTGCGGCACCGGCGGCACGATATCGTCCGAGGTCGGCCGGTCCGATCCCGCCGGTGGGGCAGAGTGGCACATTGGGCCCGATCACGGTGCGATAGGCTGCCAGGGCAGCAGGCGGGATCATTTCGGCTGGGTAGAGTTTCAGCCCGTCCGCGCCTGCATCGATCGCCGCAAAGGCTTCGGTCGGCGTGAAGACGCCCGGCAATGTGGCCAGGCCCCGCGCCTTTGCCGCGCGGATCAGCGCGGCGTCGCCATGCGGCGTTACCATCAACCGGCCACCGGCGTCGATCAGGGCGTCCAGCTCGGCAGTGCGCCGCACCGTTCCGGCGCCGATCACCGCGCCATCGCCCAGCCGCCGCGTCAGCAAGGCGATGCTGCGAAAGGCGTCGGGCGAGGTGAGCGGCACTTCGATCAGGCGAAATCCGGCCGCGACCAGGGCGTCTCCCACCGCCTCCACTTCCGCCGGGGTGATGCCGCGCAGGATCGCGACCAGCGGAAGCTCCGCCATCGCCGTTGCGAAATCGATCGTCATGCCGCCATCCTCGCGTCCGTCACCCAGCCAAGGCGCGCGCGGATCTGCACAAGCGCGTCCACCAGGCGGGCGATATGATCCGCGTCGTGAAAGGGCGTGGGAGTGATGCGCAGCCGCTCCTGACCCATGGGCACTGTCGGATAATTGATGGGCTGGACATAGATTCCGTGTTCTTCCAGCAACATCTCGCTGATGCGGCGGCACAGATGCGCGTCCCGCACCATCAGCGGCACGATATGGCTGGCCGTATCGGCGCCAACGGGCAGCCCCTCCGCCGCCAGTGCCGCCTTCAGCGCCGCGACGTTCGCGTGCTGCAATTGCCGCTCCTCGTCGCTGCCGCGCAGATGGCGGACGGCAGCGAGCGCGCCCGCCGCGAGATGCGGACAAAGCGATGTGGTGAAGATAAAGCTCTCGGCGAAGCTGCGGATCACGTCGATCAACAGCGCCGGCCCTGCCACATAGCCGCCGATCACGCCGAACGCCTTGGCAAGCGTTCCCTCGATCAGGGTGATGCGATCCGCCACGCCTTCGCGCTCGGCAATGCCCCCGCCGTGCGGGCCATACATGCCGACCGCGTGCACTTCGTCGAGATAGGTCAGCGCGCCAAAGCGATCGGCCAGATCGCAGATCGCGGCGATGGGTGCGACGTCGCCGTCCATTGAATACACGCTTTCAAAGGCGATGATCTTCGGGCGTGCCGGATCGACCGACTGCAACAGTTCTTCGAGATGCCCGACATCATTGTGGCGGAAGATGAACCGTTCGGCACCCGACCGGCGGATGCCCTCGATCATCGAATTATGGTTCAGGGCATCCGAAAAGATCGCACAGTCGGGCAGCAGCCGCCCCAGCGTGCCCAGCGTGCCCAGCGCGGCCAGGTTCGAAATCCAGCCCGAGGTGAACAGCAGCGCCGCCTCCTTGGCGTGCAAGGCCGCAAGTTCCTGCTCCAGCGCGACATGTTCCCGCACGGTGCCAGAGATGTTGCGCGTACCGCCGGTGCCTGCCCCCGATCGGGCGATGGTTTCATGCATCGCCGCAAGCACGTCGGGGTGCTGGCCCATGCCCAGATAGTCGTTGCTGCACCACACCGTTACGTCGCGGCGGGTGCCGTCGGGGCGGTGCCACCGCGCGGTGGGGAAAGCCCCGGCGATGCGTTCGAGCTGCGCGAAGATTCTATACCGTCCGTCCAGCCGTGTCCGGGCCAGCAGATCGCCGAAATGTGCATTGATATCCATGATTTCGCTCCTTCAGGATGCGATCGTGTTCAGGCGTGGAGGCACCAGCGGATGGCGCCTGCGACAAGGCCGAGGGCAACCACGCTAAATAACCAGATGAGCGCCATCCAGCCGAGCCGTTGCGCCAGCAGGGGCAGGGGGCCGGTGCGCATCAATGATACCCCTCGATCACCGTTTTGCTGCGGAAGACGTAATAGGACCATGCGGTATAGGCGAGGATCAGCGGCAGGATGAACACTGCGCCCACCAGCATGAAGATCTGGCTCTTCTCGGGTGCGGCGGCATCCCAGATCGTCAGCGCCGTCGGCACGATATAGGGGAACATGCTGATCCCAAGGCCGATAAAGCCCATCGCGAACAACAGCAGGGCGACGATGAACGGCAACCGTTCGCGACCCCGCTTCAGGCTCCAGAAAAACACGAACGCAACCAGCACCGTCGCCAGCGGCACCTGTGCAGTGAACAGCACGCCGGGCATCTTGAACCAGCGGTGCCAATAATCGATCGCCAGAAACGGCGTTGCGATGCTCACCGCCGCCATGGCGACGATGGTCAGGATGCCCAAGCGGAACGCCATGCGGCGGGCATGCTCCTGCGCCGAGCCGTGCGCCTTGCCGATCAGCCAGCTGGCGCCGAGCAGCGCATAGCCGGCCAGCAGCGCGCCGCCCGTCAACAGGCTGAACGGAGACAGCCAGTCCAGCGGGCCACCCGCATAGGCGCGATCCGCCACCTTGATGCCCTGCAGCACGGCGCCCAGCATCATCCCCTGCGCAAAGGTGGCAACCACCGAGCCGAGCCAGAACGCTGTGTCCCACAAGGGGCGGTGACGCGGATCGCGCCAGCGATATTCGAACGCCACGCCGCGAAAGATCAGGCCCAGCAGCATTGCGATCACCAGCGGATAGGTGGCCGGCAGGATCACGGCATAGGCCAGCGGAAACGCCGCCAGCAGCCCCCCGCCGCCCATCACCAGCCAGGTTTCGTTGCCGTCCCATACGGGCGCGATGGAGTTCATCGCCTGGTCCCGCTCTTCGCCCACTTTCAGCGTGGGAAACAGGATGCCGATGCCCAGGTCGAAACCGTCCATTACGACATAGGCAAAGATGGCGAAGGCGATGATGAACGCCCAGACGGTGGTCAGGTCATAATTGTACTGCATCGCCGGGTCACTCCTGGTCGAAGGCGGCGGCGGGCGTGATGCCGGCGGCGCGCTGCGGGATTGCGGCTGGTTCGGTCTCGTGCCGGGCCGGCGGCTTGGCCATCAGGCGCAGGAGGTAATAAGTGCCTGCACCGAACACGATGAAATAGACGACCACGAACACCGCGAGCGATGTCGCCACGGCAGACGCCTGCAGCGGCGAATGCGACTGCGCGGTGCGCAGCACACCATAAACGGTGAACGGTTGCCGCCCCACCTCGGTCGTCACCCAGCCGGCGATCACCGCGATGAAACCGCTCGGCGCGAGCGCCGCGGCGATGCGGTGCAGCCAAGGCGAGGCATAGAACGTCCCACGAACCCGCGCGACGACACCCAGCAACGCCAGCCCCAGCATCGCAAATCCCAGCCCGACCATGATTCGGAACGACCAGAAGACGACGGGGACGGGGGGCTCGCGATCGTCGGGCACGGTGTCGAGCCCGGGCAGCGGTGCGTTCAGATCATGCTTCAGGATCAACGACGACAGCTTCGGCACTTCGATCGCATAATCGATGCGCTTGGCGGCGGGATCGGGAATGCCGAACAGGATCAGCGGCGCGCCGTTGGGATGGCTGTCATAATGGCCTTCCATCGCCATGACCTTGGCGGGCTGATGCTCCAGCGTGTTCAGTCCGTGCACATCGCCCGCCAGGATCTGGGCCGGCGCCGCGATCATCACCATCCACATCGCCATGGAGAACATCTTGCGCGCGCCCAGATTGGCGCGATCGCGCAGCAGGTGCCAGGCACCGACGCCGGCCACCACCAGCGATGTCGTGAGATAGGCGGCAATCACGACATGGGCCAGACGATACGGAAAGCTGGGATTGAAGATGATCGGCAGCCAGGATCCGGCGGGCACGAACTGGCCCTGCGCGTTGATGGCAAAGCCGGTCGGCGTCTGCATCCAGCTGTTGGTGCTGATGATCCAGGTGGCAGAGATGAAGGTGCCCACGGCCACCATGGTCGTGGCGAAGAAATGCAGCTTCGGTCCCACCTTGTTGATGCCGAACAGCATCACGCCCAGGAATCCCGCTTCCAGGAAGAACGCCGTCATCACTTCATAGGCCATCAACGGCCCGATGATCGGCCCCGCCTTGTCCGAAAAGACCGACCAGTTGGTGCCGATCTGATAGGCCATGACCAGCCCGGAGACGACGCCCATCCCGAACGCGACCGCAAAGATCTTGAGCCAGTAGCGATAGAGATTGGCATAGACCCCACGGCCGGTTCGCAGCCACAGCGCCTCCAACAGCATCAGGAAGCTTGCCGTGCCGATCGAAAAGGCCGGGAAAATGAAGTGAAATGTCACCGTGAAGGCGAATTGCAAACGGGCAACGAAAAGGGCTTCGTCTCCCATGGCAGGGAACCTCGCGGATAATTTGTTGCCCGCCAAAGCGGGGAAAGGGGATGGGCCGGGCTAGACCAGCGCGATCTTTCGGGTTGCGTCCGGTGTCGTCAGTGCGGCCAGGAGCCGCAGCGCGCGCTCCAGCCGGTCGCGGGCGATGGAACCGCCGATCGAGATACGGAGCGCGGGCCGGGCGGTGCCGGGCTCCACCGCGAACACATCGCTGGCAACGACCGACAATCCGTGCGGTCGCACTGCGTTCACCACCTCGGCAGGGTTGGTGCCGGCATCCAGCCGGACCCAGAGATGATAGCCTTCGTCATGCGCCACAAAGCTGCCGGGGCGCAGGCAGGCACGGGCAATCCGCTGGCGCAATTGCGCTTCCGCGCGAACCGCGGCGCGCAGTTCGTGGAACATTCCGCCTTGCACCCAATCGGCGACGACGGCGGTGTTCAACGGTGGTGCCATAATCGCGGTTTCGTGCAAATCGGCCGCCAGACGCCATGCCGCGCCGACGTCGGGCGCCGACAGCCAGGCGACGCGCAACCCCGGGGAGAGAATTTTCGACACGCTGGCGATATGCCAGCTCAATTCCGGCACCAGCGCCGCGATCGGTGGGAGCGGTTGTTCGGGCAACAAGCCATAGGCGTCGTCCTCGATCAGCTTCAGCCCCTCGGCGCGCACCACGGCGGCGATCGCCTTGCGCCGGTCCAGCCCCATGGTTGCGGTGGTGGGATTGTCATTGGTCGGCACCAGGTACACCGCCGCGACCTGCGCCCGACCGCACGCGGCCTGCAGCGCGTCGGGGAGCATGCCCTGTTCATCGCAGGCAATCGCGCAGAGCCGCAGGCCATAGCGGCGTGCCGCGGCAAGAAGCCCCGGATACGCGTATTCGCCGACCGCAATCGTCTCCCCCGGCTGCAGTTCGGTGCTGATCACCGCGTGCAGTGCATGCTGCCCGCCAGCGGCAATGAGCACGGTGTCTTCGACGCAGGGAATGCCGCGATCGCGCAGCACTACCGTGCCCGCCTCGCGCGCCAGCGCCATGCCGCCGCGCGGCTGATAGTGAAACGGGGCGGGCCCATCGGTGCGCCCCAGCAGCAGCGATGCGGAGGCGCCGAAAGCGAGGGCCAGCTTGCGATCGGGAAGCTCGGGTGGGGCGTTCATGCCGGCATCGGCAGGCTCGGTGTAGAGAATGCCGGTAACGGTATCCTGCTTTTGCCGCACGAAACTGCCGCGTCGGCCGTCGCCTTCGATCAGGCCCAGCCGCTGCGCCTCCCCATAGGCACGGGTGATCGTCGTCAGGTCCACGCCCAGCGCCTCGGCGAGCGATCGCTGCGGCGGCAGGCGATCCCCCGGGCGCAGCGCGCCGGATTCGATGTCACGCGCCAATGCGTCGGCAATCCCGAGATATTTGGGGCCAGCCACGCCAGCAATGTCGGGCTTCCAGCTATGCATCACTCAGACCTTATAGAAATCCATACAGACGCGCATACAATGCTTGGCCTGTCAGCCACATTCAATCCCGATGCTGGCCAAACATCTCCCGCCCCAGCAGCCCGGCGCGGGCGATGACGCCCTGGTCGTGATAGGCCAGCGCCGCCTCGAACGGTTCCCCGTCCCAAAAGGTGGGATCGGCATAACAGCGAAGGGCGCGCTCGATCAGCGCGGAGCGGCTTGCCGTCCGCCCGGCTGCGGCCAGTGCGATGCGCACCTCGATAAAGTCATCGCCACCGCCGTGTGCGACGATCCTCGCATCGTCGGCGCGGCCCGTTTGTGCCAGCATGTCAGCGGCGATCTGACGCGCGGTTTCCAGTGCGGTCGGCGCCGGTGCCTGTGCCGGGGGCATCGTCGTCATTCCTCGAACAGGTCGCTGCCGGGCGCCCGACCGTCCATCTGGTTCCACAGCTTCTCGGTTCCCGCCTCGTTCGCGCGGTTCACATATTGCGAGGCGACCAGCCAGCCCTTGATCGGCCGAAGCGGCAGCAACGCGCCCAGCGACATGAAGGGCAGCGACGTGATCAGGTGCACCCATAACGGCGGATCAAACGCCGCCTGCACCCACACGACAACAAAGGTCAGCGGCAACATCACGATGCAGAGCGAAAAGAAGGCGGGACCATCGTCGGGTCTGGCAAAACGATAGTCCAGCCCGCACGCGTCACAGCGATCGGCGATCTTCAGCCAGGACCGGAACATATGCCCCTTGCCACAGCGGGGACACAGGCCCTTCCAGCCTGCCTTCATGATCCATGGAAACGCGTCTGATTGGCTTGAAATCGACATTAGGATTACCTGATTCGCCTGAACGTGGGCCATACATATGGATCGTTGTATGTTTATGCAACGTTTTTGTATGGTGAACGTTTGCTGATGGACCTGCTCCGTTGCGGCCCGGAGGGGTGCTGACAGGCGCGGCAAGCGGCGCACGGGAACGGAGGCAGTTTTCGCAAAGAGCGGACCATGTGCCTCCTGAAGGAGGCCCTGCGTGGACGCGCCTTCGTCAAACCTCCACAAAATCTCCACTATTGGCCGACAGTGCGGACTGATTAACGAAGGCCCCGTTGCAAGGTACGATAGTGTGGAAAACGCCCTGATTCTCATTGTGGAGGACGAGCCGGAGATCGCCGGCATCCTGCGCTCCTTTCTGGAGCGCGACGGATTTCGAACGGTCACTGCGGAAGACGGCGCCGTGGCGATGACGCATCACCGATCGTTGCGGCCCGATCTTGTGCTGCTCGACATCGGCCTGCCCAAACGCGACGGCTTTGCCGTGCTGTCCGACCTGCGCCGGGATGGTGAAACCCCGGTCATCATGACGACCGCGCGCGCAGAGGATCTGGACAAATTGTCCGCGCTGCGTATCGGGGCCGACGATTATGTCGTGAAGCCGTTCAACCCGCTCGAGATCGTCGCCCGGGTCAAGGCGGTGCTGCGCCGTACGCGCGGACAGGGCGGCCGGCATGCGATGCTCCGCTTTGGGGCGCTGGAAGTCGATACCGCCGGCTATAGCGCCGCAGTGTTGAACGGCTCTGCGCTTATCCAGCTCGATCTTACCCCGACCGAGTATCGCCTGCTCGCGCATCTCGTCCGCGCGCCCCGCACTGCCTATTCGCGCGCCGATCTGGTCGACGCCTGTCTGCCCGAAGGCAATGCGCTGGAACGTACGGTCGACAGCCATATAAGCAATCTGCGCCGCAAGCTCGAACAGGCGGGTATGCCCGGGCTGTGTGCCGTGGTGCGCGGCGTCGGCTACAGGCTGGCGGCGTCGTGATCGGCGCTTTGCGCGCGCGGCTCGCGGCTCGCACGCGACGTCGCCCGCATATCGCCCGGCAACTGGCGATGGTTCTGGTCGCGATCGTTGTCCTCAATGGGGCGCTGGTCTTCGCGGCGATGGCGGTGTGGACCGGCTTCGCCGAGCAACAGCTCAAGCGATCCGCATCCCCCGCCGCGCTACAGGCGATCATCGCAGTCGAGGCGGGTCGAGTTCCCAGCCTTGACGGGATCGAAGACGTTATCCGGGAAACCAACGCGATCACCAGGACCATGGACCAGCGGGTCAAGGAAGCACTGGTGATCTGCCTCATCATAACGGCGGCAGGCGATTTCGTGCTTGGCAGCATTTTGTTGCGCAAGCTCGGCCGGGGACTGAACGATGTGGCGGCAACCGCGCGCCGGGTAGCCGGTGGCGACTTGTCCGCGCGCGCGCCGCTGGTCGCCTGGGCATCGGCGGAAGAGGCGCAACTGATCGACGATTTCAACGGCATGGCGCAGTCGCTTGAGCGCGCCGAGCGCGAATTGGCGGAAAGCACTGCGGCGATCGCGCATGAACTGCGCACCCCGCTGACAATCCTGTATGGGCGTCTGCAGGGCACCATCAATGGCGTTTTCGATTGCGGGCCCGTCGAAATGCAGTTGTTGCTGCTGCAGGTCGAAGGGCTTCGGCGACTTGTCGACGATCTTCAGACGATCAATCTTGCCAATTCGCACCGCATGATCCTTGACCCCGCCCATACAGATTTGGCGATCGAGGTCGAACGGGTCGTCGCGCTGATGAGCCCCGACCTGGAGGGCGCCGGGATTGCCCCGCATCCACAGCTTTCCCATGCCCCGGTCGTCGCCGATGGCGCGCGCGTGCGCCAGGTGATCGGAGCCATCCTGTCGAATGCGCAGCGCTATGCCGCGGGCAGCGGGCCGCTGGTGATCGCCACCGAACGCCAGGACGACTGGGCGGTGCTCGTGATCCGGGATCATGGCCCCGGCCTGCCCGATGGTGGCGCGGAGGCGGCGTTCGACCGGTTCTGGCGCGGCGAGAGTTCGCGCGCCCGCGCGAGTGGGGGCACCGGGCTTGGCCTGTCGGTCGTCCGGGCCATTGCCGAGGCGCATGCCGGCACCGCGACGCTGGAGAATGCGCCCGGCGGCGGGACGCGTTTCACGATGCGGCTTCCGGTCCGGCCGCGCGTATCGGGCACCTGATCCCATTGAAACTGGATGGTTTCCCCACGGTTCCTCCACAATCCGCGGCGAACAGCGCCCTGCCGGCAGGCATTCCGCCAGCGGGCGCTGATCAAGGAAAACCCCTCGTGCAGTCGAAACTTGCTGCTTTTTTCATCATGGTGCCGGTCTCTGCGCTGGCAGTGGCCCCCTTGTCGGCGGAGGCGCAGGATGCGGCTTCCGATCGCGCGGCGTCTCGGTTCGCCGGCGCCCATGTCACGCTGGAGGCCGGTCTGGTCGACAATGATCTCCGCCGCGATGGTGTGTCGATCGACGCGGCGGGCAAGCATTACGTCAATTTCCCGGCGGTGCGCGTAGCGATCGGCTATGACATTGCGCCTGCCAACGGCATCGTCCTTGGTGTCGAGGCAGGACTGGGCACCGCCGCGCGGCGCACCGATGAACGACCGATCGGGAAAGGCCGCGGCTTTGGCGCGGGCCAGACCTATGATGCGACCGCGCGGTTGGCCTTCGCGCCGTCGCAGAGCCTGCTGCTGTACGGGCGGGGCGGGTATCGCTGGATGCGCAGTGAGCGCGAGGATGCCGGCAAGGCACCGGGCGTGGCGACGCGCAAGCATACCGATGGCGGGATGACCTATGGCGCCGGTATCGAATATGCGATGTCGCGCAGCGTTGCCCTGCGTGCGGAGTATATGCGGACGAACTTCGCCAAGGATCTGAAGCAGAACCGCCTCTCGCTCGGCGCCACGCTACGGTTCTGAGGGCGCGGCCCGGCATCGGCAAAGGGTATTTGCCGATGGACTGAAGCGGACACGACGAAGCTACGGCGAGAGCCCCTGGTTTCGTCGTGCTGCCCCCCGCCACGTCGTGGACGACCAGACTGCCGCATGTGGGATGCATCGGCGCGCGCAGCGAGAACTTCCTTCACGGGTGCCTGCGGGTAAAGCCGACTGGACGGTAGCGATCGAGTTAATCCTGGGTAACGCGAATATTATAGCACCAATATGCAGCAGGAAGGCGCGTATTGTGGAGTTGGAAGCAGATTTCGTTGCTCTATGCGGTGCGGTATGCTGTTGTCGATATCGACCCGTCAGCTGACTGTATGAGAGCATCGCATGCCGATCATCGAACCGAGCCGCCGAAGCCTTTTGACGGCTGCCGCATTGTTGCCTGGGTCGATGCTGGCTGGTGCAGCCATGGCGCGGGCGGCGGCGGACGGCTTTTCCCATTTCGCTCGGGAGGACCGCGAGCCTGATTTGATCGTGCCTCTTTGGCCGGATGGGCGGATGCCCGGCGGCCCTGTGCCGGATATCGTCGAGGCGATAGACGACCAGGTGGACAACGCCGGGCTCCGCTACCGTGTCGCCGAGCACGTTACCCGTCCGGTCCTTTCCTATTTCGCTGCGCCCAAGCCGACCGGGGCGGCGGTGCTGATCCTGCCCGGCGGCGGCTATTCGCGCGTGGGCATCGACCGCGAGGGGTACGAGACCGCGCGCTGGTTCAATTCGGTCGGCGTTGCCGCATTCGTGCTGCGCTATCGGTTGCCCGTCGACCGCTGGGGTGCCGGACCGCTGGTGGCGCTCCAGGATGCGCAGCGTGCGATCCGGCTGATCCGCGCAGGCGGGGCCGGGCGCTGGAGCGTCGATCCGAAGCGCGTCACGGTGCTGGGCGGTTCGGCGGGCGGGCATCTGGCGATCAGCCTGTGCACCAAAGTGTACGACCGGACCTATCCGGTGCTCGACGCGGCCGACCGGCTGCTGACTCGCCCCGATGGCGCGATCCTGCTCTATCCCGTCGTGTCGATGGGGGCAGGGGCGCATACCGGGTCGAAACGGGCATTGCTCGGCCCCGATCCGAGTGACGCCGCTGCCGCGCCCTGGTCGTTCGACAAGAGCGTGCCCGGTATCACCCCGCCGATCTTCCTCGCGCATGCAGTGCACGATCGCGTGGTTCCGGTCGATCACGCGCTTGCGTTGTTCGGGGCAGTGCGGGCGTCGGGTGGTGCGATCGACATGCACCTGTTCGAAGAGGGTGCGCACGGGCTGGGGCTGCGCGGCGATCCGGCCTGGCCGATGTCCGACTGGCCGAACCTGGCGCGCGCCTGGCAACAGCGCAATACGCTGGCCTAATTCGGCCGAAGCGCCGATTTCGGCTGGCTGTGCAGCGAAGCCCAGGCGACTAACACCGCGAGCGGATGCAGCACGCCCATCAGCAGGAAGATCATCGGATAGTCGCCGGTCTGGGCCAGCTTGCCGACAAGCTGGGTCGAGACGATTCCGCCCAGGCCGCTTCCCGCAGCGACGATGCCGAAGACCGTGGCGACAACGCGGGTAGGGTAGAGATCGACGACCAATGTGCTGATGTTGATCTGGAACACCATGTGTGCGAACGCCACCGTGGCCGCGATCGCATAGGTGAGCGGCATCGCTGGGCCGGTCGCGACAAGCATGCCGATCGGGGCCAGCGCGGCAGCGCAGGCCATTCCGACCAGCCGGCTGTTGACGGGCTTCATGCCCCGGCGGATCAGCTTCCCGGAGAAGATGCCGCCTCCGATGCTGCCGAAATCGGCCGCGAGATAGACGATCCACGCGGTCATCGCGATGCTGGCGAGATCGAGCCCGCGCTGGTCCGACAGATATTTCGGGAACCAGAAGAGATAGAAATACCAGACCGGGTCGGCGAGCATCCGCGACAACGCCAGCCCGAGCAACGGTCGCTCGCGCAGAATCGCGCGCCAGGGCGTCGGCTCCTTGGTCTCGCGCACGCCCTTGTCGCGCGGATAGATGGCGAGCCACGCGACGAGCCAGACGAAGCCCATCGCCCCGGTGACCACGAATGCGGTGCGCCAGCCATGCGCCAGCGCGAGCCAGCCGATCAGCGGCGGGGCGATCGTCGCGCCCACCATGGCGCCAGCGGTATAGATGCCGAAGGCGAGCCCGCGCTCGTGCGGCGGGAAATGCTCGGACACCGCCTTGGGACCGGCGGTGTAGTTGCCGGCCTCGCCCAGCCCGAGCATCGCGCGCGCGGCGCCCAGTTGAAAGGCGTTGCGCACCAGCCCGGTCGCCATGTTGGCGAGCGACCACCAGCCGACGAACAGCGCCAGCGCCAGCCGGGTGCCGAGCCGGTCGGTCAGCCAGCCCGAGACGAGATAGGCAAAGGTGTATGCGATCAGGAAAAGCTGGACGACATGGCCATAGCCGACATCGTTTATGTCCAGATCGCGCTGGATCATCGGCGCCAGGATCGACAGCGTCTGGCGATCGACGTAATTGAGCACGGTCGAGCCGAACAACAGGGCCAGGATTGCCCAGCGCAGGCGTTTGGGCGGCGACGCCGCCTCCGATCGAACCCCAATGTCGGCCATCTATCCCCCGATTTCAGGCGCGGCTTCGCGCAGCGCCAAGACGAGCGGCTCGGTGGCCGTCTCTGGTATCCAGCCCGACAGCGCGATGCCGGCGTGCGCCGGATCGCCGGTCGAGACCGCGACGACGTGGTGATCGCGCTCATCGGCGACGTGCACGCGCGCATAGCCAAGCCGCCGTACCTCGGCGAGCTTGGCAAGCAGTTGTTCGATGCCGTCCGCAAACATCGGAATCTCGCGATCCTTATAGACATCGCGGACTTCGTCGTCCTCCAGTTCGGACAGCAGGACGATGCCGATGCCGCTGGTCGTCGCCGGCAACAGGCCGATACGGCCCAGGCCGCGCGATGCCTCTATCCCGGGCGGCGCGTGGAACAGATAGCTGACGCTGTCTCCCCACAGCACGCCGAGCGCCACCGTGTGCCCGAACCGGCGCAGCCCCTCCAGTACCGGCAGCGCGCGGCGGATCAGGCCGGATGCGAACAGGCTCTGCGCCGCCAGCACGTGCATGCCCGATCCGGCGGTGTATTTGCGGTTCGCCGTCTGGCGGGCGATGCCGAGATAGGCGAGCGTCTTGAGCAGCCGGTTGATCTTGGTCGGATCGATGTCCAGCCGCCGGGCAAGCTCGCGGGAGCCGACCGGCTCGGGTGAGGTGGCGAGGGCCTGGAGCGTGGCGATGCCGTCGATCAGGCTCTGATTCGGTTGAGCATTGGGTTTAGCGCGCATGGGCCCACCCTATGCACCAACGCGAAGAGGCACGCATCACGCTACGCGCTCTGCCGCTGCCCAGAACGCATCGCCGGGCGCCACGCCAAGGCCCACGCCGCTGGGCAGGCGATAGCCTTCCGCGCCATGCGCCATGTCGGTGTCGAGCAGCGCCAGGTTCCGCTCGAACACCGAATGCTGCCACTCATGCTTCCACAGCCTGGGCAGTGTCGCCGATGCGTGCAGGCTCGCGGCGAGGAAAATGCCGGTGCCAATCGTCGCGTGCGGCGCGATCGCGATGCCGCGCGCGGCGGCAAGCCGGGCGATGCGCACGAACTGGGTGATGCCGGTATGCCCCATCTCCGGCTGGACATAGGCGACCGGGCCAAAGGCGAGGCGGTTCGCCGCCTCATAGGCAGTGTACCATTCCTCCCCCGCAGCGACGGGCACCGGGCTGTCGGCCGCCAGCGCGGCCAGCCCGATCATGTCCTCGGGCTTCAGCGGCGCCTCCACGAAGCCGGGGCGATAGGGGGCGAGCTGGTCGATCAGGGCGCGCGCCTCGGCGGCTTCATACTTCCAGTGGAGGTCGATCAGGATCTCGGCCTCCGGCCCCAGCGCCGCGCGCAGCGCCGCCATTTCGGCCACCACGCCTTCATGGCTGACCACCGCAGCGAATTTGAATGCATCCATCCCGCGCGCCTGCCACGACTGCGCCAGCGCCACCCGTTCGGCGAGCGTCGCTGCGGGCAGCCCGGAGAGATAGCTGGGAATCCGATCGTGGACCTGCGTGCCGATCAGCGCGTGGACCGGCTTGCCCGCGCGTTTGCCGGCAAGATCCCACAGCGCGATGTCGATCACAGCCAGCGCATCGATGTGGAAGCCGGTCGAGCAATTGCGCACGCGCATCAGATCGTAGAGCCGGTCCCATGTCGCCGGGACATCGCCCGCGTCGCTGTCGATCAGCACGGGTGCGAGCAAGTCGTTGATGATCTCGCACGTCGCGCGCGGGGCGCAGATGCCATAGGTCTCGCCCCAGCCGACGCCGCCTTCGGCATCGGTGACGCGCACGACGATCGAGCGATCGACGACGGGGTAGATCGTCCCGTTTCCCCGGCGGACGATATAGCCGCGCGCATTGACGGTCTCGCCCGCCGCCAGCGGCCCCAGATAGGGGGTGTCGCGCGGGACAGTGACGATGAAGGTGTCGATCGCCGCGATCCGCATGATCAGGCCGCCACTTCGGCTGGGGTCAGCGGCATGATGTCGCTAAGCCGCGCGAGCAGCGCGTCCAGCTCGGCATTGTCATAGCGATCAAGCGCGGGCCCGGGCGCGCGTGTGTAGGCACTGTCGATCAGCCCGCGCCGTTGCAGCACGGCCTTGGTCAGGCGCCAGCGGAACACTGCCTGCATGCTGAGCAGCGGCAGGCTGCGCTCGAACAGGTCGCGCGCAGCATCGACCCGGCCTTCGGCAAAGGCGGCGAGCATCCGCACGTGCAGTTCGGTGATCTCGCATGCCGGCATCGTGCCGCGCGCGCCGCGCACCAGTTCGTCGATCACATAGCGCGCGCCTGCGCCGCCGAACACGGCGTCGAGCGCATCGCCTGCCAGCTCGCTCAGCCGGGTGATGCGCTGGCCCGAGGGGGCGGCTTCTTCCTTGACGTAGCAGATGCCGGGGACGGCGCGGGCGAGTTCGGCGACCTGCTCCAGCGGCATGCCGATCCCCATCGGCGCCGGCGCGTTCTGCACCATGATCGCGATCCCCGACCCGGCATGCGCGGCCTCGAAAAAGCGCTGCATGCCGGCCAGGTCGCCCGCATAGGCCTTGGGCGTCAGGATCATCGCGGCGGCGGCACCGGCGCGGGCGCCTGCCTCGGCATAGGCGATGACTTCGTCGGTATCCTCGGTGCTGGCACCGACGACGAAGGGGATGCGCCCGCCCAGCCACTCGCCGATCCGCGCGGTCAGGTGCAGCCGTTCCTCGCGGCTCAGCATGTCATATTCGCTGGCCAGGCCAGGGAACACCACGCCCTGCGCGCCCGATTCGACGATGTACTCCAGCACGCGCCGCGTGCCGGTTTCGTCGATCGCGCCCGATTCGCTGAAAATCGTCGGCAGGATCGGGAGAACTCCCTTCAGTTCGGTCATCGCCTGTCCCTGATTGATATAGTGTTGCTATATGTGTCGTATGTAGTGCCACTATATCGCTGTCAAGGCGGATAAACGCGCTTGCGCCCCGCATAATGGTGCTTTAATAGCGTCTTTATAACGAAGGATGCACGCGGGGCGCAGACCCCGACGAGCGAAGGGAGCACGGAGGGGATGGCTATGAAGATTCACCTGATTCGGAACCTGCTGGCGTCGAGCATGCTGGTTTCCACGGTCGCGATGGGCGCGCCTGCGCTGGCGCAGGACGTGCCGGCCGAAGCCGCGCAGGATGCGAACGATGAGATCGTCGTCACCGGCATCCTCGGCAGCCTGGGCGCCGCGCGCGACATCAAGCGCGATGCGGTGCAGTTCGTCGATGCGATCATCGCCGACGACATCGGCAAGCTGCCGGACCGCAACGTCGCCGAATCGCTCGCGCGCGTTTCCGGCATCCAGGTCGATCGCGGCATTGCGGAAGGCACCAACATATCGGTGCGCGGGCTTCGCCAGAACGTCTATCTGTTCAACGGTCGCGAGATCGTCGATGCCACGGGGCGCGGCGGTGTCGGGCTCGACCAGCTGGGAAGCTCGACCTACGGCATCCTGTCGCTGGTCCCCTCGGAGCTGATTTCCCGGCTCGAAGTCACCAAGCTGGCGGGCGCCGACGACATCGCCGGTGCGCTGGGCGGGATCATCGACATCGAGACGCGCCGGCCGCTCGACGGCCCGAACCAGGTCGCGGTGCGCGGCGGTGCCAGCTACGACACGCTGACCGAGAAGCCCAGCTATGAGCTGTTCGGCCTCGCGTCGCGCAAGTTCGCCAATGATACGCTGGGGGTGCTGGTCTCCGCCTCCTATGCGCGCCGCCGCCTGTCGCAGCAGGGGCTCGACACGTTTTCGGGCTACACCCGCTTCACATCGGGCGGCACGACGCATTTCGGCCATTCCGACGTGCGCCCGGAGGAAATCCACGAGACGCGCAAGAAATTCGGGCTCGACGGTGTCGTCCAGTGGCAGCCATCGCCCGGCGTCGAAATCACGCTCGACAGCTTCTATTCCAAGCTGATTTCCGACCGCGAACGCTACTGGCTGTCGTTCAATCCGCAGACCGGGCTGACCAACGCGACCTATTCGCCGAACAACGTGCTGATTTCCGGTACGTCGACCGCGCCGGTCCTGACCAACACCGAATATGCCAATACCAAGGCGGACACATGGTCGTCGGGGCTGAACGGCAAGTTCGAAGTGACGGATTCGATCAAGGCGACGGCGGAAATCTCGTACAACCGCTCGACGTCGAGCTATGACCAGAACTACCTGCGGCTCCAGCCGCTGACGACGATCACGCCGACCACGACCTTCGATTTCTCGAAGGGCGAACTGGGCGCCTATTCGATCAGCGGTATCGACGTGACCGATCCGGCGCAGCTGCGCGCGACGATCCTGTTCGACAACCTGTATCGCGCCAAGACCGAGGCGACCGCCGCGCGCACCGACTGGACGGCGATGCTGGGGCAGGGCTTCCTGAGCAAGCTGCACGTCGGCGTGCGGTATCAGAACCTCAACACCCGCGTGAACCCGCTGCTCGCCGACATCCGCCCCACCGGCGGCATCAATGCGACTGCGCTGACGCAGTTCCTGAAGCTCTATTCCAACCCGGACTTCGCGAAGAACGACTTTGCGGGGCTGACGCGCTCGTTCGTTGCCGGCGCCGATGTGATCGCCGGCGGTTGCGGCGTCTGGACCGGCTTCCCGCAATTCTCGCAGGCTGCGGCGTGCCTCAATCCGGCGGCGACGACCACCGCGCTGGCAGGCACCTACCAGATCAAGGAGAAGTTCTACGAAGGCTATGCCAAGCTGGACTTCGAAGCAGGCAGCGTGACCGGTAATATCGGCGGGCGTTTCCTGCACCGCGATCTGACCTCGATCGGCAACCTGATCGGCGCCACCGGCACGGTCACGCCGACGACGTTCCTGCGCAAGGATGACGAGTTCCTGCCCTCCGCCACTGTCCGCGCCGGGCTGACCGACGGCCTGATCTTCCGCCTGGGCGCGGCCAAGGTCGTGGCGTTCCCGAACACCGCCGATCTGAACAACGGCATCACGCTGAACAACACCGCCGTGTTCGTCAACGGAGTCCAGACGTCGCCCGGCGGCGGCAGTGGCGGTGCCCCGAACCTGAACCCGTTCAAGGCGAACCAGATCGATGCCTCGCTCGAATATTATTTCGGCAAGCAGGCGCTCGTGTCGGTCGGCGCGTTTTACAAGGACATCTCGACCTTCATCGTCTCGCAGCAGAGCCCGGAGGTCTATGCGAACGTCAATTACCTGATCAATCGCCGGATCAACGGCGAGGGTGCGAAGGTGAAGGGCGTCGAGGCATTGGTCCAGTTGCCATTCTATTTCCTGCCCGGACCGTTCGATGGCTTTGGGGTGGTGGCGACCTATTCGTACATCGACTCGACCACGCCGATCCGCGATGCCGTGGGCCGCGTCCTGTCGTTCCCCGGCCTGTCGAAGAACAACGCCAACCTGATCGGTTATTACGAAAAGGGACCGGTTTCGGTGC
This sequence comes from Sphingomonas degradans, assembly GCF_053502645.1. NCBI lineage: Bacteria > Pseudomonadati > Pseudomonadota > Alphaproteobacteria > Sphingomonadales > Sphingomonadaceae > Sphingomonas > Sphingomonas degradans. Next base: position 1,046,849 of record NZ_CP177172.1, read on the forward strand.
GCGTCGCGTATAACTGGCGCGACGAGTATTTGGTCGGCCTGTCGGGCGCCGCCACGGGCATCTACAACGACGCCTATACCGACCTGTCGCTGACGGCGCGGTACGACATCACCGAGAACGTCTCGCTCAACCTGGAAGCGAACAACCTGCTCAACGAGCATCAGCGTACCTATGACGGGTCGAAGGAAGCGCTGAGGACCAACCTGTTCTTCGGGCGCATGTACAAGGCGAGCGTCAGCTTCAAGTTCTGACGTGCGCGGGCAGGGGAGGGACGATGTGAGCGAGAGCCAGCTTGGCGGCCGCGTGGCACTGGTGACGGGGGCCGCGAGCGGGATCGGGGCGGCGATCGCCGGGCGGCTTCGCGCCGCCGGCGCGCGCGTCGCCGGGCTCGACCGCGATCCGGTGCCGGACGTGGATGTCGCGCTCGCCGCCGATCTCCGCTCCGACGCGGCAGTGGCGGGGGCGATGGCGCAGCTGGGCGCGGTCGACATTCTCGTCCACGCTGCCGCCATCTCGGCGCATGGCGGGGTGCTCGATACCGATCCTGCCGACTATGCCGATATCTACGACGTGAACGTCATCGGCGCAGTGCGGCTGATGCGGCATTGCGTGCCGGCGATGCGCAGCAAGGGGCGGGGATCGATCCTGCTGCTTTCCTCGATCAATGCGGGTTTCGCGACGCCCACGCTTGCCGCCTATGCCGCGTCGAAGGCGGCGGTCGAGAGCCTGACCCGCACGGCGGCGCTGGAGTTTGCGCCGGACCATATCCGGGTCAACGCCATTGCCCCGGCGTCGATAGACACGCCGCTGCTGCGCCAGTCGTTCGACCGGCAGGCCGATCCCGCCCAGGCCCGGCAGGCCAATGTCGCCCGGCATCCGCTGGGCCGGCTGGGCACGCCCGAGGAGGTGGCCGAACTGGCGCTGTTCCTTGTTTCCGACCTTGCCGGCTGGATTACCGGCACGGTGCACGCGATCGATGGAGGCGCGAGTGTCACGCGACGTTGAAGAAATTGTCGGCATCAATTGGGGCAGCTCCAATTTCCGCGCCTACCGGATCGCCGGCGACGGATCGGTGACCGACGAATATGCAGTGCCCCGCGGTGTCGCCTCGCTCGACCGCGCCGGCATGGCGGCGATGATCGAGGCGCTGGCCGCGCGCTGGCCCGACCATGGGGCGGTCTATGCCTGTGGCATGATCGGCTCGAATATCGGCTGGGTCGAGGCACCCTATGCGACCGCCCCCGCCGGCGTGGACGACCTCGCGCGCGCGACGATCGCGACCCAGATCGGCGCCGTGCCGCTGCGCGTGGTGCCCGGCATCGCCTGCACGCGCAGCTATGACGGCGCCCCCGATGTGCTGCGCGGAGAGGAAATCGAGCTGCTCGGCCTCGCCGCCGCGATGCCGGTGGACGGGATCGCTGCGCTGCCCGGTACGCACACCAAATGGGTGCGGATGGAGAAGGGCCGCATCCTCGATTTCTTCACGGCGATGTCGGGCGAAATCTATGACCGGTTGACGGGGCAGGGGCTGCTCGCCTCGATCGTCGAGGGCGAGGCGGCGGCGGGGCCGGCCTTTCTGGAAGGCGTCCGCGCCGGGCAGTCGCGCGACCTTGGCCTTGCCAGCCTGTTGTTCGGGGCGCGGGCGCGCGTGCTGCGCGGCAAGCTCGCCCGGGCCGACAGCGCGTCTTATATTCGCGGGCTGCTGATCGGATCGGAGATTGCCGATGCGCAGGCGATCTGTCCCACGCTTGGCGACGCAGTCGTGCCGCTGATCGGCAACGGCCCGCTGTCGCGTCTCTATGCCGCCGCGCTGGCATCGGTCGGCGTCGAGACGCAGGTCATGGACTCGCGCGAAGCCTGTGTGCGCGGCTTCCGCGCATTGCATAGCGCGGCGATGGTGTGCGCATGACCGATGCGGTCGCGCGGCTGGACGCGGCCCTTGCCGAAATGCCGGTTGTCGCGATCCTGCGCGGGCTCGGCACCGACGACGCGATTGCGGTGGTCGAAGCACTGCACGCAGCCGGAATCCGCGTGGCCGAGGTGCCGCTGAACTCGCCCGATCCCTATGCGACGATCGCGCTGCTGGTGCGCCATTTCGGCGATCGCATGGTCATCGGAGCGGGAACCGTGACCAGCCCGGAGCAAGTGGCGCGACTGGCCGAGACGGGCGCCGCGATCGTGGTGTCGCCCAATAGCGATGGCGCAGTGATCGCGGCGGCGATCGGGCACGGCATGGTGCCGCTGCCGGGCTGCGCGACGCCGACCGAAGCCTTTGCCGCGCTCGCGGCCGGTGCCCGGCACCTCAAATATTTCCCCGCCATCGGTCGCGCCGAGGAAATTGCGGCGCTCCGCACCGTGTTGCCTAGCGGCGTGACGCTGCTGGCGGTCGGCGGGGTGGGCCCGGACACGATTGCCGCATTCCACCGCGCCGGGGTCGCCGCGTTCGGGATCGGTTCCGACATCTACAAGCCCGGACGTTCGATCGACGAGATTGCCGCGCGGGCCCGCGCGTTGGTGCGACAGATCCGGCGTCCGCAGGCGGCACGATTGCTGTGCAATCCGCTGGCGGTCATCGGCGAGTCCCCGATGGTGCTCCCCGATGGCTCGGTCCACTGGACCGATCCGGTGACGCGCCGCCTGTTCGCGTTTCGCGACGGACAGGTCACCGAGCGACCCGTCGAGCATCCGCTGTACGGGCTGGCGATGCGCGCCGATGGCGGACTGATCGGCACGGGCGAGGCCTGCTTCGCCAGCATCACATCGGATGGCGTCACCAGCGGCCCCGCTGCCGCGCTGGGCGCCGGATCCCGGTTCAACGACATGACCGTCGATCCGCTCGGCGGTCTCTGGGCCGGGGCGATGCACAAGGCGGTTCTGGCGACCCGTGGCGCGCTCTTCCACGCGCCCGCGCCCGACCGGGAGCCACGCTGCGTCGCGCAGGGGCTGGGCGTGCCGAACGGCATGGCGTTTGCGCCGGACGGTCGCACCCTGTTCGTGATCGACACGCTGGCCCGCACGCTGATCGCCTATCCCGCCGATCCGGCGGCGGGGACGCTGGGCGAGCCGGTGATCGTCAGCGACTTCATGAACGTGCCCGGCAAGCCCGACGGGATGATCCGTACGCCCGAGGGCCATTTCTGGGTGGCGATGTGGGGCGGAGGCTGTGTCGCCGAACTGGCGCCCGACGGCGCGCTGTTCCGCACCATCCCGATACCCGCTCCCCATATCAGCAGCGTGGCGCTGTCCGGCAGCCAGTTGTTTGTCACCACGTCGCGGATGCGGCTGAGCGCCGACGATCTCGCGCGCCACCCGGACTCGGGCGGCTTGTTCGTCATTGCACTGGATCAGGCCTGATTGCCGCACGCGGCGTCCAGCCAGAGGAGACGCGTACCGAGTAACCGATAAGAACCAAAATCAGGAGAGATGTCATGCGCTTGCGTTCACTCGCTCACACAGCGTTGCTGTGCCCGCTCGTCTTGCTTGCGGCGCCCGCCGCCGCCCAGGTCGCGGTGGAAATGGTCCCCGCCGAGACCGATTCCTCCAACCAGGCGGCGTGGTGGCGCCCGATGGTGGTTAAGGGCAACACCACCTATGTCGCGTTCAACGCGCCGGGCGACACCGCCGGCACGCACAAGATCAAGATCGGCGTGAAGGTCGGCAGCGGCAACTGGACGATCGGCTATCTCAAGGACGAGAACGGCAATGTCTGGAGCCATGAGGACGATGTCGGCCATGACCAGCCGACGATCGCCGTGGACGGCGACGGTTATATCCATGTGTGGGCCGATCATCATGTCGACGACTGGCGCTATTTCCGTTCGGACGGGCCCAACGATCCGACGACAATGCTCCGCCGCATCGGCAGCATGCCCGGCAGCGTCGGCGCCACCTATCCGATCGCGGAGCATGCCCCCAATGGCGACCTCTACCTGATCATCCGCAACCACTATACCGGCGCGGGGCAGGGCGAACTGTATCGCTGGAACACCGCGGGCAAGAGCTGGTCCAAGATCGGCATCTTCGCGCGCGAGAACACCAATTTCGTCTATCCCGACGACCTGAAGATCGACGATGTCGGCAATGTCCATATCGCCTTCGAATGGGCCTATGGCCTGCCGCGCGCGCTGCGCCATTATGGCTCCTACCTGAAATATGACGTCGCCGCCGGGGTGTTCCGCACCGCCAATGGCACCGCGCTCAGTGCGCCGGCGACGCGGGCGACGCCCAACCTGTTGTTCCAGGGGCTGGGCACGGGGGAGGTGTGGAACAACTCCAACGACGGCGTCGGCATTCAGGCTGCGGGGCTGACGGTGGATCAATATGCCAGGCCGAGCGTCGCCTATCGCTATCGCACCGCCGGCGGATCGAACGCGCTGAACTATGACGTGTATCGCATCCGCTGGAACGGCAGCGCCTGGTCGGACAAGGTCAAGATCTACACGGCGAACAACAACGTCCCGGCTGCGGTGGAGACGACGCACAACGGTACGCGGGCCCGCGTCTACTTCACGGTTTCGGGCACCGGCCTGATGGCTGCGCAGAGCCCGAACTGGACCGTCACGCCCGTTGCGACCGGGCAGCCGGGGGTGTCGCGCATCTCCGGTGTCCTGAAGTCCGCGACGGAGGACGTCATCTACGCCGCAGCCCCGACCCAGATCGATGCAAATCGCGGGCGGGTCTACATCGTTACGGTCGGCGACACCTTGCCTTGAGCTTCCTGACGCTCCGACGGCGTGGCGCCGCCGGAGCGTTCAAGCGAGAGAGATATGATCCGGAAAACACGATTGCGCTGGTTGGTTCTGGCCTTGGTTCTCGGGCTGGCGGGGCTTGCGGGGGTGCTTGTCCGCACCGCTGACCAGCCGGTGGCGGATGGCAGCGTCGTGGTCGTCGCGTCCGAACCGGTCGTACGCGCGGCGCCCGTCGAAGCGTCGATCGCTCCCGAACCGGCACTCATCGGCGTTTTCCTTGATCGGGCGCGTTCGACGGCACAATTCCAACTCGCAGATGGCACGAAGCGATCGATCGCGGTGAACCAGCAACTTCAGCCCGGATGGACGCTGCTGTCAGTTGATTCGGGATCGGCGACATTCGAAACGCGGTCAGGCCGCAAGCGCGTCGAGCTTGGGGCAGGGGACGCTCAGCGGTTGGCCGAGATACCTGCAGCGCAGGAAGGCCAAGCAGTTCTGATACCCGAGGTGCCTGCCCGGACCGAGGACGGCGAGATCGTCACGCGCTGCACCGATCCGGAATGTTAATTCCATGCACGGGACTTACGCCCGGGGGGCAATCGGCCTAGAGCGGTGGCCATGCTGCGCCGTGCCTGGCTCCTGCTGATCGCTCTGTTCGCCGTCGCACTGACGACGAGTGCGGTGGTGCATGCCCGCGAGGCGCCGGGCAGTGCCATGATCGCATGCGGCGGCGAGGTGCACGCCGATGGCGATGCGGATCAGGTGCCGGCCAATGCCGATCAGGACGTGCCGCACCATCATGGCGGCTGCCATGGCCACGCAGTTGGGCTGGAAGCCGGTACGCCGGCGCCTGTCCTTCATTCGGGGCGGGCGGGCGGTGCCGTCGCGCCGCGTGCCTCGGTTCTCGCCTCGCTCCTCACCGACCCCGCGTTGCGGCCACCCAGAGGCTGAGACGCGCGCAAGCGCTGTCCGACCCTGACCGCAATCGCCGGCGTGACCCGGCCGAGGAACCGACTCATGAGAATGCTATTCGCGGCGATGCCGCTTGCCCTGACGCTTGCCGCCTGCGGCGGCGGGAAACCGCAGACCACCCAGACCACCCAGACCAGTACCGCGCCCGCCGAGGAAGACGTCGTTGCGCTGACCCCACAGCAGATTGCGACCGCTGGCATCGAGTTGACCCATCCGACGCTTGGCCGCAGCGGGGGCACTATCGAGGTGCCGGCCTTGCTGGAAAGCGATCCGCAGGCGACCCGGATCGTTGCCGCCACTGTGCCCGGCCGTATCGTCGAACTGCGCCGCAACCTTGGAGACCGCGTTCGTCAGGGCGAAACGCTAGCCGTGCTCGAAAGCCGCGAGGCCGCCGGCCTCCAGGCCGAAGTGCAGCGCGCCGCTGCCGGCGCCGAACTTGCCCACAAGACACTTGCCCGGGATGAGGCGCTGTACGCCAAGGGCTTTCGTCCCTTGCGCGAGGTGGACATCTCGCGTGCAGCCGCAAAGCAGGCGGATGTGGCGCTTCGTCTCGCGCGCGAGCAGGTCGCCGCTAGTGGATCGCGCGGGGGACGCTACAACCGCATCGTCCTCGCCGCCCCGATTTCCGGCCAGGTAATCGCGCGCACCGCCGTGCTTGGCCAGAATTTCGCCGCCGATGCCGCTGAGACCGAGCTGTTCCGCATTGCCCTCCTGGACCGGCTGAGCGTGTCGCTCTCCGTCTCTCCCGCCGATGCAGCGCGCATCCTTGTCGGGGCGTCGGTGCAGGTCCGTGCCGGCGATCGAACCGGCCAGGCCCGCATCCGCTTCCTCTCCCCCGTGCTCGACGAAAAGACCCGGCAGGTGCCCGTGCTCGCCGAGCTCGACAACCGTGCCGGCCAATGGCGCGCGGGCGAGCCGGTCACCGCGTCCGTCTCGCTACCGGGTAATGGCGACGGCGCGATCCGGGTGCCCTCCACCGCCGTGCAGACCGTAGAGGGCCGCACCGTCGTTTTCGTCCGCATCGCGACCGGCTTTCGCGGCGTGCCGGTTAGGCTCGGCCGGCGGGACGGGGCGATGGTGATCGTCGCGTCCGGGCTGACCGGCGGCGAAACCATCGCAGCTGCGAACAGCTTCACCCTGAAATCGGCCCTCGGTGCGTCCGAAGCCGGCCACGAGGACTGAGACCATGATCGACCGCATCGTCGCATGGGCGGTGGACAAGCGCTGGCTCGTCCTCCTGCTCACTCTCATCGCCGCCCTTGTTGGCGCGGGCGCGCTCTGGCGCCTGCCCATCGATGCCGTGCCGGACATCACCAACAACCAGGTGCAGGTGAACGTCCTCGCACCTTCGCTCTCGCCCGAGTTGATCGAGAAGCAGGTCGCGTTCCCGATCGAGACCGCGCTTTCCGGAATCAAGGGGCTGGAGAGCACCCGTTCGCTCAGCCGCAACGGCTTCGTCCAGGTCACTGCGGTCTTCTCGGATTCCACCGACATCTACTTCGCGCGGGCACAGGTGCAGGAACGCCTGTCGCAAGCGCAGGAAGACCTGCCCGCCGGCGCCCGCGCCGAGATGGGGCCGATCGCGACCGGGCTGGGCGAAGTGTATATCTGGACGTTGCGCTACGCGGAGCGCGGGCACGCTGATCACCGCCCCGGCGAGCCTGGCCTCCAGCCCGACGGCAGCTACATCACGCCCGAAGGCGACCGGCTCGCCAGCGAGGCGGACAAGGCGACCTATCTCCACACGGTGCAGGACTGGATCGTCGCGCCGCAGGTGAAAACCGTGAATGGCGTCGCCGGCATCGACTCGCTCGGCGGGTTCGAGAAGGAATATCTGGTCGTGCCCGACGTCCAGCGGCTCGCGAGCTTGCGCCTGTCGCTGTCCGATCTCGCCGAGGCGCTCGAACGCAACAATGTCGCCACCGGCGGCGGCACGGTGGACCGCAATGGCGAAGGTCTTGCGGTGCGCGCCGATGCCCGCATTCGCAGCCTGGCAGAACTGCGCGCCACGGTGATCGCGACGCGCGAGAACACAGCCATCACGCTCGGCCAGGTCGCCGAGGTGCGTCTCGGCCAGGGTATCCGCATGGGGGCCGCATCGGAAAATGGCCGGGAAGTGATCACCGGCACCGCGATCATGCGGATCGGCGAGAACAGCCGCACGGTCTCCACCGGAGTCGATGCCAAGCTCAAGGCGATCGCGCCGTCGCTGCCACGCGACATCGTGATCGAGCCGGTGCTGGACCGTACCAAGCTGGTCAACGCCACCATCACCACCGTCTCGCGGAATCTCGCCGAGGGTGCGTTGCTCGTCATCGTCGTGCTGTTCCTGCTGCTCGGCAATTTCCGTGCTGCGCTGATCGCCGCCATGGTGATCCCGATCACGATGCTGCTCACGGGCTTTGGCATGCTGCAGGCGGGTGTTTCGGCGAACCTGATGAGCCTGGGCGCGCTCGACTTCGGGCTGATCGTCGATGGCGCAGTGATCATCGTCGAGAATGCGCTGCGCCGCCTCGCCGAACGCCAGCATGCCGAGCAGCGCGCGCTCGACTTGCCGGAGCGCCTCGCAACCATCTCCGCCTCGGCGCGGGAGATGATCCGCCCGTCTGTTTATGGTCAGGCGATCATCATGCTCGTGTATCTGCCGCTGCTCACCCTGACCGGGGTGGAAGGCAAGACCTTCGAGCCGATGGCGCTGACCGTGATCATCGCGCTCGCCTTCGCGTTCGTCCTTTCGCTCACGTTCGTGCCCGCTGCAGTCGCCGTGGTCCTTTCCAGACCTGTCGACGAGAAGGAGGGCCGGATCGTTTCCTGGCTTCGCCGACGCTACGAACCCACTCTGGACCGGGCGATGCGGCGGCCCAGGACCACCATCGGCGTCGCGCTCGGCGCACTCGCGCTGGCAGGCGCCGTCTACACCACGCTCGGGCAGGAGTTTCTGCCCCAACTCGACGAGGGCGACGTGCTTGTCTCGGCCTTCCGCGTGCCCGGCACCTCGGTCGAGCAGAGCCAGAAGATGCAGGCGCAGATCGAGAAATCGCTGGCCGGCATGCCGGAGATCCGCACCGTCTTCTCGCGTACCGGTACTGCCGAGGTCGCATCGGACCCGATGCCCCCCAACGCAACCGACACCTTCATCATGCTCAAGGATCGCAAGGACTGGCCCAACCCATCCGAGGACAAGGCCGCAGTCGTGGAGCGGATCGAGGCGCGGCTCGCCCAGGTCCCGGGCCATGCCTATGAAGTCACCCAGCCCATCCAGATGCGCTTCAACGAGCTGATCGCCGGCGTGCGGTCGGACGTGTCGGTGAAGATCTTCGGCGAGGATTTCGGCGCGCTCAACGCGACCGCGGCGAAGATCGCAGTCGTTCTGCGCAAGGTGCCGGGCGCGGAGGACGTGAAGGTCGAGCAGACCGAGGGGCTGCCGATGCTTGACATCGCGTTCAATCATGATGCGGCGGCCCGGCTGGGCGTCCGTGCGCAGGATGTAGCGGAGACCGTCTCCGCTGCCGTGGGGGGACGCCAGGCCGGCGTGATCTTCGAGGGCGACCGGCGCTTTCCGGTCGTCCTTCGTCTGGACGATGCGATGCGCGCCGATCTGGAGGCGCTCGGCCAGGTTCCAGTGCCGACGCCCATGGGCGCCTTTGTACCGCTGTCTTCGGTCGCCGACGTCCGTTTGCTTGATGGTCCGAACCAGATCAGCCGCGAGAACGGCAAACGGCGTGTGGTCATCCAGGCCAATGTGCGCGGGCGCGATGTGGCAAGCGTCGTCGCGGAAGCGCAGACAGCAATCGCGCGCGACGTCGCCTTGCCGGCGGGCACCTGGCTCGAATGGGGCGGGCAGTTCCAGAACCTCGCTTCCGCGCGCGATCGGCTGGCGATCGTCGTGCCTGCGTGTTTCGTGCTGATCCTGCTGCTGCTGTACGGTGCGCTGGGCACTGTCCGTGATGCGGCGATCGTGTTTACCGGCGTGCCGCTGGCACTGGTGGGCGGGGTTCTGGCGCTGTTGCTGCGGGGTATGCCCTTCTCGATCTCGGCGGCGGTGGGCTTCATCGCACTTTCCGGTATCGCCGTGCTCAACGGCTTGGTGATGGTCACCTCCATCCGGCAACGTGTTGTCGAGGGCGACGACCGGGCGGATGCCGCGCGCGCCGGCGCCCTCGTTCGCCTGCGCGCCGTGGCGATGACCGCGCTGGTCGCCAGCCTCGGCTTCGTGCCGATGGCGCTTGGCCATGGCGCCGGTGCCGAGGTTCAGAAACCGCTGGCGACCGTCGTCATCGGTGGGCTGGTCAGCGCGACGCTGCTCACGCTGTTCGTGCTTCCGACACTATACGCCCGCTTCGGCGCCCCAGCGGCGGGCAGGGCGCCTTCATAGGTTGGAATATGCCCGGGCGCTGGACACCCGTTCCAGCGCCCGGTTCCAAATGGTCTGATCCTCCGCTGCCTGTCGGAATCTGCCGCGGCTCAGACAGGCTTCAGGCCTGGTTCGCCATGTTCGGCGACATAGCTGGCGAAGATCGTGGCGGGCAGATTGGGCTGGGTCACCTTGTCGATGATCTTCAGGTCGCCGCGCCACATGTCGCGCGTCACGTCGCACAGCAGATAGCCGCGCTTGTTGCACATCGTCTTGAGGTGCGGGTTCTGGGAGCGCAGCGCGTCGAGCGTCGCGGCATCCGGTAGTTCGCCGTCGCCGCCCGACGTGATCGACGTCGCGACGAATTCCGAGCTGATGATCTTGCCGTCGCCATTGTCCTGGATCAGGTCCCCGGCGAAATGGCGATGGATGTCGCCGCTGATCGTCAGCACATTGCCCGGCCGGTGCTTCTCGATGTGCGACAAAAGCCGTCGGCGGCTGTTCATATAGCCGGACCACACATCCATCCCCGCCATCGGCGCGCTTTCCGGCGTATCGCGGCGCAGCAGGTTCAGCATCATCACCTGTTGTGCGATCAGGTTCCACCGCGTCGGCGACTGTTTCAGGCCGTCGAACAGCCATGCCTCCTGCTCGAAGCCGGTGATCGTGCGGTTCGGCGCGAACACCTCGGGCGTCTGGGGTGAGCGCAGGTCGAAATTGGCCTGGTTCGAGCGATATTGGCGCGTGTCGAGGACGAAGGTGTTGAGCAGATCGCCATGCCGCGCGCTGCGGTACATCTGCATCGTGCCGTTCTTGGGGAAGGCGCTCAGCCGCAGCGGCATATTCTCGTAATAGGCCTGGAGCGCACCGGCGCGCCGCAGCGCGAAGATTTCCGGCGGCATCTCGTTCTCGTCGGTATAGCTGGCCCAGTTATTGTCGATCTCGTGATCGTCGAAGCTCATGAAGAACGGATGGGCGGCGTGCGCCGCCTGCAAATCGGGATCGCTCTTGTAGAGCGCGTAGCGCGCGCGATAATCGTCGATCGAGTAGATTTCGGGGCCGTTGTGAAAGCGGAACCGCGTTTTCGGCACCGGCTTGCCGGGGTTCTGGATGCGCCAGTCGGGACCTTCGTAGATATAGTCGCCATAATGGAAGACGAAGTCGATGGGCTCCTCGGCGATCCGGCGCCAGGCGGTGAAATGGCCTTCCTCATAATATTGGCACCCGGCCGCGACGAAGCGCACGCGATCCAGCGCGGTCCCCGCCAGCGGCAAGGTGCGCGTGCGACCGATGGTGCTTTGATGGCCGGCGATCATGAAGCGGTACCAGTAATGGCGATCGGGCTGCAGCCCCTCCAGCTCGACGTGCACCGCATGCGCCAGCTCGGGCACCGCCATCTTCTGCCCCTTGCGCACCACGCGCTGGAAGCGTTCGTCCTCGGCGACTTCCCAGTTCACGCGCATCTGCTTGCGGATCACCCCGCCATGCGGATCGAGCGGCTGCGGCGCGAGGCGGGTCCAGAGCACGAAGCCGTCGGGCGCCGGATCGCCCGAGGCGACGCCCAGCGCAAAGGGCGTGGTCGAGAATTTGGGGTTTTCCTCGATATTGTACGGCGGCGGCACGTCCCAGGCGAGAGCGCTGGAAATAAACGCACCCGCGCCGAGGCAGGCGGTGGAGGAACCGAGCAGGAGCAGCAGCTGGCGGCGATCGAAACCGGTCATAGGAAAACCCTTCGCAAAGAGATGGCCGTGCGGCAGGCGCACGAAGGAAAGGCGCGGGGCAGGGCGCGCGCGGCGCCGTGCCCCGGCCGATGCGTCAGAAAGTGAGGTTCATCCCCAGGAACACCGTGGTCCCGCTGCGCGTGACATTGTGCAGCCGATCGTAGATGCTGTTGATCTGCACTTCGGGCTGGTTGGTGATGTTGATCGCATCCAGCGTCAGCCGCAGGCCCTTGGCGACGTTCACGAACGCCGCAGCATCGACATAGACCGAGTCCTTGAACCCGTCCTCGCTGATCGCGCTTACGCCGTTGTAGCGCTGGCGCAGATAGCCCGAGCGGTAATTCGCCGAGCCGCGCACGCCCCACAGCTTGTTCTCATAATAAAGCGTGCCGTTGGCGTTGATGTCCGACAGGCCGGTGATCGGCCCGTCGAGGCCGTTCTCGCGGCTGTTCGAATCGATCAGCGTGATGTTGCCCAGCACGCCGAGTCCGTTGAAGGGCGCCGGCAGGAATGCGAAGTCGGTCTGCGCCGCCATTTCCACGCCGGTCAGCCGCGCCTTGGCGAGGTTCACCGATTGGGTGAACTGCGCGATGTTGGTGTCGGGCGTCAGCCCCGGTGCCAGGCTGGTCGGCAGCCCGGTGGCCGAAAACGGAATGTCACGCAGCGTGACGGTGGTGATCAGGTCGTTGATGTCCTTGTGGAACACCCCAACCGACACCATGCCGATCCGCCCGAAATACCATTCGGCGGCGATGTCCAGATCGGTGCTCTTGTACGGTTTCAGATCGGGGTTGCCGTTGCTGATCGTGTAGACGCCGTTGTTCACCGTCACGCTGCCGGTGAGCTTCATCGATGCGAGCGCCGGGCGATTGATGTTCTGCGCCGCTGCCAGCCTGATCTGGAACGAAGGCGACAGCTCCAGCGTGGCGTTTAGCGCGGGGAGCACGCCCGAATAATCGGTCTTCACCGTCGTCGGCACGCGCGCGCCCGCAGCGTTGGCAACCAGCCCGTTGTTCACGACATTGGTGCGATAGGCGCGTCCGCCGACATTGCCGCGAAAGCCCATGCCGCCCAGTTCGCCGTTCCAGTTGAGCTGGAGAAAGCCGGCGTGCGTCGCCTCCGAGACATCGAAGCTGTTGAGCGTCCGGCTGGTCGGCCCGGTCAGCGTGTGGCTCTTGCCATAGGTGGCGAACATCTTGTCCCAGTCGCCGACGACGAACGCCTGATCCTTGTGCCCGTCATAGACGACGGCATAGGGCGCGACCGCATCATAGCCGGGCTTGCTGCGGAACTCGGCGGCATAAAGCCCGTCGTTGAACCAGTCCCACGCCTCGGTCGCATATTTGCGATAGGCATAGCCGGTGTTCAGGCGAAACACCGGGCTCAACTGGTAGCGCGCGTTGAGCACGCCTTCGCGCAGGCTGGTCTCCTGGCCATTCTCGCGGAAATACAGCTCGCGGATCGAATATTTGCCGGGGTCGGTGGTGTCCCACTTGTAGCTGTTATGGGCCGATCCGCCGTCGGCGGCATAGGTGGTGACCATGCCGCCCTGCGCCTGCAGGTACAGCTTGTCGTCGATCGGCGTCTCATAGCTCGACTTCTCATAGCCGACATGGCCGTCGAGGGTGAGCGCCTCGCTGGGCTTCCACTCGCCGGTCAGCGCGATCTGGCGGAAGCGATTCTTGTTGATCTGGCGGCGATGCTCGCTGCCATAGGTGGAATTGTCGACATCGGCATAGTTCACGAAGTTGCTCGAATCCCAGCGGATCGCATTGATCTTCGATGCCGCGATCGGTTTGCCGAAATCGGTATAGGCACCGTTGAAGATGATCTCCGATCCGGTCGGGCGGCTCGCGAGATGATATTCGTCACGATCGGTGCGGAACTCGCCATATAGGCCGTCCAGCGTCAGCTTCAGCGTGTCGCTGGGCTGCCACTGGGTTGCCAGCGTCACGCCCAGCCGCTCCTGCTTGGCGTCCCACACGGACAGGCGGTTGCCCGACGCGAACACCAGATCGCCCGACAGGAACTTCGCCTGCGTCGCGGCATCGAGTGCCGATATATCGACTCCGCTCTTCACATAGGTCTGCATCTGCGCGGCGGTCGGCTGGACGGGGTTGTAGGTGTCGTACCCCTGTTCCTGTGTCTTGCGCCGGGACCACGCGACCGAGACGAGCACGCCCAGCCGGTTGTCGTGGTTGTAGCCGAGCATCGCCGCCAGCCTCGGCTGGAAATCCTTGGAATAGGTGTTGGTACCCGCCTTGGCCGACAGCGCGCCGCTCAGCCCCTGCTTGCGCTCCAGCGGCTTGGCGGTGAACAGGCCGATCGTGCCGGCCATGCCGCCTTCGTTCTGCGTCGCCTGAAAGCTCTTCTCGACTTCGACGCGCGAGAACAGTTCGGAGGCGAAGATGTTGAAATCGAACGCGCGATCGCGTGAGCGCTGGCCACGACTGTCCATCGCTGAATCGACGTTGCCCAGCACTTCCATGCCGTTCAGCTGAACGCGGGTGAAATCGGGGCCGAGCCCACGCAGCGTCACCCGCCGCCCTTCGCCCGCTTCGCGATTGATCGCGACGCCCGGGATCCGCTGGAGCGATTCGGCGAGGTTCAGTTCGGGAAACTTGGCCATGTCCTCGGCGACGATCACGTCGCGGATGGTGTCCGAGCGGCGCTTCAGGTCGCGCGCGGCGCTGACGCTGCGCGCAAAGCCGGTTACGACGATGGTGTCGCGATCCTCGGCGACGACGGTGTCGCCGCTCTGGTCCTGGGCCGAGGCATCGAGGCCGCGGCCGAGCGTGACGACATTGCCTTCCCAGCTGACGATGCGCAGCCCGGTGCCCCGCAGCAATTGATCGAGCGCCGCGCGCGGCGCCAGCGCACCCGTCACGCTGCTGGTCCGCACGCCGCGCAGTGCTTCCGACGACACCAGGATCTGCAGGTTCGTGCGGCGCGCAAAGAGCGGTATCGCGCTGCTCGCGGGCTGGGCAGGGATGGAAAAGGTCTGCATCTGCATCGCAGCCGCGGCGGATGGCGCGCAAAGTCCAGCACCCAGGCCGATCATCGACCCGGTGAACAGCAATTTCCGAAACATTGGTACGACCCCCATTAGGTTTTCGGCCGAAGGATGCGCCAGCTTCGAAAATCCCTCACGACACTTTAAATAAAATTCGGTTTCACTCGAAATTACTTTTCGATGAATATTTCATTTCTATTGCGTGACACATGCGCGCCGGTGATCCGCGCGACCGCGTCGGCAAACTGTAATGGCTTCGACACTTCGAAATAGCCCGTGATGCGATAGCCGGCGATCGCCGGATCGGCGATGTGCAGCGTTATCTGATTGTAGCGGTTCAATTCGGCGGCGGCTTCCTCTACCGTGGTTTCGTTGAACGCTGCGCCCCCTTCGCGCCATGCCGGCGCCTCGCCAGCGGGGACCTGCTCGATCCGCAGCGGCGCGTCGATGGCGGCGGCAGGTTGCGGCTGGCCGGGTGTTGCAACCGGCATCGATGTCATGTCGCCCGCGCGCAGCATCACGCGGCGCCCGGCATGATCGCCGCGCCAGATTTCCACGCTGCCCTCGGTCACCGCGACCACCACTGCGCCCTCGCGTTCGCGTACCGAGAACGCGGTGCCGGTGGCGCGGACCAGCACGCCGTCCGCCTCGACGATGAAGGGGCGGGCGGCATTGTGCGCGACCTTGAACCACGCTTCGCCGCGTCCCAGCGCGATCCGCCGCGTGGCGATGCCGTAATCGACTTCGACGCGGCTGTCGGTGTTGAGCACTGCGACCGATCCATCGCTGAGCGCGACCTCGCGAATCTGCCCCTTGGCGGTTTGATAGGCGGAGGACGCCGGCACCAGCCACGGCAGCGCGAAGACGGCCGCGCATGCCGCCGCGAGCCCGGCGAGCATCGGCGCGCGCCGCCGTCGCAGCGGCGCCGCCACCGTGGCGGTGGAGGATGGGAGCGCGTCCGCCGCCGCCGCGTCGCCGCGCTCCAGCAGGGTCAGCGCAGCGCGGGCGCGGAACAGCGCGCCGCGATTCCGTGGATCGTGCGCGAGCCACGCGTCCATCGCGCTGCGTTCGGCCCCGTCCATGGTATTCGCATCTACCCGAAGCGCCCAATGCACTGCCATATCATCAGTATCGGACGACATGGGCCTCCTCACGCAACGGTTCCTCTTCCTGCGGGCTGTAATAGTCGCTGCCTTGCGCGATACTACGCAGAACAGCTTTTAGACCACGGGCAAGGCTGTTCTCGACGACTTTTTCCGATACGCCCATTCGGGCCGCGGTTTCTTTCTGCGACAGGCCCTCCAGCCGGCGCAACTCGATCGCTTCACGATAGCGCGGTGGGAGATCGGCTATGGCATGGTTGACGAGCCTGAGATCCCATCGGTCGCTGGCGATACGCTCCGGCGTGGGCCCTTCGTCCGCCAGCATATCGAGATGGTCGGAGGCCGCCTGGATCTGAACCACCTTTTCGCGCCGCACATGCTGGAGCACGAACGAACGCGCCGTGGTGAAGAAATAGGCGCGCGGATCGCGGATATGCGCGACCGAGCCGAGTTCGCTCAGCTTGCAATAGGTTTGCTGGATGACGTCGTCCACGTCGCTGGGCTGCAACCCCGCGCGTGCCAGCCAACGGCGAAGCGCCGGCTCATGCGGCAGAATCCGCGTAGCCACCCAACGGAGCGGCTCGCGATTGCCGACCTTCTGCACCACGCCACGTACCCCCGACGTCGGTGCGCCTAGCCAGCCTTGATGACGCGAACGTTACAGCGTGCCGAGCCCGGCGCGCGCCCGTTCCGTCGCCGGTGGCGGACTCCGCATAAATCGGGAGAGGCAATCCGCGTTCGGAACCTGCCATCAAGCTGTAATGCGCCCCCGATAGGCCACGGCACCAGCGCCCCGGGGAGCCGCCTTTTGAACTTGGACGAATCGATGTACCGGCTGTTCCGGCGCGAGGTGTATCGCTTTGCCTATCGGCATCTCGGCGATCACTCGGCCAGCGAGGACGTGGTGCAGGACAGCTTTGTCCGGCTCGCCCAGTATCGCGCGGGCACGGTCGCCAATCTGGGGGGGATGTTGCGTACCATCGCCCATAATCTGATCGTGGATCAGACGCGTTTCCATAAGCGCAGGGCCGAAGAGGCGATGTCGGACGCAACGGACGTTGCCGCAGAGGTGCCGTCGCAGGAACAGGTTTTGCTGCAGCGCGAGCGGATGCAACAGGTCTCCGAGATTCTGGCCCGGCTGCCGGAGCAGCGCCGCCAGGTCTTTATCATGCGGCGCCTGCACGGCATGTCGGCCAAGGAAGTGGCTGCGGCGCTGGCGATCAGCCCTGCTGCCGTCGATACCCATGTGGCGCGCGCCGTGATCGCGTTGCACAGAGGTATGGCGGAGCTGGAGGGGCGCCACACCCAATGACGACGGGCTATTTGCAAGATAGAGAAGACGAGGAGGCGGCGCTGTGGGTCGCCCGCCACATGAGCGACGTTGTCGATGCGACGGCGTTCACCCAGTGGCTGGCGGGTGCGCCGGGGCGTCGCGCGCGGTTCGACGCCTTGTGGGCGACGTGCATGGACGACGCCGTCACCCATGGCTTGCTGCAACACGAACGACGGGCGCAGGCATCCGTGCAGGCACCGGAACGCGACCGGCCCCGGCCCGGACGCCGCGCCGCCGTCGGGCTGGCCGTTGCTGCGTGTGCGGCGGTTGCAGTGTTTTCCTGGCCGCAGCTTCGCTTCGCGATGGTGCCCGCGCAGGAGTTTGCCACGGTGGCTGGCGAAGTCCGCAGCTTCACCCTGGCGGATGGCTCGCGGGTGGTGCTGAACGGCGCCAGCCGCATCCGTGCGAAGATCGACGAGGGGCGGCGCGAAGTCGCGCTGGAGGCCGGTGAAGCGCTGTTCGACGTCGAGCATGACGAAGGCCGTCCGTTCAGCGTCTCCGCCGGGCAGGGGCGGGTGACGGTACTCGGCACGCGGTTCGATCTCGCGCTCAACGGCGATAGCGTCGATCTGGCAGTGGAGCGCGGGCTCGTGCGTTTTGGCAACAGCGGCGATGCTTCGGCGGTGCTGGTTCCGGCTGCGCACCGTTCCGTGCTGGCCGAGGGCAGGATTGCCACGCCCACGGCGTTCGTCGGTTCCTCCGCTTCGGACTGGCGCGACGGCTGGCTGCAGGTTGCCGACATGCCGCTGGCACAGGTTGTGCCGCATCTCCAGCGCTGGACCGGGCGGTCGATCACCGTGACCGATCCGGCGCTGCTTCGGAAGCGCATCGCCGGCCGGTTTCGACTTTCGCAGCCCGGCGTGGTGCTCGAGAATCTGGGGGTGCTCTACGGCTTCAGGGTCCGTCAGACCGAACGGGCCTATATCCTCGAACGATCATAATGGCCGTTCTGCCGATCAGCTTGTTCAGGCAACGGGCCGGCGGCGGGTCCTAGGCGATGATGCGGAGGACGGTCTTCTGCTGCTGTACGGCGGCGGTAGCGATCACTGCCGCAGGCCCTGCCAATGCGGACGATTCCCCGCTGCGGCGGGCGACCTTCGCAATTCCGCCCGGACCGCTTGCGCCTGCGCTGGCGCGGTTTTCGCAAGCGAGTGGCGTGCAGGTGCTCGCCGATCCGGCGGTCCTTCGGGGACTGCACACACGCGGCGTTCAGGGGCGCCTGTCCCCCACCAGGGCGCTGGAATTGCTCCTGCAAGGCACCGGTCTTGGCTTTCGGCGGCGCGACGAGACAATCCTGATCTTCAGGCTGGGCGCCGTCGCGAAAGCCCCTGCGCAAAGGGGTGCCCGCCCGAATCGGCCCACACTGCGGACTGCCGCGCCGCCAGCGGAAGCCGGCCCCACCGACACGCTGATCGTGGTCGGCCAGCGGATCGCCGACCGCAGGGCGATCGCGATCAAGCGGCGCACGCGCAACATCGTGGATGCGATATCCAGCGACGAGGTGCGCCGCCTGCCGGACAATACTGTGGTCGATGCGATGCGCCGTATCCCTGGCGTTTCGGTGGTGCCGATCGCGGACAATGAACACCCGCGCGACGTGCCGATCGCGCCGGTCGTCCGCGGGCTGACCCAGGCCTATAACAACGTCACGATCAACGGCCTGCCGGTCGCCTCGACCGGCATTCCCGATGCAGGCTCGAACAGCGCGGAGCGCGGCGTGCGGCTGGACCTGCTCCCGACCTCGCTCGTCAGCCGGCTGCTCGTCGTGAAGACGTTCACACCCGAATTCGATCCCAACGCGATCGGCGCGGCGATCGATCTCCAGACGCGCAGTGCCTTTGACAATGGCGGTCGCCCGTTCCTGTCGCTCGAAGGTGGGCTGGCTACCCCGAGCGAGCGCGGTCGGGTTCAGGCCCAGGGCCGGCTCGGCGTTCATGCCACCGCCACTGCCAGCCGCACTTTCGGATCGGACGGGCAGTTCGGCCTGGTGGTTTCCGCCAACTACCAGCGGCTCGAGAACAACAGCAATGTCCACGCCACCAGCGACGGCACGTTCCTCGTTTTCTACGACGCGGCGGGGCGACTGCTCAGCGACGGAACGCGCGGCAACGGTATCCCCGTGCCGCGACAGGACAAATATTGGTACAATGGCAGCGATCGCCGTCATCTGGGCGGCACGATCCGCGCGGAAGCCGATTTGGATCGGCTGCGCCTGTCCGCGCTGGTCGCGGTGTATCGCCTCCGCGATGGCTATACGCGCAACGAGATCGTCATCGATCCCGAACAGGCGAATGTGGTCGAACAGACCATGGTTTCGGGCCGTTTCGATACGGCGTCGGTACAGGTCGGATACCGTGCCGGCTTGACCCATAGCGAAACGCACCTCGGCCAGTTCGACGCGCGCTGGCAGGCGAGCGCGCGGGACGAAGTCGCGCTGCGCATCGGCATATCGCGGGCGACGATGCGTGAGCGCTACAAGATGGTGAAGTTCACGGCCGGTCAGGACCGGATCGACGGCGTCTTCGGATTGCCGGCGCTAGGCTTTGGCTATGACAGCGCGCCGCTCCAGTTCAGCTTCAACGTGCCCGCAAAGGCCTATCAGGACCTGTCGCTCTATACAGCGGACTATTGGCGCCGGCGCGGGCGTCAGGCGACGGCGGCTATCGCCAGCGTGCGCGGCGACTGGCGGCACGCTATGGCGGACGGCGACGAGGGGGTTGGGCTGGCCGCCGGAGTCGCATGGACGCGAAGCACCTATGCCTATGCCTATCAGAGCCTGGCATTCGGAACGCTGAATCGCGATCTCACGCTGGATGCCGTGGGCTATGTCGGCAATGCGTTGTTGCCGTTCAACCAGAACCGCCTGCGGCTGATCGTCATCGATCCCGTGCGCGCATGGCAGATGTTCGACGCGAACCAGCCGAGCATCTCGATCACCGACGGGACCGAGAACGACCATCAGGACGATTTCGACCATATCGAAACTGCGGCCAGTGGCTACGCGATGGCGCGATTCCTGCGCGGACCGATCGAGTTGCTGGGCGGGTTTCGGCTGGAGAACACTGTCACCTCGACCCTCGGCTATCTCTCGGTGGGCGATACCTGGTCGAGCGTCGCGACGGGCTCGCACTATGCGCAATTGCTTCCTTCGATACTGCTCAATTACCGGCCGCTGGATGCACTGAAACTGCGCGGGGGCTATAGCCGTACGATCGGGCGGCCTAGCTATGAGGCTTATGCGCCGCGATCCGCAGTGAACTTCGACGCCGGCAGCGCAGTGGGCGATCCCGATGCTGCGGGCGTGCGGGTCACCCTCGGCAATCCTGACATCCGACCCCGCCTGTCCGACAATGCCGATCTCAGCGTGGAATGGACGCTTCCGCGCGGGTTTGACGGGATGCTCTCGGGCGCGGTGTTCCACAAGGCGATCCGGAACGAGATCTTCGATGCGACCACGCGCGGATATGCCCATGACGGCATCTATTATCGCAACGCTTCGGTAACGCGGCCCACCAACGCGACCGGTGCGCATATCACGGGGCTCGAACTGAGCGCGATGGCAGGATCGCTGGGTGCGATCTCACCACTGCTGAAAGACATCGGGTTCAGCGCGAACTGGACCTTGCTGAACGGCGCGGTCACGGTGCCGATGACGAGCGGCGCCTCGCGCAGGCTCGATCGGCTCGTCGGCCAGCCGAGGGAAATCCGCAACCTTGCGATCTTCTACAATCGCGGCGGCTTCGAAGTGCGCGCCGCGATGAATTGGACGGGCAAGGCGCTGCGCAGCATCGCACCCGATGCCGCCTGGCAGGATGTCTATTGGGCGCCGCGCACCCAGTTCGACATTCAGGGGCGGTATCATTTCGGTCGGAACTTCAGTGCGATCCTCGATCTCGCCAATGTCACGCGCGCCCGTTTGACCAGTGTCACCGGACCCGGCACGCGATGGCTGAAGGACAGCTATTCGGTGCCGGGGGTGGTGCGCCTCAGCCTCAACTGGGGCTTTGGGCAGTAGCGGGGGTCAACCGCATTTGCGCAGATATGCGCGCAACAGCGCAGGCCGGTCGGTCTGGATCGCGTTGACGCCCAGCGCCTGCATCGCCTTGAGCGCCGGGCACGCCTTGGGCGATCCCGCTGCCATCAGCGTGTCGACTTCCCCCAGCGCGTTCTCCCAGATTCGCGCCGGCATCTGCCGGATCGCATCGCGCGCCGCAGGATCGAGCGATTCCGGATCGGCATGCACGATCCGCACCGGGGCCAGGCCCTGGTTGATGCCGTCGAGCGTGGTCTTTGCCGTGAGGCGGGTCATCACGTGCAGGGCCGGTTCGATCGCCCGTGCCGCGCGCAGCAGGTTGCTGTCGGAATCGAACAGCATCACCTGATCGACCATGCCCAGTCCCTGGACGATGGCGATCACCGGGGCAAACTGATCGGTCTTCATGTCGAGATCGACCAGCACGCGCCCGCAGCTGTGCCTGAGCAGTTCGAGCAGCGTCGGCGGCGGCGTGTCGCCGCCCTTCAGCCGCAGCGCGCGCAGTTCGGCATAGGTCTTGTCGGCGGCACGGCCGATGCCGTTGGTGGTCCGCTCGAGCGTGCGGTCGTGCAGGATGAAGGGCACGCCATCGGCGCTGACCTGCACGTCCACTTCGACGACATCGGCACCTGCGGCAACCGCTTCGTCGACAGCGGCCAGCGAATTCTCCGGTGCCTTCAGGTGCCCGCCGCGATGCGAGGCGATCAGGACCGCGCCGCGCGGATCGGCCCACGCCCGTTGCAACGCGGCGATGCGCGGGGTGGGAGCGCAAACAGGGGCTGCCGATGCCGGGACGACCATATTGCCGAGTGCGAACGCGCCCGCAGCCGGTAGCAATTTGAGGATCATGGCATGTCTCTTCGTATCCGCTGGAAAAGGCATGGGGGAGGACGCGGCGCCGCTCCCCCATGATGCACACGAGGTCAGAACCGGGCGTTGACCCCCAGCCACAGCACGCGGCCCTTCTGGGCGCGTTCGGCGAGCAGGTCGCCGGTCGGCATCTTGCGATAATATTCGATGTTCGTCTTGGTGAGGTTCTGGCCCTCGACGATGAAGGTGACATTCTCGAGCAGCTTGACCCGCGCCTGCGCCGAGAATTCGCCGCGCCCCTTGCTGTGGATGTCGAAGATCTCGGCATTCTCGTTGATCGACTTCAGATAGTCGGCGACATAGCCATAGGCGACCGAGGCGCCGAATACCGGCGTCTCATACGAGACCGTCGCATTGGCCAGGAACTCGGGCTGCCCCTCCAGGCCATCGACCTTGCGCAACGTCTTGTCGGCGCGCAGCACGTCCTGCTTGCCCGTGATATAGGTGCCGTTCGCGGAGAGCACGAAGTTGCGCAGGAAGCCGTTGGTCCAGTCGCCCAGATCCTGGCGAACGGAGGCCTCGATACCCTTTAGCGACGCGGTCTGCGAATTCATCGGCGTGGTGATCCGCGCCGTGTAGGTCTGGCCGCCATATTGATAGCCGGCTTCAGTAATGTTCTGCGTGAAGATCAGGTTCTTGATATCCTTGTAGAACAAAGCGACCGAAACCATGCTGCCGCGCGTCGGATACCATTCGAACGACAAATCGAAATTGTTCGAGGTGCGCGGCTTCAGATCAGGATTGCCGCGCGTGACGCTGATCGTGGCGTCTTCGCTGTCGTCGGGCAGGCCGATCGATTCGCCGATCGCATAGTAAGAGAAGTTCGGGCGCCCGATCGTCTTGCTGTATCCCGCGCGGACGATCACGCCGTGCCCGACATCGTAGCTGGCGATGACCGAGGGCAGCAGATAGGCATAGTCCGCCTTGCGCGCGGTCGGCACGTACTGGGCGCCCTTATTGGGTGTGGCGGGACGATTTGCATCCTGAGCGAACAGGTCGATGTGGTTGACGGTGGAGTCATAGCGCAGGCCGGCGCGCAGGTTGAAGCGGTCCGTCCGGTAATTGGTTTCGGCGAAGGCGGCGGCGACCTTTTCGTTCAACTGGTAATCGGACTGGATGTTGTTGCTGCTGTTGTCGTCGGTGCTCGGGAAGCCGGCGGCGGCCCAGGCTGCGCGATAGGCGCTATCGTCGATCAGCAGATAATCGACCTTCGGGTCGGTGGTGTGCAACCGGGTCTTGCTGACGAAGCGCGCCATGTTGACTGCGGCGCCATTGACGTTGGGCAGCTTTCCGCTCTGCTGGCCCTCGTCATAGGTCTGGTCGGTGCTTTGGACGCTGCCGCCGAGGTTGAAGCCGAGACCGCGATCCTCGGGGCCGAAATTATAGGCCAGGTTGGCGCTCACGAAGGTCAGGTCCTGCGTCGCGCGCTGGGTGATGTGCTGGATGTAGCTCTGGACGTAGTTGGCGGGATCGTTGCCGAAGGCGGGATCGGGGAACGACAGGACCGGGCGGCCGTCGCTGAGATCATAGGAGAAGCGACCGGCGGCGAGGTTGCTGCTCATGTTGAACTTGGAACGGTCGCGGATGGTGTTGAGCCGTGCGCGCGAATGCGATGCGCGCAGGTGCATCACGATGCTGTCGCTCAAATCCTGGTCGAGGATGCCAGAGACGACGAAGGTCTCGCGCTTCTGCGGCTGATGCGAATAGCCAAGCGCCGTTCGCCCCTTGGCCCAGGTGCCCGACGTGGCGGTCTGGTTGGTCGGTGCCACGCTGGTGTCGGCGGTGGCGAGATACTCGTTGCGGACTTCGTCTTCCTTCTGGAAGAAATAGCCGGTGTAGATCGACGCATAGG
This sequence comes from Sphingomonas degradans, assembly GCF_053502645.1. Classification (NCBI taxonomy): domain Bacteria; kingdom Pseudomonadati; phylum Pseudomonadota; class Alphaproteobacteria; order Sphingomonadales; family Sphingomonadaceae; genus Sphingomonas; species Sphingomonas degradans. The sequence continues at coordinate 1,070,788 of NZ_CP177172.1, forward strand.
TCGCCGCGCTGGGGCTGTATTCCAGCTTCGTCACGGCGGATGCGCGGGTTACCGTGTCGTAATAGGCGAAGATCTGGTTGCGCGCGGCCGCCGAGAATCCGTTGGTGTTGCTCAGATTGTTATAGTTGGCGAGCGGCTTGCCGGTGGTCTTGTCGTACAGGATATAGCTGTTGTCGACCGCGCCCGGCTTCTGATCGTAGTTGGTCGAATTGTAGCGGGCATAGGAGCCCGACACGACCACGCCGAAGTCATGGTTCTGGCCAAAGGCGCTGCTGAATGTGGCGTCGGCGCGCAGGTTCTTGCCCTTCCTGCCGTCCATCTCGCCGCCGGTCGAATTGTCGCCGATCGAAGCGCGCGCCATCAGGCTGGTCTTGCCGGTGGTGAGCGCGCTGGCGGTGATAAGGTTGAGCTGGCCGCTGAGCGCATGCGGGTCGAGATCGGCGGTGATCGTCTTCACCGCATCGATCCGGCTGACGAACGAGGGCGGCAGCAGCTCGATGCGGGCGCCGCGCGTGTCGCGGGCAGTCGTTGCGAGCGGCAGGCCGTCGATGGTGACCAGATTGTAGCTGGAGCCGATGCCGCGGATCATGACGCTTTCGGCGAGGTCGGGCGAGCGGTCGTCGGCGGTGGCAAAGTCGGGCACCAGGGCGAGGCCGGGAATGCGCTGGGCAACCTGCGCGATCGTAAGGTCGGGCAGCAGGCCCGCCTGGTCCTGTGCGATCGAATCGGTCACGCCGACGGCACGGCGCTTGGCATCGATCGCGGCGGCGTTGGACGAGCGATAGCCGGTCACGACGATGGCGGTTTCATCGCCCTCCGTGGCGCGGGGCTCGGGCTCGTTCTGCGCGCCGGCGGGGGCAGCTTCGCTCTGCGCGTGCGCCGGCGCGGCGAGCATTGCGGCGACCAGCGCCGAACTGGCGATGGCATAACGGAGCGCGGGGGCATGTTTCATGGGCATAGCTATCCTGTCGGGAGAAATGAGGGTTCGAATAGGTCGGGAAGGCGCGGGCAGGCGCCCGGGCGCTAGGGCGTCAGCGGAGGCTCGCAGCGGCGCGTGGCAGCGCGGGTTCGCTGCAGATAGGCCTTGAGCGCGAACGGCTCGTCGGTCTGGATCGCATCGACGCCCGCCGCGATGAGCTGGCCCCAGACGCTGTCGGGATCGGCGAGCGCGGCGGTGTCGTCATAGGCGCGGCCGGCCAGGCTGTTCACCCAATATCGGGCGCACCGCGCGCGGATGGGCGGCGCGACCAGCGGCGCGAAGGCGCGGTCCTTGACGTCGATTTCGTAGCTGACCGGGTGCAGCGGATCATAGGTTGCGATGGCGGCCGCCGGGTCAGCCTGGATCTGCGGCTGGCGCAGGATCGGCTGGAAGCGCACGCCGCCGAGCCATGGGCCTTCCCGCAGAAGCAGTGCCGCCGGCGCATCGGCCTTGAACAGCAGCTGGCTGCGGCGACCCGCCTTGTCGACCATGGCCAGCATCGCAGGCGACAGACGCGCCTTGGGATCCAGGTTGATGAGGATGCGGTCCTTTGCCGCGCGCAGTGCTTCCTCGAAGGTCGGGATGCGGCGATCGCTTAGCGGCGTGCTGCCGCCCTTGCCTGCGCGCAGGCGGAGCTGGCGCAACTGGGCCCAATCGAGATCGGAGACCTTGCCCGTGCCGTCCGTCATCCGATCGACCGTGGCATCATGCATCAGCACCAGCACATTGTCGCGGGTGAGGCGAACATCCAGTTCGACCATGTCGATGCCGCCGTCGATGCAGGCCCGGATCGCGTCGATGCTGTTTTCGGACGTCTTCTGCCAGCAGCCGCGATGGGCCACGACCATGACCGCGCCATCGGGACCGGCCAGCCGTCGCTCCAGTTCCAGGCGGCGGCTGGTGCCGGGCACATTCTGCGCTTCGGCCGCGCTGCCAAGCAGCGCCGCGATCGCCGCAAGGGCGGACAAGATCGATCGGCGCAGGAGATGCGAGGTCGATCGCGGATCGTTGCTCGAAAATCGCACTGGTTCCCCCCGGTGGTCGGCGCATTTCGTCAGGTTTCGATAAGACGACGCGCGGCCTGGCGAAATCTGACAGCCGGGGAGAGATTTTATTGGAGTTGCGCGTGGAGGCTACCGGCGCGGTCTGGGTCACGACAGTCCCTCGACGCTTGGCGGCTGGCGCGCGCCGCAGAGGAGCGCCCGCCCGGATCGCTTGGTCGAGGAACGATTGTCATCGCCCGACGGCCTTTTGGGCGTGCCGGGTGTCAGAGTGGCGCGGAGCAACAGGGGCTCGTGCCACGCCCGAACGGGGCGCGTGTATCGGCTGCGGCCCGTTGAGCAGGCCGAACAGGTCACGCGGATCGCGCGGCTCGACGATCAGGTCGAGCCGGCGCAGGTCTTCGCGGCCTTCGATCAGGCTGTGGACATAGGAGAGGGCGGAGAAGTCCTCGATCCCGAAGCCGACCGAATCGAAGATGGTGATCTCGTCCACAGCACTGCGGCCCGCTGCCTCGCCGGCGAAAACGCGCCATAATTCGGTCACCGGGAAGTCGGCCGGCATCTGCTGGATCTCGCCCTCGATGCGGGTCTGCTCGGGATATTCGACGAACACGGTGCCGCGCGACAGGATCGCCGGTGCGAGTTCGGTCTTGCCGGGGCAGTCGCCGCCAACTGCGTTGATGTGGATGCCCGCGCCGACCATGTTGTCCGACAGGATCGTCGCCTGCGCCTTGTCCGCGGTCACGGTGGTGACGATGTCCGCCCCCAGTACCGCGTCGGGCGCCGAGGTGGCGACCGCGATCTTGAACCCCTGGCGCGCCATGTTGGCCGTGAACTTGGCGGTCGCCGCCGGATCGATATCCCACACTTGCAGCCGCTCGATCCCCAGCATCGCGCGGAAGCCGAGCGCCTGGAATTCGGACTGGGCGCCGAGCCCGATTATCGCCATGGTCCGACTGTTCGAGCGGGCCAGATAGCGGGCCGCCAGCGCCGAGGTCGCGGCAGTGCGCAGCGCCGTCAGCAGCGTCATCTCGCTGAGCAGCACGGGATAGCCGGTATCGACATCGGCGAGCACGCCGAACGCTGCCACAGTCTGAAGCCCCAATCTGGTGTTCTTGGGATGGCCGTTGACGTATTTGAAGCTGAAGCGCGCGCGGTCTGCTGCGGGCATCAGTTCGATCACGCCATTGGGCGAATGGCTGGCGTAACGCGGCGCCTTGTCGAATTCCTCCCAGCGCCGGAAATCGCTTTCGATCCGATGGGCGATGCCCAGGATGAACGGCTCGATACCCACCTGCGAAACCAGCCCGCAAAGGTCTTCCACGCCCATATAGATCGTCATGCCGATTCCCGATTTTGCTATTGAGGTTTCGTCTAAGTTAGAGGCGCAGCTTGCCGGTAAAAATGTACGTACTGTCGAGAGAAGGGGTAATTGCTTGGCAAATTGGCGGGTGATGCTAGGCAATTTGCATGATTATTCTCGACTCGCTTGATCGCCAGCTTATTGCGCTGCTTCGGGCTGACGGCCGGGCGCCGGTGTCCCGGCTGGCGGAATCGCTCAGGGTCTCGCGCGCGACTGTGCAGGCGCGGCTCGACCGGCTGATCGAGTCCGGCGCGATCCTGGGCTTCACCGTGCGCGCAGCGGAGCGTCCGGCAGGGGAGGGGGTTCGCGCGATCACGCTGATCGAAGTTGCGGGCGCATCGACCAGCGCAGTGATCCGCGCGCTGCGCGGCCTGCCCCAGATTAGCGCGCTCCACACCACCAATGGCGCCTGGGACCTGGTCGCGGAGGTCCATGCGGACTCGCTTGGCGATCTGGATCGGATCCTGCGCGAGATGCGCACCGTCGATGGTGTGCTCAACAGCGAGACGAGCATCCTGCTGCGCTCGGTGCAGTAGGGCCCGCCTGCAATGTGCGCGGTGCGGCAGCGCGATCGCCTTCGCCTTTACCTGGCGGTGACGCGGGCCTTCAGCAGAACGGCATAGAGTGCCGCAGCGACGATCGTCGCGTCCAGCGCCGGGACGGTGGTGAGCGTCCAACCCTTGTAGGCGGCGAGCACGCCCACCACCACCGAGAGCAGCCAGGTCGCGATCGCCGGCCAGTCGAAGCGCGGCAGGCCGAGCAGCGACTCTGCCGCGTCCGCAGTGCGATAGCGCGTCCAGGCATCGATCACGTAGATCGCTGCGATCGGCGGGATGATGAGCCCGAGGAACAACACGAACGGGATGAACGCCTCAAGGATGCCCATCAGCGCGAGGATCGTGCCGATCGTGCCGCCCGCGACGGTGAACACCCATTGCCGCACCTTGGGAAAGGTGCTGCCCAGCGACAGGCTCGACGAATAGAGGTTGAGCGCGTTGACGGTCCAGGTCGGCAGCACGAGAAGGAACAGCACCGGCGTGCCAAAGCCATAGGCGGCGACCAGCTTCATCACGCTGGTCTCGTGCGTGGCCAGCGCGGGGATTGCTGCCGCCGTCATCATCAGCGGGGTCGCGATCGGGAAGGACAGCGCCATGCTGGCGACAGCCCCGCGCGTCGTGCGGGTATAGCGTGACAGGTCGGGCATCGTCGCTACCGCGAGCATGTATGCCCCGATCAGCGCCGAGATCGCGATGCCGAGCGTCATCGACTCCGGCGGATTGGGATCGGCGGCCGTGACGAAACCATGGGTCCGCAGCGTCACGACCACCACCGCCAGCAGGATCGCGGCGAGCAGCGGCACCGCGACCAGCGCGAGCCGGTCGAGCGCGCGAAAGCCGATAACGGTCGAGGCCATCATCAATATGCTGCCAAGGATGACGAACGCCGTGAAATTGCCGGGCAGGCCGCTCGCGTTCGCGGCCTCGACCATCGCTTCGCCAAAGAACGACGCGTTCACGCCGAACCAGCAGAAATGAATCAACGCGATCACCGTGTTGATCGCCGCAGCGCCGCCGGTTCCGAACGATCGGCGGACAAGGAGATAGGTCGAAAGCCGGGTGCGGACGCTGACGATCGCCGTCATCGATCCGCCTGCGCACAGGATCACCCCGGCGAGCAGCGCGGCGATCACCGCGCCCCAGAACCCCAGCGCCAGCGCATTGTGCGCGCCGTTCAGGAAATCGGGCAGGCCGATCGAGAAGCTGGCGACAATCAGGCCGACCCGCCAGCCCGGAACGGTGATGCCCTGGGGCACCGGCGAATGCGCATAGGCGTCGTCGGTGTCGTGGCTCATCCGCGGGTCCAGCCGTTCAGGTCCTCGATCGGGCGATAGGGCTCGGTGAAGCCGAAGGCGGCCGGACCGACAAAGGCAAGTGCCCGCTCGGCGCGCAGCACCGCAGGGGCAGCGGCGCCGACCACCTTGACTCGCTGGCCGAATTTGAGCCGCTCCGTCACGATGCTGTCCGCAGTCTCGCGGTCCATCACCGTGATCAGGTCGGGCACCATCGCGCGCAGTTCGCCGTCCACGCGGGCGATGAGGTTCTCGTTCTGGAACACCAGATCCATCCGCCCTTCGCCCCCGAAACCTTCGATCACGACATGCCCGACCGAGAAGCCGCCCTTGGTCTCGCGCTCGACATCGACGACCTTGCCGTCGAAGAGCGTCCCGGCAAAGGGGTAAAGCCCGCTGGCCATCAGCGCGGTGTGCAGCGCCGCGAACGGATCCTCGCCCACCGCCCGCGCGATGCGCACCGCTGCGCCGATCGCGATCGCCGCCGAGATGCTGCCGCCGATCGCATGGCGCTTCGCCTGCGCGCCGGTGAGCGGATATTCGACCATGTGCGCATTGCCGCCGAACTCAATCGACAGCTGCCGCGCGACGCGCTCATGCGCCAGATTGTCGTCGGTTTCGATCAGCCGCACGTCGCCGTTCGCCGAAGTGACGACGGAAGGGCAGGCGCACAGGCCGTCGATGCTGAACACCGTCATCTGGGATTCGGGAAAGGCACGCCCCATGCCGTCGGCATCGACGACGGGGATGCCCAGTTCGGCTGCGGCCAGCAGCGGTGCGAGGCCGTTGCCGCCGCCGATCTCGATCGGCATCACCGCATCGATCGGTCGCCCGTAGATCCGCTCCAGCGCGCGCAGGCCGAGCAGGGCTTCCTGGCCGTTTGGCAGCTTTTCCGCCGAGACGGTCGGCGCGCCGATCCAGCCGCAGGGCGCGATCAGCGCATCGTCGGCCAGCGCATCGAGCGGGATCAGATTGAACGGGCCCCGCCGCGCAATCTCAGCCTCGCCGAGCAGCTGCGCGTAATAGGGATCGCCGCCGCCGCCCGAGCCGAGAAAAGCGGCACCGGTGGCGAGATCGAGCAGCGCCTGGCGATCAATGCGCATGGGCGGCCAGGACAGGGGCGCCGGCAAGGTCCGCGACGGCGCGGATTCGAACCTGTGCCGCGCGGCCGGGCAGATAGCTCAGATACACTTCGTCCATCTCCACGATTTCGACGGTTTCGGGAATGCCGCCCGCTGCGATCGCCTGCTCGCGCACCTCTGCGCTGAGCCTTTCCAGCGCTGCGTCACGCGGCTCGCGATCGAAGGACACGACCTGATCCACCATCGCGCCGACCTGGGCGATGGCCGCGCCCACGGCATTGGCGACGGCGGCGTGCGGCGGACGCACCACCCGCGCGGCGCCATGCAGGTTGTCGGGCACCAGGAAATTGCCGCCGCCCACCGCCAGCAGCACGACTTCGCCGCGGCTGGTCTTCATGCGGTCGACTGCCTCTTCGAGCATCGCCTGCATCCGCGTCCACACCGCGTCGCGGACGCCATCCGAAAGCGCGGGCAGCAGGCTCGGATCGCCAAAGCGCGCCCGACCGGCGGCAACCGCGACGTCGCTGGCGGTAAGCGTGGCGCCGCCGAACAGCCGGGCCTGCTCGGTGATGCGGAAGCCCACCGAATCCGGGCCGATGCGCAGCTCGGTCGCGTCGATCGCGTTTGCCCCGTAGCGCGCGGGATCGAGATGGATACGCGTGCCGCCGCCCAGCCCGAGCGCCAGGATGTCGGGCATGCGGAAATTGATCCTCACGCCGCCGATATCGACCGCGACCGAGGATTCGCGCGGAAAGCCATTGGCGAGCACGCCGATGTCGGTGGTCGTGCCGCCCACGTCGAGCACCATCGCGTCGCGTACCCCGGTGAGGAAGGCGGCACCGCGCATCGAGTTGGTCGGGCCCGACCCGATCGTCAGCACGGGATAGGCAGCGGCATGCGCGGCGGAGATCAGGGTGCCGTCATTCTGCGAGAGATACAGCGGCGCATCGATGCCGATCTCGACCAGCGCGCGCTGGAAAGATGCGACGACATGCGCCGCCAGGCTGCCCAGTGCGGCGTTCAGGATCGTTGCATTCTCTCGCTCGACAAAGCCGATCCGGCCCAGCGTGTGCGACACGGTGATCCGCGCATCCGGATGTTCCGCGCCGACCAGCGCCGCAGCGCGTTCCTCCATCGACGGGTTCACGGGCGCGAACACGCTGCTGATCGCGATCGAATCGATGCCCATGTCGCGCAGTTCGCGTGCCGCGCTCCGCACTGCGGACTCGTCGAGCGGAGCGATCTCGCGCCCGTCGAACTCGAAGCCGCCGGGCAGCAGATAGGTCCTGGCGTCGATCTGCGCGGCCAGCGCCTCGGGCCAGCCGGTCATGGGGGGCAGCGCCTCGCCCGCGGGGCTCGCGAGCCGCAGGATACCGACCCGGTCGAGCTTGTTGCGCTCGACCAGCGCATTGGTGAAATGGGTGGTGCCGATCATCACGGACGCCACGGCTCCTGGGGAGACGCGCGCATCGTCCAGCACCGCGCCGATCGCGGCGGCGACGCCGGACCCGACATCGGCCGTGGTCGGCTGTTTGGTCCAGGCGACCACCTCCGATCCGTTCATCAGCACGGCGTCGGTATTCGTTCCCCCGACATCCACTCCTATTCGCACGCTACACCAATCCTTTGGCATGCCCTCAATCCTCGCGAGCTAAGGGCCGCGCGCTTTGCTGCGCAATGCGGGAAACGGGTGCGGGGCGCGGGGGAACGGGTAATCGGGGCGCCGGGACGGGTAAGCGGCTCCCGCTTTCGCCATCTTCTTGTACCGTCGATGGTCTAGCGACTCGGCATGGGTGGAGTGGCCGCGATAGACGAACTGATCCCGACCAAGGTGGCGCCCCCGTTGTGGATGGGCGACCAGATCCCGCGCGACATGCTGCTAGAGCGGCTCGACGGAGCGCTTGGACGGCGGCTGACGCTCATCCACGCGCCGGCCGGGTACGGCAAGACCAGCCTGCTGGCCCAGTGGCGCCGCCGGTTCGAGGGCAGCGACAAGCGGGTCGCATGGCTGACGCTGGAGCGCGACGATGCCGACGCCCGGCGTCTCGCCCAGTACATCGCCTATGCGATCAGCGACGAAGGCGAGGAGGAGGGCGAGCCTGTTTCGTCCGTCATGCCTGCGCGGGCCGCGCTTTCGGCGATCATAAACCGGCTGGCCCGCGATCCGCGCCAGACCGTCCTCATCCTCGACGACCTGCATTGTGCGGAGAGCGTCGAGGTGCTCGATTTCCTCCAGTCGCTGGTCCGGCTGGCTCCGCGCAACTGCCATTTCGTCATCGCCTCGCGCGATTATCCGCGGCTCGGCCAGGCCATGCTCGCCGCCGAAGGCCAGCTGCTCGAACTTTCTGCCGAGGACCTGAAATTCTCCAGCCCCGAGGCGGAGGAAATGCTCGCCCGGGCAGAAGGCGTGCCGTTGGCGGACGCCGATGTCCGCAGCCTGATCGAGCGGACCGAAGGCTGGCCGATCGCGCTCCAGCTCACGCTGTTGTCGCTCAGGCGCGGCATCGATCGGCGCAGTTTCGTGGGCGGGGCGGGGGGATCGGGCTCGGAATTGGCCGGCTATCTCTCCGAGCAGGTGCTGATGTCGCTGCCGGAGGATGTGCAGGAAGTGGTGTTGCGCACTGCGCTGCTCGGGCAGGTGACCGGCGAGGCGCTCAACCTGATTTGCGACCGGCAGGATGGCGGGCTGCTGCTCGAGCGGCTGGAGCAACAGGGCGTGCTGCTCTCCCCCCTGTCGCCGGCGCGCGATGCGTGGCGCTATCACCAGCTTTTCGCCGAATATCTGCGCCAGCGGCTGGCCCGGCGCGACATCGGCCAGTATCGCATGCTCCACCAGCGGCTGGCGCTGTGGTTCGACGCGCGGGGCGAGACGGCGGAAGCGATCAGCCATGCGATCGAGGCGGAAGACAGCGCGCTGCTGGCTGGGGTGCTGGAGGATGCCGGCGGCTGGCGACTGATCCCGCAGGGGCATCTCAACCTGGTCGAACGCGGCCTTGCCCGGCTGGGCGCGGCGGAAATCGACGCCAGCCCGGCGCTGGTGCTGGCCAAGGTCTATCTCGACATGAAATGCGGGCGCATGGTTCCTGCGCGCCTCGCCTATGACCGGCAGGTCGCACGCTCCGAACAGGAGGATACCGCGCCGGACCTGTGGACCGAAATCCGCGTCGTCGGCGATATCCTGGCCGAGTATGAGAACGAGCCGATGGCGCTGGAGGACCTGCTCGCGCGGGAGGCGCTGCTGCGTACCCTGCCGGCGGACGATCATCTGGTGCTGGCCAATGTCAGCGAATCGCTGGCGTCCAAATATTACGAGGGGGGCTGGCTGGAGCGCGCCATGGAGCCGACGCTTGCGGCCCGCGCGCATTACCAGGCGATGGGATCGCTCTACAGCGAGGTGTTCACCCGCTTTCACGAGGCCCGCATCCGTGAAGCGCAGGGTCGGCTGAAGGATGCGGTGACCGTGCTTGCCGGCGCGCGCGCCGAGATCGAGGCGCATTTCGGCCCGCGCTCCGATCTCGCGGCCAATTGTGCCGCGTTCGGGGCGGCGCTGCTCTACGAGCAGGACCGTTCCGGCGAGGCTGGCGCGCTGCTCGAATGGGCGCTGCCGCACATGGAGCAGTCCGACGGCTGGGTGGACGTCTATGCCGCCGCCTATTTCACGGCGGCCCACAGCGCCGCCGATGACGGTGCGCTCGATGCGGCCCGCGCGCTGCTCGCCCGCGCCCGCAATGTCGCCCAGCGGCGCCGCCTGCGGCAGCTGGACCTGCTCGCCCAGCTGTGCGAGCTGGAATTGGTGTTGCGCGATCCCGCGATGCTCGGCGAGGCCAGTGCGTTTGCCGCCGCGATCGGGCTGGATGCCCTGGCCGATGCCATGGCGGAGGAATCGCCGATCTATCGCCCGGTCGCGGTTGCCGCCGCGCTCTGCCGGGTGCGGTTGCAGTTGCATGCGGGCGCACACCACAGCGCGCTCGACGAGTTGATCGTCATGGGCCGCTGGGCCGGGCAGCATGGCGCCGGTCGGCTGCTGATCGAGCTAAATTTGCTCAAGGCGTACGGCTATCGCGCGATCGGAGAGGCGGGCAAGGGACAGGCGCGGTTCGATGAAGCGGTAGGCACCGCGATGTTCCAGGGGATCGTCCGGCCTTTCCTGAGCGCCCGTGTTTTTGTGCAGCCAGCGCTGGAGGAGGCGCTGGCCGCGACGCCGGACCGGTTCCGCGCGCAGTTCCTCAAAAACCTGTCCAAGTCGGTCGGCAGCGCCCGCGCGACCGCGCCCGCCCCCGACGCGCTGAACGATGCCGAAGCGGCGATCCTGCGCCACCTCAGCCAGGGCTATTCCAACAAGGAGATCGCCAGGTTGATCGGCATGTCGCCCGACACGGTGAAATACCGGCTCAAGGCGGTGTTCCGCAAGATCGGCGTCAACAAGCGGCGCGACGCAGTGCGCGTGTCGCACGAACGCGGCCTGATCGGGGGCGAAGCGGGGCGTTCCAGCGCGTCGTGATCGGCGCGTCCCCCGCACCGGGTAAAGCCTTACCCATTTTGGGCGCCGACTTACCCTGAAAACCACGTGACGGTTTTGCGACGGTGCCTGTTCAATGCCCGTGCTGAAAACAGCCGGCTGTCGTCAAGGGAGGCGACATCGACAGAGCCGGCGCAGATAGCGAAGGGTGGGCGGCCATGACACACGGACTTTCAGGGAAACGGGCTAAGCGGGCACGGCTGGCGCTGCTTTCGGCATGCGCGGTGGCGGGCTGGTCCGGCACGGCGATGGCGCAGGACAGCGAGGCGGCCAAGGCCGACGACACGATCCTCGTCACCGGAGAGCGCGCGCTTTCCGGCACCAAGACGGACACGCCGGTCACGGAAATTCCGCAGTCGGTGAGCGTCATCACGGCCGAGGAATTCCATGATCGCGCTGCGGTCAATCTTCAGGACGTCATCCGCTACAGCGCCGGCGCGTCCAGCGAGCTGAACGGTGTCGACACGCGCGGCGATTTCCTCGCGGTACGCGGGACCGGCGCCGAGCAGTATCTCGATGGCCTCAACCGCATGCCCGGCTTCATTTACGGCGGACGGCTCGAGATCTTCACCGTCGAGCGCGCCGAGCTGCTGCGCGGGCCTTCCTCCACGCTCTATGGCGGCGGGGGTGCCGGGGGCATCCTCAATTCGATCAGCAAGCGGCCGCAGGAGAGTTTTGGCGGCGAGGCGGGGATCACCGTCGGCACCGACAAGTACAAGCAGGCGCAGATCGACGTCACCGGGCCGATCGTCGAAGGCGTATCGGCACGGCTCGTGGGATTGTATCGGGACGCCGAACTGCAGCAGCCGGGGCAGAAGAACGATCGCATCGTGGTGATGCCGGCCGTCACGCTCAGGCCCGGTCCGGATACCGAAGTCACGTTCATCGGCCTGTACCAGCGCGACCATCTGGGCAGCCAGACCTACCTGCCGACCAGCAAGACAGTGGACGGCAGCAGCGCGACGAAGATCTCGGACGATTTCTATCTGGGCGAGCCGGGATTCAACCACACGCTCGCCAGCCATTATGCGCTGTCGCTGCTGGTCACGCATCGTTTCAACGACAACCTCACGTTCAGCAGCCGCAACCGCGCGTTCGAGCAGGACACCGACTATCAGGAAGTGTTCGGCTATACCGGCTGGGCCGGCGGCGCCTATGCCGATGCGGCGCGGACCATCGCGCAGCGCGCCTGGTATCTCAACCGGGCCAAATATACCGGGCTAAACAGCGACAATAATCTGGTGCTGCGCTTTGCCACCGGGCCGCTGGAGCATCAGATACTGGCCGGGTTCGACTATACCGAGTTCCGCGAGGACAAGCGGGAGGGCTTCGGCCAGGCACCCGGGCTGAACCTGTACAATCCGGTCTATGGCGTCCCCTTTACCACTGGCGTCGGCTGGACGACCGACACCAAGAATTCGCAGACCGGCTTCTATTTTCAGGACCAGATCCGCGCCTGGGACCGTGTCTCGCTGGTGTTCGGCGCGCGGCACGACGATGTGAAGTCGAACGTCAACAACGTCGAGCTGGCAGCCAACAAGGCGTGGACATTCCGCGCCGGCATCATCGCCGATGTCGTCAAGGGTGTGTCGCCCTATTTCAACTATTCGGAATCGTTCCTGCCCGTGTTCGGCTCGAACTTCTTCGGTGTGGCCTATGTGCCGCGCACCGGCCGTCAGTATGAGGCGGGGATCAAGTTCCAGCCCGCGAAGCGGATGCTGTTCACCATCGCCGCCTATGACATCAAGGAACAAAATGTCCTGATCGCCGATCCGAACGAGCTGCAGAACTTCATCCAGGGCGGCTCCACCGGATCGCGCGGTATAGAGGCGGAGGCGAATGTGCGCCTGCCGGGCGATTTGGACCTGACCGCGTCGTACAGCTACACGCGCGCACAGTATCTGAAGGTCGATGGCCGCCAGCGCGGCGACCGGCGCGAGAACCTGCCCGAACACCAGGCCTCGGCCTGGCTGTCGAAACGGTTCGATCTGGGCGGCGACCTCGGCCTCAAGCTGGGCGGCGGCGTGCGCTACCAGAGCGACAAGGTCAGCTTCGACCAGCTGTACCGCATCGATCCGGTGACGCTGGCCGATGCGATGGCCGAACTGAGCTATGGAAAATGGTCGCTGTCGGTGAACGGCGCCAACATCTTCAACGAGCGGGTCTATACCAATTGCAGCTACACCGCGGGCACGATCAACGAGGGCTATTGCTACCTCGGCAAGGATCGCACCGTGCTCGCGACGCTTCGCCGCCGCTTCTAACCTTGCCTATCGGGGCCGAAGGGGAAAATCCCTCGGTCCCGCCATTATCAAGCCTGTACAGGATTTGCCCCTATGGCCCCTCGGTTCGCACCCCGTTCCATGATCCGCCGCCTCGCGACCGCCGGTTCGCTCTTGGTCGTCACCGCCAACAGCGCGCCGCCACCGCCGCAGGCGCCCGAGGCGGCGGACCTGATCCTCACCAATGGCCGCGTGTATACGGTGGAGGAGGGCAGGCCCTGGGCACAGGCGGTGGCGATCAAGAATGGCCGCATCCTCGCCGTCGGCACCGTCGCCGAGGTGGCGAAGCGCCAGGGCGCGGCGACACGGGTGGTCGATCTCCATGGCCGCTTGCTGATGCCCGCTTTCGGCGACGCGCATGCGCACCCGATATTCGGTGGGATGAGCCATGCGCGTTGTTCGCTCCATGCCGGCAAGACGCTGGAGGATTACCGGCGGATCATCGCCGCATGCGTTGCAAAGAGCCCGGGTACCGGCACGGTCTTCGGGTCGGGTTTCAACCAGACCTTGTTCCCGCCCAACGGCATCCCCGACAAGCGATTGCTCGACGAAATCTCGAAGGATCGCCCGCTGATCTTCGAGTCCGACGGGCACACGCTATGGGTGAATTCCAAGGCGCTCGAACTCGCCGGCATCACCAGGGACACGCCGGACCCAAAGAACGGGACGATCGACCGCGATCCCAAGACGGGCGAGCCGATCGGCGGGCTCGAGGAATCGGCGATGGCGCTGGTAGACAAGCTCGTGCCGGCGCCGACCGATGCCGACCTGCAGGGGGCGATCCGCTATTCGGTGCGCTTTTTCAACAGCATGGGCATCACGTCGTGGCACGATGCCGCAGTCGAATGGGACAAGGGCGGGACCAGTCGTGCGATCGAGGCGTACAAGGCCGTCAAGGATCGCGGCGAATTGACCATGTACACCGCCATGGACCTGCGCTGGAACAATGATCGCGGGATGGAGCAGATGGGAGACATCCTCACGCTCTCTGCCCGCGCGAAGGAGAGCGGGCTCGTCGCGAACGGCGTGAAGTTCTTTATCGACGGCGTGATCCCGCAACGTACCGCCGCGATGCTCAAGCCCTATGAAGGCACCAGCGAGAAGGGCAGCACCCAGATCGCGCTCGGTACGCTGTCCGAAGCGGTGGCGGCGCTGAATGCGCGGGGCATGCAGTCGCATTTCCACACGATCGGCGACGCGGCAGTGCGCGAGGCGCTCGACGCCGTCGCATCCGTGCGGGCCAGGGGCGGGGCAAGCAACACGCGGCCGATGATGTCGCACATGAACGTCATCGACCCGGCCGACCAGCCGCGCTTCGGGACGCTGGGCGTGACGGCGGTGTTCCAGCCGCTCTGGGCCTGCAACGAAGCCTATATGGACCTGACCAAGGAACAGATCGGCCCGGTCCGCTCGACCTATATCTATCCGGCGGGCAGCGTACTGCGCGCCGGGGGGCGGCTGGCCTATGGCGCGGACTGGTCGGTCGCCTCGGCCAATCCGTTCGAGGGGATCGAAGTCGCGCTGACCCGCATCGCGCCCGAAGGGGACCTGCCGCCCCTCGAACCGGGCGAGGGGGTCACGCTGGCCCAGGCGCTGAAGGCCTATACGCTCAACGTCGCCTATGTGAATCACCTCGACCGGGAAACGGGATCGATCACGCCGGGAAAGAACGCCGACCTGATCGTGCTCGACCAGGACCTGTTCCGGATACCCGCCCGCCAGATCCACAAGACCAAGGTGTTGCTGACCCTGTTCCAGGGCAAGCCGGTGCACGGCAGCCTGAACGGCCTGACGCGCCCGGCGCTGCAATAGGATACCGGCATGAACTTCCCGATCGTTATCATCGGCTGCGGCCGGATGGGCGGGGCCTTCGCCCGCGCGTGGCGGGGTACGCGCGCCGTGCTCGCCTATGATCCCGATGCGCAGCTTCCCGAGGGCGTGGCAGCGATCGCCAGCCTGAACGCCGTGCCGCCGGAGGCGATCGTGCTGCTGGCCGTCAAGCCGCAACTTCTCCCCCAGGTTGCGCGCGAACTACGCGGGGTGCTGGACGAAGGGCATCTCGTCGTCTCGATCGCCGCCGGCATCACTCTCGCTACGCTGCGCACGCTGCTTGGCCCGGCGCCCGCGCTGGTTCGCGCCATGCCCAACACGCCGGTCGCCAGGGGCATGGGAATGACCGCTGCCATCGCGGGGGGCACGCTCGATCCGTCCGCACGCACCGCTCTGGAAACGCTGTTCGGAGAGACGGGCGCGTTCCTCTGGCTCGATGCGGAGGCGCAGCTCGACGCGGTCACGGCCATTTCCGGCAGCGGTCCGGCCTATTTCTTCCGCTTTGCCGAGGCGTTCGCCGCCGCGGGGGCGGCGCAGGGCCTGCCCGCGCCGATCGCCTACGAGCTCGCGCGCGGCACGCTGGCCGGTGCGGGCGCGCTGGCCGGACCGGGTGCCGATCTCGCCCGGCTCCGCAGCGAAGTGACCAGCCCCGGCGGCACGACGGCGGCGGCTCTCGCTGCCATGGAGACTGGCGGGATCGACGGCATGGCCGTTGCGGCGGTGGGAGCCGCGATCCGGCGTGCTGGCGAACTGGCGGCGGAGGCCGCCCGATGAGCCGGTTCGCGCCGCGTAATGCCGGCGATGTCGCCGCGATGATCCGGGAGGAAGTCCTCGGCCTCGTCACCACCCATGACGAACAGGGCTTCATCACGACGCCGCTGCCGCTTCTCGCCGAAGTCGATGGGCATGGCCACGTCACCGCACTGATCGGCCATTTCGCCACGGCCAACCCGCACGTCGCGCGGGTGCGGGCGACTCCGCGTGCGCAGGTCACCTTCTTCGGTCCGCACGCCTATATCTCGCCCTCGATGGTCTCCAAACCCGATTGGGGCCCCACCTGGAACTATCGGCTGGCGCAGTTCGAAGTCGATATCGAATTCCAGCCCGGCGGCGAGGATGCCGCGATCCGCGCCCTGGCGAAGGCGCTGGAAGGCGATCGCTGGCTAGTCGAACAGATGGGAGCCCGCTATGCGGGCTTGGTCGAGCATGTCGTCGCGTTCCGCGCCGTGGTGGCGCGGGCCAGAGCGCGCTTCAAGCTTGGCCAGGACGAGAGCGACCAGTCCTTCGGCGAGATACTCACCGCCATCGACGGCACGCCGATGGCGCGCGCCATGCGCGCGCAACGCGACTGAACCGCACCTTCTCCCGCTCCCAGCGGCGCGGCGGCATTGCGGTTCAGTCTTCGACGGGGCCCTCATCGTCGCCCGCGCCGGCAAGGGCGGGATCATAGGCGATATCCGTCCGTTCCCACACATAGTCGGCGGTGACGACATGGCGCAGCAGCCAGTCCATCTCGGCGTTCATCTGAAACAGGCGATGGCGCAGTTCGCGGAAGTTGTGCGGTTCGCGCGGCGCCAGGTACAGCGACGCTTCCACCCCCAGCGCCTTCAACGCGCGATAGTACATGACCGATTGTGACGGCGGCACGCGCTTGTCCTCGGCGCCGGCCAGGATCAGGGTCGGGGTCCGGACCTTGTCCACGGCGGCGAGCGGCGAATATTCCTGGTACAGGTCGCGCCGCGCCGTGGTGCCATAGGGCGGGGTGACGAACCATTCGCGGCGCTGCCACCGCGTGTCCGACAGCAGGTACATCGATGGCCAGTCGACGGCGCCCGCGCCGACGATCGCCGCCTTGAACCGGTCGGTCACGGTCTCCAGCCGCGCCGTCATATGCCCGCCGGCGCTCCACCCCATCATCCCCAGCCGGTCGGCATCGGCGATGCCCCGGCGGACCAGTTCGTCCACGCCCGAAAGCACGTCCTTGTCCGCCAGCCGGAAATAGCCGCCGTTCATCCCCTGAAGAAAGGCATCGCCATAGCCTGTGCCGCCGCGATAATTGACGCTGAGCACGACAAAGCCCCGTGCCGCCAGTTGCGGCTGGAGGCGGCCATAGGCGAAGATGTTGAACTGGTCCGCCGAACGCGGGCCGCCATGGCTCTGGACGACCATCGGGTAGCGCCGGCCGGGAACGTAATCGAGCGGATAGGTGACGAGCCCCTCGAGCGGCTGCCCATCGGTGGCCGTCCAGCGGATCGCCTCCTGTCGAGGCAGGCGAAAGGCAGCGGCGATGCCGTCGTTCAGATGCGACAGCTGGACGGCGCCCGCCCGGGCGGGGTCGATGCGGAACACCTCCTCCGGCTGGCGCGCACTGCGCTCGACATAGCTCAGCACCTTGCCATTGGCGGACAGGGCAGGGGCGCTGACGACGCTGTCGCCGCCCGCCAACTGGCGCCACTTGCCGCCGCGCGCCGGCACCGCGAACAGCCCGGTGCGCACGCCTTGTTGGGCAGTGAAATAGATCGCGCGACCATCGGCCGACCATAGCGCGTCCTCGATCGCCCAGTCGGGGCCGTCGGCGATTTCGCGGATGGCGCGGGAGGCGATATCCAGGACGAACAGGTTCGCGTTGACCGTGCCGTAGCGCCCGTCGCGCGCATTCGCGCGGAACAGGATGCTGCGTCCGTCCGCGGACAGTCGCGGGCCCATTTCCTGATAGTCATTGTCGGTGAGGCGGACATCCGCCGCGCCATCGACATGCAGCCAAAGTTCCGACGCGGACTGATCGTCCAGCAGCCGCGACGCGGCTTTGCGGTAGACGATCACGCGCCCGTCGGGCGACACGTCGAAGCTTCGCACGTCGAAATCGCCGTGGATCAGCTGTCGACTGGTTTCGGTAGCGACATCGACTACCCACAGCGCGCGGCGCCGGCGCGGGGCCTCGAACGGAGTCATGTCGTCGCGCTCGCGCTGCCGCGCCGCCGCCGCCTTGCCCAGCGGCTGGTCGGCCAGGTAATAGATGCGGGTGCCGTCGCCCGACCATTGGAGTTCGGAAGGCGTGGTACGCAGCTTCGCCAGCCGTCGCGCTTCACCGCCATCGGCGGCAAGGGCATAGAGCTGCGGGTGCCCGTCGCCCTTGCGCTTGTCGATGAATGCGATGGTGCGGCTGTCGGGCGACCAGCACGCGCCGCTGCCGCCGATGAGCATCTTGCGCGGGGTGCCGCCCGCCGCATCGACCATCCACAGCGCGCTGACGGTGCGGTTCGCGGCCCAGTCGGCCTGGCTGACGCGGTACAGCACGCGCTTTCCATCGGGGCTGGGCAGCGGGCTTCCGGCCCGCGCGATCGACAGCAGGTCGATCGCAGTCATCGTGCGCGGCGCTTCGGGCGCGGCGGCGACGGGCCCGACAGCCATGCAGGCGATCAGGGCAAGCGAAAACAGGGGCCGGAACAATCGCATCATCGTCTCTTCGATTGGGTGCGCGGGAGCGGAGGGGAATCCTCCGCTCCCGTCAGGTCAGAATTGCAGCTGGGCGCCCAGCGTGAACGTACGTCCCGACACGCCATAGACCGAGCTGTAGTTATAGCCGTTTCCGCTCTCGGTCCCGTCGGGCAGGAACGGGCCTTCGCTGTTGAGCAGGTTCCGCACCGTGCCGAAGATGCGCAGGTTGGGATGGCGCAGCGACGGATTGATGCGGAAGGTCAGATCGTGGCGCCAGAAGGCGGGCACGTTCAGGAACAGCGGATTGGTGATCCCCGCCGCCGCAAAGCTCGCCTTGGCTTCGTTGCTGTCCACTGCCTTGCCGATATACACCGTCGTCCACTTCAGCGCAGCACGGCGGCTGCTCCAGCCCAGGCTAGCCTTGGCCGTGTCGGTCGAGGTGCCGACCTCGCCCCGGTAATCCTCGGTCGATTGCGTGGCGATGCCCTGGTACTTGGCACCCAGTTCGAACCGGTGGTTGAAGTTGAGCGCGAACTGGATGCTGCCGGGGATGATTTCCGGCTTGAACTGATACGACACCGCCACGTCCAGGCCGCGCGCGCGCAGCTGGTCCAGATTTTCCTGCTGGTTGATGATGCGCGTGATCTGCCCCTCGGCATCGCGGGTGATCGTGTCGCAGAAGCGGTTGCCCGCGCCCGCAGCGTCCGAGTAGCATTCCAGCATCAGATTGGCGTTGGACAGCGAGGAAATCGCGTCCTTAACCTTGATGTCGTAATAGTCGACGCTCGCCTGGAGCCCGGGCACGAAGCGCGGCGCGAACACCACGCCGCCGGTGAAGGTGTAGGCCGTCTCTTCCTTGAGCGCGCTATTGCCCGAATTGGGCGCGTTTACGCTCGTCGATTCCTGCCGGAACGTCCCGTTCGCGGCGATCGCGGCGGCGATCCCCGGATTGGCACGGCAATTCTGCGCCACGGTGCCGGCGGTGGCGGCGCTCACGCCGCTGCACAGGTCGACCACGGTGTCGAAATCGTCGCGCGGCGGCGAATAGAGTTCGGTCGTATCGGGCGCGCGCTGCGCCCGGCTGAACGTCGAGCGGAAGCTCACGCCCTCGACCGGCGCCCATTGGCCGCCCGCGCGGTAGCTGAGCGTCGTGCCCACGCCCGACAGGTTGTAATGCGCCGCACGGATCGCGCCGTCGATGCTCAGCCGGTGGAAAAACGGCTTGTCGCGCAGCAGCGGTACGCTGGTTTCCGCATAGGCCTCAGCGACTTTCACGGTCCCGGCATATTGCGGGATATAGGCATAGTTGCTGAAGCCGTTCGCGGTGAGCGCGTCGGTGTGCGTCTCGGTATGGTCGCGGCGCAGTTCGAAACCGATCGCGGCGGGAACCGGGCCGGCGGGCAGCTCGAACAGCGTGCCGTTCAGATTGCCGCTCAGCGTATGCTGGGTGTTGATCGAATTATACCAGACGTCGCCCCGGATATAGTCGGCGGCCGCCGTGCTGATCGACCCCAGGCCGAACAGGTTGAGCGGCACGCACCCTTCCGCACGCGCGGCGACGCTGGTGCATACGATCGATCCGTCGGACAGCCGCGTCGCCGCGAGCGCGTTCTGGACGTGCTGGAAGTTCACGCCATTGGTGCGCACCTGATTCTGCTCGAACCGGCCATAGCCATAGGTCAGATCCCATTCCCAGTCGCCAAAGGCCTTGCCCTCCAGCCCGATCCAGCCGCGCCACGTCTCGCGCTCGTTGTCGATCGCCATCTGGCCGACTTCGGTGAGGCGGCGGCGGAAATCGATGCCGGTGCTGGTGGACGCTGCGGCGATGACTGCCGGGACCAGCGGATTGGTCCGCGCGATCCGACCCAGGGTGAATTGATCCTCCACCCCGTAGGTCGAGCTGTTCGAGATGTAATAGGGCTCGCGCACCGACCGCGTGGAAATGCTGGAATAGAGCAGCTGCCCCTTCAGCTTCACGCGGTCGCTGAAGTCATATTCCAGCTTGCCGGCGGCGCTGGTGCTGTCGCGCGGCACGATCAGCGTGCCGTTGATACGATCCTCATAGCCGTTGGCGGCCGTCACGAACCCCGAATGCAGGCCCGTGGCGTCGTAATAATAGGCGCCGCGCGCGCTGAGGAACCGGCCGCCCGGCGTATAGGTGCTGAGGTCCGGCGACGTGAGCGTGTTGGTGGTCGCGTTATAGGCGACGGATTCAAGCGCGCGGTCGCGATTGCGGGCGCGCAGCGCGAACTGTTGTTCATAGGTGACGGTGGCCATCACATAGAGCCGGTCGTCCAGCAGCCGCGTGCCTGCGGCGATCGAATATTCGGTCGCGTCGCCGCCCCCGTCATTGGTCGCCGATCCGACGACGCGCGCCTTGATCCCGTTGATCCGCGATGCCGTGATGACGTTGACCACGCCGGCAATCGCGTCCGATCCATAGACAGCGGATGCGCCCCCGGTGCTCACTTCGATCCGGTCGACCAGGAAGGTCGGAATGGTGCTGAGGCTGACCGCGTTCGAATTGCCGACGTTGGAAACGGTGCGATGCCCGTCGATCAGCGTCAGCGTGCGGTTCTGGCCCAGCCCGCGCAGGCTGACGGTGGAAAGGCCATTGGTCTGGGTCGAGGTCTGGCCCGCCGACAGGTTCAGCCCCTGATCGACGCCGGGCACGTCCTGGAGCGCATCGGCCAGGTCCTTATAGCCGTGTTCGGAAATGTCCTCTTGGTCCAGCGCGACGACCGGGATGGGCGAATCGAACTCGGTGCGGCGCAGGCGCGAGCCCGTCACCACCAGTTCCTCGCTTGCAGGCGCGCTGTCCGCCTGCGTCGCGGTGTCGCGCACGACCGTCACCGGGGTCGCGCGGGGTGCGGCCGTCCGGCGCACGATATACACCCCCGATGCGGCGCGCTCCGCGACCAGCGGGGTATTGCGCAACAGCAGCGCCAACGCCTCCCGCGCTGTCAGCCGGCCCTTCACTGCGGGCGCGGCAAGGCCGGCGACATCGCCGCCGTCGAACGTCACCTGTTCGTGCGATGTCGCGGCAAAGCTGCGCAGCGCGCTGGCCAGCGACTGGACGGGAATGTTGAAATCGTGCCGTGCCTGCTGCGCAACCGCCGGCACAGCCTGTGCCACCATGATCGCAACGATAGCGGTGCCGGCACCCCAGCGGGATGCGGACTGATAGATACCCATTTTTGCAGACCCCCATTTGAAAGATTATTGCTTCAGGGGTTAGACGCACGAGTCCGAAACGCGGACAGCACCGTCCCGATATTTTTACGTTCTGCGGCGTTCCACGCGCCATCCGGCGTCGGTGCGCGTCACGCGAACCGGATGCAGCGCCGAAAGCCCGTCGAGGAACGCCGCGACGTCGCCTGCCGAGAACACACCGTTGACGCGGATACGCCCGGTCGCCGGGTCTGCGAGTTCGATCGGGCGCCGGGCATAGCGATTGACCTGGGCGATGGCGTCGGCAAGCGGCATGTCCTCGAACACCAGCTGCCCGCGTTCCCAAAGCTGCCCGGACTCCACCGGGAACGGGCGGATGACGGCGGGCGACTGGTGGCCCACTGCGGCCACTGCCTCGGCCCCGGGGGACAAGGGCTGCTCGACATCTGCGCGCGACGATCCGCCCCGGGCAAAACGGGTGGGGGAAGGGCCGTCCCCCTCGCGCATCAGCGTGACATGGCCTTCATAGAGCTGGACCCGCAGCGTCTTGCCCAGCAGCTCGACCGAAAAGGAGGTTCCGGTCGCGACGACCAGCCGCCCGCCGGCAGCCACGGTGAACGGCCGCAGCGGGTCCTTCGCGACGTCGAACCGTGCGCGGCCATGCGTTAGCACGAGCGATCGGCGATAGCGGGCCAGCGTGGCGTCGACTGCGCTGTCGCCGTCCAGCACCAGCCGCGATCCGTCCGCGAGCATCACCATGCGCTGTTCGCCCACGCCCGTCGCGTAATGGTGCACAGGGTCGCGCGCCAGCGTCGCTACCCCCGCACCAACGACGGCGATACTGGCTGCCAGTCCGCCCCATGCCAGCATTTTGCGACGCGACAGCCCCCAGCGTGCCGCCGGCTGCCCATCCTGTGCCTCAAAGTCGCGCAGGGCGGCGGAGCGCATATGGACCAGCTCCGCGCTGTCCCGCGCAGTGTCGATCCGGGCCATGGCGTGGTTGAGCCTGCCGAACGCATCGAGATTTTCCGGGATTTCGAGCCAGCGATCAAACGCCGCCCGCTCGTGCTCGGCAAGCGTGCCCACCGCAAGCGTGACCACCCAGTGCGCGGCTTCCTCGTCGCGCTGCGAACAATCGATGAAGCGATGCTCCTTCATTTCACGTCTCTCATCTGGGTTGCGAGAAACGCCATTGCCTTGGCGACGTGCTGTTTCACTGCGCTGGCGGAAATGCCGTAGCGCTCGGCGATGCTATCCTGGCTCATCTGTTCGAACTTGTACAAGACGAACAGGGTGCGCGTTCGCTCCGGCAGGGCCCTCAATGCTTCGACCAGGCATGCCATTGCCTCGCGGCCAAGCGCGATCGTCTGCGGGTCTTTCAGCTCGATATCGCGCCATTCGTCGGCCTCTACCAGATGGCGATACCGCTCGCGCACCTGCGCGCGGCGATGGCGATCGGCCAGGAGGTTGGCCGCGATCTGGAAGACGAAGGCGTTGGGGTTTGCGATGCTGGCATCGCTGCGCAGCATCCGCTCGAACACCTCCTGGGTCAGGTCCTCCGCCTCTGCGCGGTCGCCGATTCTTCGGACGAAGAACGCCATCAGCGCCGGACGCCAGCGCTGATTCCAGTCCTCGCTTTTATCGACGCTGCTTTGCCGCACGGCGTACTCCCCACTCCCTAGGACGCGCGATGTCCGTGGAGGGACAGCGGAAATTTTCCGTTGCGAACCTGGAATGGCGTGTCAACGGTTGAAAGCCGTCGTGCCGGTCTCAGCGTCGCCGTGCCCAGCGGATCGCCCCCGCGATCAGCGTGCGGTGCAGCGGCTCGGCATAGGTCTCTGCCTTGTGGCCGAGCGCCGAGAAGAACATCCGGCCCCTGCCGATGCAGCGGGTCCAGATGAGCGGATGCTTCTTGCCCATCCGCACGCGCTCGGGGAACGGTTCGTAGCTGGTCTCGTCGAGCGTGGCGAGAATGCGGGTGCAGTTGCCGCTGGGCACCTTGTCGAACGAATACCATTCCTCGGTGCGCGACCATTTTGCGGGCAGGTCGCGGGTTGCCGGGTTGCTGCGGTCGACCACGTCGATCGTGCCTTGCTGGAACTGTTTGGGGCGGCCGGTGTGGCCGATGAACTGGGCGCCGATCAGGGTTTCGGGATACCAGCGCCAGTCATATGTCGGATCGCCGCCCGCGCCGTGGAGGAGCACCACGCCGCCCCCCTGTTCGACCCAGCGCCGGAAGGCGGCGCGCTGGGTTTCGTCGAAGATGTTGCCCGAAGTACTGTTGAGCACGATCGTCGAGAATTTCGCCAGGTCGCGCGGGTTCATCACGGCGGCATTCTCGGTCTCGAACACGTCGCGGCCCTGGTCGCGGACGATCTCGGCCAGCGCGGCGTTGGCGGCTTCGATCTGATCGGGATCGCGGAAGCCATTGGTCTTGGACAACACGAGCACCGCGCCGCGCCTGAGCGGCGGCAGCGTGGGTGCGACACGATCCATCACGGGCGTTGGCCAATTGCGCGGATCGCGCGGCGGCGGGGCTGCTTCCTGTGGCGGGGTGGCGGTTTGCGCGATCAGGGCGAGCGCTAACAGGCTTAGGGGCATCCCATCTCTCCGTTTCTCCCGCCGTTCGGGAATCGTTTGACTCGGCGTAAGCGCAATAATAGCGTCGGGCAAATAATCATATAAGAATATTAATTGGAGCGATGTTGAGAGAGGATGGCGATAGCGGGGGCGGGCAGCGTGCGGGCAACAGCTGCGATGCTTGATGACGCGCCATTGCGCGATCCGACGCACGCTGCGTTGCGGCGAAGCTGTGCGATTCCTTCCGCCCCGCGTCCGATCGTCATGCTGGGCACCGGTGGCGTCGCATCCGATGCCCATCTTTCGGCCTATCTGAAGGCCGGCTTTCCCGTCGCCGGGCTCTACGATCCCGATCGCTCCCGCGCCGAGGGGCTTGCTGCGACATGGAACGTGCCGCGCGCCTTCGCGTCGCTGGAGGAAGCGGTGGGGGTAGACGCCGTATTCGATATCGCCGCGCCGACCGCGGCGCATCCGGCAATCCTGCGGTCCCTCCCGATGGGCGCAACGGTATTGCTGCAGGCGCCGATGGGCCTCGACCTGGCGGCTGCGACCGCAATCCGCGAAACCTGCCGAGCAAGGCAGCTGGCCGCATCCGTCAATTTCCAGTTGCGGCATTCGGCGATGCTGCGGGCGATCCGGGATACGATCGATCAGGGCAGGCTTGGCGCGCTCACCGAGATCGAGGTGCGGATCAACGTCGCCACTCCGCGGCACCGGTCCCCGAACCTCACCGCCAATCCGCGCGCCGGGATTGCCGACCAGACGGTCCATTATCTCGACGCGATCCGCGCGCTGGCTGGCGAGCCCGACAGCGTGTTCGCGCGCAGCTTCGATCACCCATCGGGGGCATTTTGCGGCACCCGGACGTCGATGATCCTGGATTATGGCCCGACGCTGCGCTGCCTGTTGTCGATCAATCATCATCATGATTTCGGCCCGCGTTTCCAGGAAGCGAGCTTCCGGGTTGAGGGCGCGCAGGGGGCCGTAATAGCCAGGTTTGGCGCGTTGCTGGGCTATCCCGTGGGCGAACCCGATCTCCTGTGGCTGGCCGGGGACGGCAAGGATTGGGAGCAGGTGCCGCTGGAAGCGTCGGGAACGGGCGCCATGGCCCACCTTCAGCGCTTCGCGGCGGGCGAGAACGCGGTGCTTTGCAGCCCTGTCGAGGACGCATGGCGCACAATGGCGCTGGCCGAGGCGGCGTACCGGTCGTGCGACCAGTCCGGCATGCCGATCCCCAGACGCTGAAGGGGCGAGGGCGGCTGGGCGAGAGAAGGGAAGAGGGGGAGGATGATGACAGTCGATCGACGCGGCGTGATGCGTGCCGGCGCGGGTGCGTTGGGGGCGATGCTTCTTCCCGGGACCGCAAGCGCGGGTGCCACCGACGACCGCATGGCGCCGTATCGGACGCCCTATAAATACCCCAAACTGATCCTCGCCGGATCGGGCATTCCCGGCAGCTTTGACGAAAAGGCCGTCGATTGCCCGTTCGTCTTTTCCGCGAACGGCAAATTCTATCTCACCTATGTCGGGTTCGATGGCACCGGATACCAGACGGGTATCTGCGAGTCGGGAAATCTGGTCGACTGGACGCGCAAGGGCGTGATCCTGACGCGCGATCCGCATGATCCGATCACTCGGTTCAACATCGCCTGCGCCTCGATCCTGCGCGAGACCGAACTGCAATCGCCGGCACGGCTGGTGAAGGTCGGTGGGCGCTATGTCGCCGCGTGGCATGCTTATCCCAACGCGGGGTATGAAGAGGGCGCGGCGGTGATCGGCCTCGCCTGGAGCGACGATTTCCGCCACTGGAAGCGCGGGCCGGTGATCCTGCGGCCCGAAGACGGCGCCGAATGGGAGCGGGGCGGGCTCTACAAGCCGTATCTGGTGAAGGTCGGCGACGTCTTTCACCTCTATTACAATGCCAAGACCACCGGCACGCCGTGGACGGAACAGACGGGTCTCGCGATCTCGAAAGATCTGAAGACCTGGCACCGACACCCGGCCAATCCGCTGATCCGCAATGGTCCCGAGGGCGCGCCCGATTTCCGCTTCGCCAGCGACCCTGTCGTCGTGTCGCATCGCGGACAGTGGGGCATTATCTATTTCGGGCTCGCCCAGGATGGTTTCGCGCGCGAGTTGCTCGCGCTTGGCGACAGCCCGACGCGCTTCAGCAAATCGGCAGAGGTGCTGATCGACGTCGGCGCGCCGGGGGCGGTCGACGACAAATATGCCCACAAGCCGGCGGTGATCCATCACGACGGCGCGCTGTACCATTTCTACTGCGCGGTGCGGAGCAAATGGCCGAACGAGGTGCGGGGGCTGGCGGTGGCGCGCTCGACTCCCTGGTGAGCGGAATTGCCGACCCGGAAAAACGATAGCAACAGCCGCGTGTAATAATCATATTAGAATATAATTTGGCGTACGCGCAAAAGCCGACGCCCAACGCCAGTCGGGCAGGGGATGGAGAGGATGGACATGGTATCGGGCAAGGGCGTGTTGCGGGCGGCGGCGGCGATTGCCGCGATGGCCCTCGCGGTTCCGGCAATGGCGCAGGTCCCTGACTATGCAGCCAAGGTGGACGCCAGGCTGAAGCGGGTGCAGGCCGGCATCGCCAAGGGGCCTTTCAAGGCGGACTGGGACGTGCTGCGCAGCAAGTACCGGACGCCGGAGTGGTTCCGCGACGCCAAGTTCGGCATCTTCATCCATTGGGGCCCCTATGCGGTGCCGGCGTTCGCCAATGAATGGTATTCGCGCAACATGTACGTCCCCGGCAACGCGGCGTACAAGCACCATCTCGAAACCTACGGCCCGCAATCCAAGTTCGGGTACAAGGATTTCATCCCGCAATTTACCGCCGAGAAGTTCGATCCGGCAGGCTGGATACGGCTCTTCCAGCAAGCGGGCGCCCGCTATGTCGTGCCGGTCGCCGAACATTGCGACGGCTTTGCGATGTACGCGTCCGATTTCACCGATTGGGACGCGGCGCAGATGGGGCCGAAGCGCGACACCACCGGCGAAATCGCCAAGGCCGCGCGCGCGGCGGGGATGCATTTCGGCCTGTCGTCGCACCGTGCCGAGCATTGGTGGTGGTATTATATGGGCCGGACGTTCGATTCTGATGTGAACGATCCGAAGAATGACGGCCTGTACGGTCCCGCCGCGCCGATGGGGCTGCCGGCGGACAAGCCGCAAAGCTGGCCCGATGGCGAGCAGCTCCAGACGTGGATGCCGCCGAACCGGGCGTTCCTCGACGACTGGATGGCGCGCACCACCGAGCTGGTCGACAAGTACCGGCCCGAACTGATCTATTTCGACTGGTGGACGGCGGCGCCATCGTTCGAGCCGCTGATGCGCGATACGGCCGCCTATTACTATAACCGGTCGGCGCGCTGGGGCACGCAGGGCATCATCGCATACAAGGGCGGGCAGTTCGCCGAAGGCAGCGCGCTGTTCGACATGGAGCGCGGCAAGACCGACGCGCTCAAGCTGACCCCGTGGCAATCGGATACGTCGGTAAGTGTCCACAGCTGGGGCTATGCCAAGAACGACAGCTATCGCACGCCGCAGTCGCTGATCGCGGACCTGATCGACATCGTCAGCAAGAACGGCAACCTGCTCCTCAACGTGGGGCCCAAGGCCGA
This sequence comes from Sphingomonas degradans, assembly GCF_053502645.1. Classification (NCBI taxonomy): domain Bacteria; kingdom Pseudomonadati; phylum Pseudomonadota; class Alphaproteobacteria; order Sphingomonadales; family Sphingomonadaceae; genus Sphingomonas; species Sphingomonas degradans. The sequence goes on from NZ_CP177172.1 coordinate 1,098,523, forward strand.
CGGGACGATTTCCGACGAGATCGCGACGGTGCTGCAGGGTATGGGCGGCTGGCTGCGCGTCAATGGCGAGGCCATCTATGGCACCCGCCCGTTCCGCTTCTTTGGCGAAGGGCCGACCCGGTCGGGGCAGGTGCGGGTCGGTGGTCAGGTCGAGGAATCTGCGGTGAAGGGCTATACCCCGGCCGACATCCGCTTCACCACCAAGGGCGACACGCTCTACGCAATGGGGCTCGCGCGCCCGAAGGACGGCGCGGTGTTCATCAAGACGCTCTATGCTGGCACGCCCTATCTGGCGGCGCCGATCCGCAGCATCACCCTGCTCGACGGCGGCAAGATTGCGTGGGAGCAGACCGCCACGGGGCTTCGCGTCACGCTGCCGGCAAGCGGCGATGGTGCCTATCCCTACGCGCTCCGCATCCAGACACGCTGAAATCGCGCACGGCGCTGCGCGCCACATTCCGGGAGAGACGGGCATGAAATGGTTCGAGAGCGCGTTTTTGGTCGCGGCGCTGGCAGGGACGGCGCTGTCCGCGCCAGCAGCCGCGCAGGATATTGCGATGCAGCCCTTCACGGTTGACCACGAGGCGCGGGTCGATTCCGAGGCGGACGCCCGGTTCCTGCTGGACGGGCCGGCGGGCAAATACGGCTTCATCCAGGCGCGCGACGGCCACCTCTATCGCGGCGATGGCAAGCGGTTCCGCTGCTGGGGCGTCAACCTGACCGGCTGGACGATCGGCGGCGAGGAGATTCCGTCGCACAAGGACGCCGAAACCTATGCCAACGCACTCGCGCGGTTGGGCGTGAATTGCGTTCGGATGCACTTCCTGGACCGGCCCAACACGCCCGACCAGATGCGCAGCGAAGGCACCGGCAGCCCGGTCACCCATGGGCCGCGCGGCCTGATCCGGGGCGATGTGGACAACAGCCGCGAGATCAGCCCCGAGCGGATGGAGCGGCTCGATTACTGGTTCGCGCAGCTCAAGAAGAACGGCATCTACGTCAATTTCAACCTGAACGTCGGGCGCGTCTTCAAGCCCGGGGACAATGTGCCCGATGTCGAGATGATCGGGAACGCCAAGGGCTTCACCTATTTCGGGCCCGAACTGGTCGCGCTGCAAAAGGAATATGCCAAGCAGCTGCTGGGCCATACCAACGCCTATACCGGGCTGCGCTATGCCGACGATCCGGCGGTGATGACGGTGGAGGTGGTGAACGAAAATTCGCTGTTCGAATTCTGGATGCGCAACTGGCTGCGCGGTGAGCGGGTGAAGGGCGGCGCGAACTACCAGCTCGACATGACGCCGCATTATCAGGCGCTGCTGGTGGGGATGTACAATGGCTGGCTCGCGAAGAACCGCACGGCGGCGCAGCGCGCGGAATTGCGCCGGATTGCCGGCGTCGCGGCGGACGCGCCGGTGCCGTTCATGCGGCGGGGCGACCATCCCGAGGCGCCCCGGCTGCGGCTGGACGCCGAACTGGCGTTTCTGACGCAGGTAGAGATCGGCTTTCACGCCGACATGAAGCGATTCCTGCGGGACGAACTGGGCGTGAAGGCACCCATCGTGCCGATGGCGGACCACACCTATTTCATTGCCAATCAGCCGCTGATGCGCACGGCGAGCACCGGCGACATCGTCGATGCCCATGTCTATTGGCAGCACCCGGCGATTTATGGCCGGCGCAACGAACCGATGGTCAACAGCCCCGAACTGTCGATCATCCAGAAGCTCGCGCGCAGCACGATGCAGGGCAAGCCGTTCACGGTCAGCGAAGTCAATCACCCGTTTCCGAGCGAATATGGCGCGGAGATGATCCCGATCCTTGCGTCCTATGCAGCGTTGCAGGACTGGGACGGCATTTTCTTCTACACGTTCGAGACCAAGATCAGCGGCGCGTGGAAGCCGGCGATCGCCGACCATTTCGACATGACGCTGGACCCGGTGAAGATGGCGCAGATGCCGGCAGGCGCGATGCTTTTCCTGCGGGGAGACGTGTCGGCGGCGAAGACGGTGCTGACGCGCGCCTATTCCAGCGACCAGATCAGCGAGGCATCGCGCCTGCCGCGCGCTGCGATGCCCTATTACACCCCGGGCTTCGACATGCGTATCCCGCTGGTGCACGGCTCGCGCGTATCCTGCCTCGATTGCAAGCCGAGCCTGCCCGCGCCGCTGCCGCCGGCGAACCCGATCGTGTCGGATACGGGGGAGCTAAGCTGGAAAACCACCGATGGCAGCAACGGCATCGTCAGCGTCGACACGCCGCGCAGCCAGGCGCTGGTGGGTTTTGTCCGCGATAATCCCAGTGTGCAGACCCGCAACCTCTCGGCGGAAATCGGCAACCGCTTTGCGAGCGTCACGCTGTCGTCGCTCGACGGCAGGCCGATCACCCTGTCGAACCGGCTGCTGCTCACCACTACGAGCTTGACGCAGAACAGCGGTGCGAAATGGGACGCGCGCCGGGCGATGCTGACCGAATGGGGGACTGCGCCGACGCTGATCGAGCCGGTGACCGGCTGGATCCAGCTTAAGGACCTCGAAGGCGCGGTGGGCGTCTTCGCGCAGCCGCTGGACGGGGCCGCCCGACCGATCGGCAAGGCAATCGCCGCCAAGATGATCGAGCCGGGCTGGGAACTCCGCGTCGGCGAGCCGGCGACGACCAGCTACCTCATTCGCGTCGAGCGCTGAGGCGAGGCGTCAGCGGCAGCCCTGCCGCAGGACATGGGGCAGGGCGGTTTGCGCCATGCGCGTGTAGCCGGCGTCGTTCGGGTGGAGATGGTCGCCGATCTGCTCGGCGAGGCGCATCATCCCCGGCTGGCCCGGCTGCTCCATGGCAGCGTCGAAGTCGATCAGCCCGTCGAAGCGCGCGGCGTTGGCGCGGAGCCAGGCGTTGACGGCGCGGCGGCGCTCCTCGCCCGCCGCATCGGCATAGGCTGCGCCCTGATAGGGCAGCAGGGTGCCGAAGATCACCTTGAGCCCCCGCGCCTTCGCGCGTGCCAGAAGCTGTTCGTACGCGGCGATCAGGCTGGGTGCCGGGGGCTGCCATTCCTTGTCGGGGTCGCCGACCTTGCCGATGTCGTTGATCCCTTCGAGGATGACGACATGGGTGGCGCCGGGCACCGCCAGTACGTCGCGGTCGAAGCGTGCCAGCGCGGCGGGGCCGCGCCCCGGGCTGAGCAGCCGGTTGCCGCTGATCCCGGCATTGGCGACCGCCCAGCAGCGGCCCGCCGGGCGTGCGGCCAGCAGCCTGCCAAGCTGGGCGGGCCAGTTCATCGCTGCGGTCGCGCCCGCGCCCTCGGTGATCGAATCGCCGAAGGTCACCAGCACGCGCGTTGCCGGCGTGCCGGACACCTCCAGCGCGCTGACCACGCCCGATGCGCGGGCGCGGCGCGGATCGGGGAGCGTCAGCATGGCGGTGGCGTCGCCCCGGACGATGTCCACCATCTGCGCGTGCGCCGGCGGCGCGACCGTGTCGGGGAAGTATAGCGATACCGCCAGCCGCTCGCCGGCGGCTACCGGATAGTCGAGCGGATCGGACAACATCGGCGCGCGGGCCGGGATGCGGGCCGCGCGCGCGGTGCCGAAGGTGAGCGTGCGCAGGCTGCCGGGGACGGGCTTTCCCGCCGCATCGAGGCGGAGGATCGACGCGCCGCCGATGCGGAGCGGCTCGTCCGCCAGCTCGTTGGTCAGGCGGATGCGCAACGTCGTGCCGGGGATGCCGGCGCGGAGTTCGTGGCGGACCGTCTCTGCGCTGAAGGGGCGGCCGAGCCCCTTGCCGTCGCGCGTGTCGGGTTCATAGGCGATCGGCGGGCTCGACCAGGCCGGCACCCAGCGATCGGGGGCGTAGGCTGCCGCGCACAGCAGCAGCGCGGCGAGCGAGAGGGGCAGCGTTCGCGTCATTTGGCAGCTCCCAGCGTGAACCATGCGACGCCGTGCGCCGCGACCAGTCCGTTTGCCCAGTCGCCGCCAGCGGGGGCGGCGCCGGGAGGAAGGGCAAGTGGATGGGCGCTGCCGCCGTGGTTGATCGCGATCAGCAGGCGCCGGTCGCCGCTTGCGCGCACGGCGATTTCGAGGTCGGGATGGGCATCCGCCACGACCGGCGCGACCTTCGCATCGGCGAGCAGGCGGGTGGCGAGTTGGCCCATCGCCGGGGAATCGAGCCATGCGCCGACATAGGTGATGCTGCCGTGCCCGACTTTGCGCGTCACGATCGCGGGCTTGCCGTCGAGCCAGCCGCCCGGATCGGCATAGGTGGCGAGCACCTGCGTATCCCTGGCCGTAGGCGTGATGTCTTCGGCCCAGATCGTCGCCTTGCCAGCGACCGCGCCGGTGACCCCGACGCTTTCGTCGAGCGCGTAATATTGGGCGACCTCGGCGCCGAGCAGGGTGGCCAGCGGTCCGGGCTGTTTGGCGGGCCATAGCGCGTTGGCGTCGTCGCGCATGCCCGAGCGCGGGCCGAGGACCAGGTGGCCGCCGGCGCGGACATAGGCCTCGAGCCGGCGGGCCTGGGGTTCCGTCAGTACCATCAGGCTGGGCGCGACCACGAGGCGGTAGCGGGTGAGATCCGCGTCGACCGGCAAGACATGCACGCCCTGCGACTGGACGCGCAGCGGGCGATAGGCGTCGGTGAAGGCGTGGATGGGGTCGAAGTCCTTGTGATGCCGCTGAATGTCGATCGCCCAGCGGCTGTCATAGGAATAGAGCATCGCGACGTCCGCGACCGGCGCGGTGTCGGCCAGCAGCGGGGCGGCGGCGGTCAACTCGGTGGCGGTGCGGGCGATTTCGGGGTGGATCGGATTGGGCCGGCCGTCCTGGCCCAGGATCGCGCCGTGATAGGTTTCCTGGCCGTTGGCGGCGGAGCGCCACTGCCAGTAGAGGACCGCGTCGGCGCCGTGGGCCACCGCCTGCCACGCCATTTCGCGGACCTGGCCGGGGTCCAGCGCGCGGTTCACCGGCACCCAGTCGACGCGGCCCGGCTGGGTTTCCATCAGCCAGAAATTGCGCTGTTTATAGCCGCGTACCAGGTCGTGATTGGCGCCGTTGGCGACCCAATCGGGGCGGCCGTCGGGGATGTAATTGTCCCAGGAGGCGAGGTCGAGATCGCGGTGCATCGCGAAGTGATCGAAGCCCGCGTTCCAGAACATCGTATTGGTGGTGACGAAGGCGCGGGGATCGATCAGCGGGCGGATCGCGCGGGCCTGGTCCTGGACGTAATCGGTCCAGGTCGCAGTGGTGAAATGCTTGAAATCGAGCAGCAGGCCGGGGTTCTGCTGGCCGGTGGCGCGCAGGGGGACCTGGGCGAAGTCATTGTAATGCTGGCTCCAATACTGGGTGGTCCAGCGGCGGTTGAGCGTGTCGATGGTGCCGTAGCGCTGGCGCAGGAAGGCGTGCCAGGCGGCGACCGATTCGGGATCGAACGAGGGCGGGCCGACTTCGTTGTCGATCTGCCACCCGACCACGGCCGGGTCGCGGCCATAGCGGCGGGCCATTTCCACCGCGATGCGGCGGGAGAGGGTGCGGTAGCGGGCGCTGGCGAAGGAGAAGTGCCGCCGCCCCCCGTGCGACGCCCGCGTCCCGTTCTCGTCCACGCGGAGCACGTCGGGGTATTTCTGGGTCAGCCAGGCGGGCGGGGCGGCGCTGGGGGTGCCGATCACGACCATCATGCCATGGCGTTTGGCGGCGGCGATCGCGCGGTCGAGCCAGGCGAAATCGAAGCGGCCTTCCTCAGGCTCCATGCGGCTCCAGGCGAATTCGCCGACCCGTACCGTGTTGAATCCCGTGGCTTTCATCAGGGCGAGATCGGTGTCCCAGCGCGCTTCGGGCCATTGTTCGGGATACCAGGCGACGCCCATGGCGATGGCGGGCCGGTCGGCGAAGGCGGTGGCGCGGGGGGGCTGGGCGTGGGCGGCGGGGCCGGGGGCCAAGGCGGCTGCCAGCAGCGCGCAGGGTATCCAATGGGCCATCGATCCTCTCCCGGTCATTCTGGACGCTTTTATGGGGGAAGGTCATGCGTCGAGATGGGCGAGATGCCAAGTGATTTATCGTTTAATATGATGTTTGCGCCTGCTACACCCGCCGCAAAACCAGTGTGGAGAGGGAGTTTGCCCATGAGCGGCATCGGGCGTTGGCTGGCGGGGTGTGCGCTGGTTTTTCCGGCGGGGATGGGCGTGGCGCAGGAGGCGGCGGAGCCCAGTCCGGCGGCGTTTCGCGACCCGCCGGCGGAGACGCGGCCCGACACATTCTATCACTGGATGAACGGCAATGTTGGCGCCGCTGGCATCGATGCCGACCTGGAGGCGATGCGCGACGTCGGGATCGGCGGCGTCATGGTGTTCGACGGGAGCAGCGACGTGCCCAAGGGGCCGGTCGATTATCGCAGCCCCGAATGGCTGAAGCTGATGACGCACATGATGGCCAAGGCGGCATCGCTGGGCCTGAAAGTGGGCGTCCACAATGCGCCGGGCTGGTCGTCATCGGGCGGGCCGTGGATCACCCCGGAACGATCGATGCAGCAGATCGTGTGGACCGAAACCAGCGTGGTGGGCGGCGCCCCGCTGACCCTGAAGCTGTCGCAACCCTATACGAAGATGGGATATTATCGCGACGCCGCGCTGGTCGCCTATCCGGCGGGGCCGGGCGACGATGCCGCATGGCGCGACGCCATCGCGACGATGCGCGCGTCCGGGCCGGTCGCGCCCGCCACGCTGACCGACCGCGACCTGCACAGCGGCACTGCGATTGCCCCCGATGCGCCGCTGGTCATCACCACAAAGGCGCCGTTCACGGCGCAGTCCGTGACGCTGTACAGCGATGCCGAGGCGGGCCCGTTCGGCGCAACCATCGACGTATCGAATGACGGCATCGCCTGGACCCGCGTTGCGCAGGTGAGTGCGCCGGCCCAGCCCGAGCGCGGGATCGAGGCGCCGGCGACGATCAACTTCGCCCCCGTCACCGCCCGCCATTTCCGCATCACGCCGCGCGGCAGGATGACGCTGACCGAGGCATTCCTCCACGCCACGCCGCGCATCGACGGATGGGACCTGAAGGGCGAGCATCTGTTCCGGATGGCGCCGGCAGTCGAAGCGCGCCCGCCCGCCACCGGGGCGGAAGGGGCGATCGACCCGGCGGCGGTCATCGACCTGACCGACCGGCTGGCCCCCGACGGCACGCTGCGCTGGACCCCGCCGCCCGGGCGCTGGACGCTGCTGCGGCTGGGCCATACCACCACCGGGCACCGCAATGTCGCGGCATCCGATGCCGGGCGCGGGCTGGAAGTCGACAAGTTCGATCCCGACGCCGTGGATTTCCAGTTCGACAACAGCGTCGGCGTGCTGGCCAGGGCGGCTGCCCCCTATCTGGGCACCACGTTCGACCGGATCATGATCGACAGCTATGAGGCGGGGCTCCAGAACTGGACCGCGAAGCTGCCGCACTGGTTCGCGGCGCGCAAAGGCTATGCGATCACGCCCTATCTGCCCGCGCTGACCGGGCGGATCGTAGGGAATGCCGACCTGTCGGACCGGTTCCTGTTCGATTTCCGCGAGACGCTGTCCGCGCTGATGGCCGACCATTATTATGGCCGGATGGAGGCGCGGGCCAATGCGATCGGCTTGCGTTTTTATGCCGAGCCCTATGGCCCCGGCGCGTTCGACACGTTGCAGGTTTCGGGCCGCACCCAGATGCCGACCAGCGAGTTCTGGACGCGCACGCCATGGACCGACAACCGCACGCTCAAGATGGTCAGCTCCGCCGCGCACGTCTATGGCAAGCCGGTGATCGCCGCCGAGAGCTTTACCGGCGAGGCGCAGACCAGCCGCTGGCAGGATTATCCCTATGCGATGAAGGCACTGGGCGACCAGATGTTTGCGCTGGGGCTGAACCACATGATCTTTCACCGCTATGCGCACCAGCCGAATCCCAACGCGGCGCCGGGGATGGTGATGGGGCCATGGGGTATCAATCTGGAGCGCAGCAACACCTGGTTCGCGCAGGCGCGCCCGTGGATGCAGTATCTGGCGCGCAGCCAGTATCTGTTGCGGCAGGGGCGCCCGGTTGCCGACATCCTGTTCTTCACCGGCGAGGAGACGCCCTATCAGGCCGAATATGTCCGGCCCGACGTGTCGCCCGACAGCAATCCGAAGATCGGCCAGTATTTCGATCCGCAGATTCCGCCGGGCTATCAATATGATCTGGTCAACGCCGAAGTGCTGCTGACGCGGGCGCGGGTGAAGGATGGGCGGATCGTGCTGCCCGACGGCGCCGAATACCGGCTGCTGGTGCTGCCGGCGACGCTGGCCAGCATGACGCCGCGGCTGGCGACGCGGCTGCGCGCGCTGGTGGAGCAGGGGGCGGTGATTCTGGGGCCACGGCCGACGCATTCGATGACGATGGCGGGCGATGCCGATTTCCGCGCGGCGACCGAGGCGCTGTGGGGCAGCGGCGATGCGCCGCGCAGGGTGGGCGCCGGAATGGTGTTCCCAAAGGGCGGGGTTCTGGACGCGATGGCCGCGCTCAAGGTCGCGCCGGATGCCCAGTGCCGCACCGCCACACCCGACGGGCAGGTTGTTTGGGCGCACCGCAGGCTGGCGCGCAGCGAGATGTATTTCGTCGCCAATCGCCAGCGCCGGGCAGAGACGGTGACGTGCCGCTTTCGCGTGGGCGACGCCGCGCCGGCGCTGTGGGATGCCGAGACGGGGACGATCACCAAGCCGGTGCTGTTCGCCAGCGATGCGGCGGAGACGCGGGTGACGTTCGACTTGTCGCCCGCAGGATCGACCTTCGTGATGCTGGCGCCCGACCCGGCGGCGAAGCCGGTCGGATGGGTGGCGCGCGACGGCGTGCGCGTGGCCGAAGTCGATCCGGCACCCGCCCCGCCTGCCCCGGCGCCGGCGGACAGCTTTACCCTGTCGCTATGGGCCAAGCCCGACATCGATTTGCGCGTGCTGCCTGACGAAAAGACCGAGGGGCGAGTCAACGAGACGGGAAAGAACTACCTCATCAACGCGCGGTCGGGGCGCGACGTGCACGGCGCGGGCACTGCCATTGCCGGGCTGGCGCTGGGGCGCAACGGGGCGATGGTGATCGAGCGGGCCGACCCGGACCATGTGCCGGCGGTGCTGGTCAGCCGGGTGCCGGTGTCGGGGTGGACGCATGTCGCGCTGGTCTATGACCGGGGGACGCCGAGCCTGTATTTGAACGGCAAGCATGTCCGCACCGGGCTGCGCAGCGGGCGCATGGTCTTCGCGGGGGGCAGCGATGCGCCGTCGCCGAACGGCGTGACCTATTTCTTCGAGGGCAATGCGACGCCGCTGAGGACCGTGCCGCGCGCGATGCGGGCGGACGAGATCGCCGCCGAGGCAGCGGGTGGGCCGCCGCCGCCGCCGGCTGTGGCGACGCCGGTCACGGTGGAACGCGATGCGAGCGGGGGCATGCGCGCGCTGGTCTGGGCGAGCGGGCGCTATACGCTGGAGGGCGGCGGCGGTTTCGTCGCGCGCGTGCCTGCGCCGGTGATTGTGACGGGGCCGTGGACGGTGCGCTTCCAGCCGGGGCGGGGGGCGCCGGACAGCGTGGTGCTGCCCGGGCTGGCGTCGCTCAGCCGGCATGGCGACGATGGGGTGCGCCATTTCTCGGGCACCGCGACCTATACGCGCAGCATCGATGTGCCGGCGCGGGCGCTGGGCCGGGGGCGGCGGGTGTTCCTCGACCTGGGGCGCGTCGAGGTGCTGGCCGGGGTGACCGTGAACGGCAGGGAGCTGGGCGTGGTGTGGAAGGAGCCGTACCGGGTGGACATCACGGATGTGGTCCGGCCGGGGGCGAACGCGCTGTCGCTGACGGTCAGCACGCTATGGGCCAATCGCATGATCGGCGACGCCGCGCTGCCCGAGGAGGGGCAGTTTATCGACAGCGAATGGCCGGTGGGCGAGCGCGTGGCTGCGGACGGGCGCAAGGTGCCGGTGATGGCGCGCAAGATCACTGCGCTGCCCGACTGGTACACCGCAGGCGCGGCCAAGCCGCCGGGCGGGCGCGTGACGTTTACCCCCTGGACCTTTTACGGCGCGGACGAGCCGTTGCTCGATTCGGGGCTGCTGGGGCCGGTGCGGCTGGTGTTCGCGCAGGCGGCGGTGGTTCGGTGAGGGGGTAGTGGAGCGGCATGTCGTGGCCCTCACCCTTCCGCGCCTTCGGCGCTCCCTCCCTCTCCCGCAAGCGGGAGAGGGAAGGGGCCCGCCGCCGAAGGCGGTGGGAAGGGTGAGGGCGACGCGATTTCAAATGCGTCCACCTGCCCGGGGGCGCGCGACAAATACTATTATAATTGCACGGTCGCATAACCTTCGGTTATTCCGGGTGCTGGAGATCTGATACGATGCTGGCGCGCCCGAACTTTACCCAGACGACCGAGACAGCGTTGTCGAGCCACGACCAGGTGGCGCGCGCGTTGGGTGGCGAGATCCTGGCCGGGGTCTATCCGCCCGGGGCCAAGCTGCCGTCCGAGGCCGAGATGCTGGCGCGCTTCGGCGTATCGCGCACCGTGCTGCGCGAGGCGTTCAAGACGCTGACCGCCAAGGGGCTGATCGTATCGCGGACGCGCGTGGGAACGACGGTGCTCGACAGCGCGCACTGGAATTTCTTCGATGCCGATGTGCTGACCTGGAAGGTGTCGCAGGGGTTCGACATGGCGTTCGTGCGCGACCTCGCGGCGATCCGGCTGGCGATCGAGCCGGCGGCAGCGCAGGCGGCGGCGGAGCAGGCGACGCCGGAGGATATTGCCCGGATGCGCGCGTGCGTGGCGGCGATGCGCGATGCGCCCGGCGATGCGGGTGCCTTTGCCATGGCCGATCTGGCGTTTCACAAGGCCGTGGGACAGGCTTCGGGCAATGTGCTGATGCGATCGCTCGCCGCCGTGATCGAGACGGCGCTGCTGGCGTCGTTCCGGCTGGCGTCGCCGGTGCGCGAGGCGGATGTCCATGCCGAAAGCGTGGCGGGGCACAGCCGGATCGTCGACGCGATCGAGGCGCGCGACGGGGAAGGCGCGGCGGACGCGATGCGGCGGATCATCGGCCATGGCTTTACCCGCGTGGAGCGTGGCGTGACGGGCGCGGCGAAGAAGAAGCGCAGGGATTGAGGGGGCGGTCCTCCCCCGGAGGGGCAGGGCTATCGCATATGAACTGTGATCGCCCTCACCCTTCCCACCGCCTTCGGCGGCGGGCCCCTTCCCTCTCCCGTTGGGAGAGGGAGGGAGCCGCGAAGCGGCGGAAGGGTGAGGGGGATGGGCCGCTATATGCGATAGCGCCCCCTCCGGGGGAGGATTGCGTTACAAAGTTTGTGCGGCCTTGCGTCCTCAATTAGTATTATTATAAGCATAGCGATACGATCGGTCCGCCGCCGGGCGCAGGCCGAGTCCATAAGAGAGGATCGCTATGAACGGCTTCGACACCGCCGGAATTTCGCGGCGCGCGTTCGTCCATTGCGCGGCGTGCGCCACGGCCGCCGCAGGCACGATGACGGCCCCCGCCGCGCTGGCGGCTGCCGCCGCCGCCACGGCTGCGGGCGGCAAGGAAGCCGTGCACGAGTTTGCCTATGGCACGGTGCGGCTGACCGGCGGGCGGATCAAGCAGCAATATGACCATATCCAGGCGCATTATCTGGCGCTCGACAATGACCGCGTGCTCAAGGTGTTTCGCGAGAATGCCGGGCTGCCGGCGCCGGGGCCCAACATGGGCGGGTGGTACGACCGCGACGGCTTCGTCCCCGGGCTGACCATCGGCCAGTATATCTCCGGCCTCGCCCGGCTGGGCGCGACGACGGGCGACAAGGACATCCACGCCAAGGTGGCGGCGCTGGTCCAGGGTTTCGGCGAGGCGTTCGTCAAGGGCAGTAACCCCTATGCCGGGCCCAAGGCGCAGGAGCAGTGGGCCGCCTATGTCATGGACAAATATGTCGTCGGGATGATCGACGCCTATCGCCTGTCCGGCGTGGAGCAGGCCAAGGCGCTGCTGCCGATCATCATCGAGAAGTGCCGGCCCTATATCTCGCCGGTGTCGCGCGACCGGATCGGCAAGGTCAATCCGCCCTACGACGAAACCTACATCATGTCGGAGAACCTGTTCCACGTCGCCGACATCACCGGCGACAGCAAGTATCGCGACATGGCGGTGCATTACCTGCTCGACAAGGAATGGTTCGATCCGCTGGCGGCGGGGCAGGACGTGCTGCCCGAGAAGCACGCCTATAGCCACACGATCGCGCTGAGTTCGGGGGCGCAGGCGTATCTGCACCTGGGTGACGACAAGTATCGCAAGGCGCTGGAGAATGCCTGGAAGTTCATGGAGCCGCAGCGCTTCGCGTCGGGCGGCTGGGGGCCGGAGGAGCAGTTCGTCCATCTCCACCAGGGCAAGCTGGCCGCGAGCCTGAAAAGCTCCAAGGCGCATTTCGAGACGCCGTGCGGCGCCTTTGCCGACCTGAAGCTCGCGCGCTACCTGATGCGCTTCACCGGCGATGCGCGCTATGGCGACGGGCTGGAGCGGACGCTGTACAACACGATGCTGGCGGTGCGGCTGCCCGACAGCGACGGGGGCTATCCCTATTATTCGGACTACGGCGCGGCGGGCGAGAAGCGCTATTACCACCAGAAATGGCCGTGCTGCTCGGGCACGTTGGTGCAGGGCGTGGCCGATTATGTGCTGAACCTGTACTTCCACGACGACGAGAACCTGCTGGTCAACCTGTACGCCCCGTCCGAAGTGCGGTGGGACCGTGCGGGCGGCGCGGTCGAAGTGGTGCAGGAGACCGACTATCCGGCGCGCGATACGGTGACGCTCAGGGTGCGCAAGGCGGGCAATGGCCGCTTCGCGATGAAGCTGCGCATCCCGGCCTGGACCAAGGGCGCGACGCTGAAGGTCAATGGCGCGGCCCAGCCGGTCACCGCCGGGCAGTTCGCGGTGGTCAAGCGGACGTGGAAGGCCGGCGACGTGGTGGAGCTGACCATCCCGCAGACGCTGCGCACGCTGCCGATCGACGACCAGAACCCCAACCTTGCCGCCGTGATGCGCGGCGCGGTGATGTACGCCGGGATCAACCCGTGGGAGGGGATCGATGCCCAGGCAATCGCGCTGCCCGGCGCGCTGGAGCCGATGCCGGGGCAGGACCAGGCGTATCGGGCGAAGGTCGCGGGCCGCAACCTCGTCTTCATCCCCTATTTCAACGTCGATACCGAGCGGTCGACCACCTATTTCAAGACGGCCTGAACGCATGGAACCGCGGATCACCGCCACCTACTGGATCGAAACCGCGTTCCCGCTGGCGCAGGCGGCTGCGACGATGGCGGGGGAGCAATCCACCGGCACCTTCGTCCGCGTGCCCGGCGAGACCGATGCGCTGCGGGAAGCGCATGCCGCGCGGGTCGAGGAACTGACCGAGCTGGGCGAAGTCGCGGCACCCTCGCTGCCCGGATCGGGGCTGCCCAAGGCGGGCGACGCCACGCGGCGGGCGGCGCGCGTCGTCCTGTCCTGGCCGGTGTCGAACATGGGGCTGTCGCTTCCCAACCTGCTCGCGACGGTCAACGGCAACCTGAGTGAGCTGAAAGCCTTTTCGGGGCTGCGGCTGATCGACCTGACGCTGCCGCCGGAGTTCCTGACGCGCTATCAGGGGCCGCAATTCGGGGTCCAGGGCACGCGCGATCTGGCCGGGGTGCAGGGCCGCCCGATCATCGGCACGATCATCAAGCCGAGCGTCGGCCTGTCCCCCCAAGCGACCGCCGAGCAGGTGCGCGTGCTGGTGGAGGCGGGGATCGACTTCATCAAGGACGACGAGCTGCAAGCCGACGGGCCGCACTGCCCGTTCAACGAACGGATCAGCGCGGTGATGCGCGTCATCAACGACCATGCCCAGCGCACCGGCAAAAAGGTGATGTACGCCGCCAACCTGACCGGCGAGGTGGACGAGATGCTGGCGCGTCACGACCATGTGCTGGCCGAGGGCGGCACGTGCATCATGGCGAGCATGAACTCGATCGGCCTGCCCGCGATGAAGATGCTGCGCGCGCATTCTCAGCTGCCGATTCACGGCCATCGCAACGGCTGGGGGATGCTGGGGCGCTCGCCCGCGATCGGGATGAGTTATATCGCCTTCCAGAAGCTGTGGCGGCTGGCGGGGATCGACCACAGCCACGTCAACGGCATCGACAACAAGTTCTGCGAAAGCAACGAAAGCGTGATCGCATCGGCGCGCGAATGCCTGACGCCGATGTTCGCGGCGCCGGACAAGGGCTGTGAGATCATGCCGGTATTCTCGTCGGGCCAGTCGGCGCGGCAGGCGGCGCCGACCTATGCGGCGCTGGGATCGGTGGACTGCATGTTCGCCGCCGGCGGCGGGATCATGGCGCATCCCGGCGGCCCGGCAGCGGGCGTGCGCGCGCTGCGCCAGGCATGGGACGCGGCAGTGGCCGGCGTACCGGTGGAACAGGCGGCGAAGGACGCGCCGGAACTCGCGGCGGCGCTGGGTGCGTTTGGGGGGTGATCCGCCCCCATCGTCATCCCGGTGAAAGCCGGGATCCCGCTGCCTCTGGCGTCGGAAGAAGAAGCGGGACCCCGGCGCAAGGCCGGGGCGACGATGGGAAGAAAGGTGCTTCCTACGTCATCCCGGCCTTGAGCCGGGATCGCAGGCGATGGCGCGGGGCAGGAGTCGCACGAGGTCCCGGCCTGCGCCGGGATGACGGATACACGCATGGGACCGCCTGACGGATGAGAGCATGACCGACCTACTCTACGGCTTTTACGGCGACGATTTCACCGGCTCCACTGACGTGCTCGAGCAGCTGGCGGAGGGCGGGGTGCCGGCGGTGTTGTTCCTGCGCGCGCCCGATGCGGCGTTGCGCGCGCGCTTTGCGGAGGTGCGGGCGATCGGGATTGCGGGGGACAGCCGCAGCCAGTCGCCCGCATGGATGGACGCGCATCTGCCCGGCGCCTTTGCGGCGCTGGGGGAGGGGGCAATCGTCCATTACAAGACCTGCTCGACCTTCGATTCCAGCCCCATGACCGGCTCGATCGGCCGCGCGCTCGACCTCGGCCGGGGGGCGTTTCCGGGCAAGGCGGCGATCCTGGTCGGGGCGCCGCACCTGCGCCGCTATGTCGCGTTCGGGAACCTGTTCGCGGCGGCGGGCGCGGAGGTGTTTCGGATCGACCGCCACCCGACCATGGCGCGCCACCCGGTCACGCCGATGCACGAGGCCGACCTGATCCGCCATCTGGCCGCGCAGACCGAGGCGCGCGTCGCGCTGGTGTCGCTGGAGGCGATCCATGCGGGACAGGCGGGCGATGCGTTCGATGCGGCGGATGCGGACGCGGTGCTGTTCGACGGGGCGGCTATGGCGGACCTGGCGGCGGCGGGCGAGGTGTTGTTGTCGCGCGGGGTGCGCTTTGCGGCGGGAAGTTCGGGCGTGACGCGCGCGCTGGTGCTGGCATGGGCGGCGGCGGGGCTGATCGATGGGCGACCGGCGGAAGTGCGTGCCGGGTCGGTCGATCGGTTGCTGGTGGTGAGCGGTAGCTGTTCTCCGGTGACCGCGCGGCAGATCGCGCGGAGCGGCGCCGACGGCTTTGCGGCGACGCGGGCCGATGTCGGCGCGCTGCTGGAAGGATCTTCGGCGGAGGAAGCGCGGCTGGCCGATGCGGCGGTGGCGGCGCTCGCCGGGCAGGGCAAGGCGTTGCTCCACTCCGCCGAGGGGCCGCTGGATGCGGCGGCACCGGCGGCGGGCGAGAAGCTGGGGCAGGCGCTGGGGCGCGTTGCCGGGCAGGTGGTCCGCCGCGCGGGGTTGCGGCGGCTGCTGTTCGCGGGCGGCGACACGTCGAGCCACGGCGTTGCGCAGCTCGGCATCGACGCCCTGACCTGGGCCGCACCGATCGAACGCGGCGCTCCGCTGGTGCGGGCGCATTCCGGGGATGCAGCCGTGGACGGGCTGGAGCTGGTGCTCAAGGGCGGCCAGATGGGCGGGGACGGGTTTTTCGAGACGGTGCGGCTGGGGGGATAGGGGGCGGGGCTGGCCGGCGTCGGGTTTTTCTGAGGTTTTACGCCCTCCCGGCCTTGTTCGGGACACCGGGCCGTGGGCGCTCGGCAGGTTGTGGACCGGTGGACGAGTGGTACTGGGTGTTAGCTGTCGTCGCTGCGCCTTCGTACGAGCCATGCCCGCATCATCCTCGCGACATAGAATCCGGCAAGCGCACCTAGGCTCGGCCAGAGTGGTGAAAAGACGAAATCGAGGCCGCTGGTAGAACGAATGTTTTCCGGATGAGCCGCCTGCCAGCGGCTGACATCCACCACCATTGCAATCGGAACGATCAACAAGGCGATGCAGCCAATCCGCTGACGTGCGATGAGGCTGCCGAGAACTAGGCCTGCAATGGCACCGTAAAGGAGCAGCATATTGATTGTCATGCCGGCAGCGTAGCAGTGGCGTTAATGTCCGCAAAGTGGGGCGGGAACCGACATTGTGCAATTTCACGTTCTGGTGGGAAGGGACCATTGCACGGGTGTGCGGACGGTGCTCTCTTTGATCCTCCCCCGGAGGGGGAGGGGGACCAGCCGCAGGCTGGTGGAGGGGTAGTCTCCGCATGCTCCACGGCCCGAAGAAAACGCAGGATTTTGCCCGGCATCTGCGCCGGCGGATGACCCTGCCCGAAGTTCTCCTTTGGCAGGCGCTCCGTACCCGCCCCGAAGGCTTACGCTTTCGCCGTCAGCATCCGGCGGGCATCTATGTCCTCGATTTCTTCTGTCCGGCTTGCAAACTTGCTGTGGAGTCGATGGGGAAGCGCACGCGCGGGGCGATCGGCCAGAGCGAGACGCGGTCCGCGACAGCTGGCTTCCCACGCAGGGTGTTCGGGTCGTCCGTATTCCCGCGCAAGTGATCCTGTCGGACCTGGAAGCCGCAGTTCGATACATCGTAGTTGTGGCCTGCGGAGATTACCCCTCCACCGGCTTCGCCGGTCCCCAGCGCAGGGTCGATCGTGCCCCCGGCACGATCTTGGATTGCCGGGGGCAATCCAACCCGGCGCTCCCTCCGGGGGAGGAATGAGAACGGGTTCCTGAGGCCGCTGATGGTTCGGGTACCGACATTGCGCAATTTAACGTTCCGGTAGGAAGCGGCCATGTCCAAGGTGTGCGGGCGGTGCTTTCCTTGATCCTCCCCCGGAGGGCAGGGCAATCGCATATGAAAATACACCGTCATCCTGACGAAAGTCAGAATCCATTCGGTGCTCCGCCTGCGCCTTTTTAACCTAGCGCAGTGGCAATGGATCCCGGCCTGCGCCGGGATGACGGAGTTTATGGGGGGCCAACTACCATATGCGATAGCCCTTCCCGCCGGGGGGAGGAATGCGCACGGCTTCCAGGGTTCGACTGCTCCCTTACCGCCGCAGCACCGCAACCCCCTCGCCGCCCAGCGTGACCTTGCGCACCGTCCCGCCGCCCAGCAGGTCGGTCATCGCGGTGGGCAGCGCCACCTCGCGCGTTTCCTTGCCGTGGTTGACGAGGATCACGATGCGCTTGCCGGCGCCTTCGCGGGTCATCAGCTCTACGTCCGCCGGCACCGCGAAGTCGCGGGCGACCTGTGCATTGCTCAGGGCGGTGTCGATCAGCCCCTTCATCACGCCGTCGTCGACCCGTGCGCCGACATAGGTGATGCTGCCCTTGCCGACGCGGCGGGTGATCGCGGCGGGTTTGCCGTCGAGCCAGCCGTTCGCCTTGCCATAGCGCAGTACCACCTGCGTATCGGGGGCGCTGGTCGAGAGCTGTTCGGCCCAGATCGTTGCCTTGCCGGTGCCGACCTCGATGGCTTCGTCCAGCGCATAGAATTGCTCGACCTGGCCGCCGAGCAGCTCGGTGAGGGGGCCGGGCTGGCGGACGGGGTCGAGGCGGTTGTAAGCGTCCTTCATCCCCGAGCGGGGGCCGAGGATCAGGTGGCCGCCGCCGCGGACATAGTCGGCGAGGCGCTTGGCGGTCGCGTCGGTGATGACGTTGAGGCTGGGGGCGATCACGAGCTTGTAGCCGGCGAGCGGGGCTTCCGCCGCCTCCACCACATCGACGGCGCCGAGCGCGTCCTTGAGCGGGCGGTAATAGTCGAGCAGTACTTCGATCTGGTCATAGTCCTTGTGGTGGAGCTGGAAGTCGATCGCCCAGCGGCTGGGATAGTCCTGGAGGATCGCGACCGGGGAGACCGGGGTGGTGCCAGCCAGCGCAGGAGAGGCGGCGGTCATTTCGCGGCCGATCTGCTGGATCTCGCCATAGACGGGCAGCGGCTTGCCGTCGGGGCCGACGATCGAGCCGTGCATCGTCTCCTGCCCGTTCAGCGCATTGCGCCATTGCCAGTAGAGCACGGCGTCGGCGCCGTGGCCGACCGCCTGCCATGCCACTGCGCGCGTCTCGCCGGGGTAGAGCATGTTGCTGACCGGCGCCCAGTTGACGAAGCCGGGCTGGGTTTCCATCACCCAGAAATTCCTGCGCTTCCACCCGCGCACCAGGTCGTGCGTCGCGCCCATGCGATAGGGCTTTACGTGGCCCATGCCGACATATTCGTCCCAGGAGGCGAAATCGAGGTCGCGGTTCATTTCGTAGCGGTCGAAGCGGTTGGCCCAGCCGAGCCCGCCGAAGTTGATCGTCACGAACTGCCGGTCGCCCACCACGGCGCGGATCGCGTCGATCTGGTTGCGGTGGAAGGCGCGCCACTGGCCCGTGATGAAGCGTTTCAGCTCCAGCATCCAGCCGGGATTGGCCTTGTCGGTGTTGAACGGCACCTGGTTCCAGTCGGTATAGGTCTGCGACCAATAGGCGGTGGTCCAGGCGGCGTTGAGCGCGTCGAGCGTGCCATAGCGCGTCTTGAGCCACGCCACCCAGGCGGCGCGGGCTTCGGGATCGTAGCTTTCGTCGGTCGGCTCGTTGCCGATCTGCCAGCCGATGACGTTGGGCTCGTCCTTCAGCGCCCCTGCCATGCGCGTGACGATGGCGTGGGCGAAGGCGCGGTAGCGGCTGGACGAGATCGAGAATTGCCGCCGCCCGCCATGGCCCAGCCGCTTGCCGGTGCCGTCGACCTGGAGCGTGTCGGGATATTTCTGGGTGAGCCAGGCCGGGGGGGTATCGGTGGGGGTGCCGATCACCACCTTCATGCCATAGCGGTTCGCGAGGCGGACGGCGCGGACCAGCCAGTCCATGTCGTACTTGCCCTCCTCGGGCTCCATCCGGCTCCACGCATATTCGCCGATGCGGACGACATTGGCGCCGTGCGCCTGCATCAGCCGCAGGTCCTCGGCCCAGGCGCTTTCGGGCCATTGTTCGGGGTACCAGGCCGAGCCGAGGTACAGCCGCTCGTGCGCGACGGCGGCGGCGGCGGGGGAGGCGTGCTGCACGGCGCCCTGCGCCAGCGCGGGAAGCGGTGCGGCGGCGGCGAGGAGGAGCGCGAGGGCGAGGGACTTCACTGGAACTTCTCCCTGGCGTCGTCGAGGACGAGCGCCCAGTCGTTGCCCGGCGCGGGCGTGCCGGGGGGTGTGAACAGGCGGGTGCCGGTGTTGGCGAAGGTGCCGATGGGGGTGCTGCGCCCGGTGCGCGGATCGAACCACGCGGCGCGGACGCGGGTGCCGCTGATCCGGCCCATCCGCACATGGAAGGGGCGGCCGGTATAGCTATAGGCGATGGCATAGCCCCCGCCCCGCGACGCGGCGACGCGGGCGTAGCGGGGGCCGCTGTCGGGGATGAGGGACTGGTCGGGCACGCGCTCGAAAAAGGGGCGGGAGAGGATCAGGTCCTTCAGGTGGCGCATCTGGGTGGCGCCGGGGGCGTCGAGGCCCTGTTGCCACGACAGGTGCGGCCAATAGGCATTGGCTTTGGTGCCGGGTACGAAGAACTGCATGACGCTGTTCTCGCCATAGGTGTGGCCGAAGGCGCCGGCGAGGACCGACCACCACGCATAGCGCCGCGCATCCGCCGCGCCCCAGCGCGGTTCGGGCGCGCGGTCGAGACCGTGGGGGATGTTCTCGTAGCTGGGCTCGCCGTCGATCGTCGGCTTGGCCGGGCTGCGCGACAGGTCGTCGGCGGTGTAGACCCAGTTGTCCTCGCCGCGGGCGTTGAGCTGATGGTCCTGCGCGTAGCTCTGGTGGCCCGACTGGTACATGTTGAAATCGAGCCAGGGGGCGTCGTGGAAGGCCCAGGACGAACTGGCGCGGCCCGCCGGGTGATAGGTCATCAAGTGGTGCGGATCGATCGCGCGGATCGTGGTGCCCAGGATGTCCCAGACGCGGGGCGAAAGCTCGCCATAGCGGTCGCCGCCGTTCACCCAGACGAGGTTGGGCTTGCGGCCATAGCGCTGGGCGGCGAAGCGGCCGATGACCGGCGCGGTATCGGCGTTGAGCAGGCGGAAATCGGCGAAGTCGCCCCAGACGGGCACCAGCGCGATGTAGAGGCCGTGCGCGGCGGCGCGATCGAACACCCAGTCGAGATGGTCCCAATAGTCATATTCGCCGGGCTTGTCGGGATCGTTGCCCGGCGTGACGCGCGGGCGGGTGAGGTCGCCGTCGACCAGCGCGGGGCCGGCCACGGGGTTGGCCATGGCGGGGCCGTGGAGCATCATCACCTGGATGACGTTGAAGCCCTGGGCCTCGCGCTTGGCCAGATAGGCTTCGGTGTCCGCGCGGTTGAGCTTGCCGAGCAGCAGCCAGCCGGTGTCGCCCAGCCAGAAGAACGGCTTGCCCGCCGCCTCCAGATAGCGGCCATTGGCCGAGACCTTGAGCGGGGGCGTGCGATCCTGCGCGGCGGCGGGGGAAGCCGCCAGCGCGCAGGCGGCGGCGATCAGCGCGAGGCGCTTCATTTCGCCGGCATCAGGGACAGCGCCTTGTGGTCGAAGCCGCGCGTACAGTCGATCATCGCGAAGAGTGCTGCGGCGATGACGACCATCAGCGCCACGCCCTGCAAGGGGAGGTTATAGTTGCCCGTCGCGGCGACGACATAGCCGAACGCGACCGAGCAGACGAAGCCGCCCAGATTGCCCGCCGTGTTCATCACCCCCGACGCCGTGCCGCCATAGCGTCCGCCGATTGCCATGCACATCGCCCAGGCGGCGGGGAGCATCAGGTCCATCACCATGAACGCGGCACCGGCGAGGGCGACGATCGCGATCTTGCTGGTCGCCAGACTCATCGCGACGAGCAGGGCGGCGGTGCCCACGAGGCAGACCGAGGCGATCAGGCGATAGGCGTTGCGGATACCGATCCGCGCCGCCAGCCGATCGCACAGCACGCCGCCGACCAGATTGCCGACCACGCCGAGCAGGAACGGGATCGAGCCGTACAGGCCCATTTCGTCCACGGTGAAGCCCGCGCCCTTGACCATCCAGGTCGGGAACCAGCCGAAGAAGAACCAGCTGCCGAACGCATAGAAGAGATAGGCGAAGGAAATCAGCCAGAGCTGGGGCAGGCCGAACAGCCGCTTCCACGGCGTGCCGCTATGGCCGGCATGGTCGTCGCTGCCGATTTCGGCGACTTCGGCGGCAGTGATTCCGGGCTGGTCGGCGGGGGTGTCGTGGAACCATTTCCACCACGCCAGCGCCCAGATCGCGCCGATCACGCCGAGGATCACGAACACCGCCTGCCAGCCGAGATGCTTGTTCGCGGGCACCAGCAGCAGCGGCGCGAGTGCCCCGCCGAAGCGGCTCGCCGCCCAGATCACGCCCTGACCCCGCGCGCGCTCACGCGCCGGGAGCCAGCGATAGAGCACGCCGGTCATGTTGGGATAGGCGCCCGCCGCGCCGAGGCCGAACAGGAAACGCGCGCCGGCGAGCTGCCAGAAATTGCGGCACACCGCCGTGATCGCCGTGAAGAAGGACCACCAGACCGTGATCCGCGTCAGTTCCTTGCGATAGCCATGCCGGTCGCCCAGTGCCCCCGAGGGAATCTCGAACACCGCATAGGCGATCACATAGGCGCTGAGCACCCAGCCCCATTCCGCCGGGGTGATGCCGAGATCCTTCTGGATCGACGGGCCGGTGACGGCGATCGCCAGCCGATCGATGAAGGTGATGATCGACAGCGTGGCGAGGAAGCCGAGGACGAGCCGGCGCTTGCTCACTTGCCGAGGCTCGCCAGCACAGCGCGGGCGTGTTCCATCCCGAGTTCGGGGCTGGCAAAGACCGGCGCCGACACTGCGCCTTCGGGCAGGGCGGCGACGACGCGCGCCATCGATGCCTGGGCGAGGACGATGGCGTCCATGCCCTGCATGCCGTGCGTGAGCCCTTCGCCGACGATGCGGTCGTGCGTGGCGCCGTCGCCGGCCATCACCGCCTGGAACGCGCCTTCGCAGAGATGCTCGACGATCTCGATCGCCTTGCCCTGTTCGGCGGCGACGCGGCGGACGAGGTCGGCGGTGGGCTGGAGCGTGGTGGAAAGCGTGGCGACCACGCCGATGCGGGTGCCGGTGGCGACGGCCTTTTCCGCCATGGCGCGATCGACGCGCAGCACGGGCTGGTCATAGAGGTCGGCGGCCATCTCCACTGCCTTGCCGATCGACGAACAGGTCACCATCGCCACGTCGCACCCGGCATCGAAGGCGGAGCCGACCAGCCGGATCACCTGGCGCATCGTCGATTTCTGGAGATGGCCAGCGGCGATCGTGTTCTTGATCGTGCTTTCGTCGACGAAGTGGAGCAGCCGGACATCGGCGGGCATTATCCGCGCCGCGATCTCGGTGAAGATCGGCACCAGCGTGGCCGAGTTGTGGATCAGGCCGAGGGTAGGCATCGTCACTCTCCGGATTTCGTGAAAACATGGGTGCCGGCGCCTACCGCTGTGCGGCTGGCGACGGGCGTGCCGCCGAGGCGCCAGCCGCTTCCGGGCAGGTCGACTTCGGCGATGGTGTTGGCGGGGATGGCGAGCATGAAGCGTGTTAGGCCGGTCGCGTCGCCGTCTGTCTCCGCCGCGATCGTGCCGACGACGGAGTCGTAGCGCGCCGACACCCGGCCGATGGCGGGATACCAGAGCGGGCGCGCGGCGATGCGGCGGAAACCGGGCGCGGCGGGGGCGATGCCGGCGAGGCGGCGATAGAAGAAGCCGACGATCGCGCCGAACGCATAATGGTTATAGCTGTTCATCGACAGGTCGCCGGTGTCGCCGTTCCACCGTTCCCACATCGTCGTCGCGCCCTGCGACGGCATATAGCCCCAGCTGGGATAGCCGGTCTGGAGCAGCAGCCCCGCGACTTCGTCGTGCCGCCCGGCATCGGCAAGCACGTCGAGGATATAGGGCGTGCCGAGGAAGCCGGTGGACAGCTTCATGCCGCGCGCGCGGATGTCGCGGGCCAGCACTTCGGCGGCGGCAGCGCGCCGGTCCTGGGGGACTAGGCCCATGAACAGTGCGAGGACCTGGCTCGTCTGGCTGCCATTGCCGGCGGTGCCGTCCGCCGCGACGAACTCGGCGGCGAAGGCAGTGGCGATCCTTGCGTGGAGCGCGCGCCATTCGGCGGCGTCGCGGCCCGTAGCCTCGGCCATCTGCGCCATCAGATCGGCACACCATGCCCAATAGGCCGTGGCGCAGAGGATGCGCGGCGTCGTCTCGTCATCGGGCCGAATCGCATCGACCGAGAGCCAGTCGCCCAGATCGAGCCCGCGATCGTTGCGCCAGATGCCGTCGGGGTTGGTCCGCGCGACATAGGCCATCCAGCGCGCCATCGCGTCCCAGTTCTCGTCGATCACGGCGGTGTCGCCATAGCGTTGCCACAGCTGCCACGGCAGGATGATCCCCGCCTCGCTCCACCCCGCCGTCACGACATCGGGGAAGGACAGGGGCTGGGGCACGACGATGGGGTAGGCGCCGTCGGGCCGTTGTGCCGCGCGGGCTTCGAGCAGGAAGCGGCGGAGGAAGGGGCCGACCTCCATGTTGAACGCGGCGGCGTCGAGGAACACCTGGATATCGCCCATCCATCCCATGCGCTCGTCGCGCTGGGGGCAGTCGGTCGGCACGGCGAAGAAATTCGAGCGCTGGCTCCACAAGGCATTGTCGAAGATCGACTGGAGCAGCGGCGCGTCGGGGAAAGCGATGCTGCCGGTCTCGCGACAGGCGCTGCGCACGACGACGCCCATGATGTCGTCCGGGCCGGGCACGCCGGGATAGCCGGTGACTTCGACATAGCGGAAGCCGTGATAGGTGAAGCTTGGCTCGAACATCTCCTCGCCGCTGCCGGCCAGCGTGAAGCGATCGGTCGCGCGGGCGAGGCGCAGGTTGGAGAGGTCGGCGGTGCCGTCCGGGTTGAGCAGCTCGGCGAAGCGCGCGGTGATCGTGGTGCCCGCCGCGCCGGTCGCGCGCATGCGGACCCAGCCGGAGAAGTTCTGGCCGAAATCGAAGACATAGCGGCCGGGCGCGGGTTCGCTGACGCTGCGTGCGCGCAAATGGTCGGTGCGCTCGATCAGCGGCGAGGTCTGGGCGACCAGCCGAGTGTCGGGCGCTGTCCCGCGCGGGGCCGGGGCCCAGCCCGAGGCGTCGAAGCCGGCGCGGTCCCAGCCGGGCTGTTCGGCGCGCGCGTCGCGGGTCTCGCCGTCATAGATTTCGGAGGTGCGGATCGCGGACGGGGACAGGCGCCAGTCGGGGCCGGTGGTGACCCATGTGCTGGTGCCATCGGGATGGTCGAGCCGGAGCTGGGCGCGGAAGCGGCGTGGGGCGGGGCCGAAGCCGTAGCGCTCGATCCGCCAGCCGAACGCGCTGGCGTAGAAGCCGTCGCCGATGGTCGCGGCGAGTGCGTTGGTGCCGGGCTGGATCAGGTCGGTGACGTCGTAGGTCTGGTAGAGGACATGATCGGCGGCGACGCTGATTTCCGGGGCCAGGATCGCGTTCGAGACGGGCTGGCCGTTGATCCGCGCGTCATAGGCGCCGAGTGCGGTCGCGTAGAGCCGGGCCGCGACGACGGGCTTGTCGGCGGTAAAGTCGGTTCGCAGCAGCATCGCCGGCTCGGCGGGGCGGGGATCGTTGTGGACGTTGGCGCCGCTCGGCACCGGCACGGCCCAGTCGCGCGCGTCGAAGCCGGGGTCGGTCCAGCCCGTGGGCGGCGAAGGCATCAGGCGGAAGGCAGTGCTGACGATCCGGTCGATGCTGCCATCGGCGCGGTGCAGCCGGATCAGCGCGGCGAAGGCGCCGCCATCGACCGGGAAGAAGCCGGTAGTATCCGCCTCGACCAGCGCACAGATGCTGTTGCGCCCCGGCTGCACGGCGCCGGCATAGGGCGCGAGCGTGCCCCAGAAGGGGAGATAGGTGTCCCAGTCGAAATGCCAGTCGAGCGGGGAGCGCGCGCCATTGATCCAGACGCCGCGCAGATGATCCTTGCCCGCGAGCAGCATTTCGGCGCGGACCAGATCGGCGGGGGCGTCGAAATCGAGGCGGAAGGCGTGGGGGCGATCGTCGAGCGCGGTTTCGCTCCATACCCAGCGGACGCCGGCGGCGCGATCGGCGGCGGCGAGGGCGTCCTCCGCTTCGATCCAGTCGGCGTGCCAGTCCTGGGGTCCGAGCAGCCCGGTTTCAAACCAGGCGGGGGTGGAAAGGGCGGTGTGGCCGGCATCGTCGGTGATTTCGACCGACCACCAGACGCGCTGCATCGTGGCCAGCGGCGGGCCGGCATAGGCGATATCGACGCTGGCATCGCTGGCCACCACGCCGCTGTCCCACAGCAGCGGGCCGGCGGCGAGCGCGTCGGCGCTGGTGGCGGCGCGGAGGCGGTAGTGCGTCTGCACGGTACCGGGCCGGTCGCTTTCGATCCGCCACGACAGGCGCGGGCGCAGCGCCTGCGTGCCCAGCAGGTCGACGGTGCTTTCGGTGCGAAGATCGACGGCGCGCAGGCTCATAGCGCCAGACCCAGCCGATAGATGCGGTTGGCGTTGCCCGCGAACAGCGCGTGGCGTTCGTGCGTGGAAAAGGCGGTAGTGATCGCGTCATAGGCGCCGAGATGCGCATCGAAGCTGCCGAACAGCTTGTCGGTGGGGAAATCGCTGGCGAACATCGCGCGATCGGTGCCGAACAGGTCGATCGTCTCCAGCACATAGGACCGCGCCTGTTCGCGCGTCCATGGGCGCCAGGTGAAGCCCATGCCCGAGATCTTGACCGCGACCTGCGGCAGCGCCGCCAGCGCCGCCATGCCGCGCCGCCAGGTCTCCCAGCCGTCCGTGTCGCCGGGGATCGCCATGCCGGTGTGGTTGAGGATGACCGGGGTATCGGGATGCCGCGCGATCAGTGCCGCCAGATGCGTGAACTGGCCGGGATAGGCCTGGAGATCAAAGCTGAGGCCGTATTTGGCGAGCAGCCCATAGCCGCGCATCCATGCGTCGGACGTAGTGATGTCGGCGGGGGAATAGCTGCGCCGGGGATCGGGGTGCCAGTTGACGATGTGGCGGATGCCGCGCACCCGCGAGTGGGTGGCGTGCGCCGCGAGCAGGGGCTCGAGCGTCGGGCTCTCCAGCGCGGCAAAGGCGACGATGCCGCTGGGCAGCCCGCGCCGGTCGGCCATCGCCTGGAGCCATTCGGTCTCCGCCAGCGCATCGTCCGGGTGCGCGCCCGCGTCGATATGGACGATCCCCCGCACGTCCCACGCGCCCGCATCGGCCAGATAGTCGTCCAGGCCATAGTCGCTGGCGATCGCCGCGACGCTGCCATTGGGCCCGTCCTCCGCAAAGGGCGGCGTCAGCCACGGATAGCGCAGGTGGGACAGGTCCCACAGATGGACATGCGCATCGACGAAGGGCGGGCGCGGGGGCATCAGAAGGTGGTCCGGCCGCCCGAGGTGTCGAAGGTGGAGGCAGTGGTGAAGCTGCACTCCTCCGACGCCATGAAGCACACCATCGCCGCCGATTCATCGACTTCGCCGAGACGGCCCATCGGGATCTTGCCGCGCATATAGGCGACCTGTTCGGGGGGCAGCTGCGCCAGGATCGGGCTTTCGAAGGTGGCGGGGGTGAGCGCGTTGGCGATCACGCCCTTGCCGGCCAGTTCCTTGCCCAGCGACTTGGTGAGGCCGATCACCGCGGCCTTGGACGCCGAATAGGCGCTGGCGTTGGGATTGCCTTCCTTGCCCGCCACCGACGCGATGTTGACGATCCGGCCATAGCCGTTCGCGAGCATCAGCGGCACGATCGCGCGGTTGCAATGGAACAGGCCGTGCAGGTTCACGTCGATCACTTGCCGCCAGGAGTCGAGCGGATAGTCGTGCAGCGGCGCGGTGGCGCCAGTGATGCCGGCGGAGCAGACCAGCACGTCGACGGTGCCGAGCGTGGCGGCGCTGGCCGTCGCCGCCGCCTCGACCGCTGCCCAGTCGGACACGTCGAGCGCGTGGACCCCGGCGGCGCCGCTCTGCGCCTGCGCCGCCGCCAGCGCATCGGCGTTGCGGTCCCACAGCACGACGCGGCCGCCCTCGCGGACGATCCGCGTCGCCACCGCAAGCCCCAGCCCCGAGGCGCCGCCGGTAATCACGGCGGCGCGCCCGGCATAGCGACCGGGAAACACGCTCATTTGGCGGCGTCCCAGGCGACGAACTGCTGGCGCTGGGTGCCCAGCTTCTCGATGCCGAGTTCGACCACGTCGCCGGCCTTCAGATACCAGGGCTCGGGCTTCTGGCCGAGGCCGACGCCGGGGGGCGTGCCGGTGGTGATGATGTCGCCGGGCAGCAGCGTCATGAATTGCGAGCAATAGGCGACGATCTGGGCCACGGTGAAGATCATCGTCCGGCTGTTGCCGTTCTGCATCTTCCGGCCGTTGACCGACAGCCACATGTCGAGATTCTGCGGGTCGCCGACTTCGTCCTTGGTCACCATCCACGGGCCGACGGGGCCGAAGGTGGGGAAGCCCTTGCCCTTGTCCCAGGTCAGGCCGCGTTCGACCTGCCAGTGGCGTTCGGACACGTCGTTGACCACGCAATAGCCCGCGACATGATCGAGCGCCTCGTCTTCGGTGACGTAAGAAGCGGCGGTGCCGATCACGACGCCCAGTTCGACTTCCCAGTCGGTCTTCTTCGAATCTCGCGGGATCGTGACGGGGTCGTTCGGGCCCTGGATACAGCTGACCCATTTCTGGAACACCACGGGTTCCTCGGGCACCGGCAGGTTGGACTCGGCGGCGTGATCGGCGAAGTTGGTGCCGATCGCGATGAACTGGCGCGTGCCGCCGACACAGGGGCCGTAGCGCACGTCGCCCTCGACCAACGGCAGGCCGGCGGAGTCGATCGCGGCGAGGCGGGCGAGCGCGTTGGCGCCGAGCGCATCGGGGCCGATATCGGCGATGTGCGCGGACAGATCGCGGATGCGGCCTTCGGCGTCGATCAGGCCGGGCTTTTCGGCGCCGGGGGCGCCATAACGACAGAGCTTCATGCGGAAGGTTTCCTTAGCGAGAATAGGGACGGTGCAGGGGCACGTCGCGGTTAAGCTCGACGCCGAAGCCCGGCTTGTCCAGCGCGCTGGCCCGGATCCTGCCGTTCACGGGAACCGGCTCGCCCAGCAATTGCGGCGCGAACATCGGCACCACTTCGGTCGGCCCCGGATGCATCATCAGGAACTCGGCGAAGGGCGAATTGTGGCGCGTGACCACGAAGTGGTAGCTGTACACCGACGATCCGTGCGGGACCATCATGACCCCCTTTGAATCGGCATAGGCGGCGATCTTGATCAGTTCGGTCACGCCGCCGCACCAGCCCACATCGGGCTGGATGATGTCGCAGCATTCCATGTCCATCAGCATGCGGAAGCCCCAGCGGGTCGCCTCATGCTCGCCGGTGGTGACGAGCAGGCCCTTGGGCGCATTCTTCTTCAGCGCGGCATAGGCCCAGTAATCGTCGGGGCTGAGCGCTTCCTCGATCCATTTGAGCCCGCATTCGTCCCAGGCGCGGTGCGCAAGGCGGGTGGCATAGTCGAGATCGAGCGACATCCAGCAATCGTACATCAGCCAGAAATCGTCGCCGCATTTCGCGCGCATGTCGGCGAGCAGCGCGATGTTCTTTTCCAGCCCCTCCAGACCCTCGGCGGGGCCGTGGTGCAGGGGCAGCTTGCCGCCGATGAAGCCGAGTTCCTTCGCGACATCGGGCCGCGCGCCGGTGGCGTAGAATTGCAGCTCGTCGCGCACCGCACCGCCCAGCATGTGATAGACCGGCTCGCCGCGCAGCTTGCCCAGCAGGTCCCACAGCGCGAGGTCGACGCCCGAGATCGCGTTGATCACCAGCCCCTTGCGGCCATAATATTGGGTCGAGAAGTACATCTGGTCCCAGATCTTCTCGACATCGACCGGGCTGCGCCCCTCCAGAAAGCGGGCGAGGTGCTTTTCGACGATATAGGCGGCGGGTTCGCCCCCCGTTGTCACTGCGAAGCCGATCGTGCCGTCATCGGCCTCCAGCTCGACCACCAGCGTGCCGAGCACGTTGATGCCGAAGCTCTGCCGCGACGCGCGATATTCGGGATAGCGCGCCATCGGGGTGGCGATGTGATCGTCGATCCAGTGGCCGGCGCCCTGATCGTGATAGTCGGCGCCGCCACCCCCGCGCGCGACAAAGGCGCGGACATGTTTGATCTTCGGCAGGCTCATGCGCATTCCCTTATTGGCCGGCGCGCGGCGCGCGCGCGGCGTCGAGCACCAGCACCCAGTCGTTGCCCGGCGCGGTTTCCCCCGGCGGGTCGAAGCGGTGCTGTCCGCGATTGTCGAATGTTCCGATCGCCACCGACTGGCCGTCGCGCGGCGAATACCAGTGCGCGCGCACCCGCTTTCCCGCGATGGCGCCCAGCCGCAGCGTGAAGGGGCGGCCGGTATAGGTATAGGCAAAGGCATAGCCCGTGCCCCGGCTGGCCAGCACGCGATCGTAGCGCGTGCCGTTGTCGAGGATCAGCGCCTGGTCGGGCACGCGCTCCAGCATCGGGCGCGATTCGATCAGGCGGCGCAGATACTGCATCTGGTTGGCGCCGGGCGCCTCGATGGCCTGTTGCCAGGGCGTGACCGGTTCGAAATTGGCAGTGTCTGCGCCGGGCGTGAAGAACTGCATCACATGGTTTTCGCCATAGGTGTGGCCGAATGCGCCGGCCATCACCGCCCACCAGGCATAGCGGCGCGCATCGGCGGCGAGCCAGCGCGGCTGGTTCGCTTCGTGCAGGCCATGGGGGATGTTTTCGTAGGAAGGCTCGCCGTCGATCACGGGCTTGGCGGGCAGGCGGACCCAATCGGTCGCGACATAGCGCCAATTGTCCTCGCCGATCGCATTCGCCCCTTCCTGCGCATAGGAGCGGTGGCCCGACTGGAACATGTTGAAATCGAGCCAGGGCGCATCGTGATACTGCCACGCCGAATCGGTGCGGCCGATCGGGTGGAAGGTCATCAGGTGGCCGGGATCATGGCGCTTGATCGTGGTGCCCAGCGCGTCCCACACCGCCGTGCGCATTTCCGAGCGGGTGTCGCCGCCGTTGAGCCAGACGATGTTCGGGCGCCCCCGATAGCGTTCGGCGAGGAAGCGGCCATAGGTTGGCGCGTTTTGTGCGGTCAGCGTGCCGTTGTCGGCGATCGAGCCCCAGGCGGGCACCAGCGCCAGATAGATGCCGAGCGCCTCCGCCTGTTGCGCGATCCAATCGAGATGGTCCCAATAATCATATTCGCCGGGCTTGGCCGGATCGCTGCCCGGCGTGGTGCGCGGGCGGGCGGGGTCGCCATCGACCAGCGCCGGGCCGGTCGCGGGGTTGGTCATTTTTTCGGTGTGCAGGACCATGACCTGGACGACATTGAAGCCCTGGCGCTTGCGCGTGCGCAGATAGTGTTCGGCCTCGGCGCGGCTGGTGCGGCTGAGCAGCAGCCAGCCGGTATCGCCCATCCAGAAAAAGGGCTGGCCCCCGGCGCGCAGATAATGGCCGCCGGGCGCCACGGCGAGCGGCGGAGTCTGCGCGGCGACGGGCATGGCCGAAGCCGCAGCCGCCGCGAGCGCGGCCAGCAGGAACGTGCCGGCGTGCATCAGACTTCCCTCTCCCCGAAGCGCGGACCCGTGCACCGGGCCGCTGTCTGACGTTCATTGTATAATAGTACTAATCAAGTCAACTGCCGACGAAGCAGCGGGCGGGAAATCGCTGCCGAAACGGATCGGGGCGGGGTGCTATTGCAGGTTCACGTACATGCCGCCGTCGACCAGCAGCGCGGCGCCGGTGACATAGGCCGCCATGTCGGACGCGAGGAATATGATCGGGCCGGCCAGATCCTCGGGCATGCCAAGGCGGCCGAGCGGGGTGCGTTGTTCCATGTAGTGGCGCTTGGCATCGTCGGCGAGATCGTCCTTGTTGATCTCGGTCAGGATCGTGCCGGGCAGGACGCTGTTGCAGCGGATGCCGTGCTTGCCGAGCGCGATCGCGGCGGACTGCATCAGCGAATGCACCCCCGCCTTGGTCGGGGTATAGTGCGTCTGGAACTCGCCGCCGACCAGCGCCGAGATCGACGAGACGGCGACGATCGCGCCGCCATGGCCCTGTGCCACCATCTGCCGTGCGGCGGCCTGGACCATGTAATAGGCGCCGTGGAGGTTGACGCGGAAAGTGCGGTCGACGGTTTCGACCGGCATGTCGAGAAAGGCGTGGAACGGGCAGATGCCGGCGTTCGACACCATCACGTCCACCTTGCCGAACGCATCGACCGCGCGCGCGACGAAATCGGTCGCGGTTTCGGGCAGCGCGACATCGCCCTGCACGGCCAGCCCCTTGCGGCCCAGCGCCTCGATCTCGGCGATGCAGGAGTGCGCTTTCTCGTCGCTCGACACATAGTTGATCGCGACATCGGCGCCGTGGCGCGCGGCGGCGATGGCGGCGGCGCGGCCGATGCCGGTCGAGCCGCCGGTCACGAGCACGGTCTTTCCATCCAGAAGCTTCATTGCATGTCCCCTGCAAGGATCGAGCGGTCGATCGCGTCGATCCGATTGACTCCGGTCAGCGTCATCGCGACCGTCATTTCTTTGGCGATCAGGTCGAGCAGCCGGGCGACGCCGGCCTCGCCCTGGGCGGCGAGCGCATAGACCCAGGCGCGGCCCAGCAGCACGCCGTGCGCGCCGAGCGCGAGCATCCGCACCACGTCCAGCCCGTTGCGCACGCCGCTGTCCGCCAGCACCGTCATCCGATCGCGCACTGCGTCGGCGATTGCCGGGAGCGCGCGGGCCGTGGACAGCACGCCGTCGAGCTGGCGGCCGCCATGGTTGGACACGACGATGCCGTCGGCGCCGATCGCCGCGGCTTCGCGCGCGTCTTCGGGGTCGAGAATGCCCTTGATGATGAGGGGGCCGTCCCAGGCGGCGCGAATCCATTCGAGGTCGCGCCACTGGATCGACGGATCGAAATTGGCGCCCAGCCAGCCCATATAGTCGTTGAGCCCGCTATCGCTGCCCAGCACGGGCAGCAGGTTGCCGAGCGTGTGCGGGCGGCCGCGCAGGCCGACATCCCATGCCCAGCGCGGCCTGCCCATCGCCTGGAGCACCCGGCGCAGCGGCGCGCGGGGGCCCGACATGCCCGAATGCGCATCGCGGTAGCGCGCGCCGGGGACGGGCATGTCGACGGTGAAGACCAGCGCCTTTGCCCCCGCCGCCTTTGCGCGGGCGATCAGATCGCGCATGAAGGCGCGGTCGCGGATCACATAGAGCTGGAACCAGAAGGGGTCGGCGGCCTGCGCCACTTCCTCGATCGGGCAGATCGACACGGTGGACAGGCACATCGGCACCCCCGCCGCGCGCGCCGCGCGTGCCGCCTGCATCTCGCCGCGCCGCGCGTACATGCCGGCGATTCCGACCGGGCCCAGGCCGACGGGCAGGGCGAGGCGCTGGCCGAACAGCGTCGTCGTCAGGTCGATCGCGGCGACGTCGCGCAGGACGCGCTGGCGCAGCGCGATGCCGGAGAGATCGCTGACATTGCGGCGCAGCGTCTCCTCCGCATAGGCGCCGCCATCGGCATAATCGAACAGGAAGCGCGGCAGGCGCTGGCGGGCGGACTCGCGAAAGTCGCTGGCAGAGGCGATGATCATGCGGGGACCTTAGGATATGCGCTGGGATGGGGGGAAGCTGCGTCCGTGGGCCCGCGCGAGTCGCGTCTTTTCATTATCCCCATTCCCAAAATTCGCGTCCCGCGCGTCTCGGCGGGCTGCGCGCCGATCTAGGGGCGGGGCTCCGCACTTGTCAATTTTTACGCTAAATCGCGGAAAACAAAAAAGTCGCAAGCCCGGCGTGCGGAATATTGAAGATATTATAGTACTAATCGTTGCAAATGCCGCTTTCCCCGGCTAACCAGCGGGCAGGAGAGAGCGATGCAAAAGCTGAAGGAGCCGGAGGTGGCGGGTGACCGCTCCGCGCATTTGGAAGGTCGTGCTGCCCATGTGCGGGAGCGCGCCAACTGGATGCGCCGCCGCCTGTTGAAGATGATTTTCGACGCCGGCCAGGGGCATCCGGGCGGCGACCTGTCGGCTGCGGACATCATCGCTGCGCTGTATTTCGATATCCTTCGAGTCGATCCGAACCGGCCCGCCGCGCCGGATCGCGACCGCTTCATCCTGAGCAAGGGGCATTGCACGGGCGCGCTGTACACCGCGCTCGCCGGGGCGGGATTTTTCCCCGAGGCGGAACTCGACACCTATCTGAAGCCCGGATCGCGGCTGAACGGCCATCCGAACCGCAACTATCTGCCCGGCGTCGAGACCAATACCGGCCCGCTGGGGCATGGCTTCCCGGTCGGCGTGGGCATTGCAGTGGCGGGGCAGATCGACGGCGCGGACTACCGCGTGTTCGTGCTCACCGGCGACGGCGAGTTGCAGGAAGGCAGCATGTGGGAGGCGGCGATGTTCGCCGGGCATCGCGGGCTGGGCAACCTGACCGTGATCGTCGACCGCAACCGGCTGCAACAAGGCGCCGGGACCGAGGATACCAATGCGCTGGAGCCGCTGGCCGACAAATGGCGCGCGTTCGGGTGGGACGTGGTCGCGGTGGACGGGCACGACCCGGTGGCGCTGCTGGCGGCGCTCGACGATGCCGCCGCACCGCGCGACCGGCCGCGCGTGCTGATCGCCAGCACGATCAAGGGACAGGGCATCAGCTTCATGCGCGACCGCGCCAGCTGGCACCACGGCGTGCCCGACGCGGCGCAATATGCGCAGGCCATCGCCGAGCTGGAAGCCGAGGCGGCGGCGTGAGGGGCCACCAGGATTTCGGCGGAGCGCCCAGCGCTGCCGCCAGATAGGACGCGACGGCGCGGCGGGGTCGCACCGAATGACGTGACGTGCCCAGGCACGATAAAAAAACGAAAGGGAGTGGAAATGAAAAAGGCTTTGAAGATCTCGCACGGCGCGCCGTTGCTGCGCGGTGCGTTGCTGACCGGGGTGAGTGCGATGACGATGATCGTCGCGCCTGCCGCCTTTGCGCAGACCGCGACGCCGGCGGACAGCATCGCCGAGGCGCCGCAGGAAACGGTGGCGCAGAACGACGCGATCGTCGTCACCGGCAGCCGCATCAAGAGCCCGACGCTGACCTCGCCGTCGCCGTTGCAGGCCGTCACCGCCGAGACGATCCAGAATATCGGCGCGACCAACGTGCAGGAAGCGCTGTCGCAGATCCCGGCAGTGGGCGTGCCCGGCCAGACCCGTGTGAGCAACGCCGGCGATACCAGTCCGGGCCTCGCCACGGTCAACCTGCGCAACTTGGGCGACAACCGCACGCTGGTGCTGATCGATGGCCGCCGTTCGGTGGCGGGCATTCCCGGCACCTCGACGGTCGACCTGTCGATGATCCCGACGTCGTTCGTCGAGCGCGTTGACGTGCTGACCGGCGGCGCATCGGCCGTCTATGGATCGGATGCGATCGCGGGCGTCGTCAACTTCGTCTACAAGAAGAACTTCGAGGGCCTCCAGGCCAATGCGCAGGCCGGCATTTCGGAGCTGGGCGACGACAAGCGCTATTCGATCAACGCAACCTTCGGCCAGAATTTCGCGGATGGCCGCGGCAATGTGATGGTCTTTGCCGGGTACAACCACGAAGGCGACGTGCCCAATTACAAGCGCGAGCGGACCGCCGCCGGCTATAGCAGCCTGGGCAACACGCAGCGCGTGGGCGGCAACAGCGCGAACAACCTGACCGCGGCACAGAACCTGTTCACGCGATTCTACCAGCCGTCGAACGTGGGCCCGGGCGGGGTGTTCAACTTCGGCGGCGTCGGCAGCCGGCTGATCCTGCCCGACGGCACGCTGGACACCTATCCGGCGGTCAACGGCACCAACTATAACGACCCCACGGTTGTCGCGAAGATCCAGAAATACGGCTATAACGCCGCTGCGCTCGGCCAGCAGGCGTCGCCGTCGAACCAGATCACGGTCGCCACGCGCGCCAATTTCGACGTGACGGACAAGCTCAACCTGTTCGTCGAATCGACCTTCTCGAACTACAAGACCAAGGGCCGGCGCGAGGCATCGCCGATGCGCACCGACAGCGCGCTGGGCGCGTTCACGGGGACGAACGGGTATTTCCCGATCCAGTTCCAGGTGGTGAACCCGACCAACCCGGCGGATGTCCGCATCCTCAACAACCCGTTCGTGCCGACCGCCGTGTTCAACGCGGCGGACAATCGCGCGGCCAACGACGCGATCGCATCGAAGGACGTCAGCTTCCTGCTGCGCACGACGATGTTCGGCGACGGCACGCGCAGCACCCCGACCGAGCGCGACAATTTCCGCGCGGTGGTGGGCGGCACCTATCAGCTGATGGGCGACTGGAGCGCCGACTTCTACTATCAGTACGGCTTCACCAAGCAGCGCCAGAGCATGACCGGCCTGGCCGACCTGTATCGCCTCGCGCAGTCGGTGCAGGCGATCCCCGACGTGTTCGACTATGACAAGGACGGCAACACCAGCGAAGCGATCTGCGTCGATGCCAATGCGCGGTCGCAGGGATGCGTGCCGATCAACGTGTTCGGCCTGAACGCCGACGGCACGTCGAAGGTGTCGAAGGAAGCCGCCGCGTGGCTGATGACCGAGATGAGCCGCTATTCGAAGCAGGAGTTGCAGACTGCGGCGCTCAACGTCGGCGGCACGCTGTTCAACCTGCCCGCCGGGCCGGTCCAGGTGTCGGTGGGCGCCGAATGGCGTTCGGAATACAGCATGGACGATTTCGATCCGCTGACCAACGCGGCGCGCAACGGCTATGTCCAGCTGCTCGACACCAAGGGGCGGTTCAACGTCAAGGAAGCGTATGGCGAAATCGTCGTGCCGCTGCTGCACGACACGCCGTTCTTCCAGAACCTGTCGCTGCGCGGTGCGGCGCGCGTGTCCGATTATTCGACGGTCGGCAGCTTCTGGGCATGGAATATCGGCGGCGAATGGGCGCCGGTCGAGGACGTGCGTTTCCGCGCGGTCTATGCCCATGCCGTGCGCGCGCCGAACATCGGCGAGCTGTACGCGGCGGCGGCGGCAGGCATCATCAACATCACCGATCCGTGCCAGGGCGTGACGCTGGCGCAGACCACGGCGGTGGCCGTGAATTGCCGCAAGGACCCGGGGGTGCTGGCCAACATCAACGCCAATGGTTCGATGACGCTGACCTCGTCCGACACCGCGGGCGTCGGCAGCATCACCGCCAGCAACCCCGGCATCCAGCAGGAAACCGGCAAGACGATGACGTTCGGCGTCGTCATCAACCCGCGCTCGATCCAGGCGCTGCGCGGGCTGACGATCACCGCCGATTATTACGACATCAAGCTGGAGAACGCGATCAACCGGCTGGCGGCGGCGACCGTGCTCAACAAATGCTATGTCAGCGGGCTGGCCGATTTCTGCCAGTTCGTCACGCGCCGGCAACAGCCTTCGGGTGCGTTCAGCACCGGTTCGGTGGAACAGGTGGTGCGCGGGCTGGTCAACAGCGGCGGCCAGTTCACGCGCGGCATCGACATGACGGCGAGCTACAGCCACAACCTGTTCGGCGGCACCGCCACCTGGTCGGGCAGCTGGACCCATCTGCTCAAGCAGGGCATCGTGCCGCTGACCGGCGATGCCTATGACAACACCATGGGCGAAATCGGCACGCCGCGCGACTCGTTCAACTATGGGCTGAACTGGGACAATGAAACCTTCGGCTTCACCCTGACGGGTGAGGTTACGGGCAAGCAGATGTTCGATTACGAGAATTACCAGACGACGTTCCGGCTGGCCGATGGCTCGTTGCCCGACAGGAAATACTTTACGATCGGCGCGAAGAACTACAACAACATGCAGATCCGCTACAAGGGTATCGAGCATTTCGAGCTGTATGCGGGCGTGAACAACCTGTTCGACGTCCAGCAGCCGCCGCTGTGGACGGGAACGCCCAACGGCAGCCCCAATGCGATCTGGGACATCATCGGCCGCCGTTACTATGCGGGCCTTCGCCTGAAGTTCTGATCCGGCGCCCCCTCCGCGTTGGATTCCCATCGGGGCGGTGCAGTGCGCCGCCCCTTTTTTTTGGGGGGGCGGGCAGGTGTGGGGGCGTGCCGGTCCGGCTGCCCTGGCCCTATGCCTGCGACCGATCCCTTGCCTTATCCACCATGCGAGCATAGCCTCGCGCAATCGGGGACAAGTGTTTTCACAGAAGGGGATTGCATGCGCCAGTTTTTCGCGTGGTCGATGTACAAGGCTCCGGCAATTCTCCTTGCGGTCAGCCTCATAATTTTACTGATCGGCGTGGTCGTCGCAGTCATGATGTATCTTGCGACGTCGGCGCAGGTCAGTAGCGCACCCATGCATATCCTTGCGGAGGGCGGCTACAAGATCGCTCGCATACAGCTGGTTTCTGGCGTGTATGGCGCGCTGCAAAACGCATGCTGGCCCTTCGCCGGCGCTGCGATCGTGTACGCACTGCAATCGCGCGCGAAGTCCGAGGTCGTGGACGCATAGCGACCGCGCTCGGGACGTGGGCTGGACGGGCGGTAAGGGGTGGGAAGCTGCTGGTGCGCGGATGGTGCTTTCCTTGATCCTCCCCCGGAGGGGGAGGGGGACCAGCCGCAGGCTGGTGGAGGGGTAGTCGCCGCATGCTTCACGGTCCGAAGAAAACGCAGGAGTTTGCCCGGCATCTGCGGCAGCGTATGACTTTGCCTGAAGTTCTACTGTGGCAGGCGCTTCGAGCCCGCCCCGAAGGGTTGCGGTTTCGCCGTCAGCATCCGGCAGGCGTCTATGTCCTCGATTTCTTCTGTCCGTCTTGCAAACTTGCCGTGGAGATCGATGGGGAAGCGCATGCGCGTGGCGATCGGCCAGATCGAGACGCGATCCGCGACAGCTGGCTTTGCACGCAGGGCGTTCGGGTGCTTCGCATCCCCGCGCAGATCATACTGTCCGACGTAGAAGCTGCGATCCGTCACATCGTCGCTACCGCCCGCGGCGACTACCCCTCCACCGGCTTCGCCGGTCCCCCTCCCCCTCCGGGGGAGGAATGAGCATGGCTTTTAGACTCCGTTTGTGGGGCGCTTGCTGACAGTTCGTTTGATGAATGCACGACTTAGGCGCCGTCCGCAGCCCGGCGCGTGCCTACCTCGCCGCGACAAATCCCGAGGGCGTCAGCGTCATGCCCATCAGGTCGAGGCCCATGCCGCGGCCGCCCTGTGCGGCGGCCTTTGCGACGCGCGCCAGTCGGGCCGGGTCGCCCTTTGCCTGTTCGGTCGCGCCGTCGAGCAGTGCGGACTGGATCAGCAGTGCCTCGGCCAGTTGCTGCTTTGCCGCGTCGTCCGCCGCCTTGATCTCCGGCGTTGCGGACAGGGCGGCGGCGGCCTGGGCGCGGACGGCTTGGTAGGTGGCCTTGTCGAACGTGTCGGTCCGGCCATGCGCCGCCGCCCACACGCTGATCCACCACAGCGCATAGGCATCGGCGACATTGTCGATGCGCAGGCCATAGCCGCCGATCAGCGGCGTCATCCGCGCGATGACGTCGCCCTGCGCGAACAATTCCTGCAGGCCGCGGGCGCCGGCGGGGTCGCGCGCCCTGGTCTGGGACAGGAAGCCCGCGAGGTTGGCGTCGCGCCGTGCCTTTGACGGCGTGTAGCGCAGGAGCGCGGCAGGGGCGGGGCTGGGGGTCGCAGTGGTACGAACCGGGTAGATGTTCCACAGATTGGACCGGGTTGATCCTCCACGGCAGCGTTGTGTCGCAGGAGGGTTTCTTCGATGCCATTTGTGGAGAGCAGCCGGATGGAGCGGCGGATAGGTCTGCTGTCGGATTACGATACCGGGGCATTCAGCGTGACGGCGCTGTGTGCGCGCTACGGGATTGATCGGTCGACCTTTTACCTGTGGCATTCGCGGCGCGCGGGTGGCGATGCGCGTTGGTTTGCGGATCGCTCGCACGCGCCGCGCAGTTGTCCGCACCGGACGGTGGCGGAGGTGGAGGCGGCGGTGATTGCGGTGCGGACACGCTATCCGCATTTCGGTCCGAAGAAGATTCTGGCGTGGCTGGAGCGGGAGGCGCCGGGGAGGGACTGGCCAGCGGCCTCCACGATCGGGGACATCGTGAAGCGAAGCGGGTTGGTTGCGCCGCGGCGCATACGCAGGCGTGGGGTCGCGGTTGATCCGCAGCCGCTTTGGCCGGATGCGCCCAATGTGGAATGGGCGTGCGACTTCAAGGGCTGGTTCCGCACGCGGGATGGCAGGCGTTGCGACCCGTTGACAGTGACGGATGCGTACAGCCGCTATCTGCTGGAAGTGCGCATCACCGATCCGTCGATTGCGGGTGTGCGACCGGTATTCGAGCAGCTGTTCCAGGCGCATGGCCTGCCGCAGGCGATCCGTTGCGACAACGGGCCGCCGTTCGGATCGGATGGCGCGGGCGGGCTTACGCGGCTGTCGGCATGGTGGCTCAAGCTGGGGGTTCGGCCCCACTTCATCCGCCCTGCCTCGCCGCAGGATAACGGCCGTCACGAGCGGATGCACCGCGAGCTCAAGGGGCAGACCTCGCGGCCCGCGGCGGCGACGCTGGGCGCGCAGCAGGCACGGTTCGATGCGTTCCGTGCGCACTATAACGAAGAGCGGCCGCACGAGGCGCTTGGCCAGGTCGCGCCCGCGAGCCTGTGGCAGGCATCGCGAAGGACGATGCCGGAACGCGTGCCGGAGCCATGGTACGACGCCGATCACGAAGCGCGCACGGTGCAGGGGTCGGGGGACATCAAGTGGCGCCAGGGGCGCGTGTTCGTGAGCGAATCGCTGGCAGGCGAGGTGGTCGGTATCACCGCGCAGGAGGACGGTTCGCACCTCGTGCGGTTCTGCGACACCGACCTGGGTGTAATCGACCGCTCGGGCCGCTTCCGGCGCTTCGCACCGCCCCGATACAGGCTGCGCGAACCACCAAAAGCACCCGGCCAAAACTGTGGAGGATCAACCCGGTCTGATCTGTAGGGCTTCAACCCGGTTGATCAAGTGGCGGGGGCGGCGCGCCCGCGTCGCGCGGCGGCGCGCGCTGCGTCCTGGCGCTCAAGCTCGCGCAGGTGGGTGCCGAGGATGTCGGTCCGCGCGAACGAGGGAATGATGGTCGACCAGCCGAAGTAATTGGGCGAAAATTCCTGCGCCTGCGCCGCCGGGGCGGATGCCGCCAGCAGGCCCAGACAGAATATCGCCGTTCGCAATGTCCGCATGTCACGCCTTCACAGGTTGCCGTCGTGAAGGCGCATTCTGCACGCGCGCCGGGAGGGGCGCGCATCGATTGCGAACAAATGTGCAGGAATTACGGCTGGTTGCAAAAGCGCCTGCGGTGGCGGAGCACCGCAGGCGAAGGCGTGGGTCAGTCCTTGAAAGGCTTCAGCGTCTCGATCGTGCCGTCCGGGCGGAAGGTCAGTTCGGTGATCTTGGCCGAGCGGAGGTGGTTCTTATTCGAGAGCTGGGAATCATGGTACGCCAGATACCATTTGCCCTTGAATTCGAAGACCGAGCCATGGCTGGTCCAGCCCTGCACCGGCTCGAGGATGCGCCCGGTATATTTGAACGGGCCATAGGGGCTGCTGCCGATCGCATAGGCGAGGTAGTGCGTGTCCCCGGTCGAATACATGTAATAATATTTGCCGCCCCGCTTGAACGTCCACGACCCTTCGAAGAAGCGGCGGTCATGGTCGCCGCCCAGGACCGGCTTGCCCTTTTCATCCAGGATCACCGCGTCGCGCAGCGGCTCGGCCAGGGTCTTCATGTCGGGCGCGAGGCGCGCCACCTTGCCCGACAGGGCGGGCTGATCGTCCTTCTTCAGATCGGTATCGCCGCCGTTGGGATCGTATTTGCCCGTCGCCCAGCGCTGGAGCTGGCCGCCCCAGATGCCGCCGAGATACAGGTAGCTCTGGCCGTCGTCGTCGGTGAAGACGGCGGGGTCCATCGAATAGGCGCCCTGGATCGGCTGCGGCTCCGCCTTGAACGGGCCGACCGGCGAGTTGGAAGTCGCCACGCCGATGCGGAACACGCCCTGCTTATCCTTGGCCGGGAAATAGAGGTAATAGATGCCGTTCTTGACCGCAGCGTCCGGTGCCCAGAGCTTTTCGGAGGCCCAGGGGATCTGTTTCAGGTCGAGCGCGACGGGGTGCACCGTTACCGGACCGCCCGGCTGGTCCATGCTCAGCACCTGATAGTCGTGCATCGCATATTGGCTGCCAAGGTCGTCGTCGGGGATGCCCGCGTCGACATCGTGGCTGGGATAGACATAGACCTTGCCGTCGAAAACATGCGCGGAGGGATCGGCGAAGAACAGGTCCTTGACCAGCGGCTGGGCGAGGTAGCGCTTGCCATCCGGGCTGCGTGCTTCGTCCGATGCGTTTGCGGTCGTATTGGACGCGGCGCCGTTTTGCACCGGGTCGCCGCCGGTGCAGCCGGCAAGGAGCGCAATGGCGGCCGCAGCCGTCGGAAA
This sequence comes from Sphingomonas degradans, assembly GCF_053502645.1. Taxonomy (NCBI): domain Bacteria; kingdom Pseudomonadati; phylum Pseudomonadota; class Alphaproteobacteria; order Sphingomonadales; family Sphingomonadaceae; genus Sphingomonas; species Sphingomonas degradans. The sequence goes on from NZ_CP177172.1 coordinate 1,140,375, forward strand.
TTTCAGCGAAAGACGCAACAGCCTATCCTCTCTTCATGGTCCCGTGCGGCTTATGCCGCGTTGACGATAGCGCTACCATTCGTCCGTTGCCGGGGGCAAGAGGCTTGATGTCGGTGCCGCGCGCGCCCGACCGGACAGGCGCGCGCGGGCCGGGCTTTACGCCTGCAGCTTGGCTTCCAGTTCCTCCAGCGACTTGCCTTCGTTGCGGGGCGCGCCGAGCATGCCGATGATGCCGCTGGCCGCGAGGAAGCCGGTGAGGATCCACGCCAGCGTAGTGAAGCCGGTGGCGGTCAGCACGGGGACGAAGAAGCTCCAGATGCCCAGGCCGATGCGCACCACCGCGAACATCAGCCCCTGTGCCGTCGAGCGCAGCAGCGTGGGGAACATCTCCGAACTCCAAAGCTGGAAGAAGGATTGCGCGCCAAAGCCCTGGCCGAATGCCATCAGGAAGACGTGGAGGATCGCCAGCGGCAGGGTGAGCGGGAACAGCGCCAGCAGCGACATGCCGACGACCTGGATCACCGCCGAAACGAGGAACATCGTCCGCTGGTTCAGCCGATCGGCGAACTGCATGAACACGCCCCAGATCGACAGCATCCCGATCAGGAAGCTGAGCGTCTGGACCGCGACTGCCGTCGCCTGGCTCGCATCGCCGACGGTGCGCAGGATATAGGGGAAGAAGAAGCCGTTGGTTCCCGCCCACAGATTCCACATGCCGTACATGCCGATCAGGAACGCCATCGAACCGAGATAGCGCGGCGCGAACAGCGCGCTGATCTTGGCGGGTTCGATCCGGGCGGTGCCTTCGGTCGCCGCCTGCGCTTCGAGCCAGCGAGGCGATTCGTGCATCCGCGAGCGCAGGAAAGTGAGCCCGATCGCGAGCAGGGCGAGGTGCGCGAACACGATCCGCGCGCCGAGCAGGCCGAGCGGCGTCAGCGCCAGGAACATCAGCAGCACGACGACCGGGCCCAGATACCACAGCACCTGCGCCACGCCGCTATGCTTGCCGCGCTTTCCCTTGGGCGCCATCTCGGCGATGATCGACCAGGAGGCGGGGATGTCTGCGCCCACCGCGAGGCCGACGAGGAAGAAGCCGAGCACGACCATCCAGGCGTTCATCGCGAACACCAGCCACAGCATGCCGAAGGCGTAGAACAGCATGTCGTACTGGTAGATCTTCTTGCGCCCGAACAGGTCGCACAGCCGCCCGCCGATCAGCGCGCCGACGCCGGCGGAGATTGCGTTGGGGCCGAACGCGCCGATCAGCCCGACGGTGTCGGTGGTGAGATGATACGCCTCTTGCCACAGCGCGAGCGCCGCCGATCCGGCGACGATCGAGCCCGCATCGATGTAATTCGCAAGGCCGGCCAGGATCGTGTTCCGCCAATCGTCCTTGTCCTGCGCATTGGTGCTGGCCATGGCCGCGCTCCCCTCCCTTAATAGCATATGATAGTATTATTTGACGCAGAGCCTAGCGTCGCGCGAAGGCCGGGGCAAGCGCTTCCGGCGCCCGTTTTGCGCCGGGCGGGGACGGTTGCGGGGTGCACGGTTTCTAGTAAGATAATAATACGATAAAAAATGGGAGAGGGTTCGATGGAGATCACGCGACGCACCATGCTGGCGCAGGCGGCGGCGATCGGCGGTGCGGCGGCCGCGCCCGCCATGGCCAGCGGCGCCGCGCCGCCCGCCACGGTCGAGCGCTGGGGCGTGTTCGAACTGGTCCTGCACGGCCCGCAGGCGGGCAATCCCTTCGCCGACGTCGCGCTCGCGGCGGTGTTCGAGAGTGCGGGCAAGCGCTTCCGCGTGCCGGGATTCTATGACGGCGAGGGCGTGTACCGCATCCGCTTCAGCCCGCCCGACACCGGGCGCTGGCAGTGCCGGACCGAGAGCAGCGCCCCCTCGCTTGACGGGCAGGAACACGGCTTCACCGCCGTCGCGCCCGGTGCGGGCAATCGCGGGCCGGTGCGCGTGTCGAAGGACGGCTATCACTTCGCCTATGCCGATGGCACGCCGTTCCGCCAGATCGGCACGACCTGTTACAGCTGGGCGCTGCAATCCGACGCGAAATGCGCCGAGACGCTGCGCACGCTGGCGGCGGCGCCGTTCAACAAGATGCGGATGCTGGTCTTTCCCAACGTGCCCTCGGTTGCAACCCGGCCCTTTGCGCGCACCGGCGACGGGCCGAAGGACTGGGACCCGGCGCGGTTCGATCCCGCCTATTTCCGCCGCTATGAGGATCGCATCCGGCGGCTGGGTGCCTTGGGCATCGAGGCGGATGTGATCCTGTACCACCCCTATGACGCGGCGCGCGGCTATTCGGACATGCGCCGCGCCGATGACGAACGCTATCTGCGCTACGTCGCCGCGCGCTTCGGCGCGTATCGCAACGTCTGGTGGTCGATGGCGAACGAGTATGACAATATCGAGAGCAAGACGATGGCGGACTGGGACCATCTGTTCCAGCTGCTGGTCGCCGCCGACCCGCACGACCGGCTCCGCTCGATCCACCAGATCAACACCTATTACGACCATCGCAAGCCGTGGATCACCCATGCCAGCGTCCAGAATGGCGCCGCCGTGCTCGACGATCTGCGCGCCGAGCTGCACCGCGCCTTTGCACTGAAGCCGGTGGTGTTCGACGAAGTGGTCTACGAAGGCAATATCGCCAAGCGATGGGGCAATCTGCGCGGCGAGGACATGGTGCAGCGTTTCTGGCACGGGCTGGTCGGCGGGTGCTATGTCGGACATAGCGAGACGTTCGCGGACGATGGCAATGCCGACAGTTCGTGGCTGGGGCAGGGCGGCAGCCTGCGCGGGCAGAGCGCGCCGCGCCTCGCCTTCCTGCGGCGGATCATGGAGGAAGGCCCGGTGCCCGGCGTCGAGCCGATCCAGGCATGGTGGAACTACCATCTCGGCGGGCAGCAGAACGCCTGGTATCTGCGCTATTTCGGGGCCGCGCGGCCGACCGAGTGGCCGGTGGTGCTGCCCGGACGCGGGGCGGAGGCGCTGCAGAGCTATCGCGCCGACATCATCGATACGTGGAACATGACCGTGACGCCGGTGGAGGGCGTGTTTCGCATGGCGCGCAAGGACGACTATGACGTGCACGATCCCGCGCGGCCCGTCGTAAAGTTGCCGGGCAAGCCGTGGATCGCGGTGCGGCTGGTGAAGGTGTCGGCATGATGTTCGCACGGCTGGCGGGTGCCGCACTGGTGCTGTCGGTGCCGGGTGCTGCGGCGCAGGACGTGCACGCTGCGCGCGAGGCGTGGGTCGATGCCTTTCAATCGAGTCCGGCGGCGTATGACTTCGTCATTCCCAAGGATCTGCAACTGCCGGCGGAAGCACGCGAGCGGCTGCGCGACCGGCCCCCGGTGACCGGCACGCTGCGGTTTCGCTTCGCGGTCGCGACCGGCGGGCGGCAGGTGCGCATCCGGCTGTCGAACGAAGACGGCACTGCGCCGCTGACAGTGGCGGCGGCGAGCATCGGGCTGGCGGGCGAGGGCTTTGCTGCAAAGCCGGGCACGCTGCGCGGCCTGCGCTTCGGCGGTGCCGCGCGGGTGACGATTGCGCCGGGCGCGCCGGTGCTGAGTGATCCCGTCGACCTGCCGGTGCGGGCGATGGGCGAACTGGTGGTCAGCGTGCATGTGCCGCAGGGGCTGAAGCTCCAGGCTTTCGGCAACGCGGCGATGGCGATGGGGGAGGGCGACCAGACGATGGCGGTGGCGCTGGCGGGCGCCGACACGATCATCGGGCGGCCGCCGGTCAGCGGGGCATTGGTGCGCAGCGCCCGCCCGCCCTGCGTGATCGTCACGCTTGGCGATTCGATTACCGACGGCAACCGGCCCGCGCTGGGGCAGCTGCACGGCTGGCCGGAGCGGCTGGGGCAACGCATCGCCGCCGACCGCAACCGGCCGGCGCTGGCGGTGGTCAATGCGGGCATCGGCGGCAATCGCGTGCTGTCCACCAGCTGGGGCAAGGGCGCGCTGGCCCGGTTCGACCGCGACGTCGCCCGCGTGCGGGGCGTGTGTCATGTCGTGCTGTTCGAGGGGATCAACGACATCGGCAATGGCGGATCGAGCGCGCTGTTCGGCAAGAACCCGCCGCTGGACGTGGAAGACCTGATCGCCGGCTATCGCCAGATCATCGCGCGGGCGCACGCCGCCGGCATCCGCGTGGTGATGGCGACGCTGACGCCGTTCAAGGGCGCGACCTCCTATACCGAGGCGCGCGAGGAGCAGCGGCAGGCGGTCAATCGCTGGATACGCACGGCGGGGGAGGCGGATGAGGTGATCGATTTCGACCGGGCGGTCCGCGATCCCGCCGCGCCGCTACAGCTTTTGCCGGCCTATGATTCCGGCGACCATATCCATCCGAGCGAAGCCGGGTACCGGGCGATGGGCGACAGCATCGACATCGCAGTGTTCGACCGCCCGCGTTGAGCCGGGACGGGGCCATCGCACATGGCATTCGGGCTACCATAAATTCCGTCATCCCGGCGCAGGCCGGGATCCATTGCCGCTCCGTTGCAGCAAAAGCCGCAAGCGTAGCATCGAATGGATCCTGACTTTCGTCAGGATGACGGCGTATTTTTTCCTATGCGAGGGGCCGGTGCCGGGCGGGGGCAGGGCAATCGTATATGGCTGTTCGTCCCCCTCACCCTTCCCACCGCCTCCGGCGGCGGGCCCAGTATCGGGTCGGCCATGCCCCCGGCATGGCCTGGACAGCGCGGGGCGCTGTCCACCCGGTACTCCTCTCCCACAAGGGGAGAGGGAGAGTGCCGCGAAGCGGCGGACGGGTGAGGGGGACTTGCGTTCAAATGCAATTGCCCTGAGGGGGCATCAGCTCGCGAACAGCGCTTCGCGGGCGAGGCGCAGCGCTTCGACGGCGTCCTGCTTTGCCTGGGCGGCGCGCATCGCATCGAAATCGAGCCGGTCGAGCGCCTTTTCGATATGCTTGAGGAAGCCGATCGCGCTCTTGGCGGCGCCGACGCAGTCCTCGCGGAAGGGGAACTGGTCGAGCTGCCAGACGCCTTCCCACTTATTTTTGCGCAGCGTGTAGAAGAATTCGAACAGCTCGATCGGGTGCACCGATCCGGCGATCATGTCGTCGTCCCAGCCGCGCAGATTGTCGTTCACGTCCATGCCGAACAACCGGCCATGGTCGATCGCCAGCTGCGCCGAATCCGCCGGGCTCTCGCCGCCGTACAGCGCGTGGCCGAAATCGAGCAGGATGCCGATATTGGGCAGCCCGATCTTTTCGATGCCGAGCAGCGTGCGCGCCACGCTGTCGAAGCTCATATGGTTGCGCGGCTCGCGTGGCTTGTATTCGATCACGAAGTTCAGGTCGGGATTTTCCTGCGCGAGCAGGCCGACGCCGTCCATGCTCATCCGCCACAGATCGCCATGATCGACCTGGAAGGGATAGTCCCAGCCATCCTGGCCCGGCCACAGCTTCACGTAATTGGCGCCGAAGCGGCGCACGACGCCGGCGGCCTCGGTCACCATCGCATGGGCTTCGCGGCGGATGCCCGGATCGGGATTGGTGAAGGCGCCTTTGGCGAATTTCCGGGTGTAGATTTCGGGGGTGATGCCGATGACCGACAGCTTGTTGCGCGCCAGCGCCGCCTCGACCGCCGCGAAATCGGTCTCGCCGCCGGGGAAGGGATAGTTGATGTCGACCACCGACAGGTCGCCGACTTCGCCGGCCATGTCGATCATCTCGATCAGCGAGCGCGGCGGGCCATAGCCGTCGGTCGCATAGCGATCCACATAGGTCGCGAAATGCCAGATGCCTGCGCCGAACTTCTGTTCGCTTGCCATAGTCAGTCCTCTCGATGGTGGCGCCCCGCGTCGTCGCGGCGCGTGAAAGAAGCGGCCGGCGGGTTGTGCCCCGCCTGGCCGCAGATGCGTGTCAGGCGATGAGCAGCTTTACCCCCGCCGCCTCGAACCCTGCGCGGTCCTCGTCCCGGATGCCGTCGTCGGTCACCAGCGTGTGGACCAGCTCGATGCCGCCCAGCGAGGTGAAGGAACGGTGGCCGATCTTGCTGCTGTCGGCGACCAGGATCACTTCGGCGGCGGATTCGATCATCGCGCGCTTCACCGTGATGTCGGACAGCGAGGGGAAGGTAAGCCCCGCGTCCAGCGACACCGCGGCAGTGGCCAGGAACAGCTTTTGCGCGAACAGGCCCCTGAAATAGTCGCCCGAGCGCTCGCCGCTGAGCGACAGCGTCGGCGCCTTGAAATGGCCGCCGGGCATATGGACGTCGAAGCCGGGCAGGCCGCCCAGCGCGAGCGCAATGTTGAGCGCGTTGGTGATGACCGTCAGCCCGCTGCGCGTGGCGAGATGCGCCGAGATTTCGGTGGTGGTCGACCCGGAATCGAGGATGATCGTCTCGCCATCCTGCACCAGCGATGCGGCGGCGCGACCGATGCGGCGCTTTGCGTCCATATGGACCATATGGTGCAGCGCCATGGCGCGGACCTGTTGCGTCACGGATTTGAGGAACGCGCCGCCATGCTCGCGCACGACATGGCCCTCGGCCTCCAGCTTCTCCAGATCCTGGCGCACGGTGACTTCCGATACCCCAAAGGCATCGGCGAGGGTGCGCACGCGGGCGGCGCCTTCTTCCTGGAGCCATTCGAGGATCTTCATGCGGCGGGCTTCGCCCAGCAGCCCGGGGGTTCCGGTTCGTGTGTTCATGCCAGTCTCCAAATCCCTGCGCGATGCGGCGCCTGTCGCGGCTCCGGCATGGCCGCGCAAGGCATCGCTTTCCCGCTGGAGCGCGGCCAGCGCCCCTCGCTCCTTACCGCTTGTCTCTTGCGGAACGCTACGCGGTGCGGGCGGGAACTGTCAACGAATGAACCATCAATCGAACGGAAATGGAGGTAAACGAAGATAATCGTAAAAACTCGGTTGCGATTCGACGCGGGCGTCGGGTAAGGGCGGGGCATGGAGAGAGCAGCAGCAACCGCAGGCATCGAGGATGCCCGCGTGGCCGGGATTCGCCGCCGCGCCGACGCGATCCGGCGCCAGGCGCTGACGATGGCGCATCGCGCGAAACAGGGGCATCCGGGCGGCGACATGTCGTGCGCCGACATTCTGGCGACGCTGTATTTCGCCGTGCTGCGCTTCGATCCCACCCGCCCGAACGACCCGGCGCGCGACCGTTTCGTGATGAGCAAGGGGCATTGCACCGGCGCCCTTTATGCCGCGCTTGCCGGTTCGGGGTATTTTCCGACCAGCGATCTCGACACCTATCTGCAGCCGGGATCGCGGCTGAACGGGCATCCGAACCGCAACTACCTGCCCGGCGTGGAGACCAATACGGGGCCGCTGGGGCACGGCCTGCCGGTGGCGGTGGGCATGGCGGTGGCGGGGCAGATTGATGGCGCGGGCTACCGCGTGTTCGCGCTGACCGGCGACGGCGAACTGCAGGAAGGCAGCATGTGGGAGGCGGCGATGTTCGCTGGGCACCGCCGGCTGGGCACCCTGACCGTCATTATCGACCGCAACCGGCTTCAGCAGGGGGCCGGGACCGAGGATACCAATGCGCTGGAGCCGCTGGCCGACAAATGGGCGGCGTTTGGCTGGGACGTCGCCGAAGTCGACGGGCATGATCCGGCAGCGCTTCTCGCGGCACTTTCCGAAACCCGCAGTGCGAACGGCAAGCCGCTCTGCATCATCGCCCACACGATCAAGGGACGAGGCATCAGCTTTATGGAACATCAGGCCAAATGGCACCACGGCGTGCCCAGCGACGCGCAACTGGCGCAAGCCTTTGCCGAACTCGACGCGGCGCTGGCGGCATGAGCGCGGCATCCCCCGCCAAGGGCTTCGATTGCCGCAACGCCTATGTCGAGACGCTGGAAGCGCTGGCCGCAGCGGACCCGCGCATCGTCGCGGTGGTCAACGATTCGGTCGGCTCGTCCAAGCTCAACGCGTTCCGCGACAAATTTCCCGAACGGCTGATCAATGTCGGCATCGCCGAGCAGAACATGGTCGGCGTGGGCGCGGGGCTGGCCAATGGCGGCAAGGTGCCGTTCGTGAGCGGCGCATCGTGCTTCCTCACCGGCCGCGCGCTCGAACAGATCAAGGCGGACATCGCCTATAGCAACGTCAACGTGAAGCTGTGCGGCATCTCCAGCGGAGTCGCCTATGGCGAGCTGGGCGCGACGCATCACAGCATCGAGGACCTGGCCTGGCTGCGCCCGCTCAAGGGGCTGACAGTGATCGTGCCCGCCGATCCGTGGGAAACGGCGGAGGCGATCCGCTGGGCCGCGGCGCATGAGGGGCCGGTGTTCATCCGGATCAGCCGCATGGCCGTGCCCGCGCTGGAACGGCCCGAGGGCGCGCGCTTCACGGCCGGCGCGGCGGAAGTGCTGCGCGACGGCGGCGACATCGCGATCATCGCCTGCGGCACGCTGGTGCACCGCGCGCTGGATGCCGCCGCGCTGCTGGCGGCCGAGGGAATATCCGCGCGCGTGGTGAACATGGCGACGGTATCGCCGATCGATCGCGCGGCGATCGTTGCCGCAGCGGGCACCGGTGCTATCGTCACGGCCGAGGAACATGTCGTGCGCGGGGGGCTGGGCGCTGCCGTGGCGGAAGTCGTGGTGGAGGAATTGCCCGTGCCGATGCGCATTCTCGGTTTCCCCGGATTCCTCCAGACCGGATCGGCGGAATGGCTGTTCGAGCAGCACGGGCTGACGCGCGACGGGATTGCCGCCGCCGCGCGCGCACTGATCGCCAAGCGCGGCTGATGGCGCGCGCGGCGATCCTTGCGGTCGATCAGGGGACGACCAACACCAAGGCGCTGCTGTTCGCGGCGGATAGCGGCGAGGTGCTGGGCCGCGCATCGCACCCACTGGGCGTGGTGCATCCGCGCCCCGGCTGGGCCGAGCAATCGGCGGAGGCGATCTGGGGCAGCGTCGCGGGCGCGATCGGCGAAGTCATCGCCACCACGCCGGGCGCCGAGATCGCCGCACTTGCCATCGCCAACCAGCGCGAGACGATCGTGCTGTGGGATGCCGAGACCGGCGAGGCCGTGGCGCCGGCGATCAGCTGGCAATGCCGGCGGACTGCCGATCGCTGCGCCGCCGTGGTGCCCCATGCGGCGGAGATCACGGCGTCCACCGGGCTCGGCATCGACCCGCTGGCGCCGAGTACCAAGCTCGCCTGGCTGCTCGACGAGACGCCGGGTGTGCGGGCAAAGGCCGAGGCGGGGCTGCTGCGTGCGGGCACGATCGACAGCTGGCTGGTCTGGAAGCTGACGCAAGGCGCGCGGCATGTGAGCGATGTCAGCAATGCGTCGCGCACGCAGCTGATGGCGCTCGACACGCTCGACTGGGACCCGGCGATGCTGGCGCTGTTCGGCGTGCCCCGGCAGGTGTTGCCGGAAATCCGGCCGTCCGACGACCTGTTCGGGCTGACCGCCGCTGCCGGCGTGCCCGGTGGCGTGCCGATCCAGGTGCTGCTGGGCGATTCGCACGCCGCGCTGCTCGGCCATGGCTTTGCCGCGCCGGGACGGGCCAAGGTGACGTGCGGCACCGGATCGTCGCTGATGGCCGTCACGGCGGGGCGCGTGCATTCGGCGCACGGCCTGTGGAGCACGATCGCCTGGGCGCGCGGGGGCGCGGTGTTCCACGCGCTGGAGGGTAATGTCGCGGTGTCGGGCCATGCGGCGGCCTTTGCCGTGCGGCTGCTCAACCTGCGCGACGAAGCCGAACTGACCCGGCTGGCGTCGCAGGTGACGGACAGCCAGGGGGTGACGTTCGTGCCCGCGCTGGCGGGGCTGGGCGCGCCGCACTGGCGATCCGAGGCGCGCGGTGTGTTGAGCGGCATGTCGCTGGGCACCAGCCCCGCGCATGTCGCGCGGGCCGTGCTGGAGGGGATCGCGCTTCAGATCGCCGACATCGTCTTTGCCATGGACGCCGATCTGGGCGCGCCGCTGGAGACGCTGTCGGTCGATGGCGGGGCGGCGGCGAACGACCTGCTCGTGCAGATTCTGGCGGACGTGATCGATCGCCCGGTGCTGCGACCGCGCCAGCTGGAACTGGGTGCGCGCGGGGTGGCGCAACTCGCGGCCGAGACGCTGGGCGCCGCCCGATGGGACCCCGTCGCCACCGACCGCTTCGATCCCTCGCCCGGCGGGGCCGATCGCACCGCATTGATGGCGCGGTGGCGCCATGCAGTCGCGGCGTCGGCGACGCTATCGGCATAGGCCGCGCGTTTTTGCCACCTCTGTGCGCGCTTGATCGGCGCGCGCTCGGGGCGGCGGCATGCCAATGGGGTTGCCCCCGTGGGCGGCCATGCCCCGCGCTGAATCGGCGCCGACCGTGGCGAGTGAAGTCGACCGGCCATCGCGGCGACGCTTCGTGTTCAGCGGATCATGCGGTCAGCGCACGTCGCTTCCGTCGGGCAGCGCCTCGGGCGTTCCATCGCGTTCGCCAGAATCCATAGACCGCCAGGCTCCCGAGCAGTGCCAGCGCGATGCCCGACGCGGTGATCGCCAGCTTCCAGGCGATGCCGCCGACCTTGGCGGCGTGTAGCGGGTACAGCTTTTCGCGTAGCCACATATGCGCGTTGCCGGCGCGCGGGTCCGCGGCGCCCAGCACCGCCATCGTCGCCGGATCGAAATAGAGGAACGTCCGCCCGTTCGGAGTCCATTCGAAAGGCTGGCGCAACCGCAGTACGACCGGGGCGCCGGGCTTGCGCGGCCATTGGAGCCGGCGGGGCTCCGCGTCGGGAAAGCGGGCTTGCGCGGCGGCGAACAGCGTGGCGAAGCCCGGCTGCGCGGGCAGCCTGTGCGCGGAGGGCGCGGTCGGCACGCGCGGCTTTTGCTCGTGGCCGAGCGGCGCGAGCAGGAGCGCCCCGACAGCGGGCAACACCATCATCACGCCGGTCAGCATCGACAGGAACAGCAGGGGGGCGGTCAGGACGCCGATATCGCGGTGGTGGTGGACGATTGCCCCCGGCGTCATCTTCGCCGGCCACAGCCGGGGCCGGAAGCGGGCGCGCATCCGCCACCACAGCACGACGCCGCTGACGACGAAGAACAGCCCGATCAGCCCCGCCACGCCGTTGGCAATCTCACCCGCATCGCCGAGCAGAAGCCGGTGGTGGAGATCGAACAGCCACAGCTCTGGGCGCTGCCACGCGGCGGACCAGCGCGCCACCGTTTCGCCAGCCTGGCTCAGATAGGCGCCGCCGCCATCCGCGAACACGGCCTGGTGCACGCCCAGGCCGTCCCCGGCAAAGGTGATGCGATCCACGCCCCCCGGTGCCTGCGCCAGCCTGTCCGCGACCTGCGCCAGTGCCTGCGGGTCGTGGCGGACGGCATCGCCCGCATGGGGCACGATCGTCCATTGATCGCGCCACACCAGCAGCGCGCCGGTCAGCCCGAGCAGCGCCAGCAGCGCGCCCATGAGCGCGCCGACCCACCGGTGGAGCAGCGACAACAGGCGCATCAGAAGGCGGCTTGCCAGCTCAGCGTGAAGTTGCGCCCGCGCCCGGTGTAGAAGCGCGCGTTGTCGGTCGGCCCCTGGGTGTCGCTATAGTAAGTGACGTAATCCTTGTTCCCGATATTCTGGACGCTCAGCATCACCCGGCCGATCGAGAGCGTGTAGGCGACATAGGCGTCGAACAGCTGGTATCCCGCAAAGTCGTTGGCGATCGGTTGCCCCTGGAAGCGGCGCGACAGGTAATAGCGGCCCTGCACGCGTGCGCTGAACGCGCCGTTGGTGAAGTCGGCGTTGAGGTTGAGCCGGTCGGGCGAGATATTGGCCCCGTCCAGGTCGGCATCCAGAATGCCGTCGGCATTGGTGTCGGTCCGTCCGGTCACATGGCTGTACCCGACGCCGACCTTTAGCCCCGGAACCGGCGTGCGGGTATCCAGGTTGAGTTCCAGCCCTTCGATGTCGATCGGCTGGCGGACCACGTTGAAGATGCCGTCATCGTTGCGGACCAGCACCTGCCCGGCGTCGCTCGACGACCAGTAATAGGTGGCACTGGCGGTCAGCGGGCCTTGCGCCAGTTCGACGCCGACTTCGCGATTGTTCGAGATCACCGGGGTGAGATCGAGGAAGTCGTCGATCCGCACGCCCGCCTGGCTGACGCCGCGCAGCACCCGGCCGATATCGGCGATGGTATAGCCCTCGGCATAGCTGCCATAGGCGCGGACGCCCTTGACCGGCTCCAGCACGATTCCGCCGTTCCACAACGCCCGCTCGAACGCGGGCTTGCCACCCGTCACGAAGCGCGAGCCGGAGGTCGCCAGCGTCGTATAGTCGGGCACGTCGAGCCGGACGTTCTCATAGCGCACGCCACCCGCCAGCCGGACGATGCCGTCGAACAGCTTGAGGTTGGTCTGCGCGAATGGCGCCAGGCTGCGGAAATCGGTCTGCGGCACCCAGCTGCGGCCGGTCTGCACCAGCGACTGCGCCGTGCGATCGATCAGCGCGTCGAACCCCAGCGTCACCGTCAGTGCATCGAAACCCGGAACCGCGCGCTCATAGCTGACCTTGCCGCCCAGCTTGCGCGAGACGTTGCGCGATTGATCGAACAGCGTGCCCACCGGGGCGATCGCCGCGTCCTGGAACGTGGCGAGGATGCCGCCGGCAAAGGTGTCGCTGGTGCGGTTGTAAAAGCCCTGCAGCGTGAACGCGCCGCCCGCCAGATCGCCGTCGGTCAGCGATGCCGATACCATTTCGGCGAGCCCGGTCGAGGGCTGGCCCGGCGTCTGGCCGCGCCGCGTGGTCGCGGGGATTCCCTTTGCCCGGCTGCCGTCCACCGGGACATAATGGTTGTTGCCTTGCAGTTCGAAGCGATTGGCGATCACTTCCAGGCGGGCGGTATCCGACAGGTCGATGCCGATCCGGCCGAAGAAGGACAGCGTGTCGGTGTCCTGGATTTCGCTCTGGTTGCCGTCATAGCCGACCCGGCGCCCGCCTCCGTCGAGGAACACGCCCCGCCGCTCGAACGCCACGCCCGCCGTCGCATCCACGCGACCGCCGCGCCAGTTCAGCAGCCCTGCGACCTTGCCGCCCAGTGACGCGCCGGAGAAATCGTCCCCGGCGTTCGCCTGGAGGAGCGTGCGCCCGGTGAAGCCGTCGCGCGCAGGGGCGCGGGCGGTCACCTGATTGACGACGCCGCCGGTCGCGCCGATCCCCTGCAGGGCGTTCGATCCATAGATGACTTCGATGCGGTCGATGAAGAACGGATCGATCGTATAGCCATCGCGCGCGCCGTCGCGGATCGGTGTGGTCTGCGGAATGCCGTTGATCGCATAGAGCGGCGAGCGGCCGCGCAGCGTTTCGCCCACGCCCGTGATCTTTTCGCGCGTCGGCGAGAAGGCGGGGAGGAGCGCGGACACCGCATCGACGACCGATCCCGACACGGTCACCTGACGCGACAGCGTCTCGCGATCGATCACGTCCACCGTCAGCGGCAGCGCGCTGGCGGGCAGCACAGTGCGGGCAGCAGTCACCACGATTTCGTCACGGCGTTCCGCACCCAGACCGTCGCCATCGACGTCCTGCGCGTGTGCGGCGCCTGCCCATAGTCCGGTAGCGGCCACCAGGCCCAATGCAATTTTCATTTTGCGTCCCTCTTTTCAGGGGCGACTAGACGGGCGGAAGATTAATTGCAAGTCGTTCGCATTAGCGGGCCTGTTCGGGGAACGCGCATCTGGGCGAACGAGCGGACATCAGATCGGAACGTCCGCGCGATCGATGCTGGAGAAGCCGAACGGCAGGCCGACAAACACAAGACGCATGTGTTCACTTATCGCGGCAAGCCGCTCGGTTCGGCGAAAACAGGCCCCTGCCGGCTGCTTCGGCAAGGGGTGATTGACGCGCACACAGCATGCGCCGGGGCTGCTTTGACAATGCGTACAGGCGATGCAACGAAGCGGTGCGCCGCGCATCTCGCCCGGCCTTTTCCTTGCGGTGGCAAATCCTGCATGAAAAAGTCTTCGTTGTTGATCTGCGCAGCGCTCCTGCTGTGGAGCCCGTGCGCAAGCGCGCAGGGGACCCGTCCATCTGCTTCCGACGAAGTGCCACCCTCTGCGGTCCAAGCCAGAATCGGTCGGGTGGAGCAGGGGCTTTCGGCGCCCGTGGTGATCAAAGGCGCACCGGATCAGAAGATGGCGCTGGCCGAGCGCATGGCATTTTATCAGGTGCCCGCTGTCAGCATCGCCTTGATCAACAATGGTCGCATCGAATGGGCGCGCGCCTATGGCATGGCCGACATTGCCAGTCAGCGGCCGGCGACAACAAAAACCTTGTTCCAGGCCGGCTCGATCAGCAAGGCAATCACTGCCATCGGGGCTTTGCGCCTTGTCGAGCAGGGTAAATTGTCGCTGGACGAAGAGGCCAACCGCCAGCTTACCGCGTGGAAGATTCCGCAGAACGATCTTGCCCGCCAAAAGGCGATTACCCTGCGCATGTTGCTCAATCACGGCGCCGGCCTCACCGTCCACGGCTTCATGGGCTACGCGCAGGGGCAGGCGCTTCCGACGCTGGTGCAGGTGCTGGACGGCGTTCCACCTGCCAACTCCGATCCGGTCCGTGTCGACCTGGTCCCGGGAAGCGCCTGGCGCTACTCGGGAGGCGGTTACACCGTCGTCCAGGTCATGATGCGCGAAGCCAGCGGCCAGCCCTTTGACCGATACATGCAGGCGGCGGTGCTGGATCGGATGGGAATGTCCGAAAGCAGTTTCGCCGTGCCGTTGCCTGACACCCGGCGCGCGCTGGCCGCCACTGCCTATGACGGCGCCGGCACGGCCATTGCGGGCCGATGGCACAACTATCCGGAATCCGCCGCGGCAGGCCTGTGGACCACGCCCAGTGATCTGGCGCGCGTGGTGATCGAGGTGCAGAAGGCGGAAGCGGGGAAGTCCGACGCTGTATTGTCGCGCGCGATGACAACCACCATGCTGACGCGCGGCCTGGGCGAATATGGGCTGGGCTTCTTCGTCGAAAAGCTGGGCGACCGGACAAGCTTCAGCCATAGCGGCGGCACCATGGGCTTCCGCTCCCAGCTATATGGGTACACCCGGGCGGGCCAGGGCGCGATCGTGATGACCAACAGCGATACCGGCGCGGCGCTGATCGCGGAGATCCTGTCCAGTATTGCCGCCGAATATGGCTGGCCCGATTTCAAGGTGGTCGAGAAAGCCGCGCTTCCGGGTGACGCGGCGGTCAACGCGCAGGTTGCGGGCGACTATCAACTGCTGGACCTGCCCGCGCACGTCATCGCCGAAGGAGACCGCCTGTATTTTCAAAGCCAGTTGTTCGGGGCCAAACGCATGGAGCTGTTCGCGGAATCGAAGGCGTCGTTCTTCATGACGGCACAGGACATGTCGATCCGCTTCGAACGCGGCAGCGACGGCGCAATCACCGGATTTGCGCTGGTTCGCGGTGCGAACACTTATCCGGCGAAACGGATGAAATAGCGGGGATATGGCAGGACGAATGGCCGGTTCCGGTGTGGGCAGACACTCTGGCTCTTCGATCGGAAGGGCTTGAGCTGGTCGACAGCTGCCGCTCGGAGCGTGGCCCCATCATAAAAAGTTTCTTTTCTAGACATGTGGATAGATGCGCTGTGGCGGTGCGGTTCGGTCTCGTAGTCTACGGAACAATATTGGCCGTCGCGGTCCGAATGATGCATGGGCCCATTGGGCCGACGGCGCATGAAAATGGCTTTACGTCGGGGCGCAAGCGCAGATCGCGGTGCCGGCGTCCACTGGTTACGACCAGTCCCACCGCGTGGTCCTGAAATTCTCGTTCGTGGACCGTCGCGGCTTCATCAGGAAAGCTCTCTACTCTTCTGAACCAATTCCAGATTTTGATCGCGTGCATTTTCTGACCGAGCAGGCTACGCAGCCGCGCGGGGGAAATCACGCAGGGCACATTGGCATCGCTGCCAATCGAGTCTTGCGGTTGGGGGCAAAGCAAGCAGTGCACGTACTTAAACGAGTCTTAGCTGTAGCCACCGCTATGGTACCTGTTTTCGCGGTGCCTTGCGCCGCACAGACGATCGACGCGGAGAATCAGGGCGCCGCCGCGCCAGCGGAGACCCGCGTCACGGTATCCGCCGTCCGCATCCTCGATCTCCAGCCACGCCCGGAGATCGGCATCACCGCCGAGAGCATCCAGCGCATCGCCGATGCCGCGCTTCGGGATCAGGCGAATGGCGCGCTGCCCGCCGCGCTCAGCTTCGTGCAGATCCAGGCGGTCGCGGACAGCGTCACTCAGGCGTATCGCCGCGCCGGCCTTATCGTTGCCACTGCCATCGTGCCCCCGCAGGATATCGCGGCCGGCGGCACGCTGACCCTCCGCATCCTCGAAGGCAAGGTCGGGCAGATCAAGGTTCAGGGCAGCAAGCGCTACCGCGACGCCGTCATCGCCTCGACGCTGCGGCCGCTGGTCGGCCAGCCGCTGGAGCGCCAGTCGCTGGAACAGGCGACCCTGTATGCGCGCGATCTTCCCGGGGTGACGATTTCGCCGATGCTTACCGCCGGTGCAAACCCGGGCGAGACCGACATCATCCTCGTCGCCAAGGACAATCCGCGGCCCTATGCTATTCGTCTTGGCACCAGCAACTATGGCACCGAAACGATCGGGCGCTATCGGTTCGAGGCGGGGATTACGCTCTACAGCCCGCTCGGCATCGGCGATGTGCTGGCGGCGAGCTTCGCCTATTCCGTGAAGCCGAGCAACAGCTGGGTGGGTTCGGCATCCTACACGCTGCCGCTGGATCGCGCATCGGGCCTGAGCGCGACCATGGGGTTCCTGCGCAGCCAGCTGCAATTGCGGACGGGGCCGTTCGCCGCGCTGGATATCCATGGCCCGACGACGCAAGCCTATGCCGGGATCGACTGGAAGTTCATCAATCGCCCGACCCTGAAGGTGCAGGCGTCCGGCCGCTATATCCACGAAACCTCGCAGCTCGACGGGCTTGGGCTGCGCCTGTCTTCCTATCGTTTCGATGTGCTCGACGCCGGCCTGGCCGTCCGCGCTGACCAGCGCAAAAGCCATGCCGTCAATTTCGCGCAGATCGGCCTTCGCCGGGCGATTCACGACGGTTCGTCCTCGGCAAATGTGATCTTCAGCCCGCACGAAAGCCAGTTCTGGAGCGGCCGCTGGTCGCTGTCGCGCATCCAGGGGATTGCGTCCGGCCATCGGCTGATCGTGCGCGGCAACGGCCAGGTGACCGATGATGCGCTCCCGCCGCTGGAGCAATTCTCGATCGGCGGGCCGACGAGCGTGCGTTCGGCGACGCTTTCGGCGGCACTCGGGGATCGCGGTGTCCAGGCGACGGTGGAATATCAGGTCGATGCGCCGGGCTTCGCATCGGCGCCTTCGCCCTTTGCCGGGCGCAGCTGGGGCGATCTGCTGACGGTCCAGGCATTTTACGATTGGGGCCGGGTGTCGCCGGTCGCGCGCAATCGCCGGCTCGGGGCACTGCCGGCGATCTTCGAGGGGGCGGGGCTCGGCCTCGAATTCCGGCTGCCCTACCAACAGGGCGTCCAGCTCAACCTGTCGGCGGCGCTTCCCACGCGCCGCCATCCGAACACCGACCGCGCTGCCCAGATCTGGGCCGGCCTCGGCTTCACCTTTTAAGGATCGCGTCATGCATGCCATCTTGCGCCCCTCGCCGTCCGCACGCCGCCGCTCTACCAGCAAGGCCTTTGGGCGGGCCCCGCTGGCCCTGGTGATCGCGCTGGCCGCGGCGGCGGCACCCGCCGCCGCGCGGGCGCAGGTCGCATCGACGCAACTGCCGAGCGGGGGCAGCATCGCCGGGGGAACCGGCACGATCAACGCGCCGAGCGGGGCAACCCTCACCATCGACCAGACGTCTGCGCGCATGGCCTTGAACTGGTCGTCGTTCGATATCGGCTCTGCGGCAACCGTCACCTTCAACCAGCCATCGTCGACAGCGGCGGTCCTGAACCTGGTGCAGGGCGGCAATCCCACCCAGATCTTCGGAAATCTGAACTCGAACGGCCAGGTGTTCCTGATCAACGCCAACGGCATGATCTTCGGCAGCACCGCCAACATGAATGTCGGCGGTCTGGTTGCCAGCACCCTGGGCACCAGTGCCAGCAACTTCATGTCCGGCAACGACGTGCTGGACGCGGGCGCCAATACGGTCGCGCTCATGTCGAACGGCGGCACCATCACCGCGAACGCAGGCGGCGTTTCGCTGATCGGCGGCAAAGTGGTCAACAGCGGCACGATCACCGCCACGGGGGGCGCGATCAATCTTGTCGCCGCCGACAAGGTGACGCTGAGTTTCGAAAGCGGCGGGTTCGCCGTCGCGATCGACAAGGCGCTGCAATTGCAGCTGGATCTCCTGGCCGTCGATAACAGCGGCAGCCTTCTCGCGCGCGGCGGCACCGTCTCGCTCCAGGCGCGCGCCGCAAGCGGCATGTTCAACCAGCTGATCAACCACAGCGGCGTCATCAACGCTTCGGCGATCTCGGCTGGTGCCGACGGGAGCGTGTCGCTCGTCGCCAATGGGGCCAGCCAGACCGGGATTGGCGGCGGGGGCAGCATCAATGTGGGCAGTGGCGCCATTGCCGTGAGCACCGACCGGGGCGTGCAACAAAGCGGTGCATATACCGCCGGCACGCTGAGCGGCAGCATCGGCGGGGCGGCCGCCTTTACCGGCGCCAACCAGCTTGCCGCGCTGGGTGCCTTGAACGTCGGCGGGGATTTTTCGATCACCAACGGCGCGGCGCTTGTCCAGTCCGGCGCGCTGACGGTCGGCGGCGCGACCAGCGTGTCGATGAGCGGCCACGCGCTGACCTTGACCAATGCCGCCAATACATTTGGCGGCGCGTTCAGCGCCACTGCCAGTGCGCTGCGGGTGGCAGCCAATGGCAATCTGTCGATCGGCACGCTGACCCTGGGGGCCAACAATGTGCTGTCGCTCATCGCGGCGGGAACGCTCACCTTGCCCGCCGGTGCGATCAATACCGGCTCCGCCGATCTTACGCTGTCCAGCGGCGGCGCCCTTGCCACCCAGGCGTCGCTGTCCGGCGCCAATGTGAGCCTCAGCGGCGCCAGCGGCATCACCCTTGGCCACAATGTCAGCGCAACCGGCACCTTGGCGCTGACATCCACCAACAGCGCGATCACTCAGAGCGGGGGCGCGCTTTCCGTTTCCGGCATTGCGAGCGTAAGTGCCGGCAGCGGTGCGATCACCCTCACGCGAGCCGGGAATGATTTCGGCCCGTCGGTGAACCTTGCCGGCGGCACCACCCAGATCGTGGATGGCGGGGCGCTTACGCTGGGCACGCTCGCCACCGGCGCCTTGAGCGTGACCAGCACCGGCGCGCTCAACCTCGGCAGCGGCACCGTGGCCGGCGCGTTGCAGGCGACCAGCAATGGCGGGGCGATCAGCCAGTCCGCCGGCAGCCCGCTCACCGTTACCGGCACCAGCAATGTGGCGGCGGGCAGCGGCGCGATCACGCTGGCGACCAGCGGCAACCATTTCAGCCAGGCGGTCAGCCTGAGCGGTGGGACCACGCAGATTGTCGACAGCGGCGCGCTCACTCTGGGGACGCTGTCCACCGGCGGGCTGAGCGCGACCAGCAACGGCGCACTGAACCTCGGCAGCGGCACGGTAGCGGGCACGCTGCAGGCGGTCAGCAACGGCGGGGCGATCAGCCAGTCCACTGCCAGCGGCCTGAGCGTCACCGGCACCAGCAGCATCAATGCGGGCGCGGGTGCGATAACCCTGGCCACGGCCGGCAACCATTTCAGCCAGGCGGTAACCCTCACCGGCGGCACCACGTCGATCGCCGACGGTGGCGCGCTGACGCTCGGCGCCGTGACCGCGGGGGCGTTCCGCGCCAGCAGCGGGACCGACCTGAACCTGACGGGCACCATCACCGCGACGAGCGCGGAGCTGGCGGCGGGCGGGAATTTCCTCAACGATGCGGGTGCGGGGGCGTTGAATGTGTCCGACGGCGCCTGGCGGGTGTTCCTTGCCGCGCCGGCCGCCACGCACCGTTTCGGCGGGCTCGACAGCGGCAATACCGCCGTCTGGAACAAGGCGGCGTTCGCGACCGTCGGCGTTTCGGGCAAACGCTATGTCTTCGCCTTCCAGCCAACGCTCTCGGTCTCGTCGACCAATGCGACGAAGGTCTATGGAGCGACGGCGGACGTCACCAACAATTTCACGATGACCGGCCTGATGGCCGGCGTCGCCGGCGCGTATCTTGGGGACAGCCTCGCCATCGCGGTCGGCAGCGGCGCGCCCTTGCTGTCTTCGGCCGGCACCGCGAGCACCGCGGCCGTGAGCAGCGGCTATACGATCGATGTCCAGGCCGGAACGCTGGATACGTCGACGTCGGGCTATCGGCTCGATCTTCTCGGGGTGGGCCAATTGTCGGTCAGCCCTGCCACGCTCAGCATCGCGGCGGGCGATGCCACCAAAGTCTATGGCCAGACCACGACGTTCGGCGGCTATCAGGTCACCGGCCTGCTCAATGCCGACAGCGTGACGTCGGTCAGCCTGGCCAGCACCGGCGCGCCGGTGACGGCGGGTGTCGGCACCTATGCCATCACCGCGTCCGATGCCCTGGGCAGCGGCCTCGCGAACTACACGATCGGCTACACCGCCGGCACGCTGGCGGTGACCCCGGCGGCGCTGACGATCGTGGCTGGCGATGCCGCCAAGATCTACGGGCAGACCACCACGCTTGGCGGCTATCAGGTCACCGGCCTGCTCAATGCCGATAGCGTATCCTCGGTAAGCCTCGCCAGCGCCGGTGCGCCCGTGACGGCCGGCGTTGGCAACTACGCCATCACTGCTTCCGATGCGCTCGGCAGCGGCCTGGCGAACTACACGATCGGCTACACCGCCGGCTCGCTGGCGGTGACCCCGGCGGCGCTGACCATCGTGGCCGGTGACGCCGCCAAGATCTATGGCCAGACCACCACGCTGGGGGGCTATCAGGTCACCGGCCTGCTCAATGCCGATAGCGTGTCGTCGGTCAGCCTCGCCAGCACCGGCGCGCCCGTGACTGCAGGCGTCGGCAACTACGCCATCACCGCGTCCGATGCGCTCGGCAGCGGCTTGGCGAACTATACGATCGGCTACACCGGCGGCACGTTGGCAGTGACTCCCGCCGCGCTGACCATCGTGGCCGGCGATGCCACCAAGATCTACGGGCAGACCACGACGTTCGGCGGCTATCAGGTGACCGGCCTGCTCAACGCCGACAGCGTGTCCTCGGTAAGCCTCATCAGCACCGGTGCGCCGGTGACGGCCGGCGTCGGCAACTATGCCATCATTGCTTCCGATGCCCTGGGCAGCGGGTTGGCGAACTATACGATCGGCTACACCGCCGGCACGCTGGCGGTAACCCCAGCGGCGCTGACGATCGTGGCCGGTGACGCCGCCAAGATCTATGGCCAGACCACCACGCTTGGCGGCTATCAGATCACCGGCCTGCTCAACGCCGACAGCGTGTCCTCGGTAAGCCTTGCCAGCACCGGCTCCCCGGTGACGGCGGGCGTCGGCAACTATGCCATCACCGCGTCCGACGCGCTCGGCAGCGGCTTGGCGAACTACACGATCGGCTACACCGCCGGCACGTTGGCAGTGACTCCCGCCGCGCTGACCATCGTGGCCGGTGACGCCGCCAAGATCTATGGCCAGACCACCACATTCGGCGGCTATCAGGTCACCGGCCTGCTCAATGCCGACAGCGTGACGTCGGTAAGCCTCGCCAGCGCCGGTGCGCCCGTTACCGCAGGCGTCGGCAACTATGCCATCACTGCATCGGATGCCCTCGGCAGCGGCCTGGCGAACTATACGATCGGCTACACCGCCGGCACGCTGGCAGTCACCCCGGCGGCGCTGACCATCGTCGCTGGCGACGCCGCCAAGATCTACGGCCAGACGACCTCGTTCGGCGGCTATCAGGTCACCGGCCTGCTCAATGCCGACAGCGTGTCGTCGGTAAGCCTCGCCAG
This sequence comes from Sphingomonas degradans, assembly GCF_053502645.1. Taxonomy (NCBI): domain Bacteria; kingdom Pseudomonadati; phylum Pseudomonadota; class Alphaproteobacteria; order Sphingomonadales; family Sphingomonadaceae; genus Sphingomonas; species Sphingomonas degradans. The sequence goes on from NZ_CP177172.1 coordinate 1,162,364, forward strand.
CACCGGTGCGCCGGTGACGGCCGGCGTCGGCAACTACGCCATCACCGCGTCCGATGCCCTGGGCAGCGGCCTGGCGAACTATACGATCGGCTACACCGCCGGCACGCTGGCGGTCACTCCAGCGGCGTTGACGATCGTGGCCGGCGATGCCGCCAAGATCTACGGCCAGACCACTACGCTGGGGGGCTACCAGGTCACCGGCCTGCTCAATGCCGACAGCGTATCCTCGGTAAGCCTCGCCAGCACCGGCGCCCCCGTGACGGCGGGTGTCGGCAACTATGCCATCACTGCATCGGATGCCCTCGGCAGCGGCCTCGCGAACTACACGATCGGCTACACCGCCGGCTCGCTGGCGGTCACCCCGGCGGCGCTGACGATCGTGGCCGGCGATGCCGCCAAGGTCTACGGCCAGACCACCTCGTTCGGCGGCTATCAGGTCACCGGCCTGCTCAACGCCGACAGCGTGACGTCGGTCAGCCTCGCCAGCACCGGCGCGCCCGTGACCGCAGGCGTTGGCAACTATGCCATCACCGCGTCCGACGCGCTCGGCAGTGGCCTGGCGAACTACACGATTGGCTACACCGGCGGCACGCTGGCGGTGACCCCGGCGGCGCTGACGATCGTCGCCGGCGATGCCACCAAGATCTACGGGCAGACCACCTCGTTCGGCGGCTATCAGGTGACCGGCCTGCTCAACGCCGACAGCGTGACGTCGGTAAGCCTAGCCAGCACCGGCTCTCAGGTGACGGCGGGCGTCGGCAACTATGCCATCACCGCGTCCGACGCGCTCGGCAGCGGCTTGGCGAACTACACGATCGGCTACACCGCCGGCACGCTGGCGGTCACTCCAGCGGCGTTGACGATCGTGGCCGGTGACGCTGCCAAGATCTACGGGCAGACCACCACGCTGGGGGGCTATCAGGTCACCGGCCTGCTCAACGCCGACAGCGTATCCTCGGTAAGCCTCGCCAGCACTGGCGCGCCCGTGACGGCGGGCGTCGGCAACTATGCCATCACCGCGTCCGACGCGCTCGGCAGCGGCTTGGCGAACTACACGATCGGCTACACCGCCGGCACGCTGGCGGTCACTCCAGCGGCGTTGACGATCGTGGCCGGTGACGCTGCCAAGATCTACGGGCAGACCACCACGCTGGGGGGCTATCAGGTCACCGGCCTGCTCAACGCCGACAGCGTATCCTCGGTAAGCCTCGCCAGCACTGGCGCGCCCGTGACGGCGGGCGTCGGCAACTATGCCATCACCGCGTCCGACGCGCTCGGCAGCGGCTTGGCGAACTACACGATCGGCTACACCGCCGGCACGCTGGCGGTCACTCCAGCGGCGTTGACGATCGTGGCCGGTGACGCTGCCAAGATCTACGGGCAGACCACCACGCTGGGGGGCTATCAGGTCACCGGCCTGCTCAACGCCGACAGCGTGACGTCCGTGAGCCTCGCCAGCACCGGCACGCCTGTGACGGCGGGTGTCGGCAACTACGCCATCACCGCCTCCGGCGCCCTCGGCAGCGGCCTGGCGAACTACACGATCGGCTACACCGCCGGCACGCTGGCGGTCACCCCGGCGGCGCTGACGATCGTGGCTGCGGACGAAACCAAACGGTTTGGCTTTAGCGCCCAGCTCAACGGTTTCACCGTATTCGGATTGGTGAATGGAGACAGCGTGTCGTCGCTTCTGATGACAAGCCCAGGCGGCGCGCCGGAGGCCGCCACGGGCCTGTACAAGATCATTGGCCGCGATGCTTCCGGATCTGGTCTCGCAAACTACAATATCACGTATCGCGAGGGGGTCCTGACGGTCATCAATGCCGTGTCATACACCGATGCCGCAAGCATCGCACGTGCGTCGCAAGCCGCATACCAGCTGGCAGCCCCCCGTTTGCCTCTTTTCGAATACGCGAAGCCTGATCAAGCGGATGAAGCATTGCTTTCCACGCCTGTCGAGTGCGTCGTCGCGGGGTGCCGGTAACCAAGGATACTGTTCCGCACAACGATACCGCAAACAGGTCGAGATGGTCGCCAAATCGTGCGGTTAGAACGATTTGCGGCGATCGGTGGCGCACGGATTTATTGCGAGATGGCCGAGCACGGTGAGAGCTTTGCGGACTATTGCCGGTCCTTCACCAATGGTGCGTCGATCAAGAACGCCGGTCGTGAGTGGGGCGCCGCCTCGCCGCTTTCGGAAACGATCTCGAAGGACATGAGGAAGTGGGGCTTCAAATGCGTCGGCCCGACGATGGTCTATGCCTGGATGCAAGCGGTTGGCATCGTCAACGACCCTGAACAGGACTGTTTTCGACGGGACGCTACCGACGCCACACCGTCCACGCCGTAACGGGCGGGAATGTGTGGCGTCGCGCCTATCGCCGTATGATTACGTCGTCGGCATCATGCCGGGGCGATGTCGCACTGAATCGCCGCGACCTGATCCAGCGCCGATGCGACCGCCATATTCCGCTGGTCTGGCCCGAAGGCGACCCCTTCGGCGATCACGAATTCGGGCTGTGTGATACCGATGAAGCCCAGCATCGCGCGCAGATGCGTTTCGGCATGCTCCATCACCGCAGTGGGGCCGTCGGCATATTGACCGCCGCGGGCCAGCGCGACGAAGACGCGCTTGGTGCCAGCCAGGCCTTCGACGCCGTTCTCGCCATAGCGAAAGGTCTTGCCCGAAACCAGAATGTGGTCGAACCAGCCCTTGAGCTGTGTCGGGATGCCGAAATTGTACATCGCGGCGCCGATCACCACGATATCGGCGGCAAGAAACGCGTCCAGCGTGGCTGTCGCCTCCGGCGTGGCGAAGCCGGGCAGGGTCAGGTGGGGCAGCGGCTCTGCGCCGAGATCGCGGTAGGACAGCGCAAGCGCGCTGTGCGACCGGCTCAGCTGTTCGACAATCGCGGCGGACATGGTGCGGCTGACCGAAGCGTCGCCTTGGATCGATGAATCGAGATGAAGTAGGTGCATGGGGCCTGTTCCTGTCTTACGTGGCCTACACCACGTAAAGTGCCCCTCCGGGGGGCCAAGAACGCATATTTTCGAGACCTAGTCACATGGATATGACTGCTTCCAGCACGCACAATCCCGCCCGTTGCCAGGAAGTGGCACGCCATCTGGGATGGATCGGGGATCGATGGACCTTGCCGGTCGTGGTCGTGCTGGCGTCGGGGACGCTTCGCTTCAACGAACTGCGCCGGGCGGTGGCGGGGATATCGCAACAGATGCTCACCCGCACGCTGCGCCGCCTGGAACGCGACGGCGTCGTGACGCGGACCGTGCATCCCACGGTTCCGCCGATGGTGGAATATGCGCTCACCCCGCTGGGGCATTCGCTGGCCGCGCTCGGCCAGAATCTGGGCCGGTGGGTGGTGGATCACGAACACGCGATACATGCGAGCCAGGCTGCGTTCGACGCCCGGGACACTCAGGTCTAGGGTTTCCGCGATGGTGGACTTGCCCCGCTTAAGGGGAGAGGCATTTGGTCAGCGTGGCGTGGTTCGCTAGAACTGCGCAGGGCAGCTGTAGTCGAGCGCGGAGTGGCGCCGGACGGTGTTGTGGAAACCGTCGATATAGCGGGCAATGGCGTGCGCGGCTTGGTCACGGGTATAGAAGACGGTATCGACCATCGCATTACCGTGGCAATTTCCCTTTCCTGACATGGGGATGCATACGAGATGTCCACGCCCCACTTCTGGTTGGGCGCTGTCGCGCTGAAATCCTGGTCGATGATGTTCGGCGCGACCGGCCAGCTATGCTCGCTGTCGGTCGTCCGTTTGAAGCGGCGCTTCTGCCGGCCAGGCATGCCGTTCTCGCGCATCAGCCGCGCTGTGCGAGGCAAACGCTCCACTTTTTCGAAGCAAGTCGAGTGGCCTGATCATTCGATATAGAACTCTACGGGCAGCACCATCTCGAACGGCGCATTCCGGTCGGCGGGAACTGCCGGTAGCGGATCGGCGCGGCGGATCGTTTCCAGCGCGCCCTTGTCGAGCGAGCCGAAGCCCGAGCCGCGCAGCACCTGTGCGGAAAGGACGTGCCCGCCGCGATCGATCCTCACCCGCAGATGCGCCACCCCCTGGTCGCCCATCCGCCGTGCGGCAGAGGGATAGCGGCGGAACTTCTGGATATGCGCGAGGAGCTGCGCCTCATAGCTGGTGTCGCGACCCGAGATCTGCGGCGCGGGCGGTGCCGGATTGGAGACCGGTGCGGTGGTGGCAGGCGCGGGCGGGCCGGGATCGGGAGCGGGCGGCATCGGCGGGGCCGCCGATACCGGGATATGCAGCGGCGTCACCATCCTGGGCGGCGGGATCGGCGTGTCCTGCGGTTGGGGCGGGGTCTGTTTGCGCGCGGTCTGGAGCGGGCCGGGCTTGCCCTCACGCGCGGGCTCGGGCGGGCTGGCAAGCGGCAGCATGTTGACCACCAGCGGAGTCGGCGCGGGCGTTCGCATCACGCCTTCGAAGCGGAGCAGCAGCGGGATCAGCATCAGTGCCGGCAGCAGCACCGACAGGCACAGGCTCATGAACCGGTGCCGCGCCGAAATCGGCACATAACGGCTTGGTGCGGGGCGGGCACGCGCTGGAAAGTCGAGGATCGCTGCGCTGCCCTCCGGCACCTGCGCGGGCGTTGCGCCCCGCCGCGCCGTTGCATCGGTCACCTGCAATCTCCCCGGGCGCGGTTGCGCCTTGGCTGGTCTCTCCTGTTTAGACGTGTGCGGCACCAGGATCGGGACCTTCAAGCGTGCAGAAAAATCACGACGGAGCCGATCCGGGTGGCGCGCAGGTGGAGCAGGCTCTCCAGCGTGCGCAGCGCTTCTTCGGGATTGTCGACGGCGATAGATCCGCTCACCCGCCGCTCGGAAAGCGCGCTGCCGACCAGCCGGATCATGCCGGGATGACTGCGTGCCAGTTCCTTGACGACATCGCCCAGCGGCGCATCCTCGAACACCAGCCAGCCCCGCGTCCAGGCCATCGCCGTGTCGCGGCTCACCGGGCGGACCGCACCGATCGTGCTGCCCTGATAATGCACCGCCTGCCCCTCGGCGACGCGGGCGCTGGCGCCGCTGTCGAGCGCGACCTGCACGGCGTGTTCGGTAACGGTGACGTCAGCGGCATCGCCCTGGCGCTGGACGATGAAGCGGGTGCCGAGCGCCGTGGTCGCGCCGCTGCCCGCATCGACGGTGAACGGCCGGCTGCGATCGGGCGCGACTTCGAATTCGGCGCGGCCACGCAGCAGCCGGACCTCGCGGCGTTTCGCGGTGAAATCGAGCGCGACGGCGCTGTCGGTGTCGAGCCAGACGCGCGAGCCATCGGTCAACTGCTCGATCCGCCGTTCGCCGACACCGGTGCGCAGATCGGCCTGGAGCCGCAACGGCACATCGGCCAGCACGGCGAGCGCGATCGCGGCGGCCAGCGCTGCACCGGCCTGGGCTGTGCGGCGCGGGGTCGGCGCGCGCATCCGGGCGCGGCGGCGCGGCGCCACTTCGGCGGGCAGGGGCGGCGTACTGGCTTCGGCGACCTTGCCCAGATCGCGCCAGATCGCTTCCATCTCGGCGAGATGCTTGTCGTGCCGTGGATCCGAGACGCGCCACGCCTCGATCGCCTCGCCTGTGCCCTGCGCGCCGTTGCGGCACAGGTCATCGGCGAGCAGGCGTGCCGCCTCGGCGATGATCGCCTTGTCGTCCTCGGGTTTCATGCCTGCTCCGCCTCCGCCAATCGGCTGTGGCAATGCTGTAATGCCAGGCGGACATGCTTGGCGACGGCGTTCTGGGTGATTCCCAGCCGCTCCGCAATCTCGGCGCTGGACAGGTCGTGGATACGGCGCAGCACGAACACTTCGCGGCAGCGCGGCGGCAATTCGTCCAGTGCGAGTCTCAAGCGGCGCAGCCGGTCGCGATCGATCAGCACCTGTTCGGCGTCCGGGGTTTGATCGGGCGTGGTGTCGTCGGGAGGGGCTTCGTGGAAATAGTCATGCCGCACCCGATCCTTGCGCAATTGATCGAGCGCGAGGTTGCGCACCAGCCGGCGCAGGAACGCGCCGCTGTCGCGTACGGTCACCCGCTCGTCGAGCGTCTGAACCCGGAACCACAGGCTCTGCACCACGTCCTCGGCGGCCGGTCCGTCACCCAGGATGCGGCGCGCGACGCCCAGCAACGGTCGTCGATTGCCGATGATCGCGTGCGACAGCATTGCCGTGGTGGAAGGCCCTTTGCCCATGCGGCCCGCTTAAACGCAACTGCGAGTTAGTCGCAATAAAAAAGCGGCAACCGCGAAATTTTGCGCTTGCGAGGTCCCGTTGTTGCGTTGCCGCACGTCAACCTTTGCGAGTGCCTCGCAAAAAGGGGCGCATGCGACAAGAGCAAGGGGTTAGAATATGACGGGACGCAATCGGGCACGCGGCGCGATGCTGCTGGCGGTGCAGGTGCTGATGGGCGGGACGATGCTGGCGTCGCCGGCGCTGGCGCTGGCGCAGGCGGCGCAGGCAACCCGGTTTTCGATCCCCAAGGGGCCGCTGGGGGAGGCGCTTGCCCGGTTTTCGCAGCAGAGCGGCTTGCAGCTCGTCTATGATGCCGATCTGACCCGTGGTCTCACCACCAATGGCGTCGACGGCACCATGGCCCCGATCGCCGCGCTGTCGCGGCTGCTCCAGGGCAGCGGGCTCAGCTACCGGGTTGAGGGGCGCCGGGTGACGCTGGAGCGCGCACCGCAATCGGCTGACGCGACCGTGCTCGGCCCGGTCCGAGTCGGCGCGTCGAACGAGCGCGGCGGTGCCGGTGGGACCAATCCGGCGGGCGTCGGTGGTCGCGGCGAGGGTGCGACGCCGGCGGACCGGCCCTATATCGAGGCCGGCTCCAGCGCCTATATCCCGCAGGAGACGATCGAGCGATTTCGCGGCGCGACGGTAGCGGATGTGGTGAAGGGGGTGGCCGGCGTCACCGCGGGCGATCCGCGCGTCGCCAATGCGCTCGACGTCAATATCCGCGGCGTGCAGGGGCAGGGCCGCGTGCCGATCCTGATCGACGGCGCGCAATCGGGCATGGACACCTATCGCGGCTATGCTGGCCAATCGCAGCGCGCCTATCTCGATCCCGATCTGATCAGCGCGATCACGATCGAGAAGGGCCCGAGCCTCGCCACCAACGCCTCGGGCGGGATCGGCGGCGTGGTCAGCGTCGACACGCTCAAGCCGGGCGACGTGCTGCGCGAGGGGAAGACTATCGGCGCGCGCGTCCGCTTCGGTCTGTCGGATGGCAGCGCGCCGGATCTCCCCGGCTATGCGGACAAGCAGCGCCGCCGCGAGACGCTGAAGCCCGGCGGCTTCTTCGGCAATGCCGCGCTGGCCTGGCGCAACGACGATATCGAGCTGCTCGCCGCCTATGCCCACCGCGAGACCGGCAATTATTATGCCGGCAGCGTGGGTTACGAGGATTATCCGCTCACCCGTCGCACCGTAGCAGCGCTCAACCCGCGCAAATCCGAAGTGTTCAACACGTCCGCCAAGTCGGACTCGATCCTGCTCAAGGGCACCTGGCGCATCGATGATGCCCAGGCGATCGAGGCGAGCTATCGCCGCTATGAGGGACGGCAGGGCGAGATCATGGCCTCCCAGATCATCCGCGGCACGGGCGAGCAGGTGCCGCAATGGGAGCCCGGCCGCATCGGCCTCGACGCCTATACGCTCACCTATCGCGCCAAGCAGGGCGCCGCGATCGATTTCACCGCGCGCGCCTGGTACACCCACTCGAACAGCCTGATGTATAACGGCCTGACCGGCATCACGCCCTGGTTCTACGATCGCCGCACCGAATGGTGGGATGCGCCGACCTTCAACAGCGAGGCTGGCTATCGCGACGCCTATTGGAACGAGCTGACCAACAATCGTTGGGGCTATGACCTCACCAATATCTCGAAGTTGAGCGGCGGCCTCGGCGACTTCACCTTCACCTATGGCCTTGCCTTCGCAAACGACGACATCAAGCCTGGCCCGAACTCTCCGATCAAGCAAGACGACATCGTCAACAACCGCTTCCTGCGCAACGCGCACCGCCAGGAATATAGCGGCACCGCCTCGGTCAAGTGGCAGCCGGATTCGCGCTGGGAGCTGCTGGTCGGCGGCCGGCTCAACCATGTCGAGATCCAGGATCGAAACCGGCTGGCGACGGTGGCGGAGGAAAGCCAGATCGGCTTCTACCGCTATACCGAGCTGCTGCGCCCGAACCCTAGCGCGACCAACCCGAACCGCACCGCGCGCGTGCAGCTGCTCAACTGGTATCCGGATGCCAATGGCCAGTTCACCTATGCCTCGCTATTGGCCTCGCCCTTCGAGAAGGGCACCGTTGCCGACATTCCCGGCTGGACGACGTACAAGGCCGATCCGGTCAAGCCGCTGATCGTGCCGACTGCGTGGAACTGGTCGAAGCCGATCAAGCGTCGCGACACGGCGTTCACTCCCACCGGCACGATCAGCTATGACGCAGGCTTCGCGCGCATCTATGGCCGCTATGCCGAGGGCGTAAAGCTGCCGAGCATCTTCGAGACCACGCTCGGCCTGTTCACCGCCGCGCGGCCGGTCGCGGAACTCAAGCCCGAGCGCAGCCGCAGCTGGGAAATCGGTGCCAGCACGCTCCAGCGCGGCGTCTTCGCAGCGGGTGACCGGCTGGCGGTCAAGGCCGCCTATTTCAACAACAATATCAGCGATCTGATCACCCGCGACTATCGCACGCTGTCGGCCGGCCTCATCCGCAATGTCGACAAGTTCAAGGTTTCGGGCATCGAGTTCCAGTCCGAATATTCGGGCCGGGTGCCGTTCGTGAACCTCTCGGCGCACTATTATCTCAAGGCCAAGACCTGCGCCCCCGACATCGCAGCCGAGCGCCGCGCCTATGGCAAGTCGCGCGGGATCGACGAACTGATCAACACCCCCGATTGCGTCGATGGTGGCTTCGAGGGCTCCTACACCAACACCCAGAACCCGCCGCGCTTCAACCTGAATGCCACGCTGGGCGCCCGCCTGTTCGATGATCGCCTGACCTTCGGCGCGCGACTGGTCCACAACAGCGGTCCGATCAGCAGGCTCGACAAGGAATGGAATGTCGGCCTGTCCGCGATCCAGCAGCTCTACAAGCGCTCGAGCATCGTCGATGCGTTTCTCAGCGCCAAGGTTACCGAGCAGGTCCAGCTCGACCTGAACGTCGATAACCTGACGGATCGCTATTATCTCGATCCGCTCGCGCTCGGCGTGATGCCCGCCCCGGGGCGCACTTTCCGCGCCGCGATGAGCTTCCGCTACTGAGCGCCGGACGCCATCCCCCTATCTGCAAGGAGTATCCCGATGGACGTCATCGACACGCCGCTCTCGGCCCGCCTCAAGAACGAGACCCACGCTACCCATGACAAGCTCGATCGCTCGATCATGGACGCTGCCGCTTTCGACACTCTGGACGGCTATCGCCGTTTCCTGCGCGTTCAGCGCGCGTTCCACGGCGATATTGACGCGCTCTACGATGATCCCGCGCTCCAGGCGCTGTTGCCCGGCCTGGCCGAGCGCCGCCGCCTGCCGCTGATCCAGGCCGACCTCACCGACCTTGAGGAAGGCGAGGGCGCTCCGGCTGGCTCGGCCGGGCCGACCGCCGATCCTGCCACTGCGCTCGGCTGGCTCTATGTCGCCGAGGGCTCGAATCTTGGCGCGGCCCTGCTTCGCAAGGAAGCCGCACGCCTCGGCTTGTCGGACACCCATGGTGCCCGCCATCTCGCGCCGGCAGAGGATGGTCCCGCCGCGCATTGGCGTCAGTTCAAGGAGGGGCTGGATGGCGCGCTGCTCACCGATGCAGAGGCCAAGCGGGCGATCGCCGGCGCCAACGCCGCCTTTGCTCGGGTGCAGGCGCTGGTCGATGCCGAACTCGGCTGATCCGGTCGCACGTGGGCGGACGCGGCGGGTGCTATGGCTTGCTCTGGGCCTGCTTCTCGTCGCGATCGGCTTTGTGGGGCTGTTCGTGCCGCTATTGCCGACCGTGGATTTCCTGATCCTGGCGCTGCCATGCTTCGCGCGTTCCTCACCGCGACTGGAATCCTGGTTGCTCAACCATCCGCGTTTCGGCGTTGTGCTGCGTGGATGGCAATCGGCTCGCGCGATCCCGCGACATGCCAAATTCGCTGCCTGTATGGGCATGGTGACAGGCTTTTCGTTGTTCCTCTGGTTTGCGCAGGCCCCTTTCTGGCTGGCGACACTGGTTGGGCTGATCTTGTCCGGCTGCGCGGCGTGGATCGTCCGGCGCCCGGAAGGGGGGCTCGGGGAATCTGAAGAGCGGGGATAGTTGGCTTGTCGATCTGAGAGCGGCCGTGGCCGCGAGGGGGCGGCAGGACGAGCAAGCAACTCCGCCGGAACCACAGCCCGGCGTTCAAGGCCAAGAGCCTGCCCCCGCGCGGACGGGGGTGGTGTTGGGGGCCGTGAACGGCGAGAACACCCTGGCCGAGTTGGCGGGGCGGCCTCCGTCTGCATCCTGCCGCTAGGGTGGTTCCGCGGCCATGACCACGCTCTGCGCCCGATTCTCTGAGCCTCTCGGCAGCCGGTTACTCGGCCGCTGCGATTAGTTCTTCTTCCAGATCGACATTCGATTCATCGAGCTGGATGATGATCGCGGTATAGCCGATGCGGAGCAGTTCGCCGAGCCGGCTAACCGAGTTGACGACCACCGGCGGACGCTGGCCATCGCCGCGGCCTGCCGGAGCGATCAGGCCGAGTGCCAGGCCGACCGGCAGCTGGATCTCGCCAGTCGGGCCAACGGTGCCGCCGGACGGAGCGATGAAACTGTCGATGATGATCTGATTGGCATCCGAAGTGCCCGACCCGATCACCGGCGCGTCGTTGACACGGAAAGTGCCATTCTCGCTGGTCGTGATTTGCGAGAACACGCCGGTCACGGTGCCCCCAGGCGCCGTAACCGTTACAGCCGCACCGTTGACCTGCACATCGACCGGTTGGGTCGATATGAGCGTGGTCGAGGCTGGCGTGGTCAGCGTGCCACCGATCGTGCCGCCGCTGTTGACGGTGATGGCGCCGCTGCTGGTAACGTTGCTGCTGACGGCGCCGGTGCCCGAACCGATCGTCGTCGTGCCACCCGACGTCACTGTCGACGAAATTGCGCCGCTGGTGGTGGTGATCGAGACCGGGCCGGTCGCGTTGACCGTGGTCGTTACCGTGCCGGCGCCGCCACTCAGGCTGACCTGCGTCCCGCTGACCGAGCCGCTGATCGCGCCGCCGGTGGCGATCGAGACCGCTCCGGTGCTGGTGATCGTGCGGGCCACGTCCGAGCCATAGGTGAGGGTGACCGGACCGCCCGCGACAACGGAACCGATTCCGGTCTCGCTCGCCTGGATCGCAACCGAGCCCCCAGCGCGGATGGGGCCCGATTCACTGCCGAGCACGCTGGACTGGACGCTGCCCAGCGTATCGAGCGTGTTCGCGCTAAACGTCTGCGAACCGCTGAGGGTCGACTCGAAATTGCCGGCGAGCTTCACGGTCTGGGCCGAGAAGTTGCGGCCACGGGCCGTCATCGCGCCGAGGCGGATGGCATCACTGCCCGCATTGCCCAGCGTGATGTCGTCGTCATTGGCCGAGAGGCCCGTGCCGGCGGTGAACACGACATTCTGAGTCGCCACGACGGTGCCGATCAGCTGCGGCAGGATCGAGATCGCGCCCCCACCATTGGCGCTGGTGGTGGTGAAGCTGGTTGTGCCCTGCGTCAGCCGAACGGTGGAGCCGGTGCCGCCGGTGAACGTGACGCTCGCGGCGCGGTAGCCGGCGCCATTGAGCACCGTCTGGCCCGCATTCACCGAAAGCACCCCGAGTTGGGTGACCCCGCCGATCGCTCCGAGCGTGGCCGAACCGGCCCCTGCGTTGAGCGTCAGCGCCCCAGCGCCGTCGACGGTGCCGAAACTGATCGCGCCCCCCGAAGTCGAGACACTGCCCGCTCCGGCCAGCGTGGCCGCACCATTGACGGCAAAGCCGCCGCCTTGGGTTGCGTAAGCGCCTTTGAGGCTCGCCGCACCGTTGTAGCTTTGCGCGCCGCTGGTCGATGCACCATTGCTCGCGATCGTGCTGCCGGTGACGGCGAGCGCCGTCAGGCCGGCGACCTGGCCGAGCGACGCTGCGCCGGAAGCGTTGACTGCCAGCGCATGCGCCCCGCCGACTGTGCCGAGCGAAACGGTTGTCCCCGATATGCTCGCATCGCTGCCCAGCGTGGTGCCGCCGATGACGCCGAAGCTGTCCGCTGCGTAGCTGCCGTTCAGGGTGGTTGCGCCGTTGTAGCTCTGCGCGCCGCTGGTCGACGCGCCGTTGCTGGCGATCGTGCCGCCGGTGACGGCGAGCGCCGTCAGGCCGGTGGCCTGGCCGAGCGACGCTGCGCCGGTGGCGTTGACTGCCAGGGCACGTGCGCCGCCGACCGTGCCGAGCGAAACGCTGGTGCCGGTGATGCTGGCATCGCTGCCCAGCGTGGTGCCGCCGGTGATGCCGAAGCTGTCCGCCGCATAGTTGCCGTTAAGGATGGTTGTGCCGGTGTAGCTCTGCGCACCGCTGGTCGATGCGCCGTTGCTGTCGATCGTGCTGCCGGTAACGGCGAGCGTGGTGAGGCCGGTAACCTGGCCGAGCGAAGCCGTGCCGGTGGCGGTGACCGTCAGGGCACGTGCGCCACCGACCGTGCCGAGCGAAACGGTTGTCCCCGAGATGCTGGCATCGCTACCCAGTGTGGTGCCGCCGGTGACGCCGAAGCTGTCCGCTGCATAGCTGCCGTTCAGGGTGGTCGCACCGATGTAGCTCTGCGCGCCGCTGGTCGATGCACCATTGCTGGCGATCGTGCTGCCGGTAATGGCGAGCGTGGTCAGGCCGGTGGCCTGGCCGAGCGACGCTGCGCCGGTGGCGGTGACCGTCAGGGCACGTGCGCCGCCGACCGCGCCAAGTGAAACGGTTGTCCCCGAGATGCTGGCATCGCTACCCAGTGTGGTGCCGCCGGTGATGCCGAAGCTATCCGCCGCATAGCTGCCGTTCAGGGTGGTGGCACCGATGTAGCTCTGCGCGCCGCTGGTCGAAGCGCCGTTGCTGGCGATCGTGCTGCCGGTAACGGCGAGCGTGGTCAGGCCGGTGACCTGGCCGAGCGACGCCGCGCCGGTGGCGGTCACCGTCAGGGCACGTGCGCCGCCGACCGTGCCGAGCGAAACGCTGGTGCCGGTGATGTTCGCATCGCTGCCCAGCGTCGTTGCGCCGGTGACGCCGAAGCTGTCCGCTGCATAGCTGCCGTTTAGCGTGGTTGCGCCGGTGTAGCTCTGCGCACCGCTGGTCGAGGCGCCATTGCTGGCGATCGTGCTGCCGGTGACGGCGAGCGCCGTCAGGCCGGTGACCTCGCCAAGCGAAGCCGCGCCGGTGGCGGTGACCGTCAGGGCACCTGCGCCGCCGACCGCGCCGAGCGAGACGCTGGTGCCGGTGATGCTCGCATCGCTGCCCAGTGTGGTGCCGCCGGTGATGCCGAAGCTGTCCGCCGCATAGCTGCCGTTCAGGTTGGTTGCGCCGGTGTAGCTCTGCGCGCCGCTGGTCGATGCGCCGTTGCTGGCGATCGTGCCGCCGGTGACGGCGAGCGTGGTCAGGCCGGTAACCTGGCCGAGCGAAGCCGCGCCGGTGGCGGTGACCGTCAGGACACCTGCGCCGCCGACCGTGCCGAGCGAAACGCTGCTGCCGGTGATGTTCGCATCGCTTCCCAGCGTCGTCGCGCCGGTGATGCCGAAGCTGTCCGCCGCATAACTGCCGTTCAGCGTGGTTGCGCCGGTGTAGCTCTGCGCGCCGCTGGTCGAGGCGCCATTGCTGGCGATCGTGCTGCCGGTAACGGCGAGCGCCGTCAGGCCGGTGACCTGGCCGAGCGACGCTGCGCCGGAAGCGTTGACTGCCAGCGCATGCGCCCCGCCGACTGTGCCGAGCGCAACGGTTGTCCCCGAGATGCTGGCATCGCTACCCAGTGTGGTGCCGCCGGTGACGCCGAAGCTGTCCGCCGCATAACTGCCGTTCAGGGTGGTCGCGCCGGTGTAGCTCTGCGCGCCGCTGGTCGACGCGCCATTGCTGGCGATCGTGCCGCCGGTAATGGCGAGCGACGTCAGGCCGGTGACCTCGCCGAGCGACGCCGCGCCGGTGGTAGTGACCGTCAGCGCATGCGCCCCGCCGACCGTGCCGAGCGAAACGGTTGTCCCCGAGATGCTCGCATCGCTGCCCAGTGTCGTCGCGCCGGTGACGCCGAAGCTGTCCGCCGCATAACTGCCGTTCAGGGTGGTTGCGCCGGTGTAGCTCTGCGCACCGCTGGTCGACGCGCCATTTGACATGATCGTCGTGCCGGTGACGGAGAGGCTGGCCACATCTGCCGTACCGAGCGTCACGCTGTCCCCCGAGACCGTCAGGGCATAGACGCCATCGACCGCCCCGAGCGAAAGTGCGCCGGCTGCCGTTAAGCCGGTTGCTTCGTTCAACGACACATTGCCGATGCTCAGATCGCCGGTGCTGGCCAGCGTGCCGCCGAGCGAAGTCCCGGTGCCGCCGATCGTCAGGCCATCGAAGGTCGCTTCGTTGAAGGTCAGCGAGCGGCCGCCGGTGAGCGTCGCGGTCTGGCCGTAGATGCCCGAGCCGACATAGATGCTGTCACCCGCCGACGAAGCGTCGAACGCGGTCTGCAGAGACAGCGCCTTGACGCCGCCGCCATTGAGAGAACCGAAGCCGACGACGAACTGGCCGTTGTCGCCAGAGCCGTTCCAGCCCTGCACGACGCTAGCATCCGAGGTGGCCGGGTCGAGATTGACCGCGAAGTTCAGCGCGTCGCTCACCGAGCGGCGGAAGAAGGTGAACTGGTCCCCGTCGGTGCGGTGCGCGGCATTGCGCACGGTGAAGTCGAAGCCGGCCAGGTTCAGCGTACCAAAGCCCTGCGTCGTCGATTCAAGCTGGCTGAAGAGGCCGTTCGCCTCCTCGAAGACGTTGTTGTCATAGGCGCTGATATTGATGTTGGTCGTCTGGGCGTTGTAGCCGCCCGCGCGGTTGGTCTGGTACAGCGCGACCCCGCCCCAGCTATTGCCCAGCGTGCCGACACCGGTGAGCGTAACGTTCGAACTGTCGGTGATCTGGACGCCGTTTCCTTCGGTGTTGAAGCCTGTCGCAACGCTGCGGCCGTCGGCGGTGACATTCGTCAGCGTCACGCCGACCGCACCGTTGATGTCGATCTCGGCGCGGCGCGAGCCCTTCACCGTCACATCGCTGATCGCGATGTTGCTGATACGCTGATCGGGGCCGGTGCTTGGCGTGTAGAGCAGCGGGTCCGGCGCGACCTTGATGCCGTAATTGCCGCCGACCAGCTCGCTGCCGTAAAGCGTGAAGCCGCTCAGGCTCGAATTGTCGGCTGCCACGAGGAGCGTGCCCAGGCCGCCGCCGTCATTGACAGTGCGGCCATCGATGATCGTGCCCGCGCGCGACTGGCCGACCAGATTGACCGAGCGCGTGAGCATCAGCTGGTTGCCCAACACATAGGTGCCGTCGAACAGGTTCACGGTCGCGCCGGTCGCGGCTTCCGCCACGGCCTTGTGGATGCTCATCGTCAGCGCGTGATTGCCGCTGGTCGAATTGTTCGCCCAGACGCCCCGGCCCAGGACCGCGTTGGCCGAGACCAGGGCGCCGAAGTCTCCATTCACGCCCAGAACCGGGGTGGTGAGGTACAGCGCATCGGCAGTGGCGCCGAGATTGGCGGTGTTGAAGGTGTTCCCGGCGATCGTCGCGCCGGCGCCGCGCACGCGCAGCATCGCCCCGGTGCCGCCGGTGGTGGTGACGAAGGTGTTGAGATTGACCAGCGATCCGGCGGGGTCGATCGTCACCGCGGTGTTAAGGCCGGAATCGCCGTTCACCGTGTTGTTGGTGAAGGTGATGCCGCCGCCAACGCCGCCGCCACCCAGCGCAACGAGCTGACGCGAGATGTTCGGCACGGTGAACTGGTCGCCGGTCGGCGCGGGCGCCGCGCCAACATAGGTCTTGCCGCCGATGATGTTATTATCGACCGTCAGACCGGTTATCGCATGGCCCCATTCCGACAGCAAAGCGAGATCGCCTGCCGCGTTTAGGGTGTTGTTGTTGATCGTCGAGCCGGTGTTGGTGCGCTGCAGAAAGACCGCTGCAGTCTCGCTGGCCGGGTTGCCGTTCTCGATGCCGTTGACCGTGAAGCCGCTGAGCGTCGTGTTGCTCGAGCCCTCTGCGAGCGTCACCGTGGCGGATGCGCCGACATTCGAGATGCCGTTGATCGTCGTCACGTCACGGCCCGCGCCGAGCAGGCTGACGCCGGACTTGTTGACCAGCACGTTCTCGGAATAGGTGCCCGCCGCGACATTGATCGTGCCGCCAGCGCGCACATCGCGCGCCGCCGCGTTGATCGCCAGACCGTCGCTGACCGTGAACTGGTTGCTGAAGGCAGTGCCGGTATAGCCCTCGATCGAACTGGTGGATGGCGCGCCGAGCGCCAGCGCAAAGCCGGTCGCATCGGTCAGGCTGGTGCGGAAGAAGGTGTACTGGTCACCGTCCGTGCGATGGCCCGTATTGCGTACGGCATAGTTGAAGCCGGTCAGGTTGAGTTGGCCGAAGTTGTTCGATGCCGATTCGTCCTGTGTATAGAGCGCGTTGCTCTCGCCGAGGGTGTTCGCGGACGCATCGATGTTGATGTTGGTGCTCTGCGCGTCATAGCCGCTGCCCGCGCGGTTGGCCTGGTACAGCGCGACGCCGCCCCAGTTGTTGCCCAGCGTGGTGACGCCGGTGAGCGTCACGTTCGCGCTGTCGGTGATCTGGACGCCGTTTCCGTCGGTGCTGAAGCCTGTCGCAACGCTGCGGCCATCGGCGGTTACATTCGTCAGCGTGACGCCAACCGCACCGTTGATGTCGATTTCGGCGCGGCGCGAGCCCTTCACCGTCACATCGCTGATTGCGATGCTGCTGATACGCTGCGTGGGAGCATAGGCCGACGGGGCCGGCTGCACCTTGATGCCGTAATTGCCGCCCGAGACTTCGCTGCCGTAGAGCGTGAAGTTGCCGAGCGATGTGTTATCCGCCGCGACAAGGATCGTGCCGAGACCGTTGTTGCTGACGGCGCGGCCATCGAGGATCACGCCCGCTTCGGACTGGCCCACCAGGTTGACCGCACGGGTCAGCGCCAGCTGGGTCGTGCCGAGGTCATAGGTGCCGTTGGCGATGCCGACGGTATCGCCCGAACCGGCAAGTGCAACGGCGCGGTTGATTGCGCCGCTCCCCGAACCGGTCGTGACATAGACTTCGCCGCGCACCAGACGGGCGAGGCCGACCCCCGCCAAGTCCACGCCGTGCGTGATCTTGTCTTCAAGCGCAAAGCGATCGCTGAGCGACAGGCTGCTCGCCACAACACCGCCGAACGACACGCCGGTCAGATCGAGCGAACCGGTGCCGCGCCAGACGATGTGCTGGCCCGTATTGGCGCCGTCGATGAAATTGTTGTCCCCAACGAAGTTGATCGTGCCGCTGCCGGTGTAGTTGGTCGAGATGTAGATCGACGTACCGTTGTTGGTGAAGATATTGTCCGAGAAATTCGTCGTCACCGCCAGGTTCGCTGCGTTATCGACCGCGAAGACCTGGTTGTTATCGGTGAAGGTGTTGCCGGTGACGTTCAGTTCGTTGGCGTTGCGCACGACGAGAACCGCGCCCGCTGCCGGGCCGCCCGATGTGGCGGCATTCGTGATGCCGACGCCGCTCACCTGGTTGCCGGTGAAGTTGATCGTCCGGCCGCCGAACACCTTGAACACCGCGCCCACATTATCGGTGGTGCTGCCGACATTGGTGACGACGTTGTTGGCGATGTTGATCGTGGCGTTCATCGCGGGATCGGGACGGAAGGCGACGCTGCCGACGGTGTTGTCCAGCAGGTTGTTCGAGAAGGTGCCGCTGGTGATCGCGTTGTTGCCGGTGCTGCTGCCGGTATCGAATGCCGCGAAACCGCGGATGTTCACGAACTCGGAATTGGTGACCGAGACCTGGCCGGCGATCTGTCCGCCGACGATGCCGTGACGGCCGGTGACTCCGAGACCGTCGATCCGCACGCCATCGACCGTGAGGTTGGTCGTGATGTTCTGATTGCGGATCGTGCTGTTGGTGGCATTGACCTGACCGCTGACGGCAAAGTCCTTGAGCACGACGTTGCTCATCGCGCCGTTCAGCCAGAGGCCCCCGGTCAGCGAGGTGCTGTCCATGCCCGCGCCGATGATCGTGGTGCCGCGCGTCATCGTCACCAGGCCCGCATAGGTGCCGGCGCCGACATGGACGGTGCCGCCTGCGACCACGGCGGAGACGCCGGCCTGGACGCTGGCGAGCGACGAGGCGAGGCTGCCCTGGCGCCCGTCGATCCCGGCTGCCGAGACATAGGCCCGGGTACGGTTGGCCGACGAATAGAGAAGGTTTTGCGTCGACATGCCGTTGTTGGCAGCGCTCAGCGCGGAAATACGGGTCTGCTCCCCCGACGACGCCGCGCCGAGGATACCGACCGAATAGCCGTTGACGACGCTGGTGCTGGCAGTCGGTGCGCTGGCGGCATTGCCATTCCACACGCCGTTCAGATGGACGTTGATGCCCCATTCATTGCCGAGCGTGCCTTCGCTGTTGTTGGCGAGCGTGATGCTCGAGCCAGCGAGGCCCGAAGTGCTGGCGTCGCCGCCGTTGGTGTACTGAACCGAAATGCCGCTCTTGGTATTATCGAGCCGGTTGTTGGTCACTATCGCATTGAGATTGCGGCCATCGACGATGATTCCGGTGCGGATGTCGTGGATGTTGTTGTTGGTCGCGGTGACGTTGTCGGCAGAGCGATTGATGAAGATGCCGCGCGAATTCGTGCTTCCCCAGTCATAGGTGTAATACGCCTCCGTCGCGGGGCCGGCGATCTCCAGATTCTTGACGGTGACATTGCTGCCCCAGATGTCGATCGCGTTCTCGATGCCGCTGGTCCAGCCGATCCTGGCCGCGCCCTGCCCATCGATCGTGACGTTGCTGGCGTTGATCACAGTGCCCGAACGATAGAGGCCGGCGCCGAGATTGAGGGTGGAACCGTCAGCGACGGTCCCGATCACGCCCAGGGCATCGTTGATCCAGCTACTCGCCGAGGTATCGGCGACAGAGCCGCCGTCGTTGACCTTCATGGTCAGCGTGCCCGACGCCATGTTGACGTCGCCGGCGCCATAGATGCGGTGACCGTTTATGTTGAGGTTGCCGGTCGCGTCGATGTTCGCGGCGATCTCGATATCGTCGGTTGCCGACAGGATGATCGAGCTGCCGTCGACGCGCGCGGTGGTCGCGGGCAGGACGCTGGTGGAGATGCTCTGCGATACAGCTGCCAAAGCCTGGCGCGCGCTCAGCTGGATGCGGCCGCCGGTCGCGAAGATCTGGCCGTTATTCTCGACAAGCGGGCTGGTAGCGCCAACGCCGATCGCGAGCAGGCCGTCGCCGGCGAGATCGAGCGTGAAGGCGGTCCCGCCGCCGAGCTGGACCTTGCCTGCGGTCGCAACGATCGTGCCGCTGTTGCGCACGGTCGGGCCGACGAATGCGGCAAGACCGACAGCGTCGATGGTCGCACCGCCGCTGACGACGATCTCGCCGCTGTTCGCGCCGGTGATGCCGAGCGTGCTGCCACCGGCCATGAAGTTGGTCGTGTCGATGTCGCCGGTAGAGGCGATCAGCCCGCCGACATTGACGTCAGCGGTGCCCGCGAACAACACGCCATTGGCATTCAGGATGGCAACGGTGCCATTGGCGTTGAGCTTGCCCGCGATCTGCGAAGGCGCGCCGCCGCCGACGACGCGGTTGACGGCGATGGACGTGCTGGAGGGCTGCGCGAAGTTGACCGTGGCGTCCGATCCGATGTCGAACGTGTTCCAGTTGATCACCGCGCGATCGGTGCTCTGGTTGACCGTCAGCGTCGCCGCCACCGAGCTGTCGAACGTCGCCGTGCCGCCGACGATGGCGCCGCCGGTGGGGAGCGCGTCGGCCGATTGCGCGAAGGCAGGGTTGTGCAGCGCAATCGCGAGAACCGCTGCCGAGAGCATCAGCGCGGACCGCTTGAGGTGGCGCGTGCGGTTCGCCGAGTTCGAAACGCCGGAGCCTAGATCATACTTCATACGATACATCCCCATGTTGGCCGTTCGCGGGTGGCGACCCCGTGGATTTCTTAAAATGCTGCGCTGAGTGTGAAGAAGACGCGGCCGTCCTTGTTGCCCCGGGAGGCAACCCGACGGCCGAGCGGCGCGGCGTATTCCACCGAGCCCGAAATCTTGTCGCTGAGACCGAGGCGCACACCGGCGCCCGCGGATTCGAGCGATGCGTGCGGCGCCTCACCCGGGAGCACCCGGTTCTGGCGCACGCGGCCGATCTCGTAATAGGCGTAGGGCTGGACAGAGCCGAAGGCCTCGCGCGCCGCGTAAAACGCCTCGAAACGGCCGCCCACGCCTTCATCGCCGGTGATTTCGGATGGGTCATAGGCGCGGGCATATTGCTCGCCGCCAAGACCGAACTCTTCCGATGCCAGCAGGCTGTCATTGCTGATCTGGCCGGCAGTGCTTGCCTGGACATAGAATGCGCCGGCGATCTTCTGCGCGATGCTGAGCTCGAAGTTGAGGCGCGTGAACGTGCCCGAGCCGGTCGCGCGCGACTTGTCGGCATCGCCGCGGACAGTGCCGCCGAAAATGTCGAGCCCCTGCGTCACCGAGACGCGCGCGTTGATCAGGCTGCCCCACGATGCCGCGTAATTGCCGAACAGCTCGGCCTGCACGGTGCGGGTCTTGTCGCGGAACAGCGGATTGATGACGATGTTGGCCGATTGCGAGTCACGGCCGGTGAAGGTCACCCGCCCGAACAGGTTGGTCTCGCGGCTACGTACGAACGGATAGCTCGCCGCACCGCCAAAGGTCAGGCTGCGGCCGCGCAGATCGAACCGGCGGAGTTCGTCGCCGGGGCGTGTCGCGACGTAGCTGCCAAACACCGAGAGGCGCAGGCCCGAGGCGCCGACCGGCTGGTCATAGGTGACCGAAAGATAGCCGAGATCGCTGTGTATCGGCGCGCTGACGCCGGTCAGGCTGATGCGCTCGCCGGCGCCGATCAGATCGTTGAAGATCAGGCCGCCATAGACCTGAAGCGGGCCAAGCCAGCGCGAGCCGCGATTGTCGACTGCGATAAAGCCTTCGATCGGCTTGCGCTCGACCGAGAGGGTGAGATCGGCGGCGGCCGGCGCGCTGACCGAAGGCGTCAGCACCGCACGCACGTCGATTCCGCCCAGGTCGCGGGCCAGAAGCAGCGCGCGGTTCAGTGCGTCGCCCGTCGTCGGGCGCGCCTCGGCGGCGTCCGCAAGATAGCTTTCGAGGAAGCGCGCATACCCGCCGGCTTCGCCGTCGATCGCGGTCTTGCCGATATGACCCTCGATGATCTGGAGGGTGAGGACGCCATTGTCGATGCGCTGGGCACCGACAATGGCACGCGACAAAACGAAGCCGCGGCGGCGATATTCGCTGGAGATCTTCTCGGCGAGGACGAAGACTTCCGACAGCGGCATTTCGCGGCCGATATAGGGGGCGGCGATCGCATCCAGCACTTCGACCGGAACGGCGGTCGCGCCTTCGAAACGCACCGCGGTGAGAGTGACCGGGATGTTGCCCTCGGGCGCATTTTGCTGACGCGGCAGTTCCGGGACCTCCAGCGTGCGGGCATTGGGGGCAACCGGCGCGGGACGGAGACGTTCATCCACGCGGCCGGGCTCGACCGGGGTGACCTGTGCACGGGCGACACCCGGCGCGGAAACGACCGAAAGGACCGCTAACCAGCGATAATTAAACGACATTTATCCTCCCCCGATGCTCGCATGAAATCGGCATTGTGCGGATCAATCAAGCAAGCGACTCGCGTGCAATTGGCAGCGTTTCCAAGCCTCGTCGTCGCTCTAGGAGAGGTAGTAACTTATTAACTGTCAACAACAATGAGATGAAGCGGCAAGTTAACCATAACAATTAAGGAGTGCGATTGGAGGCGGCGGAAGCGGGCATATTTAGGTGGCATTTCTGCCCGCGCCCGCGAGATGACGCGATTCGTTAACAATATGGCAACCACCAGTAGTAATGTTTGGTAAAGGTCTTATTATTATGGCGTTAGTTATTGGCGTGTACCGGTGTTCCGGGTAACTCCCGAGAGCCATGTTATTATGGCGTTAGTTCTTAGCACGTACGTCTTCCGGGTAACTCCCGGGAGCCATGTATGGCGCGTACCTTTGGTTTTCTACAGTCTGTCGCATTGTGCGGCGTCCTCATCTCGCAAACGCCGGCGCTTGCTTATTCCTATACCTCGGGAAAGAGCCTCGTGGCGCCTGCCGCTGCCGAACGCGTTGCTCTCAATTGGAAGCAAGTGCCACGCTGGTCTGACGTGATGTCGCGTGCGCAGCTTGAGCGTGGCGCCGGCAATGGATGCGCTGCCGAGGCACCTGCCGGGTCCGCTGCCTGCCGCTACGTGATATGGCAAAGCGAAATGCAGAGCCTGGACGGCCGGGCGCCGCGCGAGCAGATCGCTGCGGTGCAGACTGCGATCAATCGCCTGCCCTATGTCTCCGATATCGAAAATTGGAGCATGACCGATCGCTGGGCCACGCCAGCCGAGATGTTCGCCAAGGGCGGCGATTGCGAAGACTATGCATTGGCCAAGTATTTCGCGCTCCGCGAACTCGGCTTTCCGGAACCGGATTTGACGCTGGCGATCGTCTGGGACAATCAGGACAGTGAGCAGCACGCAGTATTGTTCGTACGAAGCGAAGGTGCGGTGTGGCTCCTCGACAACAAGTTCGACGCGCCAATGCCGGCCAGCGCCTTCGCGGCGCGCTACCGCGTGCTCTATTCGCTTAATCAGGAAGGCGCGCATTTTTCACCCGCGGCGCTTGGCGCGACACGCGACAATGGCCCGCGGTTGGCCGCAGGTGGGCGCATGCTGGTGTTCAAGACGCGGCCGGTTCATCGCATGGCCGCTGCGCCGGTGGTGCAGGTAGCCGCGCTGTCGCCCAATCCGGCGCCTGCTCCCGCATCGCCTATGCGCGCATGGAAGCCCAGGCCGGTGCGACCGACGCGCTGACCGCAAGGAAACTCGATTTCATCGCTGCACGCGACAGCTTCTATATCGCGAGCATCAGCGAAGGGGGGCTGGCCCTATGTCCAGCATCGCGGAGGCCCTGTCGGCTCCCGGGCCTTTGGCCTGAGCGTCTCCGCGTCTCCCCAGTTGCTGCGCCGGCATGGCGGAACTGCACGGCGAGGCCCGGGTGCGCTCAGGCGGTCGCGCAGAGCCGGTTGCTGCGCAGCCAGCAGGGCGGCAGGCAGAGCGGGGTGGAGGACAGCGGCAGCACCGATTCTGCGACCGTCACACCCAGTTCCTCGGCCATGAAGCGTCGCCGCGCCTGCATCCGCGCCCAGACCTGGGGGTGGCGCTCGGCCAGCTCGGCGCGGAGCGTGGCGTCGGCGAAGACCACGCTATCCTCGCAGTTGAGCGCCCAGCCGTCGCGCATGGGGGTGGGGATGATGTCGACCTGGAAGTGCATGCCCGAGACGATGCGGTCGGTCGAGCCCGGACGCATCGGGGTGTGCGACCATTCCTCATGTCCGGTCAGATGGCCGGGATTGAGCATCGAGCGCAACCCGCCTTGGGCCAGCGTCTCCGCCACCGCGGTGAATATCTCGCCGCCGACCGCGCCGATATCGGCGACCGCGTACCAGCGGGCGAGCCCGGCGAAATAGGCGGCGGCGACGGCTTCGAAAGCGGGATCGCTCTCTATCACCAGCCCTGCGCGCGCAGTGAGCCCGCCCCACAGCCCGACGGCGGTAGAGACGCCGTCGCCGCGCGCGATCCGGCGGCTGCCGGGCGAGGCGAGGCCAATCACGGGGCCGTCCGCCGGCCCGCTGGAGGCAAGCATGGTGTGGACGTTCAGCGGATCGCCACGATAGGTCATGCGCGCCGCCGCCGCCTGCTCGGTATCGCCGGGGCGGATCTGGCTCAGCGCATTCCACACCATTTCCGAGGAGCGCGCGGCGGCGGCCTCGAAAATCGCGATCTGATCGGCGTCGATGATCGAGCGCTGGCCGGTCTGCGGATCGAGCAGGACCGGTGTGCGGTCGACCACCCCCTGGGCCCCGACGACGCGGCGCAGCGCCTCGACGAACGGTGCGGGGACGAAGCTGGGGGCGGGGCCGTCGCCCTCCCACTCTTCGGGTTCGAGATATTTCCAGCCGACCAGCCCCACCCGGTCGCCCGCGCGCAGTCCGCTGTCGCGCAGCACATCGGTCAGGCGCGGCGCGGCGGTGCGATCCTGCCCCGGCAGGCTCATCGTCTGCGACAGGCGCACTTCCAGCCCCGGCAGTGGCAGGCGCTCGGCATAGGAGAAGCATTCGTTGCCGGTGACGATCACCCGCCGCTCGCCCGGGCCGAGCAGCAGCAGCGCCTCTTCGAAGCGCGGCTCGAAGCCGGTGAGGAACATCACGTTCGCGAAATGCTCGCGATCGGCATAGACGCACAGCCAGTCGGTGTCCGCCGCCGCCAGCGCGGCGCGGCAGCGGGCGGCATAGCGCTCCTGCGGCAGCGGCGGGGGCGGCGCGATCGGGCCGAAATCGGGAATGGCGATTTCTCTTGTTACCACGGTCATGCATACTCTCCCATTCGGACTTGAAGCTGCCAATATATATGATTTAAAGGCGCTGCAAGCGGTGCGCTGTCGTAGCCGCGCCGATGGGAAAGGAATGCGGATGAGCCATTTCCACGCACTGCTCGCAGGGGCCGCGCTGCTCGGGTGCAGCGCGCTGCCGGTGGCGGCGCAGGAGGCGGCGCCGGTCCGCGACGATGTCCGCGCCGCGCGGGTGCGGATCGTCCGCGACGGCTTCGGCATCGCGCATATCCATGGGCCGAGCGATGCCGATGCCGTGTTCGGCATGATGTACGCCCAGGCCGAGGACGATTTCCCCCGGATCGAGCGCAATTATCTCGTCGCGCTGGGGCGGCTCGCCGAGGCGGAGGGCGAGGGCGCGTTGTGGCAGGATCTGCGCCAGCGGCTGTTCCTCGACCTTGACGAGTTGAAGGCGCAGTACCGCACGAGCCCCGCCTGGCTGAAGGCGCTGATGGATGCCTGGGCCGCAGGACTCAATCATTATCTGGCCACGCATCCGCAGGTGCGCCCGCGCGTGCTTACCCGCTTCGAGCCCTGGATGGCGCTGGCCTTTTCCGAAGGCAGCATCGGCGGCGATTTCGAGCGCGGCGTGTCGCTCCCCGCGCTCCAGGCCTTCTACGAAAAGCGTGCGGCCGTACTGGTGGCGCTGCTCGGCGAGGACCCGGGGCGGATGGTGGAGCCCAAGGGATCGAACGGTATCGCCATCGCGCCCGCGCGCAGCGAGAGCGGCCATGCGCTGCTGTGGATCAACCCGCACACCTCGTTCTTCTTCCGGGCCGAGCAGCAGGTGACGAGCGATGCCGGGCTGAACGTCTATGGCGCGGCTACCTGGGGGCAGTTCTTCGTCTATCAGGGCTTCAACGCCCATGCCGGGTGGATGCACACCTCGACCGGGGTGGATAATATCGACGAGTTCGCCGAAACCGTGGCGCTGCGCGGCGGCAAGCTCGCCTATCGCTATGGCGATGGCTGGCGCCCGGTGACCGAGCGGGCAGTGAAGTTGAAGGTGCGGCAGGGCGACGGCAGCCTGGCCGAGCGCCGCTTTACCGTGCTGGCGACGCACCATGGCCCGATCATTCGTGCCGAGGGCGACAAATGGATCGCACTCGCGCTGCTCAATGCCCCGCGCGCCGCGCTGGAGCAGAGCTTCCTGCGGACCAAGGCGCGCAGCCTAGCGGAGTATCTGAACGTATCGGACCGCAAGGCCAATTCGTCCAACAACACGATTTTTGCCGATGGCAGCGGCACGATCGCTTATCTCCACCCGCAATTCGTGCCGGTACGCGACCCCCGGTTCGACTATAGCCGGCCAGTGGACGGCAGCGATCCCGCCACCGACTGGAAGGGGCTGCACCGGCTCGATCAGCTGCCGCAGGCGGTGCGTCCGGCGAGCGGGTTCGTGTACAACACCAACAACGCGCCCTGGTCGGCGGCGGGGCCGGACAGCCCGAAGGCGGCGGATTTCCCCGCCTATATGGACGTGTTCGGCGAGAACCCGCGCGGGCGCCATGTGCTGCGGCTGATGGCGGAGACGCCCCGCTTCACCGCGCAGAGCCTGACGCGGGCGGCGTTCGACAGCTTCTTGCCGCTGTTCGATGCGCAGATCCCGGGGCTGCTGCGCGGGCTGGAGGCATTACCCGCCGGCGATCCGCGTCGGGCGGCGCTCAGCGGGCCGGTGGCGCTGCTGCGCGGGTGGGACCGCCGATGGGGCGTGGACTCGCAGCCCATGGCGCTGGCCGCGCATTGGGGCGAGGCGCTGTGGCAGGCCGAGGGGCCGAAGGCGGCGGCGATGCGCATGCCGCTGTTCGACTATATGGACACGCGCACCACCGACGCGGATCGCCTTGCCGCGCTGGATACGGCGGTGGCGACGATGACGGCGCGCTGGGGCACGTGGCGCATCGAATGGGGGCGGATCAACCGTTTCCAGCGGTTGAGCAGCGCGATCTCCCCGCGTTTCGACGACAGCCAGCCGAGCGTGGCGGTGGGCTTCACCTCAGGCAATTTCGGCTCGCTCGCGGCGTTCGGGGTGGAGCGCCAGCCGGGGCAGCGTTGTTTCTACGGCACGTCGGGCAACAGCTTCGTTGCGGTGGTGGAGTTCGGACCGCAGGTTCGTGCCTGGGCAGTTTCCGCTGGCGGCGAGAGCGGCGATCCGGCGTCGGTGCATTTCGACGATCAGGTCGTGCGCTACGCGACCGGCGACCTGCGCCCGATCCCGCTGACGCCGGAGGCGCTCAAGCCCTATGCCGCGAGCGCCTACCGTCCCGGTGACCCGCGCCCGGCCCCGACCCCGCGCCAGCCGGTGCCGGGGGCGAGCCGGTGTGGCGAACGGTGGGGGAGCGGGCTTGTAGCAAATCTGCCGCCCGAGGAGGGGGAGGCGCCCGGCGGAGCCCTTCAGGGCCGCGCGGGGTGCTTGCCACGGGCGAGAAGGAGGTCGAGCGCGCCCTGGATCAGTTCCAGCATCCGCTTGCCCGCCAGCTCGGCCTGGCCCTCGATGATCGCGTCGGCGACCTTCTTGTGATCCTTCGCGCTGGCGCGGGGGACGCCCTTGTAATCGTTGGTGCGGCGGATCGAGAAACGCAGCGTGGTTTCGGTGAGGCCGGTGAACTGGCGCATGAAGCGGTTGTTGCTGGCCTCCAGCACGGCGATGTGGAAGCCGATATCGGCGGCCAGCGCATCGCCTTCGCCCCGATCGGCGGCGAACATCCGATCGATCGCGCCCATGATCGCGCGGCGTTGCGGACCCGTGGCCGAATGCGCCGCCAGCGTCGCCGCGCGCGGCTCGATCGCAATGCGGATTTCGGTAAAGTCGATCAGCAGGTCGATCGAGAAATCGCGCTCCAGCATCCACGACAGCACATCGGGATCGAGCAGGTTCCAGTTCGCTTCGGGCTGCACCACCGTGCCCGCGCGCTTGCGGGCGAGCAGCAGCCCCTTCGCCGTGAGCATCTTCACCGCCTCGCGCAGCACCGGGCGGCTGGCGTCGTAGCGCAGGCACAGCTCCGCCTCGGTCGGGAAGGGGGTGGCGGGCGTGAAGCTTTCCTTCACGATCGCCCGGCCCAGATCGTCGACGATGCTCGCGGTGAGGTTGCGGCCCTCTTCGTGCGGGATCTTGGCGTTCGCGGCGGACGGGGTCGCCATTATTTCTTTCGACATTTCGGGCTCATGGGTTCGCACGGTCGCCAACTCTAGAGCAGCGCGGCGTATTTCGCCACCGCAACTATCGGGCGCGATCATCCGGCAAAGGCGGTGGGCGCCAGCCCGGCGACGCCGGGATCGATTTCAAACAGCGCGCCCTGCGCCGGGGAGCCATCGCTGGCAAGCGATGCGGAGGTGACGAACATCCGGTCGAGCGCCGGCCCGGCAAAGGCGCAACTGGTGATATTGCTGGCGGGCAGGGCGACGCTGCGCACCAGCCGCGCATCGGGATCGAAGCGGCTGACTCGCGCGCCGCCCCAATGCGCGATCCACACATGCCCGTCCGCGTCGGTGGTCATCCCGTCGGGCGCGCCCCATTCCTCCGGGAATTGCAGCCACAGCGAACGATCGGTGGCATTGCCGTCCTTGTCCAGCGCGAAACGATAGACGCGGCCGAGGCCGCTGTCGGTGTGATACAGCGTGCGGCCATCGGGGCTGAAAGTGGGGCCGTTGGTGACGCGGTAGCCATCGTCGATGCGCAACGGCGTGCCTGCGGGATCGTAGCGATAGAGCGCCCCGCTTGGCCGCTCGTCCGAATCGTCCTTGCTGCCCAGCCACAGCCGGCCCGCCGGATCGACCTTGGCATCGTTCAGCCGATTATACGGGCGATCGGGTTCGGGATCGACCAGCGGCGTGACGGTGAACGGATCGAGCGTGATGACCGCGATCCCGCTTTTGAGCCCCGCGAGCAGATCGTCGCGCCCGGCGCGTTCGACCACCCAGCCGATCGGCTCGGCAAAGTCCCAGTGGCGGATCGCGCCGCTTGCGAGCGTCAGCGCCCAGAGCCGTTGGCCGACGATGTCCACCCACAGGAGTTGCCCGGTGCGCGCGCTCCAGAGCGGTCCCTCGCCAAGCACGTCCTGCCGATCGCGCGCGATGATGCGAAAGTCCGACACAATCATACCCTTTCCTTTTAATAAATATGATATATATAGGGTGGCATAGATTCAGCAAGCCGGTTGCGGGGAGGGGAAAGCGTTGGGGGCGATCACACGCCGAGACTGGATGCGCAGCGCTGCGGCGGGCGGCGTCGCAGCGGCGCTGGCCGGCTGTGCGCGCGGCGACAATGGGGTTCGTATCGGCTTTCTGGTCAAGCAGCCGCAAGAACAGTGGTTTCAGGACGAATGGCGCTTCGCCGCCGCTGCCGCGCGCGATTGCGGTTTTGGGCTGATCGAAATCGGCGCGGAGGACGGCGATCATGTGCTCGCGGCGCTCCAGACGCTCTATGCGCGCTACGCACAGGGTTTCATCATCTGCTCGCCCGATCCGCGCCTGGGCCCGGCGATTGCGGGCTTTGCCGCGCGCACGGGGATGAAGGCGATGTCGGTGGACGACCGGCTGACCGGCGCCGATGGGCAGCCGATCGCGGGCGTGCCGCATGTCGGAATCTCGGCAACGAAAATCGGGCAGCTTGCGGGGCGATCGGCGGCGGAAGAGGCGCGGCGGCGCGGCTGGTCGCCCGGCGATACGGGCATCCTGCGGATTGCGTTCGACAGTCTGGAGACGGGTCGCGAGCGCACCTTTGGCGCGGTCGGGGCATTGAAGCAGGCGGGGTTCGCGCGGGTGTACAATGCGCCGCAGCGCACGTCGGACACCGAAGGTGCCTTCACCGCCGCCGCGCCGGTGCTGACCCAACAGGCGAAGATCGAGCGCTGGATCATATTGGGCCTCAATGACGAGACTGTGATCGGCGGCGTCCGTGCCGCCGAGGGGCTGTCGCTGCCGCCGGCGGACATCATCGGCGTGGGTATAGGCGGTTCGGCGGCAGCGGTGGCCGATCTGGCCAAGCCGCGACCGACCGGATTCTATGCCTCCGTGCTCCTGAGCCCCCGCGCGCATGGCTATGACACCGCCGCGGCGATGTATCGCTGGATCACGCAAGGGATGGCGCCGCAGCCAGTGACGCTGACCAGCGGCACGCTGATGACCCGCGCCAATTTCCGCGGGCTGCTTGCTGCGGAGGCGGCGGCATGAGCGCGCTGTTGGCCTATCGCGACGTGGGCAAGGTCTTTCCCGGCGTGACCGCGCTGGAAGGCGTGAGTTTCACCGTCGGCGCGGGCGAGGTGCGCGCGCTGATCGGTGAGAATGGTGCGGGCAAATCGACGCTGCTCAAGATCCTGGGCGGGCAATACCGCCCGGACCAGGGGGCAGTGGTGGTCGACGGGCGCGAGCGCGCGTTCGCCTCGCCCCGCGACAGCGCTGACGCGGGCATCGCGATTATCCACCAGGAGCTGCAGCTCGCCCCCGATCTGAGCGTCGCCGAGAATCTGATGATGGGCACGCTGCCCGCGCGTCGCGGGATGCTCGACCGGCGCGCGCTGCGCGACCGCTGCAAAGCGGTGATGGCGCGGCTGGGCGAGGACATCGATCCCGATACGCGGCTGGGCGACCTGTCGATCGGGCGGCGGCAAATGGTGGAGATCGGCCGCGCGCTGCTCCGCGATGCGCGGATCATTGCGTTTGACGAGCCCACCAGTTCGCTGAGTGCGCGCGAGACCGAACGGCTGATGGCGATTGTCGGCGACCTGCGCGCGGAGGGGCGTGCGATTTTGTACGTCAGTCACCGCATGGAGGAAGTGTTCGCGCTGGCTGATAGCGCCACCGTGCTGCGCGACGGGCACCATGTCCTCGACACCGCGCCGGTGGGGCCTGCGGACCATGACCGGCTGGTGGCGGCGATGGCCGGGCGCGAGATTGCCGACATCTATGCCTGGCGCCCGCGCAGCCATCGCGGCACGGCGCTGCGTGTCGATGCTCTCTCCGGCCCCGGCGTGCGCGCGCCGGTGACGCTGGCGGTGGCGCGGGGCGAGATCCTCGGCTTTTTCGGGCTGGTCGGCGCCGGGCGATCCGAGCTGTTTCGGCTGATGTTCGGCGCGGTGCCGCCGGCGAGCGGCGGGATCGCCGTGGAGGGCCGCGCCGTGCCCCCCGGCGCTCCGCGCGCGGCAATCGCCGCCGGGCTGGGGCTGTGCCCCGAGGACCGCAAGGACCAGGCGATCATACCCGCCGCGTCGGTGCGCGAGAACATCGCGCTCGCCTGGCGCAATCTGCGGAGCGCGCGCTTCCTGCTTCGCGGGCGCACCGAAGCACGCGAAGCGCGGGCGCTGATCGATCGTATGCGCGTGAAGACCGCCGGTGCCGAAGCCGCGATGCACACCCTGTCGGGCGGCAACCAGCAAAAGGCGATCCTGTCGCGCTGGCTGCTGGCGGGGGCGCGCATCCTTTTGCTCGACGAGCCGACGCGCGGGATCGATGTCGGCGCGCGCAGCGAAATCTATGGCCATATCTATCGTTTTGCCGAGGCGGGCGGCACGGTGCTGTTCGCCTCCAGCGACCTGCCCGAAGTCATGGGCGTGGCCGATCGCATCGTGGTGATGAGCGCGGGCCATGTCGCCGGCATCGTCGACCGCGCCGACGCCACGCCCGAATTGCTGCTGCGGCTGGCCCTGTCAGAGGGCGGCGCGGCCGACCAGAAAGCCCCCAGGAAGGACAATGAGAGAGCATGATGTTCCAACGGCTGATACGCCGATCCGGCCCGCTTCTGGTGCTGTTGCTGCTGTTCGCGCTGCTATCGGCGCTCGTCCCTGATTTCCTGGGGCTGCGCAACCTGAACGGGCTGCTGCTGTCGGTGACGCTGGTCGGCACGATCGCCGCGACGATGATGCTGGTGCTGGCGATGCGCGAAGTCGACTTGTCGGTCGGATCGGTGGTGGCGCTTTCCGGCGTGATGACGGCGACCGTGATTTCCTCGACCGGCAGCGTCGGGCTGGGCGTGCTCGCCGGGCTTGCCGGGGGCGCGCTGGTGGGGCTGTTCAACGGCGCGGTGGTCGGCTGGCTGAAGGTCAATTCGCTGATCGTCACGCTGGCGACGATGGAGATTGTTCGCGGATTGGCGTTCCTGGTTTCCGGCGGGCAATCGGTGGCGATCCCGGTGCAGGCATTCTACGCGCTCGGATCGGGCAACCTGCTGGGCGTGAGCGTGCCGATCTGGGCGATGCTCGCCTCGTTCGCGCTGTTCGGCTTCCTGCTCAACCGCACCGTGTTCGGCCGCAACGTGCTGGCGATCGGCGGCAATCCCGAAGCGGCGCGGCTGTCCGGCGTGCCGGTGCTGCGCGTGCGGATACTGGTGTTCACGTTGCAAGGTCTGGTGGCCGGGCTGGCCGGGATCATCCTGGCGGCGCGCATCACGAGCGGCCAGCCCAATACCAGCGTGGGGCTGGAGCTGGCGGTGATCTCGGCCTGCGTGCTGGGCGGCGTGTCGCTGTCGGGCGGGGTCGGGACGATCGCCGGGGTGATTATCGGCGTCCTCATCATGGGCGCGGCGCAGAACGCGCTCAACCTCCTCAATGTGCCGACTTTCTATCAATATGTCGTGCGCGGCGGCATCCTCCTGCTGGCGGTAATCGCCGACCGGATGCGCCAGACCGGCAGCCTGTCTTCCTTGCGCTTCTGGCCAGCCAGCCGCGCCACCACGCCCGCAGAAGGCGCAACTACGCATGCATAAGATCGTCAAACTCGAAACCTTCCTCGTCCCACCGCGCTGGCTGTTCGTGCGGATCGAAAGTGACCAGGGCGCCGTCGGCTGGGGCGAGGCCAGCCTGGAGGGGCATTGCGAGGCCGTGGCCGGCGCCCTGGATGCTGCGCGCGACCGCGTGATCGGGTGCGATGCCGGGCGGATCGAGGACATCTGGCAGATGCTCTACCGGCTGGGCTTCTATCGCGGCGGCCCGGTGCTGATGTCGGCGATTTCGGGCATCGACCAGGCGCTGTGGGACATGAAGGGCCGCGTGCTCGGCGTGCCGGTGTCCGACCTGCTCGGCGGGCGGGTGCGCGACCGGATCGGCGTCTATGCCTGGATCGGCGGCGATCGTCCGGCGGACGTGGCGGCCGCGGCAAAGGCGCGGCGCGAGCAGGGCTTTCACGCGGTGAAGATGAACGGCACCGAGGAACTGGGCTGGCTCGACGGCCCCGCCGCGATCGATGCGGCGGTCGAGCGGCTGGGGCTGGTGCGCGAGACCGGCGTGGATGTCGGCATCGACTTCCACGGGCGCGTCCACAAGCCGATGGCGCGCCAGCTCGTCCGCGCGATGGAGCCGCTGCGCCCGCTGTTCATCGAGGAAGTGCTGCTGAGCGAACATCCCGAGGCGATCGCCCAGATCGCCGCACAGACCAGCGTGCCGCTGGCGCTGGGCGAGCGGCTCTATTCGCGCTGGGACTTCAAGCGCTTTTTCGAAGCGGCGGCCATCGACATTGCCCAGCCCGATCTGAGCCATGCCGGGGGCATTTCCGAGGGGCGGCGGATCGCGACGATGGCCGAGGCCTATGACGTTGCGCTGGCGCCGCACTGTCCCTTGGGCCCGCTGGCGCTGGCGTCGTGCCTGCAGGTGGCGGCGGTGACGCTGAACTTCGTGCTGCAGGAAATGTCGCTGGGCATTCACTACAACCGCGTCGATGCCGACCTGACCACGTTCCTCAGCAACCCCGAGGTGCTGGCAGTCGATGGCGGCACGGTCGGCGTGCTCGAAGGGCCTGGGCTGGGTGTCGAGATCGACGAGGCGGCGGTGCGGGAGGCGGCGCGGACGCCGCACCGCTGGCGCAACCCGGCATGGCGCGGCCGCGATGGATCGCTGCGCGAATGGTAAGCCGGTTTGCAGGCAAGGTGGTGCTCGTCACCGGTGCGGCTGGCGGCATCGGCGGCGCAGTCGCGCAGGCGTTTGCGGCGGAGGGGGCCACCCTGTTCCGCGTCGATCGCGGCGAGATGCCCGATCCGCCGGGCGGCGCCGCATGGCGCTGTGACGTGGGCGATCCGGGCGCGGTGGAGACGGCGATGGCGGCGCTGCTGGCGCGCTTCGGGCGGATCGACGTGCTGGTCAATGTCGCGGGCATGATGCTCTACAAGCCGATCGCCGAGCATGATGCGGCGGACTGGCAGCGGCTGCTGGCGGTCAACCTGGTCGCGCCGGCGCTGTTCACCGGGCAAGCGCTGCGGCACATGGGGGCCGGCGGGGCGATCGTGAACATCGCATCGGTCCATGCCCGGCGGACCTCCAGCCTGGTATCCTCCTATGCCGCGTCCAAGGCGGCGCTGGTGAGCCTGACGCGATCGACCGCGATCGAGGGGCGCGCGCTGGGTATCCGCTGCAACGCGGTGCTGCCTGGCGCGATCGATACCGCGATGCTGCGCGAAAGCCCCAATATCCGCTCGGGCGAGGAAGTGATCGACCCCGCCGATATCGGTAGCCCCGAGGATATTGCGGCGGTGACGCTGTTCCTCGCATCGGACGAGGCGCGCTTCATCACCGGCGAGGATGTGGTCGCCGATGGCGGGCGGATGGGGAAGCTTTAGGTCGCGGAATTGTGAAAGGGGGGCGGCGGCAAGGCCTCAGCCTTCGCTCCCGAAGCGCAGCCATGTTTCCGAGACATAGGTCTCGCCCGGATCGAGGCGCGTGGAGGGAAACTCCGGGCGGTTGGGGCTGTCCGGCCAATGCTGGGCCTCCAGGCAAAGGCCGGTGCGGCGCCCATAGCCGGGCGCGCCCGGTGCCGGGCTGAAGCTGCCGTCGAGTGCGTTGCCCGAATAGAGTTGCAGCCCCGGCTGGTCGGTGTGGAGCGCCAGCGTGCGTCCGCTCGCCGGATCGTGGAGCCGCGCCGCGGGCGCGCCGAGGCCGGGCCTGCGCAGCACGAAATTATGGTTGTAGCCGTCCCCCATGCGGAGTTGGGCGTCGTCGGCATCGATCGCGTCGCCGATGCGGCGGAGGGAGCGGAAATCGAACGGGGTGCCGGCGACGGGACTGGGGCCGCCCAGCGGCAGTGCCTGCGCGTCGATCGGCAGATAGGCGTCGGCGGCGATTTCCAGCCGGTGATCGAGGATCAGCGTGGCGGCATCGCTCGACAGGTTGAAATAGCCGTGGCTGACCAGATTGACATGGGTGGGCCGATCGCTCGTCGCGCTATAGCGGATCGCCAGCGTGTGCGGATCGATCAGGCGAAACTCGGCGACCGCATCCAGCGTGCCGGGAAAGCCCTGATCGTCGTGCGGGCTGCGGTGGCGCAAGCGGACGCCATCGGGCAGTGGTTCGGAATCCCATAGCGCGCGGTGAAAGCCGATCGGGCCGCCATGGAGCTGGTTCGGCGCCTCGTTCGCGGCGAGGATATGCTCCACGCCGTCCAGTGTGAAGCGCGCGCCGGCAATGCGGTTGGCAAAGCGCCCGCAGGTCGCGCCCAGATAGGCGTCGGGCCCCGCTGCCCCTGCCGCCGGATAGTGCGCCGGATCGCCGGCGCCTAGCAGCACCGGCGCGGGCACGCCGGCACGATCGGGCGCCGCGATCGTCAGCAGCGTCGCGCCCAGGCTGGCGATCTCCACCGCGATGCCGCCCTCGGCGTGCAGGCGATAGACAGTGGCGGCGCGACCGTCGGGCAGGGGGGCGGGGCGCTGGTGGACGTGGATCATGGCGTTTGCCTTGTGGTGCATGGCGCAGATATGCCGTTTTCCAGACAGGGCAACGGCCGCGACTTGCGTCGCGGCCGCCCCCCTTTTTTCCGAGGCTCTACATCGCCCTAGAAATTGGCGCGCACGCCCAGCGTCACGCGGCGGCCCTGATCGGACTGGGTGATCAGCCGCTCTTCAAACCGCGAATAGCTGCTGAACTGTTCGTCGGTGAGGTTGAGGACTTCGCCGAAGACGGTGAAGTTCTTGGTCAGCCGTACCGACGCGCTGAGATCGATCTGGGTATAGCCGGTGATGTTCTCCGGCTGGCTCTGGGGGCCGAAGGTCTGGCGCAGGAACGGCGCCCGCCAGTTATACGCGCCGCGCAACTGGAAGATGTCGTCTTCGTAGAACAGCACCAGATTGGCCGAGTCCGACAGCCCTTCGACGTTGAACGTCTGGTTGCTGAGCGACGGATCGAAGCGGATCGAGCTTTCGACCTTGGTGTAGTTGGCCGAACCGCCGAGGTGATCGAACGGCGCCGGCAGGAAGTCGAACGTCGTCTGCACCGCAGCCTCAAAGCCGTACACTTCGCCGTTCTGGGCGTTGTACGGGCGATTGGCGATGAAGGTCAGGCCGAAATACTGCTCGGGCTGCTGGCCGGAGATGATGAAGTTCTGGAGCTTCTTGTAGAAGCCGGCCAGGCTCACATAGCTGGTGCGGTTGAAGTAATAATCGAGCGAGGCGTCGGCGTTCCATGCCAGGAACGGCTTCAGATATGGATTGCCGCCGCTGACGGTGTTCGAATTGGGCGGGCGGAACACGAAATCCTGCGACAGCCCCAGCCGCCCCAGCGTAGGCCGGGTAAGCGTGCGCGACCCGGCAAGGCGGAAAGTCAGCGCGTCGGTGAGGTCGAGGCGGAAGTTCAGCGTCGGCAGAAGGTAGGTGTAATCGTTATCCGCCGTCACTGGCACGGTGGGGCTGTACACCGGCACCGCCGCGGTCGGGTCCGCCGGGTTCTGGATGATGTTGAGCAGCGTCACCGAATAGCCGGTGGCGTGAAGATCGGTACGGATCAGGCGGGCGCCCGCCATCGCCGTCCAGCGCTTCGACCCCATATCGCCTTCGAAGCTGGCCTGGACATAACCCGCAAAGGTGTTCTCGCGCACCGTGCCCGAGCCGCGTTCGCGATCGATCGGATTGAGGCTGTTGTTGTTGCCCGAATAGACCGCGAGGAAGCGCTGCCGCGCCGCCTCACCCGCCGCGCTGCTGCCGCCGACCTGCGATACCGCCGCCTGGCTGCCATAATAGGCGACCAGCGCGTCGCGATCATAGTCGAGCCACTTCAGCGGACGGCCCAGCACGTTGGCGTTGAACGTGGTGAACAGCGACGACGGCGCCAGTGCCTGATAACCGCAATAGAAGCAGCCCAGCGGTTCCGGCGATTCGCGCGAGACGGTGGTCTTCTTGCGATTGGTGAACAGCACGCCCGCCTGGATCTTGGACAGCGCGCCCCAGTCGATGTCGAGCGTGCCGTCGATCGTCGCCTGGTTCACGGTGTCGCCGACGCGGTTGCCGCGTTCGGAGCAGCAATGCAGGCGCGGCGCCGACTTGTCGTCGGTCGGCAGGATGTTGGTCATCGTCGGCAGCCCGTCCGGGCCGGAAAGCGTGAAGGTGGGGGTGACGCCCACCTGGCGCGTGCCAACGACGTAGAACAGCTGGTCGGACGCGCTGCGCGAGTTCGAATGCGCGCCGTCGAACACCAGCGTCAGCGTGTCGCTCGCCTTCCACTGCAGGCGGGCGCCGATCTGATAGGTGCGGGCATCCTGGGGATTGGTGGCGAGGATGTTGTCCGCCGCGACGCCCGAGGTGGCGGTGGCGGGGAGCACGGCGAACTGCGTCGCGGTGCCGTTGTCGTTCACCGTCGCGGTCGTGATGCGGTCCGGATCGGTATAGAAGCCGAGCTGGTTGGTGCGGCTCGCCGTCTTCTGCTGGGTGTAGAGCGCATCCATCGTGAATTTCAGCGCGGGCGACAGCTCGTAATCGAGCGCGAAGGTGCCGCCGATGCGCTCGCGATCGTTGCGCGTCGAGGTGAAGTTCAGCGTGCGCGGCAGGGCGACGCCGCTGCGGTCCTTGATCCCGTCGCCATTGGTGTCGATCCGCTGGTTGATGATCCAGCCGTCAGTGCTGATGTTCGTCAGGTTCGAGATGCGCTTGTCATAGATCACGCTGGCGAGCACGCCGAAGGTGCGATCCTCGTTCGACTTGCTGATGACACCCGAGAAATAGGGCGTGATCTTGTCGGCGGTGTTGTCGTGCCGCCCGGCGATGCTGCCGGCGATGCGCAGCCCCGCGCGATCGGTCGGGCGAGCGGTGCGCAGGATCACGGTCGAGCCGATGCCGCCTTCCTGAAGCCGCGCCTCGGACGACTTGTAGACCTCGGCGCCCGAGATCAGCTCGGACGAGAGGATGTCGAACGAGAAGGAACGGCCGCCGGCGCTGGTGGAGAGCAGGCGATCGTTGAGCAGTACCGTGTTGAACTCCGGCCCCAGGCCGCGGACGGTGATGCTGCCGCCTTCGCCGTTGGTGCGATCGATCGACACGCCGGTGATGCGCTGGAGCGATTCGGCGATGTTCTGGTCGGGGAACTTGCCGATGTCTTCCGCCGAGATTGCGTCGACCACGCCAATGGTCTCGCGCTTGATTTCGAGCGCGCGGGCAAGGCTGGCGCGGGTGCCCGTCACGATAATCTCGTCGTCGCCCGTGGCGGCGCCTTCGGTCGCTGTGGGGGCGGACTGGGTTTGTGCCTGCGCCGCCAGCGGCGCGAACGCAGCAAGGCTGACGCCGCCCAGAAGCGCTACGATGGAACGTGTATTATGTCGCATTACATTCCCCTCCCTCAATGGCTGGTAGGATTCCAACTCGTGAGATTAAATATGATTTAATGAGAGACTTGTCGAGACGGTTTTTGCCCGCCATCGTTGAAAATACGTGGTAGCTGCCCGCAACGTCCAACGGATGGCCAATATGCGAGAGGGGTCGAATTGTATGATAACTAAGAAAAGGGCCAGGGTGATCCGAGCGACCGGGATCGCGCTGATCTCTACCACCGCGATGATACCGCTAACGGCGCAGGCCGAATCGAGCTTCGATTCGAGGACTCGCGTCTTCCGGCTCGATGGCGGGCAGGTGACCTATGCGTTTCGCGTTAATGAGGAGGGGCTGCTCCAGTCGGTCTATTGGGGCACGCGGCTGGCGGCAGGCGACCCGATCGATGCGCCCGACCTGAAGGCGCTGAGCGGATTCGACGGCGCACGCAACGTGACGCCGCAGGAATATGCCGGCCAGGGTGGCGGGCTGTTCAACGAGCCGGCGCTGAAAGTGGCCTGGCCCGATGGCAACCGCGACCTGGTGCTGCACTATGCCGCCCACAAGCTGTCGACCGATGCGATCGAAGTGACGTTGCGCGATATTTCGCGCCCGCTCACGGTGACGCTGCGCTACACGATCGATCGCGGCACCGGCATTATCGGTCGATCGGCGGTGATCCGAAACGACGGCACCGGCGATGTGCGGATCGATCAGGCGGCGGCTGCGAGCTATACGCTGCCCGTGGAACAGGGCTACCGGCTCCACTATCTCACCGGGCGCTGGGCCGCCGAATGGCAGCGGCAGGATCGCCCGCTGACCCAGGGCGCGACGGTGCTTGAGAGCCGGCGCGGATCGACGGGCAGCGAAAACAATCCCTGGTTCGCGGTCAGCATGGACGGGCGGACGACCGAAGAGGCCGGGCCGGTATGGTTCGGCGCGCTGGCATGGAGCGGATCGTGGCGGATCAGCGCGAACCAGGACACGGCGGGGCGCACGCATATCGTGGGCGGATTCAACCCGTTCGACTTTGCCTATCGCCTGCGCCCCGGCCAGGCACTGGAAACGCCGGTGTTCTACGCCGGCCACGCGCAGCGCGGCATGGGCGAGGCATCGCGGCTGCTGCACCGTTTCGAGCGGGAGAAGATCCTGCGCCATGGCCCGGACGGCGCGCCGCCGCTGCGCAAGGTGCTGTATAACAGCTGGGAAGCGACCTATTTCAACGTGAGCGAAGAGGGGCAGATCGCGCTGGCCGAAAAGGCGGCGATGCTCGGCGTCGAGCGCTTCGTCATGGACGATGGCTGGTTCGGGGCGCGCAACAACGACGTGGCCGGGCTGGGCGACTGGACGGTGAACCCCGCCAAATTCCCGAATGGCCTGACCCCGCTGATCGCCAAAGTGAAATCGCTGGGCATGGAATTCGGGCTGTGGGTCGAGCCCGAGATGATCAACCGCGACAGCGACCTGTATCGCGCGCATCCCGATTGGGTACTGAATTTCGCCGGGCGCCCGCGCAGCGAGGGGCGCAACCAGCTCGTGCTCAATCTGGCCCGGCCCGAGGTGCGCGATCATGTGCTGAACTCGCTCGACACGCTGCTGCGCGAGAACGACATCGCGTTTCTGAAATGGGACTATAACCGCAACTGGTCCGAACCCGGCTGGCCCGAAGTCGAGCCTGCGGACCAGCAGCGCGTGTATGTGGAATATGTCCGCAACCTGTATTTCATCCTCGCCGAGCTGCGGCGGCGCCACCCCAAGGTGGAGATCGAGGGCTGTTCAGGCGGCGGCGGGCGGATCGACCTGGGGATGATGGCGCTGACCGATCAGCTCTGGCCTTCGGATAACACTGATCCGGTCGACCGCATGCTGATTCAGGACGGCTACACCGATGCCTATTCCCCCGGCACGATGATGGCGTGGGTGACGGACTCGCCCAATTGGGTGAACAAGCGGGCGACCTCGCTCGAGTATCGGTTCCTGTCGGCGATGCAGGGCGGGTTGGGGATCGGCACCAATTTGAACGCATGGAATGCGGGGGACTTCGCGCTCGCGGCGCATTATGTCACGGCATACAAGCGCATTCGCGCCACCGTGCAGCAGGGCGCGCTGTATCGCCTGCACCGCCCGACCAAGGGCGATCTGCGTTCGACTACGCTCTACGTCTCGCAGGATGGCGCGCAGGCGGCGCTTTTCGCGATGATCCAGGGCAGCAATCTGCTCGACCCCATTGCGGCAATCCAGCTCAAGGGGCTGGACCCGACCGCGCGCTATCGCATCGAGCGGATGGACGGGCTGCCGCTGGTGGGCAAGGACGTGCCCGAAGTGGCGAGCGGCGCCTATTGGATGGGGCGCGGGCTCGACGTGGAACTGCGCGGTGATTTTGTCGGCGCAGGCTATATTTTCACGCGGGTGAAGTGAGGGAGAGGCGCCGGGCACGCGGCCCGGCGCCTCTCTCCGCTCAGTGCAGCGACGCACCTTCCGCCTGCTGGCGCAGCGGCGCGCGCGCTGCAGCCACGGCGAACAGGCACAGGAGCGCGTAGCAGGCCGCCGGCACCAGAAATGCCGCCAGATAGCCCGCCGCTCCGGCGACCAGCCCGGTCAGCGGCGGCAGCACCGCCCCGCCGAGGATGCAGGTGCACAGAAAGCCCGACGTCGCCTCGGAACTCGCCGAGGAGCGTTCGAGGGTGAGGGTGAAGATCACCGGGAACATGATCGAGTTGAACAGTCCGATCGCCAGCGCGACGAACCCGCCCGATACCCCGCCGACCAGCGCGACATAGGCGCACATCGCCGTCGCCACCGCCGTGAACAGCGTGAGCAGCCGTGTGGCGGGCACGCGCGCGAGCAGCACGGTGCCGATCATCCGCCCGATCATCGCGCCGCCCCAGTAAAAGGCGACGGCCTTGCCAGCTTCTTGCAGCGACACGCCGGCAACGTTGTCTGCGCCCATCGCAAAGCCGAGCAACGGCACGCCGAACGCCGCATCCGAGCGGCCCCATACGCCGTCGCTGTTGAGGAACAGCGCCATCTGGGTCCCGATCGACACTTCGGCGCCGACATAGAGGAAGATCGCCGCGCCGCCGAGCAGCGCCCAGCGCGAAGACAGTGCATCGCGCAGCATCGCCAGCACCCCGCCATCAGTCAGCGTAGTCGCGGGTGCGGCGGCGCTAACCAGTTTGCGGCTGAGGAAGAAGAAGGCCGTCAGCGCGAGGATCAGCGCCGAGAGCCACAGATAGGCGGTGTCGATCCCCGCCAGCGCCTGTGCCCGTACCGCTTCGCTGATGGCGGTGCCCGGCTTCACTTCCACGCCGCGCAGGAACAGGGTGGCGCCGATCAGAGGACCGAGGAACGTCCCGACCGAGTTGAAGGTCTGGCTGAGTGTCAGCCGGAAATGGCTGCCCTTCGGATCGCCCAGCGCCGCCGCGAGCGGATTGGCCGCGACCTGGAGCACGGTGATCCCGCTCGCCAGCACGAACAGCCCCAGCAACACGAGCGGATAGACCGCCAGATTGGCCGCGACCAGCATGAGCACGCAGCCTGCCACCATCGTCACCAAGGCGCCGAGGATCGAAGGCACCGCGCGGAAGCGGGCGATCAGCGCGGCGGCCGGAAAGGAGACGACACCATAGGCAATGAAGAACGCGCTGGCGGAAAGCTGTGCCTCCGCGTCGCTGAGCGTGAAGATGCCCTTGACCGCCGCGACCAGCGGATCGACGAGCGAGGTGATAAAGCCGAACACTAGGAATAGCAGGGTGACGGCGGCGAACGCCAACGGCGTGGAACGCGATGTGCCAGGCATGGTTTCCTTTCAGGCTGAAGCGGCGCAGGGCGCTGGACAGGGAAAATAAATCATATAATTTAGCGCTCGGATAGCCGGTTCGCCGATGCCGCAGGATTGCGGCAGGCGAAAGGCGCAAAAACACGGGAAACCCACATGGCGGGCGCGTTTCTGGCAAGCGATTGGGGCAGCACCAATCGCTGCATCTATTGGATCGAGGACGGTGCGGCGGCGCGGATAGTGCGCGGTGATCGCGACAGGCGGGCAGGGACGGCGGCATGAGCGTGAATCCGGGGCTTGCCCTGTTGCGGGCGGAAATGGCGCGCCAGTGCCGCGACGCGCTGGCGACGCTGGATGCGAGCGGTGCGGTGGCAGCGGAAATCGCGGCGAGCATCCGCGCGACGGGACGGCTGATCCTCTACGCAATGGGCGGGTCGCAGCATGTGAACCGCATCGTCGAGCCGCTATACCGCGAGCTGGGTGTCGATTGCCGCTCGATGATTGCCTCCGAAGCGCTGATGGCGCCGCTGCCGGACAGCCGGCGGACCGCGCTGATCGCGTCGCAATCGGGCAGATCGGGGGAGATTCGCGCGCTGCTGGCGACGCCTGCGGGCGCGGAGGAACGCTTCGGACTGACGCTGGAACCGGGCAGCACGCTCGCTCGCGCAGCACGCGCCGTGATCGTGGCCGAGGGGGCACCGAGCACGCCTTTGCCGCGAGCCGCAGCATCACGCTCACGCTGGCGATGCATGGCGCGGTGCTGGAGGCGCTCGGCGCACCGCAGACGGCACTACGGGCCGTGCTGGGGGCAGACGCGCCGGTAGACATCGCCGCAGTGGATGCGGCCATCGCCGAGTGTGACGCCTTCGTCTTCGCCGGCTGGCATGTCATGCAGGGCGCGGCGGAGAGCGCGGCGCTGTCCATGATGGAGCTGGCGCGGGTAGTGACGATCGGGTTTGAAGGCGGGCAGTTCCGCCACGGGCCGCTCGAATGCCTCCGGCCCGGGCTGGCGATCCTGCTGCTCCAAAGCGCAGGGCCGGATCGCGGGCTGGTGCGCCAGCCTGCCGAGGCGGCCATCGCGGCGGGATGCCGGGTCGTGCTGATCGATGCCGGCGATGCGCCGGTGCCGGGCGCATTGACGGTGCCGCTGCCCGTGAACAGGGGGCTGGCGGCGGCGGTGAGTGCGCTGCTGACGCTTCAGCATCTCAACATCGCCGTGGCGCGGCGGTGCATTCCGAACGGGATCGGCACGCCGCGCTTCACCACCAAGGTGACGGTGTGAGCGACCGCTGAGGCAGGCTCAGGCGACGCAAAGCGATCGTCCGAGATTCGTTTGAATGCCCCTGGGCGTGGCCCGGGCCTTCACTCGATATAGAGGTCGACCATCGCGTTCGTGCGGGCGCTATCCGTCAGTATGGTGACGGTGCCACCATTTTCGAACGCTTTCGGGCTGGCGATGAAGGTGTGCGCGACGACGAAGTCAGGCCCGACTTTGGGGCCGCAGCAATAGGTATGGCTCGTTTGCGTGTGCGCCCTCGCGCCCAGGCAGGGACGGCCAGCAGGGCCGGCGGCTGGACAGGCGACGGCCTCCACGAATCGATAGCCACCGAGCAGGACGTGGAAGTCGGAGGGCGAGACCGTGAACGCGCATCGTTCCAGCACATCCGTGAACCCGAAGCTTTCGCAGTCGATGTTGGATACGGAGCCGGGCAGCCTCGCGATGTTCAGCATCGTGGCTACGTGATGCCGATTCATCACGCTGCACCCCGCGACCCCTGCGACGCCGAGCAGCAG
The DNA here is from genome assembly GCF_053502645.1 of Sphingomonas degradans. Taxonomy (NCBI): domain Bacteria; kingdom Pseudomonadati; phylum Pseudomonadota; class Alphaproteobacteria; order Sphingomonadales; family Sphingomonadaceae; genus Sphingomonas; species Sphingomonas degradans. The sequence goes on from NZ_CP177172.1 coordinate 1,206,173, forward strand.
GCGATCGCGGCCGTTCGTCGAGAAGGAATCCTCATTCGGCCAAGATAGCGCGAAGAGACTGCGCTGTCCGCATCGAGCACCTGCCGTGCCCAACATACCCCGCAATCGCGGAAGCGGCGAAAGCGAAGGGTATTCCATTGTAGAAGAAATGGTGGACGCACTTGGGCTCGAACCAAGGACCCGCTGATTAAGAGCGAACCAAATAGGTTTCAAGGCATCTGAGGATGTCTTGTTTTCAATAGCTTACATGTCATGATGTTTCACTCAATCGCACGGCATTTCGGTCAAACGCTACCTAAGGTAACGGCCGATTACGCCTTTTGAGTGGAGTTCAGAGGGTTATGGCACGAAGTGTTGCACTAGGTCCTGTTGACAAAGTTAGGCAGCCACCGGCGGATGGCGGCGAGATTGAGGAAACTGGCGAACGACAGTGCGGTCTTGTCGTACCGGGTGGCAATACGGCGTTGATGCTTGAGGTGCCCGAACATGCGCTCGATGCGGTTCCGGTCTCGGTATCGACGGAAGTCGCAGGCGATGGGTTCGCGCCGGTTGGCCTTTGGCGGGATGATCGGCAGGATACCGCGGATCAATAGGTTCGCCCGGACCGCATCGCCGTCATAGCCTTTGTCGGCCAGCAGCGCCTTGGGCTTGTTGACCGGCAGCGCCATGAGGTCATCGACAGTGCCGTAATCCGACGCTTCGCCGCCGGTCAGGACGAAGCCGAGAGGGCGACCCTGATTGTCACAGCGGGCGTGGACTTTGCACGTAAAGCCGCCGCGTGATCGACCAAAAGCCTCCTTATGAGTCCCCCTTTAGCGCCCGCTGCCGAAATATGGCCGCGAACCGTGGTGCTGTCGATCATGTGCTGCCAGTCGTCGGTCAGCCCGAACTCGACCAGCGTGGCCAGCATCGCATCCCAGACGCCTTGTTCCGCCCAACGCCGGAACCGCACATAGACCGAGTTCCACTTGCCGTAGCGCTCGTGCATGTCCCGCCAGGGGCAACCGACCCGCAGCACATGCAGCATGCCGTTCAGAAATCGCCGGTTGTCATGGGCGGGGCGCGCCTTTCGGCCGCGCTCGGATGGCAGTAGACCTTCGAGCACCGCCCATTCCTCGTCCGTCAGATCGCCACGCGCCATTGCCGCTCCTCGCAAAGAGCAGCCTTGAATCAGAGATCAGCCCGCTTGGGAATCAACTTTGTCAACACCGCCTAGGTAACGTGAAGGTACCGCGAGCCGCTGATCAAATCGCTCAGCGGCGATCAGAGGGTAACAAAGCAGGTAATGGCGCGCTGACGGATGCCAAGATACTGGCACTGAAACCGCCTGCCGCTGGCCAGGTCGAGTTTCCGGATTCCGTTGTTCCCGGCTTGCGGTTGCGCGTTGGCGTGTCGGGCGTGAAGACGTTCATGCTGCGCAAGCGCGTGGCCGGCAAAAGCCGCAACATCACTCTAGGCCGATACTCCGAGCGCATGACGCTCAACGACGCCCGCAAGAAGGCGCGCCAAATCCTCTCCGATGTCGAGATGAAGGCGGACCCCGTAAAGGCGCTGCCGAAGCCGCGGCGGATCACTGTCTCTGGTCACACGGTCAGGGCGCTCTGGCCGGGCTACCGGTCGTCGAAATCGCACCTTCGCAAGGTCGCGGAAATCGAACGTGTGTTCGAGCGCCACATCCTGCCCGAGTTCGGCGACCGGGCGGCGGACGGCATCACCCGCAGCGAGATTACCCGCTTCATCGACGAGATCGCCCAGCGCACCCCGGTCATGGCGCGGAACATCCTCGCCTATTTCTCGGCCTTCTACACGTGGGCACTGCCTCGGTTGGATCGGCTCCCAGGGAACCCGTGCCGGGATGCCGGCAGGCCTCCAAAGCCAAAGTCGCGCGAGCGCGTGCTGTCCGAGAAGGAGATCGGTATGCTCTATCAGGTCCTCGATCAGGAGCCGCAACCGTTCGGACCAGCCATCCAGCTCCTGTTGCTTACCGGCCAGCGGCGAAACGAGGTGTTCGAAGCAAATCGCGGCGAGTTCGATCTTGAGCGCGCCGTCTGGACGATCCCCGGTGATCGCGCGAAGAACGGCGCCGCCCACTTGGTACCGCTGTCGCCGCCCGCGCTCGCGATCGTGAAAAGCCTGCTCGCCAGCCACAAGAGCGACAAGCTCATTCCCGCGCGCGGAAATTGGGACGCCGGACCGAGCGGTTTCAGTAAAGCCATGAAGCGTATCCGCGCGGCGCTCGAAACCAAGATCGCGGGGCCTGTGCCGCATTGGACGCTGCACGATCTCCGGCGAACCCTTGCGACCGGGATGCAACGCCTGGGCGTTCGGCTAGAGCGGGTTCACGACGGGTGGAATCACGGGGGATTCCCTTTTCGCTGATCGTGTGATTCATAGGCAGCCGTCACGAAGGAGGCGGCGATGGGTTGGCGACCTGGGCAGAGTTACTCGCAGGATTTGCGTGATCGGGTGCTGGCGGCGGTGGACAGCGGGATGCCGGTCCGCGCGGCAGCAGTAATCTTCAAGGTCAGTATTGCCTATATCTACAAGGCGCGGATTCGACGGCGGCTGACCGGTGATGCCGGGATCAACCCGAACCGCGGCCGTCCTCCGCGCAAACTCTCCCCGGCACAGGAACTGGTGCTGGCGGCGCACATCCGCTCGCGGCCTGGGATCACGCTGGCGCAGGCGCAGGCGTGGCTGCTGGCCGAACATGGGATCGGGCTCAGCACCGGCGCGATGTGGAACGCGGTTCGGCGGCTCGGCCTGTCGTTTAAAAAAGCCCTGCACGCAGCCGAGCAGGAGCGGCCGGACGTGGCGGCACGTCGCAAGCTGTGGCGGGCAGCCCAGCCGTTCATCGACCCTGAAAGCCTCGTCTTCCTCGACGAGACAGGGGTGAACACCAAGATGGCGCGGCTCTATGGCTGGGCGCCGGTCGGCGAGCGCTGCCGCGATCACGTGCCGTTCGGACACTGGAAGACGATGACGTTCATCGCCGGCCTGCGCCTGACCGGCATGACCGCGCCCTGGGTGCTCGATGGGCCGATGGATGGCGATGCCTTCCGGGTCTATGTCCGCGACGTCCCTGGCCCCCACGCTCCGGCGCGGCGATGTCGTGGTGCTCGACAATCTGCCCGCCCACAAGGTGGCCGGCATCCGCGAGGCGATCACCGCCCGGCGCGCCCAGCTCTTCTACCTGCCTCCCTACAGCCCCGACATGAACCCGATCGAGATGGCCTTCGCCAAGCTCAAGGCACTCCTGCGCCAGCAGCCAGCCCGAACCGTCGATGCTCTTGTCGAGCGCATCGGCGAACTCCTTGATCGCTTCCCGCCCTGCGAATGTGCCAACTTCTTCCAGGCCGCTGGATATCAACGGTCAATGTGAAATTGCTCTAGAGGTCACCGAGGCAGTGCTGAATCATCTGTCGGGGTCGCGGGCAGGCATCGTCGGTGTGTATCAGCGGCATAATTATCTTGACGAGAAGGGCGTCGCCTTGAAGGCTTGGGCGAAGGAAGTTTCTCGATTGACCCGCGCGGCCAAGAAGGCGGCGAACAGCCGAAAGGGCGCGTAGAGCGGACGCTGGCTATTGCTCCAGCGTCCGCGTCGCTAGCGCGGATCGTTTGCGGCCGGGCCGATCAAACCCCGAGATTCCATCCACCAGCAGAATGCCTCGAACCAGTGGTCGCTCGTCGCGCCTTTGGGTCTCAGGTCGAAGCCATGCCCGCCGCGCTCATAGATATGAAGTTCGGCGGGGACGCCGGCCTGCCGCCATGCGGCATAGAGCTGGACCGGGTCGTTCGGAGTGAACTCATCGTCCGCCGCCCCGGCGATGAAAGCCGGCGAGGCCTCGGCGGGCACCGGAGTGCGCAACCCGCCATAGATCAGGCCGACAAAATCGGGGCGCGACCCCCTGTTACCGATCGCAAGGTCAGCGGCGAGGAAGCCGCCTGCGGAGAAGCCGAGGACGCCGACCCGGTGGGGATCCACCCCCCATTCGGTTGCACGCTGACGGACGATCGACACGGCGCGCGCGCCGTCTTCGACCGCATGTTTCTCCCCGGCAAAGGCCGGCACCTCGACGGGCACGCCGCTCTTCGCCCGTGCCATGATGCCTTCCATCTCCTTCATATGGACTTCAGGCATTACGTTCGGATCGGCGGGGCTTCGGATCGTGCGATATTTGAGCACGAAAGCAGTGACGCCGCGCTCCGCCAGTCGGCGCGCCACCGCTGTACCTCCGGCTTCATAGCCCAGCCCGACAAAGCCGCCGCCGGGTGCGACGATGACGGCGGTGCCGTTCGCATGGCCGGGCGCGGGACGGAACAGTTCCAGCGTCGGCTCGCTGACATTGCGGATCATCAGCCCGCCGGCATCGGCACGCTGCTCGCGTATCTCGGGCACGCCGAGTACAGCGACCGCGCCCCTGGGATAGAGCGGGATGATCGTCCCGCTGTCAGGCGATGTCTGCGCGCCCGCCGTCGCCGCGAAGAGGGCGGCGGCGAGCCCGAAGCCCGCAATCCTGGTCAGATGCTTGATCATCTCCGCTTCCTCAGATCCTGACCTTGAGCGTGACATAGGCCGAGCGCGGCTGGTTCGGCGCCACGACCGGATAGCCCATGTAAGAATAGGGATCCCATGCGCGCCGCCCGCCGAGATTGACCGCCGAGACGCCGAGCGTGAACCGGCCGATGTCATAGGAAGCCTGCGCGTCGATCGCGGCATAGCCGGGCACCGCGATGGTGTTGGGGAGTGTCAGCTGGCGCGACGTGAACGCGGTCACGCCCGCCCCGAACGAGAGCCCCTTCGCCGGACCGTGCAGCAGCCGATAGCGCGCCGCGAGGCGCCCGCTGCTCTCGGGCACGCGGGCGAGCCGGTCGCCCGGCGCTGCGCCATCGTCGCGCGTGTCGGTATAGGCATAGTTGGCGAGCAGCGAGAAGGCCGGGCTCGGCTCCCATACGAGATCGACTTCGACGCCGCGCGCGCGTTGCCGGCCGCTCTGGATGTAGAAGCCGACATTGGCGGGGTCGGAGACGGCGACATTGTCGTGCGTCTGGCGGAACAGCGCGACCGTGCCCGAAAGTCCGGTCTTGGGCAGCGCGAGCTTCACGCCGCCCTCGATATTGCTGGAGGTCTCCGGTTCGGGCGCAGCCAGGCCGATGAAACCGAAGGGGGCGCGGAACGCGGTCGCATAGCCGGCGAAGAGCGCAAGCCCCGGCACCACGTCGAAGGTCGCACCGAAGCGGGGCGAGACATGGGTATAGGTCTTGTCGTTGGCGACGCCGAAATTGCTGTTCTCGATGAATTTGAGCGAAGTGAGGCGCAGGCCGCCGGTCAGGTGCAGCCGGCCATAGCTCGCCTGATCCTGGAGATAGACGGCGAACGTCTCGAAACGGTCGTCGGTCCAGGAATTGACCGGGGTTTGCGGCGTGTACCGGAGATCATAGTCCGGATCGGAGAGGTCGATCGTACCCGAGGGGCTGTCGCTGACGAACAGGCCCATCCCGCTGTAGAAGCTGGTCCAGTCGTAATTGGCCCCGACGAGCAGCGTGTGATCTCCGCCGAGCATATCGACCTTGGCGGCCAGATTGGCATCGACGGTCGCTTCCCTGGTGCGCGTGATCATGGTGATCGGGAACACGTCATAGAGCGGCGAGGCGGTGCCGGTCGGCGCCAGGCCCGGATACACGAAGCTTCCGCGCTCATCGACGTCGCCGGTGTAATAGCGGCCGCTGACGGTAAGCTTCAGCCGATCCGAAAAGGCGTGGTGGATCGTGGCCTGCCCCATGCGGTTGTCGTTTTCGGTTTGCGGCTGGCCGATCGGCGAGCCGGGAAAGGCGTTGCGATCGAGCGTGCCGGCCAGCGCTGCATCGGCGGGCAGGCCCGAATATTCGAGGTTGCTGCGATGATTGAACTGCCCCTGGAGCAGCAGGTCGGTATCCGGGTCGATCTGGAACGCGAGGCTCGGCTGGATCGACCAGCGCTCGCCCTTGACCTTGTCGATCCAGCTCCGGTTGCTCTGATATTCGCCGGCAACCCTCGCGAAAATCCCGGACGTCAGCGGCACGTTGATGTCGGCGGAAGGGTTCCAGGTCGAGAAGCTGCCGGCGCGCATCGCGACATATCCGCCGGCCTTGTCTCCCGGTCGCCCGGTTTCGAGATTGATGATGCCGCCGAGCGGCGTGCCCAGGCCGCCGCCGTAGAGCGTGGCAGTCGGCCCCTTGATGACGTCGATCCGCTCGACACCGACGAGGCCATTGGGGTCGTACCCCTGCTGGTTGCCCGCGAAGATCGGCAGGCCATCGAGATAGACTTCGGCCGGAAAGCCGCGAACGATCGGCGGGATGAACAGCACTTCGTCGATACGTGTGGGCGTGACGCCCGACACGTTGACCAGCGCCTCGCCAAGCGTTCTCCGGTCCTGCTCGTCGATCAGGGCTCGGGTGACTACCTGCACCGATTGCGGGACGTTGATGATGGGCGTGTCGGTGCGGGTCGCTGCTGCGGAATCCGGCGCGGCATAGCGCTCCCGTTGGCCGATCACGACGATGTCGCTGGTCCAGCTTGGCGTGGTGCCGGCGTCCGCCGTTTGGGCATGGGCGGCGGAGGAGAAGCCGATAGCGGCAAAGAGCGCAAGCGGCGCCGCGCCTGTCAGGCGATTGCGATGCATGATGATCCTTTTCGAGATTGTGACGGCGTCGCTGGCGGCGCCGGAATGGGACGGCGCGCGCATCAGGAAAGCCCGCCTTTCGTCCCGGAAGTTTTGAACCTCCCGGCCAACCCGCGCAGCACGGTGTCGACGATCAGCAGGGCGATTAGTGACGCGCCGAACAGCGGCAGCAGCAGCGCCAGGACGACCAGCGTCGCGATCAGCCAGCCCTTGCGGGCCCCGGCCATGGCCGGAGGCGCACCAAGCTGCCTTGCGGGCGGCGCTTGAGCCACATCGCCACGCCGAGGATGCTAATCGCAATCAGCGACACCGCAGTCAGCACGCCGATCAGCTGGTTGGCGAGCCCGAACAGCTGCCCTTCGTGCAAGGCGACGCCGGTGTTGACGATCCGGTCGACGATATGCTGCTCCGCGAAGCCTCGGCGCCCGGTCTCGCGTCCGGTAGCCGGGTCGTAGGTCACTTGCCGATCCAGCCAGCGGTTCTGCGCCTCGGACTTCGCCATCCATTCGTCGCCGAGGGGCGGACCGAAGCGCTGCGGCGCGTGCGGCGGGAGCACCAGTACCGGGAACGCCATATGCTCGCCCTCGGCCCTGGCGACGAACGCCGAGAGCGGCAGGCCCTTCGGCCCAGCCAGGTCCGGCATGGCCATGGGCATTGCGCCGTGATGCCCGGCATGGCCGCCATCGGCACCGATCTTCCAGTCCTGCGGTCCCTTGACCAGACCGAGCTCGGTCCGCGCCCATTTGAACGCACCGCCCCAGGCGCCGGCCCAGGGCAGTCCGCTGGCGAGCATCACCAGCACCAGCCCGGCGATCCAGAAGCCGGTGACGCGGTGGATATCCTTGAGCAGCGGGCGTCCCTTGAGCGAGAGCCGCGGGTAGAGCGTGCCGCCCGCGCGGAAGGGCCGCGGCCACCAGAGGTAGAGGCCGGTCAGGATCATCACGATCGTCCAGCTCGCAGCCAACTCGACCAGCCGGTCGCCCACGGTACCGAGCAGCAGCGAGCCATGAATGCGCGAGACGGTATCGGAGATGCGCGTCTCGGGATCGATCCCGCCCAGCACCTTGCCCTGCGGCGAGACATAGATGTCGAGCTTCCGCCCGTCTGCGAAGCCGAGCTGCACCATCGCAGCGTCGCCGGGATGCTCGGGCAGCCGGTAGTGGTTGAAGCGCGCGGTGGGGAAGCTCTTCATCACGGAGGCGAGCTGCCGGTCGGGCGATACCGCGCCCTGCGTACCCAAGCCCCGATAGGCGCGCTCCTGCCAGCGGTCGATCTGCGGCTTGAACAGATAGATCGAGCCGGTGACCGAAAGGATCAGGATGAAGGGCAGCACGAACAGCCCGGCATAGAAATGCCAGCGCCAGATCGTGCGGTAGAGGGCGCCGGCATTGATGCCCGCCGCTGTCGGCCTCACCATTTGAACCGGATGCCGCCATAGACGGCGCGGCCGGTGCCGGGGTTGAAGATCTCGGACGCCGCATTGGCGACGCCGGCGATCGCGACGGTCGAGATGTAATGCTTGTCGGTCAGGTTGCGGCCCTCGACATAGACCGACCAGTGCTTGCCCGTGTCGAACCCCGCCCGGAGGTTCAGCAGCGCATAGGGATCGACGCGCAGCGTATTGGCATTGTCGGCAAAATAATGCCCCGGCGCCCATTCGACGTTCGGCCCGGCATAGAAGCCGCTGCGATGCTTGTAGAGCAGCTCGGCGCGCAGGTAATGCTTCGGGATGCCGGGCAGTTCGTTGTCGCCATAGGTGGCGTCGCCGTCGAAGTTGAAGTCGCTATAGGTATAGGCCGCCGTCAACGCGACCGCGTCGCCCGATGCGGGGAGCGGGATGTCCGCGTCGAGCCCGGCCTCGATCCCCTGATGCACGGTCCTGCCGGCATTGATGATCGAGCAGGGCGCCCAGGGCGCGGTGGTCAGGCACTGCAGCTCGTCGCGGATCTCGGAGCGATAGAGCGAGAAGTCCCAGCCGATGGCGCCGGCCTTTCCGCGCGTGCCGACCTCATAGGTGGTCGCGCGCTGCGGCTTCAGGTTGGTCGCCGTGACGACATTGGCGTCGTAGCTCGGCACCTCTGCGCTGCGCGAGACATTGGCGAAGACCTGTACGCCGGGCTGCGCTTCCCAAAGCACGCCGAACTTCGGGCTCCACAACTGGAAGTCTTTCTTCCCCGACTGGTCGCCGTCGTCGAGGAAGCGGTCGCGCCGGTCGCGGCTGGAGTCGAGATACTGAATGCCGGTGACCAGGGTGAGGCTCGGGACGACGGTGAGCGCGTCCTCGCCGTAGAAGGACAGGTTCTTCGGCGTATCCACCATCGATGCGGTCAACGCGCCCTTGGTAGCCGCGACGTTTACATATTGGCGGGTGTCGATGGTGCCGTTGTGAAGATTGGCGCCGAGCGTCAGGCGGTTTCGCATACCCCCTAGCGCACGGTCGTCGACCAGCCGCACGAACCCACCGTAGTCATCGACCGTAAAGTCGAGATACTGGTAGATCGGGTGGTCGACATGCCGCCAATTATAGAAGGCGCCGATCTCCAGCGCGGTATCCCCGAAGCGGATACTGGTCTTGTTGGAGATACGGACCGAATCCACGTTGCGCTGCTGGTCCTGCGCCACCCAGGCCGCGTTCGCCGAGCGCGGGCTGTTCAGCGCCTGTGCCTTGGTCACCTCGCCGGGGATGCGCTGGTCGGTCGAGGCGCCGGTGACGTAGAAGCGCGTCTCGACGTTCGGCGAGATGCGATAGCCGATGTTGAAATTGCCACGAAACGCATCGCCGCCACTATGGTCGCGATAGCCGTCGATCGTCTGCGCCGAGGCGGTGACGAACCAGTCGAACGCACCCGATGCGCCGCCGGTGCTGGCCTGGCCCTTTACATAACCGAAGCTCCCGCCATCGATCCGCGCGTCGAGCGGCGATGCGTCGCGCCCGGTCGGGGTGACGAGGTTGATGGCGCCGCCGAGGCTGTTGGCGCCGTAGCGCAGCGCGTTGCCGCCCTTGAAGACCTCGACATAGCGATAGGCGCTGGGATCGATCTCGAAGAAGTCCATCAGCCCGTCCGACGTGTTCATCGGGATGCCGTCCATCAGCCCGGTGATGCCGCGGATGCCATAGGCGCGCGACAGTCCCGAGCCGCGGATCGAGACGCGGGCGTCATCGCCCATGCGCGGCTGGGTAATCACGCCCGGCACATAGGCCAGGATGTCCTTGATGTTCTGGACCGGCGTGTCCTTGAACTGGGTGTCCGGTACCACCGCTACTCCGCCTGGAGTGCGCTCGATCTCGGCCTTGGCCTGGGCGGTGTCGAGCGTGCCGATGACGATGATGTCGGACGCGGGCTCACGGTCGGAATCCCGGTCCTGCGCGAATGCAGGCACGGATACGGTCGCGGACATCGCCAGCATGGACGTGGCGAGGAGCGCGAGGCTGCGATTGGTCACGAAAAATCCCCTTTTGATGTCGATGTCATGCGGTCAGGCGCCCGCGATCAGCCGCTTGAGCTTGTCGAGCGCGACGTCCTGGCTTTCGGCATGGTCGATGGTGGTGACGAAGCGGCCCCGCGCGTCCATCAGGAACACGCTGGCGGTATGGTCGATCGTGTAATCGCCGCCCTGTACGGGCACCTTGCGGTAATAGACGTGGAAGGCGTCGACGATCCTGGCTAGCTGGGCGTCGGTGCCGGTCAGGCCGATAACCGGCGCATCGAACAGCGTCAGATAGTTGTCGATGTCCCTGGCGCTGTCATGGCCCGGATCGACCGAGACGAAGACGATGTTGAACTTGTCGCCGTTTGTGCCGAGCATCTTGCGCAGCGCCGCCATACGGCTGAGCGTCGTCGGACAGACGTCCGGGCAGCGCGTAAAGCCGAAGAAGATCGCATAGGGCTTGCCGCGCAGCGTCCGGTCGCTGACGGTGCGGCCCTTCTGGTCGGTCATGGTGAACTGGCCGCCAAAAGCACTGGCATAGTCGCTGGCGGCCTGGGTGGCGGGCGTCTTTCGCGGCAGCGTCACGAGGAAGCCGACGACCAGCGCCAAGGCGGCAATCGCCAACCCGAACCAGAGTGCCTTGTGGGCCTTGCCCCGCCGATTGGCGGCCGCCTCAGTGTCCGTCATGGCGCGCCTCCGATCCCTGATAGGCGACCGACCGGACGACGAGCGTGACCTTGACGTTGCCCGCATGGCGGAAGCGCAGCGTCAGCGGCACGCGGCCGCGCAGCGCGAGCGGGCGCTTCAGCCCGATCAGCATGATGTGATAGCCGCCCGGCGCGAGCGACACCGATCCATGAGGCGGTATCGCCAGCCCGTCCGGGAGCGCGCGCATCCGCATCACGCCGCCCTCGAGCGACATGGTGTGGATCTCCACCCGCTGAGCGACGGGCGAGCTGCCGCCGAGCAACTGGTCGGGGCGCTTGGCGGTATTGGCGATGGTCATGAACCCGCCGCCCACGCTCTGTCCGGGTGCGGTCTGGCGCGTCCAGGGCTGGCGGATGGTGATGCTGCCGGCTTGTTCCTGCGCCGGCGCGGCTGCCAGCAGCAGGGCCAGCGGTACGAGAAGAAGATGTTTCATTGCGGGTTTCCCGTGGCGATGGGTTGAGGCGCGTCGCCCTGCGATGCGCACAGCTGCTCGGCTCGGGGCTGGGTGGCTGCCTCCGCAGGCGCCGCATCTGGCATCAGCGCTGCCCCGCCGATCCGGATAAGGGCGCAAGCCAGGATCGCCTGCCAGGCGAGCCGGCGCTGCCGGCGCAGCCATCGGATGTGTGGCGGCGGCTGGAGCAGCGCGCTCATGCGCGGCATTCCCGAATTGCCCGGTCGAGTATCCTGGCGACCTCGCGCCGCTCGTCCAGCCCCAGGCAGAGGCCGATCGGGTGGCGCTGGTCGCGGAAGCGCAGCCACAGGCTGAGGTCGAGCGGGGTGCGCTCGATCGATTCGAGCCGCGCCCAATAGGCGGGGACCTCCGCCTGATGGCGATGTCCCTGCGCATCGGTTGCGACATGGACGATCCGGCCATCTGCGATGGTGAGCGTTTCGCGCGGTACCTGGCTGCGCCGGAATGCGTAGAGCGCACCGCCCAGCAGTGCGAGGTCGATGAGCGAGAACAGCGCCACCGGCCAGGCGCCGAGCAGCGCGAACCTTAGCGACATCAGCGCGAGCAGCGCACCGAGGCCGAGTAGGATGAGGTTGGTCCGCTCGGGCATGAACGAACGGTTGGAGACCATGTCGAGTCTGAAGCTGCGCTGCGTGACTGCGGCTGGATCAGCCGCCCCGCGATAGCCCTGCGCAGCCTCCCGGTCGCCAAGACCGGCAAGCTGATATGCCATGAAATGCTGTCCTGATCGGGCGCACGGGCGTCATGCCCCTGCGCGCGCATTCACATCGGTGGCGAAGGATCAGGCGTGTGCAGGAGGGCCGCGCAGCGGCGGGCGCAGATGGCTTGTGGAAGAAAGCGCGAGTGGCGGGACGGTGCGCAGTCCCATCGCCATGACAAACAGGATGGCGAGCGCGAGCAGCACCGGATCGGCAGCGGCGAGCGAGGGGGCGGACAGGCCCGAGAAGGCGCAGGGCATCTCGGTCTTGCCGTGCTGATCCTGCTGGTCGTGATCCGCCTTGCCGGGGATTTCCATGACCATGGTCTGCGGGCCATAGCCATTGCAGATCTGGACGATCATCGTTCCGTTCGAGACCGTAGGCATGAAACCGGCGGGGACCAGCACCTTCATCAACAGCGCTGCCGCAAAGACCCAGCCGGCCAGGGTGCGATGGCGCAAGAGATGGCGGCGCAGGGCGGTCACTTGCGCGCAACTAACCCGGCCGCGCCGCTTTGTCACCCGGTAGATGGCGTGCGCGCGGTCAAACTTTATCAATTTCGCAGTTCATGCGGGCTCGAAGGGGCGCAGTGGGCAAAAGCGCTCCTGTCGTCGGGCGAGCGATCTTAAGGTGCCGGCTGTTGTTCCGGAATTCAGTCGTCGACCGAATAGAAGCGAGGATTTCGCAGCCAGGCGTTGATCGCGGACTCGTACCAGCCCGCGCAACGGGTGCTGATCTTGATGCTTGGGGGGAAGCTGCCTGTCTGCATCTTGCGATATAGAGTCGCCCGGCTGAGGCCGGTGCGGTCGAGGACAGTGTTGATCCGAAGAATGCGTTCCTGGGTTTCGGTTGGCATGGCTGTCACCTTGGGCATTGTGCGGCGTCGTGGCGCTCCCTCGGAAAGGCTGCGCGTGGGCTGACGCCTGCGCAAGAGGCGCGGAGGTGTCAGTAGGCGCCAATGCGCGCCAAGCGTGCACAAACGTACAGCAGCGTAGATTCAGTAGTTTAGGGATGATGTCTCAGGGCGTCTCACGCTCCGCGTGACCGCGCTCTACGCCGCGAATTGCGGCGCCGAGTCGCGTTGCGTCTCGGCCCATTCGGGTGATGATCGCTGACGTTCGATTGCTCCGGGGGAGCAATCCTGCCGGCATGCGCCGGCCAAAGGAACGCGCTTTCGAAGGAGCGTGCGCTGGCGGACTTCTGCGAAGCCGCCAGGGACCGCAGCAACCTTTGTTCTCCGCGTGGCACACTCGATCCGGTCGGAGGGCACGGCGGCGGCTGGCCCACAGGCCCGCGCGCACGCCGCCGCGCCGGCCGTCCGGCTTCGAGGGTGCGTGTTTGTGGCGCCTGCGGCGCCGGGCGCTTCGCGCTGATGCTGCGGACACCGCGCGATGCGCGGTGGCGTTGGCCTCCGGCACTCGAACTGGCGGGGTGGGCGTCGCTACCCTCTAGTCCCGCCGCGGCGGGCTGCAACCTGGGCTGCGCCCAGGTCCTCCACTTTGTTGCGGCCCTGCGGGTGCGGCCCGCCGCTCAAGCGGGACTGCCGGTTCGCTCCTGCCGCCCACCCCGCCATTCCGGCGCCGGTTGCGGTGGTTGAGGAGTAAGGAAGATGGAACTCAGGCACATCGCTATCGCCAATCTCTGCGTCTCGGCTGCGAACATGCGCGCCAAGGGCAAGCCGGACATTTCGGCCATCCTGCCGTCGGTGCGGGCGCGGGGGATCATCGTGCCGCTGATCGTGCGGCCAGCGGAAGTCGAGGACCGGTTCGAGGTCGTGGCAGGCAAGCGGCGCTATCATGCGGCGCTCGCGGTCGCCGAGGAGAGCGGGGAGGGGGAGACTTTGCCCTGCGCGATCATGGCAGCGGGCGACGATGCGGCGGCGCTCGAAGCGTCGCTGATCGAGAATGTCGCGCGGCTGGACCCCGACGAGGTGACGCGCTGGGAAGGCTTCACCCGGCTGGTGCGCGAAGGACGCTCGCCCGAGGACATTGCGCTCACCTTCGGGCTGACCGAATTGCAGGTGAAGCGGACGCTGTCGCTGGGCAATCTCCTGCCTCGCATCCGGGGGCTCTACCGCAAGGGTGACATCGACGCTGCGACCGTGCGGTGCCTGACCCTCGCGTCGAAGGCGCGGCAGCGCGATTGGCTGACGCTGCTCGATGATCCGGCGGCGTACACCCCGACCGGGCACCAGTTGAAGGCGTGGCTGTTCGGCGGTGCTTCGATCCCGGTCAGCTCCGCGCTGTTCGACATGGCCGACTATGCGGGCGAGATCGTCTCCGACCTGTTCGGTGACGAGCGCTATTTCGGCGACACGACCAGCTTCTGGGTGGCGCAGATGCCTGCCATTGAAGCCAAGGCCGAGAGCTATCGCGAGGCCGGTTGGCGCGAGGTGGTCGTGCTGCCGACCGGCGAGGCGTTCCAGAGCTGGGAGCATGAGCGCTGCCCGAAGCGCAAGGGCGGCAAAGTGTTCCTCGCGGTCGGATCGCGCGGCGAGGTGACGGCGCATGAAGGCTATGTTTCGCGCAAGGAGGCCAGGAAGCAGGAGATGGCCGAAGTGCTGGACAAGCCGGTCCGGCCCGAGACGAGTTCTGCGATCCGCAACTATGTCGATCTGCACCGGCAGGCGGCGGTGCGCGCCGATCTTGTCGGGCATCCCTCGGTCGCGCTGCGGTTGATGGTGGCCCATGCCATTGTCGGTTCGCCGCTTTGGCATGTCCGGGTCGAGGACCAGCACGCGGCCAGTCCGGAAATCGCCGAGAGCGTCAGGGCATGTCCGTCCGAAGCGGCGTTTGCCGAAAAGCGGTGTGCGGTGTTGGCGCTGCTCGGGTTCGACGCGGACGCTCCGACCGTCAGCGGCGGCTATGACGGCGAATACGGCGTCGCTGGACTGTTCGTGCGCCTGCTCGAGCTTAACGATCCTGCGGCGCTCGACGTAGCGGCGGTGGTGATGGGCGAGACGCTGCAGGCAGGCAGTGCGCTGATCGAAGTGCTGGGGCCGTTGCTCGGCACCGACATGGCGCAGGTCTGGACCGGCGACGACACGCTGCTCGACATGATCCGGGACCGCGAGGTGCTGGGCACGGTGCTGCGCGAGGTGGCGGGCGAAACGGTGGCAAAAGCCAATGAGGGGGCGACCGGCAAGGTCATGCGCCGGATCGTGCGCGACTGCCTGACCGGCAATGGCCGTGCCAAGGTCGAGGGCTGGGTGCCCAAATGGATAGCGTTCCCGCCCGCTGCCTACACCGAGCGCGGAGGGGTGCCGACCGTCAATCGTGCCGTGCAGGTCGCTGGCCTTTCCGCCACCTCGGAACCGCTGCGTCGGGTGGCCTGAGCCTCATGCTGGCGGCTTCGCGCCGCCAGCTTCCCTTCGCGTCGGGAGACTTTCCATGACCGATCAACTCGATCCCCGTCTGGCGCGTCGGCTGCGGCGCGCAATCCGCAAGCTTCCTCGCGACCAGCGCGACGTGTTCTGTGCCATCCGGTTCGACGACCTCGACTATTACGAGGTGGCCGAGCGGTTCGGCATCACCGTCGCCGAAGTCGAGGCGCTGTTTGGCAAGGCGATGTACAACTCCGTCCGCATGGCCGACGCGCCGCCGCGCCCTTGGTGGCGCTTCTGGTGACGTGCAGCCGCGCGGGCTTGGCCCGCGCGGTTGTTCTTTTCTGCAATGCTCGGATAGGATCGCCGCACATGCGTACCGACCTCGATCATCTTCCCCCGGCAAAGCAGCGCGAGCTGGAGCGCGTCGTCCAGATCCTGTTCGAGGAGTTCGGCGACGCCAAAGCGATCGCGACCTCGGACTGGAAGAAGCAGGGGCGCATCCTCAAGATCGTTCTCTACGGCAGCTATGCGCGCGGCGGCTGGGTCGATGAGCCGCACACCGCCAAGGGCTATCAGTCGGATTTCGACCTGTTGGTCATCGTCAACAACGACAAGCTGACCGACCGCATCGAGTTCTGGGCGACGGCCGAGGATCGGCTCAACCGCGAATTGGCGATCACCAAGACGCTGCGCACACCGGTAAACTTCATCGTGCACACGATGCATGAGGTGAACGATGGGCTAGCGCACGGTCGCTACTTCTTCATGGACATCGCGCGGGACGGGATCGCCCTTTATCAAAGCGAGGACACCGAATTTCATCAGCCCAAGCCGAAGACGCCAGAGCAGGCGTTGGCGATGGCGCGGGAGTATTTCGAAGAGTGGTATCCGAGCGCCAGCAAACGCTTCGATGGCGCCAAATTTCATCTGGGACTGGGTAACCTGAAGGACGCAGCGTTCGACATTCATCAGACGGCGGAGCGACTCTACCACTGTGTCTTGCTGGTCTGCACCTTCTACACGCCGCATGTTCACAATCTCGGCTTCCTGCGCACGCAGGCCGAGCGCATCGACCCTCGGCTAGTCGACGCCTGGCCGCGCGACAATCGCATCGACCGGTCGCGCTTCGAGAAGCTCAAGGAAGCCTATGTGAAGGCCCGCTACTCGAAGCATTATAAGATCAGCGAAGAGGAATTGGCGTGGCTCAGCGAGCGCGTGGAAGCGCTAGGCCAAGCGGTGCAGGTAATTTGCGAAGAGCGCATCGCGGCATTGGAGCAAAGCGCAGCCGCCTGATCGGCGCGCCGGGCGCAAGGCGCCCGGCGCGGATCGGATATCAGGCTTTCGCCGGCGCCTTGGCGCGCGGCTTGCGCGCCGGTGGCGGCGGTGGAGTCTCGGCAGCGCCGGATTTTGGGGCACGGCCCTTGGCGCCGAGGCCGATCTTGTGCGCCATCGCACGGCGCGCTTCGGAGTAGCTCGGCGCGACCATCGGATAGTCGGACTTCAGGTTGTAGCGGGCGCGGTACTCTTCCGGCGTCAGGCCATGCGTGGAGAGATGTCGGCGCAGCGTCTTGTACGGCTTGCCGTCGATCAGCGAGATGATGTGATCCTTTGACGCCAGCGATTTCCGCACCGTCACCGCCGGCGTAAATTCCTGCTCGGGAGCGACGTCTTGCGCATCGCAGTCGGAAGTTACCGGACCACTGGCCAATTCCGTGACCGTCGCGTGCATAGTACGCAAAAAGGCCGGAACGTCTTCGGCGGAGACGCGGTTGTTCTGATTACCGAGCCAGGCGATCGTGAGTTCGGTCGCGAGCTCGACTGCGTTCAAAGAGTTTTCATCGGACATCAGGGTTCCGATTTAATTGTGTGGCGACCAGATTGGCGCCCTCGCGAACCGTCTCCCCCGGTTGCATTGCTCCATGTCGAACGCGCGTTTCAAATTCAACTGCCGAGATGCTTAATCGTCGGAAGAGTGTTCAAATGCTCGCCGGCCGCGACGCCGCCATAAGGTTAGTGCTTGCTGGCGATGTTCGCCGCGCAAGGTAGCGGCACCTTCGACCATCAGGCCGAAGATTACCGCGCGATCGTCGTCGGTCAGTTCGGGCAGCCCGGCCTTGGCAACAAGCCCGCCAAGCTCGATCAGTCTGCGGGTCCGTTCGCGGCGCTTCACGACCCAATCCCGCTTGTCGTCACGCGCGATCCTGGCGCTCAGCCGGTGACGCGCCGCCGTCACTCGCCTGAGCGCCGCTCGCGTCCTGGCGGGCGCCGACGCCAGTCCGATGCGAGCCTTGAAAGAACACCGCGCCGCGCTTGCGCCAGCCCTCCGTCGCGGCGGTGTCTTTGCTGTCGACCGCGCTCAGCAATACGCCGGCGAGCTGCTCGATCGGCAGCGCATCGGCGCCGGTGGCGGCGACCAGCTCGCCGAGCTGCTGCACCTTGCGTTCCTTGAGCTGCCTCGCCTTATCGCTGAGCGCCTTGAGCTCCGAATCATAGTCGCGAGGTTTACGCATGGCACCATCCTCAATTGTCATTGTGGAAGGTGTCAGTTAGGTACTGCGTCGATCAGCGCAAATGTCGTGAAACTTCTTGGGACAAGTATTTCCCGAGAAAAATGAATTATTTCGAGGGCGCGCTTATACGTCGTGCCGACGTCGCTTGTGTAGTGTAGATGGATTGCCGCCATGGCGATCTATCACTTCTCGGCTAAAGTCATCTCGCGCGCTTCCGGCTCTTCAGCGCTGGCGTCGGCGGCCTATCGGTCTGCCTCCCGGCTGCGCGACGAGCGGCTCGACCGGAGCCATGACTTCTCCAACAAGGCGGGCGTCGTCCACTCCGAAGTGCTGCTGCCGGAAGGCGCGCCGGAGCATCTGTCGGACCGCGAGCGGCTGTGGAATGAGGTCGAAGCGACCGAGAAGCGGATCGACGCGCAACTGGCACGCGAGATCGAGTTCGCGATTCCGAAGGAGATGACCAAGGAACAGGGCATCGCGCTGGCGCGCGACTTCGTCCGCGACGAGTTTGTGGACCGCGGCATGATCGCCGACCTCAATGTCCATTGGGATATTGGCGCCGATGGCGAGCCCAAGCCGCACGCGCATGTGATGCTGACAATGCGCGAGGTGGACTCCGACGGGTTCGGGAAGAAGAACCGCGACTGGAACCGCACCGACCTGCTCGAGAAATGGCGCGAGCGTTGGAGCGGCCATGTCAATGAGCGGCTGGCGCAGTTGGATATCGATGCGCGGATCGATCACCGTTCGTTGGAAGCGCAGGGGATCGAGCTCGAGCCGCAGCACAAGATCGGTCCGGCAGCGTCGCGCATGGCAGTGCAGGGGCTGGAGTCCGAGCGTGCCGCCGAGCATCTCGAGATCGCGCGATCGAACGGCGAGAAGATCATCGCGCGGCCGGGTCTGGCGCTCGATGCGATCACGCACACCCAGGCGACCTTCACCACCCGCGACCTTGCCCGGTTTGCGCACCGGCATAGCGACGGCAAGGAGCAGTTCGATTCTGTGATGGCGGCGGTGCGCGGATCGCCCGAGCTGGTCGCGCTTGGCAGTGACGGGCGCGGCGAAGAGCGGTTCACCAGCCGGGAGATGATCGAGACCGAGCAGCGGCTCGCGCGAGAGACGCAGGCGCTGGCGGAACGCGAACGGCATCGCGTCGGAGCGCGGAACCGCGAGCGCGCGCTTGAAGCTGCCGAGCAGCGCGGGATGCTATTGTCGGGCGAGCAACGCGCGGCGTTCGAGCATGTTACCGACGGCAAGGACCTCGGCGTCGTCATCGGCTATGCCGGCACGGGCAAGTCCGCGATGCTCGGCGTTGCGCGCGAGGCATGGGAGCGTGCCGGCTATCAGGTCCAGGGGCTCGCGCTGTCCGGCATCGCTGCCGAGAATCTCGAGAGCGGCTCGGGCATCGCATCGCGGACCATCGCCAGCATCGAGCATCAATGGGGGCAGGGCAGGGAGGTCCTGACCGAGCGCTCGGTGCTCGTCATCGACGAAGCAGGCATGATCGGCTCGCGGCAGATGGAGCGCGTCATCGGCGAAGCCGAGAAGCGCGGCGCCAAGGTCGTGCTGGTCGGCGATCCCGAACAGCTCCAGGCGATCGAAGCAGGGGCGGCGTTCCGCGCCACCGCCGAGCGGCACGGCGGCATCGAGATCACCGAGGTTCGCCGCCAGCGCGAAGACTGGCAGCGCGATGCGACACGCCATCTCGCCACCGGGCGGACCGGAGAGGCGCTGGACGCCTATGCCCGAGCCGGGATGCTCGTCGAGTCGGAGACCCGCGCGGAGGCGCGCGAGGCGCTGATCGACCGCTGGGATGGCGACCGGGTTGCCGACCCGGCGCACTCTTCGATCATTCTGTCGCATACCAACGAAGAATGCGATGAACTGAATGCGCTGGCCCGGGACCGGATGAAGCGTGACGGGACGTTAGTCACTGAAGTTACTGTGAAAACCACGCGCGGCGAGCGCTTGTTTGGCGCCCAAGACCGCATCATGTTCCTGCGCAACGAACGCGAACTGGGCGTGAAGAATGGCTCCCTTGGCACCATCGAACAGGTTGATCGCGCCCGCATGGCGGTGCGGCTCGATGATGGTCGGCGGGTCGCGTTCGACTTCAAGGACTATTCCGACATCACCCACGGCTATGCCGCCACGATCCACAAGGCGCAGGGGCTCACGGTCGATCGCGTGCATGTGCTGGCGACGCCTGGTCTGGATCGGCACGCTGCCTATGTTGCGCTGTCGCGGCACCGCGACGCGGTGCATCTCCATTATGGCCGAGACGACTTCGACGGCATCGAACGGCTCGCCCGCACGCTGTCGCGCGACCGGGCAAAGGACAGCGCGCTCGATTACGAACAGAGTGCGACCCGCTTTGCCGAGCAGCGCGGGTTCGATCGTTCGCGCATCCTCGACGCAATGGCCCACGCGCCGCTGGTCGATCGTAGCCATACGGCACCCGAACCGCCGAAGCGTGGCAGGTTCGACGGGTTGCGGCTGCGGGTGCATGACGCCGAGCCGGCACGACCGCGCAGCCGGTTCGACGGTCTCAGGCTATCGACATCTCCGGAGCAGGCCCCGAGCGACCGGCACTCCGCACTCGGTTCGGCAGTCCAGCGCTATGCCCGCGCCGTGCAGGACGTCGATCGCATGACCGGGCAGGGCCTCCCTGCACTCGAATATCAGAAGGCTGCCAAGCTCCAGGCTGCGCAGACGCTCGACGCTGCCCATGCCAACGGCACGCGCGACCTCGACGCCGCGTTCGCGCGCGAGCCCGGTCTGGTCGGCGAGGCAGCCAATGGCCGCACCGCCAGCGCCATCCGGCAGATGCAGCTCGAGGCGGAGGTGCGCACCAACCCCGAGCTTCGTGCTGACCGGTTCGTCCAAAGCTGGCAGCAACTGCGCACGCAGCGCGATAAGCTCGCGGGATGGCAGGATCGCGATGCCTGCGGTGCAGTCGAAGGCCATATGCGCGCCCTAGCCAAGGGGCTCGAGGCCGACCCGGCGCTCGGCGCCGCGCTCAGCCGCCGCGGCGGCGAGCTGATCGGGCGGCAATGGTCGCTGGAATGGGCGCCCGGCAGCCATGACGGCGGCATCGGTTCTGCGCTCGCAGAGCAGGCGCGGACGCGGTCGATCGCCCAGCAACTGACGCTCTCGATCGATCGCGGGCGCAATCTTGGGATCGGACTATGACAGACGAGACCACCGCCCAGACAGCAGGCGACATCGACGATCCGGAGGTCGCGTTCGCAACCATGAGCCGCAAGCTGGCAGGGCTGACCGCCGCTGTGGAAGGGTTCGCGGCGAGACAGCAGGAACTGCATGCGCGTGACTACGGGCCGGACCTCGCCAAGGTCCACGAGCGGTGGAACAAGGTCGTCGAGGCGTTCTACTTCCTCGCCGACAAGCCGGGGGTTGCGCTTACCCCCGAGACGATCGGCCAACAGATTGCCGAAGCCGGCGCGCAGGTAAGGTCCGTCGACCATCAGGCATGGGACCAGGCCAACCGGGAGCTGGGCGTCGCGATCCGGTCATTACAGGGCATGGTCGAGTCTGCCGCGACCGCCGAGAACCAGAAGCGTTGGATGATCGGTATCGCGGTCGGGGCATCGGTTCTGGGGCTCGCGCTGGGGGCGATCCTTCCGATGGCGGTCGCACGGTCGGTGCCTGAGAGCTGGCGCTGGCCGGAGCGCGCCGCTGCGCGAATGCTCGAGCGCCCCGAATGGGATGCAGGCGTACACCTGCTCCGGGTGGCTGACCCGGCGCGGCTGCGCGCTTTGGACGACGCTGCGCGGCTTGTGCAGGACAATGCGAAGGCGCTGGCCGAATGTCGCAAACGCGCCGCGCGATCCAGTGACGCGATTATGTGCCGAATCGAGGTAGGAACGCCGAAGGCTCGCTGAAGCCGCTCGTCTGGATTGCGCCCTAATCCCGGTCATTCGCAGGCTCGGCACTCGATCCCAAAGCTGCCGTTCATGCACCAGCGACCGCCAAGTTGATGGAAGACGGAACGACCGCTCTGGAGCGATTAAACAGCGATCACGCGCTTTTCCCATCTGTAGCAACTTAGTTGATTTTGAAGGTCAGCAGCTCTGACCGGTGCTGGCATCATCCTGCCGGGTTCGGGTGGTCGCCATCCCAAACCTCGACCGAACGACCAGGATCATGCGATGCCGTTGAAAAAGTCGCCTTCCCCGCGAAGCGGAGGGTGCGGATCGAAACGGCTGAGCAGAATCGCCTGACCTCATGCCATCGCCATCTGCCTGGTGATGCTGATCTTGGCGAGCTTGCGCAGGTTCTGGGCGGCTGCGGCGAGGTGGAACTCATCCCGGGCACCATTGGGTCCGCGTAGTCGTAGCCGGTCGAGCCGCATGATGCGCTTCAGGTGGGCAAACAGCATCTCGACCTTCTTGCGCTCGCGGCGTGAGGCGATCCATTCATCTTCCTGCGACAGGGCGCGAGCGAGATCGCGAGCGCCTTCGTGGATGGAGCGGGTCACCTTGCGAGCCGGCAAGATGGGTGTGCATTGTGGCTTGAGAGCGCAGTTGCTACAGTCCTGCTGCCGCGCTCGGTAGCGGATGAAGCCGTCCTGGTCGGCCTCCGGTCGCGGCGAGGTGAAGTTGCGGTTACGCGGCCGCAGACGCTTGCCAGCCGGGCAGATATAGCTGTCATCCTCGTGATCGAAGGTGAAGTCGCTGCGCTCGAACGCACCATCACTCCTGGCGGACTTGTCGAAGACGGGCACGTGCGGCTCGATGCCGCGCTCGTGCACGAGCCAGGCGAGCATGCCGGCAGAGCCATAGCCGGTGTCGCCGATCAGCTTGCGGGGCCATAGGCCATGGCGGTCGGCTGCCCGCTCGATCATCCGCTTGGCCGCGGTCACCTCGGCCTGGCGCACTGCCGTGCTTGCCTCGACATCCACGATCACCGCATTGTCGACGTCGATCAGGTAGTTGGTGGCGTAGCAGAAGTCGGCGCGGTTGCCGTGCGCCTGGGTATAGCGGGCCGCAGGATCGACCGGCGAAACGCGCTTGGGCTTAACCGGCGTTGCGCCGCCGAAAGCTGCATCGTCGAGCACGGCCAGGTACTCCTCGACGGCACGCCCTGCCGGAACAGCGCCAAGACCCTGCGTTCCTTCGACATAGGTCTGCCGGTTGGCCTCGGCGCGGATCAGGCTGGCATCGACAGCGAAGCCGTCGCCGCCGACCAGTCCTTCCTCAATGCAACGCCGCACAGTGGCTTCGAACAACTGGCGGAACAGATCACTCTCACGGAAGCGCCCATGCCGGTTCTTCGAAAAGGTCGAGTGATCCGGCACGTCGCCGTCGAGCCCCAGACGGCAGAACCAGCGGTAAGCCAGGTTGAGGTGCACCTCCTCGCACAGGCGGCGCTCCGACCTGATGCCGAAGCAGTACCCCACGATCAGCATCCGCAGCATCAGCTCAGGGTCGATCGAAGGGCGACCGATCGCGCTGTAAAAGCCGCGCAGGTGCTCGCGCATGCCCGACAGGTCCACGAACCGGTCGATTGCCCGCAGCAGATGATCGACCGGAACGTGTCGATCCAGGCTGAACTCGTAGAACAGGGCCTCCTGCGCCACTCGGCGCTCGCCCATCATCGCTTGGCGTCCTTCAGCATGTTGATGCTGAATCAGACCGTCACCCCGACTGCAAGACCGACTTTTTCAACGGCATCATGCGAAAGCCGCCTCGGTTCTTGGACGTCGGATGGCTGGGGCGCCTTACCCGACTGGTCCGCCCGTCCGATACTCCACCGGCGAGTACGCGATCGCTGCGGGAAGATCGCGCGAGTCAGCATAGTTAAACTAGCAGCGTCCCATAACTAGACGTTGCCACATATCTCCGCGTCAGTATGGTCGTCGCGAACCGAGGAAAATCTAAGATCTGAGAGAGACAGGGGGGCAGGATGGCAAAAACGAAGGTTTTCGTCAGCTACGATCATTCGGAGGATGCCCTGTACAAGCGCCTCCTTCAGGCTTGGGACGCCAATGCAAATTTCGACTTTGAGTTCGACAGTCGTGGACCGAATGTCCCAATAAACAGTGAAGATGCTGGGGTTATCAAGACATCTCTGACGAAGTTAATGAAATCTGCCACTCATCTGTTGGTCATTGTTGGTGAAAAGAGTAGCACCAGCGACTGGATGGCTTGGGAGATCGAGCGTGCGAAACAGTCCGATATCAAGCTCAAGCTTGCTGCGGTGAAGCTGAGCAAGGCCAACGTCACCCCTGCGGGGCTGTTGAACGTCGGCACCTCCTGGGCGACCAGCTTTGAACGGGACCGGATCGTCGATGCTCTAAACGACGCGAAAGTCGGATACTGATCCGCGGATAGTTGGCGCCCGCCGGGTCGAACCGGCGCGGCCACCATCATCTGGGATATCGGGTGTTGATCTTATGACCGAAGATAGTCGTGCCATATGTTTCGTTGTGATGGGCTTCGGTAAGAAGACCGACTTTGAATCCGGGCGGACGATTGACTTGGACGCAACCTACGAGGCGATCATTGAACCAGCCGCAACGAGGCATAATTTGCGGTGCATTAGGGCCGATGAGATCACGCATTCCGGCATCATTGACACGCCCATGTACGAGATGCTGCTTCGGTCCGACCTCGTCATCGCCGACATCTCGACGGGTAACGTCAACGCAGTGTACGAGCTGGGGGTGCGGCATGCTCTGCGGCCAAATTGCACCATCATCATGAAGGAGCGCGAGGGCAGGCTCTATTTCGACCTGAACCACGTCAACACATTCGAGTACGATCATCTCGGTGAAGACATCGGGGCACGTGAAGCTCAGCGCGCCACCCGCGACCTAGGGATGCTGATCGAAGAGGTCATGGCGTCGGGCAGGACGGACAGCCCCGTCTACACCTATCTTCCGCGGCTCATGCAGCCCAGGCTCAGCGAAGAGGAGTTCTCCGATCTGGTCGACGAGACTGAGGCCGCTCAGGAGAAGCTTTCGGAGCTGATGCAAAGGGGTGAGGCGGCGATGAAGGCCAGCGATCCCGAGGCCGCGGTGGAAGCGTTTCAGGCGGCCGCCCATCTGAAGGGTCCGGACCCGTTCATCATCCAGCAGCTGGGTCTGGCGACATACAAGACGAAGAAGCCTTCGCCCTTGGAGGCGTTGATAGCGGGTCTGCGGATCATGGATCAGCTGAGCCCCGATGCGTCTAACGATCCGGAGACTCTCGGGATCACCGGTGCGATACGCAAGCGCCTCTGGCATCTGACGAATGATCGGGCTCAGCTCGATGCTGCCATCCGCTACTATGGACGCGGCTTCGAGGTCCGGCGGGACTACTACAATGGCGAAAATTTAGCCTTGTGCTACGACTTCAGGCAGGCGTTGCAGGCGGATCCGGACGAAGCCCTATATGATCGTCTGAGCGCGCGGAAGGTTCGGACGGTGCTGTTCGAAACCCTATCGCTCCTGATCGAAACGCCGTCCTTCGATGAGCGATCCGACCGGCGCTGGGTGTTGGCGACGCTTGCGAGTTGCGCATACGCCCTGGGCAAGCAGCATGAGGGCAATCAGTTCGAAAGCAGGTTCATGGCGGAGCAGCCGGCGCTCTGGGAAATCGAGACCTACCAGGAGTCAAAAGCCCACGTCCTGGGCGCGTTCCCATCGGAAGTGCCGGTGGCCGACATCCCGTCGCCGGGCGAGCTGTAGTCCCATGGTGATTGAAGCCCGCAGGCCGCTGGCATGAAGTTCCCCGCTCTTCACGCGGTTGCGGATCGCGCCTCCGACCATCAGCAGTCGCTGTACTTCGGACTGGTAGTGACGGAATACGCGGCGCTCCTGATGGTTTCCGCCCTCGGCGTCAACATGATCCCAGACCCGCGTTACATCATCGTGTACGGTGTGCTGCTGGGGGTGGCGCTCGCTACGCTTGTCGTCCGATCAGTCCTGAAGCCGGAACGGCGTTGGTATCAAGCACGCGCTTTGGCGGAATCGGTGAAGACCACCGCTTGGAAGTTCGCCATGGTTGCCAGGCCTTTCGAGCACGACGCGGAGGATCGGCGCCGTCTGCGTCAGATGTTACAGGAGTTGCTCGACGCTAACCGCAGCCTGGGCTCGCAGTTCAATGGGAGTAGCGCCGGAGGCGACCAGATCACGGTCGAGATGGAGACGTTCCGGATGCTGCCGCGCTCGGAACGGCTGGACATTTACATGCGGGACCGCGTGGAAGAGCAGCTCGACTGGTACTTGCGGAAGGCTAAGTCAAACTCGGCCGCGGGTCGGAGGTTCGCGATCGCACTCGGCTGTTTGTACGTGATCGCGTTCGTCGTACTTTTAATCCGGTTGGACCAGCCTGGGTGGATCTACGCCCATCCCGACCCGCTGATCCTCCTCGGCGCCTCCGTTCTCGGATGGATGCAGATCAAGCGGTTCAACGAGCTGGGAGCCGCCTACGGGCTAACGGCCGCCGAGATAGGAATATTGAAGTCGCGTGCTCCCGAGATCGCGGACGATATCGCCCTGTCGATCTTCATCGACGATGCTGAGGAGGCGTTCTCTCGCGAGCACACGCAGTGGCTTGCCAGACGATCGGCCCTGCGCGACCGTCCGAACTGAAGGAGCGGTGGTGGAACCGATCGTCATCGCTGGCGGGTGTTACTTTGAAACCTGCGAAGCGCCCCATTGGCGGGCGCTGTACGGTTCAGGAGGACGGGCCGCGCAGGCTCTGATCGGCCGGGGACCTGTCACCCTTCACACGTATTTTCCGAACGCGCGCAAAGCCGAGCTTTATCCCTTCGTCGCAGCGGGAATCGACGTCAGAGCGACCGACAGCGCGAGCGCATTGGCCTTTGCCTATTTCCACCCCTTGTCAGATCCGGTTCT
This sequence comes from Sphingomonas degradans, assembly GCF_053502645.1. Classification (NCBI taxonomy): domain Bacteria; kingdom Pseudomonadati; phylum Pseudomonadota; class Alphaproteobacteria; order Sphingomonadales; family Sphingomonadaceae; genus Sphingomonas; species Sphingomonas degradans. The sequence continues at coordinate 1,232,846 of NZ_CP177172.1, forward strand.
CGCCCCTCTACGCTCCGACATCGCGCGCCTCCCTCCGCTCCGGGCCGCGGGCAATGCCGTTCTGCGGTTCGGCTTCTTGGAGGGCGAGGCGGTCGTCCGCGGACGCCGGGTAGTCTACGATCCCCAGAGTGTCGGAGAGTTCGAGCCTTTCGACCGGAACGGTTCATCGGCCCAAGAGCTTGCGCTTGTGCTGAACGCTCATGAATTGCGGGCTGCTTCCCAACAAGATGATCTGGACGCTGCGGCCCGGGCCCTACTTGAGTCTGGTGTGGAGGTGGTGGTCACCAAAAGCGGGGTTCAGGGCGCGTTCGTACACACGCGCGGCCAATCAGCGGCCTGGGTACCCGCCTTCTGGTCGGATTCGATTTTCAAGATAGGCACCGGTGACGTGTTCAGCGCCGCGTTCACGTACGCATGGGCGCATCTCGGGCGAGATCCCGTCGAGGCCGCCCATGCCGCTTCCCGGAGTGTCTCTCAATATGCGGCAAGTCGTCTGCTGCCTCTGCAGCCGGCTTGGGATGAACCCGCCCGGGGTCGGGCGGTTGGCGCGCGTGTCGGCGGGCTGGTTCATCTGGTCTGCTCCACGGCGCGCCTCGCCGACCGCTGGCTGTGCGAAGAGGCGACATGGCGGATCCAGCAGCTAGGCATGCGTGTCCGCCGACTGGATGATCTGTCGAGCGGTCTCCCGGCCGACGGAGCATTCCTCGTCTTTGCCGATCAGATCGAGCCGGCCGCCCTCGACGTGCTGGCGCGGCGAGTCGGGGCCGGCCGGGTCGTCGTTATTAGCGAGACAGACGCGGCGTCACCGGAGGGCGTGTTTCGAACGGGGGATTTCACCACGGCGCTATACTGGGCCTGCTGGATCAGCTCGACGGATCCGGCGGCAGACGCGAGCGGGGGGCTACCCGAACGAAATGCCGAGCGGCGCGGTTAGAGGACGAGGGACGGAACCTCTTTGGTGGACATATGCATCATCTATGCGCGCATCGACGCATCAGGCATACCGTCGGCGCTGGAGACCGTGCTGGAGCCGGAATGGTCGGTCTGGTGGGACCGGCACCTCGTCGCGGGTGACTATCGGGCGGGGATCGAGATGCAGATCCGGACGTGCGAGGTCTTGGTTCCAGTCTGGTCCGCGGCGGCGACCTTGAACGCACACATGCATGATGAACTGGAGATCGCACGGAAGGCGGGGGTCGACATCCTGCCCGTGCGCATCCACGAGGCGGAGGCGCCTATGGGCTATGGCAGCCTGCAGGTGACCGAAATGCTCGGCTGGGCGGGCGAACGCGATCGCCCGGAGATCTCCTCACTCGTGGAGCGCATTCGCGTTACGATCGAAAGGCGGCGGCCCGACCAGCGCCCGCAGCGGCTGACGATGAACGGCTCGGTTGAATTGCCGACCTTCTTCTTCTCGGTTTCCTCCCACGAGACCCGGCTGGCTCCCGCTGCGGCGCTACGGACGCTTGACATGTTTGGAGCGGAGACCATCCTCGTCTCCGCGTACGATACCGGCCCTGACGCCCCCAAGAGCCTGATCAGTACCCTCGAGCGGCGCCGCCGACGAGGCGCCACCATTTTGCTGGACTCCGGCAATTATGAGAAGGCGAGACGCCAGGACGGAGCGTGGACCTTTGAAACCTTCAAGGCGGCATTGGATACGACGCCCCACGATGTCGCATTTGCGTTTGACAAGCTTAATCCTCGCGGAAGTGCTGACAAGGTCGCCAAGGCCGCTATCTTAGCCGCGACCCGTACTGCTAAGCTGACGCCAGCGCCAATAATACCTATCGTTCATCTGCCACGGTTGCCCGACGACGACTTTGAAACCGATATGGCCGGCGCGGTGATGCGACTAGTGGCGCAGTTTCTCGAACCCGTGATGATCGCCATCCCCGAGCGGGAGCTGGGCTCGGGAGTGTTCGAGCGGGCGCGGACGATGGTCGCCATTCGCAAGGCCCTTAAGGGCCTGGGGCGCTACCAGCCGGTCCACATCCTGGGGGCGGGAAATCCCATCAGCCTCGCCCTCCTGTCCGCCGCGGGTGCTGACAGCTTTGATGGTCTCGAGTGGTGTAGATACGCATTCGACGCCGAGCACTCCCAGTTGCACCACTTTCAACTGTTCGAACTCTTCAAATATCAGGCGGAGCTTGCTAACTCGCCCGTCGCAGCGTCGGCTGCGCTCGATCCTGCCGTGAGCTATACGACCAAGGCTGTGATGCATAATCTCGACTTCTATCACACGTGGCTCGAGAAGCTCCGGAGTGCGCTGCACGACGATAAAGCCTTGGTCGCCTTCCTCGCGCACCTCCTTCCTAAGGGAGCAATAATGCAGGCGCGGAATGCGCTTCCGGACGTGCTCTGATGGTCCCCCTGTCACCGGAACGGATCCGCCAAGCGGTTGGCGTGGTCGGTGCCGAGATCGACCGTCAGCTGAGTACGGGCACTCCGCAGCCGTGGACAGAAGGCCGGCTGTGGACCGAGCTCGCCTGCTGCGTGCTCAGCAGCCAGGTTCCTTACGAGACAGCGCAAGCGGCAGCCGCCCGATTGGAGGCAAGCGGACTATTCCTTGAGGAGGAAATCGCTCCGCGCGACCTAGAGGTCGCGCTGGCGGAACTGTTGAGATGTCCGTTCGACATCGATGGCGCTTCACGGCGATACCGCTTTCCCGACAGTCGCGCCCGCCAGTTGACCGCCACGGTCGTTGAGGTCCGACGCGAGGCAAGCGGGCTGTCTGACCTACTTGGGAGTTTCGACGACATCGAGGTGGCCCGTGGATGGTTCGTGACCAATGCCAAGGGTCTTGGACCGAAGCAGGCGAGCATGTTTCTCCGAAACGTCGGGGCGAGCTATGATCTGGCGGTTCTTGATCGTCATCTCATACATTACATGATGATGATGGGGCTGACCGCGGATCCGAAGCCAATGCGCAAAATGGCAGATTACAGGCGGGATGAGATCGTACTGAAGGATCACGCTGCGGGCTTCGGCCTGCCGGTTGGGTTCCTCGATTGGGCCGTTTGGATCGTCATGCGTGTGGCGAACGGCAAAGGGATGAAGGAACAGGCCGAATGAGCGTCGTCACACTCGTCTCCGGCGGTCTCGACTCCCTCCTCGTAGCATGTCTGGCCAAAGAGGAGGGGCTGACGCAGTATCCGCTCTTTATCGATTACGGCCAACGCGCCCGCGAACGGGAGTACGCGGCGTGTCTGCAAGGCATGAGGCGCCTGGGACTTCCCGTGCCGGCCACGGCGGGTCTCAGCGGATTTGGTCAACTCATCCGATCCGGGCTTACCGATGTGAGTCAACGAGTATACGAGGATGCCTACACGCCCGGTCGGAACCTCCTGTTTCTGCTGACCGCTGCGGCCTATGCCGTGCAGGTTGGCGCCGATGCCGTCTCCATCGGTCTGCTGCATGAGGATACCAGCCTCTTTCCCGATCAGACCGGCGCCTTTCTGAAATCGGCGGAGTCAACCCTCGCGATGGCGGTCGCTAGACCCATCCGTGTCCTCGCGCCGCTTGCCGCGTTCCACAAACGCGACGTGGTGCGGCTGACCGAAGAGAAGGGCCTTATGGGTTCTTATTCGTGCCATCTGGGCGAGGCCGAGCCTTGCGGCTCGTGCATTGCCTGTCGTGAGTTTGTTTTCGAGGGAGAGAGCTGATGGGTGGCAGCGGCGGGGGCGGCTACAGTCGGCTGGGAGATGTGAAGGGGCTGGAGCAAAAGGCGAAGGAAGCGCTGCAGGGCGGGCGCAAGAACGTGTTTATCAGCTTTTCTGTGAAGGACATTGACGAGGTCAACTTGGTTCGCGCGCACGCCAAGAACGAAAACAGCGACATCGAATTCAACGATCGTTCGGTGCGCGAGCCATACAATAGCGAGCGGGCGGAATATATCCGCTCGCGACTGAAAGAGCGTATCAATCAGTCTTCGACAACGGTGGTCTATGTTTCGGAGAATACCGCGAGAAGCAACTGGGTCCAGTGGGAGGTCAAGACTAGTCTAGAACTCGGCAAACGCGTGATAGCTATGTACAAGGGCGATGCTCCGCCGCGTAACATGCCATCTTGGTTACAAAGCCCGAACATCACGAAGGTGGCTTGGAAGGATCTCGCCCGAAAGCTGTCCTGATCTCACGTAGCTTGTCCATGACCCGCGCAGAAATGTGGACGGCGCGGTCGTGATGTGTCAAAGCGTAATGCAACGCCGCGAACGTCCCCTTAGGGATCTTCTCGTTTAGTATGACGGCTGAACGGATGTCCGCTTCTCGCGATCAGCAGCCTGAAACCTGCCAGTCAGCAATCGGCCCATTCCCGGTCATTGGTTGGCGCTTTCGAATCGACACCGGCGGGGAGGGGGCCTTGCCCTCGCGAAACGCGAACTTTGTCCGCGAGAGGCCACGCGTATCCGCAGAAAGATATTTGATGGATATTTGACGCGCGGGTCGCAGTAACAGCTAAACCATTGATATTATTGGTGACCCGTACGAAACCCGAACGGCGGGAAATGGACCGCTGCACGAACCCGCTGCTCGGGATTGGCGTGCGTGGTGAACGGCGCGTAACGTCGCTGGCGCATGGCTACCCGTCCTTGTTATCAGTTCCGCTATGCCCGACGTCCGATCACCAAGAATTCTCACGTACCTTGCCTATCTCGAGGAGATGGCGACGATGTACCCGGACACCGCGGTCGACGCGCCCGGGCTGGGCGCGCTGCGACCGCGTCCGACTCTTCTCGCAGGCAAGTTCGTGCGCGCCCGCTTCAGTGGCATCCGCGCGTCCTTGTTCGACGAGATGAAGGAGGTCGTTGGCCTCTCGCCTGACGGGATCCGCTCGGCCGACCAGCGCCGGCAGCGCCGTGCCGCGCTCCAGGAGGCCTTCAAGCGCTTCCCCGTGCCGGTTATTGACCTGTTCTGGTCGGGTGACGATCCCGCGGCGCGCAGCCGGCGCGAGCGGACCATGCGCCTCCATCATTGGTTCCAACTCGATCTGTCGCCGGGCGGCGTCCAAGATGCACGGGAGCCGGTGTTCATGGGAGAGCCCGACGCCGGGCGCCCGGCGGAGCCCGAGTTCGAGTCCGGTCAGCTCCTTAGCCTCAGAGCTTTGTCACAGTGGGAGGAAGAACCGTTGCGCGACATCTTCTCGCTGGCGTACGTTCCGGACGCCGATCTCGATGAGGGGCCTGAGGGCCCCACGGGCGCGCCGCCTCCGGACGACGATGACGGTCCTGATGCGACCGGCGTCGCGATCATCACATCCGAAGAGCAGGAAGAGCAGCTTGCCCAGTCGGAGCTGGAACGAGTTCGGGCGACCTATTCTGTTAGCGCTGCCACGAACCGCCGCGAGCAGCAACATGTGACAATCAGCCGTTGAGCGGGAAGCTCGAGCGCGCGCGCATCGGCGGCGCCGATGTCGCCAGCATCAAGGCGCCGACGGCCGTCGCCAGGGCGCGGGAGATCACCGGCGCCCGCATCTACGATGTTGGCCAGGGTGACGCCATCGCGATCCTCAACGAGACCCGCCGGACCATCCTGCAACTCGACTATGGCGGCAGGCAGGACAACCCCTTCGAAGGCAAAAGCCGTGCCGAGGTTGACCGGATGTTGCCCGTGTCGACCGACGCGCTCGTCATGATAACCCACTGGGACGAGGACCATTGGTCGACTGGCCCGAAAGGCGACGCCGCAAAAGCCGTGGACTGGCTGGTACCCCGGCAGGTGACGTCTCCGCGCGCGGTGCGGTTCGCGGCCGACCTCGCGAAGGTGCGGTGCATCCCCGAGGCGCTGGTCGGGACGGTCTTCGAGTACCGCGCGCAAAACGGTGACGCCATTCTCTGGCAGAAGATCGCAAAGTCCTCGCCGTCACCGTCCATCCACGAGAACTGCAACCGGACAGGCGTGGCGGTTGCGCTCCTGCGACGGTCGGGCGGGGCTGGCCAGGTCATCCTTCTCCCCGGCGACGCGCCGTTCGACGAGGTCCCGCTTTTCGACACTCTTCGGAGCGCCGGGACTACGCTCACCGGGCTTGTCGCCTACCATCACGGTTCCAAATACCCGTTGAGGAACGGCACACGGTCCCTGCTGCGCGACTGGCCGGTGACGCCCGGCGGACCTTGCGACATCGTCTTCTCCTATGGCGCGGGGAACAGCTACGGCCATCCGCACCCGGACCGATACGACACGCTCACAACGCGGCGTGAGGTTGCCACGCCGGCCTTGCGGACGACCAAGTCTCCATACCACGACATCCTCTTCCGGTGAGCCGCGTCGAGAGCGGCGACCGTTTTGGGCCTAGGCGCCAGCCGTCGAGCGCGCTGTCCGCGCAGCGTGCTCAAGAACGCGGAATGGCGAGGAGGTTTGTAGGAAGCGCGGGTGCGATCAGGGCTCGGCAGGTAAGTAGGAAAAGCGTGGCGGGGTATCTGGAGCCGATGCACCGAGTAGTGGTCGACCCGGCGCTCTTGGCCAAGGTCATGGCGCTGCACACGGCCATGAACGAACGACAGCTTTCAGGATCGCCCCGGCGGGACTGAACGACCGCTGTTGGGGCACAAAGCGGACGCGCAGTGTCGCGCCAGCTCAAAAATCTCACGCCAAGCTTGGGGGGAATGTGGGGCAGGCGATAGGGCATCACGGAAATTATTCGTGAAATCAATAATATATCTCAAAGTCTAAGATTCCTCCCGCGTTTTCGAACTGTTCGGTTGGGCTCGCGCGAATATCGGGCCGGCGCGACCGAGGAAGGCAGCTTTGCGCCTCGCGTGCCAACAGCGACAGGATCAGATTAAGGCGTCGAGGCGAGAAGATCCCTTTCAAACTGTGCGGTGAACCGGTCGACCGGGTCTTGAATTTCATTCTCCCAGCGGCTGCGGCCAGTAGCCTGCTCGGCGGCCTCAAAAAAGGCATCGCAAAAGCGCGACGTGAACTTGGCAGGCCACCACTGTGACAGCGACTCTTCAAGACTTGGATGCCGCTCTTCGCTTTCGCGTCCGCGTAACAGGATCGGTGCAATCTCTGCGAGGAGGCGGTCACCCGTCGCAAGAACGAGTTGCTCTTTCTTGGGGACGCCTTCGCCAACCCTGCGAACGAATTCGCTCAGGTAGGTGATGTCCCACGCCGCGTTCCGCGCTCCCTTGAGCACTCTCGAGCGGTCTGGCGCCTTGACGTGCTTGATCAGGCCAGCTCGAGGAAGATTTGGCGCCCAGTACCGCGCTGCGAAGATCAGCGCTGGAGAGGCGAGCAGGAAATCTTCCTTCATCCAATCGAGCAATGCCATGAGCTTGTCGGTTGGTTTGCCGGGCGCGAGCTCGAGTGCCGCGATCTTCATCGCGACGACATAGTTGCACCGCCACCTCCGGATGGGCGCAATGACGTTGACGGTCTCTTCTGCCAGGGCCTCGTCGAGGGCTACGCTTGTCTTGCGACCAAGTGCGAGGTCGATCCACTCCCGCGCGTGTCCGCCGGTGTCGGCGGTTCGAAACCACCGGAGCTCGTAGAGTGCGGATTGGTTGTTTTCCCGCTGGGCGAGCTCATGAAACGCAAGGCCGGGTTCGATGTTGAAGTCGACCGCCTGAGCGAACGCCATGAGCAGGACAGCAATGGTCGTGGGATGATCTTTCGTCCCAATCACGCCTTCCCTGGCAACGCGAGCCATTCGGGAGATGATATTGCGATCGGGCAGAAGGACAGTCGACCAGCCGTCGAAGTGCTCGGCCACCACGACGGCACGGATATCAAAGGCACCGACCTCAGGCACGATCCAGCCCGGAATGAGAGCCTTCGATTCTGTCAGGCGTCGACCGATTTCGTTGACATCGGCGACTGGAAAATCCGGATCGAAGCGAAACAGGAATTCAGCGTCTTCTTCCAAGAGGTTCTCCGGTGTTCGAGGCGTTAGCTGCTACTCCGTTCGGGCGGCCGGCGAACCGTAGCTATACCGGATTCCAAGCCGAAGCGGACAGCCGGCAATCGGCCCAATACCGGACGATGGAGCAGGACGGGAGCGACCGAGCGACCAGCCCATCGACCCAGCGCAAAAACGTCTCACAACGTCGCAGAGCGACCGCTACCTAAAATGCTACCTTGGAGACTGACCGCTGCTCACGATGGGCGCTAAGTCACTGAAAAGGTGGTGGACGCACTTGGGCTCGAACCAAGGACCCGCTGATTAAGAGTCAGCTGCTCTACCAACTGAGCTATGCGTCCATTCCGGGGCGTTTGTCGGCGCCTTTGGAGTGGCGCCACCGCGTTTGGAGGTGCGCCTTTAGCGTCCGGTTTTGAGTCTTGTAAACCCCAAAATGCAATTTTTTTTACCAGCGGGTGATCTGGCGGTTCTGGCGGTCGATCGACATGAGCATGCCGAAGCAGATCATGACGGTCATCACGGCCGTGCCGCCGAAGCTGATCAGGGGCAGGGGGACGCCCACCACGGGCGCCAGACCCATCACCATCGCCATGTTGATCGATGCGTAGAGGAATATCGTCCCCGACAGCCCGGCGGCCATCAGGCGCCCGAAACGGCTCTTGGCGCGTATGCTGACGCTGATGCCCCATCCGATCAGCAGCGCGAAGGCGATGATCAGGAACAGGCCACCCAGCAGGCCCCATTCCTCCATCATCGTCGCCAGCGCGAAATCGGTGTGCCCCTCGGGAAGGTAATCGAGGTGGCTCTGGGTCCCGTTGAGGAATCCCTTGCCGAAAATGCCGCCCGAACCGATCGCGATCTTGGACTGGCTGATATGATAGCCGGTGCCCAGCGGATCGCTTTCGGGATCGAGGAAGATCAGCACGCGGTTGCGCTGATATTCGTGGAGCAGATAGTTCACCGCCAGCGGGGCGGACACGGCCAGCGCGAGGCCGCCGCCGATGAACAGGCGCAGCGGCACGCCCGCGAGGAACACGACCATCACGCCGCACCCGGTAATCATCAACGCGGTGCCGAGGTCCGGCTGGAGCATCACCAGCCCGGCCGGAATGCCGATCAGCACTGCCGCCGGCCAGACCGCACCGAATTTGCGGATCTCGCCCACGGGCAGCATCTCATAGAATCGCGCCAGCGCGAGCACGATGACCGGCTTCATCAGCTCGGACGGTTGCAGGCGGATAATACCGAGGTCGAGCCATCGCTGCGAGCCGCCCGCCACTGCGCCCAGCAGCTCGACGCCGACCAGCATCAGCACGATCACGACGTACATGGGAAAGGCGCCTAGCGCCCAGAAACTCTCCGGCACGCGCGACAGGGCGATGGCAACCGCCAGAAACAGGAAGAAGCGCGTCCCCTGCGACGAGGCCCAGGGCTGGAGGCTGCCGCCGGCGGCCGAATAGAGCACCACCAGCCCGAACATGCCGATCGCCAGCACCAGCAGGATGACCTTCCACGGCAACTGGGTCAGCGGTTTCGGAATGAAGCCCGGGCCGAGGGAACTCATCAATCGCCTTCCACGCTGCCGCGGGTCGCGGCCTGGCTGTCTATGGTGTTGCTGGTCGTCGCATTTGCCGCCTCGGAGGCGACGGTGCTGGCGGCGGCCTCCGCATCCTCGGGCGTCGGCGGGGGCGGGGCCTCCTGCGCGGCGCGGAACGCCTTTGCCTGCGCCTCCATGCGCGTCTTGTAATCGCCGCCCCAGGTCGGCTCGACTTCGCGCAGCGCCTTCATCGCGCGGTCGCGGTCGAACAGATAGGTCATGATGTCGCGGCCGATCATCGGCGTATCGAGATTGCGGATCGTGTGGCCGTTATGTTCGAGCACGATGCCGGCGGCATATTTGGGATTGTCAGCCGGCGCGAAGCACACGAACAGCGCGTGGTCGCGCAGCTTGAACGGCAGCGCGGCGTTGCCCAGCACGCCCGAGCGGCGCTCCGCCATGGTGATGCGGCGTACCTGTGCCGTGCCGGTCTTGGCGGCGAGCGTTACGCCGGGCACCTGAATCCGGCTGGCGCCGCCGGTGCCGCCGCCGTTGACGACGCCGAACATCGCATCGCGGATGATCGCCAGCTGTTCGGGCGTCGATCCCAGCGGCTGCGCCTCGTGCCGGGGGGCATTCATCAGCAGCCGGGGGACCAGCGCGCGCCCCGACGCGATCCGGCTGGCCATCACGGCCAGCTGGAGCGGATTGGCGAGCACATAGCCCTGGCCGATCGACGCATTCAGCGAATCGGCGACGGTCCAGTTGGCCTTGTACCGCTTCAGCTTCCACGCGCTGTCGGGGACCGTGCCATAGCGCTGGGTGGAAAAGGGCAGGTCGAACTTCTCGCCCAGGCCCACGGCGCGCGCCACGGGGGCGATCGCATCATAGCCCACGCGGCGCACCATTTCGTAGAAATAGATGTCGCAGCTCTGCATGATCGCGTTCTTGAGATCGAGCGGGCCGTGCCCGCGCCGCTTGTGGCAATGGAACACGCCATTGCCGACGCGCATCGCGCCAGAGCAGTTGATCCGCATATGGGGATCGACGCCCGCCTGCATCAGCGCCAGCCCGTTCATCGGCTTGACCGTGGAGCCGGGGGGATACAGCCCCTGCAGCACCTTGTTCATCAAGGGGACGTGATCGTCCTCGGACAGCATCTTCCACTCGGTCTGGCTGATGCCGTCGGAAAAGCTGTTGGGGTCATAGGCAGGCATCGACACCATCGCCAGGATGTCGCCGGTGGTGCAGTCGATCACCGTCGCCGAGCCCGAATTGGTGCCCAGCCGGCGCGCGACATATTCCTGGAGCAGCGCGTCGATCGTCAGCTTGACGTTCTTGCCGGGTTCGTCGGGGCGGGTGGCAAGCTCGCGGACGAGGCGGCCATGCGCGGTGACTTCGACTCGCTTTTGTCCGGGCACGCCGCGCAGCTCGCTTTCGAGCGTCTTTTCCAGCCCGTCCTTGCCCAGCTTGAAGCCGGGGGTGACGAGCAGCGGGTCCTTGTCCTTCTTGAACTGTTCGGCAGAGGCGGTGCCGACATAGCCGACCAGATGGCCGATCCCGGCGCCCAGCGGATAGTTGCGCGAAAAGCCCCGCGTCGGGGCGACGCCGGGCAGTTCGGGCAGGCGCACGCTGACGGCGGCGAACTGCTCCCAGTCGAGATTTTCCATGACCTGCACCGGGCGTGCGCCGCGCCCGCCGGCCCGTTTCAGCTCGGTCTGGATGCGGTCCATGTCCTCCGGGGTGAGCGACAGGAGCTGCTGGAGCGTGGCCAGCACATGTTCCTGATTCTGGAGGCGATCGGGGATGATGTCGACGCGGAAATCGGTGCGGTTGTTGGCCAGCGGAATGCCGTTGCGATCGATGATCCAGCCCCGGCGCGGGGGGCTGAGCGTCATGTTCACGCGGTTGCTCTCCGCCATCATCTGATAGCGTTCGTTCTCGAACACCGCGAGCCAGGTCATGCGCCCTGCCAGCACCAGCGCGACGCCGCCCTGCATCGCCCCCAGCACCAGCGCGCGGCGCGAAAAGCTGTATGCCTGCGTCGCTTCGGTCACGCGAACCATGTCAGTCCTTCCGCACGTCGCGGTCCAGCCACGCGCAGAGGCGCGCGACCAGGGGGTAGAATGCTGCCGAAATGCCGATCTGGATCAGCAGCGCGGTATCCACATGGGCGCCGATGGGCAGCGCGACAAGGCGGCCGCCGATCAGGTAGAAGCCGACCGCGCCGGCGGCGATCAGCCAGTCCTGCCAGTAATCGCGCCACACCAGCCGCGTGTCGAGGATGTCGATGGCGATGATGCACAGCGTCCACAGCAGCATCGCCGATCCCAGCGGCTGGCCGCTGAGCATGTCGTCGAAAAAGCCGAGCAGGCCCGACGCCCAGACGCGCATCGAATCGCCGCGCGTCAGCCGCCACCCGACCAGCATCATCAGCCCGAAGGGCGGCAGGAACGGCACCACCGAGATGATCGGCAGCAACGTCATCATCGAACCCAGCATCACGCTGAGCGGCGCAAGCCACACCGCGCGCGGCGGCCGGTCGGAACGCCCCAGCGGTATGAATTCGGTCGGCATCTTAAGGAGCGGTACGCGCAGTGGCGGTGGGGCTGGGCGTGGGCGCCGGCGGTTCGGGCAGGAACGCCTTCTGGACCAGCGCAAACTCCAGCGCGTCCGGGTTGGCCGCCGGCTGGCCGATCGCGACGTCGCGCGCGGTGCGGATGATGCGCGCCACCGGGATGCCGGGCGTGAAGACCCCGCCCGTGCCCGAGGTGACGAAGGTGTCGCCCGGCTTGAACGTCAGCGTGGCCACGCTGGCGGAGCGGATATCGAGCAGGCCATCGCCCCGGCCCGAGGCGATCGCAGGAAGCCCGTCGCTGGTACGGCGGACCGGCACCACGCTTTCGGCGTCGACAATCAGCAGCACGCGCGCCGTGTTGGGGCTGGTGTCGGTGACCTGTCCGATCAGCCCTTCGCCGTCACGCACCGGCTGGCCGTGGCGCACGCCCTGCCAGAACCCGGCGTTTAGCGTGGCGTAGCGCCGCGTGCTGCCGAGCGAGGAATTGACGAGGCGAGCGACGACCACGCTCTCCGCCGTCGCATCGCGGACCTGCAACAGCCCGCGCAGCCGACGGTTCTCCTCGTTGAGCGTGCGGGCCTGTGCCACCAGCGTCGCTTCATCGGCGAGTTGCTGCTTCAGCCGGGCATTCTCGCCCCGCACGTTGATATAGCTGCCGATACCTTCGGGAATACCGGTCACGCCGCGACGCACGGCGGCGAGGCCCGACGAGATCGGCGTGGTTATCTCCGCAAAGAAACCACGCACGGCGGCAAAGGCGGGGGGATTGAACGCAGAGAGCAGCAACAGGCAGCCGCCGATCAGCGCAATGCCGATCGCGACCACATAGCCAAGGAAGAGCCCATATTGCGCCCGCCGCGAAAAACCCGGGCGCCGATTTCGTGGCGGCGCCATGACCCCCTCGCCCTTTTCGTCAGACCTGGATCAATACGCCGCGGAATACCGGATCTTCCAACGCACGCCCGGTGCCGAGCGCGACGCAGGTGAGCGGGTCCTCCGCGACGGTAACGGGCAGGCCGGTCTCGTCGCGGAGCACTTCGTCCAGCCCCTTGAGCAGCGCGCCGCCGCCGGTGAGGACGATGCCCTGGTCGACGATATCCGCCGCCAGTTCGGGCGCGGTGTTTTCCAGTGCGATGCGGACGCCCTCGACGATCGTGCCCACGGGTTCGGACAGCGCCTCGGCGATCTGGCCCTGGTTGATCTGGATTTCCTTGGGCACGCCGTTGACGAGGTCGCGGCCCTTGATGTGGATCGTCTGGCCGATGCCGTCGATCGGGGGCTTGGCGACGCCGACTTCCTGCTTGATCCGCTCTGCCGTGGCTTCGCCGATCAGAAGGTTGTGGTTGCGGCGGACATAGGAGACGATGGCTTCGTCCATCTTGTCACCGCCGACGCGCACCGACGTGGAATAGGCGAGGCCGCGCAGGCTGAGCACTGCGACTTCGGTGGTGCCGCCGCCGATGTCGACGACCATCGAGCCGATCGGTTCGGTCACCGGCATGTCGGCGCCGATCGCGGCGGCCATCGGCTCTTCGATCAGCCACACCTGGCTGGCGCCGGCGTTCGACGCGGCGTCGCGGATCGCGCGGCGTTCGACCGAGGTGGAGCCCGAGGGGACGCAGATCACGATCTGGGGCCAGCGCATGAAGCGGCGCTGACCGTGCACCTTCTGGATGAAGTGCTTGATCATCTGTTCGGCGACGTCGATGTCGGCGATCACACCGTCGCGCAGGGGGCGAATCGCCTCGATGCTGCCGGGTGTCTTGCCCATCATCAGCTTGGCGTCGTCGCCGACTGCCTTGACCCGCTTGACGCCGTTCAGCGTCTCGACCGCGACGACCGACGGCTCATTGAGCACGACGCCGCGTCCGCGCAGATAGACGACCGTGTTCGCCGTACCCAGATCGATCGCCATGTCGTGGGACATGAATTTGAAAAAGCGGGAAAAAGCCATCAGATAATCCGTCCTGCCGGTCGGGCGCCCGCCGCCGGATGTTCGCACAAAGATTTAGTCCGGGACCCTCCCGGGACGGATGAGAATCCGGCCTGGTGCCATGCGGATACGGGTCGCGGGATGCCGTCGCTTGGGCTACAGCGATTGCCATGTCAATACGCCGCCTACCCGAGCATCTTGTCAATCGCATTGCAGCTGGAGAAGTGGTCGAACGCCCTGCCAGCGCGTTGAAGGAACTGGTTGAAAACGCGATCGATGCGGGAGCGTCGAGGATTTCGGTGCGGCTGGCCGCCGGCGGCACCGAACTGGTCGAAGTGATCGACGACGGATGCGGGATGGCGCCGCCCGAAATGGCGTTGGCGCTGGAGCGTCACGCGACGTCCAAGCTGCCCGACGACGCGATCGAGCAAGTCACGACGTTGGGTTTCCGGGGCGAGGCGTTGCCCTCGATCGCCAGCGTCGCGCGGCTGACGCTGGAGAGCCGCGTCCGGGGCGGGGCGGACGGCTGGGCGTTGACCGTGGACAATGGCGACCGGGTGGCCGAGGGGCCGGCGGCGCTGCCCCCCGGCACCCGCGTGCGGGTGGAGCAGCTGTTCGCCCGCGTGCCCGCGCGGCGCAAGTTCCTGCGTTCGCCGCGCGCGGAATATGCGGCGTGCCTTGATGTGGTGAAGCGGCTGGCGATGGCGCGGCCCGATATCGGCTTTTCGGTCGAGCATGACGGGCGGCGGGTGCTGTCGGTCCAGCCCGGCGAGAGCCGGCCCGAGCGCGTGGCCGGGCTCACCGACCGCGACCTGCGCGACAACAGCGTGGCGATCGACTTCGAGCGCGAGGGGCTGGTGCTGGGCGGAGTCGCCGGGCTGCCGACCTTCAATCGCGGGGTGGCGGACCATCAATATCTGTTCGTCAACGGACGCCCGGTGAAGGACCGGCTGCTCGCGGGCGCGGTGCGCGGCGCCTATGCCGAGATGCTGGCGCGCGACCGGCATCCGGTGGTGGCGCTGTTCCTGGACGTGCCGGTCGATGCGGTCGACGTGAACGTGCACCCGGCCAAGACCGAAGTCCGCTTCCGCGATCCGGCGCTGGCGCGCGGGCTGATCGTCAGCGGGCTGCGGCGCGCGCTGGACGAGGCGGGGCATCGCAGCGTCCAGCGGCCGAGCGAGGCGGCGCTGGGTATGTGGCAGCAGGAAGCGCCCGCACCTGCGCCGGCTGCGCAGCTGTGGGACATGACACCGAGCGAATCGCCCGCGCCGATGACGCGCTATTCGGGGGTGAGCGACCGCCGCCCGAGCTTCCTCGCACCGCCCCAGGCCCGCGCCGAGCCTGCGCACGCCGCCGTGCCCGAGACCATGAGCTTCCCGATGGGCGTGGCGCGCGGGCAGGTCGCCAAGACCTATATCGTCGCAGAGGCCGAGGACGGGCTGGTGCTGGTCGATCAGCACGCAGCGCATGAGCGGCTGGTGCTAGAGCGGATGCGGCGCGGCGTGCTGGGCAATGGCGTGCCGAGCCAGGCGTTGCTGCTGCCCGAAGT
Source organism: Sphingomonas degradans (assembly GCF_053502645.1). NCBI lineage: Bacteria > Pseudomonadati > Pseudomonadota > Alphaproteobacteria > Sphingomonadales > Sphingomonadaceae > Sphingomonas > Sphingomonas degradans. The sequence goes on from NZ_CP177172.1 coordinate 1,248,303, forward strand.
GGTCGAGTTGGACGAACCGGGGTGCGACCGGCTGGAAGCGCGGATCGCCGAGCTGGCGCAGTTCGGGCTGGAGCTGGAACGCTTCGGCCCGCAGGCGATGCTGGTCCGCGCGATGCCCGCCGCGCTGGGGCAGGGCGATGTCCACGGGCTGGTCACCGATCTGGCCGACGAACTCGCCAGCTATGACGAGGCGTTGAGCCTGAAGGAGCGGCTCGACGCCGTGATGGGCACGATGGCCTGCCACGGATCGGTGCGCGCGGGGCGGGTGCTGTCGGTCGCGGAAATGAACGCCCTGCTCCGCGAAATGGAGGCGACGCCGCACTCGGGCCAATGCAACCATGGCCGCCCGACCTGGGTGAAGCTGGCGCATGGCGATATCGAGAAGCTGTTCGGGCGGAAGTGACGGGCTTGCCGTGAGTGTTGGGGCGGGCTGTAACTGAAGCGGGCGTGGCTGACATGGCTGCCAACGCATAGTTGCAGTTACTGAAACGCCGTTCGCTCCAGCGCTGTGAGCAATCGATCGCGCACCCGCGCGTTGCGGCTCGACTCCGGTCGGTTTGACAAGCGCGGCGCAAGGGCACATCTCTTGCGCATGATGTATCGCCTACCTCTTCTGCGATACCGCGTTCATGCGGGGCAACTCCTGGCGGGCAGCTAGCCCCGGGCTTCTCCAGGCACGTCCCCGGAAGCCCGGGGATCGAAAGCGAGCCAATCGGTTCGTCGGCGAAAAGGCCGCATTGCCTAGAGAGTCATGACATGAACAACCTGCACAAGGCCGTCAGCTGGCCCCCTATTCAGATGATCGACGCGGAAGCGGATGTTATCACGGACCTTGCTCTCAGCGTCGAGCGGCGGATGCCCGCCGTCAGTGCGCTGCTCCTGCGCGAAGCGGAGCGCGCGCGGTTGTACAGCGCCGCCAGGATTCCGGAGGACGTGATCACCATGGGGTCGCAAGTCGAGTACCTCGACGACAGCAGCGATGATCGGCGCACGGTCACGCTCGTCTATCCCCGTGATGCCGACATCGCCGAAGGGCGTATCTCGATCCTTACGCCGGTCGGCGCGGCGCTGATCGGACTGCGTGCAGGACAATCCATTCTCTGGCCCGATCGCTGCCTGACCGTGCTCGCCGTCCGTCAATCCCCAGCGGCGCATTAGCGGCCGACCGCTGGCGGCCGTCCGTCCGCCGTTGCGCTGTAATCCACCACGCACATCGCCCGATAGCTCGGGTGTCGCCCGCACCCCACGCCCGCAAAGCGATAGCGCGGGTCGAACAGCTGCGCGCGGTGGCCCCGCGTGCGCACGCCGTCATCGACGATCAACTGCCGGACCACGGTGTCGGGATCGCCGAAGCCATAGGTGATGCCCTCGCCGACATAGATGTCGCCGCCGCGCCTGCGCACGCGCTCGCCCGGTGTCGCGCCGGCGCGGGAGGCGTGGCCCAGCGTGCCGTCCCGCGCCTGCGCATCGGCATGGTCCTGGGCCGCCAGCGCCAGGATCGTGCCGGGGGCGAGCGGGGGCAGGGCGGGCTGGCGCTCCAGAAAGGCGATGGCGTCGTCCACGGCCGCAGTGCCCTCCACCGTTATCACGCCGCCCTCGTCGCCCGGCAGATAGACGATCCGCCCCTCGAAATAGCGGCGATAGTCGCGCAGTTGCTCGGCATAGTCCTGCGGGTGGGTGCGCGCGAAGTTGATCCGATCGAGCACCGCGCGTTCGGTCGAGTCCTGCCCCATGGCCGCTGCCGGCAGGATGGCGGCGGTCAGGATCGCTGCAAGGGCGGGCAGGCGGCGGTGCGGCATCGGCGGGGCTCCTTCGACGCGGCTGCGCAGGCGGAGCTTAACGGGCGCCGAACGAAGGACGGGCGCACGCGCAACCTAAGCCGAACTGCCTCGTTTAGCTGACGAACCACAGGATAAGGTCTGCAATCGATGAAGCTGTTCCCGATCGTCCTGGCACTGATCCCGCTGGCCGGCATGATCGGTGCCTGCGTCGCCTGCCCCTGACGCAAGGCTGCCAACCCCAAACGAAAAGCGCCGCCGCAGTTCCCTGCGGCGGCGCTTTTGCATTCGGATCGACGACGGGGCTTAGCCCTGCGCTTCGTCCTCGGCAGGAGCGGACTGGACCTCGGCGGTCGCGCCCGGCTCTGCGTTGGGATCGTACTCCTCGGTGAAGCCCGCTTCGTCCTTTTCGAACATTGCGGACATCACGTCGACGCCCTGCGCCTGCATCTCGGCCTCTTCCGGCGAGCGAGCGACGTTGACCTTGACGGTCACCGACACTTCGGGGTGCAGTGCGACGCGCACCTGGTACACGCCGATCGCCTTGATCGGCTTGTCGAGGACGATCTGCGCCTTGTTGACCTTGTGGCCGGCGGCGACGAGCGCCTCGACCAGATCACGCACCGCGACCGAACCATAGAGCTGGCCGGTGCTGGATGCCTGGCGGATCAGCGTCACCGACGCGTCGGTGAAGCTGCCGGCATCCTTTTCGGCGTCGCTGCGGCGTGCCGCATTGTCAGCCTCGATGCGGGCGCGGTTGGCTTCGAACACCTTGCGGTTGGCGGCGTTCGAACGAAGCGCCTTCTTGTTCGGGAGCAGGTAGTTACGGGCAAAGCCGTCCTTTACCTTCACCACATCGCCGATGCCGCCGAGCTTTTCGACGCGCTCAAGCAGAATGATTTCCATGGGTCTGCGCTCCCTTACTTAACGATGTAGGGCAGCAGGCCCAGGTGACGGGCGCGCTTGATGGCCTGGGCCAGTTCGCGCTGCTTCTTCGCGCTCACCGAAGTGATGCGCGAGGGGACGATCTTGCCACGCTCGGAGACGAAGCCCTGCAGCAGCCGGACATCCTTATAGTCGATCCGGGGAGCATCCTTCGCGGAGAAGGGGCAGCTCTTGCGACGGCGGAAAAAGGGACGTGCCATGGTTCAATAGCTCCTTATTCGCCCGAGAAACCGGCGTCGTCGCGGTCGCGACGGCCACGGCGCTCACGATCGCCCTTGCGCATCATCACGGTCGGACCCTGCTCCAGCTCGTCGACCTTGACGGTCATGTAGCGGATCACGTCTTCGTTGATCTGCGTCTGGCGCTCGAGCTCGGCGACGACACCGGCGGGGGCGTCGATTTCGAGCATCACGTAATGCGCCTTGCGGTTCTTGGCGATGCGATAGGCGAGGCTGCGAAGACCCCAGGTCTCGGTCTTTACGACCTTGCCGTTGTTGTCTTCGATAATCTTGGTGGCGGTTTCCGCCAGTGCGTCCACCTGCGCTTGTGCCAGATCCTGGCGCGCAAGGAACACATGCTCGTACAGAGCCATGTGGTCTTGTCCTAATCTTGGCCGATCGCTGACGCCGCCCCATGCGGTCGCCCCTCCGGCTGTCGTCTTCCAATGCAACGCGAGCGGTCAGCCGAAGCCTTCCGCTCGCGAAGTGTGCGCCCTTAGCGATACGGCGCGGGCTTGGCAAGCCGCCGCGCGCGGAGCGGGGGTTTTACCGGATCATGTTGGCGAACACCGCCGACACGATTCCGCTGGTGACGCCGACCAGCACCGCGTCGTTGCCCGAGCGCACATAGCGATAGCCGCGCGGCGGGGCCCGCAGCCCGCGATACTGGCGATAGTCGATCTCGCGGTAGTTGCGGGCATGGCGGCGGTCGAATCGCTCGCCGCGCTTCCAGTTGCGGTACTGCGCCTGGTGCGGGCCGCGGCGCATGGTCGTCTGCTTCACGACGGTGCCGTTGGGACGATGCTTGACGACGGTGCGCTTGGTCTCGGCCCGGCCATGCTGCTGGGGCGCGGCGGCCAGCGCCGGGGTGGCGACCATCGTGGCGGCGACCAGGCCGAGGATGAGTTTCTTCATGGGTGCGACTCCTTCTTTATACGGAACCCCGTTGCCGGCGTTAGGAAGTGGGATACGCACGGTGTGTCGCGGAAGTTTCCCGGTCGGGCACGAAGCGATCGCAAAGTGTCGCAGGCTGGGCGGGCTTGCATCGCGGGGCGCAACGGTTCTAACGCGCGGCCCCATTAGTTACGCCCCACAGGAGAGCATATGCGCGCGTTCATCTTTCCCGGTCAGGGCAGCCAGGCCGTCGGCATGGGCAGTGCGCTGGCCGCCGCCAGCCCCCATGCCCGCGAGGTTTTTCAGGAAGTCGACGAGGCACTGGGCCAGAACCTGTCCAAGCTGATGGCGGAAGGGCCCGAGGACCAGCTGATGCTGACCGCCAATGCCCAGCCGGCGATCATGGCCAACGCCATCGCCGTGCTGCGCGTGCTGGAGAAGGAAGGCGGCGTGCGGCTGGCCGACAAGGCCGATTTCGTCGCGGGGCACAGCCTGGGCGAATATACGGCGCTGTGCGCGGCGGGTGCGATCGATCTTGCGACCACGGCCAAGCTGTTGCGGATTCGCGGCGACGCGATGCAGGCGGCGGTGCCGGTGGGACAGGGCGCGATGGCCGCGCTGCTCGGCGCCGATCTGGTCAAGGCGCAGGCGATTGCGGACGCAGCGGCCGAGGGCGAGGTGTGCACCGTCGCCAACGACAATGACCCGACCCAGGTGGTGATTTCCGGTGCACGCGCGGCAATCGAGCGCGCGGTCGCCATTGCCAAGGATCATGGGGCGAAGCGGGGCATCCTGTTGCCGGTCTCCGCACCGTTCCACTGCCCGATGATGCAGCCCGCCGCCGATGCGATGCAGGCGGCGCTGGCCGACGTGGCGATCCAGGCGCCGCTGGTGCCGGTCTATGCCAACGTCACCGCCGCGCCGGTGGCCGATCCCGACACGATCCGCACGCTGCTGGTCGAGCAGGTGACGGGGATGGTGCGGTGGCGCGAATCGGTGCTGGCGATGCACGCGGCGGGCGTGGGCGACTTCGTCGAACTGGGCGGCAAGGTGCTGGGCGGCATGGTCAAGCGCATCGCCCCCGATGCGGCACCGGTCAGCGTGGTGAGCATGGACGATATCGAGGCGTTGCTTAAGGTGCTGTAGGCGAAGCTTGGAAGGCAGAAGATAGAAGTTCGCGCAGAGGCGCGGAGGCGCAGAGGAGGTTCGCTTGGCGGACATCGATCGAATCAGCGGAGAAGTTGTCGATGTGGCGATCCGACTCCACCGTGAACTCGGTCCCGGATTGCTCGAAAGCGTGTACGAGATGGTGCTGGCGGGCCGCCTTAGTCAGATGGGATATGCCGTTTCCCGCCAACGCCCCATCGATATCGAGTTTGACGGGCTGCGGTTCGAAGGTGCTTTTAAGATAGATTTGCTGGTCGAGGAGCAGCTGGTCATCGAGATAAAATCGGTTGATCGGCTCACTGGCGTTCACGCCAAGCAGTTGCTGACCTATTTGCGGCTCACCGGGCTTCCGGTTGGCCTTCTTATCAATTTCGGAGGCGAGACGCTCAAAGAAGGGCTTCGGCGACTCGTCAATAACCACACTCCCTCTGCGCCTCCGCGCCTCTGCGCGAACCCCTGACTTCTTTCTATTTCTGGAGACACTGATGTTCGATCTTACAGGCATGACCGCGCTCGTTACCGGCGCTTCGGGTGGCATCGGTTCGGCGATTGCCAAGGCGCTGGTGGCACAGGGGGCGCGGTTGGCGGTTTCCGGGTCCAATGCCGAGAAACTGGAGGCGTTTCGCGCCGAGCTGGGCGGGGACACGGTGGCGCTGCCGTGCGACCTGTCCGACGGCGCGGCCGTGGATGCGCTGGTGCCCCAGGCAGTGGCTGCGCTGGGCAAGCTCGACATCCTCGTCAACAATGCCGGCGTCACGCGCGACAACCTGACGATGCGGATGAAGGACGAGGAGTGGGACACGGTGATCCGCGTCAACCTGGAGGCCGCGTTCCGCCTGATGCGCGCCGCCGCCAAGCCGATGATGAAGGCGCGGTTCGGCCGGATGATCTCGATCACCTCCGTGGTCGGCGCCACCGGCAACCCCGGCCAGGCCAACTACGCGGCGTCGAAGGCCGGGCTGGTCGGCATGTCCAAGGCGCTGGCGCAGGAACTGGCCAGCCGCAACGTCACCGTCAATTGCGTCGCACCGGGCTTTATCCGCTCGGCGATGACCGATGTGCTGCCCGAGGCGCAGAAGGCCGCGCTGCTGACGCGCATTCCCGCCGGCGACCTGGGCACCGGCGACGATATCGGCGCGGCGGTCGTCTATCTCGCCAGCAAGGAAGCGGGATATGTCACCGGACAGACCTTGCATGTGAACGGCGGGATGGCGATGCTGTAATCACGATCCTGGGGGCAGGAGTTCGACTCATGCGACTATTTCCTATCGCCGCGCTGTTGCTCGCGGTGCCTGCATTCCCAGCCTGTGCCGCGGACCTGTCCACTATCGACTGCGTCACCGACAAGATCGATTCCGCGGTGCGGACCCAGATCGAGGCCGATGTCGCCCGCAACCTCGCCGAAAGCGGGAAGCGGCCCACCTATGCGCCCAGCGTCGCCGCCGGATTGAAGGCGGCGGCGACGGCGTGCGGCACCGAACATCAATGGACTCCGGCGGCCGCAAAGGCGGCGGGCCTGTACGCGCTCGCCAAAATCGGCCTGCCCGTGGCGCAGCGGGTGCTGGGCGAGCGCGGATTCGACTCGGCGGCGCTGGAGGATGAATTCCAGACCTTGCCCGAAGAGACGCGCAATCGCGTGCTCAGCGCGGAGGAAAATCAGGGGCTGGTGCGGGCCGCGATCACCGACGAAGCCCGCCAGACCCGCGAGAATGCCGAGCTTCTCAACGAGTTTTTCGCCTTCCTCAGCACCGTGCAATATGCCCTGCACGATTTCTCGCAAGGGTAGGGCCGCGTTTGACGATGCGGCACCCTCTTGCAACCGCCCCTTGGGCAATCTAGGTGCGGTGATCAAATCAGAGCCCAGTCACAAAGGAAAACAGGGACCATGTCAGAGATTGAAAGCAAGGTCGTGTCGCTGGTCGTCGACCATCTCGGCGTCGACGAAAAGGAAGTTGTCCTCACGGCGAGCTTCATCGACGACCTGGGCGCGGACAGCCTCGACATCGTCGAGCTGGTCATGGCGTTCGAGGAAGAGTTCGGCGTGGAAATCCCCGACGATGCGGCTGAGAAGATCGCAACGGTCGGTGATGCGGTGAGCTACATCACCGAGCACAAGGGCTAACACCCACCGGCGGTTTCCGCCCGGGCGGGCCTGCAAGGTATCAACGGCTCCCCGCCCCGGGTTGATGACAAGGGGCGGGGAGCCGTTTTGTTTGTGAAGGCCGATTTGTTTTTGAAGAATGACGGAGAGTAAGCCATGCGCCGTGTAGTGGTCACCGGCCTTGGGCTCGTCACCCCCCTGGGTGCCGATGTCGAGACTGCCTGGAAGAATATCATCGCAGCCAAGTCCGGCGCGGGCACGATCACGCGCTTCGACGCGACTGATTTCCACAGCAATTACGCGTGCGAAGTCAAACCGGCGGGCCATGAATATGGCTTCGACCCGAATCTGCGCGTCGACCACAAGGTCCAGCGCCAGGTCGATCCGTTCATCGTCTATGGCATCGATGCCGCAGGGCAGGCGATCGAGGATGCCGGGCTGCTCGACATGACCGAGGAACAGCGGTTCCGGGCGGGCTGCTCGATCGGTGCGGGCATCGGCGGGCTGCCGGGGATCGAGAGCGAATCGCTGGTGCTGGCGGCCAAGGGGCCGAAGCGGGTTTCGCCGCACTTCGTCCATGGCCGGCTCATCAACCTGATTTCGGGCCAGGTATCGATCAAATACGGGCTGATGGGGCCGAATCACGCCGTCGTCACCGCATGTTCGACCGGCGCGCATTCGATCGGCGACGCCGCGCGGATGATCGCGATGGACGATGCCGACATCATGCTGGCAGGCGGCGCCGAGGGCGCGATCTGCCCGATCGGCATTGCCGGCTTCGGCCAGGCGCGTGCGCTGTCCACCAACTTCCGCGACGATCCGTCACGCGGCAGCCGCCCCTGGGACCAGGACCGCGACGGCTTCGTCATGGGCGAAGGCGCGGGCGTGGTGGTGCTCGAGGAATATGAGCATGCCAAGGCGCGCGGCGCGAAGATCTATGCCGAAGTCATCGGCTATGGCCTGTCGGGCGACGCCTATCACGTCACGGCGCCGCATCCCGAAGGATCGGGCGCGTTCCGCTCGATGCAGATGGCAGTGCGCAAGTCGGGCCTCGCGCTGGAGGACATCGACTATATCAACGCGCACGGCACTTCGACGCCGATGGGCGACGAGCTGGAACTGGGCGCGGTGCGGCGCCTGTTCGGCAGCGCGCTGGACGGGATTTCGATGAGCTCGACCAAATCGGCGATCGGCCACCTGCTGGGCGGCGCGGGCGCGGTGGAGAGCATCTTCTGCATCCTCGCGCTGCGCGACCAGATCGTCCCGCCGACGTTGAACCTCGACAACCCCAGCGAGAATTGCGCGGGCGTCGACCTGGTTCCGCACAAGGCCAAGGAGCGCAAGGTCAAGGCCGTGCTGAACAACTCGTTCGGCTTTGGCGGCACCAACGCCAGCCTGGTGATGAAGGCTGTCTGAAACCACGCCTGCACCTGAAATCCCCGTCCGGCGCCCGTCGCGGCGCCGGACGGGCGGCTGCGCGATCATTCTCGCCGGGCTGGTGCTCATCGCGCTCGTCCTGGGCGTGCTCCATTTGTGGGGCGGTGCCGGGCCTGCACGCAGCAATATCACGGTCGAGGTGCCGCAGGGCGCCAGCCTGACGCGCGCGGCGGCGGAGTTCGAAAAGGCGGGCGTGATCGGTTCGGCCCGTACGTTCGTCGTGCTGGCGAAAATCTTGGGCAGCGGCGATCCGATCAAGGCGGGCGAATATCGCGTGCCGGCGCGGCTGAGCCAGTCGGACCTGCTCAAGATGCTTCAGGGCGGGCGCACGCTCCAGCGCTTCGTCATGGTCCCCGAGGGGATGCCGTCGATCCTCGTCTACGAAACGTTGATGAAGGCGCCGCAGCTGAGCGGCAAGATCGAGGTGCCCGCCGAGGGCAGCGTGCTGCCCGACAGCTATGCCTACAATCGCGGCGACACGCGGCAGGGCATGCTCGACAGGATGCAGAAGGCGATGACCGACTATCTCGCCAAGGCATGGGAGGCGCGCAAGCCCGGCATTGCCGTGAACACGCCGCAGGAGGCGCTGATCCTCGCGTCGATCGTCGAGAAGGAGACGGGCAAGGCCGAAGAGCGGCGCCGCGTCGCTGCGGTCTATTCCAACCGGCTGCGCCAGAACATGCCGCTCCAGGCCGATCCGACGATCATCTATCCGCTGACCAGGGGCAAGCCGCTGGGCCGCCGCATCCTTCAGTCCGAAGTGCGGGCGGTGAACGCGTACAACACCTATGCGATGACCGGCCTGCCCGCCGGGCCGATCGCCAATCCGGGGCGCGCGAGCATCGATGCAGTGCTCGACCCTGCGCAATCGACGTCGCTGTATTTCGTCGCGGACGGCAGCGGGGGGCATGTGTTCGCCGACACGCTGGAGCAGCACGAGGCGAACGTGCGGAAATGGTATGCGCTGCGGCGCGCCAGGGGTGAGATGTAGGGCTGCGGGCTGCGCAGTTTGTTTTTGGTTTGTTCCTTTGATATGGTTGTGGGATGGAGCCGCCTGAGGTCCCGGCTTTCGCCGGGATGACGGGATGGCTCGTCATCCCGGCGCAGGCCGGGACCTCGGGCGAGGTGCGGAACATGGCCGGCTGGACCTATATCATGACCAACAAGCCGCGCGGGGTGCTGTATATCGGCGTGTCGGCGGCGCTGGGGCCGCGGGTGCAGCTGCACCGGGAGGGCGAGGGCTCGACCTTTTGCGCGCGGTACAATCTCACGCGGCTGGTGCTCGCCGAGGCGCATGACACGATCGACGATGCGATTTTGCGCGAGAAGCGGCTGAAGGAATGGCGGCGCGACTGGAAGATCGCGCTGATCGAGCGGGCGAACCCCGAGTGGCGGGATTTGTTTGGGGAGGTCTGGGAATAGGGCGACGCGGTTGGGGAAGGAGCCGCCTGGGATCCCGGCTTTCGCCGGGATGACGGCTATTTCGTCGTCCCGGCGCAGGCCGGGATCTCAGGCCGCATATCCCGTCATCCCGGCGAAAGCCGGGATCTCAGGCGGCGAAGTGCCTAAACCTCACCCCGCCAGCGCAGCAGCCGCGCGGGCCTTTTCCTCGACCTCTTCCATCGTGCCGGTCGCGATCCAGCTGCCGCCGACGCACAGCACCGGGCCGAACGCCAGCCATTCGGGGGCGCTCGCGAGGGTGATGCCGCCGGTGGGGCAGAACTTCGCCTGGTAGAAGGGCGCGGCGAGGGCCTTGAGCGCCTTGAGCCCGCCCGAGGTTTCGGCGGGGAAGAACTTGAAATATTCGAGCCCCAGATCGAGCCCGCGCATGATGTCGCCCGCCGTTGCCGTGCCGGGGAGGAAAGGGACGCCGCTGGCGATGATCGGATCGGCCAGCCGTTCGGTCAGGCCGGGGGAGACGATGAACTCCGCGCCCGCGTCCATCACCTGCTTGAACTGGCTGCCGTTGACGACGGTGCCCGCGCCGACGATCGCGCCGGGGACCTTCTTCATTTCCTGCATCGCTTCCAGCGCGGCGCCGGTGCGCATCGTGACTTCCAGCACGCGCAGGCCGCCCTTTACCAGCGCCTCGGCCAGCGGGCGCGCCGTGGCGGCGTCTTCGATGACCAGCACGGGGATAACCGGGCTGGTGCGCATGATGGTTTCGATGGTCGTCACTTAGGCCTCCTGGGCATGTTCCTGCGCGAACGCGGCGGCGGCGCCGTAGAGGCCGGGCTGCGGATGCGTGATGAGCTTGACGGGAATCGATGCCATCAGGTTCCGGAACCGGCCCTTGGCAACGAAACGTTCGCCAAAGCCCGATTGCAGCAGATGGTCCTTCAAGCGCAAGCCCAGACCGCCTGCAATCACCACGCCCTTGGGACCATGGGTCAGCGCGATGTCTCCGGCGACTGCGCCGAGGCTGAGGCAGAAGCGGTCGAGCGCGGCCACGGCCAGGCTGTCGCGCCCCTCGAACGCCAGCGTCCAGATCTGCTTGTCGTCCAGCCGCTGGATCGCGCGCCCCTCAAGGTCGGCCAGCGTCTCGTACAGGCTGACGATCGCCGGGCCCGCAACCACGCGCTCCTTGGACACGCGGGTATAGGTGGCGCGCAGCCGCTTCACGAGCGCGTCCTCGATCGGGTCGAGGGGGGCGAAGTCCGAATGCCCGCCCTCGGTCGCGATGACGTTGTACCCGCCCTTGTGGCGAAACACCTGCGCCACGCCCAGCCCGGTGCCGGGGCCGCAGACGGTGATCGAACCGGCCGCCGGAAATGGCGTGTCCGGGCCGCACAGATGGATGAAGGCATCGTCGCCGAACTGGCCGACGGCGTGGCCGATCGCCTCGAAATCGTTGACGACGGTCCAGATGTCGGCGCCCAGCCGCTCGGGGATCAGCGCGGGGCGGATGATCCAGGGGTTGTTGGTCAGCTTGATGACTTCGCCCCCGATCGGCGAGGCGACCGCGATCGCGGCCGCATGGGGCAGGGGACGGCCCAGTTCCTCGCCGAAAGCCTGCCAGGCGAGCTGGAGGCTGGGATGCTCGGCGACCTTTTGGGTCATCGGTTCGCTCATCGAAAGGACGCGGCCCCCGGCCACCTCCGCGATGGCAAAACGGGCGTGGGTTCCCCCGATATCGACCGCGACGACTTCCATGCTCTGTCCGTTTCCTCTCCTGCCGCCGCGTATGTCAACGCTGACGGATCGGGGCCCTTCTCTCCGCGCACGGCCCGGATGTAAAGCCATCCGTGCCGCGCGGCGGATAAATCAGCCGTTTCGGGTCAGAGCCCGGCCTCGGCGAGCATCGCCGAACCGCCCATTTCGGCCTCGCTGGCATGGTTGCGCAGCATCGCGAACAGCTCGCGGCCGGTGCCGATCGCGGGCGGCGGGGCGACGGCGTGCTCGCGCGCGTCCCACTCGGCGGGGTCGACCAGTGCCTCCAGGATGCCCGCTTCCGCATCGAGGCGAACGATGTCGCCGTCGCGCAGCTTGGCGAGCGGGCCGTTGCCCAGCGCCTCGGGCGAGAGGTGGATCGCCGCCGGCACCTTGCCAGACGCGCCCGACATGCGCCCGTCGGTGACCAGCGCGACGCGGAAGCCCTTGTTCTGGAGCACGCCCAGCGGCGGCGTCAGCTTGTGCAGCTCGGGCATCCCGTTGGCGCGGGGCCCCTGGAAACGCACGACGACGACGACGTCACGGTCCAGCTCGCCGGCCTTGAACGCTTCCTGCACCTCGGCCTGGTCGGAGAAGACGCGGGCGGGGGCCTCGATCGTCCAGCGATCGCGGTCGACTGCGCTCACCTTGATACAGGCGCGGCCCATATTGCCATGGACCATGCGGAACCCGCCTTCGGGCGAGAACGGGTCGGCGGCGGTGCGCACGATCGTCTCGTCGCCGCTCTTCTCCGGGTGGTCGTGCCAGACGAGCGTGTCGTCCTCGATCCCCGGCTTGCGCGCATAGGCGGCCATGCCCTCTGCGGCGAAGGTCAGCGTGTCGCCGTGCATCAGCCCGGCGCCGAGCAGTTCGCGTATCACGAAGCTGGGACCGCCCGCATCCTCGAACCCGTTCACGTCGGCCGAGCCGTTGGGATAGACGCGCGTCAGCAGCGGCACCACCCGCGACAGGCGATCGAAATCCTCCCAGTCGATGATGATCCCAGCACTGCGTGCGATGGCGGGCAAGTGGATCAGGTGGTTGGTCGATCCGCCGGTGGCGAGCAGCACGATGGCCGCGTTCACGATCGCCTTTTCATCGACGATATGGCCGATCGGGCGATAATCGTCGCCGTTCCAGCCGATCTCGGTCAGGCGATGCACCGCGCGGCGCGTCAGTTCCTGGCGCAGCTTGGTGCCCGGATTGGCGAAGGCCGCGCCGGGGACGTGAAGGCCCATCGCCTCCATCATCATCTGGTTGGAATTGGCGGTGCCATAGAAGGTGCAGGTGCCCTTGGAATGATAGGCGGCGATTTCCGCCTCCAGCAGCTCCTCGCGCGTAGCCTTGCCTTCGGCATAGCGTTCGCGGACCGCGGCCTTTTCCTTGTTGGGCAGGCCCGAGCGCATCGGGCCGCCGGGGACCAGCACCATCGGCAAGTGGCCGAAGCGCAGCGCGCCCATCAGCAGGCCCGGCACGATCTTGTCGCAGATGCCGAGCAGTGCCGCGCCCTCGAACACGCGGTGGCTGAGCGAAACCGCCGTGGACAGCGCGATGGTGTCGCGGCTGAACAGCGACAATTCCATGCCCTGATAGCCCTGGGTCACGCCGTCGCACATCGCCGGCACGCCGCCAGCCACCTGCGCAGTGGCGCCCTTTTCGAGTGCCCAGACCTTCATCTGTTCGGGATAGCGATAGTAAGGCGCATGGGCCGAGAGCAGGTCGTTATAGGCCGTGACGATGCCGATGTTCATCGCGCGGCCGTCCTTCAACCGGTCACGCTGCTCGTCGGTGCCCGCATAGGCATGGGCGAGGTTGGCGCAGCCCAGCTTGGGCCGGTCATTGCCCGATTCGCGCTCGCGCTGGATCAGCGCGAGATAGGCGGCGCGGCGCTCCTTCGAGCGTTCGATGACGCGATCGGTGACGGCGGCGATTTCGGCGTGGATGGTCATTATGCGGCCCAGTGAATGTCGACAGGCAGTTCGGTTTCGGCGAGCACGCGGCCGATCGGCAGCGTCGAGCCCGCGCCTTCGGCAATCGCGCGTTCCAGCACGTCGCGCTTTTCCTGGCCGGTGATGGCGATCATCAGCGCGCGGGCGGAGACGATGGCGGGCAGCGACAGGGTGACGCGGGCGACGGGGGCCTCGGGCGGCAGCGGATCGGGCATCACGCCCAGCGCGCGGCGCTCCTTGGGGCCGGTCAGCGCCTCGGCAAGGTCAGGGCCGGGGAAGATCGACGCGGTGTGGCCATCGGCGCCCATGCCGAGCAGGCACAAGTCGAGCGGCCAGTGGAAATCCTGGAGCCGGGCATCGGCGGCGCGACCGGCGGCGCGGTAATCCTCGGCCTTTTCGCTCACCACCGGGATGACGCGGGCGCCGAGCGGCAGGAAGGTCTTGGCCAGCCCCGTGACGTTTGACAGCGCGTCGCCCATCGGCACGATGCGGTCGTCGGTGGGGATGATCGTCACGCGCTTCCAGTCGAGCTTGGCCTTGCTCAGCTTGGCATAGATCGGCGCGGGGGTACGACCGCCGGCAAGCGCGATGACGGCACCGCCGCGCGCGTCGATCGCGCTTTCGATGATGAACTGGACGTCGCCGGCAAGCGCCTCACCCATTTCGGTGGCGTCGTCATAGTCCCACCATTCGATTTCGGTCGTCATGTAAGCTCCTTGGGTTTCGGTGGGACCGCGTCAACGGCCGGGGAGGCCGTGCGGGTCCGATATAGGGATTGCGTCCCGCCAATGCTCCCCTCCCGCTTGCGGGAGGGGCTGGGGGAGGGGATGGCCGGTGCGATTGCCGCACCGCCGAAGATGGAGCCGCCACGTCAGTCCCTCCCCCGACCCCTCCCGCAAGCGGGAGGGGAGCAAAAGAAGGAAGGCCGCCGCTCCGCTCATTCGTGCCAGTGCACCCCGTCGCGCTCGGTGAGCGCGATCGAGAGCGAGGGGCCCCAGCTGCCCGAGGCATAGGGCTTGGGCTTGAGGTCGTTGGCTTCCCAGCCGGCGCGGATCGCGTCGATCCATTCCCACTGCGCTTCCACTTCGTCGCGGCGGACGAACAGCGTGGGGTCGCCTTCGATCAGGTCGAGCAGCAGGCGCTCATAGGCGATGCGGCGGGTGGTGCCGGCGAACTCGGCATCGAGGCTGAGGTTGAGCGGCACTTCGCGCAGGCGATAGCCTTCGCGGTCAAGGCCGGGCTGCTTGGCCATAACCAGCAGCTGGACATATTCCTCGGGCTGGAGGCGGATGACCAGCGCGTTGGGCTGGAGCATGCCGCCGCGCTCGGCGAAGATCGAGTGCGGCACCGGCTTGAACTGGATGACGATCTCGGAGCGGCGCTCGGCCAGACGCTTGCCGGTGCGCAGGTAGAAGGGCACACCCTGCCAGCGCCAGTTGTCGATATGCGCCTTGATCGCGACGAACGTCTCGGTGCGCGATTCCTTGCCGAGATCGGTGCTGTAGTCGCGGACGATCTGCCCCTTGATCGCGCCACCGCCATATTGACCGACCACGGTCATGTTCGGTGCATCGGCGATCGGGATCTTGCGCAGCGAGCGCAGCACCTTGACCTTCTCGTCGCGCACCGAAGTGCCGTCGAGCTTGGCCGGGGGTTCCATCGCGATCAGCGCGACGAGCTGGAGCATGTGGTTCTGCACCATGTCGCGCATCGCGCCGGTATCGTCATAGAAGCCGGCGCGGCCTTCAAGGCCGACGGTTTCGGAGACGGTGATCTGCACGCTGTCGATGCCGCGGGCATTCCACACCGGCTCGAACAGCGAATTGCCGAAGCGCAGCGCCAGGATGTTCTGGACGGTTTCCTTGCCCAGATAATGGTCGATGCGGAAGGTGCGCTCTTCGGGGAAGGCTGCCGCGACGATGTCGTTGATCTCGCGGCTGGAGGCAAGGTCGCGGCCCAGCGGCTTTTCCAGGCTGATGCGGACATTCTCGCCCGTCAGTCCGGCCGATTCGAGGCCCTTGATGGTAGGGCCGAACAGCCAGGGCGCAGTGGACAGGAAGATGGCGAGGCCGCCGGAAATATCACCCAGCTTCGCCTTCAGCGCGGCATAGCCTTCGATCTTCGAGGCATCGAGCGTCTGATAGTGCAGCCGCTGCAGGAAGCCCTGGACAGCGCTGTCGTCCTTGCGGCCGGCGGGCAGGAACTGGTCGAGCGCCTTGGCCGCGAAATCGCGGAACTCGGCATCGTCATGCTCCGAGCGGGCGGTGCCGGTGATCGTCAGGCCGGGCGGCAGCAGCCCGTCCGCGTGCAGGGCATAGAGCGACGGCAACAACATCCGCTGGGCGAGATCGCCCGTTGCTCCGAACAACAGCAACTTGCCGACGGGTTGATGCATCATGCGCCTTTCCTATGGTTCGGCGAACGCTCGACACCATCGGGGCGCAAAGATCAAGCGCTGCCGACGCTGCGGCAACGGTTAAAAACGCCGCGTTACAGAACCAGCCCGGCGACGGGGTCGAGCCCGGCCATGATGTTCAGGTTCTGCACCGCCGCGCCGGCGGCACCCTTGCCCAGATTGTCGAGCGTGGCGACCAGCCGCGCCTGGCCGCGCTCGGCATTGCCGAACACGCGCAGGCTTAGGCGATCGGTGCCCGCATCCTCCTCGATCGACACCGCGGCGACATCGGCGGGAAGCACGCGCACCAGCGGACTGTCCTTATACGCCTCGCGCAGCGCGTTCTCGCACGCCTCGATCGACGGGCGCCGGGTGAAGCTGTGCAGGGGCAGGGGCACTTCGACGACCATGCCGCGATAAGTGCGCACCACCGCAGGCATGAAGATCGGCGGATGCTCGATCCGCGCGTGCTTCTGCATCTCCGGCACATGCTTGTGCGCCAGACCCAGGCCGTAACCGCGAAACGCGGTCTCGGTGAAATCGGGAGACTGGCTATCCTCGAACTCGGCGATCATTGCCTTGCCGCCGCCCGAATAGCCCGACACCGCGTTGACGCTGAACGGGAAATCATGCGGCACCAGCCCCGCACGGACCAGCGGGCGGACGAGTGCGAGGAAGCCGGTGGGGTAGCAGCCGGGGTTGCTGACGCGCGCCGCCTCGGCGATCGCAGTCGCCTGTCCCGGTTCCAACTCGGCAAAGCCATAGACCCAGTCGGGCGCGACCCGGTGCGCTGTCGATGCGTCGATCACGCGCACCCGCTCGTTGCGAATCATCGCCACGGCTTCGCGGGCGGCGTCATCGGGCAGGCAGAGGATGACGAAATCGGCGGAGTTCAGCGCGTCCTCGCGCTTGCGCGGGTCCTTGCGGTCCGCATCGGCCAGGACGATCGGCTCGATTCCGGCGCGGCCTTCCAGCCTTTCGCGAATCTCCAGGCCGGTCGTGCCCACCGCGCCGTCGATGAAAACCCGTGCGGTCATGCGTTCGTCCCCAATGCTGCGGCGTCGACATAGCCGACCAGTCCGCGACCGGGCGCAATCCCCCAGGCAAGGCCGCCCGCCAGTTCGAGTACCTCGAACACATCCCCCACCGTAAGCGGCGCGAGCACCTCCGACTCGGGTGCGCGAGCGGCGCGCAGAGTCGATGGTGCGGTCAGCACGCGCGGCATCGGTGCGGCGTAATGCGGCGCGAACACCCGGTCGGCCAGGCGCACATCGGCCAGGTCGCGGCGAACCGCATCGCGGCGCGGATCGATGGCGACCGAACGGCCGGTAAGAGCGAATCGCTTACGCGCTGGCCCGATGGGCAGCGGGCTCGCCGAGATGTTCGCCAGCGAGGAAATGCCCGAATTCTGCAAGAAACTCTGCCCCTTCAGCGGTACGCGCGACGAAGATGTTGCGTTTGTCGGTGTCGTCGCGTTGGCGGCGCAGATAGCCGAGCGTGCCCAGTCTATTCAAGGCGCGGGTTACTACGGGTTTGGAAACGTTCAGCGCACGCGCCAGACCCCGCACCGTATGGGGCCCCGGATCGAGATATACGAGCATCAGAAGCGCCATCTGACGATTGGTGAGATCGGGTTCCCCCGAACGCACATAATCGATCAGCGTGTTCTTCCAGGACGATAGCGACTGGTCGGGCATGGCGTTCACGGCACTCTACTCATCCGTTTCGACTCCGGCACGGGTCCGATTCAAGAACCAAACGCAGCCGGGCCGATCCGGTTTCAGTGCGCGTGCGAAATGTTACAGCTTTGTTGGTTGCGCCCCTTATCGCGGCCGTTGGCGCTTGCCGGTTGATCCAAAGGCCGGCGTCCCTTATGTCGCCGCTTTCACAACAGGTCCGGTATTGATGTTCACTTTCCTGCTCGTCGTCCACGCTATCATCGCGGCCATCCTGGTCGCCGTGATCCTTATGCAGCGCTCGGAGGGCGGCGGTCTCACCACGGGTGGCAGCCCGTCGGGCCTGATGTCGGCGCGCGGCGCCGCGGATTTCATGACGCGGCTGACGTCGATCCTCGCGGCGATGTTCATCGGCATGAGCATCCTGCTGGCGGTTCTTGCCGCGACTCAGCATTCGGCGACGATCGACACGTCGCTGCAGCGCGCACCCGCCGCACCGGTTACGTCGCCCACGGCGGCGCCGGGCGCACCCTTCGCGGTCGGCAACCAGACGGCGCCGGCAGCGGTTCCCGCCGAGGCGGGTAACGGCGCGGTTCCGCTCGCGCAGTAATCGATTCCGCCCGGCCAACGGGCGGTTCACCAATTAATTTGGATTCGCGCGCTTGTCGGCGCGCGCATTCTCACGCTAGGCGTTTTCTCCCATGGCGCGGTATATTTTCATCACCGGCGGCGTGGTCTCCTCGCTGGGCAAGGGTTTGATGGCGGCGAGCCTTGCGGCTCTGCTCCAGGCCCGAGGCTATCGAGTCCGCATCCGCAAATTCGATCCCTATCTGAACGTCGATCCCGGCACGATGTCGCCGCACCAGCATGGTGAGGTGTACGTCACCGACGATGGCGCCGAGACCGATCTGGATCTCGGCCATTATGAACGCTTTACCGGTGTTGCTTCGCGTCAGTCGGACAACGTCACGTCGGGCCGCATCTACAAGACGATCATCGAACGCGAGCGGCGCGGCGACTATCTGGGCGCCACCGTCCAGGTGATTCCGCACGTGACCGACGCGATCAAGGCGTTCGCACAGGCCGAGACCGAGGACCTGGATTTCGTGCTGTGCGAGATCGGCGGGACAGTGGGCGACATCGAGTCGCTGCCGTTCATCGAGGCGATTCGCCAGCTGCGCAACGACCTGGGCCGTGGCCAGACGGTCAGCATCCACGTCACGCTGGTGCCCTATATCTCGGCGGCCGGCGAGCTGAAGACCAAGCCGACGCAGCACAGCGTGCGCGAGCTGGCGGCGCTGGGCGTGCAGCCCGACGTGCTGGTGTGCCGATCGGAACGCGAGCTGCCCGCCAGCGATCGCGCCAAGATCGCGCAGTTCTGCAACGTGCCGCCCGCCGCCGTTATCCCGGCGCTGGATGCCAAGAGCATCTATGCGGTGCCGATGCAGTACCACCGCGAGGGACTCGATTCGGAAGTGCTGCGCGCGTTCGGGATCGAACCCGAAGCGCCGCCCGCGCTCGATCGCTGGGAAGACATCATGCGCCGGCTGGACAATCCGGAAGGCGAAGTGACGATCGGCGTGGTCGGCAAATATATGGGCGTCCCCGATGCCTATAAGTCGCTGCACGAGGCGCTGGTGCATGGCGGCATCGCCAATCGGGTGAAGGTCAATATCCGCTGGATCGACGCCGAGCTGTTCGAGCAGGGCGAGGAAGAGATCACCGCCAAGCTGGAGCCGATGCACGGCATCCTGGTCCCCGGCGGCTTCGGCGAGCGCGGTAGCGAGGGCAAGATCGCCGGCGTGCGCTTTGCCCGCGAGCGTCGCGTGCCGTTCTTCGGCATCTGTCTGGGTATGCAGATGGCGTGCATCGAGGGCGTCCGGGCGCAGGGCGTAGCGGATGCCTCCACCACTGAGTTCGGCCCGACCGAGGAACCGGTCGTCGGCATGATCACCGAATGGATGACCGCCGAGGGCATCCAGAAGCGCGAGGAAGGCGGCGACCTGGGCGGCACGATGCGGCTTGGCGCCTATCCGGCGCGGCTATCGGGCAACAGCGTCGTCTCCACGCTGTACGGCGCCGACGAGATCAGCGAGCGGCATCGCCACCGCTATGAAGTCAACACGCGCTACAAGGACATGCTCGAGCGCGACGGGCTGGTCTTTTCGGGCATGTCGCCCGATGGCTCGCTGCCCGAGATCGTCGAGCGGCCCGATCACCCCTGGTTCGTCGGCGTCCAGTTCCACCCCGAGCTGAAGTCCAAGCCGTTCGATCCGCACCCGCTGTTCGCCGGCTTCATCGAAGCCGCGCTGAAGCACAGCCGCCTGGTCTGAACCCGCAAAGGGCGCCCGGACCCTGGTCCGGGCGCCCCTGCTGCGGCGCCAAAGGGAGGAAAGCGCCGCGAGCGCGGCCCGGGGTGTCAGGCCGCCGTACGGTGTTCGATCGGGGTTGCGGGCGCATTCCCCGCATTCACTGCAATCCGCTTTGGCTTCATCGCTTCGGGCACTTCGCGGACCAGCTCGATCACTAGCAGGCCGTCGGCCAGGTCGGCGCGCTCGACACGGACGAAATCCGCCAGTTCGAATCGGCGCTCGAAGCTGCGCGTGGCGATGCCGAGATGCAGGAACGCACCCTGGTTGTTCTCGTTCTCTTCGCGCTTGCGGCCTGCGACGAGCAACAGGTTCTGCTGCGCCGTCACATCGATTTCGTCGGGCTTGAACCCGGCCACCGCCAGCGTGATGCGATAGCGATCCTCGGCCAGCCGTTCGAGGTTGAAGGGGGGGTAATTCTCGCTGCTCGCCTGGCGCGCACTGGTTTCGAGCAAGTCGAACAGGCGGTCGAATCCGATGGTCGAGCGGCGGAACGGGGTAAAATCAAACTGACGCATATCCAAATCCTCCGTTGAGCAAGTTGAACGTCGATTTTCAGGCGTCCGGCGTGCCGCGACACCCTGTGCGCGACCCCGATGGGCATCGCGCCGACCCGATATTGGTAGCAGAAGGCCGCTTTCAAGTGCGGCGGATTGCCCCGCCTGCGCGATCGGCAAGCGAAGCTAGGGGCTCGCAAACATTCGCTTGCTGGCTTATTCATACTGGAATGATGGAGATTCAGCCCAAGGAAAAACAAGGGGAATCCGATGCGCCTGTCTTCGCTGTCATTGCTGCTGCTTGCCACTGTATCTCCGCTGGGGGCCGTGGCGCAGGCGCATGACGACCCGACTGCCCCGAAGGCAGCGGTAAAGGACGATCCCGAGGCCGCAGCCGTGCAGGACCGCAACGACATCGTCGTCACGGCGCGGCGGCGCGAAGAGCGCGTTCAGGACGTGCCGATCGCCGTGTCGGTGCTGACGAGCGAGCAGCTGGCCGATACCGGCGCGTTCAACGTGAACCGGCTCCAGCAGCTCCAGCCCGCGTTGCAATTCTATTCGAGCAATCCGCGCAACTCGGCGATCAACATCCGCGGGCTCGGCGCGCCCTTCGGCCTCACCAATGACGGGATCGAACAGGGCGTCGGCTTCTATGTCGACGGCGTCTATATCGGTCGGATCGGCGCATCGACCTTCGATTTCGTCGATGTCGAGCGCGTCGAGGTGCTGCGCGGGCCGCAGGGCACGCTGTATGGCAAGAACACGACGGCGGGCGCGCTGAACATCACTACGCGCGCGCCCAGCTTCACGCCCGAGGCGCGGGTGGAACTGAGCGCGGGCAATTACGAGTTCGTCCAGGCGAAGTCCTCGGTGTCGGGCCCGTTGACCGACACGCTGGCGGTGCGCTTGTCCACCTCGGGCACGACGCGCAAGGGGACGATCTACAACAGCACGAGCGGCGAATATCTGCACCGCCAGCGCAATATCGGCGTGCGGGGGCAGGCGCTGTGGAAGGCGACGGAGTCGCTCGACCTGACCCTGTCGGGCGACCTGAATATCCAGAGCCCCGATTGCTGCGTACAATATTATGCGCGCGTCGGCGCGACGCAGCGACCGCTGAACCGTCAATATGCCGCGCTCGCCGCCGCGTTCGGCTATCGGCCGCCCAGCACCGACCCATTCGACCGCGTCACCGATTTGGATGCCAGCATCAATTCGCGGCAGGAAGTCGGAGGCGCTTCGCTCGTCGCCAACTGGGATATCGGCTTTGCGACGATCACTTCGGTAAGCGCATGGCGCTATTGGGACTGGCAGCCCCAGAACGACCGCGACTTTACCGGGCTTCCGATTACCACGGTTTCGCAGAACCCGTCGCAGCAGAAGCAATGGTCGCAGGAGTTGCGGCTCGCCTCCAACGGCGCAAGCCGGTTGCAATACACGGTGGGGGCGTTCCTCTTCCACCAGACGATCAACACCCAGGGATCGCAGGTGCAGGGGCCTGCGGCCAGCCGCTGGCTGCTCAATCCGGGCGCCAGCGTGGTGCCGGGGGCCGCCGGATGTGCAACACCAACGGCGAATGCCTGCAATCCGGCGGTGTTGAACGGGCTGACTTCGACCAACGCAATCAGCTTCGACAACACCAGCTTCGCCGTGTTCGGCAAGCTGAATTGGGAAGTGTTCGATCGTTTCCACGTCCAGCCGGGCCTGCGAGTCAACTATGACAAGAAGCGCGGCTCCTACACCTCGGTCGTCACCACTGCGACCGGCAGCACCACGCTGAACGCCGATCAGTCGGCGACGCTGGCCCCGCAAAGCTATGCGCCGCGCTTCAGCGATTGGAACGTCTCGGGCGACCTCACGCTGTCATACGATTTTTCGTCCGATATCCACGCCTATGCGACCTATGCACGCAGCTTCAAATCTGGGGGCATCAACCTGTCCGGTCTGCCGCTGAACGCTGCTGGTACGGGAGTCGACCTCAGCACCCAGACCGTGAAGCCCGAAAAGGTCGATCATTTCGAAGTGGGGCTTAAGACGCAGTTCCTCGATCGGCGCGTGACCTTCAATCTCGCCGGCTATTGGACGCTGGTGAATGATTACCAGGCAACTGTGAACAACGGACAGCTCACCGTGATTCGCGGCTATCTGGCCAATGCGGGTCAGGTGCGGTCGCGTGGCGTGGAGTTCGACAGCAGCTTCCGCCCGAGCGCTCGGTTCAACGCCTATGTCAACGGCACTTATACGGACGCGACGTACACACGCTTCGTCAACGCGCCATGCCCGCCCGAGCTTTCGGGCGGCACGGTGACCACGGGAACGCCTTCCGCGCCCGGTACGGCGGGCGGACGCAGCCCGGTGGCTTGCGACATTTCCGGCCAGGTGCTGCCGGGTATCTCCAAATGGGCATTCTCGTTCGGCGGCGAGGCCAATGTGCCGACGGCCAATGGCGGTCAGGTGTATGTCGGCTATGACGGGACCTACCGGTCCAAATTCTCGTCCAACCCGTCGGCGTCGGCATATACCTGGATCGACGGCTATTCGCTGTCCAACTTCCGCGCCGGCTATCGCAAGGGCGACCTCAACGTGTTCGCCTGGGTCCGCAATGCCTTCGACACCAAATATTTCGAGCTGCTCTCGACTCAGTCGGGCAGCACCGGGCTCATCGTCGGCCAGCCCGGCGATCCGCGCACTTATGGTTTGACGATCGGCAAGTCGTTCTGATCGTCGACGGACTGACCTCTCGCCATGGCCGGGGGAGGTTGGCGGATGGGGCAGGGGAAACCCGGCCCCGTCCGATAGAGAAAGGGAGGCGGAGCCCGCGCTGCCTCCCTTTTTTTACAATTCAGCGCAAGATGACGCGATGCCGACACGCGCGGGAAACAAAATAGCCCCAAAGACAAACGACCGGACTGTTTCCAGCCCGGTCGCCTGCGTGACGAATGCTCGTCAGCCCCCTTTGTCAGGCTTCTGCCCACACGCTTGTACTTGCCTACAAGCGGGGCGAAAGCCCTCCCCGAACCACGGCCTTTGCCTGCGTTTCGACAGGAGTTTTGCTAGGGCCTGACGCGGCATTTGTCACCGGCTTTGCAAGGGTGCGTCGCAGATTGGCGGCACCCTGTGTTGAATCGGCAACATCCCGGCGCACGGTCGGAATTGCCGCCGTCCATTGCCAGCGCCGGGCGGCTTGCCCTAGAGCAACCGGCGAGCACTCACGTCAGGGCCCCTGTTCGCATGTTACTCTCGCGCTACGAGCGGATGATCGCCCGCCGTTACCTTCTACCCGGCAGGAGCGAGGCGTTCATCGCCGTCGTCGCCGGATTCAGCCTTGTCGCGGTGATGCTCGGCGTGGCCGCGCTGATCGTCGTGATGAGCGTGATGAACGGCTTTCGCGCCGAGCTGTTCGACAAGATCACCGGGCTGAACGGTCACGCCGTGATCCAGGGCTATGGCGGGCAATTGCGCGACTGGCGCCAGATCGCCGCCGAAGCGCGCGCGACTCCGGGCGTCACCAGCGCGACGCCGCTGATCGAACAGCCGCTGTTCGTAAGCTTCAACGGGCGTGTCGAGTTCGCGCAGGTGCGCGGCATGCGCGTCGAGGACATTCGCGCCAACCCCGCGCTGAAGGGCAAGGAAGTGCTGGGCTCGCTCAAGCGCCTCCATCCGGGCGGCGAAGAGATCGCGATCGGATCGCGGCTGGCCGAATCGCTGGGGGCGACGATCGGCAGCGAAATATCGATCATCAACCCGCAGGGCTCGGCCACCGTGTTCGGGACGATGCCGCGCATCGTGAAGTACAAGGTGGCGACGATCTTCGAAGTCGGGGTCTATGATTTCGACAAGGTGTTCATCGTGATGCCGATCGAGGATGCGCAGACGCTGCTGTTGCTCGGCGATGCGGTGAGCATGATCGAAGTGGACACCAACGATCCCGACCATGTGGAAAAGATCGTTGCGCCGCTGGCGGAGAAGGTCGGCGATCGCGGGCAGATCAACGACTGGCGGATGATGAACCGCGAGCTGTTCGAGGCGCTGGCGGTGGACCGGATCGTGTCGTTCACGGTGCTGTCGATCATCCTGATCGTGGCGGCGTTCAACATCGTGTCGTCGCTCATCATGCTGGTGCGGTCCAAGACGCGCGACATCGCCGTGCTGCGCACGATGGGCGCGACGCGCAGCGGCCTGATGCGGATCTTCATGACCGTGGGCGTGACGATCGGCGCGCTGGGCGTGGCCGCAGGCGGCGTGCTGGGCTTCCTGTTCATCACCTTCCGCGCGAATGTGGTGCAGTTCATCGGGCTGGTGACGGGGCAGCAGGTGTGGGACCCGTCGATGCGGTTCCTCACCACGCTGCCGGCGCGCACCGATCCGATCGAGACGATCGGCATCTGCCTGATGGCATTGCTCTTCACCTTCCTCGCGACGCTGTATCCGGCATGGAAAGCGGCGAGCACCGATCCGGTACAGGTATTGCGGTATGAATGAGCCGGTTCTCCAGACGCGCGGGCTGAAGCGCAGCTTCGTCCAGGGCGAGTCCACGATCGAAGTGCTGCGCGGAGTCGACCTCGACATCATGCCGGGCGAGATCGTCGCGCTGCTCGGGCCCTCCGGCTCGGGCAAATCGACGCTGCTCCAGGCGGTGGGCCTGCTGGAAGGCGGGTTCGACGGGTCGATCCTGATCGCCGGCAAGGAAGCCGCGCAGCTACCGGCGGGCGGGCGCGCGGATGTGCGGCGCGACAAGCTGGGCTTCGTCTATCAGTTCCACCACCTGCTGCCCGATTTCAACGCGCTGGAAAACGTCGTCCTGCCCCAGATGATAAAGGGTGCGCTGCGCAAGGATGCCGATGCGCGCGCCGCGCAGCTGCTGACCGCGCTGGGACTCGGCACGCGGATGACGCACCGGCCCAACCAGCTTTCGGGCGGCGAGCAGCAGCGCGTCGCCGTGGCCCGCGCGCTGGCCAACGGCCCGGCGCTGGTGCTGGCGGACGAGCCGACCGGCAATCTGGACGAGGCGACGGCGGACAAGGTGCTCGAGGAGTTCCTCAGCCTGGTGCGCGGGCAGGGGTCTGCGGCGCTGATCGCCACGCATAACGAACGGCTGGCGGCGCGGATGGACCGCGTCGTGCGGCTGCACGAAGGAAGGCTGGTCGAACAGGCATGAGCGCGATCACCGATATTCCCGTCACGGCGCCGGATGGCAGCCAGACCGACCTGTCGGCCTTTGCCGGGCAGGTGCTGCTGATCGTCAACACGGCGTCGAAATGCGGCTTTACCCCGCAATATGCCGAACTCGAGGCGCTGTACCGCACCTATCGCGATCGCGGATTCGCGGTGCTCGGCTTTCCCTGCAACCAGTTCGGGGCGCAGGAGCCGGGCGACGCGGCGGAAATCGCCAGTTTCTGCTCGCTCAACTATGACGTGACCTTCCCGATGTTCGGCAAGATCGACGTCAATGGCGCGAACGCCGCGCCGCTGTTCGTCGCGCTGGAGCGGGCGGCGCCGGGGGTGCTGGGGTCGAAGTCGATCAAGTGGAACTTCACCAAATTCCTGGTGGACCGGACCGGCACGCCGGTGTCGCGCTATGCCCCGACCACCAAGCCCAGCGACATCGCCGGCGCGATCGAGGCGCTGCTTTAACCTATCGCTCGGTGGCGAGGCGGGGGCGCCCCGCCACCGGGGAACGGATGACGGGCGCCGCTCGGCACAAGGCGCCATCCATTCAAGCGGGTGCGCGGCGACGGGTGCGGGAGGAGTCGATTGCACCCGCCGCCGCGCGGGAAGTCTGCGGACGCCGGCTTTGGGAGGGGGGCGCCGACGCCCGCATACTTCCGTTCAGTGCACGCCCGAGGCCGGCAGGCAGATGACATATTGCCCGCTGCTCTCCACGCCCGAGCGATCGGCCATCTCATCGGCAGCGACGAGGTGGCGCAGGTTCACCAGCGTGCCGACCATCGCCGTGGCGCCCCGGATCGGGCGTTTACGCGGCGCGCGGCGCGGCGCTGCCTGCAGGCTGCGCAGGTCGCGGCGGGCGGGCTCGGCCATGCGGGCCATCCGCTGCGCCACCGACGCGGCATCGCCCGCCCGGCCGAACTCGCGCCAGACGACGCGGAAGCCGGCGGGCACCGGGGCCCAGTCGGCCTCTCCCTCGCTGCGGATCAGGTCGCAGCCGCAATGGTGGCACAGCGCGAACTCCAGCCCCTGATTGCAATGGCGGTCTGCCATCGCGACATGACCGAGCACCGAGCAAAGTATCGCCATTTCAATGCACTCCTTGCTTGCTGTCGGGGGTTTCGCGGGTTTCGACGCGATAGGCGGCGAGGGCGCGGAACTGTTCGTCGTCGCTCGCCAGCGCGCGATCGGGGGCCCAGATCTCGAAGCGCTCGCCGGTGCCGACGAACAGCGCCTGATTGCCGATATGCCCCAGATGGCGCATCGCGGCGGGGATGCGCAGCGTCGTTTCGCCGCGCGGCATCCGGTCGACCAGGCCAAACGCCCGGCGCGACCGGCGGAAATGGCCGCGTTCGTCGTCGCCGCGCGCTTCGTCGGCGCGACGGCGGCGCTCGGTCCGGTGGGCGATCCGGCGGAGCTGGCGGCGGTCATAGCCGACCAGACAATCGTCGGACTGGTGCTTGCCGACCAGCAATTCGGTGGTGCCGGGGGCCAGCGCGTCGCGGACGAAGCCGGGGATCGGCACGGTCCCGTCCGGTTCGACATCGCAAAGCGCACTGCCGTGGAAAAGCGCGGACATGGTTACCCCCTTCGATACACAATGCGATCGCGCGAGGACGGTTACCGTTTCGGCGATTTCATTAACGATACCTTGAGCGGGGTCCGGGCGAGTCGCTATTCCGGGGCGCTCCGCTCCGCGACTCCGCGTTAAGGGCAGGCCCCATTGGGTATTTGCCGTATTGTATGGTAAACGACTCGTTAACCTGTGGATTGTCACGGTGGGCGGTTGGCAAAGTGCCCCGCCCGCGACTAGGGTCCGCCGAATGGCGCATTCGGGTTTCGTACCGCTCCGGGTTTTCTCGTCCTACACCATGCTGGAAGGCGCGATCGAGCCGAAGCTGATCGCGAAGCGTGCGCGCGAGCTGGGCTTTCCCGCTGCCGCCGTCAGCGACCGCAACGGGCTTTACGCCGCCATGTCGTTTTCCGACGCCGCCAAGAAGGCGGGGGTTCAGCCGATCATCGGCACCTTTCTGGCAGTCAAGCGTCCCGACATGCCCGACGGCGTGGCTGCCCCGATCGACTGGATCGCGCTCTATGCGCAGGACGAGCAGGGCTACACCAATTTGTGCGACCTGGTGTCGATGGCGCATCTGGGGCGTCCGATCGAAGAGGAGGCGCATGTCACGTTCGAGGGGCTCAAGGGCCGCACCGACGGGCTGATCGCACTGACGGCGGGCGCCGAAGGCGGGCTGACGCGCTTGTATGCCGAAGGGCAGGACGCGGCGGCGGAGGCCTATGCCGCGCGGCTGGAGGCGCTGTTCCCCGACCGTCTCTATATCGAGATCGTCCGCCGCCTGAACGAAGTCGAAGGGCGGGCCGAACCCAAGCTGCTCGACTATGCCTATGCGCGCAACCTGCCGCTGGTGGGCACCAATCCATGCTGCTTCGCCGAGGAAACGTTCCACGAGGCGCATGACGCGATGCTGTGCATCGCCAATTCGTCGTACATCGCCAGCGAGGATCGCCCACGCAGCTCGCCCGATGCGTGGATGAAGCCGGCGACCGAGATGCGATCGCTGTTCGCCGACCTGCCCGAGGCGATCGAGAACACGCTGGTCGTCGCCCAGCGCTGCGCCGTCGCCGCGCCCAAGCGCAAGCCGATCCTGCCCAGCCTGGCCGGCGACCGCGAGGGCGAGGCGCGGATGCTGCGCGAGCAATCGCTGGCGGGGCTCGACATGCGGCTGGAAAAGGCCGGGATCACAGACCCGGAGCAGCGCAAACGCTATATGGACCGGCTGGAATTCGAGCTGGACGTCATCATCCAGATGGGGTTCCCCGGCTATTTCCTGATCGTCGCCGACTTCATCAAATGGGCCAAGGCGCACGACATTCCGGTGGGGCCGGGGCGTGGTTCGGGCGCGGGCTCGGTGGTCGCGTGGGTGCTGACGATCACCGATCTCGATCCGCTCAAGCTGGGCCTGCTGTTCGAGCGATTCCTGAACCCGGAACGTGTGTCGATGCCCGACTTCGACATCGACTTCTGCGAAACGCGGCGCGGCGAAGTGATCCGCTATGTCCAGCAGAAATATGGCGCGGACCATGTGGCGCAGATCATCACCTTCGGGACGATGAAGGCGCGCGCGGTGCTGAAGGACGTGGGGCGCGTGCTCCAGATGAGCTATGGCCAGGTCGATCGGCTCGCGAAGCAGATCCCGAACCTGCCCGCCGACCCCTGGACGCTGGAGCGTACGCTGAACGGCGTCAGCGAGTTCCACCACGAATACCAGACCGACAGCGGCGTCCGGCACCTGATCGACCTGTCGATGCGACTCGAAGGGCTGCCGCGCCACAGCTCGACGCACGCCGCCGGCGTGGTGATCGGCGATCGGCCGCTGGCCGAGCTGGTGCCGCTGTACCGCGATCCGCGATCGGACATGCCGGTCACCCAGTTCGACATGAAATATGTCGAAGGTGCGGGCCTGGTGAAGTTCGACTTTCTGGGCCTCAAGACGCTGTCGGTGCTCAAAAAGGCCGTCGAGCTGATCGCCGACCGGGGCATCGAGGTCGATCTCGACGCGCTCGGCTGGGATGACCCCGAAGTCTATGACCTGCTCCAGCGCGGCGACACGGTGGGCGTGTTCCAGCTGGAATCCGAAGGGATGCGGCGCACGCTGACGGCAGTGCGCCCGACCAATTTCGGCGACATCATCGCGCTCGTCTCGCTCTATCGCCCCGGCCCGATGGATAACATCCCGATGTTCGGCCACCGCAAGGCGGGACGCGAGCCGATCGTCTATCCGCACGACCTGCTCGAGCCGATCCTGAACGAAACCTACGGCATCTTCGTCTATCAGGAACAGGTGATGCAGGCCGCGCAGATCCTGGCGGGCTATTCGCTGGGCGGCGCGGACATGCTCCGCCGCGCGATGGGCAAGAAGATCAAGGCGGAGATGGACACCCAGCGTGCCATTTTCGTCAAGGGCTGCGCCGAAGTGAACGGCATCAAGGAGGCCAAGGCCAACGAGCTGTTCGATTTGATCGACAAGTTTGCCGGATACGGCTTCAACAAGTCGCACGCCGCCGCCTATGCGCTGCTGGCCTATCAGACGGCGTGGCTCAAGGCGCATTATCCGCACGAGTTCTTCGCCGCATCCATGGCGTACGACATCCATCAGACGGACAAGCTGGCGATCTTTGCCGATGACATGCGCCGGCTGGGGATCGATTGCCTCGGGCCCGACATCAATGCGAGCCTGGCCGACTTCAATGTCGAGAAACATGGCGAGGGCTATGCCGTGCGCTATGCGCTGGGCGCGCTGAAGGGCGTGGGCGAGCGGGCGATGGAACTGCTGGTCGAGGAACGCGACGCCAATGGCCGTTTCCAGTCGGTGGACGATTTCGCCAAGCGGATCGACCCGCGCCTCATCAACAAGCGGCAGCTGGAGACGCTGGCGGGCGCCGGGGCGTTCGACGGGATCGAGCCCAACCGCGCCGGGCTGTTCGCGGCGGCCGAGACGGTGCTGGCCGTGGCGCAGCGCACGCAGGAGAGCCGGACCAGCGGGCAGGGCGGCCTGTTCGGCGATTCGGATACCGGCGGCGGGGCGGTGCAGTTGCCGGCCTCTGCGCACTGGTCGATGATGGAGCGCACCAACGCGGAGCGGGACGCGTTCGGCTATTATTTCTCGGCGCATCCGCTCGACCGCTATGCCCAGCTCGCCCGGATGCACGGCGCGCGGGACATTGTGACGCTGGGCGAAGTGCCCATTCCCGATGGCGCGCGGGTGGGCTCCACCATCGCCGCGCTGGTCGAGGATGCGCGCTGGCGCACCTCTGCGCGGGGCAATCGCTATCTGATGGCGACGATCTCCGACACCAGCGGCCAGTGCCTGACGACCTGTTTCGACGAGCTGGCGGCAAAGGATATGGAAGAGGCGGCAAAGGCGGGAAGCTGCGCGATCCTGACCGTGGAACTGGACAAGCGCGCGGGCGAGGATACGCCGCGCGTGTCGGTGAAGCGCGTCCAGCCGTTTGAGGCGCTGGCGAACAGCGCGCGGCTGCTACTCGACCTGCATATCGACGATGCCGCCGCGATCGCGCGGCTGGTCGAGGTGATCGGCCCCCTGCGCGGCGGGCGCAGCACGGTGCGGCTCTGGGTGCCCTATGGCGCTGAGGGGCAGGCGGAGGTGGTGCTCGGCCGCAACTTCCTGATCGAGGAGGAACTGGTCGCCCGCATCCGCGCGATGCCCGGCATCCGCGCCGCCGAGTTCGGGCGACCCGACGTAACGCTGGCCGCTGCGGCATAATCCTGCATCGGGTACGGGGGCGCGCGTCTCCGCACACATAATGAAATACGCGCGGCTCTCGACTCCACCCTCGCGAGAGCGTTACCCTTCGCCAAACAAGAATGGCGATGGAGAGCGTGATGCTTGGCGGCATGCAGGATTTCGAGCTTAGGGTATCGAGCTTGCTCGATCACGCGGCGCGCGAGCATGGGCGCCGCGAGATCGTGACGCGATGGGCGGACGGCAGCGAGACGCGCACCGACTGGGCCGGCATCGCGCACGACGCGCGGCGGCTGGCACAGGCGCTGGAGCGGCTGGGTATCGCCCAAGGCGATCGCGTGGCGACCATGGCGATGAACCATAGCCGCCATCTGGTCGCTTGGTATGGGGCGATCGGGATGGGCGGGCTGATCCACACGATCAATCCGCGCCTGTTCGACGACCAGCTCGCCTTCATCGCTAACCATGCCGGGGACCGGGTGCTGCTGTACGATCGCGCCTTTGCGCCGATCGTCGAGCGACTGCGGGGCGAATGGAAGACGATACAGCACTATATCTGTTTCGACAGCGACGGGCCCGATGGGTTCGAGGCGCTGATCGCCCGCGAGGACGGCGATTATCGCTGGGTCGAGGGCAGCGAGCGCGAGCCGTGCATGCTGTGCTATACCAGCGGCACGACCGGCAATCCCAAGGGCGTGGTCTATACCCATCGCTCGACCGTGATCCACGCGATCACCGAATTGCAGCCGGCGGTGTTCGAGCTTTCGACTCAGGCCGTGGCGATGCCGATCGTGCCGATGTTCCATGCGGTCGGCTGGGGGTTGCCCTTTGCCGGGGCTGCGGTGGGCGCGAAATTCGTGTTCTCGACCGTGAACGAGCCCAAGGTGCTGTGCGAGCTGATGAACCGGGAGAAGGTGACGCACAGCGCGGGCGTGCCTACGGTGTGGTTCGGGATGTTCCAGCATATCGACGCGACCGGCGACACGCCGCAGCACCTGAAGATCGTGACGATCGGCGGATCGGCGGCGCCGCGCGCGATGATCGAGCGGCTGATGAAGATGGGAATCCGCGTCAACCATGCCTGGGGCATGACCGAGACCTCCCCCATCGGCACGATGGGCGCGCCGCCGGCCAATTGGGACGAGCTAAGCTTCGAGCAGCAGGTCGATCAGGTGGCGATGCAGGGCAAGGTGCCGTTCGGCGTGGAACTGCGCATCGTCGACGACGAGGGCACGGTCCAGCCGCGCGACGGCAAGAGTTCGGGCCGTCTCCAGGTGCGCGGCCCCTGGGTCATCGCGCAATATTATGGCGAGGAGAGCCCGGCGGTCGATGCCGACAACTGGTTCGACACCGGCGACGTGGCGGTGCTGCACCCGGATGGGACGATGCAGATCACCGACCGGGCGAAGGACGTCATCAAGTCCGGCGGCGAGTGGATCAGCTCGGTCGAGCTGGAGAACGCCGCTGTCGGCTGTGCCGGTGTGGCGGAGGCCGCCGCGATCGGCGTCTATCACCCGCGCTGGGAAGAGCGCCCGATCCTGCTGGTGGTGCGCAAGCCCGACAGCGCCGTGACGGCGGAAGAGGTGCTGGCGTATCTGGCGCAGCACGTCGCCAAATGGTGGCTGCCCGACGAAGTCCATTTCGTCGATTCGCTGCCGCACACGGCGACCGGCAAGCTGCTCAAGACCGCGATCCGCGCGGCGTACAAGGATTTCCGGCTGGCCGCTGCCTGAGCGGCCAGCCGGGGTTAGACGTTACTTACCGGCGACGATCGCCGCGCTGACTTCGCCTGCCTTCGCATCGCGGAAGCGGGCGCAGTTGCGGATCGCGTCGAGCGAGCGGTCCAGGTTGAGCGTGCTCTCATTGCCCAGCTGCGGGCGCAGCTTGGCATCGACGGCATCGGCCTGGGGCAGCGAGCACAGGATGCCGAACATCTGCGCAGCCTTGCCCGAGAAGATGCCGCCGCCGCCGCCAGCCTTCACAAAGGCGTCGTAGTTGGTGAGCATGTAATCGCTCGCCAGATCGCGCGTTGCAGGCGACTTCATCAGCGTGGCGGTGGTGAACAGCCGCTGGGTCGCGCTCAGCCGTTCGTCCTTGAACTCGTTCAGGAACCAGCGCGCGACATCGGGATTGCCCGATCCGGCGATGCCCATGAACGCGCTCTGGCGCAGCGCAGGCGGGCCGGCCAGTGCCTTTTCGGCGATTGCCTTTGCAAAGGGCACGCCGCGATCGCCGACGGTAGTGGACACCGCCAGCGTCGCGAAGCGCGGGTCCAGCGCCTTGGCGTCGCCCGCGATATAGGCATCGAGCGCCGTCGCCAGCTTGGTCCGCAGCGCCGCGTCATGCCCGGTGTCGGCCAGGATCTGGACCAGGTCGGCGCGCAGCTTGCGAGTCTCGCGGTCCTCCTTGGCATAGACACTGGCGGCGGGATCGAAGCCCAGCTTCGCCAGCGCAGGCGCATAGAGCGCGCCGATCAGCGCGCGATAAGCGGGCGCTGCGTCCGGGGTGATCAGCCCGTGCGCATCGAGGGCGCGGACTTCGTCGGCATTCTCGAACATGATCTTGGTCGAGGGGTGCGCAGTCATTGCCCGTGCCAGCGCGATCGGCCGGGCAACGCCGTTCTTGCCCGCATAGAACGATGCCCACAGGCTGTCGTTCAGCGCCAGCGCCTCGCCCTCGGGCAGCGTCGGCCCGGCAGCGATCAGCGCGTCCCAATCGGCGGGATCGAGATCGAAGCGGTAATAGCCCCATCCGCCCGCATTGGGGACGATCGGGCCGGTGCCCTTTGCCTCCACCGGCTGAGTCGTCTGGTCGAGCAGCGTGCAGCTCTTGTCCGCGCCACGGCGGATGCACAGCGGGATGATCCACTTTTCCGCCGGCGCGTTGCTGCCGAAATAGGCGTAGCGCGATTGCGTCGCGGTCAGCGCATTGCCCTGGCGATGCAGCGCGATCACGGGTACGCCCTGCTGATCGACGAAGCTGCGCAGCGATGCCAGCACGCGCGGGTCCTTGGCGCTGTCGGCCAGCGATGTGAAGAATTCGTCGGTGCTGGCGTTGGCATACATGTGGCGCTGCATGTGCAGCCGCACGCCGTCGCGGAACTTGGTATCGCCCAGATAGTCGGCGATCATCGCCACGACCTGGCCGCCCTTGCCATAGGTGATCTGGTCGAATGCCGCGTTGATGTCGGCGTCGTTGGCGATCCGCTCATGGATCGGCCGCCCTGCCGAAAGCGCGTCGAGGTCCATCGCGTCGAACCCTTCGGCCAGCCCGTCGATGCCGATGTTCAGGTCGGGCCGCCATTCGTTGCCGATGCGATAGCCCATCCAGTTGGCGAAGCTCTCGTTCAGCCAGATATCGTCCCACCATGCAGGCGTGACGAGATCGCCGAACCACTGGTGCGACAGCTCATGCGCCACGACCATGCCAAAGGTCTGCTTGTCCGCCTTCGACGAATCCGCGTCGAGGAACAGGATGCCGTCGCCATAGATGTCGGCGCCGGCATTCTCCATCGCGCCCGGCATGACCGGCGACCCGATCTGGTCCAGCTTGGGATAGGGGAAGGGCTGGTCGAAATAGCGTTCGAGCAGCGCGACGATCGGGCCGGACTGTTCGAGCGCGAATTGCAGCTTGTCCTTGTTCGGCTGGGTGCCGACGATGCGCAGCGGCAGCGGGTCCTTGCGCTGCGGCGTCGGCGGAACGACCGTTTCGGCGACCGCATAGGGGCCGACCACGAACGCCATCAGATAGGTTGGCAGCGGCTTGGTGGGCGCGAAGCTGTGGGTGACCATCTCGCCCGCCGGGGCCGTGCCGGTCTCCGGCGCGTTGCTGATCGCGACCAGCCCCTTGCGCGTGGTGAGCGATACGGTGAACGGCGTCTTGTACCCCGGCTCGTCGAACGAGGGGAAGGCGGCGCGCGCGTCGATCGATTCGAACTGGGTCCAGCTATACCACTGCTTGTCGATGTTCAGATGGTACATGCCCGCCGGGGAATCGGTGAAGGCGGCATCATAGTCGAAGCGCAGCGTCATTTTCCCCGGTGCAACCGTCTTGCCGAAATCGAGCAGGGCGAGGCCGAGCGGCGTCTTTTGCGTGAAGGTGACCGGCTTTTCCTTGCCCGCGATGATCGCCACGGCCTTGGTCACGTGCAGGTCGCGCCCGTGCATATAGACGGCGGAGGCTGGCTTTTTCAGCTCGACTTCGATCTCGGTATGCCCGCTGAAACGCGGCTGATCCGGCAGGATGGTCAGGTTCAGCCGGTACGCGATCGGCGTAACCGTATCCGGCAGCTTGCCGGTCGGTTGCGGATCGACCTGGGCATAGGCGGTGGCGGGGATGACGAGGGCGCAGAGCGCGAGGACTGGAAGGCGCATCAAGGTTCCTGTGCGGAGGGTGCCCTTGCGTAAGTTAGCGCCGCCTGCGTGGCAATGGTCGTTACGCGGCCAGGCGGACGCGGTTGCGCCCTTCGCCCTTGGCTTCGTACAGCGCGGCATCGGCACGCGCGAGCAGCCCGTCGCGGCTCTCGCCGGGATGGAAGCGGGCGATCCCGATGCTGACCGTCAGCGGAACTTCGACGCCGCACGAAACCTTAGGGCGCAGTGCGGCGATCGCCTGGCAAATTCGTTCCGCCGTCTGTCCGGCCGTTTCGCCATCGGTCTCGGGCATCAGGATGCCGAATTCCTCGCCGCCGAGCCGCCCCGGTAGCGCGTGCGCGCCCAGCGTATGGGGCAGTGCGGCGGCAAAGCTGCGGAGCACATCATCGCCGGCCTGATGGCCGAAATTGTCGTTGATCGCCTTGAAATGATCGACGTCGATCATCGCGAGCGACAGGGGGGCGTCGCTTCCCTGGGTTCGGGCGATCTCCGCATCCAGCGCGGCTAGGAACGCGCGTCGATTGGGCAGGCCGGTCAGTTCGTCCGATGCCGCAGCGTGGCGCAGCCGCGCCTGGGTGGCGAGCGTCTCGGCGCGGGCGCGTGCGGCGGCGATGCCGGTGACGACACTGACCAGCAGGAAGCACATCGCCAGCCCCGCCAGCGCTATCTGTGTTTCCTCTAGCCGGACCACCGCACGTTCGTTCGCCCGCTCGCGAATGGCAAGCACGCGGCGCTCCTCCGCTTCGATCCGGCCCAGTGTCGCCTGGATCTGCTGAATGTCACGGCGGCGCATGTCGTCGCGGATCGTGGCCACCGCCTCCAGCAGATCGCCTTGTTCCTCGAACGTCAGCGTTTCGCGGAGAACCGCGAAATAGCCGTCGAGTTGCGCACCGAGCGCCCGCATGTTCGCGTGCTGGCGGGGATTCTCGGCCGTGAGCGCCCGCAATTCGGCAAACAGGCGCGGCGTTTCGCGCCTGCCGTCGATGTAAGAGCGCAGGAAGAGCGGGTCGTGTGTCAGCAGGTAGCCGCCTTCGCCCCGCAGCGCGTCGTTGATCGCGTCGCCGGTCTTCCCGGCGGTCAGGAGGACGCGCAACGTATGCAGGTGCAGTGCCTCTGCCTGCCGGCGATCCGCCGCCGCATCGAACACGTTCACGGTCATAGCGGCAAGCAGCACGGCTAGCGCGCCGAGCGCGCCGAATCCCCACAGATGAATACGGCGCGCGGACTTTCGCTCGGCAATGTCGTTGTGCGATCCCATCGCGTACTCATGCGCGCAAAGCTGCCGATACTTCGTTAACGCCGCGAAAGAAGTTGCGCGAATACCCTTGCCGGGGCGTGGCGGGTGGTTCACCCTCGCAGTGTCGAGGGAGGGCACATGACCCAGGGCGTCACGGTTGGAAGCGCGGCGACGAGCATGGCGGCGGTAACGCTGCCCGCGCGCCCGGAACCCATCCGGGTGGTGCCAAGCGAGACGGCGGTGGTCGTTGTCGACATGCAGAACGCCTATGCGACGCCCGGCGGCTATGTCGATCTGGCGGGTTTCGACATATCCGGCGCGGCGGGGACGATCGGGCGGATCGCCCGCGTGCTGGACGTGGCGCGCGGTGCGGACGTCCAGATCGTCTATCTCCAGAATGGCTGGGACCCCGGCTATGTCGAGGCGGGCGGGCCGGGATCGCCCAACTGGCACAAATCGAACGCGCTCAAGACGATGCGCGCGCGTCCCGAACTCGCGGGGCAGCTGCTGGCTCGCGGCGGCTGGGACTATGCGCTGGTCGACGGGCTCGCGCCGCAGGACGGCGACATCGTGCTGGGCAAGACCCGCTATTCCGCCTTTTTCAACTCGCAGCTGGACAGCGTGCTGCGCGCGCGCGGCATCCGGACGATCGTGTTCGTCGGCATCGCCACCAATGTCTGCGTCGAATCCACCCTCCGCGACGGCTTTCACCTCGAATATTTCGGGGTGATGCTGGAGGACGCGACGCACCATCTGGGGCCGTCGATGCTGCAGGAGGCGAGCGTGTACAATGTCGAGAAATTCTTCGGCTGGGTCTCCACCAGCGCGGATTTCTGCGGCAGCTTCGGCCAGACGGAACAGGAGTGACGATGCCTTTCGAGCCCATCAACCCGCCGCAATTCCCGACCCCCATCGCCCCCTATTCGGCGGGCGCGAAGGCAGGGAACACCGTCTATGTCTCGGGCGTGCTGGCGCTGGGTGAGGGCGGGGCGGTGCTGCATGTCGGCGATGCGGCCGCGCAGACCCGACATGTGCTGGAGGTGATCAAGACCACGCTGGAGGCGGCGGGCGCGACCATGGCCGATGTCGCGATGAACCACATTTTCCTGAAGGACCTGGGCGATTACGCCGCGTTCAACGCCGTCTATACCGAGTATTTTCCGGGCGCGAAGCCCGCGCGCTACTGCATCCGCGCCGATCTGGTGAAGCCCGAGTGCCTGGTCGAGATCGCCTCCGTGGCGCATCTCGGCTGATGCAGGCGGGCGGGCTGTATTGGGAAGAGCATGGCCCGGCGGGCGCGCCGGTGCTGCTGCTGTCGTCCGGACTGGGGGGATCGGCAGGCTATTGGGCCCCGAACCTCGCCGCGCTTTCCGCGCGCCACCGCGTCATCGCCTATGACCATCGCGGCACCGGGCGTTCGGACCGCACGATTGAGGGCACGCTTACCGTCGAGCGGATGGCCGACGATATGCGGCTGGTGCTGGCCGCAGCGGGGGCGCCGCGCGCGACGGTGATCGGCCATGCGGCAGGCGGGCTGGCGGGCCTCGCGCTCGCGCTGGCTGAGCCCGAGCGAGTCGAGCGGCTGGTGGTCATCAACGGCTGGGACCGGCTCGATCCGCACACCGCGCGCTGCTTCGACACACGGCTGGTGCTGTTGCGTAACGGCCCGCGCCCCTTCCTGCACGCCCAGCCGCTGTTCCTCTATCCCCCGCAATGGATTTCGGAGAACCATGCGCGGCTGGAGGAAGAAGAGGAGCATCTGCTCGCCCATTTCCCCGACGTCGAGATGGTCCAGCGCCGGATCGCCGCCGTGCGCCATTTCAACATCCGCGATCGGCTGGGCGAGATCCGCGTCCCCACGCTGCTGGTCGTAAGCGACGACGACATGCTGGTGCCGCCCGCCTGCTCCGAACGGCTCGCCGCCGGTATCCCCGGCGCGGTGCTGGCGCGCATGACGGGCGGACATGCGTGCAATGTCACCAACCCCGGCACCTTTGACCGGATGCTCCTGAGCTGGCTCGATAACTGACAAGGAAGTTTCGCAATGCAGGTCGGCGTCTTTGTTCCCATCAACAACAATGGCTGGCTGATCAGCGAAAACGCGCCGCAATATCTGCCCAGCTTCGACCTGAACAAGGAAATCGCGCTGCGGGCCGAGAAGCATGGCCTCGATTTCCTGCTGTCGATGATCAAGCTGCGCGGCTTCGGCGGCAAGACGCAGTTCTGGGAATATGGGCTGGAGAGCTTCACGCTCATGGCCGGGCTGGCCGCAGTGACCGAGCGGATCAAGATCTATGCGACCTGCCCAACGCTCATCATCCCGCCCGCCTTTGCCGCGCGGATGTGCAACACGATCGACAGCATCAGCCATGGCCGCTTCGGGCTGAACCTCATCACCGGCTGGCAACCGCCCGAATATACCCAGATGGGGCTGTGGCCCGGCGACGAGCATTTTCGCAACCGTTACAAGATGCTGGACGAATATGCGCACATCCTGCGCGAACTGTGGGAGACGGGGCGCAGCGATTTCAAGGGCGACTATTACCAGATGGACGACTGCCTCGTCCGCCCACAGCCGCAGGGCGACATGAAGATCATCTGCGCGGGATCGTCCGATGACGGGCTCGCCTTTTCCGCCAAATGGGCGGACTATGCGTTCTGCCTCGGCAAGGGCGTCAACACGCCCACTGCCTTTGCCTTCAACAACGAACGCCTCGCGGCAGCCACCGCCAGGACCGGGCGCGCGGTGTCCGTCTTCGTGCTGGTGATGGTGATCGCCGGCGAAACCGACGAGGAGGCGATGGCCAAGTGGCGCTCGTACAATGACGGCGTGGACATGGACGCCATCGCCTGGCTCGCCGAACAGGGGGCGAAGGACAAGGTCAACGCCGACACCAATGTCCGACAGCTCGCGGCGCCGGAGGGGGCGGTGAACATCAACATGGGCACGCTGGTCGGCAGCTATGCCAGCGTCGCGCGGATGCTGGACGAAATGGCCGAGGTGCCGAACACCGGCGGGGTGCTGCTGACCTTCGACGACTTCCTGGAGGGCGTCGAGGCGTTCGGCACGCGCATCCAGCCTTTGATGCAGAGCCGCAACCGCTGAGTTGCGCTTGCCCGGGCCGGAGCTATGGTAGCGGTATCATAGTGACGGAGAGGGTAATGGCTGGATTGGGACGCCGCGCGGGGATCGCGCTGCTGGGGCTGCTCGCGCTGGCGGGTACGCCCTCGGCGGCGTCGGCACAGGGGCGCGAGCGCTGGGTTGCCGCCTGGGCGACGTCGCAACTGGTGCCGAGCGAGGCGAACAGCCTGCCGCCGGCCACGCTGACCGACGCGACGCTGCGGCAGGTGGTGCGCATCCAGATCGCGGGCAAGCAGTTGCGGGTGCGCTTCTCCAACGCCTTCGGCACGGCGCCGCTGGCGATCGGCGCGGCGACGATCGCGCGCTCGGCCGATCTTGCCTCTCCCCGTATCGATCCGGCGACGCTGCGCACGCTGACCTTTGGCGGCAAGCCGGGCGCGGTCATCCCGGCAGGCGCCGATTACTGGAGCGATCCGGTGGCGCTGGCGGTGCCGGCGGGTGCGGACCTGACGATCTCGATCCACTTGCCCCAGCCGCCGGCACAGCTCACCAGCCACCCCGGATCGCGGGCCACATCGTACACGGTGCGCGGCAACCAGACTGCCGCCGCCGACCTGCCCGACGCGGCAAAGGTCGACCGCTGGTATCAGCTCGGCGGCATCGAAGTAGTCGACTCGCGCGCCGCCGCCGTGGTGGTGCTGGGGGATTCGATCACCGACGGGTACGGCGTCCAGCCCAATACCAACGCGCGCTGGACCGACGCGCTGCAGGCGCGGCTGCGTGCGGCGAAGATGCCGCTGGCGGTGCTCAATGCCGGGATCGGCGGCGGGCGGCTGCTCAACGACGGGCTGGGGCCGAACGCGCTCGCCCGCTTTGATCGCGACGTGCTGAGCCCGCCGGGGGTGACGCACCTGATCGTGCTGGAGGGCGTCAACGACCTGGGCACGCTGACGCGCGAGGCGCCCGCCAGTGCGGAGGCCCATGCCGCGCTGGTCGAGGGGATGATCGGCGCCTATCGCCAGATCGTCGCCCGCGCCCGCGCCCACGGGATCAAGGCGATCGGCGCGACGATCCTGCCGTTCGGGCGTTCCGGCTATTACCATCCCGATGCCCAGAACGAGGCGGATCGCGCCGCGGTGAATGCGTGGATCCGCGCGTCGCGCAATTTCGACGCCGTGATCGACCTGGATGCCGCCATGCGCGATCCGGCGCGCCCGAACTATCTGCGGGCGGACTTCGACAATGACGGGCTGCACCCGTCGATCGTGGGGTATGCTGCAATGGCGGCTGCGGTGCCGTTGGCGGTGTTCCAGTAAGGGCACGCCCTTTTAGTCACCCCGGGCTTGACCCGGGGCCCCGCTTCTTCTGCTGGGTGACGGGGCGGCTAGAACAACTCCCCCTGCGCCCCCGCGGGCCTGCGGAACAGGTCGGTGCGCAGGCGGATGCGATCGCCCTCCAGCCCGTAGCGCCGGCATGCGATCTGGAACCGCGTCCGCAGCAACTCGGCCCAGGGGCCTTGCCCGCGCATCCGCGAGAAGAAATCGGGGTCGTTGTCCCTGCCGCCGCGCAGCGACTGGATGATCGCCATCACCTTGCCCGCGCGGTCGGGGAAGTGCGTGTCGAGCCAGGCGCGGAACAGCGGCGCGACTTCGTGGGGCAGGCGGACCGGCAGGAAGAACGCCGCCCGCGCCCCCGCCGCCGCCGCGCGCTCGACGATATGCTCCATCTCATGATCGGTGATCGCCGGGATTACGGGCGAGATCGATACGAACACCGGCACGCCCGCATCGGCGAGCGTGCGGATCGCCGCCAGCCGCTTTTCGGGATGCGCCGCGCGCGGCTCCAGCGTCATCGCGATCCGGCTGTCGAGCGTGGTGACCGACAGCATCACCGCCGCCAGTCCCTTCGCCGCCATCGGCGCCAGCAGGTCCAGGTCCCGCGTCACGCGATCCGACTTGGTGGTGATCGTGATCGGATGGTCGCACGCGGCCAGCACTTCGATGCAGCCCCGCGTGATCCGCCATTCGCGCTCGATCGGCTGGTACGGGTCGGTATTGGTCCCGAACGCGATCGGGCGGCAGGCATAGCCAGGCTTGCCCAGTTCGGCGCGCAGCAGCGCCGGCGCATCGGGCTTGGCGAACAACCGCGTCTCGAAATCCAGCCCCGGTGACAGGTCGTGATAGGCATGGCTGGGCCGGGCGAAGCAATAGATGCAGCCATGCTCACACCCGCGATACGGGTTGATCGAGCGATCGAAGCCGACGTCCGGCGACTGGTTGCGCGTGATGATCGTGCGGGGAGTCTCGACGGTGACCGTCGTGCGGGGCGGGGGCGGCGTGCCGTCGACCAGCGTCTGCGCATCGCGCCAGTCGCCGTCCGCCTCGCGCTGGGGCAGGTTGAAGCGCGTGCTCACGCCGTTTTCGGTCGCGCCGCGTGCGGGCCTGCGTTTCTCCATTGCCAAAGCATAGGTAAAGAAATAGAACATTAAAAGAACAAAGGGAGGCGACGGGTGCGGATCAGCTATGTGGAATTGCCGGTGGGTGCCGTGGGGCCGGTGCGCGATTTTTATGCGCAGGCGTTCGATTTCGCCTTTACCGATTTCGGGCCGGAGTATGCGGCGATGACCGGGGGCGATGTCGATCTGGGGCTGAACGGTACGGGGGACCAGCCGATCGCGGTGCCGCTGCCGCTGGTCGAGACGACCGACCTGGAGGGCGCGCTGGCGCGGGTCGAGGCGGCGGGAGGCACGATCGAGGTGCCGATCTTCGCCTATCCCGGCGGGCGGCGCTTTCATTTCCGGGACCCGGCGGGGAATTTGCTGGGCGTGTTCGTGAACGAGGCGGCGTAGCGCGGAGAGGACGCCGACCCGAAGGCCGGCGTCCGTTCACTCAGCGGCGGCGGCAAACCTCGACGCGGTGCCCACGGCGCCATTCGTTCCAGCACACCCGGCGCGCGCGATAGTGGCTGCGCCCGCCGCCATAATAGCGGCCCCGGTCCCAGCCGCGATGGCGGCGATCATAGCGGCGGTGGCGATCGCGGCGGTCATAGCGGTCGCCGCGCTGATAATCATGGCCGTAGCTCTGCGCGCCGACGACCAGTACGCTCGCGCCCGCGCTGACCGGCGCCGCCGCTACCGGGGGGGCCGCGCTGGCGATCCCGGCAAAGGCCAGCCCGGCGACGGCGATCCATTGTGCAATCCTCATGGTTCGTTCCTCTCTTGCAATATCCCGCTGCACCAAGAGGTAACGGACCGCGTCGTTCGCGTTGCTGAACCGGGTTGTCGGGCGCGGTTCAGCTTTGGCGGGCGCGTGCGGTTACGCGAGCAGGATGCGCCGCACTGCGCCTTCGGGATCGTCCACCATGCGCGAGCGGGTGTCGAACACCATGGTCTGGCAGCGTGTCGGATCGCTCGGCGTCCAGGCCAGCCCCGGCTGGCTGGGATTGCCCGT
Source organism: Sphingomonas degradans (assembly GCF_053502645.1). Lineage (NCBI taxonomy): Bacteria > Pseudomonadati > Pseudomonadota > Alphaproteobacteria > Sphingomonadales > Sphingomonadaceae > Sphingomonas > Sphingomonas degradans. The sequence continues at coordinate 1,291,468 of NZ_CP177172.1, forward strand.
CCGCGCGAAATTGGCCCAGGCGGTGGAGACCGTGCGGCCCAGTGCCCGCGCCTCGGGCGTGTTGCCGGTCCCCTGGTCACAGCGCTCGACATTGTCGAAGACGAAGGCAAGCTCGGCGGTGTGCCAGGCGCCCGCCACGCCATCCAGCTGGGGCGACTGCCACTGGAAATGATATTGGTAGGCGGGGGCGGCGCCCTGTGCGTGCTTGAGCCGCACCATCCGCTGGACGTTGTTGCGCCCCGAAAGCCCGCCCACGCCATAGGAAAGCGTGCGGATCGCCTTTTCGGGATGCGCCTTCTTCATCGCATCGACGAGCGCATTCGCCTTTTCGGCGCCCAGCGACTCGGTCAGCTGCGCGCGCCATTCGGCCTCGGTCGGGTTGCGGCTCATGCTGGTGCCTTCCTCGCTGACATTGCCGATCAGCACGGGCACGTCGCGTGAGGCTTCGGGCGCGACTTCCTGGTACGAGCGGATGTCGATGACGGCGCCGTCGATCGTCGGCGCCCAGCCGACACGCGGCGTCGGGTTCGCGCTGCTGCCGGGGGCAAGCGCCGCGTTCGGGCGCATCGGGCCGTTGATCTCGGCCGCCACCTTGCTGCCGGTGGTGAACAACGTGTTCCAGTCCATCTTCTGGAGCGCGCCGATATCCTTGGCGCCGATGCCCAGCGCCTTGACCACCCGGCGCGAAAACTCGCGCGACTGCTCGATCGTCGGGATATTGCCGCCGCCGCCGGACATGATCGCCGCGCGATGGATCAGCCCCTTGCCGCGCTGCATCCCCAGCAGGGTCGTGACCTTCGATCCGCCGCCCGACTGGCCATAGATCATCACCTTGTTCGGATCGCCGCCGAAATTGGCGATATTCTCCTGCACCCATCGCAGCGCGGCGATGCAATCGGTCATGCTGACATTGACCGACTCCGCATAGGCCGATCCGCCGACATCGGTGAGGTCGAGGAATCCCAGCACATTGAGCCGGTGGTTGATCGACACCTGCACCACGTCATGGTTGCGCGCCATGTTGGCGCCGTGGTGCGACGCCAGTTCGTAGGACGAACCGAAGCTGAACCCGCCGCCGTGGAAATAGACCATCACCGGGCGGCTGCCGCTGAGCGAAGGCGTCCACACGTTGAGCTTGAGCATGTCCTCGCCCAGGAAGCCATCGTCCCATTGCTGGAGAAAGGTGTGCTCCACGGCGCGGAAATTGTGCAGCGTCTGCGGGCAGTTCGCGCCATAGGCCAGCGCCGGATATTCGTCGGCCCAGGGCGTGGGCGGCTTGGCGGGGAGCCAGCGGTTCTCGCCGCCGGTGTCGGCGCCATAGGGAATGCCCTTGAACTGGAAAACGTCGCTGGCGACGAAGCCCCGCACCTTGCCATATTGCGTGCGGGCGATGGCGGAGCGCGGGGTGGTGCCGGTGCGCGTCGGTGCCGCGCTGCCGATGCCGCGATAGGCGAGCGCAGGTGCGGAGGCTGCCATGCCGGCACCCAGCGTTGCGGAGCCGATCAGCATCCTCCGGCTGATCGCGATGCTCTCGTTCGAGTCGCCCATTTTTCCCTCCCAAATCCCGGCTTATTTTGACCGTTGATAATATCCTATATGATATGTATCGCTTTACAACGATTTTGTCCGGGTGGTGCGTCGCGTCGTTGGGAAAGTGGCGGCGGATGACCGGGCGGGCGAGTGAAATGCCGCTACGGCATCGAGGGATTGAAAGGCGCGCAGCCCTTTGGCGCCTCCCCGTCGGCGCGGGGAGTAGTCGGAGTATTACTTAGACAATTGAGGTGTTTGCGGTCTGAATCTGATATCATATAGTGAGGCAGCGTAATTTTTAAGGTGTGTGGCGTTGGATAATCGGGAACCCCTGTTGGGTGCGATGGATGGGTATCGGCAGCCGCGCGCTACGCCGGGGCCCACGCTGGTCGAATGGGCGCATGAGCATCTGCTGTCGATGCTGGTGTCGATGGAGATCGCGCCGGGCGCGCGGATCGGGATCGACGCCGTTGCCCGGCGCCTGGGTATCTCGCAGACGCCGGTGCGCGAGGCGCTGAGCCGGCTGGAAGCGGAAAGCCTGGTCCACAAGGTGCCGAACGTCGGCTATCGCGCGAGCAGCCAGATGACGTGGGAAGAGGTCAACGACCTCTATGAGCTGCGGCTGCTGATCGAGCCTTATGCCGCTGGGCGTGCCGCCGAGCGCATCGACGATGAGACGCTGGCCGTGCTGAGTCGCATGGAAGAGGAGATGTCGCAGATCCAGCCTGGCACCGGCGGCGCCTATGCGCGCTTCGCGGAGGCGGATGCGATGCTGCATCGGCTGGTGGCGAACGGCAGCGGCAATCGGCTCATCGCCGACACGATCGAGCGGCTGCACGTGCATCTGCACATCTTCCGTTTTCTCTACAGCACCAACGCGCCCGAGGAAGCCGCGCAGGAACATGCCGATGTGCTGCGTGCACTGCTCGCCCATGACTCGGCAGGGGCAGAGGCGGCGATGCGGCGCCATCTGGAGCGGTCGCGCGCGCGCATGGAGAAAGTGTCGTCGCTGCAGCAACCGCAATCCGGCGCAACGCTGGATGGTTTCCGGAGGCGCCGGGCGGAGATTTAGGGATCGGCGTCGCGCTGCGCGGCGTCTCGGCGAGGCAATAATGCCGGCCGATTGGGGAGGAATGCCGATGGCTACGAAACTCGCGGGCGGTGTCGCCGCCGTGGCGCTGATGCTGCTTGCGGTGCCCAGTTGGGCGCAAGCGCAGGGACCGGGACCGGGGCAGGGACCGGGGCCCGGTCAGGGGCCGCGACCGGGCGGCCCGCCCCGTATGCAGGAGTTTCAGGCATGGTCGCCCCAGCCCGTGCCCGCGACGGCATGGCAGGCGCCGAATCGCCCGCACTGGAGCCTGACCGAGATCCTGCGCAAGCATGCCGGCCAGCCGCGCTGGGTCGAGCCGGTCGTCGCCGATCGCGATTTCGATGCGCGGTTCATCGCGATGGCGCCCGGCGACAAGACCAAGCCGCAACTCTGGGCCGACAGCCGCGCCTTCTGGGTTATCCAAAGCGGGCAGATCCGCTTCACGATCGAGGGGCAGGCGCCGTTCGTCGCGACCAAGGGCTATCTGGTCCAGGTGCCCTATCGCGTGCCGTACAGCATGGAAGCGATCGGCACCGAGCCCGCCGTGCGGCTGGAAGTGGTGCAGGCGGGGGCAACGCCGCTCTACCCGATCACCGAGACGCCGACTCCGCGCAAGGGCAAGCGGTATGTGAAGGTGCGCTATACGGGCACAGGCACCTATGACGCCGTGAACAAACCGTATGTCGATTTCGAGCGCGATGTCGTGGCCGCCAATGGCCGCGGCGGGCCATTCGTGCGCGACGACAAGACCTTTGCCAACATCCTCCGCGGGCGAGGGGCACCGCCGCCGCCGGCTACCGATTTCGGGCATTTCCACGTCGATTATTCCGAGTTCTGGGTCGTGCTGGAAGGCAAGGTGGATTACCTGCTGGAAGGCCAGAAGCTGTTCACCGCCGAAGTCGGCGACGTGGTCTATGCGCCGCAGGGGCGCTGGCACCGGGCGAGCTTTGGCGGCACCGGCACCGCGACCCGCCTGGCGATCAATCCTCGGCCCGAGGGCCTGCATAACTACCAGCCGCGCGACCACTGAGCGCTGCGAACCGCGATCCGGGCCGGCGGCAGAGGACCGCCGCTGGCCCCGCACATGGCGAAAGCCCACGGCCCGCACGGGTCTGGGCCGGGATGGTCGCGCGTCGAAAATATACGTAAAAACAGCGACATAGGATAATTTCACTGCCCGTGTTCGGCGCGCTTGACGACGTCGGCCAAGCGTCCTACGAATCCCTCGGCTCGATCATATATGATATAAGATAGGTTGAGCTGGGAGAGAGATAACCGAAAGGGGCAAGGGATGAGGATTTCTTCACATCTCCGTCTGGGGGGCTCGGCCATCGCATTGATTGCTGCAGCTTCGCTATCGACGGGCGCACATGCGCAGACACAATCGACTACGACGCAATCCGGGCAGCGCGATGCCGCCGCCGAGCCGCAGGACGAGCCTGCGGCGATCCCGACGACGCAGGGGGACGAGAATATCATCGTCACGGGTTCGCGAATCCGCGGCGTGGCGCCGGTCGGATCGAACCTGGTGTCAGTGGGCCAGGAGACGATCGAGAAGACCGCGCCGGTCAACCTGTCGCAGCTTCTCAATACCGTTCCTGCGATCTCCACGGCGGGTTCGATCGCGCAGGGTGAGAACGCCTATTCCTATTACTCGCCGCAGATCCACAGCCTTGCGGGCTCGTCGTCGAACACGACGCTGGTGATCGTCGACGGCCTTCGCCTGCCGGGCGGTGGCCAGCAGTTCAACCAGACCGATCCCAACATCATTCCGGTCAGCGCGATCCAGCGCGTCGAAGTGCTCGCGGACGGTGCGTCGACCGCGTACGGCTCGGACGCCGTCGCCGGCGTGGTGAACTACATCACCCGCAAGACCTTCAACGGCTTTGAAATGAACATCCAGCAGGGGTTCGGCAAGGATTACCGCAACACCGCCGCGCATGCGATCTGGGGCACGACCTGGGACACCGGCGGCGTGTATGTCGCGGGTTCGTGGTCGCAGCAGAACATCCTGTACAATCGCTCGCGTCCGTTCACGAGCCGGGGCGATTATCGCGATCTCGGCGGATCGAACAACCTCAGCTTCACCTGCCCGGATGCGACCATCACGGTGCAGCAGCGCGGCGGCGCGGCCAATTCCAATATCGCCAACCAGGTGTTCCTGGGGCCGAACGCCACCACGTCGGTCGCCAATGTCGGCGCCAACGCGCCGTGCAACAACTCGCTGTACAGCGTCATGGTCCCCGGACAGGGCCGCGGCAACGTGTACATGAAGGTCGTCAACGACTTCAGCGACAAGCTGTCGATGCAGTTCACGCTGAACTATAACCGCCAGCGGACGCATTCGCCGGGGGCACCGGGCACGATCAACGCGCTCGCCTATGGCGCCGGCGCAACCGGCGGGGCGACCAATCGCTTCCCGGACCAGGTCAACCCGTTCTTCGTGGCGCCCGCCGGCGCGCCCACCACGACGATCGAGAACGTTAATGTCCTCGCCCTGCGCGCCGATGGCAATTACGGCGACAACCGCACGCAGGCCGACGTGGTCTATGGCACGTTCGTCGCCAATTACGAGCTGAGCGACAAATGGTCGCTGACGTTCAGCGATGCCGCCGGCTGGAACCGGTCGGCGACGGACAACCTCAACACCTTCTGCGGCGCCTGCGCCAACCTGGCGCTCAACGGCACTACGCAGAACGGCAACATCCTGACCTCCGCGATCGCGGGGCAGAATGTCATCGCGCTCAACCTTCCGCTGACGACGGCGAACGCGATCGACGTGTGGCGGCGGCTCGACAGCCCCACCAACCGCACCTCGGCGGCGGTGATGCGGTCGCTCTATTCGAACGACTCGGGCAACACGAACCTCAACCAGTTCAACCAGGTCAAGCTGGACCTCCAGGGTGCGTTGTTCACGCTTCCGGGCGGCGACCTGAAAATCGCGGTCGGCGGCGAATATTACTGGCAGCAGCAGCAGCAGAAGTTCATCGGCGGCAACAACACCGGCCCGACGACGACGGGCGCGAGCTACCGCAACTATGAATATGGCCGCAACGTCAAGTCGGTGTACGGCGAAGTCTATATTCCGGTCGTCGGGCCCGACATGGAAATCCCCTTCATCCACCGCATCGACCTGTCGATCGCCGGGCGGTATGACAAGTTCAGCGATGTGGGCGACACTACGAACCCCAAATTCGCCGCGAACTGGGAAATCGTCGAAGGGCTGAAGCTGCGCGGCAACTATTCGCGGGCCTTCGTGGCGCCGCCGATCGGCGTGATCGGCGATCCGAGCCAGGGCTATCTCTACTCGTCGGGTTCGGTCGCGCCGACGGGATCGATCAATCTGCCGGTTTCGGCCTTCCCCGATGTCGTCAACGTGCCGGGTGCACGCATCCTCGACGCCAATGGCAACGTGTCGAGCACGGCCTGCACCACGGCGAACCTTGCCGGCTTGAGCAATGCCCGGTGCCAGATCGGCAGCGGTCAGGCGGCGAACGGCAACGCTGTGGGCGCAATGCGGCGCCAGCTTGGCGGTGGCTTCACCAACGAAGTGCCGCAAAAGGGTCGCAGCTGGTCGGTCGGCGTCGATTTCGCGCCGCGCTTCCTGCCCGGCTTTGTCGCGGCGGTCACCTATTTCCACAATACGTTCATCGGCGGCGTCAGCTCGCCCAGTCCCGACGCTATCGTCAACGCGGCCGGCCTGCGCAACCTGATTACGCTGTGCACCCAGCCGACGGGATGCACGGCGGACCAGATCAACACCTTCGCCAACATCCCGAACGGCGCGACGATCAGCGGAACGGTGCCGCTGGTGACTGCCTATCTGATCGACCAGTCGTCGCGTAACGCACTCGACCTCAACCTCGACGGCATCGACGGGTCGTTCAGCTACAATACCCCGGAAACGGGCATCGGCAGCTTCACGATCGGTACGGCGTTCACTTACTTCACCAAGTTCCGCCAGAGCTTCACCGGAAGCCCCGACTTCTCGATCCTGAACACCTCCGGCTTCAACACGACCTTCCCGTCGGTCGCGTTCAAGAACCGGGCGCGGTTCGGGTGGGAGTATTCGGGCTTCAGTGCCGATGTGTTCTGGAACTATACCGGGGCTTATCGCAACTGGGGCACGTCGGTCGCGCCGATCCTGCGCGATGCGAACGGCAATCCGGCCAGTGGTGGTGACCGCGTGCGTCCGAACAACATCTTCGACCTCCATCTCCAGTACACGATCGGCGGCAAGAGCATCGTCAGCGGATGGCAGATCTATGCCGACATCCAGAACGTGTTCGACAAGGACCCGCCCTTCTACAACGGCAACGTGGGCGGCATCACCGGCGCGGGCTTTGGCTACAACGCCTTTGTCTCCAACCCGCTCGGCCGGCTGGCGTCGGTTGGCCTTCGCGTTCGCTTCTGAACTCCCCTCCATCCGCCTCGCCTTCGGGCGGGGCGGAGCTTTTTGGCCACTTGGCGGAGCCCGCATATGACGATGAGCAAGCGAGACGTGCTGCAGGCCGGGCTGGGTGCCGGGGCGTTGCTGGCGGGTGGCGTAATCCCGCTGTTCCCTGCGCGGGCACAGGAATTTCCGGGTGCGCGCGGGCCGGTGAGCCCTTCGGGCGCGCAGCCGATGCAATATGAATGGTCCGGGCGTCAGCCGACGAGCGTGGACCCGGCGTACAAGCCGCGACGGCTGAACAAGGTGATCGAGCTGTTCGAGGACGACCAGCCGATCTATTACGTCTCCTATGCGCCCGCGACGGGCGACGGCTATCAGGCCGGGCGGCTGATGGCCAAGACCTGGGCCGATTGCATCTGCATCGAGATCGAGCAGGGCGCGGCCGATTTCAGCAATCTGCGCGATTTCATGCGCGGGCTGGCCGATGGCGGCCCGACGCGCAGCGGGCACCGTATGCCCGCCACCTTCGTCACCATGCCCAATACCGGGTTCAGCGAAGCCGCGATCCAGGCGACGGCATGGATGTTCAACCAGGCGCTTTCTGCCGGGGCGATGGGCGTGAACCTGTGCCATGCCCGCGACCCCAGGGCGGTCGAGGCGACGGTGCAGGCGATGCGTTTCCCCTTCGCCTATCCGGGTGTTCCCAAGCTGCCGCGCGAAGGGCTGCGCGGATCGGGGAGCCAGTTGTTCGCGTCCCGCGTGTGGGGCGTGTCGCCCAACCATTATTTCCGCATCGGCGATTTGTGGCCGCTGAACCCGGCGGGCGAAATCATGCTTGGCCTCAAGATCGAGGACAAATACGCGCTGGAGACGTGCGAGAAATCGCTGGCGGTGCCCGGCGTGACCTTCGCCGAATGGGGGCCGGGCGACATGACCATGTCGCTCAACGGCCTGGATGCCTTTCCCGACCTGCCGCCGCAGCCGCGCCCCGGTGGCTTTGCGGGGCCGAGCGAACAACCGGCCAACCTGATCGCAGCCCGCGCGCGCGTACTTGCGGCGTGCAAGAAGAACGGCGTGCGCTTTCTGGACGCCAATAATGCGCGCACTATCGTCTCCAGCATCCGCGACGGTGCGCGGGTGATGGAGACCAATGAAGAAACGGCGCTGATCGGGCGCGAGTTCACCAAAAGGCGGATGCCCGTCTGACGGTGAAGCGACGATGCCGGAAAACGGCGCGAGGGAGAGGGTTGCGATGAAGATCAGGATGATGGGGATTTTGCTGGGCGCGGGCTTGCTCGCGGCGGCGGCGGGCGGGTCGCTCGCGCGGGGGCCGGTGATGGTGCCCGTTGCGCAGGAGGCGGTGCTGGCGCTGACGCATGCCACGGTGTTCGATCCGGGCAGGCAGGGCGTAATCCGGGATGCGACGATCATCGTCGCGGATGGGCGCATTCGCGCAGTAGGCCCCGGCGCTACGGTGAAGGTGCCCACAGGGGCCCGGATCGAGGACTTGCGAGGCAAGTTCGTGATGCCCGGCATCATCGACAACCATGTCCATCTGGGGCTGGTCGATGGCATCAGCCAGGATCTGAAGAACTACACCCGCGAGAATGTCGAACGCCAGCTGCGCACCTACGCCGCCTATGGCGTCACGTCGGTGCAGGTGTTGGGCACCGACAAGGACATCATCCACGATATCGTCCGCAACGAACGCCAGACGACGCCGGACATGGCGCGCGTGTGGACCGCCGGGCGCGGCGTGGTGTTCAAGGGGTCTTACGGCGGGGTCGCGGGGCTCGAACAGTCGGTCGCGACACCGGCCGAGGCCAAGGCGATGGTCGATCGCGAAGTCGCCAAGGGCGTTGATGTCGTCAAGCTGTGGATGGACGACGAACTGGGCACCATCGCCGAGCGGATGCCCTATCCGATCGCCAAGGCCGTGGTCGACGAGGCACATGCCAAGGGCAAGAAGGCCGTCGCCCATATCTTTTACCTCGACAACGCCCGCACGCTGGCGCGCGAGCATATCGACGGGTTCGGCCATGCGGTGCGCGACCAGCCGATCGACGCGGAAACGCTGCGGCTGATGAAGGCCAACAATGTGATGCAGGTCGCGGCCACGCTCAGCCGCGAAGCCTCGTTCACCTATGACCTGTTGCCCTTTGTCGACGAACCCTTTTTCAGCCGCGGGGTGGCGCCGTCGGTGGTCGCCGACCTGAAGAGCGAGGCGCGGCGCAACCGGCTGCGCTCCAGCCCGAGCTTTGCGAAGTATCCGGGCATCCTCGACAACGCGCTCGCCAATTTCGGGCGTCAGGCGCGCGCCGGCATTGCCTATGGCATGGGCACCGACAGTGGGCCGAGCGCGCGCTTCCCCGGCTATTTCGCGCATTGGGAGCTGGCGCTGATGGTGCGCGCGGGCGTGACGCCGCGTGCGGCGCTGACGGCGGCGACGCTGACCAACGCCCGCTGGCTGGGCGCGACCGATCTGGGCCGCGTGGTGCCGGGCTATCGCGCCGACCTGCTGGTGCTCGACCGTGATCCGCTTGCCGACATTCAGAACACCCGGTCGATCCGGTCGGTGCTGATCGGCGGGCGCAGCGTGCCGACGATCTGGCAGAGCTGTGCCGGGCGCCCGGCCGACGCATGCCCGGCGGAGCCGCGCTGATGGCCGAAGCGACCCTGCCCGGCGAGGTAAAGCCCGTGGCGGACGAAGGCGCGCCGACGCGCCCGATGCGGCCCAGCCGCGTGCGCCACGGCGTGCTGTGGCTGACCGTGCTCGCCTATCTGGTGACGTATATGGACCGTGTCGTCATCTCGACGGCGGCACCCTCTATCCAGAAGGAGTTCGGCTTCTCGCTGGTGACGATGGGGTGGATCTTCGCGTCGTTCCAGTTCGCCTATGCGTTCTTCCAGATACCCGGCGGCTGGCTGGGCGATCGGTTCGGGCCGCGTCGGGCGCTGTCCGGGGTAGTGCTGTGGTGGTCGACCTTCACGGCGGCAACGGCGCTGACCTGGTCGGCGGGGTCGATGATGGTGTGCCGGTTCCTGTTCGGCATGGGCGAAGCGGGCGCGTTTCCGATCGCCACCCGATCGCTGTCGCGCTGGATGCTGCCGTCCGAACGCGGCTGGGCGCAGGGGCTGACCCATGCCGGGGCGCGCGTCGGCGGCGCAGTGACGCCGGTGTTCGTCGCGCTGCTGATCGTCGATTTCGGCTGGCGGGCGCCGTTCTTCCTGTTCGCGCTGATCGGCATGGCGTGGGCGGCGCTGTGGTTCTGGTATTATCGCGACCATCCGCGCGAGCACCGCGGCGTCAACGCCGCCGAGTGCGCGATGATCGAGGATGCGCTGGGCAAGGGGCGCGCCAAGGCTCGCGTGCCGTGGCGGCACCTGCTGGGCAATCCCCAGCTCTGGCTGCTGTCGGCGATGTATTTCTGCTATGCCTATTGCATCAACATCTTCCTGACGTGGTTCCCCAAATATCTCCACGACGCGCGCGGCTATGAGATCGCGCTGATGGGCCTGTTCGCGAGCATGCCGCTGATGGCGGGCGTGGTCGGCGACCTGGCCGGGGGCTGGTTCTCCGACCGGCTGGTGCGAAAGGGATGGGGGCTCAAGCTGGCGCGGCGCGTGGTCGCGGTGGTGGGCTTCCTGATCGCGGCAGTGATGATCCCGCTGGCGGCGGCACTGGGCGATCCGGCGCTGAGCATCGGATGCTTCTGCGTCGCGCTGTTCGGGCTGGAACTGACCGTCGGCGTGTCCTGGGCCGTGACGCTCGACATCGGCGGCGAATATGCCGGGTCGGTGTCGGCAGTGATGAATACGCTGGGCAATATCGGCGCAGCCATCGCGGCGGCAGTGACGGGGTATATCGTCAGCATGAGCGGGTGGATGGCGGCCTTCACGGTGCTGGCGGTGCTGTCGTTCATTGCGGCGATGCTGTTCTTGCGGATCGACGCCTCACGACCGCTCTATTGCGGGGAGGCACAGGCATGAGCCGGCGTCATCTGGCGCTGTCGGTGCTTTTGGCAGCGGTCGTGATCGCAGCGGCACCGGGCAGGACCGTTGCGGAGGCTCCCGCCGCGCCCGCAGGGAACGCCGTCGCGGGGGAGGCGGTGTTCAAGCGCTGTGCCGCCTGCCACCGCGTCGGCCCTGGCGCCGCCAACGGCCTTGGCCCCGCGCTGAACGGCGTCGTCGGCCGCGCGCCGGGCGCGGTGGCCGGCTTCAAATACTCACCCGCGATGGCCGGCGCCAAGGCCGTGTGGAGCCGCGACGCGCTGTCGCGCTTCCTTGCTTCGCCACGCACCGCGATGCCGGGCACGCGCATGGTCTTTGCCGGCCTGCCCAACGCCAAGGATCGCGACGACGTGATCGCCTATCTCGCGCTGTACAGCCCCAGCGGCGCGAAGAAGAAATAACCATGGGGACTGATTTTTCCTCCAGTTACGCGGACTCAAAATGACTCTCTTCGGTGCCCTGCGGCTTCCACGCTCCATCCTTTTCGGTCGGGGCCAGCGCCACGCGATCGGCTCCGCCGCTGCCGGTCTGGGCACCCGCGCGCTCATCTGTACCGATGCGCGGCTTTCGCAGGACGTGGTGCTGCGCGACATGGTCGCCGATCTTGCGGCCCATGGCGTTGACAGCCTTGTCTATGATCGCACGCTGCCCGATCTGCCGGCGGAATCGATCTACGATTGTGTCGATACGTCGCGCGATTTCGGTGCCGACATCGTGATCGGCGTCGGCGGCGGAAGCTGTATGGACCTGGCGAAGGTCGTCGCGGTGCTGTTGTCGCACGGTGGCAAGGTGAGCGACTATTATGGCGAGTTTGCCGTGCCGGGGCCAGTGCTGCCGCTGATCGCGGTGCCGACCACGGCGGGCACGGGTTCCGAAGTCACCCCCGTAGCGGTGGTCGGCGACCAAGAGCGCGGGACCAAGATCGGCATCGCCAGCCCGCATCTGATCCCGATCGTCGCCGTCTGCGATCCGGAGCTGACGTTGACCTGTCCGCCCCGGCTGACCGCCTGTTCGGGCGCCGACGCGCTGACCCATGCGGTGGAAGCGTTCACGACGCTGGCGCGCGACGCCGATCCGATGCTGACCCAACAGCACGTGTTCGTCGGCAAGAACGTGCTGTCGGACCATTTCGGGCGGCTGGCGGTGAAGAGCATCTGGACCAGCCTGGAGCGCGCCTATGTCGATGGCAGCGATGTGGCTGCGCGCGAGGAACTGATGCTCGGTGCGCTCGCGGCAGGCTGTGCGTTCGGCACGGCGGGGACGGCGGCAGCGCACGCGATCCAGTATCCGGTCGGCAACCTGACGCATACCGCGCATGGCGACGGGGTCGCGACGTTGCTGCCCTATGTCATGGAGTTCAACCGGCCGAGCTGTGTCGCCGCCTTTGCGGACCTGGCCCGAACGGTGGGGCTTGGCGCGCCCGACGCCAGCGACGAGGAACTGTCGCGGCTGTTCGTCGATGGCGTCGCGCGGCTGCTCGGCGCGGTGGGCATTCCCCGCACGCTGCGCGACCTGGGCCTGACCGAAGACCAGCGCGATTTCGTGGCCGAAAGCGCGCTGGGCGCCGCCCGGCTGGTCAAGAACAATCCGCGCACTCTCGATCTCGCGGCGATGCGCAGCATCACCTATGCCGCGTTCGACGGCGACCGCGACGCACTCAAGGCGCTTTGAGCGCAGTTTCCGAAAGGTTCGTTTTCATGCACTCCGCACAGCATTTTCCTGCACCCACGGGCGCGGGCGACCCCGGGCCGTTCGCGGTTCCCACCGACCTGTTGATCGGCGAGCGCTGGGTCGCCGCCGAACAGGGGCAGCGGCTCGACGTGGTCAATCCCTCGACCGGCGCGGTGCTGACCTCGGTCGCCGATGCCAGCGTCGCCGACGGCATGGCGGCAGTCGATGCGGCGGAAGCAGCGGCGGCGGCATGGGCCGCCACGCCGCCCCGCCAGCGCGCGACGATCCTGCTCGCCTGTTTCGATCGGATGATGGCACATGCCGACTGGCTGGCGCACCTGATCTCGCTGGAAAGCGGCAAGTCGCTCACCGACGCGCGCGGCGAAGTCGGCTACGCCGCAGAGTTCTTCCGCTGGTATGCCGAAGAGGCGGTGCGTGTGAACGGCGACGTGGCCGTTGCCCCCGGCGGGGCGAACCGCATCCTCGTCCAGTATCAGCCGATGGGGATCGCGGTGCTGGTGACGCCGTGGAACTTCCCCGCCGCGATGGCGACGCGCAAGATGGCGCCGGCATTGGCGGCGGGGTGCACGTGCATCCTCAAGCCTGCCGAGGAAACGCCGCTGACGGCGCTGGCGGTGGCGCAGATCATGCTGGATTCGGGCGTGCCGCGCGGCGTGGTCAATGTCATCAACACCAGCGAGCCGGGGGCAGTGATCCGCGCGATGGTGCATGATCCGCGCGTGCGCAAACTGTCGTTCACCGGCTCGACGGAAGTGGGCCGCATCCTGCTGCGCGAGTGTGCGGACAATGTCGTCAGCGCGTCGATGGAGCTGGGCGGCAATGCGCCGTTCCTGGTGCTGGACGACGCCGACATCGACGCGGCCGTCGAAGGCGCGATGATCGCCAAGATGCGCAACGCTGGCGAGGCGTGCACGGCAGCCAACCGTTTCTATGTCCAGCGCGGCGTCCATGACGCCTTTGTCGCCAAGTTCGCTGCTCGCATGGCGGCCGTGACGGTGGGGGCCGGGACCGACCCCGCCAGCCAGTGCGGCGCGCTCATCAACGGGGCGGCGGTGGAAAAGATCGTGCATCTGGTCGATGACGCCGTGACGCGCGGTGCGCGCGCCGTGATCGGTGGCGAACCGATCCAGGGCGACGGGTTCTTCTATCCGCCGACCGTGCTGGCCGATGTGCAGCCGGGATCGGAAATCCTGAGCACCGAAGTGTTCGGACCCGTCGCGGCGATCCTGGCCTTTGACGATGTGGACGAGGCGGTCGCACTGGCAAACGCCACCGAATATGGCCTGGCGGCCTATGTCTACACCGGCGACATGAAGAAGGGGCTGGCGCTGTCCGAGCGGCTCGAAGTCGGGATGGTCGCGCTCAACCGGGGGCTGGTGTCGGACCCCGCCGCGCCGTTTGGCGGGGTCAAGCAGAGCGGACTGGGGCGAGAGGGTTCGTACCATGGCCTCCACGAATATCTGGAGGCCAAGTACATCGCGGTCAGCTGGTAAGGTGCGCGGGCAGGGCGGCGGTCAGTCGCCCTGCCACGCCGGCAGGTCCTTGTTGCGGGCCAGGAAATTCTCCACCCCGCGCCGGAAGTCGTTGCTGCCGTACACGCGCGCGATCAGGTCATCCAGGTCGGGCGGGCTCTGGAAGGTGGCGCGGCGGATCGCTTCCTTGGTGGCGCGCGTGGTCAGCGGGGCATTCTCCGCCGCGCGGGCGCATAGCGCGGTGACTTCCGCGTCGAGCGCGTCGGCCTCGACCATCTTGAGCAGGAAACCGCTGGCGAGCAGCTCGGGGGCGGGGATCAGCTCGCCCAGCAACACCATGCGCTTGGCAATCTGCGTCCCCAGCGCGGCCGCCACGCGGATATAGCTGTTCATCGACAGGCAGTTGCCGATCGTGCGGCCCACCGGCGAGCCGAAGCGCGCATTGGGCGTGGCGATGCGGAAATCGGACGCGGCGCAGATGTTGAGCCCGCCGCCCACTGCCCAGCCATCGACCACCGCGATCGTCGTCACGGGGATGGCGTCCACCGCCGCCATGCACTCGTCGATGCCGCGTTCGTATTCGATTCCGTCCTGCCCGCTGGTGAAATCGGCGAAGCTGCTGATGTCGGTGCCGGAAATGAATGCCTTGCCCCCCACGCCGCGAAAGGTGACGACGCGGATCGTCGGGTCCTGCGCCACGGCAAGCGCCGCATCGCGCAGGTCGAGCCACATCTGGTGCGTCAGCGCGTTGTGGGCGCGGGGATTGTCGAACAGGATGCGCGCGACCGCACCGTCCCGTTCAAAGACCAGCCGGGGCTCGCTCATTCCGCTGCCTCCGATGTGGCGGGCAATAGCCCGCGCTCGACCAGTTCGCGCCGGATTTCGTCGGCATGTTCGCCGATAAGCGGCGGGGGCAGGCGTACCTCCTGCGGCGTGCCGCGCATCTTCACCGGGAAGCCGAGCGCGCGGAAGCTGCCTTCCACCGGATGGGGGATCATCTGCACCATCTCGCGCGCAATCGCCTGTTCGCTCTCCACTGCCTGGCCATAGTCGAGGATCGGCGCGGCGGGGACACCGGCGGCGAGCAGCGCGTCGATCCATTGCTGCGCTGTGCGCGTCAGGAACGTGGGCGCGAGATCGTCGATCAGCGCCTGCCGGTTCTGCACCCGCAGCGCGTTGCTGCAATAGCGCGGATCGTCCTGCAGTTCGGGCCGTCCGAGCACGGTCAGGAACGTCAGCCACAGCTTCTGGTTGGCCGCGCCGATCACGAACCATTCGTCCGACGCCTTCACTGCCTGATACGGCGCCGACATGCGATTTGCCGACCCGATCGGGGTGGGGGACTTGCCCGTGCCCCATAGCTCGGTCGTCTCCCAGATCGACAGGCCCATCGCGGCTTCGAGCAGCGACGCGTCGATATACTGGCCCTCGCCGGTCTTGCCGCGCCCGATCAGGGCGCTGAGGATGCCATAGGTGGCGAACAGCCCGGCGCCGAGATCGGCGACTGCGATCGAGTTCTTCGCCGGCTCCATGTCGGGAAAGCCGTTCGAGCTGAGTACGCCCGACATCGCCTGGGCGATCAGGTCGAATCCCGGCCGCTGCGACCAGGGGCCGGTCTGCCCAAAGCCGGAAATGCTGGCATAGACGAGCTTGGGGTTGATCGCGCGCAGCGTTTCATACCCCATGCCCAGCCGGTCGGCGACGCCGGGGCGGGCATTTTCCACCAGCACGTCGGCGGTTTTGACCAGCGCGTACAGCACGTCGCGGTCGGCGGGGTCCTTCAGGTCCAGCGTGATGCTGCGCTTGTTGCGGTTGAGCGCGAGGAAGCCGGGGCTGTCCTCGCCCTTCAACCGGAAACCCATCGAGTGCCGCGTCGAATCGCCCAGCACGGGCGGTTCGATCTTGATGACATCGGCGCCCATGTCGCCCAGCAGCATGCAGCAGAACGGGCCTGCCATCACCTGCGAAATGTCCAGCACCCGGATGCCGTTGAGCGGCAGCATCGCCATGTCGTCTTCTTCCTTCTCAGAATGTCCCGCAATTCGGTGCGCGGGGATAGTGTGAACGGCGCCGGGTGGTTCAGGCAACCGCTTGTTCGGTGCGCAGCGGCGCGGCGCGGTCGCGCACGATCAGCGTGCGCGGATTGACGAAGGCCCAGGTGACGGCGCCGATCACGGCGAACACCGCCGCCGTCGCGAATGCAGCCGTCCAGCCATAATTGGCGGCGATCCACGGGGTCAGCGACGCCGTGATCGCCCCGCCGATCTGGCACCCCATGTTCATGAAGCCGGAGACGACCCCGGTATGCGGCCCGGCAATGTCGGCAGTGACCGACCAGAACGAGCTTTGCGCGAGATAGATCGCCCCTGCGCCGCCGGCGAGCACGGTCACCGCCAGCGCGGTTCCCTGTACCTGCGAACCGATCAGCAGGAAGGCGGCGGTGATCGCGAAGCCCAGCATCGCGATGCCGCAGCGGCCCCAGAACAGCCCGTGCGACTTCGCGACGCGATCGTTGATGACGCCGCCCGCGAGACAGCACAGCGTCATGCCGATGAACGGCATCATGCTGTACAGCGCGCTGGATTTGAGATCGAGCCCGCGCGCTTCGGCGAGGTAGATGAAGAACCAGCTGAAAAAGAGCCAGATGACATAGCCGAACGCGAAATAGCTGACGAACAGCGCCCATACGTCCTTGCTGGACAGGATAGCGCCCCAGGGCGTCGCCGGGCGCACGCCGACGATTTCGGGCAGGCCCGCGCGGATATGCGCCAGCTCGGCATCGGATACGCCGGCATGTTCCTCAGGCCGGTCGCGCGCGAGCACGTACCATGCAAGCCCCGCGACGATGCCGATCAGCGCGCAGACATAGAAGGACAGCCGCCACCCGCCGAACGCGATGATCGCGGTAATCAGCGGCGGGGTGAGGCCCGCGCCCGCGCCGACGCCCGCGAAGATCAGCCCATTGGCCTTGCCGCGCTCCTGGATCGGGATCCACCGCGCGAGGAACTGGTTGCCTGCCGGGTAGATGATCGCCTCTCCCGCGCCGAGCAGCATCCGCACCACCACCAGTTGCA
This sequence comes from Sphingomonas degradans, assembly GCF_053502645.1. Lineage (NCBI taxonomy): Bacteria > Pseudomonadati > Pseudomonadota > Alphaproteobacteria > Sphingomonadales > Sphingomonadaceae > Sphingomonas > Sphingomonas degradans. The sequence continues at coordinate 1,308,730 of NZ_CP177172.1, forward strand.
GCACGGTGTTGCCGAGGGCCGGCGACACCGCGGCGGTCAGTGCCGTGAACACGCCCCACCAGACGACGCCCAGCGTCAGCACCTTGCGCGGGCCGTAGCGTCCGGCCAGCCAGCCTGCCGGCACCTGAAACGCCGCATAGCCGATCAGGAAGGCCGAGAAGACCCAACCCAGGTGAATCTGGTCGATCCCATATTCCTGGCGCATCTGGACGCCCGCGACCGAGATGTTGGTGCGATCGAGGAATGCGATCGCGCTGAGCAAAAACAGCATGAAGATCAGCGTCACACGGACGCGGGTGGGGCGCGGATCGCGCATCGGCTCTTCTCCCAGACTTATCTTTTTGCCGCCGCAGGAAAGTGCGCCGGATCATATTGTATATGATATTGGACGCTGCTAACACTCGCAACGGCAAAGAACAATGCCTCTCCTCGGTTCGCCGTTGAAGGGAGGAAAGCCAGGGAGGATTGTTTGAAAAAGCGCTTGCTCGCGTGCGCCTTGTGCGCGCCGCTGCTCACCATGGCGCCCGCGCGGGCGCAGGAGAGTCCGGCTCCGAAGCCGCTGGCCGCACGAATCGGCCATACCGATCCGGCGCGCTTCCGAAACCTCGAATCGGTACATGGCGGGGCGGGATCGATGGCGTTCGCGCCGCTGCTGGGCGCCGATGCGCTGAGCACCAACCTGATCTTCATCCATCGCGGCGTGATCGCGCCGCGCAGCGGTATCGGCCAGCATTTCCACAATAATTGCGAGGAGATGTTCGTCATCCTCGACGGCGATGCCGAATATACGATCGACGGCCGCACCTCGCGAGTCGCGGGGCCGGCGGGGGCCCCCGATCGGCTGGGCCATGCGCATGGCATCTACAACCCGACCGACAAGCCGATGCAGTGGCTGAACATCAATGTCGGGCTGACCAAGGCCTATGACAATTTCGACCTTAACGACCCGCGCGTCGGCGTGGCGCTGGACCCGATCCCGCAGTTCATGACGATGCGGCTGGACCGCGCGCTGCTTCGCCCGGTCGCGGGGATGGAGGGCGGCGAGGGGACGGTGCAATGGCGCCGCGCACTGGGGCCGACCGTGTTCTCGACGCCCTGGTCGTTTGTCGATCACTTGATGATCCCGGTTGGCGCGTCGTTCGGCGCCGTGACGCGGCCCGACATGAGCGAAGTCTATTACGTGGTGTCGGGCGAGGGGCGCATCGACCTGGGCGGCGAAAGCGCGACGATTCGCGCTGGCGACGCGGTCCCGGTCGATCTGGGCCAGACCCATGCGCTGCGCGCCACCGGCACTGCGCCGCTCGAGCTGATGGTGATCGGCGTCGCGCGCGACCTGGCCGCCAAGGCCGCCTTCATGAAAGCAAGCAATCCACCACGCGGGGCGAGATAATGAAATCACGGTTATTTTTTGCCTGTGCCACGATGCTGGCCGCTGCGGGGGCTGCACAGGCGCAGCCGGCGGGCGACTGGCCCAGCTATGGCCGCGATCCGGGCGGCATGCGCTTTTCCCCGCTGACCCAGATCACGCCGGCGAACGTCACGTCGCTGAAAGTCGCCTGGACCTATCACATGAAGCCCGAAGGCTATGTGATGCAGCGTCCGCCGGGGATGCCCAACCCGGAACAGGGCGGACCGGTCTGGACCGGCATGGCCCCGTCCGAAGCGACGCCGATCGTCATCAAGGGGGTGATGTACGTCCCCACGCCCTATGGCCGGGTAGTCGCGATCGACACCGCGACGGGCAAGGAGCGCTGGAGCTACGCGCTCCCTGCGCGCGATCAGGCATCGACGCGGGGCGTGGAATATTGGCCGGGGACCAAGGATGCCCCGCCCGAAATCCTGTTCGGCACGCGATCGGGCAAGCTGATCGCGCTGGATGCCGCGACGGGCAAGCCGGTTGCCGGGTTCGGGACCGACGGCGTGGTCGACATGAAGACGCCCGAAGTGATGAACGGCAACCCGCGCGCGCCGCTGGGGATGAGTTCGCCGCCGATCGTGTTCAAGAATCTGGTGATCACCGGATCGCGGGTGCAGGAAATGCCGACGATCGGTGCGGCGGGCGACGTGCGCGCCTGGGACGCGCACACCGGCAAGCTCGTCTGGACGTTCCACACCGTACCGCGTCCGGGCGAGCCGGGCTTCGGCACCTGGGAAGGCGATAGCTGGCAGAAGCGCTCCGGCGTAAACGTCTGGACGTTCCTGGTCGTCGATCAGAAGCGCGGGCTGCTGTACATGCCGCTCGGCGCGCCGACCTTCGATCGCTGGGGCGGGGACCGCAAGGGCCAGAATCTGTTCGGCAATTCGATCGTCGCGGTCGATGCGGCCACGGGCAAGTATCGCTGGCATTTCCAGACGGTGCACCACGACATCTGGGACCTAGACCTGCCCTCGGCCACGCTGGTCGACGTCAAGCGCGGGGGCAAGACGATCCCGGCGATCGCGGTGATGAACAAGATGGCGATCCTGTTCGTCCTCGATCGGGTGACCGGCAAGCCGCTGTTCGACGTCAAGGAAGTGCCGGTGCCCACCGACACCGATATTCCCGGCGAGCAGCCCTGGCCGACCCAGCCGATGCCGGTCGCGCCGGCACCGCTGTCGCGGCTGTCGTTCAGCACGAAGGATCTGGGCAACGTCACGCCGGAATCGCGGGCGCGCTGCGAGAAGCTGATCGCCGACATGCAGATCGTCGAGAGCAAGATGTTCCAGCCGCTGCGCGCGGACTCCGCCGTGGCGTTCTTCCCGGGCAGCCTGGGCGGGTCCGACTGGGGTGGCGGGGCGTTCGATCCGAAGTCGGGGCTGTACGTGGTCAACACCAATGCCCTCGCGTCGCCGCAACAGCTTGCGCAGCAGCCCGACGGTTCGTGGAACATGAAGAACGGCTATGTCTATTTCTGGGATCCGGTTACCAAGATGCCGTGCCAGGCGCCGCCCTGGGGCCAGCTGAGCGCGGTCGACGTCAGCAGCGGCAAGATCGTGTGGCAGAGCGTGCTCGGCGTCAGCGACGAGCTGCCCGAGGGCAAGCGCAACACCGGGCGCGTGAGCGCCGGCGGGCCGATCGTCACGGCCACCGGGCTGACTTTCATCGGCGCGACCGACGACAGCCGCATCCGCGCTTTCGAGACGCGCACCGGGCGCGAGCTGTGGGCGGCAAAGCTGCCCGCGTCGAACTATGGCACGCCGATGACCTTCGCGGGCGCGGACGGGAAGCAATATCTGGCAGTGGTCGCGACCGGCGGGTTCGGCAACGCGCCGGTGAACAGCGACGAAGTGATTGTCTATGCGCTGCCCTGAACGGGTGGCCGCGTGTGGGAGCGTGCGGATGCGGAATATGGGTAAAGTGGCCGTGGCGGGCGCGGCGATGCTGATGGCGGCGGGGGTGGCCTATGGTGGCCAGACTGCGCCGGCGAGCCCGCTGCCGCCGGGGCCGGCGCTGGATCTGCTCAACCAGGCCTGTGTCTCGTGCCACACGCTGACCACGATCACGGCCAAGCGCAAGAGCGCCGACGACTGGGCGGCGACCATCCAGCAGATGGCCGGGCGGGGCGCCGAAGTCTCGCCCGAGGAAGCGGCGACGCTGACGGCGTATCTGGCGAAGAACCTGCCCGCCGAGCCCGCCCATGCAGCGGGCGCTACGCACTGAAGAACATGCACAAGAGGAGGGGATGATGGACCGTAGAGCATTGTTGAAGGCGGCGGCCGGCGCCGGCGTTGCGGGTGCCGCTGGCATGGCGCTGCCCGGCGCCGTACGCGCGGCCCCGGCACAGGCGCGAAAGCCGATCGTGCTGTATTGCGACCTGGCGATCGATCCGAAGCGCGAGCAGGAAATGCTCGATGCGTTTCACAAGCGGTTTAAGCCGGCGGCGGAGACGTTCAAGGGCCGCGGGTTCCTGGACCTCAAGATGCTCAAGCTGCGCACCGTGATCCAGGGTGGACCGGCGCCGGCGGCGGGGATCAACTATCGCTTCCAGCTTACCTATGAGAGCGAGGAGCAGCGGCAGGGGTGGGTGCATTCGGACATCCACCAGGAGGTTTGGCCGCTGATCGAGAACACGGTGCTCAACAAGGACTATCTGGTCCTGCTGACAGACGCGGTCTGAGGCGATGGCGCGGATCGTTTCCCGGATCGCCCCCTGGGCGCTGTTGCTGGCCGGTGTCGCCGCCGCTGTGCCGGCTCTCGCCCAGACCGGCGCCGCCCGGCCGACCGAAATCGCCCGCCTCGATCCGGGCCTCGACGCCGTGATCGCGCCGGGCACCGTGATCGAGCGCGTCGCCACCGGCTTCAAGTTCGTCGAAGGCCCGATGTGGCGCGAGGGGCGGCTGTGGTTCTCCGACCTGAGCGACGACAAGGTCTATGCGCTGTCGCCCGACGGCAAGACCGAGGTGCTGATCGCCCATGCCGGCGGGCTCGATCCCTTCCCGGAGGGCAGCTATCTCGGCTCCAACGCGATGGCGACCGACAAGGACGGCAGCGTGCTGCTGGTCCAGCAGGGCGGGCGCAAGATCGTGCGGCTCGACGCGCAATTGCGGCCCCAGCCGTTCATCACCGCGTATCAGGGCAAGGCAATCAACAGCCCCAACGACCTGGTCTTTGCGCCCGATGGCGCGCTGTGGTTCACCGATCCGCCGTTCGGCCTGCCCAAGATGGACGCCGATCCGGGCAAGCAGCTGCCGTATAATGCCGTGTGGCGCTATGCAAACGGCACGCTGACCCCGGTCATCACCGACCTGACGCTGCCCAATGGCATCGCCTTTTCGCCTGATGGCAAGACGCTGTACGTGTCGAACTTCGGGTCGCAGATGTATGTGAAGGCGTGGGACGTGGCCAAGGATGGCACCGTCTCGAACGGGCGGATGCTGATCGAATATCCCAAGCCGAGCGGTCCCGGCGGGCCGGACGGGATGAAGGTCGACAGCGCGGGCAATATCTGGACGACGGGCCCCGGCGGCATCCGTATCATCACGCCTGCGGGCAAGGTGCTGGGGCAGATCCGGCTGCCCGAAACTGCGGCCAACCTGGCCTTCGCCGAGGACGGGCGCACCGTGTACATCACGGCATCGAAGAGCGTGTATCGGCTGCACACCCGCATTGCCGGGCAGATGCCGCTGTATCGGCGCTGATCGGGGGAGCGTCGCGGGCGGCGGCAATCCGCCGCCCGCGTTCGCTTACTGCCCCGGCTTCTGCGCGAGAATCTTGGCCCCGCCCATCATCTGTGGATCGTTGGGAAGCGCAGCGGCGCCGGCGGGAAAGCCGTTCGCCTGATAGATATAGGCCTGGATCTCGCTGACCTGCTTGCCGCTCAGGCTGCCGGGTTCGTCCACCGGCATCGTATCGTGGATGCGGTTGAACAGATCGGCAGAGGTCGTGCCGTTCCAGTTGTTGAGGAATGCCGGGCCCGACAGCGGCGGCGCGGAATCGCCCCCGCCCAGCGACGGGCCGTGGCAGGCGGCGCACCGCGCGGTATAGGTTTCCTTGCCGCGCCCCGCCTGGTCGGCGGTGTACAGCCCGTCCCACACCGTCTTGGCGACGCCCTGTGCCCGCGAGCCGGCGGCGACCAGCCCCGACATTGCCAGTGTCGCGACGCCGGCGCCCAGTGCCAGGCGCTTGTAAATTCCGGTAGGCATTGATCGCTACTCCCAACCCGATCTTTTTAGTTCTGTGGCAATGCGTCTTTCGGCAACCTGAATGCCAGCAACTCACCGCTATAGTTGCCGCCGCCGATCGCGACGACGATATACTGACGTCCGCCGAGCATATAGGTCATCGGCGATCCGCTTTGCGGTGCGGGCATGTACACCGCGCCCTTCTCCTCGCCGGTCGACTTGTCATAGGCGCGCAGCATTGCGCCGCGCACGCCCTGTTCGTTGGTGAAGAAGCCGGCTTCGCCACAGATCACCAGCGATTTGGTGGTCATCGGCCCCAGATTGCCTTCGCGCCCGGTTCGGGGGATCTTCAGCCCCTTGAGCGCGGGGTGGTTTCGGACATTGTCCGGCGTCTCGCCATGGGCGATGCGCCAGGCGATGTCGCCCTTGGTCAGGTCGATCGCAGTGATGCTGCCATAGGGCGGCTTGAGCAGGGGCAGGCCCTGCACATTCAACATGCCGGGGCGGGGGCCCTTGGCGCCGGGCTGGGGGCGCGGGAAATTGGGCGGGGGCCCGTCGAACCCGGCGCCCATCGCGCGCTGTGCCTGCGGCGTGAAGCCGGTGACGCCGTGGACATAGGCAAAGTCCGACACCTTGGGATCGGTGTTGGGCACGATCCCGACCAGCGACACCGTGTTCTTGGAATAGACATAGACGATATGGCTGTCCGGGTCATAGGACCCGCCCGGCCAGTTGGTGCCGCCCTGTAGCCCCGGCGACGACAGCGTCCCCCAGGGCTTTTCGGGCTTGCTCAGCATCGGCGGCGTATACAGCGGGCCGGTGGTGTAGTTCTTGATCAACTCCAGCGCCTCGGCATGCAGCTCGGGCGTGAAGTCGATGAGGCTTTCGGGCAGGACGCCCTGGTTGTCATAGGCCGGCGGCTTGGTGGGAAAGGGCTGGGTGGGCGAATACCATTCGCCCGGCACGTCGCCCTTTGGCACCTTGCGCTCGACGATCGGCCAGATCGGCTTGCCGGTCTCGCGGTTGAGCACGAACAGGAACGCCTGCTTGGTCGGCTGGGCCAGCGCCTTGACCATCTTGCCCTTGACCGGGATGTCGCACAGGATCGGCGCGCAGGGCACGTCATTGTCCCACAGGCCGTGATGGACGAATTGGTAATGCCAGCGCCGCAGGCCGGTCTTCACGTCCACGGCGACAAGGGATTCGCCGTACAGCGCGTTGCCATGGCGATACAGGCCCATCTCGTCGCCGGTGGGCAGCTCAACCGGCAGATAGACCAGCCCCAGTTCCTCGTCCGCCGACATCTGCGCCCAGACGCCGCCATTCCCGGCCTCTTCGGCATGGCCTTCCAGCCAGGTCTCATAGCCGAACTCGCCCTTGCGCGGGATGGTGTGGAAGATCCAGATGCGTTTGCCCGTGCGCACATCGAACCCGCGGACATAGCCCTTCACGTTCATCCGCGTCGCGGGCACGTCGCCCGAGCTGTGCGCGGCGCCGACCACGGCGATGTCGTTGACGATCAGCGGCGTCGAATGCAGCCCGATGTCGCCGGTGACGGGATCGACATTCTGGTCGAGATCGCGCTTCAGATCGACGATGCCGTTGGTGCCGAAGGCGGGATCGGGGATGCCGGTGGCGGCATCCAGCGAAATCAACTGATAGCCGGTGGTGACGTACAGCACGCGCTCGATCGTGCCGTCGGTCCAATAGGAACAGCCATGGCCGGAAAGCTGGCGCGGCGCGTTGCGGGCCCGCTCGCCTTCGTCCAGGCGGTGCATCCACAGCATCTCGCCGGTGGCGGCATCCAGCGCGATGCAATCGCGCCGCGCGCCGGCGGTGAGGAACAGCCGGCCCTTGACGCACAGCGGCGTGGCCTCGAACTGATATTCCTTGCGCGGGCCGAGTGCGTCGGTCTTGAAGCGCCAGGCGACTTCGAGGTCGTTGAAATTGCTCGCGTTGATCTGGTCCAGCGGCGCATAGCGGGTGTTCGCCTGGTCCGCCGCATAATGCCGCCACTCGGTGTCGGCGGGCGGCGCCGCGCCTGGTCTGAACACGCGTGCGCGCGCGCCGCCTGCCATCAGCAGCGCCATTGCCGTCGTCGATACGAAATCCCGCCTAGAGAGCCTCACCATCGAGCGTGCCGTCCTCTTCCTGAGCCTGTCGTCTTATTCCGCGAAGGCGGGGGCGGGGCAGGGCGTGGAAGCGAGGGGACAGCACGCGCCGCGCCGCGCGGGCGCGCAGCGCGTTCGTGGTTCGGCGATGCGCATGCGATCCTCCGACATCTTCTCTCCCTCGCACCGTGCCTGGCGGTGCACCCCCGTCGTTGCGGGAAGGCTTGGTGCCTTACGACTCTGCTAGCACAGCAAAATCATCTATCCTATAGGATATTGCAGCGTCACCACATTAAGGGAGGGGCGCCTCGAACGGGCCCGCCGGCAGCCCCGCGTCGTCGAACAGATTGACCACCGGATAGTCCGCCCAGCCATAGCGCACGCGCGTCGCCGGCTTGCCGTCCGGGGGCAGCGTGACCGCAGCGCCCGCGACGGCTCCCGCCGCATAACGGCAGGTGCCGGGGGCAGTATCGCATAGCTCGAAACCGATTGCCTGCGCGGCGCTGCGCGTTGCCAGTGCGCCGGTCACGTCGGCGAAGCGGATCGTCACCGATCCGTCCGCGCCGCGCGTAACGCTCTGGAAGCGCGGGCCTGAAGGCGCAGCGGCCCCGCCTATCCCGCGCATCGCCCGCGCCAGCCGGCGGCCGACTTCGTGCTTCTCGCCCGGATGAATGTCGAGCGGGTCGCCCAGATCGAGCGTCACGGCGATGGCGGCGTGGCCATCGGCCTCGGCGCTGGTGCGCTGGATGTTGCGGACGTTCGCCCAGCCGCTTTCGCGCGGGCTGGTGGCGGGTGCGCCATAGGCGGAGAGCTGGACGATGGCGAAGGGCAGGTCAGCGACGCCCGACTGGCGCCGCCAGTCCTGCATCAGTGCGGCGAGGCGGCGGTCATAGCCGGGCAGGTCGGTGTCGGACTCCCCCTGATACCAGGCGACCCCCGCCAGCGCGGTCGAGCCCAGCGGCGCGATCATCGCGTTGTAGAGCGTGCCCGCACCGTTGATGTCGTCCCATGCCGCGCGCGGCGCGTTGGTCTTGGGGCGGCCCGCCATCGCATAGCGCCAGCCGCTGCCCAGCGGCACGCTGCTCCCGTCGGCGAAGCTCAGCTTCATCGCCTCTGCCGGGCCGCCCATGCCGCCATTGGCATAGACATTGTCGGCGTTGACCGTGATGACATTACGCCCGGCGACCAGCGTGCCCGGCGGCACCAGATAGGTGCGCGGCATCGATCCGTTGCTGCTGCCGCCCACGGGCTTGCCATTGATCCAGGTGCGATCGGCGTCGTCGACCGGGCCCAGCGACACGATCGCGCTCTGCTTCGCCTGTTCGGCGGTCAGCGTCACTTCGGTGCGGAACCACAGCATGCCGATATAGCTGGCGAGTTCGGGCACGCCCCAATTGCCGAAATAGCCGATCCGGGGCACCGGCTGCCACGCGAGCGCCGTGCCGTCGTTCCAGGGTTCGCGCCCCGGCTGGTCACCCGATTGCTTGCGCCACCATGCCTCCCACACCGCGCTGGCGGCCCGGTTGCCGGCCAGCGTGTCGCGGGCATAGAGGCGCAGCATGTCGACATCGCCGCCCATGCCCGCGGCGCGCAGGCCGGGTTCGTCGAGCCAGGCCGAGATGCGCGATCCGCCCCAGCTGGAATGGATCGCGCCGATCGGCACCTTGGCCGTCTTGCGCAGGTCCTGCACCATGTAGAAGCACGCGGCGGAGAACGGCGCGACGCTGGCGGGGCTGGCGGCTGCCCAGACCGGTTGCCGGTCGAAGCCGGTGCGGGGCGTGAACGCCGTCGCCTTGGGCACGGTGAGCAGGCGCAATTGATCGTCCGCCGCGCCAAACGCCTGGAAACTGTTCTGCGACCGCTCGACCGACATCTCCATATTGCTCTGGCCCGAGCAGAGATAGACATCGCCGATCAGCAGATCGCGGATCGTCAGCAGCCCGCTGGGTGCCGCCACCACCATCTCATACGGCCCGCCGGCGGGGAGCGCGGCCAGCGTGGCGCGGAAACGACCATCGCGACCCGCCACCGCGCTGGCGGTCTTGCCGGCCAGCATGATGGTGATGGTCTCCCCCGGCTCGGCGGAACCCGCGACAAGGATCGGGCGATCGCGCTGCAGCACGCCGTGATCGGTTATCACCCCGTCCAGTCGCGGCGCCGCCCAGGCGGCGGGCGCCAGCGAACAGGCCAGGGCAAGTGCGGCAAGTGCGTGCACCTTCGTCATCGCGGACATATCCTCCCCATGTCGCGCCGCCCGGCTTTTGCCGGTGCGGCCCCAGTTTCCGGCGCTTTCCTGCCTTAATGGTTGTCGCGCGGCAGCCCCATCGTCTGGGCGATCCGCTGGTACTTTTCCGCGCCTTCCAGGATAGCACCCGTGTTCAGTTGGCCGGTCAGCGAGCGCTGGATTTCCTGCCACGGAGTCTGCGACGCCGGATAGGGATAGCCGCCCGCATCCAGCAGGGCCTGCCGCCGTGCCGCCAGTTCCTCGTCCGAAATCAGCACGTCCGCCGTGCCGCGCCCCAGGTCGATGCGCACGCGGTCGCCGGTTTGCAGCAGCGCCAGCCCGCCATTCGCCGCCGCCTCGGGCGAGGCATTGAGGATCGAGGGCGAGCCCGACGTGCCCGACTGGCGGCCATCGCCGATGCAGGGCAGGGCATGGATGCCTTCGCGGATCAGATAGGCGGGCGGGCGCATGTTCACGACTTCCGCCGCGCCGGGATAGCCGATCGGCCCCGCGCCGCGCATGAACAACAGCGTCTCCGGCGTGATGCCCAGCGACGGATCGTCGATGCGGTGGTGATAATCCTCGGGCCCGTCGAACACGACCGCCGGCCCCTCGAACGCTTCGGGATCGTCGGGGTTGGACAGATAGCGGTCGCGGAATTCGGCGCCGATCACGCTGGTCTTCATGATCGCGGCGTCGAACAGGTTGCCCTTGAGCACCACGAAGCCAGCACGCTCGACCAGCGGCGCGTCAAACCGGCGGATGACCTTTTCGTCCTCGATCTCGGCGTCGCGGCAATTCTCGCCCATCGTGCGGCCGTTCACGGTCATCGCGCTTTCGTGGATCAGCCCCTGGCCCATCAGCTGGTTGACCACTGCCGGCACGCCGCCCGCCCGGTAATAATCCTCGCCCAGATATTCGCCGGCGGGCTGGAGGTTGACCAGCAGCGGCACGTCATGGCCATGGGTCTGCCAGTCGGTCAGGTCCAATTCGGCGCCGACATGGCGGGCGATTGCCGCCAGATGGATCGGCGCGTTGGTCGATCCGCCGATCGCGGAGTTGATCACGATCGCGTTCAGGAATGCCTCGCGCGTCATGATGTCGGACGGCTTCAGGTCCTCCGCCACCATCTCGACGATGCGCAGCCCGGTGCGGTACGCCACTTCCTGGCGATCGCGATACGGCGCCGGGATGGCCGCCGATCCAGGCAGCATCATGCCCAGCGCTTCGGCCAGGCTGTTCATCGTCGTCGCGGTGCCCATCGTGTTGCAATAGCCGGTCGACGGGGCCGAGGAGGCAACGAGCTTGATGAAGCCGTCATCGTCGATCTCGCCCGCGGCCAGCATCTCACGCGCTTTCCACACGATCGTGCCGGAACCCGTGCGCTCGCCCTTGTGCCAGCCGTTGAGCATCGGCCCCACCGACAGCGCGATGGCGGGGATGTTCACCGTCGCCGCCGCCATCAGCAGCGCCGGCGTGGTCTTGTCACAGCCCGTGGTCAGCACCACGCCGTCGAGCGGATAGCCATAAATGGCCTCGACCAGCCCCAGATAAGCGAGGTTGCGGTCCAGCCCCGCCGTCGGGCGCTTGCCGGTTTCCTGGATCGGGTGGACCGGAAATTCCAGCGCGATGCCGCCCGCTTCCCGAATCCCCTCGCGCACCCGTTCCGCCAGCACCAGATGATGCCGGTTGCACGGGCTCAGGTCCGATCCCGTCTGGGCGATGCCGATGATCGGTTTGCCCGATCGCAGCTCCTCCAGGCTCAGCCCGAAGTTCAGATAGCGCTCCAGATACAGCGCTGTCATGTCGATGTTTTCGGGATTGTTGAACCACGCGCGGCTACGAAGCTTGGCGGGAGCGGTGGGGGAATCGGTCATGAAGGGGCCTTGTTGAGCTTCAGTGTGCCGCGGCAGTCGAGAAGCGGTAGACGATGAGGTTGCGATAGGTCTCGCCCGGGTTCAGCCGCGCCGAGCCGAATGCCGGCTGGTTGGGCGTATCCGGGAAGAGCTGGGGCTCGAGCGCGAGCGCGTCGCCCTGCCGATAGGCAAGGCCGGAGCGGCCGATCGCCGTCCCGTCGAGGAAATTCCCGGTATAGAGCTGGACGCCGGGCTGGTTGGACAGCACTTCCATCACGCGGCCCGTCGACGGATCTTCGACGCGCGCGTGCAGCCGGGGCTCGGCGGAAACGGTGCGGGCGATCACGAAATTCTCGTCATAGCCCTGTCCGAACACGATCTGCGGATCGCGCCCGTCGCGGATGCGCGCGCCGATCGGCGTCGGCTTGCGGAAATCGAACGGGGTGCCCTGCACCGGGCGCAGTTCGCCGGTGGGGATCAGCGTGGCGTCCACCGGGGTGGTCGTCTCGGCGGGAATGGTGAGCACATGGTCGTAGATGCCCCGCTGCGATGCTTCCCCGGCGAGGTTGAAGAAGCTGTGGTTGGTGATGTTGACGATCGTGGGCTTGGACGTGGTCGCCTTGTATTCGACCGACAATTCGTTCTGCTCGTTGAGCGAATAGGTCGCCGTCACGGTGAGCGCGCCCGGATAGCCTTCCTCGCCATCGGCGCTGGTATAGGTCAGGACCACGCTGGCGGTGGCGCCGTTGGTGATCTTCGCGATCGTCCACAGTCGCTTGTCGAAACCCTGCCGGCCGCCGTGCAAAGCGTTGGGGCCGTTATTGTGCGCCAGCGCATAGCTGGTGCCATCGATCGAGAAGGCGCCGCCCTTGATCCGGTTGGCATAGCGGCCCACGGTCGCGCCGAAATAATTGGGCGCCTTCAGATAGCCCTTCATGTCGGTATAGCCGAGGGTTACTTCCTCTGCCTTGCCTTTGCTGTCGGGGACGATCAGCGACTGGAGGATCGCGCCATAGCTGATGATCGTCGCGCGCATGCCCTTGGCATTCGACAGCGTGACTGCCTCCACCGCGCGGCCATCGGCGAGTGCGCCGAACGCGGCGCGCTGTGCGTCTGCTGCCTGCGCGGGTGACTGGGCGATCCCGGCGGCGGCAAGCCCCATGATGATCCACCGTTTCATGAAAGCTTCCTCCCTCGTCTTATCTGATTCTCGCCGGGCACGTTGACGCCGTCGCGGGTCGTCAATACTCCGACTAGAAAGCGAAGAGCAAGCCCGCCGATGCAGAAGGATGCCCCTTCGCATCCGAACGGCAAAACGCGCCGCAAATGGTCGCGTGAGAGGGAGAGCAAGGATGACCGACGCCAAAGGAGTCACACGGCGCGCGATGATCGGTGGGGCGGTGGGCGCAGCCGCCGCGCTCTCGGTAACGAGCCATGCCGAGCCCACGGATAGACGGCCGGCACCCGCGCAGGATCGGCTGTGGTATCGCCAGCCAGCGCGCGAATGGGTCGAGGCGCTGCCGGTTGGTAACGGGCGGATCGGGGCGATGGTGTTCGGCGGAACCGCGCACGAGCGCATCCAGCTCAACGAAGACACGCTGTGGGGCGGGGGGCCGTATAACCCGGTCAATAGCGAGGCGCGCGCGGCATTGCCCGAAGTGCGCCGCCTGATCTTCGCGGGCGACTATGCCGCGGCGCAGGCGCTGGCGAGCGCCAAGCTGATGGCCAAGCCGCTGCAGCAGATGCCGTACCAGACCGTGGGCGAACTGGTGCTGGACATGCCCGGCGTCACGGGCGAGCGCGCCGAGGGGTATCACCGCGAACTCGATCTCGACGCCGCGCTGGCGACGACGCGTTTCGAGACCGCCAGGGGGGTGTTCACGCGGCGCGTGGTCGCGTCGCCCGAGCAGCAGGTGATCGCGGTCCATCTGGAGGCGGATCGTGCCCGGGCGATCGACCTGGACGTGTCGATGACGTCGCCGCAGCCGGCAAGCGTCACGGCGAGCGGCGACCAACTCGTGCTGGCGGGGACCAACCTTGCGGCCAAGGGCATTGCCGGCGCGCTGCGCTTCGAGGCGCGGGTGCGCGTGCTGGCGACGGGCGGGACGGTTACGGCGGCGCAGGGGCGCGTCGCGGTGCGCGGTGCCGATCGGGTGACGTTGCTCATCGCGATGGCGACCAGCTATCGGCGCTACGACGATGTCAGTGGCGATCCGACCGCGACGACGCGCGCACAGATCGCCAAGGCATCGGCCATGTCCTTTGCGCGGATCGCCGCCGATACCGCCGCTGCCCACCGCGCGCTGTATCGCCGCGTTGCGATCGACCTGGGCACTACCGCCGCCGCCGATCGACCCACCGACGAACGCATCCGTACCAGCGAGACGAGCGACGACCCGGCGCTGGCCGCGCTGTATTTCCGCTATGCCCGCTATCTGCTGATCTGCTCCTCGCGCGCGGGCAGCCAGCCGGCGAACCTTCAGGGTATCTGGAACGACAGCGTGCGCCCGCCCTGGGATTCCAAATACACGATCAACATCAATACCGAGATGAACTACTGGCCCGCCGAGCCCACGGCGCTGGCCGAATGTACCGAGCCGCTGGTGTGGATGGTGCGCGAGCTGGCCGAAAGCGGGGCGCGGACGGCCCGCGACATGTATGGCGCGCGCGGATGGGTGGCGCATCACAACACCGATCTGTGGCGTGCGACCGCGCCGATCGACGGGCCGCAATGGGGGCTGTGGCCGCTGGGCGGCGCGTGGCTGTGCACCCATTTGTGGGATCGGTACGACCATGGCCGCGACCTCGCCTTCCTGCGGTCGGTCTATCCGCTGATGCGCGGTGCCGCGCTGTTCTTCGTCGATGTGCTGCAACCCGATCCGCGCACCGGCGCGCTGGTGACCAATCCGTCGCTCTCGCCTGAGAACGCGCACCCCAAGGGCGCGTCGATCTGTGCCGGGCCGGCGATGGATATGCAGATATTGCGCGACCTGTTCGATCTGACCGCGCGGGCCGCCGCGATCCTGGAGACCGATGCGGCATTCGCCAGCCAGATACAGGGCCTGCGCGCCCGGCTGGCACCTGACAAGATCGGCGCGCAGGGGCAGTTGCAGGAATGGCAGGAGGATTGGGACGCCGCCGCGCCCGAGCCGCAGCATCGCCATGTCTCGCATCTGTACGGCCTGTACCCCAGCCACCAGATCAATCTGGACGACACGCCCGCGCTGGCGGCGGCGGCGCGGCGATCGCTGGAATTGCGCGGCGACGAATCCACCGGCTGGGCAACGGCATGGCGTGCGAACCTGTGGGCGCGCCTGGGCGACGGGGATCATGCGCATCGCATCCTGCGCTTCCTGTTGGGGCCGGGGCGTACCTATCCCAACATGTTCGACGCGCATCCGCCGTTCCAGATCGACGGCAATTTCGGCGGCGCCGCCGCGATTGCGGAGATGCTGATGCAGAGCCGAGGGGACATGATCCTGCTGCTGCCCGCGCTGCCCGCCGTGTGGCGGGCCGGCTCGATCACCGGCCTGCGCGCGCGGGGGGCGTGCCGAGTCGATCTGGCGTGGCGCGACGGGGCGCTTGCCACGGCGACGCTGACCAGCGGCATTGCTGCCACCCGCACGGTCCGGCTGGGCAAGCACGCCGTGACGGTGGCGCTGAAGCCGGGCAAGCCGGTCCGGCTGACGGGCCCCGAGTTGGCGCGATAGAGCCGCGCCCCGTCCGCGCCGTGCGGACGGGGCGACGGGCTTATTTGGGCAGCGCCAGCGGCTGCTTCACGGTGAAGGGCGCGGATTGCGCCGGCACCCCGGTATCGGGCTGGCCCGAGCCGACCGAGACGCGATAGGCACCGGCCATCACCTGACGCTCGCCCGCCACCGTCACCGCGCTCAGGTCGCGCGGCGAGAGGTCGAACCGCACCGTCCGCGTCTCGCCGGGCTTGAGCGTCATCCGCTGGAACCCGCGCAGGGCGATGCGCGGTACGCCGGGATCGGCGGGGAAGTTCAGGTACAGCTGCGCCACTTCGTCTCCGGCGCGGCTGCCGGTGTTGCGCACTTGCGTCGTCACGCGCAGGCCCTGCGCCGCGTCGCCGCGCACCGGCTCGACCTTGAGCGGCGTGTAGCTGAAACTCGTGTAGCTGAGGCCATAGCCGAACGGATAAACCGGGGTGCCGGTGAAGTAGCGATAGGTGCGCCCGGTCATCGCATAATCGCCAAAGGGCGGCAGGTCGTCGATGCTCTTGTAGAAGGTCAGCGGCAGGCGCCCGGCGGGGTTGACCTTGCCCGACAGGACATTGGCGATCGCCAGCCCGCCCGACTGGCCGGGATACCAGGCCTCCACCACCGCCGCCGCATTGTCCTTGGCCCAGGCGAGGTTGATCGGGCTGCCGTTCATCGCGACCAGCACGATCGGCTTGCCCGTGGCCTTCGCCTTTTCCAGCATCGCGATCTGGTCCGGCGGCAGGTCGAGCGTGGTCTTGTCGCCGCCCTTGAAGCCGGGGATTTCGACCGGCGATTCCTCGGCTTCCATGTCCGATGTCAGCCCGACCACGGCGACCAGCACGTCGGCCTGCGCCGCCGCCGCCTTCATCTCGGCATCGGCGTCGGTCGAGACGCGCTTCCACACCAGGTCGATGCCCGACAGGCCGTGCGATTCCGAGGTGATCTCGATCGGGTAGCGTTTGCCCTTTTCCAGCCGGATGGTCTTGAGCGTCGGCAGCGCGCCCCAGCCGGATTTGCGCAGATCGGCAAAGGGTTTGCCGTCGAGCTTCATCTCGCCATTGAAGCCGGTGATGCCCAGCCGATAGTTGCCCGTCTCCGGCGGCACGAGGAAGCCGGTCCAGACGACGCGGTGGTGATCCGACACCTGCCCCAGGTCCAGGCTGCGCGCGGCGACATCGGCTTCGGTGCGGGTGACGACCGGCGCATCGGCATAGCGCATCTTTGCCACCGCGGGCCCGAACGTGCCGGGGGCGAACCGCTTGGGCGGCGTCTCTACGGGATTGTAATAGCGGGCGAGCAGGCCGGGCTTTCCGTCCGGCGTGCGCAGCGCGGCGGTGGGCACGCGGTCGCCATCGGTGAACGATTGGCCGAACGGCACATGCGTCACCTTCGCGGAGGGCATGGCGCGCTTCAGCCCGTCCACCACCGAAATCGGCGGGGCGGACAGCGCCGAGGAGTAATTGCCGCGCAGCACGCGGGTTGCGTCGCCCAGCGGGCCGATCACGGCGATGCGCAGGCCGGGGCGCAGGGGCAGGGTGCCGTCATTCTTGAGCAGCACGAGGCTCCTTTCCGCAGCGGTCAGCGCCAGCGTGCCGTTGGAGGGGGTGCCGATGCGCGCGGCTGGGGCGGCCTTCGCCTCGGGGGTGCGTATCCCCGGCAGGTCGCCGACGCGATAGCGCGCGGAGAACAGGCGGACGAGCGTGCGATCAATATCCTCCTGGCTGATGAGCCCGCGCTGCAACGCCTCGCGATAGCGTTCGCCAAGCCCGGCGGTGTCGCTCAGCGTCGCGCCGTTGCATTCATTGTCCACGCCTGCGCGCAGGGCAGCGGCGACGGCGGCGGCGGCGTCAGGGGCGTATTTGTGGTTGTCGCTGATGTCCTTCACGGCATCGCAATCGGACACGACATAGCCGGTAAAGCCCCATGCGCCGCGCAGATGCTCCTTGAGCAGCAGGTCGCTGGCGCAGGCCGGCTGGCCGTCGATCCGGTTATAGGCGCACATCACCGAACCCGCGCCGCCCTCGACGATCGCGGCGCGGAAGGCGGGGAGGTAGGTGTCCTCCAGGTCGTGGCGCGAGACGAACACATTGGCGCTGTGGCGCGTCGATTCCGGGCCGCTGTGCACCGCGAAATGCTTGGGCGTGGCGATCACGTTGGGCAGGTCGGGGTTGGGCCCCTGCATCCCCTGGACGAACGACACGCCCATCCGCGCGGCGAGATAGGGGTCCTCACCATAGGTTTCCTGGCCGCGCCCCCAGCGCGGATCGCGGAAGATGTTGATGTTGGGGGACCAGGTGTCCAGCCCGGTGCCGATCCGGCCCAGCCGCCCCGTCTCGCGCGACAGATCGTGGAGCGCGCGCACTTCGGCGCTGATCGTTCCCGCGACATCGCCGACCAGCGGCGCGTCGAACGTGGCGGCGAGGCCGATCGGCTCGGGGAAGTTGGTGGTCGGCAGCGCGCCCAGCGCGCCGTGCAGCGATTCGGTCCACCAGTTATAGGCCGGGATGTTCAGACGCTCGATTGCGGGGGCCACGTTCAGAAGCTGGTCCAGCTTCTCGTCCAGCGTCATCTTGGCAACCAGGTCGGCGGCGATGCGATCGGCCTGCACGCGGTCGGGCGATACGGTGCCCTTGGGCTGGTCCGGAGCCTGTTGCGCGGCCAGCGGCGCGCAGACCAGCGCGGCGCCGGCAAGCATCAACAGGCGGCGCATCGTGGCGCGCGGCGATCGCTTGGTCATTCTTGGTCCCCTCGGTGAAGCAGGCAGGTGGTTCAGATCGGCTGGAGCCCGTGCTCGACGATCTTGCGGATCAGCGCGCGATGCCCGGGCAATCCGGCGCGCAGCCGCTCGGTATGGGCGGCATTTTCGCGGACCGCGCGCGCAGCCGCCCGCGCATCGACCGCGACGGCATCGGGATCGACTTCGGTGCGGAAGCCCATGCCGTACAGGACATATTGATAGCTCGCGGCGGGGAAGACTTCCTCGATCCGGTCGAACTCGTCATGGAACCAGGGCGATTGATAGCGCCACAGCAGCAACAGGTCCTGGAGCCGGTCGGGGATCGACTCCGCGCGCAGATTGTCGCGCCAGAAGTCGCTGTCGTCGCGCTGGGTCAGCACATAATGGAGCTTGAGGAAGTCGATGATGCGGCCCCAGCGATATTGGGTGGTCGCGTTGAAGCGCGCGGCGAGCACGTCCATCACTTCGCGGCACGCCGGCATCTGCTCGGCGATGAGCTTGGCGGACAGCTCGATCAGCACGATCGCCGATGCCTCGAGCGGTTCGAGGAACCCGGCGGCAAGGCCGACGGCTACGCAATTGCGCTTCCAGAAAATCTCGCGGTGGCCCGATCGGATGCTGATCTTGCGCACCGACAGGTCGCGGTCCCCGACGCCCAGATAGGCGCGCAGCTCGCGCTCGGCCTCGTCGTCGGAGATATGGCTGCTCGAATAGACATGGCCAGTGCCCCGCCGCGTGGGCAGGCCGATGTCCCAGATCCAGCCCGAGGATTGCGCCGTGGAGATCGTGTGCGACGCGATCGGACTGTCTTCGCTGTCATACGGAACCTGCACCGCCAGCGCGGAATCGCAGAACAGCACGTCGCCGCACGGCTTGAACGGCACGCCCAGCGTCTCGCCCAGCAACAGCGATTTGAATCCTGTGCAGTCGACGAACAGGTCGCCTTCGATCTCGCCCGCCTGTTCGGTGGTGATGCTGCGGATATCGCCATTGTCGGCGAGGTTGACGCTTTGCACGTCAGCCAGCAAGTGGCGCACCCCCAGCTTCTCGCAGCAATGCCGCTGGAGGAAGGGAGCGAATTTGCCCGCGTCGAGATGATAGGCGTAGTTCGCCGCGCCTTCATATTCGGGCGTGGTGATCGCCTTGGGCGCGAGGCCATCGTCGCAGATGCGGCCCTGGGGGCAGACGGTGTCGCAAAAGCTCGCGCCTTGTCCGTCGTGCAGCCAGTGGGGCACCAGATTGACCTGGGCGAACCCCTGCGGGAGCATCAGCGGGTGGTAATAGCCATCGTCGGGCGCGCCGGTGGTCCAGCGGGCGAAGCGGGCGCCCTGCTTGAACGAGGCGTCGCATTCGCGGAAGAAATCGGTCTCCGAAATCCCGATCTTCTTTAGGGTTGAGCGCAGCGTCGGCCAGGTGCCTTCGCCGACGCCGATGATCGGCACGTTGGGTGATTCGACCAGCGTGACCGTGAAATTATGGGGAATGCGGCCCTTATGCCGCGCGGCGATGATGCCCGCGGTAAGCCATCCGGCAGTACCACCGCCGACGATAACGATATTGCGGACAGGAGAAACCATCGGAACCTGCGAATAAAAAGCCGGGGCCGCCAGCTGTAGCAGGCGGCCCCGGTCAGGTCAGGGTATCAGTAGCGGAAGCGGACACCGCCGGTGAAGCGGCGACCATAGGACCAGATATCCAGCGCCTGGTTGCTGAAGCGCCCGTGCGTGCTGTAGGTCGAATTGTTGATGTTGGTGACTTCGCCGAAGACCGTGAACTGCTTCGTGATGTCATAGCTGGCCGATGCGTCGATCTGGATCTGCGCATCGACATAGACCGGCTCGGCGCCATAGACGCCGCCCTGGCCCTGGCCCAGCCCCGACAGATATTCGTCGCGCCAGTTCACCGCACCACGGATCTGGAAGCCGTTCTTGTCGTAGAAACCGACGAAATTCGCCGACTTGGCAAGCCCGGTGATCGTGAAGCTGCCACCCGAGACATTGGACGCGTCATAGTTGCGGTTGGTGCTCGGCAGCGTGGCGTTGGCGCTGAAGCCGAAGCCGCTGTTGCCGAACACATGCTGCAACGCCACTTCGACGCCCTTCACCGTCGCCTCGGGCCCGTTGATCTGGGCATTGATGCTGAACACCGCGGTCTGGCCGGTGCTCGGATCGATCACGCCGTCGATCGGGCCCCGCGTCACGCCGCCAACGATGAAGTTGGTGATGTGCTTCATATAGGCGTTCACGGCGAAGTACGAGTTGGGCTGGTAATACCATTCCATGCCCAGATCGAAGTTATCGGACAGATACGGCTTCAGATCGGGGTTGCCGCCGCTTGCCGAAAGGCTGCCCACGCGCAGCGTCCCGAGCGTGACCGTGGGACGCAGATTGGCGAGCGCGGGGCGAGTCAACGTGCGCGACGCGTCCGCGCGCAGAACGAGGTTCGGCGTGATCTGGAGCTTCGCATCGATGCTGGGCAGCAGATAGCTATAGTTCGATTTGCGCGAAATATCGGTCGTTGCCGAATAGCCGTCCTTGTTCGGACCCAGCGCCGGGTTGGGCTGGATCAGCGTGGGATCGCCTGCGGGGATCGAGAGGCCGAGCACGCGGCGGCCCACGGCCTGCGTTTCCAGGTTGGTGGTTTCGTTGCGGATGCCCGCTGCCACCGTGAACGGCATCCCGGCGATCTCGGCTTCGAACTTGGTCTTGAACCAGATCGCCCAGGTCTTTTCGTGCACCTTCAGCTTGCTGCCCGGATCGAGCGACGGCGCCACCGATCCGCCGCTCGCCTCAAGCAGCTTGTAGACGGCATAGGGGTCATACACGAAGAAGCCCGGCGCCAGATTGCCCGAATATCCCGGGATGAAGCCGCTGGTGCTGACCGTCCCCTGGTACACGCCCGCCGGCAGCGGGCAGATGCCGCCCGACGAACCGCCGGTGCGGCCCGAGCAAGTGCCATAGCCCGAACGGCTGGCGAACACGCCGTTCGTGAAGGTGCTGTCGTTCTGCTGGTACAGCGTATCGTCGATATACTGGCCGCCCAGCTTCGCCATGAAGCCGTCCTTTTCCCAGCCGATGGCGCCCCGGAATTGGCGCAGCGTGTCGTAATTGTAATTGGTGCCGCGAACGATCACGTGCGAGCCGACCACCGTCGTGTCCAGGAAGCGGCTGACATTGCCCGCCGGGCCGACATCATGGATTTGCGGAACGTAATCCTTGCTCGGCCCCAGGATGGTGACGCCGGTGTTGGCGCCCAGCACCGTGGTGGCGCCATTGGTGCCGCCATAGCCGATGTCCATGCTGTCGTTATAGCCGCCGCCGCCCGGGTTGCGGGTGGCGCGTGCAAAGGCGGCGTCCGCCTCGAACTTCAGATGCTCCGCCAGGTCGATCTTGAGGTTCGCGCCGACCTGGTTCGATTCATAGACGTTGCTCGACCGATTGGCGTTGAAGTCCATCGGCGTGCCGAACTGGTTGAAGTCGACGACTGTGCCATTGGAGTCGACCTTGACGTTGCGCAGGTCGCTGCCGTTGAACCACGCCGCATAGCCATAGGTCTGGCTGGAGACGGTCTGGCGGCTGTAATTATCGTCGATTGTCAGCAGGATGTCGTCGCTCGGCTGCCACTGCACGGCGATACGACCGTCGATGCGCTTGTCCTGAGTCGACTGCTGATTGATACCCTGCTGCTGCGGTGCCCAGGTGGCGGTGCCGGTGCGATTGGCATCGGTCATCTGCGCGGGCGTGCACGTGGCGGTGAGCTGGCAGCTATAGAGGCCCAGTCGGCCGCCGCCCTGCTGGCCGATCCAGCCGGGGATGAACACCTGGTTCGATTCGGTGTCGCGCCGCGAATAGGCGACGCTGCCCAGCACGCCGATTGTGCCGTCGGCAAAGGTGTTCGACAGCAACAGGCCGCCGGTGGGGACGATGCCCTTGTCGCGCGACTGGATCGAGCCCGAAGCCGACGCGGCGAGGACGAAGCCGTCGCGATCCAGCGGCTTGGGCAGCGAAATGTCGATCGTGCCGCCGATCGCGCTGGTCGACAGTTCGACATCGGGCGTCTTGTACACGCTCAGCCGGCCGACAAAGTCCGCGCCCACCGTCGTGAAGTCCACCCCGCGCCCGCCGGTTGCGGTCGAGAGCTGGCGGCCATCGTTCAGTGTGCGGACGAAGTCGCCGCCGAAGCCGCGGATGCTGACGCCGGTGGCGTCGCCGCGCGAGCCGGAGCGCTGGATCGCGACGCCGGGCAGGCGCTGAAGCGCGGATGCGACGTTCGAATCCGGGAACTTGCCGATGTCTTCCGCCGAGATGACGTCGACGACGCCCGACGATTCCCGCTTGATGTCCAGGTTGCGCTGGAGCGAGGCGCGGATGCCGGTGACGATGATTTCCTCGTCCTGCGGCGCCACGGTGGTGGGTGCGGCGTCCTGCGCAGCCGCAGGCGTCGCGATGGAGAGCGCAATCGCGCTCGATGCGGCCGCGAGCAGCAGCTTGCTGCCGCGGAATTTGGTGTCGATCGGTATGGTGACGATCATGTCGTTCAGGCCCCCTCAGGTCGAGCGGATGGCCGGGCGATTTCCCCCGTGTCCACCCTGGTTCAAACCGTGCTCACAGATTTCGAGGCGCCCGAAATGCTCGTTCGGTGCGCGCAAACATCCTCTCGAATCCGAAGTCTATTGCTCGGTCTGGGGCAAGCGTACTGCTCGAAGTTAGCGCTATCAAGAATAATTTGTCGGCGTAAAAAAAGGCCGGAACATGTGGCAAATTTCCCGCACTTGCGGGTCCGGAAGGCGATGGCCCGGGCATGGGCGGGCTTGTTCCGGGGGCTGGCACCGCGCAGATTGGGCGCAAACAAGGGGATGGATGCATGCAGCAGCTTGAAATACTGAACACCGAAGTGCACCGCGCCGTGCAGATGCGTATCGATTCCGGCGTCGCGCATCCCCATTTCGTGATGATAACGGTTGGAGAGTTTCCAGCCGCTGCAAGTAGTTGCCCGATTTTTTTCGCCAAGAGCCCGGTTAACGGCGAATTCTATGCCGGTGCAATGTTCGGCTTCCAACCTGGAGAAACGCTGGTCGACGGCGCGGCGCAGGGGCGGGCGGCGTTCCAGCCGCTGGACCTGCAACGCCAGGGATTTTTCATGGTCGAGGACAATCTCGCCATCGACCCCGCGCATCCCCGCTTTGCGGCGGGGGCGGCGGTCGCGCTGTTCGAGGCGGACGGTACGCCGAGCAATGCACTCCGCAAGGTGCAGCGCACGATGGCGCAGCTATCGGTGGGAGTCGATGCGACTCGCAGCTTCATCCAGGCATTACTGCGCCTCAACTTGATCGAGCCGGTGGATATATCGCTCCAGTTCGACGACGGCGCGGCGCTGACGCTCGAAGGGCTGTACACCGTCAGTCGCGACGCGCTGAACGATCTGGACGATTCGGACGTCGTCGCGCTGTTCCGATCGGGCTATCTCGAAGCGGTGATATGTATGAGTTATTCGCTCAACCAGGTCTCTGTCCTGGCGCGCCGCCGCAACGAACGGCTGACGGCGCCGTTGTGACCGAGGGCGAGCCCCCGATGCCGGTGCGTGAGGGCGACCCCGGCGCGCTCCTCGACCGCGCGCGGTTCTACAGCGAAGTCGCGAGCCCCTGCCTGCCGGTGTTGTTCCGCGGCGCGTGTGGGGACTGGCCGGTGGTGCGCGCCGCCGGCACCTCGCCCTCGGCCTTACGCGACTATATCGCGCGCTTCGCCAATGGTGCGCAGGCCGAGGCTTTTGTCGGCGATCCGTCGATTGCCGGGCGGTACAGCTATGCCGAGGGGCTGGAGGGCTTCAACTTCGATCGCGTGCGCGCCGATGTGTTGGGCGCGCTCGACCATATTCTGGCCAGCGCCGCCGATCCCGCGCGGCCCAGCTGGTACATGGGATCGCTGGAGACCGCGATCTTCCTGCCCGGCTTCGCGGAGGAGAACCGCACGCCGGCGCTGCCGCCCGAGGTGGCGCCGCGCCTGTGGCTGGGCAACGCATCGCAGGTGGCGTGCCATAACGACACCTATGACAATGTCGCCTGCGTCGTCGCGGGGCGGCGTCGGTTCACGCTGTATCCGCCCGATGCGGTGCGTGACCTGTATGTCGGGCCGATCGACTTCACGATGGCGGGGCGCCCGGTGAGCCTGGCGGCGGGGGCGCCGGTGGGGGATCCGCGCTATCCCCGGTTCGAGGCGGCGCGGACGCGCGCGCTGGTAGTCGATCTGGAGCCGGGCGACGCGCTCTATCTGCCCAAGCTGTGGTGGCATCAGGTGGAGGCGACGGCGCCGGTCAACATCCTGGTCAATTACTGGTGGGATGCGTTCAGCGCGGGCCCCGATGCTCCCTATACCGCGATGATGCTGGCGATGATCGCCGTTGCCGAGCGCCCGGCGCCCGAACGTGCGGCATGGGCGGCGCTGTTCGACCATTATGTGTTCCGGCCGGACGGGCATCCGCTCGCGCACCTGCCCGAAAGCCGGCACGGGATATTGGGGCCGCTGCGCCAGAATTACGGGCGCATCCGCGCGCTTGTGATGCAATTGCTGCGCGGGGGATGAGGGGCAGGGTTTACTCGGCCTAAATGCTGGCAGGGCGAGAAGTGGGCTCTGTAGATAATTCGCAGCGAAATCAGTAGTAAGGCGGATGCCAGCGGCGTTCCGGCGATGTTGCGCCGCCGCTTTCGCGCGGTGAATCGGTTGACTTGGCGCCAGAATACACGGACAAAATAGTCCCAGGTCGCGCAAAGGCGACGGGGGAGGATATGCGATGCGGCGGTTTCACGGGATAGGTGCGCTCTCTGCGCTGGCACTGGTGATCGGAGCGCCCGGCGCCGTGGCGCAAGTGGCGACGGGGGTGCCCGCGCCGGTCGCGGGCGCGGCGCCGATGACGGTGCAGCGGATCAAGGTCCATTCGCCTGCGATCGAGGGGAATCTGGAGGGCGAGACCGCCGATCGCGACGTGATCGTGATGCTCCCGCCCAGCTATGCCAAGAACCCGGGCCGCCGCTATCCCGTGCTCTATGCGCTGCACGGCTATTCGATCGGTGCGGAGCAGTGGAGCAAGGAAATCCATGTTCCCCAGACGATCGAAGGCGCGTTCGCCAAGGGCGCGAAGGAAATGATCGTCGTGCTGCCCGACAGCAAGACCATCCATAACGGGTCGATGTATTCCAGCTCGGCTACGACCGGCGATTTCGAGACCTTCGTCTCGCGCGATCTGGTCGCCTATGTCGACGCGCATTACCGCACGCTGCCGACGCGCGAGAGCCGCGGGCTGGTGGGGCATTCGATGGGTGGCTACGGCGCAAGCCGGATCGGCATGAAGCACGCCGACGTGTTCGGCGCGCTGTACATGATGAGCCCGTGCTGCATGTCTGCGCGCGACCCGGCGCAGTTCGATCCCAAGGCGGGGGCGAAGCTGGAAGCAGTCAAGTCGCTGGAGGAAGCGACCAAGCTGGGCTGGGGCGAGCGTGCGCAGCTGGCGACGGCGGCGGCATGGTCGCCCAATCCGGCGAACCCGCCGCTGTTCCTCGACCTGCCGGTGAAGGACGGCAAGGTGCAGGCCGATGTGGTCGCCAAATGGGCGGCCAATGCGCCGCTGTCGTTCGTGGACCAGTATATCGGCGCGCTGCGCCGCTATCGCGCGATCGCCATCGACGTGGGCGACAAGGACGGGCTGCGCTTCGACGCGCAGAAGCTGCATGCCGTGCTCGACAGCTACCGCGTGCCCAACAGCTTTGAAATCTATGCCGGCGACCACACCAGCGCAGTGGCAACGCGGTTCCAGGAGTTTGTCATGCCGTTCTTCAGCCGCAACCTGGTGTTCGAGCGTCGGCGATGAGCGCAGGGGCGGCAATCCGGCGCGGGCTGTGGATCGGGGCGGCGCTGGCGATCGCGTCGCCGGCGGCGGCGCAGGTGTGGCGTTCGGACCAGGGCGACGGCACGTTCCGCAACCCGGTGCTCTATGCGGACTATCCCGATCCCGACGTGATCCGCGTCGGCAGCGACTATTATTTCGCCTCCACCACCTTCGCCAACGTGCCGGGGATCACGATCCTGCATTCCAAGGATCTGGTGAACTGGACGCTGTACAGCCATGTCGCCGATCGGCTGGAAGGCACCGAGAAATACGATCTCAAGAACGGCGACGGCTATCGCCACGGGCTGTACGCCGCCAGCCTGCGCCACCGCGACGGCATGTTCTACATCGCGGTCACGCCGGTCGGGCTGAAGACGCGCATCTATTACAGCCCCGACCTGAAAGGGCCGTGGAAATATCACGAGCTGGACCGCGAGGCGTTCGACCCGGCATTGTTCCTCGATGACGATGGCACCGGCTATCTCGCCACGTCCACCACGGCGGACGGGACGATCACGCTCCTGACGCTCGACAAGGATCTTGCCCGCGTCACCGATGCGCGCAAGATCCATTATATTCGCGGCGCCGAGGGATCTAAGATCCTCAAGCGCAACGGCTGGTATTATATCTTCAATTCGATCCCGCCCCGGCTGGGGATGACGGTGTCGCGCGCGCGCAGCCTGTTCGGCCCGTGGGAGACGCGCAACCAGATCGACGACAAGACCGGCGGGCACCAGGGTGCGCTGGTCGACTTGCCCGATGGCAACTGGTTCGGATTCGTCATGGTCGATGCGGGATCGATCGGGCGGATGACCAATTTCAGCCCGGTATTCTGGGAGGACGACTGGCCGGTCTGGGGCACGCGCGAGGCGCCGGGTCGCGTGCCCGAGCGGGCGCGCAAGCCGATCGCCGGCTTCCCCTTTGCCGAGCCTGCGACCTCGGACGATTTCGCGCAGCCTACGCTGGGGATGCAGTGGCAGTGGAACCATAATCCCGACAATGCCCGCTGGTCGCTGACCGAGCGCCCCGGCTTCCTGCGGCTGCGCGCCACCACCGCGCCGACGCTGTGGAGCGCGCGCAACACGCTGACCCAGAAGGGGCAGGGGCCGCGCAGCCGGGCGGTGGTGAAGATGGACATCAGCCATGTCCGTGCCGGCGACCGCTGCGGCTTCGGCACGTTCGGCCAGTATAGCGCGACGATCGCGGCGAGCCGGGGCGCCGACGGCAAGCCGTTCCTCGCCATGTCGGTGCTGGAAAGCACCGATCAGGGGCCGAAGACCGACCTGCGCGTCGCGCGCCAGCCGATTGCGGGGTCGCAATTGTGGGTGGCGGTGGACGCCGACTTCACGACCGATCTGGGCGCGCTGTCGTACAGCCTGGACGGCGCGCGCTGGACGCCGCTGGGCGGGGCCTTCCCGCTGGCGTTCGCGTGGCGCACCGGCACGTTCCAGGGCGAGCAGTTCGCCATCTCGTGTTTCAATCCGCAGCCGAGCACCGGCTATCTCGACGTCGATTCCTTCACCTTGTCTCCGGGCAAGCCGTGATCCGCAGGGGACACCGCATGACACCGATCAAACGGGGCATCGCCGCCCTGCTCGCAACCGCGATGCTGCCGCTGGCGGCGCATGCCGGCCCGCTCGACCCGACCGGGCGCTGGACCGGCTATACGCGCGGCAGCGCGAGCCTGCCGCCGATGGGGTGGAACAGCTGGAACGCCTTCACCAGCGACATTGACGAGGCCAAGCTGATGGCATCGGCGCAGATCATCGTCGATTCCGGGCTGGCGGCGAAGGGCTATCGCTATATCGACATCGACGATGGCTGGTGGCTGAAGCGCCGGACCAGCGACGGGCGGATGATCATCCGCACCGCCACCTTCCCCTCGGCGGCAACCCCGGATGGCAGCACGAGCTTTCGCCCGCTGACCGATCGGCTGCACGCCATGGGGCTCAAGGCCGGCATCTATTCCGACATTGGGCGCAACAGCTGCGGCCAGGTGTTCACGTCCACCTTCCCCAACCAGCCCGAAGGCAGCGTGGCGGAGCGCGAAGTGGGGCTGTACGGCCATGTCGACCAGGACATCCGCCTGTACTTCGCCGAATGGGGCTTCGATCTGATCAAGGTCGACGGATGCGGCATAAGGGGGCTGCCGGCCACCGATCCCAAGGTGCTGTCGGGCCAGTACCGCGCCTTCGCGCCGCTGGTGGACGCGGATTCGCTCGCGCGCACCGATGTCGCGGCGGTCCGGCGGCTCTATGCCGAGGTCGGGCAGGCGCTGGAACGGCACAATCCCGACAACGACTTCCTCTTCTCCATCTGCATCTGGGGCGCCGCCGATTCGCGTTCCTGGTCCAAGGACGTGGGCAGCATCTCGCGCACCAGCGAGGATATTTCTCCCACCTGGAGCCGGATGCTCCACAATCTGGACAGCGTGATCCGGCGCCCGCTCTATGCGCATCCGGGATCGTGGAACGATCCCGACATGCTGTTCGTCGGCAGCGGCGATTTCGACGAGAAGCATCTGGTCGAGGCGCGCTCGCACTTCACGCTGTGGGCGATGGTCAATGCGCCGCTGTTCATCGGCTATGACCTGCGCAAGGCGCCGCGCGAATTGCTCGACATACTCGGCAACGAGCGCATCATCGCGCTGGATCAGGATGCGGCGGGGAACCAGGCCGTGCTGGCCTATGACGGCGACGACGTGTCGATCCTGGTCAAGACGCTGGCCGATGGGAACAAGGCAGTGGCGATCCTCAACCGCACCTCGGCGCCGCTCGCCGCGACGCTGACCGCGAGCCATCTGAAGCTGCTGGCGGATGCCGATATCGACCTGACCGATCTGTGGAGCGGGGCCAGCCTGCGTTTTCGCGGCGAGCACAAGTTCCAGCTGGGCGCGCGCGAGACGCTGGTGTTCAAGGCGCGTGGGACGCGGCGGTTGGCGGACGGCGTGTACCTGTCCGAACAGCCGGGGCGCGTGAACCCGGCGGTGGACGGCGTGGTCGTGCCCGAAGCGGAGCCGCTGATCCACCGCGCGATCCTGCCCTGGATGAGCACGCGCGGCACGGGCGAGCGGCCGCGCTATGGCGGCTGGGGCGGATCGCAGGCCGACAGCACGCCCTATGGCGCAATGCTGTCGCTGGCCGGCAAACGCTATGACACCGGCATCGGCGCGCTGGCCAATTCGCGGCTGGAAGTGCGCAACCAGGGCTTTGCCCGGTTCAGCGCCACCGTGGGGATCGACGATTCGGCGCGCGACCGCAGCCAGCCGGTGACCTTTGCCATCTATGGCGACGGCAAGCTGCTCGCGCAGGCCAAGGCGGTCCGGTACGGCGCGGCGCCGGTGGCGCTGTCGGCCGATATACGCGGTGTAAAGCTGATCGAACTGGTCGCGCGCACGCCGCAGGGCACGCGCTTTCCCGATCCGGTGACGTGGGGGGACGCGGCGCTCCGGCGTTGAATGTTTTTTTGGCGGTGCCGGCCCGCTCCCCCACCCGGCCACCCATAGAATACTGCCGTTGGGTGGCCGGGTGGGGGAGCGGGCCGGCACCGCGAGGCGAACGCGCGCGGACGCTCACATCGCGGTGCGCGTGTCCTCCAGCGCCAGTTCGACCAGCGTGCGCATCGCGGCGCTTGCGGCTTCGGGGTCGCCCGCGATCACGGCGTCGCACACGCGCATGTGATCGGGCACGGGATCGCGTGGGAGTGCGCGGACGCGCTGTTTGAACTGGGTGGTCCAGTTGACGGCGGCGCCGATGCTGGCGCTGAGCGCGACCAGTGCATCGTTGTGGGTGGCGCGTAGCAGGATGTCGTGGAAATCGCGGTCGGCGGCGCGGCCTTCCTCGGTGGCGAGGGTGTAGCGCCGCATCCGCACCAGCGCGCCCTTCAGGTCGCGGATGTCGGCCTTGTCGCGCCGCTCGGCCGCCAGCCGCGCGGCGGCGGGCTCGACGATCGCGCGCAGTTCGAACAGGTCGCGGACGAAATCCAGGTCGGGCTCGCCCGAAAAGGCCCAGGCGAGCACGGCGGGGTCGAGGATGTTCCAGCGGCTGCGCGGCAGCACCCGCGTGCCCGCCTTGGGCCGGCTCTCCACCAGCCCCTTGGCGGTCAGCACCTGCACCGCCTCGCGATAGGCGCTGCGCGACACGTCGAGGGCCTCGGCATTCTCGACTTCGCCGGTCAGCCGCTCGCCCGGCGCGATCTGGCCGGATACGATCGCGGTGCCCAGATAATGCGCCACGGCGCCGCGCAGGCGGCGGCCAGAGCCCTTGGGCGTGCGGGTCAGCGGTGCGGTGGTGTTGTCGTCGGCGGCGGGCAGCGCGTCGTTATCGGTCGGCATTCAGTCTGCTCCTGTCATTTCGCCATGCCCGATCCGCCGGGCGATGCCAAGCAACGCATGATTGCGTTTGTCGGATCGGCTGAATATGTCGGACTAAATAGGCCGACCGCGGCGGTCGGCATCGGGAGAGCAAGTTATGGTGTTTCGGCTTTTGCAGCATCGCGCGGCGGACGGCACGCGGCGCGTGATTGCCGCGCGTGATGGCGATGCGCGCTTCGTCGTCGGTATGCCCGACGTCCGCACGCTCGCGCTGCAGGCGATCGAGCGTGGCGTCTCGCTGGCCGAGGCGGTCGATGCGTGCGGGCTGGAGGGGCAGGTGGACCTGGAGGCCGAACTGGCGGCCGGCACGCTGATCGCGCCGATCGACCATGCCGATCCGGCCCACCTGATCCTGACCGGCACCGGGCTGACGCACCTTGGCTCCGCCGAGGGCCGCGACAAGATGCACCGCGATGCCGCCGCCGCCGCGCACCAGACCGATTCGATGCGGATGTTCCTGGAAGGCGTCGAGGGCGGCAAGCCGGCACCGGGGCAGGTGGGGCAGCAGCCCGAATGGTTCTACAAGGGCAATGGCGTGCATCTGGTCGATCCGGGCGCGGCGCTGGAAATGCCCGATTTCGCGCAGGATGGCGGCGAGGAGCCGGAGCTGGCGGGCATCTACCTGATCGGACCCGACGGCACGCCGCACCGGCTGGGCATCTGCCTTGCCAACGAGTTCAGCGACCATGTGACCGAGCGGCACAATTACCTGTGGCTCGCCCATTCCAAGCTGCGGCAGGCGGCACTCGGCCCCGAGCTGCTGGTCGGGGCCCCGCCGGCGGACGTGCGCGGTACCAGCCGTATCCTGCGCGATGGCGAGACGCTGTGGGAAAAGCCGTTCCTGTCGGGCGAGGACAATATGTCGCACACCCTCGCCAATCTGGAACACCACCACTTCAAATACCCGGTGTTCCGCGTTCCGGGCGACGTCCACGTCCACTTCTTCGGCACCGCCACGCTGTCGTTCAGCGACGGCATCCACACCGAGACGGGCGATGTGTTCGAGATCGCGGCGGCGCCGTTCACGCTGCCGCTGCGCAACCCGCTGGCCCGCAGCGCGGCCGAGACGGTCGAGGTTCGCGCGCTCTGATCTGGGCGAGGGGGATGGCGTGGCGGCCATCCCCCTGCTTCCTCAGCCGTCGATCTGGACGACGAGGATCGACTTGGCTGGCAGCTCTAGCGTCACGCCGTCGCCGCTGGCCTTGGCCGTATAGGGCCGGGGCGTCACTGCATCGGGCTTGTCGAAGGTGTTGACGCTGTCCACGCGCGGCGCGGTCAGCACCTGGCCCGTCGCGCCGCGTGCGCGCACGCCGGCGAACGACGCCTTCACCGTGGCGGGCTTGTTCGGATCGAGGTTGGTCACTGCCACCCACAGCTTGCCACTGGTGTCGCGCGCCGCGATCGCATCGACGCGCGGCAGTTCGATGTCGCCCTGGACATAGCGGCCGGCGTCGAAGCTGGCGGGCACGAAGGTCGCGTCCTGGAACGGCAGGTACATCTTGAACACATGATAGGTGGGGGTCAGGACCATGCGGTCCTTGTCCGTCAGGATCATCGCCTGGAGCACGTTGATCATCTGCGCGATGTTGGTCATTTTGACGCGATCGGCGTGGCGGGCGAACAGGTTGATGTTGAGCGCGGCGATGATCGCGTCGCGCAGCGAGTTCTGCTGCTGGAGGAAGCCGGGATTGGTGCCCGGCGTGGGCTTCAGCCAGACGCCCCATTCGTCGACGACCAGCGGCACTTTCTTCTCGGGATCATATTTGTCCATGATCGCCGAGTGCTTTGCGATCATGCCGTCCATCGCCAGCGTCGCCTTGACCAGCCGGGCATAGGCCGCCTCGTCGAAATTCTCGCTGGCCAGCGCAGGCGGCCAGCCGGCGGTGGTGTAGCTGTGGAGCGACAGCCCCTCGATGCTCCACGCCCAGTTATGGCCCTTGTACGCCTTCATCACCGCTTCGGTGTAGCCGGTATCCTCGCCGTCCGGGCCCACCGCGATGCGCTGCATCGTCTCGGTGCCGGTCTGGGCGGGATTGAAGTTGCGGACGAAGCGGGCGAACGGCTTCATCACATCGACATAATGGTCGGGCGTCATCGAGCCGCCACAGCCCCAGGTTTCGTTGCCGATACCCAGATATTTTACCTTGTACGGCGCCGGATGGCCGTTGGCGGCGCGTTCCTTGCCCGCCGTGGTGTTGGGGTCGGCGGTCATATAGGCCATCCAGTCGGCGGCTTCCTCGACCGTGCCCGAGCCGACATTGACTGAGACATAGGCCTCGCTGCCGATCTGGTCGATGAAGTCGAAGAACTCGTCGGTCCCGAACGTGTTGGGCTCGACCGCATCGCCCCAGTTGGAATTGATCGTCTTGTGCCGGTTCGCCGCCGGGCCGATGCCGTGGCGCCAGTGATATTCGTCGGCGAAGCAGCCGCCCGGCCAGCGGACATTGGGGACGCGGATCGCGCGCAGTGCCGCCACCACATCCTTTCGGATGCCGCGCACATTGGGGATCGGCGAATCCTTGCCCACCCATACGCCGCCATAGATGCCGGTGCCGAGATGTTCGGCGAACTGGCCGAAGATGTTGCGATCGATCTTTGGCCCCGGCTTGCCCGCATCGACCGTCAGCGCGATCGGCGCGCCGGCGGAGGTCTGCGCCCAGACCGGCGCAGTGGTGGACAGCAGCAGCGCGGCGGCAGCGGCTAGGCGAAGCGGGCGTCTCAGCATCGGTGTTCTCCGTCGAATGGCAGGAAGGATCGCGGCGCCGGGCCGTCAGCGGGCCCGGGCGTTCGCAGGAAAGGGGAAGCGATCGACCGTGGCCGGCAGCGCGCGCCGGGGAGTGGCGTCGCGAGGACGCACGGGGTCGGTTTCATGCTGGCCCATCCATCCTCCCTCGACGTCCCCTGTATAGGGCTGCCCCGCCCGAGGATCGTTCGCCCCGACAATAGTCCGACAAGTTGAGCCGTCAAGCGGCTGTTCGGAGGGGCCGCAGGCGATGCTGGTCGGGTGTATAGTAGGGGTAAACGCAAGCGCGGGTCGGCGCCGTCGTGTTTGTCGCATATCCGTAACAACTTCGTCACTGCAGTGCAGCATCGCGAGCGCAAAGGCCGCTCCGCAACCGGGCAATGCCGGTGAAAGGGGACTATCCATGACTTTGCGTTCGACGCTGCTCTGCGGCGTGCCTCTCGCGCTGCTCTTTGCCGCACCTGCCGCGGCACAGGTCTCCGCCGATCCCGCGCCCGCAACCGGCGCCGAGGATCAGGGTGACATCGTCGTGGTCGGCACGCTGCAGGGCGAACGCAAGGCGATCGACGCCAAGCGCGACGCCAACAACTTCACCGAAGCGCTCTACGCCAACGACGTCGGCAAGCTGCCCGACCAGAACGTGGCGGAGGCCGTGCGCCGCCTGCCGGGCCTGTCGGTCGCGAACGACCAGGGCGAGGGGCGCTATGTCATCATTCGCGGCGTGAACCCCAATCTGGTCAATGTCGTGCTCAACGGCCTGACGCTGCCCGCGCCCGAGCCCGATGGCCGTCAGGTGAAGCTGGACGACATCCCCTCGTCGCTCATCAACGGCGTGATCGTCACCAAGTCGCTCACCGCCGATCAGGACGCCAACGCGATCGGCGGCGAAGTGAACATCCAGACGCTGACGGCGTTCGATCAGGCCAAGCCGTTCTTCGTCAACGCCCGCGCGCAATATGGCTGGGCGCACCTCAACGGCAAACATCCGTATGAAGGCGACGTGCAGGTCGGTGGCCGCTTCGGTCCCGATCAGCAGTTCGGCGCGGTGCTGGCGCTCAACTACTCCAAGCGTCCGATCGAATCGGAGAATTTCCAGGGTTCGAGCGCGTGGCGCGTGCCCGCCGCCAGCACCGGCGCGAACCAGAGCTATGTGCTGCCCGACACGGCGGCGCTGCGCGATTACAACCTGACCCGCACGCGCAAGGGCGCGGTGCTGAACCTGGACTGGCGCCCGAACGACACGACCAAGCTGTTCCTGCGCGGCACCTATTCCAAGTTCGACGATAACGAGACGCGCGACCAGTTCATCATCGACAACCAGTCCGCCTTCACCAACCAGACCGCGACGACCGGCACGTTCAAGGGCCGGGGCAGCATGCGCGTGCGGCGCCGGATCGAGAAGGACAACACCAAGTCGGTGCAGGGCGGCGGCAGCTTCGCGCTGGCGGGCGGCACGCTCGACCTGGCGGGTGCGTGGACGCGCGCGCAGAAGGAAGACCCGCTGCGCTCGGAGTATAATTTCCGCACCGGGGGCTCGGCGCTGACGGTCAATTACGACGTGTCCGACACGCCCTATTTCTTCACTCCGACGGTGCAGCCGGGGACGAACCCGACGGCTTACGGCCTGAACAGCGTCAACTATGACCACCGCAACGCCGTCGAGACGCTGTGGCAGGGCAAGATCGATTACACGCTGCCGCTGGGCATGAGCGATTCCTCGGTCAAGGTCGGTGCCAAGTTCCTCGACCGGCACAAGACCAACGAACGCGATTACCGGACCTACAGCCTCACCAGCGGCCGCACCTTCACCTATGCGTCGGTCGCGCGGCTGGGCGATCAGAGCTTCTACAATGGCGACTACAGCTTCCCCGCGCGCGTCGATTATGACGCGGCGGAGGCGTTCCTGGCCGCCAATCCCGGCACGGTCACGGTGAACACCGCCAGTTCGCGCGCGAACAGCCTGGCGAACGATTACGACGTGCGCGAACAGATCTATGCCGGCTATGCCATGGCGACGCTCAAGTTCGGCAGCCTGACGCTGGTGCCCGGTGTTCGCGTCGAGCACACGCGCGACCGGACCAAGGGCAAGCTCATCACGGCCGCATCGACGCTGGACCAGGGCTATAATGTCGAGGGCGCGAAGGATTATACCGACGTGTTCCCCGGGCTGAACGCGCGCTTCGACATGGCGGACCGGCTGGTCCTGCGCGGCGCGGCGACGACCGCGATCGGCCGCCCCAACTATCCTGATCTGTCGCCCTATGTTTCGGTCGACACCACCACCAGCCCGCGCCCGACGGTGACGCTCGGCAACCCGGACCTGAACCCGTACAAGGCGGTCAACCTCGACGCGGCGGTCGAATATTACCTGCCGGGGCAGGGGCTGTTGTCGGTTGGTGCGTTCTACAAGCGGATCGACAACCCGATCTACACCGGCACCCGGATCAACGTCGCGGGCACCTTTGCCGGCCAGACCTTTGCCAGCGCCGACGTGGTCCAGCCGGGCAATGTCGATGTCGCCTATGTGCGCGGGATCGAGGCGAACGCGCAGGTGCGTTTCACCTTCCTGCCCGGCGCGCTGAGCGGACTGGGCTTTGCGGTGAACTATGCGCACATCACCGGGCATGGCGAGGGGACGATCCCCGGTGCCACGCCGCGCACGGGCGACTTGCCGCTGTTCCTGCAATCGAAGGACGTTGGCACGGCACAGGTGTTCTATGAGAAATACGGCATCGCCGCGCGCGTCGCCTATTCCTATCGCTCGCCCTATCTCGACACGCTGGGTGCGACGGCGGCGGACGACCAGTATACCGACAAGAACGGCCAGCTCGACCTCAACCTCAGCTATCAGGTCAGCCCGGAACTGACCTTCTTCGGCCAGGCGCTGAACCTCACCGACGCGC
The DNA here is from genome assembly GCF_053502645.1 of Sphingomonas degradans. NCBI lineage: Bacteria > Pseudomonadati > Pseudomonadota > Alphaproteobacteria > Sphingomonadales > Sphingomonadaceae > Sphingomonas > Sphingomonas degradans. Next base: position 1,344,877 of record NZ_CP177172.1, read on the forward strand.
CGTGGCGGCGCTATGTCGGCAGCAAGAACCAGCTTATCGAGCGCGAGCGGTACGGCTACAGCTTCCGCTGGGGCGCGCAGCTGCACTTCTAGAGGGACCGGAACCGATGCGTCGATTGATCCTTGCCGGGGCGTTGCTCGCCACCACTGCGCCGCTGGCCGCGCGCGAACCGGCGCCGCCGGCGGGGCTCAAGGCCGACCGCGTCGTGGTGCTGATGCGCCACGGCGTCCGCCCGCCGACCAAGGCGCCGCCGATGCCCGAGGGCACGGCGCGCGATGCGTGGCCGAGCTGGCCGGTGCCGCCGGGATACCTGACCCCCAATGGCGCGGCGGCGGTGCGGCTGCTGGGCAGCTACGACCGGGCACAGTGGATCGCGGCCGGCGTGCTGCCGCAGGGCGGCTGTGCGCGGATGCGGATCGTGGCGGACAGCGACCAGCGCACCATCGCGACCGCGCAGCACTATCTCGCCACGCTGTCGCCCGATTGCGTGGTGCCGATCGAGCACAAGCCGCAGGATGTGCCCGACCCCCTCTTCTCGCCGATCGACGAACAGGCCGTGGCATTCGATCCCGCCGCCGCGCGGCGCGCCGTGCTGGCCGGCCTCGGCCCGCGCGGCCTTGCGGCGGAAGAGGCGCGGCTGCGCCCGCTGCTGACGCGGCTGGATGCGATATTGTGCGATGGCGCGCCGATCGGCCCGTGCGGCGTATCGCGCGAGCCGACCGGGCTGACTCCGGTGACGCCGCACAAGCGCCCCAAGCTGACCGGGGCGCTGGATCGCGCATCGACGGCGGCGCAGATCCTGTTGCTGCAATATGCCGATGGCAAGCCGATGGCGCAGGTCGGTTGGGGCCGGGCGAGCGCCGCCGACATCGCGGCGCTGGCGGAATTGCATGCGGTGGAGTTTCGCATCCTCGCCCGGCCCCGGCTGGTCGCGAAGGCCAATCTGGGCCTGATCGCGCCGCTGATCGCCGACGCAGTCGCGCGGCCCGAGGGGGACGCGGTGACCATGATCTCGGGCCACGACACCAATGTCGCGAGCCTGGGTGGGCTGCTGGGGCTGCACTGGAGCGTGCCGGGGCTGTCGGCGGACGATCCCGCGCCGGGCGGGGCAATCGTGTTCGAGCGCCTGCGCGACGCGCGCGGGCGGCTCTATGTCCGCGCGCTGTACCGGGCGCAGACGATCGACCAGATCCGTGCGCTGACCCCGCTGACCGGTGCCGATCCCTATGTCACGGTCATGCCGATCGCGGGCTGCCGGGCGTTGGGACAGCCGGGTCTTTGCACGCTGGCGCAGTTCACGGCGGCGCTGAAACGCTGAGCGACGCCGCGCACGCGGCTTGCATCGCCGGCACAAAGGACTAGCGGGGGCTGCGGCAGGGCGGCTCCCCGCTTTGCCATGGGCGCGCGTTGCGCCCGTGGGGGCGTTCGATGAAGCGGGTGACGACGGGCAGGGCGCGATCGCGCTGGTGCGGGGCGGCGGCGATGCTGTTCGCCGCCCCGGCAGCGGCGCAAACGGGCGCCCGTCCCGACGATGCTTCGGACGCGCTCACGATCTCCGCGTCGGTGCGGGTGCGGTATGAATCGATCGCGGGACAAGTGCGGCCCGGCTTTCCCGAGCATGAGGATCTGGTCGCGATCCGCACGACGCTGGCCGCCGAGTATCATGCCGGCCCGGTGCGCATTGGCGGCGAGCTGTACGACAGCCGCGTGTATGACGCCGATCCCAACGGCGTGGTGAGCGCCAACGACGTCAATACGTTCGAGCCGGTGCAGGCCTATGCCGCGCTCGATCTCGACGCGCCCTTTGGCGCAAAGAGCAGCGCGACGGTGCAGGTCGGGCGGTTCATGCTCAATATCGGGTCGCGCAGGCTGATCGCCGCCGATGATTACCGCAACACCACCAGCGGCTATACCGGGGTGCGCACCGACCTCACGCTGGCGGGCGGGGTTTCGGCGACGCTGCTCTACGTCCTGCCGCAGACGCGCCTGCCCGAAGACCGGGACGACGTGGTCCATAATCGCTGGGCGCTGGATCGCGAGAGCGGCGACACCCGGCTTTGGGGCGGGATGGTCACCAAGGACCGGGCGTTCGGCGCGACGAGCATCGAGCTAGGCTATTTCGGGTTCAAGGAGCGCGATGCCCCCGGCGTGGCGACTCGCGACCGGCATTTGCAGAATATCGATGTGCGTGTGTTGCGCGAGCCCGCGCCGCGCGCCTGGGATTATGAGGTCGAGGGCATCTACCAGTTCGGCAGCGCGCGTGCGGGCACGGCGGCGGGGGCGGTGGAGCAGCAGGTCGCAGCCTGGTTCGGCCATGCGGACCTTGGCTATACGCTGGCGGGCGGGTGGAAGCCGCGCCTGTCGGTGGAGGGGGACTATGCCTCGGGCGATGGACCGGGCGGCGACAATGGCCGGTTCGACACGCTGTACGGGATGCGCCGCGCCGACCTGGCGCCGTCGGGCATTTACAGCGCGATCGGGCGGGCGAATATCGCCACGCTGGGGCTGCGCACCGAAGTGACGCCGTCGAAGCGCAACGATGGCTTCCTCGCCTATCGCCTGATGTGGCTCGCCGACCGCACCGACAGCTTCGCCACGTCCGGCGTGCGCGATGCCACGGGGCGCTCGGGCAGCTTTGCGGGGCACCAGATCGAGGGGCGCTTTCGCCAGTGGATCGTGCCGACGCGGCTGCGCGGCGAGTTCAACGGCGCGTGGTTGCTGAAGCGCGGCGTGCTGCGCAACGCGCCCAACGCGCCGCACACGCCGGACAGCCTGTACCTGAGCTTTGCGGTACTGCTGACGCTATGACGTTGCGGGTTTCCAGCATGGGGCGAGTTGCGACAGCGACGCATCGACCCACGCCGCCAGCGACGAACCCATATTGGAGCGTATCGTAAGCGCGCCAGCGGCGTCGGAGGACGGGGCGGTGAGGCTGTAGCCGACACCGTCGAGCACGATCACCGCATTGTCGCCGGGCACGCCGAAGGGCGCGGGCGCGGGCATCCTGATGTCGCGCATCTTCGCCATAACCGCGTGAATGGCGGGGCACTCGGCACTGTCCGCCCAGCGTACCTCGTTGGGCTTGCCAAGCGTTTCGCGCGTGAGGCGAAGCCTGTAGCGAAACTGCGTGGCTCCCTGCCGGTCGGCAGTGGCGATGGCGACGGTTTCGCGGACATGGCTGAGCGCGCCCGCCCGGCTGAATTCGGCCCACTGCCTTGGCAGCGAGGGCTCGGGTGCGGCCTGGAGCAACAGAAGCAGGGCGGGCAGCATGGATGACCTCCGGTCTCAAACGCTGCCCCTAAGCTACAGACTCTTTGCCATATCGCAATGCACCTATTTGTGCGCCAGCCGGGCGCCGGAGGGCAGGCGTGCGGCATAATCGTCGAGCGCGCGCCGTGCGGCTGTGTCGCCCAGCAGCGTCCAGCGCCAGAAGAGCGTGCTTGCGCCGATCACGGCATCGCGGTCCGCGTCCGACGGCCCACGGCCAAAGCGCACGGTCCCGCTGAGCGTGGCATGAGTCGCCCCTGCCAGCACCATCAGATATTTGCCGCCGGGCGGCATTGCGGCGAACGGGCGCTCGCGGTCCTTGGCCGACACGCCGGGCAGCGCGGGGGTGGTGTCTGCCGTGCCGGTGATCGAGAAGAACGGGATGGCGATGGCGCCGAACGCGGCCTTGTCGTCGCCCTGCCGGGGCGGTGCGGGGCTGAAGGCGAGGGCCGCCTTAACGCGGCTGTCCGCCGCGATCCGGCCACCGGGAAAGCGCTGGCCGGCAATCGCCTGGGTCGTGTGCGCGCCGAAGCTGTGGCCCGACATGCCGATATGCGCCAGGTCGATTCGGGTCAGGTCGCACGCGCCCTCGCGGCGGCGCTGGCCGAGCTGGTCGAGGGCGAAATGGACGTCGTCGACGCGCGCGATCAGTTGCGTCGCATTGGCGGCGGCGCGCAGCCCGCCCGTGCCGAGGATCGAGCGATCGCTGCCGGGATGCTGGAGATTCACCACTGCGAAGCCGGCCCCGGCCCATGCCTCGGCCCAGAGCGTGCCACCGTCGAGCGACCCGCCAAGGCCATGGCTGAACAGGATCACCGGCACCTTCGCGGTGCCTGCCGGGATGCGGATGCGCACGGGCACGTCGCGGTTGCGCGCGGCATCGTGCCACGATGCGTCGCAAGTGACGAAGGGCGCGGCGGGTGCCGGGGCGGTGACCGGGGCCAGCAGCGACAGGGCAAGGGCGAACATGGCGGGCCTTTCCGATCAGCGCTTGCGCGCAGCCTGCATCCGATCGCGCGCGGCGGCGCGTTCGGTGGCATCGACCACGCCGTCCCTGTTGGCGTCGGCGGCGTCGAAGATCGGCATCGGCGCGGCGGCCATTTCCGCGCGCGTCACCTTGCCATCGCCATTCGCGTCGGCACCCTCGATCATGCGGTCCAGCATCTCGCCGGCCTGCGGACGGAACTTGCGCAGCCGGCCGAAATCGTCGCGGCTGACGACGCCGTCCTTGTTGCGGTCCATCTTGTCGAACCGGGCGGCGCGGCTGGCGGCATATTCGGCGCGCGTGATCCTGCCGTCGCCATTGGCATCGGCATCGGCAAAGGGATCGCCGCCCATGCGCTGCGCCAGCGCGGGGCTGGCGGTGGCGAGCAACAGGGTGGCGGTGAGTATCGATTTCATCATGGCAATCTCCTTTTAGGGGGGGCGGGCGACCGCGCCGGGGAACGCAGCGCGGTCGCCCCGGCACGATCAGCGGGGGGCTGTCGTGCCGCTGACCGTGCGGACCGCTCCCTTCGGCCCGGTCACGGTGCTGGTATAGTTGGCGGTGCCATCGCCATTGGCGACGGCGCTGGTAGCGCGACCGAAGCTGGTGCCGGCATTGGTGGTCGTCGTGCGGCTGCCCGTGTAGCTGCCCTCGCTCCAGTTGGCGGCACGGGCGGTGGTATAGCCGCGCCCGTCATTGGTCTGGGCGCTGCGCGTGGCGGCGTAGCTGCCGGGGGCGAGCGTGTGGCTGCGCGAGGTCTGGTATCCGCGGCCATTGTTGGTTTGCACGCTGCGATGGACCTGCGCCGCGCCGCGCTGGCGGCTGACCGAGCGGGTCTGGACGAAGCCGCGCCCGCCGGCACCCTGCACGCTCAACACATGGCCGCGCCGCACCTGGGCATCGGCGAGGGCGGGGGACAGCGCGGCGGTAGCCGCTGCGATTGCGATCAGGCCAAGGACATTGTGGTGCATCTTTCTACTCCCTCACAGGCGGCGTGTGCCGCTGGCAACGCAAATGCCCCGCGTCGGTAAGCCGGGTGCGTCGCCCCGGTGACGAACGGTAACGGAGTGTAACAGCCTTCGTCGCCATCTTCCCACCGCCGCGCGGAAGGGGCAGATCGGCAGCATGGACAGCAGTTGCATCGCCGTGGTCGAGGACGACCATGAAATCCGCGCGATGGTCGTCGCGCTGCTCAGGCGCGAGGGCTTCGATGCGCAGGGGTGCCCGACCACGGCGGCGTTCGACCAGTTGCACCAGCGCCAGCGGGTGGACCTGGTGGTGCTCGACGTCATGCTGCCGGGCGAGGACGGGCTGTCGCTGTGCCGCCGCCTGCGCGCGCAGGGCGACGTGCCGGTGCTGATGGTCACCGCGAAGGGCGACGACATCGACCGCATCATCGGGCTGGAGATCGGTGCCGACGATTACTTGCCCAAGCCGTTCAACCCGCGCGAGCTGATCGCCCGTGTGCGCGCGATCCTGCGCCGCACGCGCGACCGCCACCGGTTGCCCGCCACCCCCGTGCCCGAGCGCTACCGCTTCGCCGGCTGGGTGATCGACAGCGGCGCGCGCGCGCTGACCAGCCCCGAGGGCGAGAGCGTCGAACTGACCGGGGGCGAGTTCGACCTGTTGCTCGCGTTTGTCCTGCACCCGCAGCGCGTGCTCAATCGCGACCAGTTGCTCGACTGGACGCGCGGGCGCAGCGCCGGGCCGTTCGACCGCGCGGTGGACGTGCAGCTCAGCCGACTGCGGCGCAAGCTGGGCGACACCGCCGGCACGACGATCATCAAGACGGTGCGCGGTGGCGGCTACCAGCTGGCCTGCGGAGTCGAGCGGGCATGAGCATTGCCTCGAACCTGACGTTGCGCATCCTCGCGGTGCTGCTGGTCGGCTTCGTCGCGTTGCAGCTGCTCGTCTATGCCGTGACGGCGCTCCCGTCGCGGGGGGACGCGCGGCGTCCCTATAACCTGCCGCTGCCGGGGCAGGCCGCCGCGATTGCCGCCGCGCTGGAACGCACGCCGGCGGCGGATCGCCCGGCGCTGGTCGATGCGCTCGATGCGTCGCTCTACACCGTGCGGCTGGCGCACGCGATGCCAGCGGGCGCTGCCCCGGTGGATGCGGAGCTGGCGCGGATCGCGGCACATTTCACCGGCGCACTGGCGGGGCGCGCGGTGGTGGTGCAGGGCCGCACGCCGCGCTTCGGTCGCTTGCTTGGCACCAGCCCGCGCCCGGGAAGGCTGTTCGCGCCGGTCCGGGTGTCGATCGCGCTGCGCGGCGGCGACGTGCTGGTGCTGACCAGCCGGCCTTCCGCCGTGATCCGCAGCTATATGCGCGGGCGTGCCGCGATCGGGGCGGTGGGCGGGCTGCTGGTGCTCGCGGCGCTGATGCTTGCCATCCGCCAGACGACGCGCCCGCTGGTGCGGCTGTCGCAGGGCGTGCGTGGATTTGGCGCGACGCTGGACGCGCCCGACCTGCCGGTGGCGGGGCCGCGCGAAGTGCGGGGGCTGGCGACGGCGTTCAACGAAATGAAGACGCGCATCCGCGAGCTGATGGACGAGCGCACGCGGATTTTGGCGGCCATCGCGCACGACATGCGCACCTATCTCACCCGCCTGCGACTGCGCGCCGAGTTTATCGACGACCCCCTCCATCGCGAACGGGCGGCCCGCGATCTGGACGAGATGACGGCGCTGCTCAACGACACGCTGTTCCTGGCGCAAGGAGAGGCAGCGCCTGTGCAGGCAGCCGCCATCGACCTGTCCGCCGAATGCGCGGCGACCATCGCGATCCGGCGCGAACTGGGCGATGCGGTGACATTCGAGGCGGCGGGGCCGCTATGGGTGCGCGTCGCGCCGCTCTCGCTGCGCCGCATTCTGGGCAATTTGATCGACAACGGGCTGCGCCATGGCACCGCCGTAATGGTGCGCGCCGAGGATAGCGGGGCGGGTGTGGAACTGGTGGTCGAGGACGACGGCCCCGGTGTGCCCGAGGCGGCGCTGGTCCGGCTGGGCGAGCCGTTCGGGCGCATCGACCCGTCGCGCAATCGCGATGCGGGCGGGGCGGGGCTGGGCCTTGCCATCGTCCGCGCGCTGGCGGTGCGCGACGGCGCGTCGCTCAGCTTCGCCAACCGGGCCGAGGGCGGGCTTCGCGTCGTGGTGCGCTATCCCGCCTGACGGCCTTCAGGGTTGCGCGGGCGCGTCCCAGCCGAGCCCCAGCGCCTTTTGCAACGCGACATAATCGGTGGTGAGCCCCGCCGTCGCGGCGATGACGTTCTGTTCCGCCGCCAGCCGGTTGCGCTCGGCATCCAGCGCCTGGGTGCGCGTCGCGGTGCCGGCGCCATAGCGCTGCTGCATCAGCGCGGCGGCACGATCCGCCGCCGCCTTTACCTGCGCCAGCGACGCCAGCGTTTCGCGCCGGTGTCCGAAGCGCGACAGTGAATCCTCGGCATCCTGCAACGCGCGCAGCACGGCCTGGCGATAGGTCGCCTCCGCCTCGTCGCGGGCGCCCTCGGCCTGACGCACGCGCGCCGCACCGCGCCCGAAGTCGAGGAAACTCCATTGCAGCGTCGGCATCGCCAGCGCGGCGAGATTGTCGAGATTGGTCAGCGCCGAGGGCGAGGTGCCGCCCAGGCCGAGGATGCCCATGAAGCTGAGCCGGGGAAAGCGCGACGCCTCCGCCACGCCAATCCGCGCCGTGCTGGCGGCCAGCTGGCGCTCGGCGGCGCGGATGTCCGGGCGGCGCTGGAGCAGCGCGGCGGGATCGCCGACCGCGACCGCGGCGGGGGGCAGCGGGATCGCGCCGGGCGTCGCGAGCATCGCGTCCAGCGTGCCCGGCGCTGCGCCGGTCAGCACCGCCAGTGCGTTCTGATAGGCTTCGATCTCCGCGCCAATCGGCACCAGCTGGGCATCGGTGCTGCGCACCTGGCCCTCCAGCTGCTCGACTTCGAGTTGCGAGGCGACGCCCTGCGCACGGCGCTGGCGGGTCAGTTCCAGCATCTGGCGCTGCATCTCGCTGGCCTGTTTGGCCAGTTGCAGCCGCAGCTGGCGGTCGCGCAGATTGACATAGGCCTGCGCGACTTCGGCGGTCAGCTGGACCTGCGTATCGGCGACATTGGCCTCGGCTGCGGCAAGGCTGGCGCGCGCCGCCTCGACCGTGCGCCGCTGGCCGCCGAACAAGTCGATCTCCCAGCTCGCGTCGAAGCCGAGGTTGTAGAAGTCGAGCGAGGTCGGGGACTCGTTGCTCGATCCTTCCTCGCGGGAGCCGGTCAGGCTGCCCAGATCCACGCCCGGAATCTCGGCATGGACATAGCGTGCCGACGCGGCCCCGCCGGGCAGCGCATTGGCGCGCTCCAGCCGCACCGCCGCGCGCGCCTGTCGCATCCGTGCCTGCGCCACGGCGATGCCGGGATTGGCGGCGAGGGCGCGCGTCTCCAACTCGTCGAGCGGGGCGTCGCCCAGCGTCGTCCACCAGCGCCCGGCGACGGGGGCCTGTGCCGTCGTCGCATTGGCGCCGCGCGCGAAGGTCGCGGGGGCGTCCCCCGCCGCCAGCGGCTTGGGCGCGCCGGCATAGTTGGGGCCGACGGTGCAGCCTGCGAGCAGGACGAGCGTGGCGAAGGGAGCGAGCGTGCGCATGGCGTTCCTCAATGCATGACGATCGGCCCGCCTTGCGGCAGCGGGCGGAGGAAAAGGACAAGCGGGGTGACGACGACGATGCCGACCGCGAGCAGCCAGAACATGTCGTTATACGTCATCACCAGCGCCTGTTGCTGGATGGTGCCGCCCAGCGAGCGGAGCGCGGCGGCCTGGCTGCCGAATTGCTGGGTCAGCCCGGCGACGTAATCCTGTACGCCGACCGAATTGGCGGACAGGCTCTCCTCCAGCCGGCGGGCGTGGAAATAGCTGCGCTGGTCCTGCACCGTCGCCAGCAGCGCCAGCCCGATCGACCCGCCGATATTGCGCGCGGCGTTGAACAGGCCGGAGGCATCGCCCGCCAGCTCTGGCGGGACCGAGCGGATCGCCGCCTGATTGAGGAACAGCATCACGAAGATCGTGCCGACGCCGCGTAGCAGCTGGGATTCGGTAAAGGCGCTGCCCGTCGAGTCCGCCGTCAGCACGGTATCGGTCCAGCAGCTATACGCCATCACCATCAGCCCGAACGCCACGGCGATGCGGATGTCGATATAGCGCATCAGGAACGGCGTGAACGGCATCAGGATCAGGCTGGGGATGCCCGCCAGCAACACGACATGCCCCGCCTGAAGGGCGTTGTAATCGGCGATGATCGCCAGGAACTGCGGGATCACATAGGAGGTGCCATACAGCACCGCGCCCAGCACCAGCCCCATCACCACCACGCTGCCGAACTGGCGATCGAGCAGCAGTTTCATACGGATGACGGGCTTTCGCGCGAAGAACTGTCCCGCCAGCAGCAGGATGAAGCCGAAAGCGGTCATCACGCTCAGCTGGATGATAAGCGCGGATTCGAACCATTGCTCGCGCTGGCCCTCTTCGAGCACCACGGTCAGCCCGCCCAGCCCCAGCGCGAGGCCGGCGATGCCCAGCCAGTCGGCTTGGCGCAGTTCGGACAGCTTCGCCTTCTGGTGCGGCAGGCCGACGAGCAGCAGCGTGATGAGTATCGCGCTGACCGGCACGTTGAGGAAGAACGCATAATGCCAGCTGATCGTCTCGGTCAGCCAGCCGCCGATCAGCGGACCCAGCACCGGGCCCAGGATCGCGGTGACGCCGAACATCGCCGTGCCGATCGGTTGCTGGTGCGGCGGCAGGCGCGTGGCGATGATCGTCATCGCCGTGGGGATCAGCGCGCCGCCGGTGATCCCCTGACCCACGCGCCCGACGATCATCATCGACAGCGAGGTCGAGACGCCGCACAGCACCGAAAAGCCCGTGAACAGCGTCACTGCGATCAACAGGAAGGTGCGTAGCCCCAGCACGCGCTCCAGCCAGGCGCTGAGCGGGATGATTACGATTTCGGCGACCAGATAGGAGGTGGCGATCCACGTCCCCTCGGTCCCGCTCGCGCCGATTTCGCCCTGGATGGTGGGGAGCGAGGAGTTGACGATCGAAATGTCGAGCGTCGCCATCAGCGCGCCCAGGCTGCCCGCCGCGACGGCCAGCCAGGCGCCGAAATCGGCGTTCTGGGGACGTGCGCCGGCCTGTGGCTTGCCCCGTGCAGGGGCGGGGGCGGTTGCGGCGCTCATTTGCCGGCCGTGCGGGCTTTCTGCTCGCGCTCGATCTGTTCGCGCGCGCCGCGTGCCGAGCGCGTATCGACGCTGACGTCCACCGACATGCCGGGCAACAGCAGCTTGCGCGCCTCGGGCCCCGCGTCGATCGCGATGCGCACCGGAATACGCTGGACGATCTTGGTGAAGTTGCCGGTCGCGTTCTGCGGCGGGAGCAGCGAGAATTGCGCGCCGGTGCCCGGCGAGAAGCTCTCGACCCGGCCGTGCATCTCGACGCCGTCCAGCGCATCGACCTTGATCGTCACGGGCTGGCCCGGGCGCATCAGCGCGACCTGGGTTTCCTTGAAATTGGCCTCGACATACAGCTTCTGGGTCGGGACGATCGACATCAGCCGCACGCCGGGCTGGATGAACTGTCCCGCCTGCACCGTCTTGTCGCCGACGCGACCGTCGATCGCCGCGCGCAGGATCGTCGAGCCCAGATTGACGTTCGCGGCCGAAAGCTGGGCCTCGGCGGCGCGGCCCTGGGCCTGCGCCTGGCCGATCTGCGCCTGCAGCGTGCCGACGCGGCGTTCGGCCGCGGACAGCGCGGCGCGGGCGGCGGCGACCTGCGACGCGGCCTGCTTCTCCTGGTCGCGCAGCTGCGACAGCCGCTCGCGCGTCTCGGCGCCCGAAGCGGCGAGGGGCGTATAGCGCGCGACTTCGCCCTGGGCGAAGGTGAGGCTGCTCTGCGCCTGTGCCAGCTGCGCGCGGGCCTGTTCGATGCCTGCCTGCTGCTCGCGGATCTGGGCGCGCACGCCCTCGGCATTGGCGCGGGCCACGCCGATCTGCGCTTCGAACTGTTCGGTCTGGGCGCGATAGTCGCGCGGGTCGATCTGGGCGAGCGGCTGGCCGGCCTTCACCTGCTGGTTGTCGGTGACGAACACGCGCTCGACCTGCCCGCCAACCTTGGACGACACGATCACTGCGTCGCTCTGGATATAGGCGTCGTTCGTCGCCTGCTGGTATTTCCCGAAGCTCTGGTAGCGCGTGTACCACAGGACGCCGAGCACCAGCGCCACGATGACGATCGCGAGCAGGATCAGCCGCACGCGCGGATTTTTTAGCGGCGAGGGCTTCGCAGCTGCATCTTCTTTCGGGGCAGTCGCGTTGTCGCCGTCTGGCGCGTTGGGACGATCCGTTTCGGACATGGACTCGGCGTTCCTGTGCTTGGGCTCTGTGGTGGCGTAAATGCTCGCACTTGCAGCATAATGCAATACCATATAATGAGGGCCCACCTAAGTATGATAGACCGTGACCATCTCGCCAAGGAATTCGGCAGGCTCTTCCTGCGGATACACCGTTTGCTCGATCGCCGTATGGCGCAGAGCGGGGCTTCGCTGGCGCGCGCCAAGATCCTGATGCTGGTGGCGCGCGAGGGGCCCGCGCGGGCTGCGGACATCGCAGAGATCTTCAATCTGGCGCCGCGCACCGTGACGGAGGCGCTGGACGGGCTGGAGCGCGACCATCTCGTCCTGCGCACCCCCGACGCGAAGGACCGCCGGGCCAAGCGTGTGACGATCACCGATCAGGGCAGGGCGGCGCTGGCGACCGTGGAGCCGCTGCGGTTGGGACTGGTCGAGCAGATTTTCGGCGTGCTCGACGAAGACGAATGCCGGGCGCTGGAGTCAATCCTCGCCAAGCTGGCCGTGCCGATCACGGACCAGGAACAGCGCGGGTAAACCCGTAGCTTGCGCGGCGCGCCGGCTGTGATAGCATTTCGCCGCGACCATCGAAGAATGGCGCAAGGAGAGGTGCCATGCAGCGATACGAGCCTGCGCTGTGCCAATGTAGTTTCGGCCTGTTGTGCTGCGCCAGCGGCAGCGCGCTGGCGATTACCCTCGTGGCGTTGATGGTCTTTCGCTAGGGGCGCGCGCGCGTCACTCCCGCTCCAGCCGCCACGCCGCGCTCAGATACTCATCCGCCGCCTGCTTGAGCTGCGGGTGCTTGGGAAAGGCGTCCGCCGGCGAGGGCGCAAAGCCGAGCGCCTCCATCAGCGTCCACAGCGCGAACCGCCGGGCCGGGTCGCGCTCCACCCCGAAATCGATTCCCAGCCGCTCCTTGCCCGCCGCCAGCGCGGCATCGTCGATCGCGTCGGGATCGTCGGTTCCGAAATAATGGTTGAGCAGCGCATCCAGGTCCATGGCGGCCCTCCTCGGCCCGGTGGCGGCGCTTGGCAAGCCCCTCAGCTCGCGGCGATCGCGGCCTTTTCCAGTCGCCTTGCCAGGATCGCGCAGGCGATCAGCTGAAGCTGGTGGAACAGCATCACCGGCAGGATGATGAGGCCCACCTGACTGGCCGGGAACAATACGCCCGCCATCGGCACGCCCGACGCGAGGCTCTTCTTCGATCCGCAGAACAGCAGCACCACGGCGTCCTCGCGCGGCAGGCGCATCCACTTCGCGACGCCCCAGGTCGCGCCGAGCACGATCCCCAGCACGACGCAGCACGCGACGACAACCAACGCGAGATCGGCGGCCGACACCTGGTTCCACAACCCGGCCACCACTGCCGCACCGAATGCCGTATAGACCACCAGCAGGATCGATCCGCGATCGACAAAGGTCAGCAGCTTCTTGTTGCGCGCCACCCACTCGCCGATCAGCGGCCGCAACAGATGCCCCACGACGAACGGCAGCAGCAGCTGGAGCAGGATTTGCTCGACGGCGGAGATCGAGATGCCGCCGCCCGAGCCGGTGCTGCTCTGCATCAGCAGCGCGACGAGCAGCGGGGTAAGCACGACGCCGGCCAGGTTGGAAAACGAGGCGCTACACACGGCGGCGGCAACGTTGCCCCGCGCCATGGCGGTGAACGCGATCGACGACTGTACCGTGGAGGGCAGCAATGTGAGGAACAGCATCCCTGCCGCCAGCGACGCATCGAGCACGCCCAGCTTGAGCACGCCCAGCCCCAGCAGCGGGAACAGGATATAGGTGGCGGCGAACACCGCCAGATGCAGGCGCCAGTTGCGCGCGCCGTCCAGGATCGCCTGCCGCGACAGCTTGGCCCCGTGCAGGAAGAACAGCGCGACGATGCCGATATCGGCGGCGGTTTCGAAGATGGGGACGCCCACCCCGCGCGGCGGCAGCAGCGACGCCAGCACCACGGTGCCGACGAGCATCAGGATGAACGGTTCGAAGATCGAAAGGATTCGGCGGATCATCCGTTTCCTCTGTCACGCACCGGCGGGCGGCGCAAACGCATAGCCTGTCGCCGGTTCGCGCCAGACGCCCATATTGTTGATGGAGCGCGGCGCGGGCCTGGTCGGGGCCCGCGCCGCGGGCGGTCAGCCGGGAGTCTGCCAGCCACCACCAAGCGCAAGGAACAAGGATACCGTCGCGTCGGAGCGCTGCGCCTCGGCCGCCGCGAGCAGCGCCTCGGCGGATGCCAGCGAGCGTTCGGCGTCGAGCACGACCTGGAAATTCTCCGCACCCGCGCGATAGCGCAACCGGGCGATCCGCGCCGCTTCCTCGCCCTGCTCGCGGGCAGAACGCAGCGTTGCCACGCGCTGGCCCTGTGCCACGTAATTGCTCAGCGCGGTCTCGGTGTCCTGCAACGCAGTGAGCCACGTGCCGTCGAACGTCGCCAGCGCGCCTTCCGCCGTGGCTTCGGCCTGGCGGATGCGCGCGCGGGCGACGGTGATGTTGGGGAAGCTCCACGAAATCAACGGCCCCAGGCTGAACTGGAGACCCGATTTCTTGAATACCTGATCGGCGGATGTGCCGACGCCACCGATCTGTCCGCCGAGGCTGATGTTGGGATACAGGTCGGCGGTTGCCACGCCCACGCGCGCCGTCGCCGCGGCAAGGCGGCGTTCGGCGGCGCGGACGTCGGCGCGACGGGCTAAAAGCCCCGCGCCGTCGCCGACGGGGATCGGCGAGGTAACTTGGGGCAGGGTTTCGCACTCTGCCACGTCGGTGGGAAATTCCGCCGGCGGCTTGCCGGTCAGAACCGCAAGGCGGAACAGGGCCGATTTGCGTGCAGCCTCATAGGTCGGGATGTTCGCCCGCGTCTGTTCGAGCAGCGACCCCGCGCTGCTGGTGTTCAACCCGGTGCCACGACCGCCCAGTTCCAGCCGGCGCGTGATGTCGAACGTGTCCTGCTGCACGCGCAGCGATTCGCGCGCCACCGCCAGCTGGCGCCCTGCGCCGCATGCGTCGGAATAGGCGCGGATCGTCTCGGCGACCACGGTAACGCGGGTGAGGTCATAGGTTGCCTGTACCGCGTCGGTATCGGCGCGGCTGGCCTCTATCGTGCGCGATATCTTGCCGAACAGATCGACTTGATAGCTGGCATCCAGCCCGCTCGTATAGTTCTCGCCTTCGATGCTGCCACCGGGCTGTCCGAACGAGGCACCGGGAAGGCGACGATAGGTGCCCTGCGCGCTCAGCGTGGTGCTGGGCAGCCGGGCAGTCCGGCTTTCGCTGAGCACTGCGCGTGCCTGCCGCAGATTGGCGGCGGCGACGCGCAGGTCGGTGTTGGCCGCCAGCGCTTCGTTGACCAGCCGGTCGAGGACGGGGGCGTCGAACAGCTTCCACCAGGTCGCGGGCGGCGCGTCGGGGACGAACCCCGGCGCATTCGCCTCGGCAAAGGGCTTTTGTGCCGGCACCTTGGCGGCGGGGGAGACATAGTTCGGGCCGACCGCGCACCCGGACAGGGCCAGCGCAGAGGCGGCGGCGATCAGGACGGGCTTCATTTGGGCTCTCCGGCGATGACGGTCTGGTGCTCTGCGGGGGGCGTCTTGTCGGCGCTCCGCTTGGCGCCCAGGCCGCGCATCAGGACATAGAAGATCGGCGTGAAGATCAGGCCGAAGATGGTCACGCCCAGCATGCCGAACGACACGGCGGTGCCCAGCGACTGGCGCATTTCCTGGCCCGGCCCCGTCGCGATCGCGAGCGGGATAACGCCGAACAGGAACGCGAAGCTGGTCATGAGGATCGGGCGAAGCCGCGAGCGTGCCGCATGGGCCGCCGCCTCGAACCGATTCATGCCCTCTTCTTCACCCTGTTTGGCGAACTCCACGATCAGGATCGCGTTCTTCGCCGCCAGTGCGATCAGCACCACCAGGCCGACCTGCGTCAGGATGTTGTTGTCCATTCCCCGGACGTTGACGCCCAGCATTGCCGCCAGGATGCACATCGGCACGATCAGGATCACCGCCAGCGGCAGCGTGATCGATTCATATTGTGCCGCCAGCACCAGGAACACGAACACCACGGCAAGGACGAAGATCAGCGTGCTGCTGCCTGCCTCCTTCTGCTGATACGCCAGCCCCGTCCATTCGAACGTATACCCCGGCGGCAGCACCTGTCCGGCCATCTGCTCCATCGTCGCCAGCGCTTCGCCCGACGACACACCGGGTGCCGCCTGACCCTGAAGCTCGACGGCGGGCAACAGGTTGTAGCGCACGACGCGCGCCGCGCCCGAATCGCGGTGGAAGGTCGCGACCGACGAGATCGGCACCATCTGGCCCGAGCTGGATCGCACCTGCAGGCGGCCGACATCGCTTACGTCGTCGCGCGACCCGGCATCCGCCTGTGCGGTCACGCGGAAGGTGCGGCCGAGCAGGTTGAAGTCGTTGACATAGGTCGAGCCGATATAAGTGCCGATCGCGTCGAACACCTGGCTGGGCTGGACGCCGAGCAACTGCGCCTTGTCGCGATCGATGTCGGCGCGGATGCGCGGAACCGAGGTGTTGAACAGCGAGAAGACCTGGTTGACCTTGGGCTGCTGCATCGCCGCACCCATCATCGCGCCGGTCACGCCCTCCAGCCCGCGATAGCCGGCATTGGCCGAGCGGTCCTGGAGCATCATCACGAAGCCACTGCCATTGCCCAGGCCCTGGACCGCCGGCGGCGAGATCATAAAGATGCTGGCGCCGTCGATCTGCCCGGCCAGCGCGCCGGTAAGCTCGCCCGCAAGTGCCGCGGCACTCGCCTTGGACCCGCGCTCCGACCAGTCGCGCAGCTTCAGGAACACCACGCCCGAGTTGGACGCCTGGCTGAAGCTTGCGCCATCCAGGCCGGCAAAGGCGACGCCGTCGATCACGTTCTCGTTCTTGCTGGCGATCGCATAGGCCTTGTCGACGATCGCGCTGGTGCGGTCGAGCGACGCGCCCGGCGGCAACTGGATGACGCCGATCAGGAAGCCCTGATCCTGTTCGGGGATGAACCCGGTTGGGGTAGCCGTGAGGCGCCAGCCGGTCAGCGCGAGCAGGCCAGCATAAACGATCGCCATGATAAGCCCCATGCGGATCAACCGCGAGGTGAGCTTGCCATAGCGATCCGACAGCCAGTCGAACGCCTGGTTGAACTTGTGCCCCGCCACGCGGACCGGACGCAGCCAGCGCGGGCCCTCGTCGACGCCGTGCTCGACGTGCGGCTTGAGCAGCAGCGCGGCCATCGCCGGCGACAGCGTGAGCGACACGATGAGCGAGATGGCGGTCGATGCGGCGATCGTGACCGCGAACTGGCGATAGAAGATGCCGGGAATGCCCGAGATCATCGCCGTCGGAACGAACACCGCGATCAGCACCAGGCTGATGGCGATCAGCGCGCCCGACACTTCCTTCATCGTCCGGTGTGCGGCCTCACGCGGAGACAGCCCGTCGCGGATGTGCTTCTCGACGGCCTCGACCACGACGATCGCGTCGTCGACCACGATGCCCACCGCCAGCACGAGTGCGAACAGCGACAGCGAGTTGATCGAATAGCCCAGCGCCAGCTGCACCGCGAAGGTGCCGATCAGGGCGATCGGGATCGCGATGATCGGGATGACCGCCGCGCGCCATGTCTGGAGGAACACCATCACGACGATCACGACCAGGATCACCGCCTCGAACAGCGTGTGCTCCACGGCCTCGACCGATGCGGAGACATATTCGGTCGGATTGTAGGGGATCGAGTATTTCAGACCCTGGGGGAAGTCCTTGGAGATCGTCTCCATTTCCTTGAGCACCAGGTCGGCTGCGTTCAGCGAGTTCGCACCCGGCTGCTGGACGATGGCCAGCGCGATACCACGCGCGCCGCCGATCGAGCCGCGGATCGAATAATCCTGGCTGCCCAGCTCGACACGGGCCACGTCGCCCAGCCGCGTGATCGCACCGCCCGCAGGGTCGGCCTTGATCGTGATGTTCTTGAACTGCTCAGGCGTCTGGAGGCGGCCCTGCACGTCGACAGGAACCTCGAACGACGGATTGCCCGCGCCCGCAGGCGACTGGCCCACGGCGCCGCCCGCGACCTGGACGTTTTGTCCCTGCAGCGCGGTGACGATCTCGCCCGCGGTCAGGTTGCGCGCGGCAGCCTTGTCCGGGTCGATCCAGACGCGCATCGAGTAATTGCCGCCGCCGAACACGCTGACGCCGCCCACGCCCTTGAGCCGCAACAGGCGGTCGCGGATCGAGGTGTTGGCATAGTTGCCGATATAATCGGTGTTCAGGCTGCCATCGGGCGAGGTGAGCGCCACGATCATCAGGAAGCCCGATTCCTGCTTGCTGACGGTCACGCCGATCTGGCGGACCTGCTGGGGCAGGCGCGGTTCGGCCAGGTTGACGCGGTTCTGCACCAGCACCTGCGCGGCGTTCAGGTCGGTGCCCGGCGCGAAGGTGACGGTGATGGTTGCGGCGCCCTGGGTCGACGAGGAGCTCATGTAGAGCATGCCCTCGACGCCGTTGATCTCCTGTTCCAGCGGGGCGGCGACCGTGTCTGCGATCGTCTCCGCCGGCGCGCCGGCATAGGCCGCGGTGACCGCGATGGTCGGCGGGGCGATCTCCGGATATTGCGACAGCGGCAGCAGCGGATAGCAGAACGCGCCGATCAGCGTGATGAAGACCGCGATGACGCCCGCAAAGATCGGGCGCTCGATGAAGAAGCTCGAAATGTTCATGGCGCTGGCCTCAACGGCCGCCGGCGGGCAGAGCCGTCGACGCGGGGAGGGCGTTGCTGGATGGCGCTGCCGCCTGCGGTGCCGGGCCTTGCGTGATCTTGCCGGGCTGGGCCGTGACCTTCTGCCCCGGACGGGCGCGCTGGGCGCCGCCGATCACGACGCGATCGTCGCGGTTGATGCCGCTGCGGATCACGCGCAGGTCGCCGCGCATCGGCCCGGTCTGCACCGGCCGGGCGACCAGCGTGCCGCTCTTGTCCACGACATAGACGATCTGGCGCGCGGAATCCGCCATCACCGCGCTGTCGGGGACCAGCATCGCCGGATAGGTGCGCGAGGATTCCAGCCGCAGCGAACCGAACATGCCCGGCTTCAGCAGGCCGCCGGGATTGTCGATGATCGCGCGGGCGCGGATCGTGCCGGCGCCGGCATCGAGCGCGTTGTCGATGAAATCGAGCTTGCCCGCATGCACGAAGTCGGATTCGTCGCTCAGCTTGACGCGAACCGGGGTGCCGGGACGGACGCCGGCGTCCTGCCGCTCATATTTGAGCAGCAGCGCTTCGGAGCCGTTGAACACGAAATGCAGCGGATCGACCGAAACGATCGTGGTCAGCACGGTGCTGTCTGCAGTGACCGAGTTGCCGGCATCGACCTTGCGCTCGGAAATCCGGCCGCTGATCGGGGCCGTCACGCGCGTGAAGCCGACGTCCAGCCGGCGCGCGCGTACGGTCGCCTGCGCTGCGGCAACCTGCGCCGCGCCCGAACGGACCGCCGCGTTGCGCTGCTCGACTTCTTCCTGGCTGGCCGCGCGCTGCGACACCAGCGCCTGCGAGCGGGCGAGTTCGGTGCGCGCGTTGACCAGCGTGGCCTCTGCCTGCGCGACCTGCGCTACGGCCTGCGCCAGCGCGGCCTCCGCCTGGCGCGGATCGATCGTGAAGAGCAACTGGCCCTTCTTGACCATCTGGCCATCAGTGAAATGGATGCCATCGACATAGCCGGAGGCGCGTGGGCGCACCTCGACGTTCTGGATCGCTTCGAAGCGGCCCACGAATTCGTCCCAGTCGGACACGTCCTGCACCAGCGGTGCGGCCACGGTCACGGGAGGGTTGCCCTGGGGCGGCCCCGAGTCGGCGCCTTTACCGCAGCCGGTTAGGGCGAGTGCCACTGCGATAGCGGTGGCTGCAAGCATCTGAGATTTGTTCGAAAACATGAGTTTGCGTTCCTGATCCGGCTTTGCCGGCATCCTCTCTAAAGGGACCGTCTCTCTACGGATGGTTCCCCGACAGGATGAGGCGCTAAGCGTGTCTCGAATCTTTGTCAACGGTTGTAGACTTATCGTCGCCAGGCGCGTTGACCTCGATCGGGTACATGATAGGAGACACGGATGATTCCGCCAACTAAGGGTTCGTCACGCACCCGGAATGCCGCTGCCACCAGGGACGCGATGCTGGCGTCCGCGCGCCGCCATTTTGCCCGAGACAGTTACGAGAATGTCGGCTTGCGCGAAATCGCCGGCGAGGTCGGCGTCGATCCCGCGCTGGTGAGCCGGTATTTCGGCAGCAAGGAGCAGTTGTTCACCGAATGCGTGCGCGGTGGCGACGAGGATATGATGAAGGGCGTGGGCCGTGAAGGCGTCGCCGAATACCTGACCGCGCTGCTGCTGGACGACGAAGAGAACCCGGAGGAGGCCGATCAGCATATCGATCGCCTGCTGATCCTGTTGCGCTCCGCGTCCTCGCCCAAGGCGTCGTCGATCATCCGCGATACCATCAGCGAGGACATTCTGGGGCCGATCGCCGCCGTACTGGACGGGCCCGACGCCGATATGCGCGCAAGCCTTAGCTTTGCGGTGCTGGTGGGCGTGGCGATTCTGCGCACCGCGATGGCCAACGATCCGCTATGTGCCGTCGACGATGGCCAGTTGCGCAAACGACTTGTCGCGCTGTTCGAGGGGGCGCTCGCGTCCTGCCCCGATGGCGAGTAGCACCAAAGGACAGGTGCAGTAGAGCGCAACTATTCGCCGAATTTTATTTGTCTGGTTTTGGGCTGCCGCGCGTCTAAAGGTCAGGAAGGAGACCCGAAACACTAATGCCAACCCTGGCAGACATGCTGGCAAAAGCCAGACGCGCGGTGATGCGGCGCGGGGTTTCCGAAGAGGATGCGGACGAGCTTGTGCAGGATGCTTTCCTGAAAATCGAACGCTATGAGCGCACCCATGACGCGCGCTCGAAAGAGGCGCTGCTGGTCACCGCCGCCGTCAATCTGTCGATCGATCGGTCGCGCCGCCGTGCGCGTTCGCCGTTTGTCGATATCGATGATTTCCAGTCGATTGCGGATCATACGCCCGATCCTTCGCAGATTGTCGAGCAACAGGCGCGGCTGCGCCATGCGGCGGCGGGGCTGGAGCGCCTGCCCGAGCGGACGCGCCGCATCCTGCTGGCCCGGCGTCTCGACAATCTCAGCTATGCCGATATCGCCGCGCGTGAGGGCATGTCCCTCGCGGCGGTCGAGAAGCAGGTCGCGCGGGCGACGCTGCAACTGATGCACTGGATGGCGGAATGGTGAGCCGTCGCAACCGGGCCATCGATGCCGAGGCCGCCGCCTGGGTCGCGCGGCTGAGCGCGCCGGACCGCAACACCGCGACCGATGCGGCGCTCAAGGGGTGGCTGCACGCCGATGCCGCGCATCGCGACGCCTTCGAGCGGGCGACCGAGATCTGGGCGATCCTGCCCGGCGCGGCGCTCTATTGCGCCGATGCCGAGCGCAGCCGCCCCGCCGCGCGACTGCGGTCGCGCCGGGCGATTCCGCAGTCTACGCGCGGCCGGTTTGCCGCTGCCGCGATCGCCGCGTCGTTGCTGCTGGCTGTGAGCCTGGGCGTGCGGACATACGTGTTCGACCGGCCCGTCGAGTATGCGACGCGGATCGGCGAACAGAAGGTTACGACGCTGTCCGACGGCACCCGCATTGCGCTCAACACCGATTCCGAAGTCGAAGTCGCCTACCATCCCGACGAACGCCGGGTGCGGCTGGAACGCGGCGAGGCGATGTTCGAAGTCGCGCCCAATCCCGCCCGCCCGTTCATCGTCAGCGCGGGCGACAAACAGGTGCGCGCCGTCGGCACCAGCTTCATCGTCCGGCGCACGGCGCAGGGCGTCGTGGTGACGCTGATCCAGGGCAAGGTGGCGATCACCGATACCGGCGCCCGGCGCGCGTCGCCGTTGCCGCCGACGATCCTCGCCCCCGGCGAGCGGTTGACCGCGACCGAGGACGCGCCCTCGGTCGTCGATCAGCCCTCGATCGAGAGCGCCACGGCATGGCGGCGGGGGCAGGCCGTGTTCAACGACCTGCCGCTGGCGCAGGCGGTGGCCGAGATCAATCGCTATGGCGGGCCGCGCGTGACGGTGGACGATCCCCGCGTCGCGGCGCTGCGGGTGTCGGGCGTATTCGCGACCAACGACACCGCCGAGTTCGCCGCCGCGATCGCTGCGCTGCATGGCCTTCGTGTCGAAAGGGGAGGGCAAAGCCTAAAGATCGTGCGCTAAACCTCTCCCGGCGACATTTTTATTGCGAGACCATGTCGGTTTTGCAACGCAGCATCGTCTAGCCTCTTGAGGGCCTCGCCGGCTTTGCGGGTCCCGACGGGGGGAATCGATGGTTTCTGACAAGACGCTTTCGGCGGTGGCCGCTATCGCCTGGGTGCTGGGGGCGCCCGTCGCGGCGCAGGCACAGGCAAATTTCGCGTTCGACCTGCCGGCGCAGCCGCTGGAGCGCGCGTTGCGCGCCGTGGCGACGCGAACCGGCACCAACATCGTGTTTTCCGGTGCCACGGTGCAGGGCAAGCAGGCGCCGCGCTTGTCGGGCACGTTCACGCCCGCCGCCGCCTATCGCGCGCTGCTGCAAGGGTCGGGGCTGTCGCTGGGGGTGACGAGCGGGGGCTCGTTCGTGGTCACCGGCCCGCAGACCGGGGATCGCGCGCCGGGCACGATCACCGGCCATATCGTCGAGGCAGACGGCAACCGCAATGTCGCGGGTGCGCTGGTGCGGATCGTCGAGACGGGGCAGACGACGACCGCCGACGATCTGGGCGGCTTTCGCTTTCCCGGCATCGCGCCGGGCACCTACACGATCGAGATTTCGTTCCTGGGCTTTCCGACGATCACCCAGAGCGTGACCGTGGACGGCACTGCCCAGCCGCCGCTGGAGTTCGCAATGGGCGAGGGCGGGACCCGCGCGGCGGAGATCGTCGTCTATGGATCGCGCAGCGCCCGCGCCAACGCGCTCAATCTCCAGCGCACCGCCGAAAACAGCGCCGATGTCATTTCCGCCGACGACCTGGGCAATTTCACCGGCACAACCTTTTCCGACGCACTGCGCCGCGCGCCGGGCGTGTCGTTCCAGCGCGACACGCTGACCGGCGACGGGACGAACGTGGTCGTGCGCGGGCTCGAGCCGGACATGAACGCGGTCAAGCTCAACGGGCTCAACCTGCCGGTGGGCAACGGCACCGGGCGTTCGGCGGACCTGAGCAACCTGCTGGCGGATTCGGTGAGCAAGATCACGATCAGCAAGTCGCTGCTGCCGAGCCAGGACAGCGCCGGCACCGGCGGTCTGGTCGAGATCGAGACGCTGTCGCCGCTCAACCGGCCCCGCCGCTACGCCAATTTCCTGATCGAAGGGGGCAAGAGCGCGAAGGATTTCAACAAGGATTTCCTGGTTTCGGGCACGGTCGCGGGCACGTTCGGCAATCTTGGCCTGAGCGCGTCGGTCCAGTATCGCGACGTGAGCGCGCGGACGATTTCGTACAACAATGTGCTCCAATATGGCCGCAGCCTGCCGCTGGATGCCAATGGGCGCCCGACGATCCTGACGTTCGAGCAGGTCAACCCGCTGACGATCTTCCCGTTCGTGGAAGGGGCCGTGGACGCCTATCCGACGCGGCTGGAGACCAATTTCAACCATGTCGACCAATCGACGCTGGCGGGCACCTTTTCGGCCGAGTGGCGGATCGGGGATCACACCAACCTGAAGCTGGACATCCAGCATTCCGAAGCGAACCGGACGACCTATTCGCTCCAGGACGCATTCGGCGCGGCGAGCAAATATACCGATCGCCCCGGCGGCGCGGCGCTGGCCGAACTGAACCTGAGCCTGGCGCCCGGCAATGCGGCGATTTCGCGCGACCAGAGCTATGCCTATGACCGCGACGCCAAGACGATCACCGATACCTACAGCTTCAACGGCAAGACCACGCTCGGCAAGGTCGAACTGACCTATCTGCTCGGCTTCGCGCATGGCACCGAGACGCATCCGGCCAGCTTCACCACCCAGTTGCGGATGCCCAATGTCGATGCGACCGCCGCGATGTTCGCACCCGAGGCGACCGACGCCACCGGCGGCTATATCATCACCCCCTGGGGCCCGCGCCACGGCAGCGACATCCCGCTTCCCTATCTGAGCGCGGCGGGGTGGAGCTTCGTCAACAATCCGGCCAATTTCCGGATCGAGAACGCCAGCGGCCAGATCGACACCACCACGGGCAAGAACGATCGCTATACCGCCAGCTACAGCGCCAAGTACCTCGCCGACTGGGGCCCGGTGAATTACATCGAGGCGGGCGCCTATCTGGAGCGGACCGAGTTTCGCAGCAACCTTGTGCGGTCACAGCTTGGCGGCGGGGTACTGGCCTCGGCACTGCCGCTGGAATTCGGGCCGTCCGACCTCAGCCAGATCGGCATGACCGGCGCCGGCTTCTCGGTGGTGAGCGAGCGGTCGCTGCGCAATTTCGTGGGCAATATCGCGCAATATGCCGGCGGGCCGACCGGCTTCACCCTGACCCCGATCGTGCCCAACCCCGATCAGGACAACCAGCGGACGATGGAACAGACCATCGCCGCCTATGTCCAGACGCGGCTCGATTTCGGCAAGCTCGAAGTGATCGGCGGGGTGCGCTACAACCACACCGAACTCAATGCGCGCAACCTGATCTTCCCCAGCTATATCGGCCCGATCCTGCCGGCGAACGGCGGCGGGTTCGGCAACGACCTGGTGTTCCAGAACGCCTTTTCGCGACTGGTGACGGAAAAGGCGACCGCGGCCGATTTCCTGCCGCGCGTGCTGTTCAACTATCGGGAAAGCGACAACCTGATCTTCCGCGGCGGCTATTTCATGTCGGTCGCGCGGCCCCAGATCGGGCAGCTTTCCACCCAGACGCGGATCAGCTTCATCAACATCCCGATCCCCGGGCCGGAGGGTCCCAAGCCGATCCTCCAGATCAACACCGGCAACCCGAACCTGAAGCCCGCGACGACGCAGAATTTCGACCTGAGCGTGGAATATTACCACAAGATCGGCGTGATGAAGCTCAGCGGCTTCTACAAGCGGATCGACAATCTGCTCCAGGCCAACGTCACCAACGGCCCGGCGAACCTGACGGCGGTGACGCTGCCCAACCATCCCTATTTCCAGGGCGCGCCCTATTTCGACCCGGCGCACCCCGAAAATGCGATGATCACCGGCACGACGCCTGCCAACAGCGATCATGTCGCCACGATCTGGGGCATCGAGACCCAGGTGGAGCGGCAGTTCGATTTCCTGCCCGGCGCGTGGAACGGGCTCGGCATCTTTGCCAACTACACCTTTACCAAAAGCTCGCGCGCGGAGCGCTATTCCTGGGCCTATGGCGCCACCGGCCAGTCGGTGTTCGAGTTCCTGTCGATCCCCTTCAGCCAGCAGCCCAAGCATTCGGGAACGGCGGCGCTGACGTATAACAAATACGGCATCGACGCGACGCTGGCCTATGGCTTCCAGTCGCGTGCCATGTCGATGTTCCGCCCGCGCGGGCTGAGCGTCTACAGCGAAGGCGTGCAGACGCTCGACTTCCGCGCCGAATATTATCTGCGCCCGAGCTTCGGCAAGATCCGGGTCTATGTCGAGGCGTCGGACCTGCTCAAGGGCACGTCGACGCCCGATGTGCAGGAGACCTTCGGCGGCACCGGCACCACGCCCAAATTCTACACCCGCGCCACCTATCTGGGCGGGCGCAAGTTCAAGCTGGGCGTCTCGACCACGTTCTGATCGCGTCCCTTCCGGCTGGCGTCCGCCCCGGCGGGCGCCGGTCTTGTTCTCGTTCCCAAGGATTTGCTTCGCCATGAAGGCCACCCGACTGCTTCTCGCGGCCACTGCGCTCGCACTCAGCGCCGCCGCGCCCGCCCGGTCTCAGGAGGCCGTACCCTATCAGCAGTTCACGCTCGCCAACGGGCTGCGCGTCGTCGTGCATGAGGATCACAAGACGCCCAAGGTCGCGGTCGCGGTCTGGTATCGGGTGGGCTCGATGAACGAGCCCCAGGGCAAGTCGGGCTTCGCGCATCTGTTCGAGCATCTGATGTTCAACGGCTCCGAACATCACGACAAGGAATATATGCCGCCGCTTCAGGAAGTTGGCGTGTCGGCGGTCAATGGCGCGACGGCGTTCGACCAGACCTATTATTACGAAGTCGTGCCGACCGGCGGGCTGGAGCGGGTGCTGTGGCTGGAATCGGATCGGATGGGCTATCTGCTCGGTGCGGTGACTCAGGCCAAGCTCGACGAGCAGCGCAAGGTCGTCCAGAACGAGAAGCGCACGCGCGAGAACATGCCCTATTCGGCGATGAGCGATCGCCAGATGGCGGGCGTGTTTCCGGTGAACCACCCCTATTACCACAGCATCATCGGGTCGATGGAGGACCTGAACGCCGCCTCGCTCGAGGATGTGAAGGACTGGTTCCGCCGCTATTATGGCGCGTCGAACGCGGTCGTCACGCTTTCGGGCGATGTCACCCTGGCGCAGGCAAAGGCGCTGGCGGAGAAATATTTCGGCAGCGTACCGGCGGGGCCGCCCACGGGGCGCGTGACCGCATGGGTGCCCGTGCTGGAGCGCGAGCGTACCGAAGTGCTGCAGGACGATGTTCCGCAGACCGCGATCGCCTGGACCTGGCCAGTGCCGGGCGGCAATGCGGCGGAGGCGCCCGCGCTGCGGCTCGCGTCGCAGATCCTGGGCCGGGGCAAGACCGCGCGCCTGTATCAGGCGCTGGTGCGCGACCAGCAGATCGCGAGTTCGGCGTCGGCCAGCTATGACAGCTTCTCGGTCGCGGGCACCTTCACCATCGAAGTGCGGTTGAACGCCGGCGTCGATCGCGAAAAGGCGAAGGCGGCCGTCCAGGCGGTGCTGCGCGACTTCCTTGCGACCGGGCCGACCGAAGCGGAGCTGAAACGCACCAAAACCACCGCCGTCGCCGACAATGCCCGGGCGATGGAATCGCTGTTCGTCAAGGCGATGGCGCTGTCTTCGGGCGCGCTGTTCCACGACGATCCCGGTCATTATGCCAAGGACGAGGCCCGGCTGGTTGCGACCACGGCGGCGCAGGTCCGCACCGATTCGAGCGCGTGGCTGACCAAGCCGTCCTACACGCTGACCGTGCTGCCCTATGGCAAGCCCAAGAGCGTGGCGGATGCCGCCGACCGGACGAAGATCCCGCCGCTCGGGCCGTCGCCGGCGCTGACGTTGCCCGTGCTGCGCGAGGCGCGGCTGTCGAACGGCATCCGCGTGCTGCTGTCCGAACGTCCGGGCACGCCGACGGTGGACATGGCGATGGTGTTCGACGCGGGGCAGGCCGCCGAACAGCATATGAAGCGCGGGCTCCAGGGCCTTACGCTGGGGATGATGGACGAAGGCACGCGGACGCTGTCGTCGCAGCAGTTGGCCGAGCGGCAGGCGATGCTGGGCGCGCGCGCCTATGCCTATAGCGACAGCGACACGACCGACTTCGCGCTTTCCGCGCTCAAGACGGCGCTGCCCGAATCGCTCGCGCTGTGGGCCGATTACATCCGCAACCCGGCCTTCCGTCCGGCGGACCTGGAGCGCGACCGCGCGCTGCATCTGGCCGGCCTGTCGCAATCGCTGGCCGATCCCGGCGACCTGGCCCAGCGCGCGTTCGGCAACCTGCTCTATGGCAAGGACCATGCCTATGGCACCCAGTTGGCCGGCCGGGCCGATACGCTCAAATCCATCACCCGCGACGATCTCGTCGCGTTCCACGAAAGCTGGATACGCCCGGACAACGCCGTGATCTACGCGGCCGGCGACACCACGCTGCCGGTGTTGGTCGCCGCGCTGGAAAAGGCATTCGGCGATTGGAAGGCCCCGGCGCGCCCGATCGGCACCAAGACGCTGGAGACACCCCCGGCACAGACCGCACCGCGCATCGTGCTGATCGATAAGCCCGGCGCGATCCAGTCGGTGATCCGCGTCGGGCAGCTGCTGCCCAGCGCCGCCGACCCGCGCGATTTCGACATCAACGCGATGAACGACGTGCTGGGCGGCAACTTCACGTCGCGGCTCAACATGAACCTGCGCGAAGGCAAGGGGTGGACCTATGGCGCCAACAGCTATGTCGCCGATGCGCGCGGGCCGCAGGCGTTCGGCGTCGCGACCAGCGTGCAGACCGACAAGACGGCGGAGGCACTGGGCGAGATCGACAAGGAACTGCGCGGCATCGTTGCCGACAAGCCGGCGACGCAGGCCGAGCTGGACCTGTTGACCAAGGGCGCCGTGCTGGCGCTTCCCGGCCAGTTCGAGACCAATACTGCGATGGTCGGCTATCTGCAGCAAGTGAACCGGTTCGGCCGGCCCTATGACTATGTCACGACGCTGCCTGCCCGCTACGCCGCGCTGACGCCCGCGACGATCGCCGGGGCGGCGCGGCTGCTGCATCCCGACGCGATGACCTGGGTCGTCGTCGGCGACCTGACCAAGATCGAGCAGAAGGTGCGCGACCGCAAGCTCGGCGCGGTCGAGGTGTGGGACGCGGAGGGCCACAGGATTCGCTAGCGGATACGGTGCTCCCGCTGGCGATAGGTCTCCCCGCCGGGGCTCTCGAAAGGGGCATCCGGCGGGGAGGCTGCACCGATGCCCCCTCGCGAATCCGCGTCGCCTGCGCTACCGAAAGCCCATGCGTTTCCTGATGTTGCGCGCCGTCGCGCTCTTGCTTCTCGCCATTCCCACGCCTGTGCTCGCCCAGCCGCGCGCTGCGCCGGGCGAGGTGCGGGTGCGGCTGGTCACGTCCGAAGGCGCGATCGTGCTGGCGCTCGATGCACGGCGGGCGCCGCGCACCACCGCCAATTTCCTGGCCTATGTCGATGACGGGCGGCTGGACGATACCGAATTCTATCGGTCGTCCCGCCGGACGGGCAACCCGAAGCTCGGGTTCGTCCAGGGTGGGATCGCCACCGATGCCCGCCGGATGCTCGACGCGGTGCCGCTGGAGCCGACGAGCAGGACCGGGCTGCGCCATACCGATGGCACCGTCTCGCTTGCGCACGGCGCCGATCCCAATTCGGGCAACGGCAATTTCTCGATCATGGTCGGCGACAATCCGTCGCTCGACGCACGCGGCCCGACCGGCGGCTATGCCGCATTCGGGCATGTCGTGTCGGGGATGGACGTGGTCCGCCGCATCCTGGCCAAGCCCACCGGCGGCGGGCGCGGCGTGATGCGCGGGCAGATGATCCAGCCGCCCGTCAGGATTATCCGGGCGGAGCGGCTGGACGGTGCGCCCAAACCCTCCGGGCGACCCAAGCCCTGGCTGCTGGGTCTTCCGCGCCGCTGAGCGCGGGCGGCGTCAGGCGAACAGCGCGTGTTCGCCGTCGCGCTCGATCGGCTCCGGCACCGGCAGCGTGTGATCGTCGTCCGCCGTCAGAGGCGCGGGCGGGGGGCACCAGGGCGCGAGTACCGCCGTCCACCAATGCGTCATCATCACCAGCGGCCACTGCGCTGCCAGCGCCACGGCGAGGTCTGTTTGCGAGTCGCGGTCGGCCATGTCGGTCTCCTGTAGGGGCGATCCTGATCCTCGTTCCGGGCGCTGGCAACGCGGAACTCTACGGAGCGTGAGTGCATCCGGGCAGAAGCCCGCAGGTGATAGTGGCTGTCGCGCAAGACAAAGCGGAGGACTGCGCCAACAGTGGCGCAATGCCCGCATTGCCGCCGCGCGATCTTATCGCGGCCCGTGCCGAAACAGAGTGGTTTCTTGTTGCGCTGCACAAAGCACCGGAGCCGCCGAGGGGCTGGGTGTGGATGTTTTGCAACACTCGCTAACTAAACGCACCAAAAAAACTAAGGTCATGAAGATAAGCGAGTAATTCCATCGCGCCGACGCTTGGCGACTCGTTGACAACGTAGGACAATGTGATAGCGTTAACATCAGACGGCCGGTTCGGCAGTCCTAAATAACAACAACTCGGCAGCCATCCTGGCATGCCGATAAGGAGGGGTGGATGACTAGCTTTAAGCTCTCGCCGACGCTCGCGCGCTCGGCTTCCGCGATCGCGATTGCGGCGTGCTTCATGGTTCCTGGAATTGCTTCCGCGCAGGACGCGGCCGCGCCCGCACAGGCGGAAGACGCGCAGAGCGGCGACGAGATCGTCGTTACCGGCATCCGCGCCAGCCTTGAGCGCGCGATCCAGATCAAGCGCGATGCGCCCGGCATCGTCGACGCGATTTCGGCCGAAGACATCGGCAAGTTCCCCGACACCAACCTGGCCGAATCGCTGCAGCGTATTCCGGGCGTGTCGATCAACCGCACGAACGGCGAAGGATCGCAGGTCACCGTTCGCGGCTTCGGCCCGACCTACAACATGGTCACGCTGAACGGGCGCCAGCTCGCTACGTCGAACGTCTCGGTCGTCGGCGGCGACCAGAACGCCGACGGCGCACAGGGCACCAGCCGCTCGTTCGACTTCTCGAACCTCGCCACCGAAGGCGTGCGTACGCTGGAAGTGTACAAGACCGGCCGTGCGGCAGTCCCCTCGGGCGGTATCGGCGCGACGATCAACGTCGTGACTCGTCGCCCGCTCGACAGCAACGAATCGGGCCTGAACGGCAGCATCGGCGCAAAGGCCGTGTACGACACCAGCGTCAACGGCTGCCTCGATTGCGGTTCCAAGATCACGCCGGAATTCTCGGGCGTCGTCAGCTGGAGCGATCCGACCCAGCGCTTCGGCGTTTCGCTGTTCGGCAGCTATCAGAAGCGTAATTTCACGTCGATCGCGGCCACGTCCAACGACTGGAACATCATCCCCTACAGCACCTTCCTGACCGGCGGCTTCGCCCGCAGCGGCGGGGCGTGCGCAGGGACTACGCCCACGCCGACCTGCACCGTGGTCAACAACGCGCCGACCAACCCGAACCAGCTCGTCGCGATCCCGAACGACAGCCGCTATCACTATGCAGAGGGCAGCCGCGAGCGCATCAACGGCCAGGCCGTGGTGCAGTTCAAGCCGACCGACACGCTGACGCTGACCGCCGATGCGCTCTATGCCCAGAACAAGCAGCGCGAAGAGCGTTCGGATCTGTCCAACTGGTTCAGCCGCCCGTTCGACGTGGTGACGTTCGACGGCAATCCCACGGTCGCTACCGCCACCTATCTGCACGAGACGATCAACGGCCAGAAGGACGAAGGCTTCGAAGCCCAGTCGCGTGCCCAGAAGAGCAAGCTGCAGGATTTCGGCCTGAACGCGAACTGGGAACTGGCGAGCAACCTCTCGCTGGTGCTCGACGGCCATTACAGCAAGTCGTCCAGCCGCCCGGACAACCCCAATGGCTTCAGCTCGACGCTGGTCGGCATGGGCGCCAATGTCGTGGCCGCGCACTCGGTGGACTACAGCAACGGCATCCCGCAGCAGGACATCACGCTGGGCGCCAGCGGCCCGCTCGACGTGAACGATGTCGGCTCGCAGATGGGCCGCTCCAACACCTCTACCCAGGAGCAGACCGTCAAGGAATTCCGCGCCGATTTCGGCTGGGATCTGGGCGAGGGCAGCAAGTTCGAGTTCGGCGGCAACTACCGCAAGACCGACATGCACCAGACCTTCGTCTCGACGCAGCAGACGCTGGGCGACTGGGGCATCACCAATCCGGGCGATGTGCAGCGGCTTGCGCCGGGCGCGCTTCAGGCGTTCTGCCTCGAATGCAAGTTCGACAAGTTCAATCCGGGCGGCGATCCGGAGTCGCAGACCGCGTATCGCGGCAATGCAGCTGCAATCTACTCGATCCTCTCGCCCTATTATGCAGGCCGCGGCAACGCGGTGGCCGTGACCGGCAGCCAGGACAATCGGGTCAAGGAAGAGATCTGGGCCGCATATGGCCAGGTTACCTGGAAGGGCGAACTGGGCGGCGCGCCGACCCGCCTTGTCGCCGGCGTTCGCTATGAGCGCACCAAGTCGACGACGACGTCGCTGGAAGCCATCCCGGCGGGTATCGCCTGGGTCTCGGACAACGACTTCACCGTTTCGATCTCGAACCGCACGCAGTTCGTCACCGACGGCGGCAGCTATGACAACATCCTGCCGCAGATCGATTTCCAGGTCGAATTCCTGCCGAACGTGATCGGTCGCCTGTCGTACAGCAAGACGATCGCCCGCCCGAACTATGGCAATCTGTTCACCGCAACCACGGTGGGCGGCCCGCCGCGTCCGATCAACAATGGCGGCATCGCCACCGGCACGACGGGCAACGCCCGCCTGAAGCCGCTGATCTCGGACAATTTCGACGCCTCGCTGGAATGGTATTTCAAGCCGGACAGCTATGTGTCGGTCGCGTTCTTCGACAAGCGCGTGCGTAACTTCATCGGCAACGGCCAGTTCACGTCGGACCTGTTCGGTCTGCGTGATCCCAGCTCGGGCGCGGCCGGCAGCCGCTCGGGCACGGCCAAGGCGGCACTGACCGGCCTTGGTGCCGACATCAGCGACGTCAACTTGTTCGTGATGACGGCGCTGCTCCAGTCGACCGGATCGATCGCTACCGCGACGTCGCAGTTCAGCGCGAACTACAACACCGCGACGCGTTCGCTCAGCGACGATTATGTCAAGCTGATCAACAGCACCTATGACCTGACCGGCCAGAGCACCGATCCGCTCTACCAGTTCCAGGTGACGCGCCCGATCAACAACAAGGACGCGGAAATCTATGGTGTCGAGCTTGCCGGCCAGTATTTCCTCGGCTCCACCGGCTTCGGTGTGGCTGCGGCATATACGCTGGTGCGCGGCGACGTGGGCTTCAACATCGGCGCCAGCCCGTCGGAGGACCAGTTCGCGCTGCTGGGGCTCAGCGACACGATCAGCGGCACGCTGATCTATGAAAAGAACGGCATCTCGGCCCGCGTGGCATATAACTGGCGCGACAAGTTCCTCTCGGGGATCAACCGCCAGGGCTCGCGCAACCCCGAGTTCACTGCACCGTTCGGCCAGCTCGACGCGACGCTCAGCTATGAGATCACGCCGAACATCGCCGTCACGCTGGAAGGTATCAACCTGACTGAAACCAGCGTGCGGACCTATGCCCGCGACGAGAAGGAACTGTGGTTCGCCCAGGAACTGGATCGCCGCTTCCTGCTCGGTGCACGCTTCAAGTTCTGAATGCGGAACCATCGTTGAACAAGGGGAGGGGCCGTTGCGGATGCAGCGGCCCTTTCTCGTCGATTGAGACCGCGATCGCTTTGCGCCATGCTGCGCCGGGCGGCTGCATGCGAGTTTGAACCATAACGATGACCAATCCGGTCCTGCTCAACAATATCGACCATCACGACCTGACCGTCGCGATCCGCCACGGGGCCGCCTATGGCGACGCGGTGAACCTGATGCCGATCTTCCCGTTCGAATATGAAGAGGCACAGCGCGACTTTCCGATTCTGCTGCGGAACGATCCCGTCGAAGGCTTGCAGGCCGTGGTGCTGCTCGGGCTGCAGCGGGACGAGAATTTGTTCCTGGTGGGCGACCGCTGGCAGAGCCGGCACATTCCCGCGCTGGTCCAGCGCGGCCCGTTTTCGCTGGGCGTCGCACCGGCGATCGGCGGAGGTGATGCGGCACCGCTGGTGCATGTCGACTTCGACGACAGCCGCGTCGGCGCGGAGGACGGCGTGCCGCTGTTCCTGCCGCGTGGCGGAAACAGCCTGTATCTCGACCACGTCACCCGGTTGCTCCAGTTGATCCGGGGCGGTGTGGAGGCTGCGGGGCCGATGTTCGCCGCATGGGACGCGGAAGGGCTGCTTCGGCCGCTCGACCTCGACGTGGCGCTGGATGACGAGCGCAGCGTTCGCATCGCCGGCTATGTCGGCATCGACCGCGAACGGCTCGCGGCGCTGCCGGGCGCTGCGCTCGAACGACTGAACGCGGCAGGCTATCTGGCGCCCGCCTTTCTGGTGGCGGCGTCGCTTGCCAATATCGGCGCACTGATCGCCCGCAAGAATGCGCTGGCGGCGGTATGAGCAGCATCGCGATCGAGCGCCGCACGCGCGTGATCGAAGGCGTCGCGCCCGACGCCATTCCCTATGCCGCGCTGATGGCGGAACAGGTGCCGACGATCCTGCGCGGCGTCGCGCGCGATTGGCCGCTGGTTCAGGCGGGCTTGCGGTCGGCGCAGGACGCGATGGCCTATCTT
The DNA here is from genome assembly GCF_053502645.1 of Sphingomonas degradans. Taxonomy (NCBI): domain Bacteria; kingdom Pseudomonadati; phylum Pseudomonadota; class Alphaproteobacteria; order Sphingomonadales; family Sphingomonadaceae; genus Sphingomonas; species Sphingomonas degradans. The sequence continues at coordinate 1,378,711 of NZ_CP177172.1, forward strand.
GCCGGGTTCGACGCGGGGCGGCCCGTCGTCGCCTTTACCGGCGCGGCGGAGATTGGCGGGCGCTTTGCGTATAATGCCGATGTCTCGGGCTTCAATTTCGAAGGGGGCCGCGCGCCGCTGGGCGAGATGCTTGCCCGTATCACCGCGCATCTGGACGACCCCGCAGGCCGGAGCGTGTATATCGGCTCGACCGACCTGGACGCCTATCTGCCCGGCCTTCGCGACGCCAACGATCTGGTCCTGAACGATCCGATGTTCGCCGCTCATCCGCCGCTCGCCAGCATCTGGATCGGCAACCGCACGATCGCGGCGGCGCATTACGACATGTCGAACAACATCGCCTGCTGCATGGTCGGCCGGCGACGCTTCATCCTGTTCCCCCCCGATCAGGTCGCGAACCTCTATCCCGGCCCGTTGGAGCCGACGCCGGGCGGGCAGGTGCTGACCATGGTCGATTTCCGCAACCCCGATTTCGATCGCTTCCCCCGCTTTGCCGAGGCGCTGGCGGCGGCGCAGGTCGCCGATCTCGAGCCGGGCGACATCCTGTTCTACCCCGCCCTGTGGTGGCATCAGGTGGAGGCGGTGGCGCCGTTCAACGTCATGATAAACTATTGGTGGAACACGAGCCCTGCGTTCCTCGACAATCCCCAGACTACCTTGCTCCACGCGCTGCTCAGCCTGCGCGACCGTCCCGAGACCGAGAAGGCGGGGTGGCGCGCGCTGTTCGATTATTATGTGTTCGGTGCTGCCGATCAGGCCGCCGCGCATCTTCCCGCCAACGCGCGCGGCCCGCTGGGCCCGCTCGATGAAACCGCGGCGCGCCGGCTGCGCGGCCAGATCGTCAACAGGTTGAACCGATGACCCAGAAGCGCATCACTCGTGTCGTCATCGCCGGCGGGGGCACCGCCGGCTGGGTCGCGGCGGCGGCACTGGTCAAGCAATTGGGCGCGCTGCTCGACATCACGCTGGTCGAGTCCGACGAAATCGGCACGGTCGGGGTCGGCGAATCCACCATACCCACGTCGCGCAAATTCCACGAGCTGCTGACGATCGACGAGCCGGCGTTCATGCGCGCGACCCAGGCGACCTTCAAGCTGGGCATCGCGTTCGAGAATTGGGGCAAACCCGGCGAGCGTTATGTCCACAGCTTCGGCACCATCGGCCAGCCCGCGACATGGATGGCAGATTTCCACCATTTCTGGCTGGAGGCGCGGGCGCAGGGCTTTGGCGGCGACCTGGCCGACTATTGCTTCGAGTTGCAGGCGGCCAATGCCGAGCGCTTCGGCAAGGATGCGGAGCCGGGGATCAGCTATGCCTATCACCTCGACGCGACCCTCTATGCCCGCTTCCTGCGCGCGCTGAGCGAGCCCGCCGGGGTGAGGCGCGTCGAGGGCAAGATCGCGCGGGTCGAACAGGACCCGGAGAGCGGAGACGTGACTGCGCTGGCGCTGGAAAACGGCGCCCGGATCGAGGGGGACCTGTTCCTCGATTGCACCGGTTTTCGCGGGCTGCTGATCGAACAGACGCTCCAGACGGGGTATGAGGACTGGACCCACTGGCTGACCAGCGACAGCGCCATCGCGGTGCAGACGCGATCGACCGGGCCGGCGGTGCCCTATACCCGCGCGATCGCGCATCAGGCGGGGTGGCGCTGGCGGATTCCGTTGCAGCACCGGGTGGGCAACGGGATCGTCTATCGCAGCGAGGACCTGTCCGACGATGCGGCGCGCGCCCAGCTGCTCGCCGAGGTGGAGGGCGAGGTGCTGACCGAACCCCGGCTGATCCGCTATCGCACCGGGCGCCGGCGCAAGGTGTGGAGCCGCAACGTCATCGCGCTGGGGCTGGCGAGCGGGTTCATCGAGCCGCTGGAGTCCACCAGCATCCATTTCGTCAAGATCGCGGTGACCCGGCTGATCCAGTCCTTCCCCTTTGCGGGGATCACCGAGGCGCAGGTCGAGCGCTTCAACGCGGTATCACGCCAGGAAATGGAGCATGTCCGCGACTTCATCATCCTGCACTATCACTTGAACCAGCGGCAGGATTCGGACTTCTGGAAGCGGTGCCGCGACATGGCGGTGCCCGACACGCTGACCCAGCGCATGGCGTTGTTCCGCGAGGCGGGGCATGCCTATCAGGCGAGCGAAGAGCTGTTCCGGATCGATTCCTGGGTGCAGGTGCTGCGCGGCCAGGGGCTGGAGCCGCAACGGCACCATGAACTGGCGCGGATGATGCCGGCGGGGCAGCTGCGCAAGGGGCTGGACGAACTGAAAGCAGGGATTGCCGCGCGCGTGGCAAAGATGCCCGCGCATGCGGCGTTCCTGAAGACCTATTGCGGCGCCACGGAAGGCTGAACGCCCGCCGCGGCGCCGGTAATGCTCAGTTCGCGGGCTGGCCCGCGCTGTTGCCGCCTTCGTCGCGCGATACCCGTGCGGTCATGCCGGCGGCGTCGGCATCGTCCTGCGTCTGCTCATCCGCGCTCATGTCGGGAAGCGGCGCGGCGCTGGGCGCTTCGGTCGTGACGTTCTCGGCGGGCAAGGGCGCCGGGGTTTCTTCGGGCACGGTGCTGGCGTTGCCCATATCCTCGGGCAGCGCTTCCATATTGGTGTCGGGCGTCGGCGCCTCGTCGTTGTTGCCGCCCGAGCAGGCGGCGATCGCCAGCGCGCTCGCGGCGGCGGCGGTGAACAGGGCAATGCGACGAAGGTTCATGGTAGCTCCCATCAGAGTGCAGCGGCGGCGGTGATCGCCGAACGGTTTTCGATCTTGGCGGCCAGCGTCTTGTCCCAGCCATAGGGGTCGGCGCGGAAGCTCATCTGGCCGTCGCTCTTCGCGAACGCGGTCCAATAGAGCAGGTACACGGCTACGCGGTCCTGCGGCTGCAACGGCGCGCGCACGGTCTTGCCCCCGGCGATCGTCGCATCGATCTGATCGGGCTGCCAGGCGGGGTCGTTGCGGAACAGCAGCTGTGCGAGCATCGCCGGCTTTTCCAGCCGAACACAGCCATGGCTGGCGAGCCGGCTGAAGCTGGCGAAGGTCGATTGCGACGGCGTGTCGTGCAGGTACACGGCATAGGGGTTTTCGAAATCGAACTTGTAGCGGCCCAGCGCGCTGTGGGGCCCGGCCTGTTGCTGCAGTCGCTTGTTGGGGCCCGTGCCGATCACCTTGTAGTTGTTGCGCGCCAGATAGGCCGCACCCTTGGGCCACAGCTCCTTGGCGGCGATGCCGGCGGGCACGTTCCAGGGCGGATTGAGCACGACCGAGTGGATTTCGGACTGGAGCATCGGCGTTTCGTTGCCGGGGCGGCCGGTGACGGCCTTCATCGACGCGATCGGCGCGTCGCCTTCGAACACCGCAAGCCGGGCATCGGCGATGTTCACCTGGATTCGCTTGGCAGGAAGCTGTTCAGGCAGCCAGCGCCAGCGTTCCATGTTCGCCATGATCTGGCGCACGCGATTGCCCGCCGTGACGTTGAGCGCGGCCAGCGTCTGGGTGGACACGGTGCCGGTGGGGTTGAGGCCATAGCGGCCCTGCGCGCGCTTGACCGCCGCCTGGAGTGCGGCGTCGAAGCTGTTGCCCGTGAGCGCGACCTCGCTGTCCTCCACGGCCAGACGCTTGCGCAGCGCTAGCACACGGGCGCCCGTGGCGCCGATGCTGAGATCGGGCCCGGCGGGGACGCTGCTCCAGCCGCCCTTTGCCTCGATCGCGCGATAGATGGCGAGCCCCTTCTGCAAGGCGTCGTACCCGGCATAGGGCGGGGGCAGCGCGCGGATCCACGCGGCGATCCGGTCGCGCTTCACGGCATCGGCAAAGCCGGGCAGCGGATCGTAGGGCGCGGGACGCAGGCCCCAGTCTTCCTGGAAATCGCTGGTGTCCAGCCGGCCCGAATGCACCGCGCGCGCGAAATCCAATGCCGTGCGGACCAGCGCATCATTGCCCTGGGGACGCGGGGGAACGGCGCCGTCGTGCCGCAGGCCGTGCGCAAAGCTCGCCTCCGCGATCATCTGCGACAGCTGTGCCGCCTGGCTGGGGCTCAGCACCGGCAGCGGCACGACCGGCGCGGGCGCCGGCACGGCCTGTACGATCGCGGGCGTGGCGGGTGCGGGAACCTGCTGCGCGGCGAGCGGCGCCGCCGTCAATGCCGCAAGCGCTGCCCAGGCTACGCCTCGCGCCAATGTTGTCCCAGGATTGCCTTGCACCGTCACACACTTACTCCCACCGGTCCGCACAACGCCCGTGCGAACGAAATCGCCTCCTATTAGGCGAAGTCTGAACGAAAGAGCGAGGCCGATTGTCCCATGCACGCCGGATTTTCGGTGACGAGGGCCCTGGCAGGCGTTTTCGCGCTGGCCTAGGCGCCTGCGCTCGCGCACCATGGCAAAAAAACAGGAGAGTTCGACCATGACCGACACCGTCCGCCGCGCCCTGCTTGCCACGGGATTGCTGCTCCCGTTCGCCGCCGGCGCGCAGGAGACAGAGACCTGGGAGCAGAAACAGGCCCGGTTGCGGCGGGAGGACTGGCCGTATCTCGGCCGGTATCGCGCGGAAAACGAAGCGCTGCACAAGGCGGGGGCCAAGACCGGCATCGTCTTCATGGGCGATTCGATCACCGAGGGCTGGCGCAGCAAGCGGCCCGACTTCTTCCGCGCCGGGCGTGTCGGGCGTGGCATCAGCGGCCAGACGACGCCCCAGATGGTGCTGCGAATGATGGCCGACGTCATCGCGCTCAAACCGCGCTTCGTGCACATCATGGCCGGCACGAACGACGTCGCCGGCAATACCGGGCCGATGACCCCCGAGCAGAGCTTCGACAATTTCCGGATGATGGTTCAGCTGGCGCAGGCGAACCGTATCCGCGTGCTGATCGCATCGGTGCCGCCGGCCAACGGGTTTCCGTGGCGCCCGGGGCTTGAGACGGTGAAGCCGATCCGCGCGATGAATGCGTGGCTGCGCGATTATGCCGCCGCGTCTGGCGCGACCTGGATCGATTACACGCCGGTGCTGGGCGACGCGTCGGGCGCGATGTTGCCGGGCCTGGCGAGCGACGGCGTCCACCCTACGGTCGAAGGCTATGACCGGATGGCGACCGTGATCGAGCCGTTCCTGCGCAAGCAGGGCGTGTGAAGCTCCGGCGGGCTGCCGCGAGAAGAAGGAATATGGAATGATACGCGCGGGCATAATCGGCTTTGGCCTGGGCGGGACGGCGTTTCATGCCCCGTTGATTCAGGCGGTGCCCGCGCTGGAGCTCGCCGCGATCGCCACGTCGCGTGCGGACGCCGTCCACGCCGCCTATCCCGATGCCGCAGTGATGACGCCGGACGCGCTGATCTCCGATCCGGGCATTGCGCTGGTGGCGATCTCCACGCCGAACGACACCCATTTTCCGCTCGCCATGGCCGCGCTGGAGGCGGGAAAGCATGTCGTGATCGACAAGCCGTTCGCGACGTCGGTCGCGCAGGCGGAAGCGCTCCAGGCCGCAGCCGAGGCGCGCGGGCTGGTGTTGTCTGCCTTCCATAACCGGCGCTGGGACAGCGATTTCGTGACCGTACGCGCGTTGGTGGAGAGCGGTAGGCTGGGCGAGATAGTCTTGTTCGAAGCCCATTGGGACCGCTTCCGCCCTGCGCTTGCGCAGCCATGGAAGGAATCGCCGGAGGCGGGGGGCGGGCAACTGTCCGATCTGGGGCCGCACATGCTCGATCAGGCGCTGCTGCTGTTCGGGGCGCCGGATGCGGTGACCGGAGACTTGGCGTCCCAGCGCGAAGGATCGCAGGTGGACGATTATTTCGAGGCGACGCTGCACTATGGCGATCGACGGGTAGTACTGTCGTCGTCGCGCATGATTGCGGCGCCGCGCCCCCGCTTTGCGCTGCATGGGCGGCAGGGCAGCTTCGTCAAATACGGGCTCGATCCGCAGGAAGCGGTGCTGCGCGGCGGCGGTCGGCCCGACGATCAGGACTATGGAGTCGAGGACCCGACAATCCACGGCGTGCTGACGCTGCCGGATGGCACCAGCACGACGATTCCGTCCGAACCGGGCGACTATCGCCGATTCTATCAGGGGCTGGCGGAGGCCATCCTCCATGGCGGCCCGGCGCCCGTGTCCGCCGCCGATGCCGTGGCGGGGCTGCGCCTGATCGAGCAGCTGCGCGAGAGCGCCGATAGCGGAAAAAGAGTAGCTTTCTGAGCAGGTACGTCGGCGCGCCGCCCGCGTGGCCCAGACTCATCCCATTGCGGAACAATATTGCAAGTTTCAGCTGATACCAGTTGTTTCCCTTAGGTTTCGGCCCCCCTCACTGTCATGTAAATGCGTCGGAATCGCAGTTGGCCGCGACATCGAGGGAGTAGGGATGCAGAGCCTCCTGGGCGCATTTTGGGGCAGCAGTTACGCACCGCACGGCTTCTGCCTGTTGTGGCAGCCGGCGCTTATCTGGACGCATATCCTGTCCGATTCGATCATCGCGATCGCCTATTTCTCGATCCCCATCGCGCTCGTGATGCTCGTCCGCCGCCGGTCCGAGCTCGAATTCGGCTGGGTGTTCTGGTGCTTCGCGACGTTCATCCTGGCGTGCGGGCTGACCCATGTCATGGCGATATGGACGCTGTACCAGCCGGTCTATGGGCTGGAGGCGGTGGTCAAGATCATCACCGCCATTGCCTCGCTCGCGACTGCGGTGCTGCTGTGGCCGCTATTGCCCAAGGCGATGGCGCTGCCCTCGTCGGCGCGGCTCCAGGCCGCCAATGCCGAGCTTGCCGCGCTGGTCGAAGAGCGCGACGCTGCGCTGGCGGAACTGCGCGGGCAGATCGGTCAGCGCAAGCAGGCGGAGGCCGCGCTGCTCCAGTCGCAGAAGCTGGAGGCGGTGGGCCAACTGACCGGCGGGATCGCGCATGATTTCAACAACCTGCTCCAGGCTGTCGCCGGCAACCTGGAACTGATCGCGCGAAAGCCCGACGATGCGGACCGCGTCGTCCGGTGGAGCGCCAGCGCGCTGGATGCCGTCGAGCGCGGGCGCTCGCTCACTGGGCAACTGCTCGCCTTTTCGCGGCACCAGCGGCTCGACATGACATCGGTGCGGCTGGCGGAGCTGATCGGCGGCGTGCGCGACCTGGTCGAGCGCGCCGTGGCGCCGCTCAGCCGCGTCGAAGTCCAGCCGATCGATCCGGGCTGGAACGTCGAAGTGGATCCGCTCCAGCTTGAGCTGGTGATCCTCAACCTGGCGTTCAATGCGCGCGACGCCATGCCCACGGGCGGGACGCTCAGCATCGGCGCAGAGATGCAGCGCGGTCCGGTCGCCGATCTTGCGCCCGGCGATTACATCGTCCTGTCGGTCACGGACACCGGCACCGGCATGGACGCCGAAACCGCGGCCCGCGCAGTCGAGCCGTTCTTCACGACCAAGGGCGTGGGCAAGGGCACGGGCATGGGCCTGGCGATGGCGTTCGGGGTGCTCCAGCAATCGGGCGGCGCGCTCGTGGTCGACAGCACGCCCGGCGAGGGCACGACTATCAAGCTCTATCTGCGCCTCGCCGCCGCGCAGCCGCCTCGCGTGGTCCAGCTGGACGACCTTGGCGACCAGCGCATCGATCTTAGCGGCCGGCGGATCGCGCTGGTCGATGACGATCCGCAGGTGCGCGCCTCGCTTGCCGAGACGCTGGAACAGGCCGGGGCCGAAGTGTTCGAGGCAGGAAGCGGCGTCGAGGGCGTCGAGCTCGTGCGGGCGCAGCGGCCGGACCTGCTGGTCGTGGATTTCGCGATGCCGGGGATGAACGGCGCCGAAGTCGCGACGATGCTGCGGGGGGACAATATCCGGCTGCCGGTGCTCGTCGTCACGGGCTTCGCGCAATCGGCCAGCCTGGACGCGATCGCCGCGCCCAACGTCCATATCCTGAAAAAGCCGTTTGAGTCGCAGGAGTTCCTGCGGCGGGTGCGGGTGATGCTCGCGCATTGAGGAGAGCACCCTGACCCGCAACGGTCAGGGCAGGGCTCCCCGCAATTCGTCGATCCACGGCGAGGCCACGCCGTCCGAAGGCGCGCGCCAGTCGCCGCGTGGGCTCAGCGCACCACCGCCCAGCACCTTTGGCCCATTCGGGAGCGCGGAACGCTTGAACTGGCTGGTCTGGAAGAAGCGGAACAGGAAGCCTTCGAGCCATTTGGCGATGGTCGGCAGGTCATAGGCGCTGCGATCCGCCTCCGGGAAACCGATCGGCCATTCGCCCGCCTCGCAATCGCGCCATGCGTGCCAGGCGAGGAACGCCACCTTGGACGGGCGCAGCCCATAGCGCGCGATATGGTGCAGGAAGAAGTCGTGCAGCGCATAGGGGCCGATCCGGTCCTGCGTGCTCTGCATCTTGCCATCGGCATCGGCGGGGACCAGCTCGGGCGAGATTTCGGTATCGAGGATCGCCAGCAGCACGTCGGCTGCAGCCCCGGTGAACTGGCCGGTCTGCACGGTCCAGCGGATCAGATACTGGATCAGCGTCTTGGGCACGCCGGCATTGACGCCGTAATGGCTCATCTGGTCGCCGACGCCATAGGTCGACCACCCGAGCGCCAGCTCGGACAGATCGCCGGTGCCCACGACGAAGCCGTTGTTCTGGTTGGCGAGGCGGAACAGGTAGTCGGTCCGCAACCCGGCCTGCACATTCTCGAACGTCACGTCGTACACCGGCTCGCCCCCGGCAAAGGGGTGGCCGATATCGGCCAGCATCTGGCGCGCGGTCGGGCGGATGTCGATCTCGGCGCCGGTCACGCCCAGTGCGCGCATCAGCGCCCAGGCATTTGCCTTGGTCGCATCGCCCGTCGCGAAGCCGGGCATGGTATAGCCGAGGATGTCCGATGCCGGACGGCCCAGCCGCTCCATCGCCTTGCACGCGACGATGAGCGCATGAGTGGAGTCGAGCCCGCCAGAAATGCCGAGGACCAGATGCCTGGCTCCGGTCGCGCTAAGCCGCTTGCGCAGCCCCTCGACCTGGATGTTGAAGGCTTCGTAGCAATCCTCCTCCAGCTTGGCCGGCGTGTTCGGCACGAACGGAAAGCGACGAAGCGGCCGCTGCAGTCCGCGATCGGCGAAGTCGGGCTGGTGGGCAAAGGCGATGCGGCGAAAGCGCGTCTCGGGATGGCCTGCCGCTGCCGCACAATCGTTGAACGTCCCCGTCCGCGCGCGTTCGAGCCGGATGCGCTCCAGGTCGATATCGGCGCAGGTGATTTCGGTGGCGAGGTCGAAGCGCGCGCTTTCGGCGAGCAATTCGCCCAGCTCGTGGATCATCCCCTGGCCGTCCCAGGCGAGGTCGGTCGTGCTCTCGCCGGGGCCGGCAGCGGAAAAGACATAGGCGGCGACGGCACGCTCGGACTGTGAAGCGCATAGCAGCGCGCGCTGGCGGGCCTTGCCCACGACGATGTTCGACGCGGAAAGGTTACACAGCACCAGCGCCCCGGCCAGCGCGCCCGCGGTCGAGGGCGGGGCGGGGGCCCAGAAATCCTCGCAGATCTCGATATGAAAGACGAAGTCGGCCAGATCCTCCGCCGCGAAGACCAGATCGGTGCCGAACGGCGCAGTGTGCCCCGCGACCGCGATGTCCAGCCCCGCCAGCCCGGCGCCCGACGCGAACCAGCGCTTCTCATAGAATTCGCGGTAATTGGGCAGGTAGCTCTTGGGCACCACGCCCAGGATGCGCCCGCGCGCGATCGCCACCGCGCAATTATACACCCGGCCCGCACGCCGCAGCGCCGCGCCGACCAGCAGCACGGGCTTGAGCGCGGCACTGGCCTCGACGATCGCGGCGATGCCGGCTTCGGTCGCGTCGAGGATCGTGTCCTGGAGATGCAGGTCGTCGATCGCATAGGAAGTGACGTTCAGCTCCGGAAACACCAGCAGGTCCGCGCCCTGTGTATCGCCATGTTTCGCCAGCGCGATCGTCGCCCGCGTGTTGGCTGCGGGATCGCCCGCCGTGCCTACCGGCGTGCAGACGCCGACGCGGAGCATGCCCTGGCGATGGAGCGAGAAGAAGGGATGGGTCATGGCCCTGTCCTACGGGCTGTGGCGGGTCGCCGCAACGTCGCGGGCAATCCGCTGGACCCGGCGCGGCGCTGGCGATAGGCGGGCGGGATGCAGATCCCCGGCTCCTGGCGTGCGGCGCCGGCATATGTGTGGCGCGCGCTCGACACGCATCCGGTGCGCACGGTCCTGATCGCGGGGGCGCTGTTCACGCTGGCGCTCGTCAATGTGAAGCTGTTCGCGGCCGGCGGGCCGTGGTGGCGCGGCTGGGCGGACCAGCGCGCCTATCTCGACTCCGCCCGCGCCTTTGCGGGGCTGGACTTCAGCGCGGCCCGGCACTGGTATCCGCTGGTCTATCCGCTGACGGGCGCGCCCTTTGCGGCGTGGCTGGCGGCGCCGTTTGTGCCGGTCGACATTGCGTGCTTCGGCATCGCTTTTTACGGGTTCAGCCGGGTTTGCGCGGCGCTCGGGGTCGGCGCGCGGACGGCGGCGCTCTTGTTTCTCGCGACGACATTGCTCGACCCGCGCATCGCCAAGCTGTGGGTTGAGCCGTGGACCACCACGCCGTCCGCCGCGCTGCTCTGGCTCGCGTTCGGTCTGGTTGCGGACTTGCGGAGTGGCGCCGGCTTCGATCGTCGCCGCGCGCTGGTTCTGGGGCTGGCGCTTGCGGCGATCCCGCTGGTGCGGCCCGCCGATGTCGTGGTCGGCGCGCTTGTCGCGCTGTTCGCGCTTGGCCCCGTGCTGCGCCGGCGGTTGCTGTTGCCCGTTCTGGGCGGGGGCGTGGCGATCGTCGCCGTCTATGGCGCGCTGCACGTGTCGATCTATGGCCCGCGCGCCAGCGACTATATGCTGTTGTCGCAGGCCTATGGCCTCAACATCGGCGACCTCGGCTGGAAGCTTCAAGTGCTGTTGCTCGATCCCGCGCCCTGGTTTCCCGGGGAGGTCGGGTTGTTGCGGGCGATGCCGTGGCTGGTCCCCGGGGCGGCGGGGCTGGTGCTTGCCCTTGTGCGGCTACGGGGAGAGGCGCGAATGCTGGCCGCGTGGCTGTGCGCCGCCGCGCTGGTCTATTGCGTGACGCTGTTTGCTTATGTCGATCTGTTGCCCAGCGGCATGTGGCGCTTCAACAACGTCCATTATTTCAAGTGGCTGCTGCCGCTGTTCGGGCTCGGCGCGGTGCTGCTGGTGCGCGAGGGCGCGCGGGCGCCGCTGGGCGCGGTGGCGGCGTTGGTGGCCGTGCTGCTCCCCACCTGCCTGCGCGCGGTTCCGGTGCCGGTTGCCGCCGACGCGCCGGCCAAGGCGCTGGTGTTCGACGCGGCGCCTGCGCTCTGGGCCGACATCTATGCCGCGCGCGCGACGATCGCCGATCGGCGCGGCGTCCAGCGCAACATTTTCGACTATCACCAGATCCAGCGGCCTGATGGGCGGGTCGTCGCGGTGGCGCTCAAGCGTCGCTTTGCCGGGGACGAGGCGTGGCGGAGAAGGGTGGCGGACGATGCCGCCCTGTGGCCGCACGGCGCTCCGGTGCGCGATGTCACAATGGGCGGCGCATGGCCGCGCGCGCCCCGTGGGCGCTATGACTGGACGCTCGGCGTCGGGGTTCCGTGCTGGATCGTCCCCGCCGCGTGCGTTCAGACCTTGGCGGAATAGAGCATCCGGCCCGGCCCCAGCCGCTCGAACACCTGGGCGAGCTGGCGCTCGCCCACCGCGAAGCAGCCCTGGCTGCGGCCCAGCTTGCCGTGCTTGCCGATCATGTCGGGGTTCGCATACCAGGCCGAATGGACGACGATCGCGCGGTCATAGGCGTTGTTGTTGGTCGGATCGAGGCCCAGCAGTCGCTGCGAATCGCCATGCTTGCCGACATAATAATCGGCGGTCAGGAACGCGCCCTCGCACGTCGCCTCGGAATTGATCTCGTTCGAGAAGCGGTGGAGCAGCCCGGTATGCTCGGGGTCGGAGCCGATGCCGTGCGACACCAGGAAGCTTTCGACCTGTCCGGTGCCCATGTTGACGAGGAAGAAGCGCGGGCGCGCCGAGGGGCTGGTGAAATCGGCGATGGCGATGCGATCGTGCGACGGGATGCGCATCGAATGGCGGTTGAGCGATGCGACTGCGCGTTTGAACAGTTCCGGGCGGATGCCGGCGGGTGCGCTCGACGCGCGCGCCGCGACTTCGGGCGCCTTCGGAATGGGGGGCGGTGCGACGGGGGCCGGCACCGGTGCGGGGGCTGCGGCGATGGTCATCGTCTTGGACACACAGGCCGAAGCCGCCGCACCGCCTGCCATGATCAGCGCAGAGCGGATCAGGCCGCGCCGCGTCTGTGCGAAATCGTGCGTATGGTTTTGGATGATATCCGTCACTCTACTGATTGCCCGCTCAAAAATTACCCCGCTATTCAGTCTTATATCAGATTGGTTCCTGCTCGTGTCCTAAACAAGCGCCTCCGTAACGGCCACTCGCCGCGTCTTGTGCCCAGTTCGCCGCCCAACCGTCCCAAAATGCGAAAACCGCATGCCGCATCGCGGATCGGCAGCGGCGCGGGTTTCGGTTAATCGGCGGTAACGGATTCGGAAGGACGCGGGCGATGCACAGAGGGAGGTTGGCGGCCATCGTCCTTGTTGCCGCCGCGCTGTGCCCTATCGCGCCCACAATTGCCGCGCCGCTGGATGCTCCCGTGCCGCTGCGTGCCGGGGACTATCAGTGGTTCGATCCGCCGCAGCGGGTGCGCCTCAGCGTGACGCAGGGCGCGCCGGTGGCGATCGTCGTCAGCATCGCCGACCAGCGCGCCTATGTGTACCAATCGGGCAGGCTGATCGGCGTCAGCACCGTCTCCACGGGATCGCGCGGGCGTGAGACGCCGGTGGGCGAATTCACGATCCTCCAGAAAAAGCCGTTTCACCGATCGAACCTGTACAGCAATGCGCCGATGCCGTTCATGCAGCGGCTGACCTGGGGCGGGATCGCGCTCCACGCCGGGCATTTGCCGGGCTATCCCGCGTCGCATGGCTGTATCCGGTTGCCCGCGGCGTTTGCGGAGCAGCTCTATGCGCTTACCGAGCTTGGTGGCGCGGTTGCCGTGGTGCGCGGGCCGGTGAAGGCGCCGGTGCCGGAGGCGCCCGCTGCGCCGTTGCTGGTGGCGGATACGCGCGATCTGGGTGGCGCGATGCATGTCACGCCTCGCAAGCAGCCGCCCGTCGCATCGGCGCCGCTGCTCGTTGCGGAGCCGCGCAACCTGGGTGGTGCGGCCTATGACGTCCTGACGCTGGGCGGCGAGGGGCCGCCGCCGACGACGCCTGCGTCCTTCACGCTCGGCCCCGCGCGCGAAATCGTCCAGCCGATCGACGGCCGGACCAACTAAGTGGGATGCCCTGCGCGCGCGATGCGCTAAAGGGCGGGGCCATGACGACATTGTCTTTCGAAGACGCGGCCTTTGCCCTGGTGGAAACCGGGCGCCGGCTCGATTCGCGCGGCTGGGCGCCGGCCACGGCGGGCAATTACTCCGCGCGGCTGGACGATGGCAGCTTCGCCGTCACCATATCGGGCTGGCACAAGGGGCGGCTGTCGATCGAGGGGATCATGCGCGTCGATGCGGAGGGCAGGGGCCTGACCCCCGGCAAGCCCTCTGCCGAGACGGCGCTCCACCTCGCGGTCTATCGCATGTTCCCCGAAGCCAATGCCGTGCTGCACGGCCATTCGCCCGAGTCGGTCGGGCTCAGCCGCGCCTTGCCGCAGGCGACCGAATGGGTGTTTCGCGGGCATGAGATGCTCAAGGTCTTTCCCGGCATCGGCACGCACGACACCGAACTGCACCTGCCCATCGTCGACAACAGCCAGGACATGCGTGAGATCGAGGCGGCGGTCCGCCCCGCGCTGCTCGCGCGCGACGCGGTGCCCGCCTATCTGATCCGCAGCCACGGCCTCTATGCCTGGGGCAAGGACGTGGCCGAGGCGGAGCGGGTGCTGGAGGGCACCGAATGGATGATCGCCGCCGAACTGGCCGAGGCGGGCTTCAGAAGGGCGTTCGCGCAATGACTTACCTCAGCGTGTACGATGTCGCCGATGCCGGTGCGCCGGTGCTTGCGCTGGACGATCCCGCGCGGATCGCGGACGCGCTGGCGCCGCTGGGCGTGCGCTTCGAACAGTGGCCGCTGCGCCCGCTGCCCGAGGGGGCGGATCAGGACGCGGTGCTTCAGGCCTTTGCCCCGGAAGTCGATCGGCTGAAGGCGGCGCAGGGCTATCGCTCGGTCGACGTGATCCGCATGGTGCCCGATCATCCCGACCGCGCCACGCTGCGCACCAAATTCCTGTCCGAACATCGCCACGCCGAGGACGAGGTCCGTTTCTTCGTCGAGGGGGAGGGGCTGTTCACGTTGCGTGTCGAGGATCGCGTCTATGCAGTGCTGTGCAGCGCCGGCGACCTGATCTCGGTGCCTGCGGGCGTGCGGCACTGGTTCGACATGGGGCCGGCGCCGCGCTTCACTGCGATCCGGCTGTTCACCAATCCCGACGGCTGGGTGGCGCAGTTCACCGGCGACACGATCGCCGATCGCTTTCCCCGCCACGAACCCATGGGCGCGCAGGCGTGAAGCCCCGCGCGATCCTGCTCGACATAGAGGGCACGACGAGCAGCATCTCGTTCGTCGCCGACCGGCTGTTTCCCTATGCCCGCAAGCATTTGGCGGAATATGTTGCGCGCCATGCTGAGGAAGTGGCCCCGATCCTGGCGCAGGTGCCCGGCGACGATCCGGTCGCGACCTTGCTCCGCTGGATCGATGAGGACCGCAAGGAAACCCCGCTCAAGACGCTCCAGGGGATGATCTGGGCCGATGGCTATGCCGCGGGCGAGCTTGCGGGGCACGTCTATGCGGACACGCCCGAAGCGCTGCGCCGCTGGACGGCGGCGGGGATCGCCGTACACATCTATTCCTCCGGCTCGGTCGCCGCGCAAAAGCTGATCTTCGGCCACAGCATCGCCGGTGACCTGACCAGCTATCTCAGCGGCTATTTCGACACGACCACCGGGCCAAAGCGCGAGGCGGGGTCCTATGCGCGGATCGCCGATGCGCTGGCGCTTGTCCCCGCCGACATCCTGTTCGTGTCCGACGTCCAGGCCGAAGTCGATGCCGCGCGCGCGGCCGGGCTCCAGGCGCTGCTGATCGACCGCATCGGCGTGGCCGGCGACCTCCACAGCTTTGCAGAGCTTTTGCCATGATCCTCGAAGGCCAGCCGACCCGCTCGATCCGCCGCACCGACGATGGCGCCGGCATCCGCATCCTCGACCAGCGCCAGCTCCCCTGGGAAATCCGCTGGGTCGAACTGCGCAGCGCCGATCAGGCGGCCGTGGCGATCCGCGAGATGTGGACGCGCGGCGCGCCGATGATCGGTGCCACGGCGGCCTATGGCCTTGCCATGGCGCTGGCGGTCGATCCGTCGGACGCGGCGCTGGCGGCGGGCTATGCGATGCTGGTCGAGACGCGGCCCACCGCGATCAACCTGCGCTGGGCGCTGGATGCGGTGCGCAGCGCCGTCGCGGCCCTGCCGCCGGCCCAGCGCGCCGCCGCCGCCTTTGCCCGCGCCGACGCGATCTGCGACGAGGATGCCGAACTATGCCGCGCAATCGGCGAGCATGGGCTGGCGCTGTTCCGCCGCCTGCACGCCGCGCACCCCGATCGGCCGCTCAACATCCTGACCCATTGCAACGCCGGCTGGCTCGCGACGGTGGATTACGGCACTGCCACCGCGCCGATCTATCTCGCGCATGACGCGGGAATCCCGATCCATGTCTGGGTGGACGAAACCCGCCCGCGCAACCAGGGCGCATTGCTGACAGCGTTCGAGCTGCGCAACCACGGGGTCCCGCACACGGTCATTACCGACAATGCCGGCGGGCTGCTGATGATGCGGGGCATGGTGGACGCCGTGGTCGTCGGCACCGATCGGGTGACGGCGAACGGCGATGTGTGCAACAAGATCGGCACCTATTTGAAGGCACTGGCGGCGCGCGACAATGACGTGCCGTTCTATGTCGCGCTGCCCTATACGACGTTCGATCCGGCGACCGCGACGGGTGCCGACATCCCGATCGAGGAACGCAGCGCCGAGGAAGTCACGCGCTTCACCGGGCCTTCGGAGCAGGGGATCGTCACGGTCCGCGTGACCGATTCGCCCGCCGCCAACCCGGCGTTCGACGTCACGCCGGCGCGGCTCGTCACCGGCTATATCACCGAACGCGGCGTCCTGGATCAGATCGCAGGATAGAAACGCCCGCTTGCCGACCGCTTCGCGCGCAGTGCCCGCTATAATAAGGGATCATCATGCGCAGGAGCCTTGTGTGCGGTTCATTTCCTTGAAGTCGATCAATGGCGAGCCGGTCCTCGTGAATGTAGAGGCGGTACGCACCGTCGCGTCGGTCGACCTTGCCGGTACGGAAATGGGTATCATCAGCTTCGACAAGAGCCATGAACTCGTGGTGAGCTCGACCGTCGAGGAAGTGATGGCCGCGCTCGCCGCTGCGCCGCTGCCGCTCGGCTAGGCGCGGGCCAGCCGGTCGCGCGCGTCGGCGATCCGCGCGATCGCGGCGTCGAGCGTCGCGTCCTCCTTCACGAAGCAGAAGCGCACGACGTTGCGCACCGGATGTTCCGCGTAGAACGCCGACACCGGGATCGCCGCAACGCCGGCTTCGTCGATCAGCCGGTTGCAGAACGCCACATCGTCGATGGCGATGCCCGACGCGCGCAGGTCCACCGACAGGAAATAGGTCGCCGCGCTGGGCAGCGTGACGAACCCCGCCGCCTCCAGCCCCGCGCGCAACCGGTCGCGCTCTTGCTGGAATCGGAGCCGCGCCTCCTGCACCCATGCGTCCTGTGTCGCCAGCCCCTGTGCCACGCCCCATTGCAGGTTCGGCGGCGTGGTGAAGGTGAGGAACTGGTGCGCCTTGGCCAGCACCCGCGCCAGTTGCGGCGCGGCGCACATCCACCCGACCTTGAACCCCGTCAGCGCGAAGATCTTGCCCGCCGATCCGATCTTCACCGTCCGCTCGCGCATGCCGGGAAAGCCGATCAGCGGCAGATGGCGCGCGCCGTCGAAGGTGACATGCTCCCACACCTCGTCGCACACGGCGATCAGATCGTGCGCGACACAGAAATCGGCGAGCGCCGCGAGATCCTCTGCGCTCGCCATCGTCGCGGCGGGGTTCAGCGGATTGTTGAGCAGCAACAGGCGCGTGCGCGGCGTGACCGCGGCCTCCAGCGCTGCCATGTCGATGTGCCAGTGCGGCGGCTCCAGCCGGATGAAGCGCGGCACGCCGCCTGCCTGGCGGATCAGCGGAACATAGGCGTCGTACAGCGGCTGGAAGCACAACACTTCGTCGCCCGGCGCGATCAGCGCGAACAAAGATGCCGCCAGCGCCTCCGTCGCGCCCGAGGTTACGACGACTTCCTCCGGGTCAAGGTTCAGTCCCTGATGCCGCGCATAATGATCCGCGACTGCCCGGCGGAGTTCGGGCAGGCCGATCATCGGCGGATACTGGTTCGATTTCTCCAGCAGCGCCGCTGCCGACGCCTCCAGCACTGCGCGCGGGCCCTGCCCGTCGGCAAAGCCCTGGCCCAGATTGATCGCACCCGTAGCGCGGGCGCGCGCCGACATGGCCTCGAATATCGTGGTGCCCATTTCGGCGTATAGCGGGTTCATGTCGCCGCTTTGCCCCGGTGGCGGGCCGGTGGAAAGCGGCAAATGCGCAGAATCACGGTTGCGAAACGACATGCAACCGCCGATTTACAGGGGCGTTGAGTGTCTGCGTAATCAAAGGACCAGCATGAGCAAGACCCCGCCCGTTCCCGCCGAGAACAAGTCGCCCTATCCGGTCGAGGAAGCCCCGCACACCGGCCATCAAGGCGGCGAGGCCATCGCCGTGGCCAAGGAAATCGCCGAGGCGAAGAAGCGCTGGTCGCCGTCCAAGCAACAGATCGGGCTGGGCGCCGCAGTGGGCGTCGGCTCCGCCGCGATCGTCGCCGGGCTGCTCTACTGGCGCGGCGGCCGCAAGGACCGCAAATAGCATCCCCGCCGGGGCCGTCGCGATTATCCCAGCGCGGCGCCGCCCCGGCGATGGTGGTGGAAACCGCGCAGCTGGATCAGCACGGCGATTGCCGAGGCACCGGCGCCCAGGATCGTCACCGCCGTCCACCCGCTGATCGACCAGGCCCAGGTCGCCGCCGCCGATCCGGCCGCGCCGCCCAGGAACATCGCGCCCATGAAAATCGTGTTGAGCCGCGCCCGCGCCTCGGGGCGCAGGGCATAGACAAGGTGCTGGTTCGACACGAGCGCGCTCTGGATGCCGAAATCGAGCAGGATCACGCCGACGACCAGCCCCGCGACCGAGGCCCATAGCGCGATCACGCCCCATGCCGCCAAGGTGATCGCCGCGCCGAGCAGGATCACCAGATGCGGCCCCCGGCGGTCGGCAATCCGCCCGGCGATAGGCGCGGCCAGCACTCCGACGGCGCCGACGACGCCGAACAGCCCTGCGACGTCCGCGCCCAATCCGAAGCGCGGCTCCTGCAGGTGCAGCGCCAGGATCGTCCAGAATGCACTGAAGCCTCCGAACAGCAGCGCCTGCGTCACCGCCGCCTTGCGCAGTGCGCCGAACTCGCGCCACAGCCCGGCGAGCGAACCCAGCAACCGGGGATAGCTGAGGTCCGTGTCCGGCGCGCTGTGCGGCAGGCGAGTCGCCATCACCGCGCCCGCGCCGATCGCCAGCGGCACGCCCAGCCAGAACATTTCGCGCCACCCGGCATGCGTCGCGACGAATCCGGCGAGCGTGCGGCTGAGCAAAATGCCGCACAGCAATCCCGCCATCACCGTGCCCACCGTCGCGCCGCGCCGCTCGGGCGTGGCCAGATGCGCGGCAAAGGGCACGATCTGCTGCGCCACGGTCGCGAGGACGCCGAGCAGGAGCGAGGCGATAATCAGCAGCCCCGCACTGGGCGCCACCGCCGCCAGCGCCGCTGCGGCGGCAAGCCCGGCGAACTGCACGGCGATCAGCATCCGGCGCTCGATCAGGTCGCCCAGCGGCACGAGCAGGAACAGCCCCGCCGCATAGCCAAGCTGCGTCGCGGTAGGCACCAGCGTCGTCGCGGTTCCCGGCAGGTCGCGTTCCATGATGCCCAGCATCGGCTGGTTGTAATAGATGTTCGCCACCGCAATGCCGGCGGCTGCGGCCATGGCAAAGGTCAGCCCCTTGCCCAGCGGGGCGGGTGCCGCGCCCGTGTCGGTTGCCGTTGTCGTCATTTCCCACCTCGCATCGGACCGCGCACGCAGACCGCGCCGCCGGCTATAGATAGGGAGCGTGGGCCTGCGGCGTTATCATCCCAAGATATGATCCCGTCGGCCCCCGGCGCGGTCAGGCGAGCGCCTTCGCTTCCAGTCCGGCCAGTGTCAGGAAATTCGCCAGCATCGCATGGCCATGTTCGGTGGCGATGCTTTCCGGGTGAAACTGGACGCCATGGATCGGCAAGTCGCAGTGGCGGAACCCCATCACCGAACCGTCGGTAGCGGTGGCGTTGACCACCAGCGCCTCGGGAATGTCGGTGACGATCAGCGAGTGGTAGCGCGTCGCGGTGAAGGGGGAGGGCAGGTCCCGGAACAATCCGGTGCCGTCATGCTCCACTGGCGATGTCTTGCCGTGCATCAGCCCGCCGCGCACCACGCTGCCGCCGAAATGCTGGCCGATCGCCTGATGGCCCAGGCAAACGCCGAGCAACGGCTTCTTCAGATCGGCGCATGCCGCGACCAGGTCCAGGCTGATCCCCGCTTCGTTGGGCGTGCAGGGGCCGGGCGAGATCAGGAAAGCCTGTGCGTTGCTCGCGATGGCGTCGCGCGCAGTCAGCGCGTCGTTGCGGACGACCTGCACGTCGGTGCCCAGCTCCATCAGATAATGGACCAGGTTCCAGGTGAAGCTGTCGTAATTGTCGATGACGAGGATCATGGCGCCGAGGTAAGGGCTTTCGCGCATTCCCACAATCGCCTTGGCCGCTCTATTGCTGCGGCGCGCGGCTGCCTTCCCCTTGCCATGATGGGCGGCAACGGTGTGCGGACAGAGGCTTGTATTCCGAGTTCAGGAGTTACCATGATTAAGATGCTGATTGCCGCCGCGGTGCTGGCCACGCCTGCGATGGCACAGGACAAGCCCGCGCCCGATTCGCCGCCCAAGCGCGTGCGATCGGTGCTGCTGTTCGGCGACGATCCCTGCCCCAAGACGACCGACCCGGACGAAATCGTGGTCTGCGCGACCGCCGGCGATTCGCCGTATCGCATTCCCAAGCGCTTCCGCGACCAGCCAAAGGAAGGGCCGACCGGCCAGGCATGGACGCGCCGGATGGAAGTGGTGGAGGAAGTCAGCCGCTCCGGGCTGCCCAACAGCTGCTCGCCGGTCGGCATCGGCGGCCAGACCGGATGCACGCGCCAGATGATCCAGCAATGGGCGCAGGACAAGCTGGACCGCGAGGCAAAGGCCCGCGCCCAGACCAGCACGCCCGACGATAACTGATCGCGCAAACGCCCCTGTGTCCCGCGTCGCGGGGCGCAGGGGTTATTGCCCGAAGCCCGCCTCGGCTGCCCGCGCCACCGCTTCGCGCGCAGCGGCGAACAGCGCGCCAGCCTTGGCCTCGCACTCGCGCTGTTCATAGGCCGGGTCCGAATCGGCGACGATGCCCGCGCCCGACTGGACGTGCATCACCCCATCCTTGACCAGCGCGGTGCGCAGCACGATGCAGCTGTCCATCGATCCGTCGGGCGAGAAATAGCCGACGCCGCCGGCATAGGGCCCGCGCGTCTCGGGCTCCAGCTCGGCGATGACCTGGCAAGCCCGCACCTTGGGCGCGCCGCTCACCGTCCCGGCGGGGAAGCCGGCGAACAGCGCGTCGATCGCGTCGCTGCCGGGCTTCAGCCGGCCGACCACGTTCGACACGATGTGCATGACATGGCTGTAGAACTCGACCGTGTAGCTGTCGGTCACCTTCACGCTGCCGGCGGCGGAGGCGCGGCCCACATCGTTGCGGCCCAGATCGAGCAGCATCAGATGCTCGGCGCGCTCCTTGGGATCGGCCAGCAGGCTTGTGCGGTTCGCCTCGTCCTCGGCGGCGGTCTTGCCGCGCGGGCGGGTGCCGGCGATCGGGCGGATCGTGACTTCGCCGTCGCGGGCGCGGACCAGGATTTCGGGGCTCGATCCGGTCAGGGCAAAGCCCGGCAGGTCGAGATGGTAGAGGAACGGCGACGGGTTCACGCGCCGCAGCGAGCGGTAGAGCTCGAAAGGCGGCAGCGGGAAGGGCGTGGTGAAGCGCTGCGCGAGCACGACCTGAAATATGTCGCCCGCCGCGATATAGTCCTTCGCGCGCGCCACCATCTCGCCATAGCGGCCGGGGGCGAGCACGGGCTGCGGCACGATCTCCGCCGGGGCGGCGCGGACGGGGGCGGGCAGGGCTGCGGTGGCGAGCCGTGCAGCGGTCGCCTCGATCCGCTCGGCGGCGGCGTCGACCAGCGCCTTCGGATCGCGCGCCGCGTCGGGCCATACCGGCGCGACGAGGAACAGTGCGTCGGTCAGCCGGTCGAAGATCAGGATCACGGTCGGGCGCACGAACATCATGTCGGGCACGTCAATCGGATTGGCCGCCGGGCGCGGTAGTTTTTCGACCAGCCCGATCGTCTCGTAGCTGAAATAGCCGACCAGGCATGCCAGCGCGCGCGGCAGTTCGGCGGGCACGTCCATCCGGCACGCCGCCACAAGGCTGCGCAGCGCGCCGAGCGCCGGCGCGTCGCACGGGGCAAAGGCTTCGCGATCGGTCAGCCATGCCGGGTTGATCGCTGCGTCGCCGGCGGTCGCGCGGAACACCAGATCGGGGGCCAGCCCGATCAGGCTGTGGCGCCCGCGCGTTGCGCCCCCCTCGACCGATTCGAGCAGGAAGTCGCCGCGCCCGGGCTCGATGAGCTTCAGCGCGGCGGCCACCGGCGTTTCGGTGTCCGCCACCTGGCGGCGCCACAGCAAGGCGGGCCGCCCGGCGGCCAGCGCCGCGCGGGCGGCTTCGGCGCCTTCGGTCACGGTCAGCGTGCCGCCGTGCCCTGGCGGGTCAACTGCGCGCGCAGTGCCGCGATCGCCTGTTCGTTGCGGGTCACCTTGATGTCCGACCGCAGCGACTGGATGAACTGGCGGGCATATTCGCCGCCGATCTGCGGCGTGATGTCGTTGCGGACGCGGTCGATCGCGGCGCGATCACCGGCGGCGCTGTGCTCCTCAATCGTGTCGAGATAGACGACATAATAGCCCGCGCGGTTCTCCGCCTCGACCAGCTTGGCCTTTTTGGGGGCCATGCTGAACGCCCTCTGGATCGACGGCGCGATCTGCTGGCCCAGGATCTGGGCGCGCTTGAAGTCGAAGGGCTTGGGCGGCGGGCCCTTGGTCACGCCGGCCTCGGTCAGCGCCTGCTGCATCGGCACGCCCTTTTCGAGCTTGGCGATCACCACCGCAGCGGCGGCGCGTGCCTTTTGCAGCGCCTTGTCGACCAGATAGTCCTGCTTCACCTGATCGCGGATGCTGGCGAGCGGGCGGGGGGCGGCGGCCACGATGCGGTCGACCTTGACCAGCGCGAAGCTGCCGTCCGGGCCGGCGGGCACCACCTGGGGATCATCGTCGGCGCTTTCCATCGCAAAGCCGGCGCGGACGACCAGCGCCAGCGCGGGATCGGGCTGGGCGGCGGCGTCATCCGGGTTCAGCCCGGCGGCGGTCAGCGCGGGGGTGACGGCGGCGGTCAGTTTGGCGTCGCGAATGACTTCGTCGAAGGTCTTGTCGTCGCCGATGCCGTCCTCGATCGACTGGCGGATCGTGCCGAGCGCCTCGGCGGTCTTGCGCTGAGTGACTTCGTCGGCAAGCTCGGTGCGCACCTGGTCCAGCGTGCGGGCAGCGACCTTCTCGACCTTTTCCACCTGCAGCACGTTCCAGCCCAGCGGCGAGCGGATCGGGCCCAGCACCGCGCCCTGCGCAGCGGCAAAGGCGGCGTCGGCGATGGCGGGAGCAGTCTGGCGGGCCAGTTCGGCCTTTTCCACGCCGGTAAAGGCCGTGGGCTCCAGCCCGGCGGCGGCAGCGGCGGCGGCGATGGTCTTGCCGCCCTTCACTTCGGCCGCGACGCGGTTCGCCGTCGCCTGATCGAGCAGCACCAGCTGGCGCACGGTGCGCTTTTCGGTGGCAGCATATTTCGCCGCGTTCTTCTTATAGGCGTCGGCAATCTCGGCCTCGGTCGCGGCGGCGCCGGCGCGCAGGGCGTCGGGCTTGACGATCGCATAGCGCACCACGCGGCGCTGCGGCACCAGATAGCGCGTGCGGTTGGCGGTGTAGTATGCGGTCAGCGCCTTGTCGTCCGGGGCGGCGCCGGGGTCCATCGCGATGGTCGAGACCAGCCCGACGATGCCGGTCCGCCGTTCGAGCAACAGCGAGGCATAGGGCAGCACGACGCCATCGGGGATCTGCGTCCCGATCGTGGCGCGGTTCACAAGCCAGTTGGCATAGCGCTCGCTGATCAGGCTCTGGCGGAACGCGATCGGCGAAATCCGGTTCTGCGCGAGCAGGTCCTCATAGGTCTTCTGGCTGAACTTGCCGTCGAAGCCCAGGAACGACGGGTTGCTGGCGATTTCGCCATCGATCAGCTTCTTGCTGACTTCCATCCCCGATTTCTTGGCGAACTCGACCAGCGCGGCCCCGCTGATCATTTCGTCGATCGCCAGGTCGAGCCCGCCCTGCGCCAGGAACTGCTCCATCGTCACGGTCTGGCCCTGCTGTTGCAGGTTGCGGATGAAGCGATCGATCCGGTCGCGCACTTCCGCTTCGGTCAACTGGGTGTCACCGACCTTGGCGATCACGCCGCCGGTCGGTCCCGTGGCGCCCGAGCGGACGCCCATCACGTCGCCGACCGCAAAGGTCACTGCGATAAGTCCGAGGAACACGAACACCGCAATCAGGCCGTAGCGCGACTTGGTGAAGTTCCGGAAGAATTTGAGCATGAAGGGCCGTTCGTTCGAGGATGTTCGGGGGTGCTTTAGGGCGGTCGGACGCGCCCTTCAAGCTTGTGCAGTCGGCACAGCTTGCTATCGCGGTCGGCACAGAGGGAGAGCAAGCCTATGCGCCGCAAACTGGTGGCTGGTAACTGGAAGATGCACGGCCTGCGGGCCGACCTGGGCGAAGTGGAGGCGATCGCGGCGGCAGCGGCGGCGAATCCGGCGGTAGATACCGCGCTGTGCCTGCCCGCCACGCTGATCGCGCCGGCGGCGGCGGTCGCGGGCGCGCTGCCGATCGGCGCGCAGGACGTGCACGAGGGCGATCAGGGCGCGCACACCGGCTGCATTTCCGGCGCGATGCTGCGCGAGGCGGGGGCGGTGCTGACCATCGTCGGCCATTCGGAGCGCAGGGCGGACCAGCACGAAACCAGCCACGACGCCTGGGCAAAGGCAATGGCCGCGCACCGCAGCGGGCTGAAGGTGATTCTGTGCTGCGGCGAGACCGAGGCGGAGCGCGACGCGGGCCGGGCCGAGCGGATCGTCCAGTCCCAGATCGAGAAATCGCTGCCCGAGGCGGCATCGGGCGACTGGCTGACGCTTGCCTATGAACCGCGCTGGGCGATCGGCACCGGGCGCACCCCGACGCTGGACGATATCGCCGCGATCCACGCCATCGCCCGCGCCAAGCTGCGGATGATGGTGGGTGACGCGGCGGATGGCATCCGCATCCTGTACGGCGGATCGGTGACCGGCGCGAACGCCGCCACCATCCTCGCGGTCGACAATGTCGACGGCGCACTGGTCGGCGGCGCCAGCCTGACCGCCGCCAAGTTCGTGCCGATCATCGCGGCGGCGGCAGCGCTTTCCCGCTGAGCGTCGCCCAGGCGACCAGGCCCGACAGCAACGCCATCGCCGCGCCGACCAGTGCGGCGGCGTGGAAGGCGGCGATCAGCGCGGCGCCTGCGGCGGCGATCACGGCACCGGCGATGGCAGTCGCGATCAGCCCGCCGGTGCGCGCCACGGCGCTGTTGAATCCCGATGCGGTGCCGGTGTGGCGATCGTCCACCGTCGCCAGCACGGCGGTGGTCAGCGGCGCGGCGACGCACGCCATGCCCAGCGCGATCAGCGCCACGCCGGGAAACACGCTGGTCCAGTAGGGAGCGCCAGGCGCGACCAGCAGCAGCAACGCGAATCCGGCCCCGACGATCACCGGCCCAACCGACAGCGGGATGCGCGGTCCCAGCTTCGCGGTGGCCTTGCCCGCCAGCCGCGATGCAATGCCGATCCCCAGCGGCAGGGGCAGTAACGCCAGCCCCGCCGCCAGCGCCGAATATCCGCCCGCCTGGATCAGCACATAGGGCAGCAACAGCAACACCCCGCCCAGCGCGCCATAGAGCAGGAAAGTGAGCAGGGTGAGCCCCGCAAAGGCACGCGACCCGAACAAGGCAAAGGGCATCATCGCCCGCTCGCCGCGCTGCCGCTCGATCCACAGGAACAGCGCGGTCAGCGCGATGCCGGCGACCAGCGCGATGGCGGCCACGCTATCCAGCGCGCCATGGCTGGACCAGAGAGTAAGCCCCCAAGTGACCGCCGCCAGCGCCAGCGTCGCGGCCGCCGCACCCGGCCAGTCGAGCGGCAACGTCCCCTCGATGCTCTCGTCGACATAGCGCCAGGCGATAAAAATCGCGGCGGCCGCGAGCGGCACGTTGACGAAGAAGATCGCCCGCCACCCGACCGCATCGACCAGCCACCCGCCCAGCGGCGGCCCGACCGCCCCGGCAATGGCGCCCGCTGCGGCCCAGGTGCCGATCGCCTTGCCGCGCGCTTCGCCGTTGAACGCATTGCCCAGCGTCGCCAGGCTGTTGGGCAGCAGGATCGCCGCGCCCACGCCCTGCACTGCGCGTGCCGCGAGCAGCAGCGTCAGGTCCGATGCCAGCGCACAGGCGACGGATGCGAGCGCAAACAGCGCGATCCCGCCGATCAACAGCCGCCGCCGCCCGAAATGATCCCCCGCCGCGCCGCCGATCAGCAACAGCGCCGAAAGCGGCAGCAGATAGGCGTTGATCGTCCATTGCAGCTCGGCGGGCGTCGCGTGCAGGTCCGCGCCGATCGCGGGCAGCGCGACGTTGGTGACCGATCCGTCGATGAACGCCAGGCTGGACGCGAGGATACACGCGACCAGCGTCAGCCGGGGATGCCGCCCCTGCCTGGAGGCCAGGGCAGGGGCGAGCGGATCAGCCAGCGTAGCGGTCCTTCAGCACCTTCCACGTCGCGCGCAGGCTGACCGCCTCGGCGCCCTTGGGGCGGCCCGGCTTGGCGCTGCCGTTCCAGCAGAAGATGTCGAGATGTGCCCACTGCGCCTTTTCGGGCACGAATTCCTTGAGGAACAGCGCAGCGGTCAGCGCGCCGCCGAACGGTGCCTCTGCCGCATTGACCAGATCGGCCACGTCGGACTTCAGCATGTCCTTGTACGGATCGTACAGCGGCAGACGCCACATCGGGTCCGATTCGGTCTCCGCCGCCGCCATCAGGTCCGATGCAAGCGTGTCGTCATTGGCGAACAGCGCCTGGAGATCGGCGCCCAGCGCGACGCGTGCCGCGCCGGTCAGCGTCGCGAAGTCGAACACCAGCTCGGGATTGCCCTCCGCCGCCTTGGTCAGCGCATCGGCCAGGATCAGCCGCCCTTCGGCATCGGTGTTGCTGTTCTCGACCGTGATCCCCTTGCGCGAAATCATCACGTCGCCGGGGCGCGTCGCTTCGCCGTTGATCGAATTCTCGACCGCCGGGACCAGCATGTGCAGCCGCACGGGCAGGCGGTTCTGCATCACCAGTTCGGCCAGTGCCAGCGCGTGCGCCGCGCCGCCCATGTCCTTCTTCATCAGCCGCATGCCCGCTGCCGGCTTGATGTCGAGCCCGCCGGTATCGAAGCACACGCCCTTGCCGATGATCGCGATGCGCGGATGCTCGGGGTTGCCCCATTCGATTTCGATGAGGCGCGGCTCGCGGCCCTTGCCGGCGGCCTTGCCGACGGCCCAGAGCAGGCCATAGCCCTGTTCGATCGCATCGCCCTTCACGACGTTCAGCGTCGCGCCATAGGCCTTGGCGAGATCGGTGGCGGCGGCTTCAAGGTCCGCCGGGCCCATATCGTTGGCGCCGGTGTTGATCCGGTCGCGCAGCTTGAAGGTGACGCCGGCCATGCGCAGCGCCTCTTCGACCTTGACCGGATCGGTGCTCAGCAGCACACGCGGGCCCTGCGCCTTGTCGTCCTTTTTCTTGTAGCGGTCGAACTTGTACTGCGCGGCGACCCATCCATACAGCGCCTTGCCGGGCTCGCGCTCTTCGACGCGATAGGTCCCCTCGGGCAGCGTCTCGGCCAGCTTGGCCAGGCACCACGGGCTCATCCGCTCGACATTGGCGACGACGCTGACGACCGACCAGTCCTCCGGCCCTTCGCCGGGCAGGATCGCGCTGGCATAGCCGGTCGGCGCCAGCTTCTGCGCGGCGGCGGCGGCGCGGTGGCGCGGCGGCTGTGCGTTCAGCCAGGCGTCGAACCCCTTGGCGTCGATCAGGTGGATGGTACGCGCGGTTTGACCGCGATCGAGCTGCAACAGCGTGGTGAGATCAGGCATGCCACCGATCTAGGGCGCCGCGCGGGCCACCGCTAGTCCGCATGCCCCCACAATGCGCGAAAAGCCGTGCCGGTTTTGGGCGATGCCTAGCGCGCAGCCTTCACCCACGGCGCACACATCGCCAGCGCGCGGTCGATCATGAATACCAGCCGGTCGCGCGCGCCCGCGAGCGCCGCCGGGTCGAGCCCGCGTTCCTGAGTCTCGAAGTTCAGATATTTCAGCCCGTGCAGCACCGCATAGTTGGACAGCGAACCGTCGCTGGTCAGCACGCGCTCCTGCACCACGTTGAAGTCGGCGGCGACCATCTGGTCGCGGCAGAAGGCGTCGCTGGGCGTGCCCTTGGCGAGGAATGTCGCGAATGCCACGCTGTCGTCGTCGTCGAACGGCCAGGCGCGGCCTTGCGACGCGCTGGGGATCAGCGTGTCGTCGCAGAAGCGGATCGAGATCACCCCCGTGCTTTTGGGATCGTCGCGATGGCATTTGGAGTCGGTGGGGTCAAAGCCCGGCGCGTTGGTGTGCAGCGCGATGATCGGACCCTCGCCCTTCAGGCTGGCCAGCACGTTGCGGGCATAGCCGGGCAGCGCGCTGTCGAAATTGCGATTGGGGTCGATCGGCTTGCCATAGGCGACCGCGTTGTTCAGCCGCACGCCGTCGTCGCCGGGCGATATGCCCGAATCGACCGCTATGATCGTGCCGCCATAGTTGCGGACGGAAACCAGCGCCGCCTCGAACCCGGCATTCTCGTTATCGTGCGGAACGAACCATAGCGGCCCGCGCGGGCGGGCGGTGTTGACGATGCGCCACATCCGCCAGTCGCCCCGCTCCTCGCGAAAGGCGATGCGGCTGACCTTCAGGCCCTTCCATTCCGCCGGATCACGATGCCGGGCGAAATCGTCGTCCTGCACGGTCAGTGGGTTGACCGGGGTGATCGTGGGCCGGTCGGGATCGCTCGCCCCGCTGAGCGCGAGCCACAGGGCTCCGGCGGCAAGGCGAGCGATCCGCATGCTTATTCTCCCGGCATCACGATGAACTGTTCGAACTTCCCGTCGGCACCCGGCTCGGCATAGGTGATCGCGATCAGCCGCGTGCCCTTGTACTGGATGGCGTAGTTGCGGTTGACGAACCCGCCGCGCAGCCGCGCCTTGCCCAGAGGCGTGAATGCCATCGGCTCGCCCAGCGCGGACAGGCTGGTGCGATAATCGCCGGTCGCCGTCGCATCGAAATAGTAGTTCGCGTCCTCGGTCAGCAGGCTGCGGTCCAGCGTGCCGCTGCGCAGCTGGTCATAGACCTTGCGCGCCACTGCGTTGCGGATCTGGTCGATCGACGGCGCGGGTGCGACATTGCGCACCGGGTGGAACAGCGCGGTCACTTCCTCGGTGATCGCGTCCTGTGCGCCGCCGAAATCGGCATTGACCAGCGCGACCACGGCAAAGCGCTTTTCCGGCAGCACGACGTTCGAGGACAGGAAGCCCACGGCCTCGCCGCCATGCGACACTTCGGGCGTGTCGCCATGCATCCCGAGCGACACGCCCAGCCCGTAATGCGTGGCGCCGCCGTCGATCAGGTGGACTTCGGTCTCCTGCGTCTTCCAGTCCTCGGGCGGCAGGATCGCGCGGTCGATGCGGGCGATGTCCCATTTCGCCAGGTCGCTCGCGGTCATCGCCAGCTCGCCCGCCGCCCACAGCCAGCCATGCGCGGCGGGCTTGGCCGGGCGCACCGGGCCCAGCGCGAAGCGATGCGTCGGCAGCGGATAGCCCTTGCCGATCGCCAGATCCTGGTCGACCGGCTTCATCCCCAGCGGCTTGAACACGCGCGCGTCCAGATAGCCGAGCAGCGACATGCCCGACGCCTTTTCCGCGATCATCCCCGCGACGACATAGCCGGTATTGCTGTACTGCCAGGCGGTGCCCGGCACGAAATCGAGCGGCTTCTTGCCCCAGCGATCGACGATCTCCTGCGGCGTCACCGGCTTTTCCATCGCGGCAAAGCTATAGTCCTGCGGCCAGTAATCCTGGAGGCCGGCGGTGTGGCTCAGCAGCTGGCGGATCGTGATCCTGTCGGCGCCCGACACATCGGGCAGGAACTTCGCGACCTTGTCGTCTAGGCTGAGCTTGCCCTCATTTTCGAGCAGCAGCAGCGCGGCGGCCGTGAACTGCTTGGAAATCGACGCGATCGGATATTTCGCGTCGACGCTCGGCCCCTTGGCGATGCCGGGGCCCTGGTCGCCATAGGCCTTGGTATAGACGATCTTGCCGTCGCGCACGATCGCGATCGACGCGCTGGGCACGCCGGTGCCCTTCAGTGCATCGGCGACGATCGCATCGACCTTGGCGGTCTGTTCCGCCGTCAGCTGTTGCGCGGCGGCGGGAGTGGCGAGCAGAAGGGCGGCGATTGCCGCGAGCGGGGCAGGGCGGAACATGGCGTCTCCGGGATTGTCGGGAGCTTAGGAGGTGCTCCCGGTTGCGTCACCCCGGACTTAGACGCTGGTTATACCCGTGCCAACGGACCGTTTGGCCCCGCGCCCCCGCATGTGCAGGGGGCACGGGACGGGTCCGCGTGGGATCAGCCCTGCGCGCGCGCCTTGCGGGCGGCGTAGCGGGCGTCGCGGATCGCCTTCAGCTCGGCGGCGGTCGGCGGGATGCGGGCGGCGGCGCGCGCGGCTTCCTTGGCGGCCTTTTCCTCGGCTGCGGCCTTCTTCGCGGCCTTGGCCTCTTCGATCGCGGCCTTCTTGGCAGCGCTCTTCGCGGCGATCTCGGCGTCGCGGGCTTCCTGCGCGGCGCGGCGCTCGGCGACTACTGCCGGGTCCATCGGCGCCTTCGCGCGCAGCTTTTCGAGGGCCTTTTTCTTGGCCTCGGCAGACAGTGCGGCGCGGTCCTGGAATGTCGGGATTTTATAGCTCATGCAAACTCACATTTGGGGGGACAGGGGAACGCCATACAGATCATGCTCGTCGGCGTCTTCGATTTCCACCGGGACGATGTCGCCCTGGCGGAGATGGCCGGCGTCCCGCAGGAACACCTGGCCGTCGATTTCGGGTGCATCCGCCTGGCTGCGGCCGGTCGCGCCGTCCTCACCGACTTCGTCGATCAGGACTTCGAGCGTGCGACCGATCTTCGCCTGGAGCTTGGCGGCGGAGATCGCGGCGGTGCGCTCCATGATGCGGGCATAGCGCTCTTCCTTGACCGCTTCGGGCACCGCGCCCGGCAGGTCGTTGGCGGCAGCGCCCTCGACCGGCTCGAACCGGAAGGCGCCGACGCGGTCGAGCTGCGCCTCGTCCAGCCAGTCGAGCAGATACTGGAAATCCTCTTCGGTCTCGCCGGGGAAGCCGACGACGAACGAGCTGCGGATCGTGATGTCGGGGCAGATCGCGCGCCACGCCGCCAGCCGCTCGAGCACCTTGGCGTCGTTGGCGGGGCGCTTCATCGTGCGCAGCACGCGGGGGGAGGCGTGCTGGAACGGAATGTCCAGATACGGCAGCACCAGCCCCTCGGCCATCAGCGGGATCACCTGATCCACATGCGGATAGGGATAGACATAGTGGAGCCGCACCCACGGCGCGATCCTGCCCAGTTCGCGGGCGAGGTCGGTCATGTGGGGAACGACTTCCTGCCCCTTCCACATCCGCGGTTCCTTGCGGATGTCGATTCCGTATGCGGAGGTATCCTGGCTGATGACCAGCAGTTCCTTGGTCCCCGCCTCGACCAGCTTTTCCGCCTCGCGCAGGATCGCGTCGGGGCGGCGCGACACGAGGTCGCCCCGGATCGACGGGATGATGCAGAAGGAGCAACGGTGGTTGCAGCCCTCGGAAATCTTGAGATAGCTGTAGTGCCGCGGCGTCAGCTTCAGCCCGCTGTCGGGCACCAGGTTGAGGAACGCGCTGGGCGGCATCGGCGCGGCTTCGTGCACTGCGCCGACGACTTCCTCATATTGATGCGCGCCGGTGACGGCCAGCACGTTGGGGAAACGCGCGCGGATCACATCGGCTTCCTTGCCCATGCACCCGGTCACGATCACGCGCCCGTTCTCGGCAATCGCCTCGCCGATCGCTTCCAGCGATTCTTCCTTGGCGCTGTCGAGAAAGCCACAGGTGTTGACCAGCACGACGTCGGCGCCGGCATAGTCGGGCGACATCGCATAGCCGTCGCTGCGCAGCTTGGTCAGGATGCGCTCGCTGTCCACCAGGTTCTTGGGACAGCCGAGCGAAACCATGCCCACACGGGGCGCCTCGGGAAGTTTGGTTGCCATGATTGGCGCCGCACATAAGGATTTCTGGAGAAATTGCCAGTCAGGGCTGTTTCGGGGGCGGCAAGACTTTCACGCCGCCGCTGGCGTGCGGAACAGAAACCATGCCCCCGCCGCGATCAGCGCAAAGCCGATGGCGTGGTTCACCGTCAGCTTCTGGCCCAGATACAGCACCGAAAAGATCGCGAACACGCTCAGCGTGATGACTTCCTGCATCCCCTTCAGCTGCGCCGCCGAATAGACGGTGCTGCCCAGGCGGTTCGCGGGCACGGCCAGGCAATATTCGAACAGCGCGATGCCCCAGCTCGCGAGAATGACGATCAGCAGCGGGGTCTGCTTGAACTTGAGGTGCCCGTACCAGGCGAAGGTCATGAAGATGTTGGACACGACCAGCATCAGCACGGGCAGGATGCGGGCGAGAAGGGCGCTGCTCATCGCGCCACAAAGCGCCGGTGCATCGCCCCGTCAAGCATGGCCGACGATCTCGACGATCTGGTCCCCGGCCATCAGCGCCTGCGCCTCGGGCTCGGCAAAGCTGTAGGGCCTGCCGTCCCGATACAGCCGCACGCCCAGTCCGGTCGCGATGGCGCGCAGCGGAAGGCCCACTTCATCCGGGGCGACGGCGCGTTCGGCCAGCGCGACTCGCCCGTGGATCGAGGCGAGGTCCATCAGATACTCGGTCAGGTGCGGGCCGGTGCACGAGCTCGCGAGCAGCAGCCCGGCAAAGCTGACCGGGTTGATTACGGTGGTCGCCCCCGCCGCGCGGGCGGGCAGTTCATTGTCTTCGGCGCGGACGATGACGCTGATCGGCAGCTCGGGCGCCAGGTGCCGGGCGGTGAGGGTTATGAGGATCGACGTGTCGTCGCGCCCGCCCGCCACGATCAGCGCCGACGCGCGATCGATCCGCACGTCCTGCAGCACCGCGTCGCGCGTCGCATCGCCGAGCAGCACGGTGCAGCCACAGGCATGGGCGCGCTCGATCGCGGTGGGATCGGTATCGACGACCACGAAGGTCGCGGGATCGGTCCCGCGCGCGAGCAGTTCCGCCACGGCCTCCGATCCGGTCTTGCCATATCCGGCGATCAGGATGTGCCCGTGCAGGTTGCGCTGAATTCCTACCATGCGCCATTTGTCCCAGCTGCGTTTGAGCACGAAATTATACGCAGTGCCCAGGAAGATCAGCACCACGAAAATGCGGATCGGCGTCACCACCAACGCGTCGAACATCCGCGCGCTGGTGCTCACCGGCACGATGTCGCCATAGCCGGTCGTGGTGATCGAGATCGATGTGAAATACAGGATGTCGAGGAAGCTGACATGGCCGTCCGCCGTGTCCTTCAATCCCTCGCGCTCCAGCCAGTGGACGCCGATCGCCAGCGCGAGCAGCCCCAGCACTGCGGCGACTCGCCATCCGATCGCCGCCCACACCGGGATGCGGGACTTGCGCTTGAGCGTCGCCGGCGCGGGGGCCGCCATCAGCGCGCGGGCAGGCGCGGTACCGGATCGACGGGGGTACGGCCCTGGCGCAGCTCGAAATGGAGCTCGGGGCGGTCTGCAAAACCGGAATTGCCCGAAAGCGCGATCATCTGGCCCTTCTTAACCGCTTGGCCGCGTTGGACAAGCAGCTGGCTTGCATGGCCGTACACCGTGGTCCAGCCATTGCCGTGCTTCAGGATCACCAGCCCGCCCAGCGCGGGCACATCGCTGCCGACATAGGCGACGACGCCATCGGCCGAGGCGAGGATCGGCGTGTCGAGCGGAACGCCGATCTTGACCCCGTCATTGCGTTCGCCGCTCGCGCCGGGGCCGAAGCGCTTGACGATCGCGCCGCGCACCGGCCACGCGAACTGCCCGGTCAGCCGCACGGGCGCCGAAACGGCGGCGGTGGCGGGCAGCACGCGCGCCGACGACGCGGTGGGGCGTGCCGGCGCCGCGGTCGTTGCCAGCGCGGGCTCGCCGCCGGTCAGGATGTCGTCGATGTCGATGTGAAAGCGCGCCGCCCGCTGTTCGCGCGTCTCCGGTCCCGTATCGGGGATCAGCAGCCGTTGCCCGGTGCGCAGGACATACGGCTCCTCCAGCGCGTTGGTCGCCACCACGCGCGACCACGACACGCCATAGGCGCGCGCGATCGCTATGCCGGTCTCGCCGGTGCGGACCAGGTGATAGCGCCCGGCGGGGATCACCAGCTTCTGGCCCGGACGGATCGTGAAGGGCTTGGGAAGATTGTTCGCGCGCGCAATCGCTTCGGAACCCGCGCCGGTCTTCACCGTTATCGACCGCAGCGAGTCGCCGGGCTGGACGGTGTAGCTGCCGGCGGGCACCTGGCGCGCATCGGCGGTGACGTCGCGCATCTCCCATGCCGGGCGCGGCGCGGGCAGGGCGCGGACGTCCTGGTCGAGCGAACGCCGCTCGAATCCCTGGTCCTGCGGCGGTCGCTCATATGACGCGTGGGCCGGCACGGGCGGCTGGTCGCGCGTTCCCATCGCCGGCGGATCATATTCCGACGTGCCGCGATGCACTGAATTTGGAATGCAGCCTGGCAGCAAGGCGCCAAGCAACATCGCCGCCGCAACCCTGCGGCAGCCCACCCCGATTATACTCATCCGCTTAACTATAAACGGATTTGAGCCTTTCGAGAGAGTCGAGATGGGTCAGGTCGAGGTGCAGCGGCGTGACCGTTACGAACCCTTTTTCTATAGATTCCAGGTCAGTATCCGGCAAAGCTACCATGGGCAATCGTCCCATTGCGAGCCAGTAGTAGGTAAATCCCCTGGGATCAGTGCGCTGATCCAGCCCCACGCGGCCATAATCGCGCAGCCCCTGGCGCACCACGCGAATGCCCTGCACCGCGTCTGCGGCCACGGGCGGGAAGTTGATGTTCACCAGCGTGCGGGGCGCCCAATCCATGTCGAGCAGCGGGCGCAGCACCCGCTCGCCCCACGCTTCGGCAGTGTCGAACGGCACCTTGTCGCCCATGCCGCTCGCTTCATAGCGCTGGCTGAGCGCGACCGAGCGGATTCCCGCCAGCGCGCCTTCCATCGCCGCCGAGACGGTGCCCGAATAGCTCACATCCTCGGCCAGGTTGCCGCCGCGATTGACGCCCGACAGGATCAGGTCGGGCTTGGCGTCCTTCATCACTTCGGCCAGCGCGAACATCACGCAATCGGTGGGCGTCCCGCGCACCGCATAGCGATTTTCGCCGTGACGGCGCACGCGAAACGGCTCGGTCAGCGTCAGCGAACGCCCCTTGCCCGATTGCTCCTCCGCCGGTGCCACGACGGTGATGTCGTCCGAGATCGTCCGCGCGATCCGCTCCAGCACCGCCAACCCCCTGGCGTGATAGCCGTCGTCGTTGGTGAGGAGGATGCGCATCAGCGTGCGGGCTCGAGCAGTGTCTGTCCGTCCAGATAGGGCTGGAGCACGTCCGGCACCGCGACCGCGCCATTCTCCTGCTGGTAATTCTCCAGCACCGCCACCAGCGTGCGCCCGACCGCGAGGCCGGAGCCGTTGAGCGTGTGGAGGAACCGCGTGCCCTTCTCGCCCTCGGGGCGATAGCGCGCGCTCATTCGCCGCGCCTGGAAATCGCCGCAGGTCGAGCAGCTCGAAATCTCGCGATACCGGTCCTGTCCGGGCAGCCAGACCTCCAGGTCATAGGTGCGTGCGGCGGTGAACCCCATGTCGCCGGTGCACAGCTTCATCCGGCGATAGGCGAGCCCCAGTTTGTCGAGGATACCCTCGGCGCACAGCGTCATCCGCTCATGCTCTGCCTCGGAGGCGTCGGGCGTGACGATCGACACCATCTCGACCTTCTCGAACTGGTGCTGGCGGATGAAGCCGCGCGTGTCGCGCCCGGCTGCGCCCGCTTCGGACCGGAAACACGCCGTCAGCGCCGCAAAGCGCAGCGGCAGCTCGTCCTGGCTCAGGATCTTGCCCGCGACGATGTTGGTCAGGCTGACTTCGGCAGTGGGGATCAGCCAGCGGCCATCGGTGGTCTTGAACAGATCCTCGGCGAACTTGGGCAGCTGGCCCGTGCCGAACAATGCCTCGTCGCGCACCAGCAGCGGCGGGGCGACTTCCTCGAACCCGTGCTGCTGCGTCAGCGTGTCGAGCATGAACTGCCCCAGCGCGCGGTGCAGCCGCGCCGCCTGGCCGCGCACCAGCGTGAAGCGTGCGCCCGACATCGCGGCGCCTGTCTCGAAATCCAGCCCCAGCGCGGGGCCGATCGCGTCATGTTCCTTGGGCGCAA
Organism: Sphingomonas degradans; assembly: GCF_053502645.1. NCBI lineage: Bacteria > Pseudomonadati > Pseudomonadota > Alphaproteobacteria > Sphingomonadales > Sphingomonadaceae > Sphingomonas > Sphingomonas degradans. Next base: position 1,414,848 of record NZ_CP177172.1, read on the forward strand.
AGGCGAATACCGGCGGTTCGCCATGGCTGTGGACCAGCGCGTTGTCGTCTTCGTCCTTGCCGAACGGCACGTCGGCCAGCGGCAGGTTCGGGATCGTCGCCAGCATCGCGTCCAGCTCGGCGCCGACGGCCTTCTCCTCGGCGTCGATCTGCGGCATCCGCTCCTTGAGCGCGGCAACCTCGGCCATCAGGTCGGTCGGGTCGTCGCGCCGCGCCTTGGCCGCGCCGATCGCCTTCGACGCTTCGTTGCGGCGCGCCTGCACGGCCTGCGCCTCGGTGATCAGCGCGCGGCGGCGCTCGTCCAGCGCGAGCAGCGCGGCGGACTGCGGCGCGAGGCCCCGGCGAGCCAGACCGCGATCGAAAGCCTCGGGGGTTTCCCGGATGGAACGGATGTCATGCATGGCGCCAGCCTATGGCCGGGGCGCGAGAGCCGCGCAACCCTGGAGCCTGTGCCTGCGTTGGGGAAGGGCAAACCAGAAACGAGGAGAATGACGATGCAGGTTCCGCATGATGCCGTGGTGGTCGTGGCCGATGGCCGCAAAATGCTGTGGCTGCGCAATGAAGGCGACGCCGCATTTCCCAATCTCCAGGTCGAGCGCAAGCGCACGCAGGACAATCCGGCGACCGGCGACCAGGCGACCGATGCGCCGGGGCGCAGCTTCTCCAGCGTGGGGCCGGGCCGCAGTGCCTATGAGCAAACCGATTTCCACCAGCTGGAGGAAGACCGATTCGCGGCGGAAACCGCCGATCTCCTGCGCAAGCGCGCGCTCGCCAATGATTTCGAATCGCTGATCGTGGTCGCGCCGCCCCGTACGCTGGGCGAATTGCGTAAACACTATCACGTCACCGTCACCGATCGGCTGGCGGGCGAACTGAGCAAGGACCTGACCGGCCACACGCTGCCCCAGATCGAGGAAGCGCTGTTGAAGGCCGAGTAATCCGGGCGATTCCCGTCGGTCGCTATTGGGGTCAGGCGGTTGCTTCCGCCTGGCCCTTTTTGCGCGCAAGCCGCTTGCGTGCGACCAGAGCCGCTGCGGCGCCGCCGAACAGCAGGATCATCGGCGGGGCGGGGACGGGGGCGGGGCCGCCCGACGATCCGCCGCTGCCGCCGCTCGAACCGTGATGCCCGCTCGAACCGTGGCCGCTCGATCCCCAGCCGCTCGACGTGCTCCACCCGCTGGAATTGCTCCAGCCGCTCGATCCGCTCGACGAGCTGGAGGTGGACGACGCGACTCCGCTCGATGTTGATGTCGACGAGCTGACGCCGCTGGACGTCGAGGACGAAGACGAGGTCGAGGAAGACGTCGATGAGGAAACGCCGCTCGACGTGGACGACGACACATCGCCCGAACTGCCGCCGCTGGAGGTCGAGGACGACGATCCGCCGGTGGAGGAAGACACGTCGCCGCTGGAGCCGCCGCTCGATGTCGAGGAAGATGACCCCCCGGTGGAGGACGTGGAGCTGACGGCGCCGCTGGACGTCGAAGACCCACCCGTCGAGGTCGAGGACCCGCCCGTGCTGGTCGATCCGCCGCTGCTGCTCGACGTGGATGAAATCTCGATGTTGATGCCGCTGCTCGTGCCCGAGCTGCCGCTGCTGCCCGAGCCGCTCGATCCGCCGAAGAACCCGCCTGCAAAGAACCCGCCGACAAAGCCGCCGCCACCCGATCCGCCGATCACCGCGGCCGCACCCCCGGCGCCGCTGGACGCCACCATGGGCGGCGGCAATGGCACGGGCGCGCCCTGCGCCGTCAGCACGACGACCTGGGGCTGCCCCTGGGTCGTGGTCGTCACGGTCCGGCGCACGACGCGCGGGCGCGTGGTGCGCACGGTTTTGCGAACGACGCGCTTCTTCGCGACGATGTGCTGCTTCACGACGCGCGGCTGCTGCACGCGTTCGCTGACGTATACGCCCCCGCCGCCGATTACTGCGCCACCGCAAGTGCAGGCGCAGAGTTTGGCCAATGCCATGCGAACCGACATGTTGTCCCACTCTTCCGTTGCTGGCGCGCGCCCCCCACGGGATCGTCAGCAGCTATCGCGCCCTCAATGCGTGAAAGTGCAAAACAAACTATTAAGCGCAAGCGTCTTAACGGCCATTTACCTTGATATTGGGCGGTTTCTACGGGCGGCGCGCGCGGGGACATGGTTAATGTCCGACAACGGTACAGATATCGGCCCCGTAACGATCCCGCGGGGGTTTCTGCGCCGGCAATCGGTCGGTGTTGCAATCGGTTCGGTGCGGTCTCGACTAAATTCCCCCTCTTTATGGGATATTAGAAGCGCATTGGGGGCAATTGATGCGCTTGTTTATGGACGCGCGCGTAAGTATAGCGCCCCGGGCAGAGCGGTCCTTTCAGCGGCTTGGCCACTGGGCGACCGGGTGGAGAGTGGGATGGCAACAGTTTTGGATCGTGTAGACGAATCTGGTAAAGACGTTCCTCCGGCCGCAATTGACGGCGATGGCTATCGGCCGAGCAACGACGAACCGTTCATGAATCCTCGGCAGGCCGAGTATTTCCGTAACAAGCTTATTGCCTGGAAAGATGCGATCTATCGCGAAGCGGCAGATACGCTGAACCAGCTACAGTCCGATTCGCTGCGCGAGGCCGATCTTACCGATCGCGCTTCGAGCGAAACCGACTGGTCGATCGAGCTGCGCACGCGCGATCGCCAGCGCAAGCTGATTTCCAAGATCGACGCGGCGTTGCGCCGGATCGACGAAGGCGAATATGGCTATTGCGAAGTCACCGGCGAGCCCATTTCGCTCGCCCGGCTCGAAGCGCGGCCCATCGCCACGATGACGGTCGAGGCGCAGGAGCGCCACGAGCGGAATGAAAAGGTATCGCGCGAGGAATAGCGTCCGGTCGCGCGCGGCACCGGCCCATTGCGGACCCGATTGTCGCGCGCGATTAACCCTTTCGACAGGGATTGCTGCTCTAGTGACGCGCAAGTGCATTTGGCGTACGAGCAACAACCATGGACCAGTATTCGAACGATCCGATGACGACTCTGTCTGCAGATGATTTCAGCGGACAGCGCAGCGGTTCGCGCGACAGCCTGATGTTGACCGCGCAGTTTCGTGTGGACGGCGGCGACACGGTGCAGGTGCGCGTCCGCAATCTCTCGCCGGGCGGGCTGATGGCGGAATATGCGCTGCCGGTGGCGCGCGATACGCCGGTCGAAGTCGAAGTGCGTGGCGTGGGCTGGGTCCGGGGCAGGATTGCCTGGGCTACCGATGGCCGCGTCGGCGTGGCGTTCGCGGGCGATATCGATCCGATGCTGGCGCGCAAGCCCGTGGGCAAGGGCGCGCACACCCCGGTCTATGTGAAGCCGATCCTGCCGCTGCGTTGATCGCGGCGGCCTCGCGCAGTCGCGCGGCGGCATTTTATCGTTCGGATGTTCTGGGATTTTTCGGTTGCCACGGCCAGGCGGCGACGTCGCGCCCGGCTTGGTTTTCACGGCACCATACGGGGTGCGGCGCGAAGGCCACACCCCGCGACAAAGGCGCTTTCGTGCGGACTAGCGGGTCAGCTCCTCCTTGACGCGCAGCTTCTGCTTCTTCAATTCGGCGAGCACCACTTGGTCGGGTAACGGCCGCTGCGACTCGGCCGCGATTCGCTGGTCGAGATTCGAGTGCTTGGCCGTAAGTGCCGATAAATGTGCGCTATACATGGAAGCGTTCCTCCTTAAGGGGCTGCCGGGGGGACCAAATAGAACATCTTTCCCTGCGATTGTCGCCCTCCGTGTAATTGCGTAGCGATGGGCTGCGGAAAAGACGGGATGGTCCGTTGCGCGGCACCGCACCATCGGGCAGTGTGAAGGCGACGGGAGCGAGAATGGAAGAGGGCGAGATCCAGCGGCGTCTAGAGGCGCTGCGCACCGAACATCGCGACCTCGATACCGCTATTGCCGCTTTGCTGGGCACCGCGACGGTCGATCAGCTCCAGGCCGCACGGCTCAAGAAGCGCAAGCTGCTCCTCCGCGACGAGATCGCGATGCTCGAGGATCAGTTGATCCCGGATATCATCGCCTGACGACGTTGCGAAACGTCACAAATCACTCCCGGAACGGGACGCAACACCCCGTAGATTAACCATTTTGTTGCCCCGTTCGCTGTGGCACCGCTTGGGGCAATGATACGCTCCTTCGACCCGCCCCAGATCCATCGCAGGCTGATCGACTCGCTCTATGTCGAGGCGATGCTGCTCGCCGACGAGGCCCGCGCCTATTTCGACGAGGCGGGCAGGGGCGAGCGGGATGCGCTCGGGGCGCTGGATCGCGTCACCTTCTCGTGTGAATCGCTGAAAGTCACGACGCGGCTGATGCACATCATCGCGTGGCTGCTGACGCAGCGTGCGGTCCATGCCGGCGAGATTTCGTCGGGGGATGCGCGATTGCCCTCCCGCCGGCTGGGACACGCGCCGCGAACCGATGACGAGGTTCTCGCCGCGATGCCCGGCCCGGCGGAAGCGATCATCCGCACCAGCATCGATCTGCACCGCCGTATCGCCCGGATCGACGACTCGCTCGATACGCCGCTATCGGCGTCCAGCCCGGCCCGCACGATGATGGAACGGCTCGCCGCCGCCTTTTGAGCGGGCGGGTTACGGCAGCGCCGCGACGGCGGCCTTGGCGGCGGCATATTCCGCCTTCAACCGATCGATCTTGACCGCCACCGGCTCGACGGCGTGCACCGCGCCGATCCCCTGGCCGGATCCCCAGATGTCCTTCCACGCCTTGGCCCCGCCGAAGTTCATGGCGCTGGGGTCGCTCTCGGGCAGATTGTCGGGGTCGAGCCCCGCGCGCACGATCGAGCTGCGCAGGTAATTGCCGTGCACCCCGGTGAACAGGTTGGAATAGACGATGTCCTCCGCGCTGCCCTCGACGATGCCCTGTTTGTAGTCGGGCGCGGCGTTCGCCTCTTCGGTCGCGATGAACGGCGAGCCGATATAGGCCAGGTCCGCGCCCAGCACCTGCGCCGCCAGGATCGATCGCCCGGTGGAAATCGCGCCCGACAGGATCACCGGCCCGTCGAACCACTCGCGCACTTCCTGCACCAGCGGGAAGGGGTTGAGCTTGCCCGCATGTCCACCGGCGCCGGTCGCGACGAGGATCAGCCCGTCGGCGCCCTTTTCCACCGCCTTATGGGCAAAGCGGTTGTCGATGACGTCGTGCAGCGTGATCCCGCCCCAGCCATGCACCGCATCGTTCAGCTCGGGCCGCGCGCCCAGCGACGTGATGACGATCGGCACCTTCCATTTGGCACAGGTCGCCACGTCCTGTTCCAGCCGGTCGTTCGATCGGTGAACGATCTGGTTGACGGCATAGGGCGCCGCAGGCGTATCGGGATGGTCGCGGTCCCACGCCGCCAGTTCCTCGGTGATCCGGTGCAGCCATTCGTCGAGCAGGCTCTGCGGCCTGGCGTTCAGCGCCGGGAAGGACCCGACGATCCCCGCCTTGCACTGCGCGATGACCAGGTCGGGCACCGAGATGATGAACAGCGGCGAGCCGATCACGGGAAGCCGCAGACGATCGAAGAGAGCGGGAAGGGCCATGTCCGTTTCTTACCGCAACCGGAATGCCTGTCTATCCCGGGGCTCCCGACGCTACGGCAGGGCGGGGCGGTGTCCGCCGTTGCGGGCCATTAGCGCCGCGACTCGCGCGAATCGGGGCAAACGGCGCAGCGAGTCCCGGCCCTAGGCAGGGTCGTCGACGCGCTCCAGCCCTGCGGAATAGTCGCGCTGCTTGGCAGCATAGACGGCCGCGCTCGCCTTCAGCATCGCCTTTTGCGCGTCGTCCAGCGGGCGGATCGCCTTGGCGGGCACGCCGACGATCAGGTGGCCGGCGGGGAAAACCTTGCCCTCGGTCACCAGCGCGCCGGCGCCGACCAGGCAGTCCTCGCCGATCACGGCGTTGTTCAGGATCGTTGCGCCCATGCCGATCAGCGTGCGGTCGCCGATGGTGCAGCCGTGCAGGATCGCGTGGTGCCCCACCGTCACGTCCTCGCCGACGATGCAGGGCACGCCTGGATCGGAATGGAGCATCGCCCCGTCCTGGATGTTGCTGCGGGCGCCGACCGTGATCGGCGTGTTGTCGGCGCGGATCACGGCGCCGAACCATATGCTGGCCAGCGGCCCCAGATGGACGTCGCCGATCAGGTCGGCGCTCGGCGCGACCCAGGCATCGTCGGCGATTTGCGGCGCCTTGCCGCCCAGTGCGTAGCGGGGCACGATCAGAACGGCGATGCGTCGAAGCCGGCGGGCAGCGGCATGTGCAGCCCCAGCGCGAGCGCGAGCGCGACGGCCCCCAGCAGGAGCGCCAGCGTCGACGAAAGCGAGAACAGCCCCCAGCCGACCAGCGTCACCATCTGCGGATTGGGCCGCTGCGCACGCGCATTGCGCTGCATCGCCAGCAACACGAACCCCGCCGTCATCGCGTAGAAGAAAACGAAAATCTCTGCCATCGATCCACCCCGATCAACCTGTCGGCAGGTCTAACCGGCGCCAGGCTGTGCGACAATCCCGTGAAAATGCAGGCTGCCGCGCCGCAGCGCGCATTTGCCGATTTCGGCGCGCGGCGTTCAGAATAGCCCCTGGACCAGTCCCCCGGCATCGATCCGGATCGCTTCCGCTGCGGGCACGCGGGGCAGGCCGGGCATCGTCATGATCTCCCCACAGATCGCGACCACGAACCCGGCCCCCGCCGCCAGCCGCACTTCGCGCACCGGCACGATATGCCCGGTCGGGGCGCCGAGCGCGGTCGGGTCGGTGGAAAAGCTGTACTGCGTCTTGGCCATGCACACCGGCAGATGGCCATAGCCCGCAGCCTCCCACCGCGCGAGCTGGGCATGGACGCCGGGATCGGCCACCGCCGCCTCGGCGCGATAGATGCGGGTCGCCACGGTGTTGATCTTCTCGAACAGCGGCAGATCGTCATCGTAGAGCGGCGCGAACTGCGCGGGCTGGGTCGTCAGCGCGACGACATGCTCGGCCAGCGCCTCGGCGCCCGCGCCGCCGTCCGCCCAGTGGGTGCACAGGATCGCCTCGGCCGCCTGTGCCGCCGCGATCTCGCGCACCACGGCCAGTTCCTCTTCGGTATCGGTGCCGAAGCGGTTGATCGCGACCACCGCGGGCACGCCGAACTGGCGGATATTCTCCAGATGCCGCGCCAGGTTCACACCGCCGCGCCGCACCGCCTCTGCATCGGGCGTGCCCAGCGCGCCTTTGGCGACGCCGCCGTTCATTTTCAGCGCCCGCACGGTGGCGACCACCACGACCGCCGCCGGCGTCAGCCCTGCCTGGCGGCACTTGATGTCGAAGAATTTCTCTGCGCCCAGATCGGCGCCGAACCCGGCTTCGGTCACCACATAATCGCCGAGCGCGAGGCCGGCGCGCGTCGCGATCACCGAATTGCAGCCATGCGCGATGTTGGCGAACGGCCCGCCATGGACGAAGGCGGGCGTACCCTCCAGCGTCTGGACCAGATTGGGGTTGAGCGCCTCTTTCAGCAGCACCGCCATCGCGCCATCGGCCTTCAGGTCGCGCGCAGTGACCGGCTGCTTGTCGCGCGTCTGCGCCACGACGATCCGGCCAAGCCGCTCCTCCAGATCCTCCAGCCCGGTGGCGAGGCACAGGATCGCCATCACTTCCGACGCCACGGTGATGTCGAACCCCGATTCGCGCGGAAAGCCATTGGCCGGCCCGCCCAGCGACTGCGCGATGTCGCGCAGCGCGCGGTCGTTCATGTCCAGCACGCGCCGCCAGGTGATCCGGCGCACGTCGATGTTCAGCGCATTGCCCCAATGGACATGGTTGTCGATCATCGCCGCCAGCAGGTTGTGCGCGCTGGTGATCGCGTGAAAATCGCCCGTGAAGTGGAGGTTGATGTCCTCCATCGGCACCAGCTGCGCATAGCCGCCGCCGGCCGCGCCACCCTTGGTCCCGAAGCACGGCCCCAGCGACGGCTCGCGCAGGCACAAAGCCACGCGCTTGCCGATCCGCCGCAGCCCGTCGGCCAGCCCCACCGACGTCGTGGTCTTGCCTTCGCCCGCCGGCGTAGGGTTGATCGCGGTCACCAGGATCAGCTTCCCCGCGCGCCCCGGCGCCTGCGCGGCCAGCCAGTTCAGGTCGATCTTGGCCTTGTACCGGCCATAGGGCTCGACGGCGTCGTCGGGGACGCCAAGCTGGTCGGCAATCTGGGCGATGGGGCGCAGCGTCGCAGCGCGCGAAATGTCGATGTCGGTCAGCACGCGCGCAGCCTTAGCGTCGCGCGCGTCGGTCGCAACCCCGCCGGGCGGCCCCGCGCCTGCGGCCAGCCGCGACAGGTTCCGCTTGCCCGGAAAACCTGCCGCCTCTAGGTTCGCGCTCTGTTCTGAAAGGGGAAAACGTGGATCCCGTGGTTCTGGGAAGTATCGTCATTGCATTGCTCGCCGGACTGTTGCTCGGCTGGTTCCTGGGGAGCCGTCCGGCGATCCAGTATCGCGCCGAGCGTGACGCGCGCGAGGCCGATTTCAAGCGGGCGATCAGCGATCTGGCGTCGGCGGACGAGCGCGCGCGCGAAGTTCCTGCGCTGCGCGAGGAGGCTGCGATCCTGCGCGACGAGCGCGACGCCGCCCGGATCGAGCTGGCCGAGCTGAAGGCAAAGGCCGGGGCGTTCGAGGATCGTCTGGCCGAGTTCATCCACGCCCGCGAAGCGATGGCGGGCCAGTTTCGCGAGCTGGCCACCACGATGCTGGGCGAGACGCAAAAGGCGTTTCTGGAACGTGCCGAGGCGCGCTTCAACCAGTCGGGCGAGAAGAACGAGGAGAAGCTCAAGGCGCTGCTCCAGCCGGTCGAATCCACGCTCAAGCGCTATGAAGAGGGGCTTCAGCGCGTCGAGAAGGACCGCAACGACAGCTATGGCGCGCTGCGCGAGGCGATCACGGCAGTGCAGGCTGGTTTGGGCGAGACGCGCACCGAGACCGCCAAGCTGGTCAATGCACTGCGCGCCGCGCCCAAGACGCGTGGCCGCTGGGGCGAGCAGCAGTTCCGCAACCTGATCGAGATCGCCGGGCTGTCGGGTCATGTCGATTTCGCCGCCGAAGTTTCGGTCGCGACCGAGGAGGGCGCGCTGCGCCCCGATTTCATCATCCGCCTGCCGGGCGACCAGCAGCTGATCGTCGACGTCAAATGCGTGCTCGACGGCTATCTCCAGGCGGCGGAAGCGACGTCGGCGGAGGAGCGCCAGGCCGCGCTCGTCTCGCACGCCCGCGCGGTGCGGACGCATGCCGACGCGCTCTCGCGCAAGGCCTATTGGGCACAGTTCGACAAGGCGCCCGATTTCGTCATCATGTACATTCCGGGCGACAATTTCCTGTCGAGCGCGCTCGAAATCGACATGGAGCTGTGGGAGCGCGCCGCGCGCAACCGCGTCATCATCGTCGGCCCCTCGGGCTTCCTGCCGCTTGCGCGCACCGTCGCGTCGATGTGGCGCCAGCAGAAGCTGACCGAGGATGCCCGCGAAGTCGGCCGCATCGGCAAGGAACTGTACGAACGGCTCGCGACGGCGGCCACGCACCTCAAGCGCGTCGGCGGCGGGCTCAACAGCGCGGTCGAGAACTACAACAAGTTCGTGGCGAGTTTCGAGGGCCGCGTGATGGTCTCGGCCCGCCGGTTCCAGGCGCTCAACATCGACACGGGCAATGCCTCGCTCGACAGCATCGACAGCGTGGATGTGGTGGCGCGTGCGCCGACGTCGGAAATGCTGCCGGCGCCGGAGGTGGAAGCGGAGACCGAAGCCGAGCGGGCGGAGTAGGGGGCTTTTCGAGACGGCATCGCCCACCGCCCCCTCCGTCGCCTTCGGCGCCACCTCCCCCTTGCGGGGGAGGATTTGTGTCAATCCTCCCCCGCAAGGGCAGGGCAATCGCATATGGTGGCCCATCCCCCTCACCCTTCCGCCGCTTCGCGGCTCCCTCCCTCTCCCACAAGGGGAGAGGGAGCATGGCGCCGTCTTTCCCTCTCCCCTTGTGGGAGAGGGAAGGGGCCCGCCGCCGAAGGCGGTGGGAAGGGTGAGGGGGCTTAAGCACAAATGCGATAGCCCTGCCCTTGCGGGGGAGGATTTGTGTCAATCCTACCCCGCAAGGGGGAGGTGGCAGGCGCAGCCTGACGGAGGGGGCGGTGGGCGATGCCGCTTCTAAAAACCCGGCGCCTTACCGCTTGGGCGCCAGCACCAGCGTCTTCCCGCCGCGTCCGCTCAGCACCAGCTTGCCCGCGCGGTTGCGGCTGACGCGGAGCGGCTGCCCCAGCACGCGCAGGATTTCGGCCTCCTGCGCGCTGGCCCCACGATCGGCACACATCCGGCGAGTGCTGCCCAGCGGACCGGCGGTCAGCTGGCCGCGCGCGAAGGTGAAGTCGCCCATGAAGCGGTTGCAGCCCGAATCGCCGCTGATCCGCTTGCCCTCGAACCGGATCTCGGGATGCGTGCCCGCGCGGACCCGGCGGCTGTCGATCGACTCGATGGTCCAGCTTCCCTCCAGCAGTGCCAACGATGCCGCGGCCACTGCGCCGCCGCAGCCATGATAGGTCCGGCCATCGACGCGCACGGTCACGCCATCGGTGGCCCCCGCATCCCGCCCGCCCGCGCGGCAGCCGTTATGGACGAGGTTCACGTTCACGCGCCGCGTCTGGTAGATTTCGCCGGCAAAGCCGTGGATCACGCGCGGCATCGCAACGCTGACTGGCGCACGCCCCGGCGTCTCGAACCGCATCGTCCGCCCGTCGATCGTCAGCGTCCAGGCCGGGCGGTCGCCCGCCGCGCGATACGGCTCGGCTGGCGTCTGTGCCTGCGCGGACAGCGGCATGGCGACGCCCAGCGTCAGGACGGCGGCGGCAGTTAGTGTCGAAATGCGCATATATAGTCTCCCTCCGCGCCTGATTGCCCGGCGCGGCTGAACACAGGCTTGCGCGGCGCCTCAGCCCCGGTGCTGGGCCAGCACTTCATACGCCATCACCGCCGTCGCCACTGCGGCGTTCAGGCTGTCGGCCTTGCCCAGCATCGGGATCTTGACCAGCAGGTCGCATTCCGCCGCCATAAAATCGGGCATCCCCTGCGCCTCGTTGCCGGTCAGCAGGAAGGTGGGGGCGGCATAGCGCGGGCCGCGATAGTCGTGGTCGGTGTCGAGGCTCAGCCCCACCAGCTGCCCCGGCCCGCTGCGCAGCCAGGTGCGGAATTCTTCCCAGCTGGCGTGCGCCACCGGCACGGTGAACAGCGCGCCCATGCTCGCGCGCACCGCCTCGACCGAAAACGGATCGACATGCTCGTCGAGCAGGATCAGCCCGCCTGCACCCACCGCGTCGCCGGTGCGCAGGATCGTCCCCAGATTGCCCGGATCGCGCAGCCGCTCCGCCACCAGCCAGATCGGCGCGGTGCTGCGGTCGAGCTGGTCCAGCGTCAGCCCGAATTCGGGATAGACGCCGACCACCGCGCCCGGATTGTCCTTGCCCGACAGTTTGGAGAGGATGTCGGCATTGGTCTGGATCGCCTCGCCGCCCGCCGCCTCGGTCGCGGTGACCAGCGTCTGCACCAGCGGATGGTTCGCGCTGTCCTGTGCGAAGAACAGATAGTCGGGCAACCGCCCGGCCTCGCGCGCTTCGGTGAGGATGCGCAAGCCCTCGGCCAGGAACAGCCCCTCTTCGCGGCGGTGGCGCTTGTCGCGCAACAGCCGGACGCGCTTGATGAGCGGGTTGGAAAAGGCCGTGATCTCGCGCGGCATCAGCGCGTGCCCATGGGGCGGGGAAGGGGGAGACAGGTCACGCCGCGTCCATGCCTGCGCGGGCACGCGCCTGCAAGCGCCGCCGCGTCATTCCTCGCCGAAGCGCGCCTCGACCAGTTCGGCCAGCGCCTGGACGGCGGCCTCCGCATCATCGCCCTCGGCGCTGATCGTGATGCTGTCGCCCTTGGCCGCGCCCAGCATCATCAGGTCGAGGATCGACGTGCCCGATGCGCTCGATCCATCCTTCTCGACGGTCAGCTCGCAGGGCTGGTTGCTGGCAAGCGTGACGAACGCCATGCTGGCGCGTGCATGCAGGCCGCGACGGTTGACGATCGTGACGGTGCGGGCGCTCCGGCTCATGCGGCGGCTTCTCCCAGGACTTCGGACGCGATGGTGATGTACTTTCGGCCCGCATCGCGCGCCGCCGCCACTGCCTCGGTCACCTTCATCGTCTTGCGTGCGCTCCCCAGACGGATGAGCATCGGCAGGTTGATCCCCGCGATCACTTCGATCCGCCCCGCTTCCATCAGCGAAATGGCAAGGTTGGACGGCGTGCCGCCGAACAGGTCGCTCAGCACGATCACGCCTCGCCCTTCATCGACGCGCGCGATGGCGGCGGCGATGTCGGCGCGGCGGCCTTCCATGTCGTCGTCGGGCCCGATACAGATCGGTTCGATCCGCTCCTGCTTGCCCACTACATGCTCCATCGCGACGACGAACTCTTCGGCGAGTCGTCCGTGCGTCACGAGTACCAGACCGATCATTTCGAACTCCGCCCCTTCATATGGTCACCGGCGTCCCCTCCAGCGAGTCCTGCGGCGCGGCTTGCAAATCGCGGTGCAGCACCGTGGGCGAAAATCCCTCTTCGCGCAACCTGCGGTACATACGCTCCGCAACATGCACGGATCGATGCCGCCCGCCGGTACACCCGATCGCGACCGTTACATATGCTTTACCCTCGGCCTCATAGCGCGGCAGCAGCAGCAGCAGCAACGCCTCGATCTGCGCCATCGCCTGTCCATAAGCGGGATCGTCGGCGATATAGGCGGAGACGTCGGCGTCCTTGCCCGTGCCCGGGCGCAGCGCCTCCACCCAGTGCGGATTGCGCAGGAATCGCATGTCGAACACGAGGTCCGCGTCGCGCGGCAGCCCGCGGGAGAATCCGAACGACTGGATGGTGAGCACGGTGCCGCTGTGCGCCTGTGCGGAGAAGGCCGAGCGGATCTGATGCTGGAGCGCGTTGGCGGTCAGGTCGGTCGTGTCGATCAGCCGGTTCGCCCAGTTGCGCAGCGGCGTCAGCAGTTCGCGCTCGCGGGCGATGCCGTCCGCCGCCGGGCGGTCCTGCCCCAGCGGGTGGCGGCGCCGCGTCTCGGAATAGCGGCGCGCCAGCTCGATGCCCGAGCATTCGAGGAACAGCGTGCTCACCTGATGGCCGTGATCCTCGCGCAGCTTCTTGATGCGGCGCACGATGCTCTCGGCATCGAACCCGCGCGTCTGGGGGCCGATGCCCAGTGCGAGCGGGCGATCGGTGTCATGGTCGTCGCCTTCGCCCGGATCGGTATCGAGCAGGCGGTTGAGCAGGATCAGCGGCAGGTTGTCGACGACTTCCCACCCCATATCCTCCAGCGTGCGCAGCACGGTCGATTTGCCCGCGCCGGACATGCCGGTCACCAGCAGGATCGTCTTGGGCTTGCGGCGACTCATCGAAGCTTCTTCCTCAGTGCAAGCGCGACCTTTACCGGCGCGGCGAAATCCTGTGCGCCCAGCGCGAGTACCGGAACGTCGATGCCCGCGATATTGCGATAACGCACGTCCTCGGGAAAGCGCGGCGGCGTGTCGAGCAGGACCACGACAAGATCGAGCGGCGCATCGGCGACATGCGGCATCGACAGCACGCCCAGTCCGCGCACTTCGATCTTTCCGGCACTGCCCGGTGGCGCGCTGGCGCGCAGCGCCTTCGTCTTGCGTTCGCAAAGCGTGCGCTCGCCCGATACCAGCATCGCCCCGCGATCGAGCAGCAGCAGCGCCAGATCGACGCGCGCCTCGCTCGATCGCCCTTCGATCAGCACGCCGCGTCCGTCGATGGCCACGCACACGGCCTGCACGGTCTCCGTCGACAGCGTGGGCGTCCGCAGCAGCGCCATCACGCCAGATCCGCCATGGGCAGGCGAACCACGAACCGTGCGCCCACTCTGTCCTCCCGCGATTCCACCGAAATGCTCCCCTGATGGCCTTCGACGATGGTGCGCGCGATGGCAAGGCCCAGCCCGGAATGCTGGCCGAACGCTTCGCTTTGCGGGCGCACCGAATGGAAGCGGCGGAAAATCGCCTCGCGCGCTTCGTCGGGGACGCCGGGTCCTTCGTCTTCCACCCGGATCGTCAGCATGTCGCCGTCGCTGTCGGCGGACAGGGTGATCAGGCCGCCTTGGGGCGAGAACGAAATCGCGTTCTCGATCAAATTCTCGAACACCCGCTCCAGCCGCGCGCCTTCGCCCAGCACGACCAGCGGGCTGGCGTCGTGCCGGTCGAACGCGATCCGGATGCCGTTGGGCAGCCCGCGCGCGGCGCGCTGGTCCAGCAGCGCCTGGAGCATCTGCTCCAGGTCGATCTGCTCGAATGTCGCGCGGCTCAACTGCGCGTCGAGACGCGAGGCATCGGAAATGTCGCTGATCAGGCGATCGAGCCGGTGCACATCGTCGCGCACGATCGCCAGCAGCCGTTCCTGCAATTCCGGGTCTTTCACCCGCGACAGCCCCTCGACGGCGGAGCGGAGCGAGGCGAGGGGGTTCTTCAGTTCGTGCGTTACGTCGGCGGCAAAGCTCTCGGTCGCATCGATCCGCGCGCGCAGTGCCTGGCTCATGTCGGACAGCGCCCGCGCCAGCATCCCGATCTCGTCGTTGCGCTCGGGCAGGCGCGGCACCACGACTTCGCGGGCACGCCCCAGCCGCACGCGCACCGCCGCCCGCGCCAGCCGGCGCAGCGGACGGACGATCGTGCGCGCCAGGAACAGCGAGAGCAGGATCGACACCAGCGCCACGATCGCCAGCACCACGCCCAGCCGATAGCGCTCCGACCGCACCGTCTGGGTGATGTCGCGCGCATTGATCGTCGTCATTACGACGCCCAGCTGGGTGATCGGCGCGGCGGCGGTGATGACGGGGGTGCGATCGGGGGCGCGCCACACCGTCGCGGGCGTGCCGTGGGTGGCGCGGGCGGTACGCACATCGGGCCATTCCAGGCCGCTGTCGCCGTCATGCTCGCGGTACAGCGGCGCGCGGTCGGCGCCCGCGACGGTATCGATCACGGCGTCCAGGAACCGGGCGATTTCCTGTCCCCACGGGTCCTTGTCCGGGTCGCGCAGGATCATGTTGCGCAGCCCCAGCGCGCGGCTGTCGGCCAGCAGCTTGCCGGTTTCGTCGTACAGCCGGATGCGCGTGCCGGTGTCGCGCGCGAGGCTGAGCACCAGCAGGTCGCGGCGCTTGCCGGTGGCAGAGGCGATTGCCTGCGCCACCAGCCGCACTTCGCGCTCGGCCTGTTCGACGCGGCTGTCGACGATCCGGCTGCGATACGAATCGAGGTACGAGAATCCGCCGCCCAGCATTGCGAGCGCGAAGATGTTCACCGCCAGGATGCGCGGGGTCAGGCTGATGCGGTTCGACCATCGCAGCGCGAGGTCTGGCTCACCGCTACTCGTCCGAGAAACGGTATCCGGCCCCATAGAGCGTTTCGATCGCATCGAACTCCGGATCCACCTGACGGAACTTGCGTCGCACGCGCTTGATATGGCTGTCTATCGTGCGGTCGTCGACATAGATATCGTCCTGATAGGCGGCATCCATCAGCTGGTTGCGCGTCTTCACGATGCCGGGGCGCTGCGCCAGCGTCTCCAGGATCAGGAATTCGGTGACCGTCAGCGTGACGTTGGTTCCGGCCCAGGTCACGCGGTGGCGCGCCGGGTCCATGGTCAGCCGTCCGCGCTCCAATATCTCCGCCGGCTCGGGCTCGACGCCCTCCGCCACCGGCTGCGCCGGCTCGGTGCGGCGCAGGATCGCGCGGATGCGGGCGATCAGCAGGCGCTGGCTGAACGGCTTGGCGATATAGTCGTCGGCGCCCATCGCGAGGCCCAGCGCCTCGTCCAGTTCGTCGTCCTTGCTGGTGAGGAAGATGACGGGGATGGCGCTCTTCTCGCGCAGCCTTCGCAGCAGCTCCAGCCCGTCCATCTTGGGCATCTTGATGTCGAGCACGGCCAGGTCGGGCGGGTTCTCGATCAGTGCCTTCAGCGCGCTTTCGCCGTCCGAATAGACGCGCGTCAGAAAGCCTTCGGTCTGGAGGGCGATCGACACCGAAGTGAGGATGTTGCGATCGTCATCGACCAGCGCGATCGTGGCGGTCATGCGGCGGGCTGCGCGTGGCGGATAAGCATCAGTCGAACGACTTAAAGCAAAGTCGGGCGCGGCTCAATCGGTGACACCGCTTACCCAGATTGACGGACTTTGTGCCCCCCGGCAAAGATACTCCGACAAATAAGGCCGCGAAGAGCAGGCCGCACAGTGGAGGATGAATTTTGAGCGAGCGCACCCCCCGCCACGGGCTAGAGGCCCAGGGGATCGGCACCGATGCCGCAATCTACTGGAATCTGGGCACTGCCCCCCTGGTCGAGCACGCGCTGCTGCGCGGCGAGGGCCGGCTTGCGAAGGACGGCCCGCTGGTCGTCGCCACCGGCAAGCACACGGGACGCTCCGCGCAGGACAAGTTCATCGTCCGCGACGCCGAGACCGAGCATAGCGTCTGGTGGGGCAAGACCAACAAGGGCATGACGCCCGAACATTTCGCCGCGCTGAAGGCCGATTTCCTGACGGAAGTGGCCGACCGCGATACCTTGTTCGTCCAGGACCTGTACGGCGGGTCGCAGCCCGAACACCGGGTGCAGGTGCGCGTCATCAACGAGCTTGCCTGGCACAACCTGTTCATCCGCACGCTGCTGGTCCGCCCCGAGGAGGACGTGCTGCCCGGATTCGTCCCCGAATACACCATCATCGATTTGCCCAGCTTCCGCGCCGATCCCGCGCGGCATGGCACGCGCAGCGAGACGGTGATCGCGGTCAACTTCACCGAGAAGCTGATCCTGATCGGCGGCACCGCCTATGCGGGCGAGATGAAGAAGAGCGTGTTCGGGCTGCTCAATTACCTGCTCCCGCTCAAGGGCGTGATGCCGATGCATTGTTCGGCCAATATCGGCCCCGCCGGCGACACCGCAGTGTTCTTCGGCCTGTCCGGCACCGGCAAGACGACGCTGAGCGCCGACGCCAGCCGCACGCTGATCGGCGACGACGAACATGGCTGGTCCGACACCGCGGTCTTCAATTTCGAAGGCGGCTGCTACGCCAAGATGATCAACCTGTCGGCAGAGGCCGAGCCCGAGATTTTCGCGACCACCCGCCGCTTCGGCACGGTGCTCGAGAATGTCGTGATGGACCCGGAGACGCGCGAACTCGACCTCGACGACAACAGCCTCGCGGAAAACAGCCGCGGCTCGTACCCCATCGATTTCATTCCCAACGCCAGCGCAGACAATCTGGGACCCGTGCCGCAGAATGTCGTGATGCTGACGGCGGATGCCTATGGTGTCCTGCCGCCGATCGCGAAGCTCACGCCCGAACAGGCGATGTACCACTTCCTCTCGGGCTATACCGCGCGAGTCGCCGGGACCGAGATCGGCGTGACCGAGCCGACCGCCACTTTCTCCACCTGTTTCGGTGCGCCGTTCATGCCGCGCCATCCGTCGGTCTATGGCAATCTGCTCAAGGAGCGGATCGCGAAGGGCGGGGTGCATTGCTGGCTGGTCAACACCGGCTGGACTGGCGGCAAATATGGCGTCGGGCGGCGGATGCCGATCAAGGCGACTCGCGCGCTGCTCAGCGCCGCGCTCGACGGCAGCCTCAACGATGCCGAGTTCCGCAACGATCCCAATTTCGGGTTCAAGGTGCCGGTGCGCGTGCCGGGCGTGGACAGCGCGATCCTCGATCCGCGCGCGACGTGGGACAACAAGGCGGAATATGATGCCACCGCCGCGAAGCTGGTCGATCTGTTCGTCGACAATTTCGCCGAGTTCGCCGAGCATGTCGATGAAGGGGTGCGCCAGGCTGCCCCGCACGCGCCGACGCCTGCCTGACATGGTCCGGTCATCGATCGGGCCAGCACCAATGGAGCCCGATCGATGACCGACCCCGAACCGCGCCTGTTCCATGCCGATGCGGAGATCGTGCGGCTGGGCGAGGGGCTGATCGCGTGCGACTTGTCCAAGGACGACTGGACGCACGAGGCACATCTCGCCGCCTGCGCGTATCTGCTCACCGCGCGGCCCGACATTGACGTGGACCGGGAGATTGCCGGGCTGATCTCGCGCTTCAACGAGAGCGTCGGGGGGATCAACGACGACCATGGCGGCTATCACGACACCATCACCTGCGCCTATCTCGCCGGCGTCCGCGCCTTTCTGGCCCAGTCGCCGGCAGGCTCGCTGACCGAGACGGTCAATGCGCTGCTGCTGTCGCCGGCGGGCCGGCGCGATTGGCCGCTGCGCTTTTACAGCCGGGAGCGCCTGTTTTCCGTAGCGGCACGGCGGAAATTCGTGCCGCCGGACCTGGCGCCGCTGCCGGGTGCTGGCTTTTAGGCGGCTGCATCCCTATATCACCGGCATCGCACGGCACGTTTTCGTAGGCGCCCGCGACTGAGAGACCAACGCGCTCCCGCTTACAAGCCCGGGAGGCTGCCCTTTGGACCTCAATTATCTTCTGCACCGCCATCAGGTTTCGCTGATGCGCTCGCTCGCCGCAACCGGTGTCGAGGCGCGCAGCGCGCACCGTGGGTTCGTACGCGGCTATGCCGCGCGTATCCGCGCGTTCCAGCAGGATGTCGGCGCCGATGCGTCGGTCATGGTGGCCTGAGCCATGGCGAAGGAAGATCTGATGACGCTCGACGGTCTCGTCGAGGAAGTGCTGCCCGATGGCCGTTTTCGCGTCGTGCTAGAAAACGACCACCGCGTGATCGTCTACACCGCCGGCAAGATGCGCAAGTTCCGCATCCGCACGCTCGCGGGCGATCGCGTCCAGGTGGAAATGTCCCCCTATGATCTCGACAAGGGCCGGCTGGTGTTCCGCGAACGCGTGGCCAGCACCGGGCCATCGCAACGCCGGGGCATCCGTCGATGAGCGAGCCTCTGGACAGCGCGCCCGTCGAGGATGCGGTCGTGGAAGCGGCACCAGTCGATCCGGTTGCCGCCCCGACCAACCAGAAGCCGCAGTCGCAGCGCTTTCGCAAGCGCTTCGACACGCCCCGCCTGTCGCCCGAAGCGGCGCAGCGTCAGGGCAAGGTCGCCACGCTCGCCTGGGATCGCCTGCGCGATCGGGATCAGGTCGTGGCGTTCCTCAACACGCACGACGACGCGCTCGGCGCCCGGCCGATCGACCTTGCGGTCGAAAGCCAGGCCGGGCTGGATCGCGTGCTGCAATCGCTGGATGCCCGCGCCAAGGCGTGACGCCCCGGGGCGTCAGCCCTTGCGTTCTGCCACATGCCGATCGACGATGTGCCCCAGCACCGTCATCGGGACATTGCCGCCCAGCACCACCGCGTCGTTGAAGCTGCGGAAATCATAGCGGCTGCCCAGCGCAGCCTTGGCGCGATCGCGCAGCCGGTTGATCTCGCTGTGCCCCACCTTGTACCCGCACGCCTGGCCCGGCCACGAACAATAGCGGTCGACTTCGCCCTGTACTTCGTCCTCGCTGCTGCCGTTCGTCTCGACGAACCACTGGATCGCCTGCGCGCGGGTCCAGCGCTTGGCGTGCAGGCCGGTGTCCACCACCAGCCGGCACGCGCGGAAGCTCAGCGACTGGAGGTAGCCCAGCTTCTCCACGGGATTGGCGGCATAGACGCCCAGCTCGTCGGCCAGCTGTTCGGCATAGAGCGCCCAGCCTTCGGAATAGGCGTTGAACTGCAGCAGCGATCGGATCAGCGGCATCGCGAACGTATACTCGCCCTGCCATGCATGGCCCGGAATCGCTTCGTGATAGGCAAGATCGGGCAGGCCATAGCTGGTCCACAGGCCCGTGCTGCGCAGGTTGATCCAGAACCGCCCCGGCACGCTGCCGTCGATCGTCCCCGGCCCGCCATAGGCGCCCGGCGCGCCTGCTTCCTCCACCAGCGGGATGCGCTTCACTTCGACATTGCCCTTCACCAGCGTGTGGAACGCCTGCGGCATCCGCGCGCGGATATCGGCGATGCGGTCGTTGAGCAGCGCCATGATCTGCGCGCGCCCTTGGTCATTGTCGGGGAAGGTGAAGCGCGGGTCCTTGCCCAGCGCGGTCATGCGCGCGCCGACGCTGCCCTGGCTATATCCCTGCGCCTTCAGGATCACGTCCATCTCGGCCTGAAGCTGCGCCAGCTGGTCCAGCCCCATCTGGTGCACCTCGGCGGGAGTCATCGTGGTCGTGGTGCCCGCGCTGAGCGCCCAGGCGTAATAGGCGTCGCCGTCCTTGAATTTCCACACGCCCGCATCGCCGGTCGCGCGCTTGCGGTGCCGCTCCAGCTCGGCGAGCTGGCGGTCGAGCGCGGGGGCGGTGCGTTCGTTGCACAGCATCCACGCGCGCTCGCCGAAATCGCCGCCCATCCCGGCGGTGCGGTTCGCGATCGATGTGACCAGATCCCACCCGGCGGTGTTCCCGCTGCGCGCCAGCCGCATCTGGCGCAGCGCCTTGTCGAGCAGGAAATCGGGCGCGATCACGCCCTTGTCCGCCGCGATTTTGAGCCGCTCGGTCTCGCCGTCCAGCTGGTCGCCATAGGATTCGAGCCGGTCGAGATAGGCTTCGGCATCGGCCATGCCGGCGATCTGGTGGTCGCTGTCGAGCATCCGGGGGATATCGAGATACGCGCCGACATTCTGCGCCACGACATAGGGCGAATTGCGCCAGCCGCCGACCGCAACGTCGCCATAGCCGAACCCGAAGCCCTGGAGCGCGTTCGCGAACGATGCCTGCACCACGTCGATATGCGTGCGTACCGTGGGGCTGAGCGCGTTGAGGTCGAGCGCGGCGATCTCGCCCAGCGTCGTCTTGAGCAGCGCGGCGATGCGGCGCTCGCCCTGCGGCGACCGATCGGTCAGCCGGCGCTTGAGCCCGGCGCGCGCATCCTTGTCGATCCCCAGCGTGGTGGCACCCTCGGGATAGACCTTCAGCATCGCTTCCGCAGTGCGTGTCAGCAGCGCGTTGGCGGCGGCATCCCCGCCTGCGGCAAAAGCGCGGGCGGGCAGCGCACCGGCTGCGAACGTGGCTGCGGTGCCCAGCATCAGCTGGCGGCGAGTGGTTTCCATGAAAGGCTCCGAACGGTCAGGCAGTAAGGGAAGGGAGGGGCTCGACGGTCAGCGTCGCGCCGGTGCCGCCGGTGATGCGGGCCCGCGCGCCCACGGGCAGGTCCGGTCCGCGCGCCAGCCATTCGCCGTCGCCCACGCGCACTCGCCCCGAACCGCCCTCGATCGCCTGCACCACGGTCACGCTCTCACCGATCAGGCGGGCAAGGCGATCGTTGAGCATCGGATCGTCGGTCGGCACCGGAAAGTCGCGATACCAGCGCTTGCCGACCAGCACCGCGACCAGCGACCATGCGGCAAAGCCCAGCACCTGCCCGCCCGCCGACAGATCGGGCAGCAGCAGCGCGATGGCGCCCGTGATCGCGGCGGCCAGCGCGAAGAAGACCAGATACACCCCCGGCACCAGCAATTCGGTGATCGCCAGCACGATGCCGGCGATCAGCCACAGCACGCCCGCGTTCTGCATCCAGCCCATCGCGCCGTTCAGCCCTGTTGCTCGAACGGACCAGCGCGGCGCGGCGGGGCGGGGGGCTGGGGCGGCTTGGGCGCATTGCCGTTGCCCAGCGCTTCCTTGGCCAGCTCGCCGATGCCGCCCAGCGTCCCGATCAGCTGCGTCGCCTCTACCGGGAACAGGATCGTCTTGGCATTGGGCGAAGTCGCGAACTTCCCCACGGCCTCGACATATTTCTGGGCGATGAAGTAATTGAGCGACTGGCTCGATCCCGCCTCGATCGCGTCGGAGACCAGCCGGGTCGCCTCCGCCTCGGCCTGCGCCGCGCGCTCGCGCGCCTCGGCGTCGCGGAACGCCGATTCGCGGCGCCCCTCGGCCTCCAGGATGCGGGCTTGCTTCTGGCCCTCGGCGCGCAGGATTTCGGACTGGCGGCTGCCCTCGGCCTCGAGGATGTTGGCGCGCTTCTCGCGCTCGGCCTTCATCTGGCGGCCCATCGCGTTGACGATGTCGGCGGGCGGGCGGATGTCCTTGATCTCGACGCGCGTGATCTTCACTCCCCACGGCGTGGTGGCGTGATCCACCACCGATAGCAGCCGCGCATTGATCTCGTCGCGCTTCGACAGCGTCTCGTCGAGGTCCATCGACCCCATCACGGTGCGCAGGTTGGTCGTCGTCAGCTGGAGCAGCGCGACATACAGGTCGGACACCTCATAGGCGGCCTTCGCCGCGTCGAGCACCTGGAAGAACACCACCCCGTCGGTGGAAATCATCGCATTGTCCTTGGTGATGATTTCCTGCCCCGGAATATCGATCACCTGCTCCATCATGTTCACCTTGCGCCCGACGCGATAGAAAAAGGCGGGGTAGAAATTGAAGCCCGGCGCGGCGACCGTCGTAAACCGGCCGAAATGCTCGATCGTGTACTGATAGCCCTGGGTGACGATCTTGACGCTGGAGACGATGTAGAAAAACGCCAGCAGCGCCAGCGCCACCAGAAACGCAGATACGACATCCATCGCGATCGACTCCCCTCGCTATTCAGGCCCTTGCTAGCATAGAGAGGGCACATGACCACAGCCCGCCTTGCGCCGCGCACCGCGCTTTTCCTGCCCGCCTCCAATCCGCGCGCCATCGAGAAGGCGCGGAGGCTGGATACCGACATGGTGATCCTGGACCTGGAGGATTCGGTGCGCGCCGATGCCAAGGCGGCGGCGCGGGCGGCGGCGGTCGCGGCGGCGGCGCAGGGATTTGGCCATCGGCTGGTGGCGATCCGCATCAATGGCGCGGACTCGCCCGAGCATGCCGCCGATGTGGAAGCAGTCGCCGCGTCCGCAGCCGATTTCGTCGTGGTGCCCAAGGTCGAAAGCGCGCGCGAGGCGGCGGCCATCGCTGCGGCATGCGCGCGCCCGCTGCTGGCCATGATCGAGACGCCGCGCGGCGTGCTGGAGGCGGCGGCAATCGCTGCGGCGCCCGGTGTCGGCGGGCTGCTCGCCGGGGTGAACGACCTGAAGGCGACGCTGGGCATTCCGGCGGCGGCGGGGCGCGAAGGGCTGGCGCTGGCGCTCCAGACGATCGTGCTTGCCGCGCGCGCGGGCGGCGGCTGGGCGATCGACGGCGTGTATAACGGGCTGGACGATGCCGATGGCCTCGCGAACGAATGCCATCACGGCCGGATGCTGGGGTTCGACGGCAAGTCGCTGATCCACCCCAACCAGATCGAGCCCGCCGCGCGCGCCTTCGGCCCGACCCCGGCGGAGCTGGCCGACGCCCGCGCGCTGATCGAGGCGGCCACCGGCGGCGCCGAGCGGTTCGGCGACCGCATGATCGAAGCGATGCACGTCGCGCAGGCCCGCGCGCTGCTGGAGCGCGCGCACTAAAATCCCGCCTGTCGCCGCCGCGGTCGTGCCGCCATCCTATAGATAGAGGATGGGGATTCTGCACGCTGCCGACGAAGAGCTGCTCACCGCGCTGCGGCTGCTGGCGGCGCAGGTGGCGTTGCCCGCGCCCGACTGGTCGGCGCTGCCCCAGCTACGCTATCGCATATCCCGCGCGATGGCGGCGCGGCACAAGATCGTGAACGATCGCCCGGCACTCGACAGCTCCATGGTCGAGGCGGCACTGGCGCTGCGCCAGCGCTATACCGCCCATGTCGGCAAATGGACGCCCGCTGCGATCGGGACGCAATGGCCCGCCTATTGCACGGACTCCCGCGCGCTGATTTCCGCAATCCGCGGCCATGTCGAAGCGTATAATCGCATGGCTGCGACCCGGGCTGCGCTCGCCCACTAGCGTTTTGCCACCCTCGCGGTTACATGGGCCGCCATCCTCCGACTCAGGACTGCTGGCGCACCCATGGAAATCCCTCTCGGCCTTACCTTCGACGACGTCCTCCTCTATCCGGGCGAGTCCGAAATCGTCCCGAGCATGGCCGATACCCGCACTTTCGTGACCAAGACGCTGGCGCTCAACATCCCGATGCTGTCGTCGGCGATGGATACGGTGACCGAAGCGGACATGGCGATCGTCATGGCGCAGCTGGGCGGCATCGGCGTGATCCACCGCAACCTCGAAGTCGAAGAGCAGGTCGCGGCGCTCCGCCAGGTCAAGCGCTTTGAAAGCGGCATGGTGGTCAATCCGATCACGATGCGCCCCGATGGCACGCTGGCGCAGGCGCAGGCGCTGATGGCGCAGCACCGGATCAGCGGCATCCCGATCATCGAGGCCGGCGGCAAGCTGGTTGGCATCCTCACCAACCGCGACGTCCGCTTCGCCGAGAACCCCGATCAGCCGGTGTCCGAGCTGATGACGCACGAAAATCTGGCGACTGTCCCCGTCGATTTCGCCAAGGACGATGCCCGCCGCCTGCTGCACCAGCGCCGGATCGAAAAGCTGATCGTCGTCGATGCCGATTATCGCTGCGTCGGGCTCATCACGGTGAAGGACATCGAAAAGGCCGTCACGTCGCCCAACGCGACCAAGGACGCCGCCGGCCGCCTGTGCGTCGCCGCCGCGACCACCGTGGGGGACAAGGGCTTTGCCCGCACCGAGGCGCTGGTCGATGCGGGCGTCGACTGCATCGTGATCGACACCGCGCACGGCCATAACAAGGACGTGAGCCGCGCAGTCGAGCGCGTGAAGAAGCTGTCGAACAGCGTCCAGGTGATCGCGGGCAACATCGCCACCGGCGACGCGGCCAAGGCGCTGATCGATGCCGGCGCGGACGGGATCAAGGTCGGCATCGGCCCCGGTTCGATCTGCACCACGCGCGTCGTCGCGGGCGTCGGCGTGCCGCAGCTGACCGCCGTGATGGACGCCGCCAAGGAAGCGCAGAAGGCCGGCGTGCCGGTGATCGCCGATGGCGGCATCCGCACCTCGGGCGACATTGCCAAGGCGATTGCGGCGGGCGCGGGCGCGGTGATGGTCGGATCGCTGCTCGCCGGCACCGAAGAGGCGCCGGGCGAGACGTTCCTGTATCAGGGGCGCGCCTACAAATCCTATCGCGGCATGGGATCGGTCGGCGCGATGGCCAAGGGTTCGGCGGACCGATATTTCCAGCAGGACATCAAGGACCAGCTCAAGCTGGTGCCTGAGGGGATCGAGGGCCAGGTGCCGTTCAAGGGCCCGGCCAAGGACATCATCCACCAGATGGTCGGCGGCGTGAAGGCGGCGATGGGCTATGTCGGCGCGGGCACCATCCCCGAGTTCCAGAAAAAGGCGCGCTTCGTCCGCATCACCAATGCGGGCCTGCGCGAAAGCCATGTCCACGACGTGACGATCACCCGCGAAGCGCCGAATTACCCAACGCGGTGAAAGGGGCTTTTCAAGTAGGATTTGATCTGCTTTTGTTCCATCCATGATGGTCGAAGCTCAGCCCGAATCAGCGTGCGCACCTCGCTGGGCGGGGCAATCGTGGCGGGAAGCACGGCGTCATCCTGACGAAAGTCAGGATCCATTCTCCTCTCCGCCTGCGCTATTTGCCGTAACGGAGCGCCAAATGGGTCCCAGCCTGCGCTGGGATGACGGCGTTGATGGTGGCCTGTTCCCCTATACGATTGCCCTGCGCTGCTGGGACGGTGCCGATCCGGCGGAGGGCCCTGGGGGGGAGCCTAAACTTCCTAAACATATTTGGCGCGCTGGTGGCGCGTCGCGGGCGCGAACATGACGCCCGGCGCGCGCGTTCAGGCCGCGATCGACCTGCTCGACCGGATCATCGCCGCCGCGCGCGATCAGGGCGCGGCGGCGGACACGCTGATCGCACGAGGCTTTGCCGAGCGGCGCTATGCCGGGTCGAAGGACCGGCGCGCGATCCGCGACCTGATCTACGACGCGATCCGGCTGTGTGGGGAACGGCCCGATAGCGGGCGGGCGGCGATGCTCGCGCTGGTCCAGCAGCGGCCGGAGCTTGCCGATGCGTTCGACGGATCGCCCTATGGCCCCGCTCCGATCGTGGCGGGCGAGCCGGTTGCAAAGGCCGGGGCGCTGCCCGCATGGCTTGCAAAGGCGTTCGATCGCTCGGGGCTGGGTGCAGCCGAACAGGCGGCGCTGCTCGAACGCGCGCCGCTCGACTTGCGCGTCAACACGCTTCGGACCGACATGGCGACGATCCGCGCCGCTTTGCCCGAAGCCGCGCCGATCGCGTTCCTGCCCGATGGCCTGCGCCTGCCGGGCGATACCAATGTCGAGAAGCTCTCGGCCTTTGCCGATGGCGGGATCGAAGTGCAGGATGCGGGCAGCCAGGCCGTGGCGCTCGCGGCGGGGGTGACGCCGGGCATGCATGTCATCGATTTGTGCGCGGGCGGCGGCGGCAAGACGCTGGCGCTGGCCGCCGCGATGGCGAACCGGGGCAGCATCCTTGCGTGCGACATCGATCGCAACCGGCTGTCGCGGCTGGCGCCGCGCGCGGTCCGCGCCGGGGTGACGATCGCCGAGACCCGGCTGCTCAACCCCAATCGCGAGGCCGAAGCGCTGGCGGATCAGGTCGGTCGCGCCGATCTCGTGCTGGTCGATGCGCCCTGTTCGGGCACCGGCACGTGGCGCCGTAACCCGGAGGCGCGCTGGCGGCTCACCCCCGATCGCCTCGCGCGCACGGCGGGCGTACAGGCGGCGTTGCTCGATCTCGCAGCCACCTTGCTGCGCCCCGGTGGGGTGCTGGTGCACATCGTCTGCTCGCTGCTCGACGACGAAGGCGCGGGGCAGGCCGAAGCGTTTCTGGCGCGGCACCCGGGCTGGCGGGTCGATCCGCTGGCGCTCGGCGTCGGCCATGCGCGGGGGCCGGGCGTGCGCCTTACGCCGCTGGCGGACTCGACCGATGGCTTTTTTGTCGCGAAGATGGTGCGGCCATGATAGCCGGAACGCTCTCGCTCTCGGAGAAAACAATGCGCGTCACTGCGATTTCGGCTGCCTTCGCCTTGATGGCGCTTTCGGTTTCCACCTCGCTGATGGCGCAGCGTCCCGATGACGCGATCGATCCCCGGTCGCTGGCGCTGCTGCAACAGGGGCGGGCCGCGCAGGCGGCGGGCAATGTCGACGCCGCCGAAGACGCGCTGGAAAGCGCGCTGGCCGCCGATCCGCGCAACCGCGAGGCTTTCGTCGTGCTGGCCGACATCTCGCGCGGGCGCGGGCTGCCGGGCAAGGCGATCCGGCTCTACCGCGAGGCGCTGACGCTGGAGCCCAACGACCTGGCGGCACTACGCGGGCAGGGCGAAGCGCTGGTGGCCAAGGGCGCGATCCTGAAGGCGAAGGAAAACCTGGCCAAGATCAATACGATCTGCGCGAATGCCTGCACGGATTCAACGGTGCTGGCCGCCGCAATCGCCAAGGGCCCGCCCGTCACCGTCGCCGCCGAGCCCGCCGCGACCGCGACGCCCTCGCCGGCAGGGACGCCGACCCCCACGCCGAAGCTCAACTGAGCGCGCGGGCCAGCGCGACGAACTCCTCGACCGACACCGTCTCCGCGCGGCGGCTGGTGTCGATCCCCAGCGTCTCCATCGCCTCGATCGCGCCGGGCATCCCCTTCAGGCTCTGGCGCAGCATCTTGCGCCGCTGGCCGAAGGCGGCGGCGGTGATCCGCTCCAGCACGGCCATCTTCACGCCCTGCGGCGCCTCGGCGGGGACGATATGGACGATCGCCGACATGACCTTGGGCGGCGGGGTGAAGGCGGAGCGATGGACCGTCATCGCGATGCGCGGCGTCGACCGCCACTGCGCCAGCACGGCCAGCCGGCCATAGGCATCGCTGCCCGCCGGCGCCACGATCCGC
Organism: Sphingomonas degradans; assembly: GCF_053502645.1. Classification (NCBI taxonomy): domain Bacteria; kingdom Pseudomonadati; phylum Pseudomonadota; class Alphaproteobacteria; order Sphingomonadales; family Sphingomonadaceae; genus Sphingomonas; species Sphingomonas degradans. The sequence goes on from NZ_CP177172.1 coordinate 1,442,670, forward strand.
TCGGCGACTTCCTTCTGGAACATCAGCGTCAGGCTGGCCCACCACGGCTCCCACGCTGCTGACAGCCAGCCGACGAGCAGCGCGGTGCCGACATTATAGGGCAGGTTGGCGACGATGTGCGGCTTGGTGGAGAACAGCGCCGGCGCGTCGACCTCCAGCGCGTCGCCCTCGATCACGCTGAGCTTGCCGGGGTAGTAGCCGCCCAGTTCCTCCAGCGCGGGGATGCACCGCCGGTCGCGCTCGACGGCAATGACATTGGCGCCCGCACCCAGCAGTGCGCGCGTCAGCCCGCCGGGGCCGGGCCCGACCTCGAACACGTCCGCACCCTCGAGGTCGCCCGGCACCTTGGCGATGCGGGCGAGCAACTGGTGGTCGAACAGGAAATTCTGGCCCAGCGCCTTGCTCGCGCTGAGTCCGTACCGGCTGATGACGTCGCGGAGCGGGGGAAGGGGAGTCACAAGGTTCCTGTAGCGGCAGCCTGCGCGCGCTGTTCCGCCTGGGCGGCGGCCATGCGGATCGCGGCGATCATCGCGCCCGGGTTGGCTTCGTTGCGGCCGGCGATGCCGAACGCCGTGCCATGATCGGGCGAGGTCCGCACGATCGGCAGCCCCAGCGTGGTGTTGACGCCATCGTCGAAATGCAGTGCCTTGATCGGGATCAGCGCCTGGTCATGGTACAGGCACATCGCCGCGTCATAGCCGGCACGGGCACGGGCATGGAACATGCCGTCGGCTGCGAATGGCCCGACGGCGTCGATGCCTTCGCTGCGCAGCTGCTCGATGGCGGGTGCCACGATGTCGATTTCCTCGCGGCCCAGTGCCCCGCTTTCGCCCGCATGGGGGTTGAGCCCGGCAAAGGCGAGCCGGGGGCGCTCGATCCCGAAATTGCGCAGCAGCCCGCGCGCCGTGACGCGCGCCTTGGCGAGGATCAGCTCGTGCGAGATCATGCCGGGCACATCCGCCAGCGGCACATGGATCGTGATCGGCACGACCCTGAGTGTCGGGCCGGCCAGCATCATCACTGCATTCTCGCCGGACACGCCGCACCGCTCCGCGACGAACTCGGTCTGGCCGGGGTGCGTGAAGCCGATCGCGTAGAGCTGCGACTTCGCCACCGGCCCCGTGACCAGCGCGCCGGCTGCGCCCGACCGCGTCAGGCCCACGGCCAGTTCCAGCGATTCCAGCGCGGCGCGGGCGCCCTCCACGTCGGGCCTGCCGGGCGTAACCGCGCCGCCGGCGCCGACCGAGATGATCGGCAGGGCCTCGTCAAAGACTGCGGCGGCTTCCTCCGGCGATCCGACGCGGGCGATGGGGCCGCCCCACACCTGTTCCACCGCGCGAGGGTCGCCGACCGCGCAAAAAGGCGCCAGCGCGTGTGCCGCGCGGGCGGCCCAGGCCTTGGCCGTGATTTCCGGACCAATTCCGGCGGAATCCCCCATCGCGATGGCGAGCGGGCGTATCAGCGTCCGCTCGGCCACGATGTCAGCGATACTCGATCAGCGCGTCGCGGCGCAGGTCGCGCAGCATCCGCTGGGCACGCAGGTTCACGCGCTCTTCTTCGAGCTGCGACTGGATCGCCTCGACCGACGGCATGTTGACGTCCTTGGGATCGTCACGCCCGCAGATCACCAGCACGCGCACGCCATCCTCGACCGAGCCGAAGGGTTGGGTCGACTGGCCGATCTGGAGCGGCAGGATCAGCGTCTGGAGCGCCGGCGGCAAGTCGCGGATGACGATGCCGTCGCGGTCGACGACTTCGGCATTTTCCGCCGCCGCGACCTTGGCGACGTCGCCGCAGCCCTTGATCGTGCGCGTCGCTTCCGCGAACTTGCCGGCGCGCCCGGTCGCCTGCGCCTCGGTCATCCCCTTGGGGAAGGTGATTGTCAGCTGGCGCAGGCTCAGCTTGGCGTCCCGCGCGTCGGGCATCAGCACCTGGCGCTTTTCGGCGAGGTACAGGATCGAGAAGCCCGTGGGCAGCTTGATCGGCCCCGCGACCTGCCCAGCCTGCATTTCCTGCGCGGCCTGCGCCAGCGCGTCGGGCAGCATGCCGGGGCGGATCCAGCCCAGATCACCGCCGACCGACTTGGTCGATGCCTCCGAATAGGTCTTGGCTAGATAATCGAACGGCGCGCCTTCGCGCATCTGCTGGATCATCTTCTGCATCGCGGTGAAGACCTCCTGCTCGCGATCGGGCGTCGCGTTCATGTAGATCTCGTACACGTGATATTCGTCGCTGCCCTTCTGGGCCATCATGCGATCGATCATCGCCTTCACTTCCAGCTCGCTCACGTTCACGTTGACGCGGCGGCGCAGCAGGCGGTTCCAGGCAAGATCGCCCTCGATCTGGCGGCGCACCGAGCGTTCGGACGAGCCGATCTGCTTCAGCATCGCACGGAACTGGTCCGGCGTGTTGTTGAAACGCTTGGCGACGCTGGAGAAGCTGGAATCGATTTCCTTGGGATCGACGGTGATCTCGTTGGCCTTGGCCTCCTGGATCTGGAGCGTCTCGTCGATCAGCTGGCGCAGCACGGTGAGGCGCAGCTGATCGCGCTCCTCCGGCTTCACGGCGAGCTTGTTCAGCCCGACGATCAGCGCGACGCGCTGGTCCACGTCCGTGCCCGTGATGACCAGGTCGTTCACGATCGCCGTCGGCTTGCGGATGTTGGGGTCGGCCTTGCCGAAGATCTGGAGGTTCGCCGGCAGGTCAAGGCCGGTGTTCGGCACCTGCTGATCCGGCACAGTCTGGGCCATGCCGATCGACGCGAGACCCGCAACGCCAAGTGCCAGAACGGCTTTGCGGCCGAAGCGGGCCGCCTTTGCAACACCAATGTTCACGTGAACCCGTACCCTCATCCATCCGGAGATCGAGCCGCTTACTTGCCAATTGTGCCTGAACCAAGGCTTAGCGGCGGCTCCTTGCGACCGCGAAACTAGCGGCCAAGGTTCTTGAACGCCAGCGACAAAAGGAAGCTGTTGCCCCGCTGGGCATCGCCGGTGGTCGCATAGTCGCGCTTCCACGTCAGGCCCAGGCGAAGGCAATCATCCTCGTAACTGACGCCCAGGCGATGGCGCACCGGCTCGAACCCGTCGGATTGCGACAATATGTCTTCCTGCCGATTGGTCAGGTCGATCAGGATCGAGCCGGAGACGGACCAGAAGCGGGCAAGCTGGACGCGGGCGCCAAGCCGGGCTTCCTCGCGATCCTGCAGGTCCTCCAGCGACGCGTCGATGTCGCGGTTGAGCCGAAGATAGCCGACTTCGACATAGGTGTTGCGCGAGCCGACCGTGGCGTCGATCTCGTTGCGGCGGACGGCGAAGTTGTCCTTGTCGAGCCGATATCGGTGCGTGAAGGAAATGAAGTCGCGGAACCGCACCACCGTACGCCCGACGATGTCCGAAACCCGGCCGGACAACCCTGTCCCTTCCGGGAACACACCGGGCGAGGTCGTCAGGCGATAGCTTTGGCCGACATTGGCGTCGATGCTGAACCCCGGCAGGTACAGTGCGTAGTCGAGGCCCCAGGTCACGCGGCTCGAATCGTCGAACCGGTCGTAACCGGGGAAGCGGTTCAGCGCGAAAAGGTTGGAATCCTCCAGGTCGACCGCACGGGCGTCCTCGTTCGGCACTTCGAGGTTCTTGACGCGCGGCGCGCCGACGATCTGCACGCGCGGCGAGATGCGCTGGGTGCCGCCCAGGAAATCGCCCACGAACGGCCATTTCATGTCGGCGGCCACTGCACCGACGCCCCGGAACTGGAATCCCTCGAGCCCGCGATAGCTCTCCACCGTCGTCAGCAAGGTGTCATGCGTGTTGTACGCATCCGCCCGGCCATAGGCGGTCAGCGTGATTTCCTGGCCCCACGCGGTGAGCCGCCGCAGGTTCCACTGCGCGCTCGCAAAGGCACGCTGCGAATCCTGGCCTTCCGAGCGCGCGATCGCGAGCGTGTTGAGCTGAAGCTCGATGCGGCCGCCGACGATGTTCTCGTCCAGCCTGCGGCGATAATCGATTTCGGGCAGCGCCACCGGCTGCATACCCTGCCTGTCGCCGACGCGCAGCGTCTGCACGGCCCAGGCGTTGATCGAGAAATAGCTGTCCTGGTCGATTCGCTCGACGCGCAGGTTGTTCCGCAGCCGGTCGTCGCGCGAGATATCATAGCGGCGCAGGAACGTCCGGTCGGTGGTCAGGCGAAACGACGCGCTGGCGCTCCAGTTCGGATCGAGTTGATAGCGGCTCACGGCGTCCAGATAGCCGCGAAAGTCGTTCCGCGAAGTGGCGTCCGTGACGGGTACGGTCAGGTCGTCGGCGCGTCGGCTGTACGTGCCGTAGCCGGTGATCCGATACGCTCCCGAGCCCGTAAGCGCGCGATACTCGGCCTGGAGCATCGGCAGCGTACCGCTGTACACGCGCGGCGTGATCGTCAGGTCGCGATTGGGCGCAAGGCTGAAGAAATAGGGCAGGGCGATCTGAAAGCCGTTTGTACGGCTGTAGCGCAGGTCCGGGGTCAGGAATCCGTCGTCGCTCTTGCCGCCCACCGGGTGCGAAAAGGCAGGGAGGGGGATCGTCGCGATGTTGAACACCGAGATGCGCGCGCCGGTGTAGCGGATGCGGCCGCGGGCCGGATTGTAGACCACGTGCTTCGCGGTGATCTTCCACGACGGCTCCTTGGGGCAGCCGGTCGTGTCGGTAACGGCGCAGGGCGTGTAGGCGGCGTTCTCCACCGTAACGATGCCGTTGTCGCGGCGGCCGCTGCGCGCGGCGATGCGCCCGCCGGCGTCGAGCACGACGAGCATGTTCTGGACCACACCGTCCTTCAGCGTGTCGGTCAGTTCGATCCGGTCGCCATAGGCGGCGTCGCCTTCCGGATTGATGATGACGATATTGCCCTCGGCCACCACCTGGCCGGTCTTGCGGTTCCACACCACGCGGTCTGCACGCAGGCGGTCGCTCTGGCGATACAGGCGCACGTCGCCATTCGCGGTGACGACCTCGTTCTCGTAATCATAATCGAGCTGGTCGGCGTTGAACTGGATCTCGTTGGGATCGTCCGAGCTGGCGGTCGCCAGCGGCGGCGCCGGATCGGCGGGGCGATCCTGGAGATCCGCGGCGGGCACGTCCTGCGCCGGCGCGGGCGCCTGCGCCAGATCGGGTTGCCGGGCGGGCGACTGGCGCGGGTCTGCCGTCTCCTGAGCCCGGGCTTGTGCCGCAAGGCACAGCCCAAGCGCGGCCGACACCATCAAGGCCTTGCGCGAAACGACCATTCCCACCTTTTCTTCTACTCCCCGGCACGCGGATACCCGCCCTATCGCAGCGGTTGCGGCACCGCAATGTCGTGCGCGTTGGCCCGAACGCTCCGAAAGGCTAACAGGAGCCCATGAAAGTCGATTTCTACCACCTCACCCAGCGCCCGCTCGAACGGGTATTGCCGCAAATCGCCGAAAAAGTCGTGGCTGGCGGCGGCCGGTTGCTGGTTGTTGCGGACAGCGCAGATCGTCGCGCGGCGCTCGACCAGCTTTTATGGACCTATTCGGCGGAGAGCTTCCTGCCCCATGCCCAGGAGGGGGGCGAGGACGATGCCCGCCAGCCGGTGCTGATCGCAGAGGCGGTGACTGCCGCCAACGGCGCGCGCAACGTCGCGCTGGCCGATGGCGTCTGGCGCGACGACGCCCTGAGTTTCGACCGCGTCTTTCACTTTTTCGACGAGGACCGCATCGCCGAGGCGCGCGCGGCGTGGCGGGCGCTGGCCGCACATCCCGAGGCGGAGCGCAATTACTGGAAGCAGAACGACTCCGGCAAATGGGAAAAAGTCGCCTGATGGGACATGTCGGCGAAGGGCGCGGGATGGTGCCGCTTGCATCCGATCGCCCTGCGGACTAGGGGAGCCGCGACTTTCTCCCAACCTTAAAACACAGGAGCCGCACGGCCATGGCCGCGACCCGGACCTTTTCGATCATCAAGCCCGATGCAACCCGCCGCAACCTGACCGGCGCCGTCACCAAGATGCTGGAAGAAGCGGGCCTCCGCGTCGTCGCTTCCAAGCGCATCCAGATGACCCGCGAACAGGCCGAGGGCTTTTACGGCGTGCACCGTGAGCGTCCCTTCTTCAACGACCTCGTTGAGTTCATGATCTCCGGCCCGGTGGTCGTGCAGGTTCTGGAAGGCGAGAACGCCGTGCAAGCGAACCGCGACATCATGGGCGCGACCAACCCGGCGAACGCCGAGCCCGGCACGATCCGCAAGGAACTGGCCGAATCGATCGAGGCGAACTCGGTCCATGGTTCGGACAGCGAAGAGAATGCCGCGATCGAAATCGCGTTCTTCTTCAAGCCGGAAGAAATCGTCGGCTGATCCGGCGCCTGCTCCATTCGGAGCGGCATCGACAGAACAGGAAAGGGCCGGGGTTTCCCGGCCCTTTTCGTATGCGCGTCAGAGTCTGTTTGGACACGCGCTGATGCGCATTTCGCGGCGCCGGCCCGCTCCCCCACCCGGCCACCCATAGGATACTGGTGTTGGGTGGCCGGGTGGGGGAGCGGGCCGGCGCCGCGCTGAAATTCGCTCTTTCGCGAATTTCAAACGGCCTCTCAGCTGCGCGGCAGCCGGATCGTGGCCAGCAGGCCGCCGTCCTCGCGATTGGCGAGCGTCACTTCGCCGCCGGCGTCGGACACGATCGCCCGCGCAAGTGCCAGCCCCAGCCCGATGCCGCCGGTGTCGCGATTCCGCGACGTCTCAAGCCGGGTAAACGGATCGAACACCGCGTTCAGCTTGTCCGCAGGGATGCCCGGGCCGCGATCGGTGACTTCAATCGCGACGCTCGTATCGCCGGGAACCAGCCGCACTTCCGCCCCGCCGGCATACTTGACGGCGTTCTCGATCAGGTTGCGCACTGCGCGACGCATCAGCGACGGGCGCATCCGCATCTTGAGCCGCGGCGCTTCTTCGAAGCTCACTGCGTGGTCGAGATCGCGAAAATCCTCGACCACCGCGTCGATCAGCGCCGACAGATCGACATCGGTAGGCGGCTCGCTGGGCCGGCCCAGCCGCGCGAGCGACAGGATGTCGTCCAGCGTGCGGTTCATTTCGTCGATCGTGTCGGCCATCCGATTGCGGTCGTCGTCATCCTCGACCGATTCGATCCGCACGCGCAGTGCGGCCAGCGGTGTGCGCAGATCGTGGCCGATCGCGCCCAGCATCCGGTCCTTTTCGTCGATCATCGCGTTCACGCGCAGGCTGAGCGCGTTATAGGCGCCGATCACTGCGCGCACGTCGCCGGGCCCCTCCTCGGCGAGCGGCGGCGTGCCGTCACCGGGGCGGAATGCCCGCGCCGCCGTTGCCAGCCTGCGCAGCGGCAGTGCGATGCGGCGCCCGGCGACCAGCACCGGGATCAGCACCACGATATACAGTATCAGCGTCTGCGCGAGCAGCTGCCAGATCAGCGACCCCTCGACACGCGGCCAGGGTGTTCGCAGCGCCAGCCAGCCCTTGCCGGGGATTTCGACAGCGATTTCCAGTTCGGCGCCCAGCCGGCGGAGGCGCTCGGCGCGTACCGGGTTCATCCGGCGCAGCTGCGGTTCGTCGACGGGCCGTACAGACGCGATCACGTCGCCAAAGCCTATCCCGGCGTCCGTGAGGCCTTGGCGGACATCGCGCTCCAGGTCCGCGCGGCGCGGCGCGGGCGGCGGGATCGGATTCTCGGCATGGATCTGGACCCGCGTACGCGGATCGGAGCGGAACACGCGCGCGCCCTCGCGCTCGATCCGCAGCGGCGGCGCGCCCGGCCCCTCGGGCGGCAGCGTCATCCGTTCGGACGCGTCGGCGAGCCTCGTCACAGTGGGCACGATGAACTGGGCGAACCGCGCATTGCGTCGCTCGCGCAGCAACAGCCCGAAATTGATCGCCTGTGCGACAAACAGCGCGATCGCGACCAGGACCGCGATCTGTCCGGCCAGGCTGGTGGGAAGAAAGCGGCGGATCATCGGCGGTGCCGCCGACAGCGCGCTCACAGGCGAGTCACTTCGGCGGCGAGCGTATAGCCGCCGCCCCATACGGTCTTGATGATCGACGGGTTCTTGGCGTCCGCCTCCATCTTCTTGCGCAGCCGGCTGACCTGGTTGTCGATCGCGCGATCGAACGCCGCCGCCTCGCGCCCTTGCGTCAGGTCGAGAAGCTGGTCGCGCGTCAGCACCTGGCGCGGGCGCGTGACCAGAGCGTGGAGCAAATTATATTCGCCCGTGGACAGCGGCACCGACACGCCTTCGCGATCGACCAGCGCACGCTCGCCGGTCTTGAGCACCCATCCGGCGAACGCAAAGCTGCCGCTTTCGGGCGCGTGCTGCTTGGTCCCGCCGGCGGCCATGCGGCGCAGCACGACCTTGATCCGCGCGGCCAGCTCGCGCGGGGAAAAGGGCTTCACCACATAATCGTCGGCGCCCATTTCGAGCCCGACGATGCGCTCCGTCTCTTCGCTGCGCGCGGTCAGCAGGATCACGGGCGTCTCGCTGGTTGCGCGAATGTGGCGGCACAGGCTCAGCCCGTCTTCGCCGGGCATCATGATGTCGAGGATGACGAGGTCGATCGCATAGGCGCTCATCCGCGCGCGTGCGCCCTCGGCATCGCCTGCCTGCGTCACGCGAAACCCCTGCTTGCTCAGATATTGAGCCAGCGGTTCGCGGATCGAGCGCTCGTCATCGACGAGGAGGAGGTGGGGCAGGTCTGACATCGGGGCAACGTACCAATTCATGGGCAGGAAGAAAGTGCCGGGCGGATCGAGGAGTGGACCCGCCCGGCAAAATCCGGCCTACGGTCAGTTCGAGGCGTCGGCCGGAGGGGGCGGGGGCGGCGGCGGGGGCATGTCGCCCGGGCCGCGATCGGCGCGGCGCATGCGCATCTCTCGCATCCGCTGATGGGCGGCTTCGCGCTCTGCCGCGTCGATCTTGCCGTCATGGTTGGTGTCGATCCGGTCGAAGCGGCGCAGCGCCTGCGCCTTTGCCTCTTCGATCGTCAGCACGGGGGGCTTCGGGGGGCCGTCCATGCGATGCTTGCCGGGGCCATCCGGGGCACCTGGCCCATGGGGGCCTTCGGGGCCGCCCGGACCGCGGCGACCGCGCGGGCCACCGGGAGGCGGGCCTCCGGGACCGGCATGGAGCAGCGCCAGCACGGCTTCGCGCTCGTCCGGGCTGATCGTCCCGTCCTTGTTGGCGTCGATCCGCGAGAAAGTGGCGGTGACGTCGGCGATCACTTCGTCGCGCGTCAGGATGCCGTCCTTGTTGGCGTCGGCGCGCATCATCGGATCGGGGCGGGGCGGGCGGTTTCCGGGGGCAGCGCCGGGCGTCGTCTGGGAGGCGCTCGCACTCCCCGCGAGCAGCGATGCGCCCAGCAGCGCTGCGACCATAGCTTTCTTCATGCGACCAAACTCCTGTCTTCTACTGGCGGTGTTTCCGCGACGGATGCCTTTCTGGGGGCATTCCGTCTCAGCAGTTTGTCAGTCGCGGGGGAAAGTGTCGCAATTTGTCGCCATGTTACCCGAAGATCGCGACTCCCTGCATCGCTTCGGCCACCATCTCGCCATCGCTGCTCCAGATCGCCATGCGCTGGCTGCTATACCCGTCATGCGCCGCATCCGCGCGGGCGTGGAGCAGCCACCAGCCGTCGCGGGTCTGGGGTGCGGGGTTGAGGAAATTGATCTGCCAGTTGAGCGAACTGAGCGGTGTGCGGAAATCGCCGATCAGCTTGAACGCGGCGGGCGGAAGCGCGTCGCCGATCGCCATAAGCTCGACCATCGGGTCCAGCCCCTCGCGCCCGCGCAGCCGCGCCCAGCGCAGCCATTCGGCCGGTCCCAGCCCCTCCGGGCGATCGACGAAGTTGAAGTTGCCCGTAAAGAAATTGTCCGGCCCCGTGTACACCTCTGTATCCGGCGCGGGAGCCGCGATCGGGGCGGCGGCCGTGGTGTCGTGCTGGAGCACCGAGGGCAGCGCCGCCATGAAGACGAAGGTTGCGCGCATCCCCAGCCCCGCCTCGGACGCGACATCGCTCTGAAGGAACGCGGCGTTGCGCCCGCGCCGCAGCCGGGTCGCGGTAATCGTCACGTCGCCTGCCAGGGGCCCGATGAACGCGACCTGCGCCGAGCGCAGCGGCGGCAAATCGGGCTCGATCGCCGTGGCGGCGTGCAACGCCAGCGCGGAGGACAGTCCGCCAAACGCGGTGCGTCCCTGCATCCAATCGGGCTGGACCGTCGTGCGGAATCCGTTTTCACAGGGTTCGGCGGCGGCGATGATCTCTGCAATCGGCGTCAAAACTTGGTCCCTTGGTCGCAGCGGTGCGGCAATGCGTACGCGAGCGGTGCGGCGATTTCCATACGCCAGTCTCGAAAATAGAGTGGCAAGTCGCACATCTTCGGTTGCGGCAGTTAGGACGGGGCCCATGGAAATTACGGCGCTTGACGGCGCGGCTGCCATACCGCAACTTCTAATTAAACCGAAGACTCCGGGAGAGACAGGATGGCCACCACCTTGGATGCCGAAGCGCCGGCCGACGCGCTCGACGGTTTTCGTGCGGATGTGCGCGAATGGCTGGCGGCGCATTTCCCGCCCTCGCTGAAGGGTAAGGACAATGCAATGTCGGCGGTCGAGGGGCCGCACGAAAACTCGCCCGAAGAGGATGCGTGGCAGGCGGCGATGGGCGAGAAGGGCTGGGGTGTGCCCACCTGGCCTCGCGACTATGGCGGCGGCGGGCTGAGCCGGGCCGAGGCGCGCGTGCTCCAGGAGGAAATGGCGCGGATCGGGGCGTGGAACCCGATCGGCGGCATGGGCGTGATGATGTTCGGCCCGACGCTGCTCGAATATGGCAGCGAGGCGCAGAAGCGCGAACATATCCCGGCCATCGCCAACGGCACCGTGCGCTGGTGCCAGGGCTATTCCGAACCCGGCGCCGGATCGGACCTTGCCTCGCTCCAGACCTTTGCCGAGGACCATGGCGACCATTATGTCGTCAACGGGCAAAAGACCTGGACCAGTGGCGGCCAATGGGCGGACAAATGCTTCATGCTCGTCCGCACCGACAAGACGCGCAAGCATGAGGGCATCACCTTCCTGCTCGTCGACATGGACACGCCCGGCGTCGAAGTGCGCCCGATCCGGCTGATTTCGGGCTCCTCGCCCTTTTGCGAGACCTTCTTCACCAATGTGAAGGTACCCAAGACCAATCGCGTCGGCGAGGAGGGGCAGGGCTGGACGATCGGCAAGAGGCTGCTCCAGCACGAACGGTCCAGCCTGTCGGGTGGTGGCGGCGCTGCGGGGCGGATGTTCGCGGGCATGCCGCTGTCGCAGGTCGCCAAAAACTATCTGGGCGAGGATGCGGAGGGCCGGCTGGCGGATGCCGATCTGCGCAGCCGGATCATTCGCCACGACATGGACCTGCGCGCCTTCATGCTCACGCTGCGCCGCGCGGCGCAGGAGGCGAAGTCCAACCAGGGGCCCTCGGCGGCAACCTCGATCATGAAGAATGTCGGCGCGCGGATCATGCAGGAGCGGTCCGAACTGCTGATCGAAATCCGCGGACTCGCCGGGCTCGGCTGGGAAGGCGATGGCTTTACCGAGGAGGAACTGCACGATGTCCGCAGCTGGCTCTTCGGCAAGGCGGTGTCGATCTATGGCGGGTCGAGCGAGATCCAGAACAACGTGATCGCCAAGCGCATCCTGGGGATGCTGGACCACCAGTAACCCGGCGCCAGCGGCTCCCGTCGAACGCATTCCCGGCGCGGCCGGGACACCCAAGGAAATACCCATGGCCATCCTGACCGAAGAACAGACGATGCTGCGCGACATGGCGCGCGAATGGGCGGACAATGAGTCGCCGGTCACTGCATTCCGAAAGATGCGCAACGCCGGCGCCGCTGCGGGTTATGATGCGGCGGCGTGGCGCGCACAGGCCGAAATGGGCTGGGCCGGAATCCTGGTGCCAGAGGTACAGGGCGGATCGGGCATGGGCTATCTGTCGCTCGGTCTAGTGCTGGAGGCGCTGGGGCGCACCCTTACCGCCACTCCGCTGGCGGCGACGGCGGCGGCGACCAGCGCGATCCTGCTGGGCGGATCGGAGGCGCAGAAGGCGCAGTGGCTGCCCCGGATCGCCGCCGGCGACGTCGTCGCCACGCTGGCGGTGGACGAGGGACCGCGCTTTGCGCCCGACAAGATCGCCACGCGGGTCGACAATGGGCAATTGTCGGGCACCAAGGCGTTCGTCGCGGAGGGCGATAGCGCGCAATTGTTCGTCGTCGCGGCGACCGACGGGTTGTACCTCGTCACCGGCGACACGGGTGTGTCGCGGTCGCCCCGCCACCTCACCGATTCCCGGAGCCACGCGGAATTGCGCTTCGATGCGGCGCCGGCCGAGCCGCTTTCAGGCGGCGTGGACCTGATCGGCCGGGTCGCCGATCGCGCGGCGGCGGCACTTTGCGCCGAGATGCTCGGCATGGCCGAGGCCGCGTTCCAGCAGACCAACGACTATCTGAAGACCCGCGTCCAGTTCGGGCAGGTGCTCGCGTCGTTCCAGGCGCTTCAGCACCGGATGGCAAAGATGTTCACTGAACTCGAACTGATGCGCTCGGTGGTCGAGGCGGCGCTGGAGGCGATCGATTCCGGGAAAGCCGATGTCCGGCAGGACGTCAGTCTCGCCAAGGCGGTCGCGGGCGAGACGCTGCACCTGGTGAGTCGCGAAATGGTGCAGCTCCACGGCGGAATCGGCATGACCGACGAGCATGACGCGGGATTTTACTTGAAACGGGCCCGCGTGCTGGAGGCGATGTGGGGTAACGCGGCATGGCATCGCGACCGTTTCGCGCGCCTCAACGGCTATTGAGCGGCAAAGCGCGGACAAACCACTGTATTTATCCTGATACGACCGTGTCTTTTAGGCAACATCTCTACGTAGGTCCCAGTTTGCAACCTTTGTTACGCTTGACGGCATAGAGCGAAAGGGTTGTTATTCGAGGATAGGGTATGGAACCCGTCGAGTGTTCCAGCCCTGGTGGAGAGGAGACTATTATGCGGCTACGCCTTTTGTCGGCCTGTGCGGTCCCGGCATTGATCATGGCGCTCGCAGCGCCCGCACATGCGCAGACCACCCCCGCCGGGGGCCAGTCGGCGCAGGATCAGACGCCCGAGACCTATGATACCAACGATATCGTCGTCACCGCGCAGGGGCGTGCCCAGGTCCTGGCGGATGTGCCGCTGGCCGTGTCGGCAATCAGCGCGGAGGCGCTGCAACAAAGCGGCGCGAACGACATCCGGCAACTCAACCAGATCGCACCCTCGCTGCTGGTATCCTCGACCGGCAGCGAAGCCAATGGTTCGGCGCGTATCCGCGGCATCGGCACGGTGGGCGACAATCCCGGCCTCGAAAGCTCGGTCGCGGTGTTCATCGACGGCGTCTATCGCTCGCGCTCGGGCATCGGCCTGAACGAACTGGGCGAGATCGAGCGCATCGAAGTGCTGCGCGGGCCGCAGGGCACGCTGTTCGGGCGCAATGCCTCGGCGGGTCTCATCAACATCGTTAGCAAGGCGCCGGCCCCCACGTTCAGTGCGGGTGCTGAGGCAACCTATGGCAATTACAACAATATCCGCCTGTCCGGCTATGTGAACGCGCCGCTGGGCGACACGCTCGCCGCGCGGATCGACGGCGTCTACAACAAGCGCGACGGCTTCTATAACGACGTGCCCACGGGCAACGACATCAACAACCGCAACCGCTATTTCGTGCGCGGGCAATTGATGTACGAGCCGTCCAGCGACCTGAGCATCCGCATCATCGGCGACTATACCAAGCGCGACGAGGATTGCTGTGCCGCGACCTATGTGAACGGGTCGATGAACCAGTTCATCGGCGGGCTGAACGATCCGGCGCAGAACAGCATCGTGCGCGTGCTGCGCGACCTGGGCCAGCCGATGGCGGCATTCACCAACGGCTATAATCGCGACATCTATGTCACGCCGGGTCGCAGCTATTCCGGCAAGACCGAGGATTGGGGCGGTTCGGTCCAGGTCGATTGGAACCTGGGCGGCGCCAACCTGACGTCGATTACCGGCTATCGTAAATATCATTCGGACCAGGGTTCGGACACCGACTATAGCTATGTCGACATCCTGTATCGCGCTGCCGATGGCGGGAATGCGCGTGAGTTCAAGACGTTCAGCCAGGAACTGCGGCTCCAGGGCACGGCGTTCGACGAGAAGCTCGACTGGCTGATCGGCGGGTACTTCGCGAACGAGGACCTCACCGTCACCGACAATCTCCGCTTCGGCAACCAGTATGGCCGCTTCGCCACGTGCCGCATCGTTTCGGGCAGCGCGTTGGCGGCGCTCTATTCCCCAACGTCGGCGGGGTGCCTTGCGGCGCGGCCGGCGGCATTCGGTGCAGCGTCGCCGCTGGTCTATGCGGCGTTCGATCGGCTGGACGCGATCAACAACAAGGGCACGACTAGCGACCGCTATTTCCAGAACAGCCGCAACTGGGCGCTGTTCACGCACAACATCGTCCATCTGGCGAAGAATTTCGACCTGACGCTGGGCGTGCGCTACACCAATGAGCGCAAGAAGTTCGACGCGACTTTCGGCAACGACAATGTTGGCTGCACCGCGAACCAGGCGGCGCTGCTGCCGCTACGCTCCACCGCGGCACTGACCGGGATCGTCGATGCGATCGTGGGGCTATCGTGCCAGGGCAATTCGACGGCGGAGCTGAACGGCGTTTCGATCAACGATCGCCGCAGCGAGCACAAGTTCACCGGCACCGCCGTGGTCTCGTGGAAACCGATCGACGACCTGCTCGTGTACGGCAGCTATTCGCGCGGCTATAAGGCGGGCGGCTTCAACCTCGATCGCTCCGCGCTCAAGGCGCCGATCGCCACCTTCGCCTCGGCCGGCGGTGCGCAGGCGCTGGCCAGGGGCCTGCAGTTCGATCCGGAGACAGTCAACGCGTTCGAAATCGGGGCGAAATACTCGACCGGCGCGTTCAGCCTCAACGTCGCGGCGTTCCGGCAGGAGTTCAAGAACTTCCAGCTCAATACGTTCAACGGCACGGTCTTCCTGGTGCAGAACATCAATGGTTGCACGACCGGCCTGAACGGCGGCGACCGCGATCAGAGCAAGTTCACCACGGCGGGTAACTACAACGCTGCGGCGGGCACGACAGGGGCGTGCAGCTCGGGCGATGTCGGCTATGGCGTGCTGTCGCAGGGTGTCGAACTCGAAGCCTCGCTGGTTCCGGCGCGCGATCTTCGCGTCGGGCTTGGCCTGACCTATTCGGACACCAAGTATCGCGAGCAGCTGGTGGGCAACGCATCGGGCGCGCCGCTCGACCAGGCGCTGCGCAAGCTGCCGGGCGACAACCTGTCCAACGCGCCGGAATTCGTCGCGACGGCTTCGGTGTCGTGGACGCCGGACCTTGGCGGCTCGGGGCTCAGCGGCCTGGTCTATTTCGACACCCGCCTGACCGACGACTATAACACCGGCTCGGACCTGTTCCCGCAAAAGGAACAGGATAGCTATGCGCTGGTGAATGGCCGCATCGGCATCCGCGGGCCCGAGCAGAAATGGGCCATCGAGCTGTGGGCACAAAACCTGCTCAACCAGAATTACCAGCAGGTCGCGTTCAACTCGCCGTTCCAGGAGGGCGCCACCGGCGCGCCGTTCACCGACCCGCAATATCCGGGCGGCCGCCAGATCTTTTCGTCCTATCTGGCCGAACCGCGCACCTATGGCGTGACGCTGCGCTCGCGCTTCTGACCTGAACGCCAGCGCAAGACGGGCCTGCGGGAAACCGCGGGCCCGTTTTCGCGTCAGCCGAGGAAGCCGGTGTGCTCGGCCAGGATAGTCGCGCCGATCGCGATCAGACCCACGCCGCCCAGCAACTCTACCGCCGACCCGAAGCGGACGCCGACCGCGCGCCCGATGAGCATGCCGAGCGTCGCCATGGCAAAGGTGGCGCAACCGATCGCCAGCGCGATCACCAATATATCCGCCCCCAGAAACGCAAGGGTCACGCCCACGGCTGCGGCATCGATGCTGGTGCCGATTGCAGTGGCGACAAGCCCGATCAGCCCGCGCGCCTTGCTGCCTTCTTCCGCTGGTGCATCGGGATCGCGGCGTGCGGCTTCCCAGATCATCTTGCCGCCCACTGCCGCGAGCAGGAAGAATGCGATCCAGTGATCGACCGCAGCGACCAGCCCCGCCGCGAGGAAGCCCAGCCCATAGCCGATGATCGGCGTCACGGTCTCCACCGCGCCGAACACCAGCCCCGCGCGCACTGCCTGGCCAATGCTGGGGCGGCGCGCGGCGCCGCGCGCGACGGCGGCGGCACAGGCATCGGCGGACATGCTGAAGGCGAGGACGGCGAGCGAAACGGGAGTCATGGGCAGGATTCCACCGGACAAGGCTCAGCGCACTCGGGTCGGCCGGCTCGGCCCCGAACGCGCTGGTCTTGCTAAGCGGCATATCGCCGTCGGTGCGCCACGCGCCGCAGCGCGAGTATGTTGACGCTACCCCGGCATCCGCCGGAAGCTACTCCCCAACTGCGCCTCCACCTAGCGGCACCGCGCCCGAAGCGCAAGTCGGCGGATCACGCCGCCAGCGCGCGATCGTCGAACAGCCCGAACGCCAGCGTCGATGCGTAATAGGCGACCGCGCGATCGCGCGGCATCGTGCCGGCCCATTTGCGCATGTCGAACGCCGCGTTCTGCAGCGCCATCAGTGCCTGCGACGCGACCAGCGGGTCGATCGGCCGGATCGATCCTTCGGCGATGCCGTCGGACAACATGCCGGCAAAGCGGCGCGCAATCCGGTTGGATCGATCGATCATCGTGCTGCGCACCTGTAGCGGCAGGCCGGACAGGGCGGTGGTGCGCAGCAACGGCCCGCGCTCCGAAAACTGGACGTCGAGCAGCGTCGCGATCGTGCTTTCCAGCCGGTCCCAATGCGACCCGGCATGGCTTTCGGCCAGGCGCTGGGCATCGGCGATGATGTCGAAGCTGCGCTTGTAACAGGCCGTGACGAGGTCGTCCTTGGCGTCGAGATGGTGGTAGAAGCTGCCCTTGGTGACATTCAGTTCCGACGCGATGCGCTGCACCGATGCGCCGCGATAGCCCAGTTCGTTGATGAGCCGGGTGGCCGCGAGCAGGAACGCCTCGCGCCCCGGCTCGGGCTCGTCATGCTCCAGCCCGAAGATCTCCGGCGCCCAAACCTGCCCCGGCGCGGCGATGCCCGAGCGGAACACGTCCATTAGTCGCGCTTCGACGCGCGGATACTCGTCGACTTCGTAGCGGGGGAGCCACGCCGTCAGCCAGAAGGTGTTCTCCAGCAGCACATGCGCCCGCGCGCCGCGCAGGTCGGTTTCGGCGCGCGAGCCCTCCTTGCCCCACAGGCTGCGGGTCTTGCGAAAGACGTTGCGCCAGCCGGTCATGAGCTGGCTCTTCATCGGCTCTTCCATCGCCCGCAGATCGGACAGGATCGCAAAGTCGCGCTCCTCGCCGCGACGGATGCGGGCGAGCCGTTCCATGTTGATGTTCAGATAGCGCGCGACCCGCGCCTCGGGCGTGGGCTCTTCCAGCGCTTCGTCGAGCATTGCGTCCAGCCGCCCCAGCGTGTGGTCGAACGCCGCCGCCGCCAGGTCTTCCTTGCGCTTGAAATAATAGGTGACCGACGTGGTGTTGAGCCCGACCCGGCGCGCCACGTCGGCAAAGGTCATGCCCTTTGCGCTCTGTTCGTTGATCGCCTCGGCCGCGGCGGAGAGGATCGCGTCGCGCTTCGCCTGAAACCGCTTGGTGCTGCGCTCGGTCGGCGGGGTGTCATCGGGAGTCATGCGGGCAGCTTAGCCAAAACGTCACAAACCGAAAACGCATTTTTTGGGATTCGGGAATGTTGGCCAAACGCTGCGGATTTCGTGCGTTGATCTGTGTCCAAGACCCTTTACCGAATATCCGGTACGCTTTAAGCCGGACCCAAAGCTTGTCGGAGAGGGATGTCATGGACTTCACGCTGAATGATCGCGAAACCTATTTCCGCGATCGGGTGAAGGCGTTCATCGACGCGGAAATCCGCCCGCGCGATGGCGAGTATCACGCGCAAAAGGCGGAGGGCGAGCGCTGGAAAGTCCTGCCCGTGATCGAGGAGATCAAGGCCAGGGCCAAGGCGGCCGGCCTGTGGAATTTCTTCATGCCGCCCCAGTCGGGGCGCGCGCATGTCGATGACAGTTTCGAATTCACCGGCACGCAGCTGAGCAACCTCGAATATGCGCTGTGCGCCGAGGAGATGGGGCGGATCGGCTGGGCGTCGGAGTGTTTCAACTGCTCCGCACCCGACACCGGCAACATGGAGGTGCTGCATCGCTATGGCACCCGCGCGCAGAAGGACGCCTGGCTCGCGCCGCTGATGGAGGGCGCGATGCGATCCGCCTTCCTGATGACCGAGCCTGCTGTGGCTTCGTCCGACGCTACGAACATCGAGACGCGGATCACGCGCGACGGCGACGATTATGTCATCAACGGCCGCAAATGGTGGTCGTCGGGCGCGGGCGATCCGCGCTGCAAGATTGCAATTCTGATGGGCAAGACCGATTTCGGCGCCGCGCGTCACGCCCAGCAAAGCATGATCCTGGTGCCGCTCGACGCGCCGGGCGTGAAGATCGAGCGGATGCTTTCGGTGTTTGGGTACGATCACGCCCCCCATGGCCATGCCGAGATCGTGCTGGAGGATGTCCGCGTGCCGGCGGACAATATCCTGCTTGGGGAAGGGCGTGGGTTCGAGATCGCGCAGGGGCGGCTGGGGCCGGGGCGCATCCACCACTGCATGCGCACGATCGGCGTGGCCGAAGAGGCGATCGAAGCGATGGCCAGGCGGCTCGTCAGCCGGGTCGCTTTCGGCAAGCGGCTGTCGGACCATTCGGTATGGGAACAGCGCATTGCCCGCGCACGGATCGACATCGAGATGACGCGGCTGCTGTGCCTCAAGGCGGCGGACATGATGGACAAGGCGGGCAACAAGGTTGCCCAGCTGGAAATCGCGATGATCAAGGTCCAGGCGCCGACCATGGCGCTGCGGATCATCGACGACGCGATCCAGGCGCATGGCGGGGCGGGGGTGTCGGGTGACTTTTACCTTGCCGATGATTGGGCCGGCGTGCGCACGCTGCGGCTGGCCGATGGGCCCGATGAAGTGCACAACCGGGCCATCGCCCGCGCCGAATTCGGCAAGCATGGCGATGCCAAGGCCGACCGGCCCAGCTCGGGCGACTTGGGCGTCAGCCGGTGAAGGCCGCCGTCCTCTTCGAGGCCCGGACGCCGCTCCAGATCGAGGAGGTGCAGGTCTCCAAGCCCGGCCCGCGCGAAGTGCTGATCCGCACGGCGGCGGTGGGGGTGTGCCGGTCGGACCTGCATTTCGTCGACGGCGCGTTCCCGCATCCGGTGCCGACCGTGCCGGGGCACGAAGCCGCGGGCGTGGTCGAGGTGGTGGGGAGCGACGTCGCGCATCTGAAGCCGGGCGACCATGTAATAACCTTTTTCACGGTGTTCTGCGGATCGTGCGAGATGTGCGTCACCGGGCGCCCGTCGCTGTGCATCGATCCCTCGACGCGGCGCCCGCCGGGTGCGGACCCCAGGCTGATGCTGGGCACGACGCCGCTCGCGCCGTTCCTCAACCTGTCGGCCTTTGCCGAGATGATGCTGGTGCACGAAAATGCCTGTGTCGCGATCAGCAAGGACATGCCGCTGGATCGTGCGGCGCTGCTGGGCTGCGCAGTGATTACCGGCGCGGGGGCAGTGTTCAACGACAGCCGCGTGCGGCCCGGCGAGAGCGTGGCGGTGATCGGTGCGGGTGGCATCGGGCTGGCGGCGATCAATGCCGCCAAGATCGCCGGCGCGGGGCAGATCCTGGCGATCGACCCCATGCCGGAGAAGCGCGCACTCGCCCGGAAAATGGGTGCTACCGACGTGCTCGACCCCGGTGACGAGACCATCGTCAAGGACGTGCTGAAGCGGACCGATGGCGGCGTGCATTACGCGATCGAGGCGGTCGGGCGGCCCAACACCGCCGAGCTTGCCTGGAACATCCTGCGGCGCGGCGGCACGGCGACGATCCTGGGCATGATTGCGCCGGGGAACAGCGTCAGCCTGCCGGGGCCGACGTTCCTGACCGGCAAGAAAATCCAGGGGTCGCTGCTGGGCAGCACGCGGTTCCCGATCGACATGCCGCGTCTGGTGCAAATGTATCTCGACGGGCTGCTCGACCTCGACACGATGGTCGCGGAGCGCATCCCGCTGCGCGGGGTGAACGATGCGCTGCAAAAGCTGCGCGACGGGCACAGCGTGCGTTCGGTGATCGAATTCGCATGAGCGACCTGGACGAAGCGAAGCTGGGCGACTGGCTGGCGGCGAATGTGGCGGGCTTTGCGGGCCCCTTCACAGTCACCAAGTTCCCAGGCGGGCAGAGCAATCCGACATATCGCATTGATGCAGATGGATTATCCTATGTCCTGCGTCGCAAGCCGTTCGGGCCCATCCTGCCCTCCGCCCATGCCGTGGAGCGCGAGTATCAGCTGATCCGGGCACTCCATCCCACCGGCTTCCCGGTCGCGCGATCCTATGGGCTGTGCGAGGATACGGGGGTGCTCGGCGCGCCCTTTTACGTGATGGAGATGGTCGAGGGGCGGACGCTGTGGGACGGCGCGCTGCCGGACATGACCCCGGCGGCCCGGACTGCGCATTATGAGGCGATCGTCGATACGCTCGCCGCGCTCCATTCGATTGACTATGCGGCGGCGGGTCTCGGTGAATTTGGTAAGCCCGGCAATTACTTCGAGCGACAAGTTGCGCGCTGGTCCAAACAATATCGGGCGAGCCAGACCGACGAGGTGCCCGAGGTGGAACGCCTGATCGAATGGCTCCCGCGCACCGTGCCGGAACAGACGCGCACCGCGATCGTGCACGGTGATTTCCGCATCGACAACATGATCTTCGCCCCCACCGAACCGCGCATCCTGGCGGTGCTGGACTGGGAACTGTCGACGCTCGGCGATCCGCTGGCCGATTTCTCCTACTTCCTGATGAGCTGGGTGACCGAGCCGGAGGGGCGGTCGGGGGTGAAGGGGCTGACCGGGGCCGAAACGGGCATCCCGACGCTGGAACAGGTGGTCGCCCGCTATTGCGCCGCGACCGGCCGCGACGGCGTGCCCGACCTCAACTGGTATTTCGCCTACAACCTGTTCCGCCTGACGGGCATCGTGCAGGGGATCAAGAAGCGCATCCTCGATGGCAATGCTTCCAGCGACCAGGCGGCGGCGACGGTGGAGAAGCTGCCCGGCCTGGCCGCCGCAGCATGGCATTTCGCACAGGAGGCAGGGGCATGAGCGGGTTGTTCGACCTGACGGGCAAGGTGGCGATCGTCACCGGATCGTCGCGCGGCATCGGGCTGGCATCGGCGGAGGCGCTGGCGGCAGCAGGGGCGCGGGTAGCGATTTCCAGCCGCAAGCAGGGGGCGTGCGACGCTGCGGCGGCGGCGATCAACGACCGCTTCGGCGCGGGTACGGCCATCCCGGTGGCGGCCAATATCTCCGACAAGGCGGCATTGCAGGCGCTGGTCGACACCACCCGCGCGGCGTTCGGCGCGGTCGACGTGCTGGTCTGCAACGCCGCATCCAATCCCTATTACGGCCCGATGGAGGGGATCGCGGACGAGCAGTTCCGCAAGATCCTCGACAACAACATCCTGTCCAGCCACTGGCTGATCCAGATGGTGGCGCCCGAAATGCGCGCCCGGCGTTCCGGCTCGATCGTCATTGTCTCGTCGATCGGTGGCCTGCGCGGATCGCCGGTGATCGGCGCCTATAATGTCTCCAAGGCGGCGGATTTCCAGCTTGCGCGCAACTATGCGGTCGAGTTCGGGCCGGATAACGTCCGCGTCAATTGCATCGCGCCCGGCCTGATCCGCACCGATTTCGCGCGCGCTTTGTGGGAAGACCCTGAGCGGGCGGCGGCGGTGAACGCCACGACCCCGCTGCGCCGCATCGGCGAACCGGAGGAGATTGCCGGCGCGGTGGTCTATCTGGCCAGTGCGGCCAGCGCGTTCATGACGGGACAGGCGATGGTGATCGACGGGGGAGTGACGATCTGATGCGGTTCGCGGGGAAGACCATCATCGTGACCGGCGCGGGGTCGGGCATTGGCCGCGCCACCGCCCGGCTGTTCGCAGCCGAGGGCGGGCAGATCGTCGCGGCGGACCTGAGCGAGAGCGTCGAGGAAACCGTAGCCGGTATCGATGGCGCGATCGCGGTGCGGATGGATGCCGGCAATGAGGCCGATGTCGACCGGCTCGTCGCGACGGCATGCGCGCGCTTTGGCGGGCTCGATGTCTTCTACGCCAATGCGGGCATTTCGGGCGGGGCCGATGGGATTTTCGATTCCTCGGTCGAGCTGTGGACCGAAGTGCTGCGCGTCAACCTGATCGGGCCGTTTCTGGCGATCAAGCATGCCGCGCCGCACATCGTCGCGCGGGGCGGCGGGGCGATCCTGTGCACCGCCAGCGTCGCTGGGCTGCGCTCCGGCGCGGGCGGCCCGGCCTATTCCGCGAGCAAGGCGGGGGTCATCAATCTGGTGCAGACGGCGGCGCAGCAGCTTGCGACCTCCAACGTCCGCGTCAATGCGATCTGCCCCGGCCTGATCGAAACGGGGATGACGCAGCGCGCGTTCGATTATGCGCGCGAGGCGGGCAAGGAAGATAAGCTCGGCCAGCTCAACCCGCTGCGCCGCGCCGGCGTGCCCGAGGAAATCGCGCGGGTGGCGCTGTTCCTCGCCAGCGACGATGCCAGCTATGTCAACGGGCAGGCATGGGTGGTGGATGGCGGGCTTTCGTCCAGCCATCCGGTCACCCGGCAGGTGTTCGGCAAGACCGCCTTCTAGCCGCCCGCAGCGAAGACATGCGCATGGGTCGGCCGGACCAGAACCGTCTGGCCGATCGACAGCGCGGCATCGCGCGGGGTGTCGAACTCCAGCGGCTGGCCTAGGCCCTCCACGCTCGCCTCGACGCGCAGCGTGCCGCCGCGCGGACGGATCGCGGTGACCTTTGCCGAGAGCGCCGCGCCGGTTTCGACCAGTTCCGCGTCGTGCGGTCGGAAATACAGGCTCGCCACACCCTCGACGCCCGCCGGTGCGGCAATGTCGAGCACCGTCTCGCCAAAGCGCACCGTGCCGTTCGCGACCGTGACCGGTACTTCGTTCGATTCCCCGACGAACTTGAACACAAAGGGGTTGGCGGGCCGCTCATAGATTTCGCGCGGCGGCGCGATCTGCTCGATCCGACCATTGCTCATCACCACGACGCGGTCGGCAAGCTCCAGCGCTTCTTCCTGGTCATGCGTGACAAAGATCGACGTCAGCCCCACCTGGTCGTGCAGCGCGCGCAGCCAGCCGCGCAGCTCCTTGCGCACTTTCGCATCCAGCGCGCCGAAGGGCTCGTCGAGCAGCAGCAGGCGTGGCTCGACGGCCAGCGCGCGGGCCAGCGCCACGCGCTGCCGCTGGCCGCCCGAAAGCTGCGCGGGATAGCGCTTGCCGAGGCCCGCGAGTTGCACCAGCGCCAGCAACTCCTCCACCCGCGCGGCAATCGCGGCACGGGCGGGGCGGTTCCGCCGCTTGCGCACGTTCAGGCCGAAGGCGATGTTGTCTGCCACGGTCATGTGCTTGAACAGCGCGTAATGCTGGAACACGAAGCCGACATGCCGGTCCGCCACGCGCAGCCCGGTGACGTCCTCGTCGTCGAACGACACGGTGCCTTCGTCGCCGAATTCCAGCCCCGCGATGATCCGCAGCAGCGTGGTCTTGCCCGAGCCCGAGGGGCCGAGCAGCGCCAGGAATTCGCCGCGATGCGCCTCCAGGCTCACGTCGCGGATCGCGGGATACTCGCCGAAATGCTTGGTCACATGGTCCAGGCGGATGCTCAATGTCCGGCCCTCCCATGCACGTCGTAGCGCCATTCGAGCACGCTTTTGAGCACCAGCGTCACCAGCGCGAGCAGTGCCAGCAGCGACGCGACGGCGAAGGCCGCGACGAAATTATATTCATTGTACAATATCTCCACCTGGAGCGGGACAGTGTTGGTCTTGCCCCGGATATGGCCCGACACGACCGACACCGCGCCGAATTCGCCCATCGCGCGCGCGTTGCACAACAGCACGCCGTAGAGCAGCGCCCAGCGGATATTGGGCAGCGTGACGTGCCAGAAGGTCTGCCAGCCACTGGCGCCAAGCGATAGCGCCGCTTCTTCGTCGGTGCGGCCCTGTTCGGTCATCAGCGGGATCAGCTCGCGCGCAATGAACGGGAAGGTGATGAACACCGTGGCGAGCACGATGCCAGGGACCGCAAAGATGATCTCGACGCCGTGCGCGCTCAGCCAGGGGCCGAACCATCCCTGCGCGCCGAACAGCAGCACGAAAACGAGGCCGGACACCACCGGCGACACCGAAAAGGGCAGGTCGATCAGCGTGATGAGGAAGCTCTTGCCCGGAAACTGGAACTTGGTGATCGCCCAGGCGGCGGCGACGCCGAACACCAGGTTGAGCGGCACGGCGATGGCGGCGACCAGCAATGTCAGCTGGATCGCGGACCACGCGTCGGGGTCCGTGATCGCGGCAAGATAGGCGCCGGGGCCGCCCTTCAGCGCCTCGGTGAACACGACCACCAGCGGCATCAGCAGGAACAGCGCCAGATAGGCAAAGCCCAGCGCCAGCAGCGCATAGCGCCAGGGAGAACGCGCGCGCATCAATCGGCCATCCTGCTGCGCGTCCATGCCTGGAGCAGGTTGATGCCCAGCAGGATCGCGAATGACGCCAGCAGCATCACCACCGCGATCGCCGTCGCCCCGGCATAGTCATATTGCTCAAGCTGCGTCACAATCAGCAGCGGCGCGATTTCGGAGACATAGGGCATGTTTCCCGCAATGAAGATGACCGAGCCATATTCACCCACCCCGCGCGCAAACGCCATGGCGAAGCCGGTGAGCAGCGACGGCAGGATCGCGGGCAGGATCACGCGGCGAAACGTGTCGAGCGGGCTCGCGCCCAGCGACTCCGCCGCCTCCTCCACATCCGCGCCGAGGTCGGCGAGCACCGGCTCGACCGAGCGGACGACGAAGGGCAGGCCGATGAACACCAGCGCCACCGTCACGCCCAGCGGGCTGTACGCGACCTTGATCCCCAGCGGCACCAGCGTCGCGCCCAGCCAGCCATTGGGGGCATATAGCGCGGTCAGCGCGATGCCGGCCACGGCGGTCGGGATCGCGAAGGGCAGGTCGACGATCGCACTGACGATGCGCTTGCCCGGAAAATCATAGCGCACGAGAATCCATGCGATCAGAAGCCCGAACACGGCATTGATCGCCGCCGCGAGCAGCGCCGCGCCGAAGCTCAGCCGATAGGCGGCGATTGCCCGGTCCGACAGACCGACCTCGACAAACCCCGTCCAGCCGAGCCCCGCGGCGCGCAGGAACAGCGCGCCCAACGGGATCAGTACGATCAGCCCCAGCCAGATCAGCGTGAAGCCGAGCGTCAGCCCGAACCCCGGTACGATCGAATTACGCCGCCGCGCGAGCGTGCCCCATGCCATCGCTTACCGACGCTTGGTCGCGGCGAAAATACGGTCGAACACCGCGCCATCGGCAAAGAAGCGCGATTGGGCGGAGGCCCAGCCGCCGAAATCCTTGTCGACCGTCGCAAGCTTCAACTCCGGGAACACGCCCTTGTACTTCGCGGCCACCGTCGCGTCGCGCGGACGGTAATAGTTGCGGGCGATGATTTCCTGCCCCTCGGGCGTGTAGAGGAAGCGGAGATACGCCTCGGCAAGCTGGGCAGTGCCGTGCTTCTGGGCATTGCCCGACACCACGGCCACCGGCGGCTCGGCGAGGACCGAGATCGAGGGGGCGACGATGTCGAACTTGCCCTTGCCGATTTCCTTCTGCGCCAGGAACGCTTCGTTTTCCCACGCGATCAGCACGTCGCCGATACCGCGTTCGACAAAGGTGGTGGTGGCGCCGCGCGCGCCCGAATCGAGCACTGGGACATTCGCGTAGAGCCGCTTCACATAGTCCTCGGCGCCGGCCTCCGACTTGCCGAGCGTGCGGCCATAGGCCCAGGCGGCGAGGAAGTTCCACCGCGCGCCGCCGCTCGTCTTGGGATTGGGCGTGATGACCTGAACCCCCGGCTTCACCAGATCGGCCCAGTCGCGAATGCCCTTCGGGTTGCCCTTGCGAACCAGGAACACGATCGTCGAGGTATAGGGCGAGCTGTTGTCCGGCAGCGCGCGCTGCCATTTCTTGGACAATTTCGGCGTCCGCTCGGCGATGGCGTCGATGTCATAGCCCAGCGCGAGCGTGACGACATCGGCCTCGAGCCCGTCGATCACGGCGCGCGATTGCTTACCCGATCCGCCATGGCTCAGGTTGATGCGCACGTCCTCGTTATGCTCGGCCTTCCACTTCGCCGCGAACGCGGCGTCGATGTCGCGGTACAGCTCGCGCGTCGGGTCATAGGAGACGTTGAGCAGCTGCTTGGCATTGCCCTTGGCACCGTCGCTGCCGGAGCACCCCCCCAGCGACAGCGCGGCCACGCCCAGCGCGATCACCGTCGCATGGAACGCCCGGCGGGTCGTCAGGGGGCGGGAAAGGGGCGTCTGCATCGTATTCTCCAAAGACCGCGCGGCGGCGGGTATATCAACAGTTGGCAAGGGCGTTAACGCCGGACCAGTCCGATCAGGCGCTCGGCCTTCTGCACGTCGCGCTCGACGACGCCCGCGGTGAAGCGTTCGATGGCGCGGCGTGTGAGGCTCCACGGGCGACGCGGCGCCGCATGATCGACGGGGTCGGCGGCCAGGCCGCTGCCCCAGCCTTCGGCCAGCCGGCGGACCTGTTCGGAGAGGTCGCCCCGGGCCTTGTCGCCTTCGAGAACGATCGAGGGGAAGGGCAGGGGAATGCGCGGCGAGGCGAACAGGCGCATCAGCTGGTCGATACCGCCCTGTTCCTCCTCCACCGGCTGGAGGAATACCGCGCCGCTGACGCGTGAGACATAGGATGCGGGCGACAGCCGCGCCCACCATGCGGCGGCAAAGCAGCTCGCACCCTGCGCCACCAGCAGCACGGCGCGATCGGCCTGCGTCACCGCCGCATCCAGCTTCGCGGCCAGGATGTTGCGATCGGTCCGGGTATCGGCGCGATAGGCGATATGTTCCTTCGATCCGCTGGACAGCAGGACCTTGAACGGAGCGGACTGGCGTTCGCCGATCGTGACCAGCGACAGGGTGTTCGGCAGTGCAAACGCAGGAACCATGGCAACCCTCCATCAGCCAGCGCGGGACCGCACTTTACCCCATCCCACAACCGGCGGAACAGATTCCTAGTCGGGGAATGGGGATTTGCGACGAACTTCGCCTGTGCCCGCTGCAAGAGGAACTTGGCGGGTGCCGATTTGATCCGCGTTTTCGTCGAAGCGAGCCGGGCGCTCGACGGACGTTATTCGTCCGCGTCGCGCTTCAGCCGGATCAGCCCCTCCTGCGCAACGCTTGCCACCAGCCGTCCGTCGCGCGAATAGATGCGCCCGCGATTGAAGCCCCGGCTATGCCCCGACCAGGGGCTGTCGGTGGTGTAGAGCAGCCATTCGTCAAAGCGGAACGGCTCGTGCAGCCAGATGGCATGGTCCAGGCTCGCGGTCTGCACCTGCCCCGTCATCCAGCTGAAGCCGTGCGGCAACATGCACGTGCCGAGCAGCGTCATGTCAGTGGCATAGGCGAGCATCGCCCGGTGGAGCGCGGGTTTGTCGGGCAAGGGCGCGACCACGCGGAACCAGCTGTGCTGGACGGGCTCCTGCGGCGAGGGGCGGAACCAGTTGCGCGGATTGACCGGGCGGATCTCCACCGGGCGGGCGCGCAGGAAGAAGCGGCGGAATTTCTCCGGCACTTCGTCACGGATCGCTTCGCGCAGGTCGCGCTCGGAGCGCAGCGTGTCCGGGTCGGGGACGTCCGGCATGTCGGATTGGTGGTGCAACCCCTCTGCCGGCCGCTGGAAGCTGGCGATCATGTTGAGGATCGGCTGCCCCTTCTGCATCGCGATCACGCGGCGATTGGCAAAGCTGCGGCCGTCGAAATCATGGACGACGCGGTAGATGATCGGATGATTCTCATCCCCCGGCCGCATGAAATAGGCGTGGAGCGAGTGGGCGGTCTTGTCGCCCTCGACCGAGCGCTGCGCGGCCTGGAGCGCCTGTGCGATCACTTGGCCGCCGAACACGCGCCCGACGCCGCCGGGCAGGCGCGGGCCGCGATACAGGTCGGTGTCGATTTCCTCGACATCGAGCAACGCAGTCAGCTGCGCGACCAGCGCATCGGGCGGCAGATCCTCCGCCATCAATAGCCCGCCGTCCGGGCCAGCGCATCGGCGTGGAAATTGGCGTCGCCGAACAGCTCCGCCAGCACGCGCGCGCGCTTCATGAAGAAGCCGATGTCATATTCATCGGTCATGCCGATGCCGCCATGCATCTGGATGCCCTCCTGCACCGCCAGCGTGGAGGCTAGGCTGGTCATCGCCTTGGCGACCGACACTGCCTGATCGGCGAGCGGGTCGGCGGCGTCGAGCAACTGCTGGGCCTTGAGCACGGCGGCGCGGGCGACTTCCATTTCGCTGTACAGGTGCGCCGCGCGGTGCTGGAGCGCCTGGAAGCTGCCGATCAGCGTTCCGAACTGCTTGCGTTCCTTGAGGTACGCGACCGTCCGGTCCATCGCGCCGCCGCCCACGCCGAGCAGCTCGGCCGAAGCGCCGACCCGGCTGCCGGCGAGCAACCGGGCAAGCGGCGCGTCGCCGTGGTCGACGTCGCCGACCACCGCGTCGGCATCGACCTGTACGCCGTCAAACTCCAGCCGTGCCGCGATGCTCGCATCGGCCAGCCGTTCGGGCGTGACGACCAGCCCCGCGCTGTCGCGTGGGAGCGCGAACAGCGTCGTGCCGCCATCGGTGCGTGCCGCCACCAGCAGCAGATCGGCGACATGGCCATGCGCCACGAACTGCTTGGCGCCGGTCAGGCGGAAGCCGTTGCCGGCGCGCTCGGCCTTCATCGCGATGCGGCCCGTATGCTTGGGCCCTTCGTCGATCGCGAGCGCCGCCACGATGTCACCCGCGACGATGCCTGGAAACCAGCGATCGGCGTGGGCACTGCCCTTCAGCGCCTCGACCGCGCCGACCGAAGTGGCGAGAAACGGGGAAGGGGACAGGTTGCGCCCGATTTCCTCCAGCACCACGCCCGCCTCGACATGGCCGAGGCCCAGCCCGCCCTGAGCCTCCGGGATCAAAATGCCGGTCAGCCCCAGCTCCGCGAACTGCTTCCAGAGGTCGCGGCTGAAGCCGGTCTGGTCCTTGGCGTCGCGCAGCGCGCGCATATGGCTGACAGGCGCATGTTCGGCGACGAAATCGCGCGCGGTGTCGCGTAGCATTGCCTGTTCGTCGGTGAGGTACAGGGGCATTTTCTACTCTCCCTCTCCCCTTCAGGGGAGAGGGCCGGGGAGAGGGGCAGTCTCTCACGCCGGCCCAGTTGTTCTCTCTTGAACTGCCCCTCTCCCAAACCCTCTCCCCTGAAGGGGAGAGGGCTTTCAATTCGGCAGTTCCAATATCCGCTTGGCGATGATGTTGAGCTGGATCTCGCTGGTCCCGCCCTCGATCGAATTGGCCTTGGTCCGCAGCCAGGCGCGCGGCGTGGCGCCATGGCCGGAGCGTTCGCTCTCCCATTCCAGCGCGTCGCTGCCGCCCGATGCCATGACGAGTTCGTGCCGCGCCTTGTTCAGCTCGGTGCCGTAATATTTCATCATGCTCGGCTGGGCGGGGTGCGCACGCCCGGCCTTGAGTTCGTCGACGAAGCGTTCGGACATTGCCGAAAACGCGCGCGCCCGCACGTCGAACAGTGCGATTTGGGCGCGCAGCAGCGGATCGGCGAGCCGGCCCGCATCGTCGGTGCCGATCGTGCGCAGCGCGCCTTCGACCAGCGCATTGCCGCCGGTGCCGCCCAGGCCCATGCCCGAGATCATCTCGCGCTCATGCCCGAGCAGATATTTGGCGACGTCCCAGCCCTTGTTCAGTTCGCCGAGCAGGTTTTCCTTCGGCACCTTCACATTGTCGAAGAACGTCTCGCAAAAGGGCGAATAGCCGCTGATGAGCAGGATCGGCTTCGTCGAAACGCCCTCGCTTGCCATGTCGAACAGCAGGAAGCTGATGCCGCCTTGTTTGGTCGTGCGATCGGTGCGGACGAGGCAGAAGATCCAGTCAGCCTCGTCGGCATAGCTGGTCCACACCTTCTGTCCGTTGACCAGGAAATGGTCGCCCCGGTCCTCGGCGCTGGTTTGCAGGCCCGCAAGGTCGGACCCGGCATTGGGTTCGGAATAGCCCTGGCACCAGCGGATTTCGCCGCGCGCGATCTTGGGCAGGTGCTCCAGCTTCTGCGCCTCGGTGCCGTATTTGAGCAGCGCCGGCCCGAGCATCGAAATGCCGAAGCTGTTGAGGGGGTTGCGGCAGCGAAGGCGCGCCATTTCCTCGCGCAGGATCTTGGTCTCCGCCGCGCTCAGCCCGCCGCCGCCATATTCGGTCGGCCAGTCGGGCACGGTCCAGCCGCGCGCGCCCATCCGGTCCATCCAGACCTTCTGATCGGGATGCGCGAAGTGCGGGTTGCGGCCGCCCCAGGTGGCGTCCTTCTCGCTGCGCATCGGCTCGCGCATGGCGGGCGGGCAGTTTGCCTCCAGCCATGCGCGGGTCTCGGCGCGGAACTGCTCAAGCTGCTCGGTCATCATCCTCTCCGTTCCTCCCCGGCACGGGGAGGAGGACCAGCCGAAGGCTGGTGGAGGGGGAGCGCCACAGGCCGCTCGCGTGGGGCGGTCCCCTCCACCACTCGCTGCGCGAGCGGTCCCCCTCCCCGTGCCGGGGAGGCGTTTGTTCTAGTTAAACCGCTCGCCCTTTTCGGCCTTTTCGCGGAGCAGCGGGGCGACGTCGAAGCCGTGCTTCTCCAGGCCCGCCACGATCTTCTTCAGGCCCTCGGTATCGGCCCAGAACATCGGGCCGCCGCGATAGACCGGCCAGCCATAGCCATAGATCCACACCACATCGATGTCGGACGCACGCTGCGCCATGCCCTCGGCCAGGATCAGCGCGCCTTCGTTGACCATGGTGTAGAGCGTGCGCTCGATGATTTCCTCATCGGTGATCGCGTGCTGCGGCGTGTTGGTTTTCTGACGGAAATCCTCGATGATCTCGGCCACGCGCGGGCTGGGCGAGGGGTTACGCTTTTCGTCATAATCGTAGAAGCCGGCACTCTTCTTCTGGCCCCAGCGCCCTTCGGCGGCCAGCGCGTCGCGGATGCTCTCGATCCGGGTCGGATCACGATGCCAGCCGATGTCGACGCCGGCGAGGTCCGCCATCTGGAACGGGCCCATCGGCATCCCGAACTCGACATGCACCCGGTCGATCTGCTCGGGCGTCGCGCCTTCCAGCAGCAGCTTCATCGCCTCGACCTGGCGCGGCATCAGCATGCGGTTGCCGATGAAACCGTGGCAGACCCCGGCGATCACCGCGACTTTCTTGATCTTCTTCGACACCGCCATCGCGGTCGCCAGCACATCGTCCGCCGTCTTCGCGCCGCGCACAATTTCCAGCAGCTTCATGACGTTGGCCGGCGAGAAGAAGTGCAGCCCCACCACGTCCTGCGGCCGGCTCGTGCTGGCGGCGATTTCGTCGATGTTGAGATAGCTGGTGTTGGAGGCGAGGATCGCGCCCGGCTTGGCGATCTTGTCGAGCTTGCCGAAGACGTCCTTCTTGACGTCCATGCTCTCATACACCGCTTCGATGATGAGGTCGCAGTCGCCCAGCGCGTCGAAATCGAGCGTCGGGTTCAGCAGGCCCATCGCGCCTTCCACCTGTTGCGCGGTCATGCGGCCCTTGGCGGCGGTGGCTTCGTAATTCTTGCGGATCGTGGCGGTGCCGCGATCCAGCGCCTCCTGCTGCATCTCCACGATCGTCACGGGCACGCCCGCCGACAGGAAGTTCATGCTAATCCCGCCGCCCATCGTGCCCGCGCCGATCACGCCGACACGGCGAATGTCGCGCAGCGCGATGTCGTCGGCGATGCCGTCGATCTTCGATGCCTTGCGCTCGGCGAAGAAGATGTGGCGCTGTGCCGCCGACTGGACGCCCATGATGAGCTTCATGAAGCCCATGCGCTCGGCCTGGACGCCTTCGGCATAGGGAGTGCCGGCAGTCTTCTCGATCAGGTCGATGATCGTCGCCGGCGCCTCGAAGCCCCGGAAACGCTTGGCATTCGCCTTGCGGAAAGCGTCGAACACGGCGGGGTCGACCGTAACCGGCTTTTCGCTCGCGCGGGGCAGGGGGCGCGCGTCAGCGACTTCGTTCGCCAGTGCCACCGCATCCGCCAGCAGGCTGTCCTCACCCGCCAGCCGGTCGACCAGCCCTGCGTCCTTCGCCTGCTTCGCGGAAATCGGGTCGCCCTTGGCGGTCATTTCCAGCGCCAGCTCGACGCCCGCCACGCGCGGCAGGCGCTGCGTCCCGCCCGCACCGGGGAGCAGGCCGAGTTTCACTTCCGGCAGCCCGATCTTGGCCGAGGGCACTGCGATCCGGTAATGGCACGCCAGCGCGACTTCGCAGCCACCGCCGAGCGCGGTGCCGTGGATGGCGGCGATCACCGGCTTGTCGAGCGCTTCGATCGCATCGACCAGCGTGGGGAGCGCGGGCTCCTGCATCGGCTTGCCGAATTCGGTGATGTCGGCACCGGCGAAGAAGGTCTTGCCCGCGCAGGTGATGACGACGGCCTTGATGCTCGCGTCGCCGCGCGCTTCGTCGATCCCGGCCTGGAGCCCCTGGCGCACGGCGGCGCCCAGCGCGTTCACCGGCGGATTGTCGGAGGTGAGGATCAGGACGTCGCCCTGCCGGCTGGTGGTAATCACGGACATCATTGTCTCCTGTGGGATCAGTTCAGCGCCGAATAGATCAGCGTCTTGAGTTCGCGGCGGATGGGGTAGAGCATCGACGGGGAAAACTGGGTCATGAACACCATCGAGAGGCGCTCGACGGGATCGACGAAAAAGGCGGTCGAGAACATGCCGCCCCAATAGAATTCACCGACCGAGCCGGGGATAAGGGTTTTCGCCACGTCGAGCGTGACGGCGAAGCCCAGGCCGAAGCCGGTGCCGGCGTTGGTCGCTTCGCTGAACAGCGCCCGCGACATCGTCGCCAGGTCCGAACCCCCGGGCAGGTGGTTCATCGTCATCAGATCGATCGTCTTGCGGCCGGCGATCCGCGCCCCGCCCAGCGCGCCCCCGTTCAGGAGCATCGTGGCGAAGCGGTGGTAATCGAGCGCGGTCGAGACGAGCCCGCCGCCGCCGGACACGAGCCGCGGGAACTTCGCCCAGGCGGACGCCTCGCCCCGGTCGTACATCACCCGGCCCTTGCCCGGCGCCAGCGCCCAGCAGTCCGCGAGCAGGTCCAGCTTTTCCTCGGGCACCTGGAAGAAAGTGTCGTGCATCCCCAGCGGCGCGAAGATGCGCTCTGCGAAGAAGCGCTCCAGCGGTATGCCCGACACGCGCTGTACCACGGCGCCCAGCACATCGGTGGACACCGAGTAATTCCACTCCGCGCCGGGCGAAAATTCCAGCGGCAGCGCCGCGACCGCCGCGACGAATTCGTCCAGTGTCAGGTTGCCGTGCCAGCTTTCGATGCGCCCTTCGCGATAGGCGGCGTCGATATTGGTGCGATTCTGGAAGCTGTAGGTGAGGCCCGAGGTGTGGCGCAGCAGGTCCACCATCCGCATCGGATCGGCAGTGGGCCGCGTGGTGAAGGGCGCGCCGCCGCCGCCGCCGGCATAGACGCCCACGCCCTTGAACTCGGGCAGCACGTGATGAACCGGGGTGTCGAGCGCGACCCGCCCTTCCTCGACCAGCATCATGAAGGCGAGGCTGGTGACCGGCTTGGTCATCGACGCGATGCGGAACAACGTCGTCTCGTCCACCGCGCTGCCGCCTTCACGCGCGGGGCCCTGGTGCGAGAAGTGCGCGATCTGGCCATCGCGGGCGATCAGCAACTGGGCATGCGGCAATTTGCCCGAATCGAGGTAGCGTTCCGCCAGGAACGCATCGATACGCGCCAGCCGGGCGGCGTCGAAACCGAGCGATTCGGGTGTGGCGGTTTTCATGGTGTACGGCATACCTCGTGTTCGAAACCCTAATTCGGCACCTTCTTTCGGGTGCCATTCTCCTATTGCCTTGAGCGCGCCGTGAATCAACACTAACGTTGAACGCAAGGTGGCAATTATAGCCAAACCCAAAATTCAGAATGCAGATGGAGAGACAGGTTTTGGCCCTCGAACCGATCGTGCCGCTGGACCCGGAGTGGCCCAAAATGTCCATGGACCAGGTGAAGGCGCTGCTGACCGCGCCCGGCGCCAAGTTCGAGATGGAGACCATCGACATTCGCGGCGTGCCGACGCGCGTGTGGAAGAACGCGCCGCCGACGCTACGGATCCTTGCGCAACTGGCGCGCGGCTATGGCGCGCGCGAGTTCACGATCCATGAAGGGGAACGCGTCACCTATGACGCGAATTACCGCGCGGTCTCGCATATCGCGGCGCAATTGGTGGCGATGGGCGTGGACAAGGGCGATCGGGTCGCGATGGCGATGCGCAACCTGCCTGAGTGGCCGGCGATATTTTTCGCGATCGTCAGCATCGGCGCGATCGCGGTGCCGCTCAATGCCTGGTGGACGGGGGGCGAGCTGGAATACGCCATGAACGACTCGGGATCGAAGGTCCTGTTCGTCGATGGCGAGCGGCATGAGCGGCTCAAATCCTGTTACCAAAAGCTGCCGGCGCTCGAGCGGGTGGTCGTGTCCCGGGCGCGGGGCGAACTCGACCCCGGCGTCGTGACGCTCGAGTCGCTGATCGGCGCGCCCTGCGACTGGTCAGCGCTGGAGGATATCGGCTTTCCCGATGCCAATGTGCTGCCCGACGACGATGCCACCATCTTCTACACCAGCGGCACTACCGGCCACCCCAAGGGGGCACTGGGCACGCATCGCAATTTCGTGACCAACATCATGTCGAGCGGCTATGTCGCCGCCCGCGCGATGCTGCGCCGGGGCGAAGTGCCGCCGGCGGTGCCTGAGCCGAAGGTCATGCTGCTGGTCATCCCGCTGTTCCACGTCACGGCGTGCAGCGCCGCGATGATGGGCGTGGTCGCGACCGGCTCCACGCTGGTGTTCATGCGCAAATGGGATGCCGAACAGGCTATGCAGCTCATCGGGCGTGAGAAGGTCAACGCCACCGGCGGGGTGCCGACGATCGCGTGGCAGTTGCTCGAGCATCCCCGGCGCGGCGAATACGACCTCTCCAGCCTGGAGCAGATCGGCTATGGCGGCGCGCCCTCCGCGCCGGAACTGGTCCGGCGGATTCACGAGGAGTTCGGTGCACTCCCGGGCAATGGCTGGGGCATGACCGAGACGACGGCGACGGTCACCACCCACTTTGGCGAGGATTATCTCAATCGCCCCAACAGCGCGGGGCCGCCCGTCGCAGCCGCCGACCTGCGGATCATGGATGTCGAGGCGACGCGCGAACTCCCCGTGGGCGAAGTCGGCGAGTTGTGGGCGCGCGGGCCGATGGTCGTGAAGGGCTATTGGAACAAGCCCGATGCCACGGCAGAAACCTTTGTCGACGGCTGGGTGCGCACGGGCGACCTCGCGCGGCTGGACGAAGAGGGGTTCCTGTTCATCGTCGATCGCGCGAAGGACATCATCATCCGGGGCGGCGAGAACATCTATTCGATCGAAGTCGAGGACGTGCTCTACGCGCACCCGGCCGTGACCGACTGCGCGCTGGTGGGCGTGCCGCACCGGAGCCTGGGCGAGGTGCCTGCCGCCGTGGTCCATTGCGCGCCGGGGCAAAGCGCCACCGAAGAGGAGCTACAGGCCTGGGTGCGCCAGCATCTGGCGGCGTTCAAGGTGCCGGTGGAGGTCCGCTTTTCCAGGGACGTGCTGCCGCGCAACGCGAACGGCAAGATCCTGAAAAAGGAGCTGCGGGCGCTGTTCGTGGAGGACGCCGCGGCCTGAACCGGCTGCCCCCGCGCGCGGATCGGGCGCGCGGGGGCGGGGTTTTCAACTGCCCGTGTGCAGTTCGTCCGGGCTCGCGCCGAGCGCGGATTCCATGTCCCCGGCGGTGCCGACTCGGGGCTGACCGGCCTTCGCACAGCCCGCAAAGATCGAATCGAGGCGGGTTTTCAGTGCGCGTTCGAACTCTGTGTGATTGAGGGTGCGGGGGCGCGACACGCTGATATCTTCGGAAATCGCATCCTTGATCCGGGTAATGGCCGCTTCGCCCAGCACGCCCGCCGCGACCAGTTCGGTGCACAGCTGTGACAGGCCGACCATCGTCGCCTGCGCGCGCAATCCGATATATTCCAGGCTTTCGTGGCGGCGCAGGGCATTTTCGCGCGCAGTGTGGTCCATCTTCGCTCTCCTTGGCTTGTGGTGCGACCCGGCGATGCTACGCCAAGGCATCGCGCTGCACACCCCGTAAGTCAACGGATGAGGACTTTTGGTGCGGGTCCCGGTTCAGGCGCCGGCGACGACCGTGGCAATGGCGCGGCTCCACCCCGCAAGCCGTGCGTCGCGGGCCGTGGCGTCCAGTTGCGGCTCGAACGTTCGGATCTGCCCACGCATCGTCGCCGCGTCTTCCAGCCCGGCGAAGAGCCCGGCGCCGACCCCCGCCAGCATCGCCGCGCCCAGCGCCGTCGTCTCGGCAAAGGCAGGGCGATCCACCGGCAGCGCCAGCATGTCCGCCAGGTCCTGCGCGATCCAGTCGTTCGCCACCATCCCGCCGTCGATCCGCAGCCGCGCCCAATCCGCGCCATCGGCGGCGAAGGCGCGCTTCAGGTCGTGGCTCTGGTGCGCCATCGCCTCCAGCGCGGCGCGGACGATATGCGCGCGCGTCGAGGCGAAGCTGAGCCCCGACAGGGCGCCGCGCGCTTCCGGCTCCCACCACGGCGCGCCCAGGCCGCTCAGCGCGGGCACCAGGTACACCCCGCCATTGTCGGGGGCCGATCGGGCGATCGCTTCGGTCTCGCCCGCCGCCTCGATCAGTCCCACCGAGTCGCGCAGCCACTGGATCAGGCTGCCCGCGACAAACACCGATCCCTCGATCGCATAGGTGCGGCGCCCTCCCAGCTGCCACAACACGGTCGCCAGCAGGCGGTGCTTGGAAGAGGGCGGGGTGGGGCCGGCATTGGTCAGCACGAACGCGCCGGTGCCATAGGTCGCCTTGGTCTCGCCCCGTGTCAGGCAGGCCTGGCCGATGGTCGCGGACTGTTGATCGCCGGCAAGCCCGCAGATCGGGATTTCGCCGCCGAACAGCCGGGTGGTGCCGAACCGGCCGGCGCAGTCGACGATCTCCGGCAGGGCCCCGCGCGGCGCGGCGAACATGTCGATCAGGCTGTCGTTCCACCCGCCGCTGCCCAGCCCCATCAGCAAGGTGCGAGAAGCATTGGTCGCGTCGCTGATGTGCAGCCCGCCGGTCAGCTTCCACACCAGCCAGCTTTCGACCGTGCCGATTGCCAGTCGATCGCCCGCCGCCTTGAGTTGCGGCCAGTTTTCCATGGCCCAGGCGATCTTGGTGCCCGAGAAATAGGGATCGAGCAGCAGCCCGGTGCGCGCCTGCACCGCTGGTTCCTCGCCAGCGTCGCGCCATGCCCGGCACAGCGCGGCAGAGCGGCGGTCCTGCCATACGATCGCCGGGGCCAGCGGTTCGCCGCTGGTCTTGTCCCAGAACACGATGGTCTCGCGCTGGTTGGTGATGCCGATCGCGGCGATGGCATCCGCGCCGCCGGCGGTCTCCACCATCGCGGCGGCGCATTCGGCGCTGCGTTGCCAGATTTCCGCCGCGTCATGCTCGACCCAGCCGGGCTGGGGATAGTGCTGCGTCAGGTCGGCGGCGCGCGTCGCGAGGCACGCGCCGTCCGGGCGGAACAGCATCGCCCGTGTCGAAGTCGTGCCCTCGTCCAGAACCAGCAATAATTCGCCCATCGCCAGCATGGTAGCCGGGATTACATCGTGTGCAAACCGC
Source organism: Sphingomonas degradans (assembly GCF_053502645.1). Taxonomy (NCBI): domain Bacteria; kingdom Pseudomonadati; phylum Pseudomonadota; class Alphaproteobacteria; order Sphingomonadales; family Sphingomonadaceae; genus Sphingomonas; species Sphingomonas degradans. Next base: position 1,480,832 of record NZ_CP177172.1, read on the forward strand.
GCTAGGGTCGGGGCGACATAGGGGGACGAGTGGACAAGTTCGGCGCGATCGGTGGTGGTGACGAGGGCCTGGATGGCGGGGCGCGGGCGGGGATGCCGCGCGAGCCCTTCCTGCCGGACGATCCGCACGAAGGGCCGGCCGAAGTCCACAAGCGCGATCGCCTGCTCGCGGCGTTCACGCTGATCGCGGGCATCGGCCTGTTGCTGGCGGTGCCGTTCGCGTTGCAGGCGGGCTCGCCCTTCTTCCTGCCGCTGACGGCAGCGCTGGTGATCGCCATCGCGCTGGTGCCGATGCTGGAATGGCTGGAGCGCCACGGCGTGCCCGCGCCGATCGCGGCGTTCACGTGCGTGCTGCTGTTCCTGGTGGCGGCGAACGTCGCGCTGGCGTCTATCGTGGTGCCGGCCTGGCAATGGGTACGGCGGCTGCCCGAGAGTATCCCGCAGATCCAGCACAACCTCGAGCCGCTGATACGGTTCTACGCGAATTTCGAGCATTTCGTGAACAAGACGCTGCGCAATTTCGCGTCGGCGCCGGTGCGCCAGCCGATGGCGACGATCGCGACTGCACCGCCGCGTTCGCTGCTCGATCTGTTCACCACCTCGGCGCCGTCGGCGCTGATCGAGATGTTTTTCGCGATACTGGTGATCTATTTCTTCCTGTCGGGCTGGACCCGGCTGCGGCGCAACGCGATCACCAGCCGGTCGAGCTTCGGCGGCGCGATGGCGACTGCGCGGGTGATCCAGGACGTGGTCGACGATACCTCCGCCTATCTGGGCACGATCACGCTCATCAACATGACGCTGGGCCTGATCGTCGCGGGCGCGCTGGGGGCGATCGGGATGCCGACGCCGCTGATGTGGGGCGGCATCGTCGCGCTGCTCAACTACATCCCGTATATCGGGCCGGTGATGGCGGCGTTTCTACTGGGGATCGGCGGGCTGATGAGCTTTGCCGATATCTGGTGGGCGCTGGTGCCCGCCGCGATCATGATCGGCGCGCACCTGATCGAAGCGAACGTGGTGACGCCGCTGATCGTCGGCCACCGCCTGACCATCAGCCCGATCCTGATCCTGATCTCGCTCAGCTTCTGGGGATGGGTGTGGGGCACCACCGGCGCGCTGCTGGCGGTGCCGCTGCTCATCATCATCCAGACCGTGGTGAACGCGGCGGGCAAGCCCGATATTGCCGGTTTCCTGTTCGAACACGGCACGCTGGTGGCCGATCCCGGCGAGGCGCGTGCACATCGGCGACAAAGCCGTGATCAATCCGGTTGACACCCCGGAATCGGGCGGCTAGTGCCCGCCTCCTCGCTTGGAGCAAGCGGGTGTAGCTCAGTTGGTTAGAGCGCCGGCCTGTCACGCCGGAGGTCGCGGGTTCAAGTCCCGTCACTCGCGCCACGCGCCTTAACAGGGTGCGTCGGCGTCTTCGAACGGGGTTTCAAATTGCCGCTGCGAGCAGGGCGCTGGACCGACAGGACCGGCTTTCGCGCTTGGAATACGCGGGTGTAGCTCAGTTGGTTAGAGCGCCGGCCTGTCACGCCGGAGGTCGCGGGTTCAAGTCCCGTCACTCGCGCCACGCGCCACAAGGGCGCTGTGTCGCAACTATTCCCGCATCACCGCCAGCGGCCCGTTTCCATCCATCGCAGCAAGGGTTTCAGCGGCGTGATCCACACGATCCCGGTGAAAACATAGATCAGCAGCTGAACGAGCAGCGGCAGAGTCGCGATCTCGCTCGAGAAGCTGGCGATCAGCACAACCCACACCAGAATCAGCCCCAATATGGCCAGCATGCCAGCGGGCTTGCGCCACGATGCGTTCACGGTTCCTCGTGGCAAATCATGCCCTTTTCGGTGATGACGGCGTGCAGCGGCACGTCCCAGATGTCAGCGGGTATGGCAGGCGCTTCCTGGACGCTCCAGGCGACGCCGATTCGCCATGCAGTATCATAGCGGGCGAAGGCGCGATCATAATAGCCGGCGCCCTGTCCGATTCGGTTGAGCCGGTGGTCATAGCCCAGAAGCGGCGCCAGGATGATGTCGGGCGCAAGCTCCTCGCAGCCAATATCGGGCTGCCTGAGGCCAAAGGGGCCGTCGACCAGCGTGTCGCCCGGTTGCCATGCCAGGAACCGCATCGGCGTGGCGCGATCGACGACATGGGGCAGCGCGATCCGGCATCCATGTTCCAGCGCGGCTGCCGCCAACAGGGTGGGGTCGGCTTCGCTGCCCATCGGCATATAGCTCGTGACGACTCGGCCCGGCGCCAATCGCGCCAACAGTCCGTCGGGCGCAAGAATCGCTGCACTCGATTCGGTGGCGAATCGATCTCGCTCGGCGCGGAGTCTCGCGCGGAGTGCCGGCTTGTCCAGGATCATCGGGTTTCCAATGGTGCCGGGGAAAGGGCGGGGTGGCGGGACCACCATGGTCGTTTGCTCGAATATCCTCTGACGCCCGGTACGTCAGGTGGGAACCATGTGCCACAGACCTGGATCTGCACAGGGACAGCTCCCTTGGATGATGAATAGCCTCAGGGATAATCTGTGAGCTCGTGCCGGGCAGTGCCCGCCGCCCCCTATCTAGGCGTCCGCTGCGTCTTCCTCAAGGGCTGCAGCGACGGCTTCGAGGCGATCGGCGATTCTTTCGAGCAATACGGGCGAAACCCCGACGGGTGGATGGCGCTGGGCTTCGTCCACTAGGTCGGCGAGAATCAGCGCCAGATAGACCAGCGTCCGCTCGGCGCTGAGCCCGCCCGAGGCGCGCTGCGCGGCGTCGGCGTGGCTGGCAATCATCGCTTCCAGATTGCGCAGATGTGCCTCGTCGCCGTCACGGGCGGCGATGGGATAGCTTCGCCCCGCGATGGTCAGCGTGATTTCCGCCATCAGTCCTGCTCCGCCGCGGGGGCTTCGCGGGCGATCAGGGCGTCCAGCGAAACGACCGCGTCCTCGATACGCGCGCGCAGCTTCGCGTGGCGTCGTGCGAGTCGCTCGGTGGCATAGGCGCGCGCAGCCGCCGCAGCCTCGATCCGGGCGAGTGCCTGTTCGATACGGGTTTCGGGAGTGCCTGCCATGTCCAGCGTTCGGATAGGCACCCCGCGCCCCAGCGGCAAGCCCTGTGCGAATTGCATTGCGGCGAGCCGGTTGACGCGCGGGCGCATGCGTCCCAAAGGCGTGCCCGCACCATCCAGGCCGCATCTAACACAGGGGAGTCCACGTGACCGCAACCTTCACCGACTGCGCGAATGCGATCCGCGCGCTCGCCATGGACGCTGTGGAGGCCGCGAATTCGGGGCATCCCGGCATGCCGATGGGCATGGCCGACGTCGCGACCGTGCTGTTCCAGAACTACCTGAAGTTCGATCCCGCCGATCCCTATTGGCCCGATCGCGACCGTTTCGTCCTGTCCGCAGGCCATGGCTCGACGCTACTCTACAGCGCGCTGTACCTGACCGGCTATGCGCGCCCGACGATCGACGACATCAAGAATTTCCGCCAGGTCGGCAGCCCCTGCGCCGGGCACCCCGAGAATTTCGAGCTGGCCGGAGTCGAGGCGACCACCGGCCCGCTGGGGCAGGGGATCGCGATGGCGGTCGGCATGGCGATTGCCGAGCGTCACCTGAACGCGACCTTCGGCGACTCGCTGGTCGATCACCGCACCTGGGTGATCGCCGGCGACGGCTGCCTGATGGAAGGCATCAACCACGAAGCGATCGGCATCGCCGGGCACCTCAAGCTCGGGCGGCTGAACGTGTTGTGGGACGACAACAAGATCACGATTGACGGCGCCGTTTCGCTGTCGTCGAGCGAAGACATCCCCGCGCGCTATGCCGCGACCGGCTGGCACGTCGTCGAATGCGACGGCCATGACGCCGTCAGCATCGCCGCCGCGCTGGAAGCCGCGCAGGCCGACCCGCGCCCGTCGCTGGTCCGTTGCCGCACGATCATCGGCAAGGGCGCGCCCAATTTCCAGGGCACGTCGAAGACGCACGGCTCGCCGCTGGGCGCCGCCGAAGTCGCCGCTGCGCGCGAGACGCTGGGCTGGAGCTATGCGCCGTTCGAGATTCCCGATGCGATCCGCGAAGCCTGGCTGACCGCCGGCAGCCGGGGCGCGCCGGTCCGCGCCGCCTGGGTCGATCGTGTCGCTGCCAGCAGCGACGGCGCCGAACTGCTCCGCCGCATGGCGGGCGACCTGCCGGAGGGCTTCTCGCTCGACGCGCATGTCGCCGAGCTGGTCGCCGCCCCGCAAAAGGTCGCGACGCGCAAGGCGTCCGAAATGGCGCTGGTCGCGATCAACGCCGCGCTGCCCGAGACGATCGGCGGGTCGGCGGACCTTACGCCGTCGAACAATACGCTGACCAAGGGTCTGGAGGACCTGACCGCTGACAATTACGGTGGTCGCTACGTTCGCTATGGCATCCGCGAGTTCGGCATGGCCGCCGCGATGAACGGCATGGCGCTGCACGGCGGCGTGATCCCCTATGGTGGCACCTTCCTGGTCTTTTCCGATTATGCCCGCCCGGCGATCCGCCTCTCGGCGCTTCAGCGCGCGCGTGTGGTCTATGTCATGACGCACGATTCGATCGGGCTGGGCGAGGATGGCCCGACCCATCAGCCGATCGAGCATGTCATGTCGCTGCGGCTCATCCCCAATCTGGAAGTGTGGCGCCCGTGCGATGCGGTCGAGACGGCGGAGGCCTGGGCCTCGGCGATCGAGCGCAAGAGTGGGCCGGCGCTGCTGGCGCTTTCCCGCCAGAACCTGCCGCAGCTGAGCAGCGGCGGCGCGGCGAAGGGCGGCTATCGCCTTCAGGCCGCAGAGGCACCGCGCAAGGTCGTGCTGCTGGCGACCGGATCGGAAGTCGAAGTCGCCGTCGCGGTGCGCGCGGCGCTGGAGGCACAGGGGATCGGCGCCGATGTCGTATCGATGCCGTGCTGGTCGCGCTTCGATGCGCAGGACGCGGCGTACAAGGCCGACCTGCTACCCAAGGACGCGCTGCGCGTGTCGATCGAGGCCGGCATCACCAGCGGCTGGGAACGCTATACCGGCGATGGGCTGAACTTCGGGGTCGATGCATTCGGCGCCTCGGGTCCCTATCTGCGACTGTACGAACATTTTGGTCTGACGGCTGCGGCGATCGTGCCGCAGATCGTCGCAAAGCTGAACTGAACCAGGAGAAACAGGCACATGACGAAGGTTGCGATCAACGGTTTCGGACGCATTGGCCGTCTGGTGGCGCGCGCGATCCTGGAGCGCCCCGACAGCGGTCTCGAGCTGGTCACTATCAACGATCTGGCCGATGCGAAGTCCAATGCCTGGCTGTTCTCGCGCGATAGCGTGCACGGCAAGTATCCGGGCACGGTCGAAGCGGACGGCAACGACCTGGTCATCGACGGCAAGCGCATCCGCGTGACCGCCGAGCGCGATCCGGCGAACCTGCCGCACGCCGAGAACGGCGTCGAGCTGGTGCTGGAATGCACCGGCTTCTTCACCGACCGCGCCAGCGCCCAGAAGCACATCGATGCCGGTGCGAAGAAGGTGCTGATCTCGGCCCCCGGCAAGAATGTGGACCTGACCGTCGTGTTCGGCGTGAACCACGAAAAGCTCGAGGCCGGCCACACGATCGTGTCGAACGCATCGTGCACCACCAACTGCTTGGCGCCGGTCGCCAAGGTGCTGAACGATTCGATCGGCATCGAACGCGGCCTGATGACCACGGTCCACGCCTATACCAACGACCAGAAGATCCTCGACCAGATCCACCCGGACCTGCGCCGTGCGCGCGCCGCCGCCATGTCGATCATCCCGACCACGACGGGTGCCGCCCGCGCCGTGGGCGAAGTGCTGCCCGAGCTGAAGGGCCGGCTCGACGGCTCGGCGATCCGCGTCCCCGTGCCGGACGGCAGCCTGGTCGACCTGACCTTCACGCCGAAGCGCGACACGACCCGCGACGAAGTCAACGCGATCCTCAAGGCCGCCTCGGAAGAGGGCCCGCTGAAGGGCGTGCTGTACTTCTCGGACGAGCCGCTGGTGTCGATCGACATCGTCCACACGCCGGCGTCCTCGACCGTCGACAGCCTCGAGACCGCCGTGCTCGACGGCAAGCTGGTGCGCGTCGTCAGCTGGTACGACAATGAATGGGGCTTCTCGAACCGGATGGTCGACACCGCCGGGGTGATGGCGAAGCTGTCGGCTTAATTGCCGACGTACATCCTCACCCTTCCGCGGCTTCGCCGCTCTCTCCCTCTCCCAATGGGAGAGGGAAGGGGCCCGCCGCCGCAGGCGGTGGGAAGGGTGAGGGAGACGGAGTTAAAGATGACAAGACCTTTCAAGACGCTCGACGACATGGGCGACATCACGGGCAAGCGGGTGCTGGTCCGCGAGGACCTCAACGTGCCGATGGCCGATGGCAAGGTGACCGATGACACCCGGCTCCGTGCCGCGCTCCAGACCGTCGCCGAGCTTTCCGATCGCGGCGCGAAGGTGCTGGTGCTCGCCCATTTCGGCCGGCCCAAGGGGGTGCCGAGCGCGGAATTCTCGCTGTCGCAGGTCGTGGAGCCGTTCGCGCAGGTGCTTGGCCGTCCGGTGCGCTACATCGACTGGGAAGGCGATGCCGCTGCCGTTGCGACGCTCAACGAAGGGGACATCGCGCTGCTCGAGAACACCCGCTTCTTCGGCGGCGAGGAAAAGAACGATCCCGCCGTGGTCGATCGCTTCGCGGCGCTGGGCGACCTGTACGTCAACGATGCCTTCTCCGCCGCGCACCGCGCCCACGCTTCTACCGAGGGGCTGGCGCACAAGCTGCCGGCGTTCGCCGGGCGCCAGATGGAGGCCGAACTCGACGCGCTCGACAAGGCGCTGGGCAATCCCGAGCATCCGGTGGCGGCAGTAGTCGGCGGCGCGAAGGTCTCGTCCAAGCTCGACGTGCTGCGCCACCTAGTCGAGAAGGTGGATCACCTCATCATCGGCGGGGGCATGGCCAACACCTTCCTGGCGGCGCGCGGCGTCGATGTGGGCAAGTCGCTGTGCGAGCACGACCTGACCGGCACTGCCGAGGAAATCCTGGACGCGGCGGACCGGGCCAATTGCACCGTCCACCTGCCCTATGACGTGGTGGTCGCCAAGGAGTTCAAGCCCAATCCGGCGACGCGCACGGTCAACGTGCACGAAGTCGAGGCGGACGAGATGATCCTCGACATCGGCCCGGCGGCGACCGAGGCGCTGGCCGACGTGCTCAAGACGTGCCGCACGCTGGTGTGGAACGGGCCGCTGGGCGCGTTCGAGACGCCGCCGTTCGACACGGCGACGGTCGCACTGGCGCGGACGGCTGCGGCGCTCACCAAGGAAGGCTCGCTCGTCTCGGTCGCCGGTGGCGGCGATACCGTTGCGGCGCTGAACCAGGCCGGGGTGGCGGGCGATTTCAGCTTCGTCTCGACCGCAGGCGGCGCCTTCCTGGAATGGATGGAAGGCAAGGAACTGCCAGGCGTGGCCGCGCTCGCGCGATAATCTTGCAAATGGCGGGGAGGCCCTTCGGCCTCCCCCTCATGCGCCGGCGGGTTCGCGCAACAGCGGGACCAGCAGCGCGTTCAGGGCATTCAGATCGAACGAACCGGCCGCCGCCCAGCGTACCGTCCCCGCGCGGTCGATCACGTAATTGGACGGCACTGCACCCTCGATCGCCGTGTAGGGGCCCTTGATCCGGCGCGTCGGCTGGATGGTCATCGCGGCGAACAATTCCTTCATCTTGAAGAGCGGCGCCGAATCCTGCGTCGTCAGCGCGTACACGCGCAGGCCATGCTTCTTGTTGATGCGGTAATAGGTGTCGAGCAGCGGCAATTCGGTGCGGCACGGCACGCACCATGTCGCCCAGATGTTGAGCACCACGACGTCGCCGCGCATCTCCGACAAGCTGACCTTGGTCCCGTCGATCAGCGTCAGTTCGGCCTCGGGCGCGGGCTGCCCAACCTTGGGGGTTTTCGCGGCGGCGATGGCAGGCAGGGGCAACAACAGTCCCGCGCCAAGACCCAGCAGCGCGCGCCGATCACACTTCATGATTCCCCCCAAATTTTCCCCGCGCGATCCAGTGTACGATCGCCTCACCGCGCGTCAATTATAGTATTTGCGTTACCAATAAAGTACCAAATCACGGATAGGTTATCTGGTTGTTTTGCATTGCCAAAACTCATTTGGCACCGCACCATTTGGGCAACGTTGTCAGCCTTTTCCGTACTGCGCTACCGCGATAGGGACCCCGGCATCGACACCACCGAAGGACAACAAATGGGCATCACGCCAGCGGTAAAAGCGATCCTCGCCAACTACGAATCCGACAATCCGGGCGTGAAGGCGAACCTTGCGCGCATCCTGATGCAGGGCAAGCTGGGCGGCACGGGCAAGCTCATCATTTTGCCGGTCGACCAGGGGTTCGAGCATGGCCCCGCGCGCAGCTTCGCCGTCAATCCCGATGCCTATGACCCCCATTATCACTATCAGCTGGCGATCGACGCGGGGCTGAGCGCCTATGCCGCGCCGCTGGGCATGATCGAGGCGGGGGCGGACACCTTTGCCGGCCAGATCCCGACCATCCTCAAGGTCAACAGCTCCAACAGCTGGGCCACCGGCATCAACCAGGCCGTGACCGGCGGCGTGGACGACGCGCTGCGGCTGGGCTGCGCGGCGATCGGCTTCACCATCTATCCGGGCGCCGACGACATTTTCGACATGATGGAGGAGATCAAGGAACTGTCCGCCGAGGCCAAGGCCGTCGGGATCGCGACGGTCCTCTGGTCCTATCCGCGCGGCGGCAAGCTGTCGAAGGACGGCGAACTGGCCCTCGACGTCGGCGCCTATGCCGCGCACATGGCGGCGCTGCTGGGCGCGCACATCATCAAGGTGAAGCTGCCGACCGCGCATATCGAGCAGAAGGAAGCGCAGAAAGCCTATGAAGGCACTGACTGGTCGGCGCAATCGGACCGCGTCCGCCATGTCGTGAAGAGCTGCTTCAACGGGCGCCGTATCGTCGTGTTCTCGGGCGGCGCGGCCAAGGGGGCCGACGCCGTGTACCAGGACGCGCGCGACATCCGCGACGGCGGCGGCAACGGATCGATCATCGGCCGCAATACCTTCCAGCGCCCTCGCGACGAGGCGCTGGCGATGCTCGACCGGCTGGTGGGCATCTATCAGGGCCAGGAAGCGTGATCGCGCGCCGCCCGGCACTGGCGGGCCTCGCACTCGCCATGCTGGGCGGCCCCGCGCTGGCGGCGCAGGCGGTCGCCGAACAGGGCAATGCCGCGTTCGGGATGGTCGGCAAGATGAAGGCCAAGCCCGGCCAGCGCGCCGCGCTGATTGCCATTCTGGCGGCGGGGACGGGCGCGATGCCCGGTTGCCGCGCCTATCTTATCGCCGAGGATGCCGCCGATCTCGACGCGATCTGGATCACCGAGATTTGGGACGACAAGGCGAGCCATGCCGCCTCGCTGCAACTGCCCGCCGTGCGCGACGCGATCGCCAAGGGGCGGCCGCTGATCGCGGGGTTCGAGCTGAGCGCGGAGACAAGGCCCGTGGCAGCGGCGAGCTTCCAGAGAGGTGGCGGCCTGTGATCCGGCAGCTGTTGGCGGCAGCGGGTGCTGCGTCGTTACTTTCGGCGGTACCCGCAACCGCGTGCAGCCCCGTTCCCGGCTACCAAGTGCCCACCACGCTGGACATGGCGGAGGAGGCCGAGGCCATCGTCGTCGCCGAGGTGGTCGGTGAGCGCCGCACGAAGGAGCCGTGGGACGGCGTTGTTCTCACAAAGCCGATTGCCCTGCTCAAGGGCGCGGCGATGCCGCCGCAGGTGGAAATCGCCGGGGCCGGACTCGCGCCCGTGGGGAGGGGCAGAGTGTGGCGGAGCGATCCGCAAGAGCTGCGCAGGGCCAATCGCGGCGCGATGATCGGCGGTTGCGTCCGCTACACCTTTGCGCGCGGCATGAAGCTATTGCTGTTCCTGGTGCGCGACGAGAAAGGCCAGCTGGTGCCGTTCCGCAGCCCCTTCGCTCGCGATTCCGAGGACGTCGAGAGCCTCGATTCGCTCTGGGTGAAGGCTGTGCGCGAATATGTCGCCCTGTCCGCGTTGCCGAAGGGCGAACGCCGCGACCGGCTGCGTGCCCGCGCCGATGCGCTGCGCAACGGCGATTCCGACGACCGGGCGATCGCCGCCGATATGTATGTGGAGCTGGATGGCACGCGGGCGCCCAACACCGACTGACCGGGACTCGCTTGACCGCAGGCGCCGCGCAGTGGAATGCGAAGCGCATGACCGAACCCGATGACGCCCCGTTTGGCGAGAACGCGCTGGAAGGCTTTGCCGAGCAATTCGTGCGCGACGATCGCCGTCCGCCCTGCCAGCTCTATCTGATTTCCCCGCTCGACGTGACCGGCGGCTTTGCCGATCGGCTGAAGCGTGCGTTCGACGCCGGCCCGGTGGCGGCGTTCCAGTTTCGGGTGAAGGGTGTCGACCAGCACGAGGCGGTGCGCCTGGCCGAGCCGCTTCAGCGGATTTGCAGCGATGCCGACGTCGCGTTCCTCGTCAACGACAGCATCAGCCTGGCGAAGCGGCTTGGCGCGGATGGCGTGCATCTGGGGCAGGGCGACGGCGACGCGCGGGAGGCGCGGACGGTGCTGGGCCCCACGGCGCAGATCGGCGTGACGTGCCACGATAGCCGTCACCTCGCGATGGAAGCGGGGGAGGCGGGGGCGGATTATGTCGCGTTCGGCGCCTTCTACCCCACCACGACCAAGGAAACCCGGCATCAGGCCGAACCGGCGATCCTCAGCTGGTGGACCACCGTGTTCGAAATCCCGTGCGTCGCTATTGGCGGGATCACACCCGCCAATGCAGCCCCGCTGGTGGCAGCGGGCGCCGACTTCCTGGCAGTGAGCGGTGCCGTGTGGGGCGGCGACGAGGCGGCAGCGGTGCGCGCCTTTGCCGATCTGCTCGCCCGCTAGTGGATTGATTTTGACATTCGCATCCGCTTGCCGCGCAGCTCTCGCTGCGAATGTCAAAATCACAAAATCCACTATAATCAGATAATTACTAGTGGTCCTGGAGATTCTGACATTTGCCCCTGACCATGCTGAAAGGGGTAGCAAATGTCAGAATCGGACCACTAGAAGCGATTGCGGCCCGCGCGGATTTCCTCGCGGGTTGAGAACAGTGCCTTTGCCGCGCGGGACGAGTCGCGGACGACGATCAACACTTCGTCGCCCGGCTCGATGCGCTCGTCGGGGGCGGGGCGGACCATTCGGCCGTCCTCGCCGCGGTTGATCTGGACGATGAACAGGGCCCCCGCCGCGCGGCGCTCGGCTTCGGCGACGGTGATCCCGCACATCGCCGCGCCTTTCACCGCGCGCACCTTTTCCAGGTCGAGGCCCAGTTCGCCCAGCTCGGTCCGCGCCTTGCCCAGCCGCGCATCGTCGATCAGGTCGTTGCTCGCGGGGTAGAGGATCATCCGCGCGATCCGTTCGGCGCCGATATGCGTGGGCAGGACGACATGGTCCGCGCCCGCCTGGCGCAGCTTGCGCTCGGTCGCGGGCACCTCGCCCCGGGCGATGATCTCGAGGCCGGCGTTCAGATTGCGCGCGGAAAGCGTGATGAAGACATTGGCCGCATCGTCGGGCAGCACCGTCGCCAGCACGCGCGCGCGCGCGATCCCGGCGCTCACCAAGGCCTCCTCCTCGGTCGCGTCGCCCGGTTCGCACAGGAATCCCGCGGCCTCCGCCTCCGCCAGTCGCGCCGGATTGCGGTCCAGCACCACCAGCGGCATCCCCGCGCGGCCCAGTTCCTCGGCCACCATCACGCCGATCCGGCCATAGCCACAGACGATAACGTGGTTGGACAGCTTCTCGACTCGACTGTGCATGCGCGTGCCCCCGAAGATCTGGCGAATCTGCATGACGGTAAGGAATTGCACCAGCGCGCCGGTGAACAGGATCATGCCGGTGCAGCCCAGCATCATCGTCGCCATGGTGACGACGTGGAGATAGGTGGTATCGATCGGATGGACCTCGCCATAGCCGACCGAGAACACCGTAAGCACCACCATGTAGGATGCGTCGGTAAAGCTCCACCCCGCCGCCATATAGGCAATCGTCGCCGCCACCGCGACGACGCCGACGAACGACAGGATCGAGACGAGATTGCGCGTGGGCGAGCCCAACACGCTGTCCGCCGTTCGTTTGGTCCTCCGCATGGGCGGGCATGGTGCAGGCGCGGCGCGAGTGTGTCCAGTTCGTTTCCCTGTGGAAACAACCGCCGGTCGGCTCGTTACCCCCTTGAGACAAGGGAGAACTGCCTGTGCGTACCGGAATTGCCGCCTGTGTCCTGGTGCTTGGCGCGGGCACCGCCCTTGCCCAGCCGACCGCTGCGCCTGCGAAGCCCCCGATCGACTACACCATCCTGCACGCGCAGGTGATCCTCGACCATCTCGGCTTCTCGCCCGGCATCCTGGACGGGCGCGAGGGCCAGTCGCTGGTTGCGGCGCTCAAGGGGTTTCAGGAAAGCCGGGGCCTGCGCCGCACGGGCACGCTCGATCCGGCGACGCTGGGGGCGCTCCACGCCTATCGCGACTGGCGCCCGGTGCGCCGCCTGGCCGTGCCGACGGAAGGATTGCAGGGGCCCTTCGTCAATCCGATGCCCAAGGACCCGGCGGAGCAGGCCAAGCTGAAGACACTGGGCTATGCCCGCCCGCTGGAGAAGCTGGCGGAGATGTTCCACACCACGCCCGAAGTGCTGGTCGAGCTGAACCCCGGCGGCGCGGCGATCGCGCCGAACGCCGTGTTCGTGTTCCCCAACGCGCTGCCCGCGTCACGCGACTATCCCGCCGACGCCAAGCCCGAATGGCGCAGGACGCTCGCCGAGCTCAACGTCGATGCGAAGCAGCCCGAGGCGGATCACATCGTGGTCGACAAGTCCGACAAGGTGCTGCGCGTGCTCGACAAGAACGACAAGCTGGTCGCGCAGTTCAGCGCGACCATGGGCAGCGAGCACGACCCGCTGCCGATCGGCACGTGGAAGATCAACGGCGCCGACACCAATCCTAAGTTCCACTTCAACCCGGACCTGTTCTGGGATGCCAAGCCGGGCGATGAAAAGGCGATGCTGCCGCCGGGGCCCAATGGGCCGGTGGGCGTCGTCTGGCTCGACTTGTCGAAGGAGCATTACGGCATCCACGGCACGCCCGAGCCGCAGACGATCGGCCGGACCGAGAGCCATGGCTGCATCCGCCTCACCAACTGGGACGCCGCGCGGCTGGCGTTGATGGTCAAGCCGGGGACGAAGGCGGTGTTTCAGGAGTAGGGCAATATGGTCTGGGCGCGACGGATCGGATGGGGCTTTGCGGCGCTGTTGCTGCTGACCGTGGCGGCCTTTGCGTCGATGGTGCGGGTCACCTTCGGTCCCGCATCCGCTCCGCCGCCCCGCGCCCCCGCAGAGGCGCAGGCGGAGGGCGGCGAGGCGGCGCTGGTCATACCCGTCGCCGGGGTTTCGCCCGATCAACTCGCCGACAGCTGGGGCGATACGCGCGGCGACGGCAGCCGTGCCCATCACGCCATCGACATCATGGCCCCTCGCGGCACGCCCGTGCTGGCGGCGGCATCGGGCAAGGTGGAGAAGCAGTTCGAAAGCGCGAACGGCGGCCACACGCTGTATGTGCGCACCCCGGATGGCGGCACGATCCATTACTACGCCCATCTCGACGCCTATCGCGTCGCCGAGGGTCAGGCAGTGCGCCAAGGGGACGTGATCGCCACCGTGGGCAACACCGGCAGCGCGGCGGGCGGGGCTCCGCATCTGCATTTCGAGATCAAGATGATGCGCCCCGGCGAGCGATGGTGGGAAGGGACCAACATCAATCCCTATCCGCTGCTTGCTAGAAAGACCGTCCGCAGCTAAAGGCGCTGCCTTCGCTCTTTCTCAGGCAAACAGGTCTCGATCCCATGAAGATCAGCGGCGTGGACATTCGTCCCGGCAACATCATCGAATATGAAGGCGGCATCTGGCGCGCCGTCAAGATTCAGCACACCCAGCCCGGCAAGGGCGGCGCCTACATGCAGGTCGAGATGAAGAACCTCATCGACGGCCGCAAGAACAACGTCCGCTTCCGCTCGGCGGAGACGGTCGAGCGCGTGCGCCTGGACACCACCGATTTCCAGTTCCTGTTCCGCGACGGCGATGCGCTGACGTTCATGGACAAGGTCACCTACGACCAGATCACGCTCGACGCGGGCATCCTGGGCGATGCCGCAGCCTTCCTGCAGGACGGCATGGACGTGGTGATGGAGCTGTATGACGAGCGTCCGATCAGCGTCCAGCTGCCCGATACGATCGAAGCGACGATCGTCGAGGCGGATGCCGTGGTGAAGGGCCAGACGGCCTCTTCGAGCTACAAGCCCGCCGTGCTCGACAATGGCGTGCGCATCATGGTGCCGCCGCACATCGCCGCCGGCACCCGCATCGTCGTCGACGTGTACGAACAAACCTACGTCAAGCGCGCCGACTGATGGCCCGCATCATCCAGGACGCACGCAGTTTTCGCGCCGACGCGGCGTGGGGCGCGCGCGACCTGGTTGAGATCGAGGGCGCGACCGCGCGGCTCCACTGGACGGACCAGCCCTATCGCTGGCACGTCAACGATGGGGGCGAGCTGTTCTGTGTCCTCGATGGCGAAGTCGACATGCATTACCGTGTCGATGGCGGCGAACAGGTGGCCCGGCTGTGTGCCGGGGACATGTTCGTTGCCGACGCCGGCGACGCCCATGTCGCGCATCCCGTGGGCGAAGCCCGCATCCTGGTTTTCGAGCGCAAAGGCTCCCTATAATGGTTTCCCACTCCGGCCTCCTCACCGTCATGGAACGCGCCGCGCGCAAGGCCGCGCCGCGCCTGCGTCGCGACTTCAACGAGGTCCAGCACCTCCAGGTGAGCCGCAAGGGGCCTGCCGACTTCGTCTCGATGGCCGACAAGCGCGCCGAGGAAACCATCATCGAGGAACTGCGCAAGGCGCGTCCCGACTGGCGCATCCTGGCCGAAGAAGGTGGCGAATTGCCCGGCGATCCGGACAAGCCGCGCTGGATCATCGATCCGCTCGACGGCACCAGCAACTTCCTCCACGGTATCCCGCATTTCTGCATCTCGATCGCCGTCGAGGAGCCGATGGGCGCGCAGGGGCGGTCGGAAATCACCAGCGGGCTGATCTATCAGCCGCTGACCGATGAGAGCTTCTGGGCCGAAAAGGGCCGGGGTGCCTGGCTCCAGGACCAGCGGCTGCGCGTATCGTCGCGGCGCGACCTGTTCGAATCGCTGATCGCCACCGGCATCCCGTTCATGGGGCATGGCGATTTCGTCGAGTGGAGCCGCATCTTCGGTGCGGTCGCTCCCGAAGTGGCGGGGATCCGCCGTCTGGGCTCGGCTGCGCTGGATCTGGCTTGGGTCGCGGCGGGGCGTTTCGACGGCTATTGGGAATCGCACCTGAAGCCGTGGGACGTCGCGGCGGGCATGTTGCTGGTCAAGGAAGCCGGCGGCTTCGTGACCGATTTCCGCGGGCAGGACATGGCACGCGAGCGCAACCAGTTCCTGGCGGCGAACGACGCGATCCACTCGAAACTGCACAAGCTGGTCGCCAACGCCCTTCGCTGAAGGCGATTCCCGGTACATTTACTGAGCGTTGGTGTCCAAGCCTGCGCTTTCGATGGCTCTATAAATCAAGGGCAAGTCCGCACGGAAGCGAGTTGGTTCGCCGAGATGGGGGCTGTGCCTTTGGGAGCCTGACCAAGCGATGAGCGTAGAGAATTCCGCAGCAGATCGATCGGCCTTGTCGCCGAATTCGTCTGATGAATGTAAAGCTTTCTCGGAACTGGCGCAGGCGATCGATCAGTTTCAAGCAGTTATCGAGTTCGCGCCCGACGGCACGATATTGCGCGCCAACCGGCGATTCCTTGCGTTCATGGGATATGCCGAGGACGAAGTCGTTGGCCAGCACCATCGCATGTTTTGCGAACAGGGCTACGCAGCCAGTACCGGCTATAGCGGGTTCTGGAGAGCGCTGCGCAACGGCGAACTGCAGGACGGCGAGTTCATGCGGATCGCCAATGGCGGGCGCGAAGTCTGGATCCGCGCGAGCTACGCACCGGTCAAAGGGCCGGACGGCGTGGTTCACAAAGTCATCAAGATGGCGATGGACATTACCGAAGAGAAGCTGCGCACCGCGGCCTTTGAAGGTAAGCTCCGCGCAATAGACCGTGCGCGTGCCGTGATCGAGTTCTCGCTGGATGGCACGGTGCAGACCGCGAACGAGAATTTCCTCGACGTGACGGGCTATCGTCTTGAGGAGATTGTCGGAAAGCATCACCGGATGTTCTGTGATCCGGCATATACCGAAAGCTCCGAATATAGTGTGTTCTGGAAGCACCTTAGAGAAGGCGAGTTCTTCTCTGGCGAATACAAGCGCGTCACAAAAAGCGGTGCGGAAATCTGGCTCCAGGCGATCTACAACCCGATCCTCGATGCCAAGGGGCGCACGGTCCGCGTCGTGAAGTTCGCGACGGACATAACGGCGGACAAGATTCGCGCGATCGAGGCGCACAGCCGTGCCGAAGCTGTCGAGCGCAGCCTTGCCGTGATCGAATTCGACATGGATGGAACCATCCTGCGCGCGAACGAGAATTTCCTGAGCACCATGGGGTACACGTTGCGCGAGGTACAATCGCAGCACCATTCGATGTTCTGTGAAGAGCGCTACCTGAAAACCAGGGAATATAGCGACTTCTGGAGATCGCTGAACCGTGGGGAGTCCCATAGCGGTCGCTTCCACCGGATCGGGAAATACGGGCGGGATGTCTATATCCAGGCCAGCTACAACCCGGTGTACGACCTTCAGGGCAAGCCGTCGCGCGTCATCAAATATGCCTATGACGTGACCGAGCAGGTTCTGCTGGAGCAGAAGATCGAGTCAAAGAGTGCGGCGATGAGCGGGATGGTCGGCGAGCTCGATGGTGCAATCACGTCGATCAGCTCGGGTGCGGCGATGGCGATCGGGCTTGCGCGCGAGACCGAAGGCGCCGCGACGGACGGTAGCAGCGCCATCGCCGGCGCGATGGATGCGATTGATCTGATCCAGAAATCCTCGGGCAAGATCGCTGACACGATCGACACGATCGGGGATCTCGCCAGCCAGACCAACCTGCTCGCCTTCAATGCGGCGATCGAGGCGGCGCGCGCGGGTGAGCACGGCGTTGGCTTCTCGGTTGTCGCCGAGGAGGTTCGCAAGCTGGCCGAACGCAGCGCCGCCGCCGCCGAGGAAATTACGCGTCTGATCGAAGAGTCGATCGATCGCGTGCAACTTGGAACCGAGCGTTCTCGTGATGCCCGCGCGGCTTTCGAACGGATCGCTGACTGTGTCCAAAAAACTGGCGTAGCGATCAGTGCGATTTCGGGTTCGGTCGAGGCGCAGGAGGGCGTTTCGCGCCAGGTGGTGTCGCTGATCGGCGAACTGGTGTCGTCCACGCAGGATCGGGCCGCGTGACGTGGCGGCCGTCGCCCCAGACCGCCCTTGCGATGTGACGACAACGGCGCACCCCGGCACCCTCGAACTGGGCATGATGCGGCTGGCCGGGCAGGACGTGGCGATCCCGGCGGCGCTTGTCCGCGAGGTTGTGCCGTGCCCGCCGACGCTGGCCGCGCCCTTCGGTGCCGCGCCGGGCCTGATCGGCAGCGTGGTGATCCGCGACTCGGTGATCCCCGTCATCGACCCCCGCGCGATGCTGGGGCTTCCCGAAGATCGCGACGCGCCGCGCGGGATCATCGTGGTCGTGTGCGAGGGCGACTGGCTGCTCGGCATCCGGCTCGATTCGGTGTCGGGAATCGAACGAGTCGAGCAGCATGACCTGCAAGAGACCCAGCTTCGCGCGACAGAACAGTGCCTGGTCCCGCGCAGCTTCGTGCGGGGCGAGCAGGTGGTGCGCGTGCTCGATCCGCATGCGCTGTTCGCGTTGCCCGGCATGCCGATGGCGCGGACCCGAAACCGCAGCGACGCGCGCTTCGCCAGCGATGGCGAGCGCCGCCCGGCGGTGATGATCACCACCGGGGGCGTGAAGATCGGCGTCGATGCCGAACTGACCGCCGGCACGGTCCCGCTGACATCGCTGCGGCCCAGCCCGGTTCCGACCGAGCGCTGGCGGCAATTGGTCGACTATCTCGGCTTCGAAGTGCCGGTGCTCGGCGATCTCGCGGCGTTGGGGCTGTCGGGCGAGCCGCAGCCGGATGCCAATGGCGCGGTCATCGTGCTGCGGATCGCCGAGTCGCGTTATATCTGCGTGATCGTCGAGCAGATGCGCGGCATCACGCGTCTGCTGGCGTCGCAGATCGAGCCCATTCCGGACAATTGGGGGCAGGGGCTCACGCTGTTTGCGGGGATGTTCCACGATCCGGCGTCGGGGCAAAATCTGATGATCGACAGCGACGCCTGCCGCAATCATCCTGAATTTGTCCGCATGGCCGAACTGTGCCGACCCACCGGCGCCCGTGCAGGCACAGCCGCGGCCGAGGGCGGGGCAACGCGATCCCAGCGCCACCTCATCATCCGGGCGGGCACCCGTTTCCATGCGTGCCGACTGGATAAAGTCCGCGAAATCATACGCTTCCCCGGTTTTAGCTCGGCAACTGCGGGCGTGGTGCCGGGGATGCGGGGGCTTGCCGACCATCGCGGGCGCGCCTTGCCGCTGTTCGATCTGGACCCCGCCATGCCGGCGCTGGGGAATCTTGCGGACCTGCTGGTTCTGCGCACCGAGGCTGCGGACGGCGCGTGCAAGGGCTATCTGATCGACTCGCTCTGCGCGATCGAGGTTTCCCCCGCCGAACCCCGACCCGGGGCCGAAGGCGCGTTCGTCATGGCGCGGATCGGGGGCGAGGCGGTGGCGGTCAACGTCAACCCGCTCGACTGACGCTAGGGCACGCTGCTTATTGCGAGTTATTCTCACAGGCTTGGACCCTTGCCGCACTCGGGTCACCGGCCTAGAAGCCGCCTCAGATTCCGCATCCGCGAGAAGGCACCTTGATCGATCTATCGCAATATCTGGCGATCCTGCTTTTCCTCGGCGTCGCGCTGGTGCTTTCGAGCGCCTTCGTGTTCCTGCCGATGGTGGTCGGGCGCCTGACGGGCACGCACCAGCCCACGCCCGAAAAGCTGACCGAATATGAGTGCGGTTTCCCCGCATTCGAGGATTCGCGCAGCCAGTTCGACGTGCGCTTCTACCTGGTCGCGATCCTCTTCATCATCTTCGACCTCGAAGCCGCCTTCCTGTATCCCTGGGCGGTGTCGGTGTTCGACCTGGGCTGGACCGCCTGGTTCTCGATGATGATCTTCATTGCCGAGCTTGCGCTCGGTCTGGTTTATGCATGGAAGAAAGGTGCGCTGGAGTGGGAGTAGAGCTTAGCCCTCCGCCGCCGGGAACGCTGCCGAACGTCGCGTTCCTCGACGACATCAACGCCGAGCTGGGCGACAAGGGTTTCCTTGTCACCTCGACCGAAGAGCTGTTCCAGTGGGCCCGTACCGGCTCGCTGTGGTGGATGACCTTTGGCCTGGCGTGCTGCGCGGTGGAGATGATCCACGTCAACATGCCGCGCTATGACATGGAGCGGTTCGGCGCCGCCCCGCGCGCGTCGCCGCGCCAGTCGGACGTGATGATCGTCGCGGGCACGCTGTGCAACAAGATGGCCCCGGCGCTGCGCCGCGTGTACGACCAGATGTCCGAGCCGAAATACGTCATTTCGATGGGCAGCTGCGCCAATGGCGGCGGCTATTATCACTATAGCTACAGCGTCGTGCGCGGTTGCGACCGGATCGTGCCCGTGGACATCTATGTCCCCGGCTGCCCGCCGACCGCCGAAGCGCTGCTGTATGGCGTGATGCAGCTCCAGCGGAAGATCCGCCGTATCGGGACGATGGAACGGTGAGGGCGCCTGCTCCCCGCTACGCCGCGAACGACGGCGTGATCGAGGCAGCGCAGGCTGCGCTCGGTGCGATGCTGATCGAGTCGAAGGATGCCGTGGGCGAAGTGTCGCTAACGGTGGCGCGCGAGTCGCTGGTCGAGGCGATGCTCGCGCTGCGCGACACGCCGGGTCTGGAATATCAGCAGCTCAGCGAAATCGCGGGCGCGGATTATCCGGCGCGGCCCGATCGGTTCGACGTGGTGTACCAGCTGCTGTCCTTTACCCGGAACCACCGCATTCGCGTGCGCGTGACGACAGATGAGGAAAAGCCGGTGCCGTCGGTGACGGGTATCTGGCCGGTCGCGGGCTGGCTTGAGCGCGAAGTGTACGACATGTACGGCGTGCTGTTCGACGGCAACACCGACCTGCGCCGCATCCTGACCGACTATGGTTTCCAGGGGCACCCGCTGCGCAAGGACTTCCCGCAGACCGGCTATGTCGAGCTGCGCTATTCGGAAGAAGCCAAGCGCGTGGTGTATGAGCCGGTGAGCCTCGCACAGGACTTCCGCAGCTTCGACTTCATGAGCCCGTGGGAAGGCGCGCATTACGTGCTGCCGGGCGACGAGAAGGCGGCGCCCCAGGCAGCCGGCGCACCGACGCCCGCTCCTGCGGCCCCTGCGCCTGCGCAGAAGGTCGAGCCGAAGGCAGAGACGCCCAAGACGAGCGAAAGCACCGCCACGACCGGCGCCGGCCAGCCCCATCCGGGCAACAAGGCCGACGAGAAGCCCGCCGACCCCGATGTGGGCCCGGGCAAGGGGCAGAACGCATGACCGAATATCTCGACGAGATCGAGGGCCGGACCGATGGCGACAAGCTGCAGCCCGGCGATACCGAGATCGCGAACTACACGATCAACTTCGGCCCGCAGCATCCGGCGGCGCACGGCGTGCTGCGCCTCGTCACCGAGCTGGATGGCGAAATCATCGAACGGATCGATCCGCATGTCGGCCTGCTCCACCGGGGCACCGAGAAGCTGATCGAGTATAAGACGTACACGCAGGCGCTGCCGTACTTCGATCGCTTCGACTATTGCTCGCCGCTGGGCATGGAGCACAGCTATGTGCTCGCGGTCGAAAAGCTGCTCGATCTGGAAGTGCCGCTGCGCGGCCAGTATCTGCGCGTGTTCTTCGCCGAGCTGACCCGCATCTGCAATCACATGCTGAACCTGGGTTCGCACGTGATGGACGTCGGCGCGATGACGCCGAACCTGTGGCTGTTCGAGATCCGCGAGGATTGCCTCAACTTCTTCGAGCGCGCTTCGGGCGCCCGCATGCACTCGAACTATTTCCGCGTCGGCGGTGTGCGGCAGGACGTGCCGCTCAAGCTGCTGACCGATATCGGCGACTGGCTCGACACGCGCCTGCCGCGCCTGTTCGAGGATGCGATCAGCCTGGTGGCCGAGAACCGCATCTTCAAGCAGCGCAACGTCGATATCGCGACGGTGAGCCGCGAGGACGCGATCGCATGGGGCTTTTCCGGCCCTATGATCCGCGCCGCCGGCATCCCCTGGGACATTCGTCGGTCGCAGCCCTATGACGTGTATGACCGCATGGAATTCGATATTCCGGTGGGCACGCGCGGCGATTGCTATGACCGATTCATGGTGCGCGTCGAAGAGGTCCGCCAGTCGGCGCGGATCATGAAGCAGTGCCTGAACGAAATGCCCGAAGGCCCGGTGCTGACGCTCGACCGCAAGGTCGCCCCGCCCAAGCGCGGCGAGATGAAGCAGTCGATGGAAGCGCTGATCCATCACTTCAAGCTCTTCACCGAAGGCTATCACGTGCCCGCGGGCGAAGTGTATGTGGCGACCGAGAGCCCCAAGGGCGAGTTCGGCGTGTACCTGGTGAGCGACGGCACCAACAAGCCGTATCGGTGCAAAGTGCGCCCGACGGCGTTCAGCCACCTGCAGGCGATGGACTTCATGTCGCGCGGCCACATGCTCGCCGACATCACCGCCATTCTGGGTGCGATGGACATCGTGTTCGGGGAGTGCGACCGGTGAGCGCCGACCGTATTGCCACCGCGCACGAGATGATCGCGCGCTACAACGCGCAGGATGCCGACGCCTATGTCGAACTGATGACCGACGGTGCGTGCGAGGCCACCTATCGCGGCGCCGTGCTGCGCGAGGGCCGCGAAGGCGTGCGGTCGGGCCTCAAGGCGATGTTCGCCGAGTTCCCGCACAACCGCGCCGACATCCTCGCGAGCTACGCGCTCGGCGACACGGTCGTCCTGCACGAAAAGGTCGCGCGTTCGCCCGAGGCCGAGCCGTTTGAAGTGATGTCCATTTATACGTTCTCCGACGACAAGGTCGATCGGGTGGAGTTTATCCGCTGATGGCTGACGCACCCCAACTCCCCGACGAAGCGGAAGTCCGCGCGCGCTGGGGCAATTTCGCCTGGACCGAGGCGAACGCCGAGAAGGCTCGCGAGATCATGGGCCGCTATCCGGCGGGTCGCCAGATGTCGTGCACGATCCCGTTCCTCGACCTGGCGCAGCGTCAGGTGGGCGCCGAGACGAACACGCAGGGCTGGCTCCCGGTTCCGGTGATCGAGTTCGTCGCGCGCGAACTGTCGATGCCCTATATCCGCGTGTTCGAAGTCGCGACCTTCTACACCATGTTCAATCTGGTGCCGGTCGGCCGCTACCATGTGCAGGTCTGCGGCACGACGCCGTGCATGCTGCGCGGTTCGGACGACGTGATGGCCGCGTGCAAGTCGCGCGGGCTCAAGAAGGGGCACACGACCGAGGACGGGCTGTTCACGCTCACCGAAGTCGAGTGCATGGGCAATTGCGCGTCGGCGCCGATGGTGCAGATCAACGACGACAATTTCGAAGACCTCACCTATGATCGCACCGTCGCGATCCTCGACGCGCTGGCCAAGGGCGAGAGCCCCAAGCCGGGCACGCAGGAGCCGGGACGCCACACGGTCGAGCCGCTGGGCGAGCCGACGAACCTCGCGGCGATGGTGACCGAGAACCACGATTATCGCGGGGAATGGGCATGAGCGGCAACAACAAGAACCTGATCGTCACCATCCTGGCGATCATCGGCGCGATCGTAGTCGCCGGTTGGGTGCTCAAGGCGACGTTCTCGCTGCTCGGGCCGCTGATCGTCGTCGGCATCGCGGTGGTGGTGTACATGATGTTCGCGAAGAACAAGGGAAGCGGCGTCTGATGCTGCAGGACAAGGACCGCATCTTCACCAACCTCTACGGCTATCAGCCGTGGAACCTGCGCGAGGCGCAGGCGCGCGGTGCGTGGGACAATACCAAGGCGCTGCTGGCGCTGGGGCAGGACACGATCATCGATCGTATCAAGGCATCCGGCCTGCGCGGTCGCGGCGGGGCGGGGTTCCCGACCGGCATGAAGTGGAGCTTCATGCCCAAGGAGCCGCGCGCGGATCGCCCGAACTTCCTGGTCATCAACGCCGACGAGTCCGAACCCGGCTCGTGCAAGGACCGCGAGATCATCCGTCACGATCCGCACCTGCTGATCGAAGGCGCGCTGGTCGCGGGCTTCGCGATGCGCGCGCGGGCGGCGTATATCTACATTCGCGGCGAATATATCCGCGAGGCCGAGACGCTGTTCGCCGCCGTGGCCGAGGCCTATGCCGCCGGTCTGGTGGGCAAGAACGCCTGTGGCTCGGGCTATGATTTCGACGTGTTCGTCCATCGCGGTGCCGGCGCGTACATCTGCGGCGAAGAGACCGCGATGCTCGAAAGCCTGGAAGGCAAGAAGGGCCAGCCGCGCCTGAAGCCGCCGTTCCCGGCGGGTGCCGGCCTCTATGGCTGCCCGACCACGGTCAACAACGTCGAATCGATCGCGGTTGCGCCGACGATCCTGCGGCGCGGTCCCGAATGGTTCTCGTCCTTCGGGCGCGAGAACAACAAGGGGACCAAGCTGTTCCAGATCAGCGGCCATGTCGAAAGGCCGTGCGTGGTCGAGGAATCGATGTCGATCCCGTTCCGCGAGCTGATCGAAAAACATTGCGGCGGCATTCGCGGCGGTTGGGACAACCTGCTTGCCGTGATCCCCGGCGGTTCGTCGGTGCCGCTGGTGCCGGCGGCGCAGATCATGGACGCGCCGATGGACTTTGACGGCCTGCGCGCGCTGGGCTCGGGCCTCGGCACGGCGGCGGTCATCGTCATGGACAAGTCGACCGACATCGTCCGCGCGATCAGCCGGCTCTCCTATTTCTACAAGCATGAGAGCTGCGGCCAGTGCACCCCGTGCCGCGAGGGCACCGGCTGGATGTGGCGCGTGATGGAACGGCTGCGCACCGGCGACGCCGACATCAGCGAGATCGACACGCTGCACCAGGTGACGAAGCAGGTCGAAGGCCACACCATATGCGCGCTGGGCGACGCGGCTGCGTGGCCGATCCAGGGCCTGATCCGCCATTTCCGCCCCGAGATCGAGCGCCGGATCACCGAGCGCCAGTCCGGCGGCACCGAACCAATGCAAGAGGCGGCAGAGTAATGCCCAAGCTCACAGTCGATGGAATCGAAGTGGAGGTGCCGGCAGGCGCCACCGTGCTCCAGGCCTGCGAGGCCGCGGGCAAGGAGATTCCGCGTTTCTGCTATCACGAACGGCTGAGCATCGCCGGCAATTGCCGTATGTGCCTGGTCGAAGTGAAGCCGGGGCCGCCCAAGCCGCAGGCTTCGTGCGCGCTGCCCGCCGCCGACAACCAGGAAATCCGCACCGACAGCGCGATGGTGAAGGCCGCGCGCGAAGGCGTGATGGAATTCCTGCTCATCAACCACCCGCTCGATTGCCCGATCTGCGATCAGGGCGGCGAGTGCGACTTGCAGGACCAGTCGGTTGCCTATGGCAAGGGCCATAGCCGCTACACCGAGAACAAGCGCGCGGTGACCGAGAAGTATATGGGCCCGATCGTCAAGACGATCATGACCCGCTGCATCCAGTGCACCCGCTGCGTCCGTTTCGGCGAGGAAGTGGCCGGCGTGGAGGATATCGGCGCGATTTATCGCGGCGAGAACATGCAGATCACGACCTATCTGGAAAAGGCGTTCCACAGCGAACTGTCGGGCAATGTCGTCGATCTGTGCCCGGTGGGCGCGCTGACGCACAAGCCGGTGGCGTTCGAATATCGTCCGTGGGAGCTGAAGCGGAACCTGTCGATCGACGTGATGGATGCCGTGGGGACCAACATCCGTCTCGACAGCCGTGGCCGTCAGGTGATGCGCGTCCTGCCGCGCATCAACGAGGACGTGAACGAGGAATGGGCGCACGATAAGACGCGCTACCATGTCGACGCGCTGGTGCGCCGTCGTCTGGACCGCCCGTTCGTGCGCAAGGACGGCAAGCTGGTCGAGGCGAGCTGGGACGAAGCGTTCGCGGCGATCGCGGCGGTCAATGCCGGGTCGAGCGTCGCGGCGATCGCGGGCGACCTGCTCGATTGCGAGACGATGTACGCGGCCAAGGCGCTGCTCAAGAACCTGGGTTCGGACCTGCTCGAAGGCCGCCAGACCGGCATGGCCTATGACGTGACCAATCTGGGCGCCGTCGCATTCAACAGCACGATCGCCGAGGTCGAGAATGCCGACGCGATCCTGCTGGTGGGCACCAACCTGCGCTGGGAAGCGCCGCTCATCAACACGCGCATCCGCAAGGCGATCAAGAAGGGTGCCAAGGTCTTCGCGATCGGGCCCGAGGTTGATCTGACCTACAAGGTTCAGTGGCTGGGCGACGATCTGGGCCTGCTCGGCAAGATGCCAGCCGAGGTTTCCGAAGTGATCGAGGCGGCGAAGAAGCCGCTGCTGATCCTGGGCCCCGGCGCGCTGAAGGGCGCGCATGGCGCGGCACTCGCGGTGGCGGGCAGCTTCCAGCGCGCCGCGACCGAGGACGCGCCGGCATGGAACGGCTTCAACGTCGTCCACACTGCGGCTGCGCGGATGGGCGGGCTGATGCTCGGCTATGCGCAGAAGGGCGGCATCGCCGACATCGCGGCGGCCGCGCCGAAGCTGGCCTTCTTCCTGGGCGCCGACGAAGTCGATTTCGCGGCGTTCGCCGGCAGCTTCAAGGTATTCATCGGCCATCATGGCGACAAGGGCGCGCATCACGCTGATGTGATCCTGCCGGGCGCGACCTATGCGGAAAAGCCGGGCACCTATGTGAACCTGGAAGGCCGCGTGCAGCGCGCCGAGCGTGCGGTGTTCGCACCGGGCGATGCGCGTGAGGACTGGACGATCCTGCGCGCGCTCTCGGAAAAGCTGGGCGTGACGCTGCCCTTCGACACGTTCGAGGAACTGCGCGCCGCGATGGAGAGCGACGTCCCCGCGCTGGGCGAGGAAGGGCTGGTCCGCTATGACTGGGCGCCGCCGAGCCTCGCGTCCGAAGCATCGGGCCCGGTGACCTATCCGATCGCCGATTTCTATCTCACCAACGCCATTTGCCGGGCGTCGCCGACGATGCAGCGCTGCTCGGCCGAACTGGTCCATGGCGAAGACTTCGCAGAGGCGGCGGAATGACCTCCTGGTTCACTTATCTCGGGCTGCCCTATGGCTGGGCCTGGTTCGTCGCGACGCTGATCGACATCCTCGTCATCGCGCTGCCGCTGATGCTGGCCGTGGCGATGATCATCTATGCCGATCGCAAGATCTGGGCGGCGATGGCGCTGCGGCGTGGCCCGAACGTGGTCGGCCCGCTGGGCCTGCTCCAGTCGTTCGCCGACGGTCTGAAGGTGTTCCTCCAGGAAACCATCATCCCGTCGAGCGCGAACAAGACGCTGTTCCTGATGGCGCCGATCATCACCTTCACGGTCGCGCTGATCGTGTGGGCGGTGGTGCCGTTCCAGGCCGGGGTCGCGCTGGCGAACATCAATGTCGGGCTGCTCTATGTGCTCGCGGCATCGTCGCTGGGCGTGTACGGAATCATCCTGGCGGGCTGGTCGTCCAACTCGAAATACCCGTTCTATTCGGCGATCCGCGCAGCCGCGCAGATGGTCAGTTATGAAGTGTCGATCGGGTTCGTGCTGATCTCGGTCGTGCTGTGGGCCGGCACCTTCAACCTGGGCGGCATCGTCGAGGCGCAGAAGGGGCTGTACGGCTTCGTCAACGGCTTCGGGTTCAACCCGCTGCTCTTCCCGATGGCGGTGGTGTTCCTGATCTCGTCGCTCGCGGAGACCCAGCGCGCGCCGTTCGACCTGACCGAGGCGGAGAGCGAGCTGGTCGCCGGCTACCAGACCGAATATTCGTCGATGGCGTTCGCGCTCTACTGGCTGGGCGAATATGCCAACGTCCTGCTGATGTGCACGCTCAACGCGACGCTGTTCTGGGGTGGCTATCTGCCGCCGTTCGACTGGGCGCCGCTGTACATGGTGCCCGGCATCCTGTGGCTTTTCGCGAAGATCCTGTTCTTCTTCTTCGTGTTTTCGTGGATCAAGGCTACGGTTCCGCGCTATCGCTATGACCAGCTGATGCGGCTGGGCTGGAAGATCTTCCTGCCGCTGTCGCTGATCTTCGTGTTCCTTGTTTCCGGGTTCCTTATGCTGACCCGCGTCGGAGTGCCCGCATGAGCGTCGCTCAGATCATCCGTTCCTACACGCTGTGGGAGTTCATCAAGGCGCACTGGCTGACGCTGCGATACTTCTTCAAGCCTAAGGCGACGATCAACTATCCGTTCGAGAAGAACCCGCTGTCGCCGCGGTTCCGGGGCGAGCATGCGCTGCGCCGCTATGCCAATGGCGAGGAACGCTGCATCGCGTGCAAGCTGTGCGAGGCGGTGTGCCCGGCGCTGGCGATCACGATCGAGGCCGAACCGCGCGACGACGGCAGCCGCCGCACGACGCGCTACGACATCGACATGACCAAGTGCATCTATTGCGGCCTCTGTCAGGAGGCCTGCCCGGTGGATGCGATCGTCGAGGGGCCGAATTTCGAATTTGCCACCGAAACGCGCGAGGAGCTGATTTACCAGAAGGAAAAACTGCTCGCGAACGGCGATCGTTGGGAGCGCGCGATTGCCGCGAACCTTGCCGCCGATGCACCGTACCGTTAAGCGCACGCGAAAAGTGGGACGCATGATGATGCAAAGCTATTCCGTCATCCCGGCTGAGGCCGGGATCTCGTGCCGCGAGCGTGCGGCCCCATCGCCTGAGGCCCCGGCTTGCGCCGGGGTGACGGGAAAGTAATGATCCAGCTTCTCGCCTTTTACCTCTTCGCGACCATCGTCCTCGCCAGTGGCGCGCTGACGATCCTGTCGCGCAATCCGGTGCATTCGGTGCTCTGGCTGATCCTGGCGTTCTTCAACGCCGCGGGACTCATGGTGCTTGCGGGCGCCGAGTTCATCGCGATGCTGTTGGTGATCGTCTATGTCGGCGCAGTCGCGGTGCTCTTCCTCTTCGTGGTGATGATGCTCGACATCGACTTCGCCGAATTGCGGGCGGGCGTGATGCGCTATGCCGCGATCGGGCTGGCGCTGGCGGTGGCACTGGTCGCCGAGATCGTGATCGCGGTCGGCGCCTATAGCGCGGGCGGCATCCAGCTCGGTCGCCGCATCGCCCCGGTCGATGCCGACGTGCCGAACATCGTCGCGATCGGGCAGTTGCTCTACACGCGCTATCTGTTCGTGTTCGAAGGCGCGGGCCTGGTCCTGCTGGTCGCGATGATCGGCGCGATCGTGCTGACGCACCGCGAGCGCAGCGGCCTGCGTCCGCAGAATATCAGCCGCCAGATCAACCGCCGTTCGAAGGATGCGACGCGCAACATGAATCCGCCAGTCGGGCAGGGGGTCGAGCTGTGATCGGCATTACCCATTATCTGGTCGTCTCGGCGATCCTGTTCACGCTGGGGGTGCTGGGCATCTTCATGAACCGCAAGAACCTGATCGTCATCCTGATGGCGATCGAGTTGATCCTGCTCGCGGTGAACCTCAACCTCGTTGCCTTCTCGGCAGCGCTGGGGGATCTGGTGGGCCAGGTGTTCGCGATGTTCGTGCTGACCGTCGCCGCCGGTGAGGCCGCGATCGGCCTTGCCATCCTCGTCATCTATTTCCGCGGTCGCGGCACGATCTCGGTCGACGACGTCAATCGGATGAAGGGCTGATGTCGTCCATTCTTCTCATCGTATTCCTGCCGCTCCTTGCGGCAGTGATCGCGGGCTTTGCGAACAAGACGTTCGGAAGCACGCTGCCCAAGCTGGTCACGACCGGCGCGCTGTTCGTGTCGTGCGCACTCTCCTGGCCCATCTTCCTCAGCTATCTGAGCGGCGGTGCCGAAGCGATGGTGGTGCCGGTGCTGCACTGGTTCACCAGCGGCGACATGGACGTGGCCTGGGCGCTGCGGGTGGACTCGCTGACGGCAGTGATGCTCGTCGTGGTCACCAGCGTTTCGGCGCTCGTCCACCTCTATAGCTGGGGCTATATGAGCGAGGAGCCGGACCAGCCGCGCTTCTTCGCCTATCTCTCGCTGTTCACTTTCGCGATGCTGATGCTCGTGACTGCGAACAACCTGGTCCAGATGTTCTTCGGCTGGGAAGGCGTGGGCCTCGCGTCGTACCTGCTGATCGGCTTCTGGTTCCGCAAGCCGAGCGCGAATGCGGCGGCGATCAAGGCATTCGTCGTGAACCGCGTCGGCGATCTGGGCTTCATGCTCGGCATCTTCGGCACGTTCCTGGTATTCGGCACCGTGTCGATCCCCGAGATCCTGGCCGCCGCGCCGAACATGGCGGGTTCGACCATTGGTTTTGTCGGATACCGTTTCGACACGATGACGGTGCTGTGCCTGCTGCTGTTCGTCGGCGCGATGGGCAAGTCGGCGCAGCTCGGCCTGCACACCTGGTTGCCCGACGCGATGGAGGGCCCGACCCCGGTGTCGGCGCTGATCCACGCGGCGACGATGGTGACCGCAGGCGTGTTCATGGTGTGCCGCCTGTCGCCGATGTTCGAAATGAGCCCGGTCGCGATGGGCGTCATCACCTTTATCGGTGCCGCCACCTGCCTGTTCGCGGCGACGGTCGGCCTGGTGCAGACCGACATCAAGCGCGTGATCGCCTATTCGACCTGTTCGCAGCTGGGCTATATGTTCTTCGCGGCGGGCGTTGGCGCCTATGGCGCGGCGATGTTCCACCTGTTCACGCACGCCTTCTTCAAGGCGCTGCTGTTCCTGGGCGCGGGCTCGGTGATCCATGCGATGCACCACGAGCAGGACATGCGCTATTATGGCGGCCTGCGTAAGCATATCCCGGTGACCTTCTGGGCGATGATGGCGGGTACGCTGGCCATCACGGGCGTCGGCATTCCCGGCATCTTCGGGAACACCGCTTTCGGTTTCGCGGGCTTCCACTCGAAGGACGCGATCATCGAAGCGGCCTGGGCCGCCGGCGTGCCGGGTGCCTTCTGGGTCGGTGTGTTCGTGGCACTGCTGACGAGCTTCTATTCGTGGCGCGTCGTTTTCCTGACCTTCTACGGCAAGCCGCGCTGGGCCGCGTCGGAGCATATCCAGCACGCGGTGCACGATGCGCACGGGCATGGCCATGATGACCATCATGCGCATGACGATCATGCGGCGCACGATCACGGTCATGGCGACGGCACGGCGGGGTATCACCCGCATGAGAGCCCGATAGTGATGCTGATCCCGCTGCTGGTCCTATCGGTCGGCGCAGTCCTCGCAGGCTTCGTGTTCCATGGCGCGTTCATCGAGCCGACGGCGGGCGAGAGCTATTGGCACGGGGCGCTCGCGTTCAACGAGCATCTGATGCACGCGATGCACGAAGTGCCGGTATGGGTGAAGCTGTCGGCGACGGTGGCGATGCTCAGCGGGCTGGCGATCGGGTGGTTCGCGTATATCGCGTCGCCGACCTTCCCCGCGCAGGTCGCGTCGCAGTTCCGCGTCGTCTACACCTTCCTGCTCAACAAATGGTATTTCGACGAGCTCTACAACTTCCTGTTCGTGCGGCCGGCATTCGCCATTGGCCGGCTGTTCTGGAAGGCGGGCGACGAGAAGGGCATCGATCGCTTCGGCCCCAACGGCTCGGCCTGGGTCGTCCGGATGGGCAGCGTCGCTGCCGGCAAGCTTCAATCGGGGTATCTCTACACCTATGCGTTCATCATGCTGATCGGGCTCACCGCCGCGCTCACCTGGGTCATTGCGAGGTAATGGCACAATGACCGGTTTCCCGATCCTCTCCGCAATGCTGGCAGTGCCGGCGATCGCGGCGGTTCTCTGCCTGTTCGCGAACGCGCAGGGTGCCCGCTGGATCGCCCTGGCGGCGACCCTGGTGGATTTCGCGCTGGGCATCCTGCTCTGGGCGAACTTCCAGGTCGGCCCCGACGCCGCGCAGTGGCAGTTCGTCGAATACGCGCCGCTCTTCGGCAAGCCCGAAGGCATCAGCTTCGCCTGGTCGCTGGGCATCGACGGCTTCGCGCTGCTGCTGATCCTGCTTTCCGTGTTCCTGATGCCGATCTGCATCGGCGCCAGCTGGAATGCGATCCAGAAGCGCGTGCCCGAATATATGGCCGCGTTCCTCGCCACCGAAGTGCTGATGATCGGCACCTTCGCCGCGCAGGACATGTTCCTTTTCTACATGTTCTTCGAGGCGGGCCTGATCCCGATGTTCCTCATCATCGGCATCTGGGGCGGCGTGAACCGCATCTACGCGTCGTACAAATTCTTCCTCTACACGCTGCTGGGCAGCCTCGTGATGCTGATCGCGATGCTGTACATGGCAGTGACCGCAGGCACGTCGAGCATCCCCGCGCTGATGGCCTATGACTTCGCGCCGCAGGTGCAGACCTGGCTGTGGCTGGCGTTCTTCTGTTCGTTCGCGGTCAAGATGCCGATGTGGCCCGTCCACACCTGGCTTCCCGACGCGCACGTTCAGGCGCCGACTGCCGGTTCGGTGATCCTGGCCGGCGTGCTGCTGAAGCTTGGTGGCTATGGCTTCCTCCGCTTCTCGCTGCCGATGTTCCCGGAGGCATCTGCCCAGTTCATCTGGCTGATCTTCGCGCTGTCGTGCGTCGCCGTGATCTACACCAGCCTCGTCGCGCTGGTGCAGAGCGACATGAAGAAGCTGATCGCCTATTCGTCGGTCGCGCACATGGCGATCGTAACCATGGGGCTGTTCGCGCTGAACCAGCAGGGTATCGAAGGCGCGATGATGGTGATGCTGGGCCACGGCCTGGTATCGGGCGCGCTGTTCCTGTGCGTTGGCGTGATCTACGATCGCCTGCACACCCGCGAGATCGACCGCTATGGCGGGCTGGCGATCAACATGCCGCGCTATGCGCTGCTGTTCCTGTTCTTCACCATGGCGTCGATCGGGCTTCCGGGCACGAGCAACTTCATCGGCGAGTTCCTGGGGCTGGCGGGCGTGTACCGCGTGTCGACGATCACGGCGCTGCTGGGGACCACCGGCATCATCCTGGGTGCGGGCTATATGCTGTACCTGTATCGCCGGGTGGCGTTCGGCGACCTAACCAAGGACGACGTTCGGGCGATGCCCGACCTGTCTTTCCGCGAGCTGTGGCTGCTGGCGCCGATCGCTGCGGTCGTGCTGTGGATGGGTGTGTATCCGGAGAGCTTCATGGCGCCGATGCGCGCGGACGTGACGCGTCTGGTCGCGCGGCTCGAGCGCGCGGCACCCGCCGGGGATTCGCGCCCGACTGCCGGGCATCCGGCGGCGCCGGTGCATGGCGAGGGCCATGATGCGCCCGCGCATACCGCTGAGCGCGCTTCAGCTACCGCTTCCGCGCACGAGGGGGCGCACTGATGGATTATTCGACTCAATTGATGATGGCGCTGCCCGAGCTGGTTCTGGCCGGCGGCGCGATCGTTCTGATGCTGGTTTCCGCATGGGGCGGGCAGGCATCGACCAAGCTGGTGAGCTGGGCTTCGGTGGCCGTCCTGATCGGCGCGGGCATTTCGCTCGCCGGCCCGGCATCGGCGGGCGGGGTCGCCTTTGGCGGCCTGTACCGCGCCGACATGTTTGCCGCCTTTGCCAAGGCGCTGATCTTCGGTGCCGCCGCCGTGTCGATCCTCATTGCCCCGCGCTTCTTCCAGCAGACCTCGGGCGACGACCTGCGTCCCGAATATCCGGTGCTGATCCTGCTTTCGGCAGCGGGCATGGGGATGATGGTGTCGGCGGGCGACCTGATGTCGCTGTATGTCGGCCTCGAACTGCAGAGCCTTGCCGCCTATGTCCTCGCCAGCTTCATGCGGCGTGATACGCGCTCGGCCGAAGCGGGCCTGAAGTACTTCGTCCTTGGCGCGCTCGCATCGGGCATCCTGCTGTACGGCATCAGCCTGGTCTATGGCTTCAGCGGCACCACCCTGTTCGGCGGGATTGCCGAGGCCTATGCAGGGCCGCGTTCGATCGGGCTGCTGTTCGGCCTGGTGTTCGTGTTCGCAGGGCTGGCGTTCAAGATCAGTGCCGTGCCGTTCCACATGTGGACCCCGGACGTGTACGAAGGCGCGCCGACCCCGGTGACGGCGTTCTTCGCCTCTGCGCCAAAGGTGGCGGGGCTTGCGCTTGCGGTGCGCGTTGCGGTCGAGGCGATGGGCCCGGCGATCCAGGACTGGCGCCAGATCATCATCTTCGCGGCACTCGCGTCGATCCTGCTCGGTGCCGTCGCGGCGATCGGCCAGACCAATATCAAGCGCCTGCTTGCCTATTCGTCGATCAACAATGTCGGCTTCGCGCTGGTCGGCTTGGCGGCCGGCACGCAACAGGGCGTGGCGGGCGTGCTCGTCTATCTCGCGATCTATATCGTCATGACGCTGGGTTCGTTCCTCGTCGTGCTCCAGATGCGCGGTGCGGATGGGCAGCCGGTCGAGACGATCGCGAGCCTGGCGGGCATGTCGCGGACGCGCCCTATGCTGGCGTTCGCGATGGCGATGTTCATGTTCAGCCTCGCGGGCATTCCGCCGCTGTTCGGCTTCTATGCCAAGTTCGCGGTGTTCGAGGCAGCAGTGGAGGCGGGGCTGTTCCCGCTGGCGGTCATCGGTATCGCCGCGTCCACGATCGGCGCCTATTACTACCTGCGCGTCGTCAAGACGATGTACTTCGATGAGCCGGCTGCGGCGTTCGAGGGGCGCGCCGATATGGTCGAGGGCGGTCTGATCGCGGCGGCTGCCGTGTTCGTGTCGCCGCTGGGTTATCTGCTGATCCCGTTCATCGGTGGCTGGGCGTTGCTCGCGGCAAAGGCGCTGTTCTGACGCCGACGATCCGGACCGTCGCCGAGACGGGATCGACCAACGCGGACATGGCCGAACTCGCGCGGCGCGGGGCAGGCGAGGGGCTCTGGCTCCGCGCCGACCGCCAGACGAGCGGGCGCGGGCGGCAGGGGCGGCACTGGGTGTCGCCTGCCGGCAACCTGTTCGCGAGCACGCTGGTGCGGCTGAGGGCGATCGACCCGTCGCCGGCAACGCTGGCGCTGGTGTCCGCCGTCGCGCTGGAGGAGGCCGTTTCGGTGTTCCTCCCCGGCGGGCGGGTGACGCTCAAATGGCCCAATGACCTGCTGGTTGACGGCGCGAAGCTCTCGGGCATCCTGCTGGAACGCAGCGGCGATGCGGTGGTGATCGGCTTCGGCGTGAACCTCGCCCATTATCCCGACGATCTGGGCCGCGCTGCGACCAGCATTGCGGCCCATGCCGTAGCGCCGGACCCGCACGTCTTTGTCGAAACGCTGGCGGACAGTTTCGCGCGGTGGATCGGGCGCTGGCGGGGCGAGGGGCTGGGGCCGGTGCGCGAGCGCTGGCTGGCGCGGGCGCATCCGCGCGGCACCGCGCTCACCGCCCGGCTTTCCGATGGCGAGGCCGTGGACGGGTTGTTCGACGGGTTGGACAGCCAGGGCGCGCTCATCCTGCGCTTGGCCGATGGCGCCGCGCGTGTCATTCACGCTGCCGACGTGTTCCTGCTGTAAGAAAGGCCCAGCCCATGCTGCTCGCGATCGATGCCGGTAACACCAACCTCGTCTTCGCGCTGGTCGAGACCGGCGGCGCGCCCGGCGGAAAGATCCGTGCCCGCTGGCGCATCGCGACCGATCCGCGCCGGACCGCCGACGAATATGCGGTATGGCTGAGCCAGTTGCTGACGCTGGAGGGCTATGCCCGCTCCGACGTGAGCGCGGTCATCATCGGCACGGTGGTGCCCCGCGCGCTCCACAATCTTCAGGTGCTGAGCAGCAAATATTTCGGGACCGAGGCCGTGGTGGCGGGGCAGGGCGCCGCCGAATGGGGCTTCGCGCTCGACGTGGACGAGCCCGGCAATCTCGGTGCCGACCGCGCGCTGAACGTCATCGCTGGCCATGCCCGCCATCCGGGCGACCTCATCATCATCGATTTCGGCACCGCCGCCACCTTCGACGTGGTCGATTACCGGGGGGCCTACAAGGGCGGCATCATCGCGCCCGGCATCAACCTGTCGCTCGACGCGCTGGTGACGGCGGCGGCCAAGCTGCCGCGCATCGCGATCACCGCGCCGGAGACGAGCAGCGTGATCGGGCGCAATACAGTCGACCAGATGCACATCGGCATCTATTGGGGCTATATCGCGATGATCGAGGGCCTGGTCGCCCGGCTGAAGGCCGAAGTGGGCCGTCCGCTGAAGGTGATCGCCACCGGCGGGCTTGCGGTGTTGTTCGAGGAGCGCACCGATACGTTCGATGTGATAGAGCCGGACCTGACCATTCAGGGGCTGGCGATGCTGTGGGAACGCAGCCGCATGGCGGGGTGAGGCATTGGGCTTCGCTCCCGCCCAGACAGAGATAGGAATATAGTGACTCCGGCAAAAGAACTCCTCTTCCTCGCGCTTGGCGGCTCGGGCGAGATCGGCATGAACGTCAATCTCTATGGCACCCAGGGCAAATGGCTGATGGTCGATTGCGGGATCACCTTTGGCGACGCCAACTATCCCGGCATCGACGTGATCCTGCCCGACCTCCAGTTCATCGAGGAGCGGCTCGACGATCTGCTCGGCATCGTGCTGACCCATGGGCATGAGGATCATATCGGCGCGCTGCCGTATCTCGCCGCTGATCTGGGCGTGCCGCTGTACGCCACGCCGTTCACGGCGGGGCTGATCCGCGGCAAGCTGGAGGAAGAGGGCAATGACGACCGGATTGAGCTGAACGTCGTCGACGAGGAAGGGCCGTTCTCGATCGGGCCGTTCACCATCACCTATGCCCCGCTCGCGCATTCGATCCCCGAGGGGAACGCGCTGGTGATCGATACACCCTATGGCCGCGTGTTCCACACCGGCGACTGGAAGCTGGACGAAGCGCCCGCGCTGGGCGGCGCATCGACCGCGGCCGAACTGACTGCGATCGGCGACAAGGGCGTGCTGGCGCTGGTGTGCGATTCGACCAACGTGTTCAATCCCGAGGCTTCGGGGTCGGAGGCGGACGTTCGCGTCGGTCTGGACCAGGTGATCGGTGCGGCCACGGGCCGCGTGCTGGTGACCACCTTTGCCTCGAACGCGGCGCGGCTCCAGACGCTGGGCGAAGTGGCGCGCGATACCGGGCGCGAGCTGTGCGTCGCGGGGCGCTCGCTCGATCGGATCCTGCGCGTCGCAAAGGCGACCGGCTATCTGCGCGATTTCCCCGAGACCGTGGATTTCGAGACGGCGATGACGCTGCCGCCGTCGCGCGTGCTGATCGTGGCGACAGGCGGGCAGGGTGAGCCCCGTGCGGCGTTGAACCGCATCGCCGAGGGGAGCCATGTGCTCAAGCTGCACGAGGGCGACACGGTGGTCTTCTCGTCGCGCCAGATCCCCGGCAACGAAATCGCGATCGGCAAGATCATGAACACGCTCGCGTCGAAGGGCGTGACGCTGATCACCGATCGGCAGGCATTCGTGCACGTCTCCGGCCACCCGGGACGGCCCGAACTGGCCGAGATGTACAAGTGGATCCGGCCCGAGATCATCCTGCCCGTGCACGGCGAGGTCCGCCACATGCACGAACAGGCGCGGTTCGCGCTGGAACAGGGCGTGCCGCAGGCGATCAACCAGGTGAACGGCGAAATCTATCGCCTGGCGCCGGGCAAGCCGAAGAAGCTGGGCGAGGCGCACGCCGGCCGTCTGGTGCTGGACGGCGATGTGATCCTACCCGCTGACGGCTCGACCATCAGCGAGCGGCGGCGACTGGCGCTCTATGGCCAGATTTCGGCGGCGGTCGCAGTGCGGAATGGCAAGCTGATGGGCCGCCCGCAGGTGCGCGTCCAGGGCGTGCCGGTGGAAGAGGATCGCGAGCTATTCCTCGAGGAAGCGTCGCGCGCCGCCGCCGAGGCAGTGGCGAAGGACGGCAAGAATATCGAGAAGCTGCGCGAGACGGTGCGCCTTGCGGTGCGCCGCGTGGCGACGCGCTTCACCGGCAAGAAGCCCGTGGTGGATGTCCTGATCCTGGAGGTGTAGAATGCGCTGGCAGTCGATCCTGGCGATCTATGTGCTGTTCTGGGCCTTTTCGGTGTTCCTGGTGCTACCCTTCGGGGTGCGCACCGCACAGGAAGCGGGGGCCGAGCTGGTCCCCGGCCAGGCCGAGAGCGCGCCGCACGGTTTCCAGCCGGGCAAGGTCGCGCTGCGCACCACCATCGTCGCGACGGTGCTGTTCGGGCTGTTCTACCTCAACTACGTCAATGGCTGGGTGACGGCGGACATGCTCGACTGGGTCCACCGCGACTGAGCGGCGTCAGGCGCGCAGGCGTTCGATCGCCTGCGCCAGCGCCACATAGAGCTTGCCCATGTCGGATGACAGTAGCGTCACGCTCAGCGAAGATCCATCGCGCAGTGCCAGGATCTGGCGCAGCATCGCCTCGAAATCGTGGATGTAACGATTGACGTTGTCGCGGAAATCGCCGTCCGCGTCATAGATGCGCGCGATCTCGCGGGTCTCGCTCGGGTCCAGCAGCCTGACCGCGCGGCGGGTGAATACGCCGCGATCGCCCTTCAGATAGGCCGACCAGGCGCTGTCGCTGACGTCGCTGGCAAACGCCTTGGTGATATCGATCGATGCGGAGTTCAGCGCTTCGATCAGCAGCGAGACGCGCCGGGCAAAGCTGTCGCTGTCGGCGGCTTCGCGCTGCGCCCGGTCGGCGGTCAGCCGTGCCTCGACCTGGGCGGTGGTGTCGGTGAGCGCGGTCATCTGGCGGGTCAGGCGCTCCGAAGCGCGCGCGGCGGCATCGACGGCGGCTTCGGTCGTGTCGGCAAGCTCGCCCAATTGGCGCCGGATCGACGAATCGATGGCGCGCTTCAGCGCAGTGCCGCTCGCTTCCTCAAGCGCGCGGGCGGCGCCCGGAACGATCGACGCCAGCGATTCCCGGGCATGATCGGCGGCGGCGGCGGCGGTTTCGCGGACCCGCAGCAGCGCCTCGACGAGCTGGGGCGCGGCGGTTTCGGCAAACCCGCGCGTGGTCGCAATCGTCTCGTCCACGATCTGCCCGAGCGTTTCCGCCTGTTCGCCGCCGGTCGCCAGCGTAGCGAGCAGCGACGCCTGCGTCTTGGCCAGTGTGTCGCGCTGCTGGGCGACGACATCGGCAATCGCTTCGATGGCGTCGTGGGTGCTTTCGGCGGCGGTCACCAGCGCCAGCAGCTCGGGCTTGGCCCCGGCCACCACCTTGCGGCTCGCGGTGATGCGGTCGTCCAGCCGGGCCAGTGCCTCGGGCAGCGTCTCGTCGATCTCGCGCGCGGATGCGTCGAGCGCGGTCAGCAGATCCTCGGCGGTCGCAATCACCTGGCGCGCCAGCGCGTCGCCGCTCTGCATGGCCTGAGACATCGCATCGACCGAGCCGTGCAGCGCGCTGATCGAGGCGGCGAGGCCCTGTGTGCGGTCGGTGCCGTTGGCGTGGAGTGCGTGGAGTTCGCGATCGAGGCGTTCGATGCCGCCGGACAGGTCGGTGAACAGGTCGGTGCCGCGCCGCTGTTCCTCGGCCAGCCTTTCGCCGACACGGGCAATCGCGGCCTCGATAGTCTGCATCCGTTCGGACAGTGCCTCGGCGCTGTCGCGTCCGGCGCGATCGAGCGCGGCCTGATTGGCGCTCAGCATCGCCAGTATGGCCTCGCCCTGTGCGGCGATGCCCTTGCGCGCCTCGTCCACGGCATTGGCTGCGCGATCGAGCACATCGTCGACTTCTTCGGACATCTGCTCGGTCACGCGCTCCAGCCGCACGCTGGCGGTGGCGCTGGTCGCCTCCATCCGGACGATGTGGGCGGCGAGTCGTTCGGCGGCGCCGCCCGCGATGGCATCGGCTTCGCGGCCCCGCTCGGACAGCGCGATCAATTGCGCGTCGAGCGCCGCGACGCGTTGGCTGGCGAGCAGACCGGCTGCATCAACGCGTTCGGACATGTCGCGCATCTGGTCGTGCGCCTGGGGCAGCGATGCGAGGACGACAGCCACGCGCTGCTCGGCCTCAGACGCGGCCTCGCGGAGCGCGCGCGTGCTCGCGTCGACCAGCCGCGATTGCTGGCCGACGCCGGCGGCGATCGATTCGATCCGTTCCGCCGCGCGGTCGCCCATCGCGATCAGGATGTTGGTCTGTTCCGCGAGCGCCACGCGATTGGCGTCGATCGTGCGCGACAGCGCGCCGACCATCCGCTCCAGGCTGGCGGCTTCGGCCCGCATCGCCTCCGCAGACCTGCCGAATCGCCGCGCCTCGGCCCGGCTGGTCCGCATGGCCAGCAACCACAGCAGCGCGATCAGCGCGGGTGGTACGCACAGCGCCGCGATCAGCTGGACCAGCGCCACGGGGGGCAGGCCCGCGCGCAGCGTCGGCGCGACGAACCACAAGGCGCCACCGAACCACGCCAGCGTCGCCAGCACGGCGGCGACCGGAAGCAGCCAGCCAAGGCCGGTACGGTGTGGGGCGTCGTCGTCCGGTTCCGGGGTGGTCGCCATTTCGGGCGCCAAGGGCAGGGACGCGGCCTCGCGCTCGAGACGTTCCGACACTTCCAACAGCGCGTGCTCGCCGTCTTCGCTTGGCCTGTGGCGCATCGTCTCTGTCGCTGTTCCCCGTATCATGCTGCACATTTACCACAATTCGACGCCGGACCAACAGCCGGCGTCTAATTCGCTAGGCGAACCAACTTCTTCTGATTAAACCGAGTATAGCGATTGCAGAGGGATGGAGTTTTACGTTGATTGCGTGGATGGAGCGGGAGACATTGGCGTACCTGCTGATCGGGGTAATCCTGATCGGCGGACTAATCGCTGCGTCGCTGTACTGGCGCCGCGCGCGGTGGCAGCGTCTGCGTCGGCGCGGGGATCGCCGGGCCAAGCTTCGCGACTATCGTTAATTCGACCTAGGCCTGCGGTTTGGCGTTTTGTCGGGGCCGCTAAACCTTTGGTTAACGATACGGGTGTAGGCGTGGATGATGGCCTATGATCCTGGTGCAATCGATGCGACTCTGGCAGCGGCGGTGGGCGATGAGCCCGCGTTGATCGCGGAGCTTCGCGAAGCCTTTCTGGAAAGCGTCAAGCGTTGCCTGGAGGCAATGAAGTCCGCCGACACGCCCGATGCGTGGACCGCGAGCGCGCTGCGGCTCAAGGGGCTCGCCGCGAGCTTTGGCGCGATTCGCCTGATGTCGGCCGCGTCAGAGGCGGCGAATGGCCAGGCGCACGACACGGCAGTGTTGCGTCGCCTGCACCGGGCGTCAGAACGGTTGTAAACACTTCACTTCCTTGATCGCCGCGCTGCGCTTGCTGGCTATGCTGGCGTGTGTTACTAGTGCAGCGCACCTGAGGTGGAGAACGGACGTGCGGTTTGCGACAACTATCTGTGGCGCCCTTGCGCTGTCCGTTGTGGTCTTGCCTATTGCTTCTGCCAATGCGCAGGAGGTGCCGCCGGCACAGGATGTCGCCGCATCACCGCGAGAGCCGCAGGATGACATCCTGGTTACTGGGCAGCGCGGCGTGGAGCGCAAAGTCGCGCAGCGCTATGTCCGGCAGATTTCGTCCAGCTTCGACGGCCAGCTGTCGCGTTTCACGGCGCCGGTTTGTCCCGCGGTGATGGGCTTGCCCGACTCCTATGGTGAAAAGGTCGTGGTGCGCATCCGCGACGTGGCGCGGCAGGCGAAGATCAGCGTTGCGGAGCCAGGGTGCTCGCCCAATCTGATCCTAATCCTCGCGGCGGACGCAGATGCGATGGTCAAGGCGATGCGTATCAAATATCCTCGTATGTTCGCCAAGCTGGCCGATGCGGAACTGCAACGCGCATTGCGCGACGGGCCGGTGCATGTCTGGAACACGGTCGAAGTCCAGAATGAGGATGGCCGGACGCAAGGCAAGCCTGAGTCGGGCGACGGTATTGCGGGTGGTGCGCCTATTTTGTCCGTCACGCGCGCGACGTTCCTCGAACTGCCGACCCAGCAGGTGACCCTTGGCTCGGTTGTCGTGATCGATGACGATGCCGCGATGGGCAAGACGCTGTGGCAGCTTGCCGACTATGCTGCGATGCGCGCGTTGGCCGGTGCTCGCCCGCCGTCGCAAGGCGTTGCAGCGGACACGATTCTGACGTTGTTCGATTCTGCCGGGGCCGCACCGCGTGCCATGACGGCATTGGACCAGTCTTACCTTGCGGGTCTTTACGATACGCGAGGTTTCGCGCGTAGCACGACCGCCATGGGCCTGATTTCGGCGAAAATCGTGAACGACGCCAAGGCGAAAGCGGAAGGCGCACCGACCGGCAAGAATTGAGGCCCGCCGCGCTTAGCGCTTCCGGCTAAGCTCCCGCATCGCCGCGTCCAGCCCGGCCAGCGTCAGCGGGTACATGCGGTCGCGCATCAGCCCGCGAATCAGGTTCACCGACTGGGTATAGCTCCAATGCGCTTCGGGCAGCACGTTGAGCCACGCCGCAGCGGGATAGGTATCCAGCAGGCGCTGCATCCACACCGCGCCGGATTCCTCGT
This sequence comes from Sphingomonas degradans, assembly GCF_053502645.1. Classification (NCBI taxonomy): domain Bacteria; kingdom Pseudomonadati; phylum Pseudomonadota; class Alphaproteobacteria; order Sphingomonadales; family Sphingomonadaceae; genus Sphingomonas; species Sphingomonas degradans. The sequence continues at coordinate 1,522,695 of NZ_CP177172.1, forward strand.
TGAAATGCTCGACCGATCCGCCGGGGTGGCTGATCTCATACGCGCTCATCGACGCATCGCCGACGAAGATCAGCTTATAGTCCGGGCCATATTTGTGGAGGATGTCGTGCGTCGGCGTGCGTTCGGCGAAGCGGCGCCGATTGTCCTTCCACACCCCTTCATACACGCAATTGTGAAAGTAGAAGAATTCGAGATTCTTGAACTCGGCGGTCGCGGCGGAGAACAGCTCCTCGCACAGCTTGACGAACGGGTCCATCGATCCGCCGACGTCGAGGAACAGCAGCAGCTTGACCGCATTGTGCCGCTCGGGCCGCATGCGGACGTCGAGCCAGCCCTGGCGTGCGGTGCCGGCGATCGTGGCGTCGATGTCGAGTTCGTCGGCCGCGCCTTCGCGGGCGAAGCGGCGCAGGCGGCGCAGCGCCACCTTGATGTTGCGCGTGCCAAGCTCGCGGGTGCTGTCGAGATTCTTGAACTCGCGGCCTTCCCACACCTTGATTGCGCGGCCATGCTTACCTTCGCCGCCGATACGGACGCCCTCCGGGTTATAGCCCGAATTGCCGAAGGGTGAGGTGCCGCCGGTGCCGATCCACTTGCTGCCGCCTTCATGCCGAGCGTGCTGCTCGGCCAGGCGCTGCTTGAGCGTCTCCATGATCGCGTCCCACGATCCCAGCGACTCGATCCGGGCCATTTCCTCGGGCGTCAGGAATTTCTCCGCGACGGCCTTCAGCCATTCCTCGGGCAGGTCGGTCGGCGCCACGCCGGCGCCGGTCGCCACGCCCTTGAACACTTTGGCAAAGACCTGGTCGAACCGGTCGAGCATCCCCTCGTCCTTCACGAAGGTCGCGCGGGCGAGATAGTAGAATGCCTCGGGCGTGCGTTCGATGACGTCGCGGTCCAGCGCCTCGAGCAGGACCAGATGCTCCTTCAGGCTGGCGGGGATGCCGGCGGCGCGCAGCGCGTCGATGAAGGACAGGAACATGGCCGCATTCTAGGGCCGTATTTCGTACAGCGTCCAGTGGGTGCCGGACAGGCCGATCGCGTGCGCCTGCGCGATGGGGACATAGTGGCGCCCGCACCGGATGCCGGCGGCGGGGGGCTCCTCGCCCTTGAAGCGATCGACGAACAGGAACCGGGCAGGGGGGCATTCGGCCTGGACGATCACCAGCGGATAGCGCGCATGCGCCGCCGCTGCCTCGAGCATCGCGAGGCCGGTGGACCGGTCGAGCAGGATGCGCGTGCCGCCGGGCGCGCGCACCTGTAGCGCGCGGATCGCCGCGCCGGGATCGCCGCGCTGGTTGCGGATCAGGGCGATGTCCTGGGTCACGCTGCCGATGGCGATCACCGCAAGCGCGATGCCTGCCGCGACCCGCCGTACGCCGCCGGCGCGCAGTCCGAGCCACAGCATCTCGGCAACGAGCATTAGCAGCGCGAGGCCTGCGACCAGATAATAGCGCGGGTGGCCGACATTGCCCGCGTGGAGCAGTGCCAGCATCACCGGAAAGGCGACGATCGCAAGGGCGTAGAACGCAAGCCGCCCGGCACCCGCGCCGCGCGCCAGGATGACCAGGATCACCGGCGCAGGCAGCCACCATAGCGTCACGATCGGCAGCCCCACGGCATAGCCGACCATCTCGACGATCGCGTGGAGATATTGCAGCCAGTCGAACGGGTCATAGCGGCCGAACTGGAAGCCGGTGCTGCTCGCAGCCGCAGCGCCCAGGACGATCCCGGCAACCATCGCCAGCGCGACGATGGAGGGCAACAGCAGTCGCAGCGTACCGGCAATCGCCCGCCGCAGCCCGTCGCGGTGCCACCGCGCGAAGAAAACCCAGCCCGCAACCGCGCAGAACCCGAAAAACATCGTCAGCTGCGCCAGCGCGCCGAGGAAGAAGCACAGGGCGAGCGCCGTCGCCGGGCTCCGCTCCGCCTCACCGGCGAGCGCGCGATCGACCAGCAATATCGCGGTCAGCAGCGCCAGCGTCATCGGCGCATAGCCGCGCGCTTCCGATCCCAGCGTGACCAGCAGGGGCGAGACCGCGAACAGCATCGCTGTCAGCAGCCCCAGCGCGCTGCTCCGACGCGCGCCGATCAGCCCGGCGATCAGGATCGCGGCGCTCCCGGTGACGATCGACAGCGCGCGCGACAGCATCGGCGGCGCGCCGAACCCCATCGCCTGCATCCACAGCGAGTTCAGGTGATGATTATTGTCGTGATTGATGTTGAGGAAAATGCCCAGCGGCGTTCCGGCATCGCGGGCAAGCACCGCCGACCATGCCTCGTCCAGCCACAGCCCGCCCTGTGCCGCAGCGATGCGCAGCGCCAGACCCAGCGCGACGATCGCACCGAGAAGTCCCCAGAATCGCCCGTCGGCCCGCCTGTCCCCCATGGCGCCGTCATGCGTCAGCGCAGGCGCTCGGGCAAGTTAGCGGACATAGGCGTCGATCAGCGAGCCCACATAATCGGGATGGCGCGCAGTCAGTTCGGGCGATGGCAGCGCCTTACGCACCGTCTTGCCGGCGGCCGGGTCGGGCGTGCCATAGATGAAGCCCTTGGCGGGATAGGTCGAGCTGCCGAGCCCCGCCCGGTCGCGATACCACACCTGCACCTGGCTCCAGTCGCCATCGGGCGAAACGTCGAATAGCGTCACGTCGCGCTCGGCATAGCCGCGCTCGCCGTCGAAGCGCGACCAGTTGGCGTGCGTCACCATCACCACCCGGTCTTCGACGATGCGGCTGACGACGGCGACATGGCCAAGGGGCAGGCGGGCCGTCTTCGCGAACACCAGCACTGCGCCGACGCGCGGCTGGCTGCCCCGCGCATAGCGTCCACGCGCCTGGTCCCACCAGGTCCAGGCATCGCCATAGATTTGAATACCCGAAGCGGCCCGGGCGAACGGCACGCATTCGCCCTTGTAATCGAGGAGAGAGGATGCGCTCGCCGGCGCCGCGAAAAGGGCGGCCAGGAACGCGGCTGTCCAAATCAGAGTACGCATGTTGGGTACCAGTTACAGGGTACCCCCCCGATGTTCGGGGTATAGGGATCAGGTTAAAGGCGGGTTAACGTCGTTGACCCGCGTCCTGCGCGTCACTTGCCCTGCTGGCGCTTGGCCATGAACGCCAGCCGCTCGAACAGCATCACATCCTGTTCGTTCTTGAGCAGCGCGCCGTGGAGCGGCGGGATCGCCTTGGTCGGGTCGCGCGACTGGAGCACGTCGAGCGGCAGCTCCTCGTGGAGCAGCAGCTTCAGCCAATCGAGCAACTCGCTGGTCGACGGCTTTTTCTTGATCCCCGGCACGTCGCGGATATCGTAGAATATCTCCATCGCCTTGCTCACCAGGATTTTCTGGATGCCGGGGAAATGGACGTCGATGATCGCCTGCATCGTCTCGCGATCGGGGAACTTGATATAGTGGAAGAAGCACCGGCGCAGGAACGCGTCGGGCAGTTCCTTTTCGTTGTTCGACGTGATGACCACGATCGGGCGTTCGGCGGCGCGCACCGTTTCGCCGGTTTCGTAGACGTGGAATTCCATCCGATCGAGCTCCTGGAGCAAGTCGTTCGGGAACTCGATATCCGCCTTGTCGATCTCGTCGATCAGCAGCACGGGCAGGCGCGGCGACGTGAATGCCTCCCACAATTTGCCCTTGCGAATATAATTCGCGATGTCGTGGACGCGCGCATCGCCCAGCTGGCCATCGCGCAGCCGGGCGACCGCATCATATTCGTACAGGCCCTGTTGCGCCTTTGTCGTGGACTTGACGTTCCATTCGATCAGCGGGGCGCCCACGGCCTTGGCGATCTCGTACGCCAGCACGGTCTTTCCGGTGCCGGGTTCGCCCTTGACGAGCAAGGGACGCCGGAGCGTGACGGCCGCGTTGACCGCGACCTTCAGGTCCTCGGTCGCGACATAGCTTTGGGTGCCTTCGAAGCGCATGGACGGATGGTAGAGGGGCAGGGCCCCTAAACGCAAGCTCAGTGCGCGCGAGCACCTGCGCGTGCTTCGAGCAGGCTCCACAGGCCGCGATGCTGGGCAAAGACCTGTTGCGCGCCGAACAGCATCGCGCGCTCCATCGCACCCTCGCGTGCCAATGCGTCGATGACGCTGACGGTTTCCTCGTTCGGCGGGAGCCGTAGCGGCGGCGGCTCTACGCCCAGTCGCTCGGCCGCGCCGTCGAGCACGGCGCGGATCGTCACCCAATCGATCGCGAGGGCGATCGCTGCGCCGGCGGCGCAGCCTGCGCGGTCCGATTGCGAAAGCATGTCGAGCGCATGGCGCTGTGCAGCGGCGGCGGCCTCCGACTCGGCGTGGCCGGGCGTGCTGGGCATCGGCCCCGCTGCCGCGACGATGCGGACGAGATAGGCACGCTCGCTCACGAATGCCTCGGCGGAGGCCTCGAGCCAGCTGCGCTCCAGCCCCAGCCGGGCATGGTCGAGCGCGTGGTCGATCACGCCGGGATGGCGGCCATGCAGCATGCAGATATAGTGGGCGGCATCGGCAAGGTCGCGCAGCGAGCCGAGCGGGCCGGCAAGCCCGCGCAGATAGCGGTGATTGGCACTCCCGTCGGACGATGCGAGCGTCGCCATGGCGCCCCAGGCTCCGTCCGAACGTGCGATCTGTGCGGTATCAAACGGCATAGGCCCCCCAATCGAGCAAAGCACCGCCGCCATGACGGGCACCTCTTGATGCAACTCAGGGTTATACCGAAGCACGTAAAGACGTGGTTTACACGAAATTTACCGGTCGCTGGCGACGAAGCGTGCAATGACGTCGCCGAAAAGACAAAACCCCGGGCGCGTACCCGGGGTTTTGTTGTCGATACTGCTGAGCAGAAGTGCTTACTGGTCGAGGAAAGACCGCATCTTGCGGCTCCGGCTCGGGTGCTTGAGCTTGCGCAGAGCCTTGGCCTCGATCTGGCGAATACGTTCGCGAGTGACCGAGAATTGCTGGCCTACTTCCTCAAGCGTGTGATCGGTATTCATGCCGATGCCGAAGCGCATCCGCAGCACGCGCTCCTCACGCGGGGTGAGGCTCGCCAGGACGCGGGTGACCGTTTCCTTGAGGTTCGCCTGGATCGCCGCATCGACCGGGATGATCGCGTTCTTGTCCTCGATGAAGTCGCCCAGGTGGCTGTCTTCCTCGTCGCCGATCGGCGTTTCGAGGGAGATCGGCTCCTTGGCGATCTTCATCACCTTGCGCACCTTTTCGAGCGGCATGCTCAGCCGTTCGGCCATTTCCTCCGGCGTGGGCTCGCGGCCCTGCTCGTGGAGGAACTGGCGGCTGGTGCGGACCAGCTTATTGATCGTCTCGATCATGTGCACCGGAATACGAATGGTGCGCGCCTGATCGGCGATCGAGCGCGTGATCGCCTGACGGATCCACCAGGTCGCATAAGTGCTGAACTTGTAGCCGCGGCGATATTCGAACTTATCCACCGCCTTCATCAGGCCGATATTGCCCTCCTGGATGAGATCCAGGAACTGAAGCCCGCGATTGGTGTATTTCTTAGCGATCGAGATCACGAGGCGGAGATTGGCCTCGACCATCTCCTTCTTCGCGATACGCGCCTCGCGCTCGCCCTTCTGCACCATGTTGACGATGCGGCGGAACTCGACCAGCGACATGCCGGTTGCCTGGGCGATCTCGGAAATCTCGATGCGGATGCGATCGACGGCGCCGGCTTCGTTCTCGGCGAACGCCTTCCACTTCTTGTCGAGCTTTTCGACCGAAGGGATGAAATTCTCGTCCAGCTCGTGATCGACATAGCGATCGAGGAAATCCTTGCGGCTGACCTTGTGACGCTCGGCGAGGCGCAGCATCTGGCCGCCCAGCGCAGTGAGGCGCCGGTTGAAGCTGTAGAGCTGATCGACGAGATATTCGATCTTCGCCTGATGGAACTGGACGCTCTCGACTTCGGCGGTCAGCTCTTCGCGCAGCTTCTGGTACTTGCGCTCGTCGGCGGTCGACAGTTCGCCGCCGGCCGACATCGCGTCGAGCCGCTGCTGCTGGACCTTGGCGAACTTCTTGTAGATCGACGTGATGTTGGCGAACTTCTCAAGCGCCTGCGGCTTGAGCTGTTCTTCCATCTGCGCGAGGCTGAGGGTGTTGTCCTCTTCCTCATCGTCCGACGGGCGCGGCGTGCGGCGCTCGGTCATGCCGTCTTCATCGTCGTCGGCGGAGGCCTCTTCGGGCTCTTCCTCTTCCTTGAACGACGGGCCGGCGGTCTTTTCGGAAATCTCGCCGTCGCCGCCATCCTCGTCGTCGGTCAGGCTTTCGGGCGCAGGGTCCTTCGACAGCATGGCGTCGAGATCCAGGATCTCGCGCAGCTGCATCGTGCCTTCGTTCAGCGCATCGGACCAGCCGATGATCGCGTTGAAGGTAATGGGGCTTTCGCACAGCCCCAGGATCATCGTGTCGCGGCCGGCCTCGATCCGCTTGGCGATGGCGATTTCGCCCTCGCGGCTGAGCAGCTCGACGGCGCCCATTTCGCGCAGGTACATGCGGACGGGATCGTCGGTGCGATCGACCGTCTCTTTCTTCTTGACGATTTCGAAGGCCTGGCCGTCGTCCTTGTCTTCGGCGTCGACTTCCTCGGGCGTGTCTTCCTCGGGCTCGGCGTCTTCGCCGGCGTCCTCGTTCTCGACGACGTTGATGCCCATGTCGTTCAGCGCCGACATGACATCCTCGATCTGCTCGGAGGACATCTGGTCCTGTGGCAGCATCTCGTTGAGCTGGTCGACCGTGATATAGCCACGCTTCTTAGCGCGGGCGACAAGCTTCTTCAGCGTGCCCTCGTTGAGGTCGATAAGGGGGGCGTCACCCGCTTCACCCGTGTCGGTGACGTCGCCCATCGGTGCCTTGGCCATCAATTACCCTCGAAAATCTGATGGCGGCTATTTTACAGCCGCCCTAATCGTCAAAAACTTCCTCTTCCGCAAGCATCAGATTTGCAAGCCGTGCCTGCAGCTCCTGACGCTGGCGCGAAAGCGCCACCTGGCGGGTGAACGCTTCCTCCGATCCATCACGGCTGAGCGCCGCCGTGGCCTCCGCCAGCGCGGCATCCACCACGGGCTGAGTCACCATGACGGCGATCGCCTCGTTCAGGTCGTCACACGCCCTTTCCACATCGGCATCGTGCCGCGTGAAGGAAAAAGGCAGCGTGTCGGCCCGTAACAGGTCGCTCGCAACAGAATCGAAACCGGACCGGGCCAATATGGTGAGGACTTTGCCGCTATCAAGCTGCCGGTCGGCCATCGCGACGTCCACCACTGCCTCGAACAGCTTGCCCAGTGCCCCGGAGGCGGCGCGCAGGCTGCCCAGCACTTCGATATGGCGGGCGATCTCGGCCGGGTGGCGGATAAGCCCTGCCAGCACTGCCTTGGCCAATATGGGGTCGAGCCCCCCGGCCTGCACCGCGCGGACGATCACCGAAGGCGGCGCCTCGGGCGGCTTCCACGGGCCCTTCTGGCGACCCCGCGCGGGTGCACGCCCGCCGCCGCCGCGCTGGGGCGAGAAATCGCGGGGGCCGCGGGCGAACAGCTCGTCGAAGCGGCGGCGGAACTCGGCGACATATTCGCTGCGGACGCTGGGCTCGGCGATCGTGCCGGCCAGTTCGCCGAGCCTTTGCTTGAGCCCTGCGCGGGCCTCGGGCGTTTCCAGCGGCTCGGCGGCGACTTCGCTGGCCCATAGCCGATCGGCCAGCGGCTGCGCCTTGCCCAGCAGCGCCTCGAACGCGGCGCGCCCCTGGGTGCGGACCAGATCGTCGGGGTCGAGCCCCTCGGGCAGCGTCACGAACGCGAGGCTGCGGCCTGGCTGGATATGGGGCAGGGCGCGGTGCGCGGCGCGCAGTGCCGCCTTCTGCCCCGCCGAGTCGCCGTCGAAGCAGAGCAGCGGCACTTCGGCCATCCGCCACAGCCGTTCCAACTGATGCTCGGTCATCGCGGTGCCGAGCGGGGCGACGGCCTCCTCGAACCCGGCCTGCGCCAGCGCGATGACGTCCATATAGCCTTCGACCGCAAGCACGCGCCCGGTCTTGCGCGCCGCCGCCTGGGCGCGATCGAGATTGTAGAGCGTGCGGCCCTTGTCGAAGAGTGGGGTTTCGGGCGAGTTCAGATATTTGGGCTCGCCGTCACCGATCACGCGACCGCCAAACGCGATGGTCCGCCCGCGCGCATCGCGGATCGGGATCATCAATCGCCCGCGAAACCGGTCATAGGGGTCCTTGCCCTCGACCGAGATCAGCATGCCCGATTCGACCAGCATCGCGTCGCCATAGGATGCCAGCGCCTGCTTCAGCTTGCCCCGCGAATCGGGGGAAAAGCCGAGGCCAAAGGTACGCGCGGTCTCCGGCGTGATGCCGCGCCGCTTGAGGACCTCACGCGCCTCCGCGCCCTCGATCCCGTTCAGCCGCTCGGTAAACCAGGTCGCGGCGTCGCCCATAAGCTCATGCAGCCCCTTGGCCCGCTCGGCCTTTTCGGCGGCGCGGCGGTCCATTTCGGGCATGTCGAGCCCGGCGGCCTGGGCCAGTTCCTTGACCGCATCGATGAACGGCAGCCCGCGCTGCTCGGTCATCCAGCGGATGGCATCGCCATGCGCCGAGCAGCCGAAGCAATGATAGAAGCCCTTGTCGTCGTTGACGTAGAAGCTGGGCGTCTTCTCGCTATGGAACGGGCAGCAGGCGCGATACTCCCGCCCCGCCTTTTGCAGCTTCACGGTCTTGCCGATCAGCGTGGACAGCGTGGTGCGGGCGCGCAGTTCGTCGAGGAATTGGGGAGTGAGGGACATGGGGCTAGCTGCTCCCCCTCCCGCGAGCGGGAGGGGGCTGGGGGGTGGGCGCCCGCTCACCACGGGGTGAGGCGGCCGTAAGAATGGCCTGCAACACGCCCTCCATATTCAACGTCAAATCATTGTTCCAAAAGCGAAGCACGCGATAACCTTCAGCCTCGATCCGCCGCGTGCGCTCGGCATCGGCAGTGGTCCTCTCGATATGCTGGCTGCCGTCCAGCTCCACTACCAGCTTGGCCTTTCGACAGGCGAAGTCGGCGAAATGGCCGGCAATCGGCAACTGGCGCGTGAACTTCAGCCCGCCCAGCTGCGAACGCCGGAGCCGCGACCACAGCAGCGCTTCTGCGGCGGTCGGATCGTTGCGTAGTTCGCGCGCCCGCTCGGTAGGTCTGCCCAGCCGGAAGCGGGGGCCCACCCCCCGGCCCCCTCCCGCAAGCGGGAGGGGGAGCGCAGAGGCGTCCCCTTCATCCATTTACGACAGCGCCGCCTTCACCAGGCCACTCGCCTTGCTCATGTCCAGCGTGGTCGCGTGGCGGGCCTTCAGCTCGGCCATCACGCGGCCCATGTCCTTCAGCGTCGACGCGCCCAGTTCGGCCTTGATCGCCTCGATCGCGGCGGTCGTCTCGGCTTCGGTCATCTGCTGCGGCAGGAAGCGTTCGATCACTGCGACTTCGGCGGCCTCGGCATCGGCCAGCTCCTGGCGGCCGCCCTTGGTGTACATCTCGATCGACTCGCGGCGCTGCTTGACCATTTTCTGGAGCACTTCGACGACCATCGCGTCGTCCTCCATCGGCTGCGCCTTGGTGCGTTCCTCGATGTCGCGGTTCTTGATCGCGCTCTGGATCAGGCTGATGGCGGCGCGGGATTCCTTGTCCCCGGCCTTCATGGCCGCGATCTGGGCAGCCTTGATGTCGTCGCGAATCATGCGGTCTCTTTCGGTTTTCAGGTTAGCCGCGCACGATAGCCCGCCGGCGCAAAATTGAACAGGTTGACGGAAGCGCCCCCGGGGTCTAGCCGCCGCGACTTAGCGACATCGCAAACAACCCAATGGAGTGCCCGCCCCAAATGGCCGAAGCCAAACCCATGTCTGCGCCCGCCGGAGCTACCGGCGTTTTGGTATTGGCGTCGGGAGACGTGGTGTGGGGCCGTGGTTTCGGCGCCGAGGGGCAGGCGGTGGGCGAAGTGTGTTTCCACACCGCCATGACCGGCTACCAGGAAATCATGACCGACCCGAGCTTTGCCGGGCAGATCATCAATTTCACCTTCCCCCATATCGGCAATGTCGGCGCGAATCCCGATGACGTCGAGGCGAACGATCCCCATGCGCTGGGAATGATCGTCCGCGAGGACGTGACCGAGCCGAGCAACTTCCGCAGCACCGAGCATCTCGATGCCTGGATGGCGAAGCACCAGCGGATTGGCCTGTCGGGCATCGACACCCGCGCGCTGACCCGCCGCATCCGGCTGGGCGGCGCGCCGAACGGCGTGATCGCGCATTCCAAGGACGGAAATTTCGACATTCCGGCGCTGCTGGGAAAGGCACGCGGCTGGCCGGGGCTGGAGGGTATGGACCTCGCCATCACCGTGTCGTGCGAGACGCATTTCGGCTGGGAAGGCGGCGTGTGGAAGCTCGGCGCCGGCTATGACACCAGCCGGCCGGAGACCAAGCGCCCGCATGTCGTCGCGATCGACTATGGCTCGAAGCGCAACATCTTCCGCAATCTGGTGCAGGCCGGCGCGGACGTGACCGTGCTGCCCGCCACCGCGACCTTCGAGCAGGTGATGGCGTTCAACCCGGACGGCTTCTTCCTCTCCAACGGCCCGGGCGACCCCGCCGCGACCGGCGAATACGCCGTGCCGGTGATCCGCCAGCTGCTCGAGACCGGCAAGCCGCTGTTCGGCATCTGCCTCGGCCACCAGCTGCTCGGCCTCGCGGTGGGTGCGCAGACCACCAAGATGTTCCAGGGCCATCGCGGCGCCAACCATCCCGTAAAGCGCCTCAGCGACGGCGCGGTCGAGATCACCAGCATGAACCACGGCTTCGCAGTGCTGCGCGAGAGCCTGCCCGAGAATGCGCGCGAGACGCACGTGTCGCTGTTCGACGGGAGCAACGCGGGCTTCGAGTTGACCGATCGCCCGGCATTTTCGGTGCAGTATCACCCCGAGGCGAGCCCGGGGCCGCAGGACAGTTTGTACCTGTTCGAGCGGTTTGTGGGGATGATGGGAGAGGCATAATGGCAACAGTTCGGAACTTCGAAGTTGAGCAGGTGGACAACGCCCGACCTCACGACGAAGTCGAACTCGCTATTGTTCGTCTCGTCGATTGCGGTCGAGAGAAATTCATTCAGATAGACACGTACGGGCGAGAAACTCGGGAGCAGCCTCGAAAGCTCTCGCAGACAACGCGGCTTGACAAAGCTGCGTTTGAAAAGTTCGTCGAACTAGGACGTAAGCACTTCTAATGCCCAAACGCACCGACATCTCCTCCATCCTCGTCATCGGCGCTGGTCCCATCGTCATCGGTCAGGCGTGCGAGTTCGATTATTCGGGCACGCAGGCGATCAAGGCGCTCAAGGAAGAGGGCTATCGCATCGTCCTGGTCAATTCGAACCCGGCGACGATCATGACCGATCCCGAGCTGGCCGACGCGACCTATGTCGAGCCGATCACCCCGGCGATCGTCGCCAAGATCATCGAGAAGGAGCGCCCCGATGCGGTGCTGCCGACGATGGGCGGGCAGACTGCGCTGAACACTGCGCTGGCGCTGGCGAACGATGGCACGCTGGAGAAGTTCGGCTGCATCATGATCGGTGCGGATGCCGAGGCGATTGACAAGGCCGAGGACCGGCTGAAGTTCAAGGACGCGATGACCAAGATCGGGCTCGAAAGCGCCCGCTCGGCAATCGCGCATACCGAGGCAGAGGCTCTGGCCGCGCTCGAGCATGTCGGGCTGCCCGCGATTATCCGCCCCAGCTTCACCATGGGCGGCTCGGGCGGCGGCATCGCCTATAATCGCGAGGAATTCGTTGCGATCGTCCGCAACGGGCTCGACCTGTCGCCGACCACCGAGGTTCTGATCGAGGAATCGCTCCTCGGCTGGAAGGAATATGAGATGGAAGTCGTGCGCGATCGCAACGACAACGCCATCATCATCTGCTCGATCGAGAATGTCGATGCGATGGGCACGCACACCGGCGACTCTATCACCGTCGCGCCCGCGCTGACGCTGACCGACAAGGAATACCAGATCATGCGCAATGCGTCGATCGCGGTCCTTCGGGAAATCGGCGTTGAAACAGGCGGTTCCAACGTGCAGTTCGCGGTGAATCCGAAGGACGGTCGCCTGATCGTGATCGAGATGAACCCGCGCGTGTCGCGCTCCTCGGCGCTCGCGTCCAAGGCGACCGGCTTCCCGATCGCGAAGGTCGCGGCGAAGCTGGCGGTCGGCTACACGCTGGACGAGATCACCAACGACATCACCGGCGCGACCCCCGCGAGCTTCGAGCCGACGATCGACTATGTCGTGACCAAGATCCCGCGCTTCGCGTTCGAGAAGTTCAAGGGTGCCGAGAATACGCTGGGCACCGCGATGAAATCGGTCGGCGAAGTCATGGCGATCGGCCGCAACATCCACGAATCGATGCAGAAAGCGCTGCGCGGGCTGGAAACCGGCCTCAGCGGTTTCAACAATGTCGATCGGCTGGCGGGCGCACCGCGCGACGAGATCGAGGCAGCGCTGGCGATCCGCTCGCCCGACCGGCTGCTGATCGCGGCGCAGGCGCTGCGCGAGGGCTTCACCGTGCGCGAAGTGTTCGCGCTGACCGCGTACGACCCGTGGTTCCTCGAGCGTATCCAGGAAATCGTCGATGCCGAGGCGCAGGTTTGCGCCAATGGCCTGCCGCAGGACGCGGCGGGGCTGCGCAAGCTCAAGTCGATGGGGTTCAGCGACAAGCGGCTCGCCTATCTGGCGCTCAAATCGGTCAACATGCGCGCCGGCAGCGAGGCGATGGCGCGCAGCTCGGGCCTGATCGGCGAGATCGCCAATGCGATGTCGGGCGGCGTGACCGAGGCAGAAGTGCGCAAACTGCGCCACCGGCTGGGCGTGCGGCCCGTGTTCAAGCGGATCGACACCTGCGCCGCCGAGTTCGAGGCGAAGACGCCGTACATGTACTCGACCTATGAGGCGCCGAGCTTCGGCGAGCCCGAGAACGAGTCGAACCCGACGGACGCCAAGAAGATCGTGATCCTGGGCGGCGGTCCGAACCGGATCGGGCAGGGGATCGAGTTCGATTATTGCTGCTGCCATGCGTGCTTCGCGCTGGGCGATGCGGGCTATGAGACGATCATGGTCAACTGCAATCCGGAGACCGTCAGCACAGATTACGACACGTCGGACCGGCTGTATTTCGAGCCGCTGACCGCCGAGGACGTGCTGGAAATCCTGGAGGTCGAGAAGTCGAACGGCACGCTGGTCGGCGTGATCGTCCAGTTCGGCGGGCAGACCCCGCTCAATCTGGCGCAGGCGCTGGAGGATGCGGGCATCCCGATCCTGGGCACCAGCCCCGACGCGATCGATTTGGCCGAGGACCGCGAGCGCTTTGCCGATCTGGTCGCCAAGCTGGGGCTGAAACAGCCCGCCAACGGCCTGGCGCGCAGCCGCGAAGAGGCGATCGCCGCCGCCGACCGGATCGGCTATCCCGTGCTGATGCGCCCCAGCTATGTGCTGGGCGGCCGCGCGATGGAGATTGTCGATACGCAGGGGCAGCTGGAACATTATATCCAGACCGCCGTGCAGGTATCGGGCGAATCGCCGGTGCTGATCGACCAGTATCTGCGCGATGCGATCGAAGTGGACGTGGACGCCATCGCCGACGGCACCGATGTGGTCGTGGCCGGCGTGCTCCAGCATATCGAGGAAGCCGGCGTCCATTCGGGCGACAGCGCCTGCTCGATCCCGCCGTACAGCCTGCCGGCCGATATCATCGCCGAGATCGAGCGCCAGACCGAGGCGCTGGCCCGCGCGCTGAAGGTCAAGGGGCTGATGAACATCCAGTTCGCGGTGAAGGATGGCGAAGTCTATCTGATCGAAGTCAATCCGCGCGCCAGCCGCACGGTGCCCTTCGTCGCCAAGGCGATCGGCACCCCCATCGCCAAGATCGCCGCGCGCGTGATGGCGGGCGAGATGCTGGCCGACCTGCCGGTGATCGACCGCAACATCCCGCACATCGCGGTCAAGGAAGCGGTATTCCCCTGGGCGCGCTTCCCCGGCGTCGATCCGGTGTTGTCACCGGAGATGAAGTCCACCGGCGAAGTCATGGGAATCGATCGCGATTTCGCGACGGCCTTTGCGAAGGCGCAGCTGGGTGCCGGCACTGTGCTGCCGCTGGGCGGAACGGTGTTCGTCAGCGTCAAGGACAGCGACAAGCCGGTGGTGCTGCCGGGCGTCCAGATCCTGGCCGGGCTGGGTTTCCGCATCATCGCCACTGGTGGGACGGCGGACTATCTGGAGGAACACGGCATCGCGATCGAGCGCGTCAACAAGGTCGCGCAGGGCCGCCCGCACATCGTGGACCGTATCCAGGACGGCGGCGTCGACCTGATCTTCAACACCACCGAGGGTTGGCAGTCGCTGAAGGACAGCTCCAGCATCCGCGCAACCGCGATGGCGCAGAAGATCCCGTACTTCACCACGGCGCCTGCCAGCGTCGCCGCGGCACGGGCGATTGAGGCGCTTTCTGGGCAGGCGCTTGATGTTTGCCCGCTTCAGTCTTACTATTCGCATTCGCACAATTGATTTCTCCCAACCGGTGTTAGTGTGCGGGCGTCCCGAACGTGGGACGCTTGAGCGTTGGGACGTTTGAAGGACGAATGGGTATGGCGACCGTCGAAAAGATGCCGATGCTGGCAGAAGGCTATCAGACTCTCACCGAAGAGCTGAAACGTCTGAAAGCCGAACGCCCCTTGATCGTGGACGCGATCGAGGAAGCGCGCGCGCATGGCGATCTTTCGGAAAACGCCGAATACCATGCGGCCAAGGAGCGGCAGGGCCAGATCGAGGCGTCGATCGCCGACATCGAGGACAAGCTGAGCCGCGCGCAGATCATCGACCCGCTCGAACTGTCGGGCGACAAGGTGGTGTTCGGCGCGACCGTGACGCTGCTCGACGAGGACGAAAAGCCGATCCGCTACCAGATCGTCGGCCAGACCGAGGCGGATGCGAGCAAGGGCCGCATCTCGTACAACTCGCCGATCGGCCGCGCGCTGATCGGGCGCAAGGTGGACGAAGAGGTCGAGGTGTCGGTGCCGGCGGGCGACCGCTATTACCTGGTCTCGCAGATCGAGTTCATCTGACCTGCGATGCACCTGCCCCGGGGACGCTTCACTGACGCGCTGATCGCCGTCGCGGCTTTCGTCGCGCTGTTCGTGGTGCTTGCGATTGGCTCGCGGCAGGCGTTGGGGCAGTTCGGCTTCGCGCCGGTCGATTTCCTGGCCGGCGGGTGGCGGGACACGCCGCTGCTGTCCTGGACCTCGCCGCTGTCCTCGGCCTTTATCCCGCCGAACATCCTCGATGTCGTGTTCAACGGCGTGTTCCTGCTGATCGCGGGCCGTTTTGTCGAGCGCGCGATCGGCGGAGTTGGGCTGGGCGTGGTGTTCGTCGCGGGCATCTATGCCGGCGCGGCGGCGCGCCTCTTGCTGACGCCGGGATCGGGGATGGTGAGCGCGGGGCTGTCGTGCGGGCTGTTCGCCGCGATCGGCGCGTATCTGATGCTGTACGGCGTGCCACAGGCGCTGCCGGTACCCCGCCACCTGACGCGGGCGATCCAGATCGCGATCCTCGCGGGCTATTGGCTGGCGGTGCAGCTGGTATTTTCGCTGGTGGGCGGCGGGCTGGAGATTTCGGCCAGCATCGTCGGGCCGATCGGCGGGCTGATCGCGGGCATGCTGCTCGCGCGGCCCTTGCTCGCCTGGCACTATCGCCGGGCCTGAGCCGGCGCTTTCTTCGTTATCGATCGGGAAGGACAGAGGCGGGCGTTACACCCGCCTCCGATCGCTCACGCCTTGGGGGCGTTGGTCATGTCGGGTTCGAGCAGCCGGTGCAGGTGGACGACAACATACCGCATTTCCGCGTCGTCGACCGTGCGCTGCGCAGCGGAGCGCCACGCCTTTTCGGCCTCGGCGTAATCCGGGAAGATGCCGACCACGTCGAGCTTTGACGGGTCCTTGAAATCGAGGGTCTGGGGATCGCTGACGCGACCGCCGAAAACGAGATGTAGTTTGCTCATGGAGTCTCCTGGGGAGAGCGGTTTCCGCAGGCCTTAGCGGGTCTGCGGAAGCGCTCAAGCCCCCAAAAGCCCTTATCCGGCCTTTGCCGCGCTCTTGGCGGCATCCAGGATGTTGCCGAACAGCGCAGTGACGCGCTCCTTGGTGTCATCCTTGTTCGGCAGCAGCGCATCGACTTCCTGCTTGCCGGCTTCCTTCGCGGCCTGTGCTACCGCCGTCACGCGCTCGGCGAGCTTGCGGCCGACGGGCTCCAGCAACTCGCGCTCCTTGGCGAGACGCGGGAGCAGCGCGCCGATCAGCACGCCCAGCGCAATGCCGCCGGCGAGCAGCGCGATCGGATTGTCGCCAAGGTCCTCGATGACCTGGAGCGCCTTGCCCTGAGTGCTCTCGGACGTATCGGCGGGGGCGGGGGTGGTGGTCATTTCGGACTATCCTTTCTTCGCGGGTTTCGCGGGGCTCGTACGCTTGTCCAAACCATCGGTGGCGGGTGCGGTTTCATCGCGGTGGCGGCGTTTGAAGATGTCGCCGATCCATCCGCGCGCGAGCACCAGCCCGATCGTGCCGGCGATCGCGGCGACTGCCACGGGGCGCGTGCGCGCGATCTCGGCGCCCTTGCGCGCGGCGGAGGCGACGCCCTGCGCGGCGTTCTCCATCGCATCCTGGGCCAGATTGCTAGGATGCAGCTTGTCCTGCACCGCGCCGACCGTCGCGAGCAGGCGCGCGCGGGCGGCCTGTACCCGCGCTTCGGCGACGGAGACATCGGTGGTCATGGGCGATCCTTCAGCACGCGCTTGACCTGGAGCCAGGCGAGGCGGGCAGCCAGCGCCGCCAGCGCGCCCGTGACTCCGACGACGATCAGGGTTGCAAAGCCGGGACCGACCAGCGGCGAAAGCGTAAGCACCAGCCCGACGATCAGCGCGATGATCGCCGCCTGGGCCAGCCCGAGCGCCACCGCGCCGAGCCACAGGCTGTTGCGGACCTCCCGCAGCTTGGCGCGCGCGATGGCGTAATAATAGCCCAGCTCGGCGCGGGCCAGGCCCTTGCCGTCCTCGACCAGCTGGCCAAGCAGCGCGCCGATATTCTGGTCCGCGTCCGGTTCGCCCACCCCCATGCCCGCGTCAGGCGTCGGTGGGTTCGGCAGGCGCGGGCTCGGGCGCCGCATCGACGCTCGACTTGACCAGGCGCGCAAGCATGAAGCCCACCGCCGCGGCCGCGCCAACCGCCATCACCGGGCTCTTGCGTACGAAATCGGTGGTGCTGGCGATCAGGTCATCCACTTCCTTGCCGCGCAGCGAGTCGGCAAAGCCCGAGATGCCTTCGGCGGCGGAGCGTGCGTAGCGGCCATATTCGGCGCCAAGCTTCGCATCCACGTCGTCGGCGGCGCTCGCCATCATCTTGGCGACTTCATCCAGCGCGGAGGTCGCGCGGTCCTTGCCTTCGCCGGCATATTCGCGGGCCTTGTCCGCAGCCTGCGTGCCGAGCTTGCTCGCTTCGTCCTTCAGCGTCTGCGTCGCGGTCTTCTTCGGTTCCGCCGAATCCTTCGTGGTATCGAACATCGCGTCCGCCGGTGCAGCGCCCGCCGGATCTGCGGTGAAGGTTGCCGTATCGCCCGTTGCCGGGGTCGTGTTGGGGGTAGTTTCGTCAGCCATGCCGAATCCCTTTCCGTTTATTCCCCGAGAGAACCAAGGCGGCCATCGCCGGTTCCATCTGCAATCGTTGCCGCAGCGGCGACAAGGCGTTAGAGGCCCGTCGTCCCACCAATCTTACCCTAATTAGGGAGGCCGTTTCGTGACCGCAATCATTGACATCCACGCCCGCCAGATCCTCGACAGCCGGGGCAACCCCACCGTGGAGGTCGATGTCATGCTGGAAGACGGCAGCTTCGGCCGCGCCGCCGTGCCCTCGGGCGCGTCGACCGGCGCGCATGAGGCGGTGGAGAAGCGCGACGGCGACAAGACCCGCTGGCTGGGCAAGGGCGTGCAGGACGCCGTCGATGCGGTGAACGGCGAGATCGCCGAGGAAGTGCTGGGCCTCGATGCCGAGGACCAGGCCGACCTGGACCGCGCGATGATCGAGCTGGACGGGACCGCGAACAAGGGCCGGCTGGGCGCGAACGCGATCCTGGGCGTCAGCCTTGCGGCGGCAAAGGCGGCTGCGGATGCGCGCGGCCTGCCGCTGTATCGCTATGTCGGCGGCGTGAATGCGCATGTCCTGCCGGTGCCGATGATGAACATCATCAACGGCGGCGAGCATGCCGACAACCCCATCGATTTCCAGGAATTCATGATCGTGCCGGTCGGTGCGGAGAACATCGTCGAGGCGGTGCGCTGCGGCTCCGAGATCTTCCACACGCTGAAGGAGAAGCTGCATGAACAGGGCCTGGCGACCGGCGTGGGCGACGAGGGCGGCTTTGCCCCCAACATCGCATCGACCACCGAGGCGCTCGACTTCATCATGAGCAGCATCGAGGCGGCGGGCTACAAGCCCGGCGAGAACGTCATGCTCGCGCTCGATTGCGCGGCCACCGAATATTACAAGGACGGCGCCTATCGCATGGTGGGTGAGGGCAAGACGCTCACCTCGGCCCAGAACGCCGAGTTCCTCGCGAACCTGGCGGCGCAATATCCGATCTTCTCGATCGAGGACGGCATGGCCGAGGACGATTGGGAAGGCTGGAAGACGCTGACCGAACTGCTGGGCAAGAAGGTGCAGCTGGTGGGCGACGATCTGTTCGTGACCAACCCGACTCGCCTGAAGCGCGGGATCGAGGGCGGCTATGCCAACTCGCTGCTGGTGAAGGTCAACCAGATCGGCACGCTGACCGAGACGCTGGAGGCCGTCAGCCTGGCGCAGCGTTCGTCCTACACCGCCGTGATGTCGCACCGTTCGGGCGAGACCGAGGATGCGACGATCGCCGATCTCGCGGTCGCCACCAACTGCGGCCAGATCAAGACGGGCAGCCTCGCGCGCTCGGACCGGCTCGCCAAGTACAACCAGCTGATCCGTATCGAGGAAGAGCTGGGCGACGCGGCGATCTACGCCGGAAAATCCATCCTGAAGTGAGCGTTAGGTAGAAGTCGCGTCTTGCCAAATCGCGCTGGTTAAGCGAGATTCACCACATGACGCGCACTTCTCCGATCCGCACGCTGTTGCGCCGCGCCGGGCTCCCGGCGGCGGTGCTGATCGCCGTCGGCTTCTTCGGCTATAATGCCGTTTTGGGGCCGACGGGGCTCATCGCCACGCGCGAGATCCGTGCGGAGCTGGCGCAGAAGCATGTCGAGTTCGCCGCGCTCGAGAAAAAGCGCGCGGAGCTGAAGAACCGCGTCGACCTGCTCGATCCCCGGCGCGGGGTCGATCCCGATCTGGCGGACGAACTGACGCGCAAGCAGCTCAACGTCGTGCGCCCCGACGAAGTGATCATCCCGCTCGATCGCTGAGCCGCCGGCAACGCCAAATTCCGTAACGTCTGCAACCATATCGCGCGTCGGGACATCGCGTCCGTCGTGCGGCAATGATTCGTTTCGCAGGGCGACACCCCACCTCCGCGCGTTGCCGTTGCGTCCGGGCCGGAAACGCGCTTATAGGCTCGCCCCTGACCTCCCCCGGGCATGAGGATTTACTGTGGCCAAAGCACCGGCACGTACCGCACCTACTCCCCCAGCGATTCCCAATCGCGAGCGACCGGCCGAGCCGACGCGCTACACCGCGTCGAAGGAACAGCTGCTCGAATTCTACAAGCAGATGCTGCTGATCCGCCGCTTCGAAGAGAAGGCGGGCCAGCTCTATGGCCTCGGCTTCATCGGCGGCTTCTGCCACCTCTACATCGGCCAGGAAGCCGTGGCCGTCGGCCTGCAGTCCGCGCTGGACGGCGAGAAGGACTCGGTCATCACGGGCTATCGCGACCATGGCCACATGCTCGCTTACGGCATCGACCCCAAGGTGATCATGGCCGAGCTGACCGGCCGCGGCGCGGGTATCTCGCGCGGCAAGGGCGGCTCGATGCACATGTTCTCGACCGAGAAGAAGTTCTACGGCGGCCATGGCATCGTCGGCGCGCAGGTCTCGCTCGGCACGGGCCTCGCCTTCGCGCACAAGTATAACGAGGATGGCGGCGTCGCCATGGCCTATTTCGGCGACGGCGCCGCGAACCAGGGCCAGGTGTACGAATCCTTCAACATGGCCGAACTGTGGAAGCTCCCGATCATCTATGTGATCGAGAACAACCAGTACGCCATGGGCACCAGCGTCAACCGCTCCTCGGCCGAAGACCAGCTGTACAAGCGCGGTGAGAGCTTCCGCATCCCCGGCATCCAGGTGGACGGCATGGACGTCCTCGCCTGCCGCGGTGCTGCCGAAGAGGCGCTCGCCTGGGTGCGCGCGGGCAAGGGCCCGATCATCCTCGAGATGAAGACCTATCGCTATCGCGGCCACTCGATGTCCGACCCCGCCAAGTATCGCAGCCGCGAGGAAGTCCAGGCGGTGCGCGACAAGTCCGACCCGATCGAGGCGGTCAAGCGCGAGCTCGAATCGATGGGCGTCACCGAAGAGGTGCTGAAGCCCCTCGAGCAGGAAATTCGCAAGATCGTGAACGAAGCCGCCGATTTCGCGGAGCAGACGCCCGAACCCGATGCGGCAGAATTGTATACCGACGTGCTGGTGGAGTCGTACTGAGATGGCGATCGAACTGAAGATGCCGGCGCTTTCGCCCACGATGGAAGAGGGCACGCTGGCCAAGTGGCTCGTCAAGGAAGGCGACGTGGTGAAGTCCGGCGATATCCTTGCCGAGATCGAGACCGACAAGGCGACGATGGAATTCGAGGCCGTGGACGAAGGCACGATCCAGTCGATCGTGGTCGCCGAGGGCACCGATAACGTGAAGGTCGGCACCGTGATCGCGCTGATCGCGGGCGAGGGCGAGGAAGCCGAGCCTGCCGCGAAGGCGGAAGCCCCGGCGACGCAGGCCAAGGCCGAGGAATCGGACGCGCCGGCGCCCAAGAAGGCGGCAAGCGGCACCGAGAAGCTGGCCAGCGACAAGTCGGCGACCGTCGCCGACCCGGCAATTCCGGCCGGCACCGAAATGGTGAAGGTGACCGTCCGCGAAGCGCTGCGCGACGCGATGGCCGAGGAAATGCGCACCGATCCGCGCATCTTCGTGATGGGCGAGGAAGTCGCCGAATATCAGGGCGCGTACAAGGTGACGCAGGGCCTGCTCGACGAGTTCGGTCCCAAGCGCGTGATCGACACGCCGATCACCGAATATGGCTTTGCCGGCATCGGCACCGGCGCCGCGATGGGCGGGCTGCGTCCGATCGTCGAGTTCATGACGTTCAACTTCGCCATGCAGGCGATCGACCACATCATCAACTCGGCGGCGAAGACCAACTATATGTCCGGCGGCCAGATGCGCTGCCCGATCGTGTTCCGTGGCCCCAACGGCGCCGCGAGCCGCGTCGGCGCGCAGCACAGCCAGAATTATGGCCCGTGGTACGCCAGCGTCCCCGGCCTGATCGTGATCGCGCCCTATGACGCGGCGGATGCCAAGGGCCTGCTCAAGGCTGCGATCCGCAGCGAGGACCCGGTCGTGTTCCTCGAAAACGAGCTGATGTACGGTCGCCACTTCGAAATCCCGAAGCTCGACGATTACGTCCTGCCGATCGGCAAGGCGCGGATCGTGCGCGAGGGCAAGGACGTGACGATCGTGTCCTATTCGATCGGCGTGGGCGTCTCGCTCGACGCGGCGGAGACGCTGGCGGCCGAGGGCATCGACGCCGAAGTGATCGACCTGCGCACGCTGCGCCCGCTCGACACCGCGACGGTGCTGGAAAGCCTGAAGAAGACCAACCGCATGGTCGTGGTCGAAGAAGGCTGGCCGACCTGCTCGATCGCGTCGGAGATCATCGCCGTGGCGATGGAGCAGGGCTTCGACGACCTCGACGCGCCGGTGCTGCGCGTGACCAACGAAGACGTGCCGCTACCCTATGCCGCCAACCTCGAAAAGCTCGCGCTGGTCGATGCCGCGCGAGTCGTGGCTGCGGTGAAGAAGGTGACGTACAAGGGGTGATCGATACCCGGCGCTCTCCGGTCGGGGAGCGCCGGGCACTCCGCCCGGTCATTGGGTGTAGAGGTTGCAGGTCGATCGTGTCGCCGCAGGCGAGGGGTTATAGATCTGCGCAAAATCGCGATTATCGCGAACGATGAACGACGCAGTGTAATGCAGCCGCTGGGCGCCAGTGAACCAGCCGGTGCCGATGATCGGCGTGTAGAGATAATTAATCTCCACGAACATCACCCCGGATCCCGAAGGCGCATTCACCTTCGACCCCGTATCGCCCATTCCGGTGCTCGCGGCGGTTCCGGCATTGGCCTGGGTGTTGGTCGTCCCGGCCGCCGTGGTGGTGGTGCCATAGCTGGAATCATAACCGGTGCCGCGCTTCAAGCCGATGCATCGCTGCCAGTGAATCCGCTGCACCGGGGCGCTGTCATAGGATTGCTGGACGTTCTCTAGGCTGGACAGGATGATGCGGCCATTGGTCGTCAGGCCGATTCCGTCGCCTTGGGTGCGCGTGGCCAGCAGCACGTCGTTGATATCGACTTCGCGGAGCTGCATCGTCGCCAGGCTGCTGTACAGTCCGACGCGCGAGGCGTTGTCGGCGAGTTGCAGCGCAAGCTGGCTCACGCGCTGGTTGGTGATCGCCAGATGCGTCAACTCGACGCCCCACATCCCGGCGACCAGCAGCAGCGGCAGCCCGATCGCGAATTCGAGCAGCGAGACGCCGCGCGAATCCTGACGCAGCCGGTCGGCGCACGCTGCCGTGCTTTTGAGGAGCGGCGTCAATTGCATCGCGACACCACGGTCGGCACGGCCTGCGACTGATAGGGCTGGTTCTTGAGCAGCGTGGTGGCGCTCACCGATTGCTGCCGCGACCAGCCCAGCATCGTCGCGAGTGGGAAGATGCGGTTATAGGTGGCGGTCACGGTATACTCGGTCACGTCGTTCGCGCCGCCTTGGCCCATCAGTCCGGGGTCTGCGTCCCAGACCCGGTTGCCGTTGATGTCGTCATAGCATTCGCCGGTGTCGCGTACGCCATTGCCGTTGGTGTCGGTGAAGCGTTCGGGTGCCATGTTGGCATAGGTGGAATAGCTTTTGCGCGTGATCGCGAAGGTGGCACGCGGCGCCACGCCCGCGACCTTTGCCTTGACGCTGTTGTCGATCGTGGTGGTGTTGGCGGCCTCGATTCCCGAATCGCGCCCGGCCTTCTGCATCGCGCCTTCCAGCACCGCCTGGACATAGGACTGGTATGACAGGTCCATCATCCCGAGCAGCATCATCACCAAGACCGGCACGATCAGCGCGAATTCGATCGCCGACGTGCCGCGCCGTTCGGCAAGCAGCCGACGCAGGGGCGAGGGGAACGTCACTTCGATATCCGCAACAGCGCCACGCGCTTGGCGATCGACTGGAAGGCCGTGGTCAGCGAGGCGTTGTCGCTGGCATAATAGGATTGCCCGGCAGACGCACAGGTCTTCAGTTCGTTGGTCAGCGTCTGGCCGAACCCGACGACGAAGATCGAGATATTGCGCGCCTTCGCCGCCGCGCACTCCGCCAGGAAGCGGGCGTTGTGGTAATTCAGCTGCGTCGTGCTGCCGCACCCGGACTGGTAGCTGCCGTTGGTGACGCGCTTGTCGTAATTCTCGATGCCGTACATGCCGTACAGGCACGTGCTGGGCGACATGTCGCCATCGGTCATGAACACGATGAAACGATTGGGTTCTTTGCGACCGGGCCATGGCGCGGTGTCGGCCCTGAAGAGCCCGGTGGGCGAGAGCAGGCGGGTGCCCCAGATCATGCCGGTGTCGTGGTAGGTGCCGCCCTGTGGAACGAAATCGGTGGCGTTGACGTAATTGCTGACGTCGGTTTTCGACATCGTGCCCAGCCGGCGGACCGGCTTGCCACACGACACATAGCCATAGGCGACGTTGTTATAGAGGTTTAGCGCCGTGTAGGCCCCCAGCTGGGTCGTGGAGGTGTTGTCGCCATAGGGATTGGTGCTGGTTCCCGAATCGTCGGCATAGGTCGTGTTGCCGCGATAATAGACCACGTCGGGCCACATCGGGCGCCAGCGCGTATCGTCGTCCACGGGCACCAGATCGGGATCGAGATCGGCGGGCAGGCTGGTATAGTCGAAGCTCGACGACGCGGTGGTCTTGCGCTCCTCAAGACAGCCCTGCCATTTCGACGTGGCGCCGGTGATCTTGCTCGGATCGGTCACGGCGTTGCCCAGCTTGTACTGGCTCGTGTCGAACGTGACCGGCTGATAGCGCCAATTGGGCTTCACCGGCTGGGTCTTCACGACACAGGTGCCGCTATTCTTCGTGGTCCAGGTGACGGTAACAACATTCGCAGTGCCGGACGTCGTATAGCCGCTGGCCGGAGTCCTGCCGGCATAGGTGTTGCACGTCGCCAGGCTGGTCGACGTATAGGTATTGGACGAGGACCCGCCATTGTTCGCGTCGCCGATGATCGAGCGGCTGTTATAGGTCCATCGGTCGACGAAATAGGAGGGCGACAGCGCCGTGACGGCATAGCCTGCGTTAACCGTCGACGTGTAGGTCACGAAACCATAGCGGACATGCGTGGTCGGGTCGGCGGCCGCGGCCAGCGCGTCGTAGAAATCGAGCACGGCTTGGCGCAATCCGTCGATCTTCGACCCGGTCTTCTCGGTCACATAATAGCCGGTGGTCCCATCCGGGCGCGTATAGGTCTGGATCGACTGCGAGCAGCCGCCGGTCCCGTCGGCGGTGGTACAGGCCATCGATCCGGTGGTGTCGAGCACGAACATGATGTCGGTATCCGCGACGTCATAGCGGGCCTCGCACGTGACGGTGACGTCCATCGGGCTGAATCCCATCATCGACGTCAGCGTCATCGGCACCCGCGCCACGGCCGTCCCCGCCACCTGGCTGTCGGTGGTCTTGGTGGGCGTGAACGTCACCGACGTGACGCCGAACGTGCCGTTCTTGAAATTGTTCTGGAAAAAGGCGTTTGCCTGGGTGGTCGCAGTGGAATCCAGCGTCGTCGCGGTCGAGGAGGTCATGAACTTGCGCCCGGCGAGCGCTCCCGCGTCGCATGCCTGCTGCAACCGCGCCTTGACCATGTAGAGGCGCGCCGTATCGATCGCCGAGCCTGCAAAGGCGAGCAGCGGGATGAGCGCCAGCGCCATGATCGCCAGCGTGTTGCCGGCGGTATTGCGGCGCAGTTGCGCAAGAAACCCGTGGCTGCCCGCGCACCTGCCATCCCGATGGTCGGTCACGCCGCCCAAACTCCTTATTTGTTGCCGGATCGCCGGCACCGACGCCGTCTGCAGGCGCGAGGCGCTTTCCGCCGACGGACCTTCGCTCTAGGGAAAAAGGATGAATAGTTTGTTGCCCAACAGCCCCGAGCGCGGCCTGATCCTGTCCTATGCCCGCGCACCGGCCCGCGCGGGGCTCGCCGCGCTGCTGGCACTGGACGACGCGCTCGCACAGTTGCTGCGCACCACGCGGGAGCCGGCGCTGGGGCAGTTGCGGCTGGCGTGGTGGCGCGATGCCCTGGACAAGCTCGACCGCGAGCCACCGCCGGCGGAGCCGGTGCTGCAGGCGCTGGCCGCGCATGTCGTGCCGCATGGCGGCGGCGCGGCGCTGGTTCCGATCGTCCATGGCTGGGAAGTGCTGATCGAGGAGGAGCATCTGACGCGCGACGCGCTGGAGCGGTACGGCGTGGGGCGGGGCGCGCTGTTTGCCGCCGCCGGGCGCGTGCTGGGCGCCACCCCGCGCGATCCGCTGGTGCCGGCGGGGCGGGGCTGGGCGCTGACCGATCTGGCGCGAAATCTGGCGGATGCGGGCGAGGCGGCGGAGGCGCGCGCGCTGGCCGAGGCGGCGCTGGCAGAGGCGCTGGCGGTACGCTGGCGTCGCAATGCTCGCCCGCTGGGGGCGATGGCGCACCTCGCGCGGATGGACCTGGCGTTGGCGCCCGATGCGGCGGTGCCGGTGGGCGCGCCGGGGCGGGTGTTCCGGCTGCTGCGGCACAGGCTGACCGGGCGATAGGGCTTGGCCCCGGGAGGCGCGCGGGTTAGCCTGCGGGCATCAGGCGCTGAGGGGGCAAGGCGATGTGGCGGTATCTGGCGGGGGGCGCTGCGGTGCTTCTGTTGGGCGTGGCGGGGCTGTTCCTGTTCCGGGGCAGCGCGTCACCGGGCCCCACGCTGCCCGCCGCGCCGGTTGCGCTTGCCGCTGCGGCGCCGGACGAGGACCCGCTGCCCGACGAAGCCCCCAGCGCCAGCGCCAAGACCCGCGAGCAGAAGCGCTTCGATCGTTATGACAAGGATCGGAACGACGGCATCTCGCGCGAGGAATATCTCGCGTCGCGGCGCAAGGCCTTCGCCAAGCTCGACACCGACCATGACGGGCGGCTGAGCTTCGACGAATGGGCCGCGAAGACGATCGGCAAATTCGCCGGCGCCGATGCCGACAAGTCGGGCGTCCTTACCCGCGCCGAGTTCGCCACCACAGCGGTCAAGCGCAGCCCGGCACGGAAACCCGCCTGCGTCTGCGCGCCCGCCAAACCGGACGCCGAGGAGTAGGTCAACCGAGCGCCGGCACCCATTCCGCAAATGCAGTGCGCGCCCGCGCGGTGTACATCAGCTTGCGATCGGCTTTCTTCGTGCGACCCTCGATCGGGGGGAACAGCCCGAAATTGACGTTCATCGGCTGATAGGTCTCGACCTCCGCCTCGCCGGTGATGTGCGCCAGCAGCGCGCCCAGCGCCGTTTCGCGCGGGGGCGGGGGCAGGGTGGTGCCGGCCAGTTCGGCGATGGCGAAGCGCGCCGCGAGCATCCCGATCGCCGAACTCTCGACATAGCCTTCGCAGCCGGTGATCTGGCCCGCGAAGCGGATATTGGGGCGCGATTTCAGCCGGAGCGTGGCGTCCAGCAGCTCGGGCGACTTGATGAAGGTGTTGCGGTGCAGCCCGCCAAGCCGCGCGAACTCGGCATTCTCCAGCCCCGGAATCGTCCGGAACAGAGAGACTTGCTCGGCATATCTCAGCTTCGTCTGGAACCCCACCATGTTCCACAGCGTGCCGCTGGCGTTATCCTGGCGCAGCTGTACACAGGCATAGGGCCAGCGCCCGGTGCTCGGCTGGTCGAGCCCCACGCCCTTCATCGGGCCATAACGCAGTGTATCGACGCCGCGCTCCGCCATGACTTCGATCGGCATGCAGCCTTCGAAATAGGGGACGTTCTCCCATTCTCGGAACTCGGTCTTCTCGCCGGCGAGCAGCGCCGCGTGGAAGGCGAGATACTGGTCCTTGGTCATCGGGCAGTTGATATAATCCTTGCCCGTTCCGCCGGGGCCGACCTTGTCCCAGCGCGACTGCATCCAGGCCACGTCCATGTCGATGCTGTCGCGGTGGACGATCGGGGCGATCGCGTCGAAAAAGGCGAGGCTGTCCTTGCCCGTGGCCGCGCCGATGCTTTCGGCCAGCGAAGGCGCAGTCAGCGGCCCGGTGGCGACGATGGCAAGGCCCTCGGCGGGGAGCGTGTCGACGCGCTCGCGGACGATTTCGATATTGGGATGCGCGGCGAGCGCGGCAGTGACGCTGTCGGCGAAACCATCGCGGTCCACCGCCAGCGCGGAGCCGGCGGGCACCTGATGCTTGTCCGCCGTGCCAAAGATCAGCGATCCCAGCGCGCGCATCTCGGCATGGAGCAGCCCCACCGCATTGCGCTCGGCATCATCGGAACGGAAGCTGTTGGAACAGACCAGCTCTGCCAGCCGGTCGCTCTGGTGCGCCGGGGTCATGTCCCCCGATCCGCGCATTTCCGACAGCCGCACTTTGCGTCCCGCCTGCGCCAGCTGCCAGGCAGCCTCGGACCCGGCAAGGCCGCCGCCAATGATGTGGATGTCGTGGGTGGGCATGGCTGCGCTTCTACTCGTCAACAGGGGACCAGCGGACATAACGCCGCGCCAGCGCCGCGCAAGTCGCAGAGGTGAAGAGCAGCGCGAGGGCGGCGGGCTCTGCGAGGTCGATACCGCAAGCCAGCACCGTGCCGCCACACATCGCCGCCCCGGCGAGTGCCCAGATCGCCGGGTGCTGAAACCCAAGATTGCAGCGCCCCAGCGTGGCCATCACCGCGACGCCGGCCCATAGCGGGATCGCGCTGAGCAGCATCCCGGCAATCGAGGCGAGCGCCGTGAAAACCGGGATTCCGAACAGCACTTCTATCGGGGCGGGTTCCACCGGCACGACCGCGCCCGGTTCGGCCTGAACCACCGCGAGCAGCAACGAGATCAGGAAGATGATCCCGGCCCAGCATGCCGGTATCGCGACGGCGGTGTGGTCCCATTCGCTGCGCAGCCGGGGCATGGCTCAGGCCCCCAGCGTCTGGGGGCCGCGACGCCGCTCGAACCAGCCCTCAACGGTGCGGCCGAAGTGCGCGATCGCACCCATGTTGAAGAAGTGCATCGCGCCGAGCACGATCACCGCCAGGCCCACCTTGCTGCTGAGGAATCGGATCGCCTCGGGCACCGTCTGCGGCTCGCGCCCCAGGCTGAGCGTCAGCGTGATGAAGCCGATATTGACGAGGTAGAACCCGACCACGAGCAAATGATTGGTGGACCGCGCGAGCATTTCGTCATGGCCGAAGCAGCGGATCAGGAACACCTCGCCATTGCGGGACAGCGTGTGCGCGACCCAGATGGTGATGCCGAGCGTGATGAGGAGGTACAGCGCATAGGCGGTCTCAACCATGGTAATTCTCCTGCTTCAGAAAATTGAGAAATCATTGGGCGTGAAAAAGGGGTCTTTGCGCTCTTGCTCAGCCCTCCGGCGCGGGCTTGCCGCCGACGAAGCGGGCGATCTTCCCCCCCATCTTCATCAGCGTGATGAGGGTGGGTTTGGGCAGCCGGCGGACCTGGTCGTACCAGCCGCTGAGCGTGCCGATGAATTCGTGCATCCGCGTGATCCGCTCGCGCAGCTGCTTCGGCGCGGTCTCGTCCTTCGCCAGCCGTTCGGAGAGTTCGGCGAGCAGCGCGATGGTGGGGTCTATCTCGCGGCGCTTGCGCTCGGCGCTGATCCGCATGAGCATTTCCCACAGGTCGGTCTCCGCAACGAAATGATCGCGGCGGTCGGCCTCGACATGCACGCGGCGGACGATGGTGTACGCCATCAGCTCCTTGAGCCCGGTCGAAATGTTGGAGCGGGCGAGCCCGAGCGCTTCGGCGATGTCCTCGGCCGTGATCGGCCTGGCGGAGAGATAGAGCAGGGCATGGATCTGTGCGACCGAGCGATTGACGCCCCAATGCGTTCCCATCTCGCCCCAGTGGAGGATGAACGCCTTGGCATCGGGATGGTCGGTTATCATGGTGCTTCCACAATTTCTGTTATTTCAGAAATAACGCTATGCGTGGTCCTGCGTCAACCCCGCATTGCGCGACCGCCCCGGTTCGGCTCTGTTGGCCTGATCAACGCGGGGGAGGGCTTGGACATGGCGATCGGACAAGGCGCGTTGCGGGCGTTGCTCGGCGCGGCGCTGCTGGCGGGGGTGAGCTATTATGCCAACCGCTGGATCGGCGTCGTCGGGCCGGCGGCAGTGGTGTGGAAGGGGGCCGGTGTCGCGTTGCTCGCGCTGTGGGCGGGGGCGCAGGCGCGATCGCTGGATGGGCGGTTGATCGCGAGTGCGCTCGCATTGGGGGCGGCGGGGGATGTGCTGCTGGAGACGCATGGGCTGACCGTGGGGGCGCTGGCGTTCCTGGCGGGGCATGGCGTCGCCACGGCGCTGTACCTGCGGCGCGGGGCGGGGCCTCGCGCGTATCTGGTCCTCAATGCGCTCGGCGTGGCGCTGCTCGCGGCGCTGCTGGCGGGCGGCGGCGCGGGCGCGAAGGGGATTGCGGTCTATGCGCTCGGGCTGGGCGCGATGGAGGGGAGTGCGTGGACCAGCCGCTTTCCGCGCAGCACGGTGGGGCTGGGGGCGGTGCTGTTCCTGCTCTCCGACCTGCTGATCTTTGCGCGGACGGGGGTGCTTGCGGGCTCGCCGGTGCCGGGGTTGCTGATCTGGCCGACCTATTTCGCGGGTCAGGCGTTGATCGCGATCGGCGTGGTGACCACGCTGGCACGGGAGCAGGCGCGTTGAAGATCTTCACCATCGGCTATGAAGCCACCACCATGGGCGAGTTTATCGCCGCGCTCCAGCGCGCCGGGGTCGAGCGCGTGATCGACGTGCGCGCGCTGCCGCTGTCCAGGCGCCCGGGGTTTTCCAAGAACATCCTTGCCGCCAGCCTGCACGAAGCGGGCATCGACTATGTCCATCTGAAAGCGCTGGGCACGCCGAAGCGAGGCCGCGATGCGGCGAAGAAGGGCGATGTCGCGACGCTGACCGAGGTCTATGCCGACCAACTGGAGCTGCCCGAGGCGCAGGCCCAGGCGGCGCAGATGCGCGCGCTTGCCGAGGAGAAGCCCAGCGCACTCCTGTGCTACGAACGCGACCCATGCCATTGCCACCGCACGCTGCTGCTCGCCGCCGAGGGCGAGGGCGCGGAGGTGGTGGACCTGTTTCCATGAAGGGGGCGACTATGCTGGATCATATCGGTATCGGCGCGGCGGATTTTGCCGCGTCTCGCGCATTTTACGAAGCGGCACTCGCGCCGCTGGGCATCGCGACGGTGATGGAAGTGACGCCCGAACAGAGCGGCGGCTATCACGGCATCGGGCTGGGCAGCGGCGGCAAGCCGGTGTTCTGGGTTTCCAACGGGGCGCCGCGCGGCGCGGGTATGCATGTCGCCTTCGTCGCGGCGACTCGCGCACAGGTGGATGCGTTCCACGCCGCGGCGCTGGCGGCAGGCGGGCGCGACAATGGCGCACCGGGGCTGCGCCCGCACTACCACCCCGCTTACTACGCGGCGTTCGTCCTCGACCCGGACGGGATCAACGTCGAGGCGGTGTGCCACCGGCCGGCGTGAAAAGGCGGGGCCGCCCGTAAGCGGCCCCGTAGTTCGGGGAGAGTGCCGGCGCGACAGAGGGAAGCGCGCCGACACCTGTGCTATTGGAAGACCGACATTACGCCCATGTTGCGGTTTGTTGCGGTGCACCGCGACGATTGCCGCGGTGCCGCCACATTGCGGCTCAGGCCGCCGCCTTGCGCCGTTCCGCCATTTCCTCGTTGAGCATTTCGGCGAGCAGGAACGCCAGCTCCAGGCTCTGCCCCGCATTGAGGCGCGGATCGCAATGCGTGTGATAGCGATCGGCGAGCGACTGTTCGGTCACGTCCACGGCGCCGCCGGTGCATTCGGTGACGTTCTGCCCGGTCATCTCGGCATGGATGCCGCCCGCGAACGTCCCCTCCGCCCGGTGCACGGCGAAGAAGCCGCGCACTTCGGCGAGGATGCGGTCGAACGGTCGCGTCTTGTAGCCATTGGCGGCCTTGACGACGTTGCCGTGCATCGGATCGCAGCTCCACACCACCGGATGCCCCTCGCGCTTCACGGCGCGGACCAGCTTGGGCAGGCCCGCCTCGATCTTGTCATGGCCATAGCGGGTGATGAGCGTCATCCGCCCTGCGGTCCGGTTGGGATTGAGCGTGTCGAGCAGGCGCAGCAGCGCGTCGGGTTCCAGGCTGGGGCCGCATTTCATGCCGATCGGATTGCCGATCCCGCGCAGGAACTCGACATGCGCCGATCCGTCGAAGCGGGTGCGGTCGCCGATCCACAGGAAATGCGCGCTGGTGTCGTACCAGTCGCCGGTCAGGCTGTCCTGCCGGGTCAGTGCCTGCTCATAGGGGAGCAGCAGCGCTTCGTGGCTGGTGTAGAATTGCGTGCCCTTCAGCTGCGGCACCGTTTCCGGATTGATCCCGCACGCCTCCATGAAGTCGAGCGCCTCGCCGATCCGGTCCGCGACATCGGCGAACTTCGCGGCCCAGGGGCTCTTGCCCATGAAGTCATGCGTCCACTTGTGGACCTGGTGCAGGTTGGCATAGCCGCCCTGTGCGAAGGCGCGCAGCAGGTTGAGCGTCGCCGCCGATTGCGAATAGCCCTGGATCATCCGCTGCGGATCGGGATTGCGCGCTTCGGGGGTGAAGGCGATGTCGTTGACATTGTCGCCGCGATAGCTGGGCAGCTCGACGCCATCGATCACTTCGGTATCGGCCGAGCGCGGCTTGGCGAACTGGCCCGCCATCCGGCCCAGCTTCACGGTCGGCAGTTTCGACGCGAAGGTGAGGACCACTGCCATCTGGAGCAACACGCGGAACGTGTCGCGGATGTTGTTGGGGTGGAACTCGGCAAAGCTCTCCGCACAGTCGCCGCCCTGGAGCAGGAACGCCTCGCCGCGCGACACGCGGGCGAGTTCGGTGGTCAGCTCGCGCGCCTCGCCCGCGAACACCAGCGGCGGATAGGACGACAGCTGAGTCGTCGCGGCTTCGAGTGCTGCAGGATCGGGGTAAGTCGGCAGCTGCCGCGCCTCGGCGGTTTTCCAGCTTGCGGGGGTCCAGCCCATGTCTTGCTCCAGGTTGCGGACATGGACGTACCAGTCCTGGTGATGGGCGATGCCGTTGGCGGCGATCTGGTTGAGCACGGCGGGGGAGGCGCGCTTGCCCTCTTCTTCCCAGCCCTGGACGGTCGATCCCGGCGTGTCGAACCATGCGCCGAACGCAGCGCGGGACAGCGCGCGGTCTTCGCGGAAACGGCGGATCTTGGAGCCTGCTAATGTGGTCATAAGGGTGCCTTACCCGGATTGGGTAACCGAGCGCAACCCGATAAATTTCCCAACTGGGGTAAACGGCGGGCAGCACGCGCCGGGGCTTGTGCAAAGCCCCCATGCGCCATAGCCTTTCCCCGTCGTCGGGACTCGCAGGCCCGCACGATGGCGCGGCGTGCAGCGCCCTGTACGGAACGACAGCCCTGACGCCATTGTCCGACAGCCCAAAGGGTGCGGACCAAGAGAGCGGCGGGATTTGGGAGAGGCAGGAAGCTCCAACGGGGAGAGTTTCGTGCCGGTTCTTTTCGCGCGGTTTTCACAGTTGCAATTCGGGGCTGCCGCATGAGCGCGGTCGCAGGGGTAGAGGCGCTGGCGGCGATGCTGGCGGCGGGGCTGGTCGCGGGGTTTGCCGGCGGGCTGTTCGGCATCGGGGGCGGGTTTGTCGTCGTCCCCGCGCTGTTCGCGGTGCTGCCGTTGCTGGGTGCAACGCCCGGCGAACTTGCGCATGTCGCGATCGGCACCAGCGCGGCGACGATCATCGCCACGTCGCTGCGATCGGTCCACGCCCATGCCCGGCGGGGCGCTGTGGATTTCGAGTTGCTCAAGAGCTGGGCGCCGTGGATCGTCGCCGGGGTGGGCGGCGGCGTGCTGCTGGCGGCGCGGGTGCCGGGGCCGGGGCTGGCGATCATCTTTGGCAGCGGCGTGCTTGTCATGGCGATCCATTTCCTGTTCCCGATCCTGTCGGGGCGGCAGGTGTCGGACCAGATGCCGGGGGGCATGGTCCGCATGGGAATCGCCGGGGGGCTGGGGACGTTCTCGTCGCTGCTCGGGATCGGCGGGGGCACGATCGCGATCATCGTGATGACGCTGTGCGGCAAATCGATCCACCGGGCGATTGCCACCGCATCGGGGGTGGGCGTCATCATCGCGCTGCCCAGCGCGATCGGCTTTGCGATCATCGGATTGCACGCCCACGACCTGCCCTGGGGGTCGCTCGGCTATGTCAACGTGCCCGCAGCGCTGGTGGTGACCTCGACCAGCATGATTTCGGCCCCCTGGGGCGTTGCGGCGGCGCACGCGATGAGCCCTGCGCTGCTCAAGCGGGTGTTCGGGGTGTATCTGGTGGCGATCGGGGTGCTGATGATCCGGAATGGGTTGGCGGGGTAGGGGGGCGTTGGCGGCGGTTGCGAGGATGGCGCGTCGCGCGCCACTTGCGGACTCTGGAAGTCCTGCTCATTCCTCCCCCGGAGGGGGAGGGGGACCGGCGAAGCCGGTGGAGGGGTACTCTCCGCAGGCGACAACCATGATGTGGCTGGCTGCCCCTTCAAAATCCGCAGGATTTTCGACGCGGGTATGCGGAGCACGCAAAATCCTGCGTTCTCTTCGAGCCGCGCAGCATGCGGCGACTACCCCTCCACCAGCCTGCGGCTGGTCCCCCTCCCCCTCCGGGGGAGGATCAACGAAAGCTTCCTACCGATTTTCGCCTACGCCACGATCTGGCCCGCCCTTAATACCCCGCCGCCAGGTCCACTTCGTTCCTTAGCGGCCGGTCCTCCACAAACGCATGGAGGTTCTCCACGAACAGCGCCGCCGCGCGGACGAACATCCGGGTCTGGCTGCGGCCCGACAAGTGCATCGAATGCAGGATGTTCGGCGTGCTCCACAGCGGGTGCTCCGGCGGCAGCGGCTCGGGGGTGACGGTGTCGAGAAAGGCGCCGGCGATGCGGCGTTTGGTCACGGCCTCGATCAGCGCATCCTGGTCGATCAGCTCGCCGCGACCGACATTCACGATCCAGGCGGAGGGGCGCATCGCGCGCAACTCGGCATCGCCCAGCATCGCCTTGCTCTCCGCCGTCGCGGGGGCCGCCAGGATCACCCAGTCATACTCGCCCAGCCGCTCGCGCCACGCATCGGGGCCGATCGTCCCCGGCGCGCCCGATCGCGTCACGCCGGTCACCTTGACGCCGAATGCCGCCAGCCGCTCGCCGATCAGCCGGCCGATCGTGCCATAGCCGATCACCAGCGCGGCGGTCTCGAACAGCTCCAGCTTGCCCGGCGCGTCCTGCGGCCATTCGTGGCGATCGGCGATCCGCACGACCTGGTCGTAGCGCTTGGCCGCGACGAGGCAACCCATCACGGCATATTCCGCCACGGTATGTGCGTTGACGCCGCTGCCATTGGTCACGCGCGTGCCCCGCGCCAGCAGCGCCCCCGTATCGAGCGCATCGAGCCCGGCATAGATAGTCGACAGCCATTTGAGCCGCGTCCCCGCCGCCACCGCGCGTGCCCATGCCGCCGGCTGGTTCATGTCGACCCAGCCGATATCGGCATCGGCGACCATCGCCTCCGCCTCTTCCGGCGAGGTGAACCACTGCACCTCCAGCCCGGCGGGAAGCTGCGGCTCGACCAGCGGCCGGGCGAGGGCGGGGAGCACGGCCTTCATGGCGTCAGTGCCGCGCGTAGCGATAGGCGAATTCGCGGTCCGACATGACGAGATAGCGGACCATGTCGACCAGTGCCCAGATGCTGGTGACCAGCAACCCGACGACCGTGATCGACAGCAGCAGCATCA
The DNA here is from genome assembly GCF_053502645.1 of Sphingomonas degradans. Taxonomy (NCBI): domain Bacteria; kingdom Pseudomonadati; phylum Pseudomonadota; class Alphaproteobacteria; order Sphingomonadales; family Sphingomonadaceae; genus Sphingomonas; species Sphingomonas degradans. The sequence continues at coordinate 1,558,052 of NZ_CP177172.1, forward strand.
CGATGCCCGAGCCGGTGCGCCCGAGATAGAAGCGGTGGATGCCCAGCACGCCCAGAAAGAAGGCCAGCACCGCCGCGACATATTTGTTGCGGTCAGTCTCGGGCACGTCCGGCTTGGGGGCAAGCACCCGCTCGCCGGGTTCGAGCAGGCGAAAGATCTTGCGCGCGCGGGTGCCATCCGCCTCGAAATCGACGCGGGCGCCGGCGATGGGGCCCCGGCTGTCGCTCCAGTCGGCCTGCGTGAAGCTATAGCGCTGGCCATCCCCGCCCGAGATCTGCCCCTCGCCGCTCGCGCGATCCACGCCCAGCACCTGCCCCTGCATAGTTCCCCCGTTTCCAAATCCTTGTTCGGCCAGTCTTCTGGCGGGGGGCAGGCCCTTGATGCAAGAGCAATTCGGCAGCGGGGGCCGTTACAGCGCCGGCTTCCAGTCCCAGCCGAGCGGATCGCCATCCATCACTTCGACCCCCGCCGCCGCGAGTTCGTCGCGGATCGTGTCGGAGAGCTGGAAGTTCTTGGCGACGCGCGCTTCCTTGCGCTCGAACAGGCGGTCCTCGATCTCCTGCGGGGTCAGCGCGACGCCCGCCGGGCGCAGGCGCAAATCCTCGCGAGTCAGCGTCAGCAGATTGAGCCCCAGCACCTTGTCGAACTCCGCCAGCGCCGCCAGCCGGTCCGCCGGGGGGATGCGCTTGTCGGCGAGCAATTCGTCGAGCACGGGCAGCGCCTTTGGCGTGTTCAGGTCGTCCGACACCGCCTCGTCCAGCCGCTTGGTCCAGCCCTCCGGCGCGGTGCCTTCGCCCTCGGCGCGCGCCTTGAGCGCCGCGACCGTCATCACCAGCCGCTTGAGCCGCGTCAGCGCCGCCGCGACATTCTCCGCCGAAAACTCCAGCTCGCTGCGATAATGCGCCTGCAGGCACAGCAGGCGATAGGCGAGCGGGTGTACGCCCGCGTCGATCAGCGACTGGAGCGTGGTGAAGCCGCCCTTGGACTTGGACATCTTGCCCTGGCGATCGACCAGGAAGTTGTTGTGCATCCAGAAGCGCGCGCCGGTGTCGGAGCAGCCGCAATAGGCCTGGTTCTGCGCGATCTCGTTCGGGTGGTGGATCTCGCGGTGGTCGATGCCGCCCGTATGAATGTCGAACGGCGCGCCCAGATATTTCAGGCTCATTACCGAGCATTCGAGGTGCCAGCCCGGCGCGCCCATGCCCCAGGGCGAGTCCCATTCCATCTGGCGCTGTTCGCCCGGCGGCGATTTGCGCCAGATCGCGAAGTCCTGCGGATGGCGCTTGCCCGCCACCGCCTCGATCCGCCCCTCGCGCGTGTCGTCCTGCGATCCCGCGAGGCGCCCGTAATCGGGCACGGTGCTGCTGTCGAAATAGAGCCCGGTGTCGAGTTCGTAGCAATGTTCGGGCGCGATCTTTTCGGCGAACGCGATCATCTCGGCGATGTGATCGGTCGCGACCGACCAGCGCGAGGGATCATTGATGTTCAGGTCCTTCAGATTCTGTTTGAAGGCTGCCGTATAATGCGCGGCGATGTCCCAGATGCTCATCGCCTTGGCGCGGGCGGCGGCCTCCATCTTGTCGTCGCCGGCATCGGCGTCGGACGTCAGGTGGCCGACATCGGTGATGTTGATGACGTGCGTGAGCGCATAGCCCTTCCACCGTAGGACGCGGCTGAGCGTGTCGGTAAACACATAGGCGCGCAGGTTGCCGAGATGGGCGTAGTTATACACGGTCGGCCCGCACGAATAGACGCGCACGCCCTTGTCCGGGTCGAGCGGGGCGAACCCCTCCAGGCTGCGGGTCAGCGAATTGTAAAGCGTGAGCGGGGCATTGTGCATGCCGCCGGGAATAGCGCGGCGCGCGCCCAGCGCAACCTTGCCGCGCATCCGGGGCGTCCCGGCGTTAATCCGACATGCCGGTCGATACCCAGGGAACGCCGCGCCGCGCCATAGGTTGAGCAACCACGCACAAAGTCCCGGTGCGCTCTGATAAACCACTATAAATCAATTGGATGGCGCGCCACTTTGGCCGTTTTTCCGAGGAGATGCAGCATGGCCAAGGACCTGTCCGAAGGCGGCGCGAAGGATCGCGGCTCCGCGATCGAGAGCCCCGACAGCGACCCCGCGCTCCAGGACGAAAGCCGTCAGGCAGTGAAGAACCAGGGCCACGCAACGCCCGACGATTATCCCGACCACCACGAACAAAGCTGAACCGGAGGCCATCATGAGCGAGTTGCGCGACGACGCCCCACCCTATGTTTCCAAGGACTCCGACGTCCAGGCCAGCGCGGCGCCGGGCGGCGAGGGCACCGTCTGGGGCCGCACCGTCTCGATCATGCGCCCGCGCGAAGAGCTGTACGCCTTTTGGCGCGATTTCGGGAATTTGGCGACGTTTATGGAGAACATCGTCTCGATCGACGCGATCGACGACCGGCGCTCGCGCTGGACGGTGAAGGGCCCCAATGGCGAGTATAGCTGGACCTCCGTCGTCACCGACGAGCGCCCTGGCGAGCTGATCGAGTGGCAGTCCGAGGACGGCGACGTCAAGAACAGCGGCCGGATCGAGTTTCGCGACGGCCCGCCGGGGCACGGCACCTATGTCCGCGCGATACTCGCCTATGATCCGCCCGGCGGATTCATCGGCAAGGCGATCGCCAAGCTTACCCAGAAGGAACCGCAGATCTCGTCCACGCGCGATCTGCGCCGGTTCAAGCAGCTGATGGAAACCGGCGAGATCGCCACCACCAGCCCGCCCAATCGCGCTTCGGATTCCTGATTTCCCCCATTCCCGCAAGCGGAGAACACCCAATGCGCGCCCTTACCTGGCATGGAAAGCATGACGTCCGCGTCGATACCGTCCCCGATCCCGAAATCCTCAACCCGCGCGACGCGATCATCAAGATCACCTCTACCGCGATCTGCGGGTCGGACCTGCATCTGTATGATGCCTATATCCCGACGCTGGAGCCCGGCGACATTCTCGGCCACGAATTCATGGGCGAAGTGGTCGATGTCGGCCCCAAATCCACGCTGAAGAAGGGCCAGCGCGTCGTCGTGCCCTTCACCATTTCGTGCGGCCAGTGCTTCCATTGCTCGAAGCAGCAATATTCCGCCTGCGACAATGGCAACCCGGCCGAGAACCAGGACCTGGGGCAGGCGCTGTACGGCGAGCCGATGAGCGGGCTGTTCGGCTATACCCACCTCACCGGCGGCTATCCGGGCGGGCAGGCGGAATATGTCCGTGTGCCGTTCTCAGACGTCGGCCCGATCGTGATCCCCGACGGGCTGGAGGACGAGAAGGTGCTGTTCCTGTCCGACATCCTCCCCACCGGCTGGATGGCGGCGGAAAATGCCCAGATCGAGCCCGGCGATACCGTGGCGGTATGGGGCTGTGGCCCGGTCGGGCTGTTCGCGGTCCAGTCCGCCTTCAAGATGGGCGCGCACCGCGTCATCGCGATCGATCATTTCCCGCACCGGCTCGAACTCGCAGCCGGCTTCGGCGCCGAAACGATCAATTTCGAGGAAACCGACACCTATGAAGCGTTGATGGAGCTGACCGGCTCGATCGGCCCCGATGCCGTGATCGACGCCGTCGGGTTGGAGGCGCATGGGCTGTTCGTCGACAACGTGGTCGATCAGGTCAAGGCATCGACGTTCCTCGGCACCGATCGCCCCCACGCGCTGCGCCAGGCGATCGTCGCGTGCCGCAAGGGCGGGCGCGTCTCCATTCCCGGCGTCTATGGCGGGTTGATGGACAAGTTTCCCATCGGCGCGATGATGGAAAAGGGCCTCTCGGTGAAGACCGGCCAGACCCATGTCCAGAAATACACGCGCGAATTGCTCGAGATGATCGGCAATGGCGAGCTGGATACGACCTTCCTCATCAGTCACCGGCTGCCGCTGGAACAGGCGCCGGATGGGTACAAGATGTTCAAGGAAGAACAGAATAGCTGCACCAAGGTGGTGCTGAAACCCGGCCTCGCACTGGCCTGAACGGAGACCCGACATGGCAGGAAAACTCGCAGTCATCACCGGCGCCTCGACCGGGATCGGCAGGGAAATCGCCAGGATCGCGGCGCGGGAGGGCTATGACCTGATCCTCGTCGCGGACGAGGCGGAGATCGACGCTGCGGCGGCGTCGCTCGACGCGCCGGGGGTTCAGGTCGACGCGCTCCAGGCCGATCTGTCGACGTTCGAGGGCAATGATCGCCTGCTCGCAGCGTGCGGCATGCGGCCGATCGACGTGCTCGTCGCCAATGCCGGCCGCGGGCTGGGGCAGGGCTTCCTGACGCAGAGCCCGGCGGACTGGCGGCGCGTGATCGACACCAACATCACCGGCACGACCTATCTTCTGCAGAAGGTGCTGCAGCAGATGGTCGCGCGCGATGCCGGCAATGTCCTCATCACCGGCTCCATCGCGGGGTTGATCCCCGGCGCGTGGCAGGCGGTGTACAACGCGTCAAAGGCGTATCTCGACAGCCTGTCCTATGCGCTGCGCGAGGAGGTGAAGGATACCAACGTCAATGTTACGGTGCTGATGCCCGGACCGACCGAGACCGAGTTCTTTCGCCGCGCCGACATGCTCGACACGCCGGTGGGTGAATCGGAAAAGGCCGATCCTGCCAAGGTCGCCGCCGATGGCTGGGCGGCGATGATGGATCGCAAGGCGCATGTCGTGTCGGGGCTGATGAACAAGGTCCAGGCCGCGATCAGCCATGTCACGCCCGATTCGGTGCTGGCGAAGATGCACACCGCGCAGGCAAAGCCGGATGCCGTGGACGAGAGCAGGGGCGGGCTGTAACCCGCCGACCCGTCAGACAGTGCTTTCCAGTTCGATCGCGGCAAGGACCATTGCGTTCCACATCGCGGCCGGGCTGGCACCGGCGGACCGTCCGGCCTCGACCATTTCGGGGGTAGGCTCGCGCAGCGTGCGCAGGACAGCGAGCGCGCGTCCGCGCTGGTCCGGCCACGCTGCGTCCACCTGTGCACCGGCGCTGGCGTCATGGCCATAGCCGTTCACGCTGAGCGTCTCGGCTGCCAGAACGCGGGCGATTCGCTCGATCGGCGACGTTACGGAGATATCGGTCATCCTCAGCTCCTGCGCGCGCAAATGCCGGTCAGGCGGCGATCGCGGGCCGGCGGGCGCGCAGTGCACTGTGACTCAGATTGCCGCCGACGACCAGCGGCAGCGCGGTTCCGCAAAACGCGCATTCCGCGGTGGTGCGACCGACCATCCAATGCGACTGGCCGCAGCCGGGGCAGTGATTCGCTTCGTGCGGGCGATAGGCGACGCGGGGGGCGGCAGGGGCGTGGCGGATGCCGAAATCGTACATGCGTCGTCTCCCGGAAACTGTCTGGGCCCAACGCGATCGGGGGGAAGTTGTTCCGGGTGCGGCTCGAAACACCGGCGCGCGCGGGGGAATGTGAACGCAAGCTAACGACTGCGTTCAGCGTCGCCACATCGCGACTCGGTCATAAGCATCCTCAGATGGAGGCGATGCTTCGCCCCTGGGATTTGGAGGAAGAGCGATGAAAAAGACTTTTATCAGCGCCGCACTGGCCGCCGCCGTCACCCTGGGCAGCGTTGCCGCAATGCCCGCCGCCGCGCAGGACTATGGCTATGGCCGCGGCTATGGCTACGCACAGGACCGCGGCTATCGCGGCGACTATCGCGAGGCTCGGGAATATCGCCGCGATTATCGCGACAACCGCCGCTATCGCCAGCGTTACTATGACGACAATCGCCGCTGCAGCAGCGGCACCACGGGCGGCATCTTGGGCGCGATCGCCGGCGGCCTGCTGGGTGGCGAGATCGGGCGGGGCAGCTCGTACAAGGGCCGCAGCACCACCGGCACCATCATCGGTGCAGGCGTGGGCGCGCTGGCCGGCCGCGAGATCGAACGGGGCGATTGCCGCCGCTAAGGCGACGCACCCCGCCTGAAAACCCAAAAGGCGCCTGCGAGCAATCGCTGGCGCCTTTTTCGTGTTCACCGGTACAGTTGGAGGCGCGGCCGGGCCTTGCAGAAGAACGGTTTTCTGGGGGTTCGACATGTTCTAGGCCTGAATGATACCGGTGCGTGTGTGGCAGATCAGAGTGCGGACTGAACCATCTTCGAGTGGCTGTGGCGAGGCTAGAGCAATTTCACATTGACCGTTGATATCCAGCGGCCTGGAAGAAGTTGGCACATTCGCAGGGCGGGAAGCGATCAAGGAGTTCGCCGATGCGCTCGACAAGAGCATCGACGGTTCGGGCTGGCTGCTGGCGCAGGAGTGCCTTGAGCTTGGCGAAGGCCATCTCGATCGGGTTCATGTCGGGGCTGTAGGGAGGCAGGTAGAAGAGCTGGGCGCGCCGGGCGGTGATCGCCTCGCGGATGCCGGCCACCTTGTGGGCGGGCAGATTGTCGAGCACCACGACATCGCCGCGCCGGAGCGTGGGGGCCAGGACGTCGCGGACATAGACCCGGAAGGCATCGCCATCCATCGGCCCATCGAGCACCCAGGGCGCGGTCATGCCGGTCAGGCGCAGGCCGGCGATGAACGTCATCGTCTTCCAGTGTCCGAACGGCACGTGATCGCGGCAGCGCTCGCCGACCGGCGCCCAGCCATAGAGCCGCGCCATCTTGGTGTTCACCCCTGTCTCGTCGAGGAAGACGAGGCTTTCAGGGTCGATGAACGGCTGGGCTGCCCGCCACAGCGTGCGCCGCGCCGCCACGTCCGGCCGCTCCTGCTCGGCTGCGTGCAGGGCTTTTTTTAAACGACAGGCCGAGCCGCCGCACCGCATTCCACATCGCGCCGGTGCTGAGCCCGATTCCGTGTTCGGCCAACAGCCAGGCTTGTGCCTGCGCCAGTGTGATCCCTGGTTGCGAGCGGATGTGCGCCGCCAGCACCAGTTCCTGTGCCGGGGAGAGTTTGCGCGGAGGACGGCCGCGGTTCGGGTTGATCCCGGCATCACCGGTCAGCCGCCGTCGAATCCGCGCCTTGTAGATATAGGCAATACTGACCTTGAAGATTACTGCTGCCGCGCGGACCGGCATCCCGCTGTCCACCGCCGCCAGCACCCGATCACGCAAATCCTGCGAGTAACTCTGCCCAGGTCGCCAACCCATCGCCGCCTCCTTCGTGACGGCTGCCTATGAATCACACGATCAGCGAAAAGGGAATCCCCCGTGATTCCACCCGTCGTGAACCCGCTCTAGTTAACCCCGCAACGATGCCAATTCACGGTGCTTTTCATAGAGGATGGACGTGGGCTTTCGTGTGATCACGCCCTCTCCATTGAAGTAGACGCCGCTGGTTTCGATTTGTGTCATCAGGCCCGCTTGGCGACGCTCACAAATCTGATCGAGCGCACGCTCTGGGTCGCTAAACTCCAGACCCGCCAGGCTATCGGCGTCGTATTGCCACCACTCGATATCGAGCAGGCGATCGATTAGCGCCGGATTGAATCTGAAACGAATGAGTTTGGCGGGCACTCCGCCAACGATTCCATATGCTGGGACATCTTTGGTAACCACCGCGCCAGCAGCAATGATGGCGCCGTGCCCGATCCGCACGCCACGCATAATAGTAACGCCAGTGCCGACCCACACATCATGGCCTACGGCGCTAGCGGGCTTCAACTGGGGGCGCGGATGCGGACTTGGCTTGGTTTTGGACCAGTTCTCAACGAACCAGGACTCGCCATATTGAAATGGATGGGTGCTCAACCAGTCGATGGGGTGTTCTCCCTCTCCCGCCGTGACCCCCGGGGCGAACGAACAATAGCGCCCAATGCTAGCGACGCCTCTCATAATCCGGCAGCGCGGACGAATGTACGTGTTCGCCCCAATCCATCCACGCAGTCCGATCTCTCCAGCGATAGCTACCGGCGCCTCGCAAAGGACTCTGGCGCTGCTGTAAACGACCGTCCTCGCATCGATATGCACACCGAGTTTTCGCAGCCGGTCCCTATCAATATCCATTCGGTCCCCGCTTCACTGCCCGTGATGGCCATTTACGCAGCGGGCACCAGGGCGATCAAGCCCGGCGCCCCTTCCCGCCAATCGCACGATCGCCTCGGAGACCAAGAACCAAAGGATCGCGGTCCAAAGCCGAACTTGGTGTGCCCATCGGCCACCGCGTTCGGCAAGTCGATTTACGCAAAGGGACCGAAGAAAGGTTTCGCGACCAATAGGACGCTGCCGGCCAGCGGCGCCTGGCTGCATAGGACGAGATCTATACCGAATCGACCAACCAGCGGCGTCTCTCAGGCGGCGCGATCGTGCGCCTTGCGGATCGGCAAAGTACGACCCAGTCGCCTGGTCAAGCCGGCACCGCTTAAAAGCAGAGCCTATCACAAAAATGGAGGCCCGACCGGGAATCGAACCCGGGTGCAAGGATTTGCAGTCCTCTGCGTCACCACTCCGCCATCGGGCCACCGATGCGAGGCGCGCCGAATGCGCAGGGCAGGGGCCGCATGTCAACATGGATTCAAAAACAACGTGGTTCGCTTGGCGTTCTGCCCGCGTCACGATAAGAAGCGCAGCGACGTCAACAAGTGTATTGCGCAGCTAATACGGCTGTGCCACAAAGCCGGAGTGATGATGGCTATTTCGCCCGATACTGCGCCCGCCGAAGCGAACCGTTTCGAAGTGATGCGCCACGCGATGGTTGCCAGCCAGTTGCGCACCAACGCGGTCAACGACACGCGCGTGGTGGACGCGATGGCGCGGCTGCCGCGCGAAGCGTTTCTGCCGTCCGAGCATCGCGGCATCGCCTATCGCGATTCGCTGCTGCCGCTGGTCGGCGGACGCCAGCATAACTCGCCGCTCGCCACCGGGCGCCTGCTCACCCAGGCGAATGTGCAGCCGAGTGACCATGTCCTGCTGATCGGTGCTGCCGGCGGCTATGCCGCTGCGCTGCTGGCGGGGCTGGCCAAGTCGGTCGTCGCGCTCGAGGAAGAAGACCCGCTGGTCGCCATCGCGCGCGGAGCGCTTGCCGGCGAATCGAATGTCGAGCTGGTCCAGGGGCCGCTGGCGGCCGGCTGGGCTGCGGGTGCGCCCTATGATTTGCTGGTGATCGACGGTGCCGTCGAACAGATTCCCGATGCCCTGCGCGATCAGGTGAAGCCCGAGGGCCGTGTGGTCACCGGCGTGCTGGATCGCGGCGTGACGCGGCTTGCCTCTGGCAGCCGTACCGCAGGCGGTTTCGGCCTGATCGACTTCCTCGACATCGAATGTGCAGTGCTTCCTGGTTTCCGACGCCTACGGACCTTCCAATTCTGACGCGAAGAAGAAACTGAATGCAATTCTCGATTCTGCTTCTGGGCGCGAGCCTGACGGCGCTTGCCATGCCTGCCGCTGCGCAGACCGTGACGACTCGCCAGGGGACGACAACGACGGCCTCGGTCCAGGAGGCGGCGCCCGAAAGTGCGCCGCAGCCGACCACGTCGCTGCGCGAGGCATTGGTTCAAACCTACAACACCAACCCGGATCTTGCCGGGCAACGCGCCAATCAACGGGCCAATGACGAGAATGTTCCGATCGCCCGTTCGCGCGGGTTGCCGGGCGTTTCCTCGTCGGGATCGGTGAGTGACAGCCTGCACGATAGCGACGCGACGTTCGGGCCGACGCGCTCGGCGCGGCTCGGGCTCGACCTCAGCGTGCCGATCTATAGCGGCGGCGCAGTGCGCAACTCGGTGCGCGCGGCGGTGACGCGAGTCGAGGCGGGGCAGGCGAACCTGCGCGGTACCGAATCGGATGTGTTCACCCAGGCCGTCACGGCCTATGTCGACGTGATCCGCGACGAGGCGATCGTCCGGCTAAACCAGCAGAATGTCCACGTGCTGGAAGTCAACCTTCAGGCGACGCGCGACCGGTTTGAAGTGGGTGACCTGACCCGCACCGACGTCGCCCAGTCCGAGGCGCGGCTCGCGATCGCGCAGAGCCAGTTGCGCACCGCCGAGGCGCGGCTGATCGGCAGCCGCGAAAGCTATATCCGCGTGATTGGCGTGCCGCCCGGCGTGCTCGCGCCGCCGCCGCCGCTGCCCAATCTGCCGACCGATCCGGTAACGGCGGAGCAGATCGCGCTGGCCAATAACCCGTTCCTCGACGCGGCGCAGAAATCGCGTGCGGCATCGCGGATCGATGTCGATGTCGCCCGCGCGGCGCGGCTGCCGACCGTCAGCGTCGGGGTCAGCAACAGCTATTACAACTATCTCGGATCGGTCAGCGATCAGGCGCGCCGGCTGGGGACGGCCAGCAACGGCTTGTCCAACTCGGTCAGCGCGCAGTTGAGCGTCCCGCTGTTCCAGGGTGGCCGCCCCGCCGCGCAGGTGCGCCAGGCGCAGGCGCGCCAGGCGGCGGCGATCGAGAATGTGACGCTCACCGAACGCGGCGTGATCGCGCAGGCGCGCTCGGCCTACGCATCGTATGAATCGTCGCTGCGCGTGATCGAATCGTCGCGCGTCGCGGTCGAGGCCAACCGGCTGAGCCTGGAGGGTGTCCGCGCCGAGAACAGCGTCGGCACGCGCACCATCCTGGACATCCTCAACGCCGAGCAGGAACTGCTCAACTCGCAGGTCCAATATGTGACGGCGGAGCGCGATGCCTATGTCGCGGGCTTCACGCTGCTGGCGTCGATGGGGCGTGCGCAGGCGAGCGACCTGAGCCTCGACGGCGGGCCGCTCTACGATCCCGCCGCCAATTATAACCGCGTGAAATCGCGCTGGGGCGACTGGTCGGACGATCGCGAGCCGGTGGGGACGGGGACGTCCACCGTCGGCACGGCGCCGCAAAAGGCCAATGTCGTTTCGGGACAAGTTGATCCGGTTTTGCGGCGCCCGGTTGACACCAGCGTCAAAAATCCCTGATTGAGACGCGTGGGGCAGCGTACGGAGTAGTGGTGGCCATGGGGGACTTCAGTGCCGAGCCGTCGATGGAGGAGATCCTCTCGTCGATCAAGCGCATCATCGCCGAGGAAGGCGATGCGGCGGTAACCACCCGTACGCGCCGTGCGAAGCCGGCCCCCAAGCCGGTATCCTATGCCGAGCCCGAGGATGACTCGGACGAAATCCTCGAACTGAGCGACCCCGTGGCCGATCTGGAGCCACAGGAAAGGCCGATACCCATGGGCTCCCCTGCGCCGTCCGCCCCGCCACAGCCGGCCGAACCGATCGTGTCGGAACGCGCGGCAGAGGCCACGCGCGGCCCGCTCGAGGCGCTGTCGCGCATCGTCGTGCGCCCCGAGGTGCAGGGCTCGGACACGTTGGAAGGGCTCGTCCGCGACATGCTGAAGCCCATGCTGCGCGACTGGCTGGACGCCAATCTGCCGCAGATGGTGGAGGCGATGGTCGCGCGCGAGATCACCCGGATCACCGGCCGCCAGGACTGATTCGCCGCTTCGGGCGGGATCGGCCACGCCATTGTAAGCGCGCGCCGGTTCTGCTCTATCTCCGTCCCATGAAGCACTTCCTCCTCGCGGGCGTCGCGCTCGCACTCGCCGCGCCAGCCTCGGCGCGAGACCTCACCATCGCCGATGTCGCCCAGCTTTCGCGCGTCGGCGCGCCTGTCGTGTCCCCCGATGGCCGCTGGCTCGTCTGGCAGCAGCGCGAGACCGATCTTGCCGCCAATCGCGGGCGCTATGACCTGTGGAAGCTCGACCTGACCCGCAAGGGCGCAGTGCCCGAGAAGCTGGTCGCCGAGGCCGACGTCAACGAGACCGGCCCCGCTTTCTCCCCCGATGGCCGCATGGTGTTCTTCCAATCGGACAAGGGCGGCGAAGACAGCGTCCAGTCGATCGCGATCACCGGCGGCGAGACGCGCAGCTGGTTCGCGCCCAAGGGCGGGTTCAGCGGGTTCAAGCTCTCGCCCGACGGGGGCAAGCTGCTCGTCTGGGCCGATCGCAAGCCCGGCGCGCCGACGATCGAGCCGGCGATGGTCAAGAAGGACCCCAATGCCGGGTCGGGCCGCGTCTATGACAAGCTGTTCGTGCGCCACTGGGACACATGGGCCAATGGCGAGCGCTCGCAGCTGTTCGTCGTGCCGCTGGGCGCCGACGCCTCTGCCGCCGTGCCCATCGCCGCCAGCCTCGATGGTGATACCCCGTCCAAGCCCTTTGGCGGGGGCGAGGAGCTGAGCTGGTCGGCGGACGGAAAGACCGTGTTCTTCGCACTGCGCGAGGCGGGGCGGATCGAGCCGCTTTCGACCAATCTCGACATCTTCGCCGCGCCTGCGGACGGGTCGGCCGCGCCGGTCAACCTGACGCCCGACAATGACGGGACGGACAATCTTCCCACGGCCTCGCCCGATGGCAAATGGCTGGCATGGTTTGCGATGGCGCGCGCCGGCTATGAGGCCGATCGCCAGGTGCTGATGCTGCGCGACCTCGCCACCGGGCAGGTCCGCGCGCTGACCGAAGGCTGGGACCGCTCGGTCGCGTCGATCGCCTGGGCGCCCGACAGCAAGACGATCTACGTCACCGCGCAGGATACGCAGGAAGAGCCGATCTTCAGCGTCGATCCAAAGAGCGGCAAGGTCCGCCGCCTGACGCAGCAGGGCGTCGTCTCCGCCGTGGTGCCGACCAGGACCGGCGTGGTGTTCGCGATGAACAGCCTGACGGCGCCCGACGATTTCTATCGGCTGAACGGCAAGAAGGCGGAGCGGCTGACCAGCGTGAACGCCGAAAAGCTGGCGGGCGTCGACCTGCCCAAGGTCGATCGTTTCCAGTTCACCGGCGCCAATGGCGACAGCGTATGGGGCTATGCCGTGCGCCCGGCATCGCTAGCGGCCGGGGCCAAGGCGCCCATCGCCTTCATCGTCCATGGCGGGCCGCAGGGATCGAGCAACAACAGCTGGTCCTATCGCTGGAACCCCGCCGTGTTCGCGGGCGCAGGCTATGCGGTGGTCTCGGTCGATTTCCATGGCTCGACCGGCTATGGTCAGGCGTTCACCGACGCGATCCGCAACAATTGGGGCGGCTGGCCGCTCGAGGACCTGCAAAAGGGTCTTAAGGCCGCGACCGACAAGTTCGCGTATCTCGATGCCGACAATGCCTGTGCGCTCGGCGCGTCCTATGGCGGCTATATGATGAACTGGATCGAGGGGCAGTGGCCCAATCGGTTCAAGTGCATCGTCCAGCATGACGGCGTGTTCGACGCCCGCGCCATGGCGTACGAGACCGAGGAACTGTGGTTCGACGAGTGGGAACATGGCGGCAAGGCCTATTTCGAGGACCCGCAGGCGTTCGAGAAGTGGAACCCCGTCAATTTCGTCTCGGCGTGGAAGACGCCGCAGCTGGTCATCACCAGCGAAAAGGACTTCCGCATACCCTATACCCAGGGGCTGGCCGCCTTCACCACGCTCCAGCGGCGCGGCGTGCCGTCGAAGCTGCTGGTGTTCCCGGACGAGAACCATTGGGTGCTGAAGCCCAAGAACTCGATGCAATGGTATGGCGAAGTGCTTGGCTGGCTGGGGAAATACACCAAGGCGGAATAGTCCCCACCAAAGTCCCCCTCCCGCCTGCGGGAGGGGCTAGGGGAGGGCGCGAAGTGGAGCTTCCATCCCCGCCGCCACCTCCCGCCGCCCGCACACACCCACCCCCGACCCCTCCCGCATGCGGGAGGGGAGATAGTGCGTCCGCCGCTTGTGCGAAGCGGGTGCCCGCCGCTAAGGCGGGGGCATGACCACCGAACTTCCCAAGACCTTCGACCCCGCCGAAATCGAATCCCGCTGGTACGCCCATTGGGAAGACACCGGGCTGTTCGCCCCCGAACGGCCGGGCGCCGATCCGTGGACGCTGGTCAATCCGCCGCCCAACGTGACGGGCAGCCTGCACATTGGCCATGCGCTCGACAACACGCTCCAGGACATCCTCGTCCGCCATGCCCGGCTGAAGGGCAAGGACGCGCGCTGGGTGGTCGGCACCGATCACGCGGGCATCGCGACCCAGATGGTGGTCGAGCGCCAGCTCAACGCGGCGGGCAGCAAGCGCACCGATTTCACGCGCGAAGAATTTGTCGCCAAGGTCTGGGAATGGAAGGAAGAGAGCGGCGGCGAGATCACCCGCCAGCTCCGCCGCCTCGGCTGCTCGATGGACTGGGCGAACGAGCGCTTCACGATGGACGAGGGCTTTTCCAAGGCCGTCCTCAAGGTGTTCGTCGATCTGCACAAACAGGGGCTGATCTACCGCGACAAGCGGCTGGTGAACTGGGACCCGGGCCTCGGCACTGCGATTTCGGACCTTGAGGTCGAGACGCGCGAAGTGAAGGGCAGCTTCTGGCACCTGCGCTATCCGCTCGAGGACGGCAGCGGCTTCATCCAGGTCGCGACGACGCGGCCCGAGACGATGCTCGCCGACATGGCAGTCGCGGTGAACGCCAGCGACGAACGCTATGCCGCGCTGGTCGGCAAGAAGGTGCGCCTGCCGATCACCGGGCGCCTGATCCCGATCATCACCGACGACCACGCCGATCCCGAACTGGGTTCGGGCGCGGTCAAGATCACGCCGGGGCATGACTTCAACGACTTCGAAGTCGGCCGCCGCGCCGGCATCGAGGCACGCGACATGCTCAACATGCTCGATGCCAAGGCGATGATTACCCAGACCCGCGACGGGCTGATCCCCGACGAACTGCTCGGGCTCGACCGGTTCGAGGCGCGCAAGGCGATCGTCCAGCGGCTCAAGGACGAGGGTTTCCTGGTCGCGTGGGTGGACAAGGACGGCGAGGCGCACGACGCCGAGCCGCGCACGATCCAGACCCCCTATGGCGACCGCTCGGGCGTGGTGATCGAGCCGTGGCTGACCGATCAATGGTATGTCGACGCCGCGACGCTGGCCAAGCCGGCGATCGAGGCCGTCCGCTCGGGCGCGACCAAGATCGTGCCGAAGAGCTGGGAAAAGACCTATTTCAACTGGATGGAAAACATCCAGCCCTGGTGCGTCAGCCGCCAGCTCTGGTGGGGGCACCGGATTCCGGCTTGGTTTGGGCCGGCAAAGCTCGAGAATGGTGAACTCGCTTACGCTGGCAATGAAGCCGTCGTTGCCCCCCCCTTTGTAGGTGAGACCGCTAGTGGGGTAATCGCTCAGGCAGCGGAGTATTACGGTTGTTCCCCAGACACGATTCGATTGGTCGATAGCCAGCAAGAAATCGTGGACCATATGTGGGACAAGCGGTGGATTTGGCTTCATCGCGATTCCGACGTCCTCGACACCTGGTTCTCCTCGGCGCTCTGGCCGTTCGCGACGATGGGCTGGCCCGAAAATCCTCCCCGGAACGGGGAGGGGGACCATGCGCAGCATGGTGGAGGGGGCGCGCCCCAAGCGATTCCCCCAGCCGCCAGCCCCCTCCACCACGACGCTGTGCGTCGCGGTCCCCCTCCCCGTGCCGGGGAGGATCGAACGCTCGGCGGCCGCTACCCGAACGACGTGCTCATTTCCGGATTCGACATCCTGTTCTTCTGGGACGCCCGCATGATGATGCAGGGTTTGCACTTCCTGGGCGAAGTGCCGTTCAAGACCCTGTATCTCCACGGTCTTGTCCGTGCAGCCGACGGCCAGAAAATGTCCAAGTCCAAGGGCAACGTCGTCAATCCGCTGGGGCTGATCGACAAGTACGGCGCCGATGCGCTGCGCTTCTTCATGGCGGCGATGGAGAGCCAGGGCCGCGACATCAAGATGGATGAGCGCCGGATCGAGGGCTATCGCAACTTCGCGACCAAGCTGTGGAACGCCGCCCGCTTCTGCCAGTCGAACGGCATCGGGGCGTCCTCCACGCTTGAGGCGCCGTCGGCAGAGCTTGCGGTAAACCGCTGGATTATCGCGGAAACCGTCGCAACGGTGCAGGCGCTCGACCTCGCGCTGGCCGATCTGCGCTTCGACGAGGCGGCGAACACGATCTATCAGTTCACCTGGAGCCGGTTCTGCGACTGGTATCTGGAACTCATCAAGCCGGTGATCCAGGGCCCAGCCCCCGTTCGGCCTGAGCCTGTCGAAGGCCAGGCGACGACCGATACGGACCCGGCCCTTCGACAGGCTCAGGGCGAACGGATTGAAGATGGCCCCGCGCGCGAAACCCGCGCCGTGGCCGGTTGGGTGCTCGACCAGATCCTCGTGCTGCTCCACCCGTTCATGCCCTTCATCACCGAAGAGCTGTGGTCGAAGATGGGGCCGCGCGACCATGAACTGATCGTCGCACACTGGCCGATGGCCGACGCCCGCGCACTCGATCCCGAAGCGGCGCAGGAGATCGACTGGCTGATCCGGCTGGTGAGCGAAATTCGCGCCGCGCGCACCGAACTGAACGTGCCGCCGAGCGCACGCCTGCCGCTCTATGTTCGCGATGCGTCAGACCAGACGACGGCGCGGCTTGCGCGCCAGCAGGGCGCATTGGCCCGGCTTGCGCGCGTCGATCAGGCCGAGGGCGAACTGCCCGAAGGCGGCTCGCTCCAGATCGTGGTGGACGAGGCGACCTATATGCTGCCGATCAGCGGCGTCGTGGACCTCGACGCCGAGCGCACCCGCCTGACCAAGGCGATCGCGGCGGCGGAGAAGGAGCGCGACGGGCTCGCCGGGCGCCTCAACAATCCCAGCTTCGTCGAGCGGGCCAAGCCCGAAGCGGTGGAGAAGGCGCGCGCCGACCATGCGGAGAAGGCCGCCGAAGCCGAACGGCTGAGCGCGGCGCTCGCGCGGCTAGGCTAGAGTGTCGAAGCGGGACGAAAAGGCGTGGGCGTTAACCACGTCTTTTCGTGCCGTCTCCGTGCCGGGCGCGCTATGCCGCCCGGATCGACGACGGGGATAGACAGACAGAGATGGTAGCGAAGATCCAGTTCACCAAGCGGCATGCGCTGATCCTTGCCGCTGCCACCGCGCTGGTGGTTCCCGCAATCGCGTCGCCGGTGGTCAACACCGACGCGCTGCGCGAGTGGAACCTGATCGTGCTGGGCGACCTGCAATCCTCGTCGGAGGTTGAAGGGCGCACCTTTGTCGGCGGCGATCTGAACGGCAATTCGTCCAACTATCAGATCAAGACGCCGGCACCGTCCTCGACGGGGCAGCCCGGGCTGACGGTGGTGGGCAACGTCAATGGCGGCACCAAGAATCTCAACAACGGTTCCGGCGCAATCGTCGGCGGGAACGTCAACAGCGGGTTCAATCTGAACGGTGCGGCGCAGACGGTGAAGGTCGGCGGCACGATCAGCAACACCAACGTCAATCAGAACACCGTCCAGTCGGGCCTGTCGCAATCCAGCCCGTCCTTCACGGCCGACCTGCAACAGCAAAAGAGCCTGTTGTCGAGCAGCCTTACCGACCTGTCGGGAACGCTGGGCGGGTTGGGCGCCAACAGCCAGTTGTCGATCAACGGCAACCGGGGCACGTTCGATGCGGCACCCAATGCGGACGGGCTGGCAGTCTTCTCGATCAGCGCGGCGCAGCTCAATGCGATCGGCGAAATCCAGTTCAACCTGAACGGCGCAGACACGGCGATCGTCAACGTGAGCGGCACCGACATCCTGCTGAACGACAACTTCTTGGGCGGCACCCAGGGGCTGGGCGAGCATGTCATCTGGAACTTCCCCGATGCCAACAAGCTCAACCTCACCACGGCCTGGGGTGGATCGGTGCTGGCGCCGAAAGCCGATGCGACCACCGGCAACTATATTCAGGGCTCTGCGGTTTTCGGCAGTCTGGTGCAGAACGGCGAAATGCACCTCGGCACCTATACCGGCAGCTATTACCCGCCGACCGGGACCAATCCGGGTGGTGGACCTACGCCGGTGCCGGAGCCCGGTACGATGCTGCTGTTCCTGCTTGGCGCGGGCGCAGTGGGCTATATGGCCATGCGTCGGCGAAAGCCCGCCTGATCGGTCAGGCGGCGGGCACCATCACTTCGATCACGCCCGCGGCGATCCGTGCCGTCACCGGCGTCTTGGCCAGCACTTCGCCGTCGATCGAGATCGGCAACGGCGGCTCGGTCGCGACGCGGATCGATTGGCCGCGAAACGTCTCGGTATCGTCGTGCCGCGCATCCAGCCGCAGCACCGATGCCGCCCAGTTGCGCACCAGCCGGCGCTTCACATGGCCCTTCACGGCCTGCACCACGATTTCGCCGCTGTCGACGCGGGCCTCGTCGACCAGTTCGGTGCCACCATGGAACGGGCCGTTCGAGATGCGGACTTCGACTACGCGCAGCCGGCGCTGGTCGGCGCCCTCGCCGACGATGAGGGTGAAGGGGTGGAAGCGGGCGAACTGGATCGCCGCCCAGGCGAGATAGCCGGCGCGGCCGAAGTATTTCTTGACGCCATGCGGCACAGTCTCGGCGATCTTGGGGGACAGGCCGATCGCGGCGGTGCTGGCGAAATAATCGTCATCGATCTGGCCCAGATCGATCCGCCGCGCCCGGCCGTTGACGATCGTGTCCACCGCGCCGTCGACGTCGAGCGGGATGCCGAGCGAGCGGGCAAAGCTGTTCGCCGTGCCCAGCGGCAGCACGCCAAGCCGGATGCTTCGACCCACCATCGCGTCCACATTGCCGCTGATCGTCCCATCGCCGCCGCCCAGGATCAGCAACTCGGGGTTGCGCACCACCGCCTGTGCGACCGTCGAGTCGAGCTTCGACGGGTCCTCCACCGCATGAGCTTCGACCGCGAAGTCCAGCGCCTTGAACCGCGCGCACGCCCGGTCGAACCACGCCTGTCCGTGCCGCGACTTCGTGTTGACGATCATGATGGCGGTCGGGCTGGTCATGGAAAACGCGCTTTCGTTCAGTGCAGAGCCGCCTAACGCTTTCGCAAGTGTAACGCTCCGCTGGTGCTTGCCTAGCCGGCGATGGGGGAGCAGTAACCCCGCATGACTCACTATCCTGCGCTTCGCCTCCGCCGCACCCGTGCCGCCGCCTGGAGCCGGCGGATGTTCGCCGAAAACGTGCTGACGCCTGCCGACCTGATCTGGCCGCTGTTCGTCACCGAGGGGACCGAGGAGGAGCCGATCGCCTCGCTGCCCGGCGTGTCGCGCTGGTCGCTGGCGGGCGTGGTCGATCGTGCGCGCGAGGCGGCGGCGCTGGGCATTCCCTGCCTGGCGCTGTTCCCCAACACCCCCGCCGGGCTGCGCAGCGACGACGGGCGCGAGGCGACCAATCCCGACAATCTCATGTGCCGCGCGATCCGCGCGATCAAGGACGCGGTGCCCGATATCGGCGTGCTGACCGATGTGGCGCTCGATCCCTATACCAGCCACGGCCATGACGGGATCGTCGATAATCGCGGCTATGTGCTCAATGACGTCACGGCGGCGGTGCTGACCGAACAGGCACTGGTGCAGGCGCAGGCGGGGGCGGACATCGTCGCACCCAGCGACATGATGGACGGCCGCGTCGGGCTGATCCGCGATGCGCTGGAGGCAGATGGCCGCGTCAACGTCCAGATCATGGCCTATGCCGCGAAATATGCGAGCGGCTTCTATGGCCCGTTCCGCGACGCGGTGGGTTCGCGCGGGCTGCTGAAGGGCGACAAGAAAACCTATCAGATGGACCCCGCCAATGCCGAGGAAGCGCTGCGCGAAGTCGCGCTCGACCTGGCGGAAGGCGCGGACAGCGTCATGGTGAAGCCGGGGTTGCCCTATCTGGACATCATAGTCCGTGTGAAGAATGCCTTCGAAGTACCCGTGTTCGCCTATCAGGTGTCGGGCGAGTATGCGATGATCGAGGCGGCGGCCGCAGTGGGCGCGGGGGATCGCGACACGCTGGTGCTGGAGACGCTGATGGCGTTCAAGCGCGCCGGCACCTCGGGCGTGCTGACCTATCACGCGCCGCTTGCCGCGCGGCTGATGGGCGCGTGATCCGCACGGAGCGGCTGTGGCTGCGGCCGCCGGGGCCGGAGGACCGCGCCCCGCTGATCGCGATGCTCAGCGATCCGGTGACGATGCGCGACCTCAACCCGGCAGCGACCCCGGCGACTGCCGCCGCAAGCCTGGATCGCCATGCGGGCTATCGCGCCGAGCGCGGGCTGGGCTTCTGGGTCGTCGAACACGAGGGCGCGGTCGCGGGGTTTTGCGGGCTCAAGCCCGGCGCCCCGAATACGCCGATCGCGGACGATGTGGAGATCGGCTGGATCTTCGCCCGGGCCTATTGGGGGCAGGGCCTTGCGGTCGAGGCCGCGCGCGCCAGCCTGGACTGGGGCTGGCTGCATACGCCGGCGCACCGCATCGTCGCGATCACCGGCGCCGGCCACACCCGCAGCCAGGCAGTGATGCAGCGGCTGGGCATGGCGCGGCTTGCCGATGGCGATTTCGACCATCCCAGTTTCGCCGCCGGAGACCCGCTTCGGCAGACGGTGACCTTCGCCATCCAGAGACCCGTGCCATGATCGAGACGCCCCGCCTGCTCCTGCGCCGCTGGGAAGACCGCGATCGCTCGCCGTTCCACGCGATGTGCAACGATCCGCGCGTGATGGAATTTCTGGGCCCGCATCTGTCGCGCGAACAGAGCGATGCGGCGATCGATCGGCAGAACGGGTTTCACGACCTGCACGGCTATTGCTTCTGGGCGATCGAGCGGCGCGCGGACGGCGCGTTTCTGGGCTTTTGCGGGCTGAAGCCGGGGGCCGCAGACACGCCGATCGCGGGCGATGTCGAGATCGGCTGGCGGCTCGCGCCCGATTTCTGGGGCCAGGGCTATGCGCGCGAGGCGGCGCAGGTCAGCCTGGGATGGGGCTGGGCCGGCGGGATCGATCAGGTCGCGGCGATCACGACGACGGGCAATCTGCGCAGCCGGGGCCTGATGACGCGGCTGGGGATGCAATACATGCCCGACGAGGATTTCGATCACCCGCTCGCGGTCGATGCGCTGCGTGCCCACGTCACCTATCGGATCGCGCGCCCCTGAACGGCTGCGCTTTACTTGGCCGGGGCATTCTGCTTGCCTGCCGCCCATGCAAGCCCCTCTGCCGCCCGCGTTCGTCCATTCCGGTTCCATAGGCGCCGCCGCGCCCGTCGCGACGACGCGACGCGCATGAGCGATCCAACGGGGGCAGGGTCCGCGCCGCGCCGCGCGACGCACTGGCTGTTTGTGCTCGCGATCCTTTCGGGATCGTTCCTGCTCTTCCTCGTCCAGCCGATGGTCGCGCGGATGGCGCTGCCCCGGCTGGGCGGCGCGCCCGCCGTGTGGAACTCGGCGATGCTGGTCTATCAGGCGCTGCTGCTGGGCGGCTATGCCTATGCCCATGCGCTGGGGCGGGTGCCGGCGCGGATGCAGGCGGGCATACACCTTGCCGTGCTCGCGGTCGCGGCGCTGTGGCTGCCGATCGGGCTGACCGCGATGGAATTGCCCGCCGATGCCGAGCCGGCATTCTGGGTGCCGTGGCTGTTCGGTGCCTCGATCGGCCCGCTGTTCTTCGCGATTTCGGCGCAGGCACCGCTGCTCCAGCGCTGGTACAGCGTGGCGAGTGGCGGGCGCGATCCCTATGCGCTGTATGCCGCCTCCAACATCGGCAGCTTTGGCGGGCTGATCGCCTATCCTCTGCTGGTCGAGCCTGGGCTCGCGCTCAAGGGGCAGAGCCTGTTGTGGACGATCGGCTATGCGCTGGTGTTCGTCCTGGTCGCCGCCTGCGCGACGATGCTGCCCCGCCGGATGGGGGGCGAGCCGCATGTCGCGCATAGCAGCGCGCCGGCAGGCGCGCGGCGCGTGGCGCACTGGATCGCGCTCGCCTTTGTCCCGTCGGGGCTGATGCTGGCGACGACGACGTTCCTGACGACCGATATCGTCGCGGTTCCGATGCTGTGGGTGCTGCCGCTGGGACTGTATCTGCTGAGCTTCTCGGTGGCGTTCCGCGACGATCGGACGCTGCCGGACGTCCTTAGCCAGTTCACGCCGGTCATCTTGCTGCTGTTCGGAGCGACGTTGATCGCCGGGCATCAGGCGCTTGCCTATGCCAACGCGTTTATCGGATTGGCGCTGCTGTTCCTCGTTTCGGTCGCGCTGCACAGCCGGATGTACGCGCTGCGCCCCGCGCCGGACCGGCTGACGGGCTTTTATCTGGCGATGTCGGTGGGCGGGGCGCTGGGCGGTGTCTTCTCCGGGCTACTGGCGCCGGTGGTGTTCGACTGGACCTATGAATATCCGCTGCTGATCCTGGCGGCGGGCGCGCTGGCGGTGCAGCGGCCGCTGTTGCCCGTGATCGGGCGCCTCTGGCAGGGCGGGGGGCAGGCCTATCGGATCAAGGTGCTGGCGTTCGCGCTGGCGGTTTCGGTGGTGGTGCTGATCGGCATCGCCAACCCCGGCGCGATGCTCGGCGAGATGAACGAGCAGATCGCATTCGTCGCCGTCGCGGTGCTTGGCCTGCTGGCGATCGGTGCGCGCGTGCCGTTCCTGATCGCGCTGGCGGGCGGGTTGTTCCTGTTCGGCGGCTATCGTTCGATCCAGATGTCGCTGTCCGACGCGCGTACCCGCAGCTATTTCGGGGTCTATACCGTCACCGAGGATGCGCGGGAGCGCCGGCTGGCGCATGGTACGACCGTGCACGGCATCCAGTTGCTGGGCGCGCGCTCGCGGTTGCCGACCACCTATTATGTCGCAGGGTCGGGCGTGGGGCAGGCGATGCTGGCGCTGCCGACGCTGTACGGCCCCGGCGCCCGCGTCGGCGTGGTGGGGCTGGGCTCGGGCACGCTCGCCTGCTACGCGCAGCCGGGTCAGAAGTGGCGCTTCTACGAGATCGACCCGGCGATCGTGAAGCTGGCGCGCGATTCGGGGCGCTTCACCTTCCTGCCGCAATGCCTGCCGCATGCCGATGTCGCGGTGGGCGACGCCCGCGTGCGGCTGGCAGAGGCGCCGACCGGGAGCCTGGACCTGCTCGCGCTCGATGCCTTTTCGTCGGACGCGGTGCCGATGCACCTGATGACGGCGGAGGCGTTCGACACCTATGGCCGGGTGCTGGCACCCAACGGGTTGTTGCTGGTGCACATCTCGAACCGCTTCCTCGCGCTGGCGCCGGTCGTGGCGGCGGCGGCTGAGCGTGGCGGCTGGCACGCGGCGCGGATGATCTATTCGCCCAGCGCGCTGGAAAAGCGCGACGAGGCCAGCGTGTCCGACTGGATCGCGCTGTCGAAGGACCCGGCGATGGTGGCGGCGCTGACGGTGCCGAATCGCAGCTGGACTCCGCTGACGCCGACACCGGGCTTCACCGGCTGGACCGACGATTACGCGTCGGTGCTGGCCGTGATGCGCGTGCTGCATCCGGCGATGGCGGAGGATTAAGCGGCTGTTTTAATGGCGGTGCCGGCGCGCTCCCAAACAGCTTAAGCGGCTGCGATTCCCGATTCCAGCGCGCGGATGCGGGCGTCCTGCGCCGCCAGCACCGCGTTGGTCGACTGGATCGCCGCGTCGAGCGCAGGGTAGGGCGGCTGGCCGGCCTGGCCGCGTTCGATCACCATCTGCTCGAGGTCCGACAGGCGCGTCAGCACCGGCGCACGGAGCGATTCGAGTTCGCTCAGTGCCGCCTGGGCATCCAGCCACGGGCTGGACCCGGCGGGCAGGCCCCGCGCCACCGCAATCTTCGATTCGGCCTTCTGCGCAGAAGCGTCGAAGGCCTGCTTCGCTTTCTCGATCGATCCCATGACTTCGGCGAGCCGGGTATCCAGCGTCACGTCGGGCGTGGCGGCGGCGACCGGACGCACCGGCTCGGCCAGGCTCTGCGTCTCGATCGGACGCGGGAGCAGGGAGGGATAAGTGGCGGGGCTCTGCGTGCAGCCGGCAAGGGCGATCACGGCGAGGAGAAGGGGGCTGCGCATGAAATCGCTCTATGCGCCAAGAAAACTATGCGCAACGGGCTTGCGCTCCCACGATTCGCCATCTAACAGCGCGTCTCCCGGCGCCCGTAGCTCAGCTGGATAGAGCATCAGACTACGAATCTGAGGGTCGGACGTTCGAATCGTTCCGGGCGCACCAACATCCCCCGCCAGAGCCACCCGGCTCGGCGGGGGTTTGTTTTTCAGGCGTTTGCCGCCGATTTCCCGCACTTTCCCCGATTTCGCACCGCGCACCGAAAGATATGCGAAAGCCATGCAATGCGCGGTTGCGCTTCCGCGAATTGCCGTCTAACAGCGCCTCTCCTGGCGCCCGTAGCTCAGCTGGATAGAGCATCAGACTACGAATCTGAGGGTCGGACGTTCGAATCGTTCCGGGCGCACCAACATCCCCCGCCAGAGCCGCCGGCTCGGCGGGGGTTTGTTTTTCAGGGCACTCCCATCAGCGCGGCACGTCGAAGCTGTCGAGGATCTTGGCCCCCGCCATGAACACGGCCACCGGGCACAGCAGGAACAGCGCGCGTCCGCCCCATCCGGGATATTGCTCCAGATAGTGCATCCCGCGCTCCACCGCCCCGGTGCCGAGGCCATAGATGATCAGATAGGCCTCAAACTTGGTCTTGATCGTGAAGAGGCGGCGCAGGCGGTGCAGCATGCCCGGCACCCTGCAAGGGCCGGACCAATGGCGGATTTCCGGGAAACCGCCCTTTGCGAACATGCTTAACTGTAAGTTAACCCGACAGTCCCGGCGGCTGCACCAGCGCCTCGAGGTCTAGCGCGGTGAGCAGCGCCGCGCGCGCGCCCTCGATTTGCGCGAGCAGCGCCGGGTCGCCGATCGCGTCGGGTGCGATGGCCTCGGGCCAGTGGCGCGTGACGATCTCTGCGATCCGGTCGAGCCGCGCGTCGTCCACCAGGAAGCGCGGATCGACCGTTGCCGGGTCTGCCACCACGCGCAGGCGCAGGCAGGCCGGGCCGCCCCCATTGGCCATCGACTGGCGGACATCGACTACCTCGACTCGCCGGATCGGGCCGTTACCGGCGACATGCGCAGTCAGCCAGTCCCACACCGCTGGCGTGTCGCGCGCCTCGGTGGGCACGATCAGCGCCATGCCGCCTTCCGGCAGGGTCACCAGCTGCGCGTTGAACAGATAGGAGGCAATCGCGTCGGCCAGGCTCACCCGAGCGGCGGGCACTTCGACGATCTCGACCTCGGGCATCGCGGCGCGCAGGTCGGCATGGAACTGCGCGCGGTGCTCGAAAGCCTGTTCATGCGCTAACAGCACGCGACCGTTGGCGACCGCGACGACATCGTTGTGGAAAGCGCCTGCCGCGATCGCGGCCTCCGATTGCTGGATGAACAAGGTCCGCTGCGGGCTGAGCCCATGGTGGCGCGCAATCGCGCGGCTTGCCTCGATATGCTGGCGCGCGGGGAAGGGGCCGCCCGCCACGCCGTACACGAATATCTCCACGCCGGGCGCGCCCGGTGCCGCCTCCAGCCGCATATGGTTCGCCGCACCTTCGTCGCCAAAGGGCGCGGGAACGGGGCCGTGCACGGCAAAGGCGGGATCGGCGAAGGCGAGGCGCAGCTGCGCCAGCGTCTCGGGCCATTCATGGCTGCGGTGCGGCATCGTGACCAGGTTGGCGACCGTCAGGTGGCAGCGCCCGTCGGCCGTATCGGCAGCGGGGGAAACCGTCGCCGCATTCGCCGCCCACATCGCCGACGCGGACAGCGCCTGTGCCTGAAGATGCGCGGGCGCCTCGGCATAGCGCGTGCCGAGGCGCGCCAGCCAGCGATGGTCCGGGCGGGCATGGGGCAGCAGGATGCCCTGATGCAGTCCCAGCGCCAGATTGGCGCGCATCTTGGCAATGCCCTGCAGCGCGGCGGCGCGCGGGTGCGACACCTGTCCCCGGTTGCGCGTCGCCGCCAGATTGCCGGGGCTTAATCCCGCAAGGTTATGGCTCGGCCCGATGATCCCGTCGAAATTGATCTCGACCCGCATCACCGCACCACATAGGCGATTTCGTCGCCCGGCCCGATGCCCAGCGCGGCCGCCGCGTCGGCGTCGATCGTCACCAGGCCTTCGCCGGTCTCGGTCAACGTCCCATGCGTGGCCCGGAACGCGGCGAGCAGGCCGGTCGCGACCAGCGCGGGCGTGCCGCCGGGTGCGATTGCCTCGACGGTCGCGGTGCGGGCGTCGCGGATCGTACGCACCTGATCGGTCCGCGCGGTCATCGTCGGGCCGCCGTCGAAGATGTCGATATAGTTCTCGAACGCGAAGCCTTCATTCTCCAGCATCCGCATCGCCGCCCGGCCCGATGGATGGGGCAGCCCGATGACGCAGCGCGCGCTCTCCTGGAGCATCGCGGTGTAGATCGGATGCTTGGGCATCAGGTCGGCGATGAACTGGTTGCCATGGGTGGCGTTGAATTCGTCCGCCTGCTGGAAATTCATCCCGAAGAAACGCCCCGCGACACCGTCCCAGAAGGGCGATCCGCCCGCTTCGTCGATCACCCCGCGCAGCTCCGCCAGCACCCGGTCGGCAAAGCGGCTGCGATGGCGGGCGATGAACAGATAGCGGCTGCGCGCGAGCAGCATCCCCAGTCCCCCGGCGCGCTCGGACGGGTGGAGGAACAGCCCGCCGACTTCGCTGCAGCCTTCCAGATCGTTGACCAGGCTGAGGATTTCGGCGCGGAACGTGCGGTTCAGCTCGCGGCTGTGCTTGGTCACCGTGCCCATGCGATAGCTGTAGAAGGGCCAGGTCTGGCCGACGCGGGTGAAGATCTGGCTCGTCCCGCGCACGTCGCCGGTGCGGGTGTTTTCCAGGATCATCACGAACAAATCGTCATGCTCGCCGCCATCGTCGGGGCGCTCGAACGCCGCGTGGCTGCGGGCCAGCTTGGCGCGCAGCGCATCGCGCTCGGGGGGCAGGTTGGTGAAGCCGCCGCCGGTCAGCTTGGCCATTTCGTACAGATGCTGGAGGTCCTCGTCGCGCGCCGCGCGGATCACGAAGCTCATGGCCGACCCCGCTCGGCAAGGCGCAGCAGGGTCAGCGCGGAAAGCGCGGCACGTTCGGGCAGGCTGTCGGGTATCAGAAATTCCTCCGCAGAATGAATGGCGCCGCCCCGCGCGCCCATGGTGTCGACCACGGGCACGCCGCACGCGGCGATGTTGTTGCCATCGCACACCCCGCCGGTGTCCTTCCACGCGATGGGGATGCCCAGGGCGGCGCCCGCTTCGCGCACCAGCGCGAACAGCCGCGCGGCGCCGGGGTCGATGGGCTTGGGGGGGCGATTGAAGCTGCCATGGACCTCGACGGTGACGTCATGGAGCGCGCGCACTGCCGCCGCCGCCGCGTCCAGCGCCGCCTGCGCCGCTGCGATCGACTCTGCATCGTGGGGGCGGAAATTGACGCGTAGGATCGCAAGGTCCGGGACCACATTGTTCGGCCCGCCGCCGTCGATCCGCGCCGGGTTCACCGCCAGCCCCGGCGCCCGCGCCGCCGCCAGCCGCAGCGCGAGGTCGGCCGCCGCGACCAGCGCGTTGCGCCCGTCCTCGGGATTGCGTCCGGCATGGGCACTGCGCCCGCGCACGATCAGCGAGAAATTGCCGGTGCCGCCCCGCGCGCCCGCCAGTGTCCCGTCGGGCAAAGCGGGCTCATAGGTCAGCGCCGCAACCTTGCCGCGCGCGACCTGCTCGATCAGCGCGCGGGACGAAAACGAGCCGGTTTCCTCGTCCGAATTGATGAGCACGTCATAGCCGATCCGTGCCGCCAGCGGGCTCGTCTCCACGGCCTCCAGCGCCGCGAGCATCAGCGCCAGCCCGCCCTTCATGTCGGCGGCACCCGGCGCGTTGAGCGTGCCGTCGGGCAGCCACCGGGCGTGCTGAAACGGATGGTCGGCGCCGAACACCGTATCCATGTGGCCGGTCAGCAGCAGCTGCACCGGCGCCTCGGGCCGCACCGACACGTGCAGGTGTCGCCCATGCGCCACCGCCTCGGTCCGTCCGTCCGGCGTGACATTTTCCACCGGGGAAGGGTCGACCAGCGCGACTCGGCCCGGCAGCACGGCGAAGGCGTCGGCCAGTGTCTCGCCCATCCGGGTAACTCCGGCCAGGTTGCGGGTGCCGCTGTTGATCGCCATCCACGCCTCGGTCCGCGCGAGCGTGGGGGCCGTCGCGACACGGTCGATCACGGCGCGCTCGATCGGGGAAAGCTCGGTCATCGCCGGATCGTAGCGCGAACCGGCGCGCGTTGAACACCCCCGTGGCATAGCGTCCGTTCCGCGCGCCATGCCCTGTGGCTGTGGCGCCCGGCGATCAGAAATCGAGGACGAGCGCCGCGCGGCTGGTGGTGTCCGCCGTTTGCCGTCCTGCTGGCGGGCGGCTTTCATATTGCAGCGTGTACGAGAATTGCGCCGAGAGCGGGCCGATCAGCTTCGCCAGCAGTGCCGATTTCGACGAAACGGTGCTGTTGGCATCCTGGACATAGGCCGACGCATTCTGGTGGACGGTGATGCCCCGCGTCAGCTTCCAGTCGAAATCCATCGAGCCGCGCGCGGCGATGTTGTTTTCGTTTTCCGCATTGATGAAATGGGTCCGGCGATAGGCGGGCCCCAGTTCCAGGTCGAGCTTCACGTCCTTGCTCTTGATCGCGCTATAGCCCGCGCCCGACGAGATCGAGATACGATCGGTGAAGCCGGAAAAACGATCGCTTTCATACTGGGCGGCGCCGTACAGATACGCCCGGTCGTCGAACTTCCAGTTCGGCTCATAGGCCGCCAGATACCGTTCGCGCGTCACCGTGCCCAGGCTCTTCTGGTAATCGCCCTGCAACCGGATCTTGTGCCGCCACGCCAGCGCCTCGCGCCGCACCTCGACCGAGGTGGATACGCCGAAGTTTTGGGTATTGCCCTCGGTCAGATAGGCGGCAAATTCGGCGCGCCCCTTCACCAGATCGAAGAAATCCGCCTCGCGCAGCTTGCGCTGGGCCTTGGCCTGCCGGTCGGCGCGCCAGTCCGACGCGATCTTGGTCACCAGGTCCGCGCTTTCGGGCGCGGCGGTGCGGGCGTACTTCACCAGCACGGCGACGTCGTTCTCATTCCCCGCTTCCATCGCCGCGTCGAGCATCGCCTTCAGCGTCGGCGGGATCTTCGGATCCTCGGCGTTGGCGTTGGCGAGCAAAAGGGGCAGGGCAATCAGCAGGGCGCGCATGACCGGCTCGGTATCCTTGGCAATGGGGCGTTAAAATGGCGGATCAGACGAGATGCTCCGCAAAAACGTCGAGCAGTTGGGTATAGAGCGCCCGCTTGAAGGGCACGATCAGCACCGGCAGCTCGCTCGGCGCGATCCAGCGCCACGCGCGGAACTCCGGCTCGGCCGTCTCGATGTTCACATCGGCATCGCTGCCATTGAAGCGGAACAGGAACCACCGTTGCCGCTGGCCGCGCCATTTGCCCTTCCACACCTTGCCCACCAGATCGTCGGGCAGGTCGTACCACAGCTCTTCCGGCGCGGCGGCGATCAGCTCGACATGCCCGCGCGCGACGCCGGTTTCCTCCCACAGTTCGCGATAGGCGGCCTCCAGCGCGTCCTCGCCCGGATCGATCCCGCCCTGCGGCATCTGCCACGCCTCCAGCGTCGAATCGAGCCGCTGGCCGACGAACACCTGTCCGTCGCGGTTGAGGAGCATCACGCCGGCACAGGGGCGATAGGGAAGCGAGGCAATATCGGTCATCTACGGGGCTGTAGCCTCTCGCCGGGGCAAAGGGGAATCCCTATGTTGGGCATCCCCATGATCCCCGTCGTCCATCACCCCGCCTATGTGGCGCCGGCGCCCAAGCGCAGCCCGTATCAGTGGAACAAGAACGGGCTGGTCCGCGACCTGCTGCGCGAACTGGGCGACCAGCTTGCTTGGCACGAGCCCGAGGCGATGCCGCGCGCCTGGCTGGAGGCGGTGCACGATCCCGATTATGTCGAGCAGGTCGCGACTGCCAGCGTGCCGCTGCACAAGGAGCGCCGCATCGGCTTTCCCGTGACGCCTGAGGTCGCGCATCGCGCTGCGATCGTGCCGGGCGGCACCTATCTGGCGGCCCGGATCGCGCTGGAACAGGGGTTCGCGGCGAATACCGCAGGGGGCAGCCATCATGCGCTGGCCGATACCGGGGCGGGGTTCTGCATCTTCAACGATCTGGCGATCGCGGCGGTGCGGCTGACCGAGGAAGGCAGCGTGCGCCGGGTGCTGGTGGTCGATTGCGACGTGCACCAGGGCGACGGCACCGCGGCGCTCACCGCCGGACGCCCGGACATCGCGACCTATTCGATCCATGCGGAAAAGAACTTCCCGGTGCGCAAGGCGCGCTCGACCGTCGATGTCGGTCTTCCCGACGGGACCGGCGACGACGCCTATCTCGCCACGCTCGCCGAAACGCTGGTGCCGCTGGTGGAAAGTTTCGCCCCCGATCTCGTGCTGTACCAGGCGGGCGTCGATCCGCTGGCGGGCGACCGGCTGGGCCGGCTGGCGCTCAGCTATGATGGGCTCATCGCGCGGGACGAGTGGATCGCGACGCTGTTCGCCCGCCGGGGCGTGCCGTTGGCAAGCGCGCTCGGCGGCGGCTATGGGCTCGACGCGATGGAAGTATCCCGCAGACACGTTGCTTCGATCGTCGCGCTCGGCACGGCGTATCGCGCATGACCAGCATCGTCTGGTTCCGCCGCGACCTCAGGCTTGCCGATCAGGCCGCGCTCGCCGCCGCCGCGCAGGGCGGGCCGGTGGTGCCGGTCTATATCCTCGACGACGAGACGCCCAGGCACCGCGCGATGGGGGGCGCGTCGCGCTGGTGGCTGCACCACAGCCTGGCCGCGCTCGACGCTGCGTTGCGGGCAAGGGGATCGCGGCTGATCCTGCGTAGAGGCCGGGCCGATGCGGTGCTGGCGGAACTGGCGGAGGAGACGGGGGCAGGGCGCGTCCATGCGCTGCGCCATTACGAGCCGTGGTGGCGCAATGCCGAGCGCGCGGTGGCGAAGCAGCTCGACCTCGTCTGCCATGACGGCAATTACCTTGCCCCGCCGGGCAGCATCACCACGGGCAGCGGCGCGCCGTACAAGATCTATACGCCGTTCTGGCGCGCGCTGCGCGACCGGATGCCCCCCGCCGCGCCGGCCGATGGCCCGGAGGCGATTGCCGCACCGGCGAAATGGCCGGCGTCCGACCGTCTGGAGGACTGGGCCCTGCTCCCGACGCGCCCCAATTGGGCGACGAAGTTCGCGGAAGAATGGACGCCGGGAGAGGAGGGCGCGGCAGCGCGGCTGAAGGCCTTCGCGCGCCATGCCAACCGCTATGACGCGCAGCGCAACCTGCCCTCGATCGAGGGCAGCTCGCGCCTGTCGCCGCACCTGCACTTCGGCGAAGTATCGCCCGCCACCGTCTGGCACGCCACCATGGCCGCCGGCGGATCGGTGGAGACCTTCCTCGGCGAGATCGGCTGGCGCGACTATGCGCAGAACGTCATCCTGCAATTCCCCGACTATGGCGCCCGCAACGCACGCGACAAGTTCGATGCGCTGCCCTGGCGATCGAGCGCGGACGATCTGGTCGCGTGGCAACAGGGCCGCACCGGCTACCCCATTGTCGATGCCGGGATGCGCCAGCTCTGGGCAACCGGATGGATGCACAATCGCGTGCGGATGATCGCGGCGAGCTTCCTCATCAAGCATCTGCTGATCGACTGGCGCGAGGGCGAGCGCTGGTTCTGGGACACGCTGCTCGATGCGGACTACGCATCGAACGCCGTAAACTGGCAATGGACGGCGGGCACGGGGATCGATTCCAACATGTTCGTGCGGATCATGGCGCCGCTGACCCAGTCGGAAAAGTTCGACGCCGCCGGCTATATCCGCCGCTGGGTGCCCGAGCTTGCCGGGCTGTCCGACGCCGCGATCCACGATCCCGATGCGGCGGGGTGTCGTCCGCGCGGCTATCCGCGCAAGATCATCGGCCATCGCGAAGCGCGCGAGCGGGCACTGGCGGCGGTGCGCGGCATCGGCTGAGCGCCCGCGTTCAAGGGCTTGGCGAAACGCCGGAGGAGTGATCTACTCGCGCCACGACGCCGCGCACGCGGTGCGGGACGGGGAGAGGATATGACGAAGCGCTGGATGCTGGCGACTGCCTTGGCCATGGCGGCGCTCTCTGCCGGACCGGCACAGGCCCAGGCAGTGGTCTCCCCCGACGTGCCGCTCAAGGCCGACGACACCAGCGGGCTGCGCAAGATCGGCGCCGAGATCCTGTTCTGGAGCCAGGCGCAGCGCGACGCCAATTTCCCGCATATGGAGCGGCTGTTCCCCGGCCATATCGTCCGCGCGGGGGCCAAGGTCCGGGCACTGCCCGCCGGCAAGCCGCTGGCGATGCCCGATGCCGAGATCGATGCCTTCATCGCCGCCCAGAATGTCGCAGGGCTTATCGTGCTCCAGGACGGGAAGGTCCGGCTGGAACGCTATGCGCGGGGCTATGACGCGACGGGGCGCTGGACGAGCTTCTCGGTCGCCAAATCCTTCACCTCGGTGCTCGTCGGCGCGGCGATCCGCGACGGCTATATCAAGTCGGTCGAAGAGCCGGTGACGCGCTACATCCCCGAACTCGCGGGCAGCGGCTATGACGGCGTCACCATCGCGCAGCTGCTTACCATGACGTCGGGCGTGCGCTGGAACGAGGACTATACCGATCCCAAATCCGACGTCGCGCGCATGTTCCTGGAGCCCGTTCCCGCCGGGGAGGACCCCACGGTCCATTACATGCGCAAGCTGCCGCGCGAGACCGCGCCGGGCAGCAAATGGGTGTACAAGACCGGTGAGACCAACCTGATCGGGGTGCTGGTGACGCGCGCGACCGGCAAGCCGCTTGCGACCTATCTCAGCGACAAGGTGTGGAAGCCGTTCGGCATGGAGCGCGATGCGTTCTGGATGGTCGGGCCCTCTGGCGCCGAAGTCAGCGGCTGCTGCCTGTCGGTCAGCCTGCGCGATTATGCCCGCATGGGGCTGTTCGCGTTGCAGGGCGGGAAGGGCGTCGTGCCCCCCGGCTGGATCGCACAGTCCACCATGGCCCAGGCGCGGTTCGATCGGCCGGGCTATGGCTATGGCTATCAATGGTGGGTCTATCCGGGCGGACGGTTCGGCGCGACCGGCATTTTCGGCCAGACGATCCGTGTCGATCCGAAGACCCGCACCGTCATCGCGATTTCCGCAGCGGCGCCGAAAGCGAGCGATGCAGCCTATTCGGAAGCCCGCACCGCCTTCGTCAATCGCCTGTTCGACGCCGCCGCTGCCCGCTGACCGCGCGCGTCAGCCAACCCGCTCGAAATGGCCGGGCTCGAACCCGGACAGCATCAGCGCGGCGATGCGATCGGCGACCACTTCGGGCGCCTTGACCGTCTGCGGGTCTTCGCCGGGGAAGGCGCGGGCGCGCATCTTGGTCCGGGTGGCGCCGGGATCGAGGATCGCGGTGCGGATGCCGGAGACGTGGCGCACTTCCTCGCCATAGGTGAGGACGAGATTGTCGAACGCCGCCTTGGACGAACCGTACATGCCCCAATAGGCGCGCGGGGTCCGCCCCACGCTGGAGGTCACGCCGATCACGCGCGCCTGTTTTGCCCGGCGCAGCATCGGATCGAACGACGCCAGGATCGCCGCCTGCGCGGTGACGTTGAGCGTCAGCACCTTGGCGAATTCCTTGAAATCGAACGCCGGCACTGCGCTCAGCGTGCCCAGCGACGCGGCGTTGAGCACCAGCATGTCGAGCGCGGACCAGCGCTCGGCGATCGCGGCGGCGAGCCGGGAAATGCTCTCATTCTCGGTCAGGTCCATCGGCGCGATCGTGGCGCTGCCGCCCGCCGCGTGGATGGCCTCCTCGACTTCCTCCAGCCCGCCCGCCGTGCGCGCGGTGAGGATCACATGCGCGCCCTGCGCCCCCAGCGCGAGCGCGGTGGCGGCGCCGATCCCCCGGCTGGCGCCGGTGACGAGGGCAATCTGGTCGGCGAGGGGCTTGTCGGTCACGATATACTCCGAAAGGAACGGGTTCAGCCGACCCGTTCCTCCAGAAGCGCGAACTGGTCAACCGGGGCAAGCTCGTCCTGGTCGGTCAGCACCGTCGGATAGTCGCCGGTGAAGCACGCATCGCAATATTTGGGATGGATGTCGGCGCGGCGCGCCTCGCCCAGCGCCTTGTACAGGCCGTCGATCGAGATGAACGACAGGCTGTCGGCATGGATGAAGTCGGTCATCCCGCCCACGTCCAGCTTCGCGGCGAGCAGCTTGGCGCGCTCGGGCGTGTCCACGCCGTAGAAGCAGCTGTGCCGCGTCGGGGGCGATGCGATGCGCATATGGACCTCGGCGGCGCCCGCCTCGCGCATCATCTGCACGATCTTGAGGCTGGTGGTGCCGCGCACGATCGAATCGTCGATCAGGACGACGCGCTTGCCCTTGATCAGCTCGCGATTGGCATTGTGCTTCAGCTTGACGCCCAGGTGGCGGACCTTGTCGCCCGGCTGGATGAAAGTGCGGCCGACATAGTGCGAGCGGATGATCCCCAGCTCGAACGGAATGCCGCTTTCCTGCGCATAGCCGATCGCCGCCGGCACGCCCGAATCGGGGACGGGGACGACCAGATCGGCCTCGACCGGCGATTCGATCGCCAGCTGCGCGCCGATCGCCTTGCGCACCGAGTAGACCGAGCGATCCTCGCTGATCGAATCGGGGCGAGAGAAATAGACATATTCGAAGATGCACGGGCGCGGCGCGACCGGCGCGAACGGCTTGTGCGACGACACTTCGGTGCCCTTGACGATCACCAGCTCGCCCGGCTCGACATCGCGGACATAGTCGGCACCGACCACGTCGAGCGCGACCGTCTCCGACGCGAAGACGATGGTGTCGTCCAGCTTGCCCATCACCAGCGGGCGGATGCCCAGCGGGTCGCGGCATGCGATCATGCCCTCGGGCGTCATCACGATCAGCGAATAGGCGCCCTCGACGCGCTTCAGCGCATCGATGAAGCGGTCCATCAGCGTGCGGTACTGCGACGTCGCCACCAGATGGATGATGACTTCGGTGTCCGAGGTCGACTGGAAGATCGCGCCCCGGCGGACCAGGTCGCGCCGCAGCCGCATCGCGTTCGAGATGTTGCCGTTATGCGCCACCGCGAAACCGCCGCTCGCCAGCTCGGCATAGAGCGGCTGGACGTTCCGGATCGCGGTCTCGCCCGTGGTCGAATAGCGGACATGGCCGCAGGCGGTCGCGCCCTGGAGCGAACGAATCACGTCGTCGCGATCGAAATTGCCGGCGACATGCCCCATCGCGCGATGGGTATGGAACTGATGGCCGTCCCAGCTGGTTATCCCGGCCGCTTCCTGGCCACGGTGCTGGAGTGCATGCAGCCCCAGCGCGACGAGCGCGGCTGCGCCCTCCGCACCGGAAACGCCAAAGATGCCGCACTCTTCGCGCAGCTTGTCATCGTCAAACGGGTGTGTGGTAAGCATCGGCCCTCGTGGGGTTCTTAACTCGCGCCCGGCATATAGGGGCTTCGGTCCGGTTTGTCGCCGGTTCGTCACAAAGAAATGGCCCTCCGCAATTTCCGATGGTTTTTCCGGCGGAAGGCGACCGGAAATGGCCGAGGATCACGGCCTGCGGATCAAAAATGACACGCGGCGCCCGGTTTTGCGCCGTCACGCGCGAGCCCCGGGATACGGTTGCGCGCATTGCCGACGCGTAGGCAGCGGGGGCGCTGGCGTACAACTGGCGCGCAAGGAGCAGCGCGATTCGCGCTCCAGGCACGCCTGTCAGTCACATTGATGCGCGTCTTCCATCACCAGCGCCAGCGCGGCCTGCGCCGTGGTTGCCGCAAGGGCGGGCGAGCGCCGCAGATAGGTGGCGTAATAGGCGGTCAGGTCGCGCGCCACTGCCGCTGTGTCGGCGGGGGCGATGCCCTTGCGGGCGGGCAAAGCCTTGGTCTTGCCGCCCGGCACCAGCCCCAGGCGTGCCCGATCGATGTCGCTGTTGAACCCGCTATAGATGGCATAGCGGATCGTGCCTTCGCATTCCGGCCAGCTGCGATACAGCTTGGTCTTCAGCGCCGTCAGCGACGGCAGCGGCGGCAGGCTGGCTTCGCAGTCGTTCCTGAGGACGAAATTGTCCATCGTCGATCCGAACACCGGGCCGGTCGCTTTCAAAAGCGTCGGGTGGCGGACGATCGCCGCACAGGGCAGCGCGCGGGGCATGCCGGAAACCTTCGGCTCCTCCAGATACGGCCCCAGGACATTGAGGAAAGCGGCAAAGTGCCGGTCGGAGCGGAACAGGTCGCCGATCGATTGCACGGCGATGCCGTCCTGCCCCGGATCGCGCAGGATCGCATTGCCGAACGATTGCTGCGCGTCGGTCTGCAGCGAAGCGAGATAGGGTTGCAGCAACGCCGCGATCCGGGTCCGGCTGCGCGCCCGCTCGGGGGCCGACCAGTCCGCATCCACCGGCGCCTGCGACCAGAGCGCAACCGCTTCCAGGATCGGCGCGAAGCCGGGGTCGCCCCGGCGCAGCACCGGGAGCGCAGTGGCGGGCGCTTTCAGCAACGCCGCGATCGCCAGCTCCTGGTTGCGGACGGCATAACGCTGCGTAAGGCAGGCGGCGATCGGCTGGGCGGCGCGAGGGGCGGCGCAGGCGCGCATGTCCTGCAGCGCGGCGCGCTGGGCCGGCAACTGGTTCGACGGGCCGCCGCCGAACGCGCTTTCCTTGGCGATTCCGAACAGCTGCGCCATTTCCCGGTCCATCGCGCTGAGCGTGGGATCGGCGCAGATCGCCTTCTCCATCGGCGTTGTCGCAGCGGAGCAGGCGAAACTCGGGCCGCTGCCCTCCTGCGTCGGCGATGCGACCGGAGCCGTCGCTAGGGCGAGCGGGGCCAGGGCAAACAGGATCAAGGCAATCTCCCTTCGGGCGCAGGACGCATGAACCGCTATTTCGCTCCGTGATCGTGAGCGCCGGATACAGATGCGCCACCGCCTCGTGAACTCTACTATATTGAGAATAAAGCCAAAGCGACGGAGGATACCCGCCAAATCCGATGCGTTGTGCAGGCGGGAGCCTCGGAATTGACAGGGAAGGACAACAGCTTGCGCGACTTTCAGGAAGAGGCTCGTCTGGATGCCCTCTACCAGCTCAAGCTGCTGGACACCCCGCCGAACGAGAATTTCGACCGCATCACCCGGATGGCGAGCCAGATCTTTGGCCTGCCCGTTGCCGCAATATCGCTGACCGACCGCAACCGCCAATGGTTCAAGTCGCGCGTCGGCGTGGCGCATCCCGGCATTCCGCGCGAAAGGGCGCCTTGTGCCGAAGTCGCCGAAACCGGCGCGCCGCTGGTGATCGAGGATTTCCTGGCCGACCCCTATTATGCCGACAGCCTGCTCGCCAACAACGGCACGCGGTTTTACGCGGGCGCGCCGCTGGTGACGAGCGAGGGCTATGGCCTGGGCTCGCTGTGCGTGCTGGGAACCGAGCCGCGCGTCGCGACGCCGGAAGAGCTGCGCGCGTTGTCCGACCTGGCGGCGATGGTGATGGCGCAGATCGAGTTGCAGCACGCCTTTGGCCGTGTCGATCCGGTCAGCGGGCTGCCCACGCGGACCCAGCTGCGCGACGACCTGATCGACCTTGCCCGCGATCATCCGGGACAGCAGCGCTGCGCCGTCGTCATCGACATCGCCCGCGAGGAACAGCTCGGCAAGATGGCGCGCGTGCTCGGCGGCTCGCGAGTGGACGAAATGGTGCGGGCGATGGCCGGCATGGTCCAGGCCGCGATCGGGCCGGAGCGCACAGCCTATCAGGTGGGGGCGACGCAATTCGCGTTCCTCTCGCCGGCGGGGGCGACGCTGCCTGCGTATCTCGACACGCTGCACGCCAAGTTCGATCGCCTGCGGGGATCGTCGGCGTCGCGGTTCGTGACCACCGGCACGATCGGCGTGCGCGCCTTCGTGCTCGGCGAGGTCTCTGCCGACGATGTGCTGCGCGGGGCCATCGCGGCGGCGCACGATGCGCGCGCGACGCAGGCCGGCGTCGCCGCCTATTGCGAGACAAGCGACCGGGCCCACCAGCGGCAATATAGTCTGTTGCAGGATTTCGGCGCTGCGCTCGAATCGCCCGACCAGCTCCGGCTGGTATATCAGCCCCGCGTGGACCTGGCCTCTGGCGCATGCATCGGCGCCGAAGTGTTGCTGCGCTGGCGGCATCCCCGGCTGGGCGACGTCTCGCCCGCCGAGTTCGTTCCGCTGATCGAGCAGACCTGGTTGGCGCGCCCGACGACGCAGTGGGTGCTCAACGCCGCACTGACCCAGCTCGCGGCGTGGAAGGGGAGCGACCATCCGCTGACGCTGTCGATGAACATCTCCGCTGCGAACCTGACCGAGACCGATCTGGTCCAGCGCATCCAATTGGGCCTGCTGAAGCGCGGGCTTCGCGTCGAGCAGCTCGAAATCGAACTGACTGAAAGCGCCGTGATGGACCAGCCGGCATTGGCGCTGGGCCTGCTGCGCGAGATCGCGGATGCGGGCATCGCGCTGGCGATCGATGATTTCGGGACGGGCCAGAGCAGCCTTGCCTATCTCCAGCGGTTGCCCGCCAAGGTGGTGAAGATCGACCGGGCGTTCGTCCAGGATTTGATGCGCGCCGAGGGGCCGGAATATGTGCTGGTCGAAACGATGATCGGGCTCGCGCACAAGCTCGGCTTTCGCGTGGTGGCGGAGGGGATCGAGACGCCCGAAGCCGCAGCGGTGCTGGCGCAGGCGGGGTGCGAGGAGGCGCAGGGCTTCCTCTATGGCGCTCCGATGGAGGTGCCGGCGTTCGAGGCATGGCTGATTGCGAACCGCGACGGCGCCGGGGAGCCAAAAAGCGCGCGCCGCGCCGGTCGCGCGGGGTGACGGCTGGCGTGGCCCGCGCTACATCGCGCGGGTGACCAATCAACGCGAAACGGGCGATACGCTCGACCCCAAATATGATGCCTCCGGGCTCATCACTGCCGTCGCCACCGACAGCGCCGGTGCGCTGCTGATGGTCGCGCATATGAATGCCGAGGCGCTGGCCGCGACGCTGGAAACGGGCGAGGCGACCTTCTGGTCGCGCAGCCGTGGCCGGTTGTGGAAGAAGGGCGAGACCTCGGGCCATGTGCTCAAGGTGATCGAGGCGCGGATCGACTGCGACCAGGATTGCGTGTGGCTGAAGGTCGAGCCCGCCGGCCCCGCCTGTCACACCGGCGCGACGAGTTGTTTCTATCGCCGCATCCAGGATGGCCGGCTGGTCCGCGACGCGTGAAAACCGCAGCGGCGCTGCTGTTGCTGCTGCTGCTGCTGTCGGCATGTACCGGCGGGACTGCCCCGACCCAGAATGCCGCCGATGCGCAGGACCTTGAAAGCGCGGCCATCGCACGCGGGCTGGTCCGCGATCCCGGCGATACCGAGATCGTCGGCCTCTACGCGCGCGACACCGATCGGGTGTGCATCGTGAAGGCGGGGGCCGCATATCGAATCGGCGCCTATGTCGATTATGGCGAGCGGATCACCTGCAGCGGCGCGGGGGCAATCCGCCGGGCAGGCGAAGTGTTGCACGTCACGCTCGGCCCGCAAGGGGCCTGCGCGTTCGAGGCGCGCTTCGATGGCGACAAGATCCGCTTCCCCGGTGCGCTGCCCGAGGCGTGCGAGCGCCTGTGCGCGCGACGCGCCTCCTTCGCGGGCCTCACGGTGGAGCGGATGAGCGAATCGAGCGCCGAGGCGGCGGCGATGCGCGATGCGGCGGGACGGCGTCCCTGCGGCGATTGACCTAGTTGACGTTCACGTAAGGGGAAGGTAGATTTCCCCCATGCCAACTGCTGCTGCCTTTGCCAGTGCGGGCCTCGCGCCGATCGAGCCGGGGGATCGCGACGCCTATTCGATTTCGGACCTGTGCGCCGAGTTCGCGGTCACGCCCCGCGCGCTGCGCTTTTACGAGGACGAAGGCCTGATCCGGCCCGAGCGGCGGGGTACCCAGCGCATCTATTCGCACCGCGATCGCGCGCGGCTGGCGTGGATCCTGCGCGGCAAGCGCGTCGGGTTCAGCCTCGCCGAAATCCGCGAGATGATCGACCTGTACGACATTGGCGACGGCCGCCGGGTCCAGCGTCAGGTGACGCTGGCGCGCTGCCGCGACCGGATCGCGCTGCTCGAGAACCAGAAGCGCGACATCGACGCGCACATCGCCGAGCTTCAACAATTCGTCGAATTGCTAACGGGCATCGACACCGACTGAGGAACCCTGAAATGCCGCACTATACGCCTCCCGTGCGCGATACGCGCTTCATTCTCGATTCGGTGATCGGGCTCGATCGCTACGCCAACCTGCCGGGCTTCCAGAACGCGACCCCCGATACGGTCGAGGCCGTGCTGGAACAGGGCGGCCAGTTCGTTGCCGAGGTGCTGTTCCCGATCAACCATTCGGGCGACCAGCAGGGCTGCACCCGCCACGACGATGGCAGCGTCACGACGCCCGAGGGGTATAAGGCGGCGTACCAGCAGTTCGTGGAGAGCGGCTGGGGCACGCTGAGCGCGCCGGCGGAGTTTGGCGGGCAGGAAATGCCGCACGTCGTGTCGACTGCGTTTCAGGAATATATGATCTCCGCCAACATGGCCTTCGCCATGTATCCCGGCCTGACCCATGGCGCGATCGCCGCGCTGCTGGTCAAGGGTTCGGAGGAACAGAAGGCCAAGTACGTCCCCAAGATGGTGTCCGGCGAATGGGGCGGCACCATGAACCTGACCGAGCCGCAGTGCGGCACCGATCTGGGCCTGATCCGCACCCGCGCCGAGCCGCAGGCCGATGGCAGCTACAGCATCACCGGCACCAAGATCTTCATTTCGTCGGGCGAGCACGACCTGACCAGCAACATCATCCATCTGGTGCTGGCCAAGACCCCGGGCGCGCCGGAGAGCAGCAAGGGCATTTCGCTGTTCGTGGTGCCAAAGTTCCTGGTAAACGACGACGGTTCGCTCGGCGCGCGCAACGGCGTGTCGTGCGGCTCGATCGAGCACAAGATGGGCATCCACGCCAACTCCACCTGCGTCATGAACTATGACGGCGCCACCGGCTGGCTGGTCGGCGAGGAGATGAAGGGCCTGGCCGCGATGTTCATCATGATGAACGCCGCGCGCCTCGGCGTGGGGCTCCAGGGGCTGGGCATTGCCGAGACCGCCTATCAGAACGCCGTACAATATGCCGGCGACCGCCGCCAGGGCCGCGCGCTGACCGGGCCGCAGGAGCCGCAGGAAAAGGCCGATACGCTGTTCGTGCATCCCGATGTCCGCCGGATGCTGATGGAGGCAAAGGCCCAGATCGAGGGGCTGCGCGCGCTGTGCCTGTGGGGGGCGCTTCAGGTCGATCTGGAGCACGCCGCGCAGAGCGAGGAGGAGCGCCAGCTCGCCGCCGACCTGATCGGGCTGCTCACGCCGGTCATCAAGGGCGTCGGCACTGACATCGGCTATCGCATCGCCACCGACAGCCAGCAGGTCTATGGCGGCCATGGCTACATCGCCGAATGGGGCATGGAGCAATATGTCCGCGATGCCCGGATCGCGATGATCTATGAAGGCACCAACGGCGTCCAGGCGATGGATCTGGTGGGCCGCAAGCTCGCCCAGAATGGCGGCCGCGCGGTGCAGGCGTTCTTCAAGCTGGTGAGCGAGGAAATCGCCGCCGCCAAGGGCGACGAGAAGCTGGCCGGCTTTGCCGAGGCGCTGGAAAAGGCGCTCGGGCATTTGCAGGGCGCGACGATGTGGCTGGCGGCAAACGGCTTCAAGAACCCGAACCATGTCGGGGCGGCGGCCTATCCATACATGCAGCTGACCGGCGCGGTCGCGCTGGGGCTGATGTGGCTGCGCATGGCGAAGGCGGCGGTCGACGGGCTGGCGGCAGGCGGCGGCGACGCCAAGTTCCTGGAGGCCAAGCTGGTCACCGCGCGCTTCTATGCCGAGCGGTTCCTGCCCGACGCGGGCGCCCTGCGCCGCAAGATCGAAAGCGGCAGCGATGCCGTGATGGCGCTCGACCCGGAGATGTTCCGCGCGGCGTAAGCCCCGTCAGGGCGTCGGGGTCTGCGTGGGCCGAGGTGTCGGCGAGGGCCGGGGCACCGGCAGCGCGGCCCCGGTCGCACGCGGCGTCTCTGCCACCGGATCGCCCTTGCGGCGGACGCCGGTCAGCCCGCCGTGCAGCGGCGTTGCTTTCGGCTCCTGCGCAGCGCCCGGTGCCGGCGTCGCGACCGCCAGCGGCGGCGGAACCAGCGCTGGCGGCTGGGCGCGCATGCACTGGATCGGGCTCGGCCGGCGATATTGCGCGCAATTCCACAGCGCCTTGGCAAAGCCCTGGTCGAAATCGCGCAGATAGCTGAACGCCATCGAAGACACCTGCGCCGCCGCGAGCGGCAGGCGCGCCGGGGTCTGCTTGGGGTCGGCCCAGGCCATGAACTTGCAATAACTGCGCTGGCCACAGGTCTTGACCGCAAAGGCGGCAAAGTCGTCGGGGCGCAGCCGGGGATCGAGCGTCACGAGGAAGGTGTTGGCATCGGCACCGGCCACGCCCGTTGCAGCGGGAAGCGCGCCTGCCGCCATCGTCTCGACATCGATCGGCGTACCGTCGGCGTTCAGCGCTTCTGCCGTGCCGGCGCCGGCGTCGCCCTGATGCGCAGGCGACAGCCGCGCCAGTTGCGGCACATTGGGTTCCACGCCGCTATAGCTGCGGTTGAACGCGGGCGGCGTCCCCCACCATCCGGCCCAGCGGAAGAACA
Source organism: Sphingomonas degradans (assembly GCF_053502645.1). Taxonomy (NCBI): domain Bacteria; kingdom Pseudomonadati; phylum Pseudomonadota; class Alphaproteobacteria; order Sphingomonadales; family Sphingomonadaceae; genus Sphingomonas; species Sphingomonas degradans. Next base: position 1,600,649 of record NZ_CP177172.1, read on the forward strand.
GGTGCGTGTGCACTTCGCTGATCTTCTCCAGGCTCGAACTCCAATAGGGGACGACCCAGTCGGTATGGTAGTGCGTCGCATGGCCGACCGGCTTGTACACCGCGCCGTTCAGCGCCTTTTGCGCGATGTCGCGTGCGCGGGCCCAGGCGGCGGACGTGGGGGAATAGCGTTGCAGCGCGCCGTCGCAAGTGAAGGTGAACTGGCAGCCTGTGGTCCGCTCGGCCCCCTGGAACACGACGCCGCACACCGTCTTGGGGAAAGCCGGGTGGCGCAGCCGGTTGACGATCACCTGCGCAACCGCGCGCTCGCCCACGGCATCGTCGCCCGCTTCGTAATAGACACCCGCCGCGAGGCAATCGACGGCGCGCGCCTGGCTGTCGAGCGCGCCGAACAGCTTGAACGCGCGCGCGGCCGGGTTGGGCAGGGTGGAGAAGGGGATCGCCGCGTTGATCGCCCGCGCGTCATCCGGGTCCACTGCCTGCAGCGCCACGGGATCGACTTTCGGCACCTCGGCCTTGGGCACCACCCGTTTCGACAACACCACGGGCGGATGCTTGTGGACGACGATCCGGGGCGTCGTCCGCACCAGCAGCAGCGGGACGGCGATGGCAAGCAGCGCGGTGAGGAGCAGCACGCCCCGCAACACTGGCGAGACGCCCGCAAAGGGGCCCGCCTGCGCGATGCGCGGCGCGATCGATGGTTGCTGAAGCATTGAAAGTGCTAGGCCCGACCGGATCGAAGCGGCGGGTGGGAAGGACGGTCTGACACAGGCTGCTCCATCGGGTTGCGGCCCATAACGCAGAACCGCCCGATTAGGAACCAGCAGGTTGCGTCGGCTGCCTGCCCTCGCCTCGACGGGGAGGGCAGGCGTCCGCCACCGGCTCAACTCTCCGGCAGGAAGTCCGGCACGCTCAGATAGCGTTCGCCGGTGTCGTAGTTGAACCCGAGTACGCGCACGCCTTCGGGCAGGTCGGGCAGCTTCTGGAGGATCGCGGCCAGCGTCGCGCCCGAGCTGATGCCCACCAGCATCCCTTCCTCCTTGGCCGATCGGCGCGCCATGTCCTTGGCAACGGCGGCGTCCACCTTGATGACGCCGTCGATCGCGTCGGTGTGCAGGTTGCGCGGCACGAAGCCGGCGCCGATGCCCTGGATCGGGTGCGGACCGGGCGTGCCGCCCGAAATGACCGGCGACAATTCGGGCTCCACCGCGAACACTTTCAGGTTCGGCCACGCCTTTTTCAGCGTCTCTGCCACCCCGGTGATATGCCCGCCGGTGCCCACGCCGGTGATGATGACGTCGATCGGCGCGTCGGCAAAGTCGTTCAGGATTTCCTGTGCCGTGGTGCGCACATGCACGTCGATGTTCGCAGCGTTTTCGAACTGCTGCGGCATCCACGCACCCGGCGTCGCCTCGACCAGCTCCATCGCCCGCTCGATCGCGCCCTTCATGCCCTTTTCGCGGGGCGTGAGGTCGAAGGTCGCGCCATAGGCGAGCATCAGCCGGCGGCGCTCCAGCGACATGCTCTCGGGCATCACCAGTACCAGCTTGTAGCCCTTGACCGCCGCGACCATCGCCAGGCCGACGCCGGTGTTGCCACTGGTCGGCTCGATGATCGTGCCACCGGGCTTCAGGTCGCCCGATGCTTCCGCGGCCTCGATCATCGCCAGCGCGATGCGGTCCTTGATCGACCCGCCGGGGTTCGATCGTTCGGACTTGATCCACACTTCGGCGCCGGGAAACAGCTTCTGCACGCGGATGTGCGGCGTGTTGCCGATCGTCTCGAGGATGGTGTTGACCTTCATGTCGTCGTCTCCTTGGGAGGAATTTCAGGATTGGCCGGAGGATCGAAGGTACGCGCCCGCCTCAGCTCCGGGAATAGCTTGGCCCATGCGATCGTGACAAGGATCGCGCCGATGCCGCCGCCCACCACTGCGGCGACCGGCCCGATCAGCGCGGCGAGGAAACCGGACTCGGCCTCGCCCAGCTCGTTCGAGCCGGAAATGAACAGCGTCGACACCGCGCCGACCCGGCCCCGCATCTCGTCCGGGGTGTACAGCTGGATCAGCGACTGGCGCACATAGACCGACACCATGTCCGCCGCGCCGAGCACGAACAGCGCGCCCAGCGCGATCATCACGGCAGGCGCCAGGTCATGGCCTACGGCGGACGGTCCCAGCACCGGCACCAGCAGCGGCGCCGACAGGCCGAACACGATCGTCGCCAGCCCGAACAGCGCGACGGCACCCAGCATCTTGAGCCCCACCTCGGTGCGCAGGGGGCGCCAGGAGAAGAACATGCCCGTCACGACTGCGCCCAACGCAGGAGCAGCGCGCAAATGTCCCAGCCCCTCGGACCCGACCATCAGAATGTCGCGCGCATAGACCGGCAGCATCGCCGTCGCCCCGCCCAGCAGCACCGCGAAGAGATCGAGCGAAATCGCGCCGAGCACCAGCCGATTGCGGCGCACATAATGCAGCCCGTCGATCATCTGCGCCCAGGGGCTGCCGGTGAATTTCATCGCGCTGCGGGGCACCGGCGAGATCAGGCACATCATCAGCAGCGCCAGCGAAAACAGCCCGCCCGACACCGCATAGGGTAGCCAGGGTGCGGCGGCGTAGAGATAGCCGCCCATCGCCGGGCCGATCACCGTGCCCGATTGCCATGCAACCGAGCTGAGCGCGATGGCGGTGGGCAGGATCGCCTTGGGCACGAGATTGGGCGCCAGCGCCCCCAGCGCCGGCCCGGCAAAGGCGCGCGCGACGCCCAGCAGCGCGGCTATGCCGAACAGCGCGGGCAGGGTGATCTGGTGGCTGTAGGTGAGCCAGGCGAGGCTGAGCGCGCATGCTGCCTCCAGGCACAAGGCGGCGCGCGCGATCCAGCGCCGATCCACGCGGTCCGCCAGCCATCCGGCGAACAGCGACAGCACCAGCAGCGGCAGGAACTGCGCGACGCCGATCAGGCCGAGCTGGAACGCCGCTTCCTTGATCCCCATCGATCGGCGGGCGAGGTCATAGACCTGATAACCGATGACGACGACCATCGCCATCTGGCCCAGCGTCGCGGACAGGCGCGCTACCCAGTAGAAACGGTAATTGGCGATGGCGAGGGGATGGTTCGGCATGGCCGGCTATTGGCGCTTCCGTTCGTCGCTCGCAACGCCCGTTTGGGTAACAGGGCGCAAAGCCGGGCTTTGGCCAGTTACCAAGGTTCATTGACATGAACCCATGCACCGCCCGCCCCGCCTCCCCACCCGACCACCATAGCCTGATGGTATCCTTGGTGGTCGGGTGGGGAGGCGGGGCGGGCGGTCTGAGTCGCGTTCGGCGCGACTTTGATATTAACGCACCTGCGCGGGCTGGACGTCGGCGGTCTCGGCACTGCGCGGATTGCGGATCGACGGGCGCAGGCGCGCCAGGCTGCACAGGCCCGCCACCATCGCCAGCCCGGCGGCGACCAGCGGCGGGGTGGTGCCGCCACCGATACCCATCGCGAGCAGCGCGGCGACCAGCGTGGCGCCGGTGGTCTGCCCCACCATGCGCGTGGTGGAAATGAGCCCGCCGGCCGCCGCTGCGCGCTCGATCGGCGCCGATCCGATGATGAGCCGCGCGTTGGGCGACAGGAACATGCCGAACCCCGCGCCGCACAGCGACATGCGCCACGCTATGTCGAACCAGCCCGGATGCGCGGGCAGCAGCGCGAGCGAGATCAGCCCGGTGACGGCAATCCCCATGCCGATGCCGCCCAGCGCGCCCGCCGGATAGCGATCGGACAGCGATCCCGCGAGCGGCGCGACGATCATCGTCGTCAGCGGCCAGGGCGCCAGCACCGCGCCGACTTCCGACGGGGCAAAGCCATAGCCGTGCTGGAGCCGGAACGGCAGCGAGAGCAGCGTGGTCATCGTCGCGACGAAGGCCGTGAACGCGCCGATCGTCGACAGCGCCAGCACCGGGCGGCCGAGCAGGTCGACGGGGAGGATCGGCTTGGCCTCGCCGCGCTCGCGCCGGACGAACAGAACCCCGATGAAGACGCCGGCAGCGACGACTGCGCTCGACACGACCGGGCTGTCGCCATGCACTGCGCTTTCCAGCCCGCCGATCACCAGCCCGAACATCGCCGCGCACAGCACGGCGCCCAGCACGTCGAACGGTTCGGTGCTGCGCGGCGTATCGGGTAGTGCCCGGCCCAACAGCAGGCTGAAGACAGCAAAGGGCACGGCGGACGCGAACACCCACGGCCAGGGACCGACTGCCAGCACCAGCCCGCCCAGCGTCGGCGCCAGTGCCGCCGAACTGGAGACCACCACCGAATTGATGCCGAGCCCCCGCCCCAGATGCGCGGGCGGATAGACTTGCCGGATCAGCGCCGACGAAACACTGAGCGCCGCCGCCGCGCCCGCCGCCTGCACCGCGCGGACGATCAGCAGGAAGGGCAGGCTGTGCGCGAAGAAACACAGGATCGTCGCGATCGTGAACACGATCTGGCCAATCTGGTACACGCGCTTGAGGCCGAACCGGTCGCCCAGCCCCGAAAAGGGCAGCAGAAGCATCACCAGTACCAGCTGATACACGGTAACGACCGCGACCGCCGCCGAACTGTCGACTCCCAGGTCGCGGGCAATGGTGGGGAGTGCGACGGTGGCGATCGCGCCGTCGATCACGACCAGTGCGGTTCCAAAGGAAAGGGCGGCGATCGCCTGTACGCGGCGGGGTTCGAAACGCGTCTCGGTCATCGCCGCTCAGTGCCCGAAGCCGATTTCGGTTCCAACTGCGGGGGAACCGCACATCGCCCCAAAGGTTGTTGATGCACAGACATCGTGGACCGGAGAATATGGTATGGGCAAGGGTATCCTGTTGTGGTTGCTGGGGATTCCTATCCCGATCATCATTCTGCTGCTGCTCTTCTGGCGCTGACAATCATATTTTAGTAGGCGGGTCGCGTGAGGGGCCCGCCATTCGATAACCATATCCCCCTCTTGTTGCATCGCAGCAATTGACGATAAGAAGGGGTATGAAGTTGTCCCTCGAAGCCGATCGCCCCGAAACGCCTGCCGCGCCCAGCGGTCCTACGCCCACCGTGCTGGAGGCGATCGTCCGCCTGCTCTGCGTGTCCGCGACCTATAATCGCACGCGCATGATCCTGGCGCCGCACATCCTGTATACCCGCAACGGCGCGCTCTATGTCGACGCGTTCGTGGTTTCGCGCGAAGGGATGCTGCCGCGCGAGCCCAAGATGGGGGTGTTCAAGCTCGACGGCCTCAACGACCTGACGCTGATCCAGCGCGCGTTCGAGCCGAGCGACCTGTTCGAGCCGGAAGCCGCCAAATATGCCGGTGTCACGCTGATGGCGATCGAACCGCCCGCCGTCTGAGCGGTCCAGCGAACGACTCGCAACAGTCTCCAAGCTGGAACGAAGCGTTGCAAGTCATGGTTATGCTACTGGAAACAGGAGGCAAATCATGGCCGATACCAAGCAGGACGCAATCGCACTACTCAAGGCGGATCACCGCACCGTCGAGGATCTTTTCGAAGCATTCGAAAAGGCCAGCGGTGATGGGCGCAAGCAGAAGATCGCCCGGCAGATATGCCTGGAACTGACCGTCCACGCCCAGATCGAGGAAGAAATCTTCTACCCCGCCTGCGAAGGCAAGGTGGACGAGGATCTGTTGCAGGAGGCCTATGTCGAGCATGACGGCGCCAAGGTGCTGATTGCCGAAATCGAAGCCGGCGGGCCGAGCGACGATTTCTATGACGCCAAGCTCAGCGTGCTGTCCGAACAGATCGAGCACCATGTCGAGGAAGAGGAAAAGCGGATGGAGGGCATGTTCTCGCAGGCTCGCCATGCCGGGCTCGACATGGACGCGCTCGGCGAACAGCTGCGCGCGCGTAAGGAAGAGCTGGTGGCCGAATATACCGCCAACGGCCTGCCCAAGCCAAAGACCACGTCGTTCCGCGAAGTGACGGTGTGACGTGAAATAGGTGGAGATGCCGCCGCCGTGCAGTGCGGCGGCATCTCCATTTCCGCGGCCTTTAGCGGCAGCGGACTTCCTGATTGTTCGCCTGGTTGTTGCGGTCGATCGAATTGCCCAGCGCGCCGCCGGCAATCGCACCGAGCAGGGTGCCCACGGTGCGCGAACCGCGCCCGGCGATGACGTTGCCGAACAGGCCACCCGCAGCGGCGCCGACGACCAGACCGGCGGTGCCGTCCGGGCGGCGGCAGTAATAGCGGCCATCCTCACCACGATAGACGCGGTCGTCGCGGCTCAGCACGCGCTCCTGATAATTGCCCGGGCGGTAATAGCGCGGGGCATCCCAATCGTCGCCATCGTCATAGCGCGGATCGGGGCCGGGGCGTGGGCCGTTCCAGCCGGTGTTCACTGCGCGCGAGCGGCGATACCGCTCCACGGCCTGGTGATAGATCTGATATTCGTTGTCGAAGCGGCGCTGGGCAGCGTCCAGCCGCGCCTCTTCTTCCTGCGGGGCGGCATAGCGCACGCCCGACTGCGCCGCAGCCGGGCTGCTCACGGCGAACGACGCGGCGGCGAGCGCGGCCAGGCTGATTAGGTGCTTCATGCGTAATCTCCTTTTGTGCAGCCGATACGACTGGCACGTGGAAACGTTCCAGCAATAGGGATGAAGCCGTAATGAACGGCCCGTTGCCTGCCCCGAAACGTTACACCCTTTGCGGCAGCCGGTGCCATCGCGGGGCTGGTTCAGGCGCCGTGTGTCCTGCCCAACCGGGGGGTGAAGCGCGCCAATTGCTGTTCGATCGCGTCGGCATCGTGATCACCCGCGACTCGCACATCGACCAGCGAGCCAAAGGGCTTGAGCGTTCCCTCGATCACGATCGACAGCCCCTTGTCGTCGGGCACGGCGCTGATCGCCTCGATCCGCGACCAGGCGATGCGCGTCGGCTGCCAGCGGAAATCGCCGCGCAGCGTGATCCCGAAATCGTCGATCACCAGCTGCGGCTCGCGGTTGCGGCGTGCATCCGCCACGCGCCGGGCGGCGCGGTTGCACACGCCCGCCGCGCACGCCCCGGCGACCGCGAGTGCCGCCCATGCGAGCTTCCAGACCAGCGGATCGCTCGACGAACGCAGCGCCAACCACAGGAACAGCGCCGCCGCCGCACCACCGGCGCCCGCCAGCAACCGCTGCGTCCGCACGGCGATGTCCGCCGGGTAAAAGACCAGCGGCGCGTTCAACTGAGGCTCACGAAACTGTCCATCACGCGCTTGCGCCCGGCGGTCTCGAAATCGATCTCCAGCTTGTTGCCCTCGATCTCGGCGATCAGGCCATAGCCGAATTTCTGGTGGAACACGCGCATCCCCAGCGACAGGTCGCTGCGCGGCTTGGCGCCGAAGCTGACCGCCGAGGCGCGGCTTTCCAGCACGCGCGGGGCTTCCCGCGTGAAAGTCCGGTTGGTGAAGCCGCCGCCGGGGTTCTTGGGATCCACCCCCGCCGCGCGCTGCCACCCCGGGCCGCGCCCGGTGCCGCGCCCGACATCCTCGAACGGATCGGCGCGGTCGCTCCAGTTCGCGCGCCACAGCGATGCGCCGCCCTGCATCGAGTTTTCCTGCGCGATATGCTCTTCGGGCAGTTCGGCGATGAAGCGGCTGGGCAGGCTGCTCGTCCACTGGCCATAGATGCGGCGATTGGCGGCGTGGAGGATCGTCGCCTGCCGCCGCGCGCGCGTGATCGCGACATAGGCGAGGCGGCGTTCCTCCTCCAGGCTGGCGAGCCCGCCCTCGTCCAGCGCGCGCTGCGAGGGGAACACGCCTTCCTCCCATCCCACCAGGAACGCAGTGTCGAATTCCAGTCCCTTGGCGGCGTGGATCGTCATGATCGTCACCTTTGGCTCCTCGGCGGAGCCCTCATTGTCCATGACCAGGCTCACATGTTCGAGGAACGCGGTCAGGCTGTCATATTCCTCCATCGCGCGGACGAGTTCGTTGAGGTTTTCCAGCCGCCCCGCCGCCTCGGCGGTGCGATCGGCCTGCCACATCGCGGTATAGCCGCTCTCATCCAGGATGATCCGCGCGAGGTCGGGGTGCTGCAGCGTGTCGCCCATGCTGCGCCAGCGGGCGATGTCGCCGATCAGATTGCCCATCGCCCGGCGTGCCTGCGGCGTCATCTCGTCGGTATCCAGGATGCGCGCGGCGGCGCTCGTCAGCGGCAGCCCGGCGGCGCGGGCGAACTGGTGGACCTTGGCCAGCGCCTTGTCGCCCAGCCCGCGCTTGGGCGTGTTGACGATCCGCTCGAACGCCAGATCGTCCGAAGGCTGCGCCACCACGCGCAGATAGGCCAGCGCGTCACGGATTTCCTGCCGCTCATAGAAACGAAAGCCGCCGATGATGCGATAGGGCAGGCCGATCGCGATAAAGCGGTCCTCGAACTCGCGCGTCTGGTGCTGCGCGCGCACCAGGATCGCGGTGGCGTCCAGGCTCATGCCGCCGCGCTGGAGCGCCTCGATCTCCTCGCCCACGCGCCGCGCCTCTTCGGGCCCGTCCCACACGCCGAGCACCTTGACCTTCTCGCCTACGTCCTTCTCGGTCCACAGCGTCTTGCCCAGCCGCCCGCCATTGTTGGCGATCACGCCCGATGCTGCGCCCAGGATGTGCGGAGTCGATCGGTAATTCTGCTCCAGCCGGATGACCTTGGCGCCGGGGAAGTCCTTTTCGAACTTCAGGATATTTTCCACCTGCGCGCCGCGCCACGAATAGATCGACTGGTCGTCGTCGCCGACGCAGCACAGGTTCTTGCGCTCCTGCGCCAGCAGCCGGAGCCAAAGATACTGGACGCTGTTGGTATCCTGATACTCGTCGACCATGATGTAGCGGAAGCGCTGCTGATAATGGTGCAGCACCTCGCGGTCGGTGCGCAGGATCGTCAGCATATGGAGCAGCAGGTCGCCGAAGTCGCAGGCGTTCAGCGTGCGCAGCCGGTCCTGGTACAGCGCGTAGAGCGCCTGTCCCTTGCCATTGGCGTACAGCTCGGACTGGCCGGCGTCGATGTCCTTGGGCGTCAGCCCCTTGTTCTTCCACTGGTCGATCAGCCCGGCCAGCGACCGCGCGGGCCATCGCTTCTCGTCGAGATCGGCGGCGGCGATAAGCTGCTTGAGCAGCCGCAGCTGGTCGTCGGTGTCGAGGATGGTGAAATTGCTCTGCAACCCCACCAGCTCGGCATGACGCCGCAGCATCTTGGCCCCGATCGCGTGGAACGTGCCGAGCCACGGCATCCCCTCCACCGCATCGCCAACCAGACGGCCCACGCGCTCGCGCATTTCGCGCGCCGCCTTGTTGGTGAAAGTGACCGACAGGATCTCCGACGGATACGCCTTGCGCGTCCACAACAGGTGCGCGAGCCGCGCGGTCAGCGCCGCCGTCTTGCCGGTGCCCGCGCCCGCCAGCACCAGCACGGGCCCCTCGGTCGTCAGCACGGCGTCGCGCTGCGGCGCGTTCAACCCTTGGAGGTAGGGCGGTTCGTCAGGGGAGGGCGCGGGAAGAGTCATTGGCGAACAGGTAGGGAACGCGGGCGCGCGGGGCAAGTTGCTTCCGCCATCGCCGCGCGGCAATAGGAGCGCCGAAGGAGAACAGCCCGATGCGCTGGGGAAACAGGAAGTTGCGGCTGGGCATCGTGCTCGCCATCGCCATCACTGCGGCATTTGTCGCGTGGCGTACCGATCAGGCGAAGCAGCCGCACGCCAAATGCGAACCGGGCCGGGTAGAGGAAAAGGATGCAAGCGGCGCAGTAACCAAGATCACCCGTACGACCTGCGGATAAACTTCGCTATAGTGCAGTAATGCGCCTGCTCCTGCTGCCTGTTGTATTGATGTTCGCCTTGCCTGCCTATGCGCAGGTCGAGCAGCTCGACCAGATCGAGCCCGATGCGGGGGAGATTCAGGCGGAAGTCTTCACCGGCCCGGGCGGCACCGCTTTCGAAGCGCTGATAGGCGTCTCCCGCCACTTCGCGCTGGGCGGCGAAGTCGAAATGGAAGACGGGCGCGTCGAGGAAGCGGGCGCGGTGGCGCTGGTGCGCTTCACCGATCCCGACCGCGCGCCGCTGGGGCTGGGCATCGGCGGGCAGGCGATGCTCGGCGCGGGCGGGCGCTTGCGCGAACTCGAACTGCGCGGATTGATCGAGCGGCGGGGCAAGCGCTGGTGGGTGCAACTCGACCCGATCCTGCGCCATGCCCGCGACTCGGACGGCGGGCGCGGCACCGGCATCGCCTATGCCGTGTCGGCACAGCGGTCGCTGGCGGGCGGGGTCTGGCTGGGGGCCGAGGCGTCGGGCCGGCTCGCGCGCCTGTCGGGCAGCGCGGAACTCGCGCCTGCGGCCGAGCATTATGCCGGCCCCAGCCTTACGGTGCAGGCGCGGGGCGGCGATGTCGAGATCGGCCTCGCCTGGCTCCAGCGGCTCAAGGGACAGGGCGCGAAATCGGGCCCGCGCCTGTTCGTGCAGCTCAGTTTTTGAGCGCGTCCCGCCCGGCTGTAACCTGTTTGTCATCACATTGTCACAGTCCGCGCCCACAGGCGCGGCATCATGGCCACCTTAGCAATGGACCAGGCCCCGAAGGCTGAAACGCCACGGGGCAACCGATTCGAATATCGGACCCACCCCCTCGCCAAGCTTCTGTTCGCAGTGATCCTGCTGGGCGGGCTGGCCTTTGCCGGCTGGAGCGTGTTGACCGACACGCAGGTGGCTGGTGAGCAGCTGGCGGTGGGGGCCTTCGCGTTCCTCGCGCTGGCGCTCGTGATCGCGCTCGGCTTTGAATTCGTGAACGGCTTCCACGATACCGCCAATGCGGTCGCGACGGTGATCTACACCAATTCGATGCCCGCGCATTTTGCCGTGGTGTGGTCGGGCTTCTTCAATTTCGTTGGTGTGATGGCATCGTCTGGCGCGGTCGCCTATTCGATCATCACGCTGCTGCCGGTCGATCTGATCCTCAACGTCGGCAGCGCCGCCGGCTTCGCGATGATCTTCGCGCTGCTGCTCGCCGCCGTGCTGTGGAACCTCGCGACCTGGTATGTCGGCCTGCCCAACAGCTCGTCGCACACGCTGATCGGCTCGGTGCTGGGCGTCGGCCTCGCCAACCAGCTGCTCCAGGCGGGCTCGCGCGGCGGCACCGCCGGCGTCGACTGGGCGCAGGCGCAGAAGGTGCTGACCGGGCTGTGGATGGCGCCGCTGATCGGCTTCGGCGCGGCGCTGCTGCTCCTGCTCGTCATGCGGATGCTGGTCCGCAATCCCGAACTCTACAGCCCACCTGCCGAGAACAAGGCGCCGCCCAAGGGCATTCGCGCGCTGCTGATCTTCACCTGCACTGCCGTTTCGTTCAGCCATGGCTCGAACGACGGGCAGAAGGGCATGGGGCTCATCATGCTGATCCTGATCGGCTGCGCCCCGACCGCCTATGCGCTCAACCGCACCCTGCCGGCCAGCGCGACGCCCGCCTTCGTCCAGACCGCGAATGTCGCGACTGCCGCGTTCGATGCGAAGGGCGGCCCCGACATGGACGCCCCCGCCGCCCGCGCGGTGCTCACCCAGGCGCTCCAGAACCGCAAGGCCGAGGGCCCGCAGGTCTATGGCGCGCTCGAAAGCCTGTCCAAGGACCTGACCGCGCAGGTCGAGGGCTATGGTTCGCTCAGCGCCGTCCCGGCCGAGGCGACCACCAACGTCCGCAACGACATGTACCTCGTGCTCGACAGCACCAAGCTCGCGCTCAAGTCCCCCGGCGCCTTTACCGAGGCAGAGGGCAAGGCGATCAAGGACTATCAGGCCAAGCTGGAGGCCGGCACGCGCTTCATCCCGCTTTGGGTGAAGATCGTCGTGGCGATCGCGCTCGGGCTCGGCACGATGATCGGATGGAAGCGCATCGTCGTCACCGTGGGCGAACGCATCGGCAAGACGCACATGACCTATGGCATGGGCGCCACCGCCGAGCTGGTCGCGGCCGGCACGATCCTGGCCGCCGACCGCTTCGGCCTGCCGGTGTCGACCACGCACATCCTGTCGTCGGGCGTCGCGGGCGCATCGGTCGCCAGCGGGGCGGGGGTGCAGCGTCGCACGATCCTGCAGCTCGCGGCGGCATGGCTGCTCACGCTGCCGGCGGCGATGGCGCTGTCGGGCGGGCTCTACTGGCTGATGCTCCACGCCGTCGAGATGTTCCATCTCGGCTGAGGCGGGGCGGGGGAGTGACCGCGCCTCCTCCCCTCCGTCATGCTGAACTTGTTTCAGCATCCAACGGGCAAGCGGCAATGTTCTCGCCCGTGGAGGGTTGGGCCCTGAAACAAGTTCAGGGCGACGGCGTAATTGTGAACGCGACGCGCTAAACCTGTCCGTCGCACTCGGTGATGTCGTGGATCGCCAGTTCCAGGCTGGTCTTGAGGCCATGGCCGTCGCTGCGCAGGCTGGCCTTTACGTCGTCCATCGGGTTCCACATCGCCACCGCGATCCCCGACAGGAGCGCAAAGATCGCCGCGTTCAGATAGCGGCGCGCTACGGATTGCTGCATCGCTCTGGTCCCTTTCGACGCATCCTCTGTGCGGTTTCGATACCGCGCCGAAACTGTCGGTTCGATGAACGGACGCTGCCGTAGCGGCAAACGGGGTTGACCCGCGCGATGCCAGCGACGACCAGAGCCGCCGAGGGGATTTCATGACCGCCACCACTGCCGCCGCGCCCGCATCGCATCGCCGCATCCTGTTCGCCAGCCTGGTGGGCACGTCGGTGGAGTTCTACGATTTCTATATCTATGCGACGGCGGCGGCGCTGGTGTTCCCGGCGCTGTTCTTCCCCTCCCACGATCCCGCGCTCCAGCAGCTTATGTCCTATGCCAGCTTCAGCGTCGCGTTCTTCGCGCGACCGCTGGGCGGGCTGGTGTTCGGCCATTTCGGCGATCGCATGGGGCGGAAATCGACGCTGGTCGCTTCGCTGATGCTCATGGGGCTGTCGACCGTGCTCATCGCGTTCCTGCCGGGCTATGCGATGCTCGGCTGGGTCGCGCCGGTGCTGCTGTGCGTGCTCCGCTTCGGCCAGGGGCTGGGGCTGGGCGGGGAGTGGGGCGGCGCGTCGTTGCTGGCGGTGGAGAATGCCCCGCCGGGATGGGCCTATCGCTATGGCAGCTTCCCGCCGCTGGGTGCGCCGGTGGGGTTCATCTTCGCCAACGGGTTCTTCCTGGTGCTGGGGGCGCTGTTGTCCGAGGACCAGTTCCGCGAATGGGGCTGGCGGCTGCCTTTCCTGGCCAGCGCGCTGCTGGTCGCCCTTGGCCTGTGGGTGCGCGTCACGCTGACCGAGACGCCCGCGTTCGTCGAGGCACAGCACGCCGCGCCGCCGCCGCGCGTGCCGCTGGGCGAGTTGCTGCGCGCCCATTGGCTGCCCACGCTGGCGGGGACGGTCGGCACCGTCGCGTGCTTCGCGCTGTTCTATATCGCGACGGTGTTCATCATCGGCTATGGCACCAAGACGCTGGGCTATGGCCGCGAGGCGTTCCTGGCGATCGAGCTGGGGGCGATCCTGTTCATGGCGGCGGGGATCGGCCTTGCCGGGCTGTATGCCGACTGGATCGGCGCGCGGCCCGTGCTGGCGCTGGGCTGTATCGCGACCTTGCCGGTGGGGCTGGCAATGACAGGGATGATCGCACCGGCATCGCCCTGGCTGCTGTTCGCCTGGCTGGCAGTGGGGCTGTTCGTCATGGGCTTCGTCTATGGCCCGCTCGGCGGATGGCTGCCCAGCCTGTTCCCGGCGCGGGTGCGCTATACCGGCGTGTCGGTGGCGTTCAACCTGGGCGGGATCATCGGTGGCGGGCTGACGCCCTTCATCGCCGAGACGCTGGTCCAGCGCGGCGGATTGCTGCTCGTGGGGCTGTACCTCGCGGGCGCGGGGGCGCTCAGCCTGGCGGGACTGGCGCTGACCGCTCGCAACGCGCGCGCCGCCGCCGTCGACCTGCCGCTTTAGGCCGCGCGGAGCAGCGTCAGCCGCGCCTTGCCGTGCACGCGCGTGGCGTCGGCGACATAGCCGGCGACATCGAGTTCCTCGGCCTTTGCCGTCTCCACGCTGATCCAGGTGGCGGGGCCGATCCAGCCCAGCCGCCCCAGCTTGTCGAGCGCCACCGCGCCCGCGCCGGTGCCATAGGGCGGGTCCATCAGGATCACGTCGAGCGGCTTCACCGCCGCGCCCATCGCCATGACAGAGGTGGGGCGCACATCGGCGCCGGTCGCGCCCAGCTTGGCGATATTGGTCTTTAGTGCATCAAGCGCGGCGCGGTCCTGCTCGACGAACAGGCACGACGCGGCGCCGCGCGACAGCGCCTCCAGCCCCAGCGCGCCCGATCCGGCGAACAGGTCGGCAACCGCCAGCCCCTCGAAACTGCCCAGCCGGCTGGCGAGCATCGAGAACAACGCCTCGCGCATCCGGTCCGCCGTGGGACGCGTGGTTTCGCCCTTGGGGGCGACAAGCGGGCGGCCGCGCCAGGTGCCAGCGATGATGCGCATTTACTTCCTGCTCTTCGGGGGCCGCGAGGGGCCATTGGCTTTGCCGCGACCGCCCGAGGGGCCGCCGCTGCGGGGCTTGCCGCCGGTCGGGCGCGGCGGGCGCGGCCGATCGACGAGGTCGCCGGCGCGCGGCTCCTGCGAGTCGCGGTGCGCGCGGGCACGGGCGGCGCGCGCGGGATTGGCGACATCGCCCTGGGCGCGGCGATCGGGGCCGCGCTTGGCGCCCGGCGTCGTGCGCGGAGTGAACTGGGGTGCGCGTTCGCGGCGTCCAGCGTCCTGCGGCGCGCGCTCGGGCCGCACGGCCTGGGCGCTACGCGGCGTCTCCGCCTCGGCCTTTGCCTGCGCCTGGCGCATCGCGTGGCGCGCACGCGCCCGGCCGCCAAAGCCGGTGGGGCGCGGCGGCTGCTCGGCGGGGGCGGGGCGGCCACGACGGGGCGCCTCCGGCTCGACCGGCTCGGCGCGGGGCAGGCGCGGGCGCGCTGCGACGGGGGCAGTGGCACGCGAACGCGGACGATCTGGCTCGACCGCACCGGGGCGGGCACCGCGCGGCGCCTCGACCGGCTCAGGACGCGGGCGCTGCTCGACGACGCGGGCGCGCACTGCGAATTGCAGGTTGGACGCCGCCTTGCCGCCGCCCGGCTTGCTCAGCACGGTGCGGAACGTCGCCAGGTCGCTCTGGCGGATCTCGTCGACATCGCCCGGCGGCAGGTCGCTCAGGTAGAAGGGGCCATAGCGCGTGCGGATCAGCCGGCTGACCTGGAGCCCCAGATGCTCGAGCACGCGCCGCACTTCGCGGTTCTTGCCCTCGGTCAGGGTCATTTCGATCCACAGATTGGCGCCGGTCCGCCGCTCGATATTGGCGTTGATCGAGCCATAGCGCACGCCGTCGATCTCGATGCCGAGCATCAGATCCTCGAGCTGCTCCTGGCTCACCTGGCCATAGGCGCGCGCGCGATAGGTGCGCTCGACGCCGCTCGCGGGCAGTTCCAGCGCGCGCTTCAACTCGCCATCGGTGGTGAGGAGCAACAGCCCCTCGGTATTCAGGTCGAGTCGGCCCACCGGCATGACGCGGGGCAGCCCCTCGGGCATCCGGTCATAGATGGTCGGGCGCCCGGTGAAATCGCGCTCGGCGGTCAGCACGCCGGCGGGCTTGTGATAGCGGAACAGCCGCGCCGCGGTGGGCGCCTCCACGGGTAGACCGTCGACGGTGACCCCGTCGAGCGAAGTCAGCACGGTCGCGGGGGTATCGAGCGGAACCCCGTTGAGCGCGATGCGGCCATCGGCGATCATGCGCTCGATCTCGCGACGCGACGCGATTCCTGCACGGGCGAGCAGCTTTGCGATACGCTGCGGTTCGGATTGTTTGGACGCGGACACTGCGGCGCTATAGCGATATTGGCGGGTCGAGCAAAAAATATTGCGGCGCTGAAAGGGATTTCGCGCGTTACGAGGTGAATGGGGGCGGTGCGCCCCTTGTGCGAGTGAAGGCGGATCGATGTTGTTCGGTAAGAAGAAGCGTTTGATCGAGCGGGTATTGATCGTCGAGGACGAGCCGCTGGTGGCGTTCGACACCGAGCATTTTCTGCGAGCCGAGGGATTCGAAATTGCGGGCACCGTTGATTCGGTGGCTCATGCACTGGAGAATATCGCCGGGTTCGACATGCCCGATCTGGTGCTGCTCGACGTCAACCTGTCCGATGGCAGCGGCGTGGATGTCGCGCGCGCGGCCAACGAACGCGGCGTCCAGGTGCTGTTCGTCACCGGCAACTGCCCCGGTGAGGCAAGGAAACTCGCGGCGGGCTGTCTGGCGAAACCCTATCCGCAACGCGATCTGCTGGCGGCGATCCTCGCGATCGAAGCGGTGATCGCCGGGCAATCGCCCAGGAAGCTGCCGACCAGCTTCAGCCTGTTCCGCTCGGCAGCCTGATCGTCAAAGCAGCACGAAGGCGGCGGCGACCAGCCCCCAGAACACACCGGAAAAGCCCAGCGCGACCAGCAGGCCCACATCGCGACGCACATCCTGTGCATCGGGTTCTTCGAGCAGCTTCTGGAAAACGGGATGAACAGACATGGCGGCAATCCCCGAAAGTGATGGGGGCACCATATCCAGCGGGGGACCCGGCGCTTATTCGTGACTTGTCCGTTCCGTGCTTGTCCGGAGCATTGCTTCGACCGCGTCGTGAAACCGCCTTATGCCCAGTTCCAGCGTCCCCAGCGTAACCCGGTCGATCGCGCCCGAAGCCAGCCCCTGCTGCCCCAGTTCGCACGCCCGGAAATCCTCGCCCGCAAAGACGCCGCCGTCGAGCAGCGACCAGCTCCGCTCCCAATGCGCCCGCGCCTTGTCGGTGGCGGGGGGCTCGGGGATGAGCATGAAATCCTCCACCAGCACGCGGTCGACGCCCTGCGGCATCAGCACCATCAGGTTGATATAGTCGGGGCTGACCACCAGTACCGTCCCCGGAAACATCTGGTAGGTATAGGTAATCGCGGCGCGGAGCGTGGGCCAGTCGTTCGATCCCAGCGCCGCCAGCGCGGCTTCGCGCCCGACCGCCGATCGCTGGTGCGGGCCGATCGTGTCGGCGGCGGAAATCCCGTCCTGAAAGAACGGCGCGATCGAGTCGGCGTGGAGCCGCTGGATGTGATAGCCCTCCAGGAATGCGTCCATCACCAGCTTCCAGTTGGCGTTGACGCTATGGGTGCGCCGCCGGAACAGATGCTGGCCGCCCAGGTCGAACGCCGCGAAATCCTGCGCCAGCGTCTCCGCCTCGGCGAAATCGGCGTCGGCATCGAAGCTGAACCAGATCAGCCCGCCGGCCTCGCGCGTCGCCAGCCGCTTGAGCCCGAACGCCGCCTTGTCGAGCCCCGGAAACGTGTCCGCGCGCGGCACGCCGACCAGCCGCCCGTCGAGCGCATAGCTCCAGGCGTGATAGGGACACACCAGCCGCGGCGCGCTGACCGCCTCGCACCCCTCCACCAGCCGCGTGCCGCGATGGCGGCATACGTTCAGGAAAACGTGCGCCGTGCCCGCCTTGTCGCGGGCGATCAGCAGCGGCTTGCCAAAGCCGTCATGCGGCACCGCCATATTGGGACGCGGCAACAGTGCGGACGGGGCAATGGCGATCGGCACGCGGTCAAAGATGCGCGCCTGCTCCTCGGCAAAGCGCTGCGGGCTGGTATAGGCAGCGGCATCAACATGCGCGATTGCGCCGCCTTCCGGGGCCCCGCCACCGGCAAGCGCGCGGGCCAGCGCAAGCTGGCCCATGGTGGGCGCGTTCATCCTTCCTCTCCTCGACTTTTCAGCTAGTGTCGCGCGATCACGCCAGGGGAGCAAGGGATGGAAGGCCAGCGTATTTTGGAAGAGGGCACAAGGGGCGGATTCGGCGCCACCATGGCCCCCTATTTCCGGCCGCGCCCGATCGCCGCGCTGTTGCTGGGGATTTCCAGCGGCTTTCCGCTGGCGCTGCTGCTCGGCACCATGACCTTCTGGCTGGCGAAGGTAGGGATCGACAAGAAGACCATCGGCTTCGCGATCGGGCTCACCACGCCCTATACGCTCAAATTCCTGTGGGCGCCGCTGGTCGACCGGCTCAAGATCCCGGTGCTGACCGGCCTGTTCGGCCAGCGGCGTGCGTGGCTTTTCACCGTGCAGACGCTGCTGTTCGTCAGCGTGTGGATGCTCGGCGCGAGCCAGCCCGAGATGCACCTTGGCGTATTCGCCTTCTGGGCAATCGCCACGTCGTTCCTCGGCGCGACGCAGGACATCGTCATCGACGCCTATCGCATCGAAATCCTCCCCGAGGACGAGCTGGCGCACGGCACGGCGAACAACCAGTTCGGCTATCGCCTGGGCGCGTTCTTCGCGGGGGTGGGCACGATCGCGCTGGCTTCTTCCGAAGGATTGGGGCTGGGCTGGGCGATGGCCTATGGCCTGACCGGCTTCTGCGTTCTTCCCGGCGCGCTGGCAGCCTTGTGGGCCGGGCGCGGGCTGCACGACCAGGTGCTGCGCGACGAGCCGCGCCAGTCCGCCGGACAATGGCTGGAAACGACCGTGATCGGCCCGTTCCGCGAATTCCTCAAGCGGCGCGGCGCGCTGCTGATCCTGTTGTTCGTGCTGGTGTACAAGCTGGGCGACGCGATGGGGCAGGCGATGCTCAACCCGATGATCGTCGAGCTGGGGTTTTCCGACACCGAATTCATCGCGATCAACAAGGTCGTGGGGTTCTGGGGCCTGATCGTCGGCACTGCGCTGTCGGCGCCTTTGCTCGCATGGCTCGGCATGGGGCGGGCGCTGTTCGTGTCGGGGCTGCTGATGATGGTCAGCAACCTGACCTTCGCGGTGCTCGCGTCGCAGGGGCATTCGACGCTGTGGCTGACGATCGCAGTCGCCACCGAACAGGTGACGAGCGGGCTGGGGCTGACGATCTTCGTGACCTATCTCTCCGGCCTGTCGAGCCTTGCCTACACCGCCACCCAGTTCGCACTGCTCTCGTCGCTGGCGGGGGTGGGGCGCACCTGGCTGTCGAGCCCGGCGGGCATTTTGGCCGAGGATCTGGGCTGGGTCGGCTTCTGGGTGATGACCAGCGTGATCGCGCTGCCCGGCATGGTCCTGCTCTGGATCCTGTGGCGCAAGGGCTTCGTCGTCGAAAGCGTCCGCAAGGCGCGCGCGGTGGCGACCGAGACGACCGCAGCCCCCAAGCCCGCAGCCGCCTGATGCCCTATCTCCTCGTCATCGGGCTGCAGGTGCTCTGCATCGTCCATCTCATGCGGCATGGCCGCAACCAGCTGTGGCTGAGCGCGCTGATCTTCCTGCCGGTGGTCAGCGCGCTCGCCTATTTCGTGGTCGAGATCCTGCCCGGGCTGGGCGGCAATCGCCATGTCCGCACCGTGCGGGCGCAGGCCGTGGCGCGGCTCGACCCGGAGCGCGACCTGCGCGCCGCGCGCGATGCACTCGATCTGGCCGACACCGCCGCGAACCGGCTGCGGATCGCAGACGCGCTCGCTGCGTTGGGTCGCCATGACCAGGCCATTTCCTATTATCGCGACAGCATCCGCATGACCGTTGGCGATGTCGATGTCCGCACCCAGAGCAAGCTCGCCGCATCGCTGTTCGAAGTCGGGCAGGCACCCGAAGCGCTCGCGCTGCTCGACGTGCTGCCCGAACCCACCGTCCAGAGCGAAAAGGATCGCCAGGCGCTGCTGCGCGCCCGCGTGCTCGACCATGTCGGCCGCAAGGACGAGGCGCTGTCGCTTTATGCCGATATCGTGACGCGTATGCCCGGCGAAGAGGCGCGCTGCCGCTACGCCGCGCTGCTGCTGGCGGAAGGCTGGGACCGCAAGGCGCTGGCCGTGCTGGAGGAAGTCGAGGCGCGCAAGAAGCGGCTCGACCGGCAGCAGCGCGCCGCCGATGCCGACATGTATCACTGGGCCGACCAGGCGCTGGCGGCACTGCGCGCGCGCGGGGTCTCGGCATGAAGCGCTGGACGATCGCGCTGGCCGCGCTCGGGGTGCTGGTGCTCGGCTGGGCCTGGGGCTCGCCCTATGTCACGCTGTGGCAGCTCAAAAAGGCCGCCGACGCCCGCGATCTGGGCACCTTGTCGGCGCATGTCGATTACCCCGCCGTGCGCGCCAGCCTGAAGCAGCAGTTGCGCGCCCGCGTCGCCGATCAGCGCGAGGGCGGGCTGGGCGGGCTCGCCCGGATGGTCGCCGATCGCTTCGGCGATCCGCTGGTCGATGCCGCCGTAACGCCAGAGGGGATGCGGATCATCTTCGCCACCTCGCCGACGGCAGAGGACAATAGCGGCCCGCAACGGACGATGGGGCTGGATGCGGGCAAGATGACCGTCCGCCGCGAGACGCTGACCCGCTTCGCGCTCGAGCCGCGCGACGACAATGGCACCGGCACCGAACTCGTGTTCGGGCTGCACGGGCTGGGGTGGAAGCTGATCGGCGTACGCCTGCGCTGATCCGCGCGGTTCAGTCCAGCGGCAGTGCCAGGTCGGCAAAGGCATTGGCCAGTGCGTGCGCGGTCGATGCCACGCCGCTGGCGTCGCGCACGCCCAGCAGGTCGGACAGCAACAGGTTGGCGGTCGCCGGGCTGGTACGCACCCGCGCGATCGCGTCGAGCAGCGTCGCCTCGGACTTGGTCATCCGGCTGCAGCACCAGGGCGCGATCTGGATCGGCCCCTTCGACAGCGCCGAGATATCCGCCATCAGCGCGCGGAGCAGCAGCAAGGGGCGTTGAAATCCCTTGCCGAATCCAGTGACGATCGCGTGCGCGGCGCACGCGTCGTTGAGCCCATGCGCGCCCATCTGGCGAATTCCGAACAGCAACAGGCGCGCGCCCGCATCCTCCGGCTGGAGCGCGGGCAGCGTGGCGGACAGGGTAGTGGCGGCTGACATATACTCGACTCCCGCGTTGGCGATGGAGCGAGTGTTGCGATTTCGCTATTAATAGTCAATCGCAATAAGGCTGATCGAGCCCGCGCTCAGTCGGGCAGCTCGCCATTCGCCGCCAGCACGCCCCCGGCAAGGTACAGCGACCCCGCAATCAGCACGATCGGCGCAGGCCCGGAATCGGCGGCAATCCTTGCCAGCGCCTCCGCAGGACCGGCGGCAATGTCCACCACTGCCACCCCGCGCGCCGCAGCCGCTGCCGCAATCTCCTCCGGCGCGTGGTGCGCGTGCCCCGGCACCGGCACGGCGATCACGCGATCCGCCAGCGGCGCCAGCGGGTCGAGCAGCCCGTCGGCGTCCTTGTTCGCCAGCATCCCCAGCACCAGCGTCACCGGCCGCCCGCTGTCGCCCACGATCGCGCGCAGCGCCCCGGCGACCGCATCGCCCGCCGCCGCATTATGCCCGCCGTCTAGCCAGACTTCGGCGCCCGCCGGAAGGCGCGCGGTCAGCGGCCCGGCGCCCAGACGTTGCATCCGCGCCGGCCACCGCGCCGCGCGCGCCGCCTCGGCATAGGCGCTGTCGGGCAGCGTCAGCGCGGTCTGGTGGCGCAGGATCGCCGTCGCCAGCGCCAGATTGCCCGGCTGATGCGGCCCCGCCAGCGCGGGGAGGGGCAAAGTGAGGCTCCCCTGGCCGTCTGCATAGGCGATGGCTTCGGCACCGACCGCATAGCGCCACTCGGCCCCCTCTGCCTGCCACGTCGCGCCACGCTGTGCCGCGCTTGCGCCGATCACGGCGGCGATTTCGGGCGAATAGGCCATCGTCACCAGCGGAACGCCCGGCTTGGCGATGCCCGCCTTTTCCGCCGCAATCGCCTCGGCGGTGTCGCCCAGGAACGCCTGATGGTCGATCCCCAGCTGCGCGATGGCCGTCACCGCCGGCGCGGCGATCACATTGGTCGCGTCGAGCCGCCCGCCAAGCCCCACTTCGACGATGCACGCATCCGCCGGGGTACGGGCAAAGGCGAGGAACGCCGCAGCGGTCGTCACTTCAAAGAAGCTCGCGCCAATGTCGCCACCCGCGTCGAGCACTTCGGCGAGCAGGGGCGCCAGCACGGCATCCGAAATCAGCGTACCGGCCACGCGGATACGCTCGTTGAAGCGCACCAGATGCGGGCTCGAATAGACATGCGCCGTCATCCCCGCCGCCTCGATCGCGGCGCGCAGATAGGCGCAGGTCGACCCCTTGCCATTGGTCCCTGCGACATGGAGCACCGGCGGCAGGCGCAGTTGCGGATCGCCTACTCGCGCCAGCAACCGCGTGATCCGGTCCAGCCCCAGAATATCGGCGCCCGGCGAGAGCAGCGTCAGCCGCTCAAGCTGGCACTGCACCGCCGGATCGGAGGAAATCGCGAAATCAGCCAATATTCCCCTCCCGCTTGCGGGAGGGGCCAGGGGAGGGGGCGACATGGAGAGGAAGTGCCCCCGCTGCACCCAAGCCCTCGCCCGACCCAAGAGAGCGGAGCGCAAACGCGAAACGCACTACGCCGCCTGCTTCGCCTCGCACAGTAGCCCGATCAGCCGGCCCAGCACGTCGCGCAAGTCGCGGCGATGCTCGACCCGGTCGACCAGCCCATGCTCGCGATAATATTCGCTGGTCTGGAAATCGTCGGGCAGCTTTTCGCGGATCGTGTTCTCGATCACGCGCCGCCCGGTAAACGCCAGCGTCGCGCGCGGCTCGGCGATCTGGACGTCGCCCAGCATCGCATAGGCCGCCATCACGCCGCCCGACGTCGGGTCGGTCAGCACGACGATATAGGGCAGGCCCGCATCGTGCAGCATTTCGATCGCCACGGTAGTGCGCGGCATCTGCATCAGGCTGAGGATACCCTCCTGCATCCGCGCGCCGCCCGATGCGGTGAAGACGATGTACGGCGCGCGCGCGGCGATCGCCGCCTCGACGCCGGCGATGAACGCCTCGCCCACGGCCTGGCCCATCGACCCGCCCATGAACGCGAAGTCCTGCACGCCGATTACGGCCTTCTTGCCGAAGATCGTGCCCAGCGCGTTCTGGAACGCATCCGTCTCGCCGGTCGCGGTGCGCGCCGCCTTCAGCCGCACCGGATAGGGCTTCTGGTCGCGGAACTTCAGCGGGTCTTCGGCGACCTTGGGGCTCGGCAGCACGGCATAGCTGCCTTCGTCGAACAGATACTGAAAGCGCAGCGCCGCGCCGATGCGGTCGTGATGGTCGCAATGCGGGCAGACATGGAGGTTATCCTCCAGCTCCTTGGTGAACACCATCGTCCCGCATCCCTTGCACTTGTGCCAGAGATTGTCGGGGGTCTCCTTGCGCGGTGCGAGCGCCAGGACGTTGCGGACGCGGCTGATCCAGCTCATGCGACTTCCTTGGGGGTAGAGGCGGCCAGCGCCGCCGATAGCGATTGGATATAGGTGCGGACTGGCCCGGCCGCTTGCGTGGCATGCGCTGCAACCAGCTCGACGATCGCGGAGCCGACGACGACGCCGTCCGCAACGCGCCCGATCGCCGCTGCCTGTTCGGGCGTGCGCACGCCGAAGCCGACCACGACGGGGATGTCGGTCGCCGCCTTGAGCCGCGCGACCGCGTCTTCGATCGAGGCCTGCGCCGCCTGCTGCAGCCCGGTGATCCCGGCGACCGACACATAATAGATAAAGCCCGACGCGCCATCGAGCACCGTCGGCAGCCGCGCCGCATCGGTCGTCGGCGTGGCGAGCCGGATCACGTCGAGCCCATGCGCGCGGAAGGGGAACAGGTCGTCTGCTTCCTCGGGCGGAATGTCGACGCAGATGATCCCGTCCACGCCCGCCGCCGCCGCCTTTGCCGCGAACGCCTCCGGGTTGGGGCGCGTCATGGTGTTGGCATAGCCCATCAGCACCAGCGGCACGTCCGGGTGCCGCGCGCGAAACGCCGTGGCGATGGCGAACACATCGGCAGTGCGCGTGCCCGCCGCGAGGCTGCGCAGGTTCGCCGCCTGGATCGCCGGGCCATCGGCCATCGGATCGGTGAACGGCATCCCCAGCTCGATCACATCGGCCCCGCCCGCAACAAGCGCGTCGAGGATCGCGGCGGTATCCCGCGCCGTGGGATCGCCTGCCGTCACAAACGTGACCAGCGCGGCGCGCCCGGCATCGGAGGCGCGGGCGAAAGCGGAAGCAAGCCGGGTCACTTAGCCCCCTCCGTCACCCCGGCGAAAGCCGGGGCCTCATGCGATTGCGGGAATAGCGGCCCGAGATCCCGGCCTTCGCCGGGAAGACGATTATATTGAAGGTTCATGGGATCCATTGCCGTCACCCCGGCGAAAGCCGGGGCCTCGTGCGATTGCGGGACTCGCGGCCAAAGATCCCGGCCTTCGCCGGGATGACGATGGTGCATGCTCATATCGCCACCCCCAGCGCGTCGGCGACCGTGAAAATGTCCTTGTCCCCGCGCCCGCACAGGTTCGCCAGGATCACCTTGTCGCGCGGCATTTCGCGGGCGATTTTGGCCACCGCCGCGATCGCATGGCTCGGCTCCAGCGCGGGGATGATGCCTTCGGTCCGGCACAGCAACTGGAACGCGTCCAGCGCCTCGGTATCGGTCACACTGGTATACTGCACGCGGCCAATGTCGCGCAGCCACGCATGCTCGGGCCCGATGCCCGGATAGTCGAGCCCCGCCGAGATCGAGTGCGCCTCGGTGATCTGGCCGTCCTCGTCCTGGAGCAGATAGGTGCGGTTGCCGTGCAGGATGCCGGGCTCACCGCCCGCCAGGCTGGCCGCGTGCCGCTTGTCCAGCCCTTCGCCCGCCGCCTCGACGCCCAGCATCTGGACGTCGGCGTCGTCGAGGAACGGATGGAACAGCCCGATCGCGTTGCTGCCCCCGCCGATTGCCGCGACCAGCAGGTCGGGCAGCTTGCCGGTGCGGGCCAGCATCTGCGCGCGCGCTTCCTTCCCGATCACCGACTGGAAATCGCGCACCAGCTCCGGATAGGGATGCGGGCCCGCCGCCGTGCCGATGATGTAGAAGGTGTCGTGGACATTCGCGACCCAGTCGCGCAGCCCCTCGTTCATCGCGTCCTTCAGCGTCGCCGCGCCGCTGGTCACCGGCACCACTTCGGCGCCGAGCAGCTTCATGCGGAACACATTGGGCTGCTGCCGCGCCACGTCGGTCGCGCCCATATAGATGACGCAGGGCAGGCCGAAGCGCGCACAGACCGTGGCCGTCGCCACGCCATGCTGCCCCGCGCCGGTCTCCGCGATGATCCGCGTCTTGCCCATGCGCATCGCCAGCAGGATCTGGCCGATGCAATTGTTGATCTTGTGCGCGCCGGTGTGGTTCAGCTCGTCGCGCTTGAACCAGACCTCAGCCCCCATACCCGCGGGCGCGTTCGCGCGCAGCGCATCGGTCAGCCGCTCGGCATAATAAAGCGGGCTGGGGCGCCCGACATAATGTTCGAGCAGGTCGTCGAATTGCGCGTGAAAGGCGGGATCGGCCTGCGCCGCGCGGTAATGGCGCTCCAGGTCGAGGACCAGCGGCATCAGCGTCTCGGCGACGAAGCGGCCGCCGAACTGACCGAAATGCCCGCGATCGTCGGGCTGGGCGCGATAGGAATTGGGAGCGTTCATAGAGCGGCCACTGCCTTAAGGAATGCTGCGATCTTGTCCACAGCCTTGGTGCCCGGCGCCGTCTCGACGCCGGAGGAAACATCGACCAGCGGCGCGCCCGTCACGCGCACGGCCTCGGTCACATTGGCGGGGTCGAGCCCGCCGGACAGCGCCCAGGGCATGGCATGGGCATGGCCTTGGAGCAGCGTCCAGTCGAACCGCAGCCCCATGCCGCCCGGCAACGCCGCGCCCTCGGGCGTCTTGGCGTCGTACAATATCCGGTCCGCCGCACCGTTGAACGCCGCTGCCGCGCCCAGATCGGCGCGGGTCTTGACCGCAATCGCCGCCCATACCGGCACGCGCGCCCGGATTGCCGCAGCCCGCGCGGGCGTCACCTTGTGCAGCTGCACCGCGTCGAGCCGCCCCGCCGCAATCGCCGCGTCGAGCAGTGCGTCGTCGGGATCGACGAACACGCCGATTCGCTGGACATGCGCCGGCACCCGCTGCGCCAGCCCCGCCGCCTGACCAAGGTCGAGGTTGCGCGGCGAGGGCGCGAAGAACACGAACCCGACATGGCTCGCGCCGTTCGCCACGGCGGCGTCCAGCGTTTCGGGCGTGGAGAGGCCACAGATCTTGGCAGTCACAGGCATGGGGAGCCCATAGGCGCTAGTCGAGCGGCTTGACCAGCACCGTCATGTAATAGGGCGGATCGTGCGGCACCGGAAAATCGCGCCGCTCGCCCGTGACGCGGTATCCGCGCCGGCCATAATAGGCGATCAGCTCGGCGCGCTGTTCGATCACCGTCATTTCGATCCGGTCGGCACCGAACGCATCGCGCGCGCACGCTTCGGCCGCGGCGATCAGCTGCCGGCCAAGCCCCGCAGCCTGCAACCCGGGATCGACGCATAGCAACCCCAGATAGGCGAGCCCCGCACCCCGGTCGCTCACCTGCACGCACCCGACCGGCGCATCGCCCTCTGTCGCAATCAGCAGCCGCGTGGTCGGGTCCGCGACGATGGCCTCCAGCGTCTCCAAGTCGGTGCGGGTATCGTCGAGCAGGTCGGCCTCGTGCGTCCACCCCTGCCGCGCGCTGTCGCCGCGATAGGCGCGCTCGATCACGCGGTGCAGCGCGGGCAGGTCGGTCGGCAGGGCAGGGCGAATGGTCGGCATCGCCGCTCTATGGCGCGACGGCGCGGCCTGTGCCAGCGGTCAGGCGAACAGGCGGGGCAGCGCCGCGCGCAGCCGGGCGATGCCCGCCTCCCACCGTGCGGGATCGTGCGCGCGGTCCATCCGCGCCAGGATCGCGTCGGCATCGAAATCGGGGGCGTCGGGATCGAACACGTTGTTCGCCATATAATAGCCGAACCACAGCCGCGCATCCGACTCCGCCGGGCGCCGCGCCGTGCCGGCGAGAATGGCGGGCAGGAAATCCTCGACGCGCGAATAGGCGTTCAGCCACGCGCCGCTTTCGAACACCGATCGCCGCAGCATCGGCAGCCCGAAGAACGCGGTCAGCGCAAAGCTCTTGCTGTCGCCCTGTATCATCCCGTCCACCACGCGCGCCAGCGCGAAGGTGGACGACACGCCGTCGATCTGCGGCGGCGCCAGCACGACATTGTCGAGCGCATCGACAACCGCTTCCAGCGCGCTGTTGTCGACATGGATGTGGTTGAGCGGATGATTGGTCAGCACCAGCGTGACGCCGGACCCCACCTGCGCCGCCAGGTCCGCGACCAGCCGCGCATTGGGGGTGCCGCCCACGCGGTACATCGCGAAGAAATTCTCTTCATGCTCATATTCGAGCGGAACGAGCAGCACCGGGCCATCGCCCGTGACGCCGATTTCGGACAAGGTCCGCTCGCGCTCGCCGGAGCGGGCCGCATGCTGCGCGCGCAGCCTGTCCCATGCCGGGGCGATCAGCGCCTCGATCCGCGCCCGCTCGGCATCGTCCAGCACCGGCATCAGCCCCTGGTCGAGCGGCCGCAGGTCGAGCACCGCCCAGTCGTCCGGCGGATTGAACGGCTCGATCTTGCCCTCCATCACCATCCGCACGATGCCGGGAAAGGCCTGTGCCGTCTCGTAATCGGCGCTGCGGCACAGGACGTAATCGGGGGCCAGATCGCGAACGAACGCGACGATGTCGGCCCGCGCGGTCGGCACGGTCCGCGTCGTCGGATGGTCGGACCCGTCCATGATGTACCAATGGATGCCGGTCAGGTCGGTGCAGCGCTGAAGCTCGCCCGGCCCGATGCCCGTGCCGCTCCACGGCGCCGGCGCCAGCACATGCACGTCATGCGCGCCGGCCAGCGTCCGGATCAGCGGCGCGATGATATGCTCGAACCACCAGGGCGTGACGACCGGCAGATAGAACAGGATCTTGGACCCGGCGTGCACGGGCGCGGAATGGCTGGACGGCGTGGACAAAGCTGCTCCCTGCAGTGGCGAACCGATATGCTTCCTTATAGCAGTGCCGGCACGCGCAGGGGCGGCATCGCGGCGAATAACCGCGATGTTTCAACACCTCCGGGGGGTGGCCAATGTTGCCTAGAGCGTCGCCTCGATCGCGCGCGCGGCCTGATCGGGGTCTTCTGCCTGGGTGATCGGGCGTCCGATCACCAGGATCGATGCGCCCGCGTCCACGGCGGCGCGCGGCGTCACCACGCGCTTCTGGTCGCCCACCACGCCATCGGCGGGGCGCACGCCCGGCACGACGAAGAACCCGCCCGGCCACGCCTTTTTCGCGGCGCCCACTTCCTCGCCCGAACAGACGATGCCGTCCACGCCGGCGGACTGCGCCAGTTCGGTCAGCCGCAGCACCTGCTCATGCGGGTCGCCGGCCAGCCCGATCGACACCAGATCGCGCGCGTCCAGGCTGGTCAGCATCGTCACGGCGACCACCTTGGTGCCCAGCGGGGCGGCGGCCTTGGCATCCTCCAGCATCGCGCGCCCGCCGGCGGCGTGCACGGTCAGGATCGCGGGCTCCAGCGGGCGCAGCGCCTGCACGGCCTTCGCCACGGTATTGGGGATGTCGTGGAATTTCAGGTCGAGGAAGATCGGCAGCCCGATCTCGGCCATTTCGTGGACGCCGTGGCGGCCATTGGCCATGAAGAATTCCAGCCCCAGCTTAATCCCGCCGACATGGTTGCGCACCCGCGTCGCCAGCGCCTTCGCCTTGGCAAGATCGGGGGTGTCGAGTGCGACATAGACCCGCGCGCTCATGCCTTGGGCTCCGTGCCCAGCGCGAGCGTCGGCTGCGGGTCTAGCGGCGCGGCCGGCGCGTCGAAGCCCTGGCCCGTGGTCACCGGCGGCACGGCGCGCAGATCGGCAAGCGCGCGCTCCAGCCCGGCAAAACGCTGGCGCATCCGCCACCGCAGCGCCTGATAGGCGACGAGCGACGGCAGGAAACCGAGCAGGAACACGAGGATGAGCAACAGCGGCAGGCTGAAGTCCGCGACCAGCCCGCTCCACAAATGGATGCTGACGCGCTCGTCGCCATTATAGATCACGAAACTCGCGGCCAGCCCCCCCAGCAGGAGCCAGAACAGAACCTTCAGAAACCGCATTCCGCGCCCCTAATCGCCAGACCGGCACCGACTGTAGGGCGCCGCGCGCGAATTGGCCAGACTTTGGGTGGTGCAGGGCCCGACGTGCCCCTCTTCCTTACTATCCCCCTCCCGCGCGCGGGACGGGTTAGGGGAGGGCGGTGCCGCAAGCCGCGTCGCCCGTGGCCAGGCCCCCCCCCCAGCCCGTCCCGCAAGCGGGAGGGGAGCGCATGGTCGCCGAGTTGCGGGAACCAAATCCCCCTCCCGCATGCGGGAGGGGTTAGGGGAGGGCCGTGCCGCAAGCTGCGTCGCCCGTGGCCAGGCCCACCCCCAGCCCCTCCCGCAAGCGGGAGGGGAGCGCGTAATCGCACCCAAACCCCTACCCAATCTCCGCCCGCAATTCCTTGAACAGTCCGGAAATACTCGTCAGCCGAGTCTCTTCCTCGTCCAAAATCGCGAGGAACGCCTGCCGCTTGATCGCGGCCGTCCGCGCCGCATCGGGGCGGTCGTCGCCCGCCAGCGTCGACAGCACGATGTCGATCAGCCGCTCGGCGCCGTGCAATCGGCCCCACAGATAGTCGTTCTCGCGATAGGCGCGGCTGAAGAATGCGCCGAAGCTGTTGAACTGGATACCCTTCAACGTCGCCTCGGCGCCGCCGGTGCGGATCGAGCAGGCGTCGTCGGGCGCGATCCGATCGACGCGGATCGGGTCGAACTCGTCCAGCCCTTCGCCCTGGAGCAGCGGCAAGGTGGCGATGTCGAAGAACGGAAAGCCCAGATAGGCGAGCAGCATCGTGCGCCGCAGTTCCTTGGACAGCTGGCTGAACCCGGCCGACAGCCGCGCATCGGTCGCCACGTCGAGCGCCTTGAGCTGCATCCGCTCCGCCACTCGGTCGAGCAGCGGTCCGGCATCGTCGGTCATCTGGCGCACTTCGTCGCGCAGATCGGCGAACGTGTCCGATCGCTTCAGCTCCAGATAGGCGGCAAGCGATTCGTAGATCGCCTCGCGCATCGGCATCAGCTCGGCATGGCTGCTCGGCAAGTCGATCTCGCCCAGCCGCCGCGCGAGCAGCCGCAGCCGCCGGATGCGAAAGCCCAGGTCGTGCGCGCGCAGGAATTCCAGCGCGGCGGGCGACGCCCCGTTGGACAGCGTCGCGCCGAACCGGTCGGCACCGCGCGCCTGGACGACATGCGCAATCGCCTCGCGGATTTCGCGCAGCCGCTCGGGGCTGTGGCTGTCGCCGATCGTGTGGAGCAGCTGCGCGGTCCGATCGACTGCGCCCTCGACCTTCAACAGCCCATAGGCGGTGTGGCCATAGCCCGCCTTGGCGGCCGCCGCGACCTGTGCTCGCCGCCGCCACGTCGCGATGCGGGGCGGGGTGGGGTAGTCCAGCCACAGCGTATAGCCGAACAGCGCCTCGACCTGCGTTTCCACTTCGGCGCGGATTTCGGAGAGGATCGCCAGCATCCGCTCGATCCGCTGCGACCGCGCGCCGATCGCCTCCAGATTGTCGCGGATCGGCTGCTCGCGCGGCAGTTCGGAGAGCGAGCCGATGATCGTCTCGAAGAACCCCGGCTTGTCATGCGCGTTGCCGTAGAAATCGAAGCGAAAGCTGGGGAAGGGGTCGATGAACACGAAGCGGCGATCGACATGGCGCCGCGCCGGGCGCTCGCGCAATGCCTCCATCGCCGGGCCGAACGGCGCGTTGGCCAGCACCGATCCGTCGATCAGCACGGCCTTTTCGGCGCGGTTGTCGGCCCATTGGCGCGGCAGGACATGCGCCAGGAACGCATCGCGCTCGGGCCAGGGATCGCCGCGCTGCGCCAGCAGTTCGTCCATCTCCGCCACCATGAACGGCGGGAACGCGCCCGGAAAGCTCGACGTCGCCCGCGCGGCAAAGGCGAGTTCGGCGGGGTGGGCAAAGGCCGTGCCGTCATTGCCATGATCGCTGAACGCAAACACCAGCCGGTGCTCGTTCTCGATCACCTGCGGCGGCGAATTGAGCCGCAGCGTTTCGGGATGGCCGCGAAAATCGGTGACGGTGACGAACAGGTCCAGCGGCTGGCCGGCGGGCAGCAGCCGCTTGGCACGCGGCCCCTTCGCCATGGTCGCAAAGGCATTGAGCAGCGTATCGAGCAGGTGCTTGCCCCCGAACGGCGGCTCGAACCAGCGCGATCGGACGAACCGCTCCAGCTTCGCACGCACTTCCTCGCGCGCCGATGCGTCGACCGTCTCGTCGATCGCCTTGCTGCGATTGGCGACCATCCAGGCGATGGGCGTGGCCCAGATCTTGGCGAAGCGGTGCGACGGCGCCTGCGCGGGGTCGGTCAGCGCCTCGACATCGGCATGTTCCATCCACAGGTCGGTCAGCGGGTCGAGCGACTGGCCGGTGGCGATCGCCTGGGCCAGGAACACTGCGTTGATCCCGCCCGCGCTCGCGCCCGATACGATGTCGACCAGCACGCGCAGGTTGATGCCGTGCCGCTCCCGGATTTCGTCGAGCAGTGCGCGGTACACCCCCTGGCTGCCGCCCATCGGCGCATCGCCATCGCGTGCGGCGCAGCTGGCGCAGGCCAGCCGCCAGATTTCCTTGGTGATGCCGTGCATGTACACGGCCAGGCTGATTCCGCCATAGCAGACCAGCGCCAGCCGCAGTTCCTTGTCGCGCGTGCCCTGCATCAGGCCGGGTCGATCGTCGCCCAGACGGGCAGATGGTCGGACGCAGTGCGTGCGTGCAGGCTGTCATGCACCCCCGCCGCCGTGATCCGCAGGTCGGGCGTGGTCATGATCCGGTCCAGCCGCGCCATCGGCCGCCGCGCGTGAAAGCTCTTGCCCGTTTCGGCAAAGGTGAAGTGCTGGGCAAAGTCGCGCAGACACCCGCTCTGCGCGCTCCATTCGTTCAGGTCGCCCATCAGGACCGTGGGGTATTGGTGCATGCTCGCCTGGACATGCGCGATGATCGCATGCGCCTGCCGCCGCCGCCACAGCCCGGACAGGTCCAGGTGCATCCCCACCACGCGCACCACCTGTCCGTGCAGGCGCACGTCCGCCATCACGGCGCCGCGCGGCTCCAGCGTAGGAAGGTGGATCGCCTCGCAATCCAGTATCTCGGCGTCCTTGCGCACCAGCAGCGCGTTGCCGTGCCACCCCATCGACCGTGCGCGCATCCCCAGCGGGACGGGCTTCCAGTCCGAATGTTCGCTGAGCAGATGCCCCGCCAGCACGGCCTCGCG
This sequence comes from Sphingomonas degradans, assembly GCF_053502645.1. NCBI lineage: Bacteria > Pseudomonadati > Pseudomonadota > Alphaproteobacteria > Sphingomonadales > Sphingomonadaceae > Sphingomonas > Sphingomonas degradans. The sequence continues at coordinate 1,632,927 of NZ_CP177172.1, forward strand.
CACGCCAAAGCGCCGGTCGGCCTCCTGCAACGCGATGATGTCGGCATTCACTTCGGCCAGAACCTGGAGCGTGCGCTCGGGCCGACGCCGTCGATCGGTGCCGATCGACTTGCGCATGTTATAGCTCGCGACCTTTATCATCGGCGCCCCTTATCGCGGGGCCGGGGGGCAACGCGCAATAGGGTCAGTCCCTATCCGGCGTCGCACGCTGGCGCGCGGCCTCGTCGACGGCGGCGAGCAGGCTGTGCGCCGTGCCCTGCGCCGCCTCGGGCGTCATCGCGATCGCCACGCCATTCGGTCCATCGAGCAGCACGAAACCCTGTTCGGCCGTCGCGATCCCGCATTGCTTCAGCGGCTCCCGGCGGGTCGGATCGGACATATCGTGCTCCCAGCCTTGTTCTAGTTGGCGGGATCAACTCCGGGGCGGGGCGAAATATCCGGCGGTTCGGCGCAAAGTCCTGCGATTCCCGGATTTGTCGGCCTAGCGCAGCCAGTCCGCCACAACACGGGGGTAGAGCTTGTGCTCTTCCGCCAGCACGCGCTCGGCCAGGGTATCGGCGGTGTCGCCGGGCAGGATCGGCACCTCGGCCTGCCCCAGCAGCGCACCGGCATCGAGTTCCTCGGTCACCACATGGACCGAGCATCCCGCCACCGCATCGCCCGCCGCAATCGCGCGGGCATGGGTGTCGAGCCCCTTGTACTTGGGCAGCAGCGAGGGGTGGATATTGACGATCCGGTCGCGCCACGCCGCGACGAACCCGTCGGACAGCAGCCGCATATACCCCGCCAGTGCGATCGCCTCGACGCCCGCATCGCGCAGCGCCGCATCGATCCGCGCCTCATACTCGGCCTTGAGCATCCCCTTGGGCGATTGCGCGAAGGTGGCGACACCCTGTGCCGCCGCCCAGGCGAGCCCCGGCGCCTCGGGCTTGTCGCTCGCGACCAGCACGACTTCGTAGGGGCAATCCGCCGCGCGCGCCGCCTCGACCAGCGACGCCATGTTCGATCCGCGCCCCGAAATCAGGACGCCCAGCCTGCGCTTAGCCATTATGCGTCGCGCGCCATTCCGCCCGTGCGCTCCACGTCTCCACCGATCCATGGACCGTGCAGCCGCGCTCGCCCGTGCCGACGCTGCCGATCATGTGCACCGTCTCGCCCGCCGCGATCAGCTCGGCGGCAACGGCCTCGGCGTCCTGCGGCGCGACGGCGGCGACCATGCCGATGCCGCAGTTGAAGGTGCGCGCCATTTCCTCCGGCTCGATCTGTCCCTGCGCCTGCAGGAACGCCATCAGCCGGGGCAGCGGCCAGCTGTCGGCGTCGATCGTCGCATGGCACCCCTCGGGCAGCACGCGCGGCACGTTTTCCAGCAGCCCGCCGCCGGTGATGTGCGCCAGCCCCCGAATGCGGCCCTTGCGCAGCTGCGGCAACAGGCTGGCGACATAGATGCGCGTCGGCGCCATCAGCGCGTCGATCAGGATGCGCTCGGGATCGAAGATCGCCGGGCGATCCATCTTCCAACCCTTGTCCGCAGCCAGCCGCCGGACGAGCGAGAAGCCGTTGGAATGCACGCCGGTGGACGCAAGCCCCAGCAGCACGTCGCCCGGCTGGATCTGCGTCCCGTCCAGCAGCCGCTCGCGCTCGACCGCGCCGACGCAGAAGCCGGCCAGGTCGTAATCGCCCTCGGCATACATGCCCGGCATTTCCGCCGTCTCGCCGCCGATCAGCGCGCAGCCCGCCTGCCGGCATCCTTCGGCGATCGAGGCGATGACGCGCTCGGCCACTTCGGGGACCAGCTTGCCGCTGGCATAGTAATCCAGGAAGAACAGCGGCTCGGCACCCTGCACGATCAGGTCGTTGGCGCACATCGCGACCAGGTCGATGCCGACGCCGTCGTGATGGTTGTAATCGATCGCCAGCTTCAGCTTGGTGCCGACGCCGTCGTTCGCCGCGACCAGCAGCGGATCGGTGAACCCCGCCGCCTTCAGGTCGAACAGCCCGCCAAAGCCGCCCAGCGCGGCATCGGCGCCTGGACGGCGCGTGGATTTGGCCAGCGGGCCGATCGCGCGGACCAGCGCGTTGCCTGCTGCAATGGATACGCCTGCCTGGGCGTAGGTATAGCCTTGGTTGTCGCTCATGGAGACGCGCTTAGCGTCCCTCCGGGCGTTCGTCACCCGTCCGCCCACAGTTTCCACATACGAAGGCGCTTGGTTTTCGCGGCCCGCTTCGCCAAAAGGGCGCCAAGATGCAGTTTTCCCGCCTTTCGCTGTCGCTGACGATTGCCGGCGCACTCGCTGTTGCGGGGGCTGGGGCCGTCGTTGCGCAGGGGCAGGGCGGCGCCAGCGCAGTGCCGGTCGATGCCTCGGGCAGTTTCGAAGTCACCGGCGTCGATGTCGATGTGAAGGGCAAGGATGCCGAGGCGGCGCGGCTGGGCGGCTGGCGCATCGCCCAGCGCAAGGGCTGGGACATGCTGTCGCAGCGGCTTGCCGGTCGCAAGGCGGCGATGTCGGATTCGGCACTCGATTCGCTCGTCACCGGCATCGTCGTGGAAAAGGAACAGATCGGGCCGACGCGCTATGTCGCGCGGCTGGGCGTGCTGTTCGATCGGAACAAGGCCGGGGCGATCCTGGGCGTATCGACGCAAGTGACACAATCGCCGCCGATGCTGCTGGTGCCGCTGGAGTTTTCCGGCGGGGTGGGCCGCGTGTACGAGCGCGAGACTGCCTGGGCGCGCGCATGGAACCGCTTCCGCAGCGGTGGCAGCACGATCGATTATCTCCGCCTGCGCGGCACCGGCCCCGACGCGCTGCTCGTCAATTCGGGCCAGACGCTGCGGCGCGGGCGCAACTGGTGGCGTGGCATCCTCGATCAATATGGCGCCAGCGACGTGCTGATCGCCGAGGTACAGCTGCGCCGCGAATACCCCGGCGGGCCGATCGTCGGCATGTTCGCCGCCAGCCATGGCCCGGATCGTCGCCCCATCACCAGCTTCGCGCTGCGCGTCGACAATGCCGAATCGCTCGATTCGCTGCTCGATTCGGGCATCCAGCGCATCGACCAGGCATTCCAGCAGGCGATGGCCGCCGGACTCCTCCGTACCGATCCGCTTTTGTCCTCGCGTCCGCCCAGCCCACGCCCGACCGAAACCCCGGCTGCGGAAGACGCTGCCGAGGGTGAGCCGACGCCGACGATCATCGCGTCTCCCGGCGCCACCACCACCACGCTCTCGGTCCAGGTCGATACCCCCAGCGCCGGATCGGTGACCGCATCCGAAGCCGCATTGCGCGGCATCCCCGGCGTCCGCTCCGCGATGACCGCGTCGCTCGCGCTCGGCGGTGTCTCGGTGATGCGCGTCTCGTATGACGGGCCGATCGCAAGCCTGCGCGCCGCGCTCGAAGGGCGCGGGTGGCAGGTCCAGGAGGGCCCCGGCGTCCTGCGTATTCGTCGTCCCGCGTCTCCCCCGGCTTCGCAGCCGGCGGATGCGCCCAAGGGCGAATGAGCCAGCTTCGCCTGCCGCTCGGCCTGCCCGAGACGAGCGAGACGGAATTTCTGGTGGGCGACTCCAATGCCCGCGCAGTGCACCAGCTGGAGCATTGGGCGACGTGGCCGGTGATGACCGCGCTGCTGGTCGGCCCGCGCAAATCGGGCCGCAGCCTGCTCGCGCGCATCTTTGCCTCCAAAAGCGGCGGTCGGATCTTCGACGATGCCGATCGCGCGCGCGAGGCGGACGTATTCCACGCATGGAACCAGGCGCAGCAGGAGCGCCGGCCCTTGCTGATCGTCGCCGAATCCGGCCCGCCCGACTGGTCGGTCAAGCTGCCCGACCTGCGCTCGCGCCTCGCCGCGTCGCCGCTGCTCGAACTGGGGCCGCCCGACGACGCGCTGATGCCGCTATTGCTCGAACGCGCCTTTGCCCGCCACCTCCTCCATGTCCGCCCCGAAGTGATCGCATGGGTGGCCAAGCGGATCGAGCGCAGCCATATCGCGATCCTGCGCGTTGCCGATGCGCTGGAGGCAGCGGGCGGCGACCGTCTTTCGATTCCGGCGATAAAGACCGTACTGGCGGCCTCCAGTCTCTTAACAGAAACGGACGATGGTTAGACGCATGGCCAGGGCAGCATCCACGCGCGCCGCACAGGGAGTTCCCGTGACCGAGGCCATTGCCGATTCGGCCAAACGCTATTTCAACCGCGAGCTGTCGTGGCTCGCGTTCAACCGCCGGGTGATGGAGGAAGCGTGCAACCCCGCGCATCCCCTGCTCGAACGATTGCGCTTCCTGTCGATCTCGGGATCGAACTTCGACGAATTCTTCATGGTCCGCGTCGCCGGGCTGATGGGGCAGCAGCTCCAGAAGGTTGAAGCCTATTCGGACGACGGGCTGACGGTCGCGCAACAGCTTGCCGCGATCCAGGCCGAGGCGGAAAAGCTCGCCGACGGGCAACAGGCGATCTGGAACGACATCCGCGCGGACATGGCCGAATCGGGCATCCATGTGCTGGATGCCGATACGATCGCGGGCAAGGGCGAGGGCGACACCCGCGTCTGGCTCGAAAAGCATTTCCGCGAACAGATTTTCCCGATCCTGACGCCGCAGGCGCTCGATCCCGCGCATCCGTTCCCGTTCATCCCCAATCAGGGGTCGAGCGTGATCTTCGATCTCGTGCGCCGTTCGGACCATGAGCCGATCCGCGAGCTGGTGCTGCTCCCCACCGCGATGCCGCGCTTCGTCCGCCTGCCGGGCGACCCCGCGCGCTATGTCGCGGTCGAGACGGTGGTGAAGGCGTTCTCGCACCTGCTGTTCCCCGGCTATGTCGTGCTCGGCGCCGCCGCGTTCCGGGTGCTGCGCGACAGCGATATCGAGATCGAGGAAGAGGCCGAGGACCTGGTCCTCACCTTCCGCTCGGCGATCAAGCGCCGCCGCCGGGGCCGCGTGATCCGGCTTGAGATGGAGGAATCCATCTCCCCCGCGCTGGAGGCGGTGCTCAAGGAGGAGTTGGGCGGCAGCGACGCGCTGCTGACCGAAACCGGCGGCTTCCTCGGCGTCGGCGATCTTTCCAGCCTGGTCGACGAGGACCGGCCCGACCTCAAATTCTCGCCCTATTCGGCGCGCTTCCCGGAGCGCGTGCGCGAATATGGCGGCGATTGCTTCGCGGCGATCCGCGCCAAGGACATCGTCGTCCACCACCCCTATGAGAGCTTCGATGTCGTCCTGACCTTTCTGGGGCAGGCAGCCGCCGACCCGGACGTGGTCGCGATCAAGCAGACGCTGTACCGCGCGGGCAAGCAGCCCGCCGTCATCAACGCGCTGATCGCGGCGGCAGAGGCGGGCAAGTCGGTCACCGCCGTGGTCGAGCTGAAGGCACGTTTCGACGAGGAGCAGAACCTCTATTGGGCAACCGCGCTGGAACGCGCCGGGGTTCAGGTGGTCTATGGCTTCATCGACTGGAAGACCCATGCCAAGGTGTCGATGGTCGTCCGGCGCGAGGGCGGGGTGTACCGCACCTACTGCCATTTCGGCACCGGCAATTATCACCCGGTCACGGCGCGCATCTACACCGATCTGAGCTTCTTCACCGCCGATCCCCGGATCGGGCGCGATGCTGCGCAGATTTTCAACTACGTCACCGGCTATGTCGAGCCGGCGGGTCTGGAACTGCTCGGCATTTCCCCCCGCGACCTGCGCGGGCGGCTGATGGCGCTGATCGACGACGAGATCGCCCATGCCCGTGCCGGTCGTCCCGGCGCCGTCTGGGCCAAGATGAACTCGCTGGTCGACCCCGCCGTGATCGAGAAGCTGTACGAGGCGAGCGGCGCGGGCGTCGAAGTCGATCTCATCATCCGCGGCATATGCTGCCTGCGCCCCGGCGTGCCCGGCATGTCGGACCGCATCCGCGTCAAGTCGATCGTCGGTCGCTTCCTCGAGCACAGCCGCATCTGGGCATTCGGCAACGGCAAGGGCCTGCCCAATGACGGCGCAAAGCTGTTCATTTCCTCCGCCGACTGGATGCCGCGCAATTTCGATCGCCGCGTCGAATTCATGCTGCCGATCCTCAACCCGACGGTGCACGATCAGGTGCTCGATCAGGTGATGGTCGCCAACCTGCTCGACAACGAGCAAAGCTGGGTCCTCCAGGGCGACGGGCGCTATGTCCGTATCCAGCCGGGGGAAGAGGGGGTGTTCAACCTCCATCGCTATTTCATGACCAATCCCTCGCTTTCGGGCCGGGGTGCTGCGGTGGAGTCCCGCAAGCCGGTGCCCCGCCTGTCGCCCAAGCGGCGCCGCACGCCCGCGAAAGAGAGCTGAGGCATGGGAACCGCGCTGTTGCGCCGATCGCCGCGTGCGGACGCCTCGTTCGGGTCGCGCGTCGCGATCATCGATATCGGCTCCAATTCGGTGCGGCTGGTGGTGTATGACGGCACGGCGCGGCTCCCCGCCACGCTGTTCAACGAAAAGGTGATGGCCGGGCTCGGCAAGTCGCTGAGCAAGACCGGCGCGATCGACGCGGGCAGCCTCGCACTCGCCCGCGCCGCGCTGGCCCGTTTCGCGCTGCTTGCGCGCGAGATGCAGGTCGGCGAGCTGCGGACCGTGGCCACGGCGGCGGTGCGCGATGCCTCCAACGGCCACGAACTCGTCGCCACCGCCGAACGGCTGGGGCTCGAGGTCGAACTGCTCTCGGGCGAGGAAGAGGCAATGGCCTCGGGCATGGGCGTGCTGTCGGGCATTCCCGATGCCGACGGTATCGTCGGCGATCTGGGCGGCGGCAGCCTGGAGCTGGTGCGCGTCGTCGCGGGCGCGGTCACCGATCGCGTGTCCTTCCCGCTCGGCGTGCTGCGGCTCGGCGCGATCCGCGAGCGGGGCAAGGGCGTGCTCGACACCGAAGTCGCCCGCCTGATCGCGGACGCCGGCTGGCAGGGGCGGGGCAAGGGGCTGCCCTTCTACCTGGTCGGCGGCTCGTGGCGCTCGCTTGCCAAGCTCGACATGCACCTCTCGGCCTATCCGCTGCCCGTCGTGCACCAATATCCGCTGTCGGTGGAGCGCATCGCCGAACTCTCGCGCACGCTGGGCTCGCTGTCCAAGCCCCAGCTCAAGGCGATCCCCGACATGTCCGCCGCGCGGCTGCCGACGCTGGCCGACGCCACGTCGCTGCTGGGCGCGGTGCTGCGCCATCTGGGCAGCGCGGGCACGGTCGTGTCGGCCTATGGCCTGCGCGAGGGGCTGTTGTTCCAGCGGCTGAGCCCGGTCCAGCGCCGCGAAGACCCGCTGATCGCCGCCGCCCGCGACGAAGGGCGCCGGCTGGGCCGCTTCCCGGAACATGGCGACCTGCTCGACGCCTGGCTCGCGCCGCTCTTCGCCGACGCAGGGGAACATGCCCGGCTCCGCCATGCCGCCTGCCTGCTCGCCGATGTCGGCTGGCGCGCAAACCCGGAGTTCCGCGCCGAACGCGGGATGGAGATCGGCCTCCACGGCAATTGGGTAGGGATCGACGCCACCGGCCGCGCGCTGGTGGCACAGGCGCTATACACCTCGCTCGGCGGTACGCTGGTAACGCCGGAGCCGCTCGCCCGGCTGGCGGGGCCGGAAGCGTTGCAGCACGCCAAGCATTGGGGGCTCGCGATGCGCCTCGGCCAGCGGCTGAGCGGCGGGGTTGCCGCCCCGCTCAAGCGCTCGCGTCTCGAAATGGACACGGGCGCGGTAACGCTCACGCTCGCGCCGACCGATGCTGCGCTCTATGGCGAGGCAGTAGAAAAACGCCACAAGGCACTGGCCCAGGCGCTGGGCCGCGAAGCGAGGATAGCCTGATGAACCGCATCCGCTGGACGCTGCCGGCACTGGTCGCGCCGCTGCTCGTCTCCGCCGTGCCCGTACCGCCCGCCGCGCCTGCGGCACCCGCTGGCCTGTGCCGCGCGGGCGAGACCGTGCTCTTCACCTGCGGCATCGCCGCGCGCCAGGTCTCGGTGTGCGGCAGCGGCAGCGGCGCGACGGCCGCCGCCCGCTATCGGCTGGGCACCCCGGCAAAGGTCGAGCTGGAATATCCGGCGGCGGGGCAGGCCGGGCGCGGCACCATGGCCTATGCCAGCATCCCCTATTCGGGCGGCGGCGAGACCCAGATCCACTTCACCTCCGGCGGCTACACCTATGTCGTGTACAGCCGCGTGGTCCGCACCAACTTCGGCCCGAGCGGCCGCCACGACCCCGCCTTCAGCGCCGGCGTCGTCGTCCAGCGCGACGGCAAGACGTTGTCCCACCGCAAATGCACCGCCCCCACCGACGCCTCGGTCGACCTGGCAGCGGCGCAGCGTTTCCTGCCCGAGGGCGAAGCGGTGGATGTGCCGTAAACCAATCCCCCTCCCGCATGCGGGAGGGGCTGCACGTTCGTTTCCGGGGTCAGCTTACCCGCAGCGCACCGCCAGGATCCTGCCCGCCGCATCCACGTCCAGGTTCACTCGGTCCTCGCGGTAATCCATCGTCGCGGCGGCGCCCGGCGGCAGCACGCGGATGCTGGTCGCGCCGGTCCAGCTCTTGACCTCGCCCTCCATCGCCGCGCCATAGACCTTGCCGACGAAGCGCGCCGCGTGGAGCGTCTGGCACATGCCCGGCGCGGGCGGGACCGTTTGGGGCGGATCGCCCGCCGCGCATCCACCCGCCGCCAGCGCGGCCGCCGCTGCTATCATCCGCTTCATGCCGGGTCCTCGGCGCGCGTCATCTTGAGCTTGCCGTTCTTGACTGCAAAGGCCAGCTGCCCCTCGACCAGCGCCAGCGCGTCCTTGCCGAACTGCTCGTTGCGCCAGCCGGTCAGGATCGACAGCCCCTCGCGCTGCCCGGCGGCGAGCGCCTCCAGGTCCTCCGACCGCGCCAGCAGCCGCGACGCGACATTGATTTCCTTGGCGCGGATCTTGAGCAGCAGCTTGAGCAGGTCCGCCACCAGCGCGCCGTCCTTGCCCAGCGCCGGCTTGCGCTCGTCGCGCTGCGGCATTTCGGACGCGGGCATCGGCACGGCATTTTCCAGCGCCGCCATCATCCGCCCACCGATGTCGTTGTTCGCCCATGCGGCGGAAAGCCCGCGCACCCGCCCCAGATCGGCCTGTTTGCGCGGCGGGGTGCCCGCCAGGTCCGCCAGCGTCTCGTCCTTGACGATGCGCCCGCGCGGCAGGTCCTTGCCCTGCGCCTCCAGCTCGCGCCACCGCGCCAGTGCCTTCAGCCGGCCCATGACTTCGGGCTTGCGGCTCGACACGCGCACGCGTTCCCACGCCATGTCGGGGTCGTTGTGGTAATTCTCCGGGTCGGCCAGCCGCTCCATTTCCTGGTCCAGCCACGCGCCGCGCCCGGTCTTGCGCAGCTTGTCGAGCATCTTGGGAAAGATCTTGGACAGGTGCGTCACGTCGGCGATCGCATAGTCGATCTGGCGCTTGTCGAGCGGACGCCGCGCCCAGTCGGTAAAGCGCGCGCCCTTGTCGACCGTGATGCCCAGATAGGTGTCGACCAGGTTGGAATAGCCGATCTGCTCGCCTTGCCCCAGCGCCATCGCCGCCACCTGGGTGTCGAACAGCGGGTGGGGGGTCTTGCCCGTCAGGTTATAGATGATCTCGATGTCCTGCCCACCGGCGTGAAAGACCTTCAGCACGTCTTCGTTGTCGGTCATCAGGTCGAGCAGGGGCTTCATGTCGATGCCCCCCATCGGATCGATCGCCGCCGCCTCCTCGTCGTCGGCGATCTGGATGAGACAGAGTTCGGGCCAGTAGCTGTTCTCCCGCATGAACTCGGTGTCCACGCAGATGTACGGCTTGGTGGCGAAACGGGAGCAGAGATTGGCGAGGGCGACGGAGTCCTCGATCAGACCATGAATGTGCATCGGCTCGCCATAGACCCGTCTTCGGGTTGACAAAAGAGGGTGGGACGGAGATGCGCCGCACCAGTCGATTTTTAGTCGTCATCCCGGCGAAGGCCGGGACCTCGTGCCCGGCAAGTTCGGCTTGCGGCCCCAGGCTCCGGCGTTCGCCGGGGTGACGAACAGTGAGAGAAAAGCAATGCACGCCTATCGCACGCACACCTGCGCACAGCTTCGCGCCGAGCATGTCGGCCAGACCGTCCGTCTCTCCGGCTGGGTGCATCGCAAGCGCGACCATGGCGACCTGGTCTTCATCGACCTGCGCGATCATTACGGCATTACCCAGATCGTCACGGACGTCAGCGGCCCGGCCTTCGCCGCCATCGAGTCGCTGCGCAGCGAATCGGTCGTGACGGTCACCGGCACCGTCGTCGCGCGCGACGAAGCCGCGGTGAACCCCAATCTGCCCACCGGCACGATCGAGGTCCGCGCCGCCGAAGTCTCGGTCCAGTCGGCCGCCGCCGAGCTGCCGATGCCGGTGTTCGGCGACAGCGAGTATCCCGAGGATATCCGCCTGCGCTATCGCTACCTCGACCTGCGCCGCGAGCGGCTGCACAAGAACATCCTGCTGCGCTCGAATGTCATCGCGTCGCTCCGTCGCCGGATGATCGACCAGGGCTTCACCGAGTTCCAGACGCCGATCCTGACCGCGAGCAGCCCCGAGGGCGCGCGCGACTATCTGGTCCCCAGCCGCGTCCATCCGGGCAAGTTCTACGCGCTGCCGCAGGCGCCGCAGATGTTCAAGCAGCTGCTGATGGTCGCCGGCTTCGATCGCTATTTCCAGATCGCGCCCTGTTTCCGCGACGAGGACGCCCGCGCCGATCGTTCGCCGGGTGAGTTCTACCAGCTCGATTTCGAAATGAGCTTCGTCACGCAAGACGATGTTTTCGCAGCGATCGAGCCCGTGCTGCACGGCGTGTTCGAGGAATTCGCCGATTGGGAGGGCAAGGGCCGCACCGTCTCCGCGCTGCCGTTCCGCCGCATCCCGTATCGCGAATCGATGCTGAAATACGGCAACGACAAGCCCGATCTGCGCAACCCGATCCTCATCACCGACGTGTCGGAGCACTTCAAGGGCTCGGGCTTCAGCCGCTTCGCCTCGATGGTCGATGCGGGCGACGTGGTCCGCGCGATCCCCGCGCCGAACACGCATGAAAAGTCGCGGAAATTCTTCGACGACATGAACAGCTGGGCCCAGTCGGAAGGGTTCCCCGGCCTTGGCTATGCCACGCAGAAGGACGGCGTCTTCGGCGGCCCGATCGCGAACAACCATGGGCAGGAGGGCATGAAGGCAATTGCCCAGGCGCTCGGCCTCGGCCCGAACGACGGCATCTTCTTCGCTGCGGGCAAGGAGGCACAGGCCGCCAAGCTCGCCGGCCTCGCCCGCACCCGCGCCGCCGAGCAGCTCGACCTGATCGACAAGAGCCGGTTCGAGTTCTGCTGGATCGTCGACTTCCCGATGTTCGAATATGACGAGGACGCGAAGAAGGTCGATTTCAGCCACAACCCCTTCTCGATGCCGCAGGGCGAGATGGAAGCGCTGGAGACCAAGGACCCGCTCGACATCCTCGCCTATCAGTATGACATCGTCTGCAACGGCGTGGAGCTGTCCTCGGGCGCGATCCGGAACCACCGCCCGGAAATCATGTACAAGGCGTTCGAGATCGCCGGCTATACGCAAGCGGACGTCGACACCAATTTCGCGGGCATGATCAATGCGTTCAAGTTCGGCGCGCCGCCGCACGGCGGCTCGGCACCGGGCGTCGATCGCATCGTCATGCTGCTGGCGGACGAGCCCAACATCCGCGAAGTCATCACCTTCCCGATGACGCAAAAGGCCGAGGACCTGATGATGCAGGCCCCCAGCTTCGTCAGCGAAAAGCAGCTCAAGGAACTCAGCATCCGCCTCGCCCCCCAGGTCGCGGCGGAGCTGAAAGCCAAGGGCGTGGACGGCACCGCGGCCCCGTCGGCCGGCTGAGGGTAACCGTCATCCCGGCGAAAGCCGGGATCTCAGGCGACGGCGCCCGACGCCAGACACTGGTACAGAGCCGCACGAGATCCCGGCCTGCGCCGGGATGACGACTGTGGCGGGCCCCCGGACACGCGCCTCACCCCCAGGTCGCGGCAGTGGCCCCACCAACCCGTCACCCCGGCGAAGGCTTACTACGCCCGACACAGGGATAGAGCCGCCTGAGATCCCGGCCTGCGCCGGGATGACGGCCGTGGCAGGCCACCGATATGCGCCTTCGCCCCCAGGTCGCGGCAGTGCCGCCACCAACCCGTCACCCCGGCAAAGGCCGGGGTCTCAGGCGAAGGAGCAGCCGGTCAGACGCCGGGACACCCCCCCAAATCCGTCATCCCGGCGAAAGCCGGGATCTCAGGCGACGACACCCGACGCTAGACACCGGGATAGAGCCGCACGAGATCCCGGCCTTCGCCGGGATGACGGATTGGGCTGGCGGGTGCGCCCCTACGGGTTGAAGATAGAAAAATACAACCTACAGACATAAAACTACAACCACCACACGCACCCCAACCCCTCATCCCGGCGAACGCCCGGGTCTCAGGCGAAGGCGCGGGCCCGGCACGCAAGGGGAGGCAGGAGTCGAAATGTCTGAGGCGAATACCGCCCGCGCACGTGCCCAGGCCGAAGCCACTATCGGCCTGGCCGACCTGTTCACGATCGGCATCGGCCCCTCCAGCTCGCACACCGTCGGCCCGATGCGCGCCGCCTTCGCCTTTGCCGAGGCGGCGCTGACCCGTGGCCAGCCCCATTCGGTATCGTGCGAACTGTTCGGCTCGCTCGCACTCACCGGGCGCGGCCATGCGACCGACAGCGCGGTGATTTTGGGACTGGCAGGGTTCCAGCCCGAGAGCGTCGATCCCGATGCCGTCCCGACACTGCTCGCCACGATCCGTGCAGAGGGCACGCTGCGGCTCGGCGGCCATGTGACGCTGCCCTTTGTCGAGGGGCGGCATCTGGTCTTCCACACCGATCGCTTCCTCCCCGCGCACCCCAATGCGATGCGCTTCGTCGCCCATTATGCGGATGGCGAAGTGCTGGAGACGTTCAGCTACTCGATCGGCGGCGGCGCCGTGGTGCAGGGCGGGATCGAGCCGCCCCAGACCAATATCGCGCTGCCCTTGCCCTTTTCCTCCGGCGCCGAGCTGCTCGCCGTGGCTGCGGCACAGGGCGCGACCATCGCCGATATCGTCCGGGCGAACGAAGCCGCGTGGCGCGACGATGCCGAGACCGACGCCTTTCTCGATTCGCTGCGCGCCGCGATGTCCGCCTGTATCGAACGCGGCTGCCGGGGGGAGGGCGAGCTGCCCGGCGGGCTCAAGGTCCGCCGCCGTGCCCGCGATCTCCACGCCCGCCTCGTCGCGCGCGGCCCGCGCAGCGATCCCTCGCTGGTGTTCGACTGGGTGAGCCTGTGGGCGCTCGCGGTGAACGAGGAAAACGCCGCCGGGGGCAGGGTAGTGACCGCCCCCACCAATGGCGCCGCCGGGGTGATCCCCGCCGTGCTGCGCTATTACGAGACCTTCTGCGCCGCGCCGACCCCGGCGGGGGCGCGCACCTTCCTGCTGACAGCAGCGGCGATCGGCTTTCTCTACAAGAAGCGCGCGTCGATCTCGGCGGCGGAAATGGGGTGCCAGGGCGAAGTCGGCGTCGCCTGCTCGATGGCCGCCGCCGGGCTGGCGGCTGCGCTGGGCGCCACCAATGCCCAGATCGAGAATGCCGCCGAAATCGGCATGGAGCACAACCTTGGCCTCACCTGCGATCCGATCGGCGGGCTCGTCCAGATCCCGTGCATCGAACGCAACACGATGGGCGCGATCAAGGCGATCAACGCCGCCTATCTCGCGATGCACGGCGATGGCAGCCATATCGTCAGCCTGGACGCCGTGATCGAAACGATGCGACAAACCGGCGAGGATATGCGTTCCAAGTACAAGGAAACCGCCCAGGGCGGGCTGGCGGTCAACGTCGTCGCCTGCTGACCGCCCTGCGCCCGCACAAGGGAAGCCCATGACGATCGACCTGTCCGACTATGAGCATGGCAAGGATTTCGACGGCGACTATGACAAGGCGCTGGCCAAGCTGCAAAAGCGCCTGAGCCACATCCATTACGCGCATATCGTCCACAAGCGCCGTGCCGCGATCGTGTTCGAAGGCTGGGACGCGGCGGGGAAGGGCGGCATCATCAAGCGGCTGACCGGCGAATGGGACCCCCGCTATTTCGAGGTCTGGCCCATTTCCGCGCCCACGCCGGAAGAGGCGGCGCACCATTTCCTCTGGCGCTTCTGGCGCCGCCTGCCGTCGCAGCACACGATCGCGGTGTTCGACCGCAGCTGGTACGGGCGCGTGCTGGTGGAGCGGGTAGAGGGCTTCGCGACCGAGGCCGAGTGGCGGCGCGGCTATGACGAGATCAACGATTTCGAGCGCCAACAGGTCGATACCGGCACCACGCTGGTCAAGATCTTCGTCCATGTCACGCAAAAGACCCAGGACAAGCGCCTGCGCGACCGGCTCGACCATCCCTGGAAACGCTGGAAGACGGGGCTCGAGGATTACCGCAACCGCGCGAAGCGGCCCCAGTATCTGGAGGCGATGGCCGAGATGTTCGCCCGCACCGACACGGCGCAGGCCCCCTGGACGGTGATCGACGGCAACCACAAGAAAGCCGCCCGCATCGCCGCGCTCACCGCCATCGCCGACCGGCTCGAGGCCAACGTGCCGATGGACCCGCCCGAACTCGACCTGGAAGTCGAAAAGGTCGCCCGCAAGGCACTGGGGAAGCGATAGCCGTCATCCCGGCGAAAGCCGGGACCTCAGGCCGCACCGCATGCGCTCGCCGCAACCACCCGTACCCCTGCGAAAGCAGGGGCCCAGAGCCCCAAGCGACGCCCCCCACGACTCTGGACCCCTGCGTGCGCAGGGGAACAGGGGTTTCCGTTCAGCACCCCACGCCGGCTCCCCTGCGAAAGCAGGGGCCCAGAGCCCCAAGCGATGCCCGCGCGACTCTGGACCCCTGCGTGCGCAGGGGAACAGGGGTTTCCGCTCAGCACCCCAAGCCCGTACCCCTGCGAAAGCAGGGGCCCAGGGCCCAAAGCGATTCCTGCGCGACTCTGGGCCCACGCTTTCGCAGGGGAACACGGCGTCAAACACCCGGCCCTTACGCCGGCGCGAACGCCCCGTCCTCGCCCATCACGTGCAGCACGCCATCCGCAATCGCGAAATACGCGCCGTGGATCGTCAGCTTCCCCGCCGCCTCGCGCTCGGGGATGAAGGGGAAGGTGCGCAGGTTGGCGATCGACACGCGCACCGTTTCCAGCTCCAGCGCGTGGACCGCTTCCTCGCCGGTCCCGTGCGACGCGATCACCCGGTCGCGGGCATCGTCCAGCATGTCCACCCAATGCGCGATGAACCCGCCTTCGCCCGGCGCCGCGCCTTCGAAGCGTTGGGTCAGCGCCGCATGCACGCCGCCGCACGCGCCGTGCCCCATCACGACGATCTCCGACACTTCCAGCTGCGTCACCGCGAACTCCAGCGCCGCCGACACGCCATGCCGGCTCGGGTCCGCCTCGAACGGCGGCACCAGGTTCGCCACGTTGCGCACGACGAAGATCTCGCCGGGCGAGGTATCGAAGATCTGCGACGGATCGACTCGGCTGTCGGAGCAGGCGATCACCATCACGCGGGGGCTCTGCCCCTGTGACAATTTGTCCCACCGCGCGCGCTGGCGGACATAATCCCCCTCGCGAAAGCGGCCATATCCGTCGAGCAGCGTCTTGAATGCGTCCATGACCGGCCCTTTACCGGATGTTGTAACGGGTACAAGCCATCGCTAGATGCACGCCATGAACGACATGGCTCCGCTCCCTCGCCCCGAACGCGTCCGCAAGCCCGATTGGATTCGGGTCAAGGCGCCCACGTCGGAAGGGTTCGCCGCAACCCGCGCGCTGATGCGCTCGAAAAGCCTGACGACGGTGTGCGAAGAGGCCGCGTGCCCGAACATCGGCGAATGCTGGTCCAAGAAGCACGCCACGGTGATGATCCTGGGCGACACCTGCACCCGCGCCTGCGCCTTCTGCAACGTCAAGACGGGGATGCCCCGCGCCGTCGACCCGATGGAGCCCCAGAACGTCGCCGACGCCGCCGCGCAGATGGGGCTGGAGCATATCGTCATCACCTCGGTCGACCGGGACGACCTGAAGGACGGCGGCGCGTCGCAGTTCGTCAAGGTGATCGAGGCGATCCGCCGCGCAAACCCGACCACGACTATCGAGATCCTCACTCCCGATTTCCGCAACAAGCACGAGGCGGCGGTCGAGGCGATCGTCGCCGCGCGGCCCGACGTGTACAACCACAATCTCGAAACCGTCCCCCGGCTGTACCCCACGATCCGCCCCGGCGCGCGCTATTACGCCTCGCTGCGCCTGCTCGAATCGGTCAAGAAGCTCGATCCGTCGATCTTCACCAAATCGGGCATCATGCTCGGCCTGGGCGAAGAGCGGCTGGAAGTGCATCAGGTGATGGACGACATGCGCTCCGCCGACATCGATTTCCTGACGATGGGCCAGTATCTCCAGCCGACGCCCAAGCATGCCAAGGTCCAGGAATTCGTGCCCCCCGCCGGCTTCCAGGCCTATGGCGCGATCGCGCGGGCCAAGGGGTTCGCGCTGGTCGCCTCCAGCCCGCTGACGCGCTCCAGCTATCATGCCGGCGACGATTTCGCGAAGCTGCGCGACGCCCGCGCGGCCAGGCTCGCAAAGCAGACGGCAACCGCCTGAATGCCCAAGCACAGCGAGACCCGGCACCTTCCCTATACGCCGGAGCAGATGTTCGATCTGGTCGCCGACGTGCCGCGCTATGCCGAATTCCTGCCCTGGGTCACCGCGATCCGGGTCCGCTCGAACAGCGAGACCCAGATGGTCGCCGACATGATCGTCGGCTTCAAGGGCCTGCGCGAGACCTTCACCTCGCGCGTCGAAAAGCAGCGCCCCGGCCATCTCCACGTCGACTATGTCGACGGCCCGCTCAAATTCCTCAACAATGACTGGAAGTTCGAGAGCGACGGCCAGGGCGGCTGCCGCGTCGACTTCTGCGTCGACTTCGCCTTCAAGAACCGCGTGTTCGAAATGCTGGCGGGGCAGGTGTTCGACCGGGCGCTGCGGAAAATGATCAACGCTTTCGAGGAACGCGCGGCGGCGCTGTACGGGGAGGGTGCGAGGGGAGTGGATTGAGGGGTGGGGCTGCCGTTTGCCGCAGTTCGTCGGTAAGGCGTCTCGCGACCAAAGCCGGTCGTTCAGATTAGCCACCGCGACCGTCAGTTCCTGACAGAAACTACCAATGGAATGCCCAGAAGCGGATTGTTAGCAAGGGGCCCCGGTAGCCGTCATTCGCCGCCTAATCCTGAGCCCCTGAAAGCGGGCGAGTTGCTTACGAAGACAGGCTACACCCGCTTCATCCGCCCCGCCTCACTGTGAACATCCACGAGTACCCGCCCTTAAGGGCGCCGGCGTCGAAATTCTCTCGCGCCAGCGACACCGATCCGAACGGAATGTCAGCCTGAAAATCTTCCAGCGACGTGATCTGGATCTTAAGCCGTTCCAAGGCGTCGAAGCTCACGGCCTGCTCCAGCAGGTGCATGGCGTAGAGGATAAACATGTCCTCAGCCTCGGTGCGGTCGGCAGTCACGTTGACGTTGAGCTTCACCTTCAGAACCGTCGCCGCTTGTTGCGTGCCGTCGATGTAATAGGCGATGTTGTTGCGCCAGATGCCGTCACCCTTCCCGTATTCGCGCATCGGGCTCGAAGCGCCCCATTCATCCTCATATCGGTGGTTATAATGGCCCGTTTCCACGCCCACGTCCGCAAGGAACTGCATCGCCAAATAGGGAGACCATCCTTCTGTTGGCGGCACGGTGGGAGGGTCTGCTTCACGTTCCGTTAATGCCAGCAGCGCCGTCAGCGCGTGCTTCAGCTCAACCTTGTTCGCCGGGCGCGCCGATTGGATAGTTTTACGCCAGCGTTCCAGCAGATCAAGATCGGTTCGAATGCGCGTCATCGCTAGCCACCGCGCATAGGGAACCAGCGCCTTGTCGATCCCGAAGGCCGAGATGGTCGTGAACATCTCATTGTAAGCGACATAGGTCCGCCACACGTACAAGAATGGCAAGAATCCAACCGACAGTATGATCGGGATAACCAGTTCAAGAAAGTTCGCCCAGGTTAATGTCTCTCTCCAAAGTTCGATGGATTTCCAGAGGCTAAACCCGATATATGAAAGACCTACGAGACTAGAGAGGCATCCCATAAGTTTGACGACAGGCGCGTGCTCTGACTTATGCTTTGCCATCTCCCTCATAAGCACGATGATTGCTACGAACGGCTGAGCTATCAGCTCCACGATCAACGGAAAGCTGTAGAGTTCCGTAATGAAGGTGACCAACACAGCCAAGCTGAGGATTTCAGTCGTGATCCTGCCTAGCCCCGCCTTGCGGCTATTGGCTGTCGCCACCTCGAACATGGTCGCAAAGGCGAACGTCACGAGCCAAAGAATGGTGGTTTTCACGTTTGCGACTGACCACCAGCCAATGTATCTGAGCAAAAAAATCTCGGCGGTAGCGTAAAGTGCGGCAACCACAAGCGGTATAATAAGCGCAGGTTGAAACAGCGCACTTATCACGGCGCCAAAGCTATCGCGCGTAGATTTGTTTATAAGCGTAACGGCTATAAACACCGCCAACCAGATTACCGATGCAATCTCGCGGTCGCTTAAGGATTCAATGATGGCGTTCATTGCGACATAGGACACGTTATGCGCGAAGGCTGCAATGGGCGGCGCACGACGCAACTGCTCCAAAATTGAGCAGTTATTTGACGCTAGACGTAGCGAGGGCGCAAGGGCCCACCTTAAAGCGTGTCAATTCTTGGAGCGAACAGCGGCCTCTGCACACAAGACTGCCAATCACGCGCCTCCGCCGATCGCCCCCAATGGCGCCTACTCCACCTCAGGCATCAACAAATCCAGCGCGCAAAACGCCGCCTGCAGCCGCACCCCCGCGCGCCCGTTATTCTCGAAGTGCCGCGCATCGGCGACGATGTGCTGGGGGTCGGCGCCGCGCACGGCCTGGGCGAAGACGACGGTGCCCACCGGCTTCTTCTCGCTGCCGCCATCGGGGCCGGCGATGCCGGTGATCGCCACAGCCACATCGGCGCGGCACTTGGTCAGCGCGCCCTGCGCCATGCTCCATGCAACCGCGATCGACACTGCGCCGAACGTTTCCAGCACGTCGGTGCTCACCTTCAGCACTTCGGTCTTGGCTTCGTTGGAATAGGTGACAAACCCCGCCTCGAACACGTCGGACGATCCCGGAATTTCGGTCAGCGCGGCGCTCACCAGCCCGCCGGTGCAGCTTTCGGCGACGGCGATCTTGCGGCCGATGGCGCGGTTGGCTTCGAGCACCTTGCGGGCTGCCTCGACCAGATCCGGGGGGAGAATCGTGTCCATAGGGTTCAAGCCTCTGCCATCATGCGCTGCGGGATGCGAGTCATGCATTGTCGTCGGGGATACGCACGGTTGCGACGGCCTGTGCCGCCATGCCTTCGCCGCGCCCGGTAAAACCCAGCCGCTCGGTGGTGGTTGCCTTCACGCTCACCTTGCCAGCCGAAAGTTGCAGGATCGCGGCAATGCTGGCGCGGATCGCCTCGCGGTGCGGCCCGATCTTGGGCGCTTCGCAGATGATCGTCAGGTCGATGAAGTCGATGATCCCGCCCTCCGCGCGCACCAGCCCGGCGGCGTGCTCCAGGAACCGGGCAGAGGCAGCGCCGCGCCATTGCGGGTCGCTGGGCGGGAAATGCATCCCGATATCGCCCGCGCCGATCGTGCCGAGCAGCGCGTCGGTGATGGCGTGGAGCGCGACATCGGCGTCGCTGTGCCCCGACAGGCCCCGGCTGTGCGGCACCAGCACGCCGCCCAGCCACAGCGCCTCGCCCTCGGCAAAGCGGTGGACGTCGTATCCGCTGGCGCTGCGCACGCGCAGGCTGGCGGCATGGCGCGCCTCGGCGGCGGCGAAGTCGGCGGGGTGGGTGATCTTTTCCAGCATCGGGTCTCCGGGGACGATGGTGACGGCGTGGCCTGCGCTGCGCACCATCTGCGCATCGTCGGTCGCCTCGGCATCTTCGGGCCAGGCCCGGTGCGCGGCCAGCACGAGCGGATAGGCGAAGGCCTGCGGCGTCTGCACGCGGTACAGCGCGTCGCGCGGCACAATGTCGCCCATCGCGCCGTCGAACCGCACCAGCGTATCGGCGACGGGCAAAGCGGGGAAGGCGCCGTCATGGCTGTCCAGCGCGCCGAGCAGCGCGTCGATCACGCCTGCGGACAGGAAAGGGCGGGCGGCGTCGTGGATCAGCACCCGGTCATGCCCGGCCAGCGCCTCCAGCCCCTTGCGCACCGACTCGCGCCGCGTCGCCCCGCCGATCACGAACGGCACCGGGCCGAGGGCTGCGGCCAGCGCCGCCTGCTGGCCCTCGCCGATCACCACCAGCACGGTGTCGATCCCCGGATGCGCCGCCAGCGCGGCATGGCTGTGCGCGAGCATCGGCTTGCCCGCCACGGTCACGAACTGCTTGGGCACTGCGCTGCCCGCGCGCGTGCCGGTGCCGGCAGCGACGATCAGCGCGGCGGTCTGGTTCCTCTGGGTCATCGCCGCGCGCCTAGCGATGCCCGGCCCGCCCGGCAAGCAGGGGCGGGTTGTGGCCTGCACCCTCTCCCACAGCGGGAGAAGGATGTGGGCGCCACCCCCAACCCCTCTCCCGCAAGCGGGAGAGGGAGGGAGCCGCGAAGCGGCGGAAGGGTGAGGGCCCGCCGCCGACGGCGGTGGGAAGGGTGAGGGCCCCGCCGCAATCAGGGGACTAGACTAGTAGGATTTCACGCGAGACACTCTTCCCCGGCCCGGACCTCCGGCCACGCTCTTTGACACTGTGGACCCCGATGGTGACACACCATTTCCCCACCCACACGCCGCAACCGCAGCCCCCGGCCGCAAACTTCGGCGTCAAGGTTGCCCGGCGAAACCCACGCGACTCGACGGAAATGCGTGGGTCCGCCGCTCTGCACCCCCGCGCAGACAACCTTGCCCGCCGCAACATCCGCCACCTTTGGCGTACCGGACGCAAACCCGCCACGCCTTGCCATTCGCCGCTTGTACCGCTAGGCGCTGGTGCCTATTTTTCAGGCATATCATGAGCGAACTCGCCCCCATTCAGGTCGGTCCGGTGCGGATCGACGCCCCCGTGTTGCTGGCGCCGATGACCGGCGTCACTGACCTGCCGTTCCGTCGCGTCGTGCGGCGCTTCGGCTCCGGCCTCAACGTGACCGAGATGATCGCCAGCCAGGCCGCGATCCGCGAGACGCGCCAGTCGCTCCAGAAATGGGCCTGGGACCCGATCGAGGAGCCCGTGTCGATGCAGCTGGTCGGCTGCACCCCCTATGAAATGGGCGAGGCGGCAAAGCTAAGCGCGGATCGCGGCGCGGCGATCATCGACATCAACATGGGCTGCCCGGTGCGCAAGGTGACGAACGGCGATGCCGGCTCGGCGCTGATGCGCGATCTGCCCAACGCGGCGGCGCTGGTCGCGGCGGTGGTCAAGGCCGTCGACGTGCCGGTGACGCTCAAGATGCGGATGGGCTGGGACCATGACAGCCTGAACGCCCCCGAACTGGCCCGCATCGCGCAGGACCTGGGCGTCCAGATGGTGACGGTCCATGGCCGCACCCGGAACCAGATGTACAAGGGCTCGGCCGACTGGGCCTTTATCCGCCGGGTAAAGGATGCGGTGACGATCCCCGTCATCGCCAATGGCGACATCTGCTCGACCGAGGACGCGCGCGAGGCGCTGCGCCAGTCGGGCGCGGACGGCATCATGATCGGGCGCGGCGCCTATGGCCGCCCCTGGATCCTGCGCCAGGTGATGGACGCGCTCACCGGCAAGGGCGAACGCGAAGAGCCCTCGCTCGAAGAACAATATGACGTAATTACAGCGCATTACATCGATACTCTGAGTCACTATGGCAACGAGGTCGGCGTCAACATGATGCGCAAGCATATCGGCTGGTACACCAAGGGGATCCACGGCTCGGCCGAGTTCCGCAACAAGGTGAACCAGCAGTCCGACCCGCGCGTGGTGCTGGATATGCTCGCCGAATTTTACGGCCCATGGCTTTCCCGCGCGGCGGCCTGAGGCGCGCCAAGCCGGAGCGGGCCGGGGGGCCTGGCTTTGCCGAGCTGTTCGCGGCGCTGCCCGTCGCGGTGCTCGCGATCGACCCCGACGGGCGCATCGCCCATGCCAATGCCGCGTGCGAGCTGCTGCTCAACCACAGCGAGACGAGCATGGTCGGTCAGCCCTATGACGCCGTGCTGACCCCGCCGCCCGATTATGCCGATCGCCGCGACGGCCATGGCTTCGCGGCGTTCGATACCGAGATCGAGGCCGTGCGCGGGGCCCGGATTCGCGTCGATTTCGTCGAAACCCCGGTCGCCGATCACCCCGGCTGGCGGATCGTCACGCTCCACCATGCCCCCCAGTCGCGCCGCGTGGCGCAAGGGACGGATCGCACCGCCGGCGCCCGCGCGGCAGTGGGCGCGGCGGCGATGCTGGCGCACGAGATCAAGAACCCGCTCTCGGGCATCCGCGGCGCCGCCCAGCTGCTCCAGAGCGGCCATGACGCCGAACTGACCGAGCTTATCACCACCGAAGTCGATCGCATCGCCGCGCTGATCGATCGGATGCAGGACTTCACCGACACCCGCCCGCTCAAGCTGGCGCCCACCAATGTCTATCCGCTGCTCGGCCATGCCCGCCGCGTCGCGCTGGCCGGGTTCGCACGCGGGATGGTGATCGAGGAGCGCTTCGATCCGTCGCTGCCGCCGGTGATGATCGATCCCGACGCATTCTTGCAAGTGCTGCTCAACCTGTTGAAAAACGCAGCGGAAGCGCTGGCGGGCAGTGCCCAGCCGCGCATCGTGCTGACCACCGCCTATCGCCACGGCATGTCGATCAGCACCGGCCCCGGCCGCCCGCGCCAGCCGCTGCCGATCGAAATCACCGTGGTCGACAACGGCCCCGGCGCGCCGGACGACATCGCCGACCATCTGTTCGAGCCCTTCGTCTCGGGCAAGCCGGAGGGCAAGGGGCTGGGCCTGCCGCTGGTGGAAAAGCTGGTCCGCGACATGGGAGGAATTATCCAATATGCCCGCGAACGCGAACCCGTGGTGACGGTGTTCCGCATCCTGTTGCCGAGGGCGCTGTGAGCGCCGCACCCGGCTCGGTCCTGGTGGTCGATGACGACAGCGCGATCCGCACTGTCGTGGCTGCCGCGCTGAAGCGCGACGGCCACCGCGTGACCACCGCCGCTTCGGTCGCCGATCTCCACCGCGCGATGGCGACGGCGGTGCCCGACGTGCTCGTCACCGACGTGGTCCTGCCCGACGGCAACGGCCTCGATCTGGTCGCGGCGCTCCTCGCCGAGCACCCCACGCTGCCGGTGATCGTCTTCTCCGCCCAGAACACGCTGGCGACGGCGGTGCGCGCCACCGAAGTCGGCGCCTATGACTATCTGCCCAAGCCGTTCGACCTCGACGTGCTGTCCAACGCCGTGCGCGGCGCCATCGCGCGCGGTCGCCGCGAGCCGAGCGAGGCACCCGATGCCGAACCGGGCGGCGGCCCCTCGCTGATCGGCCGCTCGCCGGCGATGCAGGAGGTGTACCGCGTGGTCGCCCGTGTGGTGTCCAACGACCTGACCGTTCTGGTCTCGGGCGAGTCCGGCACGGGCAAGGAACTGGTCGCGCGGGCGATCCACGACATGGGCCCCCGCCGCCGGGCGCCGTTCGTCGCGCTCAACATGGCCGCGATCCCCCGCGACCTGATCGAGGCGGAGCTTTTCGGCCATGAGCGCGGCGCCTTTACCGGCGCAGCGGCGCGCGTCGCGGGCAAGTTCGAGCAGGCGGCGGGGGGCACGCTGTTCCTCGACGAGATCGGCGACATGCCGATGGACGCGCAGACCCGGCTGCTGCGCGTGCTCCAGTCGGGCGAGTTCACGACCGTCGGCGGCGCCCGCACGATCCGCGCCGACGTGCGCATCGTCGCGGCGACCAACAAGGACCTGGCGCAGCTCGTCCAGCTCGGCCAGTTCCGCGAGGACCTGTTCTACCGCCTCAACGTGGTACCAATCGCGCTCCCAGCGCTGCGCGAGCGGCGGCAGGATGTGGCGTTGCTTGCCCGGCACTTCTTAGATCGCGCGGTCGAAGACGGGCTTCCCCGCAAGCAGCTCGATGCCGATGCCGTCGCGGTGATGGAGGCCTATGACTGGCCCGGCAACGTCCGCGAGCTGGAAAACCTGATGCGCCGTATCTCGGCGCTGAGCCGCGACGAGTGGATCGACGCGGGCGCGATCCGGCGCGCGCTGGGTGAGGGGTGGGTGGCTCCTGCCGCCCCCGGCGACGCCGCGATCGAGGCGGCGGTACGCGCGCGGCTCGAACGGATCGCGATCGAGGAACCGGCCACCCTCGACGATGGCAGCCTGTACGATCGCATCATCGGCGAAGTCGAGCGCCCGCTGATCGAAGCGATGCTCGCGCGCAACGGTGGCAATCAGCTGAGGGCCGCGCGCGCGCTGGGCATAAACCGCAATACGTTGCGTAAGCGCATCGATACCTTGGGAATAGATTTGGGCGGAAATCGCTCGGATGGTGCCGAATAGCGACAGAGCGATTACAAATATGTGTTTTACGGGCAACGGTTGCGTTGTATTCTAGCAACGATGACCTCCGAAGTGCCCACGGCCTCTGACGGAAAAAACCCACCGGCGCGGTTCGCGCCGATGCGGTTGCTGGAGGTGACGGTCGGCGCGCTGGCACTCGCGACTCCGGTGGCGACCTACCTCTTCATCGAACGCGGCGCGAACAAGGAGCTGTTCAGCCCCGGCGTCGCGGCGATGCTGTTGCTGGCAAACCTGCTGCCATATGTCGTCCTGATCGTGCTGGCGGGCCGGCGCATCGCGATCCACCGCGCGGCGCGTTCGCCGCTGGAGGGGGGCGGGCAGCTGCACGTCCGCCTCGTCGCGATGTTCACGCTGATGGCGAGCGTGCCGATCGTCCTCACGGTGATCGCGGCGTCGGTGATGTTCCAGTCCGGTGTCCAGCTCTGGGGATCGGAGCGCGCGCGCGGGGCGCTGGTTTCGACCATGGCGCTCGCCAAGGAAGGGCAGGAACTGGTCGTCCAGCGCTGGACCGGCGAGGCGCGGCAAATGGCCCGCGACATCGGCGATCGCTATCCCGCCATTCCCGTCCGCTCGGAAGCGTTCGAGAAGCAGTTCCTCACCCAGACCTATTTGCGCAACCTGTTCCAGTCGGTGCTGTTTCGGGTGGTCGACGGCAAGAATGTCGAGGCGCTCTATGCCTATGAAGCGCCCGACGCGAGCGTGTTCACCACGCGCGTTTCGGGGCGCGTGCTCAACCTGCTGCGTGACGAGGACAGCTACACCAATTACGACGCGGACACGCTGTGGGTCGTCACCCCCGTTGATCGCGCGCGCAGCATCTTCCTGTACGTCGCCACGCCCAACGATGTCGGCTTCCTCAATCGGCAGAACGTGGCAGCGGACAAGATCGTCACCGACTATGAGTCGCTCCGGAAACGCTCCCGTTCGCTCCAGCTTCAGTTCAACGCAGTGCTGTTCGGCGTTGCGCTGCTGATCGTCGGGCTGGCGACATGGATTGCCTTTGCGGTCGCCGACAGGCTCGTGCGCCCGGTGGAACAGCTTGTCACCGCCGCCCGGCGCGTCGCCGATGGCGACCTGACCGCGCGCGTGCCCACGCCGCAGTCGCAGGACGAGATCGGCACGCTCGGCAATGCGTTCAACAGCATGACCGAGCGGCTTCAGGGCCAGACCAATGCCCTGGTCGCCGCGAACGCGCAGCTGGAGGCGCGGCGTGCGCTGATCGAGGCGGTGATGTCCGGCGTGTCGGCAGGCGTGATCTCGATCGACGCGGAGCGGCGCGTGCGCCTCATCAACGAATCGGCGATCGCCTTGCTGCGGCAGGGCGGCGCGACGCCGGTGGGCAAGAGCCTGGCCGAACTGGCGCCCGAACTCGACCAGCTGCTTGATGGCGATGACCATGAGGCAGTGGTGCAGGTCACGCCTGCCACCGAGCCGCGCACGCTGGCGGTAAAGATCACGACCGACGACCAGGGCCAGGTCCTGACCTTCGACGACATCACCCAGCAGTTGCTCGACCAGCGCCGCGCGGCATGGTCCGACGTCGCCCGCCGGATCGCGCATGAGATCAAGAACCCGCTGACTCCGATCCAGCTCGCCGCCGAACGCCTCCAGCGCCGCTATGGCCGACAGATCGAAGGCGGGGAGGGGGTCTTCGCCCAGCTTACCGGCACGATCGTCCGCCAGGTCGGCGATCTGCGGCGGATGGTCGACGAATTCTCGTCCTTCGCGCGCATGCCCAAGCCGCTGTTCCGGCGCGAACCGTTGCTCGACATCGCGCGCCAGTCGATGTTCCTGCACGAAGTCGCGCACCCTGCGCTGCGGTTCGAACTGAACGCGCCCGACAACCTGCCCACCATGATATGCGATCGCCGCCAGATCGGGCAGGCGCTCACCAATGTCATCAAGAACGCCGTCGAGGCGATCGAAGGACGCGGGGAGGGGCAGGCATTGCCGCAAGGCGAGGTCATCCTCACCCTTGCGCCCCAGGCCGATGAACGCCTTGTCCTCACCGTGGAGGACAATGGCGTCGGCCTGCCGGTCGAGCGCGACCGCATCGTCGAGCCGTACATGACCACGCGCAGCCGCGGCACCGGGCTCGGCCTCGCGATCGTGAAGAAGATCGTCGAGGAGCATTTCGGCACGATCACCTTTGCCGACCGCGCCGGCGGCGGGACGATCGTCACGATCTGCTTCGACACCGTGCCCCTGAACCAGATGGCCACCGAACCCAACGAAGACAGCACAGAACCGCGCCCCGCGGTTCTCACCCGTACTGGAAGCAGCAAGTCATGAGCCTGGACATTCTCGTCGTCGATGACGAACGCGACATCCGCGAACTGGTAGCCGGGGTTCTGGAGGACGAAGGCTATGCGACGCGCGGGGCAGCCGACAGCGATGCCGCGCTGGAAGCGATTGCGGAGCGCCGGCCGACGCTGGTGCTGCTCGACGTGTGGCTGCACGGCTCGCGGCTCGACGGGCTGGAACTGCTCGACGAGATCAAGCGCCGCGATCCGTCGATCCCAGTGCTGGTGATTTCGGGCCATGGCAATCTCGACACCGCGGTCGCGGCGATCCGCCGGGGCGCGGCCGATTTCATCGAGAAGCCGTTCGAGGCCGAGCGGCTGCTGCTGCTGGTCGAACGCGCCACGGAGACCGAGCGGCTGCGGCAGGAAGTGAAGTCGCTGCGCGCATCGGTCGGGCGGGAGAACGACCTGACCGGCGGGTCGGCGGCGATCAATTCGGTGCGGGCGACGCTGAAGCGCGTGGCGTCCACCGGAAGCCGCGTGCTCATCAACGGCGGCGCTGGCGTCGGCAAGGAAGTAGCCGCGCGCCTGCTCCATGGCTGGAGCCAGCGATCGAGCGCGCCGTTCGTGATCGTCAGCGCCGCGCGCATGACACCCGAGCGCGTCGAGGAAGAACTGTTCGGGGTCGAGGAAGGTGGCGACCTGGTCCGCCCCGGCCTGCTTGAACAGGCGCATGGCGGCACGCTGTTCATCGATGAGGTCGCCGACATGCCCGTCGCGACTCAGGCGCGCATCCTGCGGGTGTTGACCGACCAGAGCTTCAGCCGCGTCGGCGGCACCCGCGTCGTCAAGGTCGACGTGCGCGTCGTATCCGCCACCGCCCGCGACCTGATGGCCGAAATCGCCGAGGGCCGTTTCCGCGAGGACCTGTATTACCGGCTCAACGTCGTGCCCGTCACGATCCCGCCGCTGACCGAGCGCCGCGAGGATATTCCTGCGCTGGTCGAGCATTTCGTCGCGCATTACGCCAATGAGCGCCGCGTGCCGACGCCTGAGGTCGCCCCGGATGCGATGGTCGCGCTGCAAAGCTATGAGTGGCCGGGCAATGTCCGCCAGCTCCGCAACGTGGTGGAACGCACGGTGATCCTTGCACCCGGCGACCGCATCGGGCGCATCGACATCGATCTGCTGCCGACCGACGTGCTGGGCACCCAGGGCGATCGCGGCAACGGCATGGGCGCGAACGCGATCATGGGGGCCCCGCTCAAGGAAGCGCGCGAGACGTTCGAGCGCGAATATCTGCGCGTCCAGATCCGCCGATTCTCGGGCAATATCTCGCGCACCGCCAGTTTCATCGGGATGGAACGATCGGCGCTTCATCGCAAACTCAAGCTGTTGGGGATCACGGAGACCCGCGACGAATAGCCATGGTGGACGCGGGCCCGGATCGATCCTACATAGGGCCGATCCGGGCCAGGGTGGTCCGGTACTCCGACGCCGGGAAACGGCGCGAAGCGGGACAGATCCCGCCAAGAATAGAAGGAACCCCAGGCATGGCAGAGAAGCAAACCTCGCTCCAGGACCTGTTCCTCAACTCCCTGCGCCGCTCGAAGGTGCCGGTGACGATGTTCCTCGTGAAGGGCGTGAAGCTCCAGGGGATCGTGACATGGTTCGATAATTTCTCGGTGCTGCTGCGCCGCGATGGCCAGTCGCAGCTGATCTACAAGCACGCGATTTCCACGATCATGCCGGCGGGCCCGGTCGATCTGACCGCGCTGCTCGATGCGGCGGGCGAGTATCAGCACAAAAACCCGGTGCTTCAGGAAATCTTTCTGAACGCCGTGCGCCGCCAGCAGGAAAACGTCACGATGTTCCTCGTGAACGGCGTGATGCTCCAGGGCCAGATCGCGGCATTCGACCTGTTCTGCATGCTGTTGCAGCGCGAGGGCATGGCGCAGCTGGTCTATAAACACGCCGTCTCGACGATTCAGCCCGCGCATCCGCTGAACCTCGCCGAGGAACAGAATAGCGACGACTGAGTAGAGCCTGCATGAGTACCGGTTTCGAACGCGACCCCGACGAGTTTTCGCGCGGGGCGAAGGCGATCGTTGTTTATCCCGACATGGGTGGCAGCTCGCGCGATGCAGAGGCGCGCCTGGAAGAAACCGCCGGTCTCGCCGCGGCGATCGGCGTGGAAGTCAGCGACAAGGTCGCGCTGCGGATTCGCAGCCCAAAGCCGGGGACGCTGATCGGATCGGGGCAGGTCGAGGCGCTGGCGGAAACCGTACG
Source organism: Sphingomonas degradans (assembly GCF_053502645.1). Lineage (NCBI taxonomy): Bacteria > Pseudomonadati > Pseudomonadota > Alphaproteobacteria > Sphingomonadales > Sphingomonadaceae > Sphingomonas > Sphingomonas degradans. The sequence goes on from NZ_CP177172.1 coordinate 1,662,131, forward strand.
GGACGGCGAAATCCAGCTTGCCGTGTTCGATGCCGCGCTCACGCCGGTGCAGCAACGCAACCTCGAAACCGGGCTTGGCTGCAAGGTGATCGATCGCACCGGGCTGATCCTGGAAATCTTCGGCGAGCGCGCGCGCACCGCCGAGGGGCGTTTGCAGGTCGAGCTGGCGCATCTCGACTATCAGGCAGGTCGGCTCGTGCGGAGCTGGACCCATCTCGAGCGCCAGCGCGGCGGTTTCGGCTTCCTTGGCGGTCCGGGTGAGACCCAGATCGAGGCGGACCGTCGCCTGATCCGCGATCGCATGGCGCGCCTGCGCCGCGAACTCGATCAAGTCAGCCGCACCCGCACGCTCCACCGCGACCGGCGCCAGCGTGCCCCGTGGCCGGTGATTGCGCTGGTCGGCTATACCAACGCGGGCAAGTCCACGCTCTTCAATCGCCTGACCGGCGCGGACGTGATGGCGGAGAACCTGCTGTTCGCCACGCTCGACCCGACCTTGCGGCAGATCCAGCTGCCGGGGATCGACAAGGCGATCCTGTCCGACACCGTCGGCTTCGTGTCCGAACTGCCGACCCAACTGGTCGCGGCGTTCAAGGCAACGCTCGAAGAAGTAATCTCCGCCGATCTGCTGATCCACGTCCGCGACGTCGCGCATCCCGACAGCGAGGCGCAGCGCGCCGATGTCGAAGAGGTCCTGCGAGAGATCGGCGTGGCCGAGGAAACCCCGCGTTTCGAGGCGTGGAACAAGCTGGACCTGCTCGACGAAGAGCAAAGGGCTCAGCTGCTCGAGGGCGCCGCGCGGCGCCAGGATGTGATGCCGATCTCCGCGATCACCGGGGAAGGGGTGGCGACACTGGTCGAGACTGTCGCGGCGCGCCTGACCGAAGGGCATCGGCGCTATCATATCGAACTCGACCTCGCCGATGGTGCAGGGGCGGCCTGGCTGCACCAGCATGGCGACGTGATCGAGCAGATGATCGAGGACGACCGCGCGATCTACGAAGTCCGCATGGCACCGCGGGATTTCGAGCGGTTCGAACTGCGCGCGGGCTGAGCTTCAGTCTGGCGAGGTAGAGCAGGGGGGCTTACCGCTGCTTGCCGTGATTCCGCTTCACTTGTTCCCACAGCGCTTCCTGCGCCTCCAGGTCCAGCCCTTCGATCGTCCCCCCGGCCAGGTCCTCCATCCCGCGAAATCGCCGTTCGAACTTGGCGTTGGCTGCGCGGAGCGCAGTCTCCGGATCGGTGCCCAGCTTGCGTGCCCAGTTGACCACGGCGAACAGCAAATCGCCGATTTCCTCGTCGCGTTCGGCATCGGTGGTGGCAGCGTCGACTTCGGCCAGTTCTTCCACGATTTTCGCACGCGCGCCGTCCGGGTCCGGCCAGTCAAACCCGGTCCTCACCGCGCGTTTTTGCAGCTTTTCCGCGCGGAGCAGGGCGGGCAGGCCCAGCGCAACGCCATCGATCGCGCTGTCGGCGCCCTTGCGATCGCGCTCCTCGGCTTTGATCTTTTCCCACAAATGGTGGCCGCCTTGTTCAACCGCGCCGAAAATATGGGGGTGCCGCCGCTCCATCTTGTCGCTGATGGACGCGATCACATCGGGAAGCGCGAAATGGCCGGCTTCCTCGGCCATGCGGCTGTGGAAGATCACCTGCAGCAACAGATCGCCAAGCTCGTCTTTAAGCTCCGCCATGTCGCCGCGCTCGATCGCGTCGGCCACCTCATAGGCTTCCTCGATCGTGTAGGGGGCGATCGTGGCGAAGGTCTGCGCCACATCCCATTCACATCCGCGCGCAGGATCGCGCAGGCGGGCCATGATCGCCACCAGCCGCTGAAGATCGCCAGAACCCGTCACGAGGCCTCCCCAGAACTCATATCATGTGAAACGATAATATACATTATGTAAACTCGATATACGTATAACGGCAGGGGGCTCATTCCGTGACGACCGCGCCTGCCTTTGGTTCCAGCACCAGCACGCCGTTCTCGACGCGCCAGCTATGCAGCCGCGACAGAAAGTTCATGCCCAGCACGTCCATGTCACCAAAGTTCTCCGATACCACCACACCCAGATCGGTGGTTTTGAGCGGCCCGATCGCGAGCGTTTCGATGGTGCCGCGCTGTGCCGCGATCGATCCGTTGGCAGTCTCGATGATCGCGGGCAACTCGCCGCTTACCTTCACGCCCGCAGCCTTTGCGGTGCGCTTAGAAAGCGCCGTGACGGTCGCGCCGCTGTCGATCAGCAGCCGGACCGGCGTGTCATTGATTGTCACCTGTGCCCAGAAATGCCCGTCAGGGCCCATTTTGATGCGCACCGTTTCGCCCTGCACCTGCTGTTCGTCCAGGCCCAGTGTCTCGGACACACGGGCGAATGCCGCTTTAAGGTCATGCCGATGCGCAACTGCGACGACCACGGCGAGGATGATGGCCGCCCAGATCAACAGCGACCGAGCCACGAAACCAAGCGACAATCGGCGCGCCGACAATGCGCTGACGGCGAGCACCAGTACCGCCACCAGCCAGATCCCGTCCATCGCGCTCCACGTGTTCATGCCGCAAGCTCCAGCCCATCATAACCGGGTTCGATCCCGGCGGGCAGCGTACGCACAAGCTCGGCATAGTCCATCGACTGGTCCATATGGACCAGCACCGAATGCCGCGGCGCGAGTTCCTCTATCCAGCCGAGCACGTCATCCAGATGCGGGTGCGTCGGGTGCGGTTCTCGGCGCAATGCGTCGACCACCCACAGGTCCAACCCCGCGTAGATTTCGCGCATGGACTTCGTCATTTCATGGAAGTCTGTGGCGTAACCGATTGATTTTTCGTTGCTCTCGAACCGTAATCCGGCGGACGTGATGCCGCCATGGGGTTGATCCGCGACGCGGACCGCGATGTCGCCGATGACGATTGCGTCCGGCAAAGGCTCGATCGCGACGGTCGGGCGATACCCTGCGCGGCCATGAAACGCGTACGAGAACCGATGTTGCAGCTGGTCCAGCGTGAACGGGCGCGCCAGCCCCCGGACCGGAACCCCGTCGCGCAAGTGCATGACCTGGCGCAGGTCATCCAGGCCATGGCAGTGGTCGGCGTGATCGTGGGTCCAGATCACCGCATCGATATCGCCCACGCCCGCCGCCAGCAATTGCTCGCGCATGTCAGGGCTGGTGTCGATCAGGATGCGCGTCGTTTCGGTCGACACCAGCATCGAGGCGCGCGTGCGGCGATTGCGCGGCTCGGCGGGGTCACACGCGCCCCAGTCCCCGCCGATGCGCGGTACGCCCGAAGATGTCCCCGAGCCGAGGACGCGGATCTTCACGCGCGGGTCTTGCCGAACAGCGTGTGGAAGTTCGCGCGGGTCGCCTCGGCAAGGTCTTCCGCCGCCTGTCCGCGAAGCTTCGCCAGGAAGCGGCATGTATCCGCGACGAACGCCGGCTCGCCGGTCTTGCCCCGGTGCGGGATCGGCGCGAGGAACGGCGCGTCGGTCTCGATCAGCAGCCGCTCGATCGGTAGCCGCGCCGCGGTCTGCTGGAGCGCCTGCGCGTTCTTGAACGTCACGATCCCCGAGATCGAGATATAGAAGCCCAGGTCCAGCGCGATGTCCGCGAACGCGTCGCTTGCAGTGAAGCAGTGGATCACGCCGGGGAAAGCCCCCTTCCCCATTTCATCGCGCAAAATCTCGGCGGTGTCCGCCTCGGCATCACGGGTGTGCACGATGATCGGCAACTGCGTTTCGCGCGCGGCGGCCAGATGCGCGCGGAAACTCTCCCGCTGCCGGTCGCGATCGCTATGGTCGTAATAATAGTCCAGCCCGCTTTCGCCGATGCCGACCACGCGGCGATGACGCGCGCGGTCGACCAGCTTGGCGGTATCGACATGCGTGTGGGTGTCGGCCTCGTGCGGATGGATGCCGACCGACGCCCACACGTCCGGCTCGCGCTCGGCAACCGCGATCACGGCGTCCCATTCGGATTCGCGCGTGGAGATGTTGAGCATCGCCACGACGCCCGCATCCCGCGCACGCGCCAGCACTTCGGGCTGTTGCTCGCCCAATCCCTTGTAGATCAGGTGGCAGTGGCTGTCGGCCAGTCTCACGCTTCTTCCTTCAGCTCCAGTCGCGGGAAGATGGGGGTCGGCGGCGCGATGCGAAAGTCCTGCGCATCCTCCGGCCCCAGCTGCGCGAGCAGCTTCTCCGCTGCGTCCGGGATCACCGGCGCGATGGTGGCACCCAGCCGCCGGATCGCCTTCACCAGCGTGCCCAGCACCGCGTGCATCCGCTCGGGATCGGTCTTGCGCAGCGCCCAGGGTGCCTGCACGTCGATATACTGGTTGCACGCGAACACGCCCGCCATCCAGCTCTCCAGGCCCTGGCTAAGCGCCAGTTCCGAAAAGGATCGCGCGAACCCTTCGCACGCACTCTCAACATCCGCCAACAGCGCCACGTCCGCCGGGTCTGCGCGGCCCGCCTCCAGCACGCCGTCCAGGTTCTTTGCGATGAATGCCAGCGTCCGTTGCGCCAGATTGCCGAAGCTGTTCGACAGATCGGCGTTGGCGCGCGTCACGATCGCTTCGTCGCTGAAAGTGCCGTCATTGCCGAAGCTGACGTCGCGCAACAGGAAATAGCGCAGCGCATCGACGCCATAGAGCTTCGCCAGCGCCATGGGATCGACGACATTGCCGACCGACTTCGACATCTTTTCCCCACGGTTGAGCAGGAAGCCGTGGCCGAACACCTGGCGGGGCAAAGCGATCTTCGCCGACATCAGGAACGCCGGCCAATAGACTGCGTGAAACCGGACAATGTCCTTGCCGATCAGATGCAGGTCCGCCGGCCAGTATTTCGCCACGCGCTCGGGATCGTTCGGATAGCCCGCGCCGGTCAGGTAATTGGTCAGCGCGTCGACCCACACATACATGACGTGCCCCGGCGACCCCGGCACCGGCACGCCCCAGTCGAAGCTGGTGCGCGACACCGACAGGTCGACGAGCCCGCCCTCGACGAAGCGCAGCACTTCGTTGCGGCGCGACTCGGGGCGGATGAAATCGGGGTTTGCGGCATAGAAATCGAGTAGCGGCTGCTGGTATTTCGATAGCTTGAAGAACCACGTCTCCTCGGCGGTCCATTCCACGGGGGTGCCCTGCGGCGAGAGTTTCTGCCCCCCTTCCCCCTCGGTCAGTTCCTTTTCCTCGTAGAACGCCTCGTCGCGGACCGAGTACCAACCCTCGTACCGATCCAGATACAGGTCGCCGGCATCGGCCATCGCCTGCCAGATCGCCTGGCTGGCTGCGTAATGCTCGGGCTCCGACGTGCGGATAAAACGATCATATGAGATGTTCAGTTCATCGGCCATCTCATGGAAATAAGACGACATTTCGTCCGCGAGCGCGCGCACTTCCATGTCGCGGCCGCGCGCGGTCTGCACCATCTTGAGCCCATGCTCGTCGGTGCCGGTCTGGAACAGCACGTCGCGCCCCTGGGCACGCTGGAACCGTGCGATCGCATCGGCCGCGATCATCTCATAGGCATGGCCGATATGCGGACGGCCATTGGGATAGTGGATCGCGGTGGTGAGGTAATAAGGATCAGCCATGCGGCGGCTTTACGGGCCCGCCCGGACGGTAGCAATGCCTCAGCGTGCGGCGAGGCGCGCTATCAGTCCGGACATCTCGAAAACCGTCGCTCCCGCGTCCAGTGAAAGCCCGGTCGCGGCGCCCCCCAGTTCGCGCGCCGCCGCATAGGCATCGAGCGCGGCTCGCAGCGCATTGCCCGATCGGGTTCGCGCATGTTCGGCGATGAAGCTCGGCGCACGTTCCAGGAACGCTTCGTAGCGCGGCTGTGCCGCCTTGGCGCCCAGCAGTTTGGCCAGCCGCGATCGGATGGCGTTGTTCGCGTCGCCCGTCTCCGCAAGTCGCGCCATGTCCTGCTCCAAAGCCGCGAGGTCGAGCCCGGCAAAGCCCAGCGCACGCCCGGGCGAGCCCTCCCCCGCGCGCACCAGCGCATCGATCTCCGCCGCCGTCGCCTCCGGCAACTCGGCGCGGAGGATCGCGCCAATCTGTGCATCCGGCAGCGCTTCGAAACGCAGCAGCCGGCACCGCGATCGGATCGTCGGCAGCAGGCGTCCCGGCGCGTGGCTTATCAGCAGGAAGATCGTCCCCGCCGGCGGCTCCTCAAGGTTCTTGAGCAGCGCATTGGCGCCGCCGCGTTCGAGGTCGTCGATCGCGTCGATCACGATCACGCGCCGCGTCGAAAGCGACGGCTTGGTCGCGAACAGCGACTGGAGGCTGCGGACCTGCGCGATGGTGATCGAGCGCGCCAGCGCCTCATCGGGCTTGTCCGGGTCCTTGGGCAGCCGTGTCAGCTCGCGATAATCGGGGTGGGCGCCGGCGGCGATGAGATGCGCGGTCTGGGTGGTTTCGGGCACCTCCCAGCCGGGCGGGAGTTTGTGCGGCTCGGCGGCCTCCGCAAGCATCCGGGCGGCGGCCTGTCGCGCAAAGCTGCCCTTGCCGACGCCTTCGGGGCCGGCGATCAGCCAGGCGTGATGCAGCACGCCGCTGGCGATCGCCGCTGCAAGCGCATCGCGCGCCGGTTCGTTGCCGAGGAACTGCATGGTCCTGTATCCCGCTGGCAGCGGCGCGGCGCAAGGGCTCCTTCCCTTACGCCGTCCCCCCCACCACGTCCGGGATTAGGCGCCGAACAGCGAGGAGAAGCCCAGCCAGATGCGGCGGAAAAAGCCCGCTTCGCCCACATCGGCCTCAGCGACCAGCGGCAGCGTCTGCGAGGGCATGCCCGGCGAATCGATGACCAAGTCGGCGATGTGATCGCCCGCCTTGATCGGCGCCTTTACCGGCCCCTGATAGACCAGGCGCCCCTTCATCTCGGGCGACGTACCGGCCGGCACCGTCGCAGCCAGATCGCGCGGCGCGATCACGCCGACTTCGCTCGATCCGCCGCCCTGCACGGCGACTTCACCCACCTTGCGCCCCTGCTTCACCAGCGGGCGCGATTTCCATGCACGGAAGCCCCATTCCATGAAGCGCACCGATTCCTGCGCGCGGCCGCCATAGGTATCCAGACCCGCCACGACCATCACTAGCCGCCGGCCGTTCTGCTCGGCCGACCCGGTGAAGCCGAACCCGGCCTCTTCGGTGTGCCCGGTCTTCAGCCCGTCCGCGCCCTGCACCCGGCCCAGCAACGGATCGCGATTGGCCTGGGTGATGTCGTTGCCCGCCCCCAGCGTCTTGCCCCAGGTATAGGACGTGCGGCTGTAGAACTGTTTGTAGAGCTTCGGATGATCCTGGATCGTCGCCTTGGCGAGATGCGCCAGATCGCGCGCGGTGACGAAGGTGCGTCCCTCGTCCGGCCATCCGTTGGACGTGCCAAACTGGCTGTTGCTCAGGCCGATCTTCTTCGCCTGCTGGTTCATCAGGTTGACGAAGGCCTCTTCGGTGCCCGCGATCCCCTCCGCCAGCACGACGCACGCGTCGTTGCCAGAAAGCGTGACGATGCCGTTGAGCAGATCCTCGACGCGCGGCTTTTCACCCACCGCCAGAAACATGGTCGAGCCCTGCGAATGCCACTTCTTCCAGGTTTCGGGCCGCACCTCGATCGTCTGGTCGAGCTTCAGTTCGCCCTTCTTGATCAGATCGAACGCGACATAGACTGTCATCATCTTTGCCATCGACGCCGGAGGAATGCGGCGATCGGCATCCTTGGCGTAGAGCACGGCGCCGGAGGACAGATCCTCCATATAGGCGATCGGAGCCGGCGTATCGAAGGGCGGGTTCGCGGCGGTCGTAGGATAGGCGGTGGCGAGCGCCAGGATCGAGGCGGCGAGCAGCTTCTTCATGATATCCGGGTCCCCGGGTTACTTAGTGGACGGCAAAAACGCGCGCGTCTCCATAACCCGCGCGTGCGGCTCCTGCCCGCGCCACCTCTGCCTCCCGCTGATTCGCGAAGGGGCCGAGCTGGACCCGATGGAGCCCTCCGCCCTGCTTTACGAACCCGCCCATGCTTTGGGCAAGCGCTTGCGCATTGCGCGCGTTAGAAAGTGCGGCGACCTGAACATAATAGCCGCCGCGCACGGAAACCGGCCGCGCAGCTTGCACCGGTGCCGGGCGTCGCGGCGCAGCGACCGGGCGCGCAGCGGGCAGCACCGGTGCGGGTCGCGCGATCGCGGGAAGGCGCTTGCGGAGCGCCGTTAACAGAATGGGCGGCGTGTCGGGGCGTGCGGAGGCTGGCCTTCCCGAGCGCAGCGCCAGCATGTCACCCGCAGTAGCGGCGACCTTTCGCACCCGCACGGGAATCTGCGCGGCATCGCCGGTATAGCCGAGTTCGCGGGCGGCACCGGCGGACAACGCGATCGCGGTGCTGCTGTCGGGCGACGGCCCGGTGACCAGCACCAGAATGGTGCGCCCGCTGTCCAGCGCCGTCACTTCGACGATGCTGTTAGGCGCGAGCAGCTTGTGCGCGCCGGTGACAGCGTCGTCCGGCGCCCCTGGTTGAACCGCCGCATAGCCGATTTCGTCATAGCGCTGCTCGCCATCTTGCGGCTGCGACGATCCGCGTGGGCTTCCGGCGCCAGCGACCGGTTCCGGATATGCCTGTTGCTCGCCCAGTGGCGCCGCATATCCGGCGCCCGCCGGCGCCGACAGACCAGCTTGCAGCACGAGCGCGCTCCCCACCACTACGGCCGGGCGCGAATTCCCGCTTGGCGCGGCGATCGACGCCCCGGGCGCTGGCGCCATCTGCGGCGCATAATCGGCATAGGACCGTCCCCCGCCACAAGCGGCAAGCGTCAGGCTGAGGGCAGCAACAAGGCTAGCGTTCCACTTCATCGGCGAGCAGGCCTACCGACAAAGCGTAAAAATTCGAGCAATTATAATCGAGGATGACACGATAATTTCCGGTGAGCAGATAGCCGCCCTTGCCCACCCCGTCGGGCTCGATCAGCGTCGCCTGCACGGTATCGGCGGGCCAGGCGCGCGTGGTGGGGACGACGCCCATCGCCCGCCACTCCGCCATCGTGCGCCACTGGCTGTGGCGATCCTGGACGCGGGGGCAGCGCGGGGCGTTCATCCGGCTTACCAGCGTGCTGCGCTCCAGCCCCGCTGGCACTGACACGGCAAAGCCCCAGGGCTGACCGGGACGCCACCCCGCATTGCTGAAATAATTGGCGATCGACGCCAGCGTATCGGCCTCGCTGTTCCAGATATCGGCGACGCCGTCCCCGTCCCCATCGCGGGCAAGCCGCAAGTAGACGCTGGGGAGGAACTGCGGCCCGCCGAACGCACCGGCCCAGCTCCCGACCAGCTTTTCGCGCGGAACGCCGCGGTCGATCATCTTGAGCGTGGCGATGAACTCGCCCGCGAACAACGCACGCCGGCGCCCTTCATAGGCAAGGCTGGCGAGCGCGCGCGGCAAATCGAAATTGCCCATGACGCGGCCATAGTTGGTCTCATGCCCCCAGATCGCGACCATGATCGATTCGGGCACGCCGGTCTCGCGCTCGATCTGTGCGAGGCGCGTCCGCTCACGCTGGTATGCCGCGCGCCCCCGGTTGATCCGCGCGGCATCGACATGCTTCTGGCGATAAGGCTCGAACGGCGAAATCGGCGCATTGGGTCGCGTCTCGGGCTGTTGCCGATCCAGATCGACGACGCGCTGGTTAAAGGTTAACGTCGGGAGCACCGATGCGACGGTACGCGGATTCACGCCCTCCGCCACCGCTTGCCGTCCCAATGTCTCCAGATAGGCCTGAAAACCCGCCTCGTCCTGGGCGGCCGCTGGCGCTGCCGCAGACCCAGCCAAAACGATCGCAATCGGCAGGGCCGAAAGCGTGCTCAATATGTTACGCCAAACTCGCATGGCCATTTTGTGCCACAGCCGGGCGAGCGCATGAACCCCTGACGACGGCAACCAGCAAGAAATTCTGGCGTATCGTCGAATCTCGCGATACCGGAGCGGTGCGCGGAGGGGTGGCCGAGTGGTTTAAGGCAGCGGTCTTGAAAACCGCCGTGGGTGCAAGCTCACCGTGGGTTCGAATCCCACCCCCTCCGCCAATCCACGCTTTCGCGCCGCCTCAGCGCGTCGGGAGCGCCCGCCACAATGCGCCGGCCACGCCGCCGCCGATGCTGAACGGCGGGCTTTCGTCATTGCCGTCGATCCGCAGGACCAGCATCGTCTTCAGCGCCGATCCGGCCGAGCGGCGCTTTCGGCTGGAGGCAAGCGTGTCACCCACAGCATAGCTGCCGCCGCGCTCGGCCGTCGCCTCGGGAAGCGCGTCGGACACACGCCAGAGCGCCACCCCCTCCGCATCGCGATTTCGGCCCGGTTTATGCGTCGTCGCCGACACCTGCTCGAGCCGCGCTGCGCGTATTGGCTGCGGATTGAGGGTGTAGATGGCTATCGGTCGCGACGGGGTACGCGCTTCGGGCGCAGGCGGCGGAAGTACGGCGCGCTTTCCGAAACTCGCCTTGGCACGGGCGATGGCCACCGCGTTGGCGTCCGGCGCCAATCGCGTACTGGGTCGTTCCCCGGCCATCGCCGGCAGTGCCGATGCGCACGCGAACGTGCAGAGTAGATAGCCCCAAAACATCACCGGTCCCCGTCAGTGAAGGCAGGAGAATGACGTAGATCAAGGGGCAACGCAACGCGATTGATAAGGATCCTTCGCGAAAGAACCTTATGGCAGCGTCAAAATTTCAAAATTGTCGGCGGAAAGAGCCGGTTGGAACTCCAGCCCCGCCTCGAATTCGTCCGCCCACACCACGCGCGCGGCGTGCGGGCCGACCTTGGGCAGCGACAGCCAGATCATGGCGCCGGCCTTGAGCGACGAATAGGTCTGGAGACGCGCGCCGTGCATCGACAGGTCGACGACCTTGCACAAGGCGCGATCGAGCCCGCCACGCCCGATATTGGCGTCTAGCGACACCGGCGCGCGAACGGATCGCCGGCGCCCGTTGCTGAGCGCGGGTTCGAATTCCGCCGCGAATGGTTTTGATTTTTCCTGCGCCTGCATAGCGCAGGCCGTAGCAGGACGTGGCTAACGGCGCGTTAACACGAGGCCAACGCGCCGTGCCAAGTTTACTTCTTGCCGAGCGACAGGCCGCCAAAGCGCTTGTTGAAGCGCGCAACCTGGCCGCCCTGGTCGAGCAGACGCTGCGAGCCGCCGGTCCATGCCGGGTGCGCCAGCGGATCGATGTCGAGCGTCATCAGATCGCCTTCCTTGCCCCAGGTCGAGCGCGTCTCGAACACGGTGCCGTCGGTCATCTGGACCTTGATCATGTGGTAATCGGGGTGCGTATCGGTCTTCACAATCGAATTCCTTGAATAAAGCCACTGGTTACCGACCAGCAGCGGACGGGCGCGCGTAGCAGAGCGGGTGCCGCCGCGCAACCTCAGCGTCGGCGTAACCACCAGCGCCGCGCGGCCACGACCGACCATATCCCTTCCACCAGCCCGAACGGCCATGCGCCCTGGAGGAACCCATAGACCGAGCCGAGCACGCACGCCCCGGCAAAAGCGAGGATCCACGTGTCGGACCGGCTCTCCAGCGCATAGCTGACCAGCATCGCGCTCACTGCGAACAGCCCGAACCAGGTGAGCGCGTCCATCGCTCAGCGCAGATGCGGACTGCCGGAGACGGCGTGGTGGATCACGCCTTGGGCGGGTCCGCGATCATTGCGGTGAACTCGCATTCCGCCGCGATTTCGCCGTCGATCTTGGCCTTGCCCGCGAACTTGCAGACGCGCGAACGCTTCTGCACGAACTCGACCTCGAGCCGCAGCAGTACGCCCGGCTCGACCGGCTTGCGGAACTTCACGCCGTCGATCGACATGAAATAGACGAGCTTGCCCGAGCCCGCGAGGCCCAGGCTCTCGACCGCGAGCACGCCGGCGGCCTGCGCCAGCGCCTCGACGATCAGCACGCCCGGCATGATCGGCCGACCGGGGAAATGCCCCTGGAAAAAGCCCTCGTTGATCGTCACCGCCTTGATCGCTGCGATCGACCGGTCGAGGATCAGTTCCTCGACACGATCGACCAGCAGCATCGGATAGCGATGGGGCAGCGCCGCCATCACCCGCCCGATATCGAGCGGGCCGATGTCGGTGCCGGCCTTGGCCTCCTCGCTCACCGCGGTTCGGCGGGCTTGGCCGGCTTGGCACCGGCGGCTGGCGCAGTGCCGGCAGCCGGTGCGGCGCCCGCCTGCTGCTGGGCCTGTGCCTGATAGGCGCGCATCTGGGCCAGCTGGACCAGCTGCTGCTGGATCGCCAGCGTCTCACGCGACGGCTGCCAATCGGCGGGCGCCTGGATGCCCACGGTCGGCAGCGTCTTGTCGAGTTCCGCGACGATCGCCGAGCTGATGTCGGCCGAATCCGGGGCGTACATGAACACTTCCGGCGACAGGACGACGCTGATCTTGCGCGCGTTCACGACGCGAAGCTGCGCCGCCTCATACTGGCGAAGGATCGATTCGATCGCGAACAGCTCGGCGCGCGCCGCCGGGTTGGTCAGCTTGGCGATGTCGCCCTCGGCCGTGGTCTGCAGCGTCTTGAGCCGATCGAGAACTGGGTTCTTGGCGGCCTGCGCCGCCTTGATCTCGTCGTCGCTGATCTGCTTGTCCTTATTGGTGTCGAGCTGCATCAGCAGCGGCTCGACTTCCTTCTGCAGTGCGTCGCGACGCGCCTGGATCTGGTCGAACGACGCCTTGAAGGTCGTCGAAATCTGCTGGCGCGCGGCGGTGAACGCCTTGGAGCCCGCCACGACCGTGGTCGGGTTGGCATAGGCGATGCCGGCGACCTGCGCGCTGGCGGGAACTGCGACGCACGCCGCCGATGCGGCGAGCGCGCCCAGGAGAATACGCTTCATGGTAATCATCAGAACTGAGTCCCTACGTTGAAGGTGATAAGCTTTTTGTCATCGCCCTTGGCGCTGAGCAGCGCCTTGGCGACGTCGATACGCAACGGGCCGAACGGCGAATTCCAGTTCACGCCGAAACCGATGGAGATACGCGGACGCGCGGTATCGCCGAGGAACTGCTCGTAAAACGGCGACGTCGGAATGTTGTAGATCGCGTTGACCGACGTGCCGACGCACGGCGCGCTCGCCGATGCCGAATAGCCGACCTTACACGTGGTAACTGCGCCGCTATTGGTCGCGTCGCTCGCGCTTACCAGATAATATTGGTTGCCGGCAGCATCTTTCTGGAGATTGTCCTTCGGCAACAGCGTCGGGGAGCCGTCCGCGTTCGTCTTTAGGCTACCATCCGCATTCCGCGCCTGCTCGAACTCGATCGTCTTGCCGGGCTTCTTGATCCCGAACAGGCCACCCATCTGGATGAACACCGAAGGCCGCAGCCCCAGTTCGGCGGCGCCCGCGCCCAGCGGAATCTCCAGCTCGGCCTTGGTCAGGTAATAGGCCGTACCGCCCAGCGCGTCGTCGACGATCTGGTCCCTGTCGGTGTTGAGCAGCTGCGTCCCTGACGCGGCATCGCCCGTGTAATAGGTGCGCTGGACGCGCGGGCCTACGCCGCGAATGTCGAAACCACGGAACTGCGGCTCGCCGAGATAGAAGCGGTCGGTGATGCGTACCGGATCGACGCCTGCGCCAGCCTTTTCCAGGCTCTTGATATAGCCGGCCTCGCCGGTGACCGAGAAGATGAAGCCGCCGCCGACGCTCCAGTATTTGGCCGCGTCCGCCTTGGTGCGGATATAGCGCACGTCGCCGCCCAGGCCGGCAAAGTCCGCGCCCACGGTCATCCGCTGGCCGCGCGATGGCCGCAGGCGGCTGTTCAGGCTGTCATAGATCAGCGACGCGCCGAGCAGCGAAGTGATGCGATTGCCCACGGCCTCGCAATAATAGCGACCGGCCTTGAGCGGATCGCAGACGCCGTCGGTATAAAAGCTCGACTTGTCGAGCGTCACATCGTCCTGCTTCAACGTGTAGCGGCCCGACAGCGTCCAATATTCGGTCAGCGGCACGCCGGCGACCAGCTGGAAGCCGGTCGAGACCTGGCTGTAGGTCGTGCTGCGATCGGTGCCGATATAGTTGAAGGCGTTGTAATCCTGGCGGAAGATCGACCCGCCCAGCGCGATGTTGCTGTCGAACAGGTACGGCTCGGTAAAGCCGAGTTCGACGGACTTGTTGTACGTCGAATAGTCGACCGACGCCGACACTGTCTGCCCCATGCCACGGAAGTTGCGCTGGCGGATCGACGCCTGGATGATGAAGCGCTCAAGGCTGGAGAAACCGGCCGACAGCGTCAGTTCGCCGTTCGCGCGCTCTTCGACATTGGCGGCCAGCACGACGCGATCGGGCGCCGAGCCTTCCTTGCGCTCGATTTCGAACTTGTCCTGGAAATAGCCCAGCGAGTTGATGCGGTCCTGCGAACGCTTGACGAGGAAGGTGTTGAAGGCATCGCCCTCGGCCACGCGCATTTCGCGGCGAATCACCTTGTCCTGGGTCTGGCGGTTGCCGGTGATATCGATGCGCTCGACATAGGTGCGGTTCGATTCGCCGATGTGGAAGTTCATCGACATCGTCAGCGCGTCCTTGTCGCGCTGGAACTCGGGTCGCACGTCGGCAAAGGCATAGCCGAACGCGCCGGCGGTCTCGCTCAGCTGCTCGACAGTGTCTTCGACTGCCTTTGCGTTATACCACTGGCCTTCCTTGATCGCCAACGCAGCGGCAAGCCGCTTGTCGTCGAAATCGCGGATCGCGCTGTCGACGGTGACCGGGCCGAACTTGTAGCGCGGACCTTCTTCCACCACGTACGTGATGATGAAGTCCTTCTTGTCCGGGGTCAGCTCGGCCACTGCCGAAATGACGCGGAAATCGGCATAGCCTTCGGTCAGGTAGAACTGGCGCAGCTTCTGCTGGTCATAGGCCAGGCGATCCTGGTCGTACGACGTGTTCGAGCTGAGCAGGCTCTTGAGGCTGGCCACCTTGGTCGCCATCTCGCCGCGTAGCTTGCCGTCCGGGAACACCTCGTTGCCGATGATGTTGATCTGGCGGACCTTGGACTTCGCGCCTTCGTGGATTTCGAAGATCACGTCGACGCGGTTCTGGTCCAGGCTGACCATCTTGGGCTCGATCGACGCGGCGAAGCGGCCCTGGCGGCGATACAGCTCGATGATCCGCGCCACGTCGGCGCGCACTGCCGTGCGGGTGAAGATCTGGCGCGGCGCCAGCTTCACTTCCTTCTGGATCTTGTCGTTCTTGAGGCGCTTGTTGCCCTCGAACACGACGCGGTTGATGACCGGGTTTTCACGGATGCGGATCACCAGATCACCGGTCTCGACACCCTCGATCGCCACGTCGGCGAGCAGATCGGACGCCAGCAGATCCTTGATCGCCTGGTCCACCGTCTCGTTGGTATAGGGCTCGCCCGTACGCAGTCGGGTGTACGACAGTACCGTCTCGGGCTCGATGCGCTGCGATCCCTGTACCCGCAGCGAACGCACGGTGCGCACCTGCTGGGTCGGGAGCAGCGGACCGGGGACCGCAGCCGGCTGTGCCGCGGGCTTGGCCTGGGGAGGAGTGGCGGGCGCGGTCTGCGCGACCGCCGTTCCCGAGAGCACCGTGCCCGCGAGAAGAGTCGCCGTGGCGCGTGCGCCGAAATTACGTACCTTGATCTTCACATCCCACCCCAAATCAGGATTTCGAGAATGCCGCTGCCCATGCGACGCCGAACCGCCCTGCCTTAACCGCATCAGCCGATCAAGCCGGCCAGATTTCTCCACACGCCAAATGCGCCGAGATCATTGAATGTTACCAGCAGCATCAACGCCAATATTGCGATCAGCCCGCCGCGAAACGCCCATTCCATCACCTGTGGCTCCACCGGGCGGCGGCGCACGGCTTCGACTGCATAGAGCAGCAGATGCCCGCCATCCAGCACCGGGACTGGCAACAGGTTAATGAATCCGAGATTAATGGAGATGAGCGCGATCAGAAACACGAACTCGGTCAGCCCCATCGCCATGCGCTCGCCCGAGACCTGCGCGATCCGCAACGGCCCGCCAAGCTCGGACATCGAGCGGCGTCCCGTGATGATCTGGCCCAGCCCGTCGATCGTGCTCTGGACGATGCTGGCGGTCTGGCGAATGCCGACCAGCGGCGCGCGCCACGGCGCGACGCGCACCTGCACCGCGTCCGCCGGGCCGATACCGAGGCGACCGATCCGGAACGTGTTGCCGAACCGGTCCTGCTCCTTGCGCTCGCCGATGGTGGCGTTCGCCTCGAAAGGCTTGCCGTCGCGTTCGTACGTGATGCGCACCGGCTCGTTGGGGCGCAGCTGCGTGTATTGCAGCATGTCGCCATAGGTTTCCATCGCCCTGCCGCCCAGCGACGTGACCCGGTCGCCCGCACGCAGGCCCGCAGCCTCGGCCGGGCTGCCGGCGAGCACGCTGCCCACCACTGCGGGCGTGCGGTTCTCGCCATAAATCAGCGCAAATGCCGACAGGATAAGGATCGCGATAGCGAAATTGGTGACCGGCCCCGCCGCGACGATGATCGCGCGCTGCCACAGCGGCTTCGCCTGGAACGTCTGCGCACGCAGATGCGCGGGCATCGACAGCCACTCGGGCGAGGGCTGGCTTGCGGGGTTCATGTCGCCAGCAAAGCGCACATAGCCGCCCAGCGGCAGCCACCCGAATTTCCAGCGCGTGCCACGGCGATCGGTAAAGCCCGCGACTTCGCGGCCAAATCCGATCGAAAACTCCTCAGCCTTCACCCCGAACCAGCGCCCGGCGAGATAATGGCCAAGCTCATGCAGGAAAACGAGCGGCCCGATCACCAGCGCGAACGCCAGGACGGTGAGCAGGATGCCGGGGGTTTCGATCAAACGACGCAGTCCTTCACACGCTCAACCGCGCGAACCCGGGCTTCCGCATCGATTGCCAGCACGGCATCGAGCGAGTTCGGGGCAGCCGGGTCATAGCGGCTCAGCGTATCGGCAACGATTGCGGCAATTTCAAGAAACCCGATGCGTCCGGCGAGGAATGCCTCGACCGCGACTTCGTTTGCCGCGTTCAGGATCGCGGGGCGCGCCCCGCCCGCCGCCAGCGCCTGCCGCGCCAGCGCCAGCGCCGGGAAGCGCACCATGTCGGGTGCCTCGAAATCCAGGCGCGCGATCCGCGCCAGGTCCAGCGCCTCGCACGGCGTCTCCATCCGCTCTGGCCAGGCCAGCGCGAATGCGATCGGCGTGCGCATGTCGGGGGTGCCCAGCTGGGCCAGCACCGAACCGTCGACATATTCGACCATCGAATGCACCACCGACTGGGCATGGACGATCACGTCGAGCTGCGCCGGCTCGACCGGGAATAGGTGATAGGCCTCGATCAGTTCGAGCCCCTTGTTCATCATCGTCGCCGAATCGACCGAGATCTTGGCACCCATCGACCAGTTGGGATGTGCCACCGCCTGCTGCGGCGTGATCGCGCGCATTTCCTCCAGCGATTTCTGGCGGAAGGGGCCACCGCTTGCGGTCAGGATGATGCGGCGCACGCCACGCGGCGCGGTGCGGTCCAGGCACTGGAAGACCGCATTATGTTCCGAATCGACCGGCAGCAGCGTAACGCCATGAGCGCCTGCCGCCGCCATCATCACGTCGCCCGCCGAAACCAGCGACTCCTTGTTGGCGAGCGCCACGGTTCCGCCGGATTCGAGCGCGGCCATCACTGGTTTCAGTCCGGCAGTGCCGACGATCGCGGCCATCGTCCAGTCGGCGCCCATCCGCGCCGCCTCGCACACGGCATCGGCCCCTGCCCGCGCGTCGATCCCGGTGCCCGCCAGCGCCTCGCGAAGCGCGCCGAGGCAGGTCGCATCGGCGACCACCGCGCATTTCGCGCGGGTTCGGATCGCCGCCGCGGCCAGCTTCGCCACGTCGCGGTGCGCCGTCAGCGCGACGACCTCGAACGCATCGGGCGAGCGCTCCACCAGGTCGAGCGTCGAACTGCCCACCGAACCGGTGGCGCCCAGGATCGTGATGCGCTTCATCGCCCGAACGCCAGCACCAGCAGCGCAGCAACCGGCGCCACCGCAACCAGCCCGTCGAGCCGATCCATCAGCCCGCCATGTCCCGGCAACAGTTTGCCCGAATCCTTGACGCCCGCCAGGCGCTTCAAATGGCTCTCATACAAGTCGCCGACCTGCGACAGCACCGCCAGCAGCGGCGTGGTCAGCGCGAGCGCCACCGGCAAATCGAACAAGGACACCAGCGCCGCCGCAAAGAGCGCCGAGGCGAGCAGTCCGCCGATCAGCCCGGCCCAGGTCTTGTTGGGGCTGATCGCGGGCGCCAGCTTGGGGCCGCCGATCGCGCGTCCCGCGAAATAGGCGCCCGTATCGGATGCCCAGACCAGCGCCATCGCCCACAAGGTCAGCAACATGCCCTGCGGCTGCGCGCGCAGCAGCATCAGCGACAGCACCGGCACGCCGACATAGAAGATACCCGCAGCCAGCTTCGCGTTGCGCGTTACCGCGGCGACGAAGAAAAACGCGCCAACCACGAACCCGAGCGCCAGGAATCCCGGACCTGCCGCGATCGTCGGCGCCATGATCGCCAGCGGCACCGACAGCGCATATTGCGCCAGTCTTTTGTCCCGTTCCGATGCTCCGCGCAGTTCCGCCCATTCGGACAGCATGAGCAGCCCCATCAGGACCAGCACCAGCCAGAACACCACCCCGCCGAACCACAAGGCGGCAAACGCCACGACGATGAGCACTATCGCCACCGCCACGCGGGGGGCCAGATCGGACATGGATTTGCTCACAGCCCGCCGAAACGACGCTGGCGGCGACCGAATTGTTCGAGCGCGGCGGCCAGCGTCTTCTCGTTGAAGTCGGGCCACAACGTGTCGACGAACAACAATTCGGCATAGGCAGCCTGCCACAGCAGGAAATTGGAAAGCCGCTGTTCGCCGGAGGTGCGGATCAGCAGGTCCAGCGGCGGCAGGTCCGCCGTCTCCAGTGCCGCCTCGAACCGCGCCTCGTCGATATGCGCCGGGTCCAGCGCGCCATCGCGCGCCTGCTCGGCAAGCCGGCGCGCGGCGGCGAGGATCTCCGCCTGCGCGCCATAGTTCAGCGCGATCACCAGCGTAGGGCCGGGATTGCCGACGGTACGCTGCACCGCGGCGTCGATCATCGCCACCAGATCGGGCGACAAATGCCGCCATTCACCGATCACGCGCAGCTTGACGCCCTCGGACACCAGCTCGTCCAGTTCGCTTGCCAGAAAGTGGCGCAGCAACCCCATCAGGTCGCTGACTTCAGTTTCCGGCCTGCGCCAGTTCTCGGACGAAAAGGCGTAGAGCGTCAGAACCTCGATCCCGAGCTTGCGCGCGGCACGGCTCACCCGCCGCACCGCTTCCACGCCCTGGCGATGCCCGGCGATGCGCGGCAGAAAGCGCGCCTTCGCCCAGCGGCCGTTGCCGTCCATGATGATGGCGACATGCCGTGGCGTGGGCGCCTGCGTCCCGCCGGGCACGCCCTGGGGCGCGGCGAGCGAGCTCACTTGCCCAGGATTTCCTTTTCCTTGGCGGTGGCTGCGGCGTCCAGTTCGGCGATGGTCGCGTCGGTCAGCTTCTGCACCTCGGTCTCGTGGCGCTTGCGCTCGTCCTCGGACATCACGCCCTTCTTTTCGTCCGCCTTCAGGCTGTCATTGCCGTCACGGCGCACGTTGCGCACCGCGATGCGGGCCTTTTCCGCATACTGCCCCGCCAGCTTGGCGAGTTCCTTGCGGCGTTCTTCGGTGAGATCGGGAATCGGCAGGCGCAGCGTCTGGCCGTCCACGATCGGGTTCAGGCCAAGCCCGGCCGAGCGGATCGCCTTTTCGGCGGGCCCGACATTGCTCTTGTCCCACACCTGGACCGACAGCATGCGCGGCTCGGGCGCCGACACCGTCGCCACCTGGTTGAGCGGCATCTGTGCGCCATAGACTTCGACGTTCACGGGATCGAGCAGCGTGATGCTGGCGCGTCCGGTGCGAAGTCCCTGAAGGTCATGCTTCAGTGCCTCGACGGCGCCGGCCATGCGGCGTTCGAGATCAGCCTTGTCGTAAGCGGCCATTGCGGCTCTCCTGTTATGCGGATGCGGTTTCGTTCTGTACGATCGTGGACGTGCCGTGGCCGTCCAATACCGCCGTCAAATTGCCTTCGTCGCGGATGTTGAATACCACGATCGGAATGTTGTTGTCGCGGCACAGCGCGACCGCCGACGCATCCATCACCTTCAGATTGTCGGCAAGGACGCGATTATAGCCTAGCGTCTCGTAGCGGGTCGCGCCGGGCACCTTCTTCGGATCGGCATCGTAGACGCCGTCGACGCTGGTCCCCTTGAACAGCGCGTCGCAGTTCATCTCGGCAGCGCGCAGCGCTGCGGTGGTGTCGGTGGTGAAGAACGGCAGGCCGGTGCCCGCGGCGAAGATCACCACGCGGCCCTTTTCCATGTGCCGCTCGGCCTTGCGCCGGATATAGGGTTCGCACACCGACGCCATCGGGATCGCCGACTGGACGCGCGTGTCCACGTCCAGCTTTTCGAGCGCGTTCTGCATCGCGAGTGCGTTCATCACCGTCGCCAGCATGCCCATATAGTCGGCGCTGGCCCGGTCGAACCCCTGCGCCGCGCCGGCCAGCCCGCGGAAGATATTGCCGCCGCCGACGACCATGCAGATTTCGTGACCGGCTTCCTTGGCCGCCTTAACTTCACCGGCGACGCGGTCGCAGGTCGCGGGGTCGATGCCGAACTGGCCCTGCCCCATAAGGACCTCGCCCGAGAGTTTGAGAAGAATGCGGTTGAAGCGGGGAGCGGTCATCGGGGCCAATCATAACGGCGTACAGAGAAGCGGCGCGGACCTTAGAGGTGCCGCGCCGCGGTAACAAGCAGAGATGCCGGGGCAGCCCAGCGGCTGCCGAATGCCCCGGCGCGCTCTTACTGGCTCAGGCCAGCGGTGGCGGCGACTTCGGCGGCGAAGTCGCTCTCTTCCTTTTCGATGCCCTCACCCAGCTGGAAACGGACATAGTCGGTCAGCGTGATCGAGACGCCGGCATCCTTCGCAGCCTTCGCGACGACGTCTGCGACCGGGGTCTTGCCGTCCATCACGAACGCCTGACTGAGCAGCGCGTTCTCTTTCTTGAACTTCTCGATCGGCCCGTTGAGGATCTTGTCGGCGACCTCGGCGGACTTGCCGACGATCTTGTCGGCATTCTTCTCGCGCAGGATCGCGGCTTCACGCTCGACGACTTCGGGATCGAGAGCGTCGACCGACAGCGCCAGCGGGAAGGCGGCGGCGATGTGCATCGCCAGCTGCTTGCCCAGCGGCTCGAGCACGTCGGCGCCCGCTTCGCTCTCCAGCGCGACGAGCACGCCGATCTTGCCCAGGCCCTGGGCTGCCGCGTTGTGGACGTACGGGATCACCGCGCCCTGCGACACCTTGACGAGCTTGGCGCGGCGCAGAACCTGGTTCTCACCGATCGTCGCGATGTTCGCGGTCAGCACTTCCTCGACGGTGCCGTTCGGCAGCGGGGCAGCCTTCAGCACTTCGATATCGTCGCCGAGCTCGAGCGCCATCGCGGTGACGTCGCGCACGAAGTTCTGGAAGATGTCGTTCTTGGCGACGAAATCGGTCTGCGAGTTGACTTCGACCGCAACACCCTTGGTGCCATCGACCTGCACGCCGACCAGGCCCTCGGCCGCAGTGCGGCTGGACTTCTTGGCAGCGGTCGCGAGACCCTTGGTGCGCAGCCAATCGATCGCGGCATCCATGTCGCCGGCGGTTTCGTTCAGCGCCTTCTTGCAATCCATCATGCCGGCGCCGCTCTTTTCGCGGAGTTCCTTCACGGTCGCTGCAGTGATCTCGGCCATCTTCAAATTCCTCAGCTAAAAGTCGGGCGGAGCAGTGCCTATGCCCTGCCCCGCCCCGATTACGGTTCGATGACGGGCCCGATCAGGCGTCGATCTGGCGCTCGCCCTCGACGGCAGTTTCCGGCTCGGTCGAAGCGGCAGGCGCTTCCGGCTCGCTCAGGACGGGCTCGATCGGAGCCTCTTCCATCGCGCCGATGTCGTGGCCGTAATGTGCCTGGCGCTCCTGGCCACCGCGAGTCGCGGCGATCGCCACGGCTTCGCAGTACAGGCGGATCGCGCGGCTCGCGTCGTCGTTCGCGGGAACCGGGAACGCGATGCCATCGGGCGAGACGTTCGAATCGAGGATCGCCACGACGGGGATGCCGAGCGTGTTGGCTTCCTTGATCGCCAGCTCTTCCTTGTTCGCGTCGATCACGAACATGATGTCGGGAACGCCGCCCATGTCGCGGATGCCGCCCAGGCTCAGCTCGAGCTTGTCGCGCTCACGGGTGAGCTGCAGCACTTCCTTCTTGGTCAGGCCGTGCGTGTCGCCCGACAGCTGCTCTTCGAGCGTCTTGAGGCGCTTGATCGACTGGCTGATGGTCTTCCAGTTGGTGAGCATGCCGCCCAGCCAGCGATGGTTGACGAAGTGCTGACCCGAACGACGCGCGGCCTCAGCGATCGGCTCCTGCGCCTGGCGCTTGGTGCCGACGAACAGGACCTTGCCGCCCGAAGCGACGGTCGAGCTGACGAATTCGAGAGCGCGCGCGAACAGCGGAACGGTCTGCGAAAGGTCGATGATGTGAACGCCGTTGCGATCGCCGAAGAGGTAAGGCTTCATCTTCGGGTTCCAGCGGTGCGTCTGGTGGCCGAAGTGCGCGCCCGATTCGAG
Source organism: Sphingomonas degradans (assembly GCF_053502645.1). NCBI lineage: Bacteria > Pseudomonadati > Pseudomonadota > Alphaproteobacteria > Sphingomonadales > Sphingomonadaceae > Sphingomonas > Sphingomonas degradans. The sequence continues at coordinate 1,684,856 of NZ_CP177172.1, forward strand.
CAGATGCTGCATGGTGACGACAGGTGCCGCCATAGGGATATATCCTTCCGGTTAAGCCTCTGGGAAGCGTGCACCGAAGCCATGCTTCGGCACCGGGTTATGGTGCTTCCCATGCGGGGTTGAGGCGGCGCGCTTAACCGATAGCGATGGGTTTGGCAAGTCAAGAACAATCGAGGAGCATCGCTTGACAGTGGAACGTTAAGAGAACATAAACGGCTCAGAAGGCGGACAAGGAACGTCTGGCGGCCGCAGATAGTTGGAATCATTGGATTCCTGCCGATTTGTGGCGCGTTTGGGGAGCCGAGTGATGACTGGATTCTGGGTTGCGATGCTGTTTGGCGGCACCTTTGTTCTGGCGGCGTGGACGCTGGTTGAAAGCATCCGGCCCCAGGCCCATCGCTTTGTCGCGTTGTTCCGCCCGATGCCTGCGCAAATGGCGCCGGCGCCCCGTTTGCGGAGGATTACGGCGCGGTCGGTTCCGGCTCGGATGCCGGCGCGACCGGGGTTGCGCGCTGCTGCTTGACGCGGCGATAGCTGCGCACGCTGAACGGGATCGACAAGAAATACAGCATCGCCAGAAGCGCGAGTGTGGGCCAGGGCGCGGATACCAGCGCGGCGACCAGCACCACCAGCACGGCGACCGCTTCGAATCGCACATTCTGCCGCAGGCGGATCTTGGGGCCGAACGTGGCGATGCTCGAGATCATCAGGATCGCGATCACGACGCTCCACCCGGCAACGATCCCCGGCGAACGCAGCAGCGGCAGGTCGGTCCACAGCCACAGATAAAGCGGCGCGAGCGCAAGCCCCGCACCTGCCGGTGCCGGAACCCCGGTCAGGAACCCCGCCGATTTATGCGGCTGATGCTCCTGGTCGATCGCCGCGTTGAACCGGGCGAGGCGCAGCGCGCAGAATACGGCGTGCAGCAACGCCACCAGCCATCCGAAGCGCCCGAGTTCCTGCAGCGACCATAGATACAGAATAAGTGCCGGCGCCACGCCGAACGAAATCGCGTCAGACAGGCTGTCCAGTTCCGCACCAAACCGGCTCTCGGCGCGAATCAGTCGTGCAATATGCCCGTCGACACCGTCCAGCACCGCAGCGGCGAGCACCATGAGCACTGCCGCTTCCCAATTGCCCAGAATCGCGAATCGAATCGCTGTAAGGCCCGAACACAGCGCAAGCGCCGTGACGGTATTGGGAATAACCGCGCGCAAAGGGATGCCGCGGTCACCCACGGGGGCAGGCCGCTGGCGGCGCAGCGGCCGAAGGCGCGGTTCACGCATCGCAGTGCGCCCCGAAAACCGCGCCAGGTTCCCGCAGACCGAAATCCGGAGGCGTGCCCATCTGCGACAGGTGGCACGTCACTGCGCGATACCGGTGACCGTCAAAGCGCCGCGTTTCCCGAGAACCGTCTCGCCCGCGACTGCGCGCTGACCCAGCGCGACGGTGCAGCCATAGCCTTCGGGCAGGAACACATCGACTCGGCTGCCGAATCGGATCAGGCCGATGCGCTGCCCTGCCACGACCATGTCGCCGGGCTTGACGAAGCTCACGATGCGACGCGCGACGAGCCCGGCGATCTGGGTAAAGCCGACGCGCAGCCCGTTCCGGTCCTCGACCAGAATGTGCTGGCGCTCATTCTCTTCGCTCGCCTTGTCGAAATCGGCGTTCATGAACTTGCCGGAGATATAGATGACGTTGCGGATCGTACCCGTGATCGGGGTGCGATTGATGTGCACATCGAAGACGCTCATGAACACCGAAACGCGGACCAGCGGTTCGGAGCCCATAGCGTTGGGGCCCGCAAGTTCGGGCGGCACCGGTACGCGTTCGATCATCGTCACCAGCCCATCGGCGGGCGATACGATCAGCCCCTCTTCCTGGGGTGTGGAGCGTACAGGGTCGCGGAAAAATGCCGCCACACCCAGTGTCAGGAATACCAACGGCCAGGTGATGAAATCCCACACGAACAGGCTTGCCAGCGCGACGGCGCCGGCGATCAGTGCGTATTTCCGCCCTTCAGGGTGGATTTCGGGAAAGCGCCATTTCACCGTCGAGGTGCCGAGCGGGGGCTTGTCGAGCGATGCCATGCGCCATCGTGTAGCCGCAACGACCGCGCTTTCCTAGTCGGCTTTCGCATGCGGAACGCACCGCGCCGGCATCGCCGCGGGTCCACCTTTGGTCGCACGACGCAACTGTTACCCTTGATTGTTCGTTTGTTTTTGCGCAGGCCGTTCTCCGAAACGTCATATTCCAGGGAAACTCATGTCCGCATCGACCGCCGCAACGAAGCGCCGCATCCGCAGCCGTGCCGCCGGAACGCCGTCGCCCTTCGGCCTGTTCCTGAAGGGATTCGTCAAGAATCCGGTGATGGTAGGCGCCATCGTCTCGTCGTCGCAGCGCACTGTCCGCAAGGTGCTGAGCCGCGTCGATTGGGACAATTGCAAGCTGTTCATGGAATACGGCCCCGGAGTCGGCACCTTCACGCGCCCCATCCTCGATCGCCTCGCGCCGGATGCCAAACTGGTGGTGATCGACACCAATCCGGATTTCATCCGCTATCTGAAGCAGACGATCGACGACCCCCGTTTCTCGGCGGTGCTCGGATCGGCGGCGGACGTGAAGCAGATCGTCAACGATCACGGCTTCGAACACGCCGACTATATCGCCTCCGGCCTGCCCTTCTCCACCCTGCCCCCCGGCGTTGGCGACGCGATCGCGCGGGAGACGCAGGCCATCCTGCGGCCGGGCGGTGCGTTTCTCGTCTATCAGTACAATCCCAGCGTGAAGAACTTCCTCACCCCGCATTTCGAGCGGATCGACCATTCGATGGAGTGGTGGAACGTGCCGCCGGCCCAGATCTGGTGGGCGTGGAAGGACTGAGCTTTACCGCACAGCCGCGGGGAGGCGCTTGATCCCCTCCCCGCACTCTCCTAGACGCTCGCCAAACCACAGTTAGGAAAGCGAGCACATGGCGAAGATCAAGGTTGCAACGCCCGTCGTCGAGATCGACGGCGACGAAATGACGCGGATTATCTGGCAATGGATCCGCGAGCGCCTGATCCTCCCCTATCTCGACGTCGATCTTAAATATTACGACTTGTCGATCGAGAACCGCGACGCGACCGACGACCAGGTCACGATCGATTCGGCCAAGGCGATCCAGCAATATGGCGTCGGCGTGAAGTGCGCGACGATCACCCCGGATGAGGCGCGCGTCGAGGAGTTCGGCCTCAAGCAGATGTGGAAGTCGCCAAACGGCACGATTCGCAACATCCTGGGCGGCGTCGTCTTCCGCGAGCCGATCGTGATCCGCAACGTGCCCCGCCTGGTGCCGGGCTGGACCGACCCCATCGTCGTCGGCCGTCACGCCTTTGGCGACCAGTATCGCGCCACCGATTTCCGCGTTCCCGGTCCGGGCAAGCTGCGGATGATCTGGGAAGGCACCAATGGCGAGCGCATCGAGAAGGAAGTGTTCGACTATCCTTCGTCGGGCGTCGCGATGGGCATGTACAACCTCGACGATTCGATCCGCGATTTCGCACGTGCGAGCATGAACTATGCCGCCAATCGCGGCTGGCCGCTGTACCTGTCTACCAAGAACACGATTCTCAAGGCGTATGACGGTCGCTTCAAGGACCTGTTCCAGGAAGTGTTCGACGCCGAATTCGCCGAGGACTTCAAGGCCAAGGGCATCGTCTACGAGCATCGCCTGATCGACGACATGGTCGCGTCGGCGCTCAAGTGGAGCGGCAAGTTCGTCTGGGCCTGCAAGAACTATGACGGCGACGTCCAGTCGGACACCGTCGCCCAGGGCTTCGGTTCGCTCGGCCTGATGACGTCGGTTCTGCTCTCGCCGGACGGCAAGACCGTCGAGGCCGAAGCGGCGCACGGCACCGTCACGCGCCACTACCGCATGCACCAGCAGGGCAAAGCGACGTCGACCAATCCGATCGCGTCGATCTTCGCCTGGACCCAGGGCCTCGCGTTCCGTGGCAAGTTCGACAACACGCCCGACGTGACGAAGTTCGCCGAGACGCTCGAACGCGTCTGCATCGAGACCGTCGAAAAGGGCCAGATGACCAAGGATCTCGCGATCCTGATCGGGCCGGACCAGCCTTGGATGACGACCGAACAGTTCTTCGAGGCGATTCGCGTCAACCTCGAAGCCGAGATGGCCAACTGGGCCTGATCGACCAGGACACCCCCGGCCCAGTGCCGGGGGTGTTTTTTTGTCGTTACACGCGCGTCACTACGTAACAACCCGCTGACAACGCTGCTGACATCGCGTTAGATGTCGCAATGCTCACCCTCTCGAACAGTGGCTTCAGCGACGCCCTCGTGATTCTCGGCGCCGCGGGTTTCGTCATTCCCGCGTTCGCGCGGTTTCGGATCAGCCCGGTCATCGGGTTCATTCTGGTCGGCATCCTGGTCGGCCCCTCGGGACTGGGCACGCTCGTCGCGCAGCACCCCTGGCTCTATTATTTCACCATTTCGGACAGCCATTCGATCGAACCCTTTGCGGAGTTCGGCATCATCCTGTTGCTGTTCTCAATCGGCCTCGAACTGTCGTTCAAGCGCCTTTGGGCGATGCGAACGGCGGTGTTCGGTATCGGCGCGGCGGAACTGCTCGGATCGGGGCTGGTCTTGGGCGGGCTGCTCTACGTCACCGGGCTGAGCGCAGGCGGCGCGATCGGGCTGGGGCTCGCGCTGGCGCTTTCATCGACCGCACTGGTGGTGCCGATTGCGGGTACGACGAGCGCAGTGGGGCGCGCGGCGTTTGCGATGCTGCTGTTCGAGGATCTGGCGCTGGTGCCGATCATCTTCACGCTCGGCGCGCTGGCCCCCAACGCCAGCGCCGATGGCTGGATCGCGCTGGTTCGCACGCTGGGCTATGGCGCGATGACCGTCGGCATCCTCTTCGTCGGCGGGCGTTTCATCCTGCCCCGCATGTTCGGCCAGGCCGCACGCACCAAGAGCCCGGAGCTGTTCCTTGCCGCCAGCCTGCTGGTGGTCATCGCTGCCAGCCTCGCGACCAGCGCCGCCGGGCTGTCCCCCATCGTCGGCGCCCTGATCGCCGGGCTGCTGATCGCGGAGACCGAATATCACGGCGAGGTCGAGGCGATTACGGCGCCGTTCAAGGGACTGGCGCTCGGCGTGTTCCTCATCACCGTGGGCATGCGGCTCGACTTGGCGTTCGTGCTGGCGAACTGGGCGGACCTGCTCGGCGCGGCGGTGATGGTGGTGGTGGTCAAGTCGCTGATGACCACGGCGCTGCTGCGCCTGTCGGGCGCGCGCACCGGCACAGCGGCGGAAACCGGCGTGCTGATGGCCAGCCCTTCCGAGACGACGCTGATCGTCCTTGGCGTGGCCGGCGCGGCGGGGCTCATCGTCCCCGCCACCGCCGCCTTCTGGACCACGGTGACGGCGATCGGCCTCACCGCCACGCCGCTGCTCGCCAAGGCCGGGCGCGTCATCGCCGCGATGCTGGAAGGGCGTGAGCCGCGCGACGATCACACCAGCGCCATTGCGGATGCGGGACCGGGCGCGGTCGTGATCGGCTTCGGCCGGGTGGGCCGCACGGTGGCGGACATGCTGCGGCGGCATAACATGCCCTATATCGGCGTCGATGCCGACATCGATAACGTCAACGCGGCGCGCCGCGATGGCTATAAAGTGCTGTTCGGCGACGTGACCCGTACCGAACTGGTCGACCAGCTCAAGCTCGGCCATGCCAAGGCACTGGTGCTGACGATGGACGATCCGGTGCTGACCGTGCGCCTGGCCAAGCGTGTCCGCAGCTGGGTGCCGCATTTGCCCATCATCGCCCGCGCGCGCGACGCCACCCATGCCGCCGAACTGTACCGCGCCGGGGTTAGCGACGCGGTGCCCGAGACGCTGGAAAGCTCGCTCCAGCTGTCCGAAGCCGTGCTGGTCGACATGGGGATAGCGGTCGGTCCGGTCATCGCGTCGATCCACGAAAAGCGCGACGAGATGCGCCGGGCGATCAAGGAAGCCGGCGGCATCGATCGCGAGCCGCGTATCCGCACGCTGCGCGCGAGCGATGTGCCGGGCTGAGGTGTCTACTTCAACGTATTGAGATAGCTGATGATCTGCTTGCGGACGCCCGCGTCGGGCAATCCGGCAAAGGTCATCCGCGTTCCCGGCACCAGCGCCTGTGGCTTTTGCAGCCACTTGTCGAGCGTGGCGTCATCCCAGTGCAGGCTCGCTGCCTTCAGCGCAGGCGAATAGGCGAAGCCGGCCTTCTGGGCGGCGGCACTGCCCGCGGTGCCCCACAGGTTCGGCCCGATCCCGTTCGCCCCTCCCTTGGTCGCGGTGTGGCACACGGCGCACTGCGCGAAAGCGGCGGGTGCGGCCGACGCGGTTTCCGGCGCCGCCGCCGCATTGACCACATTCTCTGCCGGTGCTGGGACGGCAACCGGCGCCGCTTCCTCGGTGGGCGCGGACGCGGGCTTTTCCTCAGCCTTCTGCCCACCGCCACAGGCGGACAGCGCCAGCGCGACGCCGCCCGCGATCAGAAACCGACCCTCGATCATTGCAATCTCCTCATCGCTCGGCCCGCCGGCTGACGGGCTCGCGCGACAAGTAGCGAGCGGCATCCGGCGCCCCTTTGCGCCGGATCAAGGCGCTCAGCCGGCGAGCGCCGCCCGCACCGCATCGAGCGCAGCCGCGCCCTTGCTGCCATCGGGGCCGCCGCCCTGCGCCATGTCGGGCCGACCACCGCCGCCCTGACCGCCCAGCACTTCCACGGCACGCTTGACCAGTTCGACTGCGCTCTGGCGCGCGACCAGATCGGCGGTGACGCCCACTGCCACCGATGCCCGGCCTTCGTTCACCGCCACCAGCGCGACCACGCCCGATCCGATCCGCGCCTTGGTCTCGTCCACGGCACCGCGCAGCGCCTTCGGATCGAGCCCGTCCAGCACCTGCCCGACGAAATTCAGGCCGGCGATCTGCTCTGGACCCGCCGGGGCCGCAGCGCCGCCGCCGCCGAGGGCCAGCGCCTTCTTGGCCTCCGCCAGCTCGCGTTCCAGGCGGCGGCGATCGTCCACCAGCGCCGCGACGCGGGCCGGGACTTCGTCGGGTGCGCTCTTGAGCACGGCGGCGGCTTCGCGCAGCCGCTCGTCGCGGGCGTTCAGCCACTGGCGCGCGGCTTCGCCGGTCAGCGCCTCGATCCGGCGCACGCCGCTGGACACGGCGCTTTCCGACACGATCTTGAACAGCGCGATGTCACCGGTCGCATTGACATGCGTGCCGCCGCACAACTCGACCGAATAGGAGGCGTCCGCCCCCCTGCCCATCGCGAGCACGCGCACTTCGTCGCCATATTTCTCGCCGAACAGCGCCATCGCGCCGGCGGCGATTGCGTCGTCGGGGGTCATCAGCCGCGTGCTGACACCTTCGTTATGGCGGATCTGCGCGTTCACATCGGCCTCGATCTCGGCAATATCCGCCGCGCTCAGCGCCGTCGGGTGCGAGAAGTCGAACCGCAGGCGATCGGCTGCGACCAGGCTGCCTTTCTGCGTGACATGCCCGCCCAGCCGTTGGCGCAGCGCCGCGTGCAGCAGGTGCGTCGCGCTGTGGTTCGCGCGAATCTGGTCGCGGCGCTCGACATCCACCGAAAGCCGCACGGTATCGCCCACGGCGATTTCGCCGCCTTCGATCCGGGCATGATGCGCGTGCAGCCGCCCCAACGGCTTGGCCGTGTCATCGACGATCGCGCGCAGACCCTTTTCGTTGGTAATCGTGCCGGCATCGCCCATCTGGCCGCCGCTCTCGCCATAAAACGGCGTCTGGTTGGTCAGTACGGTGACGTTGTCGCCCGGGGCGGCGCTGTCCACGCGGGCGCCGTCCTTGATGATCGCGACGACCTGGCCCTCGCCCTCGGTGCCCGAATAGCCGGTGAACTCGGTGCTGCCGAGCTCATCGGCGATGTCGTACCACAGCTCGTCCGACGCCTTGTCGCCCGAACCCTTCCACGCCGCGCGGGCGGCGCGCTTCTGCTCGGCCATCGCCGTGTCGAACCCGGCGCGATCGACCGCGATCGACTGGGCGCGCAGTGCGTCCTCGGTCAGATCATAGGGGAAGCCGAAAGTGTCATAGAGCTTGAACGCGGTGGCGCCGGGCAGCGTGTCGCCCGCCGCCATGCCGGTGGTCGCCTCGTCCAGCAGCCGCAGCCCGTTGGCCAGCGTCTGGCGGAAGCGGGTTTCCTCCTGCAGCAGCGTCGCCTCGATCAGCGGCTGCGCGCGAATCAGCTCAGGGAAAGCTGCGCCCATTTCGGCGACGAGCGACGGCACCAGACGGTGCATCAGCGGGTCCTTCGCGCCCAGCAGGTGCGCGTGCCGCATGGCGCGGCGCATGATCCGGCGTAGCACATAGCCCCGGCCCTCATTCGCCGGCAGCACGCCGTCGGCGACGAGGAAACCCGACGCGCGGAGGTGATCGGCGATCACGCGGTGGCTCGCCTGATTGTCGCCCGTGGTGGCCGATCCGGTCAGCGCGCCCGATTGCTCGATCAGCGCCTTGAACGTGTCGGTGTCGTAATTGTCGGTCACGCCCTGCATCACCGCAGCGATGCGCTCCAGCCCCATGCCGGTGTCGATGCTTGGACGCGGCAGGTCGCCGACAATCTGGTCCGCCGCCTGGACGAACTGCATGAACACCAGGTTCCAGATCTCGACAAAACGGTCGCCATCCTCTTCCGGCGATCCCGGCGGGCCGCCCCAGATATGGTCGCCATGGTCGTAGAAGATTTCCGAACACGGCCCGCACGGACCGTCCGACCCCATGACCCAGAAATTGTCCTTGGTCGGGATGCGGATGATGCGACTTTCCGGCACGCCCGCAATCTTCTTCCACAGATCGAATGCCTGATCGTCGGTGTGATAGACGGTGATCGTCAGCCGATCCGGCGACAGCCCCCATTCGCGGGTCAGCAGGGTCCAGGCATGGGTGATCGCCTGTTCCTTGAAATAATCGCCGAACGAGAAATTGCCGAGCATTTCAAAGAAGGTATGATGCCGCGCCGTATAGCCGACATTGTCCAGGTCGTTATGCTTGCCGCCCGCGCGCACGCACTTCTGCGAGCTTGTCGCGGTGGTGTACGGGCGATGCTCGAGCCCCGTGAACACGTTCTTGAACGGGACCATGCCCGCGTTGGTGAACATCAGCGTGGGATCGTTGTGCGGAACCAGCGGCGCGGACGGGACGCGGGCATGACCCTGACCCTCGAAATAGTCGAGGAACGAGCGGCGAATATCGTTGGTGGACGTCATATCCGCCGACTTACGGGCGACGCGCGTTTTGCTCAAGCGAAACGGTTAGGTCCCGCGATGACTATGCCGCCCTGAAGCGTTGCGGCCACAGTGCGCGCAGGATCGCATGCCCATCGCTGCCGCGAAACGGGACGAGATTGGTGAGCGCCACGCCGGCCGACAGCGCCGCCATCGCCGCCAACAGCGGTTCCAGCGCGCGCCGCCACGCAGTGTCCGCCGCCCAGGCGCGAAGTACCTCGGCGCTCGGCAGCACGCCATCGTGCGATGCCGGGATGCCCGACTCCGGCAGGGCCGCGATCACCACGCCAAGCGCCAATGCCAGCACGACATTCGCCGCCGGCCCCGCCGCCGCGACGATCGCGTGCTTCCGGCGCGCGTTGATCGCATCGATGCGGAAGGCGACATAGCCACCGACCTCACGGTTCTTCATGCGCCTGGCGAGTTCGAGCTTCCCACTCCCCACGCGATAGGCAAAGGGCAGCACGACGATGCTGGTGACATGCCCGCGCACCGCGAGGACCGCCGCCGCGTGGCCGAGTTCATGCACCAGCGTGACGATAAAGCTGAGCACCAGCACGATCAGCACGCGTACGACCGCACCTGAGTCCCCGTGGAAATGGCGCGCGAGCGAACCATGGACCGCAATCATGCAGACCAGGAACAACGCGGTCGCCAGCATTTTCATGCGATCAAGCCATCGGCGCGTCGATGGAGCGCGGCGGCGTGCTGAACCATTGCGGCCCCGCCTCGGTCATGTGGAAGCAGTCTTCCAGGCGGATGCCGAAGCTGCCGGGAATGTACAGGCCCGGCTCGTTCGAGAAGCACATGCCGGGCGCGAGCGGCGTCTTTTCGCCGCGCACCAGGTTCACCGGCTCGTGCCCGTCCATGCCGATGCCATGTCCTGTGCGGTGCGACAGTCCGGGAAGCGCATAGTCCGGGCCATAGCCCAGCGAGGTGTAATAGCCGCGCACGGCGTCATCGACCGCGCCCGCCGGGGTGCCGAGTCGTGCCGCCCCGAGCGCGATCTGCTGGCCGCGTGCTACCTGATCCCAAACCTTGCGCTGCGCCGCGCTGGCCGTGCCGAACACGAAGCTGCGCGACACGTCGGACTGATAGCCGTGCACGGCGCATCCGCAATCCATCAGCACGACTTCGCCCGGCACCACCTTTTGCGGCTTGCCCGATCCGTGTGGATAGGCGGCGGCCTCGCCCAGCAGGATCAGGTTCCACTCGTTGCTGCCTCCCAGCTTGCGCGTGGCGGCGGACATCAGCGCGGCGATCTGCGCCGGCGTCATGCCGGCCTCGATTCGCGGGTAGGTCCAGCGATAGGCGGCGATGGTCACGTCGGTCGCCAGTTGCATCAGCGCGATTTCGGGCGCGGTCTTGATCATCCGGCATCCGCGCACGATCGGGTTGGCGGAGACGATCCGTGCGCCCGGAAGCGCCGACTGGAGCCCGGCCACCGCGAAATACCGCACGGTTTCCTCGATCCCGACCGGGCGCCCGGCGAGCTTGCGATCCTTCAGGAAGCCGGCAACCACGCCCAGCGGGTCCTGGTCCTCCTGCCACACGCGCACCTCCGCCCGAATGCCCAGGCTCTCGCGCACCGAGGGTTCCTCGAAAAACGGCGTGACGATGCACGGATCGCCCTCGACCGGGACGATCGCGACCGTCAGCCGCTCGCTGCGTCCCCAGCGGACGCCTGTGAAATAGACCAGCGACGCGCCCGGTTCGATCAGCACTGCCCCGATCCCGTGCGCCCGCATCAATCCCTGCGCGCGGGCGATCCGGGCGGCGCGTTCCTCGGGCTGGATGGGTTTCGCGCCGGTGGTCAGGTCGCGGAGATCGGCCAGGTCGGGCTCGGCCGCCCGGACGAAACCCGCGCTCGCGAACAAGGGCAGCATCGCAGTGACGGCGAGCATCTGCCGACGGTGCAGGACGGGCATCGGGTTCTCCGGGTTGGGGTGGCAAGCGATAGAATGCTTGACCGCAGCGCGACAATCCCCTCCTTTGCGCCCGCAAGATTCAGGGGAAGTTCGTGGGTAAGCGTTTAACGTGGTTCATTCTGGCGGGGCTTTTGCTCGGCGGCGCGATCGGCTGGGGGCTGAACGTCGCGTATGACGATGGCGGCGCGGGCACCGCGCGGCTGGCCGAGATCGCGTCGTATCTCGACATTCCGACCCAGATGTTCCTGCATCTTATCAAGATGATCATCGCCCCGCTGGTGGTGTCGACGCTGGTCGTGGGCATCGCCCATATGGGCGGCACCGGCGCGATCGGTCGAGTCGGGCTGAAAGCGTTCTTCTGGTTCGTGTGCGCCAGCCTGGTGTCGCTGACGCTGGGGCTCATTCTGGTGAACCTGCTCCAGCCCGGCGTTGGGCTCCAGCTGCCGCTTCCCGATGTGGCGGCCGCCAGCGGTGTCGATCGCTCGGCATTCGATGTCGCGAAGTTCTTCACACACATCATTCCCACCAGCGCGATCGACGCGATGGCGAGCAACGACATCCTCCAGCTGGTGATCTTCTCGCTGTTCTTCGGCGTAGGCATGGCCGCGGTCGGCGAAAAGGCCGCGCCGCTGCTGCGGGGCCTGGAGGCGTTGGTGAGCGTAATGCTGACCGTCACCGGCTATGTGATGCTGTTCGCGCCGGTCGCAGTGTTCTGCGCCGTGGCGCGGACTCTGGCAACCAAGGGCGTGGGCGTGGTTGGCGACCTCGCGTTCTTCATGGGCAGCTTCTATCTCGGGCTCGCCGTGCTGTGGGCGGTGCTGCTGGGCGCATGCTTCGTGGTCATCGGGCCGCGCACCGGCCAGTTGATCCGGTATCTGCGCGATCCGATCCTGCTCGGCTTCTCGACGGCCTCGTCCGAAGCGGCCTATCCCCGCACGCTGGAGGCGCTCGACAAGTTCGGCGTGCCGCCGCGCATTGCCAGCTTCGTGCTGCCGCTCGGCTATTCGTTCAACCTCGACGGTTCGATGATGTACATGACGTTCGCGTCGATCTTCATCGCCCAGGCCTATGGTATCGCGCTTGATTGGGGCACGATGATCACGATGCTGCTGATGCTGATGATCACCAGCAAGGGCATTGCCGGCGTGCCGCGCGCCAGCCTGGTCGTCATCACCGGCACGCTGTCGCATTTCAACATACCCGAGGCGGGCATTCTGCTGATCCTCGCGGTCGATCATTTCCTCGACATGGGCCGCACCGCCACTAATGTGATCGGCAACGCCGTGGCGGCGACCGTCGTGGCGCGGTGGGAAGGCCAGCTCGACCGGCCCGACGCGCCGGAGGAAACCATCATCCTGCCGCCGAACACCAAGCCAGACGATGTCGAGAGCTTCGGCGAGTACGGCGCGCCGCGGTGAAAATCGGGGGCGCCCGCCGATCCGGTCGGCGGCGCCCCTTTAATACCGGGCTAAGCCGCGTGGAATGCGCGCCTAGGCCCGGCGCCACGGCGTATCACGCATAGGCATAGGGCCCGCCGGCAGCCAGCGCCGCCTGATAGGCCGGGCGCGCATGGATCTTTTCGAGCCACGCCGCGATGTGCGGGCGCCCATCGGTGGCCCCGGCGCGGCCGACGGCAGCTTCGAGCGGAAAGCTCATGATGACGTCCGCCGCCGTGAAGGCGTCCCCGGCGAACCAGGGCCGCTGTGCCAGTTCGCCCTCGATATAGTCGAAATGGACATCCGCCATCGGCTGGAACCGCTTGCGGCCCATCTTGCCGAAGATCGGGACGCGTTGCAGGACGAGCAGGACCAGCAGCGGCGGCATCAGCGATCCTTCCGCATAATGGAGGAAGTGCCGGTAGCGCAGAGCATCGGCCCGGTGCGCGGGGGCGCCCAGTCGCCCATCGGCCTTCTCAACGATATACTCGATGATCGCCCCGGTCTCCGCGACCACGATCTCGCCATCCTGCAGCACCGGCGATTTGCCGAGCGGATGGACCTGCTTGAGCGCCGGGGGTGCCAGCATCGTCTGCTTGTCCCGCTCGTAACGCTTGACCGTGTACGGCATGCCCAATTCTTCGAGCAGCCACAAAATCCGCTGCGAGCGGGAGTTCTCAAGGTGATGGACGATCATGCGCGTTCCTTGGCCGAAGGGCGATATTGGCTGATCCTGCGTTTGTCACGCCTGCCTTGCAAGCGCGAGGCGGCGTGCCCCGGTAGCGCCCAAAAGTTCCAGCACGTCCGCCGCCCCCGGCGGAAAAAGTCGATCGGCCAGTCATGCGAACGCGTTCCGTCCGCGGTTCACAGGCTGGCGAACGCGCCCCAAAGGAAAACCCCGGCGCAGGCGCTGCGCCGGGGGTTCCGATGGGAGCCAGGCCCGTGACCGCCGTCGATGCGTGCGTTGCACATCGCGGCGGCCTATGCAGTCATTATAGGTCGTCTTCGGCCGTGGGGCCGCTCATCAGCCCCTCCGCGACCTTGTCCGTACGACTACGGATGGCCGCTTCGAGGCGGCTGCAAAGCTCGACATTCTCGCGAAGGAAGTTCTTCGAGTTTTCGCGGCCCTGGCCGATGCGGACGCTGTCATAGCTGAACCAGGCGCCCGCCTTTTCCACCAGACCGACCTTCACGCCCAGATCCAGGATCTCGCCGATCTTGGAGATGCCTTCGCCATACATGATGTCGAATTCGACCTGCTTGAACGGCGGCGCAACCTTGTTCTTGACCACCTTCACGCGGGTGCTGTTGCCGACGATTTCCTCGCGATCCTTGATCTGCCCGATACGGCGAATGTCGAGCCGAACCGACGCGTAAAATTTGAGCGCGTTGCCGCCGGTCGTCGTTTCGGGATTGCCGTACATGACGCCGATTTTCATCCGCAGCTGGTTAATGAAAATCACCATGCAGCGCGAGCGGCTGATCGACCCGGTCAGCTTGCGCAGCGACTGCGACATCAACCGCGCCTGCAGGCCGACATGGCTGTCGCCCATCTCGCCTTCGATTTCGGCGCGAGGAACCAGCGCCGCGACCGAGTCGACCACCAGCACGTCGATCGCATTCGATCGGACCAGCGTATCGACAATCTCCAGCGCCTGCTCGCCCGTATCGGGCTGCGAAACGATCAATTCGTCGATGTTGACGCCGAGCTTCTTCGCATAAACGGGGTCGAGCGCATGTTCGGCATCGACGAACGCTGCGGTGCCGCCATTCTTCTGCGCTTCCGCAATGACGTGCAGCGCCAGCGTGGTCTTGCCCGAGCTTTCGGGGCCATAGACTTCGATCACGCGCCCGCGCGGCAGGCCGCCGACACCCAGCGCGATGTCGAGCCCGAGCGAACCCGTCGAAATCGATTCGACCTGCATCGCTTCTTTCGAGCCGAGCTTCATCGCGCTGCCCTTGCCGAACGCGCGGTCGATCTGTGCAAGCGCTGCGTCGAGCGCCTTCTGCTTGTCCGTGGATACTGCCATCTTGCTGTCGATTACCTTGAGGGAAGCCGCCATTTTGTAATCCCCGTCGCTAGAAGCTTTGCATCGCGCATTCAACTTGTGAGTGCGATGTATCGCGTTTGTTCCTTTAGAACAAGTGCGGAACACGACATTTTTGCGCTCGCAGGATTGCCGCCCGCCGCCACGGTGCCTAGGCGACGGGAATGACCCGTATCGTCGGCCACGTCGCCGCACTCCAGCGCTTTCCCGTGAAGTCCATGGCGGGCGAACCGCTGACGGTTGCGGAACTCGACTGGCAAGGCATCGAGGGCGACCGCCAATATGCGTTCGTGCGCACGGCCAACGGCTCCCGCTTTCCCTGGCTGACCGGTCGCGATGTGCCGGCGATGCTGCTGCACCGGGCGATGTTCAGCGATCCAGCCCGACCGAAGACCGCAACGGTGCTGGTGGAAACGCCCGACGGGGCGGCGGTGCCGCTGCACGATCCGCTTCTGCGCGCCCGCCTCGAATCGGCGGCGGGAGAGCCGGTCGGGCTCATCCAGGTGGCGCGCGGCGTCTATGATTCGATGCCGGTGTCGATCCAGACCACGGCGGGACATGCGCTGGTCGAGGCTGCCCATGGCGCCCCGCTCGACCCGCGGCGCTTCCGCAGCAACATCCTCATCCAAAGCGAGCTGAGCCCGGCGTTGTGGCAGGGGATGCGGCTGGCGTTCGGCACTGCCGAAGACGGCGCCACCGTGCAGTGCGCCGATCCGATCGCGCGATGCGTGATGACGACGATCGACCCGGACACCGGCGCGAAGGACGTGCGCGTTCTCCGGACGATCGCCCAGCATTTCGGAAATGCCTATGGCCTTTATGCGGGACCCGCCCGACCGGGGCTCATCCGCGTCGGCGATCCGGTCCGGCTGGTGGATTGATCGCCCGCAGCCCCGGAAACCTCAGGCTGTCAGCGCATCCAGCGCCTTCTCGACGCCGTCCATCGTGAACGGCTTCGACAGCACCGGGCGATCGCGGAATTCCGGCGCGATCATATCGCCCGCACCGCCCGTTGCCAGCACGAACGGTATGCCGAGCGCCGCCAGACGTGCCGCGATCGGCCAGCTCTGTTCGCCGGCGCGGAGGTTCACGTCCAGGATCGCCGCGTCGATACCGCCTTCGTCAATCCGCGACAGCGCGGCGGCGACATTGTCCATCGTCCCGGCATGTTCGCGATCGAGCGCATCGAGAAAATCCTCGAGCATCATCGCGATCAAGGGTTCGTCCTCGACGATCAGTATCTTTGCTGGTGCAGGCATGGTCCGGCTGTTGCAGGAAATCCGCGTTTCGCCAAGAACTTATTTCGGAGCTAGAACGTCGCGGGCCGCTTCGGCAAGCTGTTGGACGGAAAAGGGTTTCGGCAGAAACGCGACGTTGGCGAGATCGATCGAGCGCCGCAGCTGTTCCTCGGCATAGCCCGACATGAACAGGATCGGCAGGTCCGGGTAGCGCCCCCGCACCTGTCGCGCCATCGTGGGGCCGTCCATCAGCGGCATGACCACGTCGGAGATCAGCAGGTCCGGTCGCTCGATCTGCTCGAGCAATTCCAGCGCCGCCTCGCCATTCTCGGCCGTCAGCACGGTATAGCCTTGCCGAGTCAGCGCGCGTTCCGCGATCGCGCGCACCATGTCCTCGTCCTCGACGATCAGGATCGTGCCGGTGCCCCACAGGTCCGCCGGCTTCTCCTTGGCGGTCGGCACCTTGGCAACCTGTGCCTCGGCAGCCGCGTGCACCGGGAGGTAGACCGTGAACTCGGCGCCGCCGCCCCGCACGTTATCCGCAAAGATGAACCCGCCCGACTGGCGGATGATGCCATAGACAGTCGAAAGCCCCAGCCCCGTTCCCTTGCCCACTTCCTTGGTGGTGAAGAACGGCTCCCAGATCTTGGTCAGCAATTCGGGCGGAATGCCGGTGCCGGTATCGGACACGCGCAGCGCGGTATAGTCGCCGAGCGGGAGGACGTCGTCGTCCATCTGCCGCACGTCGGACGCCGGCACCGCCATCGTCTCGATCGTCAGCGTGCCGCCGCCATTGGGGTTCGCGGCGAGCATGGCGTCGCGGGCATTGACCGCGAGATTGACCACCACTTGCTCCAGCTGCCCCGGATCGGCGCGCACGGGCCCCAGGTTGCGACCGTGCTTCACTTCGAGCCGCACCGTCTCGCCAAGCAGCCGCTTGAGCAGGTTGGACACTTCCGAAATCACGTCGGGCAATTGCAGAATCTGCGGCCGCAGCGTCTGCTGGCGCGAAAAGGCGAGGAGCTGGCGAGTCAGCGAGGCCGCGCGGTTCGAATTGGCGCGGATCTGCTGGATGTCGTCATAATCGCTGTCGCCGGGCGAGTGCCGCATCAGCATCAGGTCGCAATGTCCGATGATCGCGGTCAGGATGTTGTTGAAATCGTGCGCGACGCCCCCGGCGAGCTGGCCGACCGCCTGCATCTTGGTCGCCTGCGCCACCTGCCGCTTGAGCTTCCCCTCCTCGCCCGAATCGCGAAGGCTGATCAGGACGGCGGCGTCGCCCAGCCCCCGGATGCTGGCGATGGTGATCGCCACCGGCTCGTCCGGCGCATCGGTGAACCGCACCGTCATTTCCGCCGATTGCGCGGCCCCTCCGGCGAAGCGGCGAATGGCGTCGGCCACCGCCGCCTTGTCCTCGCGCACCACCAGGTCGCCGGGATAGAGCGGCGGTGCCGCCGCATTCACCCGCCCCGCACGCATGAAGGTGTCGTTCATGCTGACGAAGCGCCCATCTCGGTCGATCAGCGCCAGTCCCGAGGGCAGCATGGCGATCAGCGAGCGGATTTGCGCCGATGCCCCCAGACCCAGCGCCGGGACCGCCGCCTGAGGCACTTCCTCATCGAGCAGCGCGACGAGCATGGGCGCGTCATCGCCCTCCAGGAACGGGATCTGGAGGACGCGGAGCGGCGTACTGTTCAGCCCCTCGCTCTCGAAACGGACCAGCCCGACCGTGTCGGTAATCAGGAACCGGGCGAAATCGCGCCCCTCCACGGGCGCATCGCCGCTTCCCATTGCGCGCAGGCGGAACACGCGATTGGCCGCGCGGACGCGCCCATCGGGGCCGACGATCACTGCCATGATCCCCGCACCGCCCAGACGATCGCCGGTGCTGCCGCCGATCATCGCCTGCACTTCGGCAGCGAAATCAAGGGCCCGCCCGCCGATGAAACGCCAGACGAGCGAATCCTCGCCGATCCGCACGATCCGCGCGGACACCGTGGCGCCAAAGACGGGGATCGCATCGACCCTGCCCTCGCCGTCGCGCCATGCGGCACGCGCAGCAGTGCCGAGTGCAGCCGCAGCAGCATCGCCGATCGGCAAGCCGGGGGGCGTTGGCCAACCGGCGAACAGCGCTTCGTAGCGATCGTTGGCGCACACCAGGCGCCCGGCGCGGTCGGTGACGGCAAGCGCGTCCTCGGACGCGGCGGCAAGCGTGTGCGCCACGGCCCAGTCGGTCTTCGGCTCGCCCGCATCTCCTTCGCGCAACAGGCGGCGCATCCCGAACAGGATGGCAGCGGCGAGCAGCCCCGCGCCGGCGAACCCGATCGCGACCGCCCGGTCGTTGATCGTCAGCAACGCGATCGCCGCCGCAGCAATGCCCGCGAGCAGCGCCGCGAGCAGGGGAAGCATCGTCTTTTGCGGTTTTGCAGATGTCGGGGCCAACGTCGCCATGGCGTCAGCGATGTTCGGTCGCGCAGGCCGGGTCAAGCGAATCCGCCACCCCCCAGGTCGCGAAGGGGAAGGAGGTCCTTACGCGCCCCCTTCCCCGTCGCCGCTTACCAGATCCGGACCCGCTGCTCGGGCGTCAGGAACAGCTTGCTCGTCGGCGTGGGTGCGAACGCCGAATACCAGGGGTCGAGGTTGCGCACGACCCAGGCGCGCTGTTCCGACGGCGAGTGCGGATCGGTGAGCAGCCGCTGGCGCAGATTGGCCTCGCGATAGTTGCGGCGCCACACCTGTGCCCAGCCGAGGTAGAAGCGCTGGTCGCCCGAAGTGCCGTCGATCACCGGCGCGGCCTGCCCGCCCAGCGACTTCTGGTACGCGTCATAGGCCACCGTCAGCCCGGCGAGATCGGCGGTATTCTCGCCCAGCGTCAGCGCGCCCTTCACATGCATGCCGGGCAGCGGCTCGTACTTGTCATATTGGGCGACGAGCGCGTCGGTGCGCGTCTTGAACGCCGCGACATCGCCCGGAGTCCACCAATCGGCCAGGCGCCCTTCGGCATTGTACTTCGCGCCCTGGTCATCGAAATGGTGGCTCAGCTCGTGGCCGATCACCGCGCCGATGCCGCCATAGTTGACCGCCGGATCGGCATTGGGATCGAAGAACGGCGGTTGCAGGATCGCGGCGGGGAACACGATCTCGACCATGCCGAAATTGGCATAGGCGTTCACCGTCATCGGGGTCATCCCCCATTCCCAGCGGCGGATCGGCTGGCCAAGCCGGCTGATATTGTCCTCATGCAGCCAGTTGTTGGCGCGCAGATTGTTGCCGAACGCATCGCCCGCGACGATCTTGAGCGCGCCGTAATCCTGCCAGCGATCGGGATAGCCGATCTTCGGGACGAACGCTGCCAGCTTGGCATGCGCCTTCACCTTGGTCTCGGGGCTCATCCAGTCAAGCTTGTCGATCCGTGCGCCCATTGCGGCGATCACGTTCTTGACCAGCGTATCGGCCGCAGCCTTGGTCTCGGGCGGGAAGTATTTGGCGACATAGAGCTTGCTGACATCGTCGCCCAGCGCACCCGTGGTGAAATCGACCGCGCGCTTCCAGCGCTCTTCCTGCTCGGGCGTGCCCGACAGCACGGTGCCGGAGAAGGCGAACGCCTCCTTGTCGAACGCGCTCGGCAGCACGTCGGCGAAACCGTCCAGGCTGCGCACCAGCAACTGGTCCTGGATCACCCCCAAAGGCGCCTTTTGCAGCAGGCGCGCGATGCCCGTGACCGCGCTCGGCTGGGCGACGATCACGTCCGGCGTGACTGCGCCCATGCCGGCGAAATAGGCCTTGAAGTCGAAGCCCGGCGCCTTCTTCGCCAGATCGGCGACTGTCATCTTGTTATACGTCTTGTTGGCGTCGCGGCTGTCGATCCGCGTCCACTGGACCTTGGCGATTTCGGTCTCGAACGCCAGGATCGCCTTGGCGCGGGTTGCCGCGCTGGGCTCGCCGGCCAGCGTGAGCACATTGGTCAGGTGCTTCAGATACGCGGCCTTGGTCTCGGCCAGCTTGGCGTCGCTCGACAGGTAATAATCGCGGTCGGGCATCCCCAGCCCCGACTGGCCGAGGCTGAGCGCATAGACCTCGGGGTTCTTGTCGTCCTGGCCGACATAGGTGCCGAACACACCGCGCACGCCGTTGCGGCTCGCCTGCGCGAACAGGGCGGGCAGGCCTGCCTTGGTCTTGGTCGCCTTGATCTGGTCGAGCCAGGGCTGGATCGGTGCCAGCCCCTTGGCATCGATCGCGGCCTGATCGAGATAGGTCGCATAGGCGACGCCGATCTTTGAATTCGGATCGCCCTTCACGGCGTCCAGGATACCCTGGGTGCGCTGGCGCGACAGGTCGTCCAGCTTGGTGAACATGCCATAGTTCGACTTGTCCGCCGGAATCAGCGTCTCGCGCGCCCAGGTGCCATTGGCATGGCCATAGAAATCGTCGCCCGGCGCGATCGCCTTGTCCATCCCGCGCTCGTCGAAGCCATAGCTGCCGATCTCGGGCTTGGGTGCCGGCGCCGGCTCGGGGGGAAGCGGGGTCGCCTCGGTCACGGCGACAGGCTCGCCGGCGTTGCTCGTCGCGCAGCCGCTCAACAGAACCGGGGCAGCGAGGAAGGTGGTGGCGAGATAGCGAAGACGCATGGATACGACCCTTCAGGAAGCAGAAGGCCGCTGTATTAGTGCGCTGTCACGGCCCGTCAATCGGCGCGCGCGGCACGCTCCGCCGAACGCCGGCGCCACTTGCGCGCGATCCACAGCCGCCACGCCAGCGCGGCCCCGAAATATCCGGCGACGGTCAGCGCCCCCGTCACAGTAACCAGCCCGATCAGCGTCGCGGGGCCGACCTGGTGCAGCAACCAGTCGATCCATCCGGGCGCGACGTCTGACGCGACCTGCGCCCCGCGTGACCCGAGCATATGGCTGCCCAGCCAATAGGCGAACAGCCAGAGCGGCGGAGTCGTCACGGGATTGGTGAAAAACGTGGTCGCTGCCGCCGCCGGAATATTGGCGCGCAGCGGAAGTGCGAGCACCGCAGAGGCGGGGATCTGTCCCATCGGCACCAGAATGCCGGTCACCATGCCCAACGCGACGCCGCGCGGCACCGATCGCCGGGTGAAACGCCATAGCGACGAATGCGCGACTCGCCGGGCAACCGGCTTCAGCCAACGATTGCCCTCGATCGAATCGCGCGTCGGCGTCGCCTTGTCGAGCATGCGCCCGATGCGACCGCGCGGCTTGGGCTCATCCGCGATCGCGGAGGATCCTTCCCTGCTCACGCTTCCAGTCCCGTTCCTTGATCGTGTCGCGCTTGTCATGCGTCTTCTTGCCCTTGGCGAGCGCGAGTTCGACCTTCGCGCGCCCCTTTCCATTAAAATAGATGGAAAGCGGGACCAGCGTCATACCTTCGCGTGCAACGGCGCCGTGCAGCTTGTTTATCTCACGCTCGTTGAGCAACAATTTGCGCGGCCGCTTCGGCTCATGGTTGAAACGGTTGCCGTGGCTGAATTCCGGAACGTTGGCGTTGATCAGCCAGACGCCGGTGTCGTTCACTTCGGCATAGGCCTCGGCAATCGAGCCCTCGCCGAACCGCAACGACTTCACTTCGGTGCCGGTCAGCGCGATCCCCGCCTCGAACACCTGCTCGATGAAATAGTCGAACCGCGCGCGCCGGTTCTCGGCGACGGTCTTCACTTTTTCGAATGCGGTGGGACGGGGACGTGCCATGGGAGGTGGGCATGTAGGAGCGATCCGGGCGGAACGCTAGTCGCTTATGCCCGATCCCGCTCCCGCCCTCCGATCAGGCGAGCCCGGCATGCGCCAGGGCGGCATCCACCGCGGCGCGGCTGGCCTCTCCCGCCTCGGTCATCGGCAGGCGCAGTTCGCCGGGGAAATCCGGGCGGATGCGCGACACCGCGTACTTGACCGGGCCGGGCGAGGCATCGGTGAACATCGCGATGTGCAGCGGATACAGCCGGTCGTGCAGTTCCAGCGCGCGCGCCGTATCGCCCGCCGCCCAGGCCGCCTGGAAATCGGCGCAGAGCCGGGGCGCGACGTTCGCGGTCACCGAAATACACCCGACGCCGCCCATCGCGTTGAACGCCAGCGCGGTCTCGTCATTACCCGAAAGCTGGATGAAATCGCCGCCGCATCCCGCGCGATGCTCGGATACGCGGGCGAGCGCGCCGGTTGCGTCCTTCACGCCGATGAACACATCTGGAAACGCCTTTGCGATCCGCGCCATCGTGGCGGGCTGGATATCGGTCACGGTCCGGCCGGGGACGTTGTACAGCACGATCGGCAGGTCGGTGGCGCGTGCCACCGCCTCGAAATGGCGGAAAATGCCTTCCTGGCTGGGCCGGTTGTAATAGGGCGGCACCATCAGCGCGGCGTCGGCGCCAGATGCCTTCGCGGCCTTGACGTTGCCGATCGCGACCTGCGTGTCATTGGACCCGGCTCCGGCGAGCACCGGCACCCTGCCCGCTGCCTGCTCCGCACAGATGCGGACCACTTCGAAATGCTCTTCCTTGGTCAGCGTCGCCGCCTCGCCCGTGGTGCCGCAGGGGACGAGCGCCGCAGAACCCTGTTCGATCTGCCATTCGACAAAGGCGCGGAAGCTCGACTCGTCGAAGCTGCCGTTACGCAATGGCGTCACCAGCGCCGGAATTGAGCCGGAGAACATCTTCCAAAAACTTCCTTTAAGGGCAAATCAGGGGTGGCAGATAGTGCTGGCATGCGTATCATGTCCAGCATGCTCGGGCCGGTAATCAAAACGACGCTTCTGCTGGCGAGTGTATCGGGGCTGGCGGCTTCGTCGCAGCTCACGCAGCAGCAGTTCCAGTGGTATCGCATGGCGTTGGAGGGCGGGTTCCCTCGCGTCGAACCCCAATATGTCTCCGGCAGCGAGATCGGCAGCGCGCTGATCGAGTGGAAGCGGCTGCAACAGTCTGATAATTATGCGTTTTCCGATTATGCCAATTTCCTGCTGGCGCATCCCGGCTGGCCCGGCGAGACGAGCCGCCGCGCCGCTGCCGAAACGGTGCTGGACAGCGGCACCTGGGCGCCGGGGCTCGTCATCCGCTTCTTCGAGCGTTTTCCGCCGCTGACCCCCGCCGGCCGCCTGCGCTATGCCGAGGCGCTGACTGCTTCGGGCCGCCGCAGCGACGGCGAGGAACAGGCGCGCCGCGCCTGGCGATCGGGCCAGCTGCGCACCGCCGACGAGACCAAGCTGGTCGGCGCGTTCCTGAGCGCGCTCACGCCGGCGGATCAGGACGCACGGATGGACATGCTGCTGTGGCAGGGCGCGTTCAGCCTTGCGCAGCGACAGCTTGCGTTCGTGTCCCCAGCCGCCCGCCCGGTGTTCGAGGCGCGGCTCGCCTATCGGACCAGGGCAGCGGATGCCGATGCCAAGGGCGCAGCGGCGCTTGCGCTGGGCCGGGGCGACCCCGGCTATATCGCCGATCGCGCCCTCTGGCTGCGCGACACGGGACAGAGCCCGGCGATGCGCGCCTATCTGGCGCAGCGACCGCAGCTGGCGAGCTATCCGGGCAGTCCCGAAAAATGGTACGAAGTGCTGCTACTGGGCGCGCGCGGCGCGGCGAACGACGGGCAATATGCGCTGGCCTATCAGATCGCGAGCCAGGTCGCGGACGCCTTCCCCCCAGGCACCGATGTCAGCGACATGTCGCTGGGCGTGCGCGACGATTATACCAGCCTGACCTGGCTGGCCGGTACCACCGCCTACTACAATCTGGGCCGTGCGCGCGACGCGACGCGCATGTTCGAGCTGTATTCCACCGGCTCGCGCACGCCGCAGACGCAGTCCAAGGGGCTTTATTGGGCGGGCCGGGCGGCGGAGGCGGCAGGCCATGCCGCCGGGGCGCAACGCTATTTCGCCCGCGCCGAGGGGCTGACCGGCATGTATTACGGGCAGCTCGCGTCGGAGCGCATGGGTCACCCGCTCAAGCGCCCGCCCGATTTCGACGCGCAGGGCGTAGATCCGGCGGCGCGCGAGGCCTTTTTCCGCATGGAAACCGTGCGCGCCGCGCAGTTGCTGGGCACGCAGGGCAATCATCTGGACCAGAGCCTGTTCGTCCGCCAGATCGCCCAAGCGGCGAAGACCGACACCGACCACATCCTCGCCGCAGAGCTTTCGCGCACGATCGGGCGCCCCGACCTGGGCGTGATGGTCGGCCGCAGCGCGCTGCAGAACGGCCTGTCCGACTATACCGCCGCCGGCTATCCCTCGGTCCGGGTGCCCGACGCGCACAATGATTACTGGTCGCTGATCCACGCCATCGCCCGCCAGGAAAGCCAGTTCGACCGCGCGGCGGTAAGCCACGCGGGCGCACGCGGGCTGATGCAATTGATGCCCGGCACGGCGCGGGAGACGGCGGGCAAGCTGGGGCTTGGCTATGATGCAGGCTCGCTGACCACCGATACCGATTACAACATCCAGCTCGGCTCCACCTATTTCCAGCGGATGTACAATCTGTACGGCAGCTATCCTCTGGCGGTCGCCGCGTACAACGCGGGCCCCGGCAATGTGAACAAATGGATCCGCGCCAATGGCGATCCCCGGCTGCCCGGCGGCGACATCGTGAAGTGGGTCGAACAGATCCCGATCTTCGAGACCAAAAACTATGTCCAGCGCGTGCTGGAAAACGCCGTGGTGTACGACCTGCTCAATCCCGAAAAGGCCCGCAGCCGGGGCCCCGCCAACCTCAGCTGGTATCTCGGCAAGAATCAGCCGGGGTGACGCCGCCCGTCGGCGGCGATAGGGAGCGCGGATGGATCGCCCCAACTATATAACCCCCGCAGGCTATGCCGTGCTGAAGGCGGAGTATGACGCACTGTTCGGTGTCGAGCGGCCGAAGCTGGTCGAGACGATTTCCTGGGCGGCGGGCAATGGCGATCGCTCGGAGAATGGCGACTATATCTATGGTCGCAAGCGGTTGCGCGAAATCGACCGGCGGCTTGGGTGGCTCTCACGCCGGATGAAGGCTGCGAAGGTCGTCGACCCCGCACAACAGCCCGACCGCGACCGCGTCTATTTCGGCGCGACGGTGACGGTTGCGGACGAGGACGATGTCGAGCGCGTGCTGACGCTGGTCGGCGACGACGAGACCGATGCAGGCAACGGCAGGATCGGGTGGAATTCCCCGTTCGCCCGGGCGCTGCGCGGCGCGACGATCGGCGATGTGCGGCGCGTGATGTTGCCCGGCGGCGAGCGCGAGTATGAGATATTGGCGATCGCCTACCCCTGATCCGTGCTGCGGACGGGGTAAAACGCAGTATCCGCTACCTGTTTTCGACCATGGGCGTGCTAGAGACGAAACGGGCCCGGAACGCGGGCCGAGTGAGCGTGGGGATTATGGCGAGCAAGAGGATTATCGTTTCGGGCCGCGTCCAGGGCGTCGGTTATCGCGACTGGGTGGTGCGCACGGCACAGCGCAATGGGCTGACCGGCTGGGTCCGCAATACGAAGGACGGTCGCGTCGAGATACTGGCGTCGGGCGAGGATGAGCCGCTCTCGGCGCTGGTCGAGGCCGCGCGCGAAGGTCCGGAGATGGCGAAAGTCACCAACGTCGAGGCATTCGCTGCCGATGACGAGAAGGCGCACAAGGGCTTCACCAAGCGCTTCACTGCCTGACACGGGCGGTTGACGGCGCCGGCATGCTATGGGAGCCTGAAGCATCGCGCTTTCGGTAAAGGCTCGCTCATGCCCATTCCCGCCATCTGGTCCGGCCCGTTGCTGAGCGTGTTGCGCATCGTCGCCGCGCTCAGCTTCCTTCAGCACGGCACCTCCAAATTTTTCGGCCTGCCGCCCTTCCCCATGGCGCCCCCGTTGCCGCCGCTGCTGCTGGGGGCGGGCGCGATCGAACTGGTCGGCGGCGCGCTGTTGCTGCTCGGGCTGTTCACGCGCCCGGTGGCGTTCATCGCATCGGGCATGTGCGCGGTCGCGTATTTCCTGATGCACGCGGGCAAGGGCTTCTTCCCTGCCAGTAATGGCGGCGAACCGGCGATGCTGTTCTGCTTCGTTTTCCTGTATATTGCCGCTGCGGGCGCCGGCCCCTGGAGCCTGGACGCACTACGCGCCGGTAAATGATCGGCGTGGCATGAAAGCGCGAGCAAAGGAGCAGTTGCCAACCCGCAAAGGATAGTGAACATTGCGTGACAAGATGCGCGGCGCGGCCATGCGACACGCGCGTTAATCACCCGGAGGGATGCCGGCACAAGCGGGCGATTTTGCCCGTAGCGGGATCGGACTTGTCCGATTGCATCAGGGGGTGATGACATGCTGAACAGGAGCACACGGGAAGACCTACTCGACCGAGGATATTCGCGCCGCCAACTGGGCCGGGTTGCGGCTTTACTGGGCGCGGGTGCTGCCGCTTCGGCTGCGGTCCGACCAGCATTTGCGCAGAGCCAGGCCGCAAAGGCGATGGCGGGTGCGGTCCAGATCGGCGCCAATGAATGCTGGACCGGCCCCTTCCCTGCGGCAGCCGCCGCTGCGGCAAAGATCGTCGCCCAGGGCAATCGCTACGACCCCGACGATGAGAAAGGCAAGCTCATCAAGACCGTGGCGATGGTCGAGAAACTTCCCGAAAGCCATGTCCTCGCCTGGCCCGGATCGGGCGATCCGCTCGTTCGCTCGGTAATTTCCTTCTGTTCGCCGACCAAGGGCCTCGTGACCCCCGACCCCACGTTCGAGGCGGCGTGGCGCGCAGCGGCCTGGCTCAACGCGCCCCTGGCCAAGGTGCCGATGGCACAGGGCAAGGGCGCCGATGTGAAGGCGATGCTGGCCGCCAATCCCGCCGCCGGTCTTTATTACATCTGCACGCCCAACAACCCCACCGGCACGGTGACGCCGCTGGCCGACATCGAATGGCTGGCCGCGAACAAACCCGCCGACGCGGTCCTGCTCGTGGACGAGGCGTATCTGCACTTCTCCGACGCGCCGAGTGCGGCCTATCTGGCGGCGTCGCGCAAGGACGTGATCGTGATGCGCACCTTTTCCAAGCTGTTCGGCATGGCGGGGATGCGGCTGGGCCTGACCTTCTCCGACCCGGCATTGCAGGACAGGATGATGCGGTATGACGGGTTCCAGGTCACCGGCACGCTGCCGATGACGGCGGTTGCGTGCGGCAACGCGGCCTATACCTGTTTCGACGACATCAAGGCCCGCCGCGCCGAAATGATCGCCAATCGCGAGGCTACGATCGCGTGGCTGACCAAGCGCGGCGTGAAGGTGCTGCCGGGGAGCCAGGGCAACATGTTCATGGTCGACTGGCAGAGCAAGCCTGCAAAGGAGATGCAAAAGGCACTGCTCGATCGAAAGGTGCAGATCGGTCGCAACTGGGCGATCTGGCCCACCGTGAGCCGCGTCACTGTCGGGTCTGCAGCAGAGATGCAGGCATTCTGCGCCGCAGTGGACGCCGTGTTGAAGGCCTGATGCTTCCCGAGGCTGCGCTTACTTCGGGTGCAGCCTCGCACCGCTATGATGTGGTACGAGGAAAATGAAGAGAATCGGTGCGCCGACAAACGGCGCAGGAGAGACCGTTGATCCATTCCGTGCTTTTGATGTTTGCCGCATTGGTTCAGGATGTCTTCGTCGCCAACGCGGCACAGGAATCGCCTGCGGAGAAGTCGGTCCGGCGCGCCATTCTTCCTGGCAAGCCCGATCTGCAGCTGAAGCCGATCGAGGGCTTTTCCTGCCGGCACTTTCTCGGCTACTCCGAAGACCAGACGCACTTCAATATGCAAACGGGCGATACAGCTTGTTCTGGCGAAGTATTTGCGGATCCTGCGGGTAGCTTTCGCCAGGTCAATTACCTGCCAACCCCTGCAGGCCTGCTGCCCGTGGTGATTCATAGTCCGCGCGCTCGCATCGACGCCACGAGCCGCATCGTGATCTACCTGAACGGCGGTCCCCGCTCCCCAGCGGTCAACCGACCCCTGGCGAAAGAGATGGTGGCGAAGGGATATACCGTCCTCATGCCGATCTATC
This sequence comes from Sphingomonas degradans, assembly GCF_053502645.1. Taxonomy (NCBI): domain Bacteria; kingdom Pseudomonadati; phylum Pseudomonadota; class Alphaproteobacteria; order Sphingomonadales; family Sphingomonadaceae; genus Sphingomonas; species Sphingomonas degradans. Next base: position 1,712,817 of record NZ_CP177172.1, read on the forward strand.
TCGGCGAGATCGAGACCCTTCACCCCGCGCCTGACCTGCCCGGCGCCATAGAGCAGGTTCGCGCGCTGTCCCGTTGGGCGGGCAAGCGCTTGGTCGCTACTGTGGGTGTAAGCACCGGCGGCTATCTTGCGGCGGCGGCGTGCACGGTGCGTTGTTCGCCGCGCATCCTCCTTGCGCCACTCTCCACAACGCCGGAGGACGGGTTGTCAGCCAAGTGGGTCGACTGGCACAAACTGACCGACCGCTCTTGCCTGTGGCAGCGCAACGGTCCGCACCGGGTTTGCGCCGATCAGGAGCCTTTCTTCAAATCGTTTTGGGGCAAGGAATATTATCGAAAAAGCCTGACAACCCTGTTGCGGGGTCAATGCGATCGAGTCCGGATAATCGTTTCGCCATGCGACAGGCGTGTATACGATCCTGAGGCCATTGACGGCCTTCGCGCAGCGGGCTGCGCGGTCGAAACGCCCGCTGGTCATGAACATTTTATGATCGATGTGGCCCCGGCCCTGAACGCACGAACGCTGGAACTGATCGCACAGCAAGAGGTACGTCGCCAATCCACGCGGATGTGACTACTGCGATCACTTTTCGGGGGACGGAACCAGCGGGCGGCGCTGCGCCGTGATAGCGCGGCCGCCAGGGCACGGAGGGCACATCTAGTGAAGTCATCGAAGATACGACTAACGCTTCTCGCGGCCGCTGTAGCAGGCGCCTGCGCAGGAACGGCAAGGGCCCAGGTGCAGCCGTCCGGGTTGCGCGATTTCTGCGCGGACCGTCCCGGGCTGGATACGCCGGCCTGCACCGTCGACGCCGGCCATGTCGTGGTCGAACTGGGTGCAGTGGACTGGACCCGCGAGCAGGATGTCGCGACGCGCGTCGATACCGTCGTCGCCGGCGATGCACTGGTGCGCGCCGGGCTGACCGAGACGCTGGAGGCCCAAATCGGCTGGACCGGCTTCGGCACGGTGCGCACGCGCGATCGCGTGACGGGGGCGGTGGAGCGCCGCAGCGGGACGGGCGACGTGACGCTGGCGCTGCGCCGGAACCTGTCGAACCCGGACGGATCGGGGTTTTCGCTGGCGGTAATGCCCTATGCCACGCTCCCCACCGGCGGCCGTGCGATCGGTGCCGGCGACTGGAGCACCGGGCTGATCGTGCCCGTGAGCTACAGCCTGACCGAGACCATTTCCGTCGCCGCCACGCCGTCGATCGCGGCGGAGGCGAACGAAAGCGGCACGGGCCGCCATGCCGCCTATGGCAGCGTGCTCGGCATCGAATGGGACATCAGCAAGAAGGTCAGCACGACGCTGGAGGTCCAGGCCACGCGCGACGATGACCCCGAGGGCCGGACGACGCAGACGCTCGCCAGCCTGTCCTTCGCGTGGCAGCCCAGGGACGGGCTGCAATTCGACATGGGCGCCGTGGCGGGGCTGAACCACGACAGCCCCGACGTCGAACTCTATTGCGGCATAGCCCGGCGGTTCTGACCGCCGGGCCTGCCAAGGGTCAGCGCGTCAGCTTCTTGTACGACAGCGCGGTCGGACGATCGGCGGCGTCGCCCAGGCGGCGGCGCTTGTCTTCCTCATAGGCTTCGAAATTGCCTTCGAACCATTCGACATGGCTGTTGCCCTCGAACGCGAGGATGTGCGTGGCGAGACGATCAAGGAAGAAGCGATCGTGGCTGATGACCACGGCGCAGCCCGCGAAATTCTCGATCGCTTCTTCCAGCGCGCCCAGCGTTTCCACGTCGAGATCGTTGGTCGGTTCGTCGAGCAGCAGCACGTTGCCGCCGCGCTTCAGCATCTTGGCAATATTGACGCGGTTGCGTTCACCGCCCGAGAGCTTGCCGACGTTCTTCTGCTGGTCCGCGCCCTTGAAGTTGAATGCGCCGACATAGGCACGGGTCGAGGCGTCGTGGCCGTTGACCTTCATGTAATCGAGGCCGTCGGAGATTTCCTCCCAGACGTTTTTCTTGTCGTCCAGGTGATCGCGGCTCTGGTCGACATAGCCGAGGCGGACGGTCGAGCCGATTTCGATCGTGCCGCTGTCGGGCGTCTCCTGGCCGGTGATCATCTTGAACAGCGTCGACTTGCCGGCGCCGTTGGGACCGATCACGCCGACGATCCCGCCCGCAGGCAGGTTGAACGACAGGTTCTCGAAGAGCAGCTTGTCCCCATAGGCCTTCGAGATATTCTCGACCTCGATGACCTTGCCACCAAGGCGCTCGGGCACCTGGATGACGATCTGGGCGCCGGTCGGGCGGCGATTCTTCTGCGTTTCGACCAGCTGTTCGAACTTGGCGATACGCGCCTTGGACTTGGTCTGGCGGGCCTTGGCGCCCTGCCGGATCCACTCCAGCTCGTTCTTGATCGCGGTCTGGCGGCTCGATTCCTCGCGATCCTCCTGCTCGAGGCGCTTGGACTTCTTTTCGAGATAGGTCGAGTAATTGCCCTCGTACGGGAAATACTTGCCGCGATCGATTTCGAGAATCCAGCCGACGACATTGTCGAGGAAGTAGCGATCGTGGGTGATCATCAGCACCGCGCCCGCATATTCCTTCAGGTGATTTTCGAGCCACTGGACGCTTTCGGCGTCGAGGTGGTTGGTCGGTTCGTCGAGCAGCAGGATCGACGGCTTCTGGATCAGCAGCCGCGTCAGCGCGATGCGGCGGCGCTCACCTCCCGACAGGTTTTCCACCGGCCAATCCGACGGCGGGCAGCGCAGCGCTTCCATCGCGACTTCGAGCTGGTTGTCGAGCGTCCAGCCATCGACGGCGTCGATCTTGGCCTGGAGATCGCCCATCTCCTCCATCAGTGCGTCGAAATCGGTATCGTCCGTGGGATCGCCCATCTCGGCCGAAATCGCGTTGAAGCGATCTACCAGGTCGGCCGTCTCGCGGGCGCCCTCCTTGACGTTCTCGAGCACCGTCTTGGTGGGGTCGAGCTGGGGCTCCTGCTCCAGATAGCCGACGGTGATGTACTCGCCCGGCCATGCCTCGCCGGTGAAATCCTTGTCGACGCCTGCCATGATCTTCATCAGGGTCGACTTGCCGGCGCCGTTCGGGCCGACGATGCCGATCTTGGCACCCTGATAGAATTGCAGGTTGATGTTGCTCAGCACCGGCTTGGGCGCGCCGGGGAAGGTTTTGGTCATGTCCTTCATCACGAAGGCGTACTGCGCGGCCACGAGGCGATCTCCGATCGGAATTCTGGATGCTGGAAAGTTGCCGGCCATGTAGCGACGAGGCGGGCGATTGGCAATTATCGTGGGCAGCGGCGCGCGATGCATTGGCAAATGTTTCGGGGCCGGTTAGCAATCGCATTCATGAACAAGCACTTCCTGCTCGCGGCAGTGGCCGCGCTCGCCCTCCCCCTCCCCGCCTTCGCGCAGACGGCACCGGATGTCGCGGCGTTGCGGGACGCGGCGCTCAACGACACGGTCGCATGGGATGTCGTTGAGGGGCTCACCACCGAAGTGGGACAGCGGCTGGCGGCGACCGAGGCAGAGGCCCGCGCCCGCGCCTGGGGTGTGAAGAAGCTGACGGCGCTGGGCTTCAAGAACGTGCATGTCGAGACCTATCGCATGCCGGTCTGGGTCCGCGGCGAGGAAACGGCCGAAGTCCTGGGTGCGTCGGCGCAGAAGCTGACGATCGCCGCGCTCGGCAATTCGGGATCGACCGGGCCCAAGGGCGTCGAGGCCGAAGTCGTCTATTTCCCGACCATGGCCGATCTGGTCGCGGCGCCGGCGGACAGCCTGAAGGGCAAGATCGCCTTTGTCAGCCACACGATGACCGCCACGCAGGATGGTTCGCAATATGGCCCGTTCGGCGCCGCCCGGCGCGCAGGCCCCAATGTCGCCGCAACCAAGGGCGCGGCGGCGATCCTGATCCGGTCGATCGGCACCGATTATCACCGCAACCCGCACACCGGCGTGACGACATGGGCCAAGGGCGTGACTCCGATCGCCGCCGCCGCCTTGTCGGTGCCCGATGCCGAGCAGCTAGAGCGCCTGCTCAAGCGTGGGCCCGTGCGCCTCAAGCTGCTGGTGACGCCGCAGTTCAAGGGTGAGGCCGAATCGGGCAACGTCATCGGCGACGTGCCGGGCAGCGATCCCGCCGCCGGCATCGTCGTGGTGGGCGGCCACCTGGACAGCTGGGACCTGGGCACGGGCGCGATCGACGATGCTGCGGGCCTCGCGATCACCACCGCCGCCGCGAAGGCGATCATGAATGCCGGTCAGCCCCGGCGCACGATTCGCGTCGTCTGGTTCGGCGCCGAGGAAGTCGGCGGCTTCGGCGGCGAGGCCTATGCCAAGGCGCATGCGAACGAGCGCCACGTCTTCGCCAGCGAATCGGATTTCGGCGCCGACCGCGTCTGGAAGTTCGAGACCAACCTGCCCGAAGGCGCAAAGGCGATCGGCGACCGGCTGACCCCTGCCCTTGCCCCCCTTGGCATCACGCGGGGCAGCGGGACTGCGCATGGCGGCACCGACGTGGAGCCGATCCTGCGCGGCGGCGTGGCGGGGGTTGACCTGTCGCAATCCGGCCTGCGCTATTTCGACTATCACCACACGCCGGACGATACGCTCGACAAGATCGATCCCGTGCAGCTGCGGCAGAATGTGGCGGCGTGGACCACGGTGCTTGCGATTGTGGCAAACGCGCCGGAGGATATCGGCGCTGTCGCTCCGCGCGGAGAGTGATCCAAGGGCCGCGTAAAGGCGAAATTTCGTCTCAAATCGGGCTGAAAAGTGGCAGAAATTTTGCGTTGCGACAAATTTATGATTGACGCTTTCGCAACGACCGCTATTTCAACGCCTTCGCAACGGCATTCGGGCCGACTGCGAAACGTTCATGTTTCTTGGGAGCATCCCTAATGAAGAAGATCCTCATTGTCGCTGCGACCGCCGGCCTGATGTCGCTCGCGGCTTGCGGTGGTGAAACCACCAACACCACTGCCGAGAACGTCGCAGAGGCGCAGGACGCAAACGCAGCGATGTACGAAGCTGCTGCGGACAACGCGACCAACGAGACCGCGGAAGCCGTTTACGAGAACGCAGCTGACGCCGCCGACAACGCGTCGGACCAGGCAGCAGCCAACGCGAACTAATCGGCGCTCCGGCCCGCAAGGGTCGGATCACAGGATTAGAAAGGGCGCTCCCGAAAGGGGGCGCCCTTTTCCGTTCAGGGCGCATGCGCGCGCATCTCGCGACGCGCTCATCCCAGCGCTGGAACGATCCGGCCCGATGGAGCCGGCACGCACGAACGCACCATTCGCGCCGGAACAATGGCCGGGAGGCCAAAGCCAGCGCGATCGCGTGCCAAAGATATTTTTGGGAAGTTGGTCGGGGAGACACGATCGGCGATGCCGAGCTAAGTATTTGATTTAGACAGAATTCTTATCATTTCGAAAGCGAGTCTACCAATCGGAAGACCCTTCTGAGCGTAGGCTGCAGTGGCATTTTTCGAGACATTCCCCGGAATTCGACGGAAGGTTCTTAGGCTGCGGCAAACGGTAAATCGCAACGATGAAGATGCGCCCGTCAGGTAGCCAGCGCTCTGTCGTTTGTCGGAGTTTGACCGCATGCGAACGTCAGGGTGCGGAATGTCCAGGCTGTGAGAGCAGCCGCTAAGCACGACGCAAAAACTCCTCAGGCGGTGAGGTTCACCGGCGACTTTATGGAGCATCCTTAGTCACTAGGAAATCGTGTTATTTTGCCGCTAGCCGTTGGTGACGCGTTCAAACAGCGGCTTCCAGGGGCGGTCTGGGTCTTTAGATGATGAGTGCAAAAGCGGAAGGCTGTTGTTCGGCACGGTGTTCGGCAGCACCAGGAGCAAGCCCTGATTGCCGAACCCGAGAGCACGATCCGCGCCATAGATCGTTGTCCCGATGTCGACAGCCTGAGGTGGTCCCGCCTATTTGGACAGTTTTGCGGCTGAGCTAAGCTAATCCGGGTTGTCGATCATGCCGCCATTTTGGTCATCAGATCATGGGGGGCATGCCCCCCATGATCTGAAGCGCCGATCCACCCATAGGCCTCCGCCGGGGTTCGCCCGGCTAGCCCTGAGTGGGGTCGCTGTTGATTGTAATAGGTGATCCACCGGCCAAGGCCAGCGCGCAGCTCCGAGCCGGTCTCGAAGGCGTGCAGATACACGCACTCATATTTGAGGGAGCGCCACAGGCGCTCGATGAACACATTGTCCATCCACCGACCCCGGCCGTCCATGCTGATCCGTACCTCGGCGTCGCGCAGCACGCTGGTGAAGGCGAAGCTGGTAAACTGGCTGCCCTGATCCGTGTTGAAGATCTCAGGCCGACCGAAGCGCGCCAGCGCTTCCTCCAGCGCCGCGACGCAAAAGCCGGCGTCCATGGTGTTCGAGAGCCGCCATGCCAGCACCTTGCGCGTCGCCCAGTCCATGATCGCGACCAGATACAGGAAGCCCCGGCGCATCGGGATGTAGGTCACATCAGCGCACCAGACATGGTTCGGCCGCTCGATCGCCAGCTTGCGCAGCAGATAGGGATAGACCCTGTGCTGCGGGTGCGGATCACTCGTGCGCGGCCGCTGGTAGATCGGCGACAGCCCCATCTTCGCCATCAGCCGCCGCACCCGTCGTCGTCCAACATCATGGCCATTGCGGCGCAGATGCCGGACCATCTGGCGGCTGCCGTACCACGGCATGTCGAGGAACGCCGCATCGATCACCCGCATCAGCGCAAGCGTCTCTTCGGTCTCCGGCACTGGCGCGTAATAGTAGCTCGACCGGCTGATCGACAGCAGACGACATTGCGCCGCGATCGACAGGCAATGGTGAGCAGGATCAATCCACTCCCGCCTCCGTGCCACGCTCATCGACCGGAGGCCTTCGCTAAAAAATCCCGCTCCACCAGCAACTGCCCAATCTTCGCGTGCAGCTTGTCCACCTCCGCGTCGCTCGCCGCCCTGGCCGCCTCACCGGCACCGGAGAACGTCGCCGACATCCCTTCGATCGCCTGACGCTTCCACGCCGCGATCATCGTGTGATGCACCCCATGCTTCGCAGCCAGTTCCGCCAGCGTCATATCGCCACGGATCGCCTCCAGCGCCACCTTCGCCTTGAAATCTGCGCTGTAGCGCTTCCTCGTCGTCTTCATTCCCGTCCGTCCTCACGTCGGGATTAGCTTAGCAACCTGTCCAGTTTTCCGGGACCACCTCAGCCAACGCCTTTGCTCGATCATAATCATCAGGGCTTGAGAATACCCCGCGCGGTGCATGGAATGCGAACAACGATTCCGGTATGATTTCCCCAGCCCGGAAGTCGATGTCCGGATAGGCAAGTCCCGCTAAAGTTTCGAGCACACGACGCTTTCCATCTTCGGTCGCGAACAGTGAATAGACCTCGATTCTCGGGCGAACGCGATCGAGTAGCACGCTATGCCGTTCGACAAAGGCAGTAAGCTTTTTCGATAACGTACCGCCAGTACCCACTATGTCGTCGACAATCACGATGGCTTTGGGTGTGCCGCGCTTTTCGGCGCGAGCGAACTCCTCCTCGAAGATTGCAGGCGACAGGATGCCGGCCACGTTGATCAAATTGGCCTCGGCGTAGTCGGCTGCATAACGCTGGCCGCTCTTGCCCTCGCCATCAATGTAGGTGAGCACCACGTCGCTTCGCCGCTCGGCATTGCTCCGTCTCATAGGAACACCAAGGAGGTCACGAATGACCTGACCAGCTTGTTGAAGCCGGGATAGCACCTCATCCTGGCCGAGGATACGAACGGCTTGAAGCATCTGAAACAGAACGCGCTGGTTGCGATTGCCCGGCCGCTGCTCGAGCCAAGCCCTCACTGTTTCGGGTCCAATTTGCCGCCCGCGATATGGCTTCCACGCTTCGGTCAACGCAACGATCTCGGACGACTTTACGTAGGCCTCGTCGTCCAGGCGTTCCTGTAGCGTTGCCAGTTCCTCCGACAGGCCATCATTCGCCAGCCGGCTCACCCCGACTTCGAGCAGCCAGAGTCGGAAAATTGGAAGCGCCACTTCGAAACCCTGCTCAGTCTCAATTAGGACACCGCGGTCTACGAGATTATGAAGCACAGGCGCCAACTCGCGCTCTTCAATGGCCGTCGAGCCTTTATGAGCGCTAATCTGCGCTAAAGTCGCTGGCCTGCCTGCTCTGAGGCACCGCGCCAATGCGGCTAGCGCTCGCCGGCGCTTCAGGATCATCGCTTCGCGGTCTTCGACAGCGCTTAGCGTTCCGTCTTCCCAAAGGTGCATGAAGGCGTTCGTGTCGAGCGCGGCCACGCCTGTGGTGACTGCCCGCTCTACCTCTCGCGCGGTGACGTCACCATCGCGCTCGGCAACGGCGCGCGCCGCGACCTGCTTGCAGATGATCTTGCTGAAATATGGGTTTCCATTAGTCATGTTGAATACCGCCGAAACAGCGTCCGAATGCCAAGTCAGGACGCCTTCGGATGGGCCTCGCACAAGTCGCGTGAAGTCATCGAATTCGTCGGTTCGCGAGAAATAGGTGAGATTGATGCGGTTGAATTTGTTGAGTCGAGCACCCTGCCGCTCCATTACAAATGGCATATTTTCACCACCGACGAGCAACAGGCAGAAGTTCGATGTCGCTGTCAGCGCCCGAATGTTGCCGAACAGAGTCTCCGCGAGATTGCCTTTGAGCCAGAGGTCTTCTGGCATCTCATCGAACTCATCGATGACGATTGCAAATCGTCGCTCCGGATCCTTCTCGCGTGCGAGATCCAGAAGGTCGAGCAGCGGCGACAGGGTGCCGTCATAATCTCCCTTGGGCGGCGTTTCGCCTCTTAGACCTTGCCGTACGATTTGCTCCATGGCCGCGCCGAGCTGCCGTAGGGCTCTACGCGGGTCTTCGTGGGCAACCCTGCCCCACAGGACGTAACCGGTGGTAAGTTGACCGTCTGAATCTTCGGCTCGGGCCTCACTTAAAGCAGTGACGGCGAGCGAAGTCTTGCCCACGCGCTTTTGCCCGGTGATGTACGAAGGCTCCATGGGCCTCTGCAAAAAGCGTGCGACCAGGGTGCCCACCTGCTCCCGGCGACCGTAAAAACCGGCGCCTTCGGCAGGCTCGGTGCTGTAAGGGTTCCAGTATTTCAAGCTGCCCCAGTCGACGTCGGAGCGTTGAGCGACAACGCGCGCTCCGAACAGTTCTTCGCGTGCTTTGAGCGCACCGACCTCGCGCCAGCTTACCTCTACGTCGAGATCGAACGCTGCACATGGCTCGGTCAAAAGTACATTCACGGCCACGCCAAACTCGCCCGGAGCAACGTCCCCTAACACCTGCACTTCATCGTCGACCGCGACGCCTGCGTGCTGGCTCGAGGCTTTGAAAACAAGATCAAGCGCAGGACCGGGGCCCTCGTTCCTGAACGGAACGACAACCCGCAATTCGCGCCCCTCTTCATGCAGAGGATAGCGCTTCTGTAGCTCTCCGCCCTCCCGATCAGCGCGTATAATTCTCGCAACGAAGCGGCCCTGCATCGCGCTTAGAAAGGTGTCGAGCAACTGGCCAGCGTTCTGGAGGAAGGCGCGCAGGTCGGACGCTAGGAAAGACGGTCGCGCGTCCGCGAGTACGAGGCCCTCAACGATTTCGCGCCGCGAGATCTCAAGTTCGGCCTCGAAGCCGTCGTCCATGCCCAGCACGCGCGAAAGAGAGCCAACTAACCGCTCCACTAGTTCAGCTATTTCATCTATCCGCCAAGGTCGACAGTAAGCTCGAACCTGCGAATGCTGCAGTGCGGCCGCGAGCCGAGGCTTTGCGCCCACCAGCGTCTCAAGGCTGGCGTAAGGCGTGCGCAGCGGCTGGAGGATTGTAAGTATCGTCTCATGGGCTCCCCGAAGCCGGCCTAGCTTTTCATGATTTTGGGCCTTGCGTTCTAAATTCAGAAATTCGCAAAACCTCGGAAGCGCACCCTCCGCGAGCGCCACGACATGGCGCGCGAGCTGCTCTCCTTTTCCTCCGACGAGTACGTCGGCGGCTAGTGCGCGCAGGGTCACGGCACCGGCAAGACCGCGACCCGCAGGCGCTTGCGCAACAGCGGCGACGGCGTCTGTGACCGATCCCTCAACCGGTAGGCCTGCTGTCGTGAAAAGATAACGGCGCAGAGCCAAACGGGCCGCTTCCGGCTCAGCTGCTGCAATGGCTGTCTCCAGCTCACCGAGTTGCTCTTCCAACTCGTCGGACTTTACATTTGTATGCACAATCCCCCCCCCGGAGAACCATCTAAGCAGGTAGAATCAAATCGCCAAGTAGAACCCCCGCAAATGGGGCAAGACCTTTGTTTGACCGGTAACAGGCGAGACGTTCAGGCAAGTCGTCCGCCTGCAGTGGTTGCCTCTGATTTTATCTCAGCCATGCCGCGGACACCTGCGCGCGACATTCATGAATGCCAACTTTGGGAATCCGACAAGGCGCCCAAACTAACGGAATAAGCCCTACGGACCGAGGTCGAGGCGACCGCTCTTAGCGCTCCGTAACTGTCTCGCGCCTATTCACCCCAAGCCTTCGGCGGCTGCACCGTCACGGGTCGGACGTTCGCAGCCCGGATGTTCGCCACTTTGCCGTCCGCCAGCTTTGCCTGCTGCTCGGATGACTCGCGTGAAGCTGCGCCGTCGATGAGTCGCTTCTGCAAACGGGCAATGTCGATGTCCCGCCAAACCACGTAGCCCATGCGCGCCGCGCAAAGGCTGACAAGCCCGCCGACCGCACCTGAGGCTGCCCGGCGGCCCCACGCCGGCCAAAGCGCGGCGTCGGCTCTACCGATCACCGTCAGCGTCACGAGCCCACCGAGCACGATTGCGATGATGCAGATGATCCAGCCGTACTCTGTCGTGACGCGGAGGATAGCCGCGGTGAGGCCCTGCCGCTCCCCGGGGTCGAGGCTCTTCCATTCCAGAGTCGGCATTCCCCGATTCAGGCGAACGAAGACCGCCGCGATCATGATGGAAAGCGCGGTAATCAGCGGCGTGAACGCGTCGAAAAGGCGCGCGAGTGGAACCGCCCAAGCGAAAAGCCCGGCCGCCAACACGGTAACAACGATGGCAATCGCTCGGGCCATCAGGCCTTGATCTTTCCGTCCTTCACGAACCGAGAATATACCTCTTGGAGCTGGTCCGCGACGTTGTCGAACTCCAAAAGATTGCTGCCTTCATGCGGCAGGTTGAACGGCATTCGGGTCCGCAAGATGGCGTCACCGTCCACGACCTTGCCGTCCTTGCCCTCAATCTCAACCTTGGCGTCAGACGCGTCGGCCAAGTCGTTTGCGATGGCCTGAAACTGCTCGCGCGACTTCTCGGTCCGGCGCCCGCGGACCTTCACCGACGCCTCCACCGCTAGATACTCCTCCGGGCCGAGGCTTTCAACGAGCGAGGCCGTCTTCGGCTTGCCGAAGATCGCTTCCACGATCGGCACCGCCTGCTGCATCTCCGCGAATCTGTCGGCGATGCGCCGCGAGGTCTTCACCTCGCGATCCTTAGGCTCCACCGGAACGGATACAGCCTGCGGGGCCGATTTACCCGTAACGCGCAGGTTGCGTATCTCACCGATGTCGCCAGCCGTCATCGTGTTGTCGAACTCAGCATTAAGCGCGAATGAGAAAGAGGGATCGACCACAGCGCCACCCTTCTTGATAAGCCAGTCAAGATAGAGCCTGACGAGTTCGGGCGTCATGGAGTGCGTCTTCACGAACAGCACGTGGTTTCCGATTGCTATCCAGTAGGCGAGCCCGCGAATGAACTGCGACCCCGCCGGGGCCTCGCTCTCGTTGAGATCGTAAACCGTTGCTGTGGTGAGGTCCGAAAGCTCGACCTCCGAAGGCTCCATCTTGAGCAGCGCCTGCAAGTCCTTTGCTTGCGCTAGACACATCTCTCCAAATACTGCGCTGGACAGGTCCGCGACCTTGTTCAGGAATATCTTGCGGCCATCACCATCGGTGACGTCGAAAACGCGATCCTCTGGCCTCGCCCACAAGGCAGCAGCGCCCTTCTGGCTATTCAGCGCCTCCCGACAGAGGACTTCCAAGGTCTTGCCCTTCAACTGCTTCGCATCAGCCTCGAACCGCCGATAGTGTACCATGTGATATGCCGTGCTCATCGTTCCCCCGTGCCAACTATCACCATTGGGAACTGTATTGCGCCCGCCAAGGGAATTGCCAAGAAACTTAGAGGAGTGTGTCGCGTCATTAGGCGTGACGCCGCGTAGAGGCTCGCGTCCGCGGCCTTAAATTGGTTTATCGCTGCGGACCAGATTCCCGACCGACGGGTCCATCAGTGCTTCGGGTGCTTACGACAATCTTGCATTCCACCCCACGCCGCAATTCCTCCGCACGGTTACGACAATCCGCTAGCGCCTCGGCATTGTCCTTCACGATCAACGCCGCATCCCCCAGTGCGCGCAGCCGCGCCGGGTCAGCCACCTGCAGCAGTCGCATTCCAGCGTCCCATTCGCTGCGCTGGAGCACTTGTGCCGCCCGCTGCTCCGGCCAATGCCAACTTTCGGGCACGGACTGTGCGATCCTCGCCGGAACGACAGTCCCGAACGCAAATCCCGCCGCCAAGGCCGCAGTCGCGGCACCGATGATCCAGTACTTCTGCGTTTCGGCCTTCATCGCCGACGCTACCACGCCGTTGAGCGACTGGACCGCCGCGCCAAGCTCCCGATTGGCGTTGCTCCAGGCCTGATGGTCTGCGGCCCGCACGCGCGCGCCTGCCTCCACAATCTGCGGCGCAAGGGTCTCAGGCGTCAGCGCGACGCCCGGCTTCTCCTTCAGGGCTTTGAATGCGCGGACAATCTCCGCCCACTGCTCTTGGATCTTCACGAGGTCCGGGCCGTAGTCACGCGCATGCAATTCCTGCTGGCGCGCCGCGAATCCTTCGACCGCCGCGGTCAGCCCAGCGAGCTTTCGGGTCATCGCCGCGAACGCTACCTCCGGATCGTCGATGTCGCCGGCGGGCTGCACGGCGGTTTCAGCATTCATAGTCCTATTCCAAGATTGCGCCCTCGCTCGATCGAGAACGTCAGTTGCTGGATTACCGATCGCGTGCGCGCCTGATCACCGATCGCGGCGCCGATGCCGCCATCGCGGCTGCCTGGCGACCATTCGGGGGACCACTGGCGACCGAGCAGCTCGCTGCCGCGACGGCTGAGCGCGGCGCCGAGTGCCGGGTCCTTTTCCAGGCCCTTGGCCATGGCGCGCATGCGGTTCTCAACCGCGCCGCGCGCATCCTCGTTCTGCCAGCCCTCCAGCTTGTCGCGGCGTGCGCGAAGCTGCTGCCAAGCCTGAACGAACCGGTCGGCGCGAAGCTCGGGATTGGTGCGCAGCTCGCTCTCCAGCTGCATCTGCCGGATGGCGTTGGCGGTGCGGCCATTGGCAGCCTCGCCCAGCATTCCGGGCTCGCGCGCGAACACGGCGTCGAGATCGTGCCCACCATGCCGGTGCATGGCATCGAGCGCCTGCGCGGCCTGCACCTTGGCGGCTTTCTGATATTCCAGCGCGGGCAGGCCTTGTTCGGTCATGCGACCGATGTCCTGCACGGTGCGGGCGTAGCGCTGGACCGCGGTGCCGAGCGCGGATTGCCGTTCGGCCTGCCCTCGCTCTGTCGCCGTCGATAGCTTGAGCCCGTCGAACCGGCTGCGCTTCGGCGCCGGCTCGGCATCCGGAGTGCGCAGCCGTAATCCGTCGAACCTGCCGCGCCGCGGTTGTTCGGACGCAGTGTGGCTGCGATCGACCAGCTGTTCGCGGGCGAGCGTGTCGAGGATTCTCGACCGGTCGAACCCGCGCCGCTCGGCGAAGCGGGTCGCGCCCTGGTCATAATCGAGTGCGCTGTCCTTTGGCCGGTCACGAGACAGCGTGCGCGCGAGCCGATGCTCGTCGGCGAAGTCGTCGCGCCCATAATGGAGATGGACGGAATCGCGGTGCCGCGACAGCGCGACATAGGCGGCATGCCGGTCGAGCCCGGGCGTCGCGAGCACGTGAACACGATCCACGGTGAGGCCCTGCGCCTTGTGGATCGTGGCGGCGTAGCCGTGGGTGATGTCGGCATAGTCTTTGACGTCGAACGCCACGTGCCGGCCATCGTCGAGCCGCACTGCCATGCGGGCGCGATCAACCTGTTCGACGGTGCCGAGAGAGCCATTCTTGACGCCCAGTTCGCGTTCGTTGCGAAGGAACATGATGCGGTCCTGGGCCGCAAACAAGCGCTCGCCGCGCGTTGTTTTGACAGCGATTTCAGAGACTAAGGTCCCGTTGCGCTTCATGCGATCCCGAGCCAGCCCATTCAGTTCATCGCATTCTTCGTTGGTATGCGACAGAATGATCGAAGAGCACGCCGGATTGCTGGCGCGGTCGCTGTCCCATCGATCGATCAGCGCCTCGCGCGCGCCCACGCGCATCTCCGATTCGACCACCATTCCACCTTCTCGGTAGGCGTGCAGCGCCTCAGCCGTGCGCCCCGTGGCGAGTTGACGGGTCGCATCGCGCTGCCAGTCTTCGCGCTGGCGGCGGACTTCGGTAATCTCGATACCGCCATGCCGTTCGGCGGTCGCGCGGAACGCCGCACCCGCCTCGATCGCCTGCAGCTGCTCGGGATCGCCGACCAGCACGACCTTGGCACCGCGCTTCTCTGCTTCGGCGATCACGCGCTCCATCTGGCGCGATCCGATCATTCCGGCTTCGTCGATCACCAGCACGTGGTTCGGCGACAGCAACTCACGGCCTTGGGACCATTGATGCTCAAGGCTCGCGATGGTGCGCGAAGCGATGCCCGATCCGCTCTCCAAATTTTCGGCAGCGATGCCCGAGAGTGCAAGCCCCTGCACTTGGTAGCCGGCGCGCTCCCACGCCTCGCGGGCAACGCCCAGCATCGCGGATTTCCCGGTGCCGGCGTAGCCGATCACGACGCCGAGATCCTTGGCGTCGGTGACGTGCTCGAACGCCGAGCGCTGCTCGGCGGAAAGCACCAAGCCGCGCCGCTCGGCGCTGGCGATGGCCCGCTCGCGATCGCGCTCGGCAACGCGATGGTGCTCGCGCTCCGCGAGTGCGTGCGTCTCACGCACAAAGCGCTGCTCGGTCTCGATCATATCCCGGTTGGTGAACCGATCCTCGCCGCGCCCGTCCTTGCCGAGCGCGACCAGTTCGGGCGAACTGCGGACCGCCGACATCACCTGGTCGAACTGATCCTTCCCCTCGCTGTGACGATGCGCGAACATGGCGAGGTCGCGGGTCGTGAACGTCGCCTGGGTGCGTGTGATCGCGTCGAGCGCGAGCCCGGGATTGGCGATGATCTTGTCGCCATTGGCGCGCGCGATCTCGCGATGCTCGTCAACGCGCTCGGACTCCAGCCCCTGCGCGGCCATGCGCGATGCCGCCGGGCCGATCTTATGCTGCGGTTCAAGGTCGATCCCCTGCGCTTCCAGCGACCGATGATCGATCTGCGCATCGATATCCAATTGAGCGAGGCGTTCGTTGACGTGCTCGCTCCAACGCTCGCGCCATTTCTCCAGCAGGTCGGTGCGGTTCCAGTCGCGGTTCTTCTTGCCGAACCCGTCTCCACCAACCTCGCGCATGGTCATCATCACGTGCGCATGCGGCTTGGCGAGACCGTCGGCGCCAATATCCCAATGGACATTGAGATCAGCGATCATCCCGCGCTCGACGAACTCGTCGCGCACGAAGTCACGGGCCAGCTTGATGCCCTGTTCCTTGGTCATCTCCCTCGGGATCGCGAACTCGATCTCGCGCGCGAGCTGCGCGTCGATCCGCTTCTCGGCCGCTTCGACCTCGTTCCACAGCTTTTCGCGATCGGACAGACGCTCCGGCGCACCGTCCGGCAGCATCACTTCGGAATGGACGACGCCGGCCTTGTTCGAGAAATCGTGGTGCCGGTCGAGCCGCTGGTCGTGCAGCCGCGAGGCCGAGCGGTACGCCGCCGACGCCAGCGCCGACGACCCCGAAGCGCGCGAGATAACTTTGGCCGAGAAGTGGTAGATCGCCATGGCGGCAATCCACTTACACTATTCAAGCGACGTTGGCACAACGTATAAGCGCGCCCTCGAAAGAATTCATCTTTCTCGGGAAATACTTGTCCCAAAAAGTTTCACGACATTTGCGCTGATCGACGCAGTACCTAACTGACACCTTCCACAATGACAATTGAGGAAGGTGTAATGCGCAAACCCCGTGACTATGATTCGGAACTGAAGGCGCTCGACGACAAGGCGAAGCTGCTCAAAGAGCGCCTGCTGCACCAGTTCGGCGAGTTGGTCGTCGCCACCGGTGC
The DNA here is from genome assembly GCF_053502645.1 of Sphingomonas degradans. Classification (NCBI taxonomy): domain Bacteria; kingdom Pseudomonadati; phylum Pseudomonadota; class Alphaproteobacteria; order Sphingomonadales; family Sphingomonadaceae; genus Sphingomonas; species Sphingomonas degradans. The sequence continues at coordinate 1,729,113 of NZ_CP177172.1, forward strand.
GGATGCGCTGCCGGTCGATCAGCTGGCGGGCGTCCTGCTCGCCGCGGTCGAGACCAACGACACCGTCACGAAGGAGGGCTGGCGCAAGCGGGGCGCGACCTTCTTTCAAGGCTCGCGCAAGGCTCGCGCGAGCGCTCGTGGCAACGCGCACGGCACTGCGCCGAGCGAAAGCGATGCGCAACCGGCGCAGCGCCAGGATCGCGCGCAATGACACGCGAGACTGGGTCATGAAGCGCCGCGAGCGAACGCGCCAGTTGATTGAACTGGGCGGGCTCATCGCCAAGGCCGGGCTGATCGAACTCACCGATGACGATCGCGCCGTGATCTTCGGATTGCTGGTGGAAGGCGCCGCGACACTTCGCAGCGAACGTCGCGAAGAGGCGCTCACGCTTTGGCGGCGTCGCGGACAACGCGCGTTCGCGCTTGGCGATGACGGCGAAGGCCAGCCATAGAGCGGCGATGCAGGACGATCTTCAGGCGACAATTGCCGCCATCATCGCGCGCACGCCGGAATGGGTGCGACAGGAATTGCTGTCGAAGGACCGGGCGACGCGCGCCCGTGCCGAGGAAGCGCTTGCCGCGATGATCGCGGATGCGCTGAAAGACGCCCAATCCACATGAAGTTCAGGCGGCGACGCTGCGCTCAAGCTGGGCGATGCGCTCTTCACAGATCACCTGGACCGCTTGCCCAAGCGCCTCGACACGCTCGCCGAGCCAGGCCAATTCCTCTTCGCTGATCCGGAAGTGCTTCGAGTACCGCGCCTTCACGTAAGCTTCCTTGAGCTTCTGGAAGCGCGAGCGGTCGGCGCGATTGTCGCGCGGCCACGCGTCGATCAGGCGCGGATCGATCCGCTCGGCCTGGGTGCGCAGGAAGCCGAGGTTGTGCACGTGCGGCGTGTAGAAAGTGCAGACCAGCAGCACGCAATGATAGAGCCGTTCCGTGGTTTGGTGGAGATCGAACGCGGCTTTCTTTTGATCGCCATCGTCTACCGCATGGCGATATCCGCGATAGAAGCTCTGCGCGCTCGGCAGCCAATCCCCGTAATACTCCCGCGCCATGGCCAGCGCCTGTTCCGGCGTCTTCGGCTTGGGCTTGTGGAATTCGGTGTCCTCGCTCTGGTAGAGCGCGATGCCGTCGCGGGCGATGTCCATGAAGAAATAGCGTCCATGGGCGAGGCCGTCGTTCACTTCCTGCATCGTGTGAACGATGAAATTGACGGGCGTGCGCAACGTTTTGGTGATCGCCAGCTCGCGGTCGAGGCGGTCCTCGGCTGTCGCCCAGAATTCGATGCGGTCGGTCAGCTTCTCGTTGTTGACGATGACGAGAAGATCGAAGTCGGACTGATAGCCCTTGGCGGTGTGCGGCTCGTCGACCCAGCCGCCACGCGCATAGCTTCCGTACAGGATGACCTTGAAGATGCGCGCATTCTTCTTCCAGTCGGATGTCGCGATCGCGGTCGCGTCGCCGAATTCTTCGAACAGGATTTGGACGACGCGCTCCAACTCGCGCTGCTTGGCCGGTGGAAGGTGGTCGAGACTGGTCTGCATCGGGGCTCATCCTAACGGCATGAAGGTGGTTGGGACAGCCTCGCCGGCCAAGTCGGCGAGGCTCGCGATATTCACCGCCGAAGCCTCCCGGTGATCCGGTGCAGAGTGCGCTTCCACCACGGCACCGGCAGTCGCCCGTCGAGGGCTTGGTGCATGGTAAACAGGCTCTCAGCAAAATGCCGCTCGACCTGCTGGACACTGAGCCCGGTGCGTTCGGCGATCTCGGCATAGGAGAGGTCGTCCAGCCGAATTGCCAGGAAGATCTCGCGCCGCAGCTTCGGCATGCGCTGCAACCCGGCCTCGAGCCGCTCGATGATCTCGGCTTCGGTGAGGTGCTCGCTCATGACTGCGCCTCCCCGGAAGAGGCAAAGGCAAGCAGGTAATCCGCCGCCTTGCTGGCCGCACTCGCCGCACGGAACATCGCCTTCTCGTCGTCGCGCAGCACCGCAAGCCAAGAGCCAATGTAATCAGCATGCCGAACGGTCGGGCGGATCGCCAGCGACCCGCAGGCGAAGGCGCTCGCCATCTCCGCGACAAGCTCCTCGCGGGCATAATCGGCACTGCCGAACCCGCCACGCTGGTTGCGGTCCAACCGGCTGCCGTGCCCGGTCCAATGGCCAAGCTCGTGCAGCGCGGTGCGATACCAGTTGATCGGCTGGCCGAACGCTGCCTGTGGCGGAACTGCGACATAATCGCCGCTAAGCGAATAATAGGCCTCGCCGCCACCGATCCGGAAGTCCGCGCCGCTCGCATCGATCAGGCTGCGAACCCGCGGGAGGATATCCGCTTCGGCCGGAAGCTCTGGCAGCTCGGTCAGCTGATCGGGCAAGCCCTCGCACTGCTCAACATTGAACACGGTGAACCGCTTCAGGAACGCCAGCTGCCGCGCCTCGCGATCCTCATCGCGCGCGCGTTCTTCCTCGTCCTTGGGCGTAAACCGATCCGCATAGCAGACGGTCGTGCCCCGCTCGCCCTTGCGGACATTGCCGCCCGCCGCCTGTGCCTGCCGGTAGGTCAGCCAGCGCTGCGAGGCATAGCGCCCCTCAATCACCGCCGCCCATAGGATCAGCACATTGATCCCCGAATAGCGCCGCCCGGTCACTGCATTGGCAGGCATGGTGCATCCGCACGCTGCTGTATCCCAAGGCTGCACCCATGGCAGCCGCCCTTGCTCCAGCTCGGCAATCACCTGAGCCGTCACCTCGGCATAGAGGCTCGCACGCTCGTTTCCGGTCCTCATGACTCCTCACTCCTTCCAAACCACCGCAACCGGCGCCGGAATGGCGGGGGTGGGCGGCAGGAGCGGACCGGCGATCCCGCCGGCAGAGGCGGGCCGCACCCGAAGGGCCGAAACGAAGTGGAGGACCCCGGCAACGCCGGGATTGCGGCACGCCGCGGCGGGTTCAAAGGGTAGCGACGCCCACCTCCGCCAGATCGAGTGCCGGAGGCCAACGCCATCGCGCCTGCGCGATGTCAGTATTCGGAGCGCAGCTCCGACCCGCGTCAGTCGATCGTGATCCGAACGGACCGAGACGCCGAAGAGCGACTCGGCGCCGCGCAGCGGCGTAGAGCGCGGTCACGCCGCAGGCGTGAGACGCCATGGGATTCCGGCCCCAAAAATCGAACCTACGCCAGGGTACGTCATTGGGCGCCACAGGGTCCTTTATGAGGACTCTCGGACCCCAACCCCTTGCACTGTCGGCTCAATTCCCAATCCTGTTCGCGGGGAGCCAGACCGACGCAGACAGGACCAAGCCATGACCGAGACCACCGACCGCATCCTCCGCCTGAATACCGTGCTCGAACGCACCGGCCTCAGCCGCTCGACCATGTACCGCAAGATGCAGAACGGCAGCTTCCCGAAAAACATCCAGATCAGCACCCGCTGCAAGGGCTGGCGGGAGTCAGCGGTGAATGACTGGATGCGCGACCCGATATTCTATGAGGCGCCCCACTAGGCGGTGGGTAGCAGGTTTCGACCTCGCCCCGCAGGTCTGGTTAGCGCCCCAATCTCGGCCATTCAGCATTGATTTCGCGCTTCTCAAAAGCCGCGATTCATCCCGGCTGCCGACTGCAATCGTGGAATAGCCGAATGAGGGGTGATCCGGACAGGCGGCTTCGGGATACGGCCCGGTCTAAGCTGCTCCCATTCATGCCGATCCCACAGCTCAAAATTATCGAGATCAGGTTGGGCGCTGTCATTGTCCACCGCAGGATCCGAATACTTGAACCACCACGGAGCTTTTGGCGCTACATACCTTGCTTCTTCGCCCGGCAAATGCACACTGGAAATGGGGGAGCGGTCGTGTCCCACGGGGTGGTGTAGCTGGGGGCAGAGTTGGTCACCGTGATTTTCGGTTAGGTTTGGGTTGCGACACTCGAACCTGACGGAAGGAACCACGATGACCGATCCGATGATGCACCTGCGTTCGCTGGTGGAGAAGACCCCGGACGCGGATATTTTGCGCGACATGATCGCATTTGCCGCGGAGCGGCTGATGGAGATGGAGGTCGGCGCGCTGACCGGCGCCGGGCATGGCGAGAAGTCTTCCACGCGGCTAGTCCAGCGCAACGGCTACCGCGACCGCGATTGGCAGACCCGGGCCGGCACCGTCGAGCTGCGGATCCCCAAGCTACGCAAGGGCAGCTACTTTCCGGGCTTCCTGGAGCCGCGGCGCATGGCCGAGCGGGCGCTGACGGCGGTGATCCAGGAGGCCTATATCCAGGGTATCTCAACCCGTTCGGTCGATGATCTGGTCAAGGCGCTCGGCATGGACGGCATCTCGAAGAGCCAGGTCAGCCGATTGTGCGAGGAACTCGACGAGCGCGTTCACGCCTTTCTCGATCGCCCGATCGAAGGCGACTGGCCGTATCTGTGGATCGACGCCACGTACGTTAAGGTGCGCCAGAATGGGCGGATCGTGTCGGTTGCGGTGATCATCGCGGTCGGCGTCAACAGCGACGGCCGCCGCGAAGTGCTGGGCATGGACATCGGCCCTTCGGAAGCGGAGCCGTTCTGGACCGCCTTCCTGCGCAAGCTGACGCGCCGGGGCCTGCGCGGCGTGAAGCTGGTCATCTCCGATGCCCATGAAGGCATCAAGGCGGCGGTCGCCAAGCTGCTGTGTGCCAGCTGGCAGCGCTGCCGCGTGCACTTCATGCGCAATGTGCTGGCCCATGCCGGCAAGAGCGGCAGGCGTGTCGTCTCCGCCTTCATCGCCACCGCCTTCGCCCAGGAAACGCCCGAAGCTGCCAGCCAGCAATGGCGCTCCGTCGCCGATCAGGTACGACCCAAGTTGCCCAAGCTGGCAACCTTGATGGATGATGCCGAACCCGACGTGCTGGCTTACATGACCTTTCCCAGCGAACACCGCGCCAAGCTCCACAGCACCAATCCCATCGAGCGGCTCAACGGCGAGATCAAGCGAAGGACCGAGGTCGTTGGCATTTTCCCCAACGAAGCCGCCATCACCCGCCTCGTCGGCGCAATCCTCATGGAACAGTCCGACGAATGGGCGGTCCAGCGCGCCCGCTACATGACGCTTGAAACCATGGCGCCGCTCAGCGACAATCCCATCGTCATGCTCTCGGCCGTGCCTGGCGCATGACCGGCTCAGCTTGGCCGGAAATGCGGGGGCCACCCTAAGCTACACCACCCCGTGGGACACGACCGGGGGAGCTTGCCGACGGCTGCTCAAAAGACTCTCATTGGAGCCGCTGACGCATGGCAGGTATCGCGAAACCGTTCAGTCCGGAGGCCGCTTTGAAGCGCTCGCTGCGCGCGCATCTGCGCCAGCTCGGTTTTACCAAGGACGAGGCCGGCGACCTGGTGCTGCCCGGGGCCGGCAAGGACATGATCCGGCGCATGCACCGGGGCCAACGACGCGAACGGCTTGCCGCCGCACAGCCCTTCCTGGCCCGAGCCCTGGACCGTGCGCTTCCCAGCTTTGCCGAGGGTGCCGAGATTGATCCTGCAAGGATCCGCCTCAGCCTTCGCTTGATCAAAAGCGACACGCCGGAATCGGACCTGTTCCGCGTTGCGACCTTAACGTGGTCGGTCCCGGTTTCGGCCGGTTTCGGGCGGAGGATGCGCTATCTTGTCTGGGACGAGGCCCATGACCGGCTCGCCGGCTTGATCGCGCTCGGCGACCCCGTCTATAATCTCTCGGTGCGCGATGCGCTAATCGATTGGACCGTGGACGACCGGGCAAAGCGCCTGGTAGGTATTCTCGACGCCTATGTGCTGGGCGCGGTTCCGCCCTACAATTTCCTGCTCGGCGGCAAAGCGATCGCATGCCTGATACGCTCGCGCGACGTGTTCGCTGACTTCCAGCGACTGTACGGCCAATCGGTGGGCGTTATCTCGAAGCAGGCCAAGCGCGCGGCGCTGGTGGCCGTCACCACCACCTCCTCGATGGGGCGGTCGTCGGTCTATAACCGGCTGCGCCTTGACGGGACCGCCTATTTCGAACGCATCGGCTTCACCGAAGGATGGGGCCATTTCCACATCACCGATGCGCTGTTCGAGAGGATGCGCGACTATCTGCGCGACCGCGACCATCGCTACGCCGACAAGCACAAATTCGGCGAAGGCCCGAACTGGCGATTGCGGACCATCCGCGCAGCGCTGTCGGCTTTGGATTTCAACGAGAATATCTTGCGACATGGCATCAAGCGCGAGGTTTTCATCTCGAAGCTCGCCGCCAATGCCTATGACGTGCTGCGCACGGGTGCGGAGGAGCCCGACATCTCGGGCCTGCTGAGCGTTGCCGCCATTTCCGATCTCGCGCGTGACCGGTGGATGGTTCCCCGCGCCGAACGCGGGGAGATCGACTATCGCGGTTGGCAGCGCGACATGATCCCGCGTCTGATCAAAGGCCGGCTCGATTCGGCGCGGGTCGCCGAGCGCCGAGCAGGCTGACCCCGGCCATGCTGGACGATGCGCAACGCCAGCTAGAAGCCCGCTTCACCGAATTGGCGGCGATGCGCAAGCCGCTGGACTATCCGGTCTATGCCCTGGAGCATGGGCTCGAACCCGAACAAGTGGAGACCATCGCCAAGGCTGCGAGCCTCGAGCTCCGGCAGTCCGGATTGCGGAAAGCCCATTGCCTAGTCTGGGTCGCGCTCGCGGCGGAAGCCGGCTACCGTTATGCTGGCGAGGAATATTGGCCGGCGCTCGAACGCGCGCGCGGCGAATGGCGGGCCAATGATTTCCGCGACCGGCTGCGGATCTGGTTCCGGGCGTTTCATACGACCTATGGCGGTCCGGTGCCAAAGGGGCGGTGGGCCGCGCACTTCAACATCATCGCCTGGCCGATCAACAACGCGATCCTGCCGCGCTATCTGCAGGATCATTTCGCTCGGCACCTCTATAATTTGCGCTACGAGCTTGCCCATCGCGCCCAGGCGGACCCGAGCGACATCGGACCGTTCCTGCTCGATCGGTATGACGGCAGTTCATCGCGCTTCGCCTATTTTCTGCAGCAAACCGAGCTGACCACCATGCTCGTGCTGGCGCTGCGGGAGGAGGAAAGCGGTGCGTTGCCGCGGATATCGCCCACACTCCTGACGCGCATCGTCGCCGATCTCGAAGCCAAGCGCCTCGCGCGCGACTATCTGCGCGAAGCGCGCGCGGTGATCCGCACGCGGAGATTCGCGCTGTCGCAGCCCTTGCGGAACGGCAGCGCTCCCGCCAGCGGCGCAGCTGGTGGCCAACCGGCCGCCATCCCGGGCCCGAAGCTTGCGGCTAGACTTGTGGCGGATCGCGGCCTGTCGCTCGCGCTGATTGTCCCCGACTTCGCGGCCGCATTGACCCGGGCCGGGCTCAACGCGGCTGCGCTGCGCAACGCGCGCATGCGTTTCCCGGGAGATGCCGAGCGCTGGACGCCTGCGAGTAATCTGCTGACATTAGCCGGGCAGCCCCGCGAAATCGCGACCTTTCCCCCGTCAGCCGCGCCGGTCATTGCGCTGCAGGGCGAAACGCAACCGCTCCGCATGATCCTGGACCCGCTCTGTCACCTCGAAGAGCGGCCATGTTGGGTGCTGCGGCGGTTTGACGACGGCCTCTATCGGCAAGTCGTGCAGGGCCACGTCCGGCCGGATCAGTCTTATGTCATCCTGGCCCGCCGGCCGCTGCCCGATGCCGATGTCGCATTGGCCGGACTTGTCCCCCTGTCGGCCGCGATGCCTGACATGGTCGCCTATCGCCTGAAGGTGGCAAACCGCATGGCCGATGACCAGGCCGCCGCACTCGCGCGACTGACGATCGGCACCAAGGCGGCGATATGGGTCGAGCCGGCGGGCCTGGCGCCGCGGCCGGCGGGCGCCGAATCGGTCGCGCGCTGGCTCTCGACCGAACCCATCATTCTCCGCATCCGCGCCGATCATGATGTTTCCGGCTTCGTAGCCCGACTCGACAGCACCGAGCCCGAGCGGATCGCCGCCGGGTCCAATGACGTGCTGCTCGCGCTTGGTGACCTGCCCCTCGGCCGACATCAACTCGAACTGGCCGCTATTCCGAGCGGGCCGCAATCCGCGATTACTGGTGCGGTCGCCACGACGACGTTCACATTTGAGGTCACCGCGCCCCAATCCTGGCTGGAAGCCGTCCGCGCCAAGGCGGGATTCCGCTTGGTCGCATCGCCTCCAAATGCACCGCTTGAAGAGGTTCTCGCCGGGCGAGCCCCGCTCAGCGTGATCGGCCCTGCTGGGCGTCAGGTGCAATGGTCGCTCGACACGTTCGACGCCGGCGGCAACCTCGCCACGACCAGTCGCGGCGGCATGACGGGCACACGAGCCACCGAAGCCGACATCACCCAGGTCGTCGCGCGCCTGCGCAGTGCCAATTCGGAAGCGATCGACCGCGCGCATCGCGTCGACATCAGCGCGGCCGTCGACGAACTCGGCGTCCAAACCCTCCGCTTTCCCCATGCCGTCGAGCCGTTGCGCTGGGTCTTCGATCCGAAGCAGCATGTGGTGCGCCTCATCGATGAGACAGCGCATGAGGAGCCGATCGAGGTGACTGGGCTTCCGCTCGCGACACCATTGGAGAGGATCGTGCTCGCGGCCCCAGCGCTGATAGATGGGCAAGCGGTCGAAAGCCCCGGCATGCTGCTGACGGCACGCTACCGGGGGCGAAGCCAGACAGCGTTCGTCAGCGCCCCGGCAAGCGCGACTCTACATAGCTTCGCTGAGCTTGATCTCGTTCAGCGCTTCGATCTGCCGGTCCGCGACGCCGAAGCGCTGCTCTTGCTGGTACGCACGCTGGCGCTGTGGACACGGGCGCACGCGCTGGGTCATCTCGCCATCGTGCGCAAGGCGGTGACCGTCGACAAGCTGCGCGACAAGGTCGCAGCGCTTGCCGCCGGGGCGGATTTTGCGTCGCTGCTCAAGAATGGCGGACCCGCAGCACTGAAGGCTGCGCGGGACATGGTGGGCGGATCGCCGGGCTTTCGGTCGCGAATGTGCAACCACCCATGGGACGTCTCGCTACGCGTCTCGGTCCCGGCCTTCGCCTCCTATGCCAGCACCTATCAGGTCGAGACCGATACCAAGCGGGCTGCCGCCGCGCTGGCGCTCGCCTTCGATCCACTGCGACTGCGATTCGGCTATGGCCCCGAGGCCGAGGCCAAGGCCGAACGCCTGCTTGCCAATCGGACATTGTTGCGCGGCGCCTATCTCGCCTATGCCCATGCCCGGGACCATGCCGACGATCCTGCCATCGCGGTGGCAAGCTGATGCGCAGCCTTTCTCCTTCCGACCTCCTCCTCTCCATGGGCGACGGCCTGGGCGTTTCCGACCCTGGCGCGATCGGCCCGTTGCTCAAACCGGCGCTGCGCCGCGCCGCGCATATCCTCGCGCCTGCCGCGCGCAGCGATCTCGTCCGCTTCGTTGTCGAGCCGCTCGCAGCCTTCGGCGACCAGCGCGAAGCCGTCGAGAGCGCGCTGGACGAGATGATCGTCTATGGCGACATCCTCGCAATGCGGCGCCAGTCGCTCGATGACTGGGGTGCGCCCGCCGAGGTGCTGCGGCCGGCGCCACCGACCTTCGTGCGACGGAGCAACGGCGAGTTCATCATTCTCGGCGGCGCCGGCGACTATCCGACCGCGCTGAGTCAGGAACTGGATGCTCTGCTGATCGACGATGGCTTGGTCCGCCGGCTTGCGGTCCAGGGCGAGGATCTTTCGACGCATCTTCGCCTGCTGGGCTTTGCCCAGCTCAGCGAGCAGGCTTGGCTGCGAACGCCGCAGATGGAGAGCGCCGCGAGCCATCTCGCCCGCTGGCAGGCCAAGCTCGATGCCACTCCCGCTCTCGACCATGCGGTCGACGGTCTCGACGTGCTCGATGGCGCTCGTGATCCTTTCTATTATCGCGACCGCTGGACGGCCCCCGGCACCCAGAACGGCATGTTCGTCGCGCGGCGGCCGCAGCTTTACGGTGCGCCGCTCTGGAGCTTGGTCAGCCTTGATCAGGGCCGGACGCGGCGTCTGATCAATCTCTACGCCGATGATGATCGCCAACGACCCTGCGACCTGGCCTGGCGTATCCAGGCGGCGCTCGACGCCGAGCGCACCACGCCACAGCGCGCGCGCATCCGGCGGGCGGACGCGGCGGCATCGATCGACCTGTTCTCCCCGCTTCCCGCCTTCGCCGAACGCCGCCTGGCGCTCGTCGCGACCAAGGCAGCGGGGACTCAATGCCTCTACAGCTACTCGGTGCCGAACGCCCGCCTGGCTGAAGAGGTCGACGCGCTCCGCACGCTGCTGTGGATGGCCATCGAAGAGGAAGCCGCATGACCGCGACCGTCCAGGAAACGATCGATACGCTGCACGAGACCCTGCGCGGCTATATCGAGGCAACCTATCATATCGCCGACCCCGGTGTGGTCGAGCAGCGACGGCAATTGCTCGAAACAGCCGGCGGCATCTTCCAGATCCCCTTTCTGGAATCGACCCCGCGCTACATCACCGGCAAGCGCTTCGCCGAAATGACCGACATCCCGGCAGCTGCGCGGGAAGCCTATGAGCGCCTGTCGGACCCCACGCTGGGTCAACCGCTACTGTTCGATCCCCCCTATGCACACCAGGCGGATGCGATCGGCACGATCCTGCGCGACAGCCGCAACCTGATGATCATGACCGGGACGGGCTCGGGTAAGACGGAATCCTTCCTGCTTCCCATTCTGGGCAAATTCGCGATCGAGGCGCGCGAGCACCCCCAGCAATTTGCCGACCATGCCGCCGTGCGGGCGATGGTGCTCTATCCGATGAACGCGCTGGTCAACGACCAACTCGGCCGCCTGCGCCTGCTCTTCGGCGACACGCGGGTGATCGACATGTTCGAGCACTGGGCAGGCCGCCCCGCAACCTTTGCCCGTTACACGAGCCGAACACCCTATGCTGGTGTCCGCAACCGCAAGAAGGACGGACGCCGCCTGAAATCGATCGGCGAGTTTTTCGTCTCGCTTGAGCAGGCGGCTGACCGACATGAGGCCGGCACGCCGATCGTGGCGTCGGAGGACAAGCGCGCGTTCGAGCTTGTCCGAACCTTGCGCGTGAAAGGCAAATGGCCGGCCAAGGGCCGCATCGCCGACTGGTTCGGATCGGGCAATTGGCTCGACAGTCAAGGCCAGTTCCGCCGCGCGGTCGCCCTCGACGACGATGCCGAATTGATCACCCGCTACGAGGCCCAGACCGCGCCGCCGGACCTGCTCATCACTAACTATTCGATGCTCGAATATATGATGCTGCGGCCCATCGAGCGCCCGATCTTCGAGCATACGCGCGCCTGGCTCGAAGCCTGCCCCAATGAGAAATTTCTCATCGTCCTTGACGAGGCGCACCTCTACCGCGGTGCTCAGGGCGCCGAAGTCGGATTGTTGCTGCGCCGGTTGCGCGAGCGGCTCGCAATCCCCGCCGAACGCTTTCAGGTCATCTGCGCAACCGCGAGCTTCAGCGAAGCAGGCAAGGCAAAAGCCGGCGCCTTTGGCGCCGCGCTGAGTGGCGCCGATCCCGCATCGTTCGATCCGGCGCCTGGCGACTACAAGCTGCGCCCCGATCCGGCAGTCGGCGGCGCGAAGGATCTCGACGCGTTGCTGAGCGTCGATCTCGATGGATTCTATGCGGAGAGCGAGGCGGAGCGCGAAACCGCAATCGCGCCCTTTCTCGCTTTTCGCGGCGTAAGCGCATCGCTCGGCCATGGCCCAGCGCTTCACGCCGCGCTGGAAAGCTACGGCCCTTTCTCCAAGCTCGTGAACGACACCATGCGCGCCGCCCGCGCCTTCGGCGAACTCCGCGAGTTGATCTTTCCCAATGCACCCGCGGACGCCGGTGACCGCGCCGTCAACGCCTTGCTCGCGCTCGGCAGCCGGGCGCGACTGAAACCCGACGATGCCAGCCTGCTTCCGTGCCGCGTTCATGCTTTCCATCGCGGCTTGCCAGGGCTCTGGGCCTGCATGGATCCCGAATGCGAGACGCTTGAACCCGACGCCCGCGGCGGCCCGATCGGACGGCTCTATGCCCAGCCGCGCGGCCGCTGCGGCTGCGGCGCGCCCGTGCTCGAATATTACACCTGCCGCTACTGCGGCACCTCCTATGCCCGAGCCTATGTCAAGGAGGTCGCCAATCCCGAGCATCTCTACGCCGATCCCGGCGAAGCCTTGCTCACCGAAGGCGGCATGACCGCCGCATTCCAGCCGCTCGATCTGCTGCTCGAAGTGCCACCGACTGCGGCACAGGGGCTGGAGCGCATCTATGACCTCATGTCCGGCCTGCTCGATCCCGATCCGCTGGGCCCGCGCACGCGTAGCGTCTATGTGAAGCCGCAGATCACGACCTTGGCCGCGCCGGCGACCAATGGCGATGACGACGAGGATGACGGAGAAGATGGCGACGAGGCAGCGCCCGCCGCCGGTGCCGGGGAATTCGTGCCCTGCGGCTGCTGCGGGCGGCGGGTGCGTGGCGGCAAGTCGAGCGTCCAGGACCATGTCACCAAGGGTGATCAGCCATTCCAGGCGCTGCTGGCCGCGCAGATCAAGGTCCAGCCGCCAGCGCCGACGCCAGCGACCGAGTTCGCGCCGCTGCGCGGACGCAAGGTGCTGGTTTTCTCGGATTCGCGGCAAGTGGCGGCACGGCTCGCCCCGACCCTGCAGCTCTTCTCGCTCCGCGACACGCTTCGCGCGCTGCTACCGGTCGGCTATCGCGACCTGCTGCAGCATCCGGGATTCGGATCGTCGCTGACGCTCGATCGTGCCTGGCTGGCGGTGGTCGTCGCCGCCTATCGGTTGGAGGTTCGCCTCCGTCCGGAGCTTGAGGGGCCGGAGACGATGCCCCGCGTCGAGGATACGCCCCCCGGCGCCGTTCCCGACACCCCGCAACTGTTCGAGCTGCTCGGCAAGAAACCGCCCGCCAATCTTACCAAGGCGATCTTCGAGGTCCTGCGGGACAACATCCTCGGCCTCGAGCCCCTCGCCATCGCGTCGTTGATCGAAACGCCCGGGATCACCAAAAAGCTGCTCGAACTGCCGGACCTGGCCGGACTCGCCGAAACCCCGGAGCAGAAGCTCGCCATCGTGCGTGTCTGGCTGCGGGCATGGCTGCGCAAGAACGGTGTGTGGTTCCGGGATATGCCCGACAGTTGGTGGGGACCGGGCCAACTAGTACGCGCGCACAAAGGCGTGTTCACGACGCTCAAGCATGTCTTCTCAACCGGCGACCTCAAGAAGAACTTCCAGAAGCTCTGGTTGCCGACGCTGCTGCAATATTTCACCGAAGACCCGCCGGCGGGCCGTCGGATGGAAGCCCGCAATCTGTCGCTTGCGCTTGGTGGCGCCTGGCGCCGCTGCGCGCAATGCACCTCGGTCCATCGGCCCATCGAGACCGTCGCGGTCTGCATCGATTGCGGATCGTCAGACGTCCATGGCTTCGAACCCAACACCGACCTCGTGTTCAACGCCCGCAAGGGTTTTTACCGCAAGCCGGTGATGGAAGCGTTGGCCGTCGAGCAACCGATGCTCATGTCGCTGATCGCCGCGGAGCATACAGCGCAGCTCAACGCCGCGCAGGCCGATGAAGCCTTCTCCCAGGCCGAGCATCATGAGATGCAGTTCCAAGACATCGACCTCGCCTGGCGGACGATCGACCAGCACAAGAACACAAGCATCGACGTCCTCAGCAGCACCACGACGATGGAGGTGGGCATCGATATCGGCGCCTTGTCCGGCGTCGCCTTGCGCAACATGCCACCGGGACGCGCCAATTATCAGCAGCGCGCCGGCCGTGCTGGGCGACGCGGCAACGCCGTCGCGACCGTTATCGCTTTCGGCAGCGCTGACAGCCATGACGATCATTACTTCACCAATCCACGAGAGATGATCCGTGGCGAGGTAATTGATCCCCGGCTCACACTGGAAAATCCCAACATCGCCCGGCGGCACATTCGCGCCTTTCTCCTCCAGCGATATCACGAGGCGCGCATCCAGCACCTCGATCCGTCGGATGAGAGCCTCGCCAACCTCTTTTCGGTGCTGGGGACGGTGGGCGACTTCAAAGATCCTGCGAAGCCGCTCAACCGCGCCGACCTCGCTGCATGGCTGCAACAGGACTATGCGGTCCTGACCGAGGCGATCGACCGATGGCTGCCGGAGGAATTGAGCAGCGCCGACCGTGCCGCGCTCCTCGGCACCTTCTCGGCCGACCTGCTGCACGCGGTCGACGAGGCGATCGACGGCACTGCCGCGGGACCGCTGCCACCGACCGCAGAGAGCGACGACGATACTGAGGATGACCCGCCCGAGGTGGCCCCGTGGGTCGGTGCCGACGATCCGTCACAGCCGTCCGATCCCGACGTGCCGCCGCCGGAGCTGGACCCGCAGCCTGACAATGATGCCCTGGTCGATGCCGCGGCCGACAATCTGCTCGACCGCCTGCTCTATTGGGGCGTGTTGCCGCGCTACGCCTTCCCAACAGACGTCGCTCCCTTCTATGTGTTCAGCCCGAAATCCACGGCCTATCGGGCCAAGATGGAGTTCGCGCCGAGCCAGGGCCTCAACATCGCCTTGTCGCAATATGCGCCGAACAAGCAAATCTGGATCAAGAACAAGCAATATACGTCGCGGGCGATCTACTCGCCCTATCGCGATGATCGCTACAATGCCTGGGGTAAGCGCCGCCTCTATTTCGAATGCAGCCGCTGCGGTCACGCGATGACCGACGAATATGACCACGATCGCCGCGGCACCTCGATCACCTGCGAGGCGTGCATGACCCCGCTAAGCTTCGGACCGGCCAAGCCCTGGTTTCGTCCGCCCGGCTTCGCCCACCCTTGGTATCAGGCGGCTCCGTCGACGCCGGACGAGCCCAACGAAACTGCCTATGCGACACGCGCTAAGCTGGTAATGCCGTCCGGCGGAACCGGCGGGACCGTCCTCAACCCGCGGTTGAGTGCGCTGGAAGCACGGCCACGGCTGCTGGTATCGAACTCAGGACCCGACGGCGACGGTTATGACTATTGCAAGAAGTGCGGGCGCATCGAATCGGTGAGCGCGCCGGTCGAGAATATCCGCCAGCCTCACCAGGTTCCTTATCCGAACAACAACGAACCATTGTGCGAGGGTATTCCTTGGCGCGGCGTCGTTCTCGGCGCCGACTTCCCGACGGATATTGCCCTGTTCGCGCTCCGCCTCGAAGGCCCGTTCCGGTTGCCGCCCGCCAATTCCGAAACGCTTTCGGCCATGCGGACGATCTGCGAAGCCCTGGCAAAGGCCGCCTGCCGCCTCCTCGAAATCGAGGTCGGCGAGATTCTCGCCGAATATCGCCCTGCGCTCAACAGCGACGCGGGGGCGGCCGGCACGCTGGTGGAGGTCTTCCTCTACGACACACTCGCTGGCGGCGCCGGCTTCTCGCCTCAGTTGGCGGCACGCGGTCTCGAACTGTTCGAAACCGCGCTCGAAATCCTCGAAACGTGCCCCGAAGGCTGCGACTCCTCCTGTTATCGATGCCTGCGCAGCTTCCGCAACCGGCTCGATCATGCGCTGCTCGATCGCCATGTCGGCGCGCAGATCGTCCGCCATATCCTGACCGGTGACACCCCGGCTTTCGCCCTAGATCGCGCCGCGACGGCGCTGACCGTCCTCGGCGACGAGCTTGAGCGGCAGTTTGGCGGGCATTTCAACATCATCCGCGCCTTTCATGCGATCCCCGCGACCAAGGCACCGTTGATCGTCCGGCGCAAATCCGACGGCGCCGAGACACTCATAGACATCCATTCGCCGGTCGCGCGCGACATTCCCATCTTCGGAACTCCGAATCCGGGCGCGATCATCGTCGACGAGCAGATGGTGCGACGCCATCTCGGCGAGGTCGTGGAACGGGTCAGCCTCGCGCTATGACTCAGCGGTGGCTCGCTGGCTCATCCCATCGGACTTACAGCGCTCGCCATGTGGATTGAATCAGCCCTTCAGGGTCGGGAATAGCGAGCCAACGGCGCCGATCGCGCCACCGACGACCATCATCGCGAAGAGCGGCCAAGTGAACTGATCAGCCTTCACGACGGCGATCGCGGCGGGCGCCGCCGCGCCGACCGCTATGAAACCGATGCGCGCAATCGTCCAACCGAGCGCACCGCGAAAGCGCGTTTCCAGGGTGATGTCGCAGCGATCGACGCTATCGGCCGGTTTCGTCTGGTCGGGGATCTTGAGGCTGATCCGCAACCCGGCCGGCACCGCCATCTGCGCCGGCGTCGAGGTGAAGTGCGACCGATTTAGGTCGTAGCGCGAATCGAGCGTATGGCTCGCCGACGCGGTGAAGCGCACGGCCGGGTCGCTGCTTTCGCAGGCGAGCTTGGTCGGATAGGCGAGGGGTGCGCCGCCGGCCGGCGAATAGCTGTACAGCTCAAGCCAATAACGCCAGCCAAGCCAGAGCGAATATCGACCGTTGACCGGGTGGATCTCGACCTGCCCCTTCCGCCGGGTCCACCACCAGCGATCGTTGGTGTTGAGCGCGAAGACGGTGAAGAAGGAAAGCCCCTTGCCGGGCGCGAAGCGCGGATCGGTGCTGAGCGCAGTCGCCGTTTCCTCGAATGCGGCCATCGCCTTGGTGCCCGGGGCATATTGGCCGTTCCGATGGAACTCAGCCGCGACGCTCAGCGCGAATTTGCCGCTCGGCCCGTTGCCCTGGGTATCGAACGCGGGAATCCGGTCGCGCTCCCCTTGCTGCAAACCCGCGCGGATGGCCGCGTCATCAAGCGCAGCGACGAAGCTGCCGGCATTGAGCGTGAAGATCCACGAGGAACCCACGATCTCGACCTTCGCCACCGTGGCGAAGCGGCACGGAATGAGCCGGGTGGTCTTGGACGCAGCATCGACCGACAGGTAACAGATCAGGACCGGCTCGCCGGCAAGGTCGCGCTGGCCGAGCAAGCCATCGACATATTTCTTGTCGTACCGGAATTGAAAGCTTGTGCCGGCTGGTTGGGCCAGCGCGCGAATGATATCGTCGGCATAACGCTGCTGCGCGCTCGACGAAATGAGAATGAGCATTCGCCCCCCTTCGATCGGCCGGCGCGGCCGCGCCAGCCCTTATTTCACGAAATTGGGCGCGCCGTTCTTGACCTTCCATTTGAGATGAATCCAGCCTGGCGGAATATAGTGCGAGATACCGTTCGCATCGAAGATGCGATGACCGCGGCTCTCGCTGACGTTCAGCTTGAGCGGCGCACTGATCCGGATCTTTTCGCCGCCCAGGAACTGATATTCGCGCCACTCCTCGCTCGAAATATCCGCGAATTCGAGATCGGTGGCATTCTTGAATTCCGGCACGTCCGTGACTCGGGTGGCCATCGAAAAAACTCCTAGTTCAAGCCAATGTACGCGCACTCACGCATTCGTGCACCGAAATATGGGCAAAGGCGTGGTCCTGCTAGTGCGCCAGTCCTTATGGTCGCTTCGATGCCCCCTGGGCGCGCCGGATGCTGCCACTGGTAACGGAACAGGTCCGCCTTTACGGGCTGAACGAAAGGCGGGCTATGAGCCGGCAGACAGCGGCGAGCGACCCTCCGGGATCAAGGCGCTTGCCGACGGCATGTGCTGCGTGCGCATGTCCGCTTTCTGGCTCATCCGGCCTTAAACCTGCCCGTCCGAAATTGGCCCAGTTTCAGCCGCATTCGCTAAACGATCGTCGCCGTGTCCAACCCAATGCCTCGCTTTTCAGCAGCGTCGAGATAGTCGGCCCACCATTCCATCATGTTGCGTCGGTGGCTCAGATAGCGTGCGGAATTATATGCGGCTCTCACTCCCCTCGGCGTATGCGCCAATTGGTTCTCAATCCAATCCGGCTCGAAGAGCCCGCTCTCATTTAGAACCGTGCTGGCTAGCCCCCGAAACCCATGCACGGTGGCTTTGCCGCGCAGGCCGATCCGGTACATGATGTCGAGCATCCGGTTTTCGCTGATCGTGCCCGTCTTCGATGTCGGCACGGGAAATAAGAAGCGACCGAACTTCATATTGCCTGCAGCCAGGTAAACGTTGATTCGGCGAATCTCGTCGAGCATTTTCACCGCCTGCGGCGGAAGAGGCACGAGGTGCTCGGAACGCATCTTCATGCGCTCGGGCGGGATGCGCCACATCGGTTCCCCGGTATCGAGCCCCTCGAATTCCGACCATTCAGCGAACCGGGTTTCCTGCGATCGCACCATCGTGAGGATCGTCCAGCGGAGCGCTAGATGACTCATGCGGTCGCCGCCGTCCGCATTCAGCTTCACGAAGAACTCCGGCAAGTCTTTACTCGCGACCTTGGCGCGATGCTGCTTCGGCTTCGGCTTCGCCATAGCCGGCGCGAGATCGCGGCAGGGATCACTTTGACAGCGCCCGTCAGGGATGGCGTATCGAAACACTTCGCTACAGTGATTCTTTACGCGATGCGCCATTTCCACCGAGCCGCGTTTTTCGATCGCACGGAGCGCTTCCAGCATCTGGTGGGGCGTGATGGTGTCGATGGGCTGCCGACCGACGACAGGGAATATGTCGGCCTTCATCCGGCGCATGAGCACGCCCGCGTAGCGCGGTGACCAACTGAGGAGCCGCGTCTCGTACCACTCTAGCGCCACCGCCTCGAAGCTGTCGGGCGGGGGTTCGTCCGGCGACAGCGGGCGGCGCTGCTTCCGGGGCTTCGGGCGTGCGTTCGGTTCTAGCCCGAGCAGGAGCTGGGCCTTGATAGCGGCACGCCAATCCCGAGCCTCGCGCAAGCTAACGGTCGGGTAGGACCCGCCCGAGAAGAATTTCTGCTTGCCGTTGACGTTGCAACCGAGGCTCCAGAATTTGCCTCCGTTGGGTTTGACGAAGATGAACAGCCCGCCACCATCCGAACGCTTATAGGGCTTCGCGGCAGGCTTGAGGGCTTTGAGCGCGATATCTGTCAGCATCTCCGGTACTCCAGCGCAACCTGCACCTTGGTACCGTTCTTGGTACTTCTCTTGGTTCAGCGTGATCGATACCAAGAAATTGGCTAAAAGTTGCATGGGCTGCAAGTCGAGCCCCTGGGACCAAGCGAGACGCTAAGCTTTTGATTTCATTAGATATCGGCGAGGCGCTTGGGACGCTTTGAGGGGCCCTGGAACGCCCTCGGAAAACGGTAATGGTCGGGGAGACAGGATTCGAACCTGCGACCCTCTGGTCCCAAACCAGATGCGCTACCAGGCTGCGCCACTCCCCGACAGGTGCCGCTTAGAGCCGCGAGCCGGGACGCACAAGGGCATTCTCGCTATCGCAACAAGGGCGCTGGTGGGCCCGGCAGGACTTGAACCCGCAACCTAGCCGTTATGAGCGGCCAGCTCTAACCAGTTGAGCTACAGGCCCCCAGCAACAACGCCCCTAGCGGAGGTTTGCCCGGCGCCGCAAGTCGAGTCGATCGCGGCGCATATTTCGCCGAGCGATGCGTTGGCGACGCCAAGCGTGGCCAGCGTCGCAGCGACGCCGTCCCACCAGCGATAGAAGGCAGCAAGATCGGCTGCGGAGCGCACATAGGGCGTGTGGCCGGGCTCGAGCGACGGCGAATGGAAGCTGAAGTTGAGGAGGCGAACCCCCTCGCCCACCGCGACCCGGATCGCCTCCAGCGCGTCGGCCAGCGGCATGTCCTCAGGGGTGAGCGCGACGCGCGACAACAGCCCCAGGCGGGCGGCGATTCCCCGCGCGCGCGGCACGGCTCCCAGGCGGCGGTGCAGCGCGTTCCCCCCGCGTCGCAAGCGCCCTGTGAACACTGTCGTGAGCGGCAATTCCACCAGCGCGCCGGCGCGGAACGCATGGTTTCCGATCGCCGAGAAATCCGGCCCGCCCTCGCGCGAATAGTCGTACGACGCGCGCATCGAAGTATCGATGCGATAGCCGAGACGGGCGAGCGTCGCGATGCTGTTCGGCCCGATCCCGTATCGCCCGGCGCGGTAGGCGATCGGGCGAACGCCCACCGCGCGTTCGATGGCGTCGGTCAGGACCTGTAGCTTCGCGGCTTCCAAGCCGATCGGAAGATTTCCGGCAAAGCTATTGAAGCCATTGATGATCTCGTCGAACGGCGGGTTCACCCAAGGATGAAGCTGAGTCCCCACCGCGCTGCGGCCATCCTCCAGCGCGCGGCGCAACACCTCGCCCGCGCGCGGACAGACTGCGATCGGGTGATCGATCAGATAGCTGGGTGCGATGCCGAGTGCGGCGAATCGCGCGTGCGCCGCCGGGATCGCCGCGACGTGGCTGGTGCCCTGCGCATCCGGGCGCAGGGGGCCACCCCAGTCGAATTCCTCCTCGGTATCGACAAAAACGGTGAAGCGCGTGCCGAATGCGTCCGGCCAGCGGAGCGCCGGCCCCTGCGGCGGCGGAACGCGATAGCCGCGATCCCCCGCGCCCTTTTGGCTGCCCGACCCCATGCTCAGCTCAGATGCGCCTGTCCCACGTGCGCACCTACGGCGCCGGGCAGACGCAACGTCAAGGTCTGCGGCTCGATCACCAGGCTGCCGCCCAGCTCGCGCGCCAGATTGCGCGCCAATCGCAGCGCGAAACCGGTACCGAGCAGCGTGGCGTCTTCGCGCTCGTCGTCGATGCCCAGCACCGAATCACCCGGATAGTCCGCCAGCGCGCGCGGGCGATCGATCGCGATCGCGACCTTGTCGCCGCTCTCGGTCGCGACGTGAATGCCGATCCGCTCCCCCGGGCTGCACGCCGAGACGAGCGTCGCCAGCAGCCGTGCGAGCAGGCGTTCGACTGCGCGGCGATCGCCGGTCACGGCAAGGTCGTCGACCGGCAAGGCGATGATCGCGCCGCGCAGTTCGCACAGCGGCGCCAGATCGTCGGCAATCGCCGCGAGCATCGGGCGCAGTTCGACATATCCGGGGAAGAGCGCCAGCGCGGCGCTGTCGATCCGCGCGGCCAGGTCGAGATCGTCGATCGCGCCCAGCAATTCCTTGGCCTGGGTACGGATCACATTGGCCCGATCGCGATAGGGATCGGAAACCGGGCCCAGCATCTGCGTCTCGATCATCTCGGCAAAGCCGGCGATCGCATTGGTCGGCGTGCGCAGTTCGTGGACCAGTTGCCGCAGCGATTCGGCGGGCGTCGTCGTTGGTGCGGCGCGCACCGGCTCCGCCCGCTCGTCCACCCGCGGGCGGCGGGCACTGCCGCGATAGCCGGTGAAGCGGCCATTGGCACTGTCGAAAGCCGGCACGCCCGAAAGGAGCCAGTCGCCGGCTGCGTCCGAATCGCCCTCGATCACCATGCGCGCGCTGGAAAACGCCGCGCGCATCCGGAAGGCACCGGCGGCGATGCCATCCACGCGCGAGCCCGAGGCGAGTCCCTGAAGGTCGAGGCTGAGGCCGACGATCGGTGTGCGGCTGACGCCTTGCACCCACCGCACCACCCCTTGCGCATCGGTTTCGAACCGGAAGCTGTCGGCGCCCGGCAGAGCCTCACGCAACGGCGGGGGCCCGCCTTCCTCCCGGTGGCGCCAGAACGCGTCGATCCGCGCGACGACCTCGGCAATCTCGAACGTACCCCCCTCGTCCGCGACAGCCGTCCGCGTGGCTTCCGGCGCCTCCGCGACGATCGGATCCGCGCCGTCCCTCTGCGGGGTCGCTGGACGCTCGATAATCGGCTCAGCGACAGGGCCCTCGACCGTTTCCGCCTCGGCGGGCGCGGGCGCCGGCGATCCGACCAGCGCGAGAAAGGAAAGATCCTCGGCGGCTGGCGCGTCGATAGGCGGCACGGTGCTTGGCGCGGGGGCCGGCGCATCCGCCGGCAGTCCCGCGTGCCCGCCGTGTATGGGTGCGCTCAACTGCGCCTGCGTCTCGCGCAGGATCGTCGCCCATTCGGCCGGCAGCGGCTTATGGGTCCAGGGCAGGGCATCGCGGGCGAAGCCGGGCGCGGGCGCCGGTTCCGATACGGCCTCTGCCGGCCGGTCATCGGACAAAACGAAATCCACCGGGCCAAAGCTGTCCAGCGCCCGCTTTACCACGGGCCCGAGATCGCGACGGTGGCGCAGAATCGCGCGCGCGGACGGAGACAGGTCGGGGAGCAGTTCGGTCCATTCGGACGAGGTCATCCGGGCGCTGCGCAGCACCGGTAGCGCCACACGCATGTCGTCGCGGGCAAACAGGCGGACCAGCGGCCCCGGCGGGTCAGCGTATTCGAGCGCGCGGGCACTGGCGGCTCGGACATCCATCGGCACCTGGTCGCGGATCGCCCGCAGTGTAGCCATGGCGCGCATGTCCGGCGCGGCACGGCGGCGCCCGATCAGATCGACGAGTTGCCGCCACGCCGACTGGACGCCAAAGGGCGTTTCCAGATCGCCGGTCAGAACCGTCTCTAAAGTATCGTCAAAACGCACGCGTAACCACCAATCACCTCGTCGTACGAAGGTACGTCGTAACGAATCCTTAACCCGCCCTGCCCGGGCCCAAAACGGTAGATTTCGGCACGTCGCATTGTGGGACAATTGCGTTGCGTTGTAATAATCTTATAGTTATCGGGAACAGCAAGCAACGAATGCAACCTGGAGATCGTGTTACAATGCGTTTTGACGAAATCGACGTTCGGATCCTCGGCCTGCTCCAGGACAATGGCCGGATGACCAATGTCGAGCTGGCCGAACGTGTGGGATTGACGGCGCCCCCCTGCCTGCGCCGCGTGCGCGCGCTGGAGGTGCAAGGCGCCATCAACGGCTATCATGCCGCACTCGATCCCGCCGCGCTCGGATATAATCTCACCGTCTTTGCGATGGTGAGCCTCAAGAGCCAGGCGGAAAGCGATTTGCGCGCGTTCGAGGACTTGGTGGCGGGCATCGCCGAAGTCCGCGAATGCCACATGCTGAATGGCGAGATCGACTTCATCCTCAAGATCGTTGCGCCCGACCTCCAGAGTTTTCAGCAGATCCTGACGACCCAGCTGACCACGGCGCCCAATGTCGAGCATGTGAAGACGTCGCTGACGATCCGCACGTCCAAGGCGCTGCCGGGGGTTCCCGTCCCCGAGATGTGACGAAAAAGGGGCGGCCCCTGCGGACCGCCCCCTTCCCTTTTCGACGTCGACGCAGCTCAGGCGAGCGGCGGAAAATCGATCGAAGACTGCCACAGCAGTGCCAGATTGGCGTACGGCCCGGTCTTCACCTGCTGGAACGCCGTGCGCGCATCGTCCTTGCGGCCCAGGCGCTGCAACGCGATCCCGCGATGCAGATTGACCTCGTCGACATTGACGCTGCCCTTGGTCAGCGCCGCATCGTACAGCTCGACCGCGCGGGCATAATTGCCCGACGCGAGGAACGCGTCGGCGGTCTGCGATGCCGATGCGCCGGTCTTGGCGGCGGCCGCCTGCTTGGCCAGCGTCTCGAGCGAGCCCTCGCTCTTCACGGCAGTCTGCGCCGAGGTGTAGGTGCGGCTGGTGTCGGCGTCGCCCGCTGCGATCTTGCCCGACTTGCGGCCCTCGTCGATAACGGCAACCGCTTCCCAGGGCAGACCCGACTGCTGCGCCTGAAAGGCATAATCGGCGTAATCGCCACGATCGGCCAGCGCGTTGGTGGAGCGCATCAGGCGATACAGGTCGAGCTTCTCGACCTTCTCGCTGCCGCCGGCGGGCGTGCCCTGGCGGAACACCTGGATCGCCCAGCGCCAGTTCTGCACCGTCGGATATTCCTGGATGAAGCGCGTGAGCCAATCCGCCATGGCGGCGCGGTTGCCCGTCTGGTTCACGCGCGGGATCGCGAACTTGTACCATTCGGCAGGCGCCTTGCGCCCGGCGGCCTTGCTGATCTTGATCGCATTGTCGACTTCGGCGATCGCTTCTGCCTGGCGGCCGGTCGCCGCATAGGAATTGGCGAGCAGCACCGGCAGGTCGCCTTCCTTAGAACCCAGTTCACGCGCCTTGAGCAGGAACTGGATCGCCTCGGCGTGCTTTTTCTGGTCGGCGGCGGCAGAGCCCGCCATGAAGTTGTACACCGAACCGTACAGCGGCACGCGATCGGCCGGGGTCTTGGGATTGGTCCAAAGCGCCTGCAACGCCTTGAGCTGCCCCGCGGTGGATTTGCGCGCCAGTTCGATCTGGAGGCGCATCGACGCGGCATAATAGCGTTCGTCGTCGGTCTTCGCCACGGTTTCCGCAGCGGTGAGCTGGGTGTCGGCCGTGGTCAGATCATTGGCCTTGAGTGCGGTTTCGGCGGCGGCTGCTGCCTTGCGGAATTCTTCACTGACCTTGAGCTGTGGCTCGCCGGCATTCTTTGCCGCCTTTTGCGCAATGGCAGGTGCAGTGCCCAGGGCCGTAGTCCCCATGGTCAGCACGGCGGCCATCGCCAGCTTCGAAACGAACGTCATGTACTACTCTCCTCGTGGGATCGGCGGACGGATCGCTGGCCCCTGTAAATGCCACTCTCGCGCCATTCAAGCGGACGCAATAGCCCGGCGGATGCCAATCGCGAAATGAATGCCGATTGAATGACGAAGTTCCAAAGCCACTGGCGCTGATCGACGCGGCCGGATTAGATGCCGTTATTGCAAGGCGGAAGGACGAGGATGCTGACGATCATTGCTCTCATTGCGGCGCAGGCCGCACCGGCGCCTGCCGCCGCGCTGCCGACGCAGCCTTTCGAGGCCGCCACGATGTGCGCGCGCGCCGTCACCCTGGCGGGCATGGGCACCAAGAGCCCTCTCGATCTGGCGTCCGGCTACACCTATTACGTCATGCACGCGACACTTGCGAAGCCGATGGGCAAGCCGTTCCTCGATCGGCTCGGCACGCTTTCGGGCGAGGCGTCCAGCGGCGAACCGACAGAGGCCGCTGCGGCCGCCGCGCTCGTTCCCCAATGCAAGAAGCGGTTTCCCATCGCACCGGCGCCCAGCGCACCGGCGATGCCGACGGGCTTCGACCGCGACGTGATGTGCTTCGGAACGCTGTCGCTATTGCAGGGCGCGGCAGAGGAATTTGCATCGAACGGCGGTGCCAAGGAGCCGCTTGAACACATCCAGGAGACGCTTGCGCCCCTTCTCGCGCGGATGACCGATGACACGCTCAAGGCAAATGGCGTGAACGGCGAGGCCGATTTCCTGAAAAGGATGGGCGACCAGTTGATCGCTTCCATGAAGATCGGCGAACCACTGGCGGTAGCCCGCAAGTGCGGCCTTTCCGGCGTCTGACCGTCCCGCGCGCGAAAACGCCGCCACACCGTTGAAATCTGCGCGCGTCCCCGCGTGCGCGCGTGCGCGCGGGGTTGGACAGGTGCCGTGGGCGGCGCTAGAGCAGTCCCGTATTCGTAACAAATCTGGAAACCCGTAACTTTGACCGACGAGACCGTCCTCGCGGACCCCTCCGACATCACTCCCGTCTCGATCGTCGACGAGATGAAGACCTCGTACCTCGATTACGCGATGAGCGTGATCGTGGCGCGCGCGCTTCCCGATGTTCGCGACGGCCTGAAGCCCGTGCACCGCCGTATCCTCTATGCCGCGCAAGAGGGCGGCTATGTCGCCGGGCGCGCGTATCGCAAGTCTGCCCGCCTCGTCGGTGACGTGATGGGTAAATATCACCCGCACGGCGATAGCTCGATCTATGACGCGATGGCACGCATGGCCCAGGATTGGGCGATGCGGGTGCCGCTGATCGACGGCCAGGGCAACTTCGGTTCGATGGACCCCGATCCGCCCGCCGCGATGCGCTATACCGAGGCGCGGCTGGCGCGCGTCGCATCGGCGCTGCTGGACGATATCGACAAGGACACGGTCGATTTCCAGGACAATTATGACGGCTCCGAAAGCGAGCCGACGGTATTGCCCGCGCGCTTCCCCAACCTGTTGGTCAACGGCGCCGGCGGCATCGCCGTGGGCATGGCGACCAACATTCCGCCGCACAATCTGGGCGAAGTGATCGACGCGTGCCTGGCCTATATCGATAATGGCGCAGTCACGCTCGAAGAGCTGATGGAAATCGTCCCCGGCCCGGATTTCCCGACCGGCGCGGTCATCCTGGGCCGCAGCGGCTGCCGCTCGGCCTATCAGACCGGGCGCGGATCGATCATCGTCCGCAGCCGCTACATCACCGAACAGCGCGGCGAGCGCCGTTCGATCGTGCTGACCGAGATCCCGTACCAGCAGGGCAAGAACGCCCTGGTCGAAAAGATCGCCGAGGCCGCCAAGGAAAAGCGGATCGAGGGCATCGCCGACATCCGCGACGAATCGAACCGCGAAGGCGTGCGGATCGTCATCGATCTGAAGCGCGACGCGACGCCCGACGTGGTGCTCAACCAGCTGTGGCGCAACACGCCCGCGCAATCGAGCTTCCCGGCCAACATTCTCGCGATTCGCGGCGGCCGTCCCGAACTGCTCAACCTGCGCGACATCATCGAGGCGTTTGTCGGCTTCCGCGAGCAGGTCATCACCCGCCGCTCGAAGTTCGAACTCGCCAAGGCGCGCGACCGGGCGCACATCTTGCTCGGCCTGGTCATCGCGGTCAGCAACCTGGACGAAGTCGTCAAGATCATCCGCGGCTCGACCAGCCCCGCCGTCGCCCGCGACGCGCTGTTGCTGCGCGAATGGCCGATCGCGGAAATTGCACCCTATATCCGCCTGGTCGAAGCGATCGACACCGACATGGGCGGCGAGAGCTATCGCCTGTCCGAGGTGCAGGTCCGCGCGATCCTCGACCTGCGCCTGCATCGCCTGACGGCGCTGGGCCGCGACGAGATCGGCGAGGAGCTGAAGGGGCTGGCCGATACGATCGCCGAGCTGCTCGAAATCCTCGGCAACCGCGCCAAGCTGTACGAAGTGATGCGCGAGGAGCTGGTGATCGTGCGTGACGCCTATGCGACGCCGCGCCGCACCGAAATCGCCGCCGCCGCCGACGGGATCGAGGACGAGGACCTGATCGAGCGCGAAGACATGGTCGTCACGGTGACCATGGAAGGCTATATCAAGCGGACCCCGCTCGACACCTTCCGCGCGCAGAAGCGCGGCGGCAAGGGCCGCGCCGGCATGGCGACCAAGGACGAGGATGCGGTCACGCACCTGTTCGTCACGTCGACCCACACGCCGGTGCTGTTCTTCTCGACCGAGGGCAAGGTGTATCGGATGAAGGTGTGGCGCCTGCCCGAAGGCGGGCCGGCCACGCGCGGTCGCCCGATGATCAACCTGCTGCCGCTCGCCAGCGGCGAGACGATCTCGACCGTGCTGCCGCTGCCCGAGGACGAAGAGAGCTGGGGCAACCTGCACGTCATGTTCGCGACCGCCAAGGGTTCGGTGCGCCGCAACTCGATGGATGCGTTCGCCAATATCCGCAGCTCGGGCAAGATCGCGATGCGATTCGAAGAGGGCTCCGACGACCGGCTGATCGGCGTGTCGCTGTTGAGCGAAGGCGACGACGTGCTGCTCGCGACCAAGCAGGGCAAGGCGATCCGCTTTGCCGGCACCGACGTGCGCGAGTTCCAGAGCCGCGATTCGACCGGCGTGCGCGGTGCACGGCTGGCCGAAGGCGACGAAGTCATCTCGATGTCGGTGCTGCGCGGGTTCGAGGCGACTCCGCAGGAGCGCGAGGATTACCTCAAGGCCGCGCCCTGGAAGGACGGCGAGCGCGAAGTCACGCTGAGCCCCGAGCGCATGGCCGAGTTCGAGGCGGCGGAGGAGTTCATCCTCACCGTCACGGCCAATGGCTATGGCAAGCGCACCTCCGCCTATGAATATCGCCGCACCAACCGTGGCGGCCAGGGCATCACCAACATCGTGACGTCGGACCGAAACGGCCCTGTCGTCGCCAGCTTCCCCGCGAGCCGGGGCCAGGAGCTGATGCTGGTGACCAACCAGGCCAAGCTGATCCGCACCACCGTCGGCGACATCCGCGTCGCGGGCCGCAATACCCAGGGCGTGACGATCTTCCGCGTCGCATCGGGCGAGTATGTCGTCTCCGCCGCGCGCATCGAAGAGAGCGAGGAAGAGGCCGAGGTCAATCTGGCCGATGGCGCCGTCGCCGGCACGCCGACGCCCGACGCCGATGTGCACGAGGACCTTGCCGAAGGACCGGAGGACGGCCAGTGAGCGAGATGCCCACCACAGCCTACAAGATCCTGACCGCCGACCAGATGGCGGCGCTGGAGGCTGACGGCAGCTTCGCGGGGGCGCCGGTGGATCTGGCCGATGGCTATATCCACCTCTCCACCGCCGAGCAGCTGGCCGAGACGCTGGCAAAGCATTTCGCCGGTCAGGACGGGCTGTGGCTTGCCGCCGTCGATCTGGAGGCGCTGGACGAAACCGTACGCTGGGAGCTGGCGCGTGGGGGGCAGTTGTTCCCCCATATCTATGGCCCGCTGCCGCTCGACGCCGTGATCGCCTATAGCGAAGTCCATTACGAAGCCGATGGCGCGCTGCGGCTGCCCGTCGCCGGGTGAGGCATTTTGTCGCCTTGCCTTGGTGCATGGAAGGATGACAGGGGCGAATTGATGATTCGGGGGGCACGCACGCATGGGGGAGCGTTGCAGCGCATGGCGCTGCTGCTCGTCGCGTGCGCGCTGCTCCTGCGCATTGCCGTGCCCGCCGGATGGATGCCGGTGGCGCAGGCTGGCGGCGTCACTTTCAACTGGTGCAGCGACAGCAGCGGGCGCGAGGTTCAGACCCGTGCCCAGTCGCTGCTGGCCAATGCGCTGGGCAAGGACAGCGCGCCCAAGGAAAAGCCCGGCGCGGACCAGCCCTGCGCCTTTGCCGCCACAGCGCAGCCCGCGACCGGCACCGATAGCCCTGTCCTGTTGCCGCCCATCGCCGCCGCCGCGCCCGTCGCGCTGCGTCCGCTGCCGGTGTTCCCGGGGCGCGGTCTTGCGGCCCCGCCCCCGCTCTCCACCGGCCCCCCTGCCCTCGCCTGACCCAAACCGGCGTGCGCCCGCGCGCGCCGTCCGTTCGTCACGTGAGGAAATGTTTCAAAATGCAGAAGTTCGTCCGTGCGCTGTACAGCGCACCCTTCATTCTAGCCGCCCTGCCCGCTTGCGCCCAGCAGGCCCCCAATGACCGCGACGAGATCGTCGTAACCGCCCAGCAAATCGTCGATCAGGCGATCCAGCGGGTCAGCGAGACCCCCGGCGGCGCCAACGTCGTTTCCGCCGAAGACTATCAGGACAAGGTCGCGGTATCGCTGCGCGACGCGCTCGCCTTTTCGCCGGGCGTCTATGCGCAGCCGCGTTTCGGGCAGGAAGTCCGTATCTCGATCCGGGGATCGGGGATCAGCCGGGGCTATCACATGCGCGGGCTCACGCTGTTGCAGGATGGCGTGCCGATCAACCTTGCCGACGACAATGGCGATTTCCAGGAACTCGACCCCGCCGTGCTTCAGCATATCGAGGTTTTCCGGGGCGCCAACGCGCTGCGGTTCGGCGCATCGACGCTGGGCGGCGCGATCAACGGCGTGACGCCGACCGGCCGTTCGGCCAACGGCGTGCGGCTGCGCGTCGACGGCGGCAGCTTCAACACGATCCGCGCGCTCGCCAGCATGGGCTATGCCGACCAGCGCGGCGACGTGTTCCTCTCGGTCGCGGGCGATCGTTCAGACAGCGACCGCGACCATGGCAAGCGCCGCGCAATCCGCTTCAACGGTAATGCCGGCATCCGCCTGACCGACAGCATCGAGACGCGCTTTTACGCCAGCGTCCAGTCGCTCGAACAGGAACTGGCGGGCGCGCTGACCTATGCCGTCGCCACCACCAAGCCCAAGACGGGCAACTACATCAACAACCAGCAGCGCAACATCGATTCCTTCCGCCTCCAGAACAAGACCAGCTTCGAACTGGGCGCGGGCACGCTCGACGTCGGCGCTTTCCTGAATGCCAAGAAACTGTACCACCCGATCTATCAGGCGGTGGACCAGAAATCGCTCGACTGGGGAACCTATGCCCGGCTCGATCAGGATTTCGGCATCGTCGGCGTCACGGCGGGCGCGACCGCGCGGTTCGGGTCGGTCGATTCCAAGCGCTATGTCAACGTCAACGGCGATCGCGGTGCCCCCACGTTCCGTGCGGACCAGACCGCGCGCACCTTCGACGCCTATGCCGAGGGCCGCGTGCGCCCGACCGAGGGCCTGACGCTGATCGCCGGCGCGATCTACACGGCGGGCCTGCGCAAACAGGACCAGCATTATCCCAGCGTCGTCAGCGGTCGCGAGACGTTCGACCAGCTCTCGCCCAAGCTGGGCGTGCTGTACGAACCGGCGAAGAACCTGCAATTCTACGCCAATGTCAGCCGCAGCCACGAACTGCCGGGGTTTATCGAGCTGGCCCAGATCTCGAATTTCGTACAGCTTGATGCACAGCGCGCCTGGACGGCGGAAATCGGCACGCGCGGGCGGTTGGGGCCGGTCAAGTTCGACATCAGCGCCTATCGCGCCGACCTGGACGGCGAATTGCTTCAGTACAGCGTCGCACCGCCGACCATCCCCGTCTCTACCTTCAATGCCGGCAAGACCCGCCATCAGGGCGTCGAGCTGGGCCTGGACATCGAAGTCACGCCCTGGGCGCGGCTGCGGCAGGTCTATATGTGGAGCGACTTCCGCTTCCGCGACGATGCCGAGTTTGGCGACAATCGCCTGCCGGTGATCCCCGAGCATTTCTTCCGCACCGAGCTCCAGCTCGGCACCGATGCGCTGCGCATCACCCCGAACGTCGAATATCTGCCGCAGGGCGCCTGGGCGGATTACAAGAACACGTTCCGCGGCGACGGCTATGTTCTGTTCGGGCTCGGCGGCGAAGCGCGGTTGAACAAGGTGTTCACCGTCTTTGCCGACCTGCGCAACCTGACCAACCGCAAGGCCGTGGGCGATGTATCGGCAGTGATTCAATACACCCCCGCCAGCGCGATCTACTACCCCGTCGAGCGCCGCAGCGTGTTCGGCGGCATCCGGGCCGCATTCTGATGGGCGCCCGGTGGTACAACACGGTATGGCGCTGGCATTTCTATGGCGGGCTGCTGTGCATGCCGTTCATCCTGTGGCTCGCTACCACCGGGACCCTCTATTTGTGGAAGCCGCAGATAGAGGCGCTGATCGAGCGCCCCTATGACCAGATCGCCGGGACGGGGGCGCGCGCGCCCGTCTCCGCACAGGTCGCGGCGGCGGTCGCGGCGGTGCCGGGGTCGCAACTGCGGCGCCTCCAGCTGCCGCAGGAGGCCAACCAGTCCACGCGCATAACGGTGACGTCCGCCGGCGTCGACCGCCGCGTCTATGTCGATCCCTATCGGCTGCGCGTGGTGCATGTGGAGCGGGAGGACGGGCGGCTGATGCGGACCGTCTTCCTGCTCCACGGCACGCTGCTCGCCGGCGCGCCGGGCAGTTATATGGTGGAAATCGCGGCGTGCTGGGCGGTGGTGATGCTGCTGACCGGCATTTTCCTGTGGTGGCCGCGCGGTGGCGCGGGGCTTGGCGGCGCGCTGTATCCCCGGCTGCGGCGGGGCAAGCGCGTGTTCTGGCGCGACCTCCACGCCGTCAGCGGCATCTGGGTCGCAGGCGCCGCGCTGGTGCTGATCGCCACCGGCCTGCCCTGGGCCAAATTCTGGGGGAGCTATTTTCTGGAAGTGCGCAAGGTTACCGGCACGATCGACGGCCCGCCCGACTGGACGATCGGCGGCAAGAAAGTGGTGCTGGACGAACATGCCGGACATGGCGGGATGATGGCGGCGCCCGCACCCGCGCCCGGCGGCCCAGCGATCGACCGCGTCGTCGCGCGTACCTATCCGCTCGGGCTTGCCGCGCCGGTGATGGTGACGCCGCCCGCAACGCCCGGCGCGCCATGGGCAGTGAGTTCCGAAGCCGCCAACCGCCCGCTGCGCACCAGCGTGTCGATCGACGGCGAGAGCGGTGCGATCGTGTCTAGGCGCGACTTCGCCCAGCGCCATTGGGTCGACCGCGTCGTCGGCTATGGCATCGCGCTCCACGAAGGCGCGCTGTTCGGACTGGCGAACCAGCTTCTGGGGACGCTGACCGCACTGCTGCTCGCGACCCTGTCGGTATCCGGCGCGGTCATGTGGTGGCGGCGGCGACCGCACGGCCGGCTCGGCGCCCCGCCCGCGCTGTCCCGCCCCCGGATGGGATGGGCACTGGCGGGCGCCGTGACGCTGCTCGGCATCGCGATGCCGCTGTTCGGCGCGACGCTGCTGCTGGCGCTGGCGATCGAGCGCATCGCACTACGCCACTGGGCATCCGCGCGCCGCTGGATGGGACTTCGCGCAATGCCCGCTTGACGAAGCGCCCCCATCCCCCTAATGCCGCGCTTCCGCCACACATGGCCCCTTCGTCTAGCGGTTAGGACGTCGCCCTCTCACGGCGAAAACACGAGTTCGATTCTCGTAGGGGTCACCAAAACGCCATCCCAGGGCGTCCGAGAATGCGCCATAAGTGGCTATTTTCTGCGGTTTTTTGTGGTATAAGCATCCCAGTCGGATCGGCGAAATACCACTCCATACCAGCAATCTGATGGTATTTCTGATGGCATCACGCCGGTCGCTTGGATGGAGACACCATCATGGCGTTGTCGGTCGTGGCGATCAAAGCGGCCAAGAGTCGCGACAAGGCGTACAAGCTGAGCGATAGCGACGGGCTCTACCTGCTCGTGGCACCGTCTGGCGCTCGGTGCTGGCGGATGAATTACCGTCACCTCGGCAAACAAAAGACCCTGGCCTTCGGCGTATGGCCGGACACCGGGTTGGCCGAGGCTCGCGCAGCCCGTGACTCCGCGCGCAAAGTGCTGGCACTTGGCAATGATCCTGCCGAACGAATCAAGCTCGACCGGATCGCGGCGACGGTAGCCGCGTCGAACAGCTTCAAATCCGTCGCGGACGAATGGCTGCTGAAAGTCGAGAAAGAGGGCCGCTCGGCGGCCACGATGAAGAAGCTGCGCTGGCTGCTGGACTTCATCAATACAGCGATAGGGCAGCGCCCTGTCGCCTCGATCTCCGCACAGGAGTTGCTCATCATGCTGCGCAAGATGGAGGCCAAGGGTCGATACGAGACCGCAAAGCGTCTCCGCAGCACCTCTTCGCAGATTTTTCGCTATGCCATCGCTACCGCCCGTGCCGAACGCGATGTCGCCGCCGACCTGCGTGGCGCGCTGATCGTGCCCAGACACGTTCATCGCGCTGCGATCACCACTCCCACGGAAGCAGGCGCGCTTCTCCGCGCCATCGAAGCGCTCGAAGATCATCCGACGACAGGCCTGGCGCTTCGCCTCTTGCCGCACGTGTTCGTCCGGCCTGGAGAGCTTCGCTTCGCCGAGTGGGCAGATTTCGATTTCAGCAAAGCTGTTTGGACGATCCCACCGCACAAGACCAAGATGCGACGGGCGCACTCGGTCCCCCTCTCCCGTCAGGCGCTCCACATCATCGGCTCGATCAAGCACGACGCCGAGCACAGCCCGTATCTTTTCCCCTCGCTACGCTCCGTCGAGCGACCGATGTCGGAGAACACCATCAACGCGGCCCTTCGTAGAATGGGCTATGCGCAGGACCAAATGACCGGACATGGATTCCGCGCCATGGCAGCAACGCTGCTGAACGAAATGGGGCTCTGGCACGCCGACGCAATCGAGCGCCAACTTGCCCACTGCGACAACAACGCCGTGCGCCGCGCATACACGCGCGGGGAATATTGGGACGAGCGGGTACGCATGATGCAGCATTGGTCAGATCATCTCGATTTCCTCCGTGACGGCGCCAGAGTGATCGACGGCAAGTTCAGGGAAAAAAAGAGGCGATAGGGGAGACTTCAAATGGGCCGTTTGCGGACTGGCCGCTTTAAATCAATGAATAGAGAAAGCTGCCACTCGTCTCCTTTTCACCCAACGGCAACTGACAGCACCACGGTGTCAGTTGGCGCTTTGGTCGGAGCCGAACTGGTCCGGAGATTTCGTGAAAGCCCGCCGCAAACGTAATAGGATTCGAGGAGAGATTAGCACCTCAAATCCGAGTGTAGACATGTCGTTCGTTCGAACCGAAATCGAAGCGGCCAAGGAAGACTGTGTCCAAAGGTAGGGGAGCGACTTATCTCCGATTGCAACGCCCACTGTAGCAGTAGCTAGTCACAACGAGGTTCCCATGACCCCAGTTTCGCGGTCGAAAACAGCGCGACGTGCGATCGCCGCTATTTCTGCGCAAGCTCGATACTCAGCGGAAAAGCAGAAGAGCGGAAAGTTGGGGCTCACCGTGCCGGACGCATTTGTCCGCGGAATTCGCCATCTCGGATATCGGAGCAACGTCGAAGCAATCGCCGAACTCGTCGACAATTCGATCCAGGCTTACGCGGAGCACGTCGATATCGTGTTTGGCTATGACGACGGGGTCTCGCAAAAGAAGCCGGCTCAGATTGCCGTCCTCGACGACGGGCACGGTATGGCGTCGGACATGATACAACTTGCTATGATGTGGGGCGGCACCCATCGCGAGAATGATCGATCGGGATTGGGCCGGTATGGCTACGGATTGCCCTGTTCGACGATGAGCATCGGCAAGCGCTTCACCGTCATCTCGAAGGTCGCCGGAGGCCTCGCCAAACAGGTGACTCTCGATCTCGACGACCTTAACGGCGGCAAATATACAGACGACGATGGCGAGACGGTCATACCCTCACCGTGCGATGCCCAAATTCCTGATTTTCTGATGGACTATGTCGACCGGTTCTATCCCGATGGTTGGGAGTCCGGAACGATCGTTTTAATCGAGAAGCTGGATCGCCTCGACTGGGCGACGACCTTAGGATTCGCAAAGAATTTGAACCGGCAATTCAGCGTCACATACCACAAGCTCTTAGCGTCGACCCTCATCCTTATCGATGGCGAACCCGTCTCGCCCACTGATCCGCTCTTCCTAAATCCAAGTGACCTTCTGTACCAGATTGATGACGATCGAGCCGTCGAGCTTGAACCTGTAACGTTCGACGTCGCGATGTCGGGCGGTTTCGGGAAGGTGCTTCTCCGCTACTCCTATCTACCGCCAAGTTTTGCTTCGATTGATAAGAGCAGGGATGCCGTCGGCCTCAACGCCAACGAAAGATTTACTGTCCTGAAAGATTATCACGGCATCATCTTCAGCCGGAACGGTCGCCTCATCGACTGCAAGACTAAGACGCCCTGGACCACCTTCATCAACAACGATCGCTACATCCGTATCGAGGTCGAATTCCCGGCGTCCCTTGACGAACTTTTCGGCGTGACGACGGCGAAGCAGCAGATCTCTGTGTCGCCGGAAATGTGGGACCGGCTACGCGAGGCAGGGCTGGTCAAGGCAATCGAGCAACTTCGCAGCAGGGTTCGATCGCTGAAAAGCGAGCGCGCTCGCACCGCGGTCAACGCGCCCACGTTCGAACGTCGCAATCCACGAGGTTCGATAGGGCGATCACAACCGTCTTCACAATCGGAGCTTCAGCAGACCAGCGAACTCCCCTCTCTCCTCCTACGCACGAGCAGCGGTACGCTCGGCATCAATCTGGCCCACCCGGCATTCGGCGGAAGCGATCGGCCGGATCCGATAGCAATCCAAGGCGCGCTCGAAGCCCTGCTTCATGCCATCGACGTCAGCGGTCGCGAGCACTCGGCAGCGCGGCGACGGATCATCACCAAAATACTCACAGACTGGAGCCAATCGCTCGACCCGGACCTCCAATCGATCGCGAACATGTTATCTCCCTGAATGCGTCAGTTTACCCGCTCAAGCGCGCTGGAGTTCTGCCCCGATCTTTGGCATAATCGGGTGTAGAAGGACGGGCTGTGAAGGGGGGGGGTCGCGATTGATGTTGGAAGGGAAGTTGCGGTTGAGTCCAGGGCAAGTGCGAACCGTCTCCCCTTTCCTGCGCAGCGATCAGAAGCGGGAGTTTCGCAGCCTCCTGACGTTCGAAGGCGCACCGCAACCTTCTTTCGCCGAGGAACTGCGCACGCTGGCGCGTCGCTACATTGATGATGGCGAGAGCCGGAAGCTCCGCACCGTCTGCCTTCTCGTCGCCGATCTCTTCGAGCAAGGCTGGCGTGTCTCCGTCGAGGACGACCACATTCTCTTCGAGGCGCCAGGCATTACGCGGCAATCGGAACAGTCGGTCGACGACGTGAAGCGCCGCGTTCGCGACGCCCTGCAGGCCGCCCGCCAACGGCAACTACAGGAACCGTCCGTCGATGCCTTCCTCCGGCGCATGGAGCGCCGCACGCTCCGCCCGCCCGGGGTGCGCAGTTGCATCCTCGATCTGGTCGACAACGGGTCCGACCTCGCCACCGAGTTTCGACGGATCGCCTCGCTTCCCTCCGATCAGCAGGAATCGGCATTGGCCGACGTCGTCGATCCCGTCGTCGAGATCTGCAGGGCACGTGACCGCTGCTCGACGACCGGCTTGCCGCTCAACGACATATGGCGCTACTTCCGTCACACTTGGGCGCACGAATATCGCCCGATCCCCGGCCGCCAGTTGCTGGTGTTGATCCGGAACGCTGCTCGCCCGAACCGCCCCGTCATGGGCATCGCAATGCTCGCGAGCCCCGTCATGCGGGTCACGGCGCGCGACCGCTGGATCGGTTGGCTCCGAGAAGCGATGGAGGCGCGTTTCCTCGCTGGCGAATGGGCGCCGGAGGATATCGCCAAGGCCTTCCTCGGTCGTGTCGAAGCGTCGATCGCCAATCTCAGGTGGGACGACCTTGCGTCCAAAAGCGAAATCCAGGCGCCCGTCGAAACGACGATCCTGCGTCTGGAGCAGAAAGCCGCCGGCGCGGCTTACTCGCGCGATCTTCAGCTACGCGCCCACTATGAAGACAACCGAGCCGCAGATGGCAGCGTCCGGCCGATGCGCGGCAACTTGAAGGACGCGCACGGAGACGCCGACTGGCGCGCGGCTTCCGAGGATCTCCTCTTCGTGCGCAAACGGTCCGAGCTTCTGGCGCAGCTCCTGTTCGCCATGCAGATGTTTCGCGCGGCCGGCCTCGCAAAGAAGCCGCGCGCCGCGATCGAGCAGCTTCTCGCTGCGAAGACCGGCCAGCGCGCGATCGACATTACTCTCACCGAGTTCCGCAAAGCCGGCCTCTCGAGCCAGGTCGCCGACGTCAGCATCTGTGGCGCGATCCATCCTTACAACGAACTGCTGGGAGGCAAGCTGGTCGCCCTCCTCCTCGCGTCGCGCGAGATCCACGATTACTACGCCGAACGGTATGGCTCACAGGTCAGCGTCATCGCGTCGCAGATGGCTGGCCGCGCGATCTCCAAACCCGCCGATCTTCGCATCCTGACGACGACCAGTCTCTACGGCGTGGGCTCGAGCCAATATAATCGGCTCGTCGTGCAAGCCAAAGATCACGACGCTCTCGCGCATGATGTCCGCTGGGATGCCATCGGCAAGAGCTTGACCGGCGGCTTTGGAACGCTCCATCTTGGCAACGAGACGGCTCATGCACTTAGACAGATGGCGCAAGCCCGCCACGACTCTCGACGCGTGAACAACCGCTTCGGTGAAGGGACCAGCCCTCGACTTCGACAGATCAGAGAAGGCCTCGATGCGCTCGGCATCGACAGCGACGCCATTCTCCATCACGCAAATCCTCGGCTGTTCTACGCCTGCGAGCTCGGTTCGGCATCGCGCGATGCACTCCTCGGTATGCACTCCGAACCGCCATCGCTTTCCAGCGCAGCGTCGATCAGTGCCGCGTGGCGCCGCCGTTGGCTGCTGCAGCGATCCAGACGGCCGGAAACCCTCACCGCCATCGAAAAGCTCGGTCCGCAGAGCGTCCATGCGGCGTTGATCTCGCCAGTGCTGGATACGTCACTGCTCCCAATCTGAGATTGTCCGAAGCCGCTTCAGATCGCGGCCGCATTCTCGAAACCGATCAATTCGATGATGTCGGGTCGCGCCTTGGCCGCCTTCAGCAGAGCATCGCGCACGAAGCTCTGCTGCGGTCCGATGTTGATGACGAGCGTATCGATCGCCCGCGTCAGCGGGATCATTACCCATCGGGACGCATGCAGCGTGGCAAGATCGTCGGCCGATGCATAAAGGTCATCGACGGAATGGCCTTCGTTGAGCCACTGGGCATGCTTGTAGTCCCAGAGTTCGTCCAAGCCGTAATTGATAACGGTCCAGCCCTCGAGGCCCCGGCATGAATCATATTGGACGAAGCGCAGTTGGTCGCGGTTCGTCGCGAAATGTTCCCGAACCTCTTGGCTCGTGCCGTCCCATACCCTGTGGCCTAAGGAAACGAACTCCGCGGCGGGCTTGCACATC
The DNA here is from genome assembly GCF_053502645.1 of Sphingomonas degradans. Taxonomy (NCBI): domain Bacteria; kingdom Pseudomonadati; phylum Pseudomonadota; class Alphaproteobacteria; order Sphingomonadales; family Sphingomonadaceae; genus Sphingomonas; species Sphingomonas degradans. Next base: position 1,767,373 of record NZ_CP177172.1, read on the forward strand.
CCGCCACTGTGGGCGGTGCCCGCCAATGACGGAGGTACGCAGGCCAGGAGATCGACCGGCGCGTTTTTCAGCGCCTCCGCCTCGTCGCACCACTCCTTCAGACGATCGGGATGGGAACTTAGATCGCCCTCAATGATAATGACGCGGCCGCCGGCAGCATCGGTGTTCGGCTCCAGATCCCAATCATCGATCCCAAGGTTCGTCGCCATATCGGACACGAACGTCGCTAGATTGGCTTTCATCCGCATGCAGCGCGTCAGGCGCCGTTTGCTTAGCGATGCCTTGCCGACGCCCGCGCTCCAGTCCGCCACGGTCTCGCGGACGAACTGGTCGACGCCGTCGGAGACGACTAGGCTTTCCGGGCCATAGATTTCCCGCAAGATCGCAATCTCGTCCGATGGCCAATCCTGCCCCTCGTCGACGAGCACGCTGTCCCAGCCGAATTGATCGCCCTGATCGCGGATGAGTTTGTCGATATCGTCGCGGCTGACCGCACCCGAATCTAGATAGGCGAGTAGCGCCTCTTTGTGTTCGGCGTAGCGTTCCAGAAAGTCGTCGTAGCCGTCGACTATGCCCAGCGCCATCATGAGCCGGCCAAAGAAGCCGTGCGCCGTCTCAATTCCGATGCCCCCGGTCTCCACAGCGCGGGGCACGCCGAGAAGGGCCATCGACCGCCGAAGGTCCGCAACGAGCGCCTTGTTGAAGGTGAGGACCAGCGAGCGCTTTTCGTCGAACTGGTAGGCCCGATACGCCATCTGCAGAAGTATGACGGTTTTGCCGACACCACCGCGGCCTTTCAGCAGGATCTGCTTCTCGCCCATCTCCTGGATCCAATTGTCAGGGAGCGCCTGCTTCGCGATCAGGTCCATGCGTTTGCGATCGAGGGGCGTCGGTTCGAGAACGTCGAACAATTCGAAGCTTGGGTCGAGGATCTTTCGGAAGACGTCTGTCGATCCGAAGTTCAGATTGGCGAAATTGCCGGATCGGACAGGGTTTGAGATCTGCCCCAACGTGTTCAGCAGCCTCTCGAAGCTCGTGTCGCTCGCGATGAAATTATGGGGCCGTGGCGGAAGCTGCGCTTCCTTCAGCCCCGAGAACATCACCAGTTCCTGGACGAAGATGCTCCCGCCACCTCGATCGCGCAGATATTTTTTGAACTCGAACATCTGCTTGAACGCCTTCTCGGTGACGCACTCCCCGTCCTTCTTGTTGCTGTATTTGACCGTGGCGGTCCTGCCTTCGAACCGAACACCGGGGGCATCGTGGGACTTCTCCTCAATCAGAAGGGCGAAGTTTCGGATGGAGGCACCCCTCGGAACGAACGGCTCTCCCTCGGACGGACAGAATTTCATTTCCGCATCGAACGATCTCGGCGTCGCGAAACTGCCGACAACGATGATGTCGAGATCCTGGAATTTGTACCCATACATTTTGAAGCCGACGAACATCTTGACGGTGCCGTCCTTGCTCTGCGCAAGATCGGGCCACAGTTTCAGCATCTGCTTGCGCAGGTGAACCGCAGCTTCATACTCCTGGCCGCTGTTCACACCCAAAATCTCGATCACGGGCTACATCCTGTCGTTTCAAGCGATCTCGGAAAGAACAGAGAGCGATGCCGCCGGCAAGTTGCCCCGGACTAGCAGTTCGTTCACCGGGATCACGAAGAGATCCGGCCAGTTCTCACGCATCTCGACAATCCTAGGGTCGGCCGGATGGTCGCCGGTCAATCCGCCGGCGAGTGCGATCGCAAACCGCTGGCCGTTCGATCGCGTGGCGAGGATCGGAATCGTCACCGACCCCATCCCTGGGACATCCACGTCGACATCGAGACCGAACTGAACCCCGTCAGCCTGGCGCTCGAGATCCTGGTGGAGCAGGAGCGTCGAGGTCTTGATCCGCCGCGAGTCGAAGGGCTGCATCTCGCCGCTGATCAGATATGCGAGCAGTTCCGCGCCGACATGCCGATCGAGCAATCCATGCTCGAACTTGTTCTTGAAGCTGCGCAGGCAGCGATAGCACGAGGCGTCGCAATTCTCTGGGCAGGTCTTCATCAGCGTGAGCGCACGCTTGAACAGCTCTTCGCCGCGGTGGGCCAACTGGCCGGAGAAGCCCGCGCCGCCGGGGAGAGTATCGTAGAGGAATATCTCCGCCTCGAGCCCGCTTATCCCCGCTGGCGTCACCGCCGGACGATATTCCGCCATGAGTTCTCCCGGCTCGATCTCGAGCATCGACGAGGCGGCCTTGGCAATCGCCTCGCTCACGGTCCTCAGCGCGACGTCCGTCGGATAAAAACCTGGCTTCAGCTTAAGCGGCGCCGCTACACGCAACGAGAACAGCGCGATATCGGTAATGAAGTCCGTGCCCAGGACGAGGTGCCGGGTCGTGCCCGCGCCCTCGCACATCGGTTCTTTCGCGTCAGGATAAGGCTTCTTGTGAGGGCCGCCAAGCATCGCTGTACTTTCGGCGCTGGCCTCGATCACCCCACATTTCGTGCAGTAATTATAGCCCTCCTGCTTCGGTCCGGTGTTGGACACCAGCAGATGCTTGCGATCGGGCATGCCGCGGATCCGATCATTGATCGCGATCCACTTCTCAGTGTCGGCCGGGGTCGGCATCGTCAGCTTCGCCCGCGTCGCATAAGCCGTTTCGGGCATGTCGTCGGGCGAGGTCATCTCGTCCACATAGACGGGATGTGCAAAACCCGGCGGACGCAGCCAAAAGTGCGTCGGCCCGAAGGTACCCTCGCCGCCGCATGCATGGCAGTCGTCGATCACCCCGGGCTTGAGGCCCTCGTCGAGGGGAACCGTCTGTGCGAAGTGGCAATCGGAACATTCGCGATAGAGGCGTCTGTTCTGCCACGCCTCGACGCGGTCTTCCCACATCGGCGAATAGATCGCTCCCGACGTGTAGCACTTCCCAGAGATCCATACCGTCTTGCCCGGCGCATATTGCGACAGCGCGACCGGCAGAGATTGCGACGGCGCAAATTTCATCACCGGGCGGAAGTCCGTCGATCGGTCGATATCGAACACGTTGAACGGCGCCACGTCGGTCGGAAACGCGTAGCGCGGCAACACGCCACTATACAGCAGCCGGTCCAGCAATTTGCCGGTCTGCGCCTTCTCGGGCGGAACCTCCTCGCCTACCTCTTCCTGAATCTCGATACCCTCGCCGTCCGGCTCCTCGAAGACTTTCTGACCGCCGAGCACCTTGCCCTTAAGGGCGTCGTCGATCGCCTTCAGGCAGTCGACCGCCATGTCATCGAGCAATTCCTGCCGGTCTTCTGGCGATAGCTGGCTCGGAATCCAGTCGGCGACGGAATCCCGGAGCGGCTTGGCATTTTTCTTCAGCCACGCTTCGAAATCGGCGCGGTTGAGGACTTCTGCGCCCGACTGGAATCCGGGGACGGTGCCGAGCACCGAAAACAGATTCGGATCGGCCTCAGGATCGAAACCCGGAATCCGATCCTGATGATAGCGCTGGAGGAGATAGGCGCGGACATGGCGACGCACGATGTCGGGATTGTTGAGAGTGAGCTTGGGGTCGACCACTGGCCCCGCGATCATTGCCTCGGGGTCGCTGAAATAGTGTTCGTCGTGGCTATCGGCGCTTCCGAAGGCCACCACGGTCGCGACCGCGTTACCCCGGCGTCCGGCACGGCCCGCGCGCTGCTGGTAGTTAGCGCGACCGGGCGGCATGTTTCGAAGGGCGACGCCAGACAGCGCGCCAATGTCGATGCCGACCTCCATCGTGGTCGTGCTCGAGAGAATGTCGATCGCGGTCGAGCGGTTCGCCGCCGCGCCCCAATCGAGGGCCACGTCCTGGAAGAGAAGCTCATTCTCCTCCGCACGCGAAAAGACATCCTCGCTCTGCGGCGCATTGAGCTGCGCCGTATGTTCGGCCGCGATCAACGCCATCGGCCTGTGCTCGGGATCGTGGAGCGCCGCTACGACAGGTGCCCGATAATAGCCCTTGCGGGCGACGAAGACAGCATCCGTGGCGGGATCGAGCGGGACGATTTCGCCACTGCCGCAATCGAGGCAATGCGGGAGCTTCGGTACGGGCCGGTGAACCGAGCGGCACGCGCCGCAGCGCACCCACTCGCCGTCCATGAGCAGCGACAGGTTCTTGCCGGCGAGGCGCTTGAACCCGCTTTCCATCTCCTCAGCGAAGATCTGCATTAGGGCAGGCTGCCATTGCTTGTCGAAATGCGAGTAAGCGGTTTTGTCGGGGAGCACGCGACGCATCGCCTTGAACGAGCCCTTTTGCGATCGCACGCTGGTCCCACTTCCGCCGCCCCGCTTGTACCAGGTGCTCGGCATGGCGTTCAGCCAGAAGGCCTTCGGCCTCCAGCATCGCAGCCAGGCGCGGGCCAAAGCGATCTTGTCCTCGTTGGTGTCGGCGATTCCCGGGATCGCCGGTAGCCCGTGAACCGCCGCCGCCTTGTCAGCACTCTCGCACAACGAGGCGAGCGCGAGCGCTTCCAGCCCGAGATGCCGGTCCCTAACGGTCTTGACGATATCGTCGAGCAGGCCCTCCGGCGGACGATCGCCTCTGTTTTTCATCCAGAGCATCATGAACTGTGTCGGATCGTCGAGCGCGCCCGCCTGAACACCGATTTCGATCGCGGCGTCGGCGGCAAAGTTCTCCCCCACCTTGAGTTCGGGTCGGAGCCGGACGCCGAGACCCTTGGAAGCAAGAAGCGCGGCGAAATAAAGATCGTCGAGGCTGAGCATCGATGTGATCATCGGGTGCTGACCAAGCCGGTCGAAGCCCCAGACGATCAGCGTTCGAAGCGCATCGCGCACCGAATAGAGCTGGAGGTTCGGTGCGAGCCTGGCCGCCACCTGACGGGAATCACTGAACACCAGCACCTTGCGCCCCCGGAGCGGGGCGAAGCTCGATGCCGCCTGCGGCCCGGGAGGCTGAACCTGGATCTGCCGCGCGACGAGGGCCTGGAATGGCTGGTCCCCCTTGGTCTGGTGATCCTGAACCGAGGACCGCCCGAAGGCCGCCGTATCCCCGCAGACCGCGCAGGGCGTAAACTGGCCGCGTACCTCCAACCGATTGTCCTGATTGCCCTCATCGTCGGCGGGCGGGGTGACACGGTCCTTGCGCAAGTAGACGGTGCGGGTTCGCGGACTCTGATTGAGCGGGTTAATCCGCCCCGTCTCGAGATCATATTCTGCTATCTCGGCGAGGTCCGGATGCCGGGGCTCCTCCAGCAGGAGATCGAGATCGAGGAGCGGGGCGGTCTCCATCCCCGGCATCTTCAGGCGCCGGCCCGGCTCCGACCACAGGGCGTTCGGCGTGTCGACATCGTCGGAATGGGCGCGCACATGGGCCGCGCCGCAATTCCGGCAGGTGTAGAATTCGAGCACGCGGGCACCGCAACCGCATATCTCGCGGGGCTGGCTATACATCTTTCCGCAGATGCTCGAATGCTCGTTGGCGCCGAGTTCGGTGCAATCGGGATCCATGCATATCCAGAGGCCTGGCAGGCCCCGGTAAAAATTGTGAATGCGGCAAGGCAGCAGACCTGCAGCCTCCGGATTCTCCCGGGCGACACTGCCGAGCGCGAGGAGCGCTGTCACCGCGTGATCCGCCTGATCGGGCGTGTCCGGGAAAAGCTCTGAGCCAAGGCTCGCCACCGGGCGGGCGGCCTTCATGGTCGTGTTCACCAGCAGGCCGAGTGGTGGGAAGGTCTCGAGAGCCGCATAGAGATCGCGGCCGATATCTCCGGTCGGCGCGATGCCACGATGATGAAGGACGGGAGCGATGGCGGCTCGCCGCTTATCCTCGTCCGAGTCGTAGAAGCCCGACAGATCGATCCCAGCCAGCAGGTCGGCGTCCGCACTGCTCCCGGTGGCAGCGTGCGGCCGCAGATCGAGGTCGCCTGTGACGGCGATGAAGCTGTCGGCATCGACCCCGGTCAACTGCGATCCGAAGTCGCCCGCATGCTCCTTCTCGTTGAAACTGGCCGTCGCACAGATCACCTGGAAGCGCTTGACCGGGATACCGAGCCGCGCGCGAAGCCGCCGCATCAGCAAGCCGACTTCCGCACCGGCAGCACCGCGGTAGAGGTGGGCCTCGTCGAGGACGACAGTGAATTTCTCGTCCGGGTTCGCGGCGAGCCAGGCGGCTGTCTGATCGAAGATGGTCCGTTCGATCGGACGCATCAGCATATATTCGAGCATCGAATAGTTGGTGACCAGCAAATCAGGCGCGGCATCCTGCGCCTCGTGGCGCGTGATCAGTTCGGAATCCCCGGGCAGGGTGACCGCCCTTAGCGGTTCGCCGGTCTTTGGGTCCGCCCATCGCGATCCCTTCGCCCCAAACCACTTTTCGAGGTCGGGCTTGGCCGGCCACTTTCCGCGCGCCTTCAACTCGCTGCGAAGCTTCGACGCGCGCTGCTGGTCCTCCGATTGCGGACCCGAGGCCTGCCGCTCGATCTCGACGTAGAAGCTCTCGAACGACGTGAATTTCTTGCTGTCGCGCTTGCTGGAGCGAATGCCGGCATAGGGCGTGCGGCTGGTATAGCGCGCGAACGTCGGCGGCCTGCCCGCCCATTCGGTGAACAGCGCTGCAAGGCGCGGATCGCCGAAAATAGCCCTCAAACGGCCAAGCTGGTCGTTCACGAGCGCGTTCATGGGATAGAGCAACAGCGCCCTGACACCATGCTGGCTGCCGAAGGCCTTAGGCTTGCCTGACGCCTCCCGAGCGAATTTCCCAAGGATTGGCAGGAGGAACGATTCCGTCTTACCCGAGCCCGTGCCCGTCATAATCACGAGGTTCCGCCCGCCGATGAGCGAGTGCCTGATGGCGTCTGCCTGGTGCCGATACGGCGGGTCGAAGAGCAGCCTTGGCTGCTTGCCATCGGCTTTCGCCAACGCCGAGTAGACGGCGAGCGCGGCCGGAGGCAGGCCCTCGATCTTCCCGAAATTCTGGCCGACCTGATATTTGGGCGTCGATTCGAGATAAGGGACCTGGTGGGTAACGCCGGTCCTCTTCAGCAAAGTCTGGCGCTGGCCGATGAGCGTCGCATCGCCGATATGGTACGTTGCCTCGATATAATCTCTGAGCGAAGTGTGCAGTTGTTCGATCGTCTCTTGGATCGTCGCGGCCATACAATTCGGTCCTTACTCTTCGCACTCGAGGAAAAGATATTCTTTAAGGAAAGCCTGTTCTGCCATGACAGCGTTGAGTGGGATACTGAACGACATCAGGCATTTGTCCGAAGCAATCTCCTGCCCGATCGTCGAGAGGCGCCGGCGTGCCCAGTCTGGCAACGGGAAAAACAAGTCGAAGCGCTTGGCGCCATCCAATGTGACGACAAGGTATCGCTGTGGCTTGTTCAGTAAGGCGTCGATCGCAAGTTGGGCACGCCATGCCATGTCGCAGCCTCGATATCGGGACCCGGGGAACGGAAAGTCGACGAGCTTCCTCAGTTCACCGCGTTCGAGGCTCGCATAGCCCCAAAGGTCCGCGCCATAGGCCTGCGGGCGGCGGACGATATAATAGCCGTCCTGGCCCGATGGGGCCACCCAGCGCGCCCGGTAGCTTCGCGTGTCTTTCGTCCAGTCGAATATCTTGAGGTCGGGAACATGGCCTGCCGGCCCCAGCATCGCGAGCTTGGCGTCGAGCCCGGCGATGATCGAGGCCGCGCTCTCCGGCTTGGGGCTGCGCATCCAGGCGTTCAGGGACAAGGGCCGAAAGCCGCTGCTCTTGAGCGATCCCTCGAGATCCTCCCCTGGCAGCGGTTCGAGCACCCGGGCGGGGCCCCTCGTGATCACGCGCTCCCGCCATGCGATCGGAAGAGGAAGGGCGTCATCCGGTGCCATACCCAATATGTAGGCCGTGCCCGATGGATGCATGACGAAGGAAGGTGGCGCGGCGAAGACCCAGGTTGCCTTCACCTTCTCGTCCAGCGTGGTGACGTCGTGGAATTCTAGCAGATCGCCCACGGCAACCAACGCATCCACGCAATCCTCGAGTTGGTCGATCAGATCGGCCATGTTGAGCGCGAGCGCGCGGTGACTGTCTGCCATCGACGACACGAGGGTGCGTGGCGAACACGGGCACAGTTGCCCGGCGAGGCGCCGCATGCCGGCGAACCAATAGGCGCTGTCCACCTCGGTCCTGGCGGGAAGACCGAGATCGTGGCGAGCGGAGGCGATGATTTCGCCCATCTTCACGATCTCGATCATCGGCGTGCCACCTGCGGCACTGCCGGCTGTTCCTCGAACGGCACTGAAGTCGCCACGAAGATGAAGCGAGCCGCTCGCGTCAGGCTCACGGCCTCCTTGGACGACGTGATGCGTTCAGCTATGATCTCCGACCAACGGCCGCCGCGCTCCAACCAGGAGGCGACATGCAGCGCATGAGAGCAGGCCTCGCGCGAGGCGATCTTGTATCGTTGGGCGAGATCGATGAGGTCCTTCGTGCGCTCCGTCGGCGGCATGGTCTGAAAACGGGCAACCTCGCGGGCCACGACGAAATTGAAGGCCGCCGGCGCCCCGGTTGCCCCGGCGAAGCGCTTCAGGTCCGCCACGCCCTTCCGAGAACTGGAATACTCGACCTCGGCGTCCATCCAGTCCGCGCCGCACACGAGTTCGCGCAAGGCGTCTCGCAGCGCGATTGCAGCTCTGTCGCGTCGATTGCCCGCAAGCGGCCCGACGAGCCTGGCCGTGGACCAGAGCGATATTAGGTCGGCAATCTGCGGCATCGTCGACGGCGAGTAGGGCAGGTTCGCTAGGTGCGGCTTCACGAGCAGACCTTGCAGCCCGCCAACGACCGCCGGCATGCTTACGATCAAGGCCTGCTCAATCTCCCCGCAGGCGACGACGCAGAGGCCCCCCTCATTCTCGGGGAGGAAGCCCTCGACTGCGCGTTTGAGGCTGATCGGTTCCGGCCGGGCCGGATGGGAGAAGGGATAGAAGCTAACGGCTGGCGGATCATCGCCCTCATGGTCGTCGACCAGACGCAGGGTCGTGCCGTGCCCCGCTTTGTGCCACGCCCAGCGGACGGGGGCGACATCGCGCTGGAGACTGATTTCGCGCACGCCCAGTAGATCGCCGTCGACAACGAGCCGCCCCGACGCAGCTCGCAGGAAGACCCAGGGGTCCTTCTCTTTAGAGAGAAAGGTCGAAATCGCGCGTTCCCAGCGATCGACCGTCACCGGTAATGGCAACTCGGCAATGAGTTCGCTGCCGAGCTTCGCACCTGCCGCGTCGAGCAAATCCACGCTAATTCGGACATGGTGGTCGGCGGGTCCGAAGACCTGCAATTTTACGTCGCCCTCCCACAATTGGTCGAGGCTCGGGGCTTCGGGCTCAAAAGTGGTAACGAGGCCCGTATGCGCGGAGGTGCCGGCAATCCAAGGCCGAGCATGTCGCATCGATATCTGCAGAAGGCCCGAAATCACGGACGCCGTCTTATCGGTCGGTCGAACTTCGACGATCAGTGCGTGCAGTCCCACGCTCAGATCCGGAAACCTGAGCAATATGGGATCGGAGCGCCCGCCAACATCGACATGCGCGAATTCCGCGTCGAGCTTCACGCAACAGCTCTCGACGGCGAAGTCGGCGAGAAGCGAGACGCAGGGCGTCTCGCCATCCATCCATTCGGCGAAGCCTTCACCATCCCACCGCCTCGCATCGAGGCCGACGGGCGCGAGCCTCACATTCTTGGCGACGCCAAGCTGCAGCGCCCGAAGCGCATCCACCTGCGCGGGCGCAAGCACGGTGGGAAGATCGAGCGCTAGTGCGTTCACCCCGGTGGCCATGATGCGAACGGGATCTCCGAGGGGCGTGGCCGCGATGGGATCCGACGAGATATAGATGTAGCGGCCGCCGGGGCGAACCACCCGGCTGATGATCTCGCGCGCAAGCCCGTCCGGACCGACTTTGAAGAGCCAGGCAGGCCCCGGCGTTATGCACCCGTCGACCCGGAGCAGGTGTTCCAGGATAGGCTGCTCCTTGTCGAATTTGACGATAGGCTCGTTCAATGGTGGCCAAGACGACAAGACACGCCGCTGGTCGCTCTGGAGCAGCCAGCCCGCCGGCAAAGCGCCTGGCGAGCCTGTCACCCGGCAACGGGTCTGGCTGAGGAATTTGCTAAGGTCGGAGCTGATTTCGGCCAGCGGCCGTAACGAGGGAAGTTCGACGACCGGCGTCCATTCGTCAGCCGACACGCGTCGCAGTGTCAGCGCCGGGCGGATTTCCAGCCTACGCTCCTTGGATGCAGGCTCCCTGCGATCCGCGCTCGCCAGATTGCTTTCCTGATGAACAGATGATGTTCCATGAAGGCGCGCGCGCTCAACGACCTTACGGGCATCCTGCAGCCAGGCACGCCCGCTGCCAGCCGTTTGCAGATCGGTGACGATGCGTTCGAGCGCCGCCGGATGGATAAAGCGCTCGACAGCCTCGGTTTTGCCCCCGAGGAGCGCGAACACGATCCTGCCGACGATTTCTTCCTGCTGAAGGAAATTACGAAAGCGGGAACTTGCGTCGTAGTTCATCGTCGCGAGGAAATGGCCCAGTTCCGACGGCGGCGCGTCGATCCGCTTCGCCAGCGCGTGGCGCCACACATATAGCGCTCTCGCCAACTGGAGTTGCAGGTCGCGCGGCAGCAGCGCATGCGTAATCGGGCACGCGATGATGGAGAACCAGGAAGCCCAGGGGCCGGTCGGATTGAACCCCTCGTAGAGATCGTGAAACTTTCCGAACCAGGTTCTCAGTGATCGCCGGTAGAAATGCTGTGTCCATCGGGGAGTTCTTCTCTCAAATGTCTCCCAGAATTCCTCACCATCGTATTCGTAACCCTGCTCGGCGGAATAGACGATCCATAACAGCCAATATTTCGATGTCCGCTCACCTCTGGCCAACGCAGCATTGAGTTGTTGGGCCAGACCCTGTCGTTCACTCGCGTTGAGCCCGTGCTCCAAAGCGAATACTGGAAGGCCGCCAGCGCGGCGCATCTCCGCCAAGGCCCGGAAGTGCGCTTCAAGCCGCGCGTTCCAATCCGCGAGGGCGTCCGACATACTAGATGATGCGAAGCAGTGTGCCGGCAGAGATCACGCGGCTACCTCCGGCGCCAAAGCGACTTCAGCAAGCATAGTTATCTCCCCCTTTTCGCAATCCGACGCCGCGACAGCCCCACATGCAGATTAAGACTCAGGCGCTGAAGAAAATCTAGCGCGATTACGCTTCGACCTTTCATCCGAAATGAAGCTATTTCTACCTCCGACGCCGCAGCGCCAACGTTTTGACGGCGGACTCGCCCGTCATCGGTGTCACGAGATCGTGCCCCTGATCACCAGAGAGATCCTGAGGCTCAAGCAAAAATTGCCGGACCACCGGAAAGCAGAAGACCGCGCCGACGCCTTCCGGTCCGTCCCTGGCGCTGCGCGTGACGATAGGCGGCCCGTGGAAGATGCAGACGGACGAGGGCGCCCGCACCAACCTCTTTTTGACTCTCCAGGGTCAGGGCATCAAGCCGTTCGGGCAGGACATCGATTTGATGGGAATGGCCGGCCAGCTTATCAGTCCTGATGGCGTAAAGGCCTTGAATGGCGAGCTGCAGGAAACGTTTCCTGTCGACCGGCTGCTGACTTTCAACTACTTCAGACGGAGCGGCGTGACCGGCAGCTGCCGGTTAGTTTATGCGACGGATGGCCAGTCGCTCAAAGGGGCCTGCTCCGAGGCGGGGACGACGTTCACATGGAGTGGAACGCGCGGTCCTTGCCAGCGCCTTAGAGCAAGATCGCTTCGACTACTTCCTAACCAGCTGCGATCACGCCACCTCGACTGGCACGAACGGCCGCTTTCAGGCCCGGTCGCGTTCGTCGCGAATGGCCGAAATTGGGGCGCATTCCCGACCGCCCGTTATTCCAATAGCGGCCTGGCTGCTCATGGGTGGAGAGCGGAACGACGGCTTCAAGGCAAGCATGTCGCGGAAGCAGTTGTTTTGATGACCTTGCGGAAGGACCACCCCGCATTGACTGGTGTAAACGGTGAGGGTCAGATTGGCTCCACCGTCAAGGATCGAGCCACAATGCGCATGGAATATCTGAAAAAAATCACGCTCCTTGGAAGCGGGCTTCTTCTCTGTGCAGCCGCAGCACCAGACGTTGAGGGCGACACGGTTTCTCCGATTGACGTCACTCTGTCTGCTTCATGCAAAACAAGTAGCATCAAGATTACTTACCGTAATAGCTGGTTAGGTCCTGTTGACAAAGTTAGGCAGCCACCGGCGGATGGCGGCGAGATTGAGGAAACTGGCGAACGACAGTGCGGTCTTGTCGTACCGGGTGGCAATACGGCGTTGATGCTTGAGGTGCCCGAACATGCGCTCGATGCGGTTCCGGTCTCGGTATCGACGGAAGTCGCAGGCGATGGGTTCGCGCCGGTTGGCCTTTGGCGGGATGATCGGCAGGATACCGCGGATCAATAGGTTCGCCCGGACCGCATCGCCGTCATAGCCTTTGTCGGCCAGCAGCGCCTTGGGCTTGTTGACCGGCAGCGCCATGAGGTCATCGACAGTGCCGTAATCCGACGCTTCGCCGCCGGTCAGGACGAAGCCGAGAGGGCGACCCTGATTGTCACAGCGGGCGTGGACTTTGCACGTAAAGCCGCCGCGTGATCGACCAAAAGCCTCCTTATGAGTCCCCCTTTAGCGCCCGCTGCCGAAATATGGCCGCGAACCGTGGTGCTGTCGATCATGTGCTGCCAGTCGTCGGTCAGCCCGAACTCGACCAGCGTGGCCAGCATCGCATCCCAGACGCCTTGTTCCGCCCAACGCCGGAACCGCACATAGACCGAGTTCCACTTGCCGTAGCGCTCGTGCATGTCCCGCCAGGGGCAACCGACCCGCAGCACATGCAGCATGCCGTTCAGAAATCGCCGGTTGTCATGGGCGGGGCGCGCCTTTCGGCCGCGCTCGGATGGCAGTAGACCTTCGAGCACCGCCCATTCCTCGTCCGTCAGATCGCCACGCGCCATTGCCGCTCCTCGCAAAGAGCAGCCTTGAATCAGAGATCAGCCCGCTTGGGAATCAACTTTGTCAACACCGCCTAGATGGATTTGGTCCACTTGGGCTTACCTCTCTCTCCATCAATGGGAGGAACGCGCCAGAGGCGCTGCTTACTATAAATGCTGCGATCAAAAACGCCCGCATCGAAAAGTTGTCGTTCCTGCAGTGCTACGCCGACCGTAGCACGTTCCATCTCGCTATTGAGATCGACTCTCAGGATGTGAAGCGCCTTGGCTTAAGGCGCTTTTACGTGTTTTCGGTCGACCAAGCCTCTGCCAAGGCTGCGTAAGCACGATTCGTCCTGAAGCCAAACTGACGATTGCCCGGCAGCTAGCTGACGGCGGCTATTGGGCGATGCTTATTATCGGTCGGAACGGCCGACTTTGGGGCGCGAGCTGCCGGTCCGCTTTTCACTCACTTTCAGACGATGAGGCGTCAAGGCCGACCCAATTCCAGGGCAGCAGCTCGTCCGTACGGTTGATGGGGTGACCTCGTCCAATCCGATCGAGCACATCGGCGAGCCAGGCCTGTGGGTTGATGCCATTCAGCTTCGCCGTCTCGAGCAGGCTGTAGATTGCGGCAGCCCGCTCGCCGCCGCAGTCGGCACCGGCAAAGAGCCAGTTCTTCCGGCCAACAACGATGCCGCGCAGGGCATTCTCTGCCAGGTTGTTGTCGATCTCCAGGCGGCCGTCCTGCGTGTAGGTGAGAAGCGCCGACTTCAGACGAACGGCATAGCGGAGCGCCTCCGCCAGCGGCGACCGCGCGGACACCTGAGCGAGCACGCCGTCTGCCCACTTGAAGAAGTCGAGCGCTTTCAGCATCGAGAGTTTGCGTGCCCGCCGGCGATCATCATGCGGATCCCGGGTGATCTGCCGTTCGACCTCGTATAGGTCGCCGATCAGCACCAGCCCCTCACGGGCGCTGGAGCGGGCGTCGGCATCGAGCACGTCGTGCAGCTTGCGGCGCACATGGGCCCAACAAGCAACCGGCGTAATCGGCCCCGGCTGGCGATCGGCCGCGTAGAGCTTCTCGAACCCGGCATAGGCGTCAGCCTGCAGAAAGCCGGCGAACGTCTTGAGGTGCTCGCGAGGGCGCTCTCCCTTGCGATCCGGGCTGTAGCGGTAGAGCGCCGCGGGTTTGTCGCTGGGGCGCCTGTCGCGCACATACACCCACAGCCGCCCCGTCGCCGTCTTGCCGCTACCCGGCGACAGCACCGGAACAGGCGTGTCGTCAGCGTGAAGCTTGGGGCTGGCCATCACATGCTCGGCGATACCGTCGACCAGCGGCTGCAGAAGCCAGCTGACCTGACCCATCCAGTCCGCCAGCGTCGATCGGCTGATCTCGACACCCTCCCGCGCGAAGATCTGCGATTGGCGGTAGAGCGGCAGATGGTCCGCGAATTTCGACACCACCACATGCGCCAGCAGGCCGGGTCCGGCTCGGCCGCGGGGCACCGGCAGCGAAGGTGCCGGTGCCTGACTGATGGCGTCACAGCGCTTGCAGGCCAGCTTCGGTCGAACATGCCGCACGACGTGAAAGCGTCCTGGCACATATTCCAGCACCTCGGTCACGTCTTCGCCCAACCGCGCCATGGCGCCGCCGCAGCTGGTGCAGCCGTCCGCTGCCGGCGCCGGGTGCAGCACCTCTTCGCGGCGGAGATGCGCAGGGAGCGGCTGACGGCGAGGCTGGCTGCTTTCCGGGGCAGGTTCCTTGGCTGTCCTGCCGGCGATGACGCAAGTGGCATGCGCCTGCGCGGCTTCCAGATCCTCCAGCGACAACTCCAGCTGGTCCGCCAGCAGCAACAGCCGCTCCGAGGACTGGCCGAACTTCATCCGGCGCAGGCGGGCAAGCTGAACCTTCAGCTTTTCGATCTGCAGCGTGGTCAGCTTGATGGCATTTTCGGCTGCGGCGAGCTGCTGCCGGGTATCCTGATGCGCAGATCGCTCCGCCGCCAGCGACTGCTCGGAGGCTGCGAGTTTGGCCTGCATCGCCGCAAAAAGCGCCTTCACCGCATCGGGATTGTCGGGGATGTCCAGCGCATCGGAAGACATGATTTTTCATACCAGAACAGCGACTCGCGACCAAGCAGAATGCGCGGTTTTCTGCAGCTTTCCGCTACATCTGGACGGGCAACCGAGGTGCTACCGGGGCGACCGTGCGGCGCCAGTCCATCGCCTCGATCAGCAGGGCGAACTGCGCCGCGCTCAGCACAATGCCACCATTCACCAGCGGCGGCCAGACAAAGCGATGACGCTCAAGGCGTTTGGAGAACAGGCAGAGGCCGGTGCCGTCCCAATAGAGCGCCTTGAGATAGCTGCCCTTGCGGCTGCGGAAGAGGAAGACGTGCCCGCCATATGGCTCCTGGTCGAACAGCGGCCGCACCAGCGCCGCCAGGCCATCGAACCCGAGCCGCATGCTGACCGGCTTGCTGGCCAGGTACACCCTGGTGCCGGGTGGGAGCGAGATCATGCCGTTTCCCGCAGCACCCGCAGCACGCGGGCCAGCGCTTTCTCGTTGACATAGGTGTCGACCGACAGGCGCACCCCACCGGGCAGTTCAATGTCGATGCCGCCGGGTCGCAAACCGGGGCCTGGCCGTATCAGTTCCTCCTGCGTCAGCCCTGTCTCGCGCGCAGCGGCGCGGGATGAGGCAGCAACCTCGGTGCCCCGAAGAGCCACGGCGGGCTCCGCAGCAGATCCGCTCGCCACTTCGCCATAGGGCACAAACTGGAGCGGCTCGCCCGTCAGAAGCGCCATTTCGCGCTGCCGCTTGCGCCAGCCATGGATCAGACTGGGCGACATCCCCAGCTGCCGAGCAACGCCAACGATGGTAGCCCCCGGTACATCGCATTGTGCCAACACCGCGGCGCGCTCCGCGTGTGAATAGCGTCGCCGGCGCTCCGCTCGGGTGATGACCTCCATTCGGGACATCCGCACTCTCCTTAAGGAGTGCGAAAGGACACTCCTGAGTGCTCCACGCCTCGCGCAGCAGAAGTTGCCACGCAATACGGGTCAGGGCGGACGCTTACCTTCGGCGTTCCTACCTCGATTCGGCACCTAATCCGGTCACTGGATCGCGCGGCGCGTTTGCGACATTCGGCCAATGCCTTGGCATTGTCCTGCACAAGCCGCGCGGCGTCGTCCAAAGCGCGCAGCCGCGCCGGGTCAGCCACCCGGAGCAAGTGTACGCCAGCATCCCATTCGGGGCGCTCGAGCATTCGCGCAGCGGCGCGCTCCGGCCAGCGCCAGCTCTCAGGCACCGATTGTGCGATCGTCGTCGGAAGGGTCGCCCCCAGCGCGAACCCCAGAACCGACGCGCCGACCGCGATGCCGATCATCCAACGCTTCTGGTTCTCGGCGGTCGCTGCGGACGCAACCATACCCTGCAGCGACCGGATCGCGATGCCCAGTTCTCGGTTGGCCTGGTCCCATGCCTGATGGTCGGCGGACCTTACCTGCACGCCGGCTTCGGCAATCTGTTGACCGATCGTCTGGGGGGTAAGCGCAACCCCTGGCTTGTCCGCGAGCATCTCGAACGACTCCACCACCATGTTCCACCGCTCGTGGATCTTGGCGAGGTCCGGCCCGTAATCGCGCGCATGCAGCTCCTGCTGTCGCGCCGCGAACCCTTCGACCGCAACGGTCAGCCCGGCAAGCTTGCGGCTCATGGTTGCGAATGCGACCTCCGGATCGTCGATGTCGCTGGCAGGTGTGGCAGTGGTCTCTTCGGTCATAGCCCGATCCCCAGATTGCGCCCGCGATCGATCGAGAGCGCCAGTTGCTGGGCGATCGACCGCGTCCGCGCTTGCTCGGTGAGCGCGGCACCGATGCCGCCGTCATGGCTGCCGGGCGCCCATTCCAGCGACCATTGCCGCCCGATGAGGTCGCTGCCGCGGCGGCTGAGCGCGGCGCCGAGCGCCGGGTCGGCTTCGAGCCCCTTGGCCATTGCACGCAGGTGGCTTTCGATGGCGCCGCGGGCATCGCGATCCTGCCATCCGGGGAATTTATCGCGCTGCTCGCGAAGTTGCTGCCAGCGCTGGACGAACCGGTCGGCGCGAAGCTCGGGATTGATGCGCACCTCCGCCTCAAGCTGCATCTGGCGGATAGCGCCGGCAGTGCGGCCGTTGGCCGCCTCGCCGAGCAGAGCGGGTTCGCGCGCGAACGCCACGTCGAGGTCGCGCGCGCCGTTGGCATGGGCAGCGTCGAGCGCTTGGGCGGCCTGAAGCTTGGCAGCCTTCTGATATTTGAGTGCAGGGAGGCCTTGCCCGGTCATGCGATCCATGTCCTGTACTGCGCGGGCGTAGCGCTGGACCGCCGAGCCGAGCACGGCCTGCCGATCGCCTGGGGCCTGCTCCGGAGAAGTCGATAGCTTGAGACCGTCGAACCGGCTGCGCGGTCGCGCCGGCTCGGCATCATGCACCCGCAGCCGCAACCCATCGAACCTGCCATGCTTCGGCGGTTCGGGTGCCGTATGGCTACGGTCGACCAGCGGCGCGCGGGCCATTGCGTCGAGAATTCGCGACCGATCGAACCCGCGCCGCTCGGCAAAGCGGGTTGCGCTCTGTTGGTAATCGAGCGCGCTGTCCTTTGCCCGGTCGCGCGACAGCGTGCGGGCGAGCCGTTCGACGCCCTCGAAGTCGTCACGGCCATAATGGAGATGCACCGCGTCGCGGTGCCGCGACAGCGCAACATAGGCAGCGTGACGATCCAGACCAGGCGTCGCCAGCACTTGCACGCGATCGACGGTGAGCCCCTGCGCCTTGTGGATCGTAGCGGCGTAGCCATGGGCGAGGTCGGCGTAATCTTTGACGTCGAACGCGACCCGCCGACCATCGTCGAGCCGCACTGCCATGCGGGCGCGATCAACCTGTTCGATGGTGCCAAGGGAGCCATTCTTTACGCCCAGTTCGCGTTCGTTGCGCAGGAACATGATGCGGTCCTGAGGCCCAAACAAGCGCTCGCCGTGCGTGGTTTTCACAGCAACTTCAGTAACTAACGTCCCGTCGTGCTTCATACGGTCCCGGGCCAGCGCATTCAGTTCATCGCATTCTTGATTGGTATGCGACAGGATGATCGAAGAGCGCGCCGGATCGGCGACCCGGTCGCCATCCCAGCGGTCGATCAGCGCCTCGCGCGCCTCCGCGCGGGTCTCCGACTCGACGAGCATTCCGGCTCGGGCATAGGTGCCCAGCGCCGCTTCGGTTCGGCCAGTCGCCAAGTGCCGGGTTGCATCGCGCTGCCAGTCTTCGCGCTGGCGGCGAACCTCGGTAATCTCGATGCCGCCGTGCCGCTCGGCGGTGGCGCGGAACGCGGCACCCGCCTCGATCGCCTGGAGCTGTTCGGGATCGCCGACCAGCACGACCTTGGCGCCGCGCTTTTCGGCTTCGGCGATCACCCGCTCCATCTGTCGCGAGCCGATCATCCCGGCTTCATCGATGACGAGGACAGACTTGTCGGTCAGCAGCTCCCTGCCCTGCCCCCATTGATGTTCGATGCTGGCGATGGTGCGCGACGCGATGCCCGAGCCGCTCTCGAGATTCTCGGCAGCGATGCCGGACAGCGCGAGCCCCTGGACCTGATAGCCGGCACGCTCCCATGCCTCGCGCGCAACCCCGAGCATCGCTGACTTGCCCGTGCCGGCATAGCCGATGACGATGCCGAGATCCCTGCCGTCTGTGACGTGCTCGAACGCCGCACGCTGCTCGCCCGACAGCAGCATCCCGCGCTGCTCGGCATTTGCCAGCGCGCGCTCGCGGTTCCGCGCTCCGACGCGGTGCCGCTCGCGCTCAGCCAGCGCCTGCGTCTCGCGCGCGAGACGCTGTTCGGTCTCGATCATGTCCCGGCTGGTGAACCGCTCTTCGCCGCGCCCGTCGCTGCCAAGTGCGACCAAGTCAGGCGATGCGCGCACCGCCGCCATCACAGAATCGAACTGATCCTTGCCGTCGCTATGCCGGTGCGCAAACCGGGCAAGGTCACGGGTGGTGAAGGTCGCCTGGGTGCGAGTGATCGCATCGAGCGCGAGCCCCGGACGGGCGATGATCTTCTCGCCGTTCAAGCGCGCGATCTCGAGATGCTCGGCGGCACGCTCGGACTCGAGGCCCTGTGCTGCCATCCGCGACGCCGCTGGGCCGATCTTGTGCTGCGGTTCGAGCTCGATCCCCTGCGCCTCCAACGAGCGGTGATCGATGCGCGCATCGATATCGAGCTGGGCGAGCCGTTTGTTGACATGGCCGCTCCACCGCTCGCGCCATTTCTCGAGCAGGTCGGCGCGGTTCCAGTCGCGGTTTTTCTTGCCGAACCCGTCGGAGTCCACCTCGCGCATCGTCAGCATGACGTGCGCATGCGGCTTGGGCTCGCCATCGGCGCCAATATCCCAATGGACGTTGAGGTCGGCGATCATGCCGCGGTCCACAAACTCCCCGCGGACGAAGTCGCGCGCCAGCGCGATCCCCTGTTCCTTCGTCATCTCCTTCGGAATCGCGAACTCGATCTCGCGCGCGAGCTGCGCGTCGATCCGCTTCTCGACTGCCTCGACTTCGTTCCACAGCCGGTCGCGGTCGGCGAGATGCTCCGGTGCGCCCTCCGGCAGCAGCACTTCGGAATGGACGACGCCTGCCTTGTTGGAGAAGTCATGGCTCCGGTCGAGCCGCTCATCGTGCAGCCGCGAGGCCGAGCGATATGCCGCAGACGCCAGCGCCGACGAGCCTGCAGCGCGAGAGATGACTTTGGCCGAGAAGTGATAGATCGCCATAACGGCAATCCATCTACACTACACAAGCGACGTCGGCACGACGTATAAGCGCGCCCTCGAAAGAATTCATCTTTCTCGGGATCGGTTCATCCCACGATGTTTCATGCTATTTACGCTGATCGATGCAGTTACTAACTGAAGCGTCCCTCCACAGCAATTGAGGACGGCACGATGCGCAAACCCCGCGATTACGATTCGGAACTGCACGCGCTCAACGACAAGGCGAAGCTGCTCAAGGAACGCAAGGTTCAGCAGCTCGGCGAGGTTGTCGCCGCAACCGGCGCCGACGCGTTGCCAATTGAGCTGCTTGCCGGCGCATTGTTGAGTGCCGTCGACAGCAACGATGCCGCCGCGAGGGAGGGCTGGCGCAAGCGCGGAGCCGCCTTCTTTCAAGGGTCACGCAAAGCTGGCGGCGTCGCTCGCAGTGACGCGCGCAGCGATCCGGCGGGCGATGGCAGGACGTCATCGGTTGCAAGCCAGGATCGCGCGTGATGATACGCGAGACTGGGTCGTGAAGCGGCGCGAGCGCACCCGCCAGTTGATCGAGCTTGGCGGGCTTGTTGCCAAGGCCGGGCTACTCGAACTGACCGACGACGACCGCGCGGTAATCTTCGGCCTGATGGTCGAAGGTGCCGCTGCATTGCGCGGCGAACATCGCCAGCAAGCGCTAACCTCGTGGCGGCGTCGCGGTCAGCGCGCATTTGAACACTCTTCCGACGATTAAGCATCTCGGCAGTTGAATTCGAAATGCGCGTTCGACATGGAACAATGCAACCGGGGGAGACGGTTCGCGAAGGCGCCAATGTGGTCGCCACACAATTGAATAGGAACCCTGATGTCCGATGAAAACTCTTTGAACGCAGTCGAGCTCGCGACCGAACTCACGATCGCCTGGCTCGGCAATCAGAACAATCGCGTCTCCGCCGAAGACGTGCCGGCCTTCCTGCGCACCATGCACGCAACGGTCACGGAATTGGCTAGCGGTCCGGTAACTTCCGACGGCGATGCGCAAGACGTCGCTCCCGAGCAGGAATTTACGCCCGCGGTGACCGTGCGAAAGTCGCTGGCATCGAAGGATCACATCATCTCGCTGATCGACGGCAAGCCGTACAAAACGCTGCGCCGGCACCTTTCGACGCACGGCCTGACGCCGGAAGAGTATCGCGCCCGCTACAATCTCAAATCCGACTATCCGATGGTCGCCGAGAATTATTCGGCGGCGCGCCGCGAGATGGCGCACAAGATCGGCCTTGGGTCGAAGGGGCGCCAGGCCAAAGCGGCTGCGGCGTCCGCTCCTGCGGAGAAGCCGAAGCGCGCCCCGAGCGCGGCAAAATCGGTCTGAAGATGCGAGCGCCGCGCGGCTCAGTCGCGCGGCGCGAGCCGCCGTTCGCACACCGTTTTCACCAGCGCCTGAAGGTCGGCTACGCGCTCGCCGAGCCAGTTCAGTTCCTCGTTGTTGATCTCGTAATGCGGCGAGTAGCGCGCGTTCACATAGGCTTGTCGCAAGAGTTCGAAACGGCGTCGGCTCACCTTGTCGGCGCGTGGCCAAGCAGCGACCAACTCCGGCGCCACCTCCTCGGCGTGAGACCGAAGAAAGTTCAACCGGTGCGATTTGGGGCTGTAGAGCGTGAGTGCCAGCAAAGCGCAGTGATATAAGCGTTCAACTGATTGGTGGAGCATGAAAGCTGCATCGCGAAGAACGCCGTCTTCACAGCTGGTAACCGCCAACCGCCGAGCATGAACAGCAAACGGAAACCAATAGTCGAAATGCTTCTGCGCCTCGGCAAGCGCTTCCTCGGGCGGCAGCACACGTGGCGTCGCCAGTTCGAACCCCTCGGCCTCGTAAATGGCGATCCCTTGTTCGGCAATATCGACGAAAAACGGTCGCCCGTGCGTGAGCTGGTCGTTCACATCGGCCAAGTCGTGGACGATGAAATTGACCGGCGCACTGAGAGCCTCGTTGATCGTCGCATCGCGCATGAGTCGGTCGTCCGCCTTGCCCCAATATTCGAGCGGATCGGTGAGTTTGGCGTCGTTGACGACGACGAGAATGTCATAGTCGGATTTGTAGCCGCCGACCGCGTCATCGACCCAATCGCCGCGCGCGTAGCTGCCGTAGAGAATGACCTTGAGAATGCGCCCGCGCTTCTTCCACGACTGGGTCGCGAGGCCAATCTCTCGCTCGAACTCCTCGAACAACACGCGCACCACATGCTGCAATTCGCGCTGCTTCTGGCTCGGCAGATGGTCGAGGTCGGTCTTCATCCTCGCACTCCTAGCCCTTGGCGGGGCAAGCGCAAACCTCGCCGGGCCAAAGCCCGGCGAGGTCGCGGTCATCGACGCCACCAGCGCCGGGGTTGCTTGTCCATGCGGCGCACGATGCTCAGCAGCGCTTTTGCAACCTGTCGCTCCACCTCGCGGACACTGAGGCCGGTGCGCTCGGCGATCTCGACATAGTCCATGTCGTCGAGCCGGGCGGCGAGGAGGATTTCGCGCTGCAACCGGGGCAGCTTGCCCACCGCGCGTTCGAGCCGCTTCAAGGTCGCGGGATCAGCTTCGTCGGTCATGATGTCCTCCGACATAGGAGAGGGGAAATCTGGCGGCGCGGTGGCCGCCAGACTGGATCAGGCTGCATGACGCAGCGGCTCGGGCTCGGGCGAGGCTGCCAGTTCGGCGACGGTGGCCGCCCGGTTGACGGTCGCGACGCCGCCGCGCTCGGTGTAGGCGGCTGGTGGGAACGCCATCCACTTGGGCACCCAGCCCTCATGCCTATCGCGTCCGTTCTCGCCGGTCAGGCAATCGCGCACGATCTTGCGCTTTACCTTGCCGGTTGCCCCCTCGTTGGCATCGGCGACGCTTTCGCCCGCCACGTCCGCCAGCACATGGTGCAGCACTGCACGGTCGCGGATCATGTCGAGCAGCGCGTCGTCGCCCTGCCAGACCTTGGCCATGTCGGTGCCGAGCATCGTCCCCAGTACTTCGATCAGCGCGCTTCCCGCGTCGAGCGTCTCGCCCATGACGATCGCCGCCACGTCGAGCACCGCCGGATCGGGAAGCTCAATCAGCCGGACCAACAGCCCCGCCACGCCATGCTCGCCGTCATAGCCGCAGGTCACGGTGGGCGTCTCGGGATCGAGCCCTAGTAGCGCCAGCACCGCCCGCCGCTTCTCGTCAAACGCGGCTTCGGATGCGCTGTTCTCGACGCTCTCGGCAATCGCGTCGCTAGCGGCACGCTGCGCCTCGATTCGCACATTCCATAGCGACGAGCCGGCGATGACATGTGCCACCATCAACCGCAGCGCCAGCGAAGGACGGTTGGCAAGGTCCGCCCGCACGGCGGCGTGCCGATGCAGGTCGATATAGTTCTGGATCGGCGAACTGACTTCGGGCCGGACAGGCTTCTCGACTGCCTCGCCTAGCGCACCCCTCCGAGCACCGCGTGCTTCCCTGAGCGAAACATATCCCTCATGGACCGCGACGTCGCCGCGAGCGCCGACGCTGATGAGCACCTTGCCGCCCTTGCGCTTGGGGCAACGCTCATGCTCCCAGCCGTGGAATGGCTCACCGGTCGGCAGCACCACAACCTCGCGCCATCCCGCCTCCCGGAAGCTCTCGGCCTTCGCTTCGATGGCTGCGTTCTGCGCGGTCCAGAAGGCCGTGGTGTCCCCGAACCAGCGATCCTCGCCGAACAGGTCGGAAACGATCTCGCCGTCATATGCCGACACGTCGAACAGCGCCGCGCTCACCGGGATCGACACGCCGCCGAAGAGCCACGCCTTCAATTGATAGCCGGTCGGGCACCGAACCTCCGGATCATCGAGCAATGCCAGCCATTCACGCTGCCGGGCCTTGGTTGCGAGGGTCAGGTGACGCACCGTGGCAACGTCGATCTCGCCCTTCCGATATAGCCCCCGGATGCGCGGCAGCAGATTGCCCAGCGCCAGCGTCCGCTTCACTTGCAACTCCGTCAGCCCGAAGGTCAGTGCAATGTCCTCGGGGCTGCGTCCTTCCTTGACCAGCCGGGTGAAGCTCTCCCAGCGCGTCACTTCGTCGGGATTGAGCCGCGCGACATTCTCGATCAGGGATGCCTCCAGCGCCGCTGCGTCGTCGCCCGCAGCGATCACCGCACATGGCAGCGCGTCGCGCTCGCCGCTTTCATCGGCCACCGCCAGCGCCGCATGATAACGCCGCTTGCCCGCCACGATCTCGAACCGGCCCTCGCCCTCCGCTGGCCGCACGATCAGCGGCACGAGAACACCGCGCGCCCGGACCGAAGGCAGAATGTTCGAAATATCCGGCTTGCCCTTGGCGCGCATGTTCGCAGCCGAGATGCAGAGACTGGCCAAATCGATGTGCTTGAGTTCCATCTTCCTCACTCCTTCAAACA
Source organism: Sphingomonas degradans (assembly GCF_053502645.1). Lineage (NCBI taxonomy): Bacteria > Pseudomonadati > Pseudomonadota > Alphaproteobacteria > Sphingomonadales > Sphingomonadaceae > Sphingomonas > Sphingomonas degradans. The sequence continues at coordinate 1,791,542 of NZ_CP177172.1, forward strand.
CCGCAACCGGCGCCGGAATGGCGGGTGGGCGGCAGGAGCGAACCGACGGTCCCGCCGTCAGAGGCGGGCTGCACCCGCAGGGCCGAAATGAAATGGAGGACCCGGGCATTGCCCGGGTTGCGGCACGCCGCGGCGGGATCATAGGGTAGCGACGCCCACCCGCCAGATCGACGCCGGAGGCGCAAACGCCACCGCGCCATGCGCGGTGACCGCAGATCTCTCGCAGCGCGAAGCGCTGCGCGGCTCCACCGGAGCCCATCAGACAAGCACTCTCGAAATCCGGCCGGTCGTCGCGGCGGCGTGCGCGCGCGCCCGTGCGTCAGCCGCTGCCGCGCCCTCCGGCCGGATCGAGCGTGCCACGCGGCGAACCAAAACACGCGGTCTCTGGCAGCCTCGTCAGAGGCGCCAGTGCACGCTCAACTGAACCGCGTTCCGATTACCGGCACAGTCCGGCAAACTGCGTCATGCGATCATCATCCGAATGGACCGAGACGCCGAAGAGCGACTCGGCGACGCGCAGCGGCGTGAGAAGCGCGGTCACGCCGCAGGCGTGAGACGCCCTGGGAACGGCTCTCCAATTCTCAGCCTACGCTACGCTTTCTTCCTCTCGCCCACAGTAAGCAGAGCGCAACAGCCCCCTTGATCCCAGCATAACAAGCGGGTCACGTCTGCTCCAAGGGGGCACAAACCAGCGCAGGAAATGCAGGCACATCCGATGACGACCGAAACCCCAGAACGCATCCTCCGCATCAAAACGGTGCTCGAACGGACCGGACTCAGCCGCTCAACGCTATACCGCAAGATGCAGGACGGCAGTTTCCCCAAGAGTGTCCGGATCAGCCTGCGTTGCGCAGGCTGGCGCGAGGCGGCGGTCAACACCTGGCTGCACAACCGGCTGTTCTACTCCGACGACGAACATTCCTTAAAATAGCGAGGGTGCTGCTCCTGACGACCGCCACTCGTCCGAACGCTGCATGCTAGTGAACGACTGACTCTGGGGACGAAGCCGCCATATCCGAGTCCCGGGCTGAACGTCAGGTCTGGCCACGAAGAGACATTCAGCGTTCGCTGAACCGTCCCCGCAAAGCGGCCGCAACTGGGCCGCATCCGCCATTGTCGAGGGGATTTCAGGCCAGAGGGCGGAGATACTTACGCGCCAGCAGACTTGCAGCGCCGACGATCAGCAACATGATGTCGATGCCTAGGCCGGTCGGGTTTGTGGGAGAGGCGGCTAGATGAAATGTCCCCAGCACGACTAACGCCACGGCAAGAGCTAAGCGCATTCCGCGCGCGCATAAAGTCGCCGATAAGCGCAGCGCGCCAAAGCCGAGCAGCAGCACCACGGTGGCGCCAAGCCATACCCACAGCACCGCCTCGCCGGCAGGCACAATGATCGCCACCAGCGCCGCCAATACCAAGGCGAGAGGCTGGCCCCAGGCGACCGCCGCCCATAGCCGCTCCCATTGCGGCACCGCGCGTCCCTTGTCGCGTCGCCGCGCCAGCCAGATTGTCACCCCGCTCGACGTGACCACGCACAGCGCGAGACCCAGCAAGCCATAGAGGATGCGTACCGGCACTCCGCCATACCAGCCGAAATGCAACTGGCCGATCCCGCCCAGGATGCGCGTACCCGCGACCAGATCACGCGGATGCTGATCCTTCAGCACGCGGCCTGCCGCATCGAAGCTCGTCGTATCCTGCGGCACGAGCAGGCGCTTGCGCTCCGACTTGATGGTGATGCGCGCATCGGCGCGGCCGGCATTCTCGATAATCAGCTGGTGCGCCTCTGCACCCGGCGCGCGGCGGCGTGCCTCGGCAAGGAGCGCGGTCAGCGACGGCAAGGGCGCGTGCGTTGCGTTCACCGCCAGCGGCGCTTCGATGAACAGGCCGTATACCTTCGCCGTATCCCCCCGATAGAGCAGCAGCGCCAGCACACCGACGATCAGCGTGCTCAGTCCCAGCAACGCGCCAGTCAGCGCGATGACGACATGGAAGGGCAGCGCCCAGATGCCCAGCCGGTTGTGAAGGTCCGCTTCCTGCAGTCGCCGCGAGCCGCCCAGGCGCAGATGGAACGCGTCCTTGAGCACGCGCGGGTGCGCCAGGATGCCGGATACAAGCGAAGACAGCAACGCCACGCCCGCTAGCCCGACGATGAACTCGCCCCAACTACGCGGCAGGTGCAGCGCGATATGAAGGTTGAGGATGAATTCGGAGAAAGTCGTCGCCTTCTCGGTCAGCGCGCCTTGGGCATCGACCGCCCATTCACGCTCGAACTTGGGCGAATGGGCGATGATCGTCGCGCCCGGCTCGTCGGGAGACGGCAGCGAGGCATAGAGGGTGGTGCCCGCAGGCGCCTTTTGCCGTGCCGTATCGAGCGCCCGCGTCATCGCGGCGTCGTCGATGTGCGTGATGGCCGGCGCGGCGGGCTGCTCCCACCGCTCCAGATCGTGGACAAACACCGCCAGCGTGCCAGACAGGCACACAAGATAGATCACTGCTGCGAAAGCCAGCCCCAGGATGCCATGCCCGCTGAGCACGGCCCGCACCATCGCTGGCGACAGCGGCCAGCGGCTCTTTGCCTTGGCTCCGGTCATGCGAGCCCCCGCATTGCGGCCAGCGCGAAGCCGGCAACTGTCGTTCCGACCAGTACCGCGAGCGCGCGCAACAGGCGCTGGTCCGCCAGCGTCCAGGTCATTGCCAGTGCCCAGGCGAGCGGCATCAGCAGCCCGCCGATGATGATCCGCGTGCGCGGGTCACCCGGTGCCCAAGTGGCGTAGCAAAACGCAATGCCCATGGCCGCCGTCATGCCGAGAGGCCCGGCGAGCAGGAACTTGAGCACGCCGCGCCATGCGCGCGACGGGCCCTCGAGCGGTTCGGGCGCGAGGCTGTCGCGTGCCGCCCGCGCCGACCGCACAACATGCCCCTGCGCGACCACGCCTAGCGCCCCGACACTGACCGCGGCGATCACCCCAGCCACGCCCTTCACCGGACCGACCAGCCAGCCACCAAGCAGCACCGCCGCGATCAGCACCAGCCACCCCGCCGCGATCAGCATCGGGCGGGTATGCGCGCGGTCGGCCCAGGAACGGCGCAGCAACGCCGCGCCGCCGGCGCCGCCAGCCACGCCGGCAAGGGCCATTACCAGCATCAGAAATGCACCTCGACGCCGCCGCCGACCGTCTGTGGCTCGCCCAGGATCGCACGGCCGCTGCTGGCAAAATCATATTGCCGGTATTTTTCATTGAGCAGGTTGCGAGCAAAGGCGAAGACCGTGAAGCGCTCCATCTCCCAGCCCAGCCGCGCGTTAACGACGGTGCGTCCCGGCAGACGTCCCTGCGCCTGGGTCGTGCCGACATCGCTAAACACCGGCCCGCGATAGTTGGCGTTGAGGTTGCCGACCACCGGTCCCACCCGTGCGTTCACGCCGCCCGCGATCGTCCAGCGCGCCGCATAGGGGAATTCCGAGCCGGCGAGTTCCAGGGTGCTGGTGGTGCCGGTCGGCAAGGTGAACTTGTCGAATTTCGTGCGGACATGGCCGACCGAGGCATAGGCATCCACGGTGCGGCTGATCCGCCCCTGCGCCTCGATCTCGAAACCATAGAGGTGCGACTTGCCGGCGTTGACCGTATTATAGTCGTATTCGTTCAGCCCGAAGAGCGCGGTGGTCTGTTGATCCTTCCAATCGATGTAAAAGATGTTGGCGTTCAGCGTCAGCTTGCCGTCCAGCCAGCGCGAGCGCAGCGATCCCTCATAATTCCAGCTATATTCCGGGTCATAGGCGACCAGCAGCGCGCGTGCCGGATTCTGGCTTGACCCGCCCGAGCGATAGGCACGCTGCACGGTGAAGCTGGTGGTGAGGTCGCGCGTCCATTCCATGCTGACCCCAGCCTTGGGCAGGAAGGCGTCGAAGCCCCGCGCGTTGGTGGCGCGCGCCGAATTCGCGCCCTGCACCAGCCCGAGCACGCCCTGATTGACTGCCGTGATCGCCAGGTACAGCGGCGTGCCCGCGGCACCGAACGTAGCCGGGCTGGGCAGCGTGCCGGTGAAGGTCGCCACCGTCTCTGCCGTATAGCGGTTCGCCTCGTGATCGTAGCGGAAGCCACCGATCAGCGAGAGCCGATCAGTCAATTTGTAGCGCACGTCGCCGAACAGCGCCGCCGTGCGCACCAGTTGCGGCGCGTCCGCTGCGTAGGCGACCGGAATCACCGGCAGCGCATTGGTATACAGGTCGGCGATCTGCGTCGCCGTCGCGGCCGGGAAGCCGCCGCCCTGCAGCAGCGCGGCGATCGTGCCGGTCGGCGTGTTAATGTTGAGCCGGTTGGCAGCGACGAGCCCGCCCGAGCGACGATAGGCCCAGGCGCCGAGCACACCGCTCAGCCGCTCACCATTGTAGTTGAGACGCACTTCCTGCGTCCACGTGCGGAAGTCATTAGTGTTGTCGACGACCTGCAGGTCCGCCGCGGTGCCGTCGGTATCGATCAGGGCGCGCGTGTGGGTCTTGTTGAACGACGTGATGCTGGAAAAGCGCAACCGAGGCGTGATCTCATAGCCCATGTTGAGCACCGCGATGTCGGTCTTGATATGCCCGCGGCTGGGCGCGTTGCCCGTTGAGATGCGATTATCGAAAAAGTCGGGCACGTCGGTGCGGGCATATTCGTAGAGATAGCCGCCGTCGCGCCGCACGCGATTATAGCTGGCCTGCACCTCCAGGCCCGGGAGCGCGCTCGGCGTCCATTTCAGCTTTCCGCGGAGGTTGAGCGACTCCAGGGCATCGTCATAGCCGCCGCGCGTGACGTTGCGGATGATCCCGCCGTCATTGCGCCGTTCGACCGAGAGGCGGATGCCGAGCCCATCCTTCACTAGCGGGCCGCCGACCGCGGCGGAGAACGTACGGTCGTTGTATTCGCTCCACAGCACACGCGCATCCGCGCTATACTCGGTGGTGGAGGCGTCGCGCGTCGTCAGCACGATCGCGCCGGCGAGCGCATTCAGCCCCTGGATCGTCGATTGCGGCCCGCGCAGTATCTCGACCTGCTGGATGTCCCACAGATCGGTTGGGCCGCCGAACAGTGCCTCCCGCGGGATCGGCGCGCCATCGACATAGACGGTCGCGGTGTCGGCATTGCCGCCGCCGCCGACGCCCTGATTGCTGACTCCGCGGATCGTGAAGCCGGCCGAACCATAGGTCTCGGCGACATTGGCGGTACGGCTATAAATGTCCTGAATCGTTAGGATATTCTCTTGCTGGATCCGCTCGGGGGTTGTCACTGCAACGCTGGTCGGCGTGTCTTGCAACGTACGATTGGACTTTTCGCCGGTAACGACAATTTCGCTGTCCTGAAGTTCTTCCGAAACCTGCTGTGCGTTCGCAGCGCTTGCCCAGAAGATCGCGCATGCCAGAGCCGAAATATGAATGTGACGCATTGTTCCCCCAAACGATGCGCGCTCCCCTGCGTCAAGATGCTATCGCAAGTCAATCGCAAAAGAGCCGTCCTCATTTGGCGCGATGCAAACGACAGGTCCTGATGGAGTCAGACGAGGCTGCACGTCCGACGTTGGGGAGCCATGCTGCCGGTCAGCTCAATCGAACGCGAATGGCGCGTTTCGGCAAAAGCGGCCCTGCTGGCGCGGGCTTTGGAATGACGCATGTTGGGTCGGGAACTGCCCGTCTGCAAAGCGCCTCAATCCCGTTGGAGTGGACGCCCCCTGACGGCATCAATGTGCCAGAGTGGAGGTGTTGAAGCACCACTGCAGGAGGCGTCCATGGATGAGGTTAGCACAGTCGGTATCGATCTGGCCAAGTCGGTTTTCCAGGTGCACGGCGCCGATCGAAGCGGCGCGGTCTTGATCCGCAAGAAGCTGCGGCGGGATCAACTTCTGAGGTGGTCCCGGAAAACTGGACAGGTTGCTAAGCTAATCCCGACGTGAGGAACGAACGGGAATGAAGACGACGAGGAAGCGCTACAGCGCAGATTTCAAGGCGAAAGTGGCCCTGGAGGCGATCCGTGGCGATATGACGCTGGCGGAACTGGCGGCGAAGCATGGCATCCACCACACGATGATCGCGGCGTGGAAGCGTCAGGCGATCGAAGGGATGTCGGCGACGTTCTCCGGTGCCGGCGAGGCGGCCAGGGCGGCGAGCGACGCGGAGGTGGACAAGCTGCACGCGAAGATCGGGCAGTTACTGGTGGAGCGGGATTTTTTAGCGAAGGCCTCCGGTCGATGAGCGTGGCACGGAGGCGGGAGTGGATCGACCCTGCTCACCACTGCTTGTCGATCGCGGCGCAATGCCGTCTGCTGTCGATCAGCCGGTCGAGCTACTGTTACGCGCCAGTGCCGGAGACCGAAGAGAGGCTGGCGCTGATGGGGGTGATCGATGCGGCGTTCCTCGACATGCCGTGGTACGGCAGCCGCCAGATGGTCCGGCATTTGCGCCGCAATGGCCATGATGTTGGACGACGACGGGTGCGGCGGCTGATGGCGAAGATGGGGCTGTCGCCGATCTACCAGCGGCCGCGCACGAGCGATCCGCACCCGCAGCACAGGGTCTATCCCTATCTGCTGCGCAAGCTGGCGATCGAGCGACCGAACCACGTCTGGTGCGCGGACGTGACATATATCCCGATGCGCCGGGGCTTCCTGTATCTGGTCGCGATCATGGACTGGGCGACGCGCAAGGTGCTGGCCTGGCGGCTGTCGAACACCATGGACGCGGGCTTCTGCGTCGCGGCGCTGGAGGAAGCGCTTGCGCGCTTCGGAAGGCCTGAGATCTTCAATACCGATCAGGGCAGCCAGTTTACCAGCTTCGCCTTCACGAGCGTGCTGCGCGACGCCGAGGTACGGATCAGCATGGATGGCCGGGGTCGGTGGATGGACAATGTGTTCATCGAGCGCCTGTGGCGCTCCCTCAAATATGAGTGCGTGTATCTGCACGCGTTCGAGACCGGCTCGGAGCTGCGCGCTGGCCTTGGCCGGTGGATCACCTATTACAATCACCAGCGACCCCACTCGGGGCTAGCCGGGCGAACGCCGGCGGAAGCCTATGGGTGGATCGGCGCTTCAGATCATGGGGGGTATACCCCCCATGATCTGATGACCAGAATGGCGGCGTGATCGACAACCCGGATTAGCTTAGCTCAGCCGTAAAACTGTCCAAATAGGCGGGACCACCTCATAGCGCCATCGGCAACAAGACGCCGATATCGCTGGTGAACCAGTCAGCGGCACATGGCCCGCCGCTGCCGGCAGATGCTGGATGAACGCCAGCCGAGTGGTCCAAGAACGGGTAGCGGCTCATCAAACCGGTGGACTCTCGTTATGACTGCGGGACCAGCGGGGGGGCAGGTCACCAGGCTGTCCCGCTCATTCGGTTCCATATTCAAAGCGTGCACAGCTGTATATGGGGCACCCTCTCATAATGATCCGGTAGACGATGGCCGCGATGCGCGATGCCGTTCCACTGCGCGCCGCAACATCATAGCTTTCCGCAAGCTCCAACCCCTGCGCCATGGCGGTGATATCATCGGGTCGACGTACACCCCACTGGAAACGCGCCTGCGTTCTGGATACGCTGGGATGGCGGTGCGACTGATGAACCATCAACGGGGAGGCCAGATCCAACGCGAGTGTCATACGGGACTGACGTGCCGATGCAGCCTCGGTCAGGCCTCGCAACCAAGCGATTGCTTCCTGAGGCTTTAAATACATGGACACACCCTCGGCCATCACGAGTGTTGCGCGCTCCTTGTCCCAGGGGACAGCCTGTGCCCAAGTCAAAACCGCCGTACCATCGGCAGCGAGGTTGCGCACGCGCTCAAGGCGCGGCACAAGCCTGTCGCGCAACGCCTTCACCTCAGGGAAGTCGATGTCGATCCAGTCGACACCGGCAGGCGGGCCTATCCGATTGGCCCGCGTATCAAGGCCGGACCCAATGGAGATGACCAGACCATCGGGCTGCGCTTCAACAAACTGGCGCGCAATGCCGTCGAACCACTGAGCGCGCACGATCGTCCCCCGCATGCTTGCGCGATCGTCGCAGAAGCGCGCGGGGTCGAAATCCAGCATAGCCCCGACCTGCCCCGCAGCGGGATCGACAAAGCCCAGATCGGCGTTTTGCGAATGCGCGACAAGGCGCGCGGCTAACGTAATAAGCAGAGTCTCAGGAACACCGGAAAGGGCTGTGCTCACGCGGTCCATTTCAGATGCGCTCATAGCTTCCATCCGAACTCAACCCCGCCCTGCCGCGACCGGCCAATCGGTGAGTACCAATTGCCATCATTGCCGAAGGCCAGGTTCCGGAACGCAAGGCCAGTGCCTCGGCGTACGTCAGTGAGATTTTCGACGAACAAGCGCAGGCTCCAGCGCTCGGTTTCATAGCCAGCCTGCAAACCCAGCGTCTGCGTGGCCGGTTGCATGGCGCGACCGAGACTTTCGAGCGATTCCCTACCCGTGAACGCTATCTCCGCTCGTCCAAAAATGCCACTGGGCGCCTGGTAGCGGACTGCAAGATAGCCATCATAGGTTGGGACAAGCTTCACCCGCTTGCCTCGCGCATTGGTCGTCGCATCGATCTGGAGATCGCGATATCTGGCGTCGGAAAGTCCGAAATTAGCGGTCAGCGTGAGGCCCCTCGTCGGCTCCGCGGAGGCTTCCAATTCAAAGCCCTTGCTATCGATCGACGCATCTGAGCCGATATAGTCAGATGAGATGATACGGCCCGCCGCATCGGTGGCGACCTGTATCTCCTGCCAATTGTTCGACCGGATATAGAAGGCAGCGCCCGCCAACCTCAATCGCCCGTCTTCGGACTGCCATTTGAACCCCGCCTCTCTGCTCCACATCGTTTCGGAGCTGAAGCGTAGGACATCATCGGTCAGTTGGGCCTGTGCAGCGGTGAGATTGAAGCCTCCCGGAATGTAGCCCTTGGCCGCATTGGCATAAATGGTGAGTTGCGGTGACACCTTGTACCGTACAAAAACGCGCGGCAGCACCGCTTCGAAATCGCCTGACAAGGAAGCATCGCGGTAGATAAACAGATTACCGCCACCCAGATCGATCTGTCCGGCATTTTGCTGGGCCGAGCGATGCGCATGATCGTAGCGCACACCAGCGCTTAGCGTCAGCGCCGGAAGATGAACGGGCGACCAGCTGGCCGAAGCAAAGGCCCCCCAGTCCCGCGCTTGCGCATATTGCCGTGGTGAGGGTCTATAGGAAGCGAGCGTCCCGGGGCCGACAAAGGTCGTCTGGAAGCGCTCATCCTCCTGCCGGTAGTGCGTGACGCCTAGGATATAATTGAACGGCTCGCTCACGGGAGACGCGAAGCGGAGCTCGAAGTTCCAGAAATCCTTGTCCTTGTAATCCTGACCCGCGGCGGTCGGAAGCGCCGTGAAGTCGAAATCAAGCCCCTTGGCGTCTGTCTTGAGCCGCCGGTAGGACATGGCGGCATCAAGTGTACCGTAGCCAAGCCGGTGGCTCGCGCTGACGCCGAGCACAGTTTCACGCTCGTCGGTCCGCTTGGGAGCATCATTGATATAAGTGAAACGCCCAGCCTTGCGTCCTGCGTTGAACAGATCCGCATAGCTCTGGTTATAACGGTCAACGTCGAGCGGGAGATACTCCTGATCGAAGACGCCAGGCGCCCGCGTGTTTAGAATATAGGCGGTCGCATTCACGGTCAGCCGATCGTTCGGCTCCCATTTGAGGCGCCCCTGCAGGAATGTTTCGCCGATACGACCTTCGGGCTGACCTCGCTGCATATTGCGCAGGAAGCTGTCTGCTTGTGATAATTTGAAAGCGACCGATCCGGTGAGGCGGCCACCTGCGAGCGGTCCGCCGACGAAGCCGTCGACCGTTCCCCCTGCGCCGCCGCTGAAGAGTGTTCCCGTGGCGCGCGCCTCGGCAACGAGATGGTTAGTCGGCGCACGTGTATTGATAACGATGAGGCCGGACTCGCTGTTGGCCCCGTAAAGCGTTGCCTGAGGCCCGCGCAGCACCTCCACGGATTCCACCTGATTGAGAACGGCGTTGGACAGCTCACGAAAGGGAATTCCGTCAATATAGACGGCGGCGCGATTGACGATGAATGGATTGGACTCAATGCCGCGGATCGAAATGAATGTGCTGCCAAGCTGACCGCTTTCGTTGAACTGCACATTGGGCACCACCGCATCCAACTGGCGCACATCCCTGATACGCGCCTGATTCAGCGCTTCGCGATTGATGACTGTAACGGACACGTCAGCATCCTGCAGGCGCGTTTCCCGGCGCGTGCCAGTGACGATGATTTCGCCTGGCTTGGCTTGGTCTTCCCCTTGTCCTGTTGTGGTCTGGGCGCGGGCGGGGTGTGCCAAGCCAGCGGACAAAGCAAGAATCGATACGATGAAACGGGATGATGGCCGCATGTTTGGACAATCTTATTGAGAATGATTCTCGTGCCGTGTAACAACATATCATGAGCGCGCCACTCCGATCCGAGACAGACTGCTCCGAAACAGGAATTAATCGCTGTCCGCAGGCAGACCGTGCGCGCATTGAGCATCATCTCGGCAAAAGCGGTCGCATAGAGACCTGCCAGGATGGATCGGCGCTGCTGATAACGAAGGACTATCCGAGTTTCGAAGGCGCTATCCACAACGGCCCCTTCCTTCGTCTGGCTCTGGCCACCGGATCTTCGACAAGGCTCGTCCAACATGTGGACGGCGCAAAACTTGAGGGCGTGTGGCGCTCGGGCAGCCTGACAATCAGCCCACCCAACGCGAAAGGCATCGCGCAGACAGGCAGCATTTCGGTAATTGGACTTGCCGTGTTACCGTTGGATGCATCGCCCCCGGCTGATGACAGCGGTTTTGATTTGGACCATGTCACAGGTCTTGCCGGCCATTTTCACGACGATGCGATATTGGTGTCGATCATCACCGCCCTGCACTACGGCGCCCTCGCCCACGGGGCATCCACCGCCTTTTTCGACCATGGCAAGTCACTTATTCTGAGGCGTCTGTCGGAGCTCAGGGGCTTCAAGGCCACGGTCCGAAATATCCATCCCCTGTCGGACACTCGCTTTGGCCGCCTTGTGCAATATGTCGAAGACCGCCTGTCTTATGACCTCTCTGTCTCGGAGATGGCGGAGATCGTCGGCCTCGACAGCAGCGGCTTCTCACGTGCGCTGCAGGCACGAACGGGCCTCACACCCTATGCATGGCTCACACAGCGCCGGATGCGGCGAGCGATGATGCAGCTGCGCGCAGGAATCTCCGTCACGGAAATCGCGGCTGCGTTGAGCTACGCCAATCCAGGGAAATTCTCCTCAGCCTTCAAGCGTATCACCGGACATTCGCCATCTGTATGGCGAAAAAATTTGGATCTTTAGTTCCGCCCACGTTGCAGCACGCCGCCGGCTTCGTAGATCGAGACTTCCTCGGCGGTATCGAGGCGGCAGATCACCGGAACCTGGGTGACGAAGCCATTTTTGCGCCGGATAACCAGCGTAAGAACGGCGCGCGGCTTGCGTTCGCCGATCACGTCGTAGGTCTCGGTGCCCTCGAGGCCGAGATTTAGGCGGGTCGCGCCCGATGTGAACTCCAGCGGTAGCACGCCCATGCCGATCAGATTGGTGCGATGGATGCGCTCGAAACCCTCGGCCGCAATCGCCTCGACCCCGGCGAGCCGTACGCCCTTGGCCGCCTTGGCCGCCCAGTCGCGCGACGAACCCTGGCCATAATCGGCGCCGGCGATGATGATTAGCGGTTGCCGGCGATCGGAATAGGTCTCGATCGCTTCCCACATCCGCATCACCACGCCATCGGGCTCGACCCGGGCCAGCGATCCCTTCTTCACCGCGCCGTCGACCACCGCCATTTCGTTGACCAGCTGCGGATTGGCGAAGGTGGCGCGCATCGCGGTCAGATGGTCGCCGCGGTGGGTGGCGTAGGAGTTATAATCCTCCTCCGGCACGCCCATCCGCGTCAGATATTCGCCCGATGCCGAGTTCGGCAGGATGGCGTTGGACGGCGACAAATGATCGGTGGTGATATTGTCCGGGAGGATCGCCAGCGGCCGCATGCCCTTGAGCGTCCGCGGATTGGCCGCAAGCGCACCGACGCCCCGCGTGTCCCAATAAGGCGGGCGACGGATATAGGTGGATTGCGGCCGCCAGTCGTAGAGCGGGCTGATCTTCTCGGCAGCAACGCGGCGCACGCCGAACATCGGTTCATAGACCTGGCGGAACTGCTCCGGCTTCACCGCCGACGCGACGATCGCGTCAATCTCTTCGTCGGACGGCCAGATATCCTTGAGGCGGATTTCCTTGCCATCGACGACGCCGAGCACATCCTGCTCGATATCGAAGCGGATCGTGCCCGCAATCGCATAGGCGACCACCAGCGGCGGCGAGGCCAGGAAGGCCTGCTTGGCATAGGGATGGATGCGCCCGTCGAAATTGCGGTTCCCGGACAGGACGGCGGTGGCATAGAGATCGCGGTCGATGATCTCCTGCTGGATCGCCGGATCGAGCGCGCCGGACATGCCGTTGCAGGTCGTGCAGGCAAAGGCGACGATGCCGAAGCCGAGCTGCTCCAGCTCACTCAGCAAGCCGCCCTCTTCAAGATACAGCCGCGCGACCTTCGATCCCGGCGCGAACGAACTCTTCACCCAGGACTTGCGCGTCAAGCCCAGCGCATTGGCCTTCTGCGCCAGCAGCGCGGCGGCCACGACATTGCGCGGGTTCGATGTGTTGGTGCAGCTGGTGATCGCGGCGATGATGACCGCGCCATCGGGCAACAGCCCCTCACGCTCCTCGGCCTGCGCCTTGTCGAGATCGACGGCGATCCCGCGCTCACCCAGCGCCGAAGTGGGCAGGCGGCGATGCGGATTGGACGGCCCGGCCATGTTGCGCACGACGCTCGACAGGTCGAACTCCAGCACGCGCTCATACTTCGCGGTCTTCAGCGCATCGGCCCACAGGCCGGTCGTCTTCGCATAATTCTCGACCAACGCGACCTGCTCCGGCTCGCGGCCGGTGATCCTGAGATAGTCGATCGTCTGCTGGTCTATGTAGAACATCGCGGCGGTCGCGCCGTACTCGGGGCACATGTTCGAGATGGTCGCGCGGTCGCCGATGGTCAGGCTGTCCGCGCCGTCGCCGAAGAACTCCAGCCACGCGCCGACGACACGTTCCTTCCGCAGGAACTCGGTCAGCGCCAGCACAATATCGGTGGCGGTGATTCCCGGCATGCGCTGTCCGGCGAGCTTCACGCCGACAATGTCCGGCAGGCGCATCATCGAAGCGCGGCCGAGCATCACCGTCTCCGCCTCCAGCCCGCCCACGCCGATCGCGATCACGCCGAGCGCATCGACATGCGGCGTATGGCTGTCGGTGCCGACACAGGTGTCAGGGAATGCGATGCCATCGCGGCTCTGGATGACGGGCGACATCTTCTCCAGGTTGATCTGGTGCATGATGCCGTTGCCGGCCGGGATCACATCGACATTCTCGAATGCGCGCTTGGTCCATTCGATGAAATGGAAGCGGTCCTCGTTGCGCCGGTCCTCAATCGCGCGGTTCTTGGCGAAGGCCTGGGGATCCTGGCCGCCATGCTCGACCGACAGGCTGTGATCGACGATCAACTGAGTCGGCACCACTGGATTGACCTTGGCGGGATCGCCGCCCTGGTCGGCAATCGCGTCGCGCAGGCCCGCCAGATCAACCAGCGCGGTTTGACCCAAAATATCGTGGCAGACGACGCGGGCGGGATACCATGGGAAGTCGAGACCGCGCTTGCGGTCGGCGATCTGCAGAAGCGCGTCGCTCAGCAGCGCCGGACCGCAGCGGCGAACCAGCTGCTCAGCCAGAACGCGCGAGACATAGGGGAGCGTGTCGTAAGCGCCGGGGCGCAACGCCTCGATCGCGGCGCGCGTATCGAAATAGTCGAGCGCGGTGCCGGCCAACGGCTTGCGATGGGCGCTATTCATGTTGTCGGGCCGTCCGTGATGCAGGAGAAGGTGAACCGGCCCGAAGCGGCAATGCGCTCCCGGCCGCAAGTGTCGCGCGCCATCGCATAGGCCGCGATTGTCGTGCAGCCGGGTTGCTGACGCACGGACCATGCCTCGAAGGTCAGATCGCCTTCGCACGATCCAATCTCGATCGCGTCGCAACCGGCGAGCACCAGTCCGTCACCAAGCGCGATCCACGCACGCGCGGTTGCGGCCTCAACAACACGGTTGAGCAGGTCGGCACCTTGCGGAAGAGCGCTTGCTAACATATTCGCATAATCCGCACGCCGACGTTTTTTTGGAAGAACTAAAAGGGCGAACGCCTGCAAACACGCGCTTGCAACTTAGCAAATTTTGCGAAGATCGGACGAATATGCGCAAGACGTTCATGGGTGTGCGGTTGCGGCGCTTGCGCGAGGAACGCAGGCTCAAGCAGGTCGAACTGGCACAGGCGCTCGGCATCTCGCCCAGCTACCTCAACCAGCTTGAGCAGAATCAGCGTCCGCTCACCGTGACGATCCTGCTCAAGCTCAATTCAGTCTTCGGCATCGACGTTCAGCTTTTCTCGGACGACGAGGAAGCCCGACTGATCACCGATATGCGCGACGCCATCGCCGAAGGCGGCGAGAGCGTATCGGTCGCGGAACTGCGCGAGCTGGCCGCGAACATGCCGGCGGTCGGACGCACGCTGATCGGGCTGCACCGCCGCTATCGCGATGCGATCGAGCGTGGCGATGCCATGGCCGCCGAACTGGGCGATGAATGGACGACCGGTGGGCGCAGCCGCCAGCCATTCGAGCAGGTCCGCGACTTCTTCTACGCCCAGCACAATCATGTTGAGCTGCTCGACGAGGCGGCGGAGCGCATCTACCGGGACGCGGGTCTGACGCCGCGAAATATCCATGCCGGCATCGCCGCCTGGCTGAAGCGCAAGCACAACGTCGAGATCGTCCTGGACGATACGGCATCGGTGCAGCGACGCTTCGATCCGGTCTCCCGCGTCTTCCATCTTTCGGCGGCGCTGACACCCGGGCAGCAGGCGTTCCAGATGGCGACGCAACTTGCCTTTCTCGAACTGGACGATGCGATCGGTCGCCTGACCGACAACGCCATCCTCGCCGATGGAGAGGCCAGCCGCCTCGCGCGTATCGGCCTGGCGAACTATTTCGCAGGCGCACTGTTGCTGCCTTATGGCGATTTTCTCGCCGCAGCCGAAGGCGAACGCTATGATATCGAGCGCCTTGGCCAGCGTTTTGGCGTTGGCTTCGAGACGGTGTGCCACCGCCTTTCCACCCTGCAACGCCCCGGCGCGCATGGGGTGCCGTTCTTCTTCGTGCGCGTCGATCGCGCCGGCAACATCTCCAAGCGCCAGTCGGCCACCAACTTCCACTTCTCGCGGGTCGGCGGCACCTGTCCGCTATGGAAAGTCTATGAGGCGTTCGCCCAGCCCAACCGCGTCCTTCGCCAGATCGCGCAAATGCCCGATGGCCGCACCTATCTGTGGATCGCGCGCGCCGTGACCAGCGGCGGCGATGGCTTCGGCGATCCCGGCAAGACTTTCGCGATCGGACTGGGCTGCGACATCCGGCATGCCGGGCAACTGGTCTATGCACGCGGCCTGGATATCGCCGATCCGTCCGCCGCCACGCCGATCGGCGCGGGCTGCAAGGTGTGCGAGCGCCCTGCCTGTCCGCAACGCGCATTCCCGCCGATCGGGCGCACTGTGACGATCGACGAGAATATGGCCGTGCCGGTTCCCTATCCTGTCACCTGACCGGAGCTTTCCAAATCCGCGGCGCGCCACGATGCAAGCATGGCGGGGTGTCGCCGCCAGCGCGGCGATCGTCTCGACGGCATAGGTGGCGACCGAGATCGGATGCGCGTGCCGTCCAGCGCGATCCCACCGCCGGGCACGATCATGTGCACATGCGGGTGGTGTGTGAGCGCTGATCCCCAGCCAAGTATGGACGGAGGCGACGTCTCCGACGTTCTTGCCATGCTCGACCTGGTCGATCGGCTCCCGGGCGCGGACCCGCGCCGGATTGGCATGTGGGGCGTAAGCCGCGGCGGTTTCGTAACCTATGGCACGTTGGCACGAACCGATCGCATAGCGGCCGCCGCTATCATTGCAGGTCCGACGGACCTGGTGAATGCGCGACGACGCGCCGAGTTCGACCGGTTCATCTACTCGCACGTGATCCGCGATTATTCTAACGACAAAGCGGGTGCGCTCGCCCGGCTGTCCCCCCTCCGCTGGGCGCAGCGCCTGTCATCCAAAACGCCGGTCTTGCTTTTGCATGGCGGAGACGATCCGCGCGTCGAGCCTGGCGACACCCTTCGCATGGCGCAGGCGCTTCAGCAGCTTCAGCGACCCTACCGGATGAAACTGTACGAAGGCGGCACGCACGATCTGATCGGCGATTGGGCGGATGTCCGGCAAGAGATGGACCGCTGGCTCGACCGTTATGTCCGCGATCACGTCACCGCACCACTGAACGGCGTTACAGCATTGTCTGCGGAAGAAACCGGAATGGAGTAGACACGACAGCCCAAATCTCCGGAGATAAAGCCTGGCGGGACTCGAATGCTCTCACCGCCCCTGCCGGAGGCGGCAGAATTGCGCTGTAAACGGCGCGGCGACTCCACCACAGGTGTAGACCGTTCACAGCGCCACTGCCCTACTTCCGCGCCGTCGCTTGTGCGAAACGCCGCGACACCTCGGGCCAGTTCACCACCTGCCACCATCCGTCGAGATAGTCGGCGCGCCGGTTCTGATATTTGAGGTAATAGGCGTGTTCCCACACGTCATTGCCAAGGATCGGAATACCCTTGGTTTCGGCGACGTCCATCAGCGGATTGTCCTGGTTGGGCGTCGAGGTAATGGCAAGCTTGCCGTCGTCGGCGACGATCAGCCAGACCCAGCCCGAACCGAAGCGCTTGACACCCGCATCCTTGAACGCCGCCTTGAAGGCGTCGAACGAACCGAAACTGGCGTCGATCGCCGCCGCGAGCGCGGACGAAGGAGCGCCGCTCTGCCCGGCGGGCGCCATCGTTTTCCAGAAGAAGCTGTGGTTCCAATGCCCGCCGGCATTGTTGCGAACCAGCGTCGGCAACGTTCCCGCCTTGGCGACCAGTTGTTCGAGCGACTGGCCGGCAAGCGCCTTGTCTGCGGCGACCGCTTTGTTCAGCACATCGACATAGGCTTGGTGATGCTTGTCGTGGTGGATCGTCATCGTCTGCGCATCGATCGCCGGTTCCAGCGCGTTCGCGGCATAGGGCAGCGCCGGTAGGGTGAAGGCGGCGGGCGCGGGTGCGGTTTGCGCAAACACGACGCCAGGGGAAACGGCGGCACTCGCGAGAGCCAGGCAGAGGGAAAACCGCTTCATTTGCTTCTCCTTGAGGAAGGCTTTGGGTCATTGATCCAACCAGAACGCTTGCGCAGCGCGCAGGGCATTGGCGCACTCAAAAAAATGCCTTTCCGCTCAAGCGTAGCTGCCGCGGTTCAACGGAGCGGCTATGGATACCCTTCACGCCACCGAGTGGCTCGCCCTTGAGACGGGAGGCATAGAAATAGTCGGCATCGGCCCGCTTCGTGTCGAGCAGGTTGAGAAGGTCGGCGGCGAGTTCGAACCGCTCGAAATGCCTGGCGAGCCGCAGATTGACGACGGTTGTCGCCGGACCGCGTGCGCTGTTGTCCTCGATCAGCGGACGCGCGCCGACATGCCGAATCCGGACGGCGCTTTCCCAGCCGTCCTTGCTGGTCGCGGTGAGCCCGAGCGAGCCTGCGGCCTCAAGCGCGTTCGGAATTCGGTCCTGCCCCGGCGCATCGACGAACCGGGCATGGTTGGTCGCATAGAGCGCATCGATCGCCAGCCACGAGGTCGGGCGGACGAGCATTGTCCCCTCCCAGCCACGCCGACGGCTCGGCCCGGACGGCTCGACGGTCCCGTCGTCACCCGAATACACCAACTCGCTGCCCGAACGCGTCCACCAGTGCGCCAGCGTGAACACGACCGGGCCGCGCTCGACCCGAGCGCCCAGCTCATAGGCGGTGCCGCGCACCAATGCAGGAGTGGCATCGCTTTTGGAAAGGACCCCGCGCGCATCATTGGAATGAAAGCCCTGGCCGTAATTGGCAAAGAGCTCGACCTGCGGCATCGCCTTCCACGCGGCGCTCAGCTTGGGCGTCACGATCTTCGCACTGGTGCTGTTGTCGGGGGTCGTTCCGTCGCGACCCCGGATACTGAAGCGATAATGATCGATCCTGCCGCCCCCCGAGACGGTCAGCGCATCGACCGGCCGCCAGCGCAGCTCGGCATAGCCGGCCAGCGATGTCTTGCGGGCGTCCGCCAGGCTGGCCGTGGCGATGCGCTGCCCCGCCGCGGTCTTGTAGCGCGCGAGGTCGTCGATCCGGTCGCTCCGCGCATCGGCCCCCAGGCTCAGCTGCCAGCGCTCTGCGAGCGGCACGCGCCGTTGCAGCATCAGCCCATAGGTCCAGCGGTCCTCCGCCTGTTCCAGCTCATCGCCGCGGAGCGGATCGTTGAGAAAGAAGGTGAAGTTGGACAGCAGCGCGAAGCGATAATGCTGGGCATACAGGCTAGCCGAGAAACGATCGCCTTCCAGCCCCAGCGTCGCGATCTGGCGCTGCGTCATGCCGCGAAGATGGGGGTCGAGCGTGCCGAACCGGTCCGGCACGACGGTGCCGATCGCGCGCACCGGAATCTGCTCGGTCGGCTGCCAGCGCGCATCATAGATGGACAGGCTGGCCCGCAGCTTCCCCCAGCCGGTTTCGGCCGAATATTTGGCGAAGCCCGCATAATGCCGCAGCCGCTCGGGCAACTGCCACGGGCCGTTGTTCGCAACGAAGTCTCCCGCCAGAAGCAGGTCGCCGCCAGCCAGCGGTGTCGAGGCCATGGCGGCCGACCGGCGATAGCCATAGCTCCCGCCCTCGATCGTCAGCGAGGGTCGGTCGACCCGGTCCAGCGTGCGCATCGCGGCGGCGGCGACCAGGGAAAAGTCGCCGTCCTGCGCGAAATAGGGCCCTTTGCGATAGTCGATGCGATCGATCGTCTCGGGGATCAGGCCGTTCAGATCGAGATAGCCCTGACCGTGCGCATGGGTCGGCAGGTTCATCGGCACGCCATCGAGCGAGATGCTGAAATCGGTGCCGTGATCGAGATTATAGCCTCGGATGAAATATTGCGCCGCCTTGCCGCCGCCCGAATGCTGAACCGCGATCAGCCCCGGCACCGCTTCGGCGAGCTCGCTGGTGCGCAACAGCGGCCGGGACCGAATGTCATCGCCCGAGATCGCGCCGACGCTCGACGAGATGTATCGACCGATCCGGGGTTCGCTGCGGCCTGTGACAACGATCTCGTCGCTGTCGTCCGCGTCCGCTTCCACTGCTTCGGGTTGGGCAACCGGTGCCGGAGCCTGTGGCACCGCCGCGGCGATGCCTGGGCCCGCCAGCCCACACAACGCAAGCAGCGCTATGGCACGCCTGCCCGGCATTGCTGCGTGTAGCCCGGTCGAAATCACTCAGCTTCGCCCTCGACCAACGGATTGAGGGCGAACAGTAAGCGGGTTTCACCGGTTGCGGCGATGGGTGGGGAGCGGTGCAGAATCATCGGCTCCTCCGCCCATAGCCGTCCCTTGAACACCCCCACCTCCCCTGTACGAAGCTCCCGGATCTCTGCTTCGGCACCCGCGTGGATCCATTGGGTACCCGGACCGACCAGCGGCATCAGCAGCCGGGCGGTTACATTGTCGGTGTGAAAGCGCCGGCAGGCGTCGGTCTGCACGACTTCAAGCCGGAGTCTCAAGAGCGCGCAGCCCATGATCGCGCTGAAGCAAGTGCAAAGCGCTACCAGCTCTTCGGCAAGCGCCGCGCCGGCCGCCTCGGCATATCCAGCCGCTGCGACAAGCTCCGAAAAGTCCGCCGCCAGCGCCTCGACCGCAACGGTCGCATCGATATCGTCGATGGTCTCCCAATCGATCGCCTGCAAGTCCGTCAATGCGCCCGGCAGCGGGCGTGTCCACACGGCAAGATGTACGTCCGGCTCGACGATTCGGCGCAGGACTTCGGGGCTTTCACTAGTAACGACAGTGTCGTTGCGGACAACCGCAGCCACGGTCATTCCGCCGCCTCGCGTTCCGGCTCCCAGCGCGGGAAGGGATCGCGCAGGCCCATCCATAATTCGGGCGTGAGCGCCTTTACCGGCAACAGGCAGGCGTCGAGACGATGGCGGATCTGGACCTCATCCATGCCGATGCCGATGAACACCAGTTCCTGCCGGCGATCTCCCCAGACCGAATCCCAATGCTGCGCCACGAACCGTTCGAACCGGTCGTCGTTGGGCCAATCGCGCTTCGGGATCGAACCCCACCAGCGCCCCATCCGCGACGTCATCGTCTGCGCCCCGGCGACGGCCAGCTCCCCCACCCAGTCCGGCCGTGTCGCCAGCCAGAAATGCCCTTTGGCGCGCACGACATTGTCGAGTCCGCCGTCCGTCAGGAAAGCGTGGAGCTTCACGGGATCAAACGGTTCCCGCGCCCGATAGACGAAGCTCTCTATGCCATATTCCTCCGTCTCGGGCTGGTGGCTGGCATAGCCATAGAGCTCCTTCGCCCAGAGCGGATGCTGCGCGGCCTTCTCCTCGTCGAAAAGGCCGGTATCGAGCATCGCTACGAGCGGCGCCCTGCCCTGATCGCAGGTGACGATCCGCGCGTCGG
Organism: Sphingomonas degradans; assembly: GCF_053502645.1. Lineage (NCBI taxonomy): Bacteria > Pseudomonadati > Pseudomonadota > Alphaproteobacteria > Sphingomonadales > Sphingomonadaceae > Sphingomonas > Sphingomonas degradans. Next base: position 1,812,260 of record NZ_CP177172.1, read on the forward strand.
CGTTGAGCGAGGCGACCAGCTTCTTGACGGTCGCGAGTTGCTCGGGCGAGACTGCGCTCGCCTTGTTGATGAGGACGACATCGGCGAATTCGATCTGTTCGACCAGCAGCCCGACCAGGCTGCGCGTATCGTCCTCGCCCAGGCTCTCGCCGCGATCGGCCAAGAAATCCTGGCTCGAATAATCGGCGAGCAGATTGAGCGCATCGACGACCGTCACCATCGCGTCCAATCGAGCTACGTCGCCGAGGCAGTTGCCCTCTTCGTCGCGGAAGGAGAATGTCGTCGCAACCGGCAGCGGCTCGGAAATGCCGGTGCTTTCGATCACCAGACTGTCGAACCGGCCCGCCTCCGCCAACGCGCGCACCTCTTTCAGCAAGTCGTCGCGCAGGGTGCAGCAGATACAGCCATTGGTCATTTCGACCAGGCTCTCCTCACTGCGCGCCAGCGCCGCCTCGCCGCCGCGGACGAGATCGGCGTCGATATTCACTTCCGACATGTCGTTGACGATCACGGCGACGCGCCGACCTTCGCGGTTGGCGAGGATGTGATTGAGCGTGGTGGTCTTGCCCGCGCCGAGAAAGCCCGAAAGCACGGTGACAGGGAGGCGGCGATCTTCAGCCCGCATAAAGGCTCCTTGACTTGTAGGATATGGTATATCATCTCTCGTTAGTTGCTCGGATGGCGCATGTCCAGAGCTCAACGGAGAGCGGGATGGCTGTGACTGCAAGACGACGAGAGATTTACGACGGCATGGCGATCGGCGCTTCCATCCTGTGCCTGATCCATTGCCTGCTGCTGCCGCTGCTGATCGTCCTGGTACCGACGCTCGCGGCGTTTCTGGCGGTGCCGGAGTCCTTTCACCTCTGGGCGCTCGCCTTCGCCGTGCCCTCCAGCGTGGGCGCGCTCGGCACGGGCTATCGCCGCCATCACGAGCTCAGGCCAATCGTGATCGTTATCCCCGGTATCGTCCTCCTTTCAGTCGGCGCGATCGCCGCCTCGTCCGAGTGGATGGAGACCGCGTTGACCGTGCCGGGCGCGCTGCTTCTCGCGATCGGCCATGCCGTCAATTGGCGCGCCATGCGCCATGCGGGATCGCCAGCGGGAGAGCATGCGATATGACCCCACCCTTTCTCCGGACCTGGGGCGAGCAGCATCTCGGTCGCGTGCACGCATGGTTCGATCAGGCCCGAGCGGAACGGACCGATGGAGCCGCAGCATGAGCAAATTGTTCGCCGGGCCGCAATCGCTGATCCCGGTATCGGTGCTCACCGGGTTCCTCGGCAGCGGCAAGACCACCCTGCTCAACCATCTGGTCCATGCGCCCGAGATGCGCCGCGCGCTGGTCATCATCAACGAATTCGGCGCCATCAGCCTCGACCACGACCTGATTGCCCGATCGACCGACGATCTGGTCGTGGAAATGATGGGCGGCTGCCTGTGCTGCACCATCCGGGGTGACCTGCTGCGGACCTTGCGCGATGCACCCTGGCGTTTCGCGCGCGACGGGACATGCTGGTTCGACCGGGTGGTCATCGAAACGACCGGCCTCGCCGATCCCGCGCCGATCCTGCACACGCTGATGACCGACAACCATCTGGCCACGCTCTACCGGCTCGACGGTGTGATCGCGACGGTCGATGCCGCCACGGGCATGGCGACGCTCGATGCGCAGGAGGAAGCGATCAAGCAGGCGGCGATGGCGGATCGCATCCTGCTGACCAAGACCGATCTCGCTGCTCCGGAAGCGCGCGCCGCGATCGAGCGGCGGCTGCGCGCGATCAATCCCGCCGCGCCGATCATTCCGGTCCTGCAGGGTGCGGTCGATCCGGCCTCGCTCTTCGATGCCGGCCTTTATGACCCCGCGTCGAAGACCAACGACGTCCGGCGCTGGCTTCAGGCCGAAGCTTATGAAGTCGGCCATCACGGGCATGGCCACGGTCATGGGCATGGTCACCCGCATCCTCACCATCATGACGTGAACCGGCACGATGATCATATCCACGCCACCTGCCTGACGTTCGACGAACCGCTCGACGCGGAGGGGTTCGAGCGCTGGCTCGACATTCTCACCCTGTTCAAGGGTCCGGACATCCTGCGCGTGAAAGGGATCGTCAATCTTGCGGGCGAGCCAAGGCCCGTCGTCATTCACGGGGTGCAACACATATTCCACCCGCCGGTGCTGCTCGACGCCTGGCCTTCCGAGGATCGGCGCACTCGGCTGGTCTTCATCACACGCGATATCCGTGCGGAAGAGTTGCGAGAGACACTGATGCTGTTGACGAGCGGCATCAAGCGATACGGCCTCGCGGGCTTCGTCGAAGACCTGCTCAATGAGCGTGCGCCAGCCCTGGCGCCAAACCGGGCAGGCGCATGACGATTTATGCGACCCGCGATCCGGTCGAGCCGGGCGACGCTCGCCCCGTCTGGCATGGCCGCATCGAGAGCGGGTCCGCATTTGATGCGGATGCCATCTCTGCGGGTCTGTCCAATCCGCCGAAGCTCTGATCGATGTGGCCTCGTCCTCAGTGCCGGCGAAAGGGCTGCCCACAGCAAGCTGTCCCCCTGCGCCGATCCCGCGAGGACATTGACGCGCTCGTCAGCGATATTCTTGCCCGGTCGAACGCGCCAATCAGTGCCTATGACATCGCCCATCGCTCAGTGAGCGCCGGCACCCCCCTCGTCCCCAACCAGGTCTATCGAACGCTCGCGCGGCTGATGGAGCAGGGACTGGTTCTGCGCCTGGAGTCGCTGGCGGCCTATATGCTCAAGGCGGAGCGATTCGATTGCTGCCTGATCTGCGATCAATGTCACGCGGTACAGCTCCTATCGACCCCGGAGTTGGCCATGCGCCTGCGCGCATGCGCGCAGGCGCATGGATTTACCGTCTCGCAGACGATCATCGAAACGCACGGACGCTGCGCGGACTGTGCCTCCGCCCCGCGGCGGACCGACGATCGGAATGCCGTGCCTTCCTTCCCAACACCCCCCGGTGGAGTTTGACCATGCGATCCCGCTTGCTTGCCTGTACGGCCATCATCACCATGCTGACATCCCCCCTCCCCCTCGCCGCCGCTTCGCCGGCTGCAAACGCCACGGCCGACACGTCTGCCAATCCGCTGCTCGGCGCATGGACCACGCCCGATGGCGTACCGCCCTATGACCGGATTCGGCCCGAGCATTACGAGCCGGCGTTCGACCAGGAAATCGCCGCCGCGCGTGCGGACTATCGCCGCATTGCCGATAACCCCGCCGCGCCGAGCTTCGCCAATACGATCGAGGCGATGGAAGGCGCCGGACGTCCGCTGGCGCGTGTTTCCAGCGCATTCTTCAATGTGGCCTCGGCCGACGCGACCGACGCGATCCAGAAGATCGAGGAAAGCGTCACACCCAAGCTGACACGCCTTAGCAGCGAGACCTTTCTCGATCAGAAGCTGTTCGCCCGCATCGACCGGCTGTGGAAGGCGCGCGACACGCTCGGCCTAACGCCCGAACAGGCTCGGCTGCTGAACGAAACGCACAAGAACTTCGTGCGCGCCGGCGCCGCCCTCAATCCCGCGCAGCGCACGCGCATTGCCACGATCAACCAGGAACTGGCGACGCTCGGCGTGGCGTTCGGCCAGAAGCTGCTGGCCGACCAGAAGGCAAGCAGCGTGATGCTGAGCGCCGCCGAAGTCGCCGGGCTGCCCGAGGATCAGCGCAGCGCAGCCGCCACCGCGGCCAAAGCGGCGGGACGCGATGGCGGTTTCCTCTTTCCGGCGACACGCTCCGCCGCCGAACCCCTCCTTACTGCCGCGCCCAATCGCGCTGCACGCGAGAAGATCTGGCGCGCCTTCGTCATGCGGGGCGACAATGGCAATGCCAACGACACCAATGCGATCATCGCCCGGCTGGTCGCGCTCCGGATCGAGCGGGCGAAGCTGTTGGGGGCCGACAGCCATGCCGCCTTCGTGCTGGAAGACCAGATGGCCAAGACCCCGGCGGCCGCGACCGACCTTTTGATGATGGTCTATCGCCCGGCGCTGGCTCGCGCCAAGGAGGAGTTGCGCGACATCGCGGCGCAAGCCGCGAAGGACGGCGTTGCGAAGGTCGAGCCGTGGGACTGGCGCTATTATGCCGAGCAGGTGCGCAAGGAACGCTTCGCGCTCGATGAAGGGGCGGTGAAACAATATCTGCCGCTCGACGGCATGGTCGCCGCGCTGTTCGACACGACCAACAAGCTCTACGGCATCACCGCGCAGGAGCGGACGGACATTCCCGTCTATGCCGATGGCGTGCGCGTATGGGAGTTGCGCGAAGCCGACGGGCGTCGGATCGGGCTCTTCTATGCCGACTGGTTCGCCCGGCCGACCAAGCGACCGGGCGCTTGGATGAACAGCCTGCGCGACGAAAACAGCCTGTTCGGCGAGCAGGCGATCGTCGTCAACAACCAGAACATCGTCCCTCCCGCACCCGGCCAGCCCGCGCTCATCTCGGTGGATGAAGCCCGGACGCTGTTCCACGAGTTCGGCCACGGGCTGCACGGCCTGCTCAGCAAGGTGCGCTACCCTAGTCTGTCGGGGACGGCCGTCTCGCGCGACTTCGTCGAGTTCCCCAGCCAAGTCTATGAACATTGGGCGACGGCGCCGGAAACCCTGCGCAACTATGCCCGCAACGCCGCGGGCGAGCCGATGCCCGAGCAGATGCTCCAGGCATTGCTCAAATCGCAGACCTTCAACCAGGGCTATCTGACCGTCCAGCAACTCTCCTCGGCGATCCTCGACATGCGCCTGCATTCGCTGACCAGCCTGCCGGCCGACTTCGACGCTCGCGCCTGGGAAGCAGGGCAGTTGAAGGATCTCGGCGTACCGCAGGAAATCGGCATGCGGCATCGCCTCGCCCATTTCAGCCATATCTTCGATGGCGGATATTCGGCCGGCTATTATGCCTATACCTGGGCCGAAGTCATGGATGCCGATGGTTTCGAGGCGTTCAAGGAGGCGGGCAATATCTATGATCCGGCCCTCGCCGCGAAGCTGCGCCGCGAGGTTCTCGAACGCGGTAATACGCGTGACCCGGCGGACAGCTACACGGCCTTTCGCGGTCGCATGCCGACCGCCGATGCCCTCCTTCGCAACCGAGGACTGAAATGACGATCGATTTATCTGCGACGACCGACGGTATCCCAATGAACCGCCGCCGCTTCGGATTGGGCATGGCGGCGGCGCTGGGCGGCCTGGCGGTTGCGGGTTGTGCCCAGCGGACCGGCGCCCTGATCGCGGCGGGTGCGGCATCCCCCGGCTACGGGCCCACCGTGCCCGACCCGGCGGGTCTGCTCGATCTGCCCGCGGGTTTTTCCTATCGCGTCGTCTCTCAATTCGGCGAAGCGATGAGCGACGGCTATGTCGTACCCGACCGCGCCGACGGCATGGGCTGCCTTGCCCTGCCCGGCGGCCGTCACGCGCTGGTGCGCAACCACGAACTGCCGGTCAACCGGATCGCGGACGGCGCGCTGCGCGGGGCCAAGGCTGACATTGCCGCGTTCGACCGGTTGCCCGACGGCCGCGCCCTGCCCGGCGGCACGACCACCATCGTCATCGACGATGCGAGCGGCCGCGTTCTGTCCCAGCATCTGAGCCTCGCCGGGACGATCCGCAATTGCGCGGGTGGCATCACGCCATGGGGAAGCTGGCTGAGCTGCGAAGAGGATGTGACGCGCGCAGGCAATGGCGTCGGCCAGGATCATGGCTGGGTCTTTGAAGTGCCCGCCGCCGCGCGCGGCCTCGTTGATCCGCGACCGATCCGCGCGATGGGGCGGTTCAATCATGAAGCGGCGGCGGTCGATCCGCGCACCGGCATCGTCTATATGACCGAGGATCGCGACGATGGCCTGCTCTATCGCTATCTGCCCGAACGGCGTGGGCAACTCGCTGCGGGCGGACGGCTCCAGGCCTTGGCGCTGCCCGATCCCGCGCGCACCGACAGCCGCAACTGGACGGGCGCCGATGTGGCCGAAGGCGAATGGCTGGCCGCCCGCTGGGTCGATCTCGACGGCACCGACGCGCCCGACGACGATCTGCGGCTGCGCGGCCATCGCGGCGGCGCGCTGCGCTTCGCGCGGGGCGAAGGCATTCATTGGGGCGATGACGAGTTGTTCTTCTGCTGCACATCGGGCGGTGCGGCGAAACTGGGTCAGATCATGCGGCTGCGACCGGGCACGCCGGACGGCGGGCGCGCAACCAACCGCCTCCAGCTCTTCGTCGAATCGCACGGCAAGGCGATGCTCGACTTCGGCGATAATCTGACCGTCGCCCCGACCGGCCATCTGATCGTCTGCGAGGACCAATATACCGAGGTCGTCGCCAACCGCCTGATCGGCGTGACGCCGGCGGGTGCCACCTATGTGCTCGGCGCCCTCACGGCACAGACCGAGCTTGCCGGTGCCTGCTTCTCGCCCGATGGCAGCACCCTCTATGTCAACGCCTATAGTCCTGCCAAAACGCTGGCGATCACCGGGCCATGGCGGAAAGTCTTGTAATGGGAACGTTGATGCTGCGAGCCTTGCCACTTACCCTCTTCCTTGCGGCGATGCCCGCGCTCGCGCAGGATATCGAGGCGCCGCTGCCACCCCTCGTCCCTTGGTCCGGGGCGAGCGAACGGCTGATCGCCGCGCCCGACGACCCCTGGATCACGCCGGCCGAACGAGCGAACTTCGTCGATACGCCCGATTATGCCGCGACCCGCGCCTGGCTCGACCGGCTGGTCGCCTCCGCCCCCAAGTTTCTCTCGATCCAGAGTTTCGGCAGGACAGCGCAAGGCCGCGACCTCTATTATGTGCGCGCGAGCAAGGGCGGAACGGGCAAGCCCGTACTGCTGGTCCAGGCCGGCATCCACTCCGGCGAAATCGACGGCAAGGACGCGGGCCTCATGCTGCTGCGCGACATCGCGCACCGCGGCAAGCTTGGCCTGCTCGACCGGGTCGAGCTGGTATTCGTGCCCATCTTCAACGCCGACGGACATGAGCGTGCCAGCCCCTGGAACCGACCGAACCAGCGCGGCCCGCGCGCGATGGGCTGGCGCACCACGGCGCAGAACCTCAACCTCAATCGCGATTATCTGAAGGCGGACGCGCCGGAGATGCAGGCGATGATCGGACTGATCGACCGGCTCGATCCCGCGCTGTATCTCGATCTGCACGTGACCGACGGCACCGATCATCAATATGATGTCGCTTATGCCTTTTCCGGATGGCGCGGGCTTTATGCCCAGTCCCCCGCGATCGGGCGCTGGCTCGATACGCGGCTTCGCCCGGCTATGGATGCGGCCCTCCGGCGCGCCGGACACACGCCCGGCTATTATGTCAGTTCGGTCGACAACCGCGATCCCGACAAGGGCGTCAGCCATGATCCCGACACGCCCCGATTCTCGACCGGCTATGGCGACGTTCGCCACGTGCCGACGGTTCTGATCGAGACGCACTCGCTCAAGCCCTATCGGCAGCGCGTGCTCGGCACCTATGTGTTCGTCGAGGAGGCGCTTCGGCTGGTCGGCGCCGAAGGCGGAGGCATCCGCGACGCCATCAACGCGGATCGCGCCACGCGCCCCGCCAGCATGGTTGTCTCCTGGAAGGCCATCAAAGAGCCCATCTATACAGTCGATTTCCTCAGCATCGCGCATGAAACCTATCGCTCGCCCGCTTCAGGGCGCGACGAGATCCGCTGGCTGGGCAAGCCGGTGACCGTGAAAATGCCGGTGTTCGGGGTCCAGCCAGACCGGTCGGTGACCTTGCCGAAAGCGTGGTGGGTGCCCGCCACCGCTCCGGATGTGATCGCGCGCCTGAAGCTCCACGGCGTCCGCTTCGAGACCATCAATGCGCCGCGGCGGATCGCGCTCGACATGGTCCGAATTACTGATCCCAAGCTCGGCACAGCGAGCGAGGGGCATGTTCCGCTGGCTGCAGGCGGCTTCGTGCACGGCATTCGGACCGAGACCTTCCCGGCGGGTTCGGTGCGCGTCGCTTCCGACCAGCCGCTCGGGCTGCTGGCGGCCGCGCTGCTCGAACCGGAAAGCGCGGACAGCGTCCTTGCCTGGAACTTCTTCCCCGGCATGCTCCAGCGCACCGAGTATATCGAAGCCTATGCGATCGCCCCCCTTGCCGAGCGGATGTTGGCGGAGAAACCGGACCTCAAGCGCGCGTTCGAAGCCAAGCTCGCCGCCGATCCCAAATTCGCCGCCGATGGGAACGCACGGCTCGCCTGGTTCTACGACCGTACGCCCTATTTTGATGAGCGATACCTTCTCTATCCGATCGGTCGCGAGCAGTAGCTGGTGCGCGCTCCTTGCGGCCGGGCCGAAGGCCGCTACTAGAGATCGACCGAGCGGACCGGACACCCACTGGCCGCTCGCCAACTCGCCCAAGCCAGCGAAAAGGCAGGACTGTGAGAGGTCCTCAAGTGCGAACCGGGTCCGCGCTAGCATTTGTCATTATCGCAACGCTCAAATTCATTGCGCAGCGCAAAATCCGGCCATAAGAGAGACGATATATTATATCGCGTAGTTTCAAGGGGGGAAATCTTGAATCGGGTATCTATCTGCGCCGGCCTGGTCTCGGGCCTGTCGGTGTCGGGCACGCCTGCTCTGGTGCAGACCGTGCTTGAGATGGACCAGCGCCGCTCCGACATCATCGTCGCCGCCATTCGCGAGGACGATCGCTGTGCGCCTGCGGAGGCGACCCTCGCCGGCAAGAGCCCCACCCCGCTGATCGAGATTCCGCAGTCCGTCAATATCGTGACGCGAAAGCAGACCGAGGATCGCAACCTCTTCACGATCGGCGACGCGATTCAGACGGTCGCCGGCGTCACCGTAATGCCGTTCGACGGGTCCAATCCCGTCTATCGCGCGCGGCTTCGCGCTCGACATACCTATGACGGGCCGGACTCGCGTCGCCAACCCGGCTGACATCACGCTGACTGGCCAAGTCAGCCGCCGGTCATGAAATGGTATATCGTCTTATAAATTGGGGGATGATCTTGCGATTTTCTAGCATCGGCTACTTCGCCATTTTCGCGTCCGTCGCGCCCGTCGCGGCGCAGGAAGTTCCGCCCGCTCCGAAAACGGAGGCTATCCCGGATGGTGGGGAGAACCCCGCCGACGTGGCCCCGGCCCCGCCCGCGAACGATATCGTGGTCACCGGCTCGCTGATCCGTGGGCTTCCACGAGAGTTCGTCGCCAGCCCGGTCTTTTCCTATGGCCGGGGCGACATCGTCCGATCGGGCGCCGGCTCGGTGTCGGAGTATATGCTGTCCATCCCGCAGAACTTCACCGGCGATCTGAGCGATTTCGGCAGCTCCGCGTCGAGCATCGGAAGTACCCTCGGCAGCGGCACGACCAACAATCAATATGACGGGTTCGCCAGCTTTGCCCTGCGTGGCTTGGCCTCCGACGCCACGCTGACGCTGCTGAACGGCCGCCGCATAGCATCGGTCGGCATGGTCGAAGCACCGACGGTATCCGTCATTCCCTCTGCGCTGATCGAGCGGATCGACATCATTTCCGATGGTGCATCCGCCACCTACGGTGCCGATGCAGTGGCGGGGGTAGTCAATATCGTCACGCGCAAGCCGAAAAACGGTCTCGAACTGCGCGTGCGCGGCGCGACCACGACCGAGACGGGGTCGAAGAATTGGGAAGCCAGCGCGCTTGCCGGGCATAGCTGGGCGAGCGGCAGCGTCTACGGCATGGCGATGTACCAGAAGCGATCCGCATTCATCGAAGATCCGATCGTCGCCAGCAACACAAGGCTGCAGATCACCCAACTTCCCGACGAAGAGATTAGCGGCTTCTACGGCGGCGTGCGCCAGGAGGCCGGAAACTTCAGCGTATCGATCGATGCGTCGCGATTTCAGCGCGACCGAAGTGCGATCCGGAACTACCCGGATTTTCCGCGATACAACCGGCTCTACAAAACGCGCACCACAGGCTATTCGATCAATGGCAATACCCATTGGCAGGGGAACGGCGCGACCTCGATCGATCTGAACGTCGACTATGGCCAAAATCGCACCAACAGCAGCCTGTTCAGCGGCGTGCCGCCCTACAGCCCGACCAGCACGAAATATGAATATCGCAACACGCTGTTCGTCGCCGAACTGAGCGGCCAGACCGAAGTTGCGACACTTCCCGCGGGGCCGGCGCTGGTCGCCGGCGGCCTCCAATACCGCGTCGAGACGCTTCGCACCGATGCAAAGATCTTCTTCAACCGCAACGGGGGGACCCGCAAGGCAAAGTCGGCGTTCGGCGAAGTCAGCATGCCGATCGTCGGACCTGACCAGGGCGTGCCGCTGGTGCGATCGCTCACCCTGTCCGTCGCCGCCCGATATGAGGATCTCGGCTTCGACGACGCGCTTGCCCCCAAAGTCGGGCTGCGCTGGCAGGTGGATCGCTCGATCGCGCTGCGCGGCACCTATGCCCGCTCCTTCCTGGTGCCGCGGTTCCGCGACACGATCGGCATCGCCGAACAGGTCTCGTTCTGGAACTACCCCTATGCCTTCCTCAACCCGGCCGATCAGAATCCCGCGCTTCCCGCTGGCAACGCGCTGGTGATGTTCCGGGCTGGCTCGAACCCTGATCTGAAGACGCAAAAAGCCGATACCTTCACCCTCGGCGTCGATCTCACGCCGACCTTCATCCCCGGCCTCTCGATCAAGGCTGGATATTACCGGATCAAGATTTCCGACCGGGTCGTCACGCCGTCGCAGGACGATAGCGTGTCGTCCCCCGACCTTCAGGTCTTCAACACCCGCAATCCAACCCGCGCCCAGATCGATAGCATCGTCAACAATCCCACGGTGTTCCGCTGGTTCACCGCGGACATCCCGTTCGTAAACGGCGGGGTGGACGCGATCTACAGCAGCGCCAGCGAGATCCCGGGGGCGCTCCTGTCGCAGGTCCAGGCGATCGCCGACATCCGGTCGCAGAATTTCGCGGTGGAAACCACCGACGGCATCGATCTCGATCTCGCATATCGAACCAACCTGCTGGGCGGCGATGCGAGCGTTCACCTGACCGGCCAATATATCCTCGACCTCAGCCTCAAGGCTGCGGGCGGGACCGCCATATCGCGTCTCGACGGCTATGCGCAGGCCGCCGACCTCCGGCTCAACGGCACCTTCATCTGGGGGCGCGGCGGCTTTTCCGGCGGCACCGTCGTCAACTATGTCGACGGCTTCACCGATAACCGTGCTGGCAGGGCGACCCGCAAGATCAGCGCGTACACAACTGCCTCGCTGTTTCTTGGCTTCGATCTGGGCCGGCTGACATCGTCGCCCTGGCTCGCCAACAGCGAAGTACAGTTGGTGGTCGCCAACGTCTTCGACCAGCGCCCGCCCACTATCGTCGACGCAGTGCTGGGCTTCGATCCCTACAATAATCCCCCCAATCCGCGCACGGTTGGCCTGTTGCTCACCAAGCGCTTCGGTCGATAGATCGGATCGAGATACCGAATATCAGCGTGGCAGCAGCCCGCAAAGCCGCTTCACGGCCGCCACCGCTTCCTCGAAGGACGGCACCTCGCTTTCGCCGGCGAATGCCATGCCTTCCGCGAAGCGCGCATATTCGGGACGATAGCGCGCATATTCGGGACGATAGAGCGTGAACCGCACCGGGCCTGCCGGAGGCATCGGGTTGTGAGTCACGCTGCCATATCGATATTGTCCGCGGCAGCATAATATCGTTCTTCGGCTTCGGCAGGTGGGATGTTGCCGATGGGCTCGAGCAGGCGACGATGATTGAACCAGTCCACCCATTCGAGCGTGGCGTGCTCGACGGCTTCGAAGGTACGCCACACGGCCCGCGCCTGTGGATTACCTCGGCCTTGTAAAGGCCGTTGATCGTCTCGGCCAAAGCGTTGTCGTAGCTATCTCCGACGCTGCCGACCGACGGCTCGATCCCGGCTTCGGCGAGGCGCTCGGTGTACTTGATGGACACGTATTGGGCGGATTCAACCGGTCGTCGCAACGCGGTGTTTGTCGATCTGCTCGAGACATTGGTCAAGCGCCTCGGCCGGTGTTTTCCATCCCAGCGTCTTGAGTGGTCTGCCGTTCAGGGTCGCTGCAACGGCGGCAAGCGTATCGGCGCTATGTGTGCTGAGGTCGGTACCTTTTGGGAAGTATTGGCGCAGCAGGCCATTGGTGTTTTCGTTGGTGCCGCGTTACCAGGGGCTTTGCGGGTCGCAGAAGTATACCTCCAACCCGGCGTCGACCTTCAGGCGCGCGTGCTGGGCCATCTCCGCGCCCTGATCCCAGGTGAGCGACCGTCGCAGTTCTTCAGGCAAGGTGACGATGGTACGCATGATGGCATCCCGCACGCCCTCGGCGCCGTGCCCGGCCAGTGCGGGTCCATTCCTGATGGCGGGCCCATCACCATAGCCCTCCATGCGCGGCAGGTGCAGCAGCATCGTGAAGCGCGTGGTGCGTTCGACCAATGTGCCGATCGCCGAGCTGCCAAGCCCCAGGATGAGGTCGCCCTCCCAATGGCCCGGTATGGCGCGATCGTCGGCTTCGGCAGGACGCGCGCTGATCATGACTTCCGGTCATACGAAGCCCTTGCCGCGCTGGCCTACACGCGCCCGCGGCACCCGCAGAGCCCTTCCGCTGCGCAGGCATGCGCTGAGGTCCCGGCGCAGCGCGCCGCGGCCTTGCACGAACAGGGCTTGGTAAATGGCCTCGTGGCTGATGCGCATGCTGTCGTCGTCCGGAAAATCGATAGGCAGACGCCTGGCAATCTGCTCCGGGCTCCATGCCTTTGACCAGCGCCGGTTCTGGCGCTGCCCATGGCGCCGCCCCTTCCAGGAGGTTGTGGGACCGAGGATCGGCGGGCCGTCGGGTTTGGCAACGGCTCCGCTCAAACGGTCCTCGACCCAGCGCCGTAGCGTCTCGTTGGCCGCAAGCCTGGCGGGCTTGGGACGGCACGCCGCGCGTTCGGCGTGCCATTGCGCCGTGGTCGCGCGATATTCGAAATTGCCACTCCGGGTCGACGCATTGCGCCGGATCTCGCGCGAGATCGTAGAGGATGCGCGGCGGAGCCGGCGCGCAATCTCGCATACGCCATGCCCCTGGACCAATAGCAACGCGATCTCTTCTCGCTCCGCCAGCGACAAATATCTGCCCGACAAGGGCTTCGCTGAGCGCTGGAATATCGCTGGTGGCATACCGCCTGCCTCCCGAAACCACCGGGTGCCGACCGGTTGCGATACTCCGGCCTTCACCGCTGCCGCCTCGCTGCTCACCCCGGCAGCGACATAGCTCCAGAACATTGCGCGCTCATGCCGATTGGCAACCGGCGGTCGCCCCGGCGACCGCAGTTGTCGGCGTGTGCATGCACGGCGCAAGTTATTCGAGCTCGCCGATGTCGAGGGCGCCGCGCGCAAGAAGCGCCGTGGCGAGCGCGCCGGCATGATCTATCCGATCGCGCTCGAAGCCGTGCAGCGGCTCGATGCGCTGTTCGACATTGAGCGCGGCATCAACGGCAAGACTGCCACCGAGCGGCGCGTCATCCGCCAGGCGCTAAGCGGGCCGCTGATGACCGAACTCCACGCCTGGCTCACCGCGCAGGTCGGCAAGCTCTCGCGGGGTCACGACCTGGCCAAGCTTGCCACTACATGCTGCGGCGCCGGGAAGCGTTCACCCGGTTCCTCGACGATGGTCACATCTGCATCACCAACAACGCGGCCGAGCGCGCGCTGCGGTGCGTCCCTCTCGGGCGGAAGGCGTGGCTGTTCTGCGGCTCCGATCGAGGCGGCGAGCGCGCCGCCATCCTCTACTCGCTGATCCAGATCGCCAAGCTTAACGACGTCGATCCGCAAGCCTGGCTTGCCGACGTCCTGGCGCGCATCGCCGATCAACCGGTCCGCCGCCTCGGCGAACTCCTGCCCTGGAACTGGCGTACCTCAGGGCAGATCGCGCAGGCTGCCTGATGGCCGCCCCTCGATGGCCTTCACAGCGCGCTACGCGGCCGATTATCTCGGCGTCGACATCGAGGTTGTCGAGGAACTTGCCACGCAAATGGAGCCGGAGGACGGCTGCCTCAGCATCATCGACAGCCTCGATGAAGCCGCAGACTCCATCACCGCGTCCACCTCAAGCGGGCTACACTGCCTCGAACAGCTTCTCGACGATCGCCGCTCAGCATTCATGAAGGATCTCTGACCTCGTCGCGGCCTTCACCGGATGGATACGGAATATTTGAGCAAAAGTTATAAAATATTGAGCATGTCTATTTTGGCAGCCAGCCAAGCTGGCGCGATCAATTGCGTGAAACGCCCTTATGGAATAGCTTGCAAACCATATCCAAAGGCGCAGTCGGTGCGCGACCGACCGCCGGTCGCTCTGGTGGACAATCCCCCGCAGCGGTCGGTCAGCGTATGATGGTGATGTCGGGTGCGAGATTCGCGACCAGGCGTCCGACCGCCGGCACCTCGTCCCGAGCGACGATGGCGAATATCAAACCGTCGCTGCCGTCATCCATCTTGACGACGTCATAACCGGCGGCTGCGACCGCAGCGCGATCAATCGGCCCCGACGGCCGCATGCGACATGCGGCGAGATCGAGGATCATGTCGTCGACCGTTTCTTCGTTCCAGTCGACCAGAGCGACCCAACCTTCGTCGCGCAGCACTTCGAGGAACGCCCCCATCCGCGCCGTTTCCGGCGAGTCTTCCTGATCCACGAAGAACCCGTCGCGCAGCCGCCTGCGCGCGGCCGCGACCGACAGGCCTGACAGGAGGTGGTGGAGCTCGGCGAACTGCTTCTGCCACGCTGGTATCCGTGCGGCCTTCGCCACCGGCTCTGCCGCGGGCAGCACCTGCTCGGCCCAGAGCATCAGCGCGGAAAGATACTTCTCCTGCCGGGCGGTCAGATCCTCGGTTTCGCGCCGCCCCGCCTGATGGTGGAGCGTGATGCTCGCCTCGCCCTTCCGCGGCAGGCGCAGCCGGAAGCGGGCATGGAGCAGCGCATGGCCCAGTACGTCGCAGCGTAATGCTATCTTCAGGCTCAGCTCCGCTCCATCGCGCGTGCGCGTGCACTCCGCGATCCGGTTGTTATCACGCGCCTTCAGCGATTGGCCGACGGGACAATGGCCGACTAGAGCCAAGACGCGGTCGGCATAATGGTTAGCGAGATCAAAATGGCCATCGGTCATGCGATTATCCTGCACGTGAACCTATTGCGGCGGCACGATCACGGCAGCGTCGCCGGCGATGTCGCGGCTGGCGTCCGCCGCCATATCGGATGCGCGACGTGCAGCGTCGATGAAGTCCGCTTCCGACGCGATCGCATAATTGCAGCCGACGAACAGCCTGTCGGCGGGCGGCGGGGGCGGTGCGGGCTTGGCACCGAACGCCTCGGCAAACGGCGCCGCGGTGACAGTGCCGGTCGGCGCGAACGCTCCGAGCATCGGGCCACTCTTCGGGTCAAGGAAATGGTAATATTGCTCGGTAATCGTGATCGGCGCGCGCTTCAGGTCGTGCGCGGCGATGAACGTCTCCGCGACCTTGCGCGGCCGCAGCGTCACGATCCAGTTGTTCAGGAAATAGACGCGGTTCACCCGCTGCCCCATCAGCAGCACCGGCTTGGTGAGCCTGTAGCCTTCGATCCCCAGCATGCCCTTGGTTGCCTTGTCGGCTGTCGTCTCCTGAATCCAGGCGGGCAGCCTGGGGTCACGGAACAGCGCATCGGCAACGGCATCGAACGCGTCGCGCAACCGGCAGGACAATGCATCGCCGATCAGCCTGGGCGTCAGCGCGACGGGTGCGTCGGCATCCACCTGTCCGGCACCGGATCGCGCCCGGGCGGTGGTCGGCACGGCCAGCGCCAGGATGATGAGCATCAGGAGGGGCATGGAGCGGATCATTACTCCCGATCCTGCCATTACGGACCCGTCCGGACAACAGTGGACCGGACTTGACCGGTTTTGACATCGTCGTCAGCCATCGAGGGCATGAGAATTTTGTTGTCCCTGCTGCTCGGCTTCGTCACCGCGCTGGCGGGCACGGCTGTCGCAAAGGCAATCCACCCGACCGTCTTCGGCGCCTGTTTCGAAGAGGGATGTGATTACGCCGCGATGCCGGTCGCTCTGCTGGGCACGCTGGTCCTCGCGCCGCTGCTTTGGTTCGCGCTGGCGCGCGCGGGGCCGCTCAGCCGGCTGCTGCTCGGCATCCTGCTGTTCGTGCTGATCGGCCACTTCGTCCTGCCGTTGGCTGTGTCGCTGCTCGGCCTTGTCGCCTTTGTCCACGCGATCGTGCGGCTGATCCGGCGCGCGCGGGCCAAGGGACAGACGACCCGCGCGATGTTCATCACTCCCCGGACCTGATCAGAACTGCGTCGCCCGCCGGACGCAAAAGCCCATCGTTCCAGCGAGCGCGAGGATCCGGTCGGTGTCGAAGCGGCGGACGATGATGACGTGCAGATTGTCATCAAGATCGTTGTGCCATTGCAGCAACTCCCAGGCCGGGAGCCGCTCGGCAAGCTGGGCATCGAGCCACGCGAAATAGTCCGCCGCCAGCACCTTTTCCTTGTCCTCGCGAAAAGGGAACGGCTGGAGCGGCTCGGCGAATTCGTCGCTTATCAACGCGTGCAGCTCATCGATCTTGTCGCCAATCATGACGAAATCGCTCAACACCATCTCGACGGTCAGCTGCCGGGCCGTCTCGTCGTCGAAATCGTTCAACCAGTCTTCGGGATCGTTTAGCGCCGCTTCCAGGATGTCCGCCTGCTCGCGCACACCCTCGTCGTCCAGCGTGCGACCGCTCAGCAGCATCACCAACTCGCGATACATCGATCTTTTCCTCTCCGGATGCACATCAGTTAGGAATGGCCGCATTACCTCACGATCCTGAAAGAGCCGATCGGCGAGCGTGCATGCTGGAACACGCTCACACAGGATGTACCCGACGTCTTCCACAAGGTGCGAGCGTTTTTGGATCAGGTGCGGGCCTAGGTTCGCTTTCAACAGGATGCACCGTGCAAGGCCTACAATCGGCGCGTAGCGGTCGGTCGGCAGTCGCCCCGATGTCGACCGTTTCAGCGCTCTCGCAACACCGCTATAACCGGGCACGGCCAGCGCGAGGCTTTGATGGCTGACACTGTAGGCGCCCTGCTGATTAGAGACGACCTGATTTTGTTAGAGCAATTTCACATTGACCGTTGATATCCAGCGGCCTGGAAGAAGTTGGCACATTCGCAGGGCGGGAAGCGATCAAGGAGTTCGCCGATGCGCTCGACAAGAGCATCGACGGTTCGGGCTGGCTGCTGGCGCAGGAGTGCCTTGAGCTTGGCGAAGGCCATCTCGATCGGGTTCATGTCGGGGCTGTAGGGAGGCAGGTAGAAGAGCTGGGCGCGCCGGGCGGTGATCGCCTCGCGGATGCCGGCCACCTTGTGGGCGGGCAGATTGTCGAGCACCACGACATCGCCGCGCCGGAGCGTGGGGGCCAGGACGTCGCGGACATAGACCCGGAAGGCATCGCCATCCATCGGCCCATCGAGCACCCAGGGCGCGGTCATGCCGGTCAGGCGCAGGCCGGCGATGAACGTCATCGTCTTCCAGTGTCCGAACGGCACGCGATCGCGGCAGCGCTCGCCGACCGGCGCCCAGCCATAGAGCCGCGCCATCTTGGTGTTCACCCCTGTCTCGTCGAGGAAGACGAGGCTTTCAGGGTCGATGAACGGCTGGGCTGCCCGCCACAGCTTGCGACGTGCCGCCACGTCCGGCCGCTCCTGCTCGGCTGCGTGCAGGGCTTTTTTTAAACGACAGGCCGAGCCGCCGAACCGCGTTCCACATCGCACCGGTGCTGAGCCCGATCCCATGTTCGGCCAGCAGCCACGCCTGCGCCTGCGCCAGCGTGATCCCAGGCCGCGAGCGGATGTGCGCCGCCAGCACCAGTTCCTGTGCCGGGGAGAGTTTGCGCGGAGGACGGCCGCGGTTCGGGTTGATCCCGGCATCACCGGTCAGCCGCCGTCGAATCCGCGCCTTGTAGATATAGGCAATACTGACCTTGAAGATTACTGCTGCCGCGCGGACCGGCATCCCGCTGTCCACCGCCGCCAGCACCCGATCACGCAAATCCTGCGAGTAACTCTGCCCAGGTCGCCAACCCATCGCCGCCTCCTTCGTGACGGCTGCCTATGAATCACACGATCAGCGAAAAGGGAATCCCCCGTGATTCCACCCGTCGTGAACCCGCTCTAACCACCCAATCTCGGTCCTCCCCTGCACGGTCGCGCCCGCAGGCCCATCATCTCAATCGGACGCAAAAAATCTCAGACGATCGATGGTATTTACGATGGTACATAGGTTCGATCTAAAGAGATTATCGTCTTATTCCAGATACTTGTGCAACTTTTCGGGCTACCGTAGGGGTCACCATCGTCAAGCGGAAAATGGCAGTTTTCTGTCTTTTTCGACGGTCGCGGCAAATGCACTCCCACATTTCGTCCCACAGTTCTTGATGGCTTTCCCGGAGCTTTCTGAGACACTTT
Organism: Sphingomonas degradans; assembly: GCF_053502645.1. Lineage (NCBI taxonomy): Bacteria > Pseudomonadati > Pseudomonadota > Alphaproteobacteria > Sphingomonadales > Sphingomonadaceae > Sphingomonas > Sphingomonas degradans. The sequence goes on from NZ_CP177172.1 coordinate 1,830,766, forward strand.
GAGAGGCAATTTTGCTTTCACGGCACTTTGGCCGCCGCATTTCTCACGCGCTCGGATAGCGTCTGCCCTAAAAGTCTTGGTCTTCGATCTGCGCTGCGATGCGTTCGCGTTCCAGGCATACATCAAGTGCTGGCTGACGCCGAGTCGCTGGTAAACCTCCGCCACCGGACACCTGCGGTCGGTGATCTGGGCCACCGCATCGCGCTGGAACGCTTCACTGAAATTGGGCTTCCCCATCCTCGCCTCCGGTCCTCAAAATTAGGATCGAAGGCGTCTAGAAAACTAGGTGCTACTCAAGCGTCAGTGATGTGCGTTGCGTTCCTGGATTACGGATCGTCGTGCGCGGAAGTTGCGCGTTCCGGCGTCGGTAGACTCCTCGACCGTAGCTAAAAGTTCGCTCGTGCCGGTGAACACATAGCCGCAACCTCGCGCTGCACGCACCGGCAGACGCATGCCGGTGACATCCTCGATTCGGCGCCGCACGCGCGAAGCGAGCACGTCAAGGCTTCTGTTATCCGGATCCAGATTCGGCTTGCCGAGCTTTCGGTTGAGTTCGTCGCGGCTCACTGCCTGCCCCTCTGTCGCCAGAAGCGAGGCCAGAAATGTTGACTCAGACGCAGAAAGCTCCACCACAACGCCGTTTGGCGCGGTTAACGCCCAGTCGTGGAGGTTCAGGCACCAGTGCGCCGTGGTCTGCGGCTCGTTCGGGCTTGGCTCCAATTCGCTCGGGCTTGAGCGTGCGGGGCGTTGGCCGCCAACGCGTCGCGCCAGATTTCGAATGACGCTTTCCAGTTCTCGCAAATGGATTGGCTTCGAAAAATAATGATCAGCCCCAAGCGAAAGACCGAGAAGCCGGTCCTCGTCTCTCTCGTGACCGGTAAGAATGATTATTCCGACAGTGGAGCGGGATCGCAGCCGGGCTGCTGCCGTGAGGCCATTCTCACCTGGCAGGTTGACATCCAAAACGATGACATCCGGGGGGCGCTCGAGCCAAGCCGCGTCAAGCCCCGTCGTGTCAGGAGACGCGCTCACTTCCATTCCCACGCTAAGGAGAAAGCGTTCTATTATTCTTCTCAAATCGTCGTCGTCTTCGACCACGCTTACAACAATCTTCCTCTCCATCGCGCCCCTCCTTCTCAAGAGAGCTTTGCGTAAAGTTGGTTTATCCGGCGCATGCACATCGCTGAGCAATTGCCCAGCTGATCTCCAACAACTTTTATAATTCAGTAATGTCTAGAAAGTTCCCTTCGAGGAATCTGCCAATACATCGTGACATTACCCCATGCCCGACCTGTCGGCAGCTGCTCTGTTCGGCTGGTACTCACAAAACCACATGACGCTGGCTACCAGGTGTACGCTGCCGAGGAAGACGGTGTCGTCGCTGTCACAGCACGCGACGAAGCGCCGGCAGCCCTTGAGGATACAGAACACGCGCTCGATAGAATTTCGCCCTTTGCAGAGGCTGCGGCTGAAGCAGCGTTTCCAGCGGATGCGTGCCGCGATCTCGATGTTGATGCGAAATTCACCCCCTCCACGGAACTTCTGCACGCGGAACTGCACATTTTTGCGTCCGAGGCCCTATCGAGAAGCGATTTCGACTGTGTCTTAACACCTAATGATTCGCGCATAAGCCTCTACCCGGGAAAAATGCCTCCTCCGCGCGAAACGTTACATAACCTTGCCGCATGGAAGATATGATTTACGTGAATACGTAGCATTCATCACCTACGAGTCAAATCGATATAAATAGAAATATATTTCCTATCGTAACCAATGATTACAAATAGCAACATTTAACACCTTATTAACCGACTAAATTGATAACAAGTCTCGAATTTGCAAAGGTCAACCTGGCCAGCAACTTAAGTAGTCTGGAACGATGCGAAATATCCGCGCTCTATTGTTGTCGAGTTGTCTAACTGTGCTCAGCGCCGAAAGTGCTACAGCACAGACGGCAGTGCAGCGCAGCCTGCCGCCCGCGCCCACTGCGCCGGCCCCACAGATTGCCGCGCCCGACCTTCTGCCTGCATCGCAGGACGACACGCCCCTGGGCGCTGAACTGCGTCAGCTCGTTCTCATCTATGGCGAGGAGGCCCCGGCCCCGGCGGCAGCTTCCGCGACTCCGGTAGACGTCACCCGTGTTAGGTACCTGGCAGACACTGGCGTGCGCAACGCGCTGCTGCCCTTCATAGGAAGGCCGATCTCCCGCAAGCTGATCGCCCAGATCGAAGCAGTAATTGCGCGCAAGTCGCGTGCCGCAGGCCGCCCCTTTGTGTCGCTATCGACTCCCGAGCAGGAGATCACCGGCGGCGTCCTCCAGATCCGCGTGACTGAATTCAAGGCCGGGACGATCAATGTGGAAGGCGTCGAGGGGCCGGCCGCCCGGCGCGTGAAGGCTGGTGTGCGGCTCGACAGCGGCGCGCCTATCGACACTGATCGCCTCGGCGAGGACCTCGACTGGCTCAATCGCAACCCGTTCGGCGAAGTGGGCGCGCGCTTCGCTCCGGCAGCCGGAAAGACCGGGGTCACCGATCTTACTCTGGCGGTGCGGCGCACGCGTCCCGTCCGCGCATATGCGGGCTGGAATAACAGCGGATCGGATTCGACCGGCACGGATCGCTTCTTTGTCGGAACCATGGCGCGCATCCCGCTCCTTGAGGGGGCCTATGCCTCGTACCAGCTGACCGGCAGCAAGGATTTCTGGTATCAGGACGGAAAGGTCTACCGGAGCCAGCCGCGATATGTCGCGCAGGGACTGCGCGCCTACATCCCGACCGGGCCACGCGACAATATCGAACTGACGCTCAGCGACGCACTGACCAACCAGAAGATCAATGCCGATTTCTCGGTGCGCCAACGCACGACCGAGGCGACGCTCGGATACAGGTCGGCGCTTTCCAATCTGGGCATTCCTGCCGGCTTCGGCGACGCACTGGTCGGGGTTGAGTTCAAGCGCCAGAGCCGCAAGGTCTTCTTCGGCGCGCTCACCGCACTCGATGACTCGGCCGATCTCTGGCAGGGCGTTTTCGGCCTCTCCAAGGGCCTGCAGGGCAATGGCCAGCAAGTCTCTGCCAGCCTGAACCTGCATGTGAGCCCGGGCGGCATCAGCGAACGCGCCTCCGGTGCGCGGCTTGCCTCCCTTACCAACGATCGCGTCACATCCGACCGCTACGCCTATGCAACCGCCGATCTGTCCAGCGCAGTCAGGCTGCCGGGCAATTTCGCTCTGAACAATCAATTCTCGGTGCAATATTCTGGCAGGCCGCTTCCGCTGCCCGCCCAGATCGGCATCGGCGGCGAAGGCTTGGTACGCGGGTACACCGCAGACGATGGCAGCTTCGATCGCGGCTTTGTGTCGCGCACTGAGCTGCGCTTGCCGCCTGTGTCGCTCTTCAAGAGCGATGGCACCGCGCGCGACCAGCTGTCGCCCTATGTGTTCTTCGACGCTGCGCGTGGCCAGGACCTCGCCGCGCGCCGTACCTCGAGCATCGCGTCGGCAGGCTTCGGCACCGACTATCAATTCGACCGGCAATTCTCCGCCGGCATCAATTCGGCCTGGGCTCTGAAGGATGGATTGAGCTCCCATACCGGCGATTGGCGCCTCCAGGCCCGCGTCACCGCCAGCTTCTGATCAATGTCACCTGCAATCTTAAGGACCACATCATGACCAAAGCCAAGAACGACATCGAACTCGCCGGCTCGCAGCTCCTGTATGTCAAGCCGGAGGCCCTGCACTCCGTCGCACATTCGCGCCTGCGCTTTCAGCGCCAGGAGAGTCCCGCTGTCGAGGCTGAGACGCTCCATCTCGTGCCGCTCCTGATCGGCGAGTTTCCGCAGGCGATGCGCCATTATCCGATCATCTTCGCGGGTCCCGAGCGGACGCCGCTCGCGGTGATGGGACTGCGCGCCGGAGAGAATCTGTTCATGAAGGATGGCAAGTTCGAGGACGGCATGTACGTGCCCGCATATCTTCGCCGCTATCCTTTCACCCTGGCGGATGCCGGCGGTGATCAGTTCGTGGTCTGCATCGACCGCGCCGCGCCGGGCTTTGTGGAAGGCGAAGAAGGCGAAGCACTGTTCGACGCCGGCGAACCTACCCCGTTCACCCGCAACGCCATCGCGTTCCTTGACGAGTTCGAATCGGAACGTCGCCGCACGCAGATGTTCATTGATCTGGCCGAAGTGAGCGATTTGTTCGAAGTGAAGAACACGGTCATTCCGGGGGATTCGCCCGAGCATCTGGCCGATTATTTCGGCATCTCCGAAGAGAAGCTCAACAGCCTGCCGGACGACAAACTCGCCGAGTTGGTCAAGCGGGGCGCCGTGACCGTCATCGATATGCACCTGGCCTCGCTTCGCCGCTGGGACGAACTGATCGAGCGGCGCGCTGCCCGTGACGCTGCGGCCGCCGAGCCAGAAGCAATCGCGGCCTGACCTTCCCCAGGCGGTGGCAGCCCCTCTCCTCCCCCCTGCCACCGCCACCCTTTTTAACCGCAGGCGGACCGCCTGCGGACAAGCTCTCGCCGGGACGATGGTCGTTTCGGCGGCTTCTATGCGTGTGCCCTTTTCATAGCCAACACCCCCGGCGGCGCACGCCGGCAGACCACAGGATTTGATACCATGACCAACCAGCTCCAGGCTCGCCGCCGCGCTGCAATTCTGTCGAAGCCGCTGTTCGGCTTTTCGCTGTGCATGTTCGCACCCCTCGCGCCGGCATATGCGCAGACGCTGCCGTCCGGTGGCCAGGTGGTCGCCGGCACCGTCTCGATTGAGACGAGCGGATCCCGCACCGACATGCGGCAGTCGACGGACAAGGCCATTGTCGAATGGAAGGATTTCTCCATCGGCAAGGGCGGAACCGTGTCGATCGACAACGGGTCGGGCGCGACACTCAATCGCGTGACGGGTGGCACAGTCTCGAGCATCGATGGTCTCCTGCAGGCGACTGGATCGGTCTATCTCATCAACCGCAACGGCATCGTGATCGGCAAAAGCGGCCAAGTTGATGTCGGCGGCCGCTTCGTTGGCTCGACCCAGGATATATCGAACGAAAGCTTCCTCGCTGGCGGTAATCAGACGCTGGCCGGAGCCAGCGAAGCTGCGCTCGTCAACTACGGCAAGATCGGCAGCTTGGGCGGCGACGTCGTGCTCGTCGCGGCCAAGGTCGAAAACCGTGGCAGCATCGAAGCCGCCAACGGCACGGCCGGCCTGCTCGCCGGCTATCAGGTGATGCTGCGCGACCAGGCGCATGACGACGGCAAGTTCTCCGTCGTCGTCGGCGGCGCCGGCACCTCGGCCACCAACCTCGGCGTGCTCCGCGCGGCCGAGGCCGAACTGCGTGCACAGAACGGCAACATCTACGCGCTCGCCGGCACCAGTTCGGCCATCAACGCCCAAGGTGTGTCCAACAAGGGTGGCCGCATCTTCCTCACCGCCGGCCCGGCCGGCGAAGTCTCCATCTCCAGCACCCTCACCGCCCGGAAGGCGGACGGCAGCGGTGGCGCGATCGAAGTGACGGGCAAGAACATCCTGCTCGATCAGGGTGCGAAGCTCGATGCCTCGGGCACGACCGGCGGCACCGTGCTGGTCGGCGGCGACTGGCAGGGCGGCGCCAATGCCGACACCCGCCTCAGCACCCGAGACATTCAGCATGCCGAAGCCGTGGTCGTTGCGCCCGACGCGAAGATCGACGTCACCGGCTCGGCCGGCGCAGGCGGCAAGGCCGTGCTGTGGTCTGACAATTTCACGAACTTCCACGGCACGATCGACGCCAGCGGCACCACCGATGGCGGCCGCGTCGAGACCTCCTCGAAGAACGTCCTCCAGGTCATCGGCACCGTCGATGCCAAGGCCGGTTCCGGCAAGGCGGGCGAGTGGCTGCTCGATCCCGCCAGCGTGACCATCTCGACGGCGGCGGATGCCTCGGCGACCTACACGGGTGGCACCTATACGCCGACTGCCGGCACCTCCACGATCAACGTCACCACGCTCAACGGCCGCCTCAACAGCGGCACCAATGTCACGATCTCGACCGGCGGTTCGGCCGTTACCGGCGGGACCGGCGACATCACGCTGGCCACCGGCGCGAACATCGTCAAGGGCGCTGGCGGCGACGCCGCGCTGACGCTGAAGGCGGATCGCAACATCATCCTGAATGGCGCGATCAGCTCGACCAGCGGCAAGCTGACCGTCAATCTGAACAGCCGCGCCAATGATGCGGCAGATGGCTACGTCCAGGTCTTTAACAGCATCACCACCAATGGCGGCGACCTCAATATCTGGGGCGGCAGCGGCGCAGTGGGCAGCGGCGCAGCGATCAGCAATACCGACGTGATGGCTGGCGTGCTCTTCTCCGGGCTGGCGAGTGGCGGGTCCATCGACGTGGGCAGCGGATCGGTGAACGTGACCGGCAGTCACATTGCCGCCCGGTACACCGACGAGGACAGCAGCGGCGTCCGCGTCGATAATATGACGATCCGTGCAGGCGGCGCGATCACCATGACCGGCACCAGCCTCAACGGCAACGGCATGACGATCCGCAAGACGTCTGGCTCCGCAACATACAGCATCGCCGGCGGCACGGGCCCGATGACGCTGACGGGTACGACCTCGAGTGCCCTATCGAAAGGCTTCTACACCTATGCGATCGGGCTCAATTCCGTAGACGGCGACATCTCGGTCAAAGGTAGCAGCACCAACACCGCGGGCACCGGTACGGGTCTGGATTTCTATTATTCGACGGCGGCGACCACAGGGACGGGGAACATCAGCTTCGATGGATCGGCAAGCAACCTTGCCGACACGACGACCAACAACGGCCATGGAACGCGCATCGTCTCGGGGGGTGGGGGAGGCCTCACGACCGCAACCGGCGCGATCACGATCAAGGGCACCAGCGTCACCAGCACGGGTCTGTTCCTGGATATCGGTTCGGGGCCCGTCACCTCGACCAGCGGTAATATCAATCTGATCGGCGCCAGCACCAGCGCGACGCTGTCCAAGGAAGCGATTCTGTTCGGGGGGGGCACCGTCACGGTCTCTACCGGCGGCGCCGGCGCCTTGTCGATTGTCGGCACCTCGGCCGCGAATGGTGTCAACCCCGCTTTCGGCGCGAGTAACAGCAAGGCGACAATCCGGGCGGGTAATGCCGATACCAACATCTATCCCACGCTGACCCTGGCGGCAGGCACGGGCGGACTGACGATGCGGGCCAACGGCACCGCTTCCGGCTCGAGCGGCATCTCGCTCAGCACTGCGGCAGGTTCCGCGATCAAGAGCTCCGGGGCCATGGATATCTACAGCGATCGGGCCGTCAATCTCTATGGGAACAATGGTGCTGTCATTCAGCAGACCGGCGTCAGCGGTACCGTGTCGATTGGAAGTGGCGGCGCGCTCAACATCGGTAATGTGACCACCTATACCAACGACGCCATCTCCCTGACCGGCGCGTCGATGAATCTGAATCCCATCACCCTTTACGGGTCGGGGGATGTCACAATCACAAAGACCGGCGACGGCGGCATCTTATATACGCCGGCTATCCTCAAAAAAGCCGCAGCCACGGGAGCAAGCAAGCTTACCGTTCGTGCCGTGAATGAGATCACCGTTGGCCCCGCGATCACGGCCGAGGCCGGCGCGGGCAAGCTGGATGTCACGCTGAACAGCAGTTACGGCGACAACACGGTCCGCAGCAGCGACATCAATATCACTGGCAATATCACCACGCAGGGCGGCGACGTGACCGCCTATGGCACGTCCACGCCGGGCGGATACGCCGAGGGCTTTAACGGTGGCTATGGGGTCCGCGTCCAGGGCACCACCACCATCGACGCACGGCGCGGGACGACAGAGGGCGGCACCATCAACTTCTTCGGGCGCGCAAGCGTCAATGTGAACAACAACGGCACTGGCATCGGCGTTTATCTGTATGACGGCGCGGTCCTCCGCACGGCAGGGACGGGCGGCATCAACCTCAACGGCGCATCCACGATTCCCGCCGGGGGAAGCGCTACCGCAGCGGACCGTTCGGGCATCAGCATCGGCAGCAATACCCTCACGGCGGGCACGGGCGGCATCAGCCTCACCGGCTACGGCAAGGATGGCTACGGCCTCTTCTTCCGCGATTCGACTTCGCAGAGCTTCTCGACGACCGGAACACTTGCGCTGGACGGCAACACCGCCAACTCGAACGGCATTTATCGCAGCTCGACCGGCGGCGCCGCTTTCACCGGTAAGGACATCGTCTTCACCGCGTCTGTCGCCAACCTGGCCAACTCCGGCCTCTACTTCGGCGGCGGCTCCGTGACGCTCAACGGCTCCAACAGCGTCTCGATGATCGGCAGCGGGATGGGGTCCCAGCTGAACATCGCCGCACAGATGATCCTGTCGGCGGGCGCGGGCGGCGTCACGCTCAAGTCCAACAGCCCAGCCGTGATCGGCGTGTATGTCCAATCCGGCTCATCCAGCATCACCTCCGCCGGCACGATGGACATCAGCAGCGGCAACGGCATTACGATCGCCGGGACGATCCGCCAAACGGCGGGCAGCGGCAGCAGCATCGTTGCCGACACGGGTAACGTGGTCCTGAGCAGCAGCGTTCTGATCGATACGAACGATCTGCTGGTCCAATCGAAGACTGGAACGGTCAACTACGGCAGCCTGGCGACGACGGCGGGCAGCCTCAACCTGGAGGCCGCGATCAACGTGAACGGCGGTGCCCTGACTTCTGGCAGCGCGCTTACAGTCACGGCCGGCAAGACCGGCACGGGAACAATCGATGCCGGCGTGATTACCCAGACCGGCGCCACGGGCGCCGTCACTCTTACCGCGCCGGGCTACATCACGACCGGCAACATCAATCTCGCCACGGCGAATGCGACCACCATCACCACCGGCGGAACGCTTTCGACCGGTCAGTACAATCTCAACGGCAGCACGGCCGTCACCGTCTCTGCCGTCAACAACCTGACGCTGGCGACCGTGAACAAGGTGGCGGCGGCGACGGGCGCATCGAGTTTCACTGCAAAGTCGCAGGGCAATGTAACGGTCTCGAATGCGATCACGGCAGCGGCAGGCGCCGGCAAGCTGGACGTAACCCTCGTGTCGCGCTCGGCCGATGCCGCGACGGGCACCATCACCGTCAGCAACGGCATTACGACGCAAGGCGGCAACATCCTGTTGCGCGGTGGCTCGGCGGCGCTCTCGCCGCTGATCGATCCGACGGCCGATCAGGCGGCCTACACCTCCGCCATGCAGGCGACGGGCACGATCATCGACATCAGCTCCGCCAGCGCGGCCTTCACCGCAGGCGGCGGCGATATCGAAATGCGCGCGCTCGGCAGCAACGCGGGGGCTATCGGCTTCAACCTCACCGGAAAGACGCTCGCCACCACCGGCAGCGGCAGTCTGCGGCTCTATGCCCTGGGGCGGACCACCGACCAATATGCGGTGCAGACCAACTCGACAACGAATCTGAGCACCGCAAACGGTGACCTCGTCATCATGGGTGCCAGCCGTTATGCTGGCGCGGACGCGGGCGTTTATCTGAACGCCGGCACGATCAGCAGCACGGCCGGCGCGATCACGATCAGCGGCACCGGCAATGGCGCCAGCGCCGCAGGCTCGAGCTACGGCGTCCTGATAAACGCGAGCGCAACCGCGGCCGTGTCGGGCGCCAAGGCCCTGACCATTAACGGGCGTGGCGGCGCGGCGTCCGCTAACGGCACCGGGATTTCGATCAGCGGTGGCGCATCGGTCCGCTCGACGGCTGCCGGCGCAATCAACCTCACCGGCTTCGGCGGCGGCGCCTCTGGCAGCGCAGCATTGACCCACAGCGGCATCTTCTTCGACGGCGCGAACAACTTTGCGATCGTCAATGCCACCGGATCAGGGGCGGTTACGCTCACCGGCCGCGCCGGCAACGCCAACAGTTATGGCATCTACCAGGGCAATACCGCCTCGTCGAACATCGGAACCAGCTCGCTCACCGGCGACCTGACGCTCGTCGCGAACAGCATGTTCCTCAACGCCAAGAACGGCGCAACCCCGGTCGCCGCGAAGCTGCTGACCAAGGGCGTGCTCACTCTGCGTCCCGAGGACGGCGGCAATCTGGTGATGGGCTCGGACATCTACGCCGGCTTCATCAACAACAATGTGCTGACCGGCGCTTATAGCGGCATCGTCTTCGGCGGATCGACGGGCACAGGCACGGGCCTGACGCTCTATACCCAGAATGGCGCGAATACCTACGCGATCCCGGTCACGCTGGCCGGCACCGGCACGGTGAGCGTTACCGGCGACACCGACAACAAGCCGCTGATCGCCAATGGCGGCCTGGCGCTGGCCGGCAGCGGCGTGTTCAGCCAGACGGTGGACATCAACGCCACCCAGCTCACCGGCAGCGCGGGCACCGTCTCCTTCAACAACAGCGGCAACACGATCGGCAAGCTCGGCCCGATGTCGCTCTCTAACAAGCTTGACCTCTTCACCAGCAGCGCGCTCGAGATCAATGGCGCGGTGACCACCGGCAGCGCGGTCATCCGTTCGGTCGGTGACCTCACCATGACGGCGGGCAGCAGCGTCTCGGCAGGCGCCACCGGCACCGCGCTCCAACTGGTGACGAACGGCAAGTTCTTCAACAACAGCGGTGCAGGCGCACTGTCTGCCGCGAATGGCCGTTGGCTCGTGTGGCTGCAGGATCCCACCAACGATGTCGGTGGCCTTTCCTACAGCTTCCGCCAATATGGCGCCTCCTACGGCATCACTGCCCCGGCCCAAACCACCGGCAATGGCGTGATGTACAACCAGATGCCGCTGCTCAGCATCTCGCTGAAGGACAATGTCACCAAGGTCTATGACGGCACGACCGATGCCGCGCTGACCCAGGCCAACTTCAACGTCACGGGCCTGCTCGGCAACGACAAGGCGACGGTCTACGCCCTTGGCAGCTTCGACAACAAGAATGTCAGTGCTTCCAAGACGGTGACGGCCGACGAGATGGCCGTGGTGGTGCGCGATGGTGCCATCCGCATCTATGGCTATGGTTTGGCGAACTACACGGCGTCCGCCGTCATGGGCAGCATCACGCCCCGCGCGCTGACCGCCAGCCTGACCGGCCCCATCACCAAGACCTATGACGGGTCGGCAACAGCCGCTCTCAGTGCATCCAATTATCTGCTGGCGAACACGGTAAGCGGCGACAACATTTCGCTCGTGATGCCGACGACGGGGCTCTACGACAACAAGAACGCCGGCAACGGCAAGACGGTCACCGTCAGCGGCCTTGCGCTCAGCGGAACGGATGCGGCGAACTACACGGTAAACGGCAGCGCGACAGCAAATTGGGGTGTCGTCACGCCCAAGGCGCTCTCCGCCAGCCTGACCGGCACCATCTCCAGGGTCTATGACGGCACGACCTTCACCAACGCCGTGGCATCGAGCAACTACGCGCTGTCCGGCATCGAGAGCGGCGACACCGTCTCAGTCGTGGCGGGGCTTAACGGTACTTATGCCGACCGCAACGTTGGCTCGGGTATAGTGGTGACAGTCAATGGCCTGTCGCTGACCGGCGCCGCCGCGAGCAACTATACGGTCGCCAGCACCGCCAGCGGCGCGGTCGGCAGTATTAGCCGCAAAGCGCTCACCGTCACGGCAGCGGACGATACGAAGGTCTATGACGGCAACTACACATCGTCCGCGCTGGTCCGCTTCACCGGGCTGGTCGATGGTGACACCGCTACCGCCACCCAGGTCTTTACCCATAACAGCGCTCGCGCCACGACGACGTACATCAACGGCTACACCATCAACGATGGCAGGGGCGGCGGAAACTACACGGTCACGACGGTCCAAGGTGCGGGCTTGATCACGCAGCGGGTCGTCGGCACGACGCTCACCGCGAACAACAAAGTCTATGACGGCAACCTATCTGCCACCGGTACGTTCTCGGCACTCTCCAATGTCGTAAGCGGCGACGATGTACTGCTGAGCGCCAGCGGCGGCAGCCTGTCCTTCCTCGACCGCAACGCTGGCAACGGCAAGTCGGTCGTCGCAAGCGGCTATGGCCTCACCGGTACGAAAGCAGCAAACTACACGTTGGCCCCGATCGCCAACGGTACGGCAGCAATCACGCCCAAGGCGCTGACCGCTACGGCCTCCGGCGAGACCAAGGTCTATGACGGCACCACCACATCCGGTGGAACCGTGACCTGGTCGGGCCTGATCGCAGGCGATACAGCCAGCGGCACTCAGGCCTTCGACAGCAAGAATGCCGGCAGCCGCACCCTGATCGTCCAGAACGGCTACACGATCAGCGATGGTAACAACGGCAACAACTATGTCGTCACCAAGCAGAACGCCGCTGGGACCATCACTGCCAAGCAAATCAGCGCTTCGCTGACCGGCACGATCAGTAAGGTCTATGACGGCACCACCACTGCAGCGCTTTCGGGGACGAGCCTCAACGGCGTCGTTGCCGGGGACGTCGTGACCGTTTCCGCTACGGCCGCGAACTATGCCAGCAAGAATGCCGGCACCAATCTTATCGTAACCGCGACCGGTCTTTCGCTGGGAGGCGCGGGCGCGGCCAACTATGCACTGAGCAGCACCAGCGCCTCGGGCAGCGTCGGCACGATCACGCCTCGTAGCATCGCGGTGACGACCAGCGGCAGCGGTAGCAAGACCTACGACGCCGCCACCGGTCTCACCGGCGCCCAGCTTTCCGGCGTCGGCTTCACGCTGGCGCAGGGCGACAGCACGACGCAGTCGCTTCTGTCAGCTGACGGGGTTACGCTGAACACCAGCGGCATCTCCGGCACGCTGGCCGACAAGAATGCCGGCACCGGCAAGGCGATGACGGTCACTGGCTATGGCCTGGCGAACAACGCGCTTGGTAACTATGTGCTGAGTTCCACGACCGCCAACGGCATCGCAGATGTGGCACGTGCCGCCCTGACCATGACCGCGTCGAGCATGAGCAAGACCTACACCGGGACCACCAGCTCGATTGGCACCGTGACCATTTCCGGCCTGCAAGGGAGCGATACCGCCTCGGCTACCCAAGCCTATGACAGCAAGAATGCCGGAAGCCGCCTGCTCCAGGTTCAGAACGGCTATGTCGTCAACGACGGCAACGGCGGTTTGAACTACATTGTCAGCCGCATCGACGCAGCCGGAACGATTTACAAGCGCGCCGTCAGCACGGTCGTCCATGTCAATGATAAGGTGTATGACGGCACGACGACCGCCACAGGCACGTTCGATCCGCTTTCCGGCGTCATCTCTGGCGACATCGTCGCGGCGAGCGGCACGCTCAGCTTTGCGAACAAGAACGCCGCCAATGGCAAGGCCGTCAGCGTGGCGGGCGCTGTGCTGACCGGGGCGGATGCGGGCAACTATGTGCTCGATCCGATCGCCAACGGCACGGCCAACATCACCAAGGCCAATCTGGTCCTGACCGCCGTCTCGGATAGCAGGGCCTATGACGGCACCACCAATTCCGCAGGGGTGGTCCAGGCCGCAGGGATCATGGCGGGCGACAGCTTCTCCGCGACGCAGGGCTTTGACGCCAAGGACGCCGGCGTACGGGCCCTTCAGGTGAATAGCGGCTGGTCCGTGAATGACGGCAACGGCGGCAACAACTACGTCATTACCACTGGTTCGGCAGCATCCGGGACGATCACGCGCAAGGTGCTGACCGCGACGGCGAGCGTCAACGACAAGGTCTATGACGGTACGACGACGGCCATGGGCGACCTTTCCTCGCTGGGCGGGATCGTCGGTGCCGATAATGTGGTGCTCGACAAGACCAATGGCAGCCTGGCCTTCTATGACCGCAATGCCGGCATCAACAAGGCGGTGACGGCCACCGGTTATGCCCTGGGTGGAACCGACGCGCAAAATTACCAGCTGAGCAGCATTGCCAATAGCAGCGCGACGATCAGCCAGGCGCAGCTTGTCCTGTCCGCCGTGACCGACACACGCCAGTATGACGGCACGACCGCCTCGGCGGGCGCGGTGCAAGCCAGCGGCCTGATCGCAGGCGACGGCTTCGTGGCGACGCAGCGGTTCGATGGCTTCAAGGCCGGCGCACATACGCTCCAGGTCGACAGCTACACGGTGTTCGACGGCAATGGCGGCGGCAACTATGCCGTGAGCTATGGCGGTGTGGCCAATGGCACGATCAGCCAGCGCATCCTGCAGGCGACCGCGACGGTCCAGAACAAGGTCTATGACGGGACGACGACGGCCACGGGCATCTTCAGCGGCCTCGACAACACAATCATGGGCGACGATGTGTCGCTGGATCACAGCGGAGCCACCCTCGCCTTTTACGACCGCAATGCGGGCGCCGGGAAGACTGTGACGATTTCGGGCGCCGGTCTCTCGGGGGCGGACGCGGCCAATTACGTGCTGAGCGACATCGCAAATGGCACGGCCGAAATCGCCAAGGCGACCCTGGTGCTCACCGCCAGCTCGGATGCGCGGGACTATGACGGCACCACCGGCTCGATCGGCATCGTCCAGTCGAACGGCCTCGTCGCCGGGGACACCGTTTCGGCCGCCCAGGCGTTCGACACCAAGAATGCGGGCAACCGCACGCTTCAAGTCAGCGACTGGACGATCGACGACGGCAATGGCGGCGGCAACTATGCCGTCGTGCTCGGAGCAGCCGCCAATGGCCGGATCGACCCGAAGCTGCTGAGCGGCGCGCTGACTGGAACGGTGACCAAGGTCTATGACCGCACCACCGCCGCCGCGCTCCAGCCGCTCAACATTGCCGGAGTGATCGCCGGCGACGACCTCACCGTCACCACGGCCAGCTCCGATTTCGCCGATGCGAATATCGGCACGGGCAAGATGGTCACCGTCTCAGGCATGCAGCTGAACGGCACCGACGCCAGCAACTACATCCTGGGCTCGACCTCAGCCTCGGCGGCGATCGGCACGATCACGCCGCGGCAGGTGACAGTCACGGTAACGGGCCGAGGCAGCAAGACGTATGACGGCAGCGCGGACCTCGCGGCCAGCCAGTACGGCACCCTCGCCTTCCTGCTCGCCCAGGGCGACAGCGCGACCCAGGCGATGCTGTCCGCAGACGGAGTTGGCCTCGACGCCGCGACGCTGACCGCCACCCTGGCGGACCGCAACGCCGGGAACGGCAAGGGCGTGACGCTGGACGGCTTCTCGCTCGCCAATAACGGCCTCGGCAACTATGCGCTGACTACTTCGTCGGCGACCGGCCTTGCCGATGTCGCTCGCGCCACGCTGACGCTCACTGCCGTGTCCGAAAACAAGGTCTATGACGGCAAGACCGACTCGATCGGGATCGTCCAGTCGAGCGGCCTCATCGCCGGCGACAGCGTCGTCGCCACCCAGGCCTTTGACAGCAAGAATGCGGGCAACCGCAACCTCGTGGTCAACGGCTATACCGTCGAAGACGGCAATGGCGGCGCCAACTATATTGTGTTGACCAACACCGCACAGGGGCAGATCGAGCGCAAGCAGATCGTCGCGGCCCTGACCGGCACCGTGACCAAGACCTATGACGGCACAACCGCGGCAACCATTTTGCCGACCAACATCGCCGGCCTGATCGCCGGCGACGACCTGACGGTAAATACCAGCGCGGCCGACTTTGGCGATCGCAATGCCGGCACCGGCAAGCTGGTGACAGTCTCCGGCATCCACCTGACCGGATCCGATGCGGCCAATTACGACCTGATCGGATCGAGCGCCTCTGCCAATGTCGGCACGATCACCGCCCGCCAGGTCTCCGTCACGGCCTCCGGCCTCGGCGCCAAGACCTATGACGGCACGAACCTGCTGACCACCGGCCAGCTTGGGTCGATCGGCTTTACCCTCGCCAGTGGCGATGTGGCGACGCAGAACCTGCTCCAGGCGGACGGTGTCTGGCTCGACGGCAGCGCCGTGATCGGCCTGCTCGCCGACCGGAACGCCGGCACCGGCAAGGGCGTGACGCTGGGCGGCTATGCGCTGGCCAACAACGGGCTCGGCAATTACGTCCTGACCTCGTCCACCACCCAGGGTCTGGTCGACGTCGCTCGCGCCGGGCTCCTGCTCAGCGCCGTCGGCGACGCCAAGACCTATGACGGCACCACTGCATCTTCGGGTGTCGTGCAGATCACCGGCCTGGTCGCCGGCGACATGGCGAGCGCGACCCAGGCCTTCGACAGTCGCAACGCCGGCGGTCGCGTCCTCAAGGTGCAGAACGGCTATGTGATCGAGGATGGCAATGGCGGTGCCAACTATATCGTTACGCTCGGCGAAGCCGCCGGCACGATCGATCGCCGCGTCACCAGCACCACCGTCTCGGTCGACAACAAGGTCTATGACGGCACCGCTGCGGCGACCGGCACGTTCAGCCCGCTCACCAACCTGGTGGCAGGCGATACGGTCGGCGCCACGGGAAGCCTCGCCTTCGCCGATCGCAATGCGGGTCTCGGCAAGACGGTGACCGTCAACAACGCTTCGCTGACGGGCGCGGATGCAGGCAACTACATCCTCGACCCGGTGGCGAACGGCGTCGCCGACATCGCCAGGGCAGCGCTGGTCCTGATCGCGAGCACCGACAGCAAGGTCTATGACGGCACGGCGACCTCTACCGCCAACGTCGTCGCCACCGGCCTGGTCGGCAGCGACAGCATCGCGGCGACCCAGGCGTTCGACAGCCGCAATGCCGGCGTACGGGCCCTTCAGGTCCAGTCGGGCTGGTCGGTGAACGACGGCAATGGGGGCAACAACTATGCCGTCACGATCGGGTCGGCAGCCGCCGGATCGATCGCCGCCAAGGTCATCAGCGCCACAGCCACCGTGGGCAACAAGGTCTATGACGGCACCACGACCGCCAACGGGACCTTCGCCGACCTCTCCGGTGTGATTGTCGGGGACGAGGTGTCGCTGAACAGCAGCCATGGCAGCCTGGCGTTCGTCGATCGCAATGCCGGCACCGGCAAGGCCGTCGTGGCCCATGGCTATACGCTGGATGGTGCCGATGCAGCCAATTACACGCTGGACAGCATCGCCCAGGGCACCGCGGACATTCTCAAGGCCGCGCTCGTCCTGAACGCCACCGGCGCAACCAAGGCCTATGACGGCACCACTGCCTCCAACGGCACGGTGCAGGCGATCGGCCTGGTCGCGGGCGACAATGTCTCCGCCACCCAGTTCTATGACGGGCGCAACGCAGGCAACCGCACGCTCACGGTCGATGGCAACTACGCGGTCTATGACGGCAATGGCGGCAACAACTACACGGTCTCGATCGGCTCGAGCGCCGACGGCCTCATCACTGCCAAGGTGCTGAACGCCACTGCGACCGTGCAGGACAAGGTCTATGACGGTACCACGAGCGCAACGGGCACCTTCACGGGTCTCGACGGGGTCGTCACGGGAGACCTGGTCTCGCTCTACAGCGATAATGGCAGCATGGCCTTCATCGATCGCAATGCCGGCAACGGCAAGAGCGTGGTGGTCTCCGGCCTGTCGCTGACGGGCCAGGACTCGGCGAACTACACGCTGAGCGGCATCGCCAACGGCACGGCGAACATCGCCAAGGCCGCGCTGACGATGACTGCATCGGGTGACAGCAAGGTCTATGACGGCAAGACCGACTCGATTGGCCTCGTCACGATCACCGGCCTGATCGCCGGCGATACGGCGAACGCGATCCAGTCGTTCGACACGAAGAATGCGGGCAATCGCACCCTTCACGTCAGCGGCTACACCATCGACGACGGCAACAACGGCAACAACTATGCCGTCTCGCTGGTCGACGCATCGGGCAGCATCGGCCAGAAGATCCTGTCGGGCTCGCTAACCGGAACCGTGACCAAGGTCTATGACGGCACCGATGTCGCGACCCTGCTGCCGGTCAATCTGGATGGCGTGATCGCCGGCGACGCGCTGACGCTCACCACCACGGGCGCGACCTATGCCGATCGCAATGTCGGCACCGGCAAGCGCATCACCGTGGCGGGCATGAGCCTGACCGGGGAGGACGCAGGCAACTACGTGCTGCTGCAGGACTATGCGACTGCGGATATCGGCGCGATCACCCCGCGGGCGGTGACGGTAACCACCAACGGCCATGGATCGAAGATCTATGACGGCACCGCCACGCTCTCGACCGGCCAGCTCGGCTCGATCGGGTTCGTGCTCGCCGACGGGGACAGCTTCACGCGGCAGTTGCTCGCCGCCGACGGGGTGACGCTGGACCGTTCGGCCGTCACCGGCCAACTTGCGGACCGCAATGCGGGTACCGGCAAGGCCGTGACGCTTTCGGGCTACCAACTCGCCGACAACGACCTGGGCAACTATGTACTGGCATCACCCTCGGCCTTCGGAGTCGCGGATATTGCCCGTGCGGTCCTGACCCTGGCAGCCGTCGGCGACGCCAAGACCTATGACGGCACCACTGCCTCTTCGGGTGTCGTGCAGATCAGCGGCCTGGTCGCCGGCGACACGGCGAGCGCGACCCAGGCCTTCGACAGTCGCGATGCCGGCGGGCGCGCGCTGCAGGTGACTGGCTGGACGCTGGACGACGGCAATGACGGGCTGAACTATATCGTGAAGTTCGAAACCGCCGCCGGGACCATCGCACAGCGCCACGTCGCCACCACGATCACCGCCAACGACAAGGTCTACGACGGCACAACCACGGCCAGTGGCAGATTCGGCGCGCTGAGCAACCTCGTCGCCGGGGACAGCGTCTCGATCACGGGCAGCTTCGCCTTCGCCGACAAGAATGCCGGCCAGGGCAAGGCAGTCTCGGTCTCGGGGATCGTACTGGGTGGCGCCGATGGTGCAAACTATGTGCTCGATCCGGTGGCCGAGGTCGCCGCATCGATCACCCCCAAGGCGATCACGGCGCAATTCACCGGGCCAATCGTCAAGGGCTATGACGGGGTCGACCTGGCGACTCTGAGGGTCGGCGACATTGCCTTCGACGGCATGATCGCGGGTGACGAGATCGGGATGACGGGCACGGCCCACTATGCCGACCGCAACGCCGGCACGGCCAAGGTGGTGACCATTGCCGACCTGCTGCTCAACGGGGCCGACGCGGGCAACTACGTTGTGGACTCGCGGCTCTCGGCATCGGTCGGCACCATCACGCCGCGGCAAGTGACCGTCAGCTTCGCGGACGGCGCCAAGGTGCAGGGTACGGCCGACCCGATCTTCGCCTACACCATCGGCGGCCAGGGCCTGGTCGGGGGCGACAGCATCACCGGCAGCGCCGGACGCCAGGCAGGCGAGGCCCCCGGGGTCTATGCGATCGGCCTCGGATCGCTCTCCGCGGGCTCGAACTACGCGCTGACTGCGACGCCAGGCACCTTCACCATCACGGCCGCCAACGGAGGGCAAAACGGAGAAGGCAATAACGGTGGCAACACCGGCGGGAGCAATGGCGGCCTCGGTCCGCTGACTCCCGGGGTAATCACAGATGCGGAAAATGCTGCCGAGGAAGCCGTGAAGCACACCGCGCCATCCAACACCATCGTGTCGACCGCGCCCACCCGCGGCGGGGCCGGGTTCGACCCGGGTTCGCAGTTCGGCTGGGGCGGCACCGGCCAGCTGCCGGGCAACACGCCGATCTCGGTCCAGATCGGCTACAGCGATCCGATGGGTTCGGGCGATGCCGTCGGAACGACGTCGGTCGAAACCCGCACCGCCGACACATCGAACGATGATCCGCGCTGCCAAGGCGGAACGGATTTGCGGGACTGCAAGGGGACGGTTCAGGGTCGTGGTCTGCCCTATCCGACCAACCGGGTGATCTCTCCCAATCTGCGCTTCATCCAACGCTGATGGGGAAATCCCGGCAGTCCCGCAAGGAGGCGCGGATGCACAAGCATCCGCGCCTCCATTCGCATATGGCGTGGGTCATGGACAAGAATTGCTCGGGTCTTCGCCCTGCCGGGCTCATGTGCGATCGGAAAACGGGTGCCTGCCGCCCAGATGGTCAGGTGCAAGTGGCAGGGAAATCGTGAAACGCGCGCCGGTCGGAACATTGGGATGATAGACCAGCTTGCCGCCCATTTTTTCCATGATCTCTCGGCTGATGGCTAGACCAAGGCCGCTTCCTTGCACGCGACCAGCGACCGATCCCTCGTCTCTTTCAAAGCGCGTGAAAAGCCTTTCCCTGAAATCACTCGAAACCCCCGGCCCCTCATCCATCACATCTAGACTAAGAACCCTGCCATGGCGTCTGATTCTGATTGTGATAAAACCGTCGGGCGGAGAGAATTTGAAGGCGTTCGCCAGGATATTAACCAGTACTTGGGAAAGGCGTCGATCGTCAATGACCGCCACAAGCCGATCGCCCTTCTCAATATCCATATTTATACCGCGATCTCCTGCGATGGGTCCGAGCTCATTGACAACCTCAAGCACCAGTTTTCCGACATCGACCTCCTGGAACAGAAGCTGTGTCCTTCCGGCTTTCAATCGTTCAACATCGAGTATGTCCTCAACCAGATGAATTACACGCGAGACATTCTTACTGGCGATTGTAACCATCTCGCGCGTATCGTCGTCGATCGCGCCGGTATCTCCACCCAGGACGATTTCAAGCGCGCCGGATATAGCGCTTAACGGCGTTCTCAACTCGTGGCTTATCGTGGTTACGGCATCTCTCGTCTGCTGATCCGACTCACTCAATGCAGAAATATTTCGAATGCTGAAGAGCAAGCTATCACCATCAGACAACTGAATGCTCGCGACGGAAACTTCAGCTAGGAAGAACGTTTTGTCGCTTCTTCTACAGGTCAGTTCGTAGCTGCCAGGCGACAAAAAAATCTCGCCGGTGGCGCGCATCTCATCCTCCTCCACAGACCTCAGATCTGTCAGGATCCCACGGATGTCCCGGCCCTTTGCCTGATCTTTCGACAGTAAAAAAAGGGAAGATGCACTCCCATTTATTTCGCGTATCAATCCCGTATTCGACGCAATGACCATCGCACCGGCAGATGATCGGAAAAGGTTGTACTGCCTAACCCGCTCTGCTTCGTAGAACTTACGAAGCAATAATGCTTTACGCGACATTTTAAATATTACAGACGCAGCGAAAATTAGAAACACCCCGGCCAGGGAAATTGCCGCGTTACTTATCCACCTTTGTGCGACCACGCCTTTCCTGATGTCTTCGTGGAGGCGCGCATTAACGTTATTTTCTTCAGTTATGAATTGCTCGATACTGGACGCTATTCGGCGGCGGCCCTCGGCGCTGCAATCATGACTGCGGAACTGCGCCGACAGCATGCGAATTGCGGCACTTCTCCGCGCATCCAAGCCCGCGAGATGGCGAAGTGACTCCAGCGCAACCCCCGGTTCGGCATTTCGTGTTTCTCGACGACCTGTCTCACACACAAGCCCGTGCTTAACGAACGCAGCAAGACCGTTGATTTGTTGCAAGATTTGCCCGGACCGCTGAAGCTCCTGCAATCGATGTTGCGCGGTCATTGAAGAGTTTATCAGAGGGATCACAAATCCCGCCGTCAGGGTCGAAACTATCAACGCACATGTGACGACAAAGCCCCGCGTCGTGCAAGGATCCCTGTCCCCAGAGTTTAGATTGGCATCGACATTGAACGGCAGCTTAAATGGAAATCTCATCAACGCACAAACATGCTCCTATCATCTGGCGTCTTACACCAACGGATCGATATCGTAAGTGTTCCGATGAGTCCCAATTTGATGCAGCAAACGCTGGCAGATTTTACATGGACGTTCCCAGCCCACCCCTTCGGACTTGCAAATTCCGGGAGGATCGGACTTTACACAGCACTTTAATGCGACAGTAAAATCGCGGAATCCTCTACCCAGGGCTACCCGGACGTCTCATTTGTCTTGGGGACAGCTCGAAGCGATGTCGAAGCGGCAAGCCGGACCAGAAAGCGTGGATCAAAAGGGCTTCCTCAGCAGCCTTACGATCTGGTCGGAGAGCGCGCCGGCATCAAACGGTTTGGTGATGATGCCCAAAACGGAGGCTCGCTCGCTGCCCAGCCGTTCATCAAGGCCATGATCAGCCGTGAAGAAAATTGCGGGCGCATCGCAAACTTTCGATACTTCCCTCAATAACTCCAACCCGTTCTTTTCCGGCATATGATAGTCAAGTAGGATTACGTCCGCATTCCAGTCCGCCTGCACGAGCAAGCCAAAAGCCTCAGCCGCGTTGGAGGCCGAACGCACGTCGAAGCGGCCCGCCCGCTGCAAAAGGCGAGGAACAATAGCTCGGAGAGAATCGTCATCTTCGATATAGACGAGTCTGATAGGTGGATTCGTCAGTTGAGGTACCCTTGCTCATGGGAGGGCAGCGAGATGCGACGCATGTATAGAACGCGAACATTACCATATATTCCGGGTGCAGACCACGGAAGTGAATCCGTATTGAAACTTTGTTTCTGACGTGCCCCGTTTTTTCCTCGAGTTGGAGCCAAGCCCTGTTGACAATGCTCTGCTACCCAACCCTGGACCGCTCGGGGCTAGCGGGGATCGACATTCTGAGCCGCTACCCGTTCTTGGACCACCCTGCTGGGCGTCATCCAGTTCCTGCCGGCCAGGGCGGGCCATGTGCCGCTGACCGGTTCACCAACGATATCGGCGGCTTATTGCCGATCGCGCTATGTGGCCGCACCTCGTTATAGTCCCTACGCCAAGTGTCGCATTTTCCGACCGCGTCGTCGAGGCTCATGAACCAGTGCTGGTTCAGGCATTCCGCCCGGAACTTGCCGTTGAAGCTTTCGATGAACGCATTGTCCGTAGGCGTGCCGGGCCGCGAGAAGTCCAGCGTGACGCCCTTCATGTACGCCCACAGGTCGAGGTCCCGGGAGACGAGCTCGCTGCCCTGATCAACGCGGATCGACGCCGGATAGCCCAGCTCCCCGCACACCCGCTCGAGCACCTCGACCACGTCGGGAGCCCGGAAGCTGAACCGCGGCACCACCGCCGGCGAGAACCGGCTGAACGTGTCGACCACCGTCAGGATGCGCAGCTTCGGCCCCGTCGCAAGCTGGTCATGGACGAAGTCCATGGCCCACACCTCATTCGAACAAGACGCCGCGCAGCGGCCCTCTCTCAGCTTCGCCTTCACCCGGCGTTTCGGCGGCTTGTGCCGCAGCTGCAAGCCCATCTCCTTGTAAAGCCGATAGATCCGCTTCGCGTTCACGTCCCAGCCTTCGCGCCGCAGCAGCACATGGATCCGGCGATAGCCGTACCGCACACGCGTCTCAGCGATCTCCTTCATCCGCTTCTTCAGATCGGCCTGATCGGCGCGGCGTCCACGATAGTGGTACGTCGATCGCTCCGCCCGAAGCACACCGCATGCCCGCCTGATGCTGACCTGCCAGGTGCTCCGCACATCGTCGACCAACTGCCGCCGCCGGTCAGGCCTCAGAGCTTTCGCGAGACGACATCCTGCAGCATCGCCTTGTCGAGGCTCAGATCAGCCACCAGCCGCTTGAGCTTGGCGTTCTCCTCCTCAAGCTGACGCAGCCGGCGCATCTCCGACGGCATCAGACCCGCGTACTTCTTGCGCCACGCATAGAAGGTCGCCTCGCTGATCCCCGTTTTGCGGCACACCTCGCCGACGCTCGTCCCATCCTCCGCCTGCTTCAACACGAACGCGATCTGCGCCTCCGAAAACTTCGACCTCTTCATCGCTCACTCCGCTTCCCTGGCCCTCCTCCATAACTGGAATTTCCAGCTCAAAACGGTCCAAGAAACGGGCAGCAGGTCACCGAAACGCATCAAGGCTGCGAAACAGACCGTCCGCGCGCAAGGTTTGTGCAAGCTTGGGGGCATAGCAACGACACAAATGTTACAAAACCCTCGGGGCGCAACGACGCAACCGGGGAACGCAGCGGGGCGCTGGCCACGGACATTGGCTGGTCATCGAAAACGCAGGCGCCTTCCAAAGGTTGCCGAAAATGGGGGCCGTATCTTGAAGAAAATCGTACTTCGTACGTCGCTGGTCGCCTTGACCGCCGCATTGACTGCAACCGCATCCGCCACCGCCTGGGCGCAAGACAGCATCCCAGCACGCACCGACGAAGGCCAAGAGGCGCACCAAGCCGAACCGACCACAGTCCCGGAAGCCCGCGAAGTCTCATCAGAAAAGCGCGAGCCAGCAATCGACGACGACACCATTTCCGTGACCGGCAGCCGCCTGGCCAATGGCGACCCGACCGCGCGGGTGACCGTGATCACGGCAAAGGAAATCCAGGCGCGCGGCGTTACCAGCGTGGATGAACTGATCCGCACGTTGCCGCAAAATCTGGCGACGATCGGCCCCATCACCAACGACCGGTCAAAAGGCCCGCTGAGCAAGCCAAGCCCGGGCCAGGCGTCCGTATCCGCGCTCGGCCAGTTGGGCGTCTCCGCAGCGAACCTTGGCGGCAGCGGCGCCGGCAACACGCTGATCCTCGTCAACGGACGCCGGGTCGCCGGCGCGGCGGGGATCGAGGACGGCTTCGTCAATCTCAACGGCATTCCGCTCAACGCGATCGAACGCGTCGAGATCGATACCAGCGGCGTATCGGCGGTGTACGGGGCCGACGCGATCGGCGGCGTCATCAACTTCGTGCTGAAGAAGAACTTCACCGGCACCACGCTGAGCGCGCAACACGAATTTTCCAGCAATGCCGCCAGCAGCACCCGCTTCAACGCGACCTCCGGGGTCGCCTGGGGCAGCGGCAGCATCTCCGCGACGGCGAGCTACACGCACCGCAACCCGATCAACAACTACAAGACGGGCTATACAACGCAGAATTATTCGGCGTTGTTCGATGGCAATCCGGCCTTCGACTTGCGCAACTTCACCCGCGGCCTGCAACCGGGCGTGATCGTGTTCGGCGACTATGTTCCCAATGCGGCAGGCGATCTCGTCTATGTCGAAAAAGCGCTGAGTCCGCGCGCCGGCTTGACCGGCCGCCCCTCGGCCGGCGATTTTGTCGAACTCGATCCGTCTGCCAAGCGTGATTACGTTCCGGAGTTCGCCGGCCCCAAGTCGAACACGATCAGCGCCTCGGTCAACATCGAGCAGAGTATCACCAAAAAGCTGACCTTCTTCGCGGACGGCCTCTACACGCGATCCAAAAACAGCCAGATCTCGGACTATAATACGGGGCTGCAGGTGCAACTGGCGCCGGGGCAATATTACAACCCCTTCCCCGCTTACAGCTTCGACAGCTTCACCCCCGGGACGGCAGCATATTATTTCCCCCAATCGGAAATCGCCACGGGTGCACTGCGCAGCGGCACGATCTCGAACACGCAGGAGCAGTGGAGCATCAATGCGGGCCTTCGCTATCAACTGAATCGCGATACCCGGATCGAATTCGTCTTCACCACGGCAAAATCGAAGTCGAAAGCAAAGTCGACGATGCTCGGGTCGCTCGTGGAGATCATCGAGGACCCCTCGAGCGCGACCGGTTATTCATGCTACAACTTCATGCTTGCTGAGAATCAGTATCGCGGGAGCAACATCGACGCGTTCCGCCAGGCCTATCAGCGCCAATGTGCCGCCCTGACGAGCACCGACCCGGCAACGGCGTTCAACCCGTGGAAGACCAGCGCGAAGGGATCGGGCGCGGATACGTCGATCTTTCTCTATAACGATGCGCAGGAAGACCGGCAGTCGCAGTCCAAGAACTACGATCTGCACATGAACGGTCAGCTGATCAACCTTCCCGCAGGCCCGATCAATTATGCACTAGGCGGTGAATATTACAGCGACGGCGTGAATAGCCGCGAAGTCAGCCAGATCACCGGCGGCGCGATGAGCCGCGACCGGTACGCGGTGTTCGGGGAAATGACGATCCCGGTGCTGGCCGGCCGCTTCACGCTGCCCGGCTTCTATTCGCTGATACTCAACGTCTCCGCGCGCAACGACACCTATCTCACCGATGGCGCGATCGGGACGGTCGACAACGTACCCGTGGATCGCGGCGGAAAGATTATCTTCGGGCATAATCGCTTCTCGCGCACCACTCCCTCGCTCGGCGTCCGCTGGCAGCCGGTGCGCAGCCTTGTCGTGCGCGGCAAATGGACGAAGGGCTTCCGCGCGCCCCCGTACACGCAGTTGTTCAGCGTGATCGGCACGTCCACCTACAACACCACGATTATCAACGATCCGCTCTACACCTGCACCACCGATTGCAGCGTCAATCGGCCGGGGCAGCGCGGCTATACGGTGCCCATTACGACGGCACCGAACCCCAACCTGCGGCCCCAGACGTCGGATCAGTACAATATCGGTGCCTCCTGGACGCCGCAGGGCCTGTTTCGTGGCCTGTCGCTCAACGTGACGTACAATCGCACCAAGATCCATGATGAATATGCAAATCGGGCGACGCTGCTGTCGTCGATGCCCGTCCAGGAAACGTTGAAGATCGCGCAATTCTATCCGCGCGACCCGGCCACCGGGAAGATCCTCGCGTCGCAGAACATGATCTTCAACATCGCCGGATCGGAATATTCTTCGATCACCTACGAAGCGTCCTATTTGATGCACACCGATCTGGGCACGTTCGAGCCGCGGATCACCTATCTCGACAATCTCAAGGCGGAACGCCGGGTCACCCCCACGTCGCCGATCATCTCCACGCTCGGCAACGTGCTTGGCCCGGACGAGTACAAGATCATGGGATCGCTCGCGTGGAGCCGCGGGGACGTCAACGCCACGCTATGGGCATATTATACGCCGAGCTACCGCAACGATTACACGGTCGAGATGTTTGGCGGCGTCTTGAACTATCTCGACCAGGTCCGCCCCGTGCGTTCGCTCACCACGTTCGATCTCACCGGATCGTGGCAGATCCGCGATTTCCTTCGCCTGAACGTGGCTGGTCGCAATATCTTCGGCGCGAAGCCTCCCTTTGCGCTGGTCGATAGCCGGCCCTACGATACGGCGCGGTACAATGTCGCCGGGCGAACGCTCTCGGTCGAAATGCAGGTCTCCTTCTAAACGTCCGGGGCTAGGCGATCTTGTACAGCATCGACTATCGGTCGAAGCCCCGGGCCGCCTGGATCCCGCGGGGGCGGGTCCGTTCCCTCTTGGACCCGCCCCCTCCCCCCGGGGGACCGAACGAGAGCTGACAATGCGCCTGCTGCTGGTGGAAGACGACGAGGACATTGCCGAGACGCTGGTCGCGTTTCTCGAAAAGCACGGCTTTGTCGTGGATGTCGCGGACTCGCTCGCCATGGCGGAAGACGCGCTGGCGGGCGACGGGTTCGATCTGGTGCTGCTCGATCGGGTGCTGCCTGATGGCGACGGCGTCGCGCTGATCGCCCATGCCAAGGCGATCCACCGCCCGCAACGCTTCCTGCTGCTCACCGCGCTCAGCGAGATCGACGATCGGGTCGACGCGCTGGAACTCGGCGCGGACGACTATGTCAGCAAGCCCTTCGAACCGCGCGAGCTGCTGGCGCGCATCCGCAACGCGCTGCGCCGGCCGCTGAACAGCCACCGCGAGATCCGCCATTTCGGCCCGCTAAGCATGGACGTGGACGCCTGCGGCTTCACCGTCGACGGCGTGCCGCTGTCGCTCCGCCGCACCGAGGCGCTGGTGCTGGAGGCGCTGATGGCCCGCCCCGGCCAGCTGGTGCGCCGCGAGACGCTGGAATCGCGTGTCTATGGCTATGACAAGTTCGTGAACGCCAATTCGCTGGAATCCCAGATATCGCGGCTGCGCCGGAACCTGAGCGAACGCACCCCCCATGTGAAGATCAACGCCGTGCGCGGCATGGGCTATCAACTCGTCCTCGAATGAGCCGCCGGCTATCATCGTCAGCCTGGTGCAAGCCTGGCATGCGATGGCCTTCCCTCCTATCTCACCCAAGAACCACGGAAATCCGACCCGATGCACGACATGGTTGAGGCTGTGCGCAACGACGCAGCCGAATTCAGAAAAACCTTCGAAGCCATTCGGGCCGAGGTCGGCAAGATGATCGTCGGGCAGGAAGGCGTGATCAACGGCGTGCTGACCGCGCTGATGGCCGGCGGCCATGTGCTGCTGGAAGGGGTTCCCGGCCTCGGCAAGACGATGCTGGTCAGCTCGATCAGCCAGGCGGTCGACCTGCCCTTTTCGCGCATCCAGTTCACGCCGGACATGATGCCGGCGGACATCATCGGCACGTCGATGCTGAGCGAAGCCGAAGGCGGCGGCCATGTGCTCACCTTCCAGGAGGGGCCGATCGTCTCCAACCTGGTGCTGGCCGACGAAATCAACCGCGCCACGCCGAAGACCCAGTCGGCGCTGCTCGAAGTGATGCAGGAACGCCAGGTGACGGTCGGCCGTCGCACGATCCGGATGCCGGAGCCGTTCTGCGTGATGGCCACCCAGAACCCGGTCGATCAGGAAGGCACC
Organism: Sphingomonas degradans; assembly: GCF_053502645.1. Lineage (NCBI taxonomy): Bacteria > Pseudomonadati > Pseudomonadota > Alphaproteobacteria > Sphingomonadales > Sphingomonadaceae > Sphingomonas > Sphingomonas degradans. Next base: position 1,859,151 of record NZ_CP177172.1, read on the forward strand.
TATCCGCTGCCCGAGGCGCAGCTCGACCGGTTCCTGTTCAAGCTGATCGTCGGCTATCCCAGCGAGCGCGACTATCATGCGATCATCGACCGCACGACCAGCGGCGCGCAGGTATCGCTGCAGCCGGTGACCAATGCCGAGACGCTGAACCGCCTGCGCGCCGTGGTTCGCCAGGTGCCGGTGCCCGAAGTCGCCAAGAGCTATGCGATCCGCCTCGTCATGGCGACCCAGCCGGGCAGCGACTATGCGAGCGATGCGGTCAATCGCAACGTCGCGCTAGGCGCATCGCCGCGCGGCATCCAGGGCCTGATGCTGGCCGCCAAGGTGCAGGCGCTGCTCGACGGGCGGTTCGCGGTAAGCTCGGACGACCTCGCCGCGGTTGCGATGTCGGTGCTGCGCCACCGCGTCGTCACCAACTTCCATGCCCAGGCATCGAACGTCACCGCCGACGACCTGATCGCGGAACTGCTGACCAGCATCCGCGCATAAGCCAGCGGCCCCGGCATCGCGCCGGGGCCGCCCGCCTGCCTCAGCGCAGCCGCTTGCCGAAAACGTCCCACACTTCGACCGGCCCGAAATCGAGCGCGCGCACGCCCTTTTCGATCTGCGCGAGATCGCCGACGATGACCCAGGTCATCGCATCGGGCCGGTAGGTCTGTGCGGCCCGGCCGCGCACCGCGTCGAGCGTCACCTGCGAAAGCCGCGCCGCCGTCCCCTGCCCATAATCGAGCGGAAGCTGGTGGGCGTCGGCGGAGACGATCGCCCCGAGGAACGCGGCGCTGCTCGAATAGCCGAGCGGCAGCGCGTGGATCGCCGCGGCCTTTTCCCGCGCCAGTTCCTCCCCGGTCGCCGGATGGGTGGTGGCATAGGCGCGGATTTCATTGCGGATTTCCACCATGCTCGCCGCGGTCTTGTCCGCCTGCACCGTGCCACTGGCGGTGAAGATCCGCGCACCCGACACCGCATCGCCGATCCCGGCGGAGAAGCCATAGGCCCAGCCCCTACGTTCGCGCAGGTTGGTGTTGAGGCGGCTTTCGAAGCTGCTGCCGAGCACGGCGTCCATCAGCACCTCGGTGGAGGCCAGATCCTTGTCGTACGGACCGACGAAGTGGCCGGCGGTGATGCTCGTCTGGGGTGCTCCGGGCGCGTCGACCAGGATCACCCGCGGGCCGGCCACGGCAGGTGCCGGCACCTGCGGAATCTGGCCGGCATGCACCGGCCGCCACTTGCCGAAATGCCGCTCGGCCAGGCTCCGCGCCTGATCGAGGGTGATGTCGCCGATCAGATAAAGCGTGGCGTTGTCCGGCCCCAGCTCGGCATCGTGGAACCGCTGGATCGCCGCGCGATCGAGCCGCTTCAGCTGCTCGCGCGGGATCAGCCGGCCGTTGGGATGGTCCGCTCCCCAGAGCGCATGGGAAAACAGGATGCTCGCCGCGCCGATCGGATTGCGGACATAGCCCTCGAACTGCGGGTCGATCGACTCCTTCGCCTTGTCCAGCCGCGCCTGCGCATAGGCGGGCGCCTGGACGGCGCCGGCCGCCAGCGCGAACACCGCATCGGCGTTCGCCATCGTCGTGCTCCACCGCGCCGCGCTTTGCCGCGCGCCCGCCTCCGCCGAGAATCGCCCGCCCAGTTCGGCCAGGCGCGTTGCAAAGGCGGTGGCATCCAGGCCGTTGCTGCCTTCGTCCATCAGACCGAAGGCCTGGCGGGCGGCACCCGCCTCATAGGCGTCGTCGCGCAGCGTACCGGTCGTGAATTGCAGCCCCGCGTCGAGGATCGGCACGCGGTGGCGCTCGGCGACCACGATGCGCAGCCCGTTGGCCAGCCGGGTTTCGTGGATCGGCGGGAACCGGACGTCGGCCGCGACCGGCGACACCACTGGCGGGTGGCTGCGATCGACATCGGTGGTGGCCGCCGTCGCCAGCGGGCTGGGCAGCAGGCGAAGCTCATAATAGGGCCGCGCCAGCCATTTGGCGGCGACCGAACGAACCTCCCCGGCCGTCGCGCTGCCGATCCATTCGCGCTGCTTCAGGAAATAGGTGGGATCGCCCTGATCGACCTCGCTGCCGAGCAGCCAGCCGCCGACGGCCGGCGCATTTTCCATCAGCCGCAACAGCGCCACGTCGGAATTGGCGATGACGGTGCGGAGCGCCGGTGCCTGCGGCCCCTCGGCAAGGAAGCGATCGAACGCGCGATCGAGCGCGGCATTGGCCTGCTCGGGCGAAACGCCGGGGCGGACCGTCATCGAAAGCGAGAAGGTGCTGCCCAGCTTGCTCTCGTCCAGCGAAGCGCCCACCCCAAGGGCCACCCGCTGCTCTTCCACGAGCTGCCGGACCAGCGGCGTATCCGCCCCGCCCGCCATGGTGCGCGCGGCGAGCTGTAGCAGCGTTTTCTCGCGCGGATCGCGGTTCGAAACCGGCCAGCTTCGGCTGATCGTCGCCGTGCTCACGGCATCGTACAGGGTTTCGCGCTTCACCTCGCCGAATGTCGGCAGCCACTGATCGACCCGGTCGATCGCCTTGCCTGGCCGGACGGCACCGAAATAGCGGGTGATCTTCTCCTTCGCCGTATCGAAATCGATATCACCGGCAACCACGATCACCGCGTTGGACGCGCCATAATAGTCGTTGAACCACTGCTTCACATCGGCGAGCGACGCGCGATCGAGATCCTCCATCGACCCGATGACCGAATGGGCATAGGGGTGGCCGGCCGGATAGAAACCGGCGAGATAGCGGTCCCCCGCCTTTGCGCCGGGCTGGAGTTCTCCCTGGCGCTTCTCGTTCTGGACGACGCCGCGCTGTTCGTCGAGTTCCTGCTGGGTGATGCCATCGGCGAGGTAGCTCATCCGATCGGATTCCATCCACAGCGCGAAATCGAGCGCGGCGGTGGGAACGGTCTCGTGATAATCGGTCCAGTCGCTGGTCGTCTGGCCGTTGACGTCCGTCGCCCCGATCGCTTCCAGCGCGGGGAGGAAATCGCCCTTCCGGTTGCGGGTCGACTGGAACATCAGATGTTCGAACAGATGGGCGAAACCCGATCGGCCGGCAGGTTCGTCCTTGGATCCGGTGCGATAGCGTATCCCGACATGGACGCTGGGCACCGAGTGATCGGTATAGACGATCGCGGTCAGTCCGTTCGGCAGCGTGAAGCGGTGATAGTCGATCTTGACCGGCTCGCTGCCGCGCGCGGTGGGCGCAGCCAGGGCCGGGCGTACCAACGGGACAGAGAAAAGGGCAGCGCTGGCGAGCAGCCCCGCGAGAAGGGCCTTGCGTGGAGCGATCACGTGGAAAATCCTGTGGTGGGAGGACGACAACAGAGAATGCGCATCCTGCACGCCAAGCTTGCAGCAGCCTTGCATCCTGCAAATGCCGGGCGCAGTTCCACGGCAAGGTTGGTGCAAGCCTGCCGCCCTATCGTTGGGGATCGCAACCGTGGCTGCGGATCCGCCCTGCATCGGTTGAAAGGAATTGCGATCGGAACGGCGTGGCGCCCAAGCCATGGCCACGCGGCGCCGATCGAAGCAGGATCGTGAATGACGTACGTAGCTAGCCTGCACATGGCCGAGCAGATCGCCGCGATCGAAGCGCGCGGCGTCGGCCAATTGCGGTCAGCGCAGCGGCGTCGATCGTTCGCCTTCGCGCTGCGATGGGCGCTGCCGGCAACCCTTCCCGTTCCAGCCCTCGCCTTTTGCGCGGGGTGGGTGGCGCCGTTGCGCTGGGGGGTCGTCGGCGTCGGGGCGGTCGCGGTGCCGTCGATCGTCTTCGGCATTGCCTATCTGCGCTGCTGGGGCCGCGAACGGCCCGAGCGCGAGGCGGCGCTGGCACTGTTCGACCACGGCTTCCACCTGAAGGATCGCATCCGCGCCACCGACGAATTTCTGCGCGATTCCAATGGGGATGCGTTCAAGGCAGCCGCCCTGCTCGAAGCGGAACCCTGGATCCGCGGCGTTGCCGATCGCAGCCCGGAGGTTACCCCGACGCAGGCTGCGCCCGGGCGACGGTGGTTATTCGTCGTCGGCGCCGCAGCGCTGCTGGTCGCCAGCGCGCTGCAACCAGCGCTGCGCCCGGTGAGGCCGACGCCCGGTCCGCTTGCGACCGCGTTGGCCGCGATCGGCATCACCGCCAACCGGCAGGCAGCAAACGCGACGAACGGCGATCCGCGCCAGCCCGTGGCGCCTTCGGCGGGCAGCGCCGCTGCTGCGGGGCAGCCCGATCGCGCGGCGCAGGCACAGGCCGCCGCCAACGGGGAAACCGCGCGCCAGAGCGACGGCGCCGGAAAGAGCCTCGCAGCGCTGGGGCAAGCCTCCGCCGCCGACGGGTTCGACCGTCCGGGATCGCATGCCGGCGCAAGCATGGCCGCTGCCCCGTCCGGCAACGCCCGCCAGGCGCAGCAAGGCGCGAAAGACGCCACGACGCAATCGGCGCAGCGGGATTCCGGCGCTGGCGGGAGCACCGAGCAGCGATCGGTCGCGAGCGATGCGCAACGCGACCCCTCGGCCGGCGGCGCCCAGGCGCAGCGCAGCGGCCAGGCCCCCCCGAACAACCCTGCCAATGGCAGCCAACCCCCTTCCTCGTCGCCCCTCGGATCGCAACAACGGCCCCAACAAGGCCAGGGCAGCAACGGCAGCCGGCAAAATCAACAAAGCCGGAGCCAGCAAGGAAGCCAAGACCAGTCGCAACCCGGCCAGGGCAAGGGCCAGGGCCGCGATGGCCAGCGGACCGGTCAGGACGCACTCAAGCGGTCGAACGGCGTGGCGGCACTGCTGCTCGCGGTGCCGATGGCAGACCGCCTCGGCGGCACCGCCAATCCGGGCCTGGTCTCCAGCCTGCCGCAACCGGTTCCGCCACATGCCGGCGCCGCCTCTGCGGCAAATGCCGGCGATCGCGGCCGGGCGACCGGTACGATCGGCCGGGTTTCGCACCCCGCCGCCTCGCCGCAGGAACGCGGCGTGCTCCGCGACTATTTCCGCCGGGGCGGCGGCACCGCGCGCGAGGGATCGGTACCCTGAAACCATCGCCGCATTCTAGCCCGCCGGCGAACCGCCTTCCCGCACCGTCCTGCCGTATTGGAGTTCGGCTTTGACCGCGCCCTCGCTCAGTTTTGAAGCCCTGTTCGATCCCGATTTCCTTGCCCGCGTGCAGCAATTCGCGCTGTCGGCGAGCCGCGTCGAAAAAGGGGGCAGGCTCGCCGACCAGTCGAGTTCGGCGCGCGGCCAGGGCATCGATTTCGCCGATTTCCGGCCCTATGTGCCCGGCGACGATCTGCGCGCGATCGACTGGAACATCTACCGCCGGCTCGATCGGCTGTTCGTCCGGGTGTTCGAAGAGCGGCAGGACATGCCGGTCTATTTCCTCATCGACATCTCGCGCAGCATGTTCACCGGCGAAAGCCCGCGCATCCATGCCGGCCTGCGCACGACGCTGGCGCTGGCTGCGATCGTGCTGGGCCAGCACGATTCCGTCGCGCTTTTCCCCTTCTCGGACGCGATGACGGTCCAGACCCGCAACCTGTCCGGCAAGGCCAGCCTGATGCGCGTCGCGCGCCATCTCGCCGACTATCAATCCGCCGGTGGAACCGCGCTCGCGCTGTCGATCGAGCGGCTGGCGAGCATGCGCCTGCGCCGGGGCCTCGTGGTCATCGTGTCCGACTTCTTCGACGATTCCGGGCTCGATCAGGTGTTGCCCGCGCTGGGGCTGCTGCAGCACCGCATCCTGCTCGTCCAGCTGACCCGTCCGGAAGACAGCGATCCCACCCGGCACCCGGCATTGGCCGGCGATGTCGCGATCGAGGATGCGGAAACCGGCCGTCAGATCGAACTCACCATCACCCCCGAAGTGCTCGAACGCTATCGCCAGGCCTATCGCGCGTTCAGCGAGGAACTGCTGGCGCACAGCCTGACATACGGCCATGCGCTCGCCCGCATCGACGCGTCGCGCGACGTACTCGAACAGCTCGGCGAACTGTTCCTGGGCGGGAGGCTGGCGATTTGATCCTCGCGGCTTTCCCCCTGTCCGTTTGGATTGCGGGCGCACTGGTCCTGGCGGCGATCCTCGTCGTGCTGCAACGGCTGCGGGTGCAGCGGCAGGTCGTCCGCGTCGCCACCTCGCTGTTCTGGCGCGAGGCTGCGCGCGCCGCGCCGGCCAGCGTGCTGCATCGGCGCTTTCGCCACCTCCTCGCCTTCCTGCTCGTGCTGCTGATCGTCGGCCTGCTGTGGTTCGCCAGCGCGCTGCCGATGCTGCGGCCGGTCGCCGGCGCGCAGACCGACGCCTTCTACCTCGATGCATCGGCGGCGATGACCGCCGGCGATCGGTTTGGCGAAGCGCGCCGGGCGCTGATCGCCGATGTCGGCGCGGTGCCGGCCGACCACCGCGCGGTCTATTTCGGCGACCTGTACGGCACGCGGCTGCTCGCACCGGGCGAGGATATCGCGCTGCTGGCGCGGCGGCTTGCGCAGGTGCGGCCACAGGCCTTCGCGTCCGCCTTTCCGGCGTGGTTCCGGACGATGCGGGCGCAATGGCAAGGCAATGGCCCGGTGAAGCTGCATTATTACGGCTCGGCCGCGACGATGCAGGCGGCACTGTCCAGCGCGGATGCCGAAACCCGCCTGGTGCAGGGCTATATCGCGCCGCCGATCGCCGGCAATCGCGGCATCGTCGCCCTTGGCGCCGTTCCCGCGGCATCCGGCGCCTGGGACAAGGCCGATATCGTCCTCCGCCTCGCCGCATCAGAAGGCGCTGCCCCCGCCCCCAGCACCCTGGTGTTCCGCCGCGACGGCAAGCCCTTCACGCCCGCGCTCACGGCATTGCCCGGCGGGCGGGCGCTGTTGCGGGACGTACCGGCCGACGGCACGCTGCTCGAAGCCGCGTTCCGCACCGGCGACGGCTTTCCGGCGGACGACCGGGCCGCGCTGCGCCTGCCCGAGCGGCATCCGATCCGGGTGGCGATCCTCGGCCCGCTGCCCTCGTCGCTGCGCGCGGTGCTCGCCGCCGATGACGCGATCCGGCTGACCCGCCCGGCCGATGCCGAGGTGCTCGTAACGGAGGGAAGCGGACAGGCCGCCGTCGCCAAGCCGTCGCTCCTGCTGGCGCCAGCGGCTTCGCAGCCCGCCACCTTCGCCTTTACCCTGCCGCAGGGCGGCACGACCGAGATGCTGACGGCCGCCCTCGATCAGCTGGGCCTGGGCAAGCTCGACGCGCGCGACCTGGCCGATGCGCTCCATCGCCCCGTGACGGTGGCGATGCAGGACGGCGGCGTGCGGACGATCGCCGTGTGGCGTGAGCTGTTCGATCCCGAAGGCGATTTCGCCCGCACCCGGACCATGCCGCTGTTCGTCGGCCGCGCGATCCGCTGGCTGGCCGCGCCGAAGCCCTGGATTCCGTTCGCACCCGCAGGGGGCGTGCTTACCGACCGGGTGGCGCTCGATCCCTGGTCGGCAGGCAGCGGCATCGCGCTTCCGGCCATGGGGGCCACCCGCCTGGACGGTGCGCCGGCGGAGGTGAGCCTCACCGATGCCGCCACCACGCGCGGCACCGGCGCGACCCTGCCGGCCGACCAGCCGGGCACCGCCAGCCATCCGCTCCCCCGCGACCTGCCCTTCACCCTCGCCCTGGTCGCCGCCGCCTTGCTGCTCGCTGGCGAATGGGTCCTGTTCCAGCGTGGCCGCCTGCCATGAGAGACGTCTTGCCGATCGAATTGACGCTGCTGCATCCGGAATTGCTCTGGGCGGCGCTGCTGCTGCCGCTGGTCTGGTGGAAGGTCGGGCCGAAGGCGACCCTGATCCAGCGTGCGCTGCGCACCGCGGTGTTCGGCCTGCTCGTGCTGGCGCTGGCGCAGCCCAGCATGTTGCTGCGCCGTCCCGGCACCCGGCAGATCGTGATCCTCGATGCGCGCAGCGGTGCCGATGGCGTCGCGACCGCGCGCCGGGTGCTGGGCCGCCTCCACCGCCCGGACGAAGTGACGCTGGTAACGCTGGGTGCGGCGCCGAGCGGCCTGACGGCGGACCGCCGCATCGCGCTGCCCGAAGCCGCGCTTTCCACGGCGCTGGATCGGGCGCTTGCGGAGATCCCGCCGGGCGCCGCCGGCGCGGTCACGGTGATCGGCAGCGGCACGGCGCGCGATGCCCATTGGGAGCGCGCGATCGAAGGGCTTGTCCAGCGCGGCATCCCGGTGAACGCCGTGCACACGATCGCCACGCCCCGCGCCCCGTTCCTGGCCGATCTGCGGATCGCGCCGGTGCGTGCCGGTGAAGTCGCGCAGGCGACGATCATGGTCGCCGGACAGGGCACGCGCCAGCGCCTTCGCCTCGTGGCAGGCGGACGGGAACTCGCGCAGAGCGAAGCGTTCGACGTCGATGGCGAGGCGCAGATCCCGCTCCAGTTCCCGGCCGATCAGGCCGGCTTCCTCCCCCTTCGCGCCGAGCTGTCCACCCTGGGCGCGCCGGCGCCGGTCGCCGCGCTCGACGCGGTTGCCGCCGTGCAGGATCCGCTGCCCCTGTTGTACGTGCAGGGGCGCCAGCAGGGCGCGGCACCTCGCCTCCAGCAGCTGCTGGGCAAGGGCTTCGCCGTCGAGCCGCGGGCACCGGCCAGCCTGTCGCCCATGTTCGATTTCACCCGCTACGCCGCAGTGATGCTCGACGACGTGCCCGCCAGGACGCTCGCCCCGGCGACCCAGGCACAGCTGCTCCAGGCCGTCGCGCAGCACGGCACGGGCCTGTTCTATTCCGGCGGCGCGCAGGCCTTCGGCATGGGCGGCTATGACGGAACGCCGATCGCCCGCGCGCTGCCGATCTCGCTGCGGCAGGAAGACAAGCTCGAACAGCCCAGCGTCGCCCTGGTGATCGTCATCGACACCTCGGGTTCGATGGCGGGAACACCGATCGAACTGGCCAAGCAGGTCGCCCGCTTCGCGGTGCGCAAGCTGGGGCCGATGGACAGCGTCGGCGTCGTCGAGTTCTACGGCGCGAAGCAATGGTCGGTCCCGCTGCAGCCCGCCCGCGACACGGCGGAGGTGGAACGCGCGATCGGGCGGATGCAGGCGCAAGGGTCGAGCATCCTGTTCCCGGCGATCCAGGAAGCCTATTTCGCGCTGAAGGGCAGCAATGCCCGCTTCAAGCACATCCTCGTCATCTCCGACGCGGGCGTCGAGGAGCAGCGCTATCAGGCGCTCCTCACCCATATCGCGGACGATCGCATCAACGTCTCCACCGCGCTGGTCGGCGCCGATCCCGAGGGGGAGGAGCGCATGGTGCAATGGGCGCGCTGGGGCCGCGGCCGCTATTATTCGGTGTCGGACGAGTTCAGCATGGTCGAACTCAACCTCAAGCAGCCGCAGGACAAGCCCGCCCCCGCCTATCGCGACGGCGCCTTCGCCACGATGGCCCCGGCGGGACGGCCGCGCTGGCACGGCATCGCGATGAACGGCGTCCCCGCGGTGCAGAGCTTCGTCCCCACCACCCGGCGCGATGCCGCCGAGACGCTGCTGACGACGAACAGCGGCGATACGCTGCTGTCGAGCTGGCAGTTCGGTGCCGGCCGGATCACCGCGATGATGACCGAGCCTCTGGGCCAGGGCAGCAGCGGCTGGCAGCAGTGGAGCGGCTATGGCGCCTGGCTGGGCCGGCTGATCGCCCAGACCGCCAATCCCGATGCGGCCGCCTCGCTGGCGCTGGAGCGGCGCTTCGATACGGTGACGGTCACCTATCGCGACGACGCCGGCCGCACCGCCGCGCCCGAGATCCGGTTCGTCGATCCCCAGGGCCGCGCGCAGGGCAACCCGCTCGTGATGGATGAGCGTGCGCCGGGCCTCTATGTCGGCACCCGCCCGCTGGATCCCGGCACGCCGGCGCTGGTGGAAGCGCGCGTCGACGGGCGCGTGCTGCGCGCCGCCGACCGCGCCCATTCGGATACGGATGGCAACCCGGTTCTGCCCCTGGCAGCGCTCGCCGACCGCACGGGCGGCAGCACGGCCGCCAGCGGTGACGCATCCTTCGCGCCGCGACCGGTGCACGGCCATCTGCTGACGGCGGTTGCCCTGGGCGGCTGGTCCGCGCTGCTCGCGCTGCTGCTCTACCTCGCCGAACTGCTCTATCGTCGCTGGCCCGCACGGCGGCGCCCCTCATGAAGATATTCGCGATGTCGCATACCCATCTGCCGCTTTCCTGGACCGTCTCCCTGGCGCTCGCGCTGGCCGCCACGGCCGGAACGCCGGCTGCCGCGCAGGAAGCCGGAACGGTCGCCCAGCTCGTCCACGCCGCCCGCTTCGATCCTGCGGCCGCCGCGCGCCTCTATCGCGATGCCGTGCTGCGCGATCGCGTCGAGGCGCTGGACACCGAACTCGCATCGATCGGCGCCGGCAACGGCCCGCCCGCCGTCCGCGTCAGCGCCTTGCGCGCACGCGCGGCCATCGCCTGGCAACGCGGGGACGTGGAGACCGCCCTTGCCGCGGCAAATGCGGCGACTGCGCTTTCGCCGGACGCCGACAGCTTTCGCCTCCAGGCCGAACTGCTCGATGCCAGCGGTAACCTGGCGGGCGCGCGCACGGCCTATGGCAAGGCGGCAGCCGCGACCACGGAACCGGCCGAGCGGCGGCGCCTTGGCCTGCGGATCGCGTTGCTTGCGGAGCGTCAGCCCGAAACGGGCCTGGTCCAGCTCGCGCGCGAGGGGGGCAACGCGGAAGCGAACCGGATCGCCTCCACGCTCGCGCTGATGGGAAGCCCGCGCGACGCGCTGGCCCTCTACCACCCGGCCGAGACCGGCCCGGAAAGCCAGGTCGACGCGCTGCGGCTGGCCGAATGGGCGATCGAAGCCGGCGACATGGCATCGGCCGGCCGCCATGCGTGGCGAGCCTATCAGCGTGCCACCGCCCTGCCCGATCGCCGCTACGCACTGGCGATGCTGGTGGAGAGCTATCGTGCCGCCAGGAATCTGGCGGGCGCCCTCGCCTTTCTCGACGCGCAGCCGGACGATGGCGAGATCGCCCAGACCCGCATCGACCTGCTGCTGGAGCTCGGCCGGTTCGATGCGGCGATCGAACGCGTCGCCCGCGCCGCCGATCCGGCGCTGCGCCAGCGCCTGCTCGGCATCCTCGACCTCGCCGGTCGTGCCGGCGATGCCGACGGCGAATATCGCCGGTTGATCGCCGCCGATCCGCACCGCCTCGAAGGCTATACCGCCTTGGCGGTGCTGCAGCTCGGCAACGGCCGGCGCGATGCCGCCGAGGCGGTGTACCGCGATCTGTTCGCCGCCAATCCCGGTCGCGCCGATCTGCTGATCCCCGCCGCGCGGCAGATGATCGCGATGGGCCTGGGCGATCGGGCGATGGCGCTGATGGCGGAGGCGGCCAAGGCGCCGGAACTGGCGGTACCCTATCGCTTCTTCCTGGTCGAGATCGACCGGGCGCAGGGCCGCGATGCCGCCGCGCGGCAACGGCTATCCGAGCTGCTGACGCTGCTGCCGGCGACCTCGCAGGAGCGGATCGCGGTTGCCGACGCCTATGAAGCGATGGGCGACAAGCAACAGGCGCTCGCCGTGCTGCGCGCGCTCGAGGCCAAGCTGCCCGCGCTCGATTACGACCAACGCGTGCACATCGCCGCGCTTGCCGGCGAGGCTGGGCAGGGCGAGGAAGCGTTCACCCGCTGGCGGCAGCTCTGGACCGAGGCCAAGCTGCCGGCGCGCAAGACCTATCTGGCCAAGCAGATCGTGCGCACGGCCCAGGCGCTGGGCACGCTGGACAAGGTTGCCGCCACGCTCGAAGGCCAGCTCGCCGGCCGCCGCGACGGCGACGATGCGCTTGCCCTGCTCGTCGAGTTGCGCATCGCTCAGAAGGATCGCACCGGCGCCGTCGCCGATGTGGAACGGCAGGCCGCTGCCAGTGGCGAACCGGAAGCGGTGAAGCTCGGGCGGCTGGTGAGCATCTATTCGCGCCTCGGCGACCATGACCGGACCAACGCGACCTTGCGGCGGCTGGTGACGGCCGATCCCAGGAACGCCGATCTGTATCTGCGCCAGCTGACCCTGAACGCCGTCCATTTCGCGCCGGACGGCGAGGCCCCCGAAGCCCAGCAGGCGCGGATCGAGGCCTTGCTGGGCGAGCTTCGCAAGGCCACCGCCCTGCCCGCCGCCGATGCAGCCGCCTTCTCGGCCGCGGTCTATGCCTCGGCAGGGCTGACCGACGCGGCCATCGCCGCCTATCGCCGAACTGCCGCGCTGGTGCCGGACAAGATCGATGCGATCGTCCAGCTTTCCGATCTGCTGCACAAGCGCGGACGCCAGGCGGAGGCGGCAACGTTGCTGCAGTTCGCCGCCGACCATGCCCGCGACCAGGGCAGCTTCATCGCGGCGATCGATGCGCTGGTGGCGTCGCTGGCCCCGGACCCGAGCGGCGCGCCGCCCTCCCCCGGTCTTGCGCGGTTGATCGCCGCCCGGCTGCGCTGGGCGGAACGCCGGGTGCTGGAGCGGATCGCCAGCAGCGGCCAGGATGCCAGGCTCACCGCCCTCTTGGCCGATGTCGCGCAGGCCGAAGCCGATTTTCCGCTGCAGGTTCGCGCGTTCAGCAATGCGCTGGCGGATGCGGGCGATCAGCGCGCCGCGGTGCTGCGCATGCTGGTGACGCTTAGCGCCGGCAATGGCGATACGGGCGGCGGCGGCTCCGGCCCGGTGGTCGGCGATCTTGCCGCCAAGCTCACCTATGGCCGGCGCCTGCTGGCATTGAAGCGCGACTATCCGCCGGATCTCTATACCGATCTCGCCCGCTCGCTGCTGGCGGTGAACGATCCGGCCGGGGCGGAACGCGCCTTCGGGATGATGCGCGACATGGCCGGCCTGATCGATGTCGATCGCATCAAGGGCGAAACCTACGCCGCCCAGGGCTTCACCGAACAGGCGCTGCTCAACTATCAGCGCGCGCTGCTGCGCGATCGCGACGATCCCGATCTGGTCGTGAAGACCTCGATCCTCCACGAACAGCGGGGCGACGATGCGGTGGCGTTCGGCTGGTACTGGCGGTCGCTCGAGGCGCTGGCACAGCGCCAGCCGCTCCGCGGGAACAGCGAGGAGGCGCTGTTCGACGCCCGGCAATATGCGGGAACGCTGCTCGAAGGCCTGATCCTCACCTGGCCGCAGGACGCGGCCTCTGCCGCTCCGGTTCTTGCCCGCTTCGATGCGCTGCTTGCCGCATCGGCGGAGGGCATCCCGCCCGATGCAAAGGCCGCTCTCTCGGCCTATCCGCGGCTCGCCCTGCTTACGGAAATCGGCCGCCGGATCAGCGATCGGGCCGGCGATCCCGCGCTGGCGGATCGCATCGACGCGCGCCTTTCGCCCCTGCTAGCCGCCGATCCCCAGGCCCGTCGCGGCGCCATGGCGTTTCGCGACGTGGAGGGATGGGCGACCGTGCCGGCATCGCCCCAGCATTGGGCCGATCAGGCCCTGGCCCGACAGGCCGAGGACATGGACAATCGCGAGCTGGCGCAGGCGATCGCCCTCGACCGCGGCGATGCCGATGCGATCCGCGCCGAAATGAACCGCGCCATGGCCGCCGAAACCAACCGGTTCGCGGCGGACCAGCGCGGCGAACCCACCGTGCAGATGCCCTCGCCGCTCTATGCCCTTCTGCTGAAGGCGATAGACAGTCTGCCGCCGGAGCAGTTCCGCACGTTGATCCTCACGCCGCTGCGCGGCGCGCCCTATCGCGATGCGCTGCTTTTCGACATCTATCGCAGCGGGTCCGGCTGGTATGCCCGCATGGAGAAGGCGGCCGGCCAGCCGCTGCTGGACGATGCGCGGCTGCTGGCGCTGCTGGTCGAGCGAGGATCGGGGCCGCTTCCCTATTCACGCACGAGCTTTGCGGTGCGCCGCGACGAATCGGCCAGGCCGGCCGCGCTCGTCGCCCGCTTCTCCACCGACCAGAAGCTGGCGCTGTACGAGCAGCTTGTCGAGCGGATGCGGGCAACGAACTCCGAGACCGCCTATCAGGAAGCGCTGGTCGCCCAGTTGTTCACCGCCGCGCTCGATCCGGACCAGCGCGCCCGGTTCGCGCGCGCAGTGCAGGTGGATACCGGTTTCGATCGTGGCCTGAAGGACAAGGCGGCGCCGTTCCTCGTCCAGAAGCTGCTGGTGCTCGACGTGCTGCCGGCCAACCGCCCGTTGCTGCTGCAGGTCGCGGACGAGGTCGCCAGCCGCTACGCGGTGGCCCGCCATCTGCCGAGCTTTCTCCGCGCCTATTTCGGCGGGGACAAGGCCAGCGGCTATCGCGAACTGGAGGCGCTCTACGCCGATACCAGCGCGGGCGCGCCCGGCCTCAACTATGCCGCGCCGATCATCCGTGCTCAATTTGCCGAAGAGCGACGCCGGACGATCGCGGCATTTCTGGAACGGCCAAGCACGAGCGCGGCAGAGGCCGATGCCTTTTACCAGCGCTATATCGTCTCCGCACAGACGAGCGGCAATGCCGCCGAGCGCGCCGCCTTTCCGGGCTATTATGCGAAGCTTGCCGCGGTGCAGCCGGACAACGCCGCCTATGTCAGCGGTGCGCTCGATACCGCCTGGGCGCGCGCGGACCATGCCGGGTTCGTGGCAATGCTGGCGCGCTATGTCGCCGCGCACGGCGAGGATCGCGAAGCCGCCTCGGTCCTGCAAATGGCCTATCGCCTCACCGGCGCGGCGGAGCGCGCGGATGCGCTGGCGCGGGCGAGCGGCGTGGATGTTCGCAGCGAGGACTGGCTGATCGACCTGCTCAACCGGGCCACCGCATCCGCGGGGGGATCGGTCGAGCCATCGTTCGGCCGGCTCTTCAGCAACCTCTATCCCAGCTATGCCGCGGCCTTCCCGAACGATCCCGCAGTCCGGGAAGCCGAGCGCCGCCGCGCCATTGCCGAACGCGAGCAGACGGCACCGATCGGTGCATCCCCGCTCCGCGCCGTCGAGGCCGTCGCCGGCCAGGGCGCCATGGCCGTGCGTGCGACGCTGAGGGCACGCTGGCGCGCCACCGCGCCCCGCGACAATGACGAGGGCAGCACGCTGGCCGAACGCAGCCAGTTCCTCCAGGCGCTGGCCGCGGCGAACGCGGCGGACGCACAGCCCTCTCCCTTGCGGACCCTGCTCGTGTCGGCGCCGGTCACCGCCGAGTTCGAGCGCTGGCTGACCGGGCTCGCTCCGTTGCCGCGCGCCTATCAGGAGACGCTGGGCGATCTGGTCGTGGCGGGCCTGGTCGCGCAGGGCGCCGCCCAGGCCCACATCGCATCCGCCCTCCCCGCGCTTTCGGCAGGCAGCATCCGGCCCGATGCGCTGGATCTGCTCGCGCGCCTGCTCCTGCGCACCGGTACCGCCCTCAGCCACGAGCAATCGGCGGCGCTGCGCACCCGGCTCGCCACGATGCCGCTGCTCTCCGCGCCCGCGCGCATCCGCTATGCGACCGTGCTGGCATCGGCCGGGGACTCCGCCGCGGCGGCCGAGCTGCTGCAGGCAGCAGCGTTGCAGAGCATCTATCCGGCAGAAAGCGAAGCGGTATATGGTGGCGACAGCAGCGAAAGCTTCACCATGATCCTCGACAGCCTGAAGCACTGGCCAGACCCCGCCGCGGCACGCCAGGCCGAAGCGGGGTTGCGCGCGCTCGTGCGGCGCGAGCTCGGCGCGGCTGCCGACGATACCCCCTTCGGCGCCACCGCGGCTGCACCGGGCGGACGATGATCGGGCCACGCCCATGAAGCTGGCATGGCCCCACCGGTCCATGTTCGGGCAGGTGACGATCCTCACCCTACTGCTGCTGGGAATCGGCGTGTATCTGCTGGCGATCCGCCCGATCCTGGCGGTTCTTCCTCCTGCCGCCACCGACCCGCTGGACGTCAGCGCGCAACAGGTGCGGGACACGATCAACGAAGAGGCCCATCTGATCGGCGGCCATCCGGATCGCGCCATTTCCCGCGAGTTCCGCGCCGTGATGGATGCCGCCGTCCGCCGCAATCCAGGCTTTCGCTATTACCTCCGGGTCGGCAACCGCGTGGTCGGCAACCTTTCGGAACCCACCTATTTCCATACGACCGGCATCGCCCGCATCGAGGCGGCACGGACGGGCGTGGAGACGCCGGGCTTCTGCATGCAGATGTTCCGCGATCTTTCGACCGCCGGCAACAAGGGGAGCATGGAATATCTCTATTGCGATCAGCCGCGCTATTACGAATTCTATGGGCTGAGCCACCCCATCCCCACCGACACCGATCGCACCAATCTGGCTTTCCGACGGATCTTCTGGGCCTATAGCGACACCTTCTTATACACCGTCGCCGCGTTCTTCGTGCTGCTGTCGGTGGTTCTTGCTTGCAATATCCGCACCATCCGGCGCGTGGCACGGATCGCCCAGGGCTTCGACGCGGAACGGCTCGACCTGCAACTGCCGGAACGGGGCGTGCCCGCCGAGGTGCTGCCGCTGGTGCGCGCCACGAACCAGCTGATCGGCCGGCTCGGCAGCGCGCAGGCGCGGCAGAAATTCTTCCTCTCCGCCGCCGCGCACGAACTGCGCACGCCGCTCACCGTCCTGCGGACCCGGCTGGAACTGCTCGACGAGGCTCCGATCAAAGAGAAACTGATCGGCGATGTCCGGCGGGTGACCAACCTGGTCAACCAGCTGCTCACGCTGATGAAGATCGACACGCTGGTCGAAGTGACCGGCAGCGCCGATCTGGTCGCCAGCACGCGCAAGGTGATCGTGGACCTGACGCCGCTCGCCGCCGCGCGCGGCATCGCGCTCAGCTTCGCGCCGCAGGTCGATCGCTATCCCCTGTCCGGCGCCGCGGACCTGCTGGAAGTGGCGATCGCCAATCTGGTGGACAACGCGATTTCCTTCACGGCCGATGGCGGCGAAGTGTTCCTCGCGCTCGATGAAAACGGCCTGCTTTCGGTGCGGGACTTCGGCCCGGGCATCGCACCGGAGAAAGCGATGGCGCTGTTCGAGCCGTTCGTGCGCCAGCCATCGAAGCGCAAGGGCCACGGCCTGGGCCTCGCCATCGTGAAAGCGATCGCGACGCTGCACGGCGGCACCGCCTCCGCCCGCAATGCGGATGGACAGGGCGCGATCTTCGAACTCCATTTCCCGCCCGGCACAGGCCCGCACCCAGGCGAAGACGATCGGCCGTCCTCGGTTCGCATCCCCTCGTTCCAGGCCAATCGCTGATCCCTGCCAGCTTCGGACAAGCGTGGCGGAGTACGCATCGGGCACTGAACCGATTGGATGCCCTTGCCATGCTGTTGCCTGCGCTGTTGTTTTCGCTTTCGTCCGCCCTTGTCGCACAGCAACTGCCGAGCGAGGCGCTGCGCTATGACGATCGCGGGCGCCCGATGGTCGCGATCCAGGTCAACGGACAGGGGCCGTTCGACATGGTGCTGGATACCGGCGCGCAATCGAGCCTGATGGCGCCGGCGCTCGCCGACAGGCTGGGCCTCAGGCCGATGGCGAGCGACCTGCAGATCAACGGCGCCACGGGTGCCGACGCCGCCAGCATCTATCCGATCGATCGCTTCTCCAACGGGCTGATCGATGAAAGCCAGATCGGGCTGCTCCGCTTTCCCAACCCGCAATCGACCTCGGCGCTGGGCATCATCGGGATGGAGACGTTCACCGGTCGCAGGCTGGTGTTCGATCGGGTCGCCCACCGCGTCACGGCGGCGGCCTCGGGCACAGCGGCACCGGGCTTTGTCAGCCTGTCCGGGACGCTGGGGCAGGACGGGCTGTTGCTGGTCCCGATCCTGATCAACGGCGTGAAGATGCGCGCGCTGGTCGATACCGGGGCGGCGGTGACGGTCGCCAACACTGCCGCCCTGCACGCGCTGGGTTGGGCGGACGACGACGCGCGGCTGCGCCAAAGCGGGCAGATCCGGGGGGCGACCGCCACCGGCCAGGGCGTCCGCACCGCGAAGATGGAAACGCTCACCATCGGTCCGGCCACGCTGCGACAGGTGCCGATCTACTTCACCGGCGCGCAGGATGGAGACGCCTCGCCGGCCATCATCCTCGGCGCGGACATCCTCAACCTGTTCGAAGCCTTCGCGCTCGACTTCCCGCGCGCCGAGCTGCTCATCAAGATTCCGGGCAAGGACGCCCCTGCCGCAGTATCGCGCTGATTGAACTGCCCGGTGGGACGTTCGGCCCCCTTGCGAACCGAAGTCAGATTGGTGGGAGGCATCATGCAAGCTTCCGAGATTGCGACGTCATCAAACCCACTTTTAGACAGGGTGGAGCAAGATCCGACGATCGTCGCGAACATCGCAGGAAGCTTCACCTAGGGTCGCTCACGCCCATCCCGTGAACTTGCACCAAATGGGCTGCAATCCAACTCGTAATGCCCAGGGCACGAGCGCTAGATTTTGCGGTCTAAGCGTGCGGAGGGCAAGCGGGGATGGAAGATCCTATGTTGGCGATCAGCCTGATCGCGATGCTGGCGGTGGTGCAGTCGGTGTTCGGGATGGGGCTGTTGGTGTTCGGGACGCCGACCCTGCTGCTGCTCGGGCTGACATTCGGCGCGACCCTGGGGTGGCTGCTGCCGGCCTCCGCCACCATTTCGCTGCTGCAGGTTCTGGAGGCACCGGGCCAGGTGCGCCCGGCGTGGCGCGCGCTGAAGCCCTTGTGGTGCATCGGTGTCTTGGTGCCGGTATTGGCACTGTCGCTCTACCTGCAATTGCGCTTCCGTCTTGAGCTGCCCATCGGCCTCGCCATGTGCGCCGCCGCGCTATTGCGCCTGAGTCCTGCGCTGCGCGACCGGGTGCAGGGCTCCATCGGGCGATCGGAGCGCGGCTATCTGGTTGCCATGGGCGCCCTGCACGGCTTTACCAACATGGGCGGCAGCCTGCTGTCCCTCTACGCCGCCACCGTCGCGTCGGGGAAAGAGGCGGTGCGCGGCATCGTGGCCAACTATTATCTGGCGTTCGGCATCGTCCAGCTCGGCGTGCTGGCGGCCTTTCAGCCGAAGATGCTATCCTGGCACAGCCTGTTGGCCGCCGGCGTGGCTTTCTGTGTCCACCGGCTCGTGGGGCGGCGCGTCTTCGACGTGCTGGGCAATCGCGGCTACGACCACGCCTTTACGTCCTTCATCGGTCTCTATGGCCTGGCCCTGCTGGCGAAGGCCTCGCTCTGATCGTCATCCATTCCGAATGGTGATCAACCAATTCCGTCATAATAGTTTCAACCGAATTGACAGTAACCATCAAGTTTGATTCGACGATTTTGCGTCGATAATACACTATGTTTATCCAAAATGGAGATAGCTATCACCCCTTAGTCGTCAATGTCATCCGGTAATCAAATTTTATCGCTTCACATATGTTTATTCTACGATACCCTGAAACAATATCGTAACATTAGTTCCCGTTTTAATGCAGGAGCGTGGCGCCATGGCGACGACAAAAGCCCAGACGACCGATGAACTACAGGCAGAGGTCAATCGTTTGCGCAGCGAGTTGAATGCCAAGTCTAGCGCAGAATCAGAACCCCCGTCTCAGACGGCGGAGGACGTGCGGGACGAGATCAACGCCATCGCCAGCGACACCAACAACGCGGCCCTCGATGAACTGTACAGGATCGTGCAGGGGGTCAACGCCGCCACCGCCGAACTGCTGCAGTCCGGCGCCGACATCCTGGTCAAGCTGAACGACGAGGCAACCGCCAACGGCCGCACCAACCAGGACGATCTGGGAAAGACCGTGAACCGCCTGCTACCCGACCTCTACAAGGGCTATCTGCGGGCGCTGGGCCGCGCGACGGAAGTGCCCGGTCGCATGGCCGAACGGTTCACCAAAGCCCATCGGAACGCTGCCCGGTCCTGATCTCCCGGCCCCCGGTCAGGGCGCGGCACCAGGCTAGCACGTCTTCCTTCCGTCCCTGCCCCGCCAGGATGGCGGCGGTGCAGCGGCGACCGGAGCGTCTGTTTGCGTACTCGATTTTTCATATGGGATCGACGCACATCATGCAGACCATGGCTGAACCGCGCGCCGGCCCCAGCTTGCCGCACACCCTGGGCAGGGCCGCGCGCCTGGCCTGGGTGCTGCTACGCCGGCTGGTGCCCGTGCTGCTGCGGCCGACCAGCGCCCGGTTCTATCGCGCCATCCGCCAGGCGATCGAGGATCTCGGCCTGACGTATCTGAAGTTCGGCCAGTTCATGGCCATGCGTTTCGACATCCTGCCGCCAGCCCTGTGCCAGGAACTGGCGCGCCTGTTCGAGGCGGTGGAACCCGTCCCCTTCGCCGACATTCACGCGGCGATCGCCGCGGAGTTGGGGCGCGCGCCGGAACAGCTCTTCGATCGGCTGGATCCGGTGCCCATCGCGGCGGCTTCGGTAGCGCAGGTGCACGTCGCCTGGACGCGGGCCGGCCAGAAGGTGGCCGTCAAGGTGCAGCGCCCGGGCATCGGGCCGGTCTTCGAAGCCGACATGCGCCTGCTGGCGGCCTATGGCGGAATGCTGGACCGTCTGGGACTGTCGCCCGTGTTCTCCGTGCGCGAGACCGTGGAGGAGTTCGCGCAGTGGACGCGGGGCGAGCTCGACTTCACGCAGGAAGGGCATGTCGCGGAACGCTTGCGCCGCGAGGCCGGCCCCTGGGAACGTTTCCCCCGCGTTCATTGGGACCTGACCAGCCGACGCGTCCTGACCAGCGAATTCATCGAAGGCCCCACCCTGGGCAAGGTACTGGCGCGGATGGAGCAGTTGGGTGACGGTCCGGAGGCGGAGGCCGAACTTCGCCGCACCTTCCCGACCCTGAACCTCTCCCTTTTCAGCCATAACCTGGTGCAGTCCGTACTGCACCAGCTGTTTTCCCGAGGCTTTTTCCACGGCGACCCGCATCCGGGCAATGTCATCGTCGGCCTGAACAACCAGGTCACCTTTGTCGATTTCGGCATCTTCGGTGCGTTGCATCCCCGTCAGCGCCGGGTCCTGGCCCGCCAGATCCAGCGCATCAGCATCGGCGACGTCGATGGCTGCTACGACTGCGTGCGCGAACAATATGTGGCCGCCACCGACAGGACAGATTGGCGCGCCTTCGAGCGCGAGACCAAGGACCGGCTGAGCGCCTGGTATCGCGCCTCCATGGACCCCAGCTCCTCGCTCAAGGCCCGCCACCTGGGCAACCACAGCGGCGAGATCCTCGACGCCGCCCGACGCCACGGCCTGCGCGGCGGCAGCAGCACCCTGCTATACTGGCGCGCGCTGTACATGCTGGACGCCAGCGCGCTGAAGCTTGGCGCCCATGTCGACTTGTTCGCGGAGATGGCGCTGTTCTTTCGGTCGCAGGTGAAGCACCCGGCGCGTCTGCCGGCCCTTTATGGCGCACCGGACGCCGTGATCGACCCGGCACGCGCCGCCGCCCGCCGCCGCGCCGCCGCCCGGCTGGCCAGCGGTGGCATGGTCCGGGACCTGCGAATCCGCCAGCTATGGTCTGATCGGAGCCGGCATCAGCGCGACAGGGCCGCGTACCACCTGGTGCTGGTGCTGCTCCTGCTGGGCGGTACGTTCTGGCTACTGAAGCCGCTGCCGGGGGCCGCCTGATATGATGGACCTGGCCGAGGCACGCCCCCTGAACAGGATCGAACGCGGCCTGATCGGCACGCCGGAGGTGTTCCGTGCCCGCCTGGAGCGGCTGGGCCCGATCTTCATGAAGCTCGGACAGTTCCTTGCCCTGCGCCCGGACCTGATCCCGGCGGAATACGGCGCTGCGCTGCTGGGCTTGCTTGACGACGCACATCCCATGCCGTGGGAGGAGGCGCGGGCAGTGTTGGCGGAGGGTCTGGGCCGGGATCCAGACCTGCTGTTCGCGCATGTCCGCCCCCAGCCCGTGGGCAGCGGATCAATCGCCCAGGCGCACCGGGCCCGGCTGCACGACGGGCGCGAGGTGGTGGTGAAAATCCGTCGGCGCGGCATTGCCGAGCGGGTGGAGCACGACCTGCGCCGCGCGGCGCGGCTTGCGGCCGTGCTGGAACGCGCCGGCGCTCCCCTGATCGCTTCGCCGCGCGAGGCGGTCGAGGAAATGGCCCTCTGGCTGCGCCAGGAACTCGATTTCAAGCGCGAGCTCGACAACCTCACCCGGATGCACGCCAACCATGCCGACGACGCCGGCATCCACATCCCCCAACCCTATCCGGAGCTGAGCGGCGAGGGCGTGCTGACCTGCGAGTTCCTGGACGGTATCGCCCTCAGCCGCATCATACGTGCCGAGCAAAGCGGCGACCCGCAGCGCACCGCCTGCCTGCAGGCGCTGGGCTATGCGCGCGAGCGCCTGGCCTATCGGTTGCTCGACACCTGCCTGACCCAGATCTTCGTTCATCGCTTCTTTGCCGTCGACCTGCACCCCGGCAATCTGATGCTGCTTCCCGACGGTCGCCTGGGCATGATCGACTTCGGGCTGTGCCGCGATCTTGAAGCCAGCATGCGCCAGCGCCTGCTGCGCTATTTCGGCGCCATCGTCCGCGACGACTCCGATGCGCTGTATCAGGCGGCGGGCGCCCTGCTGGAGAGCACCGACGCCTCACGCCCCGAAGTCTTCAAGCGCGAGTTCTACGCCGCCACCAGCGTGTGGACCGCCAAGCGCCGCGCGCCCGGCGAGGACGCTTCCGGCGGCGGCGGCGAGACCCACATCTGGCTGATGCAGATCGTTCGCGCCGCCCGCAGCGCGCACATGCGCGTTTCCACGGACTCGCTGGCGCTGTACCGCGCGCTGCTGACCGCCGAGACCGTGACCGGGATGCTGGGTGCGCGGACCGACCTGCGTCAGGTGGGTGCCGATTTCTTCCCTGCCCTGCAGATGCGCGAGCTGCTGGCGCCGCTCAGCCCGCAGGAATTGCAGGGCATCGCCGGCAGCCTCGTCGAGTTGCTGAAACGCGCGCCCGAACGGCTGGAGCATCTGCTGAGCGAGCTGTTCGCCGGGCGCTATGTCTTCAACGTCGAAACCCGCGTCTCCGCCCGCGACCAGCACCTCAACGACCGCCACGTGCGCATGCTCTGCGTTGCTATCGTCACTGTCGGTCTGAGCGTGCTGCTGAGCGCCGGCACGCTGCCGGTCTGGGGTGGCGTGCCGGTGGCCTGGCCGATCGGGATCGCCCTGGTCGGCTGTTACCTATGGCTGCTCAAGCAATGGCGGGACGGCCGATGACGACCAACGCCTTTCCGCGACAGATGCGAGGTGGACGCCCCATGGATACCCTCGACGACGATCCCATCGGGGCCCTTTCGCCCGCGCTTTCCGCGGACACCGCCGCCTTGTCGGATTTCAGCCGGCGGCATGCCGGGATCGCGGACCTTCACGACCACGATGCCGCCGCCTTGCAGGGCTATGCCGAGTACGCCCGCCCCCGAACGGCCGAGCTGCTGCGGATCCTGAGCCTGGATAAGCCCTATATCCGGGCCCATGACGACTATCTCTGCTACCGCGACGAAGCGGGCGACGAGGTCGAGGTGCTGGATCTCGCCGGCGGCTACGGCTCGCTGATCCTCGGGCACAACCATCCGGAGCTGCGCCGCCTGGCGATTTCCCAGCTGCGACAGGAAATGCCGACCCACGCGCAGATGTCCATCCGGGGCGAAGCCGGGCTGCTGTGCCGCGACCTCGATGCCGAACTGCACGCCGCCACCGGCCGCCACTTCGTGATCACCCTGGGCAATTCCGGCGCGGAGGCGGTGGAGGCCGCCGCCAAGCACGCCCGCATGGCCCAGCTGGCGCGGCTGGACGCGTTTGCCGAACGGGTGGAACGCCGGCTGGCCCGCATCCGCGCGGCCGAGGCGAGCGCCAAACGGCTGGGCGGTGCCCTGGCACTGGTCCTGGACGGCCACACCCACACCAGTTTCGACGCCTTCGCCGCCGCCGTGCGGGCAAGCAACGCACAGGCGCTGGCCGCCGCCGCCCCCCGTTTCCTGGCGGCCCAGGGCGCCTTCCACGGCAAGACCATGGGGGCCCTGGCACTGACCCACAAACCGCTGTTCCGCGACCCCTTCCTGCGCGGCGACACCGAGACCAATTTCTTCGACTGGCAGCGCCTGCGTGCCGATCCCGCGGCGGCGCACACCCTTATCGCCGCCGGCGCGTACACCCTGGTCCTGCCCGGCACCGTCGTCGATGGCCAGGTCACTTGCCATCATGAAATCTTCAACGCCTATGCCGCGTTGTTCCTCGAACCCATACAGGGCGAGGCCGGCGTCATCCCTGCCCCGGCCGACGCCGCAGTGGCGCTGGTGGCGGAGGCCCGCGCCGCCGGCGTGCCGGTGGTGGTGGATGAAATCCAGACCGGCTTCTACCGCACAGGCGCGCTGCTGGCGTCCAGCCGCATGGGCCTGGTCGGCGACTATTATCTGCTGGGCAAATCGCTGGGCGGAGGCCTGGCCAAGATCGCCGCCTGTGCCGTCACGCGCGAACAATATCTGCCGCGCTTCGGCCTGCTGCACACCTCCACCAACGTGGAGGACGACCCGTCCTGTGGCATCGCGCGGAAGGCGCTGGTGATCGCGCGCCAGCTGGGTGAAGCCGTGCAGGCGCGGGGCAGCCACTTGAAGGCCGGACTCGAAGCCCTGCGCACGCGCTATCCGCAGGTGATCCACGACGTGCGGGGCGAGGGCCTGATGCTGGGCATCGCCTTCACCGACATGAAGCTGCGCCAGAGCTACGGCCTGCAGCTGCTGGCCCGCAGCGGATATCTGGGGTACGTGCTGGCCGGCCATCTCCTGCACGCGCACGGCATTCGCGTTGCCCCGGCACTGGGCGCCTCTACCGTCATCCGCATCCAGCCCTCCGCCTATATCAAGGGCGCGGAGATCGAGCGCGTCCTTGCGGCCTTCGACCAGCTGTGCCGCATCGTGGACAACGAGGATATCTACAAGCTCATCGAATTCGCCCTGCCCGAGGGCACACGCGGGCTGCGCCCCCTGGGCGACTTCCGCCAGGGGGAGATCGCGCTGGAGCCGCCGACCGAGGGCATGCGCCGCGTCGGTTTCCTGACCCATTACATCGACGCCGCCCACCTGCGCGTGGCCGACCCGTCGCTGGCCCTGCTGGATACCAGCACCCTCGAAGATCTGCTGGAGCGCATGCTGCCAGTGACCGAGCCCATCGTGCTGGGCCGACGCACGATCACCGCGTCGCACGGGGGCCAGACCAGCGTGGTGTTCGCTGGTATTCCCGTGACCTCCAGCATGATCCGCCGCGCCCTGCTGAACCAGGACGAAAGCCATCTGCAGGCCCTGTGCCATCGCGGTGTCGCCACCCTGCGCACGGAATTCGGCTGCGCCGTGGTCGGGCTGGGCCAGTACACGTCGATCCTGACCAAGAACGGCCAGACTGTGCCCGACGACGCCACCATCATCACCACCGGCAATAGCTTCACCGTTCACGTCGGGGTGCAGGCGGTACTGGCCATGGCGCGCGAGCGCGGCTGGGACACCCGCGACCTGACCATCGGGATCATCGGTGCCGGCGGCAACATCTGCAGCGCCTATGCCCAATGCTTCACGCGTCATGCCGGCCGGCTGTTGCTGTACGGCGGCGACCATGCGCGCGGCGTGCGCAAGGCGGAGCGCGCTGCCGATTCGGTGCTGCGCCACACGCTGAGCGAACTGGCAAACGGGGGGGCGCCCCGCAGCGGCTTCGAACGCGCGGTCGCGACGGCGGCAGGGGGCGCCGGTGGCGGCACCCAGGCCCGCCCCTGGCCGCGCTTTCACCAGCATTGGCTGGACCATGGGCCGCCGCCGGCATTGCAGGTGGTGGACGCGCTGGACGCGCTCGGCAACTGCGACGTCCTGGTGGTGGCAACCAACGCGGCGGAGCCTTTTCTGGGGCCGGAGCACTGTAAGCCGGGCGCCATCGTCTGCGACATCTCCGTCCCGATGAACTGCCGCGACGATCTGTTCGACAACGACCGCGGCATCACAGTGCTGCTGGGGGGCGAGGTCGCCCTGCCCAACGCCGAGGTGATGCCGATCAAGGGCATGCGCCTGGCCGACGGCATGGCATATGCCTGCCTGTCCGAAACCATCCTACTGGGCTTGGAGGAGGGGCACGCCAGTTGTTCCTACGGGAACATCCAGCCCTACGACGTCGATACCATGGGGGCGCTGGGCGAAAAGCACGGCTTCCGCCTGGGCCACCGCAAGCAGACCCGCATCTTCTGAAAGGCCATCGGACGCGCCATGCACACGCCGCTCGCCCTGCCCCTCGACGAAATCGGTCCCGCGCAAACGGCGGCGGTGGGTGGAAAGACGCGCCATCTGGCGGAACTCGCCCGCGCCGGTTTCGCGGTGCCGGCGGCGTACGCCCTGCCCACCTGGACCTTTCAGGCGTCGGTGCAGGCCGCTGGCGGCGACCTGGCCGGTAGGCTGGCGGACTTCGTCGCCGGTCGCGACGACGACGGCGGCGAGTCCTTGCGGGCGGCCATTCTGGCCATGCCGCTGCCCGACACCCTCGTGGCCGCCCTGGATCGCGTGCACGACGCCCTGATCGCGCGCGGGTTCGAGGCGCTGGCGGCGCGGTCCTCCGCCACGTTGGAGGATCTGGACGGCAGTTCCTTCGCCGGGCTGTACGAGACGGTGCTGAACGTCCGGGGGGTGGACGACCTGCGCCGCGCGGTGCGGACCTGCTGGGCCTCCGCATTTGCCCCCCGGGTGCGCGACTATTGCCTGCGCCGCGGCCTGTCGGTGGCCGACCTGAAACCGGCATGCCTGATCCAGGGCATGGTGCCGGCGGAATCCGCGGGCGTGGTGTTCACAGTCGATCCTGTGCGCGGCCACGATACCGAGATGCTGATCGAGGCCGTGCCCGGCCTGGGCGACACGCTAGTCCAGGGGGAAAGCGACCCCATCGCCTGGCGCTATGACTGGATGGCAGACCGGCTGCGCCGCGAAGGAGCCGCTGGCGACGCGCCCCTGACGGACGACCAGGTCCGCGCGCTGGGCGTCCTGGCACTGGCCGTCCAGAAGCATTACGGTCGCCCCCAGGACATCGAATGGGCCTGGTATCGGGGCACGTTCCATGTCCTGCAGAGCCGCGCGATCGCCGCCATCCACCATGACGTGGTCGACCAATGGACCAACGCCGACCTAAAGGATGGCGGCGTCGCGGCGCACATCCCCTGCGCGCTGATCTGGTCGCTGTACAAGCGCGTGCTTGAGACCAGCATGCCTGCCTATCTCGACAGCGTCGGCCTGCTCAACCGGTCCAGGCTTCGCCCCTGGACATTGCTCCGCTGCGGCTTTCCCTATTGGAACCTGAGCGCGGTCAAGGACGGCTTGCGGCGCATCCCCGGCTTCGTCGAACGCGCGTTCGATGCCGATCTGGGCATCGCCCCCACCTACCCGGGCGACGGCATCCGCACGTCCGTCACCCCCCGCACGCTGTTGGCGGGCCTGCGCACGCTGTTTGCCATCCGTCGTTCGGTCCGGCGCCGGCTGAAGACGGCCGACGCGACCCTTGCCGAGCTGGACACCCTGCTGGCCCGCCTGGAAACGGTCGATCCCGACGCCCTTGATGACAGCGCGCTTGCCCTCCACGTCGAGGCGGTTCTGGCCCGCCACCACTATGCGTGCGAGGGACGCTACTTCGCCACGATATACGACAGCGCCAACATGGCGACGCTGTTTCGCGAGACGCTGGGCAAGCGCAACCGCCGCCGGCAGGCGCGCGGGCGGGCGGAGCACGACTATCTGGTCCTCGCCGGGGGCCTGAACGACGTGCCCCACCTGGCGCCGGTCCGCGACCTGTGGCGGATCAGCCGGCGTCTGCGCGCCCGCGCCGACGATGCAGCGGCCTTGCAGCGACTGAGCGCCGAGGAACTATGCCGCCGCCATCTGGCCGGCGAGGCCTATCCCGGCGCGGACGAACTGCGCCCCTTCGTGCATACCCACCGCCACCGCAGCCTGCGCGAACTGGACCTGTTGGTGCCGTGCTGGGACGAAGATCCGCTGCCGGCATTCCAGAACCTGCTGCTGCTGCTGACCCGCGACGATGACGAGGCGCCGGAACTGCAGGAAGAGCGCAGCCTGGCCCGCTACCGCGAGGCCCTGGCCGGCGTGACCGAAACCGATCTACGCCGCGAACTGGCCATCCACCGCGCCATGCTGGCCTTGCGCGAGCAGATGCGGGATCGGTCGACGCGCATCTACCGCCTGGTCCGCATCACCGCGCTGGCCTTGGGCCGGCGCCTGCATGCTGCCGGCCGGACCGACGGGCCGGACGCAGTCCTGCACCTCGCCTACCCAGAGGTCATCGCCCTTGCCCGGGCCAGCGCGGTGCGTGCGGAGGACATTGTTGCCAGCCTGCTGACGCAGCTTGGCCGCAACCGCGACTATCACCAAAGTTTCCGCAGCTATCCCCGCCCCAACGAGATCATGCCCCACGCCGCCCTCGCCCCGGCCGGCGCGGCGGACCCGCATGGCCTGCGCGGCATCGTCTGTTCCCCGGGCGTGGTTGAGGCCCCCTTGCGCGTGCTGGACAGCATCGAGCAGGCGGGCCAGGTCCGCGATGGCGAGATATTGGTAACGGCCTATACCGACCCGGCCTGGACGCCGTTGTTCGCCCGCATCGCCGGACTTGTCACGGAGACCGGCGGAGTGCTGTCGCACGGGGCCGTGGTAGCGCGCGAATATGGCATTCCCGCCGTGCTGGCAGTCAAGGGCGCCCGGCAGCACCTGCGCACCGGCATGCGCGTGCGCCTGGACGGCGGCACCGGCGTGATCACCCCCCTTGCCCCCGCCCCGGTGGAGGTCGAGGTGGCAGAGGCGGTGGCATGACCCCGGTGCTCCAACGCGTCGACCTGGGCGACATCGCGGCGCGTACGGCCTTCGCCGCCTTCGGCAGCGCCATGAACGCGCGCAACCCCCGCCACCTGCCGCGCCCGATCGCGCAGGAGATGGCGCTGCTGGACCCGGCCAGCAACCCGTGGCTGGCGGATCGGGCCGTGGCAGCCTGGCTGGTGCGCGATGGCGCCGACGGGCCGGTGGTGGGGCGCATGGCCGCCATGGGCCCCGCCGAAGAGACACAGGGCGCGGCATGCCTGGGGCTGTACGAGGCCGAGGACGATCCGGGCGTCGCCCACCTGCTGATCGACGCGGGCATGGGGTGGCTGGCCGGGCGCGGCGCGTCCAGGGTGCTTGCCCCGGTCGATTTCTCCATCTTCCACAGCTATCGCTGCCAGACCGGGGGCTTCGATGCACCGCCCTTCCTCGGTGAACCGCGCAACCCGGCTTATTATGGCAGCCATTTCGACGCGCTGGGGTTCATCCCGCTACATCGCTGGGAAAGCCATGACATTGACCGGGCCTACGCTGGCGCCGCCCTGACCGCTTCCGCCAGCGACTATGCCGACGCCAAGGCCGTGGGATACCGTTTCGAGGATTACAACAGCTGCACCACCGAAGAGGCGCTGCACCACGTCTGGACACTGATCAACGCCAGCTATGGCCGGATGCCGGGTTTCGTGGCCCTGCCCTGGGAGCGTTTCCGCGACCATTATGCACGCCTGCCAATCGCGGTGGACCGGGTCGCCAGCTGCTTCGTCCTGAATCCCAGCGGCGCCCGCGTCGGCTTCAGCATTGTGCTGAAGGATCTGAGCGCGGCGTTGCGCGCCATGCGAGGCCATACAAGCGGCCTGGGCGTCTGGCTGGACCGCCTGCGTTTCCTGCGCCACGCGCGCGGCGGGCCGATGGCCACGGCCTACCAGATCGGCATTCCCTATCGCGAGCTGAAACAGGCGGCAGTGCTGGGCCGCCGCCGCCTCGGCCGGCCTCTTTCCCTGGGCCATGCGGTCTATCACCACGGCGCGCTGCGCATCCTCGACCAGGCCCGCTACCGCCGCATCGTCGTGGCCCTGATCCGCGACGGTTCGCCCAACATCGCGTTCACCCGCCCCTTGGCCGGCACACAGCGCGAATACACCCTCTACGAACGCACGCTGACCTGATCGGACCGGAGACCTCGATGTCCAGCACCGCCCCCATCGCCTTGCCGACGGTTTCCCTGCCCCACCGTCTCTGGATCTATTTGCGAGAGATGTTCCCGCTCGAAAAGCACCTGCCGCTGCTGCTGGTGTCGTTCCTGGGCGTGTATGGCTGCGTGCAGGCACAGGCCGGGGCGGCGGCCTTGGTCTTCGGCCCAGCGGCTGCCGTGGGGTTCCTCTCCTATTTCGGCATGAGCCTGACCATGCGGGTCTATGACGAGTTCAAGGACAGGGACCTGGACCGCGTCCTGTTCCCCCATCGCCCCTTCCCCCGAGGCGCGGTCCGCGCCGGCGATCTGGTCACGTTGTGCGTCGGCACCGTGGTGCTGGGCCTGGTGCTCAACCTGCGCGAGGGCTGGCTGCTGTGGCCCTATCTGGCCATGCACGCCTTTGCCTGGCTGACGTTCAAGTGGTTCTTCCTGGAACGGCTTCACCGCAACAGCCTGCTGCTGTCCTTCGTCACCCACCAGCCGCTGGGCCTGTTCGTCAACGCCTATGTCATCGCGGTCGCCTGGCATGCCCTGAACGGCGGGCCACCCCCGGCGCTGGACAGCCAATGGTTGCTGCCGCTGTTCGCCTTCTTCTTCCCGGTCGGCGCCTGGGAAACCTCGCGCAAGATCCGCGCGCCGGAACAGGAAACGGCCTATGTGACCTATTCCAGCCTGCTTGGCCCGCGCCGCGCCGCGCTGCTGCCCCTTGTCTTCATGGCGCTGACGGCCGGGCTCCTGATGCGCCTGGTGGTGATCCTGGACTTCGCCTCCTGGACGTTCTGGGCCATCGGGCTGGCGGCGCTGGGCCATGTCGCCATCTGCGTCCGCTTCATTCTTCGACCCGTCGCCGCCAACAACCGCATCCGCGCTGCCACCGAGGCCGTCGCGGGATCGATATTCGCTCTGTTCCTGCTGCAGCTGTTCACCCAACGCGCCGTCATTCTGTTCGGCTGGAGCCTGTAGATGGCCTGGCGTCTAGAGGACTGCGAAGCGCTGCGCGCCAAGGTCGCGCAATGCGGTGGCAAGGGCGCGTCGCTGCTGAGACTGGTCGACTGGGGCATGCCGGTGCCGCCCTTCCTGATACTGCCGGCGGACGCGGTGGCTGCCTGGCTGCACCCCTTGCGCAGCCGTATCGACGCCCGCCTGGCGGCGACCGATCCGGACGACCCGGCACAGTGCCAGAGTGCCGCGATCGAAATCAGCGGCTGGATCCTGGCCCACCCGGTGGATGCAGCGATGGCGGCGGACACACTGGCCCACTGTCGGGCACTGTTCGGCCCCGGCTACCGCTGCGCGGTGCGCAGTTCCGCCCTTGCCGAGGACGGCGACAAGGACAGCTTCGCCGGGCAGCTGGACACCTATCTGCACGTCGGCGAGGCTGACCTGTTGGAGCGCATGCGCGCCTGCGTCGCCTCGCTGTTCGGCGCCCGCACGCTCCACTACCGCCACCACCGGGGGCTGACGGCGGGCGCCGAGGGAATCGCCATAGTGGTACAGCAGATGGTGCCGGCGGCCCGCGCCGGAGTGGTGTTCAGCAGGGCCGCCGGCGGCAACCTCAACGAAATCGTGGTGGCCGCCGCCTATGGCCTGGGCGAGGGCGTGGTCGCCGACCGGGCCGATAGCGACCATTATTTCATCGCCCGCGACAGCCATCACATCCACCGCGCCGTGGCGCTGAAGGACACCCGGCTGGAGCCCGATCCAGACCGTGCCTGGGGCCTGCGCGCCTGCGCGGTCAAGGCGGACCAGCGGGCCACCGCGGTGCTGAACGATGACGACTTGCGCCAACTGGCCGATCTGGCCCTGGATCTGGAGCGCCGCCAGGGCTGTCCGCAGGATGTGGAGTTCGCGTTCGACGGAGCCGGCGCGCTGTTCCTGCTGCAGGCCCGCCCCATCACCAGCCTGGACATGGCGGCGGCGCGCGACTGGGTCATCCTGGACAACGCCAACATCATCGAATCCTACCCCGGCGTGACCCTGCCGCTGGGCTTCGACTTCGCGCGCCTGGCGTACCGGCACGTCTTCGCCGGCGCGGCGCGGGCCTTCGGCATCCCCGCCGGCTGGATCGCGGCCAACGCGCCCGTATTCGAGCACCTGCTGGCGCAACTCAATGGCCGCGTCTACTATCGCCTCGACAATGCCCGGCGCGTCACGTCGAAGGTTTTGACCAGCGCCGCCAGCCAGCGCGCGTGGCAGGACTTTCTCGGTCTGGCGAGCCTGCCCTGGCCCATCACGCGGCCGGGAATGGGGGCACGGGTGCGCGCGGCCGGGCGGCTGACCCGCCTGGCCCTGGGGTACCGGCGCGACAACCGCCGCCTGGCAGCCGCCTTCCAACGCGAACTGCACGGCCTGCGCGCCTTTGTCGACGGCGTCGACGGGCAGGAGACGGCAACCATCTGGCGCTTTTTCGAAACCCGGGCGGCCGCCCTGTTCGCAGCCTGGGCGCCCACCATCGTCAACGACTATTTCACCATGAAGCTCCACGAACTGCTGCGCCGCCAGCTGGACCGCCTGCCCGGCTGCGGCGCCAGCCTTAGCAACGACCTGCTGTGCGGCATCGAGGGCCTGCCGTCCGAGGCGCCGTTCCTGGCCCTGCTGGCCATGACGCGGCGCATCAAGGCGGACACAGTCTTGCGGGACCTGTTCGCGCGGCCGGCAGCGGAGGTCGCCGCCCGCCTTGCCGACGGGGACGCCACGGTGCCGGACGATTTCCGCCAGGCCTGGACCGCGTATCTGCGGGAATTCGGCGACCGTACGCTGGAGGAGCTGAAGCTGGAGCGCCCCACCCTGCGCATGCGCCCGGATCTGCTGGCCAGCATGCTCCAGAACCAGCTGGCCAGCCCGCACGATGCCGACACGATGCGGGAGCGCCAGCGCGTAATCCGCAGCGCTGCGGAACAGCGTCTGGCCGGGGCGCTGCGCAATCGCCCCGTGCGCCGCTGGATCATCGGGCTGCTGCTGGCCCGCGCGCACCAGGCGGTGCGCGACCGCGAGGCCATGCGGATCAACCGCGCCCGCGCCTTCGGCGCCGTGAAGGAGATGTTCCACGCCCTGGGCCGGCGGATGCAGGCCCAGGAGTTGCTGGACCAGGCGGAGGATGTGTTCACGCTGCGGCTGGACGAACTGCGCGCCTTTGCCCACGGCGGCGACCACAGCGACCGCCGCGCCTTGGTGACACAGCGTCGGCGCGAGGCGGCCGCACAGCGCGCCTATTCCGACATGCCCGATCGCCTGATCTTCCCGCCGGGACAGGAACCCGATCTGCGCCATTACGCCGCGGCCGGCGGCGGCGGGGGGGCGGAGGACGGCGTCCTGCGCCTGGGCCTCGGCGTGTCGCGCGGGGTGGTGGAGGCAACGGCCCTGGTGCTGGACGCCCCTGAACTCAGCCAACGCGTCAGCGGCCAGATCCTGGTGACTCGCATGACGGATCCGGGCTGGATATTCCTTATCACCCAGGCCAGCGGCATCATCGCGGAAAAGGGATCGCTGCTGTCCCACACCGCCATCATCGGGCGCGAACTGGGCATCCCCACCGTCGTCGGCGTCAAGGGGGCGACCACCTGGCTGCGTGACGGCTCCCGTCTGCGCCTGGACGGCTGTGCGGGCACGGTGGAGCGGCTGGCCGAAGGGGCCGGGTTTCCGGCGCGCGAGGCCGCCGCATGATCAACGCCATCAACCATCTGGTCACCCGGCCGTGGTTCCAGCGCTTCGCCGACCAGCGCAGCGTGGCGCGCTGGTTCGGGCGTCTGGCGGACAGTCGCCAGCTGCCGCAATGGCTGTTGCGGCGGATCATCCGCGCCTATTGCCGCAGCTTCGCCATTCGGCCCGATGACTTCGTGTTCGACATCGACGGCCCGCTCACCACCTTCAACGCCTTTTTCACCCGGCCGCTGAAGCCGGGCGCGCGCCCGGTGGCCGCCGGAATCGTCGCGCCGGCGGACGGCTATCTCAGCGCGCTGGGCCGGCTGGACCAGGGACTGATGCTGCAGGTGAAGGGGCGGACCTATGCGCTGGACAGCCTGTTGGGCGAGGCCGTGGGCTGGCCGGACGGGCACTATGCGACGATCTACCTTTCGCCAGCGGACTATCATCGCTTCCATGCGCCATGCGACCTGCGCATCCGGTCCGCACGCCGCCTGCCCGGCGACCTGCTGGCCACAAACCGCGACGCCATCGCCGCAACGGACCGCGTCTATTGCCGGAACGAGCGCCTGGTGCTGCACGCCGACAGCGACCACGGTCCCCTGTACCTGATCGCCGTGGGTGCAACGGTGATCGGCCGGGCGCGCATCGAACTGGACGCCGCGCTGGGCGTCCTGCTGACCGACCACCGCGACGCCGCCGGGCCGGCGCACCATTTCGACCCGCCAGTGGCGGTAGCCAAGGGGGCGGAGCTCGGCTGCTTCGAAATGGGCTCCACCGTCATCGTCGTCTTCGCCACCCCCGGTCTGCGGGCAACCCGACAGGACGACGCGGAGGTCCCGCGCGTCCGGATGGGAGAAACCTTATGGCACCCCTGATCTCGCAGCCATCCTTGTGGCCCGCCCTCGCTTTGTGTGCGCTGCCCGCCGTGATCGCCGGCTGCCTGCACATGGTCGTGGTGCGGCTGGACCTGATGCCGTGGCTGGCCCGTCCGCTGGACGGTGGGCGCTGCTGGCGAAGCGCCCGCATCTTCGGCGACAACAAGACCTGGCGCGGCTTGGTCGCCATGATCCTGTTCAGCATCCTGGGATGCTATGCGCTTGCCGGCCTGGTGGCGCTGGCCCCCGGGCTGGCGCCCTACAATGTTCTCGACTTCAGCACCCACGGGGCGCCGTTCTACGGCCTGCTCTATGGGCTGGGCTACAGCCTGTTCGAATTGCCCAACAGCTTTCTCAAGCGCCAGCGCAACATCCGCCCGGGCCAGGCCGGGGCCCTGCCCCACGTCCTGCTGGACCAGGCCGATTCCGTCCTCGGCTGCCTGCTGCTGCTCTATCCCTTCAGCCGGATGGATTTTACTTTCGTGCTGACCGGGGTGGTGGCCTTCACTGCCTTGCACCTCGCGGTCAACTACCTGCTGTACCTCTGCAAGCTGCGGGCGATGCCAATATGAATCACCTGTCGCCGCCGCCGGCGCCCAGCCGCGTCATCGTCCACCTCAACTGGGTGGACGCCGTCACCCTGGGCGGCCTGTTGCTGGCGCTGGGCGCGCTGCTCGCCACTGGCCGGCACCACCTCGAGCTGGCCCTGGGCCTGCTGTTCCTGGCGGTGTTCTGCGACGCCTTCGACGGCGTGCTGGCCCGCCGCTACGGCCTGGCGCGGGACTTCGGACGCTATCTTGACAGCTTCGTCGACGTGTTCATCTATTTGATCACGCCCGCGGCCTGGTTCTACGCCACTGGTTTCGACACCCCATGGGCGCTGGCGATCCTCGCCGTCTTCATCTCCGCCGGCTTGATCCGCCTCTCTGTCTTCAACGGCATCGGCAATATCGAGATTTCTGCCGCCGGGAGCCCGGCGAAGCTGGCCTATCTGGGCATGCCGGTGTTCTGGGCAGCCTTCATCGCCGCCGGCTATTTCCCGCTGCGCCTGCTCGCGGGCAGCGACCTGGCCCAGCCGGTGCTGGGCGTGGTCCTGCTGGTTTACGCGGCCCTGATGCTGCACCGGGCCGACTATTGGAAGCCGCGCCACAAGGGCCTGATGCTGGGCGCCATAGGCACCATCAGCGCCACGTACTTCTGGCTTGCCGCCTGATGCCGATGGCGTGAACGCCGTTTTCCGGTGCGCCATTCCTCTCATGGGCGGCGACCACCTGACCGTTTGTCTGTCTCGCGAAGGTCGGCGCAAGCATGTGTCCACGCTGCGGTGACCGCACAGCGCCTTTTTTCGCGCCTGATGTCGTGCGGATTGCGGTTGGCATCCCCCGAACGGGGGATCGGGAACTAGCGGGTTGCGGTCTGTCGCGCGGCGCAGTGCGTGCGATGATGTGCGCGCCCCGAATGCATGGGAGGAAGGAAAATCATGTATCCGATCGTTGACCCTTGCCCCGCCTGGCGGGCCGATCGCGACGGAACATGCTGACCGGACGACCCGTCACCCGCGCGTCCGCCGAGCACCTGCCCGCCTTCGCCTGGCGCGCCGATTTTGCAGGCAACTTCCTGCATCTCGATCCGCGCTTCCTCGAATGGCAAGGCGCACGGATCGAGGATCATCGCGTCAATGCCGACGGCAGCTTCAACTATGTCGATGCGGTGCATCCGGACGACGCCGATGCTGCGCTGGGCGCCTGGGTTGAGAGCCTCCGCACCGGAAAGCCCTATCTCTCGCAGCAGCGCATGCGCGGCGCGGACGGCTGCTATCGCTGGTGCCAGTGCGACGGCGTGCCGGTGCGCGATGCCAGCGGCGCGATCACCGACTGGTATGGCACGATCATCGATATCGACGAATTCAAGCGGCTCGAGATCATGTTGCGCGAACGCGAGTACGAACTCGTCAGGCTGGCGGACACGGTGCCGGTGCTGATCTGGATCGCGACCGCCACCGGCGACCCGGTGTTCATCAATCGCCGACTGTCCGAATGGGCGGGGATCGAGATGGCCGACCTCGACGACCCCGACCGTTCGCGGCTCGCCGTGGCAGTGGCGCAGACCGTGCATCCCGAGGACGCAGGTGCGGTGAGCGCGGCGCTGGGCAATTCGTTCGCCACCGGCGCGCCCTTCGCGTTGCGCTATCGCCATCGTTGCGCGAATGGCGGCTATCGCTGGGTGGAGGGCAAGGCTGAGCCGCTCCGCGACGAGATGGGGCGGATCGTTCGCTGGTACGGCGTGTCGCGCGACATCGAGGACGAGCTTCGCGATCGCGAGGCGTTGCGCACGGCGCGCGAGCGGCTGGCGCGTGCCTCCCAGGCGGCGAACCTGTCAGCGCTTTCCGCGTCGATCGCGCACGAGGTCAGCCAGCCGCTCGCCGCGATCGTCAGCAATGCCCAGGCATGCCAGCGCTGGCTGGCGGCGGACCCGCCCAATCTCGAACGGGCGCGCAGGATCGTTGCAAATATCGTCAACGACGGCTTTGCCGGCGCGCAGGTGGTCGATCGGATTCGCGAGCTGTTCCGCCAGACCGGCGCGCAGCGTATGCCCGGCCAGCTCAACCACATTGTCGCCGAAGCGCATGCGCTGCTAGACGACGAGATGCGCGCGCACGGGGTGGAGGTGTCGCTGTCGCTGGATCGCGACCTGCCGCCCATTGCCGTCGATCGTGTCCAGATCCAGCAGTTGCTGGTCAATCTGATGCGCAACGGCGCAGAGGCCATGGAGGAAAGCGCGGTCCGCCGCCTTGTGCTCGCGACGCGTCGCACCGACACGTATATGTGCCTCGAGGTCCGCGACTTTGGCTGTGGCTTCGACGACGCCGACGCCGACGCCGCCTTCGAACCCTTCGTCACCACCAAGGCGCAGGGCATGGGCATGGGCCTGGCAATCTGCCGCTCGATCGCGCGTGCCCATGGCGGCGACCTCCAGGCCGAGCCTGCGGCGCCGCAGGGAACGCGCATGGTGTTTTCGCTCCCCCTACCCGCATGAAGGAAGCCGCCATGCCCCATCCGCAACCGCTGGTGCTGATCGTCGACGACGACGGCGCGGTGCGCGCCGCGCTTCGGGAACTGCTCGACTCGGTCGGGATCGATGCGGTCAGCTATGCATCGCCGGGCGAATTGCTGGCGGCCGACCGTCAGGACCGGCCGGGCTGTTTGATCCTCGACGTCCGGATGCCGGGCGGCAGCGGTCTCGAACTCCAGCATCGCCTGGTGACGGCGGGCGATGCCAAGCCGATCATCTTTCTTACCGGACATGGCGATATTCCGATGTCGGTGGATGCGATGAAGGCCGGGGCGGTCGATTTCCTCACCAAGCCGGTTCGGGACCAGACTCTGCTCGACGCGGTATCGGTCGGTATCGCCCGCGACTGCGCGCGCCGCGCCGAAATGCGCATCACCGATCGCCTGCTCGAGCGCTACGCATCGCTTACGCCGCGCGAGCGCGCGGTAATGCAGCTGGTCGCGCAAGGCAGGCTCAACAAGCAGGTTGCCCATGATCTCTCGATCAGCGAAGTCACGGTCAAGCTTCATCGCGGCAACGTGATGCGCAAGATGGAGGTGGCGACGATCGGAGAATTGATCCGCGCCTGGAGGGAGATCGCCGCGCATCTGCCCGTGGCTTAGAGTTTCAGTCCGCTTCGTGCGCGGCAGCCTCGCGGACGCTGCGCCCGCGCCCATATGCGGCCAGAGCGGGTATCGTCAGCACGACTTCGGTGCCCCGCGCGCGGCGCGTGGAGACGCGCAGCGACCCGCCGGCGCGTACGGCGCGCTCTTCCATGCCGATCAGGCCGAAATGCCCGTCGCGTCGCTTCGCGGCCACTTCGTCCTGATCGATGCCGCGACCATCGTCGCGAATTGCCAGGGTCAGCGCGGCGAAGCCATAGGTGACGATAATCTCGACGTGCTGTGCCGCAGCGTGGCGATGCGCATTGCGCAGCGCCTCCGCCGCGATCGCGAATGCCTCTTCCCCCGCGCGGCGCGTGAGCGGTTGGGTGGCGCCCTCAACCGTGAGCGTGGTTCGCGCGGCACTGTCCTGCGCCGCGGTTTCAAGCATCTCGGTTATCCGGCGCTCCAGCGGGAGGTCGCTGGTCTCGCTGCGCAGATCGCGCACCTTGTTGCGGCCTTCCACGATCACTGCCTCCGCGCGATCGAGCGCCTCGTCGACCACACCCCGCAGCGCGTTCTCGGCGGGCAGCCGATTGGCGACGACCTGGAAGCGCAGCATAAGCCCCTGAAGCCCCTGCAACAGCGTGTCGTGCAATTCGCGCGCGATCCGTTCGCGTTCGTTGAGCCGTTCGCGCAGCAGCGCGTCGAAACGCTGGTTCAGGCGGCGAATGCGCAGCGAATAGACCAGCCAGCCAATAGCGAGCGCAGCGGCGGCGCACAGCAGAATGAACCAGCGCGATTCGACGAAGGTCGGCGGGATGACGATCTCGAGGTTCGCGCCCGTCCGATTCCAGACGCCGTCATCGTTGCTGGCGATGACCTGAAAGCGATAGCGGCCAGGGCCAAGGCCCGTATAGATCGCCTGCCGCCGAGCCCCCGGATCGACCCAGTCGGCATCGACCCCGGCCAGGCGGTAGCGGAACGATACGCGCCGCGGCACGCCAAGGCTGGTCGCGGTGAAGTCGATCTGGAGGTTGCGGGCACCGGCGGGCAAATCAAGCGACGGCGCCACGGCCATGGGTCTGCCGTCCGCCGCGAGTGCCCGTATCACTACCGGCGGAGGCAGCGCATTGCGCGCGATGCGGCGGGGGTCGAGCGAATAGATGCCGGTCCGGTTGGCGAACCACAGCCGTCCATCGGCGGCCTCCACCAGATCGGTAAAGCCACGGACGCTGCTGGTGCCGATCACCCCGTCATCCTGGTCGAAGATGCGATAGGCCAAGGCGCCGGGCCGCCCCTCGATCCGCGCGGACAAAGCGGCGGTGGGCACCCGCACCAGCCCGGCCTGCGATTGCAGCCACGTCTCGCCCGCCGCGTTCTGCACCAGTCCCGATACGTCGCCAAAGACGCCGTTCTCGCCCGCAGGCACCATCCGGATACGGCCGTCGCGCAGCATGCCCAGCCCGCTTTCGCCGCCAATCAGCAATCCGTCGGGACGCTGCAAGATCGCACCGACAAAGGTGAACGGGTTGCGCGCATACCCGATCAGCGTGCGAAACCGGCGTCCGTCAAATGCCGCAGTATAGCCATAGCCAATATAGGTGATTACGCCGTCGCGGCCCTGCGCCATCATGTAGGGAAAGGCATTCGGACGATCGTCGAACACCATCGCCTGCGGGTTGCGATCGCTC
The DNA here is from genome assembly GCF_053502645.1 of Sphingomonas degradans. Classification (NCBI taxonomy): domain Bacteria; kingdom Pseudomonadati; phylum Pseudomonadota; class Alphaproteobacteria; order Sphingomonadales; family Sphingomonadaceae; genus Sphingomonas; species Sphingomonas degradans. The sequence continues at coordinate 1,898,954 of NZ_CP177172.1, forward strand.
TGATCGTATCGAAGGAGCCCGTGCGATGACATCCCGAGCCACAGCCGTCCCTCGCGATCCTCGAAACATCGCGAGGCGACTGCAAGCGGCCGGTCCGCCGGCGGTATCCGAACGCTGCGAGTACGCTCGCCGCCGACAAGGCGCACCGTATCGGGCGCGATGCGGACCCACAAACCCGCGTCGCGCGCCGCGCAGGCGATGTCGTCCGGACCCAGGCTTGCGGCCGGCAGCGGCACCGCCTTACCATCGTCAGCGATCCGAAAGAAACGCCGGTCCACGCGCGCGAATATGGTTCTGCGCCCATCGGCAAAGATCTGGTGCGCACGCGTCTCGCTCGGAACGACTGCACGCAATTGTGGATCGACCGCGCTGTTGTGGACCACGTCCACCGGATGGAAACGGTCGATCCCGCGATCGGTGCCGACCCACCAATTGCCCTCGCGGTCCTGGAACGGCGCAGTGGCATAATTGGCATCGCCGCGCGCGCTCTCGAAAACCGTCGCCTCGCGTGCGGCGCTCGGGGCACTGCCGGGCAAGGTGAATTTGAGGATCCGGCGTGAATAGCTTGCCACCCAACCATCGCCATTCCGCCCGACGCCGATTGCCGGGTCCGACATGCCCTCTGGCAGAATCACGACCGTGCGGCCGGTAGCACGCCCCGCCCCGAACTGGCGGATTCGCTTGCCATCCGCGACCAGGACGCCGCCCCCGCCATCCCGGCTCAAGGTGCAGACCTCGCCCAGCTCCGCGACAACCGTCGGCGCTAGGGTGACCGGATCGATGCGTATCAGGCGGCGTTTGTCGTCGTTGCGAAGGCAGGCCCAGATTGATCCGTCGCGCGCGGCCAGCGCCTGGATCGGGCGCCCCAGTTCGGCATAGTTGCGCCTGGTCCAGCGTTCGCCGGCATGGCGATACAAGGACGCCGAACTCACCGCCCAGATTGCGCCATCGGGCGCTTCAGACAGGCTGTCGGTCCAGCCCCTGGGCGCCTCGCCCGGAGAAGCAGGAAGAACGCGACCGCCTTTGCTGCGGGCGAGGCCTGCAAAGCCATAGCCTATCCACAACTCGCCCCGTCGGGTGCCGAGCAGCGTGCGTACGCCCGATCCGCCGGTCTTCTCCAGCGCGGGCATCCTCTCGAAACGGACCCCGTCAAACCGCCACAGGCCCTGGCCGGTCCCGATCCACAGAAAGCCGTCAGCCGTCTGGGCGATCGAAGTCACGCTGCTTGGGGCGCCTTCCTCAACGGTGAAGCTGGTACGCTTATATCCAGGCATCACTGGCAAGCTGGGCCCGGCAGCGGTCAGCGCGGCCCATGCGACGATCGCCAGCATCGCCATTCGCGCGTACGAACGCATCCCGCTCCAACCCTCGAATGACAGACACCGAACGGGATATACGCGCGGCGGGCAATCGGCCAGCATCGCGTGCATCGCCGTCGTTTCGATCGTGGCGGCGTCATCGTGACGCGACGCCATGCATGCCCTCATGCATCGTCTCGATCGCGCGGGAGCAGCCGGATATTGCGCCGCCCGAACAGCCACGCGTCCAGCGACAGCGACCCGGGGCCGGTCAAAGCCAGGGCCAGGGCCAGGCTGGCCACCAGCAAAGGGCCCAGTGTCCACGCAGCCGACGCCATGATCAGCGCCAGCGCGGCCAGAGCCGCCCACCGGGTGCACAGCCCGACCACGATCAGCGCCGTGGCACCAGCGCCGATCCCATGCACCGCCGCGCCATGGACCCCGCTGGTGCTGCAAAGCAGCAGGAGCAGCGCGACGACACCCCGCAGAATAAGCAGTCCTTGGCCGGCGCGCCCGGCGGGAAAGGACGAAGGGTCTGAATCCATGCCGATTCATGGTACCTGCCTGCGCCCTGTCAAACCCCCGAACCCGCGTGCAAACACTCACCCGTTCTGGGGTGGACGATGCGTGCCGCGACACCCATTATGGCGCGGGTGCGTGCGCGCCGATCACATCGAATGGGACTGGGAGAATGGTGGCACCGAGGCCGATCCGGATTATGATCGCGGACGATCATCCGATACTTCGAGATGGCGTGGCAGCATTGCTGGATAGCCAGCCAGACATGCTCCTTATCGGCGAAGCGAGCGATGGTGCCGATGCCATCCGCCACTATGCGGCGCTGCGTCCGGATGTGACGCTGATGGATCTGCAGATGCCCGGAATGGGCGGGGTGGCCGCAATCCGCGCGATCCGCGAGGAATATCCGCGCGCGCGTATCCTGGTGCTCACCACCTATGACGGCGACGCCCAGGCGGCGGAAGCGCTGCGGGCGGGCGCGGCGGGCTTCCTGCTCAAGACCGCGCTACGCCGCGAATTGCTGGACACGATCCGGACTATCCACGCCGGGCGCCGGCACGTCCCGGCGGCGATCGCCCAGGAAATCGCGCTCCATGCCGGTGACGAGTCGCTGAGCGCGCGCGAGCAGGCGGTGCTGGCGCTCGTAGCCGAGGGCCTGGCCAACAAGGAAGTCGCCTGGGAACTCGGTGTGGCAGAGGACACGATCAAGACGCATCTCAAGAACATTTTCGCCAAGCTGGGCGTATCCGATCGCACCCTGGCGGTGACTACCGCGATGCGTCGCGGTATCCTGAGCAGCGCGGCCTCGCCTAATTAGCGGAACCCGGCGCACCCGTTGAGCGGTGCTTGGCCGCGACTGCCTCGATCTCGACCAAATAGCCCGGATCGCCCAATGCCGCGACCTGCACTGTCGTTCGCGCTACCAGATTGGGCTGTTCGGCGGTCCCGAAGAAGCGGAGATAGGCGCGCGTGAACCCCGCCATATCAAGCCGGCCCTGCCGTTCAGGCACGCCGACGAGGAAGACGGTCAGCTTCACCACATCGCCCAGACCATAGCCGCGGCGGGCCAGCGTTTGCTCGATCTTGCCAAGCACGATCATGGTCTGGGCTTCGGTATCGCCGTACGCTTGCGGCGTGTTGGCGGGCGCGGCGCCGCTGGGGAGGGATGCCACTTCGCCGCTGAGATACAGGGTCTCAGCCGTTGCCGGCACCGTGACCGATTCCACGATCGGGAGCGTAGCGTGTCGCCCGTGACGCTCGATTTCCTGTGCCTGCGCGGCGAAAGCCCCCACGAGGAGTGCCGGGAGTGCCGAAAGAAAGGGGCTGCCGAACATCACGAACTCCAAAATCGCGCCGCGCCAGCGCCTGCCCTGCCTGACCGATCGCCGGGCGGGAGCTTCCGGTCCTGTTCAGTTGCTGGCGGTGGTCTTCGCGCTCCGTGCGCCCTTTGCCGCCTGTTCGATGACGTCTGCCACCGCCTTGGGCTGGGTGAGGAACACGACGTGGCTTCCCCGCACCTCGGTGGCGATGGCACCGATGCGGCGCGCCGTGCTGCGCAGCAGTTTCGGGTCTATCGCGCCATCCTCGGTCGCGACTACCGCCCAGCTGGGCTTGGTTTTCCACGCGGCAAACGTGACCTTGGCGCCAAGCGCCGCCATCGCCACCGGCACCTGGCTGTCGCGCAGGAACGCTGCAACCGCGTCGCTGGTGTCGCCCGCGAAGCCTGCCTTGAACTTGTCCTTGTTGAGCGTCGCGAAACCGTCGGCCGTTTGCTCGGGCACGAAATTGGGCGGGGGCGCGGCCTCGGCATATTGGTCGAGCGTGGATTTGCCGACGTCGGGGGCAAAGGCCGCCACATAGACGAGACCGACCACCTTATCGTTGCCGCCGGCCTGCGTAATGACACTGCCGCCATAGCTGTGCCCGACGAGAATTGTCGGGCCGTCCTGCCGGGCGAGCACCCGATTGGTTGCCGCCACGTCGTCCTCGAACGAGGTCAGCGGGTTCTGCACGATGGTGACGCGGTAGCCGCGAGACGTAAGCTCGTCATACACCCCTTTCCACCCCGATCCGTCCGCGAAAGCGCCGTGGACGAGCACGATATTCTTGACGGTCTGTGCCTGCGCGACACTCGAAAGACTGACCGCAGCCGTTGCCGCAGCAGCGAGGATGGCGTTTCGAAACTTCATGACGGTTTCCTTCTCTGAAGTGCGAATTCTGTCCGCCTGCGCCGGAGTTCCCATCCATTGAACCCGAAGCGGAAGGACGATCGATTGGCCGGACCTCACACTCGGTGAGTCGCGCGGATCATTTCCGCAGCACGTTCGCCGATGACCGCGCACGGGGCCTGCGTGTTGCCTGTCGTGACACGGGGCATGATCGAGCCGTCTGCGATGCGCAGCCCCTGGACGCCGTAAACCTTGAGCGAACCATCGACGACGGACATGGCATCGCGCCCCATCTTCGCCGTGCAGGTCTGATGCCAATACGTCACCGCCGCGTTCCGGATATAGTCGGCCATCGCTGCACCCTTGAGGTTGCCGGGCATCGCTTCGCGTTTCACGAACGGTCGAAACGCCTGCGCATTGCCCAGCGCGCGGCACAACTCGACACAGCGCGCGGCGGCGCGCACGTCCTCGGGGTCGGACAGCATGTTCGCGTCGATCTCGAGCGGCGCCGAAGCGTCGGAATCGCGCAGCCGCAGTCGCCCTCTGCTCTTCGGCTGCGCCAGACCGGCAAACATCGTCCAGCCATGCTCCGGCACGCCAAGCGCGGCGGTTCGCTCGCTCGGAACCGGAAACTCGACCTGGCAGAACAGGATGTCCGGAGCATCCAGTTCGGGCCGGCTTTTCCAATACAGCGATGCTTCGCTTCCGCCGTTCCGGGGCGGGATGGGTTCGTTATATTCCCAGGTGCAGCCGAACGACACGTGATCCTGAAAATTCTGCCCCACCCCCGGCAGGTGCTGCGCGACCGCAATCCCGACGCGGTTGAGTTCGGCCTGGTCGCCTATTCCAGAGTGCATCAATATCTTCGGCGTCTGAATCGCGCCCAACGAAAGCACCACTTCCAATCGCGCGCCGATCGTCAGGCGTTCGCCGCCGCGTTCGATCTCCACGCCCGTCGCACTTTTGCTGTCCAGGATCACGCGCCGCACCAGTGTGTGGGGCAGAACCGTCAGATTGGGCCTGTCCAAGATCGGTCGCACATAGGCACGGAACAAGGAATGGCGGCGGCCGTCGCGAATGAGCAGGTCGGTGAGCGCTGCGCCACCGGGCCCCTCCATCATGCGTCCATTGGGGCTGTCGAAGGTCGGGATGCCAAGCTCGGTGGCGGCGCCCAGCATCGCTTGCGCGACCGGGCTGGGGTCAGAGGCCGGCTCGACCCAGACGGGGCCGGAAGCGCCGCGATAGTGGGAATCCGGCGCACCCTGCCAGTTTTCGATCCGACGATAGATGCCGAGGACATTCTCATACCCCCATTTGTCATCGCCGGCCTCGGCGGCGAAGAAATCCCAGTCGCTGCGATGGCCGCGCGCCCATAGCATTACGTTGACGCTCGATCCGCCGCCCAGAACCCTGCCCATCGGCATGGGAATTGCGCGCCCGTTCAGATGGGGGTTGGAGGTTGCCTGAAACGGCCAGACCCGTTCGCTGCCGAGGTTGACCGGCCATTGCCCGGGATCGAGCACGGCCTCGACGTCGTCGCTGCCCCCGGCCTCGATCAACAGGACCTGGACGTCCGGATTTTCCGCCAGACGCGCGGCAACGACCGAGCCCGATGCGCCGGCGCCGCAGACAATGAAGTCATAAGCGGGCTTCAGCGCAGCCGCGAGACCTGGCTGGTTCGCATTGGCCCTTTCCTGAAATTCCGCCTGATCCGTTGCGCTCGACATCTCTACACTCCTTGAGAGACCAGCGGCCTCGGGGACGTGTGGATTGTTACGAAGGCCGCTTCGGCGGACAATCGTGGCAGGCGTGTGGGTTACAGCCAAATAATTGCATGAGGAGAGGCACAAATCCGGCCTGAACCCCTCCCATGCTATTCCCGGGTATAGGTTCGGTCCATGACTCGCTACACCGTGGGCACCGTGCCGCCGTCGATGGTGAACTCTGCGCCATGGATCGCGGCGGCGCGACCCGATGCCAGAAAGACGATGAGCTCGGCCACTTCCTCGGGCTGCGCTGCCCGACCCAGCGGGATGCCGCCCAGCGCATCGACAATGCTCTGCCGCGCCCTATCCTCGCTGAAGTCCGATGCCGCGGCGATCCGCTTTACCAGTGCGTCCGACGCGCTGGTGTAGATCCACCCGGGGGAAACGACATTGACCCGCACGCCCTTTGGCCCGACCTCTTTCGACAGCGCCTTGCTATAGGTCACCAGCGCCGCCTTTGCCGCGGCATAGGCCGTGGTGGACTCGGGAAGCGGCAGCTTGCGCTGGATCGATCCGGTATGCACCACCACGCCCGATCCGCCGGCCAGCATGTGCGGGATCAGAAGGCGATCGAGCCGCACCGCGCTCATCAGGTTGATATCGAGTTCCTGTTGCCAATGCCGGTCCTCTAGCGCCGCGAAGCCGCCAGCCGGCGAAGACGAGCCGCCGACGACATGCGCCAGGATATCGACGCCGCCGAGCCGCTCGACCGCAGCGGCGGCAAAGGCGGAAACGCCCTCCGCCGTGCTCAGATCGGCCTCCACGAACGCGTCCGCCGCCATGAAGTCGGGCGGCCCCGACCGCGCGGTGGTGATGACGCGCGCGCCACCGGCAACGAACCGCTGAAAGGTCGCGGCGCCCGCCCCCTTGGTTCCGGCGGTGAGGACCACGCGCTTGCCGCGAAACTCCTCCGGATCGATCCTAGCCATCATTTGATCTCCAGATCGGTGATGCTCTCGCCATCAAGGACGAAGCGGAACGTGAGCGTCACGGGGCTGCCGGGGAACGCGCCCGAAACCTCCGCCGTCACTTCGTGCGTTGCGCCATGCGAGCGGATCGCCTGCGGCGTCGCGATTGCCGAGACCGCAATCGTCGACTGCCTGATCCATGCGCGAATCGCGTCTCTGCCTTCATGCGTCTGGCTTTCGTCGCGGACGAGTGCCGCCGCCGCGAACGGCGCGACCATCGCCTCGAGGTCCTGCTTCGCATTGGCATTGAAATAGCTCTGAAGGGGTGCAGGCAAGATCATGTGCGCTTCCTTTCCGTTGGATGCTCGTACCCGTCGGAAATAGCCCTCGCCCGGTGTTACGATAAGCGGGACAGAAGCGGACGAGGCGTCACGCGCAACGGGATAATCCACGCCACCGGTCGACCAAAACCATCGAGGGGTTGATCTGCACGGCAAAGCCCTGACAAACGGCGTCATGTATCGTGAGGGGTTGAAGGAACTCGCGGCGGTCGTCGCCATCGCGAAGCGCGGCTCGTTCCGCGCTGCCGCGCTCGATTTGGGTATGTCGACGACCGCGCTGAGCAACGCCGTCGGCAAACTCGAAGCCAATCTCGGCGTCCGCCTATTCAACCGCACTACGCGGAGCGTTTCGCTCACCGAGGCCGGACGGCAATTCGTGGAGCAGGTGCGCCCTGCCCTGCAGGACATTGCCGACGCGATGGAAAATGCCCGGTCGCAACAGACGGTCCCGTCCGGCACGATCCGGATCAACGCATTCCCCACCGGCGCGCGCGCGATCATGGCGCCGCTGGTCGTCGAATTCGTCCGCCGCTATCCGCAGGTCCATGTCGATATCGTCACCGAGGCGCGGCTGGTCGACGTCGTCGCTGACGGCTTCGACCTGGGGGTGCGGGAGTTCGACCTCGTCCCCAGCGACATGATCGCGCTCTCGCTCCGTCGCCCGCAGCGGTTCGCGGTCGCCGGCACTCCCGCGTATTTCGAGGCGCGCGCACGGCCGAACAACCCCGCCGACCTCTTGCAGCACCCATGTATCCGCGTCCGCCTGCCCGATGGCTCGCTGTACCGATGGCAGTTTCGCAGGGGCGAGGAAACGGCGGAGGTCGATGTCCGCGGCCCGGTCACCCTCGATGAGGCGAGCATTGCCCGCATGGCCGTGATCGCGGGCCTGGGCCTCGGCTTTTTCATGGAACAGGACGTGCGCGAAGATATCGAGGCCGGTCGCCTGATCCGAGTGCTGGAAGACTGGACGCCGCCCTTCGGCAGCCTGTGCCTCTATTATCCCGGCCGCAGAAACCCTTCGGCCGCATTGAGGGCCTTTCTGGACCTCGCCCGCGAGCGCAGCGGCGCGTGAACAGCGCCGGTCCACGCAACCGCCGATGCCGCTCAGGAAGCGCACGACCCGTCGATTGAAGCCCGGCGCGGCATGCCGAATGCGGCGTTCCCCGCGCGATCCCCATGGCGAAGATCGTAGCGGTCTTCATCGGCGTCGAACGCATATTCCATCCGCCCCGCTCACCGTAAGCAACCGCCGCAGATAACCCGCGCTCACGCCGGTCCGGGGCTCGATCCCCCTACGCGCGGCACGTTCCCAAGGAAACGGGACGTGCCGATTCCACGAATGGAGAGTCAGCCGGGTACCCCGTCGAACGATCGATACGGGCCGGGCGGTAGCGGCCACGTCCTGACGCCCGCTTTCGCGAGACCCGCGCAGGCGCTTGCTATGCCCCCATGTTCAGGAGTTACGTCATGAGCCCGGTTCCCGAGATTGACCTTGCCATCCATCACCCGCCCCACGGCGGCTCCGATCGCTTCGCGCTGGGCGTGACGAAGCTGCTGCGGTTCTTCGCCGACACCTTCTTCGCCAAACGCTATGGCCACCGTGCCATCGTGCTGGAAACCGTGGCGGCCGTGCCGGGCATGGTCGGTGCCACGCTCACCCATCTGCGGTGCCTACGGCGGATGGAATCGGATCGCGGCTGGATCCGCATCCTGATGGAAGAGGCGGAGAACGAGCGCATGCACCTCATGACCTTTCTCGAGGTGTGCAAGCCGACGCTGTTCGAGCGCCTGATCGTGCTGATCGTGCAATGGTTCTTCTATCTCGGCTTTTTCGCGCTGTACCTGATCAGCCCGAAGACCGCGCACCGGCTGGTCGGCTATTTCGAGGAGGAGGCCGTCGTCAGCTACACGCATTACCTTGAGGAAATCGATGCGGGGCGCAGCCCCAACGTCGCCGCCCCGGTGATCGCACGCCGCTATTGGGGGCTTGCCGAGGACGCGACGCTTCGCGACGTGGTGCTGGTGATCCGCGCGGACGAGGCGCATCATCGCGACGTGAACCACGCCTTTGCGGCCGACCTGCGAGGCGCGACGCCGGGGGCGGTTTCCCCCTATCCGTGGCACGCAGCGGAGCTGGAGGGTGCGGCCCCCCAGGCGCCGACACCTGCCGCCACGCCGGCGTCGACGACCCAGCCCGCCTGACCCGATCGCGGGGCCAAAGCACAGGCGCGGAGGCGGTGTGGGAGAGTGCCCCCATGCCGCCCCCGCGCCTTATCGCCGCGCCCTGCCGACCAAGGCCCCTCGCAACGGTGTTTGGCAAAAGGGTGGAGGAGCAGACCGGCACGCGCTGTTTTGAGGGAAACGCGGTCCGGTCTGCTCGCTCCGGCGGCCGCGCCCGGGGAGGCGCGTTGGGCCCGCCAACTTGCGGTCGGAGACCGGGCAGCGAGGGGCTTCGCTGCATTGGCGCTCCCGGCCAGGACACCCATCTACCCGATCCTGATCGGCCAGATCCGTGACATGGGGTGAGTGCGCCTTCAGTCGCTCGAACGCCCGGCGATTACCGCGCGTCCATGGAGAGGACCAGGCCAACGCGCTCGCTCTGCGCAGGGCCCGGTGCCGCGATCGAAGTCCCGGCGGGAAGAAGGGCGTTGTCCCTGCCTTCAAAGGAAAGGCGGGAGGGCTCGATACCGCCTGCCACCAGCGCATCGACCAGCCATCGCGCGCGCGCCTCGGACAGCTTCCGGTTGGATCGCCGGTCGCCCTGCGCACCGGTAAAGCCGATGATATGGGCGTTCGTGCGCGGATAGGCCTTCAGCATGTCGACAAGCCGGGGGATGCGCGCCGCCGCAACGGGCTCTGGGACCACGGCCTTGCCGCGAAACTGCGTGCCGCCAAGCTCGAAATACGCGCTTTGCCGTGCGCCTGCCTGGTCGGCACGGTCCAGCCAATCGACCAGATGCTGGGCGATGCTGCCGTCCGGCGCGAAGAGGGGCGCACCATTGGGCAGAATCTCAACGTCCATCGGCGGCTGGAGCGTGTCGGCGGTGGCGGCGATCGCGCTACGTTGCTGACACGCGCGCAACCCCAGTGTTGCCGCGACGATGGCCGCGATGAAAAGACCGAAAAAGACGAGCCGGACCATTGCAGATACCTCGGGGGGAACGCGCCCGGAATCGGCGCCGCGCGGACCATCCGGCAATGCGCGCGCCTGCACAGGTGAGTTCGGGTTAGCGTGGCATCGTCGATGCGCGACCGATGGCGGTCGTGTCGCATCCGCTACGTAACTAACCGCATAGGTCGCGCGGGCACGCCCCGTCATCAGGGTGGCCGACCGGCGGCGTGGCGCGGCGATCCGCGTGCCCTGCCGGCAGACGCGGCGCATTTGCGCGCCGCTGAAGGAGCGTTCGATGCCTTACGCCACCACCAATCCCTATACCGGCGCGCTTGTGGAGTCCTTTCCCGACGCGACCGACGCCGAAGTGCTTCTGGCGATCGACACGGCCGATCGCGCCTTTCGCGCATGGCGCGACACCAGCTTCGCCGAACGCGCCGCCGTGATGCGCAGCGCGGCGACGATCCTGCGCCGCGATGCCGATCGCTATGCCCGCCTGCTCACGCTGGAAATGGGCAAGCTGCTGGGCGAGGCGAAGGCCGAAGTCGAACTGTCCGCCGCGATCTTCGACTATTATGCCGACAATGCCGAGCGCCTGCTCGCGCCCGAGACGCTGCCCGTGGCGAGCCCCGACGAGGGCGAGGCCATTCTGGTGCACGAACCGCTGGGCGTGCTGCTGGCGATCGAGCCGTGGAACTTCCCCTATTACCAGATCGCCCGGATCATCGCCCCGCAACTGTCGGCGGGCAACACGATGCTGCTCAAGCACGCGGCCAATGTGCCCCAGAGCGCGGCAACGTTCGTGGCGCTGATGCGCGAGGCGGGGTTGCCCGAGGGGGCGTTCCAGAACCTCTACGCCACCCATGCCCAGATCGAATTGATCCTCAACGATCCGCGCGTCCACGGCGTCGCGCTGACGGGGTCGGAAGCCGCCGGCGCAGTCGTCGCGGCGCAGGCGGGCAAGGCGCTCAAGAAATCGACGATGGAACTGGGTGGAGCCGATGCCTTTGTCGTGCTGGCCGATGCCGATCTCGACAAGACCGTCGGTTGGGCGGTGTTCGGGCGGCACTGGAACGGCGGACAGGTCTGCGTCTCGTCCAAGCGCATGATCATCGTCGATGACGTCTACGACGCCTTTGTCGAGCGCTATACCAAGGGAGTCGCCGCGCTCCGCATGGGCGACCCGCTCGACCCCGAAACCACGCTGGCGCCGCTGTCCTCGCAAAAGGCCGCCGACGATCTGCGCGACATGGTCGCCCGGGCCGTCGCGCATGGCGCCACCGCCACGCCGGTCGGGCCCGACGCACCCAATCGCGGCGCGTTCGTACAGCCCGTGATCCTGACCGATATTGGTGAGGACAATCCGGCCCGCCACTGGGAGTTCTTCGGCCCCGTCTCGATGCTGTTCCGCGCCAGGGACGAGGACGACGCCGTGCGGATCGCCAATGATTCGCCGTTCGGGCTGGGCGGATCGGTGTTCACCGCCGACACCGCACGCGGCGCGGCGGTGGCACGCCGGATCTCGACCGGCATGGTGTTCGTAAACCATCCGACGATGGTCAAGGCCGACCTGCCGTTCGGCGGGGTCCGCCGCTCGGGCTATGGCCGCGAACTGCTCGGGCTGGGGATCAAGGAATTCGTCAATCACAAGCTGATCGACGTGGTCGACATCGACGCGCCGTTCTGAACCCGGCCGACATCCCATCAGGAGCGAACCCATGCAAAAGACCATGAAGGCGGCCGTCGTCCGCGAATTCGGCAAGCCGCTCGTCATCGAGGAAGTGACCGTGCCGATGCCCGGCCCCGGCCAGATCCTCGTCAAGATCGCCGCCACCGGCGTGTGCCACACCGATCTGCACGCCGCCGAGGGCGACTGGCCGGTCAAGCCCAACCCGCCCTTCATCCCCGGCCATGAAGGCGTCGGCCATGTCGTCGCGGTGGGCACCGGCGTCACCCATGTGAAGGAAGGCGACCGGGTCGGCGTGCCGTGGCTCTACTCCGCCTGCGGCCACTGCGTGCACTGCCTGGGCGGGTGGGAGACGCTGTGCGAGACGCAGCAGAACACCGGCTATTCGGTCAATGGCAGCTTCGCCGAATATGTGCTGGCCGATCCCAATTATGTCGGCCACCTGCCCGCCAATATCGGCTTTGTCGACATCGCGCCGGTGCTGTGCGCGGGGGTGACGGTGTACAAGGGGCTGAAGGTCACCGATACCAAGCCGGGCGACTGGGTCGCGATCTCCGGGATCGGCGGGCTCGGCCATATGGCGGTGCAATATGCCAAGGCGATGGGGCTGAATGTGGTCGCGGTCGATATTGACGACGCGAAGCTGACGCTGGCGCAGGAACTGGGCGCATCGCTGACCGTCAATGCACTGCACACCGATCCGGCGGCGTTCATCAAGAAGGAGATCGGCGGGGCGCAGGGCGTGCTGGTCACCGCCGTCAGCCCCAAGGCATTCCAGCAGGCGATGGGCATGGTCCGGCGCGGCGGGACCGTCTCGCTCAACGGGCTGCCACCGGGTGATTTCCCGCTGTCGATCTTCGACACGGTGCTGAACGGCGTCACCGTGCGCGGCTCGATCGTCGGGACCCGGCTCGATCTGCAGGAATCGCTCGACTTCGCCGCCGCCGGCAAGGTCCGCGCCACCGTCGCCACCGACACGCTGGAGAACATCAACGGCGTGTTCGATCGCATGCATCGCGGCGAGATCGAAGGCCGCATCGTCCTGGATTTCGAGCAGGCGGCATAGCGCCCCAGTCGGGGCAACGTTGAAGGAGCCCGGGCGATGAACAGGCGCCAGATGCTGATCGGGGGCGGCGCGATCGTGGCGGGCGCCGCCGCCGCCGGTTATGGCTGTTCGGGCACGGGCTCGATGGCGGCCTATGCCGATGCGATGGCGGCACAACGCGCCCTTCTGTCCGCGCATCCCCCGCTTGCCGAACTGATCCGCTATGCCACGCTGGCGGCGAGCGGGCACAACACCCAGCCCTGGCGGTTCCAACCGGACCCGCGCCGCATCGCGATCCTTCCCGATTTCGCGCGGCGCACGCACGTGGTCGATCCCGACGACCACCATCTGTTCGCCAGCCTGGGCTGCGCGGCGGAAAATCTGGCACTCGCCGCCGCCGCGTCGGGCCGACGGGGCGAACCACGGTTCGATCCGCACGCGGCGGGATCGGTCGTCTTGGACTTCGCCACGGGACCGGCGGAACGCTCGGCGCTGTTCGACGCGATCCCGAAACGCCAGTCGACGCGCGCCGACTATGACGGGCGGCGCGTGCCCCCGGCCGATCTCGCGACGCTGGCCGCCGCCGCGCGCGTGCCGGGCGTCGATCTCGTACTGCTGACCGCGCCGCCGCAGATCGATCGCGTGCTCGAACTGGTCCAGTCGGGCAATCGCGCGCAGATGACCGATCCCGCGTTCATGCGCGAACTCAAGCAATGGCTGCGGTTCAATCCGCGCCAGGCGCTGGCGCATGGCGACGGGCTGTTCGGCCCGGCAAGCGGCAATCCCGCCGTACCGGCATGGCTCGGCGGACTGTTCTTCGACTGGGCGTTCACTGCGGCGTCCGAAAACGACAAATATGCCCGCCAGATTCGTTCTTCCGCCGGGGTCGCGGTCTTCGTGTCCGAGCAAGCGGACAAGGATCACTGGGTACGCGCGGGCCACGCATGCCAGCGTTTCGCGTTGCAAGCGACCGCGCTCGGGCTCAGACACGCCTTCATCAACCAGCCCGTCGAAGTCGCCGCGCTGCGCCCCGAACTCGCGGCGCTGATCGGAATGCCGGGGCGCCGGCCCGATCTGGTGATGCGCTTCGGATACGGCCCCACCATGCCCTTCTCGCCGCGCCGGCCAGCGGCGGCGGTGCTGGCGCCGCCCGCCGGGTCGATCTGATCGCGGCGCGCACGGGCCGATCCCGCCGCGCCGCGCGAACGCTTATCCGGAGCGTCCGGCCATCGCGACGATCAGAAGCGCCAGACCCTGGAACATCAGGTCGATCGCAAGCACCATGCCCAGCACCCACGCAGCATTGACCGGCCAGCCGCTGCCGATGACCAGCGCTGCGGCGATGCTGGCGATACCCGAGGCCGCGACCCAGCCGCTGCCGGGCAGCCACGAGCGCACCCCGAACACCAATCGCGCGATCCCGGAAAGCCCCAGCGACACCGCCAGCATCAGCGTCAGCACCGCAGCCGCGAACAGCGGGTCGAGAAACACGGCGACACCGGCCAGAAGGTAGAGCACGCCGCCGAGCAGCCACAGCCCCCAGGCGCGCGTGCCGGCCGCGTGGACAAGCTGGAGCACGCCTGCGGCGATCATCATCCCGCCGACATAATAAATCGCCGCGACGGTCGCGAGGAACAGGTTAGCCGCCGCAGCGATGCCGAGCCCGAGCAGAAGCAGTCCAAGCACGGCAAACCAGCCTGTGCCGGCCCCAAGACGGGACGCGCGGTCCGGCGCGGACGGCGCCGATACGGTATCGATCATGGCATTCTCCAGTGCACGGGCCCCACCGCCCGGCCCGTTCTGGAACGCCTGCGGCGCGACTGCACTTGGTAACACTACGCATACCGCAGGATCTGGGCTCAGAGGCCGTTCTTGAGCGCCTGGACGCGAAGCTGGGGGAACACTGCCTCGATCGGCTTGGTATCAGGCAGGATGTACACATAGCCGCCCTTTTTCAGGAAAAGCGGGCGCAGGCTCTTGGCATAAAAGGCGGCGGGCACGTTGATGCAGCCAAAAGTGATCCGGTTGTCGTCGGTGCGCGGCGACAACAGCCGTTCGCGGCGGCGCTCCTTTTTCGGGGCGCCGGGCGGGATCGGGTGCAGCGCGACCGACGTATAGTAATCGACCCACAGGACCTTTTCCTTGCCCGCCGCCAGGCCGAACTTCGCCAGGAAGCGCCCTGCCGGCGTGGTCTTTTCCGCCGGGCCGATCTCGGACAGGTTCTTGCTGCCGATGCCGGGGCTCGCCTCGTCGCCGGGTGCGATGCCGATCAGCACCGGAACCGCGCCCAGCGGCTTGCCCTTGGCGTCGAACAGGAACAGCGCGGCGTTCTGCTTGTCGATGATCGCATAGGGCAGGCCGTGATTGTCGCCCGCGTCCGCAACCCAATCGACCACGCGCGTCGCGTCGACCGCGGGGTCGATCGCCGGTGCCGGTGCGGCAGGCGCAGCCTTGGCCGGCGCACGCTTGGCAGCCGCGCGCTTGACCGGAGCCCGCTTGGCCGGCGCCGCGCTATGGGATTGCGTGCTCGCAGGTGCAGGTGCGGCGTCCGCCACCGGAGAAACCAGCGCCAGCCCCGCCAGCGCCAATAAGCCATGGATCATCGATTCAGCCGCTCAAAAAACCAGGGGTGGCCGCCCGGAAGAGCGGCCACCCGGTATAGAACCACGGCCCGCCGCAGCGGCCCGGTTGTTCGCAATGCGAAGAGGTCAGTTGCGCGGGCGCTTGCGGTTCTGCTGCGCCTGCATCTGAAGCTGCCGCTGCTCGACGCTGTCGACGCGGCCATTGAGCTGGTCCAGGCGCTGCCCCTGGGCCTGGGCCTGACCCGAAGCGGCCTGCGCCTCGGCCAGCGCCGCCTTGGCGGTGCCGTCGGTCTCCTGGAGACGGGTCTCGAGCGCATCGACGCGCTGCGTAACGGGCGCGATCTGCTCGCGCACATAGCTCTTGGTAGCACAGCCACTCAGGGCGACGCCGCCGACCAGAACCACCAGAGCGGGAGCAATTTTCATGACAGAGTGCGACATCATTTTTCTTCCAATCGTTATCCCCCGGTAAGTACCCAAGACGAGCCCCTTGGTTCCAACAATCCTGATTCTGTCGGGCTGTGCAGGTTCTCCGCCCAATGGATGGCGCTACCGCTTCGGCTTGCGCCCCGTCCCCTTGGCGAACGGGTCTCGCGGAATGTCGTCGGAACGCTCCGCCTCCTGCGGCCCCGCCTTGGCGCTGGTCTGCTGGACGTCGACGCAGCGGCGCAGTTCAGCGACCGCCGCACCGCTGCCGTCGAGTGCGAGCCGCGCCACCGCCACGTCGCCGCGATCGATGTGCAGCGCCTTGGACGACGCGAAATAGGACAGGAAGCGCGGCTCGAAATTCGTGACGAAGCCCTGTTTCCCGTCCGATACGATGCCGACCGCGAAATGATCGGTATAGCCCCCGCTCGACAGGCGGAAGTTGAGCGTCAGCCGGTCCTTCGGCTTGATCGACCAGTTCTGGTTGAGCACCGACAGATGGTTGCCGCCATCGATATCGAGCCCCAGGAGCAGCGTGGTCCTGCCGCTGCCGGGATATTCCTTGGTCAGAAAACACCCCTGCCGGTCCTTGCTGGCCGCGATCGTCCAGTCGCCGATCTGGCGCGCCGGATAGTCCTGCGCCGCTGCGGGCGCGCTCAGCAAAAGTCCGGCGGCGAGTGCGAGGGGCGGCAACACCCTCCGCCAGCCCGCGCCTTTGCGCTCCGCGTAGGTGTACAATCCAAAAACCATCTGACCGCTCGACCATTATCCTCGGGCAACGACGCTAACCCGCGACAGCGCCCCTGGCCATAACGGCGTTCGCCGCGCCGGTATCCCTGCACGCGTGCGGCATCATCGCGGGAACTGGAAAATCCGCACCACCGGGCCGGTCCGCGCGCCCGGCACCGGGCGAAGGACGGCGACCTGACGCCCCGCGCCGATGAGCGCGCGGTAGCGATCCAGTTCGCCCGGAAAGCGCGCCGGATCGGCAGCATAGCCGTCGATATGCGTCAGGACCGCGAAATCGGCGCGGCACGTGGGCAACTGCGCCGCATCGACATGCGCGACATCGACCACCGACCGCCCCGAGCGCAGTGTCTCCACCCGCGAATAGCGTATCCGCGTCGACAGGATATCGCGCGCATCGACGCACCCCGCCGCACCCAGCGGGAAGCGGAAGCGCCACGGCCCGCCGAGCAGGTCGAACGCCGCATGCTCCACCAGGATGCCGTGCCCCGGCGGCACATGCGCCCGGACCCAGGCGCTGGCCACCTGCCGCGTATCCACTGCCCGCTCGACAGCGCCACTCCGCGCGGCGGCCAGCATCGGCAGCAGCAGCACGATCGCGGCAAGCGCCTCGACCCCGGACAGGCGACGGCCCAGCCGGGCGCGCACGGCGTCCGCCACCCCGCACAACCCCACTGCCGCCGCCAGCGCGACAAAGGGCAACAGCGGCACGATCCACCGCTCCCACAGCAGCGCCTGCGCGCCGATGACGATCAGGAATGCCAGCGCACCGGGCGCCACAGCCACGACGTCCGTCCGCCGGCGCGCAATCGCGCCGACCAGCCCCACCACCGCCAGCGCCAGCCCCGCCGCCCCGAACGACTGCAACAGCGGATGCGCCGCATACCAGCCGAGATTGGCCAGGAACCCGCCCCCCACCGCGCCCGGATGCGCCGTCCGCGCCTCCCCGGCCAGGTTGCGCAACACCGTCGGGTAATCGAGCAGCAGATAGGGCGACGCGATGCACAGCGCCGCCACTGCCGCCACCGGGATCAGCACCGCGCGCCCCGCCCCGCCGCGATCCCGCCAGCTTTGATATAGCGCCGCGCACAGCGGGTTGAGCACGACGATCGCCGCCGGCCATTTGGTCGCGCAGGCAAGCCCCGCCCATATTCCCGCCAGGATATAATCGCGCGCACGCCCTTCGCGGACGATTGCGAGTGCCGACAGCGTGCACAGCAGCATGAATACGCTTGCCTGCACATCGGTGCGGATGATCTGCGAATAGTGGATGTGTACCGCGTTGACCGCCAGGAACCCCGCCGCGACCAGCCCCAGCCGCGCCCCACCCAGCCGCTTGCCAAGCCGATAGACCAGCCACACACAGGCGACGCCGCACGCCACGATCAACCACCGCGCCGGCAGGAACAGGATGCCGGGATCGCGATACACTGCCGCAACGAAAGCATCGGCATCGGCGAACCGCCCGGTCAGCACGCCCCCGCCCCCCACCGCCAGCAGCACCAGCGCGAGGCTGTAGAACGTGATCGTGGCGGGATGCCCGAACCAGCCGGGGTTCAGGCTGTGGTTCCGCAGCATATCGAGCGCGGTCATCACGAACAGCGGCTCGTCCGGATCGTTGAGCGCAGGCAGCCCAAAGCCCACGCCGTCCAGCCGCAACCCCGTGGCAGCGGCCAGGATCAGCAGCAGGAGCAGCCTCTCGCCCCATCGGGCGAAGCCGCGATTACGGGCCGGGGCGATCGATTTCGTCATGGTGTCGAATGCATGACGTGGAGCGACGATGAGAACCGTAATCCTTGCCGGCGGATTGGGCACGCGGCTCGGCGAAGAGACGAGCGTGCGGCCGAAGCCGATGGTGGAAATCGGCGGGATGCCGATCCTGTGGCACATCATGAAGATCTATTCGTCGTCCGGATTCAACGATTTCGTGATCTGCCTCGGCTATAAGGGCTATCTGATCAAGGAGTTCTTCGCGAACTATTTCCTCCACACATCGGACGTGACGATCGACCTGCGCGGCGGCAACGGGATGGAAGTGCATTTCGCCCGCAGCGAGCCGTGGCGGATCACGCTGGTCGAAACCGGCGCGCAGACGATGACCGGCGGGCGGCTGGCGGCGATCCGGCAATATCTGGATCCCGACGAGCCGTTCTGCTTCACCTATGGCGATGGGGTTGCCGATATCGATGTCGGCGCGCTGGTCGGGTTCCACAACAGCCATGGCGCGCGCGCCACGATCACGTCGGTCACTCCGCCGGGCCGCTTCGGCGCGCTGGAGTTCGACGGCGACCGGGTGACCGATTTCCGCGAAAAGCCCGCCGGGGACGGCGGACGGATCAATGGCGGGTTCTTCGTCGCCGATCCCAGCGTGCTCGATCTGGTCGACGGCCCGGAAACCGTGTGGGAAACCGGTCCGCTGGAACAGCTGGCGCGCGGCGGCGAACTGATGAGCTATCGCCATGACGGCTTCTGGCAGCCGATGGATACGCTGCGCGACAAGGTGCACCTCGACGAACTCTGGCGATCGGGCGCCGCGCCGTGGAAGCGCTGGTGAGCGGCGGCTGGGCCGGGCGCCGGGTGCTCGTGACCGGACATACCGGGTTCAAGGGCAGCTGGCTAAGCCTGTGGCTGCACGCGATGGGCGCCGACGTCACCGGCTTCGCGCTCGCCCCGCCGAGCGACCCGAGCCTGTTCGACGCGGCGCGCGTGGGCGCCCTCGTCACGCATGTGCACGGCGACGTCCGCGATCCCGACGCGGTGCGCGCGGTGGTGGCCGCCAGCCGGCCCGAAGTGATCTTCCACCTCGCCGCACAGCCGCTGGTCCGCCTGTCCTATGCCGAGCCGGTCGAGACCTATGCCACCAATGTGATGGGCACGGTGCACCTGCTCGACGCCGCACGGCGCGTGGCCGGCGTGCGCGCGATCGTCTGCGTCACCAGCGACAAATGCTATGAGAACCGCGAATGGGTGTGGCCCTATCGCGAGGGCGATCCGATGGGCGGCCATGATCCGTACAGCAGCAGCAAGGGCGCGGCCGAACTGGTCGTCTCCGCATGGCGGCGTTCGTTCTTCGCGGACGGCGGCCCGCTGCTCGCATCGGTGCGCGCCGGCAATGTCATCGGCGGCGGCGACTGGGCGAGCGACCGGCTGGTCCCCGACCTGATCCGCGCGTTTGAAGCGGGTGTCGCCCCGCTGGTCCGCGCGCCCGAAGCGGTGCGCCCGTGGCAGCATGTGCTGGAGGCGCTGGGCGGCTATATCCAGATTGCCGAGCGGATGCTGGGTGGCGACGCGCGCTTCGCCGATGCGTGGAATTTCGGGCCCTCGGACGAGGATGCCCGCCCCGTCTCGTGGATCGTCGCGCGGATGCGCGCGGCCTGGGGCGGCAATGCCGCCAATGCCGTGGCGGACACCGGCCCGCGCCCGCATGAGGCCGGGCTGTTGCGGCTGGATTGTTCAAAGGTGCGCGCAGCGCTCGGCTGGCGTGCTGCGCTCTCGCTGGAACAGACGCTGGACTGGATCGTGGCGTGGCACCGCGCGATCGGGGACGGCGCCGACGCCCGCGCCGTCACTCTCGCCCAGATCGCCGACTACCGCACGCTTTCCAGCCGCCTGGTCACGCGCTCCGCCGCCTGAGGCGGGGCGCTGGCCAGTGTCAGCATGTTGCCCAGCCGCAGGCCGATCGACACGGACGGCAACGGCACGCGATCGACCTTCAGCCCGACGCTCCACGCCGCCTGCCGCGCGAGGAAATCGATCGGGAAATGGTTGCGACTGCGCTCGACGGCGATGTCGCCAAAGCCGGTACGGGTGAGCAGGCTGCGGATCGTGGCCGGGTTATACAGTTCGGGATGCTGCAGGCAGAAGGGCGGCCACCGCTCGCCCATCAACCGGCGCAGCAGCGAGCTTTCGTCATGCGTGACGATCATCAGCGTGCCGCCGGGGCGCAGCTTCGCCCGGATCTGCGCCAGCGTCGCGCGCGGATCGAGCAAATGGTCGAGCACATGCACCATCACCGCCAGCCCGACCGATCCGTCGGGCACCGCGCTGAAATCGTCCATGTCCGCCGACAGCGTGGCCGGTCGCCCCCCGGTTGCCGCGCGCAACGGGTCGTGGATCGCGCGATTGGGCTCGAACAGCCAGAAATGGTCGAACGCCCCCTGCGCCGCCGCCGCCGAGACGATATGGCCGATGTCGGGCCCAACCTCCAGATATCCGCCCGCCAGCCCGCCACGCCGCGCCGCCGCCTGGAAATAGCCGCGCTGCGTGGCCGCGATCGCATCGCTCGGCACCAGGTCCATGTTGGGCGCCATATCGGAATAGAGATCCGCCAGCTGGCCCGGCCCAAAGAACACCGGATTATACAAGAGCCCGCACGCGGCGCAGCGATGATAGGAAAAGAACAGCTTCTCCTTGAAAAGCCCCGACCAATAGGGGCGCAGCGAATCCAGCGTGATGCCCTCGGCCCTTCGCCGGCTGTGTACTTCTTCGCGCGTGTCGGTGGCGCCGCACATCGGACAGGCGCGGTGCAGGAATCCACTGGTCTTCATCGCCGTTCCCCGCTCGACCGAAAGGTGATCTGGCTGTGCCAGAAATAGCTGCCGACGATCAGGACGGCAGTGAACGCAAGCTGGGCCAGCACCGGCGGCACCCCGCCCAGTTCGACCAGCAGCGGCAGCGCGGCCCAGTTCGCCGCATAGTTGAGCAGATAGAAGCTGGAAAAGCTGCCGAACTCGCGCGCCAGATTGCCGCGCGTGCGGAACACGCCCAGCTTGTACGTCGTAAAGGCGAAGCACAGGCTCAGCGCCTGCGCGATGGCCAGCGCCAGCAGATAGTGGCGGTGCAGCGTCTGCGAACTCCACAACAGCAGCGGATAGATCGCGATGCCGAACCCGGTATTCGCCGCCCCCGCGATCAGGAAGCGCAGCGGCCGGGCGCGGCGCCCCTTGGCCATCGCGGTCATTCCTCCTCCCACAGCGCGATCCGCATGTTCTCGCGCAGCACTTCGCGCGGGAGAAAGGGCGACAGGTCCTCCAGCGCCGGCGACGTGATCCGCCCGTCGGGATGCGCCTTTGCCCCCAATTTGGGCGCAAAGCCGACCGCGTCGTCGATCATCAGCTCGCACAGCACCGGGCCGTCCGCGGCCAGCGCCGCCGCGATCGTGGCGGGCAGGTCGGCGTGATTGTCGGCCCGGAAACAGGTAAAGCCGAATGCCGCCGCGACCTTGCCGAAATCGGGGAAGGTCACGTTGCTCTTGGGGCCTCCGCCCACTTCGACGCCGTCGAAGAAATTGCGCTGCGTCTGGAAGATCGAGACATAGCCGCTGTTGTTGATGAGGAAGACCTTCACCGGCAGGCTGGACCCGGCGATGGTCTGCATCTCCTGCAGGTTCATCATGATGCTGCCGTCGCCGGCGATGGCGATCACGCGCCGGTCGCCGCCGGTCGCGGCGCAGACGCCGATCGCGGCGGGCAGGTCATAGCCCATCGTCGCGCTGCCCGAATTGGTCCACAGCCGCTGGCCGCGCTGGATCTCCGCCGCCTGGAAGCTGACCACGCACGCGCTGCCATTGCCGGTGACGACCACATCGTCCGCGCCCAGCTGGCCGAATAGTGCATCCATCGCGACATAGGGGTGTATCCGCGTCGCGTGCGCGTGATATTCGGGCAGCACCGCCGGGAAACGCCGCACGCGTTCGCGCGCCCAGTCCAGCCATTCGCCCTGCGCCGCGGTCGGCCCGGCATAGGGCTGTGCCAGCAGCGCGGGGATCAGTTCGGCCAGATCGGCGACCACGGGCATATCGGGCACCACCGTCGGCTTGCGCAGTTCGACCGGGTCGATATCAACCCAGATCTTGTACGCCTCGCGCGCGAAGCTCTGCCAGTTATAGCTGACCTGGCGGATGTTCAGCCGGCTGCCCAGCACCAGCAACAGGTCCGCGCTCTGCGTCACCATGTTGCCGCCGCGATCGCCCACCGTGCCGGGGCGCCCGGCATAGAGCGGGTGATCGTTCCACAGCACGTCATGCGCATTCCAGCCGGTCACCACCGGCACGCCGAGTTTTTCGATCAGGCGCAGGAAATCGCCGTGCGCGCCCGACAGCCGCACGCCGCCCCCCGCGAACACCACGGGGCGCTGTGCCGCCTGCAACCGCTCCAGGATCGCCGCTGCCGCCGCCGACAGGTCGGTCGCGCGCCACGGCTCGTCCAGCTCTGCGGGGTCGAAGCCCGGCAGGCCGTCCGGGTCGATCATCGCCGCCTGTACATCGAGCGGGATGTCGACCCATACCGGCCCCGGCCGCCCGCTGGTGGCAAGGTGCAGCGCCTTTTCCAGATGGTATCGGATCATCCGGGGATCGTTGACCATCACGGCATATTTGGTGATCGGGCGCACCAGTTCCTCGATATCGAGTTCCTGGTCGCCGAACTGGCGCAGCGGCAGGCCGGTGGCGCGCACCGTGGTCTCGCGCTTCACTTGCCCCGACAGGACCAGCATCCCCACCGAATCCACCCAGGCGCCATAGACGCCGGTGATCGCATTGGTGCCCCCCGGCCCCGAGGTGACGTTGACCACTGCCAGCCGGTTGGAAAAGCGGTAATAGGCCTCCGCCGCCATCGCCAGCGCCTGTTCGTGGTGCGTGAACGTCGTGCGCAGCCCCGGATGCGTGCCCAGCGCGTGGTTCAGGTGCATCGCGCCGCCGCCGGTGAGCATGAACACGTCGCGGATGCCGCGCGCGGCGAGTTGGTCGGCCACCCAGGCCGCGAGCTTGATCTTGGTCATGATTTCCATCCGTTCGACAGCGCAGTGCGCCGGATCGCCTCCTCGAGGCCAATCGTGGGAGACACGCCCAGCGCGGCGCGGATCGCACCGGTCGCGGGCACATAGCGCCCGGCATTCCAGCCGGGATCGGGCCGCCCCAGTATCTCGACGCCCGGGCCGTTCAGCACCGTGGCGGTGCGCCGCGCGAGATCGGCGATCGACACCGCCTCTTCGGAACCGACGTTGAACACCGCACCGGGCTCGCCGCGCAGCATCAGCATCCACAGCCACACCGTCAGGTCGGCGGCGTACAGGTACGAGCGCACCGCCTGCCCGGCCCCTTCGACGCGGATCGTCCGCCCCGCCATCGCGTCGCGGATGAAATTCCCCGCCGCGAAATGCGTGTCGAGCGACAGCAGAGGGCCGAGCAGCGCAAAGATGCGCGCGTTGACCACGTCCAGCCCGAACTGCGTGCCATAGATGGTGCACAGCATCTCAGCCGCGCGCTTGCCCGCGCCATAGGCCGATCGCGGATCGCGCGGATCGGGACCGCCCAGCCAGCTTTCGGGTACATTCGGCATGTCCGGCGGCTGGACGCCATAGACTGCGCCCGAACTGAGGAAGAAGAAGCGCGCCGCCCCGCACGCGACGGCGCAATCCAGCGCGTTGCGGGTGCCGGTGACGATCGTGTCGAACATCCGGCGCGGATCATGGGCGTTGAGCGCCGCGCTGGCGTCGGTCGCGGCATGGATGACATGCGTGAAGCGGCCCTCGGGCGCCTCGAACGCAGTCACATCGCCCCGCACCACGTCGAAGCGCCGCGCCAGATGCGGCGCCCGCGCGGCAAACCCCGCCGGATCGCGGCTGAGCAGCGTCACCGGGACGTCCACATCGGCACGCGCGAGTGCCTCCAGCATCCAGCGCCCGATCAGCCCCGTCCCGCCGGTCATGAAGATGCGCGCGCCGTCCAGCCGATGCCAATGCGGCGCAAGCGCGGCGTGCACCGCGCGCAGGTCTTGCTCCAGGATCATGCGGCGACCAGCCCCAGCGTGGGCCGGTGCCGGAAATGGGCACGGATCACCCGCGCGATGCTGTCCAGCGACAGCGTCCAGAGGATAGCGACGACCAGCGCCGGCCGCGCGAAATGCCCCACCGCAAGCCCGAAGCTGGGGCTGACCGGCCGCCCGCTCAGCCAGCTGTCGAGCGACAGGTCGAGCACGGTCGACAGCGGCCAATCCGCCACGATGCACAGCAGATAGGCGCAGACGATCGCCGCGATCGGCCCCGCGCCGCGCCACGGCTCGAGCAGGACGAGAAACAGCAGGAACGTCTGGGTATAGCCCCCCGGAGACTGGGTGACGAGGAACGCGCCCAGCAGGATCGCCGCCACCCGGTGCGTCGGCAGCGCGCGCGGCTGGAGCCAGGCGGCGGCGAGCGCGGCCAGCGCGATCCCCTGGCTCGCGCGGATCACGATCGGCACCAGCCATTCGATCCCCTCGACAGTGCGCGAGGGGACGAAATCCAGCACCGGGATCTGCGCGTTGCGAACCTGGAGCAGCGGGGCGTAGCTGGTCGAATAATGGATCTCGTTCCACACCTGCCCGCCCTGGAACACGACCCAATTGGCCGTGTTGGCGGCAATCTCGCCCGGCGTCCCCCCGCCGACGATCGCCAGCGTCACCAGGTACAGCGCAATCGTGGCGATCCCGGCCAGCTCCAGCGCGCGCCACTCGCGCTTGACGGCATAAGCGAGCACGGGGAGCAGCAGATACGGCTTGAAATTGAGCGTCGCGGCGGCGGCGATCGCCCGCCCCCAGCCCGACCGCACCAGCGGCCCATGCGCCAGCACGAAACACGGCAGCGCGACGAGGATCAGGTTGCCGCGCTCCAGCGTGAACAACAGCGGCAGGCCAAAGGCGAACGCCAGCCCGCGCATCGCCGCCGTGCGCGGATCGGCGCGGTGAAAGCTCCACCACACCAGCACCACGTCGAGCAGGTAAAAGCCCAGGATCACCGCCTGCGACAGCCAATCGCAATCGCGCGCGTGAAACGGCGACTGGAGATAACAGCCCGGCAGCGTGACGAGATCGAGGAACGCGAAGGACAGCGGCGGATACACCGTCCGCCACACCGAAAACGCGCCGGGATGGTTCGCCCAATAGGCGGTGTTGAACCAGTCCATGAACGTGTCGTTGGTATCGAACACGAACGGCTGGGGCAGGAATCCGGTGTCGCGAAACTGGCCAAGCGTCCACAGCGCGCTCGCCAGCACGGCGAACATCAGCAGCAGCTCGGGCAGGCGCGCCAGCCGGGCTTTCACGGGCGCTGCACCAGCGTCCGCGCCGCCGGGCGCGCGCGATCGGCGGGGAAGTTCAGCCGCTCCTCCTCGATCACCAGCGGGACGTTGCGGCTGCGCTCCGACAGCATACGCACCTGTTCGCCGATCAGCCCGAGGAACAGCAGCAACACCGCGAACATCGCAAAGGCGATCGTCAGTTCGAGCAACGGCGACAGCGGCCCGCCCAGAATGATCGCCGCAACGGTCGCCCCAGCCATCGGCACGACGGCGGCCCCGGCCAGCAACGCCAGCGCGATCGGCATCCGCAACAGCGACTTTGCCGACCCGGCCAGCCCGGAGAGCGCAAAGGAATAGAGCGAGGCGAAACCATTCTTGGTCTCGCCCGCCGCGCGTTCCGGGCGATCGAACGGGACCACTGCCAGCCGGAATCCGCTTTCGACCACCATCCCGCGAAAGAACGGCTCGGGCTCGTGCCACGCCGCCAGCGTGTCCACCACGGCACGGTCGAACAGTCCGAAGCCGGTGGCGCCCGGAATCACCGGATAATCGCCGAACCGCCGCAGAAACGCGTAGCCCAGCCGCCGCGTCGCCCCCAGCAGCGGCGATGCCCGCTCCGAACGGCGCTGGCCCAGCACGACCTGCGCCCCCGCGCGCCATTGCCGGACGAATTCGCCGATCAGCGCAGGCGGGTCCTGGAAATCGGCGCACATGCCGATCACTGCCGCGCCCTCGGCCTGGTAGATCCCATAAGTGGGCGACCGCATCTGGCCATAGTTGCGGTTGTTCAGGATGACGCGGATGCGCGGGTCCTCTGCACACAGCGCGCGCATCTCGGCGCGGGTGCCGTCGGTAGAGCCATTGTCGATCAGGATGATCTCGTGGCTGCGCACATGCGCGCTCGCCGCCGCGCTGACCGCGATACAGATCGCGCGGACATTGGCTTCCTCGTTGAAGCACGGGATGACGATCGACAGCTCGATCCCCGCGTCGCGCCGGCTCATTGCCCGGCATCCCGGCACCGGCCCAGCGCCAGCTCGATGCCGGTCGCGGGCGCATAGATTTCGGTGAACGCCGCCGCGAGCAGCACCAGCAGCAACAGCGCAACTGCCGAGACGTTGAACTTGCGGTCCGCGTCCAGCCGGGGCGCCTCGATCAGCTGCACGTCCGATGCGGTTTCGGATGCCAGCGTCTCGACCGCCACTTCCTCCGACGACCGCGCATAGACCTCGTACAGCGCCTGCGCGAAGCGATAGTCGCGGTACAGGTTCAGATACTCGCCCGACACTTCGGACAGCCCGGCCACGTTGGGCCCGGCGGCGCCGCCGCTCGGCTGGGCAGTACGATCGATCTGGGCGCGCAGCGAGGCGATCTCAGACTGGACCGACTGGAGCTGCGGGTTCTCCGGCCCCTGGAACTGGAGCAGCGTCTGCACTTCGACCTGCTTCGCCTGCAACTGCGCCTGCAATCCCGCGCGCAGCGACAGCGCCGACCCCAGCTGCGCCTCGGGCTCGGCCAGGTTGTTGCGGCGGCGAAAGGCGTTGAGCGCGGCTTCGGCGGTGGCGACGCGCGTGCCCGCTTCCTTGAACCGATCGAGCACCACCTGCCGCTTGCGCAGCACCCGATCGCGGCCCAGCGCCTTTATCCGGCTGCTGATCGCCTCGACATAGGCACCGGTCAGCGCCTGCGCCTGTGCCGGATCGTGCGTGCGCACCTCGACCTCGACGATCCCGCCGGTCAGCGAATGGATGTCCACCCGCTTGGCCAGCGCGACCCGCGCGGCGTTCGCATCGCCATAGCCGCCCGGCCCGACCAGCTTCAGCCGGGCGATGACCGCATCGGTCACTTCGGTGCCGCGCGCGATCGCCAGGTACATGTCGATCGGCTGCTTGGCCCCGCCGAGCAGCGCGGCGAACCCCTGAAGCTGCCCCCCCAGCGCGTTCATCATCGAACTGAGCCCGATGCTGCTGCTGTCCTGAGGCACCAGCTTGGCGCGCGCAACATAGGGTCGGGGGACGACACACAACAGCGCCAGCACCAGCGCCACCAGCGCATAGCCAAGGCGCCGATGGCGCGGGTTGCCGATCACGGCGGCCAGGTGCGCGACCATGCTCAATTCACCAGATTGGAGATCGAGGCCGCACCGACGAGCCCGCCGAACAGGCTGCCGGTAATGTCGCGGAAGCGCGCCCAGAATTCGCCGCGATTGGCGTCGATCGGGACATAGATCAGGTCGCCCGGCAATGCCGGCGCCTTCAGCACGCGCTTGCCATCGGCCAGCACCGTCCCATTGGCGCGCACGACGAAGATGTGCTTGCCGTCGCCCAGCTTCTGGACGCCGCCCGCCACGCGCACGAAATCGCCGATCGTGTCGCCCTCGCGATAGGCGAACGACGCGGGGCTCGGCACCGCGCCGAACACGCCCACCGTCACGGGGCGCGAAGGCACAAACACCGTGTCGTTGTTCTCGACCACCAGTTCGCCGGGCAGAGTCTGCGCCGATACGGGCAGGTCGAACACCAGCCGCCCGCTCGGCTCCCGCGCGCGGAGTTGCTCGACCACCGATTTGATCAGCGCGACATTGCCCGCCTGGGCCAGCTGGGCGCGGTTGACCGACGTGACCGGCTGCGCCGTCAGCTGCAGCTCCATGTCGTTGACCGCGCGATCGAAGCTGATCTTCTGCTGGGCCTTCACGCTTTCGCGGGTGATGACGCTGGCATAGGGAAACGCCGCGCCCGTCAGCCCGCCCGCTGCGGCGATGACGTCGGCCATGCGCGTGCCGGGGCGGAAGTAATAGCGGCCGGGCTTGGCCACTTCGCCGCTGACCGTGACCAGCACCGATTGCTGCTCCAGCGGACGCGCAATACCGACATTGGACAGCACCCGGATGATGTCGCCGCGCATCGCCTTGCGCGTGCGTGCCTCGGCGGCGCTGAACTGCTGCCACCCGGCATCGGCCCGGCCCAGCGAATCCAGCACCATCAGCCGGCTGCTGTCGGCCACGGTATTTACCCCGCCCGCGTATAATATCGCCTGGTCCAGCGTCTCGCCCGGCGCGACTTCGAAAACCGCCTCGTGGTTGACGCTGCCGATCACCGCCACCTGCTCGCCGGCCGGGGCGACATACAGGACGTCGCCGTTCTGGAGCGCGGCGTCGCCGCTCTTGTCGCCCTTGAGCAGCAGGTCGTACAGGTCGAAGTCCGAGATCAGCCGGCCACCCCGGCGCAGCTGGATCGAGCGGAAGCTCCCGCCCGAGGCGGGGCCGCCCGCCGCCAGCACTGCGTTCACCAACGTCGACAGGCTGCTGACCGTGTACGAGCCGGGGGCCTGCGCGAAGCCGGTGACATAGACGGTGATACCGTGCAGCCGCCCCAATCGGACCTGAAGGTCGAACCCGCGATACTGGCGCGACACCTGGCGCGCGATCAGGGCGCGGACATCGCCATAGCGCACCCCGCCCACCGCAACCGCGCCGACGCGAGGCACGAATATCCGCCCTTCGCTGTCGATGGTCAGCCGCAAATTGGTCGCCTGCACCGATCCGGTCAGGTCGAGCAGCAGCTCGTCGCCGGGGTTGAGGGCGTAATCGGGGGGCACCGTCGTCGTCGGCGGCGCCGTAAAGTCGCGCGCACCGGGGACGAGCAAGTCCGCACCAAAGCGGCGCAGCGGCCTGCCGACCACGCCGGAGACAAAGGTTTCGAACTCGTTCGGCGCGGCGGGAACGGCACGGGACGGCGGCACCGGCTTGTCCTCGGGGGCCGTCCGCATATCGGGCGCGGGCGTATCCAGCACGGCCGGAGCAAAGGCGCGCGGCGTCGCCTGCGGAACCGCGACCTGCCCAGCCGCCGCGCTGCGCGCCGCCCCATCCGTCTGCTGCTGCTGCCCGCCACTCGATACGGGTGCCGCGAGCTGCGCCTGCGCCCCTCCCGGGACCAGCGCGAGCGCGGACCCGGCGAGCAACGACGTCCAAATACTTTTCATAACAGGCAATCTTCTAATGCGATCAGCCCGGCCTCGTGGCCGAGCAACAGGTCGGCGGCGACGCGCCACAGGCGGTCATTGGCGGCGGCGAGCACGCCGGTGCCGCTGCCGACGCGATAGGGCTGGCGGTGCCAGTCAGTGACGACGCCCCCCGCCTCGATCAGCACCAGCACTCCGGCGGCATGGTCCCAGGGCAAGGTGCGCTGGAACAGCGTCAGGTCGTTCACGCCCAGCGCGACGCGCGGATAGCTCTCGGCCGCGCAACGCGGGATCGGGACCAGGTCGAGTTCGCGCTCGGCATGGACATGCACCTGTGCGCGGCGATGGGGGGGAAGAAACTGCGTCCCCAGCGCCGCGACCGGCACCGCCCGTCCGGTGCCCCGCGCGCGCAGCCGCACGCCGTCGCATGTGGCACCCCTGCCCCGCGCGGCGTGGCACAGCCGCCCGGTCAGCGGATCGAGCAGCCACCCCTCGATCGGCACGCCATCCTCGACCAGCGCGATCATCATCCCGAACGGGGCGTCGCCCCGCGCAAAATTGGCGGTCCCGTCCAGCGGATCGATCAGCCATACCAGTCCCTGCCCGACATCGTCGAGCAGCGCGGGATCGGCCTCCGCCGCCTCCTCCCCCACGATCCGCGCGCCCAGGCCCAGCGCCGCCAGCCCTTCGTGCAGCCGCAGTTCCGCCTCGCGATCGGCGATCGTGACGACTTCGCCGAGGCTCTTTTCCGCGACGTCCCCGTCCGCAAGCATGCGGAAGCGCGGCATCACCACGCGCCCGGCGATACCCTGCATCAATGTCGTCACAGCCTCGCGCAGCGGCATCCGTTCAGGCCGCCACGCTGGCCAGCCGGCTGAGCGCCACTGCGGCGTCGCGCTCCTGCATCATCCGGATGCGGCCAGCGTCTTCGTCGGCGATCTCGCGGTAATAGTCGCGCTTGTTCTCCAACCAGGCCAGCTCGAACGCGACCGCATTGGCGATCCCCGCCTCGAAATGCGCGGAGTCCGCCGCCGCACCATCGAAGATCACCTTGCGCGTCTCGAACCGATCTAGCCGCACGCTGCGAATCTCGCGCAGCGCCGGCCCCGCCTCGACCGCCACCGATCCGCCGACCACCAGCTCCAGATCGTGCGTCGCGCAGGCCTGGGCCACGGTGAGCACCGCATCGGTGATCGCGCGTTCGTTGATCGCGCCGCGCGGCATCCCGCGGGACAGCGTGAAATCGACGCGCCCGAACACGATGCCGTCCAGACCCGCCTTGGCGAGCGGCAGCATCGCTTCCAGGTTCCGGAGCGTTGTCTCGGTTTCGAGATTGAACAGAAACTGCGTGTCGTGCGTGCCGCGATATGCCTTTTCGCGCACCTCGATGAACTTCGACAGCGCGTATGGCGTCTCCACCATCGGCGCGATGATATAGTCGGCGCCATAGAGCCTGGAGGCATGGAGGTCCGACAGCGCCTCGCAACCGCCGATCTTGAGTGCGACCTTCAAATCGGCGCGATAGGTCAGTTCGAGCAGCCGCAGCAACTCGTCGGGGCGCGTACCCTCGGCTTCGAACTCGGCCTTTACGGCGACCACGCCAAAGCGGTCGCGGCCCTTTTTGAGCATGTCCAGCATGCGGCGTTCCGTGGAATTCAACTCTACCTCCCGGATGTCATCGACCTGTGCGACTGGGAGGTGGGACGGAGCGCTCGCCGCGTTTCCGCAAGAAAATCGCATGCGAAAAAATCTTTTGCGCAAGTCGTGCGGGATCGGCGCGACGTCTCCGTCCTTGGGCCGATGCCCTTGCTGTTTACCCTCCATCTTCCCTGCGCGCTGCTGCTGGCAAGCGCAGGTATAGATGCGCCCGAGGCATTGCCGGGCGGCAACAGCATCGCGTTTCGCGAACGGATGACGCCCGCCCCCGTGCCGACACGGTCCGAGCCCGTGGCACACCGGCGGCACACCGCACCGGCGCTGCCCCCGCTTTCCTCCGGGTTCGGCGATCGCCGCGATCCGCTGCGCGGCGGGCACCGCATGCACGCAGGGATCGACATTCCCGGCGCGCCGGGCACCCCCGTCCAGGCATCGGCCGACGGAATCGTCCGCCGGGCGGGCGCTGCGGGCGGCTATGGCAATCTGGTCGAGATCGATCATGGCGGCGGATTGACGACACGCTATGCGCATCTGTCGCGGCTGCTGGTCGCGGCGGGCACGCCGGTGACCACGGGCCAGACGATCGCGCTGATGGGATCGACCGGGCGTTCGACCGGAAGCCACCTCCATTTCGAAGTGCGCCTTAACGGCCGGGCAACGGGACCCCTTGCCTATCTGTCCGGCGATGCCGAGATTGCGCGCACCCCCGATGCCCCAACCGCCCCCCATATATCGGCATTCGCCAAGGCGCGCGACGGCGCGAGGTCCGCATCCGATGCGGCGCTGTGATGCCGGCGTGCAACCCTGTCGCAGTGCCCGCGCCGACCGAACCGGGCCGCACGGCGCAACCTCCACGGCACGTCATGCCGGTTGAGGCCGTCGACGGGCTTCAGCGCGTCCTCCTGAACGAGCGGACGCGGCTGCTCCGCTTCCTCGCCGCGCGGGGTGCGGGCGACGATGCCGAGGATGTGCTGCACGACCTGTGGCAGCGCGTCGCATCGGTGCCGGGCGAGCCCGTTTCCGATCCCCTCTCCTATCTGTTCCGCGCGGCGGAGAACCTGATGCGCGACCGCCGCCGCTCGATGCTGAGCCGTGAGCGCCGCCAGTCCGAATGGCACGACATCAGCCTGGGCACCGAAGAAGCGCCGCAGGGCGAACGCACGCTGATCGCGCGCCAGCGCGTGCGCGCGGCCGAGGAAACGCTGGCGGCGCTGGGCCCGCGCGTGGACCAGGTGTTCCGTCGCTATCGGCTGGACGGCGTAGGACAGGCGGCGATCGCGCGCGATCTGGGCGTCAGCCTCAGCTCGGTCGAAAAGGACCTGCAAAAGGCGTATCGCGCGCTCGCCGAACTAAAAGCACGTTTCGATGCGGAATAGCGGCACCCGCTCCGTCCTGTCAGGGAAATGGGCATGACGCGACCTTCCCCTGATACGATCGACGAGGCGGCACGCCGCTGGGCGCTGCGCGTCCAGGACGCGTCGTTCGACGATTGGGACGGCCTGAGCGCATGGCTCGAAAGCGATCCCGCGCATCTGGCCGCCTATGACCTCGCTCTGGACGCCGATGCCTGGGCAGTAGAGCTTCTGACGCAAAAGCGCCCCCCGATGCCGATGGCCCCCGCACGCGCGGCATCGCGCGGGCGCTGGTTTGCCGCAGGTGGCGCGATGGCCGCCGCGCTCGTCGCAGCCGGTGGCTGGACGGTGCTGGCGCCGCAGAGCGGCCCGCGCGAGATCGCGACGGCGGCGGGCGAGCACCGCACCGTCGATCTCGGCGACGGATCGCGCGTGATCCTGAACGGCAACACCCGGATCACGCTCGACCCCAAGACACCACGCGAAGTCGCGCTGGCCGGCGGCGAGGCGCTGTTCCAGATCAAGCATGATGCCGAACGTCCGTTCGTCGTCACCGCGCACGGCACGCGGCTGATCGATGTCGGGACGGTGTTCAACGTCGTGCATGACGGCACGGCGATCGACGTCGCGGTGGCCGAAGGCGCGGTCGACTACAGCGCCGGCCGCCAGCGCATCCGCCTCAATCCGGGCGACGCCCTGTCGCGCGCGGACGCAGTGTCGCCACCGGCGCTGCGCAAGGCGAGCCCGCAGACGATCGGCAGCTGGCAGACCGGCCAGCTCCAATATGACGACGCGCCGCTCGACCAGGTCGCGGGCGATCTGGGCCGCAACACCGGCCAGACGATCCAGGCCCGGCGCGGCGCGGAACGGATGCGGTTCACCGGGACCCTCATGCTAGAGGGCTCCCCCCAACAGGTCTTCGCGCGGGCCGGCCCCTTGCTGGGCGTGCGATTTATCGAGGAAGGCGATAACTGGACGATGGTTCCGGCTAGTGCCCCTCGGCGATAGGCCCGCCGCCCTCGCTTCCCTTTCCGCCGCAGCCCTGCTGATCGGCGCGCCTGCGCATGCCCAAAGCGAGGGGCGCGTGCGGGTGGCGCCGATCGATCTCCCCGCCTCCCGCCTCGACGCGGCGATCCGCCTGCTCAGCGCCCAGAGCGGCGCGAGCATCGGCTTTCGCGACGCCCGGCTCTCGGCACAGCGCGTGCCCGCGGTGCGCGGCCGGTTCACGGCGGGCCAGGCGCTGGAGCGGCTGCTGCTCGGCACCCGGCTGCAGGCGCGACGCGTGGCGCCGAACACCTATCTGATCGAACCCGCGCCCACACGCGCCGCCCCGCCGCGCCCGCTCGCGCCACCGCACCCGACGGTACCTGCGCCCACCGACCTCGCCACCGACGAGATCGTGGTAACAGGCACCAAGCGCGACGTTCCGCTCAGCGTCTATCCCGGCGGCGTCCAGGTCATCGACGGCAGCACCCTCTCCACCGCCGCCGCCGGCCATGGCAGCGACACGATCAGCACCCGCGCCGCCAGTGTCGTCTCGACGCATCTCGGCCCCGGTCGCAACAAGCTGTTCATTCGCGGCATCGCCGATTCCAGCTTCGTCGGCCCCACCCAGGCCACGGTGGGCCAATATTGGGGCAACAGCCGCATCACCTACAGCGCGCCCGACCCCAGCCTGCGCCTGTACGACATCCGCAGCATCGAAGTCCTCGAAGGGCCGCAGGGCACGCTATACGGCGCGGGCTCGCTGGGCGGGGTCGTCCGCGTCGTGCCCAACGCGCCCGATCTCAATGGCGTCGCGGGGGCGGCGTGGGGCGGCGTGCAGGCGGTGCAACACGGCAGGCCCGGCGTCGATGGCGGCGGCATCCTCAACTTGCCCATCGTCGAGGGAACGCTCGCTTTGCGCGCACTCGCCTTCGGCTCCGGCGATGGCGGCTATATCGACGATACCGAGCGCGGGCTGAAGGACGTCAACACGGTGCGCACCTATGGCGGCCGTGCGACGCTGCGCTATGCGCCCGGCAATGACTGGACGATCGACCTGAGCGGCGTCGGCCAGCGCATCGATGGCGACGACAGCCAATATGCCGAACGCGATGGCGGCGACGGGCTGAGCCGGGCGAGCAGCATCGCCCAGCCCTTCCGCAACGATTACTGGCTCGCCGATCTGGTCGCACGCAAACGCTGGGGCACGCTCGAACTTACCACGTCGCTGGGCTATACCGGCCAATATGTGTTCGAGCAGTTCCTGGGAAAGGAACTGCCCAATGCCGCCCCGGACGCGATGCCGGTCGCGGCCAGGGCGTCGTCGGCGTTCGTGCAGACCGACCGGATATCGATGCTGACCGCCGAAACCCGGCTGGCCCGCCGGGGCCCGCACGGCAGCGGATGGGTGGTGGGGCTGAGTGTGCTGCACAACCAGGCGCGCGTGAACCGGCGGATGGACGTCGGCCCGCTGGGCGTGGCGCGCAACGCCAGCGTCGCGCTGACCGGCGTGCGCAACCAGGTCGACGAGCAGACGCTGTATGGCGAGGGGTCGATCGCCCCTATCGATCGGCTTACCCTCACGCTCGGAGGGCGCCTGACGCACTCGCATCTGGCGGGCGATTCGCAGGACGCTCTGCGCATCGTGGCCTTTCGCCAGGATCCGACCGCCAATGCGGCGCGATCGGAAACCCGGCTGCTGCCCTCTGCCGCGCTCGCCTATCGCGCGACCGATAGCCTGACGCTGTTCGGGCGCTACCAACAGGGCTTCCGCCCCGGCGGGATCGCCGTGCGGCTCGATTTCGTTCAGCGTTTCAAGGGCGATCGGGTCGCCACCACCGAAGCCGGCGCGCGCTATACCAGCCGCAGTTTCAACCTGTCGCTCAGCGGATCATGGACGCAGTGGCGCGACATCCAGGCCGATCTGATCGACGGGTTCGGGTTTCCGACCACGTCGAATGTCGGCGATGGCCGCGTCCTGTCGGTCGGGCTGTCCTCGCGCTGGCAAGTGGCACCCAGCCTGTCGCTCGACGCCGCGCTGTACCTGAACGACAGCCATGTCACGTCGCGCACGGCATCGGCCGGCCTGCTGTCGGACGCGGCGCAGGCGGATTTCGATCGGCTGCCCAATGTCGCAGATGCCACCGGCCGGCTGGGGTTCGACTATGCGACGCCGCTGTCGTCGCGGCTGGACTTGGGCATCAACGGCTTTGCCCGATATGTCGGCAAATCCACGCTCGGCATCGGCGCGATCCTCGGCCAGCTGCAGGGCGACTATCTCGACACGGGGCTCGAATTCCGGGTGGGCAGCAAGCGACGCGCGGTGACGCTGTCGCTTACCAATCTGCTGGACGCACGCGGCAATCGCTTTGCGCTGGGTTCGCCCTTCCTGGTGCGCGATCGCAACCAGATCACACCGCTCCAGCCGCGCAGTGTCCGGATCGGGTTCGAAATGGCGTTCTGAAACCCGGCCCCGCCCGTCACGGGGCAGGACCGGGGTTAGAATTCAGGCGTGCTTCAACTGGCGCACGGCATGATCCGCCGCACGCGCCGTCATCGCCATGAACGTCAGCGACGGATTGACGCAAGAAACCGACGCCATCTGTGCGCCATCGGTGACGTACAGATTGGGCGCGTCATGCGCCTGGCTCCAGCCATTGAGCACCGACGCGCGGGGATCGGCGCCCATGCGCGCGCCGCCCATTTCGTGGATCGCGTCGCCGGGGACGTGCTCGCCCTCATAGCTGGTGACGTTGGTGAGGCCCGCCGCCTTCAGCATCGCTTCGCCCTGCACCTTGGCATCGGCCATCATCCGCAGTTCGTTCTCACGGAACTGCACGTCGAAGCGCATCAGCGGCACCCCGAAGCGGTCGACCTTGCTCGGGTGGAGCGAGACATGGTTGTCGCGGTACGGCAGGCACTCGCCGAACGCGCCCATGCTGAACTTCCACGGGGCATAGCCGCGCATCCCCTGCTTCATCGAAGCGCCGAAGCCGACCGGACCGGCAGGATCGCGCCGCGCGCTCCCCTGATAGCCATAGCCGCGCTTGAACCCCACGCCCTCGTCGCCGCCAATGTTGCGGAAGCGGGGGACATAGACGCCGCCGGGGCGCCGGCCATATTCGATATACTCGCTCATGCCCGGAATCTGCCCTTCCACGCCAACGCGGAAGATATGGTCCATGACATAGCGGCCCAGCGTGCCGCTGGTGTCGAAATGGCTGCGGTCGCTGCCCGGCGCGCGCGAGTTCATCAGGATCTGGGTCGATGCCATCGCCGACGCGCACAGGAACACCAGGTCGGCATTCACCACCTGCGCCTGCCCGGTCTTGGCGTCGACATAGCGCACGCCGGTGACCCGCTTCTTCGCCGCATCATATTCGAGGTTGGTGACCACCGCATCCGACGTCAGCGTCAGCCGCCCGGTCGCGCGCGCAGCGGGAAGCGTGACTGCCTGGGTCGAGAAATAGGCGCCGAACGAACAGCCATTGCCGCACTGGTTGCGGAACTGGCATTTGGTGCGGTTCTGGTCGGGCTTGTCCTCGGTCATGTTGGACAGGCGGGTGTTGATCAGCTTGCGGCCCGGAAACTCCTTCTCCAGCCGCTCCTTCAGCCATTTCTCCGCGATGTTCATCGGCATCGGCGGCTGGAATTCGCTGTCGGGCAGATAGGGCAGGTTCTCGCGCGAGCCCGATACGCCGATATATTTCTCGACATAGCTGTACCACGGGGCGACGTCGTCATAGCCGATCGGCCAGACGCCATCGATGCCGTCGCGCTTGTTCGCCTCGAAATCCTCCGGGCTCCAGCGGAAGCTCCACCGTCCCCAGATCAGCGACTTGCCGCCGACTGCGCCGGGGCGGATCCAGTAGAATTTGCTCCCCTCGTCATAGGCATAGGGATTCAACCGGTCGTTGTTGTAGAAGCCCATGCTGCTGGGCGCGACATAGCCATATTTGGCGATGAAATAATCGCTGTCCCGCAGCGGCTTGGGCATGATGTTCCGCGCGGGAACCTCGAAAGCCGGCTTTCCGTCATACGGATAGCCTTCGCCATGCTCCACCATCTTGCCGCGGTCGAGCATGAGGACGCGCAGCCCCTTTTCGGTCAACTCCTTGGCGGCGAAACCGCCGCTCACGCCCGAACCGATGACGATTGCGTCGAACCTGTTGGTCGGTGCCATGTTCTATCCTCTCCCGGTTCGGCTTGTCAGAAACGCAGCGCGCGGAGCGTGTTGAAGCTGGTCGTGATGTCGGGAAGATATGGCGCAGGCGCCTGATCGTTCTCGACATAGAAGTGGCGGACGCCCGCGCTGGCCTTCAGCTTGAACAGCGCGGCGAAATCGGTGATGCCGGCGCCGACCGCCGCCATGCTGCGGTCGGCGCGCATGTCCTTGACGTGATAGGCGTAGATCCGCTTGCCCAGCCGCTCGATCAGCGCCGCTGCGCTTTCGCCGGCATGCGCGGCCCAATACAGGTCCAGCTCGATCTTCACCAGCGCGGGATCGGTTTCCTTCAGGAAGCGATCGTACAGGCTGACGCCGCCCGGCTTGTTCGTGAACTCGAAATCATGGTTGTGATAGGCAAAGCCCAGCCCCGCCTTTTTCAGCGCCGCGCCGAAGCGGTTGAAATTGGGCAGTGCCGCCTGCCAGCCCTGCTCGGTGCGGTACTGATCGGTCATGTAGGGCAGCACCACGGTATCCGCGCCCAGCGCCTTGGCACGCGCGACCGAAGCGTCGAAATCGCCCAGCAGCGCGTCATAGCCGACATGGATCGACGGCGCGCGCAGCCCCACCCGGTCCATCGTCCGGCGTAGCAGCGCGGCGTCCATCGACTCATAGCCGCCACCGCCATATTCGACTTCGCGATAGCCGATCCGGGCGACCTGCTCGAGCGTGGCGACCGGGTCTTTCTGGAAGATCTCGCGGATGGTGTAGAGCTGAAGGCCGATCGCGCCGATCTGCGCCGCCTGTGCGGGCGCGACGATGCGATCGGAAAGGGCGATGGCCGCGGCGCCGCCGGCGCCTGCAAGCAGAGTACGACGGCTGATCATGCGCTATAGACCTTGTTGACCTGAGAATAGGGAAAGGCGCCGTTATATTCGCCGGGCACGGGCAGATATTCGCGCTCCTGCGTGATGCCGATCTCGGACGTGTAATAGCCGGTGATGACCAGCTGCCGGAACGCCTCGAAGAAGGTCTTGCCGCCCGGCAGCGCGTCGTTCATCGCCAGCGTGAGCAGCGCATCCTGCTGCTCCGGCGTCGCCTTGGCAGCCGCGACCTTATAGTCCTGCACGCTGCGCGCATCGATCGTATCGAGCCCCGCGACGATCGGCACGCGGTCCGCCGGATAGGCCCAGTCCGCGAGCAGCTTTTCGATATAGGCCGGGACGCCCGCGGCGATCGCGCCCGGCGTATCCGTCGTCGGGATCACGCGCTCGCTGAGCGCGGTCATCAGCGCGCGCTGGGCGGGCGTGAACACCGCGACGCTC
Source organism: Sphingomonas degradans (assembly GCF_053502645.1). Lineage (NCBI taxonomy): Bacteria > Pseudomonadati > Pseudomonadota > Alphaproteobacteria > Sphingomonadales > Sphingomonadaceae > Sphingomonas > Sphingomonas degradans. The sequence goes on from NZ_CP177172.1 coordinate 1,938,047, forward strand.
GGCGGCCCTTCGCTGATCGCAGGGGCGGCGGATGCCTGGGCAGCGCGGGCGATCGGCGCGAACACGCCCGCACCGAACATGGCGACCACGCCGGCCAGCGCGGTTCTACGATCAATGATCACTTGGCTTCTCCTCCCCTGTCCTGCGCGATCGCCGCTTCCGGCAGCGGGCGGACCCAGATGTTGCGGAACGACACCGGCGAATCATGGTCCTGCAATTGCAGCGGCGCCGCGTCCGGATGCGCTTCGTACTTGGCGACCTGCCGCCACACGGTCGTGCCCAGCATCGCCTGATGGTTCTGCACCAGCACGCCGTTCAGGAATGCCGTGATATAGGCCGGGCGCAGCAGCTTGCCGTCCGCCGCAAAGCGGGGCCGCTCGAACACCACGTCATAGCTCTGCCACTCGCCGGGGCGGCGCGCGGCATTGGCCAGCGGCGGCTTCCAGCCATAGACCGCACCGACCGTACCGTCGGCATAGGTCGGGTTCTGATAGCCATCGAGGATCTGCAGCTCGTAGCGCTGCATGAACCAGATGCCGCTGTTGCCGCGATCCTGCGAGGTCTTGGTCGGCGGATTGGGCGAGCGGAATTCCAGGTGCAGCTGAACGTCGCCAAAGCTCTGCTTCGACACCAGGTTGCTCTCGCGTCCACCGGGCGTGCGGGCCGGCACCGTCATCGCGCCATCCGCGATCGGCCACGCCGCGCGCTCCGGCTGCCAGGCATCCAGCGAGCGCCCGTCGAACAATATGATTGCGTCCGAAGGCGCGCCGCCCGGCTGCGCGGCGGGAGTCACCACCGCCGGCGCGGGGCGATCGGAATCATGGACGTGCCAGTTGCCGCCCGGCAGAATCGGCGTGTCCTTGAACCCCGGCTTCTCCTGTGCCGCCGCCGGCAGCGCCAGGGTCGCGGCAAACCCCGCCGACACCGCCGCCGCCATCCTACGCGAAACCATGTTTGCCCCTCTCCTCACAGTGCGTCGATCGAGCGATAGGCGGCGATCAGCCGCTCTTCGCCCGCGCGCCCCTTTACCGAATTGCCATGTTCCATCCCGATCACACCGGCATAGCGGCGCGCCCGCAGCCAGCGGGTGATGCCGGCATAGTTGATCTCGCCGGTGCCGGGCTCGTTGCGCCCCGGATTGTCGCCGAACTGGATATAGCCGATCTCGCTCCAGCACAGGTCCATCGTCGGGATCAGGTTCCCCGACTGAATCTGCTCGTGGTACAAATCGGCCAGGATCTTAACCCCCGGGCTGTTGACGCCGCGCGCGACGGCATAGCCCTGGGCGATGCTCTGCATGTAGACGCCGGGATGGTTGGTCCGCGTGTTGAGCGGCTCCATCACCAGCACCAGCCCATGCGGCGCGACGATGTCGCCTGCGCGGCGCATCACGTCGATCACGCGCGCGGTCTGGATATCGAGCGGCACGCGGGAGTCCAGAAAGCCCGTCACCACGGTCATGTGTTTCGCGTTCAGCCGCTTGGCGACGTCGATCGATGCGCGGATGTCCTCCAGGAACGCCTCGCGCTCGGCACCGTCGTTCGCGCCGAGGATCGGCCGCGACTGGCCCCATTTGGGCATACTGGCGACGAACACGCCCATCGTCATGCCACGGCTGGCAAGCGCCTTGGCCATCGCAACCTGCTCGTCGATCGTACGACCGGCGGCCTCATTGTCTTCCCAGGCGGTGAAGCCCTGATCGGCGGCAAAGGCGATCTGTTCCAGCCGGTTGCCCCGGCTGGCAAAGCTGCCTTCATGCGGGGCATAGCCTAGCGAGAAGCGGGCGGCGTTGCTGCCGCCCCCCTGCGCCCGCGCCACCCCGGCCGCGATCGGGAGCGCCGCGCCTGCCGCCAGCATCGTCCGTCGCGAAAGCCCCTTCCCCCCCGTTTCGCTCATTTCTTCGCGCTTTCCGCTTTCAGATAGGCGATGATCGCGGCGCGCTTTGCCGGGTCGGCCATGCCGATCGGCATCCGGGTGCCGGGCACCTTCTTGGTCGGCGCCGCGATGAACTGGTCCAGCGTGGCCGCATCCCAGCGCAGCTTCGACGCCTTCATCGCCGGGGAATAGCTGAAACCGGGTGCCGACGCGGCGGGTCGGCCGACGACCCCATAGAGGTTAGGCCCGATACGGTTCGGACCACCCTTCTCGACGGTGTGGCAGGCCTTGCAAGCGGCGAAGGCAGGCGGTGCCGCCGTCGTCTGGGCGACGGTGGGCGCGCTCGTCGCCACAACCGCGACCATTGCGACCATCCCCGCGCCCGCGCACATCAAAAGCTTCATGCAATCTCTCCAGGTTCGATGCTGGTCCATTTTTCATCCGACGCCGCATTCGCGATCGCCGCCTCGACGAACTGCATCGTCCGCAATCCGTCCGTCACGCCCGGAAACCAGCGGTCGCCCTCACCCCGAATCGACGCGGCAAAGGCACGGTACAGGTTCCCGAACGCCTCGACATATCCTTCGGGGTGACCGGCCGGCGTGCGCAACAACATGGATGTAGTCGCCCCCAGCCCCGGACCACCCGCGCGCACGATTTCCGCCGGGCGATCCAGCCAGCGCAGCGTCAGCGTGTTGGGCTCCATCTGCGCCCATTCCAGCCCGCCGCGCTCGCCATGAATGCGCAGCCGCAGCCCGTTTTCCTCGCCCGCCGCGACCTGCGTCGCCTTCAACGTGCCGCGCGCGCCGTTCGCGAAGCGCAGCAGCGCGCTGACGTCGTCGTCGAGCCGGCGCCCCGGAACATGGATGGTGAGGTCGGCGGAGACCGCGTCCACGCGCTGGCCGGAGACATGCTCGGCCAGGTGGAACGCATGGGTGCCGATATCGCCCAGGCACCCGCCCAGCCCGGCGCGCGCGGGATCGGTGCGCCATTCGGCCTGCTTGTTGCCTTCGGTGTCGAGGGTGCCGCTCAGCCAGCCCTGGATATATTCCACCTGCACCAGCCGGATCGCGCCGAAATCGCCACGGGCGACGCGGGCGCGTGCCTCCTCGACCAGCGGATAGCCGCTATAGGTGAAGGCGAGCCCGAACTGCTTGCCGCTGGCCTCCGCCGCCGCAGCGATGGCGCGGGCCTCGTCGCTGTTCATCGCCATCGGCTTTTCGCAGAAGACGTGGAAGCCGGCGTTCAGCGCGGCGATGGCGACGGGTGCGTGGAGGTGGTTCGGCGTGACGATCGCCACTGCATCGATACGCTCGCCTTCCGGCAGTGCCGCTTCACCGGCGAGCAGCGCATCATAGGTCGCATAGACCCGCGCCGGATCGAGCCCGAGCAGGTCGCCGGTGCGCGCATTCCTGCCCGCATCGGTGCTGAACGCGCCCGCCGTCAGCCGCCAGTCGCCATCCAGCGCCGCCGCCATGCGGTGCACTGCGCCGATGAACGCGCCCTCGCCGCCGCCCACCATGCCGAGCTTGAGCGGATGCCGGATCATTTCGCCGCTCCGTCGAGCCCGAGCAGCGTGCGGATCGCCCCCTTGTCGACGCCGCTCGAGGCGAAATCGTCGAACGCGCGGCCCGTGACGCGGATGATATGGTCGCGGATGAACGGCGCGCCTTCGCGGGCGCCATCCTCGCTGTTCTTGAGCGCGCATTCCCATTCGATCACGGCCCAGCCGCGATAGCCATATTGCGCCAGCTTGCTGAAGATACCGACGAAATCGACTTGCCCGTCTCCGGTCGAGCGGAAGCGCCCGGCGCGGTTGGCCCAGCTTTCATAGCCACCATAGACGCCGCTGCGCCCGGTCGGGTTGAACTCCGCATCCTTCACATGGAAGCACGAAATCCGATCGTGATAGCGATCGATGAAGTCGAGATAGTCGAGCTGTTGCAGCACATAATGCGACGGGTCGAACAGGATGCGCGCGCGGGGATGGTTGTTTACCGCCTCCAGGAACCGCTCCCAGGTTGCGCCATCATGGATGTCTTCGCCCGGATGAATCTCGAACGCGCAATCGACTCCCGCTTCCTCGAACACGTCGAGGATCGGGGTCCAGCGCCGCGCCAGTTCGGCAAACGCCTCTTCGACCAGCCCGGCGGGACGCTGCGGCCAGGGATAGACATAGGGCCAGGCCAGCGCACCGGAAAAGGTCGCGTGCGCCTTCAGCCCCAGCCGGGCGCTGGCGCGGGCGGCGAGCTTCACTTGCTCGACGGCCCAGGCCTGCCGCTCGACAGGCTTGCCGTGCAACTCGGCCGGTGCGAAGCCATCGAACAGCGTGTCGTATGCGGGGTGCACGGCGACCAGCTGACCCTGGAGATGCGTCGACAATTCGGTCGGCTGAATCCCGAACTTGTCCAGTCGCGCGCGCAGATCGTCGCAATAGGACTGGCTCTCGGCAGCTTGGCGAAGGTCGATCAGCCGCGAGTCGCACGGAATCTGCACGCCGACATAGCCGAGCCCCGCCGCCCACTCCGCCATATGGTCCAGCGTGTCGAACGGCGCGGTGTCGCCGAGAAACTGGGCGAGGAAAATGGCCGGCCCCTGCATCGTGGTCATGCCTGCGCCTCCGTCTTGCGATCGTTCTTGAAGGTGAGCTGGAAAAGCAGCGCGATGACCGCGGCCGCGATCGCCGGATACCACCACATATGCTGCCAGTCGGCGATCGACGGATTGGCGGGCAGCTGCGCATAGAGCAGTCCGCCGATCTGCGACCCGAGCAACATCCCCACGCCATAGGTGAACAGCGTAAGCATCCCCTGCGCCTGCGCATTCACGCCCTTGGGCGTGGCGATGTTGCCGGTGTAGATCGCGCCGGCGACGAAGAAGAAGTCGTAGCACACGCCGTGCAGCGCGACGCCGAGATAGATTGCCCAGAGCGACGAGCCCCCGTCACCGATGGCGAACAGCGCATAGCGCAGAGCCCAGGCGATCATGCCGACGAGCAGCAGCGGCTTCACGCCGAAGCGGCGATACAGCCATGGCATCGAGAACATGAACACCAGCTCGGACATCTGCCCGATCGCCAGCGTACCGCCGACATTCTCGATCCCCGCCGCGCCGACATAGGCCGAGGCATAGGCGTAATACATCGCCAGCGGGACCGAGATCAGCGTCGCGCATGCGATGAAGACCAGGAACGAACGGTTGCGCATGAGGCCGAACGCCTCGGTGCAGAACACCTCGGCGATCAGGCTCTTGCCCTGCGGAGCGTCCGGGCGGACGTTGGGCAACGTGATGCTGTAGAACCCCAGCGCGAGCGAGACGACGCCCGCGACTTCGAAGATATGCGGGCTGGCGGAAAGCCCGGCCCAGCCGACGATCAGCCCGGCCACGATCCAGCCCAGCGTGCCGAACGCGCGCACGAAGGGGAAGCGATCGACCCGCTCGCCGAAGCTCTTGAGCGCGATCGTGTTCGCAAGGCCGACCGTCGGCATGTACAGGATCATGTAGCCGAGCAGCAGCCAGACGAAGGTGCCGCCCTGTTCGGGGGTGAGAAACCGGGGCAGCACGAACAGCAGCGCGCCGCCCACCAGATGCAGCGTGACCATCAGCATCTTGGGGCTGAGGAAGCGCGCCGCCGCCATGCCGAGCAGGAACGATCCCACGATCGACGCGATCGGTCCGACCGAAAAGGCATTGGCGATCAGGCTGCCGATGCCCACGGTCTGCATGACCAGCCCGAGCGTTACGTTCCACGCGCCCCACACGAAGAACTGCATGAACATGAGCGCACTGAGGCGCCCCGTGAGCATTCCAGAAACCGGGCGCGCGCTACCCGACAACGCCCCATCCGCAGCGACCATGCGCATATCCTCCCCAGATGCAGTTTCCCTGCCCTTGGCGCACAGACTATGCAGCCAAAACGACGATGTAAAGGATTACATCATCCCCTATCGACACGGTTCACCGCAAGCGACATGACAGTGCCATGACGACGATCATCGAAGTCGCGGCGGCAGCCGGGGTGTCGACCGCCACTGTCTCGCGCGTGCTGAGCCAGCCGGAGCGGGTGGCAGAGCGCACGCGCCGACGCGTGCTGGAGGTGGTCGAAGCGCTCGGCTATCGCCCCAATGTCGCGGCGCGCAGCCTGCGCACGGCGCGCGCGGGCAAGATCCTGCTGACCGTGCCGGACATTTCCAATCCCTTCTTCGCGAGCGTGATTCGCGGCGCGGAAGAGGCTGCGCGCGACGCGGGCTATGCCGTGGTCGTCGGCGACACCCGCCACGACACGCAGGTCGAAGAACAATATGCCGAGATGCTGTCGCGCCGCGAAGTGGATGGGCTGGTCTTTCTCGGCCACCGGCTGCCCGCCAGCCTCACGCCACTGCTCGCGCGCCTGGGCGCGGCCGCACCGATCGTCAACGGATGCGAATACAGCCCCGACATCGGCGTGCCGAGCGTCCATATCGACAACGCGACCGCCAGCAGCGACGCGATGGAACACCTGATCGCGCTCGGCCATCGCGACATCGGGATCATCACCGGGCCACCGATCAGCCCGATCAGCCGCGATCGACTGGCGGGCGCGATCCGCGCGGCGGAGCGCAGCGGGCTGGAACGGCGGCTGCACGTGCGGGCGGGCGATTATTCGGCGCGTTCCGCCGTGGAACAGGCGCGCCACCTGCTCGACGGCAAAGTGACCGCGCTGTTCTGTTTCAGCGACGAAATGGCGTTCGGCGCGATCAGCGCAATCGGCGACGCCGGGCTGTCCTGTCCCGGCGACATATCGGTCATCGGCTTCGACGACCTGCCGATCGCGCGCTATTTCCACCCCGCCCTGACCACCATTGCCCAGCCCAAGGGGCTGATCGGGCGGCGCGCGGTCGAGCTTCTCGCCGACATATTGCGCGGCGCCGAAAGCCCCGCGCGGCAAGTGACGCTGGGCCACGAACTGGTCGTGCGGAACAGCACGGCGCCCCTGACACGCTGATCCGCCGCCCTTATCGCGCCCCGTCTTCGTCGGATGCCTCCACGCGGATGAAATCGACGTCGGTCTTGAGATGCGCGTCGCGCCCCAGAGTTGCCGTGCCGCTCCCCGCCAGCGCCACACGGCCAGCGACCGACCCGATCGCTTCGGGCAGGGCTGCGACCGGAAGCGTCTGCTCGACAACGCCGCCATCGGGCGTGTTGGTCGGACCCTGAACCTCGATCGTGCCACCCGTAAAGCGCGACAGGACATAGTTGGGATTGACGACCCGCAGCGTCCCCAGCGTGATAGCATAGCTGCCCGGCAGGCTGTTGTCGGCTTCGGTCGCCAGCACGCCCCCAAAGATCGACGCCCCGGCATCGCGCGGCGCGATCGTCCCTTCGACGCGATATTGCAGCGGCAGATAGTTGCCCAGCAACGGGATGGACAGCGAACCCGCCGTCACCGTCAACGCCGCCGGGTTCACCACCAGCGTTCCGGAGGTGTAGCCGATCGTGTAGTTGGTGGCGGTCAGCCCCGACGCGCTCAGCCCATAGCTGCCCGCGTTGATGGAACCCTGCGCGGTGCCGCCATACGCCAACGTACCGCCGAGCACCGCCGCCGTCTCGCCATTGACGAACCCGCTATAGGTAACGCCGTTACCACCGCTCCACGCCAGCCCGTCATAGGTCTTGGTCGCGTTCGTAGCCGTCACGGTCAGCGCCGCCGGGTTCACCAGCAGCGTCCCCGCCGTATAGCCGATCGTGTAGTTGCTCGAGGTCAGCCCCGACGCGCTCAGCCCATAGCTGCCCGCGTTGATCGCCCCCTGCGCCGTCCCGCCATAGGCGAGCGTGCCACCCAACACCGCTGCGGTCTCGCCGTTCGCGAATCCGCTATAAGTCACCCCGTTGCCGCCGCTGAACGCCAGCCCGTTATAGGTCTTGGTCGCATTCGCCGCCGTCACGGTCAGCGCCGCCGGGTTCACCACCAGCGTCCCCGCCGTATAGCCGATCGTGTAGTTGCTGGAGGTGAGCCCCGACGCGCTCAGCCCATAGCTGCCCGCGTTCACCGCCCCCTGCGCCGTGCCACCATAGCTGAGCGTGCCGCCCAGCACCGACGCGGTCTCGGCGTTCACGAACCCGCTATAAGTCACCCCGTTGCCGCCGCTCCACGCCAGCCCGTCATAGGTCTTGGTCGCGTTCGCCGCCGTCACGGTCAGCGCAGCCGGGTTCACCAGCAGCGTCCCCGCCGTGTAGCCGATCGTGTAGTTGCTGGAGGTCAGGCCGGACGCGGTCAGCCAATAGCTACCTGCGTTGACCGCGCCCTGCGCCGTGCCGCCATAGGTCAGCGTGCCGCCGAGCACCGACGCGGTCTCGCCGTTCACGAATCCGCTATAAGTCACCCCGTTGCCGCCGCTGAACGCGAGGCCATCATAGGTCTTGCTTGCGTTCGCTGCGGTCACGGTCAGCGCCGCGCGGTTCACCAGCAGCGTCCCCGCCGTATAGCCGATCGTGTAGTTGCTCGAGGTGAGCCCCGACGCGGTCAGCCCATAGCTGCCCGCATTCACTGCACCCTGCGCCGTGCCGCCATAGGTGAGTGTGCCGCCGAGCACCGCTGCGGTCTCGCCGTTCACGAACCCGCTATAGGTCACCCCGTTGCCGCCGCTGAACGCCAGGCCATCATAGGTCTTGGTCGCGTTGGTCGCGGTCACGGTGAGGCTCGCCGGGTTCACCAGCAGCGTGCCCGGCGTATAGCCGATCGTGTAGTTGCCCGAGGTCAGCCCCGACGCGGTCAGCCCATAGCTGCCCGCGTTCACCGCACCCTGTGCCGTGCCGCCATAGGTCAGCGTGCCACCCAGCACCGACGCGGTCTCGCCATTGACGAACCCGCTATAGGTCACCCCGTTCCCGCCGCTGAACGCGAGGCCATCATAGGTCTTGGTCGCATTGTTCGCGGTGACCGTGAGCGCCGCCGGGTTCACCAGCAGCGTGCCTGCCGTATAGCCGATCGTGTAGTTGCCCGAGGTCAGCCCCGACGCGGTCAGCCCATAGCTGCCCGCATTCACTGCCCCCTGCGCCGTGCCGCCATAGCTGAGCGTGCCGCCGAGCACCGACGCGGTCTCGGCGTTAACGAACCCGCTATAGGTAACGCCGTTCCCACCGCTGAACGCCAGACCGTCATAGGTCTTGGTCGCGTTCGCCGCCGTCACGGTCAGCGCCGCCGGGTTCACCAACAGCGTGCCCGCCGCGTACCCGATCGTGTAGTTAGCCGATGTCAGCCCCGACGCGCTCAGCCCATAGCTGCCCGCGTTGATCGCCCCCTGTGCCGTCCCGCCATAGGCGAGCGTGCCCCCCAGCACCGCCGCCGTCTCGCCATTGACGAAGCCGCTATAGCTCACCCCATTGCCGCCGCTCCACGCCAACCCGTCATAGGTCTTGGTCGCGTTCGTAGCCGTTACGGTCAACGCCGCCGGGTTCACCACCAGCGTCCCCGACGTGTACCCGATCGTGTAGTTGCCCGAGGTAAGCCCCGACGCGCTCAGCCCATAGCTGCCCGCATTAGTCGCACCCTGCGCGGTGCCGCCATAGGCGAGCGTCCCGCCCAGCACCGAGGCCGTCTCGCCATTGACGAACCCGCTATAGGTCACCCCATTGCCGCCGCTCCACGCCAGCCCGTTATAGGTCTTGGTCGCGTTCGCCGCCGTCACGGTCAGCGCCGCCGGGTTCACCACCAGCGTCCCCGCCGTGTAGCCGATCGTGTAGTTGGCCGACGTCAGCCCCGACGCGGTTAGCCCATAGCTGCCCGCGTTAACCGCACCCTGCGCCGTGCCACCATAGCTGAGCATGCCACCGAGCACCGACGCGGTCTCGCCATTGACGAACCCGCTATAGGTAACGCCGTTGCCGCCGCTGAACGCGAGACCGTCATAGGTCTTGGTGGCATTCGCCGCCGTCACGGTCAGCGCGACGGGAGAAATGACCAGCGATCCCGACACTAAACTGATGTCGTAGCCGAGCTGGCTCGAATAGAGGCCGGACAGCGTAAGCCCCGCGCCGGTGTAGGTCGCCGCATTCGCGCTGGATGCAGTGTACGAGGCCGTGCCGGAAACCAGCGACGTCGTATAGCCCGACGGGCTGTAGGTCAGCGTGCCGACATTGGTGCTCGTCGCCGACCCGTCATATGCCTTCGAGCCGCTGCCACCGGTCACCGTCAGCGCGGTCATGAAGCTGCGCAACAGCGGCGCGGTGAAGCCGGCGTAGATACGCCATGTCGAGGCAGTCCCACCGGCATCGTCGATGCTCCAGCCGGCGCCGCTGAAGGTCGCCAGCGACGTCATCTCGGCGGTCGTGCGCCCGGTGATCCCGGCCGTCGCGCCGCTCGCCGCGCCGACCGTGGTGCCCGAACTGGTGGTGTTCCAGAAACTGCTGTTCACCGTCCCTGAATTGCTACCGATCAGGCCACCGGCGCGACTGGAGGTGGAGGAGACTGTTCCCGTGGCGAAGCTTTTCGTCACCCTCCCAAAATTCGCTCCGACAAGCCCGCCGGCGTCACCTGCCCCCGCGTCGGCAATGCCCGTGGCATAGCTGTCGACGATGTCCCCCGCGTTGAGGCCGACAAGCCCGCCTGACTGTGCATTGGAGGCGCTCGCCGTCGCGTTGCCCGTCGCGAACGAGCCTTCGATCGTCCCCGACGAATTGTGGCCGACCAGACCGCCCGCGCGGCCATCGACTCCCGCCGTTACCGCACCCGTGGCGTAGGAGCCGATGACAAAACCGTCGTTCAAGCCGACGAGGCCACCCACTACACTGTAATCTCCGCCGGTTACCGACGCGGACGAGGTCGAGCCCGTGATCGTGCCGCTGCTCGTGCCGACAATCCCGCCGAGCGAACCCGCGCTCGCCGCGCCCGTGTTGCCGACGCTGCCATAGGTGGCGACGTTGCTGATCGTGCCCTCATTGGCCCCCGCCAGCAGACCCGCATTGAGCCCGCGTACCGACCCGGCAACGGTCAGGTTGCTGACGCTGCCGCTGCCGATCTGGCCAAACAGGCCAGCGGAAATCGTCGGGCGCGCGATAGTGAGGCCGCCGATGCTGTGGCCCGCGCCGTCAAGGCTGCCGTTAAAGGCGGTGGTGGCGTTGCCGATGGGCAGGAAGCCGGCACCGCTGTTCCACACCGCCGCAGGCGTCGCGTTGATGTCCGCCGCCAGCACGAAATGCTGCGCGAGCAGGCTGGTCGACGCGAGACCCTGGAGGCCGAACAGGTCGGCGATCTGGTACGGCGTACCCGACGTCCCGTCGCCCCCGGTTGCGCGGAGGAAGCTGCCGCCGCTGTCGAGCATGAAATTGGTCGCCGCGAAGCTGGGCAGCGATGCCGCCACCTGCCGCCAGTTGCCGCTGGTCAGGCGGAATGCGCTGACGTCGATGGCGCCCGCCGTGATGGTGCCCGATCCGGCGAGGGTGAGCCCGCCTGCGGTGCCGGTGACCGCGCCGTTCAGCGTGATCGCGCCGCCGCCCGTCGTCGAAAGGCTCAGCGTCGAGCCGTTCGACCAGCTAATCGCGCTCCCGATCGTCAGTGCGCCGCCCGCCGACAGCGTAACGCTGCTGTTCAGGCCGAACGTGCCCCCGCTGGAGAGAGACAGCGCGCCCGAGGAGGTAAAGCCGGTATCCAGCGCATAATTGCCCGATGCATCGAGCGTGAGGCCGTATCCGGCCGTCGTCGTCAGCGGCGCGAAGTTGCTGCCGAGGAAGGACAGGTCGGTATCGGCATAGCTGCCACGCGCGGCGAGATAGTTGGTGCGCGTCGCCGTCAGGCTCGCCTGGCCGGTAATCAGGTGCATCGCCGTGCCGTACAACGCAATATTCTGCACGCCGTTGGTGCCGAGCGCGTCGGAGAAGGCCGCGCCGAGCGTCGCGCCGCCATCCAGATAGGTCAGCACGCCGCTGGCGCTCAGCCCGGACGCGGGCGCCAGGATGTAGTAATAGCCATCGTCGCCCGTGACCGCGCTGCCCAGCAGCGCGCCGTTCGAGATTGCCGTGACGGTGCTTCCCGCCAGCGCGCTGCCGCCCGCGCTGGCGCTGGCGATGCCGGAGACAGCCACCGGCGTGGTCGAGTAACGCCAGCCGAAATAGGGGTAGAGGTTGTCCCCCGTGCGCCAGATCGAGGATGAGAAGCCGCTGGGCAGGCTGCCCTGAAGCTGCGCCGTGGTGCGTGCCGTCGCGGAGCCTGACCCGCCGAAAATACCCGTGCTCTGCCCGCTGGTCTGGGTGTTCCAATAGGCATTGGTGATCGCACCAGCGCCGTTGTTGTTGTACCCCGCAAAGCCACCAACGTTGGTCGCTCCGGTTACACGGCCCGTCGAGTAGGCCGCGTTGATCGTGCCGTTGACGAAATTCACGCCGACGAACCCGCCGACGTTGGCCGCCGACCCGGTTCCGATGACGACCCCGGTCGCATAGGAATCGGTGATCGTCCCGTCATTGTGGCCAACAAAGCCGCCGATCGGGCCGCTGGCTCCGGTCACCGTTCCGGTCGCATAGGACTGCGAGATCGTACCGCCGTCGCCAGAATACCCGTTGCCACCGACAAGGCCGCCGAGATAGCCGTTTCCGGTGGTGCTCGTCCCGGTAACGGCGCCGGTCGCGTAGGAGCGCGTGATCGTGCCCCCGTCGAAATTGAATCCGGCCAACCCGCCAACCTGGTAGCCGGCGCCCGTGACGGTGCCGCTCGCCCAGGAATCGCTGATCGCGCCGCCCCTGTTGGTGCCGACCAGTCCGCCGCTATTGCTTTCGCCGGTCGAAATGCCGACCACCGTCGTGGTCGCCCCGGCGTTCGACAGGGTGCCACCTTGCATATAGCCGACCAGCGCGCCCACCTGGCTGTTGCCGGTGACGCTGCCGCCCGTCAGCGTGATATTCGCGATCGTCGCCCCGTCGGCATAGCCGAAAAAGCCCACATAGTCGGTGGTAGAACGGTTGATCCGCAGGCCGGTAATGCTGCGGTTCGCGCCGTCGAAGCTGCCGGTAAAGGTACGACCGTCATTGCTGAAATTCATGCCAATGGAAAAGAAGCCCGACTCGCCCCAGAGCCCGGCGTAATTGCCGTTGCCATCGGCGGTGAACGCGCTGGTCAGGTCCAGATTGGCGCCGAGCGTGTAGCTGGCCGACTTGTTGGTCTCCATCAGCTGCAACGCGGCGCCGGTGGCGATCACCGTCGAATATTCGTTGCGCAGCATCGGGCGCGTTTCGCCCGCGATCATGATCCAGGTGTTGGTGAAATCGAACCCGGCATAGGTCGCCTGGGTCCGGGCATTGGCGCTGGTGATGCCGGTGACGCCACCGCCCGTTGCGTTGGTCGCCTGGCCGGTGGTATCGATGTCCCAATAGGCGTTGGTCGAGGTTACGGTGGACCCGGTGGCGTTGGCGCCGATCAATCCGCCCGTATTGGTGCCGCCAGTCACGCGACCGCTGGCGTAGACATTGGTGAGCGTGAAGGGAGACCCGTATTCGACTCCGCCGATAAGGCCGCCCACCTTGTCGGAGGCGGTCACGGCACCGGTCGCGTAGGAATTGGTGATGCTCGTGCCGTAATACCCGCGTCCGACCAGCCCCCCTGCCTCCGGGCCGCTGGCCGTCACCGACGCGCTGCTCGAACTGCCGGAGAGCGCGGAGTCGGACAGCCACCCAACGATACCGCCGACTTCCTGCGATGAGCGTACCGTGCCCGTGACGTGAACGTTGCTGATGGTCGAATAATCGGCAAATCCGGCCAGCGCGCCGACGCGAGTGAGACCGTTGATCGACACGTTCGACAGCGTAATGTCGCGAATCGTCGCCGAATTGACGTCACCGAACAGGCCTGTTTGCGACAGCAAGGGCCGGTTGATGGTCAGGCTATCGACGATATGGCCCATCCCCGCGAACGTGCCCGTAAAGCCGGTGATCGGCGCGAATCCCGAGCCCGAATTCCACGCGGCGGTGGCCGATGCATCTAGATCGTTAGCCAGCGCATAGAGGCCCGATCCGGTGACCGCCTGCAATGCGTTGATGTCATGAATCAGCGTGTAGGCTTGGTTGTTGATCCGAAGGTCTGCGTTCGCGCCGGACAGCGTCACGCGCGCGCCCGAGGAGAGCACGTAACCGCTTCCCGACGTCAGGCGCAACCAGGCGTCGGAGCCGCTGAGCGTGAGGTCCTTTGTGATCGTCAGCTTGCCGTCCGCCGTCAGGAACATGATCAATCCCAGGCGACTGTCGGTCAGCGCCGTGTCGATCGTCAGGTCGCTGGTCGAGCGCAGCGAGAGCGCTCCTCCGCTTCTCACCGACCCGGTAACCGTCATGGCCGCGCCGCTTATCAGGCTGAAGGTGCCGCTGGACGAGGACGTTCCCAGCCGGGTGATTGCGTTGCCGGGATCGGTAAGGATCACGTTGCCGCCATTGGCGGTGGTGGCGGTGAGCGTACCGGCCTGGATCGTGCCGTTGGCCTGGCTGATGCCGCCCGAACCCGCCGACAGGATCACCGCGCTGTTGGCATGGGAGCCATTAATATTGGCGTTGACGAACACACCGCCGGTCGTCGAGTCTGCCAGCAGAGAAAGCGTAGTCGCAGCGCTCCAGCTGACGGGCGCGGTGACGGTGATATTGCCCGCCTCGCTGCCCGCGCCGACCGTGCGGATCGCCACGTTGCTGGAGCTGAGATAGGCGGCCAGCGTGCTGTTGTTGATGTTGGCGCCGCTGCCGCCCGAACTGACTGACCAGGGGCTGCCGCTGACATCGACCGTAATATTGTTGCTGCCCGCGGCGGAGATCGTGATGTCGTAAGGATCGATCAACCACGTTCCCGTCTGCCCCGCCGCTGCCAGCGTGGAGATGTTCAGGTCGGGCGCGAAGGACAGGCTGGCGGCAGAGGTCTCGACAAACCCGCCATCCCCGCCATCGGGCGCCGACGCGTCGATCGTCCCGCCTGCGGCGACCAGCCCGCCCGCCATGTCCGCCAGCAGCAGGACGCGACCCGACCGGTTGGCCAGCGTCCGCGCCTCGATCGTGCCGGTATTGGCGACCACCGACGAAATCGCCGCATCCGCCGCCTCGGCGCGCAGCAGCACATTGCCGCCATTCGCCGCGATCAGTCCGCCATTCTGGACCAGCGTGCGCGTCGTCGCGCCGTCCACTTCGATCTTCAGGTGCCCGTCGGCGCCCGCGTCCAGCGTGACCTTCGACCCCGCCGTCAGCGCGACATCGCCGCCCTCGGCACGGATCGCGCCGTTGTTGGTGACGGTGCCGCCGATCAACACCACCGATCCGCCCGGCGCAGTGGTGATGCGCCCGTCATTGACGATCGATCCCGTCGCCCCACCCAGCGCGAACACATCGCGCCCGGCCAGGAAATCGACATCGGCAATGTCCGCCGTGGAAGCGACCAGCCCGCCCACGTCCACCTGCGCGGTGTTGCTGAACAGCACGCCGTTGGGATTGACGACATAGACCTTGCCATTGGCCGACATGCGCCCGGCAATGGTGCTGCCCGCGCCCGAGATCACGCGATTGAGCGTCACCGCATTCGCATCGGGCTGGCGGAAGACGACGCTGCCCTGCTCGCCGATGTCGAAACGCTGCCAGTTGATGATGCCGCGCGCGGTCGCCTGGTCGACGGTCATCGTCGCACCATCGGTGGCAATCTGCACCGACCCGGCAACCACCGTGCCGCCGCTTGGCAGCGCCGTCGGGGCGGGCATGGTCTGGGCTCGGGCGCCGGGTGCCAGCACCAGCCCGAGCAGCGATACGCCGGCGAGCGCCAGCGCCGTGCGGCGCCGCCGTGCGACGTTACGGGCGGAAACCGAAGCGGCGGTGTGCGAAGCGTTCTTGCGCATCATGTATCGTTCCGATCAGAAATGCTTGGAGAGCGTGAGCCAGCCGCGCGCGCGGCGACGGCTGCCGTCCTGATTATGCCGGGAATCGGCGCCGCCGGGGTTGCTGCCCAGGGGCGCGGCGACCACGGCGCCCAGCGCGAAGCCATACGGCAGCGCGTAGGACACGCCCACGCCTGCACCTGCCAGCCCATAGCGGTTGTCCGCGCCCGGCGCCGCCCAGCCCAGCCATGGCGTGACATGACGCCGGATCATGCCCACATCGGCGAAGGCATAAAGATCGAGCCCCAGCAGCGCCGACTGCGCCCCCTGATGCAGTTCGATCGACGCGACATAGCCGGTGTCGCCCAGCGCCTCGTTCACCGGATAGGCGCGCACCCCCGCCGGTCCGCCCAGCGCGAACTGTTCGGACGAGTCGAGATTGTTGAGCGCCAGTTGTCCGGAAACGCTGACGCGCGCGAAGGTGCCGCCGCCCAGCCGCTGGTCGCGCGCGGCGCTGGCTTCGACCTTGGCATAGGCGCCGTGCGTGTCGGCGGTGATCCGGTCGAGCGCGCGGTCGAGAGAAAGGCCCGACAGGTCGACGCCGCCCAGCGTCATGCCGAGCGAATAGCGCGATCGCCCGCCCCCGCCCACCGCATCCGCCGTCTCCCCGCCCAGCGACAGCGCGAAGCGATGGATATGCTTGCGATGCGACGCCGAGCCGAGCACGTCGTCGTTATATTGGCCATGCTCATAGGCCGCGCGGAAATCGAGCGAGGCCGCGCTTGTGCGCACCACGGGATAGGTCAGGTCGATGCCCTGCGTACCTGCGCTCCCGCGCGCGTCGAGCGGCTTGAACGTGCCGCCCAGCCAATAGCGCAGATAGCTGACATGCGCCTCGGCCCGCCAGCCATCGGCACCGATCGGGAGGCTCCAGCCCAGCCGGCCATAGCCCAGCCCCTCAGATCCCAGCGCGAGCACCGATACGCGGTCCCCCTGCCCGGTAAGCCCGTCGATCGCGAGCGTGCCGATGCCGCGATAGCGCCCGGTCGACACCGCGCCGCCATTGTCGCCGCCGATGCTGCCATGCACCAACGGCTTGTCGCGCACCGTCAGCGCCAGATCGCTGGTCCCGTGCGCGCTGCCCGCCTTCAACACACCGTCCGCGCGCACGCCGGGCAGATCGTTGGCGATCAGCAGGCCGCGCTCCAGCGCGTCCGCCGAATAGGGCGCACCGGGCTTGAGCCGCGCGCCGACCACGCGCGCCACGAAGTCGCCATCGGCGCGGGGTGCCTGATCGTCGAGCAGGATCTTGCCGAAGCGCCCTTCGACAACCTGGATGCGCACGATGCCGGTGCTGATATCCTGCGGCGGCAGGATCGCGCGGGCGAAATAGCCGCGACGCCGATACACATCGGCAACCGCTCGCGCCGCCGCGCGCAGTTCCTCGATCCCCAGCATCCGGCCGACGAACGGCTGCACCGCCGCCTCCAGATCGGCGGAGGCGATCAGCGTAGCGCCCTCGACTGAGAACTGCGCCACACGGACCCGATCTTCGGGGGCACTTGCCTGCGGCACCGGCGGTTGCGGCGCATCGGGAGCCCGCTGGGGTACCGTGGTAGTCACCCCCTGTCGCAACTGTCGCTGCAGGCTACCCGCGTCGGGTACATTCTGTGCCATCGCCGCCAGCGGCGCCATGCAGCCGCTTGTGCAGGCAAGCAGAAGCGCCAGCATGCGCCGCGAAACGGCTGCGCTGCCAAAGGCGCGCATGTCGGCGCGCGACACGGCGCCCCCGGTATAAGTCACGGTATCCATCCCCAAAACTGCATTCCGTCGCGCCGCAGTCCCTCAACCGCCGCCCGACGCCTCCCTTGATGCCGCCAGCCTTTATCATTTTACTTTCACAATGGAACGGGTTTGCAGGCAATATTGCCAAAATGGGACGCATCTTTGCCAGCCCCGCAGCCGCTTGCGCATCGCGAGGCGCGATCAAGGTTGGCCTTGGCGTGCGGAAGGATTTGTTTATTCGCCCATCGTTCCAGTGGGATATTGTGCGACCGCATTATCGCAAGGAAATCGGTCGCACATCATGGCACAAGCACAACAGGGCCATGCCCCCAACAAGCGGTTCTGGAACGGGTTCGGCGCGCAGGTGCTGCTCGGGATGATCGTGGGGCTTGCGCTGGGCCTCGCCGTTCGGGCCGGCGCGCCCGAGGGCATCGGCGAGGCATTGCACACCACCGGCCAGATCTTCGTCCAGTTGCTCAAGGCGCTGGTGCCGCCGCTGGTGTTCGCGGCGATTGTCGCGTCGATCGCGGCGCTGCGGGATCTGGAAAACGCCGCGAAGCTGGTGACCGGCACCCTGTTGTGGTTCGCCGTGACCGCGCTGATCGCAGTGTCGATCGGCATCGCGCTGGGCCTGACGATCCAGCCGGGTCTGCACGCCGGGGTGGATGTCGCCACCGCCGCTGCGCCGTCGAGCAGCGGGTCGTGGCTGGATTTCCTGAAAGGGCTCGTCCCCGCCAATTTCCTGGGGATGACAGCGTCGACCAGCCTTGATGCGGGTGCCGCAAAGACCACGCTGTCATTCAACGTGCTCCAGATCATCGTCGCTGCCATCGCGATCGGTGCGGCGGCGGTGCGCGTCGGGGCGGCGGGCGAAGCGTTCCTGTCGTTCAATGCATCGGCACTGTCGATCTTCCGGCGGCTGCTGCGCTGGATCATCGCGCTCACGCCGATCGGCAGCGCCGCGCTGATCGGTGACGCCGTGATCCGCTATGGCTGGGACGCGCTGTCGGCGCTGGGGTCTTTCGCCGGAGCCATCTATCTCGGGCTCGGGCTGGTGCTGCTGGTGGTCTATCCCGTGCTGCTGGCCGGCAACGGGCTCAATCCGCTGCGCTTCTTCGCCTCGGCCTGGCCGGCGATCCAGCTCGGATTCGTCTCGCGCTCGTCGGTCGGCACGCTGCCCGTTACCGAGGAAGTGACCGAACGTGCGCTGGGCGTACCGGCTGCCTATGCCGCCTTCGCCGTGCCGCTGGGCGCCACGACCAAGATGGATGGCTGCGCGGCGATCTATCCCGCCATTGCGGCGATCTTCGTCGCGCAATTCTATGGCGTGCCGCTACACCTGTCGGATTATCTGCTGATCGCGTTCGTATCGGTGATCGGCTCGGCGGCCACCGCCGGGCTCACCGGCGCCACGGTGATGCTGACGCTCACGCTCTCGACGCTGCACCTGCCGCTGGAGGGCGTGGGGCTGTTGCTGGCGATCGACCCGATCCTCGACATGGGGCGCACTGCCGTGAACGTCGCCGGACAGGCGCTGGTCCCCACCATCGTCGCGAAACGTGCCGGCATTCTCGATCTGGACCGGTTCAACGGCCAGACAAGCGCCGTGCCGGAGCCCGCGTGAGCAGCATGTTCCACGCCCCCTTCCCCCGCCCCGGACGGCCCGCGTCGGCACCGCGCGTCGCCAAGCCGGTGATCGGCGTCTTGTGCTGCAACGAAGTGGCCGAACGCCCGATCCAGGCCGTCGCCAGCCGCTTCATCGAGCCGCTGTCGCGCATCTCGGGCGCGACCGTGCTGCTGGTCCCCGCGCTGATCGACGCGCTCGACGCGGTAGCGCTGGGCGACCGGCTCGACGGGTTGCTGCTCACCGGATCGCGTTCCAATGTCGCTGCCGCGCGCTATGGCGGGACCGCGAGCGATCAGGATCGCGTGGACGAGCAGCGCGATTTCGTGGCGCTCGCCCTTGCCGAGGAAATGATCGAGCGCGGCCGCCCGGTCTTCGGCATCTGCCGCGGGTTGCAGGAACTGAACGTGCTGTTCGGCGGATCGCTCACCGGCGACCTCGCGCACCATCACCGCGACGAGCCGGCACCGTTCGATGCGCTGTTCGAGCATCGGCACGACGTGGTGCTGAGCGACGGCGGCCTGCTCGCCACCGCGACGGGGGAGCGCCGGCTCGAAGTCAATTCGGTGCACCATCAGGGCATCGACCGGCTGGGCGCCGGGCTTCGCGTCGAAGCCATCGCGCCCGCCGACGGCCTGATCGAAGGGTTCTCCGCCCACCCCTGCGGAGGCGCCGTGCTGGCGGTGCAATGGCATCCGGAATGGGATGTCGCCCAGTCGCCGGGCGGCACCGCATTCTTCCGCCTGGTGGGTGAAACGCTGTCCGCCCCTGCGCGCTAGACGCGCTTTATCAGGTTGGGCACCGGCGATTCCTTGTGTGCCGAAAGGCCGGGCGCCGGCTTTGGCGGTCCGGCCTTTTTGGGCTTGCGGACTTCCTTGTTGGTCTTTTGCTGTCCCTTGGCCATCGAACGCTCCACTTCTTGGCGTTCGAGCCGGTGGCCAACGCTCTGACCCGAGATGGAGCAGCGCGCGCTTGTAACATGCGGCGGGCCATGCGGCCTAAGGGATTTGCACCCGCCCTTGCGGGAATGCGCGCAAAGGTCCACATGGCACACACTGGCACTCCACCTGGCGAGTGCCAATTCGCATATTGGCAGCGCTGGCTCCCGGTTGTGAGAGCGACGCTTTCGTCGCGGCCCAGCAACCGAATCGGCCCGTTTCCATGGCAGCCAAGGACATCAAGTTTTCGCGCGACGCGCGCGAGAAGATCGCGCGCGGAGTCGATATCCTCGCCGACACCGTAAAAGTCACATTGGGGCCGCGCGGACGCAACGTGCTGCTCGACAAGGGCTATGGCGCGCCGCGCATCACCAAGGACGGCGTGACCGTCGCCAAGGATATCGAACTGAAGGACCGGTTCGAGAATCTGGGCGCACAGATGCTGCGCGCGGTGGCGACCCGCACCCAGGATCACGCCGGCGACGGCACCACCACCGCCACCGTGCTGGCCCAGGCGATCGTGCGCGAAGGGATGAAGGCCGTGTCGTCGGGGGTGAGCCCCACCGATCTGAAGCGCGGCATCGACCTGGCCGTGACGGCGGTGGCCGACGCGCTCAAGGCCCAGTCGCGCCCCGTGTCGGGCAATGCCGAAATCGCCCAGGTCGGAATCGTCTCCGCCAATGGCGACGAGGAAATCGGCCGGATGATCGCAGCGGCGATGGACAAGGTCGGCACGCAGGGCGTGATCTCGGTCGAGGACGCGCGCGGCATGGAATTCGAGCTGGAAATGGTCGAGGGCATGCAGTTCGACCGCGGCTATCTCTCGCCCTATTTCGTCACCAACCAGGCGCGGATGACCGTCGAGCTCGACGATCCGCATATCCTGATTCACCAGGACAAGCTGTCCGACCTGCACACGCTGCTGCCCGTGCTGGAGGCTGTGGCCCAGTCGGGCCGGCCGCTGCTGATCGTGGCGGAGGATGTCGAAGGCGCGGCGCTGGCGACGCTGGTGGTCAACCAGCTGCGCGGCGGGCTAAAGGTAGCGGCGGTCAAGGCACCGGGTTTCGGCGATCGTCGCAAGGCGATGCTGGAGGATCTCGCGATCCTGACCGGCGGCACGCTCGTCTCCCCCGAAATGGGCACCAAGCTGGACGACCTTACCCTGGCCAGCCTGGGCACCGCGCGGCGCGTGACGATCGACAAGAACGACACGACGATCATCGACGGCGCAGGCGATCCTGCGGCGATCACGGCGCGCGGCGCCGCGCTCCTGCAGCAGATCGACGCCACCGACAGCGACTATGACAAGGAAAAGCTCCAGGAGCGGATCGCCAAGCTGGCGGGCGGCGTGGCGATCCTGCGCGTCGGCGCCTCTACCGAAGTCGAGATGATCGAGCGCAAGGACCGCGTCGACGACGCGCTGCACGCAACCCGCGCCGCCGTGGAGGAAGGCATCGTCCCCGGCGGGGGCAGTGCCCTGCTCTATGCCACCACCGCGCTGGCGGGCCTGACCGGCGCCAATGAAGACCAGACACGCGGCATCGCTATCGTCCGCCAGGCGCTGTCGGCGCCGCTGCGCCAGATCGCCGAGAATGCCGGGCATGACGGCGGAGTGGTCGCGGCGCGGCTGCTCGAAGGCGGCGATCGCACCATCGGCTTCAACGCGCAGACCGAAGTGTATGAGGACCTGGTCGCCGCCGGGGTGATCGATCCCACGCTCGTCGTCCGTTCGGCATTGCAGGACGCGGCGTCGGTCGCGGGGCTGCTGCTCACCACCGAAGTGGCGATCGTCGATTTCTCCGAAACCTCACCGCCCTCACCCGCCCTGACGGCCGGTGACGGCTTTTGAAGCATCCCATACCCCGAACCCCAGGAGTCCCCATGTCGAGAGTTCCCGTCCGCCCCTATCTGGTCGCCAAGGATGAAGAGGGTGTGTTCCGCGTGACCGTCCGCACCACCCGCTTCAATTCGCAGGGCTATCCGCTGGTGTCGAGCGAACTGCTCGGCGACGCCTTCAAGACGCAGACGGCGGCACGCGCATTCGTGCGGGCCGAATATAATGCCGAGGCCAGCGACATCGCGACGAAATAGCAACGGCGCGCCTTGGCCCAACGGAAAAGGGAGCAGACGCGGTTACCGCATCTGCTCCCTTTTTGCTGTCCGTGAACGGTGCCGGCCCGTGGGCCGGCACACGCGATCACATGGCCTGGAGGTTGACCGCCGAAGCCTTGCCGCGCTGGTCGTTCTCGATGTCGTACGACACGCGCTGGTCGGTCTGCAGCGTGCTCATCCCGGCGCGCTCTACTGCGCTGATGTGCACGAAGCTGTCATTGCCGCCGTCTTCAGGCGCAATGAAACCGTAGCCCTTGTCGATGTTGAAAAATTTGACCTTGCCGATGGGCATAAGATGTTCCTTTCGCGAAACACGTAAGTGGCCGCGCGCACATGCACGCGGCGCCAAGAAGAAGCGTGTAAGGAAAGGGTCGGCCCGGAAGCGTCGGTTTCCGTCGCATGCGACGATTAGCAGCGCGCATATGGGGAGCCTGACGCCCGAAACAAGGGCAGGTCGTTGTTTTTACGAATATTCGGTTTTCAGCCCTCGCGCTGCCGCCACGGGGTGCGGGTGACAGCGCCTGTAAGCACCTTGGCACCGTAGGCGCGGGCCATGACTGCCGCGTCCTCGCCATTCATGAACACCACGCGCGTGCCGCGCGGCTGCAAGGGCTCGATCGCGCTGATCGCGGCATTGTGCTTGGCGCACCGGGCCATGACGTCGTCGACCGTCGCATCGATGTTCAGCGCGCGCGACATGCCACGCCTCGCTGTTCGGCGCGCAGGCGCAGTACGGGGAATCGCAAGGGAGCAGGAATCACGGCATGCCTCCGCCAGGAGCGGGAGCACACGCATCTCTCAGTCGGACCCTGCTCGAAAAAAGCGGCGCGATGCCCGGTATATGGGGCTTCGCGGCCCGGCGCGCCAGTGGCATCGCGCGGCCCTCCCCTCGCGCTTCGCGAAGGGAGGATTGGCTGGGGCGCCAGGATTCGAACCTGGGAATGGCGGCACCAAAAGCCGCTGCCTTACCACTTGGCGACGCCCCAACGGGAAGCGGGCTTATACGGCCTTAAACCAGCCTTTCAAGCCAGCCGTGCGGATCGGGCGCAGTTCCGCGCTGGATCGACGTCAGCTGGTTGCGCAATTGCTCGGTCAGGATGCCCGGACCGCCATTGCCGATCGAGAAATCAAAGCCCTTGCCGCGCACCCGGCCGATCGCGGTGACCACCGCCGCGGTGCCGCACGCAAACGCCTCGCGCAGGCGGCCGCTGGCGGCGTCTGCCTGCCACTGCGCCATCGAATAGGGCTCTTCACGCACCGTGATCCCGGCATCGCGGGCCAGCTGGATCAGCGATTCGCGGGTGATGCCGGGCAGGATCGTGCCGCCCAGCGGCGGTGTCTGGATCGTGCCATCGTCGAACGCGAAGAACACGTTCATGCCGCCCAGTTCCTCGACAAAGCGGTTCTCGACCGCGTCGAGGAAGACCACCTGGTCGCAGCCTTCGCGAATCGCCTCGGCCTGGGCGATCAGGCTGGCGGCGTAGTTGCCGCCGCACTTGGCCGCGCCGGTGCCGCCGCGCGCGGCGCGGGTGTAATGCTCCGACGTCCACAGCGTGACCGACGGCGCACCGCCCTTGAAATAGGCACCCGCCGGCGAGGCGATGACCATATAAAGATATTCCTTCGCCGGGCGCACGCCCAAGAAGGTCTCGCTCGCGAACATGAAGGGCCGCAGGTACAGCGACGCGCCCTCGCCTTCGGGAATCCAGTCGCCATCGGCCTTCACCAGCGCGCGGATCGACGCGAGGAACAGCGCCTCGGGCAGCGGCGGCATCGCCATGCGCTCAGCCGATTCGGCGAAGCGGCGCGCGTTGGCTTCCGGGCGGAACAGCGCCGCGCCGCCATCGGGCGTGCGATACGCCTTGAGCCCTTCGAAAATCTCCTGCGCATAGTGGAGCACCGCGCAGGCCGGGTCGACCTGAATCGGCCCGCGCGCCTGCACGCGCGCATCGTGCCAGCCGCGCTCTTCGGTATAGCGGATCACGACCATGTGATCGGTAAACACCTTGCCGAAACCAAGATCGCCGAGAAGTGCCGCGCGATCAGCGGCGCTGACCGGATTGGGGTGGGCCTCGAACTCGAAATCCAGGATCGTCGTGTCTTCCATCTTCGCTTTCCCGCGTGCACCGCGCGCGAGCCGCGTCGGCTTGCGACGGACTAGGCCGCATGGCAAAGATGGTCAACATGGCTGCCCCAATTCCTGCTTCCCCGCTCTTCCTGCGCGAACCCGAGATCCGGCGGGGCGTGGAGCTGTTGTATTTCGGCTATTCCAACCTGACGCGCTCGATCGACGCGCAGCTGGCGGAACAGGGGCTGGGCCGCGCGCATCACCGCGCGCTGTATTTCATCGCGCGCAAGCCGGACCTGACGGTGAGCGAATTGCTGGCGCTGCTGGCCATCACCAAGCAATCGCTGGGTCGGGTGCTGGGCGAGCTTTCCGAACGCGGGCTGGTGGAGACGCGATCGGGAGAACGCGACCGGCGCCAGCGGCTGTTGCGGCTGACGCATGCGGGCGCCGAACTGGAAACTACGCTGTTCGAGGCGCTGCGGGAGAAAATGTCCGCCGCCTATTCCAGCGCTAATCCCGGCGCCGTGGGCGGATTCTGGGCGGTGCTGGAGGGGCTTATCCCCGAGGAAGACCGCCAGCGCATCGCCGCGCTGGGGCGGTGACGGGGCCGCCGGGCGACCCCGTCATAGGGCTTCAGGCGACCTTGAAGCCTTCCTTGTTCATCGTGAGCGTCAGCGCCTTGTTCTTTTCTTCGCTGAGCGCGGCGCGCAGCATCGGGAACAGGGTCAGCTCTTCTTCCTGCATATGCGCTTCGATGTCGGCGCGGAACTTGCGCACCTTGGCGATCCATTCGGGCGAGGCCGTGGGCATGTTCTCCAGCTCATAGAGATACTGCTTCACATAGCCATGATCCTTGTTCAGCGCATCGGCCGCGTCCTGCTGGCCGATCTCGCGGAGCGCGGGATAGACGACATTCTCTTCCTCAATCGCGTGCTTCATCAGCGCGTGCTTGAGGTGCGAGAGGAGCAGGTTCCGGCGCACCGTGGCGCTCTCGTCGGTCGCCTCGATCGAGTCGAACACCTTGAGCATCGCCGCATGTTCGGTCGCCAGCGCCTCGTCCCAGTTGCCGGCAAGCGCGGTCGGCGCCTGCACGGCGGCCTTACGTCCGAGCAGCGCGAGCAAGCCGAGCGCCGCGCCACCGGCCGCCGCGCCAGCGATCACGCCGATGCCGTTGCCTGAGCCGCTGCCGTTCTTGCTGCGGCTGCGCGTAGCCTTGAACCGTCCCTTGTCGTCGCGTGTGGCCGTGGTTGCCATGGTCGCCTCCGATTGATTGCGCGTCTGGCTGCACAACCCATCGACACCGCAGGCGTTCCAACCGCGCCCCCTATTTGCGCGCCTCGGCGGCCATTTCGGCGTTGCGGCGCGCGGATGCGGCCAGCGTCTCTCGCATCAGCGTGCGCAGCGCATTTTCGCGATCCAGCACGTTCAGCCCCTCGCGCGTTGATCCGCCGGGGCTGGCGACGCGGTCCGCCAAGACCGAGGGCGACACGTCGGCCTGCGCCGCGAGCAGCCCCGACCCTTCGACCGTGGCGACCGCCAGCCGCTGCGCCTGATCGGCAGGCAGGCCCAATGCCGCCCCCGCCTCCGCCATCGCATCGATGAAGCGATAGACGAACCCCGGACCACAGCCCGAAAGCGCAGTCACTGCGTCGAACAGGGGTTCGTTCGCGATCCATTCGACCAGCCCCAGCGGCGCCATGAGCTGTTCGGCGACGCGCCGGGTGCGCGCGTCCTCGGTCGCGCTGTGCAGCGCCACCACGCCCTTGCCGATCGCGACCGGCAGGTTGGGCATCGCCCGCACCACCGCCTGCGCGCCGAAACTGTCGTACAGCACGCTTTCCTCGACCCCCGCCAGGATCGACAGGAGCAGCGGCACGCCCGCCAGCTGGGCCCCGATCGCGGCGGCCACTGCGCCAAGCTGCTGCGGCTTGATCGCCAATACCAACGTGCCGGGCATGTCGCCGGGCGGCGGCGACGCGACCACGCGCACCCCGGCTGGCACGATGGGTGCGCCGGGATCGATCACGGTGATGCGCAGCGGATCGATGCCGCTGTCGATCCACCGGCGCAGCATCGCCCCGCCCATGTTGCCGCATCCGACGAGCCAGAGGCTCGTCGGGAGATGTCCCGTCATGCCTCGCCCTGCGTTTCAATGAGCGCGGATGCCAGTGCATCGGCGGGCGTCTTGCCGCCCCACAGCACGAACTGGAACACCGGATAAAAGCGCTCGCACTCGTCGATCGCGCTTTCCACGAGCAGTTCCGCCTGCGCCAGCGTCAGCGTCGCCTCGCCGCCGTCGATCATCGCGGCATGGCGATACAACAGGATGCCGCTGGCCGACCACAGCTCGAAATGGCCGATCCACAACTGCTCGTTGACCAGCCCGATCGTCTCGTACAGCGCGGACCGGCGATCGTCGGGCACGCGAATGTCGGGAAAGCCCAGGAACTGGAGCACGCCATCGTCCTCACGCCAGATCGCGCGAAGCTCATATTCGGTCCAGCTGCCCTTTACCTTCGCAACGATCTCGTCGTCTTCGCGCTCGTGGGTCCAGCCATGCGCGGAGAAATAATTCTCCAGCATGTCGATGGGGGCGGCGTCGTCGCGGTCGAATTCCGCTTCGTCGAGCATCGTCACCTCCGGGGATCGTTATCGGCAGCGACAGACCGTGCCCATCGCGTCCCCGCGGCACAAGCAAAGGGTGCGCAACCCTGTCGAAAAGCTGTGGACAAGATGTTTACCGTCGTCAGCGCGTACAGGGTCAAGCGTCGCCCTTCGCGGTCGAGACCCCGGCTGCGGCAGTGCCGGCCAGCTTGGCTTCCAGCGCGTCGATCCGCGCCTTCAGCACATCGGCTTCGTCGCGGGCGGCGGCGGCCATCGCCTTGACCGCCTCGAACTCCTCGCGGGCGACGAAGTCGAGCCCGCCGACCCATTCGCGAGCACGCTCGCGGGCGGCGGATTCGGTCTCGCGTGCCATGCCGGCCACGGTGCCCGCTGCCCCGTTCACGAACTTCACGAAATCGTCGAACAGGCGGTTGTCGGTCTGCATGTCAAATTCCCAATAGCGTCAACGAATCTGGATTTGGTCAACCGCACGCCCCGGCGCAAGGCTTTCCGCCTGTGGATTGAGTTGATGGATCTGGTAAAGCAGCGTGCCTGCAAAGACGATCCAGGCGACATACGGAAGCAAAAGCACTGCCGCAACGGTGCGAACGCGAGCGAACAGCGCGATCGTCGCCAGCACCAGCACCAGCAGCACCGCGATGATGACAAGCGCCGCCGTGATCTTGTGCATCCCGAAGAAAACCGGCGACCAGGCGAGGTTGGTTACCATCTGCGCCGCGAACACCAGCAACGCGGGCGTGCGCAGCCGCGATCCCCGCGCATTGATGACCATGGCCAGCGCCAGCCCCATCAGGATGTACAGGATCGTCCAGGCAACGGGAAACGCCCAGCCCGGCGGCATGATCGCCGGCTTTACCAGCGCCATGTACCACGGATTCTCCGGCCCGGTCGGCGCAAAGCGCGCAGAGGCGAAGCCCAGCAGGAGGATGAACGGGACCGTCACCATCGCCCAGCGCAGAAAGGCGAGGCGCAATTGCCCCTTCGACGCGATTTCCCTCAATCCGGTGCTCCCATGTGCGGCCGCATCGCGATCCGGCGCTGCGGCTGTCGCCTTCTAGTACGGCGAAACGCAGCGCGGAAAAAGCGCGATCACGCGGCAGTGTCGTCCCGCTGCGCGGCAATCAGGAACTCGATATTGCCTTCCGGCCCCGTGATCGGGCTTTCGGCGATGCCGGCGACGCGCCAGCCGCGCGACGCGACCCATTCGGCCACTTCGGCGCAGACGCGCGCATGCACGGCGGGATCGCGCACCACCCCGCCCTTCCCCACTTCCTCGCGCCCCGCCTCGAACTGCGGCTTGATGAGCGCGACCAGCCACGCATCGGGGCTCGCGAACCCCAGCGGGACGTCGAGCACCTTGGCCAGCCCAATGAAGCTGGCGTCGCACACGATCACGCCGACCGGCTCGGGGATATGGGCTTCAGTGAGGATGCGCGCGCTGGTCTGTTCGTGGACGATGACGCGGGGGTCCTGGCGCAGCTTCCACGCCAGCTGGTTGGTGCCGCTGTCCACTGCATAGACGCGCGCCGCCCCGCGACTGAGCAGCACGTCGGTGAACCCGCCGGTGGAAGACCCGACGTCGATCGCGACCGCGCCCGCCACATCCAGCGCGAAATGATCGAGCGCGTGCGCCAGCTTGATCCCGCCGCGCGACACCCAGGGATGGTCGCGACCGCGCACGTCCAGCAGCGTGTCGTCGGGGAGCATCTGCCCCGCCTTTTCCACCTTGCGATCGCCCGCGAAGACGAGCCCCGCCATGATGAGCGCCTGCGCCCGGGTGCGGCTCTCGACGAGACCGCGGTCGACGAGCATCTGATCGGCGCGAAGCTTTGCCATGGCGCCCTTTAGGACCGGCTATCGCCCCGGCGCAACAGCTTCACGCTCTGTCGCAGCGCTATTGCCCACTAAGTTGGTGGGTATTAAATCCTATGCTCCGGCCAGCTTCCTCATGAAGGAGCGGAGATCATGACCATCTTTTCTGCATTGGACGAAACCTCGCCGATCATCCTCACCGTCCCCGGTCTGGGCGGATCGGGGCCCTCGCACTGGCAGACGCTGTGGGAGCAATCGCGCCCCGATACGCACCGCGTGGAACTGGGCATGTGGGACACGCCGCACCGCAACGCCTGGGTGACCAAGCTGGACCAAGCGATCCGATCGGCGCAGGCCCCCGTGGTGCTGGCCGCGCACAGCCTGGGATGCCTGGCAGTGGCGTGGTGGGCCGAACTGTCCGGCCAACCCTTTGGCTGGCCTGTCGCGGGCGCGCTGCTCGTCGCCCCCGCCGATGTCGACCGGGCCGAGGTTCGCCCCGAACTCGCGGCATTCCGGCCGACGCCCTCCAAGCCGCTGCCCTTTCCGTCGATCGTGGTAGCGAGCACCGACGATCCCTGGGTGGCGCCCGAAAAGGCGCGGTCGCTGGCCGGCGGCTGGGGCAGCTATTTCGTCGATGCGGGGCCACAGGGACACCTGAACGCCGCGAGCGGCATCGGCTGGTGGGAAGAAGGACAGGCGCTGCTCGACCGCGTGCTGGATGCCGCGTCGGACCGCACCGGCCGGGTGCGCACCGCGAGCGATGCGCGCTCGCTCCTTGCGATCAACGCCACCGATGCGGCACAATCGCATTATCTGGGCGCCCGCACCTGATCCCAACGCGTCGCCGCAGTCCCGGGCCACATCGGCGCAATACCACTGGAAACAGAGGATGAAGCGCCTACATTGTGGTTAGCGGGCGTGGCCGGGTGGCGTCCCCTAGAGCGCTACCCGGCCTACCCGCCCTTTTTCCCCCGCATCGCCTGCGCCCGCCGCATTCGCGCGTCACATTTATTCACACAAGGATATGTTGTACCTTCACCCGCGCACCTCTATATGCGCGACATGCCGGTTAGCTTGCCAATTGCCCGCGTCTGGGGCGTAGTCGATACGCGTTTCGACCGAATTGCCATTGGCCTTAGCGGTTTGTGCCTCATCCACTGCGTCGCGACCACGGTTCTGCTGACGCTGCTGTCGTCGGCGGGCGGGCTGGTGAGCCCGGTGATTCACGAAGTCGGGCTGATGCTGGCGATCGGATTCGGCATCTTTGCGCTCGGCCGCGGCATCCTGGCGCATGGCTATATGGCGCCGGCCGCCGTGGGCGCGTTCGGGCTAGGCATCATGGCGGGTGCACTTTCGCTGCCGCATGGCGGGTTCGAAACGCTGTGGACGCTGATCGGCGTCAGCGTATTGGCGCTGGGCCACGACCTGAACCATCGCGCGACGCACTGACTCCGCCGGGCGCCGCTTGTGGCGGAGCACGACAAGGCCTAAATCCACACGATGCACGCGCACGATCATCATGAGCACCACGGCACCGAACTGACTCGGGTCGCCCAGACGACGCTGGAGAAATCGGGCGAACAGTGGACGGCGATGCGCGAGCGCGTTTTCGAGGCGCTGTCGAGCTTCGACAAGCCGGCCTCCGCCTATGACATTGCCGAGGCCGTGTCGAAGATCGAGGGGCGCCGTGTCGCCGCCAACAGCGTCTATCGCATCCTGGACCTGTTCGTCGGCGCGAACCTGGCCCGGCGCGTCGAAAGCGCCAATGCCTATGTCGCCAATGCGCATCCCGATTGCCTGCACGACTGCATCTTCCTCGTCTGCGACAGCTGTGGACAGACAACGCATATCGATGACGACTCGATCACACGCACCGTCCGATCCGCCGCGAAGAACGCCGGTTTTTCCCCCGTGCGCCCGGTGATCGAGGTCCGGGGCAAGTGCGCCGATTGCGATTGACGCGGATTACCCTCCGTAAACTCCCGAATGGTAACATTCGACTTGCGGCTTTGGCTGGGGTAACAAGGTGGGATGGCTGAACTACCCCAGACGCCGTTGCTCGACACCGTCGACACGCCCAACGATCTCCGCACGCTGAAACCCACCGAGCTGCGCCAGCTTGCCGACGAGCTTCGGCAGGAGACGATCTCCGCCGTCGGCACCACCGGGGGGCACCTCGGCTCCGGGCTTGGCGTGGTCGAACTGACCGTCGCGCTGCACTATGTCTTCGATACGCCCGCGGACCGCCTGATCTGGGACGTCGGCCATCAATGCTACCCGCACAAGATCCTGACCGGGCGCCGCGACCGCATCCGCACGCTGCGCATGGGCGGCGGGCTGTCCGGCTTTACGAAGCGCAGCGAGAGCGAATACGACCCGTTCGGCGCGGCGCATTCCTCGACCTCGATCTCGGCAGCGCTGGGCTTCGCGATCGCCAACAAGCTGTCGGGCAGCCCCGGCAAGGCGATCGCCGTGATCGGCGACGGCGCGATGAGCGCCGGCATGGCCTATGAGGCGATGAACAATGCCGAGGCGGCGGGCAACCGGCTGGTCGTGATCCTGAACGACAACGATATGTCGATCGCGCCGCCGGTAGGCGGGCTTTCGGCCTATCTGGCCCGAGTCGTTTCCTCGTCCGAATATCTCGGGCTGCGCAGCCTCGCGAAGCGGGCGATCCGCAAATTCTCGAAGCGGGTCCACAACGCCGCCGAACGCGCGGAGGAATTCGCGCGCGGGATGGCGACGGGCGGCACCTTGTTCGAGGAACTGGGCTTTTACTATGTCGGCCCGATCGACGGCCACAATCTGGAACACCTGATCCCGGTGCTGGAGAATGTCCGCGACAGCGAGCACGGCCCGATCCTGGTCCATGTCGTGACCAAGAAGGGCAAGGGCTATGCCCCCGCCGAAGCGGCGGCGGACAAATATCACGGCGTCCAGAAATTCGACGTCATCACCGGCGCGCAGGCCAAGGCCCCGCCGGGACCGCCGGCGTACCAGAACGTGTTCGGCGACCAGCTCGTCAAGGAAGCGCAGCGCGATCCCACCATCGTCGCGATCACGGCGGCCATGCCCTCCGGCACCGGCGTCGATCGCTTTGCCAAGGCGTTCCCGGAGCGCGCGTTCGACGTGGGCATCGCCGAACAGCATGCAGTGACCTTCGCCGCCGGGCTGGCGGCACAGGGGATGCGCCCGTTCTGCGCGATCTATTCGACCTTCCTCCAGCGCGCCTATGACCAGGTGGTGCACGACGTCGCGATCCAGAACCTGCCGGTGCGCTTCGCAATCGACCGCGCCGGGCTGGTCGGCGCCGACGGCGCGACGCATGCGGGCAGCTTCGACGTGACCTATCTGGCGTCGCTCCCCAATTTCGTGGTGATGGCGGCGGCGGACGAAGTCGAGCTGGTCCACATGACCCACACCGCCGCGCTGCACGACAGCGGCCCGATCGCGCTGCGCTATCCGCGCGGCAACGGCGTGGGGCTGGCGCTGCCCGAGACGCCGCAGCGGCTGGAGATCGGCAAGGGCCGCATCGTCCGCGAGGGCAAGACCGTGGCGATCCTGTCGCTCGGCACTCGGCTGGCCGAGGCACTCAAGGCCGCCGACGCGCTGGAGGCCAAGGGGCTTTCCACCACCGTCGCGGACCTGCGCTTCGCCAAGCCGCTCGACGAGGACCTGATCCGCCGCCTGCTGACCAGCCACGAAGTCGCCGTGACGATCGAGGAAGGCTCGATCGGCGGCCTGGGCGCGCATGTGCTGACCATGGCGAGCGACCAGGGTCTGATCGACGCCGGGCTAAAGCTGCGCACGATGCGCCTGCCCGACGTGTTCCAGGACCAGGACAAGCCCGAAAAGCAATATGCCGATGCTGGCCTCGACGCCGACGGCATCGTCGATACGGTTCTGAAGGCGCTGCGGTACAACGAGACTGCGGTGGCAGACGGGGCGCGCGCCTGAGCGCGCCTTGAAGACCCGCCATGCACATGTTATGTACATGTGCATGGCAACGCAGCTGCGTGAAACCCGATCGACCCGCGTGGTCGTACTCGTGTCGCCCGAGGAAAAGCGGCAGATCGCCGCCAATGCCGAGGCGGCAGACATGAGCATGAGCGATTTCATGCGCACGGCGGCGGAACGCTATACCGAGCCGACCGATGCCGAGCAGGCACTTATCGGCGATCTGCTCGCCCAGCTGGAAAGCGCGAATGCGCGGACCGAGGCGGCGCTTGCCCGGCTTGAAGCCGCACGCGCAGTCGCCGACGATTTCGACGAAGACCGCTACCGCGCGCAGGTTCGCGAAGAACTGCTCGCCGACGACGCGATCGACTGGGATGCGCTCTCGTCGGCGCTGTCGGGATGGACGCGGCAATGAGCTTCTGGACCGACGCGCTGCGCGCACTCCAGCAGGTCACGTTGCTCCAGCACAAGGTCGAGCAGGCGCTGACCACCGCCGAAGAGGCCCGACGCCATTCGATCGAGACTCGCGAGCGCGTGATCCGGCTCGAAACGCTGATCGACATCGCGATGAAGCGCCGCGAGCCGCCCGCGCTTCCCGATGCCACCAGCGGAAGTAGCTAGCGCCCCGCCGCGCCCCGGCGTACATTGGCTGCGTGCTCCAGATGACTTCCCTGCCCGCCTCCGCCCGCCCCCGCCAGCTTGCGACATGGCTGTTCGCCGTTGCCGCGCTGATCGTGGTGATGGTCGTCGTCGGCGGCATCACGCGGCTGACCGAATCGGGCCTGTCGATCACCGAGTGGAAGCCGATCAGCGGCACGCTGCCGCCCTTGAGCGATGCGGCATGGCAGGCCGAGTTCGACGCCTATAAGCGCATCCCCGAATATCAGCAGCTGAACCAGGGCATGACCATGGCCGGGTTCAAGGCGATATTCTTCTGGGAGTATTTCCACCGCCTGCTCGGGCGACTGATCGGCCTCGCCTTTGCCGTGCCGCTGGTCTGGTTCGCGGTGCGCCGCGCCATCCCGCGCGGCTATGGCTGGCGGCTGGTCGCACTGCTCGCGCTGGGCGCGATGCAGGGCGCGGTCGGATGGTGGATGGTCAAGTCGGGGCTCAGCGTGCGCACCGATGTCAGCCATGTCCGGCTGGCGACGCACTTGCTGGTCGCGTTGTTCACGCTGGCCGGCATCGTCTGGACCGCGCTCGACCTGCTTGCGCTCGCCCGCAATCCGATCGCCCGCCCCGCGCGACTCACCCCGCTGGGCGCCGCCACCGGCTTCATCCTGCTGGTCCAGCTGCTGTTCGGCGCGCTGGTCGCGGGGCTCAATGCCGGCCTCGTCACCGATCAATGGCCGCTGATGAACGGCCAGTTCTTCCCCGGCGCCACCGTTGCCGGTCGCCCGTTCTTCGATGCGCTGTTCAACGATCCGGCGATCGTCCACTTCGTCCATCGCTGGTGGGCATGGGTCACCGTCGCCGCGCTAGTCGTGCTGGCGCGCGCGGCGCGCAAGATCGATCGTCGCGCCTCGATTGCGATCCACAGCGCCTTCGGGCTCCAGATCCTGCTGGGCATCGCCACGGTGATGACCGACGTCAGCCTGCCGCTCGCAGCGCTGCACCAGCTCACCGGCGCGCTGCTCGTGATCGCCACCGCATGGGGCGCACACGCGATCGGCCGCGCGCGTTGAGCGACATCGCGCTCGTCTATTGCACCTTCCCCTCCCAGGCCGAGGCCGAGCGTATCGCGGGCATCGCATTGGACGAACGCCTGACCGCCTGCGTCAACGTCCTTCCGCCCGTCGTGGCGCTCTATCGCTGGCAGGGCGCGGTCGAGCGGGGCACGGAGACTCCGGCACTGTTCAAGACGGCGCCCGCGCTGGTCGAACGGCTGCGTGCGCGCATCACCGCGCTGCACCCCTATGCCCTTCCCGTGATCGAAGCGTGGCCGGTCGCGGCGGGCCCCGCGGCCGCGGACTGGATCGGCGCCGAAACGGGATGATCCTGGCCGCCGCGTTGCTGGTGCAAGCGGTCGCATTCGCGCCACCGCTGGATACGCCATTGCACGTCGTCAGCGAACGGCGGGAGACGGGCCCCATCGACCGACGCTATCGGATCGAGCGCACCGTACGGTTCGCGCGCGAAGGCGACGGCTATCGTGCCGAGGTAACGCTGCTCGCGGCGAAGGATGCGCCGTCGGACCCTGTGGGCGGGATGTTCGAGACCGGGCTTGCCGCGCTGGCCGGTCAGCGCATGACGCTGCACCTGGACTCGAAGGGTCAAGTCATCGCGATCGACGACATGGCGGCCCGGTGGGAACAGCTATGCGCCGGCGTGGCGGCGGCGGTGGCGGCGCGACGCCAGGCACCCACCGAGCGCGCCGCATTGGCGCAGCGGATCGCCATGCCCCTGCGCGCCCTTCCCGCCGATCGCCAGCGCGACATGCTCGGCAGTCTCGTGACGGCGCTGATCGCGCGCGACCTGCCTGATCCGACCGGCGAGCCCGTTCCCGTGCGGATCCAGGGCGCCTCCCCCTTTGGCGCGCCGGTCAGCCTGGAAGGGACTCGGCGGACCATGACCTTGCCGGGCGGGCGCGTGCGCACCACGACCCGCGCATCGACGCGGATCGACCTGCCCGCCTCCGGCGCGGTTTCGGCGCGCGCGGCGTGGGTAGAGATCGCCCGCACGGTAACCGCCGATCCGGCGACGGGGCTGATCGAGTCGGGCACAGAAACCCGCCATTCCCGCGCAACGGAGGGCGAACGAACGATCGAGACGCGGTTCGAGACTGCGCTGCACGTGGATATTCCGCAGCCGGCACGCCCATTCGCACCTTAGCGGTATAGTGATACCCGTCAGCAAAGCCGCCGTTTTGCTTGACTTTCGTGCCTCTTTACGACAAACGCCCCTCAACCGCGCCGCCCCCAGGGGTGGCGCGCTTGCGTTTAACTCGAAAGGTCCGGCCCCATGAAGGCGCTGTTGAAGACCACCAAGTCGGTAAAGCCGACCGAGGTGGAGAAGAAGTGGCATATCGTCGATGCCGAAGGTCTGGTCGTCGGCCGTGCCGCAGTGGTGATCGCTAACGTCCTGCGCGGCAAGCACAAGACGAGCTTCACTCCCCACGTCGATTGCGGTGACAATGTCATCGTCATCAATGCGGACAAGGTCCGTTTCACCGGCAAGAAGCTGTCGCAGAAGGTGTATTACAAGCACACCGGCTACGCAGGCGGCATCAAGGAAATCACCGCAGCCAAAGTGCTGGACGGTCGTTTCCCCGAGCGCGTGCTCGAAAAGGCCGTTGAGCGCATGATCCCGCGCGGCCCGCTGGGTCGCCAGCAGATGCGCAACCTGCGCATCTTCGCCGGCACGGAGCATCCGCACGCCGCGCAGAACCCCGAAGTCCTGGATATCGCTGCCATGAGCCGCAAGAACAAGGTGGGCGCATAATGTCTGACAACCGCCAGTCCCTTTCCGATCTGGGCGCGATCGCCCAGGGCGAGCAGGCCGTCGCCGCCAACGCCCACACTGCGTCCGAAGTGCGCGCCGACGATTACTTGGCCGGCAAGCTCGAAGAGCCGTCGACCCCCGCGCCGCTGCGTGCGCAGGAACTCGACAAGTATGGCCGCGCCTATGCGACCGGCCGCCGCAAGGACGCCGTTGCACGCGTGTGGATCAAGCCGGGCACCGGCAAGATCACGATCAACGGCCGCGACCAGGAAATCTATTTCGCGCGTCCGACGCTGCGTCTCGTCATCAACCAGCCCTTCGGCGTTGCCGAGCGGACCGGTCAGTATGACGTTATCTGCACCGTCAAGGGCGGCGGGCTTTCGGGCCAGGCCGGCGCAGTCAAGCACGGCATCAGCCAGGCATTGACCAAGTTCGAGCCGATCCTGCGCGCGCCCGTCAAGGCCGCCGGCTTCCTGACCCGCGACAGCCGCGCCGTCGAGCGTAAGAAGTACGGCAAGGCGAAGGCCCGTCGTAGCTTCCAGTTCTCGAAGCGCTAAGCGGTTCTTTCGAACAAACGCATGGGGCGGTCCGGCAACGGGCCGCCCTTTTGCTATGGGCGCGCGCGCATGGGATCGGTCACCCGGGCCGGCGCGGATCGCGCACGCCCAAAAACCGCCCCGTGCCACCCCCGTTAAAACCCCTTAAGTACTTCCACAGACTATAGAATATTAACCAATATACTATTCACATCACCACTGGATACGCCAAGCGTAGCGGGGCGGAGGAACGTCAGTGGGTATTGCTTATCATCGAGCGTTGCTGTGTGCGGCGCTGTTTTCTGCACTTGCGGGGTGTGGCGGCGGAAGCGGCGGTGGCGGCGCGACGGGCGGCGGGGTGGTTTCACCCGCGCCGACGTCGACACCGGCCCCGGTCGGCCTGACCGAAGGCGAGGCTGCGCGGTTGGCGAAGCAGGCCAGCTTTGGCCCCACCCCCGCGCTGGTCGCGCGGATCAAGGAACTCGGAGTCGATCGCTGGCTGGACGAACAGTTCGCCGCAACCGGCAGCACCTATGCCGATATCGCCGCCGGCGCAGTTCGCCGCGATTTCTGCCCTAACAACGACACGCTGTGCGCACGCCAGCATTTCTCGCGCATCCCGGTGGCGATGCGCTTCTACGCCGATGCGATCTCCGGCAACGATCAGTTGCGGCAGCGAGTCGCGTTCGCGCTGGGGCAGATGATCGTCGCATCCGAGACGGAAGTGAACTCCACTGCCGGCATCGCCGCGTTCAACCAGATCTTCGTCGACAACGCCTTCGGCAACTATCGCGACATCCTCCAGCGCGTGACGATGAGCGGCTATATGGGCGATTATCTCGACATGGCGGACAGCAACAAGTCCGGCCCATCCGAGAATTTCGCACGTGAACTCCTGCAGCTCTTCTCGATGGGGCCGGACCAGCTCAACATGGACGGCACGCCCAAGCTGGACGCCGGCGGCGCGCGCATCCCAAACTACGGGGCGGACGATATCCGCGGCGTGGCGCGCGCGCTCACCGGCTGGACCTATGCCCGGCTGGGCGGGGCAGCGATCACCGATGGCAATGCGCGCGACTATTCGCAGCCGATGATCGCCGTCCCCGCGCGCTACGACACCACGGCAAAGACCTTCCTCGGCACCACGGTGCCCGCCGGGGCGACCCAGGAGGCCAGCGTCGCCGCCGTGGTCGATGCGGGGTTCAACGCCGCCTCCACGGCGCCGCGCGTGTCACAGTTTCTGATCACTCATCTGGTGACGCCCAATCCCAGCCAGGCCTATGTCGGACGCGTCGCGGCGGTTTTCGCCAATAACGGCAATGGCGTACGCGGCGACCTGAAGGCCGTGGTGCGCGCGATCCTGACCGACGCCGAGGCGCGCGGCACCCCCACCGGCGCTGCCGGCAAGGTCAAGGAGCCGATACTGCTAATGACCGGGCTGGTGCGCGCGATCGGTTTCAACACCGACGGCTATCTGCTGAGCACCCGGGACAGCGGCATTGGCCAGCCGGTGATGCGTGCGCCATCCGTCTTCAATTTCTATCCGCCCGACTATCCCTTGCCAGGATCGACTACGCTCAAGAGCCCGGCGTCGAAGCTGCTCAACACGTCGAACGTGCTGCGCTGGCACAATCTGGTGTATGACTGGACGATCGCAGGGGATGCGAACCGCGCGGAATATTCCCTCGATTCAGGGCTGACCGGCTCCTCGCTCAGCCAGCCACTATGGTCGGGATGGGAGGCGTTCGGCACCGACCTGGATGGGATGATCGCCCGCATCGACCTGTTGCTGTTCGCCAATTCCCTGTCGCAGCAGCACCGGGACGCGCTGAAGGCGGCGGGAACGCCGATCACCAACGCAGACCCGCTGTTACAGGCGCGCAGGCGCGCGCAGACCTTGCTCTACATCGCGGCATCGAGCCCGCTGTTCCTCGTCGATCGATAAGGGAGCCGACGCACATGACCTTGTCCCGTCGCGATTTCGTTCGCCTCGTCGCCGGCACCGGCACGATGGCCGCAATCGGCCAACTCGGCCGCACCTCCGCCATGGCCGCGCCCAATGGCAGCTACCGTGCCATGGTCGGCATTTTCCTGTTCGGGGGAAATGACGGGTGGAACATGGTGATCCCCACCGATACGCGGCATGCAGCCTATCTCGCCGCGCGCGGCAGCGTGGGGATCAAAGCCTCGCAGCTGACCGCTCTGACGGGCACCAGCTATGCGCTGCATCCCGCAATGGCCGCGCTGCGCCCGCTATGGGACGAAGGCAGCCTTGCGCTCGTGCTGAACGCGGGCACGCTGTTCGCGCCGCTTACCAAGGCGACGTACCAGAGCCGCGCCGACCTGCGCCCCACCAACCTGTTGAGCCATTCGGACGAGCAGGCGCATTGGCAAGGGATGCGCGCCCGCGACACCAACGTCGATGGCTTTATGGGCCGGATCGCCGATCGCATCGCGACAGGCGCGACGCCGCCCCTCATCTCGCTTTCCGGCTCGAACCTCGCGACGCTGGGGCAGACCAGTTCGGTGCTGGTCCTGCCCTCCACCGGCACGATGGTGCGCAGCGGCTATGTCCAAGGGGGCGCTGCGGCGAACCAGGCGAAGAACGCCGCCATCGACGCCCTGGCCAGTGGCGCAAGCTATGGCGCCGTCACCGATGCTACCGCGCGCGACATTTCGGGCGCCTATGGTCAGGCGGTCAACGCCAACGCGCTGCTGACCGCCAGCAATGCGCTGGACGGGTATTTCACCAACCCCACTACCGGCGCGGTGCTGACGAGCGACATCGCCCGCCAATTGATGCGCGTGGCGCGGATGATCGACGCGCGCGGCACGCTGGGGCATAACCGCCAGACCTTCTTCGCCAGCCAGGGCGGATACGATACCCATGCCAGCCAGACCGGCGGCGGGAACAACGATACCGGCAACCACGCCAGCCTGCTTGCCGATCTGGCGATGGCGATGGCCGGATTCCACCGGGCGATGGCATCGATCGGCATGGCGGAAAATGTCACCGCGTTCACGATGAGCGATTTCGGCCGGACCTATCGGGGCAATGCCCAGAACGGCACCGACCATGCGTGGGGAAGCAACCATCTGGTGATGGGTGGCAATGTCGCGCCCGGCGGCATATTCGGCGCCTATCCCGATCCCGTGCTGGGCGGCGCCAGCGACGTCAGCAGCGAAGGCCGCTTCGTCCCCGCCGTGGCGCAGGAGGAATATATCGGCGCGATCGCCCGCTGGCACGGCGTCAGCGCCGCCGACATGCCCTATGTCTTCCCGAACTGGACGACCTGGAGCACGGGCGGGCGCGGGCCGCTTGGTTTATTTCGGAGTTAACACCATCTTGCTTTGAATAAACTCCCGATCGAGCGTAGCATTTAGCACCGATGGGGAGGGCTTATGGCAAACATGTACCGTCTAACACCGTTCATGCACGTGCCAGACATCGAAGAGTCCTTGCGTTTTTTTACAATTATTCTGGGATTTACCTGCCGTTTCCGAACCGCCGACTATGCCTATGTCCAGCGTGACACAATCGCGTTCCGGCTGCGGCAGAATATCGGCGACGACGGTGCCCCGCCGGGAAACCGCCGCTATTGCTATTATGTCGATGTGCGCGACGTTGACGCGATCGCCGCCGAACTCGGGCCGCACATCCCCTTGCTCAACGACGGCGACGTCCATGGTCCGGTCGACCAGCTATGGGGCCAGCGCGAACTGC
Source organism: Sphingomonas degradans (assembly GCF_053502645.1). Classification (NCBI taxonomy): domain Bacteria; kingdom Pseudomonadati; phylum Pseudomonadota; class Alphaproteobacteria; order Sphingomonadales; family Sphingomonadaceae; genus Sphingomonas; species Sphingomonas degradans. The sequence goes on from NZ_CP177172.1 coordinate 1,978,346, forward strand.
TGGTGATCGCACCCGACGGCAACATGATCGTGTTCGGACAAGACGTGGCGGTGAAGCACTGATCGTTACAGCGCGACGCTCGCCTCGCCCTTGAAGCGCGCGATGGTCTGGAAACCATGGTCCGTCACGCGGATTTCGTTGAACGACGGCGGCTGGCTGCGCACCCGTTCGGACAGCGTGCCCGCACCGATCAGCCGCACCGTCCTGTCGCCCACCTTATGCTCGATGTCGAAGGGATCGTGGACATGCCCGGTCAGCACGGCATCGACGCCCGCACTCGCCAGCGCCTCCAGCGCCCGTCGCCCGCGCCGGGTGCGCGAACTGGCCTGCGTCCCCGCCTCGATCAGCGGGTGATGCGCGGCGACGAACACCAGCCCGTCGGTCGGCGCGGCTTCGACCAGCGCGAGCGTGCGTTGCAGCGAACGGATGCTCACATGTCCTTTGGACCAGTTGAGCCGCAACTGCGCGCGCGCCGTCGTCTTTAGCGGGACCACCGCCACGCCGCGTATGTCCAGCGGCCGCTCGATCATCCGCTCGATCGCGCGATAGCGTTTGTACGGCGCCACCAGCCGCGCCCAGGGATTGAAATAGGGCAAGTCGTGGTTGCCGACTTCCACCGTCACCGGGCGCTTCAGGCTCTCCAGCCACGCGCCCGCCGCCGCAAACTCGCTGGCGCGGGCGCGCATCGTCAGGTCGCCGGTCATGATGATCGCGTCGGGCTGTTCCTCGGCCACGACGCGCCCGAACCAGTCGACCGCCTCGCGATCCTCGCGCCCGAAATGGACGTCGCTGACGTGGAAGAAGCGGGTCACGCAGCCTGCTCCGTTCGCGTGGACAGGAAGCGCTCCCGGCTCTTACCCGCTGCGATGGGCACGCCGGGCGCAAGCGTCACCGGCTCGCCGTCGAAAAGCGCCAGCACCGGGCGGCGGCCGCGTACCTGCAGCGTCGCGGTGCGCGCCTCGCTTACCGCACGCGCGGCGATCCAGTCGCCCGTGACCCATTCCCAGCCGAGCTGCGCGATCGCGCCCCAATCGCGCGCATCGACGGCGGCGACATGCAGGCTGCCTAGATCGGGCGTGACGAACACCGCCTGATAGCGTTCGCGCAGGCCCGCAGCGCCCGCGATGCGGATGCCGCGTTCGCCAAAGGTCCGCCGCCACGCGGCCCGCGCAGCCCCAATCAGCCGCCGAAACCGCCCCTTGCGCACTGCCTCCCGCGCGCGCGCCCAGGCAGCGGCAGGCCCCAGGATCAGCCCGACAAAGGCCCGGTGCGGCCCCGCCTCGACATAGGGCAGCGCGACCCGGCGGGCGGCCAGATGCGCGGCGTGGACGATCTTTTGCGGATCGAGTTCGTTGTGCAGCGCCTTGGCCAGCAGGTTCATCGTGCCGCCCGGCAGGATCAGGAACGCCCCCTCCCACGACGCCAGCGCACACAGCGCCGCATTGATCGTGCCGTCACCCGCGAACAGCACCACGGTATCCACCCCCGCCGCGTCGAGCGCCGCCCCGTCGGGCAGCGGCTCGGCGGGAAACCGGGTGCGCCCCGCGAGCGTCAGGCCGCGCTCGGTGAACACCGCCTCCAGCGCGTCGCATTTGGGCTGGGACGTGGTGCCGGAATTCGGATTGGTGATGAACCAGAGCGTTTGCATGGCCGAGGAAACGCGCGAACTGCACTTTGGTCGCGCCTGCGTAACGAAATTCGGGCGGAGGGTCTGAAATTTGGGAGGATCGAAGCTGCTCACTATCGAACCCCCTCGAACAAGATTATGCTGCATGAGTGAAGCGAGCTTACATCTTGCCGATGACTTGCATGTTGCTTGGGGCAGCGCCTGCGCCACAGGCTGTCGATGCGTGGCAGGAATGGAATCTCGATCTGAAAGCACAGTGCCCCAGCCGGCATGTCGATTGGATGGGCGGCCAGGGCTATGACGAATTCCTGGGGTCGTTCTATGCCACGCTTTCGAAAGCGGAGCGGCGCGCCATGGGGAAATTGGCCGACTATTCCCGCTCCTGTCCGCACGAAACTGCGGGTTTTTCCTGTGAAATGCGAGCAAATGTCGCAGCAGCACAACGCTTAGGACTACTTGCGTTACTCACATCCTTCGCCTGCAAGGCCGTGACGTGCGATGAGCCTGGATTGTGCAGTCTCGATCCCCCCCAAAAAAGCCATCGGCGGCTATCCGCCAACCTCGGCCACTCAGGCGCGCTAACCAACAGCCGCCGCTTACAGGTTCAGCTCCTATAGCGGATTACGCCGCACCCATCGCGCGCCCCAAATCTCCGCCGTGCGCGGCGAGGAGCGCCGTCGCTGGCTCGGGGGCCAGTCCGCCCGCCACCAGCACCGCGGTCTTTATGTCGCGCCCCGCCGCCTCCAGCGCCGCGCGCGCGCTCGCGTCGTCGACTCCCGCAATGTCGCGCACCATCGCGGCGCCGCGCACCGCCAGCTTGGCGTTGGAAATCCGCATATCGACCATCAGCCCGCGATGGACATGCCCCAGCCGCAGCATCGTCGCGGTCGAGAGCAGGTTGAGCACCGCCTTTTGCGCGGTCCCCGCCTTCATCCGGGTCGATCCGGCGACCAGTTCGCTGCCGGTATCGGCCAGGATCGGATGTTCGGCGGCCGCCAGCAGCGGCGTGCCGGCGTTGTTGGCAACCGCGATGGTCAGCGCGCCAGCCGCGCGCCCCGCCTCGACGGCCGCGATCGTATAGGGCGTGCGCCCGCTGGCGGCGACGCCGATCACGATGTCGTCCGGCCCCACGTCCGCCGCCGCGATCTCGGCCCGCGCCGCCTCGCGATCGTCCTCCGCCCCCTCGACCGCGCGCAGGAACGCGCCGGGGCCGCCCGCCATCAGATATACCAGCCGCGCATCGGGCCAGCCAAAGGTGGGGCCAAGCTCCACGCCGTCCTGCACTGCGATCCGCCCCGAGGTGCCCGCGCCGGCATAGACCAGCCGCCCCCCGCGCCGCAGCCGTTCCGCCGCCGCTTCCGCCGCCGCCGCGATCGCCGCCTCCTGCCCGCGCAGCGCGGCGACGGCGGCAAGTTGGCCCTCCAGCATCGCCTGCACCGCCAGCACGGTCGGCCAGCGATCGATTTCGACATAACGCGGATCAACGGTCTCGGTGGACATCCATGCCTCTTGTGCAACCCTTATGCATCATTAAGCGCGTTGGCCCGTTGGTCGCCATCGCATACTTTGACGCACAACAATAACGGGGAGCTATAGTGTCGATCGACAGCGTGATGACGTGCGGGGCGGACGACGGCGCGGTGCGCGGCGGATCGTCGTTGCATGCGTTGACCGGCGCGACGATCGTGGCCGACGGGGCCGAGTTGGCCGGGCATGCGCTGTTGCTCGACGGGCCACGCATTTCCGCGCTGGTGCCCGAGGGCGATGTGCCGCACGGCTGCCCCCGCACCGATCTGGGCGGCGGCTGGCTGTTGCCAGGGTTCATCGATACGCAGGTCAATGGCGGCGGCGACGTGCTGTTCAACGACCGGCCCGATCTGGACGGCATCCGCGCCATCGCCGCCGCGCATCGCCGGTTCGGGACCACGGGGCTGCTCCCTACCCTTATCAGCGATACGCCCGAGGTGCTGGCTACTGCGCTCGATGCCATCGACGCCGCGATCGACGCCGGAGTGCCCGGCGTGCTGGGCATCCATGTCGAGGGGCCGTTCCTGAATGCGGACAAGCGCGGCATCCACAATGCCGGCCGCTTCCGCGCCATAGACGACGCGACGATCGCGCTGCTCACCCGCCCCGGCCCCGGCATTCGCCTCGTCACGCTCGCACCCGAGCTTGCTCCGCCGGGGGCGATCCGCGCACTGGTGGCCGGCGGCGTGATCGTCGCCGCCGGGCACAGCATGGCGAGCTATGCCCAGACCCGCGCCGCGCTGGACGAGGGGCTGCACGGCTTCACCCATCTGTTCAACGCGATGACGCAGTTGGGCAGCCGCGAGCCTGGCATGGTCGGCGCCGCGCTGGAGGATCGCATGAGCCATTTCGGGCTGATCGTCGACGGGCTGCATGTCCATCCCGCCGCGCTCCGGGTGGCGATCGCAGCGCGCGGCATCGACGGCGCGATGCTCGTCACCGACGGCATGCCCCCGGCGGGCGGCACGCGGGACACGTTCGACCTGATGGGCACCCGCATCCACCGCGACGGCGCGGCGATGCGCGGTCCCGATGGTACGCTGGCCGGATCGGCGCTGACGATGGCGGACGCCGTGCGCAACGCCGGTGACATGCTAGGGCTGACGCGCACCGCCGTATCGGCGATGGCGAGCGGCAATCCCGCGCGCTTCCTGCGGATCGCCGGACGTACCGGCACCATCGCGCCGGGCCTGTCCGCCGATCTGGTCCATATGGACGCCCAGCGCCGCGTCACCCGCAGCTGGATCGGCGGCGTCCTTTTGGAAGCTGGGGAGGTTTAGAGCCTGTTTGGAAATGCGCCGAGGCGCATTTCGCGGTGCCGGCCCGCTCCCCCGCCCGGCCACCCAACGGCAGTATTCTATGGGTGGCCGGGCGGGGGAGCGGGCCGGCACCGCCTTGAAATTCGCTCTTTCGCGAATTTTCAAAACGACTCTTAACCCGCTACGAACCCCGCGATGCGCAGCGCGCCGTCCAGCGGATCGCCCAGCGGTTCGCTCAGCCGCGCGACGGTGCGTGCGCGCAGCCATGGGCGCATCCGCCGCGACAGCCCGCCCGCCAGCGCGCAGGCCGGCGCGCCCTTGTCGAACACTGTCTCGATAAAGCGCTCGACGTGCAGCGCGGCGTCCTCGACGATCGAGCGGGCGATGGCGTCGTCCGCCTCGGCATAATCCATCACGATCGGCGCCAGCGCGGCATAGTCGCGCGGCGTCGCGGCATCCATCCAGGCGATGGCACGCGCCGTGTCATGCCCGAACCGCTCCGATACGGCGGTGCTCAGCGGCGTGCGCTGGCTGCGCCCGTCGAGCGCGCGGAGCGCATGGCGCACTGCGCTCAGCCCCAGCGCCGCGCCGCTGCCTTCGTCGGAGATCGGGAAGCCATAGCCGCCGATCGCGAAGTCGCGCCCGTCCACGCGCACCTGGGCGATGCTCCCGGTGCCGATCACCAGCGTCGCGCCATCCGCGCCGCCATGCGCGCCGACATTGGCGATCACCGAATCGGTCTCGTACGCGACCGAGGCGAAGGGGAAGGCAAGCGACGCCAGCCGATCGCGCACGCCGGGGCGCGAAATGCCCGCAATGCCCATCCCCGCCCGGATCGTCGCCACCGCCGCAGCATCCAGCCCCGCCTGCGCAATGGCCTGTCCGGCGACATCGGTAAGCGTCGCATGGAGCAGGTCCAGCCCGATCCGCGCGTTCGCCGGCCCCGTCTCGCCCGTGCCGATGATCGTGCCCGCGCTGTCGACCAGCCGGCTGCGACAATGGCTGCCCCCTGCGTCGATCCCTAGAAAATAGGCCATTTTCTGCCGTCCTCGAACCCGTTTGCCCGCTCTACGTTGGCGCCTGCGGGCGGGCAACGCGGCTATAGCCGGCGCGAATACCCCCGCGCTCAGACGGTTGAGGCTGCGCCCTGCCCACCCCGATAGCGCAGCCCCTCGACCAGCGCCGCGAACGCCGCCGTCGGCTGTCGCCGGCTCGGATAATATAGATGATAGCCGGGGAACGGCGGCGACCATTCAGTCAATACCGCCTCCAGCGTGCCGCTCTCCAGGCTCGACTGGACCAGCGTCTGCGGCAGATAGCCGATGCCGAACCCATCGCGCGCCGCCTCCAGGATCGGGAAGATCGACGAGAAGGTCAGTTGCCCCTCCACCCGCACGCGGCGCGCCCGCCCCTCCTGCTCGAACTCCCACGCATACAGCCCGCCATAGGTGGGCAGCCGCAGGTTCAGGCAGGCATGGCCGGTCAGTTCCTCCAGCGTGCGGGGCCGCCCCCGCGCCGCGAAATAGGCGGGCGACGCGACGGCCAGCATGCGCTCGTCGGGGCCGATCGGAACGGCCACCATGTCCTTCGCCACGATCTCACCAAAGCGCACGCCTGCGTCGAAGCGCTCGGCAACGATGTCGGTCAGCGTATAGTCGGTGACGACCTCGACCCGGATTTCGGGATGCGCGGGCAGGAAGCGGCGCAGTGCGGGCCACACCACGGCGCGCATCGAATGTTCGTCCGCCGTGATCCGCACTGCCCCCGCTGGACGATCGCGCAGCGCCCCCAGTCCCGCGACCTGCGCGTCGATCGCATCGAAGCTGGGGCCCAGCGTCTCCAGCAATTGCTCGCCCGCATCGGTGGGCGTGACGCTGCGCGTCGTCCGATTGAGCAGGCGAAGGCCCAGCCGCTCCTCCAGCGCGCGCATGCTGTGGCTGAGCGCCGAAGGGGTGACGCCCAGCTTGGCCGCCGCCCGCGTGAAGCTCCGCTCGCGCGCCACTGTCAGGAACGCCGCCAGATCGCCCAGATGCTGCCTGTTCATTGCTGAGCTCCGTTCACAACACCATGCAGATAATGCCCCCTAATCGCGGGAGCGCGCGATGACTACCTTCCGCGCGGGCCACCCCCGGCAGCCACACCATCCCTACGCAACAGGAAGCTCCTTCATGACCGTCCAAGCCTATGGCGCCTATGCCGCCGACAAACCGCTCGAGCCCATCGCCATCGAGCGTCGCGATCCCGGCGCGCACGACGTCCAGATCGACATCGCCTTTTGCGGCGTGTGCCACTCGGACCTCCATCAGGTCCGCTCCGAATGGGCCGGCACGCTCTATCCGTGCGTACCGGGGCACGAGATCGTCGGCCGCGTCAGCGCAGTGGGCAGCGACGTCGCCACGTTCCAGGTCGGCGACCTGGTCGGCGTCGGCTGCATGGTCGACAGCTGCCAGCATTGCGCCGCGTGCGACGAGGGGCTTGAGCAATATTGCGAGAACGGCTTTGTCGGCACCTATAACGGCCCCACCGCCGATGCGCCGGGCCACACGCTGGGCGGCTATTCGCAGCGTATCGTCGTCAGCGACAAGTTCGTGCTGAAGATCCGGCATAGCGAAGACCAGCTTCCCGCCGTCGCGCCCCTGCTGTGTGCGGGCATCACCACCTGGTCGCCGCTGCGCCACTGGAAGGTGGGGCCGGGCAAGAAGGTCGGCATCGTCGGCATCGGCGGGCTCGGCCATATGGGCGTAAAGCTCGCCCATGCGCTGGGCGCGCATGTCGTCGCCTTCACCACCTCGGAAAGCAAGCGCGCCGACGCGCTGGCGCTGGGCGCTGATGAAGTGGTGGTCTCACGCAATGGCGACGAAATGGCCGCGCACGCGAACAGCTTCGACTTCATCCTCGATACGGTGGCCGCCAGCCACGACCTCGACGCCTTCACCGCGCTGCTGAAGCGCGACGGCACGCTGACGCTGGTCGGTGTGCCCGAGCACGCCCACCCCTCCCCCAACGTCGCGGCGCTGATCTTCAAGCGGCGCTCGATCGCCGGCTCGCTGATCGGCGGCATCGCCGAGACGCAGGAAATGCTCGATTTCTGCGCCGAACACGGCATCGTCGCCGAAATCGAGATGATCCGCATCGACGAAATCGAAACCGCCTATGAACGGATGCAGCGCAGCGACGTGAAGTACCGCTTCGTCATCGACAACGCGACGCTGGCGGGCTGAGGCACGCCGGGGCCGACGGCGACTCGCCGGCCCCCGCTGGCGCGCAGGGCAACCCGAAACCGCGCCGCATTATCTCCGTTGACGCCACCGCCGGAAATAGGGCAGTGAGCCCCTGTCGCGCTGCGGGATAGCAACATCGTTGCATCCCGCGCCGGCCGATCGGCGAACGCCGATATGCGGGTGTAGCTCAATGGCAGAGCAGAAGCTTCCCAAGCTTACGACGAGGGTTCGATTCCCTTCACCCGCTCCATTTTCCGATCTCACGAAATCCCACAGAGCTTTGTAAACCGCGGAAATCTGCGGTATTTTTCGGGTCTTCCGGCTCGTGACCGCTCGTCCCGTCCCATGAAAGCGCAAGCGCAGGTGGGGCCTTCTCAAAAATCGCGGGCCCCATTTTTTTGCACGAGGCCCCAAAGTGGTGGGGCCTCGGGATGAGAGGCCCGAACCATGCCGTTGAGTGATATGGCAATCCGCAAGGCCAAGACCCGCGAAAAGGCCTACAAGCTTTATGACGAGCTGGGCCTCTACCTCATCGTGTCGCCGTCCGGCTCCCGCCTCTGGCGGATGAAGTTCAAACACCGTGACCTGGAGAAGAAGCTTAGCTTCGGCTCCTACCCGGAGGTCAGCCTGCGCGACGCGCGTAAACTGCGCGATGACGCGCGCGATGTCCTTGCCGAAGGGAAGGACCCCGTCCTGGAGAAGCAGCGCGAGAAACTCAGAAGCGAGGCGCTGGCGGAAAACACCTTTACCCGAGTCGCCCAGGAATATTGCTCGAAGCGGCGGCGCGACGGCGACAGGGCCTGGGCGCCCTCGACCGCTGCACGGTGTGAGTATCTTCTCAGCCTGCTCGATACCTCCATCGGCAAAATGCCCATCCATGAGATCGAGCCGATCGACGCCTTGGCCGCGATCCGGAAGATCGAGAAGCGCGGCAAGCTGGAAAGCGCGCGACGTACACTGCAGCTGGCCGGCGCCGTATTCCGCTATGCCGTCGCCACCGCCCGATTGAAGTCAGACCCGACGAGGGACCTACGCGGCGCGCTGCTGACACCAACCGTCACACATTATGGCGCAGTCACCGAGGCAAAGGACGTTGGCAAGCTGCTGCGTGCGATTGACTCCTATGAGGGCCAGGGCATGACCAAATGGGCGCTGCAGCTGGCGCCACACGTATTCGTGCGCCCTGGCGAACTGCGCCATGCGCGATGGGATGAGATCGACTTCGACGCCGCTGTCTGGACCATCCCGGCTGAGAAGATGAAGATGCGCAAACCGCATCACGTCCCGCTCTCGACCCAATCGATCGCCATCCTCCTGGAGATCCGGTCGATCACCGGCTCCAACGGCTATGTTTTCCCGTCGATGCGGTCCCGAACGCGACCGATGTCGGACAACACCCTCAACGCCGCACTCCGCCGATTGGGCTATGCCAGCAATGAAATGACGGCCCATGGCTTCCGCGCCATGGCGAGCACCTTGCTGAACGAGTCGGGCAAATGGTCCTACGACGCGATCGAACGCGCGCTGGCGCATGGCGATACCGACAAGGTTCGTGCGGCCTATCATCGCGGTACCCATTGGAAAGAGCGGGTAGCGATGGCGCAGTGGTGGTCGAACCTGCTCGACAGCCTGCGCAGCGGCGCCACGATCCTGCCCTTCCCGGGAGTGCGGGTCGGCTGAACGCCTTCGGTCACGCCGCGCCCGATCGCGCGCCGGTTTAGGTGTCTGTACGCGACACCGCACGCTTATTGGGCGGGGTCTTCCCAGGGATTGAGCAGCGGAACGCCGGTTGCAATGAAGTCGGCGGTGTTGCGGGTGACGACGGTGAGGCCGTGGACAAGGGCGGTGGCGGCGATCATTGCATCGCGTTCTGAGCGAGGATCGGGAACGTGGAGGGCTGCGCAGCGACGGGCCACCGCAGAATCAAGGTCGAGAATGTGATCCGCAAATCCGGGCATCACGGTCTTGTCCATCCAGCGACGGAGTGATTCTGCCTGCGCGTCATCCCGACGTTGCAGGCGAAGAATGCCGATTTCGAGTTCCATGACCGCTCCATTTTCCGATCTCACGACATCCCACAGAGCTTTGTAAACCGCGGAAATCTGCGGTATTTTTCGGGTCATCCGGCTCGTGACCGCTCGTCCCGTCCCATGAAAGCGCAAGCGCAGGTGGGGCCTTTTCGAGAATTTCGGGCCTGAATTTGGCGCGAGGCCCCACATCGGAGGTCCCTCATGCCGAAAGACCCGAACCATGGCTCTGGGCGGCATCATGATCTCCCTTCACAGCTCAAGGCGTCCCAAATCCTGACATAAGTAGCTGTTTTTGTGTCATAACCAACCCAGCCAGACCGACCAGATGGCACCGTGGTAAAGCGATGCATCCTCATCGAGACGCGCGCGGAGTCCATGGCAAATATGGTGGGTGAATCGTGCGGGCGCACACCCCATGTTCGCTCCATGGCAATCCCGACGTCACCGCTCGTGCTGCGGATCTCTTCGATATGAGGCCGCGCCCTGATCCCGTAGGCCCTGGACAGGAGAGCGTCTGGTCGTTCCCTCGCCCGGCGATCGCGGAGCCCGCAACTGCGCGGATCGTGATCGAGCATCACGGGCTCACCATCGCCGACACCCGCGCCGCGGTTCGGACGCTGGAGACCAGCCACCCGCCCAACTATTACATCCCGCACGCGGACATCGCCGCAGACGTGCTGCGCCGCGCGGACGGCAGCTCGTTTTGCGAATGGAAGGGCGCCGCGACCTACTGGGATGCCGTCATCGACGGCGTCGTGCTGTCGCGCGTCGGCTGGAGCTATGGCAACCCTACCCCGCCCTTCGCATCGCTGCGCGACCATGTTGCCTTCTATGCCGCCCCGTTCGATCGCTGTACCGTCGATGGTGAGGTGGTGACACCGCAGCCCGGCGACTTTTACGGTGGCTGGATCACGTCGCGCGTCGCCGGCCCCTTCAAGGGCGCGCCCGGCAGCAGGGGTTGGTGAAAAGATGCGCGACGACGAGGTCAACCAGCCCAACCGCGCGATTCCGCAAGGACGGCTTTCAAGGCTCGGTCAGTTTGGCCGACTGGCGGGCGGCGTGGCGGGCGGCATGCTGGCGGAGGGCGCCCGGCGGCTCGCGGCCGGGGAGCGGCCGACGATGGGCGATCTCGTCCTGACGCCCGGGAATGCCAAACGCTTCGCCGATCGCCTGTCGCACCTGCGCGGGGCGGCGATGAAGCTCGGCCAGATGATCTCGCTCGACGCCGGCGATCTCCTGTCGCCCGAGCTTTCGGGGATCCTCGCCACGCTCCGCAACCAGGCGTACCGGATGCCGCCGGCGCAATTGAACGCGGTCCTGAAAAAGGAATGGGGCGACGATTGGCGGCGGCGGTTCGCGCATTTCGACGCGTCGCCGATCGCTGCCGCGTCGATCGGACAGGTCCACCGCGCGACGCTGCCCGATGGCCGCACACTTGCGATCAAGGTCCAGTATCCGGGCGTTCGCGAGAGCATCGGGTCCGACGTCGACAATGTTGCGACGCTGCTGCGCGTATCCAATCTTCTGCCCGCCTCGCTCGATCTCAAGCCGTTGCTCGCCGAGGCCAAGCGCCAGCTCACCGAAGAGGCCGATTATATCCGCGAGGGGCAGCAGATGCGCGCCTATGCCGAGCGGCTGCGCGGCGATGCCCGCTATGTCGTTCCCGCGCTCCACGAGGCGCTGACGACCACCAACGTGCTCGCGATGGATTTCATCGAAGGGCGGCCCATCGAGACGCTGGAGAGCGCCGCGCAGGACATTCGCGATCAGGCAATGACGTCGCTGATCGATCTGGTGCTGCGCGAGCTGTTTGCGTTCGGCGTGATGCAGACCGATCCCAATTTCGCGAACTATCGCTGGCAACCCGAGACCGGCGCGCTCGTGCTGCTCGATTTCGGGGCGGCGCGCGCCGTGCCTGCCGAAACGACCGCCGCATACCGCACCCTGATCGAGGCGGGGCTCGCCCATGATCGCGACCGTATCCGCGAGATCGCGGTGGCGACGGGCTTTCTCGGCGCGCAAGCGGCGGCGGCGCATCGCCCGGCGGTGGATCGCATGATCGCCGCGATCGACGACACGATGGGCCGCCCCGGTCCGTTCGATTTCTCCGACCGCGCCTTCGTGCCCGTCGTGCGCGCGGAGGCACAAGCGCTGGTGCGGGATCGCTCCACGTGGCACGTGCCCGATGTCGAGACGCTCTTCGTCCAGCGAAAGGTCAGCGGAACCGCGCTGCTCGCCGCCCGGTTGAAGGCGAAGGTTGACCTCACCGGGCTGGCGGCGGCTGCGATCGCGGGCTGACGCCGGATTCTGGAACGCCCCGCCGCCGTTCTCGCGGCGGAGGGATGGCCGGGCTTTGCCTACAGCATCTCCAACGCGACACGCCCGCGCGGTGCCGGGAACATCGCGTCCAGCCGATCGACCACTTCGGGCGGCAGCACCGTGTCGGCGGAGACAAGGTTCTCGCGGACATGCGCGGCGGTGCCGGCCTTGGGAATGGCGATCATGCCGGGCGCGCGCAGGACCCATGCCAGCGCCAATTGCGCGGGCGTCAATCCGGCAGTTGCGGCAATCGCTGCCAGATCGTCGTCGGCGGTCAGCCGGCCCTGCTCGACCGGGCTATAGGCCATCGCCGTCATGCCATTGTCCGCCAGCCATGGCAGCAGGTCGCGCTCCGGCACGCGCCGGGTGAGGTTGTACAGGATCTGGTCGGTCGCACAGGCCGAGCCGCCGCCGTCGGCAAGCTCGGCCATGTCCTGCGTGTCCAGGTTGCTGACGCCCCAATGACGTATCTTGCCCGCGCGCTGGAGCGCCTGCATCGCCTCGACGGTTTCAGCGAGCGGCACGCGCCCGCGCCAGTGGAGCAGATAGAGGTCGAGCCGATCGGTGCCGAGCCGCGCAAGGCTGGCGTCGCACGCCCGCGCCAGCCGATCGCGCGACGCGTTCTGCGGATAGGCCTTGCTCACGAGGAACACGGTGTCGCGCACCGGGCGGATCGCCTCGCCGACCAGTTCCTCGGTCGCGCCATCGCCATACATCTCCGCCGTGTCGATCAGCGTCATGCCAAGGTCGATACCGGTCCGCAGCGCCGCAATCTCATCGGCGCGGCGGGCCGGGTCCTCGCCCATCATCCAGGTGCCCTGGCCCAGGTTCGGCACCTGTTCGCCGCCGGGAAGTGTCACGCTGCGCATTCGATCATCTCCCAGCCACCTCGGTCGAAAAGGCTACGGCGCACGGAAGTTCCGCATCAACGGCCGGTCGCGCGCCGCTGCTCCCCCGGCTGCGTACCGAAACCGGAATCGGCGCGCTGCGTGTCGAAAGGATCGGGAATCTCCAGCCACTGGGCTTCGGCGTCGGACACGCCCGCGTAGAAGCGCGTGACCGGTCCCTCGCGTACGATGCCCGAGGAGAACACGACGTCGACAAGGTCCGGCCGCTTTGCAGGGCCCGGCGCGAACTGGTTGCGGGCGGCGATGACCCGATAGTCGCGCCAGCGCCGCGTGACGGGATCGAACACAAACGCGATCGCGTAATAGCGCCGCTCGGCGTAATGATCGTCATTCTCGAAATAGGCGGCGTGCCCGATCACGCCGATCTCGCCATTGGGCAGCAGATGCGCCTCGTTCACGCCGCCCCAGTCCTGCGGGTGGAACATGTCCTCGAGCAGCGGGGCATATTCGATCGCGTCCAGCGTGATGGCGTCGAGCGTGTCAACTTCGGTATAGCCGATCATCCCGCGCTCACCCACCAGCCCGCGCGGGCGCGTAAAGATGCCGACGCGCCCGTCGGCGAGTTCGCGCAGCCGGATGTCCTTCATGCCGAGCGGCCCGGAGAAGAACTCGCGCAGGTTGAAGATGTCGGGTCCGCGATAGAAGGTGGTGCGCCAGGTCAGCCCGGAAAGGGCGTGGCTGATCGCAACGCCGCCGAACACCAGCTCGCCGGCCACATGCGTCACGAACGGGTCCTGGAGCCGCAGATGCGGCGCGCCCTCGATCGGATGCCAGGCGCCGTCGCGCTCCTCGAAGAAGATCGCAAACGAATCCTCGCTGTCGCGACGCTCGACGCGCCCCGCGATCACGGTGCGCCCGGCGGAGCGGAACGGAGCGGTGATGTTATAGACGTCGCACCCGTCCACGCCCGCGAACCGCAGCTTGCCGGCGCGCGCCGGAACGGGCGGCACGGTGGCCGCGAACGCCTCGTACAGGGTCTTTACGCGCGTGATTCCTCGCCGATCCACGTTGGTCTCCTTTGGATGCTGGATAATGCCCCCGCTCAGGGGCCGAATGTCTGACAGTTCAGAGGTCCATTGCCGTCCACAGATCGGCGAGCGCCACCGTGCCGAGCGCCATCACGCGGTCTGCGGCGCCATAATAGACATGGAGGTCGCCGCCCTCGATCAGCGCGCCGCAGCTGAACAGGACGTTGTCGAAAAAGCCGCTGCGTTCATAAGGTTGCTCGGGCGCCCCCAGCGGGATCGCCAGCCGCGCGCGGACGATCCGGGGATCGTCCAGATCGAGCAGCAGCGCGCCCAGGCTGTAGCGCTGCTCGGCATCGACACCGTGATAGATTTGCAGCCAGCCCCTCTCGGTCTCCAGCATCTGCGCGCCGCCGCCGATCTTGCTGCTTTCCCAGGCCGCGTCGGTGCGGCCGGCAAGATGCTCGTGCGCGCCCCAGTGCAGCAGGTCGGGCGAGCGGGCGATCCAGATTTCGGGCGTGCCCAGGTGCAGCGGCGCCGGGCGGTGCAGGCACCAATAGCTGCCGCCGACCCGCCGGGGAAACAGGCACACATCGCGATTGTCCGGCGCATGGATGATGCCCAGCCGCTCGACCGTGACGAAATCGTCGGTCACCGCCAGCGCAGTCGCGATCCCCAAATCCGACACGGCGGTGTAGTTGATGTAATAGCGCCCCTCGATCCGCGTCAGGCGCGCATCCTCGCACCCATAGCGTTCGGTGCGATTGGCCGGGAACAGGAACGGCTGGTCGTCGATCGTGAAATCGGTGCCGTTGGTGCTGCGCGCGATGCGCAGGTGCGACATCGACGTCAGGTGGACCCGACGCGGATCGGCGCGCAGCCGCACCATGCGCGGGTCGGAAAAGTCATAGGCGGGATCGTCGGTGCGGAACGATCGCACCGTACAGCGCCACCCCTCGCCCGCTTCCTCCAGCAACGGTACGCGCACTTCGCCCGGCTCCGCCCCTGCCACGCTCTCGGCGATGCGCAGCAGCAGGATAGTCTCGTCGCCAAAGCGGGCGACGCCGGCATTGAACGCGCCATCCACCTGCCAGCCGAGCCGGCTGGGGCGGACGTCTTCGGGCGTGACGACAGGATTGCCGGGCCACCGCTTCAGCATGGCGTTGTTCCTTTTTACTGAATTACTTGAGGGTCAGGGACATGCCCTGAAGGAAATGGCGGCGGAACAGGACGAACAGCAGCACCAGCGGCAGCGTCTGGAGCACCGCGCCGGCCATGACCGGGCCGACATAGCCGCCATATTGCTTGCTGAACGTCGCCAGCAGCACCGACAGCGGCATCCGATCGGTGTCGGAGATCGCGATCAGCGGCCACAGGAAATTGTCCCAGGTGCCGGTGAAGGTGAACAGGGCGACGATCGCGATGATCGATTTGTTGAGCGGAACGACGACCCGCGTCACGATCTGCCACAGGCTGGCACGGTCCAGCCGCGCGGCGTCCAGATACTCTTCGGGCATCGCCTTGAACGATTGCGACATCATGTAGATGCCCCATCCCGACATCATCGACGGCAGGATCAGCGCCCAGAGCGAATTGAGCAGCCCCAGTTCCTTCACCAGCACAAACAGCGGCAGGACGAACATCGCGGTGGGGATGACCATCTGGACCAGCAGGAAATCGCCGAACAGCTTGCGCCCCGGAAACTGCAACCGCGCCAGCGCATAGGCGATGAAGGTCGAGGACAGCAGGACCGACGCCGTGACGCTGAACGTCACCAGCGCGGAAATCGCCATCGCCTTCATGAACGGACGGTCGAGCGTGTCCGCCGTCGCGAACAGGAACCGGAAATTGTCGAGCGTGAAATCGCCCGAGAACAGCCCGGTGGTATAGATCTGCGCCGTCGGCTTGAGCGACGCGGCGACCATCCACGCGAACGGATAGAGCCAGGTCAGCGCGAGCGCATAGATGCCGATCGTGGCGGCCCATCCGCCCGGGCTGCGCGATCGGGCAAAGGCGGTGATGCGGGCGATCATGCAAGCGTCACTTTCTTTTCGAACAGGCGCCGGGCGATGACGACCAGCGCATAGCTGGCGACCGAGACCAGGATGCTCATCATCGCGGCATGGCTGGGCTGGAGCCGGCGGAACGCGGTCTCATAGATCATCATCTGCGGCGTGACGGTGCTGTCCGCCGGGCCGCCGCCGGTGATGAGGAACGGCTCCGTGAACAGCCCGAACGACACCAGGATCGCGAAGACCAGCACCATCATCAGCTGGGGGTTCATCATCGGCAGCGTGATGCGCACCAGCCGGGTGAAGGGCGTGGCATGGTCGAGCCGCGCCGCGTCGTACAGCTCCCGCGGGATCGTCAGCAGCCCCGAATAGAGGATCAGCCCGTAATAGCCGACGAACTTCCACGCGACGACCAGCGCGATCGCCAGCATCGCCAGCTGCGGATCGGTGGTCCAGGGGATCGTCACCCCGGTCCAGGCGAACAACAGGCTGTTGAGCGGCCCTGTCGAGCTGAAAATCTTGGTGAACACCAGCGACAGCGCGACGCCCGACGACACGTTCGACAGCAGGAAGCACAGCGCGATGAATGCCTTGCCCCGCCCGACATGCTGCAGCCCGAACGCGACCACCAGCGCCCCCCCGAAGGCGAGCGGCAGGTACAGGATCAGGAACCGCACCACGTTCCACAAGGCCTGCAGGAATTGCGGGTCCTGCACCGTGCGGACCAGGTTGCGCGCGCCGGTGAACACGGGCTCGTCAAAGAATCGCCACTGGGTGACCGAGAGCTTCGCCAGCCAGAAGAACGGATAGGCCCAGAAGATCGCCGTGAAGACCAGATAGGACAGCGCGAGCGCCATCCCGATCGCGGCCTCGCGCGACAGGCGCGGCCGCCCGATCACATCTGCACCGCGAGCATGCGATCGGTCTGGGCCGTCGCCTGCGCCAGCGCCGCAGCGGGGGTCGTCCGCCCGGTCATCAGCGGCTCGACCAGCTTGGCGGTCATGATCTTCTGGATGTCGATCGTGTATTCCGACAGCGCCGGGGGCCGCGCGCTCGCGACATGCTGGGCATAGATGCGCGCGATCGGATTGGTCCGGTAATAGTCGGCAAAGCGCGGGTTCTGCAGCAGGTCGCCGCGCGCAGGCGACAGCCCAGTCCTCCGCAGCCACAGCAGGTTGAGGTCCTCGTCCCCCAGCGCCCAGGCGAGGAATGCGAAGGCCTGTTCCGAGACGCGGCTGCTCTTGAAGATCACGACGCCCTTGCTGTCGGAGAAGGTGGCGCCGGGCCCCGTCCCCGCCTGCCCAGCGATCATCGGCCCCACTTCGATGCGAGCCAGCGTCTCCGGGTAGATCCGTGCAAAGCGCTCGACATCCCACGGCCCGCGCACCGCGCCCGCGGCAAGCCCCGAGACGAGCGGCTCCTCGGCATCGAAATCGAGCGCAGTCCAGCCCTTTCGGAACATCCGGTCCATGAACCCTGCGGCCTGAAGCCCCGCCGCATTGTCGTACACCGCATGCTGGCCCTCCAGATAGGGCTGCCCGCCCGACGCGGCATAATAGAAGGAAATGAAGTCGAACCAGCGATCGGCCCAGGAGCGCCCCGCCACGACCTGCATCCCATAGCGTTGCCGCGAGCGGCCATAGCGCTCGCAAAAGGCGTACACGTCGTCATAGGTGCGCGGCGGCGCGGAAAAGCCGTGCGCCTCCAGCAGGTCGGACCGCCACCATATCAACGTCGGGCTGGAGTAGATCGGCAGCGCCGCCACCCTGCCCGCCTGCGTCCAGCCTGGCACGATCGCCTCCATGTGCCGCTGCGCGACCAGCGCCGCATAGCCCGGCATCGCGGCAAGGTTGCGCACCTGCCCCAGCGCCTCAAGCTGCACCGCAAAGCCGGAAAAGACGTTGGTGCACAGGTCCGGCTCGGTGCCGGCGACCAAGGCCGACAGCACCGTGTCCTCCGAACTGCCCGCCGTGGGGATCGTCCCGAACCGCACCGGCAGCCCGCGCTTCGATGCGTTCCAGCGGGCAACGGCGAGTTTCCAGAAGCCCTCCTCCGCCGCATTGGGCGCGACCCACAGGTGGATGACGTCATCGCGCTTTTCCGCGCGCGGCGCGCCGCACCCGGCGAGGCTGGCGATGCCGCCACCCAGCGCAAGCGTCAGCAGGTCGCGCCGTGACGTCATGGCAGCCGTGTTCCGTTCAGCGCGCGCAACGCCAGCAGCCCCTCGACGGTCGATTCGGCGCCCGAATTGGGGTTGGCCGCGCGCGGCCCGTTGATCCCGTCGAGCACGCGCCCGCTTGCGGGATCATAGATGGCGTGTCCTGCGGCATTGTCGCCCGAGAACCAGCCGGCGAGGCGCTGCGCCGTGGCGCGATAGCGCGGCTTGCCGGTGACGCGGTACGCCTCCATCGACGCCATCACCATCGGGCTGATGCCATAGGCGATCTGCGGATAGGGCGCGGCTTCGACTGCCTCGATCCCCTTGGCGGTCCGCCGCACCGAGAAGCTGGCGAGCATCCCGTGCTTCAGCAGATAGGGATAGAAATTGTCGACTTCCGCCAGCGCACTCTCGGTAAAGTCCTTGCGCCCCAGCACTTCGCCCGCGCGCAACAGCGCATAGGCCTGGGCATTGCCCCAGGCGTGCCATTGGTTGCGCCAGCTGAGGTGCGCCCCATAGGGAAATTCGCGGCCATTACCTGCCGCCATCCGCATCATGCCCTCGCCCAACGCGGTCAGCAGCGTGCGGGTGTGCGCGCTGCCCGTGCGCCGGTAATGCGCCAGCAGCCCGAGCGTCGCAGTCGAAGCCGCGTCGGCGCCCGAGCCGAACGGCAGCCAGGTCGGCACCGACAGGCCTTCGAAAGTTTCCATCGCCGTGCCACCGGGCAGATCGCGCACGAGATTGGCGACCAGCCGGTCGGCAGCGACCTTCGCCCGCTTGGCAACCGGGGAGTCCGCTGGCAGGCGCAGCATCGCCGCCTCCAGCCCCCACAGGGCGCGCAGCGACCACCAGTTCAGCTCGGCGAGCGAGGTGCGATAGGTCCGGTTGATCCGCCCGTCACCCCAGATGAAATTGTAGAAATAGCCGTTATCCGCCTGCATTTGCAGGACGAATCGCGTCATCTTGTCGAGCTGGTCCATCCGCTGTGGCGACAGCGTCGGGCTCGACGCCAGCAGCACCATCGCACGGGCGACATCATCGACGCAGGCATAGCCCTCACGCGGCTCGATCGCGAAGCGGAAGTCGGGGGCCTCGCTGTAGATGTTGAGCACCCCCACCCGCTCGCCGCCAAGCTCGGTTTCGGCATAGAGGTGGTCGATATGGCGCAGGACGATCGCGGTGTCGCGCGCCGCCGGCGCATGGACCGCCGCCGGCCGGGCAAGCGCAACCGCGCCGGGCACCGCCGACAGCGCAAATGCGGAGAGCAGCAAGGTGCTGCGTGCGATCCACTTTGGAAGGGGGGATATGGAGGTCCCGTTCGAGGCGTCCAGCGCGCGTATCAAGGTGCGAATACCCTCTCCAGCCCATGTTTGCCATGTGACAGGTTGAACGTTAAACAAAGGCGGTTGTGCGTGTCAAGGCGAACGTCTAGGCTCATGTGCAAGCGCGGACAAACTGCCGGGCAAGGAGAGGATTTTGCGGGTCAAAAGAGCAACCCTGAAGTCGATCGCAGCCGATCTGGGCGTCACGCACACCTCCGTGTCGAACGCCTATAACAACCCGGCCAAAGTGTCGAAGGAACTGCGCGAACGCATCATCGCCTATGCGAAGACCGTCAATTACGAAGGCCCCGATCCTGCGGCGCGATCGCTGCGCACGGGCCGGTGCGGCGCGATCGGCGTGCTGTTCAACGACCAGCTGAGCTACGCCTTCACCGACGCGCACGACATCACCTTCCTCAGCGGTATCTCTTCAGTCTGCGAGGAAGAAGGCGCGAATATCGTCTTGATTCCGCTGAAGAACAAGCGCCCCGAATCGCGCGATTCGCTGACCGCGATCGTCGATGGCTATATCCTCAACGCGCCGTACAAGAGCCATCCGACGATCCGCACCGCGCTGTCGCGGGGCCTGCCCACCGTCGTCGTGGATTTCGACGCCCCCGATCTGGCGAGCGTGCTTACCAACGATCGCGAAATGACCGGGGCCGTCGTCTCGCACCTGCTCGCACTGGGCCATCGCAACATCGCCATCATCACCTTCCCCCGATCGGAGGACCATGGCGAGATATTCCCGCTCGACCGCGACGTGCCCGACGAAAGCTATGTGGTGAACCAGCGTATCCTGGGCTGTCGCGATGCGTTCGAGGCGGGCGGCGTGGCGCCATCGGGCGTGCTGGTGTGCGAAACGACCAACAGCGAACAGGGCGGCCAGCGCGGGGCGGAGCGGTTGCTGGCCCTGCGCCCGGACCTGACGGCGCTGGTATGCTTCTCGGACCGGCTGGCGCATGGCGCCATCGCCCATTGCCGTGCGCACGATCTGGCGGTGCCGGGTCGTATTTCGGTGACCGGGTTCGACGGGCTCGACCCGCTGGGGCGGCAGGCCGACGCGCTGCAACTCACCACGGTGCGGCAGAACGCCTTCGAGAAAGGCCGCAGGGCTGCCGAAATCCTGTTGCGCGACGATCAACCCGGCGCGCGCACGGTCCATATCCGCGCCGAGTTCGTCCCCGGCGACAGCAGCGCCCCCGTGTGGGAGCCTGCGGCATGACAGCGTTGATCCTTGAGGGCCTGGGCAAGTCCTATGCCGGGGTCGAGACGATTCGCGGCATCGACCTGGAAGTCGCGTCGGGTGAGTTCGTGGTGCTGGTCGGCTCGTCCGGCTGCGGCAAATCGACCGTGCTGCGCATGATCGCCGGGCTGGAGGAGGTGTCCACCGGCACCATCCGCATCGGCGGGCGCGACGTGACTCGCACGCCTGCCGCCAACCGGGGCGTGGCGATGGTGTTCCAGTCCTATGCGCTCTACCCGCACATGAACGTGCGGGAAAATCTGAGCTTCGGGCTGCGCAACATGAAAGTGCCGCGTGACCAGATCGCCGCGCAGGTCGCCAATGCCGCGACGATCCTCGAACTTGACGCGCTGCTCGATCGGATGCCGAGCCAGTTGTCGGGCGGCCAGCGGCAGCGCGTTGCCATCGGCCGCGCCATCGTCCGCGATCCGGCGATCTTCCTGTTCGACGAGCCGCTGTCCAACCTGGATGCCGAGTTGCGCGTGCGGATGCGGCACGAACTGGCGCGGCTGCACAAGCGGCTGGGCAGCACCATGATCTATGTGACCCACGACCAGGTCGAGGCGATGACGCTGGCCGATCGGCTGGTGATCCTGGACAAGGGCCGGATCTCGCAAGTGGGCACGCCGCTGGAAATCTATGCGCGCCCGGCGAACGTGTTTACCGCCGGCTTCATCGGCAGCCCGCGCATCAACCTGCTCGATGCGCAAGTGATCGAGCGACAGGGGGATGCGGCGCTGCTGGAGCTGGCCGGGGGCATCCGGTTCGTGCGCGCCGACGGCAGGGCACTGGTCGCTGGCACGCGGCTGACGGTGGGGCTGCGGCCGGAACATGTGCGGCTTGAGCCGGGCGTGGAGCATGTCGCGCTCCCGCTGACGATCGATGCCGTCGAGGCGCTGGGCCATTCGACCTTCCTCTACGGCCAGCTTCCCCAGGGCGGCGAATTCCGGGCGAAGCTGGACGGCCATCATGCCGTCACCGTCCCCGCCACGCGCACCCTGTATGCCGATCCGGCGCAGCTGTTGCTGTTCGACGCGGACGGACAGGCGATCCCGACCGCACACCCCTGATACAGCGGCGCAGCAGCCCCATCATGGCGGCTTGTGCGCCGCTTGGTTTATCGTTAAACGCAGCAATTGCCGGGAGCCGAGATCCGCAAAGACGGATGGCGATCACGGAAACATTGGAGAGGATAAGGCACGATGCAAAAAGGGCGATCCCGCTTGCTCAGCGTGACGGGCATGGCAACCATCCTGGTCGCTGCCACGCCGGCGCTTGCTACCATCAACCCCGCGCAGGAGCGCCCGGCCGCGCCGCAGGATAGCAATGTCCAGCAGAGCGAGGCCGAGGACGACGCGATCGTCGTCACCGGCCTGCGCGAGAGCCTGCGCCGCGCGGTCGACATCAAGCGCGCGGCAGACAACATCGTCGACTCGATCGTCGCGGACGACATCGGCAAGCTGCCCGACCAGAACATCGCCGAAGCCATTCAGCGCATCCCCGGCGTGACCATTTCCCGCGACAATGGCGAAGGCCAGTTCATCACCGTGCGCGGCCTGGGCCCGGCGTTCAGCTCGGCGCTGTACAACGGACGCATCCTCGCGACCGAGAATCAGGGCCGCGAGTTCAGCTTCGACATCCTGCCCGCCGAACTCATAAACCGCGTCGACGTGTCCAAGACCCCGACTGCCGCGCAGGTCGAAGGCGGCATCGCCGCGACCGTCGACATGTATACCGCGCGCCCGTTCGATTTCAGCGGCGACAAGTTCATGGTCTCCGCGCAGGGTAATTACGACAAGCTGCGCGGGCAGGTCTCGCCGCAGGCATCGGGCCTGTTCAGCACCACCTTCGGCGGCAGCGACTTCGGCATTCTCGGCGCGGTGTCGTATATCGACCGCAAGATCGAGGGCCGCCGTATCTTCACCGACGGGTGGGAAGCCAACCAGAACCTCGATTTCAACAAGGACGGCACGCCCGAATATACCGGCGTGTCGATCCCGACCTATGTCGAATGGGGCGTCAACAGCACCAACCGCAAGCGGCTGTCGGGCCTCGCGACGCTCCAGTGGAAGCCGTCCAATGCGCTACAGATCACGCTGGACGGGCTCTATTCGAAGCTCGACGTCAACGACGATAACAAGGTGTTCTTCGTCTATGGCGGCCCCGGCGACGTGACGGCGGCGACGGTGGACAGCAACAAGACCGTCACCAGCTATACCGGCATCGCCTCCGGCCCCAACATCACCAACCAGGTCCGCCCGCGCCTCGCCAAGACCTACCAGACCGGGTTGAATCTTGAGTGGAAGCCCTCGCCGCGCCTCTCCGGCTTCCTCGACCTGTCCTGGTCGAAGGCGACCGACGACACCGGCGGCAACCAGGCATGGTTCGAAACCAATCTGGCGACGCCCACCTATTCCCCCGCCGGCGTGAAGTTCACCCTCGGGCCCAATGGCAAGCCGGTCTATACCGGGCTCGGCAACATCCTCGACACGTCGAACGCGAAGTCGGGCTGGCTGACCTATGAAGGCGTCAGCGTCGAGGACGAGATCTACCAGATCAACTCGCAGCTGAAGTATGAAGTGGACGCAGGGCCCCTGCGCGCGCTGACGGCGGGGATCAATTATTCGGACCGCAAGAAGTCGCGCTTCTCGTACAAGACGCCGTCGGAAGTGCAGTGCCTGTTCTGCGGCATATCGGTGCCGCAAAGCGTGTTCGGCACGCCGGCAGAGGCATCGAATTTCCTGGGCACGGGCATGTTCGACAGCGCCTTCCCGACCTATTCGATCGCCGATCTTCAGGCGTATCTGCTGTCCGACGCCGCGATCAACCAGACGGCGAACCCCGCCGCAACCCGGGCCGCGCTTGCCGCGAACGGGGGCGGGTTCGGAGTCGTGCTGGTGCCGGGCAACAGCGGCTCCGCGCAGGAGCGCACGCTGGGCGGGTTCCTGCAGGCGTCGCTGGGCGGCAACCTCGGCTCGCGGGCATGGTCGGGCAATATCGGCGTTCGGGTAACCCGCACAAACGTGACGTCACGCGGCTTTGGGCAGGAGATTCTCAGCATCACCACGCCCGCGGGGCTGGACCCGGTGGTCAACCTCTCCGACCCGCAGCCGATCTCTGAGCGCGGTTCCTATACGAAGGTGCTGCCGAGCGCGAACTTCAAGATCGACCTGTTCCAGGACGTGGTGCTCCAGGCGGCGGTCGCCAAGACGCTGACGCGCGCGACGCTCAGCGACCTCCTGCTGATCCGCAACATCAACCCCCGCCCGCGCGAGCGCGCGATCACCGATGGCAATCCCGGGCTCCAGCCGATGATCGGGTGGAACTACGATGCCGCGCTGACCTGGTATCTCGATCGCGCGAGCTTCCTCAGCGTCGCGGTGTTCGCAAAGGATCTGAAGGACCTGTCGGAGACGGTCACCAGCACGGTCCAGATCCAGGGGCTGGATTTCCGGCGGACGCGGCCGGAGAATATCGGCGGCCGCAATTATCGCGGCATCGAATTCTCGGGCCAGTACACGTTCAGCGGCCTGCCCGCACCGCTCGACGGGCTGGGCGTCCAGGCGAACATCAGCCTGGTCGATCCCGATGCGACCACCTACAACGTCGTCGGCTTCTACGAGAAGGGGCCGTTGCAGATGCGCATGGCCTATAACTATCGCAATGCCTACGAGGCGACCCAATCGGGCAATCGCGGCCAGCCGGTCAATGTGGCCGCCTATGGCATCTGGGATGCCAGCATCAACTATGCACTGAACGATCGCGTGACGCTGTTCGCGCAGGGGCTCAACCTGTTCAACGCGAAGACCTTCCAATATTCGGTCTACGAAGAACGGGTGATCACGTACGAGACCTATGGCCCGCGCTACGCGCTGGGCATTCGCGCAAACTTCTGAGCCCTGGGCGGACGCGGCGGCAGATCGATATCCGGTCTGCCGCTGCTGGCCCGATCGCGCCTAGACTGCGACCTTTGCGGCCTCCGTGCCTGCGTTGCCCTCTTCGTCGGGCTGCGTATGTTCCAGCCGGATCGACGTGCCCGGCTTGCGATCGGTGACGGTGACTCGGGCGTCGAGCTGCCTGGCAAGCGCCTGGACGATGTTGGTCCCCAGCCCCGGTTTTGCGACGCCTTCTTCCTTTGGCATACCCACGCCGTCATCCGACACGGCGAGCGACCATTCCGCGCCCTCGCTATCGTAATCGACGCTGATTTTGCCGGTTCGGCCACCGGGAAACGCGTGTTTCAGCGCGTTGATGACCAGTTCGGTGACGACCAGCCCCAGGCTGACCGATATGTCGGCATCGACGCGGCTTTCGTCGCTGTTCACTTCCAGGCGTATCTGGCCCGGGTCGTGGATCATCGACGCGCCGATGCTCTCGCACAGTTGGGTCAGATACGGGAGCAGGCTCACCCGGTCGATCGAGGCGACCGACAATTGCTTCTGGATCGCGGCGATCGACATCACGCGGTGGTGCGCGTTGTGCAGATGGCCGCGCACTTCCTCGGACTGGACCTGCTTCGCGCTTTGCATGAGCACGCTGGCGATGATCTGGAGGCTGTTGGCAACGCGGTGCTGCAGTTCCTGGAGCAGCATGCCCTTGTCGCGAACCAGGTCCTCGTTCAGCTTATGGGCAATCCGCGCATCGGTGAAGTCCGATATCGCGAGCAACAGGCGTATCTCGCCCGCCTCGCCATAGTCGAGCTTGTGCGCGTTGACGACCAGCCGGCGGGGCAATCGCCCCGCGCGATTCAGGTCGAACTCATAGTCCTTGACCTCGGCGAGCCCCGAAGCAGTGGCGTTCAGCAGCGACTGGAGCTGGGGCTTCGCCCACTCCCCCGCGCCGAGGCTGGCGAAATCGCGGCCCGCTATCGTCGCGATATCGATCCCGAATGCCTGGCAGAACGCAGCGCTGGCACCGATCACCACGCGTTTCCCGTCGAGCAGGAGCACCGGCGCGTGCGAAGACTGGACGATGGCCATCGCAAGACCAAGCCCCAGGTCGGAATGGTGGGGTTCCGTTGGCGGCATGGGTAACCTTTCCGCGCCGGACCTGCTTCGGATCGAAGGAGGCCTTGCGCCGGAGCATGCCCTTCAAACAAGCGCGCACCTCGCACGACCGTACCACGCCCGCGACTCGAACCCCGCACCAATTCGGTCGCGATTGTGCCGCGCATGCGAAATGACACCGCCCGCGCGGCGTGCTACCGCGTTTGCAGACCAGGCTCAAACGCATTGAATCGAGGCCAAATGTCCAGCACCGCCGGCATAGCACGCCCACCCGCAGAGCGTCCGCTGCGATGAGCCGCCGCGTTGCCGTGATCGGGGCGGGGCATGTCGGCGCGACGATCGCGTTCGCGCTGATGCTGCGCGGGCTGTTCCCCGAAATCCTGTTGATCGATTCCGACCGCGCAAGAGCGGACGCCGAAGCGGAGGACCTGTCGGACGCGGGCGCGCTGGCTCGGCCCACCCGGATCTTTGCCGGCGGTTACGCCGACGCCGCATCGGCGAGCGTCGCAATCCTGACGGCGGGCGCTGCCACGCGCGGCGCCGAAAGCCGGCTCGCGGTGGCGGGACGCAGCGCGGCGATCGTCCAGTCCTGCGTCACCCAATTGCGGTCGGCCGGTTTTGACGGAACGCTGATCGTCGCCGCCAACCCGGTGGACCTGATGTCGTACACGGCGTTTCGCCACGCAGGCCTGCCATCGGCCCGCGTGATCGGAACCGGCACGCTGCTCGACAGCTGCCGGATGCGACAGGAGGTCGCAACGCGGCTGAACGTCGCCTCCGCATCGGTGCAGGGCATGGTGCTCGGCGAACATGGCGACAGCGAAGTCGCGGTCTTTTCGTCGATCCGGATCGGGGGGCAATTGCCCGAACGCTTCGCCCCGGGCGTGCTGGACGGCGCTGCGCTGGCGAGCGAGGTGCGCGATGCCGGGTATAAGATCATCCAGGGCAAGGGATATACGTCGTTCGGGATCGCGACCGCAGCCGTGCGGCTGTGCGAGGCGATCGTTCGCGACGAACGCATCGTCTTGCCCGTGTCGTGCCTGATGCGCGGCGAGTTCGGGCTTTCGGGCCTGTATCTCAGCCTCCCCTGCATCGTCGGCGCGGGCGGCGTCGAGCAAGTGCTGGTGCCCGAACTCGATCCCAACGAGCGCGAGGCGCTGCTACGCTCGGCCGCAGCGATCCGCGCGGCATTGGCGGAGCTATAAAGCGGCGTCAGGCGCTGCCCGCGGTCAGCAAATCGATGCACCAGGCGCTATGGTAGAGCAGCGTCGCCTCGGCCGCGCCGCCGTCGCCCGCCAGAATGGCATCGGTGAGCCGTTGATAATTCTGGACATATTTCGGGCCATGGACATTCAGGTCGATGACCGCCGCAAGGTAGCGGTTCCAATACTCGACGCTCACTGCGCGGAGCACGAAATCGACATAGGGCTTCTCGCCGATCGCGTTGACGAGATAGTGATAGTCGTTGAGCACCAGATAGAAATCGATGCCGAGCGACGTCGCCGCGCCGGCGCAGCGGATGCGTTCCATTGCATCGGCGACGCGCATGGCATTGTCCCCCTCGGCAATCCGGCCCGCTGCCGCGCGCACGCCCAGCGCCGCCACCGGCGCACTCACTTCATAGATTTCCGCAAGATCGCGTAGCGTCAGCGGCCGCAGGATCGCGCCGCGATCGGGATGCAGCTCGACAAGTCCCTGCCCCGCCAGCACGGCAAGCGCCTCGCGCACCGGGGCACGGCTCAGCCCCAGGCGCTGGGCAAGGTCCGACGCGACGATCCGGTCGCCCGGTCGCAATGTGCCATTGTCCAGCGCCTCCAGAATCTTGGTGTAGACGCTCTGGACCAGCGAGGTCTTGGTGCCACCGTCGGCAAGTTGCTTCGGCGAACCAAAGGGCGTTGCCGCCGATGCCTCGGCAGTCCTCAGGGGGCCTTCGCCCATTCCGGTCGTCTCCTCGTCGCCCCGATCGCTTCGGCGGCAGACCCGACCTCGCCGGGCACCACAGGGCGCGGGGCGAGGACCGACAAATAATGAAGGCGTTTCGGCCTGTTAGGCTGAAATGGCAACCGGAGAGTTACCCAGGATGGCGGTCCCTCCCGATCAGCCCGCGCGTGCCCCGCCTTCCGACGCCGCAGTCTGCCAGCCGCCGCCCAGCGCGCGGAAGAGATCGACCTGCGCCCCCGCGATCTGCGCGTCGACTGCCGCGAGCGCGGCTTCCGCATCTGCAAAGGTGCGCTCGGCATCGAGTAGCGCCAGCGAATCGATATCGCCTTCCCGCTGGCGGGCGCGCGCGATGTCCACTGCCGCGCGCGCTTCGTTGTGCGCGGCCTGAAGCGCGGTGCGGCGCTCCAGCGCATGACCATAAGCGGACAGCGCCGTCTCGGTCTCTTCGATCGCGCGGAACACCGTGCCGTCGAATGTGGCGAGCGCTTCCTTGCTATCGGCCTCTGCCGCTGCGATGCGCGCGCGGGCCGGTTCGGGGTTCACGGTCCAGCTGAGCAGCCCGCCGACGAGCCAGCGCAGCGGCCCCGCGCCGAAGATGTCGCCAAAGCCGGCGCCGGTCGATCCGCCCGACCCGCCCAGGCTGATGCGCGGATACAGGTCTGCGGTCGCCACGCCGATCCGCGCCGTGGACGCCGCAAGCCGCCGTTCCGCCGCGCGGATATCGGGGCGTCGGGCCAGTAACGCGGCGCCGTCACCGACCGGGATCGGCTGGTCGAGCCGCAGCGTCGTGTCGCGCGCGCCAACCTCCGCCGGGAGTTCGGCGGGGGTGCGCCCGGTCAGCGTGGCGAGCCGGAACAGCGCTGCATCGCGTGCCGCCTCCAGCGCGGGCACTTCGGCCTGGCGCTGGTTGCGCAGCGCGCCGATCCGGGCCGTATCGAGCCGCGTCGCCAGCCCGACGCCGCGCCGGCGCTCGGTCAGCGCGATCGACTGGTCGAGCAATGCAACGATCCGCCGCGCTACCGCCAGCCGTTCACCGGACGAGGTCGCATCGGCATAGGCGCGCGCCGTGTCGGCGGCGACGATCACCCGCACCGCATCGGCATCGGCCTGCGCCGCGTTCAGGTCGCCACGCGCCGCCTCGACATTGCGCGAGACGCGGCCGAACAGGTCGACTTCGTAGCTGACGTTCAGCCCGGCATCGACCTGCCAGTCCTCGCGCGCCACCCCGACCGGACGCTGTCCGGCGGGCAGGCGCCCGTAATTGGCGCTGCTGCTCGCCTCCGCCTGGGGCAGGCGGTCGGCACGCGCGCCGCGCAGCCCGGCGCGTGCCCGCTCGATCCGGGCAACGGCGGCCCGCACATCGGTGTTGGCGGCCAGCGCGTCGGTGACGAGCCGGTCGAGCACCGGATCGCTGTAGAGCCGCCACCAATCGCCCTGCACGGGCGCGGGCGTGACTGCGGCATTGGCGGCGACGAAGGCGCCGGCGGCGGTCTGCGGATGGACCGGCGCGACATAGTCCGGCCCGGCCGCGCAGGCGGCGAGCGCCAGCGCGGAGGCAGTGATGAAAAGACTGCGCATGGACATCGTCCTTATTCGGCGGGTTGCAGCTGGGCGTCGTGATGGGCAGCGGGACGCTTACGGGCGAAACGTTCGCCCAGCGCCCGGCACACGACGTAGAAGGTCGGCGTGAAGAGCAGGCCGAAGCCGGTGACGCCGAGCATCCCGAAGAACACCGCGGTACCCAGCGCCTGGCGAAGCTCCGCGCCCGCCCCGGTGGCGATCAGCAGCGGCACCGTGCCCAGGATGAACGCGAATGACGTCATCAGGATCGGACGCAGGCGATCCCCCGCCGCGCGCACCGCCGCCTCGACCGGCGAAAGCCCGTCCTGGTCCTCCGCCTGCTTGGCAAACTCGACCACGAGGATCGCGTTCTTGGCGGCCAGCGCGATCAGCACCACCAGCCCGATCTGGGTAAGGACATTGTTGTCCATCCCCCGCAGGTTGACGCCCAGCATCGCCGCCAGCAGGCACATCGGCACGATCAGGATGATCGCCAGCGGCAGCACCACGCTTTCATACTGCGCCGCCAGCACCAGGAAGACGAAGACCACCGCCAGCGCGAACACCAGCCCGGCGGTATTGCCCGCCGCCTTTTGCTGGAACGCGATGCCGGTCCACTCGGCCTTGTACCCCTCGGGCAATTCGCTCGCGAGCTTCTCCATCGTCATCAGCGACCGGCCCGAGCTGTAGCCGGGGGCCGTATCGCCATCGACTTCGACGGCGGGGAACAGGTTGTAGCGCGTCACGCGATACGGCCCGGTCTTGCTCTCGAAGGTCGATACCGATCCGATCGGCACCATCGCGCCCGAATTGGAGCGGGTTTTGAGGTTGGCGATATCGGATTCGGTCGCGCGGAACGGTGCGTCGGCCTGCGCCGTCACGCGATAGGTACGCCCCAGCATGTTGAAGTCGTTGACGAAGGTCGAGCCGAGATAGACGTTCAGCGCTTCGAACACCCGCTCCGGCGGCACGCCCAGCATGTTGGCCTTGCGCCGATCGATATCGGCGAAGATGCGCGGCGTGGCCGTGTTGAAGAAGGTGTAGATCTGTTGCAGCCCCGGCGTCTGGTTGGCCTTGCCGATCAGCCCGAACGCGGTGTTGCCCAATGCGGCATAGCCATGCTCGCCCCGATCCTGGATCATCATGCGATAGCCGCCTGCCGAACCGATTCCCTGGATGACCGGAGGCGGCACCACGAGCAGCATCGCCTCGTTGATGTCGGCGGTGCGCTTGCGCGCCTCGTCCATGATACCGGCATAGCTGACCCCCAGCTTTGCGCGTTCCTCGAACGACATCAGCGGGACATAGGCCGCCGCACTGTTGGGCGCGAGCGTCTGGGACGGGCCGTCGAAGCCGGCCAGCATCACCGATCCCTTGACGCCGGGGATCGGCAGGATGCGCGCCACGACCTTGCGCATCACTTCATCGGTGCGTTCGAGCGACGAGCCCGGCGGCAGCTGGATGACGGTGAGGAAATAGCCCTGGTCCTGCGCCGGAATGAAGCCCACCGGCGTCGCCCAGAACATGCCCACCGTCGCCGCGATCAGCCCGACATAGGCAAGCATCATCCGCTTGGGCCGCACAACCAGCACGCGCGTCAGCCGCGAATAGCCCGTGCTCATCCGCTCGAAGCCCCGGTTGAACAGGTCGGCCCCGCGCTGCATGCCCCGGCCGATCCGGCCCTTGGGCGGGCCGTCATGGCCGCGCAGCAGCACCGCCGCGAGCGCAGGCGACAGCGTGAGCGAGACGAGCAGCGAAATCGCCGTCGCCGCAGAGATCGTCACCGCGAACTGCTTGTAGAAAGCGCCCGACAGGCCGTTGAGGAACAGCGTCGGCAGGAACACCGCGAGCAGCACCAGCACGATCGCGACCAGCGCACCCGACACTTCGTCCATCGACGTGCGCGCCGCCTCCAGCGCGGTCATGCCGCGCGACAGGTTGCGCTCGACATTCTCGACCACGACGATCGCGTCATCGACGACGATGCCGATCGCGAGCACCAGCCCGAACAGCGACAAGTTGTTGAGCGAATAGCCCAGTGCCAGCAGCACCGCCATCGTGCCGATCAGCGACACGGGGATCGCCACCACCGGAATGATCGCCGCGCGCCATTTCTGGAGGAACACGATCACCACCAGCACGACCAGGATGATCGCCTCGCCCAGCGTGTGATAGACGGCGTCGATCGACTGCGAGATGAACTCGGTGGGGTTGTAGATGACGCGATATTCCAGGCCCTTGGGGAAGTCCTTGGACATCGATTGCAGCTCGTGCTCGACCGCCTGCGCGGCGGCCAGCGCATTGGTGCCGGGGCGCTGGAACAGCCCCAGGATCACCGTCGGCTCGTTCGAGAGATAGGTGTTCGAGGAATAGTCCGCCGCGCCGAGTTCGACGCGCGCGACATCGCTCACGCGCACCTGGTGCCCGCTGGAGTCGGTGCGGATCACGACGTCGCCGAACTCGCTCGGGTCCTTCAGGCGACCCTGGGTCTGGACGTTGAGCTGGAACGCGCTGCCGGTCGGGCTGGAGCCCGGCTGGCCGAGCGAGCCCGCCGCAACCTGGATATTCTGCGCGCGCAGTGCCTGGACGATATCGCCCGCGGTCAGGTCCAGCGCCGCCGCGCGGCCCGGATCGATCCACACGCGCATCGCATAGTCGCGCGCACCAAACATGCGCACGTCGCCCACGCCCTCGACGCGGGCGAGGCGGTCCTTCACCTGCGTCAGCGCGTAGTTCGAGATATAGCTGCGGTCGATCGACTTGTCGGGCGAGATCAGGTTGACCACCATCAGGAAGTCCGGCGTGGTCTTGCGCGTCACGACGCCCAGCCGCTGGACCTCCTCGGGCAGGCGCGGCACCGCGACGGCGACCCGGTTCTGGACCAGCACCTGCGCCGCATCCAGATTGGTGCCCGGCTTGAACGTTACCGTGATGGTCACGTTGCCGTCACCGGTCGACTGCGACGACTGATAGAGCATGTCGTCGACGCCATTGATTTCCTGCTCGATCGGCGCGGCGACGGTTTCCGCTACGGTCTCGGCGGACGCGCCGGGATAGCCGGCGGTCACCGTCACCGTCGGCGGGACGATGTCGGGATATTGCGAGATCGGCAGCGCGAAATAGGCAATCGCGCCCAGGATGGTAATGATGACGGAGATCACCGCCGCGAAAATCGGGCGCGTGATGAAGAAACGCGAGAGGCGCATGGCCGTCTCCTCGTTGGAGGATTTCTAGAAACTGCGAAAGGCTTCCTGCCGCCGGGCCTGTTTGGGGACCACCCGGCGGCAGGATCGGTCAGCGGGCGAAGGTCGCCCCGCCCGTGACCGGAGCTGCAATCGGCGTGGCGGGCGCGGCAGCGGTCGGGGCGATCCGCCCCGCCTTTGCCTGCACCTTGGTGCCGGGGGGCACCATCTGGGCGCCGGCCAGGATCACGCGGTCCTGCGCGGCCAGCCCGGAGCGGACGATGCGCAGACCGTCGACGACCGGCCCGACTTCGATCGGGCGCGGCTGGACGGTGTCGTCCTTGCCCATCACCAGCACGATCTTGCGCGCCTGGTCGGTCTGGATCGCCGAGTCGGGGACCAGCATCGCGCGTTCGGTGCCGCCGGCGGAAAGCCGCATGTTGCCGAACATGCCCGGCGTCAGGAACATCTCCGGATTGTGCAGCACGGCGCGGCCCCGGATCGTCCCCGATTTGGGATCGAGCCCGTTGTCGGTGAAGTCCAGCTGCCCCTTCCAGCGATAGTCGGCCTCGTCCTGCAACCGGATCTCGACCGGCGATTCGGTCGCCCCGGCGGCCTTGGCGCGCTTGGTCTTCAGGAACAGCGCTTCCGAGCCATCAAAGCTGAAATAGATGGGATCGAGCGCGTTGATCGTGGTGAGCAGCGAGCCGCCCTGCCCCTCGCCTGCGGCGACGAGGTTGCCGGCATCGACCTTGCGATCCGAAATCCGGCCCGCGATCGGCGCGCGCACCTGCGTGAATTCAACGTCGAGCTGGCGTGCGCTGACGCGCGCCTGTGCCGCCGCGACCGATGCATTGCCGGCACGGACCCGCGCCTGGAGCCGCTCGACATCGCTCTTGGACACCGCCTCCACGTCCACCAGCCGCTGGGCGCGGCCAAGATCGGAGCGGGCAAGCGCCAGTTCGCTCTGGGCACTCGCCAACCCCGCGCGGGCCTCGGCCAGTGCAGCGGCGAAGGGGCGTGGGTCGATGGTGAAGAGCAACTGGCCCTTCTGCACCACCGCGCCATCGGTGAAGTGCACGCCCACGATCGCACCCGACACGCGCGGACGCACCTCGACCGAGCGGCTCGGCTCGAACCGCCCGACATAGTCGTCATATTCGCTGACATCGCGCACCAGCGGCGTCGCCACCGTCACCGTGGGCGGTGCCGGCGCGGCGATCGCCGGGGCGTCATGGTTGGCAATGGCGATCCCCCCGGCGATCAGCACCAGCGGGAGGGCCACCAGAGAGCCCCGCTGCCACAGGGGCATGCGCTTCGCGCGCGCTGCACCCGGCTCGGCAGCCTTGGGATCGGCAGGATCAATGCGTCCGATCATGTTCACGTCGTTTCCCCTGATTGAGTGCCGCGCGACCGCGGCTGATGCTGGCGAGCAGCGTTTCAAATTGTTCGGCGGTGAAGCCGGCGTCGTGGAACGCCTCGATCTCCGAGGGCGGCAGGCTGTACCCCTTGTGCCAGGCAAGCACGGCAATGCGGCGCAAGGCTTCCAGCCGGGGGTCGGCCAGGCGCGGGTTCGCCCGCTCCCCGCCGAAGATAACCCCAAGTGCCACGGCCATGCGCCCGGGCGCCTCCAGCGACGAAAGCCGATCGCGCTGCGCAATCGCCACGACCTGCCATTCCAGAGCCGAAAAGCCCGACACGCGGGTCGGCGTCAGGATGTCGGCGGGCGTTGCCACCGGCGAACCCTGCAGCGATGCGAAATTCAGATAAGCCATGGCCATTCTCCCTGTGTCCTGGCCGGCAAGGCGCACGCGCGCCCACGCTGCGGCAGCCATCGCCGCCAGCATCCGGCAGTTCGTCCGTTTGTGATATGCTCCCACGCCGGCGCAGCCCCAATCGTGCGCCGGGATGGTTTTCCCAGACCTAGGTATGGCGAGCCCTCTACGCGCCCGCACGGGCCGCGCATGGATCAGATACCATCGGTGCAGGAACGTAACGCCCGGGGCTAATGCCCGTCGCTACACTCGAATTCTGAAAGTCGGCGCATCGCAGCTACCTTCCCCGTTCGATCGAACCCCGGAAGGGCACCGATCAGTTTCTATACTGATCGGTATATAAGTCGCGCTGCGGTGCGTCAACAGCTTTTTATACCGGACGGTATTTTTTGTCTAGCGCCCCGGCCACATCGACAGGCTGATGGTGATAAGGCCCTGGAGATCCTGGCACGTCGCGCCCGCGCCAGCCTGGACCGCCAGCCCCTGCATGATCGCCAGCAGATAGCTGGTGATCGCAGTCGCATCGGTATCTGCCGGCAAATCGCCTTCCACCCGCGCGCGCTCGAATCGGTCGACGAGTGCTTTTTTCGCCACCGCCCCGCGCGCAAGCACTTCGGCGCGGATCGACTCGGCCTCGTCCCCGCAGGCCATCGAATTGATGACGCCCATGCAGCCCTTGGGATCGCACGTGTTCAGCTGAATCTCGAGCGCGCCCCGCAACAGCCGCTCCGCCACGCCGCGCGCCGTGGGTGCCTCCAGCGCCTTGCCGATATAATCGAGCTTCTCGCGCTCATAGAGGTCCAGCGCCTTGCGGAACAACGCTTCCTTGTTGCCAAAGGCGGCATACAGGCTGGGGCGGGTAATCCCCATCGCGTCGGTGAGGTCGCTCAGCGATGCGCCCTCATATCCCTTGCTCCAGAATACGCGAAGCGCCGCCGTCAGCGCCTGATCGACGCAGAACTCGCGGGGCCGCCCTTTGGGGGCGCAGATCGGGCCATCTTTCATAACGATCGGTATATAAGCGTTTGGCGGAAAAGGTCCACCCTCTCCCGCCATCCGGCAAGTTACGGATTTAAAACCGAAACCTATCTTATTTGATCGGCACCCAGTGATAGGCGCCATCCATCGCATGAATCTGGCCGATGCCGGGATAGGCGATATGGGCGGCGGCGATCCACTCTCCCTTGCTCGCTACCGCCTGTAACAGCGCGATGCGCGCCGCCCGCGCCTGCGCCTGATCGCTGTCGAACCGGATCGTGATCGCCGGATCGGGGAACTGCACATCGGCCACATGCATCACATCGCCCCAGGCAAGCAGGCTCTGGCCGCCACCGCTGATCCGATACCCCTCATGCCCCGGCGTATGGCCCGGCAGCGCGACCGAACGGACGCCGGGGACCACTTCGCTGCCGGCGCGAAACGTCTTCACCCGCCCGGCGGCGGTGTAGGGCGCCAGCAATTTGCCGATCGCGTCGAACGTGCCCGCGACCGAGGCATCGACCTTCGCGCGGTTCGCGGGATCGGTCCAGAATGCAAGCTCCCCTGCCTCGATCCAGACCGTTGCCTTGGGGAAGGCCGCGCTGCCGTCCGCGCGCAACAGGCCCCCGGCGTGATCGACATGCAGGTGCGTGATGAGCACTGCCTCGATCGTGTCGGGCGCGATCTTCGCGGCTTCCAGCGCGGCACCCACCTTGCCCAGCGTCGGCCCCAGCGTAAGCCCGCTGCCGGTGTCG
This sequence comes from Sphingomonas degradans, assembly GCF_053502645.1. Classification (NCBI taxonomy): domain Bacteria; kingdom Pseudomonadati; phylum Pseudomonadota; class Alphaproteobacteria; order Sphingomonadales; family Sphingomonadaceae; genus Sphingomonas; species Sphingomonas degradans. The sequence continues at coordinate 2,014,137 of NZ_CP177172.1, forward strand.
ATCAGCACGCGGTGCCCTGCCCGCTCGATCAGGAAGGCGTTGACCGACGTGGGAACCAGCGGCGGCTTGCCCACCTTCTGGAGCAGTTCCGCCACCTCGCCCTTGCGCGGCTCGACCAGCAACTGCTCGCTGGGCAGCGCGAACACGCCGTCGTCGAGCGCGGTCACGCGGGTGTCGCCCAGCTGGAGCGTGTTGGGAACCGTCTGCGCGACGGCGGGCGTGGCAGTCGTCAGCAGCAACAGGGAAAGCGAGCGAACCAGCATGGGATACTCCTTGTCAAAAGCGATATGAGGTTTCGAATGCGGCCATATGGATGGGCCGCGCAGGGCCGGTATCGCGCAGGAAGCGCCCGGCGCGGAACACCGATGCGGAGGCACTGAACGCCAGGGCGGAGTCGGCCTGCCATTCGAGCAGCAGCTCGACCTGATCGCCCACATCGCGTGCGCGTGATCCGCGCCCGGATCGCAGCAGATTGCCCGGAATGCCGTACACGCCGTCGCCCCTGCTCTGGCGCCAGTACCGCATCCCCGCCAGCCCCAGCGCGACCCCGCGCCCAAGCTCGAACTGGAGGTTGGGATGCACATTGATGAGGTTGTACGGGCCGATGGGAGACAGCTCGCCGAAGTAGCGCCCCTTGGGGAACAGCGGGTTGAAAGTCTCGAGCCGGGCGTCCGCCGGGTTGCGATCCCCGCTGATGATGTCAGCCCGTATCCGCAGCGTCGGCTGCAGCGGAAGCGTCGAAAAACGATACGCCGTCTCGCTCGCGACCGACCAGGCGTGGATGGGCGCGCCGGCGAAGCGGCCGCGCTGGATCATCGCTTCCCAGTTCCAGCTCCACGGCCCCCGCGTGCCGAACCAGCGCAGGCCGAAGGTCTGGCGATGCTCGCGCCCGGCACCCTGATCGAACCGCGCGGCGCGGTTGGCGTAGTCGAGATAATAGAGGTCGGCGCTCCCGAGCGGCAACGGGGCGGTGCCATAGACGCCCGACAAGCGCCGGGTGCGCGCGGTACGGTCGTCGAAATCGCCGAGGCCATTCTGCACCGGGCGCAGGCGGAGGATGTCGACCCGCGCGCCGCCCAGCGTGCCGGTCGCGCGGAGGCCGTCGAACGCCTGCGGCACATTGGGGCCATAGCGCGTGCCGACGAGCCGCTCGGACCCCAGCGCCACCATCGCGCGCCCGCCGCGCAGCGTTACTGCCGCCCCGCCGAACGCGAGCCGCACATCCGCGAACGCCTGGAGCCAGTCGGCGCCCGTCTGGTCCACGGGGCCCTTGGCGGGGCGCACGTCGAACGCATAGGCGGCGATCGGCTGGACGAAGGCGCGCACCGCGCCGACATGCAGGTCGGCATAGGGCATCGCCCGCAGCCAGACATAGGCGTTGTCCGGTGCATCGGCTGCCCCCCATTCGTTGTCGGTATAACCCTCGCGCCGCGCCCGAAGCTCGACCCCGGTGGTCAGATAGACGTCGCCATCCTTGTCCAGCGGCACATATTTGGCCGCAAGCCACCACGGATCGGAGGCTTGCGCGGGCCGATCGCGCAGCGCGGACCAATCCTCGTCATAGCGCCAGTTGACGACATTCGGCAGATCCTGGGCATGCGCGGGCGGCGCGCAGAGTGCCGCCGCCGCGAGCCAGCGCTTCATCGCCGCACGCGAACCCACATCGCCGCAAGGAAGATCAGCGCCGTCGCGAGGAACAATGGCGGCGCCAGCCCCCACCGTATCGTCATCCATGCACCCGCCCCGGCGCCGAGGCAGATGGAGACCACGCTCCCCACGCGCCGCTGCCAGTTCGGGTTGTCGCCGCCCGCCAGCGTAGAGTCGGCGGCCAGTCCGGTAAGCGTGAGCGTGAGGACCGTCGTGGTCATGTCGGCCACTTTCAGATGGCGGATCGTGGCGTTGCGATAGCCCATCGCGATGGCAGTGAGCGCAATGATCGCATAGAGCAGCGTCTCCGGCTGCGACGTCGCAGGGCTGTAGCCGAGCGCCAGCACTGCCGAGACGAGCAGCAGAACGCCCTCGACCGCCATCTGCCGAGGCAGCCACTGGCGAAGCGGGAGGTGCTGCCACGCCTTTGTACTGCACCCCGCGATCAGCGCGCCGACGAGAAACATGACCAGCGCGACCAGTAGCGGCGCGAAACGAAAGCCTGGCGTGCCGACCGCAGCGAATCCCAGGAACACGACATTGCCCGTCATGTTCGCCGTGAACACTCGCCCCAATCCCAGCACGCTGATCGCGTCGATCAGCCCGGTCACCACCGACAGGAGCAGCAATGGCGGGACCAGCGCGGGCGGCGGCGGTGGCGCGGCGATCTCACCGGCCATCGCGAGTCGCCAGGATCGCGCCGAGCATCAGACCGCCGATCAAACCGATATGTTCGCCAAAGGTGTTGCGCTCGTGAAACCGCAGCACCGGATCGGCGATGCTCCAAAACGGGTGCGCGATCAGCGTGGCGATAGCCGTGAATACGCCCAGCGCGCCGGCACCGAGCCACGCCCAGCGACCCGCGATAAGCAGTGCCGATCCCCCGATCTGGACCACGATCGTCGCGGCCACCGTCAGCGCGGCGGGTTGCAGCCCGAAATGCCCGGCCTCGGCCAGCGCGCCGGGCATGTCGAACAGCTTGGAAACCCCGCTGGTCCAGAACGGGAGCGTCAGAAGCGCGCGCGCGAAAACGCCGGAACATTGGGCGCGCAGCAGCGCGGCGATGGGCGAAGGCGTCGCCATCGTCATACCGCCCAGCAACTGCAACCGAACGCACCCCAGAACCCCGCCTGATCGCGCGTCGGCGTTGCGGCGGCCAGCGCGCGGGCATGGTCATGGCCATGCACGCCGCATCCGCTGGCGCATCCGCACGCGCTTGCCAGCGCCTGGCGCTCGGCCACATGGTAGCCGCCAAAGGTCGCGACCGGCGACCAGTCGGGCAGCACGGCGGGAAGCGGCGGCGCAAGCCCGCCGAAGTCGCCCGACGCGCTCACCACGTCGCCGCCCAGGATAGTTAGCACCGATCGGATGTGCGGAATCTCGCTTTCCGCGACGCTGAAATAATCGTCGGACAACAGGATCATGTCGGCGAGCTGGCCCGCCTTGATCTGCCCCTTCTTGCCGATTTCGTTCGAGAACCAGGTGTTCGCTTCGGTCCACAGCCGCAGCGCGGCTTCGCGGTCGAGCCGGTTGGATACGGGGTACAGTGTCGTGCCGCCCACGGTCTTGCCGGTCACCAGCCACGACAGAGAGACCCAGGGGTTGTAGCTCGCGACGCGCGTGGCGTCCGTACCCGCACCCACCGGCACCCCGGCGCGCATCATCTTCGCGATCGGCGGCGTCGCCTCGGCAGCGCGCGCGCCATAGCGCTCGATGAAATACTCGCCCTGATAGGCCATGCGGTGCTGCACGGCGATGCCGCCGCCCAGCGCGGCGATGCGATCGATGTTCCGATCGCTGATCGTCTCGCAATGGTCGAAGAACCAGTTGAGCCCGGCCAGTGGCACGTCGCGGTTGACCTTCTCGAACACGTCCAGCGCGCGGGTGATCGTCTGGTCATAGGTCGCGTGCAGCCGCCACGGCCAGCGCCGCTCGGCGAGCAGCCGCACGACCGGCTCGAGGTCGGTCTCCATGTTCGCCGGCATTTCGGGCCGCTCGACCCGGAAGTCCTCGAAATCCGCCGCCGAATAGACCAGCATCTCGCCCGCGCCGTTGTGGCGGTACAGATCGTCGCCCTGCCCCGGCTTCACCTGGGTGGACCAGCTGGCGAAGTCCTTCAGCTCTTCCTTCGGCTTCTGCGTGAACAGGTTGTACGCGATGCGGAGCGTCATCAGCCCCTCGCGGTGGAGTTCCTCGATGATCGCATAATCATCCGGGTAGTTCTGGAACCCGCCACCGGCGTCGATCACGCTCGTCACGCCCAGCCCGTTCAGCTCGCGCATGAAATGGCGGGTGGAGTTCTTCTGATAGTCGTGCGGCAGCTTCGGCCCCTTGGCCAGCGTCGCGTACAGGATCGTCGCATTGGGCTGGGCCAGCAACAGCCCGGTCGGGTTGCCGGCGGCATCGCGCACGATCTCGCCCCCGGGCGGGTTCGGCGTATCCCTGGTATAGCCGACCTGCCGCAGCGCGGCGGCGTTCAGCAGCGCGCGGTCGTACAGGTGCAGGATGAACACGGGCGTATCGGGCGCGACGGCGTTGAGTTCGTCGATCGTCGGGAGGCGCTTTTCGGCGAACTGGTTCTCGGTAAAGCCGCCGACGACGCGGACCCATTGTGGGCTGGGCGTGCGGGCGACCTGCGCCTTCAGCATTGCCATCGCGTCGAACAGGCTGGGCACGCCGTCCCAGCGCAGCTCCATATTGTAGTTCAGCCCGCCGCGAATGACGTGGATATGGCTGTCGATCAGGCCGGGGATCAGCCGGCGCCCCTTGGCGTCGATCACGCGGGCGTCGGGCGTGGCGGCGGCGCGCGCCTCGGCCTCGCTGCCCACTGCCAGGATGTGGCCGTCGCGGATCGCCACCGCCTGCGCGACGGGGTTGGCGCGGTCCAGCGTGGTGACCTTGGCATTGACGAGGATCAGGTCGGTCATGGCAATTCCAGTTGCGAAAGACGAAGACGTGCGCGCGACGATCGCCGCCCCCGCCGAGGCGAGCGCGCCGCGGCGCGTCATGCTCAACTCTCTTGCTCGGGCTTGGCGGGGCGCACGGCCTGCGGCCCCAGCACCTGCCCGGCGCAATCGGTGCGGACATAGGCCATCACCGGCTCGCGCGCGATCAGCCGGCGGGCGATGGGCACCGCCTGTTCGCCGATCAATATGCCCAACAGGCCGAGCAGCGCGATCACCGGCGGCGCCGGCGACTTCACGTTCACCAGCGCATAGATGACCCCCACAAGGACACCGACACAGATCGACAGGATATAGGGCTTCATCAGGACAGTCTTTCGGGTTCGCACGCAACGCCGGAAAGCCAGCGCCCCCTCGGCAGAAGGGGCGCGGGCGGGGATTACTCCGCGTGGCCGCCTTCCTGGGCGTTGAACATCGCGCGGGCATAGGCGATGCCCAGACCATAGGCGCCGGCATATTTGCGCGCGACGGCAGTGGTCGTCCCATAGGTTTCGGCGCGTGCCCAATCGCGCTGAAGCTCCAGCAGATACTGGACCGACGTCATCGGGCGCGCGCCCGCCTGGACCATCCGGTCCATCGCGCGGTCATGCGCCTCGTCCGACACGTCGCCACAGGCATCGGCGATGACATAGACCTCAAAACCCTGGTCGAGCGCGGACAGCGCCGGGCCGACGATGCACACCGACGTCCACAGCCCGGCCAGTACGATGCGGTCCTTGCCGCTGGCGTTGACTGCCGCGATCAGGTTTGCGTCCTCCCAGCAGTTCATCGTGGTCCGGTCGATCAGCGTGGTATCCGGAAACGCCTCCAGGATCTCGTCGAACACCGGCCCGGAAAAGCTCTTCTCCGCCACGGTCGTCACGATCGTGCTGACGCCGAAGCTGACGGCGCCGTTCGCGATCAGCGCCGCATTGTTGCGCAGCAGGACCGCATCGATCGACTTGGTGGCAAACGCCATCTGCGATTGATGGTCGATCAGCACCAGCGTGTGGTCGCTCGGCGTCAACAGGGTCTTGCCGGGAGTCGGCGTGGCAGTGATCGGCATGGGTGCTCCGGTGCTCTGGTTTGAAGTGACCCGCAGCCTAGCGCCCGCCCCCCTGCCGCGCGTTCGCACTAAGGTATGATGCCCCGACAGAAATGGCGTGAGCGCGTCATACGATTGTATTAGACGGGGCGCTCGAATTGACGGTGCGCTCGCGGTACAACCCCGGTTTCGGGAGGTGCGTGTGGAAGTGTCGGGCCTGGTCCATATCGTCGAGGACGATGAATCGCTTCGCCTTACGCTCGACAGCCTGTTTCGCTCGGTCGGGTGGACGACGCGCATGTACAGCACGGCGCGCGCCTTTCTCGAAACGCCGCCGTGCGATGCGCCCGCATGCCTGGTCCTGGACGTGCGCTTGCCCGGGATCAGCGGGCTGGATTTCCAGCAGCAGCTTGCCGAAGGCGGCATCACGATCCCCGTGGTGCTGATGACCGGCCATGGCGACATCCCGATGAGCGTGCGCGCGATGAAGGCCGGCGCCGTGGATTTCCTGCCCAAGCCGTTTCGCGATCAGGACATGCTCGATGCCGTCGCCGCCGGGATCGAGCGCGACCGGGAACGGCGGGAATCGGACACCCGGATCGCCGACCTGCGTGGCGCGCTGGCCAGCCTGACGCAGCGCGAGCGGCAGGTGATGGCGCTGGTCACGGCGGGCCAGCTGAACAAGCAGGTGGCCTATACGCTGGGGCTGAGCGAAATCACGGTGAAGATCCATCGCGGATCGGCGATGCGCAAGATGCGCGCCCGTTCGCTGGCGGAACTGGTCCGCATGGCCGAAATGCTGGACATCACGCCCGCGAACGAAATCCCCGCCTAGCGTCCTCCCGCCGGGTTTCAGTCTGCCGAATAGCGTTGCTCGGCCCAGGGGTCGCCGCGCAGGTGATAGCCGTTGACTTCCCAGAAGCCGGGCCGGTCGCGGCCAATCACTTCGATGCGCGCGATCCACTTGGCGCTCTTCCAGAAATACAGATGCGGCACCATCGCCCGCACCGGCCCGCCATGCGAGCGGGTGAGCGGCTTTCCCTCCCAGCTGTGGACGAGCAGCGAGTCCTCCGCCGCGAAATCGGACAGCAGCAGGTTGGTGGTATAGCCGTCATAGCTGTGCAGCATCACGGCCTCGGCTTCCTCGCGCGGGTGGACCAAATCCAGCAGGTCGCGCACGGCCACCCCCTTCCAGCGATTGTCGTAGCGCGACCAGGTCGTGACGCAGTGGATGTCGGTCACCCGCTCGACCTGCGCCAGCGCCTGGAACCCGGCCCAGTCGAGCGTCAGCGGACGCTCCACCATGCCGTCGATCCGCAGCTGCCAGCGATCGGTCGCCACGTCGGGCTGGCGCCCCAGATCGAGCACCGGCCAGTCGCGGACGAGATGCTGGCCGGGCGGCAGCCGCTCCGCCTCCGGGCGGGCAATGCGTCCGGTCAGGAACTTGCCCTGTTCGGCCCAGGCGCGCTTGGACCGGGTGAGCTTGCTGTCTTCGGGGGGAAGGTCGTCCGCCATGCTGGGGCTCCTCAGGCCGGCTTAAGTTCGCCGGCGATCGTCGGGATCAGTTCGGAAATCGTCGGATGGATATGCACCGCGCGCTGCAGCGTTTCCACCGGCGCGCCGGCGGCCATCATGTCGAGCACGCAATGGATCGCCTCGTCCCCGCCGGTGCCGAGGATCGTGGCGCCCAGGATCGCGCGGCTGTCCGCATCGACCACGATCTTCATGAAACCGAACGTCTCGTCCTTTTCCACTGCGCGTCCCACGCGCGTCATCGGGCGGCGGCCCACCAATATCCGGTGTCCCTTCGCCCGCGCTTCCTCCTCGCCCATGCCGACCCGGCCCAGCGGGGGATCGACGAACAGCGCATAGGCGGGGATACGATCGCTCACCTTGCGATCGGCCCCGTCGAGCAGATTGTCTGCAACAATCTCATAGTCGTTATAGGCTGTGTGCGTGAAGGCGCCGCGCCCGTTGCAGTCGCCCAGCGCCCAGATGCCCGGCACGCTGGTCTGGAGCTTCTCATCCACCTGGATATAGCCGCGCGCATCCGTGGCGACGCCCGCCGCCGCCAGCCCCAGATCGTCGGTATTCGGTACGCGCCCCACCGCCAGCAGCACATGGCTGCCAACCACTTCCGGTTCGCCGCTCTCGCAATCCACGCCCACCACGACATCCTCGCCCGCGGCGCGGAAGCGAATGCATTCGGCGCTGGTGCGGATCGCAATCCCTTCGCTCTCCAGCCGCGCCTGAATCGCGGCAGACACTTCCGCATCCTCCCGCCCGATCAGGCGCGGTCCCTTCTCGACCACGGTGACCTCGGCGCCGAACCGGCGGAACATCTGGGCATATTCCAGCCCGATATAGCTCCCGCCGACGATCACCAGATGGCGCGGCAGCGCGTCGAGCCGCAGGATCGAGCTGTTGGTCAGATAGGGCACGTCGTGGACGCCCGGCATATCGGGCACGAATGCGCGCCCGCCCACATTCAGGAAGATGCGCTCGGCAGTGAGGGCCTCTGCCCCCACCCGGATCACCCGGCCCGCCTCGAGGGTCGCATGACCGCGCAGCAGCGTGCAGCGCGGCATGCCTGCGATCCAGTGTTCCAGCGACTGGCGAGACTCCGCCGCGATGGCATCGGCACGGGCACGGACGCGCGCGAAATCGACACTGATCGGCCCCGGCACCATCACGCCGAAATCACCGGCCCGGCGCGCGACATGCGCAGCCTCGGCGCTCGCGATCAGCGTCTTGGTGGGCTTGCACCCGGTGTTGACGCAGGTGCCGCCCAGCAGGTGCCGCTCGACCAGCGCAACTGTCATCCCCGCCGCGCTCAGCCGCCCCGCAAGCGCCGGCCCCGCCTGTCCCGCACCGATGATGCAGGCGTCGAAATGGCGGACGGTCATTCCGCTGCGGCCGTCCCGATTGCCGCCTCAAGATGCGCTATCAGCGCTGCCGCCGGAAACGGCTTTCGCAAAAAGCCCCGCGCGCCGCAGTCGCGCGCACGCCCTGCCAGCGCTGGGTCGGTGGTCGCGCTGACCATCACGACCGGGGGAAGCACGCCGCGCGCGCCCAGCGCCTCGACCAGTGCAAACCCGCCCATGCCCGGCATTTCGATGTCGGTGACCAGGCACCCGGTCTCCGCAACGCTCGGGCTCGCCAGATAGTCCTCGGCGGAGGCAAAGCACGCCGCCTTGAACCCATAGGAACGCACCAGCGCGCTCACCGAAAGCCGCACCGATTCGTCATCCTCGACAATTGCGACCATCGACTTTTCGGCGTTCGACACGGGGCGGGTATCTCCAGAATTGGCTTCGATGGCCTGGTAATACGGGTCGCACGGCAGGGTGCCTGGAACCACTATACGCTGGTGTTACGTACATCCCACAAGGTCCGTTCCGGCTTTGTCGCAAATGAAATGGCCTGTACGATGGCGCGATGGATAACGGGTCACTGGGCGATATCTTTGGACTGGTCCATGACAGCGTAATCGCGTGCGACCCTGACGGCCGGATCGTCGCGTGGAACCCGGCAGCACAGCTGCTATATGGCTGGTCCGCCGGCGAAGCGATCGGGCAGAGCGCGGACGCCCTGCTCCAGACGCAGGCGCGTGATCGGCTGTTTCACGACGACTGTTGGGAGGGCGAACTGCGCCGGACGGCAGCCGATGGGCTCGCCATTACCGTGGCGGTGCGCCAGCGCATACACCGCGACGCCGGCGGCAAAGCCATCGCCATGCTGGAAGCGGGGTGCGCAGTCCCTGAATCCATCCCGAGCGCGGCACCAGCCCTGCTGGAGCGGATGCGCGACGACTTCACCCATGCGGCGCGCGTGGCGATGCTCGGCGAACTAACGGCATCGATCGCGCATGAAGTGAACCAGCCGCTGGCGGCGATCGCCAGCGGCGGCGAGGCGAGTCTGCGCTGGCTCTCGCACGCCACGCCCGATATCGAGGAAGTGCGCGCTCTGGCCGCCCGGATCGTCAGCGATGCCCGCCGCGCCGCCGACATCATCGACCGCGTCCGCGCGCTGGCGCAGCGGCGCGAGATCGTGCACGCACCCCTGCCGCTCAACGCAGCAATCGAAGACGCCCTGCTGCTCCTGCGCCCCGAACTGCGCGCGCGGGAGGTGCGCGTCGAACTCCTGTTGTCCGACGCAGCGCCGACGGTCCATGCCGACCGCACCCAGATCCAGCAACTGGTCGTCAACCTTGTGCTGAACGCCGCCCAGGCGATGGAGGACAGCCCGGTGCGCCACGTCACCGTCTCCACCCGGCAGGCCGGAGAGGACGCGGTACTCCGGGTCGAGGACAGCGGCCCCGGCATCGCGCCCGAAAACATGCCGCGCCTGTTCGAGAGCTTCTTCACAACCCGCACCGCCGGGATGGGCATGGGCCTGCGCATCTGTCGCTCGATCGTGGAGGCGCATCGCGGCCGGATCCATGCGGAGAACCAGGCAGCGGGCGGCGCCGCCTTCATCGTGTCTCTGCCGCGTATCGGCTGACCCCACCGGCACCCGGCCTGTGGATAACGCTGTGGGCCGGCTGTGGATAGCCAGTGCGTGCGCTGTGCACGATCCGCGCCACGTCCAGCCGCCCTCCGTTCCTCCGGGCAGCACCTTGATCGTACCTCTACGTATTTATTGCCCCCCTGCCCGCTTCCTACAGCAGCGCCGGGGAAAGCGGTGGGTGGTTTTGATCCTGGTCAAGACGCGCTGCGCCGCAGTTTCCGAAGAGCGACGCCGATCGGGCGTATCAAGGGGCTGAACTATGGACGATGTCGTCACCAGGTCATTTGCCTGGTTTATATTGGCGGTGCTTGCACTGCTCGCGGTCGCGACGACCGCGGACCCGGCCTTCGGCGTGCACATGGCGATTTGCGCCGCTGCTGCGCTGTTGGCCGCATTCGCAGCGATGAAGGGCGCGGGAAAGCCTGCACCCGTTCTGAAACCGGGTGAATATGATGACGACGTCATCCGATGGGGCACCATCGCCACGGTGTTCTGGGGCGTGGTCGGGTTCCTGGCGGGGCTCTATATCGCGCTCCAGCTCGCCTTTCCGGCGCTGAACCTGGGGCTCGAATATACCAGCTTCGGGCGGCTGCGCCCGCTGCACACCTCGGCGGTGATCTTCGCGTTCGGCGGCAACGCCCTGATCGCGACCAGCTTCTATGTCGTCCAGCGCACCTGCCGCGCCCGCCTGGCCCTGCCCGGCGTCGCGAAGTTCGTGTTCTGGGGCTACCAGCTGTTCATCGTTCTGGCCGCGACCGGCTATGTTCTGGGCATCACCGAGGGCAAGGAATATGCCGAGCCCGAATGGTATGTCGACATCTGGCTGACCATCGTCTGGGTCGCCTATCTGGCAGTGTTCGTCGGCACGATCCTGAAGCGGCACGAGCCGCATATCTACGTCGCCAACTGGTTCTACCTGGCGTTCATCGTCACCGTGGCGATGCTGCACCTGGTCAACAACCTGTCGATGCCGGTGCACCTGCTGGGCGCCAAGAGCTATTCCGCCTTTGCGGGCGTGCAGGACGCACTGACCCAGTGGTGGTACGGGCATAACGCGGTCGGCTTCTTCCTGACCGCCGGCTTCCTCGGCATGATGTACTATTTCGTGCCGAAGCAGGCAGAGCGCCCGGTGTACAGCTATCGGCTGTCGATCGTGCACTTCTGGTCGCTGATCTTCCTCTATATCTGGGCCGGTCCGCACCATCTTCACTACACCGCGCTGCCCGACTGGGCGCAGACGCTGGGCATGGTCTTCTCGATCATGCTGTGGATGCCGAGCTGGGGCGGCATGATCAACGGCCTGATGACCCTGCAGGGGGCATGGGACAAGATCCGCACCGACCCGATCATCCGCATGCAGGTGCTCGCCCTCGCCTTCTACGGCATGAGCACCTTCGAAGGGCCGATGATGTCGATCAAGAGCGTGAACTCGCTCAGCCACTATACCGACTGGACGATCGGGCACGTGCATTCGGGCGCGCTCGGCTGGGTCGGCATGATCAGCTTTGCCGCCGTGTATTTCATGACCCCGCGCCTGTGGAAGCGTGAGCGGCTCTATTCGCTGCGCATGATCAACTGGCACTTCTGGTGCGCGACGGCGGGCATCGTGATCTACGCCTCGTCGATGTGGGTTGCGGGCATCATGCAGGGGCTGATGTGGCGCGAATACGGGCAGGACGGCTACCTGGTCTACAGCTTCGCCGAGGTCGTGGGTGCGATGAAGCCCTATTACCTGATCCGCGCATTCGGCGGCGGACTGTACCTGCTGGGGTCGCTGTTCATGGTCTGGAACGTCTGGATGACGATCGCCGGCAAGCTGCGCGACGAAAAGCCGCTCCACGACGCCGCCTATGATCCGGCCGCCGACAAGCCGCTGCCCAAGGGCGTGGCCGGCACCGATCCCGCCCTGCTGCCCGCCGAATAAGGACCAGAGCAAATGGCTAGCAAAATCTTCGACCATGGCCGCATCGAGCGCAACGTCACGTTGCTGCTCGTCCTGGGCCTCATTACGGTGGCGATCGGCGGCATCGTCGAGATCGCACCCCTCTTCTGGATCGACTCGACGATCGAGAAAGTAGAGGGGATGCGCCCCTACACCCCGCTCGAACAGGCGGGCCGGAACATCTATATCCGCGAGGGCTGCTACAACTGCCACTCGCAGATGATCCGCCCGTTCCGCGACGAGACCGAGCGCTATGGCCATTACAGCCTGGCGGCGGAGAGCATGTACGACCATCCGTTCCAATGGGGATCGAAGCGCACCGGACCCGACCTGGCGCGCGTCGGCGGCCGCTATTCGGATGAATGGCACGTCCAGCACCTGAAGGACCCGCGTTCGGTGGTGCCGGAATCGATCATGCCGACCTATGCCTTCCTTTCCAGTCGCGAGCTGGAGGGCAAGACGATCGGTGACGATCTGGTCGCGCTGCGCCGCGTCGGCGTTCCCTACACCGACGACGACATCAAGAAGGCGACCGCCGACCTGACGCTCCAGGCAACCGCCAATGCCGACGGCGCCGACCTGCAGAAGCGCTATCCCAAGGCGCAGGTGCGCGACTTCGACGGCGATCCGTCGAAGGTGACCGAGATGGATGCGCTGGTCGCCTATCTCCAGATGCTCGGCACGCTGGTCGACGTGAACAAGGCCGAAGCCAAGGAGCAGCTGAAATGAGCCGCTACGACATGCTCCGTCACTTCGCCGACAGCTGGGGCCTGGCCTTTATGTTCGGCTTCTTCCTCCTCGCCGTCTGGCGGGCAGTGCGCCCTTCGGCACGCAAGCACATGGAAGAGGCCAGCACCATCATCTTGCGTGACGAGGAACCCGCGCAATGAGCGACCATGAGAAAAAGATCGACGCCGCCACCGGCACCGAGCTCAACGCCCATGAATGGGACGGCATCCAGGAACTGAACACGCCGCTGCCGCGCTGGTGGCTGTGGAGCTTCTATGCCTGCATCATCTTCGCAATCGGCTATGCCGTCGTCTATCCGGCGATCCCGTTTCGCCACAGCGCGAGCGCGGGCACTTTGGGGTGGACCAGCCGGGGTGAGCTGAAGAAGGACCTCGCCGCCGTCGATGCCAGCCGCGCCGCGATGCGCAAGACGCTGTCCGAAACGCCGATCGAAACCCTCGATCCCAAGTCGCCGCTGATGCGCGCGGCAGTGGAAGGCGGCAAGGCGGCGTTCAAGGTGAACTGCGTCCAGTGCCACGGTTCGGGTGCGGCGGGGAGCAAGGGCTATCCCAACCTCAACGACGACGACTGGCTGTGGGGCGGCGACCTGAAGTCGATCCACACCACGCTGGAACACGGCATCCGCCAGCCCGGCGACGACCTGACCCGCGTATCGCAGATGCCCGCCTTCGGCCGCGACCAGATCCTGACCGCGCCGCAGATCCAGGATGTGGTGTCCTATGTCCGCTATGTCTCGAAGCAGGAGCAGGGCAGCGTCTCGGCCCAGCGCGGTGCCGCGTTGTTCGCCAACAACTGCGCGGCCTGCCACGGCGCCGATGCCAAGGGCAATCGCACGGTGGGCGCGCCCAACCTGACCGACCCGATTTGGCTGTACGGCGGCGATCGCGCGACGCTGACCGCCACCATCACCAATGCCCGCGGCGGCGTGATGCCCGCCTGGGGCAGCCGCCTCGACCCCGTGACCGTAAAAATGCTGGCCGCCTACGTGCATTCACTAGGCGGCGGCGAGTAAGCTTTGGAGTAGCGGACAGGTCATGTCGAACCATGCCAACCGCACCGGAAAGGCCGGCGGGCTATATGCCCGCCGCGCCGACATTTTTCCCCGCGCAGTCGATGGATTCTATCGTCGCCTGAAATGGGCGGTGATGGTCGCGACGCTGACCGTCTATTACGTCACGCCCTGGATCCGCTGGGACCGTGGCGCCTATGCGCCCAACCAGGCGGTGCTGGTCGATCTGGCTAACCGTCGCTTCTATTTCTTCTCGATCGAAATCTGGCCGCACGAGTTCTATTACGTCGCCGGGCTGCTGGTGATGGCCGGCATCGGTCTGTTCCTGCTGACCGCGACGGTCGGCCGCGCCTGGTGCGGCTATGCCTGTCCGCAGACGGTTTGGACCGACCTGTTCATGCATATCGAGCGGTTCGTCGACGGTGACCGCAACGCCCAGCTTCGCCTGCGCAAGGCGCCGCTGAGCGTGTCCAAGGTCACCAAGCGCGTGACCAAGCACAGCGCCTGGCTGCTGGTCGCGGTGCTGACCGGCGGCGCATGGATCTTCTACTTCGCCGACGCGCCCACGCTGCTGCGCGATTTCGTCACCGGCAACGCGGCGCCGGTCGCCTATTCCACTGTCGCGTTCCTCACCGCCACGACGTACATTTTCGGCGGTTGGATGCGCGAGCAGGTGTGCATCTATATGTGCCCATGGCCGCGCATCCAGTCGGCCATGCTCGACGAGCGCTCGCTGATCGTGACGTACAAGGACTGGCGCGGCGAGCCCCGCAGCCATGGCCTGAAGCGCGCCGCCGACAGCGCCGATGCGAAGGTCGGCGACTGCATCGATTGCAACGCCTGCGTCCAGGTGTGCCCGACCGGCATCGACATTCGCGAAGGGGCGCAACTCGCCTGCATCACCTGCGCGCTGTGCATCGATGCGTGCGACGACATGATGGCCAAGATCGGCCGCCCACGCGGGCTGATCGACTATGCCACGTTCGAGGATTGCGAAGAGGAGCGCAAGGGCGCGCCCCCCGTCCCCGTCCGCCGCACGATCCTGCGGTCGCGCACCTTCCTCTATTTCGGCGCCTGGGCCGCGATCGGCGTGGCGATGGTGATCTCGCTCAACGCGCGCACCCGGCTGGACCTGTCGGTGGGCCAGGAGCGCAACCCGCTCTATGTCCAGCTGTCCGACGGCACCGTGCGCAACGCCTATACCGTCAAGGTCCGCAACATGGAGACGCGCCCGCGCCCCGTGCGAGTCAGCATCGAAGGGCTGCCGGGGGCCGTGGTGTGGGATTCGCTGGCCGAGGAGAGCACCGCCGCGCCCGCGATCACGCTGACGGTCGCACCGGACCAGGTCGAGCGCCGGCGGCTCTACGTCCGCGCCCCGCGCACCGGACCGCAGCCGGCCGAGTTCCGTTTCAGAGTCACTGCGCTCGACGCCCAGGGCGGCGGCGATGACGACCCCGCCCGTTTCGATCGCCCGGAGGCAGGCCAATGACCACGCGTTTCCGCTTCACCGGCTGGCACATGCTCGCCACCATGATCGCCTTTTTCGGGGTCATCATCGCGGTGAACGTGACGATGGCGACGCTGGCCACGCGCACGTTCGGCGGCGTGGTGGTCGAAAACAGCTATGTCGCCAGCCAGGAGTTCAACGGCTGGCTCAAGGAAGCCCGCGCGCAGGAACGGCTGGGGTGGAAGGCACGGGCGAGCACAGCCGATCGCCACGCCGTGATCGACGCGGGCGCCCTCACCGGCGCCACCGTCACCGCCACGGCCCGCCATCCGCTGGGCCGGCTGCCCAATGTCGACCTGCGCTTCACCGAAACTGCACCCGGCCATTATGTCGCGCAAAGCCCCCTCCCCGCCGGGCGCTGGCGGCTGCATCTGTCGATCGCCCACGGCAAGGAGCGCGCCGACTTCGTCAAGGACGTGACGGCATGAGCGCCGCCGTCGAGCATAGCGAGCTGAGCGTCCCCGGCATCCGCTGCGCCAGCTGCATCGCCCGGATCGAACGCGAGCTGGGGCCGCTGCCCGGCATCCGCGCCGCGCGCGTCAATTTCACGACGCGCCGCGTCTCGGTCGACCACGATCCGTCGGTCACCCCCGAGGCACTGCGCGCGATGCTCGGCAAGATCGGCTTCGATGCCGAGCCGATCGCGGTCGGCCCGCTCGCGAACCAGGGCGAAGAGAGCAAGGCTTTGCTGCGCGCGGTCGCCGTCGCGGGCTTCGCGTCGATGAACATCATGCTGCTGTCCGTCTCGGTCTGGTCAGGGGCCACCGGCGCCACGCGCGAGATGTTCCACTGGCTGTCGGCGCTGATCGCGCTGCCGACCATCGCCTATTCGGGGCGCCCCTTCTTCAAGTCCGCCTGGGCCGCGCTGCGCCGGGGCCGGACCAACATGGACGTGCCGATCTCGATCGGCGTCACCCTCGCCACGGCGCTCAGCCTGTTCGAGACGATCACCAACGGGCCGCATGCCTATTTTGACGGTGCGGTGATGCTGGTGTTCTTCCTGCTGGTCGGACGCTTCCTCGACAGCGTGATGCGCGACCGCGCGCGCCAAGGCGTAGAGGCACTACTGCGCCAGACCGCGCCGGGGGGCACCGTGCTGCTGCCCGACGGCACGACGGCATGGCGCAAGGCTGACGAGATCGAGCCGGGCATGCGCCTGATCGTCGCCGCCGGCGAGCGGCTCGCCGCCGATGGCGTGGTCGAGCAGGGCAACAGCAGCGTCGACCTGTCGCTCATTACGGGCGAGAGCCGACCCGAGCCGCTGGCGCCGGGCGGAAAGGCGATCGCGGGCACGCTCAACCTCGACGCCCCGCTCACCATCCGCGTCACGGCGGCGGGGGATCGAACGACCATCGCCGAAATCGCGCGGATGATGGAAGCCGCGTCGCAGAGCCGCTCGCGCTATGTCCGCATCGCCGATCGCGCCGCGCGCCTCTATGCACCCGCCGTGCACACGCTGGCGCTGTCGAGCTTTGCCGGGTGGATGATCGCCGGGGCTGGCTGGCACGAGGCGCTGATGATCGCGGTGGCCGTGCTCATCATCACCTGCCCCTGCGCGCTTGGCCTCGCGGTCCCGGCGGCACAGGTGGTCGCGGCAGGCGCGCTGATGCGGCGCGGGATCTTGGTCAAGGACGGCTCCGCGCTAGAGCGGCTGGCCGAGGCGGACACGGCACGCTTCGACAAGACCGGCACGCTCACGCTGGGCCGCCCGGTGCCGTTCGGCGAGATCGCGCTGGCGGGCAAGGATGCGGAGATCGCGCTGGGCCTCGCCCGCGCCAGCCGGCACCCGGTCGCCCGCGCGCTGGCACAGGCGCTGGAATGCCGCGAAGTGCGCGCCGCCGACCTCACCGACCTGCGCGAAATCGCCGGCATGGGGATCGAAGGGCGCTTCGACGGCGGCCTGGCGCGGCTGGGCCGCCCGAGCTGGCTGGGCGTTCACGCCCCGCATGGCGGCGTCGCCACGGCGCTGTGCATCGAGGGCGAGGAGCCGCTGCTGCTCTGTTTCTCTGACGCGCTGCGCCCCGATGCGGCAAAGGCGGTTGCCGAGCTGACCGCGCTGGGGCTGCCCGTTGCGATCCTGTCCGGGGATCGCCCGGAAGCGGTAGGCGCGATTGCCGATGAGCTGCGCGTCCCCGCGCTCCCCAGCCTGACCCCCGGCGACAAGCTCGCCGAAATCGAGCGGTTGCGCGACGAGGGCAAGCGCGTGCTGATGATCGGCGACGGCCTGAACGACGGCCCCGCCCTGGCCGCCGGCCATGTCTCGATCGCGCCCGCTTCGGCGAGCGATGTCGGACAGACCGCCGCCGATTTCGTGTTCATGGGCGACAGCCTGTTGCCCGTGCCCCTCGCCGTCCGCGCCGCACGCCGCACGCTGGCGGTGGTGCGCCAGAATTTCGCGCTCGCCATCGGTTATAACGCGCTGGCGGTGCCGCTGGCGATCGCGGGCTATGTCACCCCGCTGATAGCCGCCATCGCGATGTCGAGCTCTTCGCTGATCGTCGTGGCGAATGCGCTGCGCCTGCGGGGGTGTGCGAAATGAGCGGGCTGGCATTCCTGATCCCGGTCGCGTTGTTCCTGGGGCTGAGCGGACTGGCGGCGTTCGTCTGGTCGCTCAATTCCGGGCAATATGAGGATATGGACGGCGCCGCGCTGCGCATCCTGATCGACGAGGACGCCGAATGAACCTGCGCCTGCTCCTGCTCATCGCCCCGCTGTCGATGGCCGCGCCATCGGTGATGGCCGAGCCGGCGCCGCTCTATGGCCGGTTGTGCGGCGGCGGCCTCCCCGGCCGGCAGCCGGGCGATATGCCGGGCAAGGACCCGTGCGCAATCGCATGCCACGGCGCCCCGGGCGAGCGCAATCGGCACAAGCACGGGCGATAACAGCGCGAAAAATGCCGTTGCAATGTCGCAGATCAGTAATACACTGATGCAATGGGCTGGGCGATCGAGACCGTCTTTGAATGGTTCTGGGACGAGGTAACGCTCGCCGTCCATAGGCGTTACGGTGTGGTCGCCGCCACGGCAGTATTCCTGTCGCCGTTTATCGTCCTGGCGCTTCTGATCGGCCTGGTGTTTCTGCTCGTAAAGTAGCCCGTTTCAGCATCCCATCGCCCCGAAATCGCGCATCCGCACCAGCCACTCTGCGCGCGCACCGGCATCGCCTTCGACCATGCCGATGACGCTTTCGTTGACCGGGCGGATGCCGGCAGTGTTCAGGATGTTGCGGCGCAGGCTCTTCAGGCTGTGCGCCCCGTATACCAGCCGATAGACGAAGCCCGGCATCCCCATCGTCACCACGACATGCGCCGTGCGGCCCTTCAGCAGCGGCCTTGGCCCGGTCGCGCCATATTCCAGCGCGAAGCCGGGGCGCGCCACCTGTTCCAGGAAAGCCTTTAGCAGCGCGGGCACGTCCCCCAGCCATAGCGGATAGAGAAGCACGATGTGCTCGGCCCAGCCGATCGCGTCCTGCGCGGCGGCGATGTCGGGGCCCGGCACCCCCTCGCGCCAGTCCTGCTGCGATCGCAGGAACGGGATGTCGATCGCAGAGATCGCGATGCGCCGCACCTGGTGCCCCACCTCCGCCGCGCCGGCGGCATAGGCCTCCGCCAGTGCGTGGACATAGCGGGCGGGATCGGGATCGGGGTGCCCGTCGATGATCGTGATGCGCTTGGTCATGGGCGCAGGATCGCGCGGTCCCCCGCGCGGTCCTATCCGTAGCTTCCCGGTGCGCCGGACGAAAAAAAGGGCCTTGCCGGACAGTGCCGGCAAGGCCTTTTCGGAAGCAGACGATCCGGTGGGGGGTATTACCGGAACGCCTGTCGCTTCAGAACTTGAAGCCGACGCCGATCGCCGCGACGATCGGATTGACCTCGACATTGACCGAACGCTTGGTGGTGCCCGTGGTCAGCCGCGCCGTGGTGTCCATGTCGATATATTTGATGTCGGCGTTGACGAAGAACTTCGGCGTGATGTCCACGTCGATACCGGCCTGGAGCGCATAGCCGAAGCTGTCGTCCAGCTTGACCTTGGTGTTGCCCAGCGCGGTGTTGAGCGACTTGGTCGAATCCGCCGAATAGAAGATCGTGTAGTTCACGCCAGCGCCGACATAGGGGTGCACCTTGCCTTCGGGCAGGAAGTGATACTGGAGCGTCAGCGTCGGCGGCAGGACCCAGGTGTCGGCGATCTTGCCCAGCGCATCGATGCTGCCGCGGCCGGTGACATTGTGCTTGGTGGTCGCCAGGATCAGCTCGGCGCCGATGTTCTTGGTCACGAAATAGGTGAAATCGACTTCGGGCATCACGCTGTTGCTAAGCCCGACTTCGCTCTTCGCGATGCCGGTGACTTCGCCCGAGCTTTCGGTCGGCGAGACCATGATCGCGCGTGCGCGGAACAGCCAGTCGCCCGCCTGGCGGCCGCTATCTTCCACCGCGCCGGTGGGAAGCGTGGTCGCTTCCTGTGCCAGTGCGGGAGTCGCGGCAGCCACGCCGGCGGCCAGCATCGCGAGTTTGAGAGCGGTACGCATTCGAAAGTTCCTCCTCGTTGAGGACTTCCGGCTACGCCCCGCGCCCGGCCGCAATGTTGATCCAGCGCAACGATTCGGTCCGCAATGCTCCCATTGGGGATGCTACGTAGTCACCTCAAGTATCTGAAATCACTCGAACTCCAGGATCGCCGCATCCACCGCCAGGCTGTCGCCCGCCGCAAAGTGCGCGGCCTTGACCACCCCTGCCCGCTCGGCGCGCAGGATGTTCTCCATTTTCATCGCCTCGACCACTGCCAGCGGCTGGCCCGCCTGCACCGCATCGCCCGGTGCCACGTGCAGCCGGGTGAGCAGCCCGGGCATCGGCGCGAGCAGGAACCGGCTCATGTCGGGGGGGATCTTCTCGATCATGTGGTGGCGATACTGCGCGACGTGCGGCGGCAGCACTTCCACCAGATGCGCGGCGCCATGTGCGGTCAGCTTCCACGCCGTCCCCTTGCGCGCGACGCCGACGCTGAGCGGCGCGCCGTCGATCTGCGCCGTCAGGATCAGATTGTCCGCGCCCCATTCGCCGTCGATCTCGATCGCCTCGCCATCGACCGTCACGGTCTCGCCGACGTCGACGTCGAACCGCGCGCCGTCGATCAGGACCACGCGCCGCCCGCTCACTGCAACCGCATCGCCCAGCTGGCCGGAAATCCCGGCCGCGCGCTCCGCCCGCTCGACATCGATCACCGCCGCCACGACCGCCAGCTTGCGGCGCAGCGCATCCGACGCCGGCGCACCGTGGAAGCCCTCTGGATATTCCTCCGCGATGAACCCGGTGGTGATCGCGCCCGAGCGGAAGCGCGGATGCTGCATGATCGCCGACAGGAAATCGATATTGTGGCCGATGCCGTCGATCCGGAACTGGTCGAGCGCCTGCACCTGCAGGTCCGCCGCTTCGTCGCGGGTCGGGGCCCAGGTGACCAGCTTGGCGATCATCGGATCGTAGAACATGCTGATCTCGGAGCCCTCGGTCACGCCGTCGTCGACGCGGACATAGCCCTGCCCCGCCTTCTCCGCCGCCGGCGGGCGATAGCGCACCAGCCGCCCGGTGCTCGGCAGGAAGCCGCGATACGGGTCCTCGGCATAGACGCGGTTCTCGATCGCCCAGCCGTCGATCTTCACATCCTCCTGCCCGAACGCCAGCGTCTCGCCGGCCGCGACGCGGATCATCTGCTCGACCAGATCGAGCCCGGTAATCGCCTCGGTCACCGGATGCTCCACCTGGAGGCGGGTGTTCATTTCGAGGAAGTAGAAGCCCTGCCCGGTTTTGTCGGCGCCCGAGACGATCAGCTCAACCGTGCCTGCGCTGTAATAGCCGACCGCCCGCGCCAGCGCGACCGCCTGCTCGCCCATCGCCTTGCGCATCGCCGGCGTGACGAAGGGCGACGGCGCTTCCTCGACCACCTTCTGATGACGCCGCTGGATCGAGCATTCGCGCTCGTTGAGGTAGACGATGTTGCCGTGCTGATCGCCCAGCACCTGGATCTCGATGTGGCGCGGGCTCTCGATGAACTTCTCGATGAACACGCGGTCGTCGCCGAAGCTCGCTAGCCCCTCGCGCTTGGTCGCCTCAAAGCCTTCGCGGACGTCCTGCTCGCTATAGGCCAGCCGCATCCCCTTGCCGCCGCCGCCGGCCGAAGCCTTCATCATCACCGGATAGCCGATCTCGCTGGCGATGCGGACGGCGTGCTCGGTGTCCTCGATCTCACCGACGAAACCGGGGACGACGTTCACGCCTGCCTGCTTGGCCAGCTTCTTCGACTCGATCTTGTCGCCCATCGCCGCGATCGCGACCGGCGGCGGGCCGACGAACGCGATTCCGGCCTCAGCGCACGCCTTGGCAAAGCTCTCGCGTTCGGAGAGGAAGCCATAGCCCGGATGGATCGCATCGGCACCGGTTTCCTTGGCGGCGAGCAGGATCAGCTCGGCCTTGAGATAGCTCTCGCTCGCCGGCGCCGGCCCCAGCCGCACCGCCTCGTCCGCCATCAGCACATGCGGCGCGCGGGCATCGGCGTCCGAATATACCGCGACCGTGGCAATGCCCATCTTCTTGGCCGTGCGCATCACCCGGCACGCGATTTCGCCACGGTTGGCGACGAGGATTTTCTTGAACATCAGGCCCCTCTCGGTTCTTACTTTTCGTCACCCCGGCCTTGCGCCGGGGCCCCGCTTCTCACGCGGGCAAGGCAGCGGGATCCCGGCGCAAGGCCGGGAAGACGAAGGAATGAGGCCCAGTCCTCTTTCACTATTCGGCCGCCACCAATTCGGCGTGCTGCGCAACCGCCATCGGCTCCACCCCCAACCGCGCGAACAGCGCCGCGTCCTTGTCATCACCGGCATTGCCCGTGGTCAGCAACTTGTCGCCGGTGAAGATCGAGTTCGCCCCGGCCAGAAAGCACAGTGCCTGCGTCTCGTCGCTCATGCTCTCGCGGCCGGCCGACAGGCGGACCATCGACAGCGGCATCAGGATGCGCGCAACCGCCACGGTGCGGACGAATTCGATCTGGTCGATCTTCGCCAGCGGCGTATCGGCCAGCATGTCGCCCAGCACGGTGCCCTTTACCGGAACCAGCGCATTGATCGGCACGCTTTCGGGATGCTCCATCGTCGCCAGCGCGTGGAGGAAGCCGACACGGTCCTCGCGCTTCTCGCCCATGCCGATGATGCCGCCCGAACAGACGTTGATCCCCGCGCCGCGCACATTCTCCAGCGTCTCGATCCGGTCCTCGAAGCTGCGCGTCGTGATGACGTTGGCGTAATTCTCAGGGCTCGTGTCGATATTGTGGTTGTAGTAATCGAGACCCGCCTCGGCGAGCATCGCCGCCTGCTTCTCCGACAACATGCCCAGCGTCATGCAGGTTTCCAGCCCCATCTGGCGCACGCCCTGTACCATCTCGACGATGGCGGGCATGTCCTTGTCCTTGGGACTGCGCCACGCGGCGCCCATGCAGAAGCGCGACGAGCCATTGTCCTTGGCCTGCGCCGCTGCCTGGAGCACGGCGCGGACGTCCATCATCTTGGTCGCCTTCAGCCCGGTCTCGGCATGCGCGGACTGGTTGCAGTAGCCGCAATCCTCGACACAGCCGCCGGTCTTGATCGACAGCAGCGTGGAAAGCTGGACCTGGTTGCGCGGGTGGTGGGCGCGATGAACCGATGCGGCCTCATAGACAACGTCGAGGAACGGCAGATCAAACAGCGCAGCGATCTCTTCGCGGGTCCAGTCGGTACGCACGGGGGTGGATTCGAGGGTCAAGCAATCAACTCCGGAGTTCGGTTACGCCGCTCGGCATAGCGAGTGAGCGCGTCGGCGTAAAAGGGCGCGGCGCGGCGTTCGTGCTCGCCGCCGCCAATCCCCGCGACGGACTGGGCAACGCGCGCGACGGCGCCGGTGCTCAGGCGATCGAGCGGCTCTACATGGATGCCGATGGTGAACAGCACGGCTCCGCTAAGCGGCAGCCGGCGCAGCGTCTGGCGCTCGCACCGGACGAACAGCGCCGCGCCGGCATTCTCCGCCGTCACATGTGCGAAACGGGTTTCGGGCGCGTCCTGCGGCAGATAGCGCCACGCATCGCTCGCCACGACGAACCAGTTGGTGCGGCCGAAGATTGGGCCGTGCTGGAGCGTGGCGAAGAAATGGTCGACTCCCGCGGCGAGCTGCTCGGCATAGCCGTGGATCGGCGCGTGAACGGGCGTGAGCGCAAGCCCGAGCTTTTCCGCGAGGTGCCAGTCGGTGGGAAAGGCAAGCGCAGCGGCAGTTAGGCGGTATTGCCCGGATGTGTCGGCCGTGAGGATGCACAGGTCCTCCCACACGCTTGCGGCGGCGGTGCGGAGAACCTCTGCAGCCTTTGCTCCCCTCCCGCTTGCGGGAGGGGTCGGGGGAGGGACTGACGTGTAAGAAGCGCTGGAAGGTTCCAGCCCCTCCCCTGGCCCCTCCCGCAAGCGGGAGGGGAACGCAGACGACCAGCCATCCAGCATCTCTGCGACTTCCTGAACCGCCGCTTCCGCCTCGGGCAGCACCTGCACACATCCCGGCACATCCGCAAACACCGCCGCCCGTGCCGCCAGGTCCGCCCCCGGCGTCAGCCACTCCGCCTCGGGCACCCGCACCAGCCCCATGCGCAGCGCTCCCCCGCCCCGCGCACGCGGCACCAGCGCATCGACGGAGAAGCCCAGAGTCACGCGGCCTCTTCGTCCATCGGCGGCATGTTGTGCCCCAGCAGGCGGAGCACTTCCTCCGCCGCCTTGACCAGGTTCGTGCCCGGACCAAAGATCGCCTGCACGCCCGCTTCGCGCAGGAACTCGTAATCCTGCGCCGGGATCACGCCGCCGGCGATCACCTTGATATCGGCGCGACCCGCTTCCTTCAAAGCGGCGATCAGTTGGGGGATCAGCGTCTTGTGCCCCGCCGCCAGGCTGGAGGCGCCGACCACGTCGACATCCTTCTCCAGCGCCAGCGCCGCCGCTTCCGAAGGGGTCTGGAACAGCGGGCCCGGCACGACTTCGAACCCCAGATCGCCGAACGCGGACGAGACGAGGTTCGCGCCGCGATCATGCCCGTCCTGCCCCATCTTGGCGACCAACATGCGCGGCTTGCGGCCCAGCCGGCGCTCGGTCGCGGCAACGCCGTCCTTCAATCGTGCCCAGCGCTGGTCGAAGGCATAGGCCCCGCCATAGACGCCCTGCACCGGCGTCGGCTGGGTGCCATAGCGCCCGAACCCTGCCTCCATCGCCGCGCTGATTTCGCCCAGCGTGGCGCGGGCGCGGGCCGCGACGACCGCGAGCGCGAGAAGGTTGGCCTCTGCCCCACTCCCGGACGGGGATAACGCCGCCGCCCGC
Source organism: Sphingomonas degradans (assembly GCF_053502645.1). NCBI lineage: Bacteria > Pseudomonadati > Pseudomonadota > Alphaproteobacteria > Sphingomonadales > Sphingomonadaceae > Sphingomonas > Sphingomonas degradans. The sequence continues at coordinate 2,038,854 of NZ_CP177172.1, forward strand.
AGCGCCTCCAGCGCAGCCTGGCACGCCGCTTCGTCGCGGGTCGCCTTCACGCGCTGGATACGGGCGATCTGCGCCTCACGCACGGCCACGTTGTCGACATCGAGGATGTCGATCGGGTCCTCGCCATCCTTGCGGTATTTGTTGACGCCGACGATCACCTGCTCACCGCGATCGACCCGCGCGGCCTGCGCGGCGGCGGCTTCCTCGATCATCGCCTTGGGCCAGCCGGCGGCGACCGCCTTGGCCATGCCGCCATCGGCCTCGACCTTTTCGATGATCGCCCAGGCCTTGTCGACCAGCTCCTGCGTCAGCGCCTCGACATAATAGCTGCCGCCCAGGGGATCGACCACCTTGGTCATCCCCGTTTCTTCCTGGATCACGATCTGGGTATTGCGCGCGATCCGGGCGGAGAAATCGGTGGGCAGCGCGATGGCTTCGTCGAGCGCATTGGTGTGCAGGCTCTGCGTGCCGCCCAGCATCGCGGCCATCGCCTCGATCGTGGTGCGCATGACGTTGTTATACGGGTCCTGCTCGGTCAGCGAGACTCCGCTGGTCTGGCAATGCGTGCGCAGCATCTTGCTGCGTTCGTCCCTGGCGCCCAGCTGCGTCATCACCCGGTGCCACAGCACGCGAGCCGCGCGCAGCTTGGCGATCTCCATGAAGAAGTTCATGCCGATCGCGAAGAAGAAGCTCAGCCGCCCGGCAAACTTGTCGATGTCCAGCCCCGATGCGACGCCGTATTTCACATATTCCATGCCGTCGGCGATGGTGAAGGCCAGTTCCTGCACCTGCGTCGCCCCGGCTTCCTGCATGTGATAGCCGGAAATCGATATGCTGTTGAACTTCGGCATGTGCGCCGAGGTATAGGCGAAGATATCCGAGATGATCCGCATGCTCGGTTCGGGCGGGTAGATATAGGTGTTGCGGACCATGAACTCCTTGAGGATGTCGTTCTGGATGGTCCCGTCGAGCAGGCTCTGGTCGACGCCCTGCTCCTCGCCCGCGACGATGAAGAACGCCAGGATCGGGATGACCGCACCGTTCATCGTCATGCTGACGCTCATCTGATCGAGCGGAATCCCGTCGAACAGGATCTTCATGTCCTCGACACTGTCGATCGCCACGCCGGCCTTGCCGACATCACCCGTCACGCGCGGATGATCGCTGTCATAGCCGCGATGCGTGGCGAGATCGAAGGCGACCGACAGCCCCTTCTGCCCGGCGGCAAGGTTGCGGCGGTAGAAGGCGTTGGATTCCTCGGCGGTGGAAAATCCCGCATATTGCCGGATCGTCCAGGGCCGCCCGGCGTACATCGACGCGCGCACCCCGCGCGTGAACGGCGCGAAGCCCGGCAGGCCGGGGTCGATGCCCGCCACGTCCTCGGCGGTGTAGAGCGGCTTGACCGCAATCCCCTCCGGCGTGTGCCAGGTGAGGTCCTTGCCCTTCACTTCCTTGGCGGCAGCGGCGGACCATTGGTCGAGGGTGGGTTTGGTCATGCCGCGTGCTCCTGCGAACGCAGGAGCCCAGGGCTGCAAGCGCACCGCCCATGGCTCTGGACTCCCGCTTTCGCGGGAGCACGGGTGTCAGTGCTGCTCACGCGGCGTCTCCATGATCTCGGTAAGCACCCCGCCCATGTGCTTGGGGTGGACGAAGAAGATCGGCGTCCCATGCGCCCCGATGCGCGGCTCGCCGAGCACCTTGGCACCCTTCGCCTCAAACCACGCCTTGGCCTCGTGGATGTCGGGCACTTCGTAACAGAGGTGATGCTGCCCCCCCGCCGGATTCCTCGCGAGGAAACCATGGATCGGCGACGCCTCGCCCAGCGGCTCGATCAGTTCGATCTGCGCGTTCGGGGTATCCACGAAGCAAACGCGCACGCCCTGCGCGGGCAGGTCAAAGGGTTCGCGGATCACCTCCGCGCCGAGGACGTCACGGTACAGCGCGATCGATGCTTCGATAGAAGGCGTGGCGATCCCCACATGGTTGAGACGACCGAGTTTCATTTCGGTGTCGCAGTCGCAGGGGGCATCGCATAGGGGAGCCCGCACGCCGCATAAACCTTGCGGAAAAGCGCGTCGCTACCGGGGCCCGCAAAGGTACCCTCGATCATCACTTCCCCTTCGGGCACGCCAACGCGCACCGTCTTGGCCTTGGCGATCTGATCAACGAGCAGGAACACCTCAACGGGCTCGCCATTATAGGCACCCGCCCCGGGAAACTGCCATTGGCTCATCTCGGCCTGCGCCTCGTTATAGGTGACGCTTACGGTTCGCGAGTCCCCCGCCGGAATCTGCGGTTTAGGTATGAACTGCACCGACACGATGGGCTTGGCAGCGGTATCGCACCGTACGACCAACCGCGCATTTCCATCGGCGGTGCGGATCGAGGCGCTGGCGTTCTTGGGCTGCGCGGGGTCCGTGCTTTCCTTGAACGTCCACACGGGCGCAACCTGCGCGGGAGCAGCTTGGCTGGCCAGCAGCGCGAGAGCAAGAGTCAGAACCGGCATGGCAATCCTCGGATAGCGTCGGCAACCGCAGCAGCGCCGTTCACAGCGGAATGTTGTCGTGCTTCTTCCACGGGTTCTCAAGCTGCTTGTTCCGCAACTTGCGCAAGCCCAGCGCAACCCGCCGCCGCGTCGAATGCGGCTGGATCACTTCGTCCACGAACCCCTTGCTCGCCGCGACGAACGGGTTGGCGAAGCGGGCCTCATACTCGGCGGTGCGCTCGGCGATTTCCTCCGGCGTCTTGCCCCGGAAGATGATCTCCACCGCGCCCTTTGCGCCCATCACCGCGATCTCGGCGGTCGGCCAGGCATAGTTCAAATCGCCGCGCAGGTGCTTCGACGCCATCACGTCGTACGCGCCGCCATAGGCTTTCCGGGTAATCACCGTAATCTTGGGCACCGTCGCCTCGGCATAGGCGAACAGCAGCTTGGCGCCGTGCTTGATAATGCCCGAATGCTCCTGCCCCACGCCCGGCAGGAAGCCCGGCACGTCGACAAAAGTGACGATCGGGATCTCGAACGCATCGCAGAATCGGACGAACCGCGCCGCCTTTTTCGACGCGTTGATGTCGAGGCACCCGGCCAGCACCATGGGCTGGTTCGCCACCACGCCGACCGTGCGCCCCTCGATCCGGCCGAAGCCGATCAGGATGTTGCCGGCATGGGCGGGCTGCAGTTCGAAGAACTCGCCTTCGTCCAGCGTCTTCCGCAGCAGTTCGTGCATGTCGTACGGCTGGTTCGCGCTCGGCGGGATCAGCGTGTCGAGGCTGGGCTCCAGCCGGTCCCACGGATCGTCGCACGGACGCTCGGGCACGCCCTCGCGGTTCGAGGCCGGCAGGAAGTCCACGAAGTCGCGGGCCGCGAGCAGCGCCTCGATATCGTTGTCGAAGGCCACATCAGCGACCCCCGACTTCGTGGTATGCGTCACCGCGCCGCCCAGTTCCTCTTGCGTGACGATCTCGTTCGTCACGGTCTTCACTACATCTGGGCCGGTAACGAACATGTACGACGAGTCCTTCACCATGAAGATGAAGTCCGTCATTGCGGGGCTGTACACCGCACCGCCGGCGCAGGGCCCCATGATCAGGCTGAGCTGCGGCACTACGCCCGAGGCGAGCACATTGCGCTGGAACACCTCGGCATAGCCGCCGAGCGAGGCGACGCCCTCCTGGATGCGCGCGCCGCCGCTGTCGTTGAGCCCGATCACCGGCGCACCGACCTTGAGCGCCATGTCCATGATCTTGCAGATCTTCTGCGCGTGGCGCTCCGAAAGCGATCCGCCGAACACGGTGAAGTCCTGGCTGAACACGAACACCAGCCGGCCGTTGATCGTGCCGCTGCCGGTGACCACGCCGTCGCCCGGCACCACCTGATCCTGCATCCCGAAATCGGTGCAGTTGTGCTCGACGAACATGTCGAGCTCCTCGAACGATCCCTGATCGAGCAGGACCTCCAACCGTTCTCGTGCGGTCAGCTTGCCCTTGGCGTGCTGCGCGTCGATTCGCTTCTGTCCCCCGCCCAGTCGGGCGGCGGCGCGGCGGCGCTCCAGTTCGTCGATCGTCGATGACATCCGTCTCTCCTGGAAATGGCCCATGCACAGGGCCCGTTCGTGCTTGCAAATGCAATATTGCAAAGTTGCTTCCATCGTATTTGCATATATAGTCCCGCCATGCCCGCACCCCGCCGCCGCCTGTTCGAGGGATTTCGCCTGCGCGACCTGCGCCGCCGCCTTGCACTCAGCCAGGCGGCGATGGCCGCGCGGCTGGGCATTTCGGTTCCCTATCTGTCGCAGATTGAGAATAACGATCGCCCGATCACCGACGCGGTGCTGGTCGCCCTCGCCCGCGAATTCCCGCTCGAGGCGACCGCAATCGGCGCCGAGGCGGAGACCGCATCGCTGCTCCGCACGATCGACGCCGCCACCGATTCGAGCGTCCCCGCAGGTCGGCTGGACGAAGCCGACATCCGACGCGGGATGGAGCAACAGCCGCTGCTCGCCCGGCGCATGGTCGCGCTGCACGAGGCGTGGCGCCGCAGCCAGGAACAGCTGCGCGTGCTCGACGACCGGTTCGACAGCGGCGGCACCGATGCCGCCCCCCTGCCCTGGGAGGAAGTACGCGACTGGTTCCAGGCGGAAGGCAATTACATCGACGCCATCGATCGCTCGGCAGAGGCGCTGGCCGACGCGCTGGACGAGGGCGCACGCGGGCTGGAGGAGCGGCTGCGCCTGTGGCACGGCGTCCGCATCGCCGATACCGATGGCGACGGCAGCCAGCTGAGCCGTTTCGACGGGCCCAGCCGCACACTGTCGCTCAATCGCGGCCTTCCGCCCGAAAGCCGTGCGTTCCTGCTCGCGCACCGGCTGGTCCGCTATGAATTCGCCAACGAGATGCGGCTGGTGATCGACGGCGCCGGGCTGGCGAGCCCGGCCGCGCGCGAATTGCTAAGCGTCGGCCTCGCCAATTACGCGGCGGGCGCGCTGCTGATGCCCTATACGCGCTTCCGATTGGCCGCGCGCGAGGTGCGGCACGACATTGACCGCCTGCGCCAGCGGTTCGAGGTCAGCTTTGAACAATCGTGCCACCGCCTCTCGACGCTGCAACGCCCCGGCGCGGCGGGGCTGCCCTTCTTCTTCTGCCGAGTCGACATGGCGGGCAACATCACCAAGCGGCACTCCGCCACCCGGCTCCAGTTCGCGGCGCTGGGCGGCGCCTGCCCGCTGTGGATCGTCCACGAAGCCGTGGCGATCCCCGACCGCATCCTGGTCCAGCTCGCCGAAATGCCCGACGGGACGCGCTATGTCTCGATGGCGAAGGGGCTGGTCAAACCCTCGGGCAGCTATGCCCGCCCGCCGCGCCGCTATGCCGTGGCGCTCGGGTGCGAAGAGGCCCATGCCGCCGATTTCGTCTATGCCGACGATGTGAAGCTGGGCGGGGCTGCGGTGCCGATCGGTGCCTCGTGCCGCATCTGCCCGCGCGCCGATTGCGACCAGCGCGCCTTCCCCCCCGCCGGATCGGTGATCGAGATCGATACGGACCATCGCCGCGTCGTGCCCTACGGCTTTCGCTAGGCCCCTGCCCGGAGTTGCCCGCGTGGCGCCTTCATGGCATACCCGATCCACGAAAAATACTCTGGAGAGGGTTCATGGCCACCGCGATCGCAAGCCGCCCCGGTGTAACCGAAGCCGAATGGGAAGCGCGGCAACAGCTTGCCGCCTGCTACCGCGTGTTCGACATGCTCGGCTGGTCCGAGATGATCTACAACCACATCACGGTGAAGGTGCCGGACGAAGAAGGCGCATTCCTCATCAACCCGTTCGGCCTGCATTTCAGCGAAGTTAAGGCCTCCAACCTCGTCAAGATCGACATCGACGGCAACAAACTGGACGACTCGCCCTATCCGGTGAACCGCGCCGGCTTCGTCCAGCACGCGCTGTTCCATCGCCATCTGCCGGACGCGCACTGCATCATGCACAGCCACACGACGGCGGGCATGGCGGTCAGCTCGGTCGAGGGCGGGCTGCGGCCGACCAATTTCTACGCCTGCAATTTCGCGGGGCAGATCGCCTACCATGATTTCGAAGGCGTGACCGTGCGCGACGAAGAGGGCGAGCGGTTGCTGCGCAATCTGGGCGACAAGCGCGTGATGCTGCTGCGCAATCACGGCATCCTGGTGATGGGCCGCACGCTGCCGGAGGCGTTCATCAAGCACTGGTCGCTGCAACGCGCCTGCGAGATCCAGGTGGCGACCGCGTCGATGGGCACTCCGTTGCTGGTCGATGACGCGGTAGTCGCGGTGCACCAGCGCGACCTGCATATGGCGCAGGTGCCTGGCGGCATGGGGGCGGCAGACTTCGCGGCGATGGTCCGGCTGGTCGATCGCACCGACCGAAGCTGGCGCGACTGAGCGCGGACCCGAGGCGGCAGCCGCGCGTTATCCCTGTACTTGCAGGAGAAACGCGATGATCGACCCCGAACAGGAGCCCGGCACTGTGGCTGACGACAGCGAAACGCTGGAACAGGCGCAGGAAGAGGCTGCCAAGGAACGCGAAGAAGAAGGCGGGTATCAGTGAGCCGAGGTCGCTCCCGGCGCTCCGGCGTCGGGTGTGGCTGCACTGGCTGAAAGCGCGGCCGCTATGCTCGCCGCCGTCTCGTCGACGACCGCCTCATGGACACGATCGAACCCGACCACGCCGACCTGATCGCCCGCCATATCGATCGTGGAGACCGCGCGGGCGTTCGCCATGTTGACCAGCACCTTGCGACCGTTGATCGCCTGGAGCTGGAGGAAATAGGAACTGTTCGTCGCCATCTGCGCAGACTCCGCACGCGGCATCGGACCGCACACGGACCATGGCACGCCTGCCGGCGGCGGAAACCTCCGATAAATCCCTAGCCGAAACGATACCCGCTGACGGTCCAGCCCAACACGTGTCCGCTATAGTCGCACGTTGCGGGATCGCCGCCGCCTGCCCCCAGCGCGACCATCAGCGGCAGCAGATGCTCCTCGCGCGGATGGGCAAAGGGGCCGTGCGGCAGGCTGCGCCAGTCGGCGACGCGCGCGGCGCGGCGGGCCGGATCGGGATCGGTCACTGCCGCCGTCAGCCCGGCATCCCACGCATCGGCGATCGGCGTCACCTGCGGCCCGAAAGCGCGCATGTTGTGGAAGCTCATGCCCGATCCGACGATCAGCACGCCCTCGTCGCGCAAAGGCGCCAGTGCCTGGCCGATCGCGATATGCGCCGCCGGATCGAGGTCGCGGCGCAGCGACATCTGCGCCAGCGGAATGTCGGCATCGGGCACCGCCACCATCATCGGGATGAACACGCCATGGTCCCATCCGCGTGCCCGCTCGACGCCGACCGGATGCCCCGCCGCCTCCAGCAGCGCCTTTGCCCGCATCGCGACATCGGGCGCCCCGGGCGCGTCCCAGCGCAGGCGATAGGTGTGCTCGGGGAAGCCGCTATAATCGAACAGCAGCGGATGGCCGTCGCCGACATGCACGGTCACGTCGCGCTCCTCCCAATGGCCCGAGACCATCAGGATCGCGCGCGGCCGCTCGGGCAGGTCGCGGATCAGGCCTGCCAGATAGTCCTGCATCGGCTGCCACATCGGGTCGGGCGGGCCGCCCTGGGGGTCCATGAAGAAACAGGGGCCGCCGCCATGCGGCAGGTACAGCGTGGGAAGGGTCATGCCCGGAATGTCGCCCGCCCTGTGGCGGGGCGCAATGCCGGTTTCGGAAACGCTGCGTTTGCCGCTACACCGCCACCATGACTCGCTTCACCGTCAACAACCAGCCGGTCGCGTACAAGATGGACCCGCGCACGCCACTGCTCTGGGCGCTGCGCGACGCATCGAACCTGACCGGCACCAAATATGGCTGCGGCACCGGCGATTGCGGCGCGTGCACCGTCGATGTCGACGGCACCGCGCGGCTGGCCTGCCAGGAGACGATCGGCGCGCTGGAGGGCACGTTCGTCACCACGATCGAGGGCCTGTCGAAGGATCGCAGCCACCCGGTGCAACAGGCGCTGATCGCGGCAAATGTGCCCCAATGCGGCTATTGCATCCCCGGCATCGTCATGGCCGCGTCGGTGCTGTTGCGGACAAACCGCAACCCGTCCGAAGAAGAGATCAAGGAAGCGATTCCCAATATCTGCCGCTGCGGCATCTACCCACGGCTGTTGGGCGCAATCACCGATGCGGCGCGGATCGCGCGGGGCGATGCCGCGTTGAACACGCCAAGTGACGCCGAAGTCGGCGACCCGCCGGAGTGACCAAAGCTTTCAGTCTGCTTTCACCGCAATTCAGCAACCGCTCATCGGCGCGGGGATAAACACTGTCCTACCTCGAAAACCCGGTCCCTCCCGTGCCGGGCCAGCGGAGACAAACGATGAAGAAGACCCTGCTCGCGGCAATCATCGCCGCAACGGCTCTGGTCCCGCCGGCACTGGCGCAGGACCGTGGCGGTCGCTGGGGCGGTGGCAACCGTCCGGACAGCGGCGCCTCCAACCAGCAACCGGCGCCGGCAGCGCGCGAAAATCGCGGCGGCTGGCGTCAGGACGGCAATCGCGGACCGCAGCCACAGCGCCAGTGGAATGGTGGCGATCGCGGCCCCCGTCCGGATCGCGGCCAGTTCCAGCAGCAACAGCCTCCCCAGGCACAGGCACCGCAACCGCCGCGCCAGTGGAACGGCGGCGACCGCCCGGATCGTGGCCAGTGGAATGGCGGCCCGAACCGTCCCGATCGCAGCCAGTGGAACGGCGGCCCCAACCGTCCCGATCGCGGCCAGTGGAATGGCGGACCCAACCGTCCCGATCGCGGCCAGTGGAATGGCGGACCCAACCGCCCCGACCGCAACCAGTGGAATGGTGGCCCCAACCGCCCCGACCGCAACCAGTGGAATGGTGGCCCCAACCGCCCCGACCGCAACCAGTGGAATAACGATCGCCGCTTCGATCGAGGCAATCCCGGCTGGAACGGGCGTGACAATCGCGGGTGGAACGATCGCAACAACTTCCGCAGCTGGAACGATCGCAATGGCGGGCGCTGGAACAACAGCTGGCGCAACGATCGCCGCTATGACTGGCGCGGCTATCGCACGTCGAACCGCAGCCTGTACCGCCTGCCGCGCTATTATGCGCCCAGCGGCTGGGGCTATGGCTATCGGCGTTTCTCGATCGGCTTCACGCTCAGCCCGTTGCTGTTCTCGCAGCAATATTGGATCAACGACCCGTTCTACTATCGCCTTCCCGAAGTCGATGGGCCCTATCGCTGGGTGCGCTATTACAACGACGCGCTGCTGGTCGACATCTACACGGGCGAAGTAGTCGACACGATCTACGACATCTTCTGGTAAGGGCGCCCGCTCCCTTGCCTGAACGCGGGGGCTCGGCGGAAACGCCGGGCCCCCGTCGTTTGCGGTCGTCGTTTGAGGCTCTTGCATTCCGCGCCGCCGCGCGCGATTTCGCGGAGCGTGAGCAAGAATATCGGCAAAATCTCGGGCAGCGCCTCCCCTGCCCGCGCGAAGATCGGCCGCGACGTGGCCGCCCGCCTCGACGCGAACCCGGCGGTCCGCCGCGCCAAGGTGGAGGGTGCGCAAATGTACACCTATCCCGATTTCCTGAGCGACGCGGAATGCGACACGCTCATCCGCCTGATCGACAGCAATTCGCGCCCCTCGACCCTGCTCGCCACCAGCGAGGACCCGGAATACCGCACCAGCAGCAGCAGCGACCTGTACCGCTGGGACGAATCGATCTGGACGATCGACCAGCGGATCGCGAACCTGCTCGGCATCCCCGGCGAGAATGCCGAAACGCTTCAGGGCCAGCGCTATGCCATGAACCAGCAATTCCGCGCACATTGCGACTATTTCCACGAAACCAGCGACTATTGGCCGCGCATGGTGGAAACCGGCGGCCAGCGCACCTGGACCGCCATGGCCTATCTCAACGACGTACCCGAAGGCGGCGCCACCTGGTTCCCCCGCGCTGGCATCCGGTTCAAGCCCAAGCGGCGGCTGCTCGTCATCTGGAACAATATGGCGCCCGACGGCACGCCCAATTACGAAACGCTGCACGAGGGGATGCGCGTGCTGGAAGGCACGAAGTACATCGTCACCAAGTGGTTCCGCGAGCGCGCCTGGATTCGCGACATCATCCCGACCTACACGTCGCCGGGCGTGGAGACGGCAAAGGCCGAATAACCGCGGTCAGGCGGCGGCGCGGCGCGCCTTGGCCAGCTTCTTGAGCAGCATCTCGCGCTTCAGTCGCGAGAGGTGGTCGATGAAGACGACGCCTTCCAGATGATCCATCTCATGCTGGATGCAAGTCGCCAGCAGCCCCTCGAACACTTCGTCATGTTCGTTGCCCTGCTCGTCCAGCCACTTGACGCGGCACTGGGCCGGGCGCTCGACATCGGCGAACTGGTCCGGCACCGACAGGCAGCCTTCGGTATAGACCGACAGTTCCTCGGCAGGATCGAGGATCTCGGGATTGATGAAGACGCGCGGGTTGCGAATCGCCTTGCCCTCCTCGTCTTCCTCTTCCTGCAAATCCATCACGACGACGCGCTTGGCCACGCCCACCTGGATCGCGGCCAGGCCGATGCCGGGCGCGTCGTACATCGTGTCGAACATGTCGGCGATCAGCGCGCACAGTTCGTCGTTCACCTCCGCGACGGGCGTGGAGATGGTGCGCAGGCGCGGATCGGGAATCTCGACAATCGGTAGAATGGCCATGGCGGTAATTTAATTCTCGGCTGGCGTCCCTGCAAGGGAGGCGTGAAACAGCGCCCGTGGCGCGGTGTGCGGCGGTCCCCCTAGCCGGGGTCACCCCCAATGGCAATTATGCGACCGGCCGCCGCGCGCGCAGCGCCTGGGCCAGCGTGCCTTCGTCCAGATAGTCAAGTTCGCCCCCCACCGGCAGGCCATGCGCAAGCTGCGTCACGCGCACCGGATAGGTCTCGATCCGCTCGGCGATGTAGTGCGCCGTGGTCTGCCCCTCCAGCGTGGCATTCATCGCCAGCACGACTTCGTCGATGCCGCCCTCGGCGATCCGGCGCACCAGGCTATCGACGCGCAGATCCTCGGGCCGCACGCCTTCCAGCGCCGACAGGCGACCGCCCAGCACATGAAAGCGGCCGGGGAACAACCGCGCCCGGTCGAGCGCCCACAAGTCCGCCACTTCCTCCACCACGCACAAGGATCGCGCATCGCGGCGCGGATCGGCGCAGATCGAACAGGGATCATGCGTGTCGACATTGCCGCAGACCGAACAGGTCGCCAGCCGCGCGCTGACGGCCCCCAATGCCGCGAGCAACGGCTCGAGCGCCGTCTCGCGTTTCTTGAGCAGATGGAGCACCGCCCGGCGCGCGGATCGCGGCCCCAGTCCGGGCAGTCGCGACAGGGCCTGGGTCAGCGCTTCGATTTCGGGGGATGCCATGCGCCAGACATAGGGGCTTGCGCCCACGCCTGCCAAGCGGTTGAGAGGCCGCATGCGGATCATCTTCATGGGAACACCCGAATTCGCCGTCCCGGTGCTCGATGCACTGGTACAGGCGGGCCACACTCTCCTCGCGGCGTACAGCCAGCCGCCCCGGCGCGCCGGGCGCGGCAAGAGCCTGACGCCCTCCCCGGTCCAGGCGCGTGCGGAGGCGCTGGGCGTCGAGACCCGCACCCCGCTGACGCTGCGCGATGCGGAGGCACAGGCGGCATTCGCGGCGCTGGAGGCCGATGTCGCGGTGGTCGCTGCCTATGGCCTGATCCTGCCGCGCGCAGTGCTCGACGCGCCCCGCATGGGGTGCCTGAACGTCCACGGCTCGCTGTTGCCGCGCTGGCGGGGTGCGGCGCCGATCCAGCGCGCGATCCTGGCGGGCGATGCCGAAACGGGCGTGGGGATCATGCAGATGGAGGCCGGGCTCGACACCGGGCCGGTGCGACTCGAGGATCGTACCCCTGTGGACGGCAAGACCGCCGGCGACCTGACCGCCGAACTGGCGGCGATGGGCGCCCGGTTGATGGTGCAGGTGCTGGCCGACCCGGACGCCTATCCGCCGGTCCCACAACCGGAAGAGGGCGTCACCTATGCACCCAAGATCGACAAGGCCGAGGCGCGGCTCGATTTCACGCGCAGCGCAGTGGAAGTCGAACGACAGGTCCGCGCGTTCAATCCCGCGCCCGGCGCCTTCTTCGAAATCGGCGGCGAGCGCGTGCGCGTCCATGCGGCGCAGGTCGTGGACGGCAGTGGCTCGGGGCTGGTGCTGGACGATGCCCTAACGATCGGCTGTGCGGCGGGGGCGATCCGCCCGCTGCGCGTCCAGCGCGCTGGGCGTGGCGTCATGGCCCCGGACGAGTTGCTGCGCGGCTTTGCGATTCCGAAGGGAACTCAGCTTTGACGCGGTTCGCGCTCACGGTCGAATTCGACGGCGGTCCGTTCATGGGCTGGCAGCGGCAGGACCATGGCCCCAGCATCCAGCAGGCGATCGAGGACGCCGCCTTCGCCATCACCGGCGAACGCACGATCGTCCATGCCGCGGGCCGCACCGATGCCGGGGTGCACGGACTGGGGATGCGCGCGCATCTCGACATCGCCAAGCCGATCGCGGCGTTCCGGCTGATGGAAGCGCTCAACGCCCGCGTCCGCCCGGCGCCCGTCGCGATCCTCGATTGCGTCGAAGTTCCGGACGATTGGCACGCGCGATTCTCGTGTGTTGCGCGCCATTATGAATACCGAATCATAACACGCCGCGCGCCGCTGACGCTGGAGGCGGGGCTGGCATGGCGCCTGGCGGTGCCGCTCGATGCCGCCGCGATGCAGGCGGGCGCGGACCGGCTGGTCGGGCGCCACGACTTCACCACCTTTCGCTCGGCGCATTGCCAGGCGGACAGTCCCTTACGCACGCTCGACCGGCTCGACGTGGTGGCGCAGGGCGATCGGATCAGCGTGTTCGCCTCCGCCCGCTCGTTCCTCCACCACCAGGTACGCTCGATGGTGGGCTGCCTCGCGCTCGTCGGCCAGGGCAAATGGGCGCCCGAGCAGATGACGCAGGCACTGGAAGCGCGCGATCGCGCTGCGCTGGGCCTCAACGCCCCGCCCGACGGGCTGTACTTCCTGCGCGCCGATTATCCCTGACGGCTGAACTTCGCCGCCAGTTCGACGTGGGTGGACCAGCGGAACTGGCCCACCGGCTGGACCCAGTCGAGCTGATAGCCGCCTTTGCACAAAACCTCGGCATCTCGAGCGAAGGTGCTGGGATTGCAGGAAACATAGGCGACAACCGGCACGGTGGATGCGGCAATTTCGATGATCTGTTCGCGTGCGCCGGCACGCGGCGGATCGAGCACGACAGCACCGAAATTGTTGAGTTCCTTCGCCGTCACCGGCCGCCGGAAAAGGTCGCGATGGTCGCCGAAGATCTGGCGCTGCGCCCGGATCGCCGCCGCCTTCAGCGCCAGGATCGGATCGCGCGCCGCCTCGGCGGCATAAACCTTCGCGCGGGGAAAGGCGAAGGTGAAGGTGCCCAGTCCCGCGAACAGATCGGCGACCGTGCGGGCATCACCGACGGCTTCACACACCGTCTCAACAAGTGCCGCTTCACCCTCTGGTGTAGCTTGCAAAAAGCTGCCCGGGGGAAAGGGAACCGGCACGCCGTTCAGCGTGACCGTCGCCGGTTCCGGCTCCCAGCGCGCCGTGGGGCCGAACCCCTCGTCCATCGCGAACCGCGCGAGGCCGTGATGGCTGGAGAACGCCGTAATCGCCTCCGCCGCTGCCAGCCCTTCGGCCTCCATGCCGTCGATCAGCACGTCGGGGCCCAGATCGGTCATCGCCAGATGTACGTTCACGCGCCGCTTGGCGAGCGGCAGCAACTTCGCCAGCAGCCCGCGCAGCGGCGCGACCAGCGCGAACAGCTCGGGCGCGAGGACATGGCATTCCTCCAGGTCGATCAGGTTGTGGCTGCCCTGCTCGGTAAAGCCCATCAGCACCTTGCGCCCGCGCCGCTCGGCATGGAGCGTCGCGCGGCGGCGCGTGTTGGGTGGCGAGAGCAAGGGCGCCCGGATTTCGGCGCGTAGGTCATGCGCGGCCAGCGCGCTCGCCACGCGATCGACGATGAACCCGCTCCACGCGAAATCGTCGAGATGCTGGAGCTGGCAGCCGCCGCATTCGGGGAAATGGTGGCACGGCGGCTCGCGATGATGCGGCCCGCGCACCAGTACCGCATGGCCGCTCACCTTGTCGCCCGGCGCGGCGAACGGGATATGCCGCCCGTCCTCGGTTACGCCCTCGCCGCGCGCCGCGACGCGGACGATTTCATCTTCACTCACAGACATGCACCAATCGCTTCCGGAATCGTTTCGATCAGCCTGTCGGCGATGAAGGCGGGTCCGGCAACCCCTGCTGCGCGGGCATGGAGCCATGTCGCCGCCTCGGCAGCGGCCACGCCCTTGCCACCCTGTGCCACCTGCGCGCCCAACAGGCCCGCCAGAACGTCGCCCGTCCCCGCCGTCGAGAGCCAGGGTGAGGCGCCCGCCAAGAGGCGAACATCGCCCTTCGGCCCCGCGATCACAGTGTCGGGGCCCTTGTGCACGATCGTCGCGCGCGTTTCGTGCGCGGCGGCGAGCGTCCGGTCGATCTTGCTCCCCTCGCCCGCGAACATCCGGTCGAACTCGCCCGAATGCGGGGTGAGCCAGGTCGCGGCGGTGCGCGTCTGGAGCCACTGCGCGGCGGCAGTGCCGAGCAGGCTCAGCGCGTCGCCGTCGACCACCAGCGGCTTTTGCGTGGCAAAGGCAGTGCGCACAAAGCTCTCCGCCCGCCGGTCGCGCCCCAGCCCCGGGCCGATCACCACAGCGTCGATCCGGTCCCAGGCGAGAAATTCCGCCAGATCTTCGGTCGTATGCACGCCGCGCCGGACCAGCGCGTCCGGCCCGCCGCTCCTCCGTTCGTCTCCGGCCAGCACGACATAGCCTGCCCCGCTCGCCATCGCCGCACGGGCAGCGAGATGCGCGGCACCGGGCATCGCCCCTTCGATCACCGCAACGAGCCCGCGGCTGTATTTGTGGCTATGGATGCCCGGCGTCGCCAGCTTCGGCCGCCCGACCGTGTGCCAGCGCGTGTCGACCGGAATGCCGATATCGGCCAGAATCACATGGCCGCTGCGCGCAATCCCGTCGCCGAGCAGATGCGCGGGCTTGAGCGCGCCCAGCGCTACCGTGGCGTTGATCCCACGCGGGGCGCCCAGATCCTCGCCGGTATCGGTATCGAGGCCCGAGGGAAGGTCGATCGACAGCGTGAAGTCCGCCTGCGCGGTCAGGTCGGCGAACACCGCCGCCAGCCCGCGCTCCAGCGGGCGGGTCATGCCCGTGCCGAACAGCCCGTCCACCAGCACCGGGCGCGGCCGGGCGGCGTAGAGCGAACTGGTCGGCCCGTCCCAGCGCGCATGCATCCGCGCGGCGGCACCCGCCTTTGGCGCACCCGTCGCGACCAGCACGACGTCATGTCCCGCCGCCTTGAGCAGCCGCGCCGCGACATAGGCGTCGCCGCCATTGTTGCCGGGCCCGGCCAGCACCAGGATGGGGCGCCCCATGGCAAAGCGTGCAGTCTCGCGGGCGATGGCGGCGCCGGCGCGCTCCATCAGCGCTTCCTGCGAAACGCCGCTGCGAAACACGGCATCCTCCGCATCGCGCATCGCGGCGGCAGCCACTACGGGAGCGGATGCGGGTATCATGACGTCGGTTTGGGCCGTCGCACCGTGGCAGGCAAGCGATAGCGCGCATCGCCTATCGCCACTTCGATCTGGTTGCTGGCGATGGGGCGGACGATCGCAGGCTCGGCCCCGTCCGCCGCGATCACCCCGCGCCCGTCGCGCGTGACTAGCAAACGGCGAAACCCGCCATCGGGATGGCGCAGCGTCAGGAACAGCCCGTCCTGCGACTGGACCCGGTCGATCGCGCAGACGGGGGCATAGGCAGCGGCGCCGGGGGGCACGCATTCGATCCGGCTCTCGGCGCGGGCGATCTTTTCGCGGCCCGCCTTTTCGCGCGCTTCCGCCGCCTTGTCGCGCACGTCGACCTGGCAACCGCTCAGGGCGATGCCGACCATTGCCAGCATCGCCCCGTGCCGCAGCCCATGGGCTGCGCTCTCCTTATACTTCCAGGCCGTCGTGTCAGATATCGGCGTACACATGGCGTTCGGCGCTGGCTCCGGGGTGCGTTACCGCGCCCTTATAGGCCGGGCCGACAGTGCGCGAATAGCGCCACAGCGCGCCGCTCTGGTAATCGTTGACGCGCGGCTGCCACGCGGCGCGGCGGGCCGCAAGCACGTCTTCGGGCACGTCCAGGTCGATCGTCCCGGCTTCGGCATCGATCCGGATCGTGTCGCCATCCTCGACCAGCGCGATCGGGCCACCCTCTGCGGCTTCGGGACCGACATGGCCGATGCAGAACCCGCGCGTCGCGCCCGAGAAGCGCCCGTCGGTGATCAGCGCGACCTTCTCGCCCATGCCCAGGCCATAGAGTGCGGCAGTGGTGGACAGCATTTCGCGCATGCCGGGGCCGCCCTTGGGCCCTTCGTAGCGGATGACGATGACTTCGCCTTCGTTGATCTTGCGATGCTCGACGGCCTCGAACGCCTCTTCCTCGCAATCGAACACGCGCGCGGGGCCCGTGAACTGGAGCCGGTGCATGCCGGCGACCTTCACGATCGCCCCCTCGGGCGCAAGCGTGCCGCGCAGGCCGACCACGCCGCCGGTGGGCGACAGCGGCGCCTTGACGTCGTAGATCACCTTCTGGTCCGGGTTCCACGTCACCTGATCGATATTCTCGCCCAGCGTCTTGCCGGTCACGGTCATGCAATTGCCGTCGAGGAATCCGCCCGCGAGCATCGTCTTCATCAGCATATAGACGCCGCCGGCCTCGTGCATGTCCTTGGCGACATACTTGCCACCGGGCTTAAGGTCAGCGATGTAAGGTGTTGATTTGAAGGCATCCGCAACGTCGTGCAGGTCGAACTCGATCCCCGCTTCGCTCGCCATGGCGGGCAAGTGCAGCGCCGCGTTGGTCGAGCCGCCGGTGGCAGCGACGACGCGGGCGGCGTTGATGAACGCCTCGCGCGTGCAGATGTCGCGCGGGCGGATGTTGCGCGCCAGCAATTCCATCACCTGATGCCCCGCCGCGACGGCAATCTGCTCGCGCGACTGGTACGGCGCCGGCACCATGTTGGAATTGGGCAGCGACAGGCCGATCGCCTCGCCGACGCACGCCATGGTGTTCGCCGTGAACTGGCCACCGCACGCGCCGTGGCCCGGACAGGCGACCTTTTCGAGCGCAGTCAGGTCGTGCAGCGGGCAATTGCCGGCGGCGAACTTGCCCACGGCCTCGAACACGTCGACCACGGTGACGTCATGGTCCTGATAGCGGCCCGGCAGGATCGAGCCGCCATAGACGAAGATCGACGGCACGTTCAGGCGCAGCATCGCCATCATCATGCCCGGCAGCGACTTATCGCACCCGGCAAAGCCGACCAACGCGTCATAGCAATGGCCACGCACCGACAGCTCGACCGAATCGGCGATGACTTCGCGGCTGACGAGCGAGGATTTCATCCCCTGGTGCCCCATCGCGATCCCGTCGGTCACGGTGATCGTGTTGAAGCGGCGCGGCATGCCGCCATTGGCGATCACGCCTTCGCGCGCGGCATCGGCCTGGAAATCGAGCGTGGTGTTGCACGGCGCGCTGTCATTGCCGGCCGAGGCGACGGCGACGAAGGGCTTGGCAATATCCTCTTCGGGAATGCCCATCGCGTAATAATAGCTGCGGTGCGGGGCCCGTTCGGGGCCGACGGAGACATGGCGGCTGGGAAGCCGCGCCTTATCGAAGCGGTTGGTCATGATGCGACAGGCCATTGCGCAAGCAGCGCGGTTTACGCAAGACTATTGCGCAAAGAATTTGCCATTCCGACCAGGATTTCCGCCCAACGGGCGACCCCGGCGGCATCGCGGATATGGTCATTGCGAATTTCGATCGCGAGCGACGGCACGCCGTTCCCTTCGCCGTGCCGGTTGAGCGTCGCGTTGAGCTGCCGCCCCGAATAGGGTTCGTTGTCCCCCGTCACCCATCCGGCAGCACGCAGATAGGCAAGCGCCGGCAACGCCGCGCGGGCGTCGCGGTTATAGAGGACGCCCACGTCCCAGGGGCGATCGGTGCCGCCATGCTCCAGCCGCGGCGTGAAGCTGTGGACCGACAGGATCAGCCGGGGCCGCTGCGACCGGATCCGGTCGCGCAGCAGCCGGTGATAGGGCGCGTGAAAGCGC
Organism: Sphingomonas degradans; assembly: GCF_053502645.1. Lineage (NCBI taxonomy): Bacteria > Pseudomonadati > Pseudomonadota > Alphaproteobacteria > Sphingomonadales > Sphingomonadaceae > Sphingomonas > Sphingomonas degradans. Next base: position 2,057,163 of record NZ_CP177172.1, read on the forward strand.
GCGATCCGCTCGGCACGATCGGCATGGTCGTTGCCCGGTATCGCATGACCGTCGGTGCGATGCGGGATCAGGCCCAGCGCGTCGGGCTCCCGGTTCAGGTCGATCACGAGTCGCGATACCTTGGCGAGGATGGCCGGTGCCTCCAGCCGCGCGGCCAGCGCCCGCGTCACTGCGCCCGCGCCAATGTCGACGGCGATATGCAGGTCCAGCAGCGCAGGGTCGATGCCCAGGTCGATGTCGTCTGGCACCTGGTTCGATGCGTGATCGCACAGCAGCAGCACGTCCTGCGCACTGCCGGACACTATCTCCCCCGGCGCGCTCACGGATAGACCGCCTTGCGCCGTGCCCGGAACGCGGCAAGTCCCTCGGCGAACTCGGCGCCGCCGAACGTGTCTTCGAACGCGGTGTCGAGCGCCGGGTCCGCGCCGCCGCTGCGCAGCGTCCGCTTGAGCAGCGCGACGGCGCCTGGTGCATTGCCGGCGATGGACGCGGCAAGCGCCTCGGCCGTCTGGCGCGCATCCTTGGCGCGCAGTTCGGCAAGGCCGATGCGCTTGGCCTCGTCGGGCGCAAGCTGGTCGCCGGTGAACAGCATGAGCGCGGCAACGCCCTGCCCCACCCGCGCCGCCAGTCGGGCGACGTCTTCCTGCGGATAGCCCAAGCCAAGCCGCGCCGGGGTGGTGGCGAACACCGCATGGTTGCCGGCGATACGGATGTCCGCCGCCAGCACCAGCGCCACCGCCGCGCCGAAGCACCCGCCATCGACGGCGGCGATCACCGGCATTGGCAGCGCCGCCACGGCGTCGATCGCGCCGCGCATCGCCAGCCGGAACCGCGTGCGCAGCGCCGGATCGGCGCGAAGCTGCTCGAATTCCTGCACGTCCGCCCCCGCCGAGAAGATGCCCGGCACGTCCGATCGCAGGATCACCACGCGGGCATCGCCCAGCGTCGCCACCGCGCTGGCAAGCGCCTCCCATGCCGCGATCGGCATCGCGTTCTTGGCCTCGGTACGGGCCAGGGCCAGGGTGGCGACAGCGCCGTTTCGGGTGACGTGGATCATGCCCTTGCTCTGCCCGATCGTCTGCGCGCTGTCACGGCTCACAAAAGCTGCGTCGCCGCGCACCACCAGCCGGGCCGCGCCACGGCGCGCGCCGCCGCCTCGGCCGCAGCATCGCTATCGAACAGCGCGAAACACGTCGCGCCCGATCCCGACATGCGCGACAGCAGAACGCCCGGTTGCGCGGCGAGCGCGGCGAGCACCGTATCGATGACCGGCGCAATCGCCCGTGCCGGCGCCTCCAGGTCGTTGCGCCCGGCACGCGCGACATCGAGCAAAGCCCCCTCCCCGATCGCCCCCCGATCGATCCCGTCCCACGCCTTGAACACCTGCGCCGTGGAGACACCGACGCCCGGATTGACCAGTACCACCGGCGTTCCCGCCAGCCCGGCAATGGGCGCCAGTTGTTCGCCGCGCCCGCTCCCACGCGCAGTACGACCGAGCAGACAGGCGGGCACGTCGGACCCCAGCGCCTCGGCAATCGCGAACATCCCCGGGTCCTGCGCGGAGACGCCGTGCAGCCGGGCGAGCGCGCGCAGCGTCGCCGCCGCATCCGCCGATCCGCCGCCGATTCCCGACGCCACCGGCAGATGCTTTTCCAGCGTAATGGCGTGGGCGCCGCCGCCGAAAGCCTCGGCAAAGCGCGTCGCCGCACGGCTTACGAGGTTGTCACCCTCGCCGCTGAGCGCCCCGGCAAAGGGCCCTTCGATCGTCAGGCTGTCCGCGTCGGAGGGCGCGACGTGCAGTGCGTCGCCCAGCGCGACGAACGCGAACAGCGTGTCGAGTTCGTGATAGCCGTCGTCCCGACGGGCACGGACATGGAGCGCCAGGTTGAGCTTGGCGTGCGCGATCTCGGTCGTCATCAATCGGTCTTCGGGGTCAATCCATGGGCGATCTTGGCGGCAAGGCGCGGCATTGCGACATCGTCCGCCGCCACCGCCGCCGCCTGCCACGCATAGCGCGCCTCGTATCGCCGCCCAAGCCGCCAATAGGCGTCGCCCAGATGCTCGTTGGCGCGGACACCCGCCGGGTCGGCCCGCGCGGCCTTTTCCAGCAGCGGCAATGCGCGCTCCACGTCCCCGCGCGTGAAATAGGTCCAGCCCAGCGCATCGGTGATCCCGGCATTGTCGGGTTCGATGCTCTCGGCGTGTTCGAGCAGTTCCTGCGCCTCGGCCAGCGCCTCGCCATGCGCGACCAGCGCGGTGCCCAGCGTCTCCAGCGCCAGCGGCTCCTCGGCCCCCAGCGCCACCGCCTGACGCAGCGCCGTGCGGGCGCCGTCCCAGTCCCCGGCGCGATCCAGCGTGCTGCCCAGCAGATAGTGGAGCCGCCAGTCCGCCGCCCCGCCCGTCCGCGACAGCGCCAGCCGATAGGCCCGCGCCGCCGCGTCCAATTGCCCGACTTCCTCCAGCAGCTCGCCCCAGCGCTGTGCATCGCTCGCGGTCGCGTCCCCCCGCATCGCCTGGGTTCGCGCCAGCGCCAGCGCTTCGGGCAGGCGCCCCGCGCGCTGGAGCACCGCCACCCGCGCCGCCGCCGCGCTGCGGGCATAGCCCCCGTCGCGGCGCACATCGTCGAGCACCTTGAGAGCGGTCGCCGCCGCATCCGCCTGAGAGAGCGCGTCGGCCAGATACAGCCGGGCACGATCCTCGCCGGGGTCCATCAACAGCGCGGCGCGCGTCAGCACCACCGAAAGCGGCTCGACATCCTCGGTCGAGAGTTCCGCCGCGAGACCGAGGAACAGGCGCGAGGCGCCGAACGCAAGGTCCGCGCGCTTGCCGCCACGGGCGACCCGCGAATCGATCAGCGCCGAATCCAGCAGCTGGTTCGCCGCATCGCGCTCGCCGATGCGGTAGAGCAACGTCGCCGCGTCGATGCGCAGGTCCCGCGCGTCATCCCCCGGTCCCAGGAGGGGGGCGAGCGCCGTCATCCCCTCCGGCACGCGGCGCGCGGCGATGAGGAGCAGCGCGCGCTGCTGCTGGGTATAGCGGTTCGCGAGCGGATTGGCGGGCTGCGCGTCGAGCACCGCCAGCCCGTCGCCGCCCGCATCGCGCGCGATCCACGCGGCCAGCGACGGCGCGAGAAACGCGAACGGCCCCTTGGCGAGGCGTTCGGCGGCGCGCCGCGCACCCGCCCTGTCGCGCGCCCGAACGGCAATCGCAAAGGCGAGCACGTCCACATCCGGCGGCGCCACGCCCTGCCGCACCAGCACCGCCGCCGCACGGCTGGCGAGCGCATAGTCGCCCACCGCCACCCCCTGCCGATAGGCACGGAGGGCCACGGTCGCGTCGTCCGGCGCGGCGGCAAGCGCGCGGGCATATTCGGCGGCGGCCTGCGCCGCCTCGCCCGCCGCATCGGCGGCGCGCGCCCGGACATAGGCAGCCGGGTCGCCCGGCCCTGCCGGGGCGCTTTGCGCAAGCGCCGCCGAACTCAGCAGCGCCGCCGCCAGTGCGAGGCTACATGTTCGGATAATTGGGACCGCCCCCGCCTTCGGGGACCACCCAGTTGATGTTTTGGGTCGGGTCCTTGATGTCGCACGTCTTGCAATGGACGCAGTTCTGGGCGTTGATCTGGAAGCGCAGGTCCTCGCCCTCGCCCACCACTTCATACACCCCGGCCGGGCAATAACGCTGTCCCGGCTCGGCATAGACCGGCAGGTTGAAGTCGATCGGAATGTTCGGATCGTGCAGCGTCAGGTGGACCGGCTGGTCCTCCTCATGGTTGGTGTTCGAGATGAACACCGACGACAGGCGATCGAAGGTCAGCACGCCGTCGGGCTTGGGATAGTCGATCGGCTTCGACTGGTCGGCGCGGCGCAGGCTTTTGTTGTCGGGATGGTGCTTCATCGTGAAGGGCCAGCGCAGCCCCAGATGCTCCATCCACATCGCCACGCCGGCGAACATCGTCCCCCAGGTCGCGCCGAATTTCTTGACCAGCGGCACGACGTTGCGGACGCCACGCAGCTCCTTGTCCACCCAGCTGGCTTCATAGGCGTCGGTATAGGCCGTCAGCTCGTCCGCCTCGCGCCCTGCGCCGATCGCGGCAAAGGCAGCCTCGGCGGCCATCATACCCGATTTCATCGCAGTATGCGTGCCCTTGATCCGGGGCACGTTGAGGAAGCCGGCCGCACAGCCGATCAGCGCCGCACCGGGCGCGACCAGCTTCGGCACCGCCTGCCACCCGCCATCGGTGATCGCGCGGGCGCCGTACGAAACGCGCTTGCCGCCTTCCAGCACCTTGCGGATTTCGGGGTGCGTCTTCCAACGCTGAAGCTCGTGGAAGGGCGAGAGATAGGGGTTCTTGTAGTCGAGCCACACGACGAAGCCCAACGCCACCTGTCCATCGGCCTGGTGGTACAGGAAGCTGCCGCCGTTGGTCTCGTCGTCGAGTGGCCAGCCCTGGGTGTGGACCACGCGGCCCGGCACGTGCTTGGCCGGATCGATGTCCCACAATTCCTTGATGCCGATGCCATAGACCTGCGGCTGGCAATCCTTGCGCAGATCGAACTGGCGCATCAGCTGTTTGGACAGATGCCCGCGCGCGCCCTCTGCGAAGAACGTGTATTTGGCGTGCAGTTCCAGCCCCGGCTGGTAATCGGGCTTGTGCGTGCCGTCGCGCGCCACGCCCATGTCGCCGGTCGCCACGCCCTTCACGCTGCCATCGTCGTTGAACAGGATCTCGGCGGCCGCGAAGCCCGGGAAAATCTCCACGCCCATCTCGCCGGCCTTGTCCGCCAGCCAGCGGCACAGATTGCCGAGCGAGCCGGTGTAAGTGCCCTTGTTATGCAGATAGGGCGGCGTCAGGAATTCGGGGATCGCCCGCTTGCCCGTCTCGCTCAGCACCCAATGATGGTTCTCGGTCACCGGCGTACGCGCTAGCGGGCACCCGTCGTCGCGCCACGTCGGCAGCAGCTCGTCCAGCGAGCGCGGATCGATCACCGCACCCGACAGGATATGCGCGCCGACCTCCGAACCCTTTTCCAGGATACAGACCGACAGCTCCGACCCGGCCTCGCTCGCCAGCTGTTTCAGCCGGATCGCGGCGGAAAGCCCCGCCGGTCCGGCGCCGACGATGACGACGTCATAGGGCATCGACTCCCGTTCGCTCATTGCAATCCCCTGCCATAGCCTGCACGCTAGGACGTCCGTTCCGCTTGTCGTCGCGCATCGGCAACGTCCTGTCCCTTCGTCGATGGAGGCAGATTGACCGCGCCGTCAACTAGGGATTCAAGCCAACGGTATGGGGGACGAAGCGATCCACGACTGGCCGAATATTGTCGCGAGCGCGATCGAATGGTGGAGCGACGCGGGCGTAGAGACGCTTACCGACGACGAACCACGCGACTGGCTGGCCGCGCCGGCGCCGCGCGCCGACACCATCATAATGCCCGCTGCCGTAGCGGCACCGGTGGTGGAGGTGCTACCCGATACGCTGGAGGCCTTTGTCGCGTGGCGGCTCGGCGAGAAGGCGCCAGAGGCCGGATGGATGTCCCCGATCGTGCCCCCCAGCGGCCCCGCCGACGCGGCGCTGGTGGTGCTTACCGATGTTCCGGAATCCGGCGACACCGACATGCTGATGTCGGGACCGGAGGGCCGAATGCTCGATCGGATGCTTACCGCCATCGGCGTGTCGCGCGAGTCGGTCTATCTGGCATCGCTCGCCGTCGCCCGTCCGATGACGGGCCGCGTGACGCCCGACCAGGAGGCGCGCCTGACCGAATTGATGCGGCATCACCTGAGTTTGCTGCGGCCCAAAAATCTGCTGTTGCTCGGTCAGGCCACGGGGCGGCTATTGCGCGAGACGGCAGCAGCGCCGCATGCTAACCGTATACACGACGTTAACGATTTTGGCGGAAACACCGCCGTGGTGGCGACCTATCACCCCCGTTTCCTGCTGGAACGGCCCGCCACCAAGAGTGAAGCCTGGAGACATCTGCTGCTGGCCAGCCGGGGATTAGGCGAATGAACATGCGTATTCTTCTTGCCGCGACATTGCTGACGGCGCCGGTTGCGGCGCACGCCGACGATCGCGTTCCTGCCGCCGAAGACGGGGCAAGCGTGGCCGCGCCCGCCGGCGCCCGCACCGGCGACGGCATTCCCGACCAGCTCGACGCCGATCAGCGCGCCGGATACCGCACCGTCTTTGCCGCGATCCGCGCCGGGAAATGGACCGATGCCCAGCTTCAGCTCGACATGATGAAGCCCGGCCCGCTGCACGCGATCGCCCGCGCCGAGCTGTACACTGCCAAGGGGTCTCCCCGCGTCGAGCTTGCGCCGCTGCTGGCGCTCCTCGCCGAAGCACCCGAGCTGCCCCAGGCCGAACAGATTGCCCGCATGGCCAAGACGCGCGGCGCCACCGACCTGCCCGTGTTGCCCACGGCCCAGCGGCTTATCTGGTTCGATGGCGCGCCGGTGCGCCAGCGCGCGCGGTCGATCAAGAGCGACGCCGCCGCGACCGAAATCGCCCTTGCGATCCAGCCTTTCGTCAAGGCGGACGATGGCATGCAGGCCGAGGCGCTAGTCGAGAAATTCGGCCCCGACCTGACGCCCGAGGCACTGACCGAGTGGCAGCAGAAGGTTGCGTGGATCTATTACGTCTCCGGCGACGACACCAACGCCCGCCGCATGGCGGCAAAGGCGCAGGAAGGTCTGGGCGACTGGGCCCCGCAGGCGGCATGGGTCGGCGGCCTCGCCGCGTGGCGCCAACAGGACTGCACCGATGCCGGCGCCGAGTTCGAGCGCGTGGCGACGCGCGCCAATGATACCGAGCTGCGCTCGGCAGGCCTCTATTGGGGCGCGCGCGCCGACATGGCCTGTGGCCGCCCCGACAAGATCGCCGTCAAACTGAAGGCTGCCGCCCAGTATAACGAGACCTTTTACGGCCTGCTGTCCAAGGCCGCGCTCGCGATCGACGAAAAGCCGGCCAAGGGCGAGCGCTTCGTGACCGAGGACTGGACCGCGCTGCAACGCCGCCCCAATGTCCGCGTCGCCGCCGCGCTCACCGAGATCGGCGAGGACCGGCTGGCCGACGAAGTGCTGCGCTATCAGGCGAAGTTCTGCAACGCGGGCGAACATAGTGCACTCAGCCGGCTGGCGGGGCGCCTCAACCTCGCCTCGACGCAGCTCTGGCTCTCGCACAATGGCCCGGCGGGCGCGCGCCCGCTGATGCAGGCGCGCTATCCCTCGCCCAACTGGACGCCCGCCGGCGGCTGGCGCGTCGACAAGGCGCTGGTGTTCGCCCACACGCTCCAGGAATCGCGCTTCAACGCCGAAATCCGCAGTGCCGCCGGGGCAATGGGGCTGATGCAGGTCAAGACCGGGGCCGCGATCGATGTGGGCCGCCGCCGCGGCGTGACGTATGCCGCATCCGACCTGACCAAGCCTTCGGTCAACATGGAGATCGGCCAGTCCTATCTGGAGCAGCTGCGCGACAAGCCCTTTACCGGCGGTCTGCTGCCAAAGATCATCGCCGCCTACAATGCCGGCCCCACCCCGGTCGAGGCGTGGAACAGCCTGACCAAGGACAATGGCGACCCGCTGCTCTATATCGAGAGCATCCCCTATTGGGAGACGCGCGGCTATGTGATGACGGTGCTGCGCAACTATTGGATGTATGAGGGACAGGAAGGCCGCCGCTCCGACAGCCGAGAAGCGCTCGCGCAGGGGCTGTGGCCCAAATTCCCCGGCCTGCCCGGCGCGAAATCGGTGCGGATGCCCGCCCGGCGCGTCTCTGTAGCCGGCGGTTCGGCAACGGTGGCGCGTGGCAATTGACGAAAGCATCGCGTTTCAGCCGATCCGCATCGCCGTCCTCACCGTCTCCGACACCCGCACGCTGGCCGATGATCGTTCGGGCGACCGGCTGGTCCAGCGGCTGACCGATGCCGGGCACGAACTTGCCGAGCGCGCAATCGTCCGCGACGATTCGGACGCCATCGTGGCGACGCTGGAACGCTGGATCGCCGACCCGCATGTCGATTGTGTCCTGACCACCGGCGGCACCGGCGTCACCGGGCGCGACATCACGCCTGCGGCGCTGGCCCGCGTGTGGGACAAGGAAATTCCGGGCTTTGGCGAACTGTTCCGCTGGCTCAGCTACCAGAGCATCGGCACCTCGACGATCCAGTCGCGCGCGACTGCGGGCGTGGCGCGGGGCACCTATATCTTCGCGCTGCCCGGATCGACCGGCGCAGTCACCGATGCGTGGGACGGCATCCTCGCCACCCAGTTGGATAACCGGCACAAGCCCTGCAATTTCGTTGAGCTGATGTCCCGGCTTACCGAACGCTGAGGCCGCGGCGCTTTAATCGCGCCAGGGCAGAGTGAAGATGAATCGCGCGCCCATTCCCGGTGCGCTGTCCACCGTCAGGTCGCCGCCCATCGCCCGCGCCAGTCGCCGGGCGATATAGAGCCCCAACCCGCTGCCGCCCGGCTCGCTGGGATCGACGCGGCCGAACTTGGCGAAGATCCGCTCCTGGTCCTCGGGCGCAATGCCCTTGCCCTGGTCGGCCACGATCACGCAGCCGCGATTGCCATCGCGTTCCAGACGTATCCACACCATGCCCCCGGCGGGCGAATAGCGCACGGCATTGCCGATCAGGTTGACCAGCACCTGGAGCGCGCGGCGAAACTCGCCAGTGACGGGCAGCGATTCGTCGATCGCCGGCTTGTCGATCCGCACCTCGGACTGGGCGGCCCGCACCGACAACAGGCCGCTTGCCCGCCGGGCCACATCGGCCAGGTCGATCGGCTCCGCCTCGATCGCGAAATCCTCGCGTTCGATCGCCTGCAAATCGACCAGATCCTCGACGAGCCCCAGCAAGTGCCGCCCCGCATTGGCGATGTCGGCGGCATATTCGGCGTAATCGGTGCGCAGCGGCCCCTCGGTCTGGGCGCTGATCGAATCGGCGTTGGCGATGATCTTGCCCAGCGGACCGCGCAGTGCCCGGTCGAGCCGCTGGCTGAACGAATCGGGGAAGCCGCCGAACAGTTCGCCAAGCGCGGGCACGGGCACGTCCGGGCCGGTCGCGACCACATCCCCCTCGTCCAGCATGTGCGCCGCGCCAACAAAGCCCGCAAAGCGCCCGGTCGCATCGGTGCGCGGGCTCGCGCCCAGCCGTACCATCCGCCCGGTGCCGCGCAGTTCGGCCTTTTGCCCGTCGAACCGCGCCTGCGCCGCCACGGCAGTCAGGATCGGCAGCCCGCCGGCGTCGTCCTGTGTCAGGCTGAACAGCCGGGTCAGCGGCTGGCCGAGCATCGCGCTGGCATCGAACCCATAGCGCACGCCCGCCTCGATCGAGAGGAAGGTGATGCGGAGTGCCGCGTCGGTTTCCCACAGCCAGTCGGCGGCCGCGCGGAAAAAATCGCTGTCGCGCTCGGGCTCGCTCGCGGGCGCGCGCCAGCCCGGACGGTGCCGCCAACCGCTCACTTCCAGCCGCACGCCATCGGCATCGGGCTCGGCGCGGACCCAGAGTTCGACATCGTCCTCGCCATCGGCGGCAGTGATGCTGCGCGAGATCGCAATGCCCAGCCGCTGCGCCAGCCGCGCCAGCGTGGCGATTTGCGGGACGGCCAGCGGTCCGCCGATCGTGCCGCCCGCCCGGTCGTTGAGTTCGTACAGCCGCGATTCGGCGTCGATCAGCCGCCCGTGCGGATCGACTCGCCCGATCGCGATGGGCAGCGCGGGGTCCATCACGTTCATCGGCTCCCCGCCGATTGCGCGAGCGCCACCAGTGCTGCGCGGTAATCCGCATCGAGCCGCAACGGCGCCAGCGCGTCGCGCGCCTCGGCACCGGAGATCGCCGCGATCACGTCCAGCGCATCGGCGAAGCGCTCCAGGTCGCGGCGCGCATCGGCTTCGCACAGCGCATAGCCGATCTGCGCAATCGCATCGCGCGGCAGCTCCAGCGCGCGCAGCGCCAGCCACAGCCGATCCGCAGCGGGATCGAGCACGACGTCGCGCGCCAGCGCATAGTCCACGCCGATCGCATGCGCGAGCAGCGCGATGAACAGCGCGATACGCCGGTCGCCCAGCGATTCGACCAGCAGCGCGGGCAGTTCGGACGCCTGCGCATCGATCGCCGCCGCAAAGCGCAGCGCCGCCGCCTCCAGCCGATCGCCCTCGTCATATGCCGCCAGGCTGCGCTGCGCCGCGTCGCACAGCGCGCGGTCGAGCACGGCCAGCCCCTCGCCTGCGCCCTCAGCCACGCGCGCGCGCAGCGCGGCGGCAACCCACCAGACAAGCTTGTGGTGCAATTCGGCGGGCAGATCGGTTCCGGCCTGCCCCGCATCCGGGCCGACCCGTCGCCGGCTCTCCGCGATCAGCAGCGCCATCGCTCCGCTGGCCAGAACGCGATCGGGGTGTTCGGCAAAGCGGCTGAGCAGGCTGGGCTGGTCGGGATCGTCCGGCGCATGCATGGGCAGCGCGGCGCCCAGCGCATCCTGCCGCACGCGGCCCAGCGCCTCGGCCATCAGAACGGAATCGCGCAGCACGCCGGCTTGCGCGAGGCGCTGGAACACCGACGCACCCTGTGCTGCCAGCGCGGCGCCCAGCGCCGGCTCGCCGCGTCCGATAAGCAGGCGGGCGCCGTGCTCGCGAATCTGCGCGGCTACCGTTTCGACCAGCGACTGGAGCAAAGCGCGCAGCGCCGATCGGGTCCGTTCGTCGATTCGATGGTCGTCGGGCAGGAAAAAATCGTCGATGGCGACCGCCAATCCCTTGCAGGCACGGCCGTCCGCAGCCGCCGCCCGCGCGATCAGCTCCCGTGCGCCCATGGCGATGCCATTGCGCATGTCGATGGGATTATCCGACATAGCCCCCTTGCTACCCCAAATGAAGTAAACACGAGACTAAGCTTTTTCGCGCATTCCCTCGACCGCCCCGGCAAGTGTGCCAAAGGCGTACAGGGCCGCTGCGGCAAGGCCGGCGGTGACGAACCCGGCCAGCGCAAAGGGCGTCAGGACAAGGAGTTGCGCGGCGGGGCTGGCCCACCAGCGGCGGTGTCGGGTGGGCGCACGCTCGACCAGCAACTGCGCCGCGACCGCGACGAGCGCCAGGACGACGGGAGTCGTGGACGCAGTGGCGCCGCGCTCTCCCCACCCGGCCAGCAGGGTCGCTGCGCCGAACAATCCCAATATCGCCATTTCCAGCCCGCGCGCGCGCAGTTCCTCGCCGCGCAGCGCCGCCATCGCCGTCCCCGTGGCAAGCGCAGCGGTGGAAACCAGCCCCGCCACGAAGCCGCCGCCCACATATCCCAGCCCGATGAGCGCCAGTGCCGCAAGCGCCGTCACCCCGGCCACTGCCTGTACGCTCCACGCCGGCACGTTGCGCGCGACCAGCTCGGGCAGCACGATGCGGGCGATGCGCGTGAAGACCCATCGGTCCGCCCAGTCGACTCGCCGCTCGGTCAGCGCCGCGAGCACGCCGGTGTTGCGCGAAGCCAGCCCTTCCGCGCTCCGCTCCACGGCATGGCCGCCGCGGGCCCAATTGCCGCTCAACGCAATATGCTCGGCGCCCGATTGCGCGGCAACGCGCAGCAACGCCGACTGGAAATCATAATCCTCGGGCATCTGGGCGATCTGCCCCAGCTGCGGCACCGAAATCCGCGCAATCCCCGCCCAGCAATCGCGCATGTCCAGCCGCTCGATCGCGGCGGGCGAACCGGGGTCGTCAGTGACGAGCAGCGCCTCGCGCCCCTCCGCCGCCATCCGGTCCATCACCGGGTCCATGGTCACCAGGCCGTCGGCGAGCACCACCACCCGCGCGGCGGGATCGACCTTTTCCACGGCCTCTTCGGCGGATCGGACGATTTCGACGTGCAGGTCGCGCTTGCCCGCGCGGTTCACGGCCGCCAGCAGCGCCGGCGTCATCTTGCCCACCGCGATCAGCACATGCTCTGCCCCGGCCCCGGCGAGCAGCCGGACCTGGTATTCGAGCAAGGTCATGCCCCCGAACGGCAACGTCGCGACCAGCGACCCCGGTCGGTCGCTCGCCTCCTCGATAGCGAAAATCAGGCCTGCCAGCATGATCGAGGGTTAGGCGGTCAGGCCGGGCTGTGCAATCAATAGCACAGATATTGCGCCCGCACGGCGTCCCACGCGGCTTCGTCCGGCTGGGTCAGCGCGTCGAGATCGCCCGGCTCGGCGCCCGCATCGTCCACCCATTCGCGAAGCGCCGGCCCGCCATTGATGACGTCGATCGCCAGCTTGTCGAACACATATTCATACGGGAAATCGCGCCACAGCGCATAGTCGGGATACAGCCGCCGGATCGCCTTGAACCCCAGCGCCTGGGCGCGCCAGGGGCGGAAGGCGGTATGGTCATATCCCGGCCCCTCGGCGTGGAGGAACACGCCCGAGCACAGCTGGCCGACATGCTTGTGGAACGTCGGCTGGAACCACATGTCGCGCAGCGTGCAGCCGGTCAGCCACTGCGGCGCCAGCGCCTGCATCTCGGCGATCACGGCGCGCGCGTCGATGTCCGGCGCGCCGAACAGCTCCAGCGGCCGGGTGGTGCCGCGCCCCTCGGACAACAGCGTCCCCTCCAGCATCACCGTGCCGGCATAGGCGCGCGCCATGTTGACGTTCGGCGCATTGGGGCTGGGATTGATCCACGGGCGCTCCGCCGGCCAGCCAAAGCCCGGCGCGGCGTCGGGCGCCCAGCCCTCCATCTCGATCACGCGATAGTCGACGTCGAGGTTGAACTGCGCGATGAACCAGCGCCCCATTTCGCCCAGCGTCATGCCGTGCCGCATCGGCATCGGCCCCGCCCCGACAAAGCTCTCCCACCCGGGCAGCAGCGTCGTGCCCTCGATCGGGCGCCCGGCCGGATTGGGGCGATCGAGCACCCACACGGTCTTGCCATGCGCAGCGGCGGCCTCCAGCACGTAGAGCAGCGTCGTGACGAAGGTGTAGATGCGGCAGCCCAGGTCCTGAAGGTCGATCAGGATCACGTCGAACGTGCCCATCGACTGGCCCGTCGGGCGGCGGACTTCGCCGTACAGGCTGAACACCGGCACGTTATATACAGGATCGGTGAAGTCCGGCGACTCCATCATATTGTCCTGCAGATCGCCGCGCACCCCGTGCTGCGGCCCGAACACCGCCGAGATATTGACCCCCGCCGCGACCAGCGCGTCGAGCGCATGCGTCAGGTCCGCCGTGACCGAGGCGGGATGGGCGAGCAGCGCAACGCGCTTGCCCTCAAGCGGTTTGCGCAGTGCGGGGTCGGCGAGCAGCCGGTCGATACCGAATTTCATGCCGCGCTTGCTGCCGGGAGTTCGAGGACGAAGCAAGCCGGATCGTGGAAATCGGGCTTCCCCGCCGGATGCGCGACCGCCCAATAGGATTTGGTGCCGTCGGTTTCCTCGATGACGGCGGTAAGGCTGAGCCGCCCGATCCCCGTATCGGCGGGGAGCGCGACGCGGACGTCGAGCGCATAGCTGCCGGGCGCACGCTCCGGCGCGATCACCGGCGCGTCGATGCCGTCCAGCTCCGCCATCCCTTCGCGATAGGCCATGAACCGATAGGCGGCCCATTGGCTGCTGGGCGAGAAGTTATACTCGACATAGCCCGTCGCGGTCCGGGCAAACAGCTCGAAGCACGTCGTCTGCCACAGCCCGTCGCGGCGGGCGGGCGCTTCGGTCGCGGGCACGACCAACGCCTCGACCGTGCCCGACACAAGGAAGCGCAGCGCAAGCGTATCGGGCGCGACTCGTGCAACCTCGACCGCGACACCTGTGACCCGCGCCGCCGGCTTGGCCGGGTGGGGCACAAGCGGAATGGGATGGCCGCTGCCCCCTTCCCCCGTTTGTCCTGAGCTTGTCAAAATAGCTCCAACCTCTCGCAGTCATCGCCTGGCTCACGACAGCCATAGGGCGCATCCAGCGTATCGGTTCGCGCCCAGCTTGCACAAGCCCGTGTGGGAAGCGCGCGCATCCTTGCCGCGGGTCGCGCGTTCCCGCAACCGAACCCCAATCGGAGAACCCCCATGCTTCGCGCCATCCTGATCGGCCTTACCGCCGGTGCCCGTTCGATGACTCAGCTCGCCGTCGTCGCCAATGCCGCGCGCACGAACACGCTGCCCGCCGACAATGGCGCCCCGCGCTGGCTCGGCCACCCTGTGGTGTCGCTCGGGACCATGGCGCTGGCCGTCTATGAATTCGCGGGCGACAAACAGAAGACTGCGCCCGACCGGATCATCCCGCCCGCCGTGATCGTGCGCAGCATGAATGCGGCGTTCTCGGGGATGGCGCTGTCGCCGCGCAAGGATCGCTTCGCCAGCGCGGCGGTGGCGGGCGCCACGGCAGTGCTCGCCTCGTATGCAACCTTTGCGCTGCGGATGCGGTCGATGCGCCGCCATGGCCAGGTCTCGACCGGCGCGATCGAGGACGCGATCGTCCTGTCCACCGCCATCGCTGCCGCCCGCGCCCCCCTTCCCACCCTTCCCGTACCGACCCGGGCATTGTCCGAAACCGCCTGAAACGGCGTAGCGGGGATGACGCGCGCCGCTGCATTGGCTATGCGGCGCGCATCATGACCACCGAATACAGCTCCGATCTGCTCCGCCTTCTGTCGTCGCGCGGCTATATCCACCAGGTGACCGATGCCGGCGCGCTCGACGCGCTTGCCGCGAAGCAGGTTGTGCCGGGCTATATCGGCTTCGATCCCACCGCGCCGTCGCTCCATGTCGGAAGCCTGGTGCAGATCATGCTGCTCCGCCGCCTTCAACAGGCGGGCCACAAGCCGATCGTGCTGATGGGCGGCGGCACCGGCAAGATCGGCGATCCGAGCTTCAAGGACGAAGCGCGCAAGATGCTGACGCTGGACACGATCGCCAGCAACATCGCCTCGATCAAGACGGTGTTCGAGAATTTCCTGACCTTCGGCGACGGGCCGACCGACGCCGTGATGGTCGACAACGCCGACTGGCTCGACAAGCTGGAATACATCCCGTTCCTGCGCGACATCGGCCGGCATTTCTCGATCAATCGGATGCTCAGCTTCGATTCGGTCAAGCTGCGGCTCGATCGCGAGCAGTCGCTGAGCTTCCTCGAATTCAACTACATGATCCTTCAGGGCTATGACTTCCTGGAACTGTCGCGCCGCGCGGGCTGCCGCCTGCAGATGGGCGGATCGGACCAGTGGGGCAACATCGTCAACGGCATCGAGCTGTCCCGCCGCGTCGACGGCACCGAAGTGTTCGGCGTCACCACGCCGCTGATCACCACGGCGGACGGCGGCAAGATGGGCAAGACCATGTCCGGCGCGGTGTGGCTGAACCCCGATCAGCTGTCGCACTATGATTACTGGCAGTTCTGGCGGAACACCGACGACCGCGATGTCGGCCGCTTCCTGCGGCTGTTCACCGATCTGCCGCTCGACGAGATCGCACGGCTGGAAGCCTTGGGCGGCGCCGAGATCAACGAAGCGAAGAAGATCCTCGCCAACGAAGCGACCGCGATGTGCCGTGGCCGCGCGGCTGCCGAGGAAGCCGCCGAGACGGCGCGCCGCACGTTCGAGGAAGGCACCGCCGGCGGGGCGCTGCCCAGCTTCGCGGTCGAGGGCGGCAGCATCGCGCTGGTCGATGCGCTGGTGGCGCTCAGCCTCTGCGCGTCGAAGGGCGAGGCGCGCCGCAAGATCGCCGAGGGCGCGATCCGCGTGGACGATGTCGTCGCGACCGACGCTGCGGCGACCATCGCGGTCACCGGGCAGGTCAAGCTGAGCTTCGGCAAGAAGCGCCACGGGCTGCTGATCCCCGCCTGACCCCCGAGCGCACGATAAGAGCGCATTAATCAGGTTCGTTGGGCGGACGTTCACTCGCGCCCGATAGCCCGGTACGTCTGACGCAGGCTGTGTGGGGCGGGTGTGACGTATCAGGCGACGAGCAGTGCGGTGGAGATCCGGCGCGACGCGCGCGAGGACGTCCATTATCGCGCCCGCGCCATGGGACCCGACGGCGCAGCCCGAACGCTGCTGGTGGTCAACATCTCTGCGCACGGGATGATGGTACGGTCAGACGACGGCTTCGCGATCGGCGACCGGATTCGCGTGACGCTTCCCGTGATCGGCAGCACCATCGCCGAAGTCCGCTGGGCATTGGGGGGCCGGATCGGCTGCCAGTTCGACCCGGCGCTGGACCTGGCGGGCTATTACGAAATGGTCGCCGTGCTGCTCAAGGGCATGAAATAGCCCTCACCCCGACCGCAGCAGCGCCACCGCCGAATCGCGCTCGAACAGATACAGCGCGATCCGCGCCGCCTGTCCCCGTTCGCCCTTCAGCCCGCCGTCGCGATCGATCAGCAACCGCGCGTCGCTGTTCGCGGCGGGCAGCAATCCGCCCAGCATCTCGGGCGTCGCCAGCCGGAACTGCATCTCACCTGACTGGCGCGTGCCGAGCAGCTCGCCCGCGCCGCGCAGCCGCAGATCCTCTTCGGCGATGCGGAAGCCGTCATTGGTCTCGCGCATCAACGCCAGCCGCGCGCGCGACGTTTCACTGAGCGAGGCCCCGCGCAACAGCACGCACACCGATCGTCCCCCGCCCCGGCCCACGCGCCCGCGCAGCTGGTGCAGCTGGGCCAGCCCGAACCGGTCGGCATGTTCGATCACGATCAGCGTCGCGTTGGGCACGTCCACCCCGACCTCGATCACCGTCGTCGCCACCAGCACGCCCAGCTCGCCCGCGGCGAAGCGCGCCATCACTGCGTCCTTCTCCGCTGGCTTCATCCGGCCGTGGACCAGCCCGACAGCGGCGGCGCCGAACCGCTCGGTCAGTTGCACGGCGCGCGCCTCGGCGGCGGCAAGGTCGATCTTCTCGCTTTCCTCCACCAGCGGGCAGACCCAATAGGCCTGCTTGCCCGATCCCAGGTGCCGGCCCAGCGCCGTGACGATCTCGTCCAGCCGCTCTTCGGAAATCACGCTCGTCTCGATCGGCTCACGCCCCGGCGGCATTTCGTCGAGGCGGCTGACGTCCATCTCGCCATGGCTGGCGAGCTGCAACGTGCGCGGGATCGGCGTCGCGGTCATCACCAGCAGGTGCGGCGGCACCTGTGCCTTGGCCTGGAGCATCAGCCGCTCGGCCACGCCGAACCTGTGCTGTTCGTCCACCACCACCAGCCCCAGGTCGCGATAGCCCACGCCCTGCTGGAAGATCGCATGCGTGCCGATCAATATGTCGATCGACCCATCCGCCAGCCCCATCAGCGTCGCTTCGCGCGCCTTGCCCTTGTCGCGCCCGGTAAGGATCGCGACGCGCACGCCCAGCGGGCCGAACATCCGGCTGAGCGTATCGAAATGCTGGCGCGCCAATATCTCGGTCGGCGCGAGCAGCGCGCCCTGCGCCCCGCCCTCCGCCGCGATCAGCAGCGCCATCGCCGCCACCAGCGTCTTGCCTGAGCCCACATCGCCCTGGAGCAGCCGCAGCATCGGCTGGGCCTGCGCCATATCGCCCTCGATCTCGCGGATCGTCCGCGCCTGCGCACCGGTGGGGCTGTAGGGCAGCTTCAGCGCATCGCGGAACTGGCCATCGCCGTTCAGCGGGCGCCCGCGCTTGGCCCGCGCCTCGCCGCGCACCAGCATCAGCGCGAGCTGGTTGGCGAAAATCTCGTCATAGGCCAGCCGCGCCCGCGCCTTGGCATCCGCCGGATCGGCATGGATGCGCACCAGCGCGTCGCGCCAGTCGGGCCAGTCCTGCTGCGCCTTCAGGCTCGGCTCGATCCATTCGGGCAGCACCGGCGCCCGCTCGATCGCCTGCGCGGCCAGCGCCGCCAGCCGCCGCGACGTGATCCCTTCGGAACAGGGATAGACCGCCTCGCGCCCCGGCAGCGCCGCTTCGTCCAGCGGCAGCACATGGTCCGGGTGGACCATCTGGAGGTCCTGCCCATAATGCTCCAGCTTGCCCGACACCCAGCGCGGCTCGCCGATCGGCAACAGCTTTTTCGCCCACCCCGAATTGCCGCCGAAATAGACGAGCGTGACGTGGTTTCCCGCCCCATCGACGCACTGCACGCGCGCGGGCGAACGTGCGCCCCCACCGAAGCGATATTGCACCGGCGTCAGCGTGATCGCGATGACACGCCCCGAATCGGCCATGTCGAGTTCGTCGCGCGGCTCGCGATCGATGAAGCCGGTGGGCAAATGGAACGCGACATCGACGACGCGCGCGAGGCCCAGCCGCTCCAACGGCTTGGCCAGCCCCGGGCCGATGCCCTTCAGCGCGGTGACTTCCGCGAACAGTGGATTGAGAATGTCGGGTCGCATGACTATCTGCGGACCCCTATACCCAGCCGGCCGCGTGTTCCAGCGCCGCCGGCCAATTGCCGTTGAGGAAGAGCATGGACCGGGAACATCGTCTGAAGCGCCTTCGGTTTCGCGCCTGGCATCGCGGCGTGAAAGAAGCGGACCTGTTGATCGGCGGCTTTTTCGACGCGCATTCGGCCGGATGGGACGATGCCGAGATCGCGCTGTTCGAGGAACTGATCGAGGAACAGGACGTCGATATCATGGCCTGGGCAATGGGAACCGACGACGCGCCCGAACGCTACCACGGCACCATCATGAACGCGCTCAAGACCCTGAACTACGTACCCATCTCCCGCTGATTCCCGCCTCCCCCACCGTTTCCCGCACCGGGCAAGCGGCAGAAGAAGAACGCATGCCGGACCTGAAATCGATCCTCGCCGCTTCGCGCCCGCTGACGCTGGCGGGTGCCCCCACCGGGTTCCTGCCATGGATGCTGGCGGACCTGACCCGCGCGGCGGGCGTGACGGTATTCATCGCGCCCGACGAAGCGGCGTTGCGCGCGATCGCTGCGACCGCCCCCTATTTCGCGCCCGATCTCGAGGTCCTGTCCTACCCGGCATGGGATTGCCTCCCCTATGACCGTGCCAGCCCGACGCTGCGCGTGATGGCGGAGCGGCTGGCGACACTCCACGCGCTCCAGGCAAAGGGCGACAAGCCCCGCCTGCTCGTCACCACCGTCAACGCCGCGACGCAGCGCACGCTCACCCCGTTCCGCATCCGCCAGCTCGTCGCGCGGCTGGCGCCGGGCGAGCGGATCGGGCTCGACAAGCTGGCGGTGCTGCTCCAGGCCAACGGCTACCACCGGGTCGAAACGGTCAATGACGCAGGCGAGTTCGCCGTGCGCGGCGGGC
Source organism: Sphingomonas degradans (assembly GCF_053502645.1). Classification (NCBI taxonomy): domain Bacteria; kingdom Pseudomonadati; phylum Pseudomonadota; class Alphaproteobacteria; order Sphingomonadales; family Sphingomonadaceae; genus Sphingomonas; species Sphingomonas degradans. The sequence continues at coordinate 2,076,356 of NZ_CP177172.1, forward strand.
TGGTCGATCTGTTCCCCAGCGGCGCGGAACAGGCGCTCCGGCTCGATTTCTTCGGCGACGAGATCGAGAGCGTCCGCACCTTCGATCCGCAGGACCAGCGCACCACCGGGCGCGTCGATGGTTTCACCCTCCTCCCCGCATCCGAAGCGCTGCTCGACGAAGACAGCATCAAGCGCTTCCGCAGCCGCTATCGCGACAAGTTCGGCGCCAACGCGACCGGCGATCCGCTGTACCAGGCGATCAGCGACGGGCGCCGGCTTGCCGGGATGGAACATTGGCTGCCGCTGTTCGAGGATCGGCTGGCAACCTTGTTCGATCACCTGCCGGGCGGCAGCGTCATCGTTCGCGACGTCGCCACTCACGGCGCCGGGCAGCAGCGGTTCGAGGCTATCGCCGATTACCAGCAGAACCGCGTCCGCGCCGAATCGACCGCGCCGGGCAGCTATCGCCCGCTCGACGCCGACGCGCTGTACCTGAGCCCCGACGAATGGACCGCGCTCCAGGACGCGGCGCCCGTCCATACCGCCACGCCCTTCCACGAGCCCGAATCGGCAACCGTGCTCGATTTTGGCGTGGATGGCCCGCGTGACTTCGCCCCCGAGCGGGCAGCCGGCACCAACGTGTACGAGGCAGTGGTCGCCCACATCGCCAAGCTGCGCAAGGCGGGGCAAAAGCCCGTGCTCGCCAGCTATTCGGGCGGCGCGCGTGAGCGGCTGCGCGGGCTGCTGGAGGATCACGGGCTCAAGGGCGCGGTCCCGGCGGACTCGTGGCAGCAGGCGCTGGGGGCTGCGGACAAGGGGGTGGCCCTTGTCGTCCTGCCGCTCGACCATGGCTTTACCGCGCCCGATGTGGCCGTGCTCACCGAACAGGACATGCTCGGCGACCGGCTGGTGCGGCGGTCGAAGCGGCGCAAGAACACCGACGCCTTCCTCCAGGAACTCGCCACGCTGTCGCCCGGCGATCTCGTGGTCCATGTCGATCACGGCATCGGGCGCTATGAGGGACTAACCCAGATCCCGGTGCAGAAGGCGCCGCACGATTGCGTCGCGCTGACCTATGCGGGCGGCGACAAGCTGTTCGTGCCCGTCGAAAATCTCGAAGTCCTCACGCGCTACGGCGCGGGCGAGGAAGGGGCCGCGCTCGACAAGCTGGGCGGCGAGGCGTGGCAGCGCCGCAAGTCGAGGATGAAGGAGCGCATCCGCGAAATCGCGGGCGAACTCATCGCGACGGCGGCCCAGCGCGCGGTGCGCCCCGGAGAAGTGCTGGAGCCCGACGCCGGCGGCTACCCCGCGTTCGTCGATCGCTTCCCCTATGAGGAAACCGACGACCAGGATCGCGCGATCAACGACGTGTTGCAGGATCTGGCGGCGGGCCGCCCGATGGACCGGCTGATCGTCGGCGATGTCGGTTTCGGCAAGACCGAGGTGGCACTACGCGCCGCCTTCGTCGCGGCGATGGCGGGCCTCCAGGTCGCGGTCGTGTGTCCCACCACGCTGCTCGCGCGCCAGCATCATCGCAATTTCGTCGAGCGGTTCCAGGGCTTCCCGCTGGAAATCGGCCGCCTCTCCCGCCTGGTCCCCGCTGCCGAGGCAAAGGCGGTGAAGGAAGGGCTGGCGACCGGCACGATCGACATTGTGGTCGGTACCCACGCGATCCTGTCCAAGACCGTCGATTTCAAGCGGCTGGGCCTTGTCATCGTCGACGAGGAGCAGCGGTTCGGCGTGACGCACAAGGAACGGCTGAAGGGGATGAAGGCGGACGTCCATGTCCTCACCCTCACCGCGACGCCGATCCCGCGCACGCTCCAGATGGCGATGTCGGGGCTGCGCGAACTCTCGGTCATCCAGACTCCGCCGGTCGATCGCCTTGCGGTACGCACCTATGTCATGCCGTGGGACCCGGTGGTGCTGCGCGAGGCGTTGCTGCGCGAGCATTATCGCGGCGGCCAGGCCTATTTCGTCACACCGCGCATTTCCGACCTGCCCGATATCGAGAAGTTCCTGGCGCAGGATGTGCCCGAAATCAGCTACGTCGTCGCGCACGGCCAGATGTCGCCGACCGAAGTGGAAGAACGGATGTCCGCCTTCTACGATCGCCGCTACGACCTGCTCGTCTCGACGACGATCATCGAGAGCGGGCTCGATATCCCCAGCGCCAACACGCTGATCGTCAATCGCGCGGACAAGTTCGGGCTGGCGCAGCTCTACCAGATCCGCGGCCGCGTGGGGCGGTCGAAGACGCGCGCCTATGCCTATATGACCACGCCGCCCGAACGCCAGATGACCGAGGCGGCGGACAAGCGCCTGAAGGTGCTGTCCGATCTCGAATCGCTGGGTGCAGGCTTCCAGCTCGCCAGCCACGACCTCGACATTCGCGGCGCCGGCAATCTGCTGGGCGACGAGCAATCGGGGCATATCAAGGAAGTCGGCTACGAACTCTACCAGTCGATGCTGGAAGAGGCGATCATGGACGCCAAGGCCGGCGGCATCCGCGACGAACGGCCCAAGGACCTGTCGCCCCAGATCACCGTCGATGCGCCGATCCTGATCCCCGAGGACTATGTCCCCGATCTCGACCTGCGCATGGGGCTGTACCGCCGCCTCAACGACATCGAGGACAGCGACGGGATCGAGAGCTTCGCCGCCGAGATGATCGACCGCTTCGGCAAGCTGCCCGATGCGACCGAAAACCTGATGCGGCTGATCGAGGCCAAGCTGAACGCCAAAAAGGCGTGCATCGCCAAGATCGACGTCGGGCCAAAGGGCGCGCTGGTGACCTTCCACGAAGATAAGTTCCCCAACGTCGCGGGGCTGATGGCCTATGTCGAGCGGCTGGACGGTACCGCCCGGCTGCGTCCGGACATGAAGCTGGTCGTGACCCGCGAGTGGAACAACCCGCGCTCGCGCCTGAACGCCGCGCTCCAGATCTCGCGCGGGCTGGCGAAGGCGGCGGGTTAGCGCGTTTCTACTGTCGAGTTACTCACCGTAAACGCCCCCTCCTGCTCGGGAACCGTCTATAATGGCACCGTCGGCTGTATCGACGGTTCCCCGAAAGGATGTGTGCGTGAGTAACTCGCTAAGGTCGCGTCTGGCGTTCATGGAGATGGACCAGGACCAACTCGATCAGCTTCGCTCCGCACAATCCATCGTCCGCAGTTCCATCGGCCCCGCGCTCGACCGCTTCTACGCCCGCGCCAGCGCCACGCCGGAAACCGCGCGCTTCTTCACCGACACCGCGCACATGGCCCGTGCCAAGGCGGCGCAGGAGCGGCATTGGGCGCGGATCAGCGAAGGCACGTTCGACGCAGAGTACATGGACGGTGCCCGCCGCATCGGCGCCACCCACGCGCGCATCGGGCTCGATCCGCGCTGGTACATCGGCAGCTACGCGATCGTGATCGAGGGGCTGATGCGCAGCGCACACCGCAACCTGCCCTGGTGGCGGCGCGCACTGGCGATGTTCCGGGGCCCCAGCGCAGTCGACGTCTCGGTCGCGCTGACCAAGGCGGCACTCCTCGACATGGAAGTCTCGCTTTCGGTCTATTTCGAAGTCGAGGAAGCCGATCGCACCGCCGCCGTCTCGAAGCTGGAGGACATGTTCAACGCGCTGGCCGGCGGCGACCTGACGCGCACGCTGGAGGGGATGCCCAAGAATTTTGCGGCGGTCGAACGCGCCTATAACGACACCATCGACAAGATGCGCACGATGATCGGCGCAGTGACCGAAGGCACGGGGCGGATTGCATCGGGCATCGGCGAAATCAGCACCGCGTCGGAGGATCTGGCCCGCCGCACCGAAAGCAATGCCGCCAGCCTGGAACAGACCACGGCAGCGATCTCCCAGATGGACACCCGGCTGCGCGCCACCGCGACTGCCGCCAATGAAACCGTCGCACGCGCGGACAAGACGCTGGAGACCGTCGGCAGCGGACGCCGCATCACCGATGAGGCGGTTCAGGCAATGACTCGCGTGGCGGACAGCGCCAAGGGCATCGACAGCGTGATCGAAGGGTTGGACAAGATCGCGTTCCAGACCCGCGTCCTCGCGATGAACGCAGCAGTCGAAGCGGGCCGTGCGGGCGAAGCCGGCCGTGGCTTTGCCGTGGTAGCCGATCTCGTCTCCGCGCTGGCGATGCGCGCGGAAGAAGAGGCCGGTCGGGCGCGCGATCAGCTCACGGCAACGCAAACCGATATCGTCGCCGCCGTGGATATGGTCCAGCGCGTGGATAGCGCCTTGGCCGGCATTTCCACCGAAGTCGGGCAGGTCCACGAACTGCTTGCCTGCATGGCCAAGGACAACAACGTCCAGGCCGAAGCGATCACCGAGATTTCCTCGGCGATCGGCACGATGGACCGCGCAACCCAGCAGAATGCGGCGATGGTCGAGGAAACATCGGCGGCGGCACGGACGCTGAGCGACGAAGTCCAGACTCTGAGCACCCATTCGTCGGCGTTCACGACCGTTGTCGGCGCCTCGCGCCGCGCCGCGCCGCAGAACCGTGCCGCTGCGTCGCATCACGCAATGCACTGACGACGCCGGAGCGGGCGGGCCGGTCGCGATCCGGCCCCCGCCCGCCTATCCGTTCACCAGCTTTGCCAGCGCAGGCACATCCAGCGGCCCTGCGCACAGGAACCCCTGGAAATACTGGCACCCTTCCTTCGCCAGCAGGTCCAGCTGCGCCTCGGTCTCGACCCCTTCGGCCACCACCGCCAGCCCCAGCGAACGCGCCATGTCGATGACGCCGCGCACTACCACGCGATCGCGATGCGATCCGGTGATGTCCTGGCTCAGCTTGCGGTCGATCTTGAGATAGTCGAGCGGCAGCGCCTTCAGATAGGCGAGGCTCGAATAGCCCGTCCCGAAATCGTCGATCGCCACGCGGCACCCGGCGGTGCGCAGTTCGGACAACAGCCGCGCCGCCTCGCCCAGCTCCGCCATGATCCCGCTCTCGGTGATCTCCACCGTCAGTCGTGCGCGCGGAAAGCCGCTGCTGTCGATCCGCCCGAGCAGGCTGTCGGCAAAGCCCGGCTTCGCTACTTCGGCGGCGGTCACGTTGATCGAAAGCCGCAGCTTCGACAGGGACGAGGGCCATTGCGCCGCGCCCGACAGCGCGCGCCGCTGGACATGGTCGCTCAGCTGGAGTTCCAGCCCGGCGCGCTCGGCCGCGGCGAACAGTGGCTCGGCGCCGACTTCGCCATATTTGGGGTGCTGCCACCGCGCCAGCGCCTCGACGCCGATCACGCGCCCGCTCGCGATCGCGACCTGTGGCTGGTACAGCACGCCGATCTCGCTGCGCTCCAGCGCCCGATGCAGGTCGTTGACCAGCGCGTCGATCGGCGGCGCGTTGGAATCGGTGCGCACCGGATCGCCCAGCAACGCCTCGCTCGCGCGGCGCAGCACGCTGGCGGCACTGTCCCCCGCCGTGCTGATCGCGCTCGCCATCCGTGCGCCCAGCGGCGCAATCTCGCCCCCCGCGACGAAGGGCCGGCTCAGCGCCGCGTCCAGCTTCTCGCTCGCCTTCGCAAGCGATGCCTCGTCCACGCCAAAGCTGGCAACCAGGAATTCCGAACCGCCCAGCCGCGCGACGATCGCATCCTTGCCCAGTGCCTCGCGGGTCACGTCGCCCACCCGCTTGGACACCGCGCGGAGCAGCGCGTCGCCGGCGGCGCGGCCATAGACGGTGTTGACCGTATCGAACCGGCTGAGCCCGATCAGCACCACGCCCACCCGTGCCCCTTCGGCAAGGCAGCGGTCGATCCATCGCCGCGCGCTGGGCCCGTCGCGCGCGCCGGTCAGCGCGTCGCGCACGGCGGCGCTGGCATCGGGGGCCACGCCCAGTGCCTCGACCAGCGCGTGCAGCCGCCCCGTCGCGTCGTCATATTGCAGATGCTGGACCACGCGCCCGATCCCGGACAGGTCGTGCGCGAAGGCTGTCGACCCACTCCCCGGCCCCAGCCGGGTCAGCGCCGCGCGCACCAGCGCCCGATCGGCCGAATCGAGCCGTCGCATCGCCGCGCGAAGCCCCGGCGCCTCGCTCACGCCCAGCAGCGTCGCGAGCCCCGGCGTGAGCTGTAGCGAGCCCAGCATGGGGTCATAGCGCCAGCCCAGCGGCTCCGCCGGGCCCGCCGAATGCCCGCTCCACCCGGCCAGCCGCTCGGTATGGCGAATCGCAAACCGAATCGCATGCGCCATCGCCGCCGACGACATCGGGCTGCTCAGGAAATGCGTCGCACCCGCATCGTAGAAATGCCGCATGTGGACGGTGTCGCTCTGCGAGACCAGGATCAGCATCGCCGCGCCGTGCGATGCGATCGTCGGCCCCAGCGCCTTGGCCGCCTCCAGCGCCTCGCTCATCGCGCCGCGGGCGTCGATCACCGCCACGGGCGCGCCGCTGGCCAGGAACCGCTGGTCCACCCCCTCGGGCCGGCGCGCCGCCACGACGCGCCATCCGCCGCCGGCCGTCGCCGCCGCAACTTCGTCGCGCTGGCGGAACGAAAGCACGAACACGGTCACTTCGGGGGGCGCGGCGGCCACGTCGACTATCGAGAATTTCTCTTCCATTGCCCCTTCGATAGCCGCAACCCGCGCCCACTACCATTGGGAAGGGTTGTTTGGGGGGCTTCGAGTGCTTACCCCTTATACATGAGCATCATGCCCGCCCCCTCCGTCGAAAAGCTGGTGGATCGGCATGGCCGCACCATCAGCTATCTCCGCATTTCGGTGACCGATCGCTGCGATCTGCGCTGTCGATATTGCATGGCGGAGCAGATGACGTTCCTGCCGCGCTCCGAACTGCTCGCGCTCGAGGAAATCGCGCTGATCGCCGATCGCTTCATCGCGCGCGGCGTGCGCAAGATCCGGCTCACCGGCGGCGAACCGCTGGTGCGCCGCGACGTGATGGACCTGGCGCGCCGTCTGGGGCGCCATATCGGCGGCGGGCTGGACGAATTGACGCTGACCACCAACGGCACGCGGCTGGCCGACCATGCCGAGGCGCTGGTCGATGCCCGCGTGCGTCGGATCAATGTCAGCATGGACAGCCGCGACCCCGCGCTGTTCCGCCACATCACCCGCCACGGCGATGTCCAGGTCGTGCTGGACGGTATCGCCGCTGCCCGCGCCGCCGGGCTGGCGGTCAAGATCAACATGGTCGCGCTGAAGGGCCTGAACGCGCACGAGATCGCGCCGATGCTCGCCTGGTGCGCCGCCGAGGGCCACGACCTGACCCTGATCGAGACGATGCCGATGGGCGCGATCGACGAGGACCGCGTCGATCGCTTCCTGCCGCTCACCGAAGTGCTGGCCGACCTCCACACGCGATTCGCGCTGGTCGGCGACGGCCATCGCAGCGGCGGCCCGGCCCGCTATTGGCGCGTGGAGGGCACCGGCACCCGGCTGGGCCTCATTTCCCCGCTGACCGCCAATTTCTGCGACGGGTGCAACCGGGTGCGGCTGACGACCGAGGGCAAGCTGTACATGTGCCTGGGCCATGACGACCAGGTCGACTTGAAGGCGGCGATTCGCACCGGGGGCATACCGGCGCTGGATGCCGCGATCGACGAGGCACTGACGATCAAGCCCGCACGCCACGATTTCCGAATCGAACGGGGCAGCGCACCTGCTGTCGGCCGCCACATGAGCGTGACCGGCGGATGACGTTGCGCGCATTGGTCGCATCGCCGACCCCTCCCGCCCAGGCAGCCGCCCAGGAACTGCGCGACGCCTATGACTGGGTGCCGCTGGCCGAGGCCGAACAGATCATCGCGCTGGGCGGCGACGGCTTCCTGCTCCAGACGCTCCACGCGATGCTAGAAACGCGGCGCATGGTGCCGGTGTTCGGGATGAACCTGGGCACCATCGGCTTCCTGATGAACGACTGGCGGCTGGACCGGCTGGAAGAGCGCCTTGCCCGCGCCAAGCCGTTCCGCGTCTCACCGCTAAGCATGACCGCCACCACGGTGGACGGCGAGCATTTCGTGTTGCCCGCGATCAACGAAGTCTCGCTGCTGCGCGAGACGCGCCAGACCGCCAAGCTGGAAGTGACGGTGAACGATCGAATCGTACTGCCCGAACTGGTCGCCGACGGGATGCTCGTCGCGACGCCTGCCGGATCGACGGCGTACAACCTGTCCGCCAACGGCCCGATTCTCCCGCTCGGCTCGGCGCTGCTCGCGCTCACGCCGATCAGCCCGTTCCGTCCCCGGCGCTGGCGCGGGGCGATTCTGCCGGAAAAGACCCGCATCTCGATTCGCGTGCTGGAGGCCGACAAACGCCCCGTCAGCGCGGTCGCCGACCAGCGCGAAGTCCGCGAAGTCGCCCATGTCGACATCGCCATCGACCACCTGCGCGACCTCACTTTGCTCTTCGATCCGGAGCACGCTTTGGACGATCGGATAACGATGGAACAATTTATTGCGTAACCGGCTTGCGAAGTCCGGAAACCCGCTGCTATAGGCGCGCCTCCCGCAGCGGCCTCGGTCGCTAAACAAGTGTTCCCCGGTAGCTCAGCGGTAGAGCGTTCGACTGTTAATCGAATGGTCGCCTGTTCGAATCAGGCCCGGGGAGCCACTTGTTTCTTTGTGCGGAAACAGCCCGATCGTCAGCGCGAATCACCCCTTTACGGGGCGCCTGACCGATCGGCCTGGGCCCCGGCTCACCCCCACCCCGCCTTCTCCAGCGCCGCCTGCAGCGTGACGGCATAGCCCGCGATCAGATCGGCTTTGTCATGCCCGTTGACGATCGGCCGTGAGGCGGCGAACGCGGCAAAGCTCGCCGCGCCGTGCGCGGGCAGCGTATCGTCCAGCGATCGGTCGGCGAACCAGCCCTCGTCCATGCCGCGCCGAATCACCTTCGCCGCGATGTCCGGTCGCATCGCCAGATCGGGATCGGCGATCAGCGCGCCGCCCAGCCCCAGCTTGCGATCGGCGCGCTCATAGCCCGATTTCCACGTCAGCTGGACATAGCCGCGCCCGTACCAGGGAAAATAGCGCAGGTGCGTGCGCCGCCAGTTCTCGCTCAGCCAATAGGCTTCGCGCACGGGCTGCATCGTCGCGTTGGTTTCGTGCCATGCCGTCGCCAGGATATAGGCGGCATAGGACAGCGGCTCGCCTTCGCACGCAGTCAGCACCGCGCCGAATCCGTCGACCTGGCTCTGCTCGAGCTTCCCGAACGATGCGCGCACCGCCGTCAGAAATTTCGGAATATCCATCATCGCCCCCTGCTGAAGAAAAACACACAGGCGACCGATTATGGTTGCCCCATAATATGCCCGGCCCGTGCGCGGGGCAATCCGCATTCGCGGCCGCTTGCGCCGCTGCCCGGCCCCTGCAATGGATACGCGATGGACGCATTCGACGCCTTCCTCGCAGGCCTGCCCAAGGCCGAACTGCACCTCCATATCGAAGGCAGTCTGGAGCCCGAGCAGATGTTCGAATTCGCCCGGCGCAACGGCGTGGCGATCCCGTTCCACACGGTGGAACAGGTGCGCGCCGCCTATGCCTTTTCCAATCTCCAGGATTTCCTCGACATCTATTACGCCGGCGCCGACGTGCTGCGCACCGAAGAGGATTTCCGCGACCTGGCGATCGCCTATTTCGATCGCGTCGCGGCGGACGGCGTCGTCCATGCCGAGATTTTCTTCGATCCGCAGACCCACACGCATCGCGGCATCCCCTTCGGCGTCGTCGCCAACGGCCTGCTCGCGGGCATGGCCGATGCCGAGGCGCGGCACGGCATCACGTCAAAGCTGATCCTCAGCTTCCTGCGCCACCTGGATGAAGAGGATGCGTTCAAGACGCTGACCCAGGCGCAGCCCTGGATCGACAGGATCGCCGCCGTCGGGCTCGATTCGTCCGAGCTGGGGCATCCGCCGTCCAAGTTCGCCCGCGTCTTCGCCGCCGCCGCCGCGATGGGGCTCAAGCGCGTCGCCCATGCCGGCGAGGAAGGCCCGCCCGCCTATGTGCGCGAGGCGCTGGACCTGCTCCACATCGACCGGCTCGACCATGGCAATCGCAGCCTGGAGGACCCCGATCTCGTCGCGCGCCTCGCCCGGTCGAGCATGACGCTCACCGTCTGCCCGCTGTCCAACGTCAAGCTGTGCAACGTCGCCGCGATCGATGCGCATCCGATCGACGAGATGCTGCGCAAGGGGCTGCGCGCGACGATCAATTCCGACGATCCCGCCTATTTCGGCGGCTATGTCGCCGACAATTACCGCGCCGTGGCGCACGGGCGCGGGCTGGACCGCGACGACCTGGTCACGCTGGCGCGTAACAGCTTTCTCGGCTCGTTCCTCGACGATGCCGACGTCGCCCGCCATCTCGCCCGGCTCGATGCCTATGTCGCGGCGTACTGAGCGATGAACATCGTCTTCACGCCCTTCACCCATGACGATCTGGTCGCCGGCGTAGAGGCGATCGCACAGGCCGCCGCCGAATGGGTGCCGACGCTGCTGGTCGGGGTCGGGCGCGGCGGGCTGACCCCGGCGGTCTATCTGTCGCACCGCATGGGCCTGCCGCTCGTGTCGATCGATCATTCGACGCGCATCGCTCAGTTCGGCGAGGAGCTGGTCGCCGTGCTCGCCGAACGCACGCGCACCGGCGCCCGCTTGCTGTTCGTCGAGGACATCAACGACAGCGGCCGCACCATCGGCGAAATCCGCGCCGCGCTGGCGGCACAGGGCGCCGTGGCGGACGGCGTGCGCTTCGCGGTGCTGCTGAACAATCTGCGGTCGACCCAGCAGGTCGAGTACCACGCCCGCGCGATCGACCGCGCCGTGACCAAGGACTGGTTCATTTTCCCCTGGGAAGCGATGGCGCCCAAGGAGACCCTGACCGCGGAAGCGATGGAGGTGCCCGATCGGATCGCCTGACCCGTTCAGCAACCGTCAATCGTACACCGGGCACAGTTCGACGCGGCCCGGCGCGGGACATAAAGCCCCCCGCGCGCGTTCGTCCAGCGATCGGCATCCCGCCCCTCGCCCAATTTATCGGAGGAACCATGTTTAAAGGCACCCTGATGCGCCCCGGCCTGGCGGCGTTGGCTGCCGCGCTGGCACTTGGCGGCTGCATGACCGCCACGCCGTACAAGCCCGCCACCGGCGTGGGCGAGTATCGCACAGGCTATTCCGACGAGCAGATCGAAAGCAATCGCTTCCGCGTCAGCTTCGCCGGCAACAGCCTGACTGCGCGTGAAACCGTCGAGCGCTATCTGCTCTATCGCGCCGCCGAACTGACGCTGCAGAGCGGGTTCGACCATTTCGTGCTCGTCACCCGCGATACCGAGAAGCGCAGCGAAACCTACAGCACCCCCGGCGCTTGGGGCGGTGCGGGCCCGTGGGGCTATTGGAGCCCGTACTGGCGCTATTACCGCCCGCAGTTCGGCTGGCGCAGCTGGGACCCGTTCTATGACGATCCCTTCTGGCGCTCGCGCGATTTCGACTACCGCACCGTCAACCGGTATGAAGCGATGGCCGAGATCGTGATGGGCAAGGGCCCCAAGCCCGCCGACAATCTCCGCGCGTTCGATGCGCATGAAGTGGTCGAGCGGCTGGGCAAGCAGATCCAGATGCCCACCACGCGCTGACCCGTTCCCCCGCGAAAGCGGGGGGCCAGGGCCCCCGGGCACCCCGCCTGGATCGCACAGACAAAAAGGGCCGCCGGTGCATCCCACCGGCGGCCCTTTCTGCGTCTGGCCCAGTGCGTCCGGCTTACGCCGTCAGCGCCCCGTGGCAGTGCTTGTACTTGCGCCCCGAACCGCACGGGCACGGCGCGTTGCGGCTGACCACGCCGTCCCACAGCGCAGGGTCGGTGCCCAGATCCTCGCCGCTCGGCTGGGGAATGCCCAGCTGCGGCAGGCGCGTGGTGATGAGCCCCGCGGCGCCGGCGTCGTAATCATAGGTATCGTCCTCGCCGGTCAGCGGGTCGATATGCGTCGTCAGGAAGTCCGGCAGTTCGGGAAGCGCAGGCGCCTCCTCCATGCGGAACTGCGCGAACGCCAGCGTGCGGGTCACGTCCTCGCGGATGCTGGTCAGCATCCGTTCGAACAGCGCGAACGCCTCGTGCTTATACTCGTTGAGCGGCGTCTTCTGCGCATAGGCGCGCAGGTGGATCACCTGGCGCAGCGCGTCGAGCATCGCCAGATGCTCCTTCCAGTGATGGTCGAGGTTCTGGAGCAGGATCGACTTCTCGATCTGAGTCCAGGTCTCGGGCTCCAGATCAGTCGCCTTGGACTGGATCAGCGCATCGGCGGCGTCGCGGACGCGCTCTTCCACCATTTCGGGCTCGATCGCTTCCTCGTCCTTGATCCACTGATCGATCGGCAGGTCGACGCCCAGCGTCGCCATCACCTTTTCCTTCAGCGTCGCGACGTCCCACTGCTCGGGATAGCTGTTGGGCGGGCACGCATCGCCGACGATCGCGTTGACGGTCTCGGCGCGCATGTCGACCACGACTTCGCCCACGGTGTCCGCATCCATGATGTCGGCGCGCTGCTCGTAAATGACCTTGCGCTGGTCGTTCATCACGTCGTCATATTCGACGACCTGCTTGCGGATGTCGTAGTTGCGCGCCTCGACCTTCTTCTGCGCGGTCTCGATCGCCTTGGTCAGCCACTTGCTGCCGATCGCCTCGCCATCCTCGATGTTCGACCGCATCATCTTGGCGAAGAGCGTGTTCGAGCCAAAGATGCGCAGCAGATCGTCGTCGAGGCTGAGGTAAAAGCGGCTCAGGCCCGGATCGCCCTGGCGGCCCGAACGGCCGCGCAGCTGGTTGTCGATGCGGCGGCTCTCGTGCCGCTCGGTGCCCAGCACGAACAGGCCGCCGGCTTCCTGCACGCGCGCTTTCTCGACGGCGATCTCGCGGCGGATCTGTTCGATCGCGGCGTCCTTTTCGGGGCCGTCCTCCATCCCGCTCAATTCGTCATGGACGCGGAATTCCAGGTTGCCGCCCAGTTGGATGTCGGTGCCGCGGCCCGCCATGTTGGTGGCGATCGTCACGGCACCCAGCCGGCCCGCCTGCGCCACGATATGCGCTTCCATCTCGTGGTGGCGTGCGTTCAGCACGGCGTGCTCGACGCCTTCCTTGTGAAGGAATTCGGACAACAGCTCGGATTTCTCGATCGTCACCGTACCGACCAGCACCGGCTGGCCGTTCGCCGAATGCGCGCGGATCTTCTTGGCGATCGCGGCGAACTTTTCCTCGGTCGTCTTGTAGAACTCGTCTTCCTCGTCGACGCGCTTGACCGGCAGGTTGGTCGGGATGGTGACGACGTTCATCTTGTAGATGTCGTAGAATTCCGCCGCCTCGGTCGCTGCCGTGCCGGTCATGCCCGACAGCTTGGGGTACATGCGGAAATAATTCTGGAAGGTGATGCTGGCGAGCGTCTGGTTCTCCGGCTCGATCTGCACACCTTCCTTGGCTTCCACGGCCTGGTGGAGCCCCTCGGACCAGCGGCGGCCGTCCATCATGCGACCGGTGAACTCGTCGATGATGACGATCTTGTCGTCCTTGACGATGTAATCGATGTCGCGCTTGAACATCACGTTCGCGCGCAGCGCCTGGTTCAGGTGGTGGACGACCTGGGTGTTCTCGAAATCATACAGGTTGGCGCCCACCAGGATGCCGGCTTCCTCCAGCATCCGCTCGACCTTCTCGGTGCCGTCCTCGGTCAGCACGACCGTGCGCTGCTTCTCGTCCTTGTCGTAATCCTTGGGGTCGAGCCGCTTCACGACCAGATCGACGCTCTTGTACAGTTCGCTGCGGTCGTCGGTCGGGCCCGAGATGATGAGCGGGGTGCGCGCCTCGTCGATCAGGATCGAGTCCACCTCGTCGACGATCGCGAAGTTGAAGGGCCGCTGCACCATCGATGCGCGGTCATACTTCATGTTGTCGCGCAGATAGTCGAAGCCGAACTCGTTGTTCGTGCCATAGGTGATGTCGGCGGCATAGGCGTCGCGGCGCTGCTGGTCGGTCAGGTTGGGAACGATCGTCCCCGTGGTCAGCCCCAGGAAGCGATAGACCCGGCCCATCCAGTCGGCGTCGCGCGCCGCCAGGTAATCGTTGACGGTGACGACGTGCACGCCGTCGCCCGGCAGGGCGTTGAGGTAGGTCGCCAGCGTCGCGACCAGCGTCTTGCCCTCGCCCGTGCGCATCTCGGCGATTTCGCCGCGATGGAGGACGATGCCACCGATCATCTGCACGTCGTAATGCCGCTGGCCCAGCACGCGCTTCGCAGCTTCGCGCACCGTGGCGAAGGCTTCGGGCAGCAGGCTGTCGAGCTTCTCGCCGTTCGCCAGCGCCTCGCGGAACTTGATCGTCTGCGCCGCGAGCTGATCGTCGGACATCGCGGAGATCGTGGGTTCGAACCCATTGATCTTCTGGACGATCGTGCCGAGCGACTTGACGTAGCGCTCGTTGGAGGAACCGAAAAAGGTCTTGGCCAGGCCGCCGAACATGGGAGTTTCCTGTCGTATCTGGATGGGTGTCGATACGGGCGCGCCGATGCGGCCGGCGCCCGCGTGAAGCGAAATCAGGAGAAGCACGGCCGCCGAACGGGCCGCGCAGGGCTTATTCCAGCCGGCGCTCGAACGGCAGGCGGGTGGCGAGCAGCGCGGCAAAGTCGGGCAGCGCCCACATCTGCGCAGCGCCGGCATAGCCGATCGCGGCGACCCCAACGGGCAGCGCCCGCCGCGCGGGCAGCACCGCCGCCTGCGCACCTTCGGCAGCACGGACAACCGCCACGCCCTGCACCTGCCGCACCGCACCCTCGCCCACACCGACGCCGGTGAGGCTCGCGAACAACGCAGTCAGGAGAAGCAGCAGTTCCAAGCCGTGGGTTCTCGCCAGAAATGCGCCGCACGATGGATGCGGGCGCTCCAGTGCGTGACATAGGTACTCGCGGCGCGCTAGTCCAACCCAAATCCGCGCCGAACGGAAAAGCTACCCGATTTCAAAGGCGACAACGGCCGTTGCGGTGTCGGGTTGCGCGAGTCCGTTGGTCGGGAGCGGCGGCTTTTCCAACCCCCACCCGAACTGCCGCCGATTGCTGAACGCACGCTGCTTACGCACCCCCGGCGACATGTCCAGTCGCAACCGCCCCAATCGCGCTCAGGGCAACTCCCAGCGGAAGCGACTGCTGTACGTCGCCGGTATCGCCCGGCCTTGCGCATCGCGCGCCGGCTGGAATCGCGCGCGGGCGACAAGCAGCCGGCAAGACTGCGCGTCTAGCAACGGCACGCCGCTGGTTGTCGTGACTTCGCATCCCTTAGGCCGCCCGTCCGTTCCAATACTCAGCCGAAAGCCGACCACGCCCTGTTGCCCTGCCCGGATCGCCCCCGCCGGATAGTCGTCGTTGGTCACCCACGCGCCCGGGCTCTCGGCGGGCTGGAGCGGGGCATTTGGCGGGCCAATCGTCGGCGGTGCGGGCGGCTCGGGGAGTGTACGTGCGACCGGCGGTTGGGGAAAGTCGGCTTCCTTCGTAAACGCACCCGCGATCTGCGTGACTATCGGCATCGCCCGGTTCAGGATCAGCCACGCGCCTGCGAACAGCGCAACGCCGAGCATCAGCACCGCCGTGATGATGACGACCGTGCGGAGCACCACGCCGTCGCCGGTGAAGCGTGGCTGCGGACGATGTGCAAACTGCCTCACCACCCCCGGCGCTGGCGCGCTGTGCTTCACCGCATCGACTTCATCCATATACGCCCCCGGGCGCGCCAGACATGTTCGACCGCGCCTGCCGATCCTCCGCCTCGGACCGAAAAGGTCAACCCCGCACGCGCTGCACCACCCAGGTGACCGCTCCCGCCGCGAGGCTGATCCAGAAGATAATCATCGCCGGGTTGTGCAACCCGAACACCGGCGCCGCGAGCATCACCAGCACGGTGGCGAACAGGCTGGTAAAGCCCATCGCGGCGGCGGCGTGGATCGCGCGCTGCCGCTCGACTTCGTCGGTCTGGCGCCACAACACCAGTCCGCCGACGAAGATCACCCCGGCATAGACCAGCGACAGCAGGAATTTCACCAGCGCCGCATCGGGCCCCGGCGCCACCAGCTTCGGCGCGAACACGCCGAACGCGATTGCCGCCACGATCATCGCCACGCGGATCGTCCGGCGCCGCCGGTCGCGCGCGCTCAGGCGGCGCTCGCCCCAATTGCTGTCAGTCATGTCCCTGCTCGTCATCGAAAATCTCCTCGATTGGCAGCGCGAACAGCCGCGCGATGCGGAAGGCGAGCGGGAGCGAGGGGTCGAACTTCCCCGTCTCCACGGCATTGATCGCCTGGCGTGACACGTCGAGCCTCCCCGCCAGTTCCGCCTGGCTCCAATTGCGTTCGGCGCGCAGCACCTTGAGCCGATTCTTCATCGCCTCGCTCCTTCCGTCGTCAGGCAAACACGACTCACTGTCAGGTTTGCATGACAAAACTGCGCCGTGTAAGCGCCCATGTCAACTACACCTGACAAAATATCAGCTTCACCTGTCGTCTGCGCCCTCTTTCCCTCCCCGCGCCGCGCGCCTATTCCGGCCGCCATGTCGACGACACGCTCCCCGCTCGCCCTGCCCTTCCCCACGCTGCCCGCGATTGCCGGCGTGACGCCGCATGTCGCGCGCGCGCACTACAAGAATTGGGATCGCTGCGACCTCACCTTCGTCACGCTCGCGCCGGGCACCACGGTCGCGGGCGTACTGACGCAGAGCAAATGCCCCTCGCCCGAAGTCGAATGGTGCCGCCGCGCGCTGGTGCTGGGGCAGGCGCGCGCGCTGGTGGTGAATGCGGGCAACAGCAACGCCTTTACCGGCAATCGCGGGCGCGCCGCCGTGGAGGCCATCGCCGCGCGCGCTGCCGGGCGGATCGGGTGCGAGCCCTCCGACGTGTTCGTCGCGTCCACCGGCGTGATCGGCGTGCCGCTGCCGATCGACAAGGCCGAGGCAGGGCTCGACGCCGCCTTTGCCGCCGAACCCTGCGACTGGGAAGCCGCCGCCGCCACCATCATGACCACCGACACCTTTACCAAGGGTGCGGCGACGCAGGCCGTGGTCGGCGGGCGCACGGTCAATCTGGTCGGCATCATCAAGGGGTCGGGGATGATCGCGCCCGACATGGCGACGATGCTCGGCTTCATCTTCACCGACGCCGCCGTCGATCCGGCCTTTCTCCAGAGCGCGCTGGCGCATGCCAATAACCGCACCTTCTCGTGCATCACCGTTGATGGCGACACGTCGACCAGCGACACCGTGCTCGCCTTTGCCACCGGAGCGGCCGGCAATGCCCCGATCGCCAGCGCCGAGGATGACGGCGCCGACGCCTTCTTCGCCGCGCTTGCCGATCTGTGCCACCAGCTCGCGCTGCTCGTCGTGCGCGATGGCGAGGGTGCGCAGAAGCTCATCGAAATCACCGTCGAGGGCGCCGAGAGCGACCGCAGCGCGCATGTGATCGCCATGTCGATCGCCAATTCACCGCTGGTGAAGACCGCAATCGCGGGCGAGGACGCCAATTGGGGCCGCGTCGTCATGGCGGTCGGCAAGGCGGGCGAACCCGCCGAGCGCGACAAGCTCGCGATCCGCTTCGGCACCACCCAGGTCGCACAGGGCGGGCTCGCAGTAGAGGGCTATGACGAGGCCCCCGTCGCCGCGCATCTGAAGGGCCAGGAAATCGAGATCGGCGTCGATCTGGGGCTGGGCGAAGGCCGCGCCACGGTTTGGACGTGCGACCTCACGCATGGCTATATCTCGATCAACGCTGATTACCGGAGCTGAGCGCGATGCTGACGATCTGGGGCCGCCTCAACTCGCATAACGTCAAGAAAGTCGCGTGGCTCGCGCACGAACTGGGCATTCCGCATGTCCGCCACGATGTCGGCGGCGCGTTCGGCATGGATGCGGACTATCTGGCGAAGAACCCCAATGCGCTGATCCCGACGATCGAGGATGATGGCTTCGTGCTATGGGAATCCAACGCGATCCTGCGCTACCTCGCCGGGAAATATGGCGGCGAGGCCTTCTGGCCCGCCGATCCCGCCGCGCGCGCGGTGGCGGATCGCTGGATGGACTGGCAGTTCAGCTTCGCCGATGCCCAGCGCGACGCCTTCGTCCAGCTGATCCGCACCCCCGAGGATCGGCGCGATGCGGCGGCGGTGGCACGCTCGGCCAGCGTCTGCGCGGATCGGATGACGGTGCTGGAACGCTATCTGGGCGAAACGCCGTGGCTGTCGGGCTCGGCGTTCGGGCTCGGCGACATTCCGATGGGCGTCTATGCCCACACCTGGTTCACGCTACCGATCGAACGCCCGGCACTGCCCCATGTCGAGCAGTGGTACGCCCGCCTGCGCGAACGCCCCGGCTATGCCAGCCAGGTGATGATCCCGCTGACCTGACGAACGACGCGCGACGCTGGTCACTCGGCCGGCGGGTACGGCCCCAGGTCCTCGATCGAGCGAAGCTCATCCACCAGCACCATCCCGGCGAACATGCCGAAATGCCCATAGCCTAATCCGGGCGGTCGCTTCCCATCCGCCGCTTCCCGGCCAAGGAAGCGGACGCGATAGACCTGCGAGTCCTTCGGGGCCCAGTGCGCAGGCAGCTTGCTGGTGGCGTCCGTCTCGAACCAGACCCCGCCGCCGTGCTCCGGGGCTGGCAAGTCGGCCGCAGACCGCGCGCCATCGAAATATTCCGAGCCCTCGAATGCCGAGATCCAAAGGCCCGAAAATTCACGCTGGGGCGAAAAAGCGACACATTCTCGATCCGGGCGGGATACGACGCTGCCATCCTTCTCTACAGAGGGGCACCGGCGAAGCTGCGCCTTGAAGCTCGCCGGAACATCGTCGCGCGCCAACAAGGCGCGTTCCATCTCGGCAACGCTATGCGATGTCGGGGTCTGGCGGGACGGCTGCTGCGCCCCGCACGCGCCGAGGCAGGCGAGGAGCGCCAGCGCCCCCGCCTGCCTCGCGGAGATCAGATCTCGCGCTCGATCCACTGCTTGATCGCGTTCTTCGGCATCGCGCCCACCTGGGTCGCGGCCTGCTGGCCGTTCTTGAACAGGATCATCGTCGGGATGCCGCGCACGCCATACTTGGTCGGCGCATCGGGGTTCGCGTCGATGTCGAGCTTCACGATCCGCACCTTGTCGCCCAGCTCGGATGCCAGTTCCTCCAGCGCCGGCGCGATCATGCGGCACGGCCCGCACCATTCGGCCCAGAAATCGACCAGCACCGGCGTGTCGGAGTTGAGAACGTCGGTTTCAAAGCTTGCGTCGGTGGTCGCCACGGTGGCCATTCAAATTCTCCTTATCGGTTGGGCCCTATCTATGGTCGCAGGGGCCCCGGCTCAAGCGGGCAGCGGCAAGCTTTGCTCCGAAGGGGGCAAGTCCGGCTTGTGCGCCGCCAGCAGCGCGGGCGGCAGGACGTGGAGCACCGGCCCGGCGGCGTAGAGCAGCGCGGCTTCGACGGTGCGCCCCGGAAAGATCACTTCCAGCGCGGCGGCATAGGCGGCCATCTGGCGCAGGTGATATTCGGGGATGGCGTCCAGCGTGCGCGGGGCGCGGCGTCCGGTCTTGAAATCGACCACGCGCACGCGATCCGCCTCCACCACCAGCCGATCGACCGTGCCCGAGACCACGATGCCGCCGACCACTGCGGCGATCGGCGCCTCGGCCAGCGAATCCGCTCCGAACAGCGCGGCAAAGCGCGGGTCTTCGGTCACTGCCAGCGCGGCGGCCACCAGCGCCTCGCGCTCCCCGGCATCGGCAACACCGCCCGACGCCTCCAGCCAGCGCGCCGCCGCCGCCGCACGCGCATCGGGCGCAACCTGCGGAAGCCGCTCGAACAGGCCGTGGAGCAGCCGCCCACGCTCGGCGGCAGCCCGCATCGCCGGGTTGGGCGGCGGATCGGCGACGCTATCATCGCCCAACGCGGAGGGTGCCAGCGGACGCGGCGGACGCGCCTCTTCGGGGGCGGGCTGGCTGGCCCAGTCGGGCAGCACGGCGACCGGGGCCGCAACCTCCGTCGCGCGCGCCTTTGCCGCCACCGGCGCGGTCACCGCCGTGCCCATAAAGCGCCGCGCGCCCTCGCCCGCCGGAACCTCCAGCGCATCGAACGCGCGGGCACAGGCCGCGTACCAGCTATTCTCCGGCGGCACGCCCTTGGCCATCGGCCCCAGCGCGCCTGCGATCACCAGTTGCTCCTCGGCGCGCGTCGCGGCGACGTAGAACAGCCGCCAATGCTCCTGCAATTCGCGGGCATCGACGGCCGCGACCACGTCGTCCAGCGCCCCGCCCCGCTCGGCGGCACGCGGGCGAAAGATCGGAAAGGCCGGGCCGTCATGCCCCTCGGGCGCCCAGAGCAGGAAATCGCGCGGGCTGCGCGTCGGGTCCACGGTCGCGTCGGCCAGGATCACCAGCGGCGCCTGGAGCCCCTTGGCGCCATGCGCGGTCATCACCCGCACCGCCCCCGCAGGCTGCGCCGCATCGCGCACGATCTCGACATCGCCGCGATCGAACCAGTCGAGGAATCGCTGGAGCGAGGGCGTCGCCACGCTTTCGAAATTAAGTGCGGCGTTGACCAGTTCCTCGATCGGATCGCGCGCCTCCTCGCCCAGCCGGTGGAGCAGCTTGCGCCGTCCCCGCATCGGCCCCGACAGGATCTCCTCCAGGAACCGATGCGGCGTCGCAATGTCGGCGCGGCGCAGCAGCGTGAACAGCGGCGCCAGCCGTTCCTCGCTCTGCGTCGCGCGCAGATGCCGCCACAGCCCGCCGCGATCGCGCACGGCGGCCGCCATCAATTCGTCCTGGCTCCACCCGATCAGCGGCGAGACCAGCAGCGACGCGAGCGACAGGTCATCCTCCGGCTGCAACGCAAAGCGCATCGCCGCCAGCAGGTCCTGCACCGCCAGCGGCGCGTTCAGCCGCAGCCGGTCGACTCCCGCCACGGGCACCCCCTCGGCATAGAGCCGCGCGACGATCAGCGAGGCCAGCTCGCCGCGCCGCTTGACCAGGATCATCACATCCTCGGGCGCGAGCGGGCGTCCCTTGCTCTCCAGCATCAGCCCCTGGTCGAGCCAGGCCCGGATCGCGCGGGCAATGTCGCCCGCCAGTTTCCGGGTGGCGTCGCCCACCCATTCCTCTTCCTCCGCCTCGGTCCCGCCCTCGGCGGTGACGGGCCACAGCGTCACGCTGCCCGGCCCCGGCACTTCGCTGGCGTGCGGCTCCAGATCGGTGAGCGCCCCCATCCCCGGCACCGGCAACGCGCCCAGCGCGGCATCGACAAACTCCAGCACGGGTCGGGTCGAACGAAAGCTGTGCGTCAGCGACAGCGGCTCCAGCTCGGCCGCCGCGACATCGAACTCGGGCCGGATGCGCGACAGGCCTAGAAACCGCTCGAACGCCGCGCGGAAATAAATCGGATCGGTGCCCTGAAACCCGAAGATCGCCTGTTTATAGTCTCCCACGGTGAACAGCGTGCGCACCATCTCGCCGCGCGCGCCCTCTCCGGCGAAGAACTCGTCGGCGATGGCGCTGACGATCGCCCATTGCTGCGGATTGGTGTCCTGTGCCTCGTCGATCAGCACATGCTCGGTCACCTGATCGAGCTTGAAGCGCACCCATTCGCCCATGCCGGGCTGGCCCAGCAGCTCGACGGTGCGGCGGATCAGGTCGTTGAAGTCCACCGCCCCCACCCGGCGCTTGGCGTGCGCATAGGTCCGGGCATAGGTCCGCCCCGCCTCCAGCCCGCGCGCGAGCAGGTCCGCAAACGCCGCCTGCACGCGCATCCCCACCAGCGCGGCACAGCGTTCGTAGAGCCGCATCGCCGCCTCGGCATAGCCCGGCTCCTGCGGCGCCTGCCCCTTGCCGAAGGATCGCGGCTCGCCCTTGGCGGTGGCCCATACGCCGTGCAGCTCGCCCAGCCGCAGCGCGCGCCTGGCGGGCGAGAGCGTCAGCCACATCGCGATTTCCTCGGCGCGGGCGAGCCCCGACTTCGTCCCCCAGTCGGCATTCATCCGCGCCACCATCCGCAGCGCGGCGATGTCGAACGCGTCGTCGCTGCACGCCGCCTCGATCGCCTCGGCGATGTCGCCGCTCGGCAGCACCATTTCGCGGCGCACGAAGGGCTGGATACCGATGGGCAGCGCGTCCATCGCCTCGGCGGCATGGGCGCATGCCTTCAGGAAAGCCTCGGCCTTGCCCTCTCCCAGCCGCAGGCTCAGCGCGCCGACCGCGTCGATCAGGGTGCCGCGCCCCTCGCGCTCGGCATCGACCAGCATCTCGGCCAGCGCCTCGCGCGCCAGCACGGCCTCCTCGCGCTGGTCGAGCGGGCGGAAGCCGGGGACCAGCCCCGCCTCGACCGGAAAGGCGGCGAGCAGCGACTGGCAGAAGCTGTGGATCGTCTGGATGCGGATGCCCCCGCCCGGCGCGTCGAGCACCTTGGCGAACAGCGTGCGTGCCCGCGCCCGGCCCTCAGGCGAAATACTCTCGCCCAGCGCGGTCAGGTCGGCGACCAGCTCCGCGTCGCTCGCGCGCACCCACCGCGCCAGCCGCCCGGTGATCCGCTCCGACATTTCCGCCGCGCCCGCCTTGGTAAAGGTCAGGCACAGGATCGCGCCGGGATCGGTCCCGGCGAGCAACAGCCGCCACACGCGCGCGGCCAGCACCTGCGTCTTGCCCGTGCCCGCCGATGCCGACAGCCACACATGCCGCGTCGGATCGCTGGCGCGCTTCTGATTCCCCTTGAGCGCATGGAGCGCACGCACTTCAGCCATTCTGCGCGCTCCCATGTTCCTGCGGCCACGCGTTCCCCTGCGCCCATCCGTTCCCCTGCGAAAGCAGGGGCCCAGAGTCGCGAGCGAACGCCCTGTGTCCCTGGGCTCCTGCGTTCGCAGGAGCACAAGGCGTGGCAGGAGCGCGAGTGCCCCCCTCCGTCACGGCCACAGCATTCGTCGCGGCGCATCCCCGCGCCCTGTAGCTTTCCCATGCTCCCCTGCACACACTCGTTCCCCTGCGAAAGCAGGGGCCCAGAGTCTCGAGCGACCGGGCCATAACGCTGGGCGCCTGCCTTCGCAGGCGCACAAGGGGGTGCAGGAAAGCGATTGCCCCCTCAATCACGGCCATACCATTCATCGCGGCGCATCAACTGGTCATACTCGGCATAGGGGGCGTAATCGGGGTGGAGCTTGGCGGTGAAGGGTTCGTCGCCCGTCAGCCACATTCGCGCCGCCCCCTCGAACTGTTCGACCGCACGGTCGATGAATTCGTCGGCGGGCAGATGGTCGCGCCGCTTCGGGTCGCACGGGCTCTCGACATAGCCGAATCCGCCGCGCGTGTTGCGCGACAGCGACCAATACTCGAACGCCGTCGCCCGGCCCTGAACCCCGTCGAACCCGCCCCGCTCGGCGATAAGCCCCAGCAAGCCCAGCTGGAGGCTGAACCCCTCGCGCACCGCCGCCAGGCTGGGCGGCTTGCCGGTCTTGTAGTCCACGATCGCCAGGCCACCATCGGCCAGCCGGTCCACGCGATCGAACGTCCCGCTCAGCTCGACGCCGTCGAACGGGATCACCCCGCGCGTCTCGACCGCGATCACCCGGCGCGCCGGATCGGCGGCGATCTGCGCAGCGATCCAGTCGATCGCCTCCATCAGTCGCGGCTGCCACAGCGCACGCATCATCGGGTGCGTTCGCTCGTCGGCCAGCATCGCCTCGGCGCGGGGGCGGAGCAATTCGGCCGCACACCCGTCCTGCTCGAACCAGCGCTGAAGCACGTCATGCACTGCCGTCCCCCGCCACGCCGCGCTGGGATCGGCATCGACGGGATCGAGCGGCATCAGCCGCAGCATCCGCCGTGCGTAAAAGGCATAGGGATCGGCCTTCAAACGATCGACTTCGGTGACCGAAATCGCCTTGGGCCGGGCATGGACCGGCGGCGCGGGCGCAGGCCGCTCGGCGGGGCTATGGGTGCCGCCATCGTCCACGGCCCGCAGCCATGCGGCAAGCTCGCCCGCCCGCTCCAGCCCGCCCGACAGCGCCTCCAGCCGCAGCCAGAAGCGCGACGCAATCGTCGGCGCGCTGGCGTCGCGGCGGGCGCGGGTCAGCAGAACGCGCGGCGCGCCCAGCGCGCTGGCAAGGTCGTGCGCCGACAGTCCGATCCGCCGCTCCAGCCCCGGCAGGCCCAGCTCGGCGCGAATGCGCGGCGCCAGCCACGGATCGGGCGCGGGCAGCCCCGGCCACACGCCTTCGTTCAGCCCGCCCAGGATCATCAGGTCGGCGGTCTGCAACCGCGCCTCCAGCAGCCCCAGGATCGCCAGCCTCGGGTGCCCGCCCTGCGGCGGGCGCACCGCAGTCTCCGCCATCAGCGTGCGCAGCATCGGCGCCAGCGCCTCGGGCTCCGCCAGCGCCGGGCCGTGCACGGCCTCGCGTTCCAGCGCGTCGAGCAGATCCGCCGCCGCGCGGCCATCGGCGCGGCTCCACAGCGCGTCGCCACCCAGCGCCTGCGCCACCTCGCGCAGCGCCGTCACCAGCGCCGTCAAGGGCGCGGGGCCACCGGCAAACAGCGCCTCGATCGGTGCCAGCAGCGCCCGCGCATTCGGCCACCAGCGCTCGGCGGCGGCGCGCAAATGCCCCTCGCGCCCGGTCTGTTCTGCAAGATGCCGGTCGATCCCGCCCAGTCCCGGCGCCGGTCGCGGCCCTCGCAGCGCGCGGTCGAGCGTGCGCGCGCCCTCCAGCCATTCCAGCCGCCCCTCGGGCATCACCAGCGGATGCTTTAGCAACGTCAGCAGCGGCAGCGGGGCAAAGCCCTGCGCGGCAGCGTCGGCGATGGCCAGCAGCAGCGTACCCGGCGGCAGCATCGATAGCGGCTGCCCCGCCGAATCGTCGATGGGCAGCCCCCAGCGCGCGCAATGCGCCGCCACGCGCCGCGCCAGCACGCGATCGGGCGTCACCAGCGCCGCCGTCCGCCCCGGCGTCTCCAGCGCCTCGCGCAGCGCCAGAGCGATCGCCTGTGCCTCCTCGGCGGGAGTCGCGACGTCGAGCGCGCGCACCCCGTCCAGCCGCCGTTCGGCGGCGGGCAGCGCGGTCCAGCCATGGGTCAGCTCGGGCGGGGCCATGGCGGAGGCAATCGCCTTGCTCCGCGCCGGCGGCGCATCATGGTCGCTGGCGACGCGCCAGGGCTCGAACTCGCTGCGGTGCACGCCCATCCGGTCGAGCAGCAGCTTCAGGTGATATTGCGGGTGCGTCTCGATGTTGCGGCGCCGGCGCCCGGTGACGGGATCGGGCTTGTGCGGCCCCAGCAAATCCCATTCGGCGTCGCTGATCGTGGTCGACAGCCCCGGCAGCACCACCATGCCCTGCGGGAGCAGGGCCACGGTGCGCAACAGCCGGGCGATGGCCGGGGCAGAGCCGGTGACGCCCGCCGCGCACACGAACCCGCCCGGCGGCGTCGCTTCCCAGCGCAGCCGCAGCCGGTCGATCAGCCGGGTCCGCCGCTCGACCAAGTCCACCCGGCCTAGCCGCGCCAGTTCCGCCGGCCATTGTTCCAGCACGATCTCGAACAGCGCCAGCGATCGTTCCCAATGCTGCGACAGCTCCTGCGCCATCTCCAGCTCGCGCAGCGCGCGCGGCGGCACTTCCTCGACCAGCAGCTGGTCCAGCGTGTTGCCCAGCTCGCCCGCCAGCCGCACCGCCTCCGCCGCATCCACCGGCGCCCCCGCCGCCTGGATCAGCCGCGCCAGGATCATGCGGCGCTGAAGCGGATCGACCGCCGGCGGCACCGGCTCGGCGGTCGCGACGTCGAACACCGCCTCGTCCAGCTCGGGATCGCCCACCGCGGCCAGCCGGGGCAACAGCAACCCGCCCCCGCTCGCGCGCACGAACGCTTCCTGGATCGCCCGCTTGGCGCGGTTGTTGGGCACCAGCACCAGCCCGCGCGCCAGCTTGAGCGGATCGCCGCCAAAGCGTCGCTTCAGCCCGATCGCCAGCGCATCGGCAAAGGCGCGGTGCGGGGGGATGGTGTAAAGGTGGGGGCGTGTCGGGCTGGTCAATCTCTGCTCTTTCCCATGCCCGCAAAGGCGCGGCGGAGATGAATGGGTGTGCGCCACCCTATCCCCAAACCTCCGTCATGCTGAACTTGTTTCAGCATCCATTGCGCCACAAGCAACGGCGACGCGGGCGGAGGGTTGGATGCTGAAACAAGTTCAGCATGACGACGAAAGACGTTGATCGATGCTCAAAATCCTCCCTCGCCAGGGGGAGGATAGTTGCTCGCCTCACATCTCCGCCAGCACCACCTCCGCCGCGCCGATCGCGGGCGGGCTGCCGATGTCGAACCACAGCCCCTGATGGACCACGGCGTAGAGGCGCCCCGCCTCCATCGCGCGCGTCCAGAACAAATTGGTCGAAAACGCCCCCTCGGGCCAGTCGCGGATCACGCGCGGCGACAGGATCTGCACGCCGGTATAGACGAATGGCGCCATCCGCCCCGGCTTGCGCCGCTCGGTGATACGGCCGAACGGATCGACCTTGAAATCGCCGTTGCCGCCATGGCCATAGGCGCGCGCCAACGGCACGACGAGCAGCAGCGCGTCCATCCGGTCGTCGTCCCAATGCGCCGCCAGCTGGCGGATCGCGTCGCTCGGCCCGTCGATCCACAGATTGTCGCTGTTGACGCACAGGAACGGCTTGTCGCCGATCAGATCGCGCGCCTGCACCAGCCCACCGCCGGTTTCCATCAGCTGCTTGCGCTCGTCGGAAATGACCAGCTCCATGTCCTTCACCCGCGCGCGCAGATGCGCCTCGAGCTGGTCGGCCAGGTAATGGACGTTGACGATCGTGCGCTTGACGCCCGCGCTGCGCAGCCGGTCGAACACATGATCGATCAGCGGCTTGCCCGCCACTTCGACCAGCGGCTTGGGCCGCGTCGCGGTCAGCGGGCGCATGCGCTTGCCAAGGCCGGCGGCCATCACCATCGCGGTTTCGGGGACCGCCGCATCGGGCTGCGGCCGGATCGAATAGGTCGTCATTCGCCGAGGATCGCCATGGGGTCGCCGCGCATGTCGGCGGGGATGTTCGCATCGAACCAGTCGGCGACCGGCTTCAGCGCAGGGTGCTTCAGGTCGCGTTCCAGATAGCCCCAGACGCGCGGGCACAGCCCCGGATAGCGCGGCTTGCCATCGCGCTTCCACAGCCGCGTGAAGATGCCGACGATCTTCGCGTTCCGCTGCGCGCCCAGCACGTGATATGCCGCGTCGAACGCGTCGCCCTCGCCCGTGATGCGGCGATAGCGGTCGAGCATCGCGACCTCGAGCGCGGGCGCGACGTCGCGCCGCGCGTCCTGCAACAGCGAGACGAGGTCATAAGCGGGGTGCCCCGCCAGCGCGTCCTGGAAATCGAGCAGCCCCAAGCTCTCGCTGCCCTCTATCAGCATGATGTTCTCGGCGTGGTAATCGCGCAGCACCGTGACGGGCGTATGACCGTCCAGCACCGGCGCCAGTACCGCGTCCCACGCATCGGCATAGCCCTGCGCATCGACGTCGAGCCCCAGCGCCGGGCAATACCATTCGGGGAGCAAACCCGCCTCACGCTGATACTCGGCCAGCGTATAGGGTTTCACGTCCGCCGCCGGATGCCCATGCAACCGCACCAGCAGGTCCACTGCCGCCTCGTACAGCCGCAGCTCGCTTTCGGGCGCGGCATCGGCGGTCTCGCGCAGCCGGGCGTCGCCGAAATCCTGGAGCAGCACCAGCCCCTCTGCCAGATCCTCGTGCAGGATCGCCGGCGCGGCAAAGCCCCGCTCGACCAGCCAGCGCGCGATGGCGATGAACGGGCGCGGGTCTTCGTGCGGGGGCGGCGCGTCCATCAGGATCGCACTGCGATCATGGTGGACGACGCGGAAATAGCGGCGGAACGACGCATCGCCGGCGAGCGGCCGGATCTCGGCACCCTCCCACCCGGCGGCAATCAGGAAGTCCATCGCCGCGGCGGGCGGATTCATATCAAGGGCCATCGGTCCTTCCATGGCGCGGGCACCTTGGCTGTCAAGCGGCGCGCGCCGTCCGGCGTCACTTCCAGGGTGATCCACAGCGCATCGGCCCACCATGCGTCGCCCAGCCGCTCGGGCCATTCGACGATCAGCAGCGAATCGGCCCGCGCATCCTCCAGCCCCAGTTCCTCGGCTTCTTGCGGGTCGTCGATTCGGTACAGGTCGACATGCAGCACCGGAAACCGCACTTCGGGCGGGTCATAGGGCTGGACGATCGCAAAGCTCGGGCTCGGCGCCTCGCCCGCCAGCCCCAGCGCCGCCAGCAGCCCGCGCGCAATGCTGGTCTTGCCCGCGCCCAGGTCCCCCGACAGCGCAATGACATCGCCCGGTTGCACCACGGCGGCCAGCCGCTCGCCCAGCGCATGCGAGTCCTGCGGAGACTCAAGCCGCATCATTTCCTCCCCGGCACGGGGAGGGGGACCATGCGCAGCATGGTGGAGGGGCCCCACCCCACGCGCCCCGCACGTGGAGTCCCCCGCGCCTCTCCCGGCAAAAAATGCCGATTTCCCCCTCACCCACGCGGCAGCTCCACCGTCACCAGCGTCCCCGCGCCCGGCTCGGACAACAGCGCGATGCGCCCGCCATGCGCCTCGACGAACTGCTTCGCCAGCGGCAGCCCCAGCCCCAGCGCGCGCTCGGCGCTGCGCGAGATGCCGTGCTGGGCAAAGCGGTCGAACGCCTTCGCCGCCTGGCCGGCGGACATGCCGGGGCCGTTGTCGGACACGATCACCCGCGCGGTCTGCGCATTGCCGTCGAGGTGCAGCAGCACGCGCCCCTGTTCGGGGGTATTGGCAATGGCATGGCGCAACAGATGCTCGATCACTTCGCGCAGCCGCTTGCGGTCGCCCGATACGATGCCGGCGGTGCCGGTATCCTCGACCACCAGTTCGATCGCCTTGGCCCGGGCGGCGTGCGCCACGGCTTCGGCCGCCCCCTGTGCCACCATTTCCAGGTCGACCGCCGCGCGTTCCAGCGGCGCGCCCTCGCTCTGGGTCAGGTCGAGCACGTCGTCGATCAGATTGCCCAGCCGGTCGACCGAGAGCAGGATCGCCTCGGCATATTCCACGCCGCTCTCGCTCAGCGGCCCGGCAAAGCCGCCGTGCAGCATCTCCGTAAACCCCTTGATCGAGGTCAGCGGGGTGCGCAGCTCATAGCTCATATTCGCGACAAAGCTGGTCTTGACCCGATCCGCCGCCTCCAGCGCCTCGTTCCGATCGCGCAGCGCACGCTCGGCGCGGTGATGGTCGGTGGTGTCCAGCATCGTCACCAGCGCGTTGCCGTCGGGCAGCGGCACGGCGGTGATGTCGAAATGCCGCCCATCGGCAAAGGCGACGCTCGATCCGCGCGATTGCCGATCCTTCGCCGCCAGCCGCACCAGATCGCCGATCACTTCGGCGCGCGCGGGGTTGCTGAAGCGCGGTCCCGCCGCCTTGACCAGATTGGCAATCTGCGGATGCCCGTCGAGGAACCCGTCGTCAAAGCCCCACACCTGCCGGAACTTGCGGTTCCACAGCTGCAACCGCCCCTTGCCGAACACCGCCACGGCTTCGGCCAGGCTCTCCAGCGTTGCGGTGCGGACCTGCTGCATCTCGCCATGCTCGCGCTGCAACTCGAACTGCTGGGTACGATCCTCGAAGATCAGCAACAGCCCGCCTTCGGGCAGCGGCTGGGCGACCACGCGCAGGTGCGTGCCGCCCACCGTCCAGGTCTCCTCGACCGCTTCGGGGGCAGTGAACCACTCGCGGCGCTCGCCCTTCCATGCCGGGAAATCGCGCACTTCGGGCAGCCGGTTCGCCTCGCGCATCCGGTCGAGCACCCGATCGAACTCGGGCCGGTCGGCCAGCCATTCGGTCTTCATCGCGAACATGCGGCGAAACGGCTGGTTGCAGAACGCCAGGCTGCGATCCGACGCGAACTGCGCCACGCCGGACGAGAGCCGGTCGAGCATCGCCCGCTGCGCCTCGCCGAAGCGCTTCATCCCGCCGCGCAGCTGCTCCAGTTCCTCGATGTCCACGGCAAAGCCCGCCACGCCGCCGGTGGGCAGCGGAATATCGTGCAGCCGCAGCATCCGCCGCGCGCCGCCGATCGTGGCGGGCATCGTCGCGATCTGGGGCGATCCGGTGTCGCGCGCGATCGCGGCGTTGGCCAGCGGCCCGCCCAGCCCGGCGCCCTCGACCAGCTCGATCCCGCGCTCGACCACCTGCTCGCCGTCGCCGCCCTCCACCGCCTCGACATAAGCGGAGTTGACCATCAGCAGCCGCAGGTCCGATCCGCGATACCACATCGGCATCGGCGCCGCCTCGATCAGCGCGGTCAGCGCGTCGAACGCCGCGCGCAGCCGCGCCCCCTCGCGCCCAAGCCGGGTGATCTCGGCCTCGCTCTCGGTTTCGTCGAGGAACCACAGCACGACGCCACCGGGCGCGCGCACCGCGTCCGCCGCCTTTTCGCCGCGCACCAGCAATGCGCGCTCGGAACCCTGCACCGCCACCGATAGCGCGAACGGCCGCCCCGCCTTTTGCGCCGCCGCGACATGCGCCGCCAGCGCCTCGGCATCCTGCGGCGCCAGCCCAACCCCGGCACCGCACAGCTCGGTCAGTTCGCGCGGCAATGCCTCCAGCCCCAGCCAGTCCGCCAACCGGCGCGGCACTTCCACGCGGCCATCGGCGCGCACCACCATCGCCTGTGCCGGCGATCCGCCGACCAGCGCCGTCAGCCGGGCATTGTCGTCGACAAACGCCGCCGCCGCCGCCCGCGCCGTCAGCCCAAGGTACAGCGCCCAGGTTGCGCCGAAGACGAGCAGCGCCATAACGGCGCCCGCCAGCACCGCCGCAGACTGTGAAATCTCGATCAAGCCGCCCACGCGCGGCCGTGCTGCACATCCATGCAGCACCTTTAGGGAATGCGCCGCCGATCGGAAAGCCGCTTGGTGCCGGTGCGCCCAGTCAGCGCGTGCGGGATCGCCGCAGCAACCGACCCAGCAACGGCGCGGGCCGCGCCCGGCCCTTGTCGCGCGCGCGATCCTTTGCAGCGCTGTCGGAATGGGTGGGCATGCCCTCCACGGGATCGTGCGACAAATGAAGCATCAGCCTGCTTATCTCGTCGTCCAGCCCGTCTTCCGCCACAGGCAGCGCGCGGCGCAATATCGCCTGCAACCGCGCCTGGGCGGAGTCCATTTCGGGATCGTCATCCTGCGTTTCCACGCCCCATCAACGCTCGAAGCCGGCATATTGCCGCCGCGCAGGCCGCGTCTCGGAAGCGAAAAACGCACTGGCCGCCGCATCGCCCGCAGGGGCTTCGACCGAAACGAATGCGTCCACGGCCCGCTCCGGCCCCGGCTCCCACGCAACGGTTGGCGCATGCCGATAAAATTCGAAGTCACCGGACTCGGCGAAGTTGGCGAGGCCAAGGCCGATCGCGCCGCCGACTCCGAAAATGGCCGCACCCGCCAGTCCCAGCTTGGCAATCACGTCGCCGCGCATCGCTCGTCTCCCTGTTACGGGCTCAAACGTTACGACGATCCCCCTGTTCCGCCAGCGCCCGACGCAAAAGGGGCCGCGCCTCCCGTGGAAGGCGCGGCCCCGAATATTGCGCTATCGCAGGATCAGTAGCGATAGTGATCCGGCTTGAACGGCCCTTCGACCGGCACGCCGATGTACGACGCCTGCTTTTCGCTCAGCTTCGACAGGTGGACGCCCAGCTTCTCCAGGTGGAGCGCGGCGACCTTCTCGTCGAGGTGCTTCGGCAGGACATACACTTCGTTCTTGTAGTTCTCGCCCTTGGTCCACAGCTCGATCTGCGCCAGCGTCTGGTTGGTGAAGCTGGCCGACATCACGAAGCTCGGGTGGCCGGTGGCGCAGCCCAGGTTCACCAGGCGGCCCTTGGCGAGCACGATGATCTGCTTGCCGTCGTCGAACTCGACCAGGTCGGTGCCCGGCTTCACTTCGGTCCACTTGTAGTTCGACAGCGCAGCGATCTGGATCTCGCTGTCGAAGTGGCCGATGTTGCACACGATCGACATCGGCTTCATCGCCTTCATGTGATCGGCGGTGATCACGTCGGCGTTGCCGGTCGCGGTCACGAAGATGTCGGCGCGCTTCACGGCCTCATCCATGGTGACGACCTCGAAGCCCTCCATCGCCGCCTGCAGCGCGCAGATCGGATCGATTTCGGTGACCATCACGCGGGCGCCGCCGTTGCGCAGCGACTGGGCCGAGCCCTTGCCCACGTCACCGAAGCCGGCGACGCATGCGACCTTGCCGGCCAGCATCACGTCGGTGGCGCGACGGATCGCGTCGACCAGCGATTCCTTGCAACCATAGAGGTTGTCGAACTTCGACTTGGTGACGCTGTCGTTGACGTTGATCGCCGGGAACGGCAGCTCGCCCTTCTTGGCGATCTCGTACAGGCGGTGGACGCCGGTGGTGGTCTCTTCCGAAACGCCCTTCAGGTTCTTGACCGTCTCGGTCAGATAGCCCGGATACTTGGCGATGAACGCCTTCAGCGCGCGCTGGAATTCGACTTCCTCGTCGTTCTCCGGCTCGCCCAGCGTCGCGCCGGCTTCGAGCTTGGCGCCCCACAGCGCGAACATCGTCGCGTCGCCGCCGTCGTCGAGGATGATGTTGGCGGTGGTGCCGTCACCATCGGCGCCCCAGTTGAAGATGTCGCCGACATAGTCCCAATATTCGGCCAGGCTCTCGCCCTTCACCGCGAACACCGGCACGCCGGTCGCGGCGATCGCAGCGGCGGCATGGTCCTGCGTCGAGAAGATGTTGCAGGTCGCCCAGCGGACCTGCGCGCCGAGCGCGGTCAGCGTCTCGATCAGCACCGCGGTCTGGATCGTCATGTGGAGCGAACCGGTGATGCGCGCGCCCTTGAGCGGCTGCGACGCGCCGAACTCGCTGCGCAGCGCCATCAGGCCGGGCATCTCGGTCTCGGCGATGTTGATCTCGGCGCGGCCGAAATCGGCCAGCCCGATGTCCTTGATCACATAATCCTTCTTGTCGAGCACGGTAGCCAAGACGCTTCTCCAGTTGAGCGAGATACAGGTGCGCACCGGACTCGCCGGCCGCGATTGGGCGCCCCTAGCCGGTTAGATGGGAGCGCGCAATCGAAATATAAAGATATCTTTATATGATGCCCATCACTGTCGTCCACACGACGAAATTTCGCGACGGCGCCATAATTCGACAGCATAATATAGACGATAGCGCGGCAGCATCCCCGACTTCTACGGAGGATCGGCGCGACGAAAGGACGATGATGGGCTTCTGGCGCATAATGGCATCGCTCGCGGCCCTTCTAGCCCCCATGCTCGCCCACGCCCAGTCGGAGGCCGGTGGCGCGGGCAAGATCTCCTCGATCGGATCGAGCGACGACACGCTGGCAAGCATGCGGCTGGAACTCGCGATCACCCAGTTCCGCAAGAGCAAGTGCTGGGATTTTGGCTGCCTCATCATCGTCAACGAGACCGACGGCTATGACGTGATCGCCTTCCACATCGCGACGCGCCCCGACACCGCGTCCGATTTCAGCCGCAACCGTTTCGAGGGCGCGCTGGCCCCGCACAAGGCCTCGCTCGCGGTCAAGACCGGCAACGCCGCCACCTGCGACATGCCGGTCCGCTTCGTACTGCGCCAGCAAAAGACGCACGAACGGATCACCCTCGATGGCCGCGCCAACCTGTGCGTCACGCCGCACAGCGATTCGATCGTCCATGTGAAGGTGCTGGAACCCAAGGTATCGATCGACCCCGATCCACCCCAGGCCCCGCCCGCGCACTGACCCAGCGCGCTCACCACACCTTCACGCGCTTGTCGGGCGCCAGGTACAGGCGCTGCCCCGGCTTGACCGCGAACGCATCATACCACCCGTCCAAGTTGCGCACCGTCTGCGCGCGGAAGCGGTCCGGCGCGTGGACATCGGTGGCGATGCGGGCGCGGATCGACTGCTCGCGGTTCTTCGCACGCCAGCTCTGGGCATAGGCAAGGAAGAAGCGCTGGTCGCCGGTCAGCCCGCCGATCACCGGCGCGGGCTTGCCGCCCAGCGAGGCGCGATACGCCTCGTACGACGCCGTCAGCCCGGCGACATCGGCGATGTTCTCGCCCAGCGTCTGCTTGCCGTTGACGTTGAGCCCCGGCAGCACTTCATACGCATCATATTGCGCGATCAGCGCCGCGCCGGTCGCCTCGAACCGCGCCAGATCCTCCTTGGTCCACCAGTTGCGCAGCTTGCCCGTCGCATCGAAATCGGCGCCCAGATTGTCGAAGCTGTGGCTGATCTCATGCCCGATCGTCGCGCCGATCGAGCCATAGTTGGACGCCGGATCGGCGCCGGGATCGTAGAACGGCGCCTGGAGGATCGCGGCGGGGAAGTTCAGCGCGTTCTGGAGCGGCAGGTTGACCGCGTTCACGGTCTGCGGCGTCATCCACCATTCGCCGCGATCGACCGGCTTGCCGATCTTGCCGATCTGGTGGCGATATTCGGCCAGCTCGGCGCGGCGGAAATTGCCCACCGGATCGTCAGCCTTGATCTCCAGCCCGTCATAGCTGCGCCACGCCTCCGGATAGCCGACGCCGACGCGCATCGTCTCGATCTTCTTGCGCGCCTCGGCCTTGGTCGCGGGCGCCATCCACGCCAGCCCCGCCACGCGCTGGTCGAACGCGGTCAGGATGCCCTTCACCATCGCCTGGATATCGGTCTTGGACGATGCCGGGAAATAGTCCTTCACGTACAGCTGGCCCATCGCGTCGCCTAGCCAGACGTTGAGCGAGCCGATCGCCCGCTTGTCGCGCGGGCGCGGTTTCTGCGCGCCGCTCAGCGTCTTGTAGAAGTCGAAATGCGCCTGGTCGAACGCGGCGGGCAGCACGTCGCTCACCTGGTTCAGCCGGTGGAACATCAGCCAGTCCTGCCACGTCTCCAGCGGCTCGCCCGCCACCAGCTTGGCCAGCCCGGCGACCGCATTCGGCTGCCACACGATGAAATCCTGCTGGCTGCCCAGCCCCGCCGCCTGCCAGAACGCGTCCCAGTCGATACCCGGCGCGTTCCTGGCGAAATCGGCCTTGGTCCACGGATTGTCGGCCTTGTGCGCGTCCTGCGTGGTGACGATGTCGGCATGCGCCTGCGCGATCCGGCCCTCCAGCTCGAACACCCGCTCGGCCCGCGCATCGGGCTCGGTCACGTTGGCAAGGCTCAGCAGCTTGCCGACATAGGCCTTGTACTGGTCGCGGATCGCCTTCATCTCGGGCTTGGGCGACAGGTAATAATCGCGATCCGGCAGCCCCAGCCCGCCCTGGAGCAGATAGGGCACGGTCGTATCCGGCCGGTCCAGCGCCTGGCTGACGAACAGCCCGAACAGGTTCTCGGTCTCCAGGTTGGTCGCGTTGAGCGGATCGACATCGGCGCGCAGATTGGCGCCCAGCATCGTCGACAGCGCGACCTTGTCCTTCAGCGCCGCGATCGCGTCCATTTCCGCGCTCACCGGCGCCAGCCCGCGCGCCTCGATCGCGGCGGTGTCGGTATAGCCATTATACCAGTCGGCGATGCGGCGCGTGTCGGTGCCCGGCGCGGCATTGGCCTTCAGCGCGGCCTGGACGATCGCGACGTTGTTGGCCTCGGCCTTGTTGAACACCTCGAGGAACGACCCGGTGCCCGAACGATCCGCCGGGATCACCGCGCTCGCGCGCCAACCGCCATTGGCATATTCCTCGAAATCATCGCCCGGCTGGACCCGCTTGTTCAGCCCCGCCAGATCGACCCCGATGCCGTTGGCCTCGGTCGCCACCGTGGCGTTCCCGCCCGTCCCCTCCGGCGTGCATGCCGTCGTTGCGAGGAGTGCTGCAAGCAACATCGACCGAGTCTTCAAGGCGTCGTCTCCGGACCTGATTCACAAGCAGCACCGGCTACACCCGCCCGATAGCGCGCGCCAGTGCTTCCAAACTCCGCCTGCCGCGTCTAGGCATCGGAAAAGAAACGAGAGGATGGCAATTCATGAGCGCTCCCGTGCTCGACACCCGCATTTCGACCGAGAGCGAAGGCTTTCGCGCCAACGCCGCGCATAACCGCGCGCTGGCGGAGCGGCTGCGCGCCGATGTGGCGCAGGCGGCGCTGGGCGGCAGCGAAGCGTCGCGCGAGCGCCACGCCGCACGCGGCAAGCTGCTCCCGCGCGATCGCGTCGAGCGGCTGCTCGATCCCGGCGCGCCCTTGCTCGAAATCGGCCAGCTCGCGGCCAACGGGCTCTATGGCGACGAAGTGCCCGGCGCCGGGCTGATCGCGGGGATCGGCCGCGTTTCGGGCCGGATGGTGATGATCGTATGCAACGACGCCACGGTAAAGGGCGGCACCTATTACCCGATGACGGTCAAGAAGCATCTCCGCGCGCAGGAGATTGCCGAGGCCAATCGCCTGCCCTGCATCTACCTTGTCGACAGCGGCGGCGCCAACCTGCCGCACCAGGACGAGGTGTTCCCCGATCGCGACCATTTCGGCCGCATCTTCTTCAACCAGGCGAACATGTCGGCCAAGGGCATTCCCCAGATAGCCTGCGTGATGGGCAGCTGCACCGCCGGCGGCGCCTATGTGCCCGCCATGTCGGACGAGAGCATCATCGTGCGCAACCAGGGCACGATCTTCCTCGCCGGCCCGCCGCTGGTAAAGGCCGCGACCGGCGAAGTCATCAGCGCGGAGGCGCTGGGCGGCGGCGATCTCCATGCGCGCACCTCGGGCGTGGTCGATCACCTCGCCGAGAATGACGAGCATGCGCTGACGATCGTGCGCGACATCGTCAGCCACCTGCCCGCCGACAGCGTGCCCGACGTCAAGCTGCTCGATCCCCGCCCGCCCAAATACGCCGCCGAGGAACTGTACGGCATCGTGCCGCAGGACGTCCGCGCGCCCTATGACGTGCACGAAGTCATCGCCCGGCTGGTCGATGCGTCCGAATTCCACGAATTCAAGGCACTGTACGGCCCCAGCCTCGTCTGCGGTTTCGCGCATATCTGGGGGATGCCCGTCGGCATCATCGCCAATAACGGCATCCTGTTTTCCGAAAGCGCGCAAAAGGGCGCGCATTTCATCGAACTCGCCTGCCAGCGCCGCGTGCCTTTGCTGTTCCTCCAGAACATCTCGGGCTTCATGGTCGGCGGCAAGTATGAGGCGGAAGGCATTGCAAAACATGGCGCAAAGCTCGTCACCGCCGTCGCCACCGCGACGGTGCCCAAGCTGACCGTGCTGATCGGCGGCAGCTTCGGCGCCGGCAATTACGGCATGTGCGGCCGCGCCTATTCGCCCCGCTTCCTGTTCAGCTGGCCCAACAGCCGCATCTCGGTGATGGGCGGCGAACAGGCCGCAAGCGTGCTCGCCACCGTCCACCGCGACGCGGAAACCTGGACGCCGGACGAAGCCGAAGCCTTCAAGGCGCCGATCCGCCAGAAATACGAGGATGAGGGCAACCCCTGGCACGCGACTGCCCGGCTGTGGGACGACGGCATCATCGATCCGGCACAGACGCGCGACGTGCTGGGACTGGCACTGGCGGCGGCGCTGAACGCGCCGATCCCCGAGCGCCCGGCATTCGGCGTGTTCCGGATGTGAGGCGGGAGGGTGCTCTCCTATTCCTCCCCCAGCTCGGCTGGGGGAGGGGGACCGTCCGAAGGACGGTGGAGGGGCGCGCGCTCGCGCGCGGTCTCGCCAACCAGGCGCATCACCCCCTCAAGATTACCCAGGACATCCGCCGCCCGGACGCGCAGTGTTCTCACGCCCTGGCTGGCCAGCCACGCATCACGCCGAGCATCGCGCTCGGGCCGATTTCCACGTTCGTGCGCCTCACTATCTACCTCAACGCAAAGCTTGGCCGCATCGCAGTAGAAATCGAGCGAATACGGTCCTGCGGGATGTTGCTTGCGCCAGTGCCACTGGCCGCGTTCCCGGCGAAGCTGTTGCCACAACAGAACTTCAGGCAAGGTGAGCTGGCGCCGCGCTTCCCTGGAACGTCGGTACGATTTGCCCGTGCCCTTCAGCATATCGCCCGCCCCTTACCGCGCCTGCGGCCCGGCCCCTCCACCATGCTTCGCATGGTCCCCCTCCCCGAGACAAGCTCGGGGAGGACTGCGCCATCAAATTCCTCCCCGAGCTTGTCTCGGCGAGGGGGACCGCCGCGCAGCGGTGGTGGACGGGTAAATACCCCCGCGCCCTTAATTCCCTAAAAAAGGCCAAAGAAATGCTCCCCCTTCTCCTCGCCCTCGCCCTACAAACCACCCCCGTCGCCCCGATCGTGAAGGGCACCGCGCTCCCCCCGCCCGCGTCGGAGGAGGCGCAGGTGCTCGCCCCCGTCACTGCGCTGTTCGCCGCGATCACGGCGCGCGACGCCAAGGCCGTAGAGCCCCTGCTCCTCCCCGGCGGCGGCGCGATCACCGCGACCGAAAAGCCCGATGGCACGCGCAGCATCACCCGCACTCCCTGGCCGCAATTCCTCACCCGCTTCGCCCCCGGCGCCGAGCGGCTTGAGGAGCGGATGCCTGCCCCGGCGATCGAGATCGACGGCGACGTCGCGATGGTGTGGGGCGACTATGTCTTCCTGATCGACGGCAAGGTCCATCATTGCGGCGTCAACCATTTCGACATGATCCGCGAAGGCGGCGCGTGGAAAGTCGCCAATGTAAGCTGGTCGTCGCGCACTACCGGGTGCCCGGCGAAATGAGCCGCGACACGCTGTTCCTGCTCGACAATGACTGGGCTGACCCCGCGCTGGGGGGCGAGCGGCGCTTTTATTGCAAGGATTGCATGGTGATCGAGGGGCTGCTCGCCGCCTTCCCCGATCGCGCCGCCGCGATCGACGTGGTCCGCGTGCCCTGGCCCCGCCCGCGCGCCGCCGTGGTCGAGCGGCTGGGCGAGGCGAACCAGAACCTCCCCGCGCTGGTCTGGGACGGCGGCTTCGCGAACGAGATCGAGGCACTGCTCGCCGCGCTCGCCACCCGCCACGGCTTCCCCGAACGCCATCCTTGAGGGCCTGTCCTACATCCCCTGATTGTGCCTAGGCTGGCCGCATGACCGCCCCACCGCACGCCGCTATCTTCATGCCGCATAAGCGCGAACTTCGTGAATTTTTCGCGCGCCCGGAGAGAGTATCATGTTGAAATCGCTGCTCATTGCCAATCGCGGCGAAATCGCCTGCCGGATCATCCGCACGGCGCGCGCACTGAATGTCCGCACGATCGCGGTCTATTCCGACGCCGACTCGAACGCATTGCACGTTCGCCAGGCCGATCAGGCAGTGCATATCGGCCCCAGCCCGGCGCGCGAGAGCTATCTGGTCGGCGAAAAGATCCTCGCCGCCGCGCGCGAGACCGGGGCGGAGGCGATCCATCCGGGCTATGGCTTCCTGTCGGAGAATGCCGACTTCGCCCAGGCGGTGCTCGACGCCGGGCTGATCTGGGTCGGCCCGAGCCCCGACAGTATCCGCGCAATGGGGCTCAAGGACGCCGCCAAATCGCGCATGATCGCCGCCGGCGTGCCCGTCACGCCCGGCTATCTGGGCGAGGACCAGTCGCCCGAGCGCCTCCAGGCCGAAGCCGACGCGATCGGCTATCCCGTGCTGATCAAGGCCGTTGCCGGCGGCGGCGGCAAGGGAATGCGCCGGGTGGAAAGCGCGTCCGAGTTCGCCGACGCACTGGCAAGCTGCCGCCGCGAGGCCGCCTCGTCCTTCGGCGACGACCGCGTGCTGCTGGAGAAATACATCCTCTCGCCCCGCCACATCGAAGTGCAGGTGTTCGGCGACACCCATGGCAATGTCGTCCACCTGTTCGAGCGCGACTGCTCGCTCCAGCGCCGCCACCAAAAGGTGATCGAGGAAGCCCCCGCCCCCGGCATGGACGCCGAGACGCGCGAGGCGATCTGCGCAGCGGCGGTGCGCGCGGCCAAGGCCGTGGACTATGTCGGCGCGGGCACGATCGAATTCATCGCCGACGCCAGCGAGGGTCTCCGCGCCGACCGCATCTGGTTCATGGAAATGAACACGCGCCTCCAGGTCGAGCATCCGGTGACCGAGGAAATCACCGGCGTCGATCTGGTCGAGTGGCAGTTGCGCGTCGCGAGCGGGGAGGCACTGCCGATGCGGCAGGACGAGTTGAGCATCAACGGCTGGGCGATGGAGGCGCGGTTGTATGCGGAGGATCCGAGCAATGGGTTTTTGCCGAGCGTGGGGCCGCTGACGCATTTCTATGTCCCCAAAGGAAATTTGCGCTCTCCGATGCGGCTGGAAATGGGTGTCGAACAGGGGGAATCCATCTCTCCCTTTTACGATCCGATGATCGCCAAGCTGATCGTCCACCGCCCAGCGCGAGACGAGGCGCTGAAGGCACTCGGACGGCATTGCGGCGGAGTGCATAGCTGGCCGGTGCGCACCAATGCGGCATTCCTAAAGCGCCTGCTCGAAGATGGCGATGTCCGCGCCGCCAACCTCGACACAGGTATCATTTCCCGCAAGGGAGACACGTTACTTCCGCCGCTGGAGCCTACCACCGCAATGCTGGGTCGCGCGGCGCACACACTGATGCTGGCCGGGGCGTTTGCACAACCGGAGTATGAAGATAGCGACTCTATCGCAAAGCTGCCGATCTGGCGGCAGCCCAAGGGTTTCCGCCTTAACGCACCGGGGCGGTCGCCATCGCTTCGCGTGTCCGATGGAACTAAAGTTTATGAAGCGGTGGCAGACGACAGCTACGCCTACGACAAAACAGTAGCCGAGGGCCTGCTGGTGGCGTTGGACGGCGATACGCGGATTTTCACCCTCGCCCGCGCCGACGGCGCCACCACCGGTGCCACCGCAGACGGCGCGATCCTCGCCCCGATGCCCGGTCGCATCACCGCCGTGGACGTCACCCCCGGCGCCACCGTCGCCAAGGGCCAGCGCCTCGTCACGCTGGAGGCGATGAAGATGGAACACAGCCTCACCGCCCCCTTCGACGGCATTGTCGCCGAGCTGCACGCACAAGCCGGCGCACAGGTCAGCGAAGCCACGCTCCTCGTCCGCATCGAGAAGAGCGAATGACCGCCCCTCCCCGTCCCCCTGCGAAAGCAGGGGCCCAGGGCCACAAGCCGCACCACCCGCCACTCTGGCCCCCTGCCTGCGCAGGGGAACGGACACGCCGCGCCGTCCCCACCCTCTCCCCCACCCTTCGTCACCCTGAACTTGTTTCAGGGTCCAACGCGCCACGGGCAAACGCCTCGCCGGTGGAGGGCTGGATGCTGAAACAAGTTCAGCATGACGGCGGCGTGGGGCAACGCCCGCCCCAAGCCCCCCGCGTTCCCCTGCGAAAGCAGGGGCCCAGGGCAACACGCCGCACCGCCCGCAACTCCGGCCCCCTGCTTTCGCAGGGGAACGGCAAGGCCGCTCCCCATATCGTCCGCGAACAATACACGGAGACCCCCTGATGCCCGGCCGCTTCTACGACGAATGGCAGATCGGCGACCGGATCGAGCACGATCTGCGCCGCACCGTGACCGAGACCGACAATCTGCTGTTCTCGACCATGACCCACAACACCCAGCCGCTGCACCTCGACGCAGAGGCCGCGCGCGCGAGCGAGTTTGGCCAGATCCTCGTCAACGGCACCTTCACCTTCAGCCTGATGGTGGGGATCACGGTGGGCGATACGACGGCGGGCACGCTGGTCGCGAACCTCGGCTATGACAAGCTCGTGATGCCCAGCCCCGTGTTCATCGGCGACACGCTGCGCGCCTCGTCCGAAGTGGTGGAGATGCGCCCCAGCAAGTCGCGCCCCGGACAGGGGATCGTCACCTGGCGCCACGCGATGCACAACCAGCGCGATCAGGTGGTCTGCGAATGCCTCCGCTCGGCGCTGCTGCGCAGCCGGCCGGCATAATCAGGGGGCGGGCTCGTGGTTGGAGAATTCCATCTCCTCGTCGATCGACCCAAAGCGCAGCGCGAGCAGGTCGCGCGTGTAATTCTGGTTCAGCCGCCACGGCTTGCGGCTGCCCTGGCGCGGCAATGCGGGGGCGGCGCGCGTGACATAGCCGGAGGTGAAGTCCAGGAACGGCACCGGCTCGATCGGCCCGGACACCCGCGGCGTCACTTGCCGCACGCCCCGCCGCCGCATCGCGTTGAGCAGCCGGGTGACATAGGCGGCAGTCAGATCGGCCTTCAGCGTCCAACTGGCGTTGGTGTAGCCGAACGAAATCGCGAAATTGGGCAGGTCGGCGAACATCATGCCCTTGTACGTCATCGCCTGCCCCGCCTCGAACGGGGCTCCGTCCACGGTGATCGGCACCCCGCCGAACAGCTGGATCTCCAGCCCCGTCGCGGTCACCACGATATCGGCGGGCAGTTCGCGCCCGGACGCCAGCAGCACCCCGCCCGGCGTGAAGCGGTCGATCGTGTCGGTCACTACCTCGGCCTTGCCCGCCCGGATCGTGTCGAACAGGTCGGCGTCGGGCACCAGGCATATTCGCTGGTCCCACGGATTGTAGCGGGGCGTGAAGTGCGTCGCGACGTCATACCCGGCGCCCAGCTGGTCGCGCACCATCCCCACGATCCGTTCCTTCACCTTGGCCGGATGCTTGCGGGCAAGGCGGAAAACATATTGCTGGAGCAGTACGTTCTTCCACCGCGTGACCGCATAGGCGACCTTGGCCGGCAGCACCCTGCGCAGCGCGTTGGCGATGCCATCCTCGGACGGGCGCGAGACGACATAGGTCGGGGACCGCTGGAGCATGGTGACGTGCGCGGCGGCCTTCGCCATCTCGGGCACCAGCGTCACTGCCGTCGCACCGCTGCCGATCACCACCACGCGCTTGCCAGCATAGTCCAGGTTCTCGGGCCAGAATTGCGGATGGACAACGCGCCCGCCAAAGTCCGCCGCCCCGGCAAATTCCGGCGCGTGCCCCCGCGCATAGTTATAGTATCCGCTGCACAGGAACAGGAAAGCGCAAGTGAACCGCTCTTCCTCGCCGCCCCGGTCCACCGTCACGCTCCACAGTGCCTCGGCGGTCGACCACGCCACCGCCGTCACGCGGTGACCATAGCGGATGTGCCGGTCGATGCCGTGCTCGCGCGCAGTTTCCTCGACATAGCGCAGGATCGACGGCCCATCCGCGATCGCCTTCGCCTGTGTCCACGGCTTGAACCCGAAGCCCAGCGTATGCATGTCCGAATCCGAACGGATGCCGGGATAGCGGAACAGGTCCCACGTGCCCCCCATCCGCGCACGCCCCTCCAGGATCACATAGCTGCGATCCGGGCTGTTCGCCTGGAGGTGATAGCCCGCGCCGATCCCCGAAATCCCGGCACCGACGACAACCACGTCGAAATGTTCGCTCACACTGCCTCTCCCGCACTGCGTCCACTGACACGCATGTCAATATGCATCAGACGCGCGAACCGGGCTGCGGTCAATAATCCTTCGAATAGCGCAGGCTCACGCTCGATCCGCCGAACGATCCGGTCTGCGACAAGAGGCTGAGCGCGCGCGTGAGCGAAATCTCCAGCTGGGTCGCAGTGAAGCCGCGGGCATCGGTGATGATCTCAATATAGATGTCATCGGTGATGTACTTGCCCGCCGCGAGCGACGTGCCCCGCCCGGTCGTATCGTCCGCGCCCAGCACGCGCAGCCGGTCGATGCCGGTGGCGGACTTGAGCTGCCCCAGCGGATTGAGCCCGCCGCCGCTGCCGCGCAGCGAATTGACCGCAGCCGCCAGCTGGATCGCCTCGGTCGCCGACAGGTTGGTCACGTTGGTGCCAAAGAACAGCCGCGACAGCACTTCCTCCTGCGGCAGCGTCGGCGAGGACGAGAACGCGATCTGCGGCGCCTGCGCCGTGCCCGACACGGTCAGGATCGCGGTGATCCCCTCCGCCGTGGTGTTGGCCGAGATGTCGATCGTCGGGTTGGACAGCGCCGCGCCCTGGAACCGGATCGTGCCGCGCGAAACCTCGAACCGCCGGCTGGCAAAGCTGTACGTCCCGCGCACGATCTCCATGTTCCCGCGCACCACCGGGGCGGCGGTGGT
Source organism: Sphingomonas degradans (assembly GCF_053502645.1). Lineage (NCBI taxonomy): Bacteria > Pseudomonadati > Pseudomonadota > Alphaproteobacteria > Sphingomonadales > Sphingomonadaceae > Sphingomonas > Sphingomonas degradans. The sequence goes on from NZ_CP177172.1 coordinate 2,120,383, forward strand.
ACCGCCAACGACGAGCCGCGCGCTCCATTCGGATTCGAGCCCCATGCCCGATACGAACAACCGGTTGTTGGCGCGCAGCCGCAGGTTCAGGTCGAAAATGCCCGCCGGTCGTGCCGGCTTGGCCGCGCCGCCCTGGGCGTCCTTCACCACCTGGCTGCGGCGGCGGATTCCGATCAGCTCGGGCACTTCCGCGGCACCCTGGCGGATGATCTCGTACCGCGCCTCGGGGATGGTCAGGTCGCCCTCGATCTTCGCCTCGGTCAGCGATTTGACCACGCTGATCTTGCCCGTCGCGGTCGCGCCCAGCGCGTCGCTCCGCGCCAGCCGTGCATTGTCGAAGCTGGCGTCGATGTTGATCGGATAGCCCGCATCCGCCGACAGGCCCAGCCGCCCTTGCGCGGTCACGGTGCCCTCGCCTGCGCGCGCCGTCATCTGGTTCAGGATGAACTCGTCGTCGGAGAACCGCCCGTCGATCTTCATCGCCGTCAACTGCGTGCCGAACGTCTCGTTGCCATAGTTCAGGTTCTCGCCGCGCACGACGCCGGTCAGCGACGGATTGCGCACCCGGCCGGAGAAATCGGCTGCGATGCCGATCGGTCCGCTCAGATGCTGGTTGGACAGGCCCACCAGCGAGAAGGGCACCGCCGCCGGCCCGTTATACCGGATGCCGCCGGAAAGCGGCGCGCCCAGCAACCGCTCGGTCCAGCTTCCCGCACCCGCGCTCAACGGGCGCAGCGTCGCCACGACACGGCCGATCGTCGTTGTGCCGCGCTTGATAAGCGCCCGCGCATCGCCGCCATCGGGCAACAGCTTGCCGACAAACGCCACGTCCACCGGGGTCGACACGGTCGCCAGGCTCGATCGCGTGAACTGGTCGATGTTCAGCCGCGCATCGGCGCTGGGGAACGCATCGGCACTGGCCTGCGCGAAATCGATGCTGCCGCTCGCGGTGCCACCCAGGCCCAGCCCGGTGGTGAAGCCGTTGACGACCGACAGGTCGAGGCTGTCGAGCCGCGCCTGCAGCGCCATGCCCGCACCATAGCTGCCCGCCAGCCGCATGCTGCCCTTGTCGAAATCCAGCTGGGTGGGCAGCAAGTGATAGGTCCCGTCGCGCAGCGCGATGCGGGCGGGGTTGACCGTGTGGAAACGAATGCCGCTGCCCTGCCCCTGCAACGCCACCAGCCATTCGGTCGGTGTCAGCCGAGCGTTGGCGGCGAGATCGAACGCCACGCCGGACGAGCCGCTGGCGACCAGCTGCGCCGTGCCGTTGCCGCCCTTGTAGTCGATCTTGGCCCGCGCAGTCTTTAGCACGAACTGCCCGCTGCGCAGGTTCGCGACCTGCGCGTCGGCGACGATCTGGGGCGTGTCCTCCAGCACGATGCTGGCCTTCACCAGCGCGCGCCCGATCGTGAGCCCCGCATTGCCGGGGATCGTCGCATTCGCCGCCGTCGCATCCACATCGGCGCGCTGCAGGTCGCCCTGGGCCGCCAGCACCGCCGTGCCGGTCACACCCGATCCCTGGAACCGCACCTGTCCGGCGAACGGCCCCTGTCGCGTCTGCGTCAGCGCGCCGTCGATATCCATGCCGGCAAAGCGCGCGCGCGTGATGTCCACCGCCATCAACGCGCCGGTGCGCACCACGACATCGGCGTTGAACGGGCCATAGTCCGTCCCGCCTGTGGCCGTGACGGCATAGGCATCGCCCCGCCCGCGCACTCGGGCCTCCAGGTTGACCAGCCCGACGCCCAGCCCCGGCTTTGCCGCCTTCAGCAGCACTTCGGGCGCATTGAGCGTACCCGTCACCCGCGCGGTGAGCGGGCCATAGCGCGTCGATACGGCATCGGCATTGACCAGGATCGGCCCGGCAGGATCATAACGGCCCGACCCGCGCAGGATGCGGAATTGCGGCGCGCGCATCTTCAGGTCGTTGACGATCACCACACCCTTGGGGTCCAGCGTAACGCGCGCCGACGCCACGGCATTGCCGCCCAGGAAATCGCGCGCGCCTTCGTTCGTGATGCGCCGTGTCTCCACGCCCACCTGCCCGCGAATGCCCCAGCCACCGCCCGGCGCGGTGAAGAGCTGTGCGTCGGTCTTGAGGTTGACCACGCCGACGCCGTTGATCGCGTAATCGTTGATCCGCCCCTTCAGCGCGCCGGTATAGCGCCCGCTGCTCATGTCGGCGGCGATGATCGCCGTGGCGTCCACCCGATCGGAGCGCAGCCGCAGATTATCGGACAGGATCTGGTCGCCCGAAATCGCCAGATCGCCCTGGAGCGTCAGGTTGGTCACCAGTCCACCGGCGGCGGCGTTGAGCCCGGTCACCCGCCGCGCCTTTGCCCGGATCGGGACCAGGATGCGGTTCGAATCGATCCGTGCGCGTCCCTCGGCATAGAGCTGCTCGGCCACCGTTTCGCCAAAGCCCAGCGCGGCAGCCTGTAGCTTGTAGTCCACCACCGGCGTCGCGAACGGCCCGTCCAGCGCCAGCGCGGCGCGCACGGCACGGCCATTCACGTTGGGCGCGATCGACCCCGGGCGTAGCAGAACGGCGTTCACGCGAAGATTGCCAAAGCGATTGTTGCCCAGATCGACCAGCCCCGTCGCCTCGGCAGCCAGCGCGTCGGACTTTATCTTGAGCGTGGCGTCCGCCGTGCGGTTCTGCCAGCGCATGTCGAGCGCGACGTCCAGCTGCGGCGTGGTCAGCCGCTCGACGGGGCCCTTCAGGTAGAGCCCCGGATGCGTCGGCCCGCGCAACTGAAAGCGCCCGTCGGTTGCGGTGAGCACCAGGTCCGCCAGCGACGATCCGCCCAGCGTCGCCGCCGCGCGGCCGTCCCATTGTTTCCAATTGCCCTTGCCAGCGACAGTGACACCCAGCGGCGCGTCCAGCTTCGCGAGGCCCGTCACCAGCCCCTTCGCTGGGGCGTCGAGCTTCAAGTCGATGTCGAGCATGTTGCGATCCGGCACCGCATCGATGCGCAGTGCCAGCCGGTCGCCCCCGGCCACGCCGGGCGCGCTGATGGTCGCGCCATTCGCCACGATCTGTGCCCGCCCGCCGGACAGGTGCGCACTGCCCTCCAGCCGGGCGATATGCTGCTGCCCGCTCACCGCCGGCGCAATCTCGATCCGCGCGACCGACAGCTTTGCCACGTCGATGTCGATGTCCGGCAGGAGCGGCGCGTTGGGATCGCTCGCCACCGGCTTCAGCTCGGGCAGCCGTGCCAGCCGGATCAGCGGGCTGGTCGCGCTGCGCACGTCGATATGGTTGTTCATATAGGCGAAGGGCCGCCAGTCCACCGCAATCTCAGGCGATGCGGCAAACACGCCCTTGGTGTCCCGCACTTCGACATCGCGCAGCACCATCTTGCCGAACAGCGATCCCTCGATTCGCCGCACCCGGAAATTGAGCCCCGACGCCAGCGTCAGCTTGTTGATCTGCTGCGCCACCAGATCGCGGCCCGGCTGGGTGTTCAGCCCCAGCGCGACGATCCCCGCAAGGAGCACCAGCACGCCCAGCACGATCCCCACGCCCCGCGCAACGCGCCGCCACATGGGCGTGCGGACAACGACGGCTTCGTCCTCTATTTCAGCCACTTCGGGTGCGTCGGAGGCCATCAGAAGGCCTGCCCGATCGAGACATAGAGAGCGATCTTGGATTCTCCTGGCTTGCGCGCGATCGGGGTTGCCACATCGACGCGCAGCGGGCCGAAATTGGTGTAGATCCGGCCGCCGATGCCCGCGCCGAAGCGCAGGTTCTGCGCGGTCGGGTACAGCCCCTCATAGACTTGCCCGGCATCCAGGAACGGCACGATGCCCAGATTGCCGAACCGATACCGCGCCTCGATCGCGAACTCGTTGAGGCTGCGGCCCCCCACCGGCTTGCCGTCGGGCGAACGCGGCCCCAGCTCCTGATAGCCAAAGCCGCGCACCGACCCGCCACCGCCGGCATAGTACCGCCGCGAGGGGGGCAGATCGTCGCGCGCAATGCCGGGAATCGATCCCACCCGCGCCCGCCCGGCAATCACGATGTTGCGCGTGACGGGGACATAGCCCGTGCCCTCCAGCATGATCCGCGCATAGGGGCGCACCGTGCCGCGCACCGACGTTTCGGGGCTTACATTCGCCTTGAGCCGGAAACCGCGCGTCGGATTGAGCAGATTGTCCGAAATGTCATAGCCGACATAGCCGGGCAGCGCCGCGATCAGCCAGGTGCCGCGATCGCGCTTACCGATGTTGAAATTGTACCGGTCCTCGTTCGAGCCCACCAGTTCGGCGCCGTAGAAATAGGTCCAGTGCTTCTGCCACACCGGGGTGGAATCGCGCGACCAGCGGATCGACAGCGTGCCGGTGTAGGATTCATACGCAGTATAGTCGCTGTGGTTGACGCCTGCGGCGACCTGGAACGTGCGGTCGCGCTGGCCGGCATTGGATCGGCGGAACGTGCCGGTCACGCCCTGTTCCTGCGTGCCCAGCACCCCGGTCGCGATCAGCGCGCCTTCGGGCGGGAACAGGTTGCGGTGCGTCCAGCTCCCTTCCAGCCGGATGCCCTGCCCGGTGCTGTAGCCCAGTTCGCCCGCCAGCGTCCGCTGCCGCCCGGCCGTCTGGCGTACGCGCAGGTCGACGATCTCGGTCCCGTCCGGCCCCGGCTTGCCCGTGCGCACGGGCTCGACCGACACGGTGGAGAACAGGCTGGTCGCGATGAGCGCATCGCGCAGATCGTCCACGGCGCGACTGTCATAGATCTGGCCGGGCTTGTAGCGGCGGAAGACGTTGATGTGATCGACGTCGAACACCTGCCGGCGCCCCTCGGTCACCACCTGGCCAAAGCTGGCGCGCGGCCCCAGGTTCACGGGCAGCGTATAGTCGCCGAAATTGGTATCCTCGTCCAACAGGATGTCGCGGTCGCCCAGCGTGATGAAGGGATAGCCCTCCTGCGGCAGCCTAAGGCTGACATTGGCCTCCGCCGCCTGCACCCGCGCCGCCTGGATCGGGTCGCCGGGGTTCAGGTTGAGTTCGCGGTCGACCAGCCCCTCGGGTATCGTCGGGTCGCTCAGGATCGTCACCGTGCCCAGACGATAGACCTTGCCCGGCGTCGCGACGATCGTCGCGCGGACCGTGCCTGACCCCTTCGGCACCTGCTCGATGGTCGATACGGCGGTGGCGTCGTAATAGCCCATCGATTGCATCAGCCGCACCGCCAGCCCCTCGTCCTCGCGCGCGCGGGCGGCGACCATGGTAGCGTTGGCCGCCTTGCCCTCGCCCTGCTCCAGCGCGGACAGGCTGCGAAACTCATCGTCGAGGCGAAGCTTGTCGAGGCCTTCGACATGGGTGGTGTAGCGGATCGTCGCGACCTTGGCGTCATCGATGCCCTTGATCGTAACCGGCTCGACCTTGAACTCGGCCAGCGGCTGAAGCGGCTCGGCAAACTCGGGCGATTCGGCGGCGGGCGGTGGAAAGTCCTCGATCGCGTTCGCCACGGCCTGGGGCTGCTGCGCGGCATTGGGCGTTGTCGTCGCGGTGGTCGCGGGCGCCGATGCCGGTGGCGTGAACCCCTTGATCGGCTCCAGCGGGGCGTTGATGTCGTCGCTCAGCTTGGGCAGCGCGGCCTGGAACGCTTCGTCGGAGACGATCGGCTCCTGCTCGTCCATCGGCTCGGCTTCGTTCGCAACAGGCGCAGAGGCGCTCGCCGGCGCACCCTGCCCCGGCGATGGATTGGAAATCTGCGCATATGCCACGCCCGGCAGGAACCCGGTTCCCGCCAAAGCGGCGACCCACGCCGCCCTTGCCCCTTTGCTCACACGCCTCCTTGGCGGACCGTTAACACCCGGCCCTCTCTCTAGCGTAACGACCAAAGCAGCTTTTGGGTTCAAATCAAATGCCGACGGTCCGTCGCATTGCCGGACAACTTCTTCGCACGGGCACGAAAACGATGGAGCAACGGCTCGGTATAACCATTGGGCTGGGCCACGCCTTCGAACACCAAAGCCCGCGCCGCCTGGAACGCCAGGCTGGCATCGGGATCGGGCGCCATCGGCCGATACAGCGGGTCGCCCGCATTCTGCGCGTCCACCTTCGCCGCCATGCGCCGCAGCGCCGCCTCGACCTCCGCCGCGCTTGCAACCCCGTGCAACAGCCAGTTCGCCAGATGCTGCGACGATATGCGCAGAGTCGCGCGATCCTCCATCAGCCCCACGTCGTGAATGTCCGGCACCTTGGAACAGCCCACGCCCTGGTCGATCCAGCGCACGACATAGCCCAATATGCCCTGCGCATTATTGTCCAGCTCCTGCGCGATCTCTGCCGCGCTCCAGTTGCGCCCGGTCGCGACGGGAATCGTCAGCAGCGGCGCCAGCCCCGGCACGGCCTCGCCCGCTATCTCCCGCTGGCGGGCGAACACGTCGACGCGGTGATAGTGCGTCGCATGCAGCGTGGCCGCAGTCGGCGACGGCACCCATGCCGTGTTCGCGCCCGATTGCGGATGCGCGATCTTTTGCGCGAGCATGTCCGCCATCCGATCGGGCGCGGCCCACATGCCCTTGCCGATCTGCGCCCGCCCCGAAAGCCCACACGCCAGCCCGATGCGGACATTGCGGTCCTCATAGGCCGCGATCCACGCCGACGCCTTCATCTCCCCCTTGGGCACCATCGGCCCGGCGCGCATGCTGGTGTGGATCTCGTCCCCCGTCCGGTCGAGAAAGCCGGTGTTGATGAACACGATCCGGTCCTTCACGGCATCAATGCACGCCGCCAGATTGGCCGAAGTGCGCCGCTCCTCGTCCATCACGCCCACCTTGATCGTGTGGCGGGGCAGTTGCAGCAGGTCCTCAACCGCGTCGAACAGCCGGTTGGTAAAGCCGCATTCCTCAGGCCCGTGCATCTTGGGCTTGACGATATAGATCGCGCCATTGGTGCTGTTGCGGAACCGGCCCAGCCCGCGCACGTCGTACAGCGCGATCAGGCTGGTGAAAATCGCGTCCAATATCCCCTCGGGCGCCTGTTGCCCGTCCTCCAGCAACACCGCCGGGCTGGTCATCAGATGCCCGACATTGCGCACGAACAGCAGCGACCGCCCTTTCAGCGCCAGCTCGCCCGCGCCCGGTATCTGATAGGTCCGATCCGCCTCCAGCCGCCGCGTGACGTCCGCGCCGCCCTTGGTGAAGCGCTCCTCCAGATCGCCGCGCATCAGCCCCAGCCAATTGGCATAGGCCGCGACCTTGTCGTCCGCATCGACGGCGGCTACCGAATCCTCCAGGTCTACGATCGCCGTCAGCGCGGATTCGAGCAGCACGTCGGCAATGCCTGCGGGATCGGTGCGCCCGATCGGGTGCGCGCGGTCGATCACCACTTCGATGTGCAGCCCGTGATGGCGGAACAGCAGCGAGTCGCCACGATGCCCGACAAACTGCGCCGCATCGGCGAGCGGAAGCGTGCCGTGCGTGAAATCGGCCCAGCGCATGCCCTCCAGCGGCACCGCCTCGTCCAGAAACGCCTTGGCCGCCGCGATCACCGCCGCGCCGCGCGTCGCGTCATATCCGCCGGGCTCCGCCGCGCCCGGCAGTGCGTCGGTCCCATACAGCGCATCGTACAGGCTCCCCCAGCGCGCATTGGCCGCATTGAGCACGAACCGCGCGTTGAGCACCGGCACCACCAGCTGCGGCCCCGCCATGCGGGCGATCTCGTCATCGACGCCCTCGGTCGTGATCGTGAAAGGCGCCGGCTCGGGCACCAGATAGCCGATTTCGCGCAGGAACGCCTCCTGCGCAGCGGGTTCGGTCGCGCGGACAGGATCGGCTTCGCACCATGCGTCGATCTGCACCTGCAACGCGTCGCGCCGGGCCAGCAGCGCACGGTTTTCCGGCGCGAGGCGCGCGAGCAGCGCCGCCGCACTCCGCCAGAACCCCGCCGCGTCGATCTCCAGCCCCGGCAACACCTGCCCCTCGACAAAGCGGGCAAGGACATCGGCGACCTTCAGGCCGGCACGATCGACGAAAGCGGACATGGTATTCCTCCTACAGGCTCGTTCCTACGTCGCCTGGGGAGGGCGCATGACGATTAAGCCAACCGGGCGGCGCTAGGCAAGCCGTCTTCCAGTGCGCCCGCCGCGCGTTCGACACGGTCGAGCATCGCGCGCAGCTGGGCGCGTTCATCGGGCGTGAAATCGGCGAACATCCGCCGCTCCAGCGCAATCGCCTGCGGCGCGACCTGGGCATAGAGCGTCTCACCCTCGGCAGAGAGCGTCAGCAGATGCGATCGCTGGTCGCCGGGATTGGCGGTACGTGCGATCAGCCCGCGCTCGGCCAGCGCGATCGCGGCGCGGCTGACCGTTACCTTGTCCATCCGGGTGCGTCCGCACAGCGCCTGCTGGCTCATCGCCCCACCCTCGGCGAGCACGGCCACCAGCCGCCATTCGGGAATGCGCAGCCCGAACAGAGTGCGATAGGACGTCGCAACCGCGTCCGACACCGCGTTGCTGGCGATCGACAGGCGATAGGGGAGGAAGTCGTCGAGCTTCAAAACAGAGTTATGCATGCCGTAACCGTTGCAACTACCCACCGCCCACTGCAACTGACAACGCTGCCCAGTTGCAGATTTTGCAATGGTAGCGGTATCATTACGCACTTGCGGCATAGGCCGCTGCGATGCACAAGGAACGGGCCTTTCAGGCATCCTCTCCTAAACCTTTCAAAGGGTCGCCTTCGGGCGGCCCCTTTTTTTTGCCTTCAGCCCAGCTGGCGCCGGATGGTCTTGCGAGTCGCGTCCCCATAGGGCGGCTTCATCCCCGACAGCTTGCCGACATCGAGTCGCGACTGGCGGAACACCGCGCGCGCATGGCTGAACGTGCGGAACCCGACTTCGCCGTGATAGGCACCCATCCCCGACGGCCCGATCCCGCCAAAGGGCAGTTCCTCCTGGCTGACGTGGAAGATCACATCGTCCAGCGTCACGCCACCGGAAATCGTGCGGTCCAGCACCTGCCGCCGCTCGCCGGCATCGCGCCCGAAATAGTATAGCGCCAGCGGCCGGTCGCGCCGGTTCACTTCGCCGATCGCGCCGTCGATGTGATGATAGCTGCGCACCGGCAGGATCGGGCCGAAGATTTCCTCCTGCATCACGGTCATGTCATCGGTCGCGTTGCGGATGATGTGGAGCGGCATCTTGCGCGAATTGGCGGTCGTGAAGTCCTCGTTCGCCGGATTGACCACGATCACCTCGGCGCCGCGCGCGCGGGCATCGTCGATCCACCCGGCAAGCCGCTGGTAATGCCGGTCGTTGATGATCGCGGTATAGTCCGGGTTCGCCAGCACGCTCGGGTACATGCGCGACGCCGCATCCACGAGCCCGGCGACGACCTCTGCCTCCTTTTCCGCCGGCACAAGCAGGTAATCGGGCGCGAGGCACACCTGCCCCGCGTTCAGCATCTTGCCCATCGCCACCCGCTCGGTGACCGTCGCCACGTCTGCCGAACGCCCCACCACCACCGGAGACTTGCCACCCAGTTCCAGCGTCACCGGCGTCAGATTGTCGGCGGCGGCGTGCAGGATGTGCCGCCCGATCCCCGTAGCGCCCGTGAACAGCATGTGATCGAAGGGCAGCGCGGCAAACGCCTTGCCCGCCTCTGCCCCGCCGCTGACGAACGCCAGTTCCTCGGGCGCGAAATAGGCCGGGCACAGTTCCTCGAACAATGCGGCGACACAGGGCGTGTATTCGCTGGTCTTCACCATCGCGCGGTTGCCAGCGGCAAAGGCGCCCGCCAGAGGCCCCATCACCAGGTTCACCGGAAAATTCCACGGCGCGATCACGCCCACCACGCCCTTGGGCTGATACTCAACCCACGCCCGCGCGCCGAGCAGCCCCAGCGGAAACAGCACCGGCTTGCGCTCGCGCCGCGCCCAGCGATCGACATGGCGGATGGCGTGGCGCAGCGGGGCGATCGACGCGGCGATGTCCGCGATCATCGATTGCTCGCGGCTGCGATGCCCGAAATCCTCGCTCAGTGCGTCACAGAAGCGATCGGCATTGTCGGCGATCATCGCGATCGCGCGCTTCAGCCGATCCTTGCGTACCGCGACCGGCACCGGCAGTTCCGCCATGAACGCAGCGCGCTGGCGCTCGAGTATATCCTGCATCGCCCTCTCCCGTTTTGCGCGATGTCACTCGCTATCGGGCGCGAAGTAAAGCGCCGGCGCGGCGCGCGGCGCTGCCGTAGCGGCACCCAGCCAGCAGCCCCAGGCGGCAACGGCCAGCATCACCCCGAAGGGCAGCCGCATGCGCCCATCGATTCGCGTGCCGCGCAGCGCCAGCACGGCGACCACTGCCAGCCCGGTCAGGCTCGCCCCCAGCACCACCAGCGGCAGTGCCTGCCAGCCTAGCCACAGCCCAATCCCGCCCAGCATCTTGGGGTCGCCCCCGCCCAGCCCGCGCCGCCCGCGCGTGCGCAGATACAGCGCGGCGACCAGCCACAGCGCCCCGAACCCCACCGCGCCGCCGATCAGCCGCTCGACCAGATCGGGCGGAAAGCCGGTGAACAGCCCCTGCCCCAGCCCCGCCGCCGCCAGCGTGGCCGTCAGCGCATTGGGCAGCCAGAACGCCGCCAGGTCCAGCGCGGCGAGCGTCAGCAGCAACCAGCCGAACACCGCGCCCCACACGCCCTCGATCCCCGGCGCGGCAAACCCGGCGCTCATGCCCACCGCCCCGGCAAGCAACTCGACCACCAGATGCGACGGCGCGATCCGCGCCCCGCACGCCCGGCACCGTCCGCGCTGCAGGATATAGCTCAGCACCGGCACCAGCTCGTGCGCGCGCAACGCCCTGCCGCACCCGTCGCATGCCGATCGCCCGCGCGCCACCGACCGCCTCTGTGGCCAGCGCAACGCCAGCGTCGCGATGAAGCTGCCGAAAATCAGCCCCAGCCCGCCCAGCGCGAGTGCCCAATAGCCGCCGTCACTCATCCCCACGGGGCGCGCGCTTGCGGATCAGATAGCGATACACCCCGAACAGGTTGATGCAGAACAGCACCAGGTTCTGCGTCCATAGCGGCTCGTCGCCGGTCATCAGCGCGCCGGTGATCCAGCAGATGCTCGATCCCACGAACAGCGCGAAGCCCCATCCGGTCACCCGCCGCCCGAGGTCGAGCGATACCATGAAGCACGCGATGATTCCGCTGATGGACGCGGACCATTTCAGTATGTCGACGATCGCCATGCATGCCCCTGTCTTTGGCGGGGGCTCCCGGCTTTTGCAAACCGTCCCCCGAACGCCTAGATCGCGACCAACCAACGAGAGGAGCCTTTATGTCCGCCGATGCCATCGTCATCGCATCCTATGCCCGCACCCCGATGGGCAGTTTCCAGGGCGTGCTGACCGGCGCGACCGCGACCGAGCTGGCCGCCACCGCCGTGGGCGCCGCCGTCGAGCGCGCGGGGCTCAAGGGCAATGCGATCGAGCGTATCTATATGGGCTGCGTCCTCCCCGCCGGGCTGGGCCAGGCGCCCGCGCGCCAGGCGGCGCTCAAGGCCGGGCTGCCCGACCATATCGAGGCGACGACCGTCAACAAGATGTGCGGATCGGGGATGCAGGCCGCGATCATGGCCGCCGATGCGCTGGCCGCGGGCTCTGCCGACCTGCTGATCGCCGGCGGCATGGAGAGCATGACCAACGCCCCCTACCTGTCGCTTCGCCATCGCGGCGGCGCGCGGATCGGGCATGATGTGCTCAAGGATCACATGTATCTCGACGGGCTCGAGGATGCCTATGAACCCGGCAAGCTGATGGGCGTCTTTGCCGAGGAAGTGGCACAGGAATATCAGTTCAGCCGCGCGGCACAGGACGCCTTCGCCATCGCCTCGCTCGAACGCGCTCAGCGCGCACAGGCCAGCGGCGCGTTCGATCGCGAGATCGTCCCGGTCGAGGTGCCGGGGCGCAAGGGCGTGACGACGGTGACGGTGGACGAACAGCCCTCGCGCGGCGACGTGGCCAAGATCCCGACGCTGAAGGGCGCGTTCGGCGGCACGATCACGGCCGCCTCCGCCGCCTCGATCTCGGATGGCGCCGCTGCGCTGGTGATGACGCGGCTGTCGGTCGCCGAGAAGCTGGGCCTGACGCCCATCGCCCGCATCGTATCGCATGCCGGCCACGCCCATGCCCCCGCGCGCTTCACCACCGCGCCCGTGTTCGCGATGCACAAGGCGCTGGAGAAGGCCGGCTGGACCACCGCCGATGTCGACCTGTTCGAAGTGAACGAGGCCTTTGCCTGCGTCGCGATGATCGCGATGAAGGAAATGGGTATCGATCATTCGGTGCTCAACATCCATGGCGGCGCCTGCGCGCTGGGCCACCCGATCGGCGCCAGCGGCGCGCGCATCCTCACGACGTTGCTCTCGGCGCTGGAGACCACGGGCCAGAAGCGCGGCCTCGCCTCGCTGTGCATCGGCGGCGGCGAAGCGACGGCGATGGCGGTGGAATTGCTGGACTGAGAGCCGGGCCCTCACCCTCCCACCGCTACGCGGCGGGCCCCTCCCTCTCCCGCATGCGGGAGAGGGGTTTGAAAGGAATCCCCTGCCGCCCGCAATAGCCCTCTCCCGCAAGCGGGAGAGGGTTGGGTGAGGGCCTTCTTCTTCTTCCCCGAAACCCTACCGCACCACCTCGCCCGGCTCCGTCCCCCAGATGTGCGACTGCTCGACATAGCCGCCGCGTCCGCGCACGTCGAACCAGCACCAGCCGTCGGCGCATCGGCTGATACGCCCGACCACCCCCGGCGCCGCGCGCCAGTTGATCGGGGCGTTGAAGCGCGGTGCGGCGCGGAGTTCGGTGACCGCGCCGGTCACGATCGCGCTGCGCTTGTCATCCAGCAGGTTGCGCAGCATCCACCCCTGGGTGCCGTCGGGGTCCTCGACCTTGCGCCACTCATTATACTCGCCGATCACGCGGACCGGCAGATCCTTGCGCCGATACAGCCAGCTTGCCGGATAGTTGCGCCCGGGCCCGGTGCGCATCCGTGCCTTTTCCGCGTTGATCGACGCGAAATAGGGCGCCTTGCGCTGCGCCCACGCGGGCACGCCCAGCGACAGCGCTGCTCCGCCCAGCAAGAGCCAACCCCAGAAACGCATGCAAACCCCTTGTAAGAACCGCTCCAGCCCTAGCGCACGCGGCGCCCGCGCGACAAGCGCGTTGACTGCCGCCGCGTCGGGGGTCAATCCAGGCGCATGGAGCCTGCGAACCGCCCCGCCCGCCCGCGCGTGTCCGTCACGCGCGCGCTTCCCGACCGCGTCGAGGCGCGCATGGCCGAACTGTTCGATGCAGTGCCCAATCGCGGCGACGTGCCCATGGATCGCGATGCGCTGTCGGCGGCGATGGCCGATTGCGACGTGCTGGTCCCCACCGTCACCGATCGCATCGACGGCGACCTGATCCGTGGCGCGCCGGACCGGCTGCGCCTGATCGCCAATTACGGCGCCGGGGTGGGCCATATCGACCTTGCGGCGGCGCGCGCACGCGGCATCCTGGTCACCAACACGCCCGGCGTGCTGACCGAAGACACCGCCGACATGGCGATGGCGCTGATCCTCGCCACGCCGCGCCGGCTGGTCGAGGGGGACAAGCTGGTCCGCTCCGGCGATTGGACCGGCTGGAGCCCCACCGGCATGCGCGGGCACCGCATCGGCGGGCGCAAGCTGGGCATCCTCGGCATGGGCCGCATCGGCCAGGCCGTGGCGGCGCGGGCGCGGGCGTTCGGGCTGCAAATCCATTATCACGCCCGCCACCGCGTGGCTGAAGTGCTGGAGGCGCAGCTTGGCGCGACGTTCCACGCCGATCTCGATGCGATGCTGGCGGCGGTCGACATACTGACGATCCACACGCCGCACACCGCCGCTACTGCCGGGCTGGTCGACGCCCGCCGCCTCGACCTGCTCGGGCCCGAAGGCTGGCTCATCAACACCGCGCGCGGCGAGATCGTCGATCCGGAGGCGTTGGTGGTGGCGCTGGAGACAGGCCGCATCGCCGGCGCGGGGCTCGACGTCTATGTCGGCGAACCCGCCGTCGATCCCCGGCTGTTCCCGCTCCAGAACGTAACCCTCCTCCCCCACCTCGCCTCCGCCACCTTCGAGGCGCGCGAGGCGACGGGGATGAAAGTCATCGCCAGCATCCGTACCTGGTCCGACGGCCATCGCCCGCTGGACCAGGTACTGGAAGGCTGGCTCTAAAGGCCCCCGCTCCCCTGCGAACGCAGGGGCCCAGGGTCACAGGCGACGCGCTTCCGCACCGCGCGATGGCATGAAAAATACGCCGTCATCCTGACGAAAGTCAGGATCCATTCGGTGCTCCGCCTGCGCTTTTTCGCGCAGCGGATCGGAAAATGGATCCCGGCCTGCGCCGGGATGACGGAATTTATGCTGCCCAACGGCCATATGCGCCCCCACTTTCGCGGGAGGAACAACCGTTTAATCCCCCGTCAGGATACGATCCACCAGCTGCTTCACCGTCGGCACGAAACCGTTCGAATAGAACGGATCGCGTTTGAAGTTGTACGCGCCGTGCCCTGCGAACATCAGGTTCTGGTCCACCGGCCCGCCATGGGCGATGTCCTGCAACGTCTTCTGGATGCAGAAGCTGCGCGGATCGGCCAGCCGCCCCGTGGAATTGGTCTCGGTGTCGGCCCAGGACGAGAACTGGCACTGGCTGAGGCAGCCCATGCAGTCGGCCTGGTCCTTACGGATGACCTGCTGGTCTTCCGGCGTCACGAACACCAGCGTGTTGTCCGGCGTCTTGAGCGCGCTGGTGAAGCCCAGCCCGAACCATTCGCGCGCGCGCAACAGGTCGTTGCGCGTCACCCAGAAGTTCTTGCCCTTGACCCCCACGTCGAGCTGAAACGTGTGGTCCCCCGCCGCTTCGGTCGAATAGGGGATCTGGCGCTCCGAGCGCGCTTCCAGGTGGCGCAGGAACGGATTGCGCACCGCCGACGAATAGAATCCGGTCGGCGAGAAGCGGTGGAGCAGGATGTCGCCTTCCTCCAGCGTCATCAGCGCGTTCTTCCACGCCTCTGGAATCGGGCTTTCCTTGGTGAGCAGCGGTCGCGTGCCGAACTGGAAGGCGATCTTGCCCAGCTCGGGATTGTCGATCCAGTCGCTCCAGTCGCGCAGGAACCACACGCCGCCCGCCATCACGATCGGCACTTCGTCCGAAATCCCGCCCTCACGCATCGTCGCGCGCAGCTCGCGGACGCGCGGATACGGGTCCTGCGGGACCAGCGGGTCCTCGGCATTGGACAGGCCGTTGTGTCCGCCGGCCAGCCACGGGTCTTCATAGACCACGGCGCCCAGCCATTCCGAAGCCTTGGAATAGGCGCGCTTCCACAGCGCGCGGAATGCCCGGCCCGAGCTGACGATCGGCAGGTAATGAACATTGTACGACGCGGCGATCTCGCTCAGCTTGTACGGCATCCCCGCGCCACAGGTGACGCCCGCCACCATGCCGCGCGTCCGTTCCAGCACGCCGTGCAGCACGCGCTGCGCACCGCCCATTTCCCACAGCACGTTGATGTTGATCGCGCCCTTGCCACCGGCAATGTCGTGCGCGCGCTTCACCTGTTCGACCGCGCCTTCGATTGCGTATTCGATCAGTTCCTCATGCCGCTCGCGCCGCGTCAGCGCGCGATAGATTTGCGGGATGATCTTGCCGTCCGCGTCATAGCTGTCGGCATTCACCGCCGAAACCGTGCCGATACCGCCCGCAGCGGCCCATGCGCCGGCGCTGGCGTGGTTGGTGGCGGCGACGCCCTTTCCTCCCTCCACCAGCGGCCAGACTTCACGGCCGTTATAGTTGATGGGCGTAAGACCCTTGAACACGCTACCTCCAGCTGAAAAATCCGCGCCGACCTAGACCGAACCGGCGCAACAAGCGAGTGCCATTCGTTATTGCAGTGCGTCAGGACGCCCCATCGCCTGACCATAGAGCCGCGCATAGGCCGCGATCATCTGTGTCTCGTCGAACAACGCGCGCGCGCGCAGGCGGTTCTGTTCGCCGATATAGCGCCGCGAATCCGGGTGCCGCGCCAGCGTGTCGATCCGGTCGCGCAGGTCGACTTCGTTGTGCCGGGGCGCCAGGAACGGCTCGTTCTCGGACGACACCATGATCGGCACGTCGCCCACCCGCGTTGAAACCACCGGCAGCCCCGCCGCCATCGCCTCGATCACCGAAATCGGCGCCTGTTCGCTCTTCGACGACATCGCGAAAATGTCGAACAGCCCCATATAGCGATGCGGCTCGGGCAGGAATCCGGGCAGGATCACCTGATCCTCGATCGCCATCGCCTCGGCGGCGTCCAGGATGTTCTGTCGCTCGGGCCCTTCGCCCAGGATCACCAGCTTGAACCGCGCATTCACTCCCGCGCACGCCCGCACCAGCATCGGCAGGTTCTTGACCGGGCGCAGGCCCGCGACGCATCCGATGAACACCTCGCCCTCGCGCCGCTTCGCCAGCTGGGGGATCAGCCGCACATCGGGTTTCTGCGCGTACAGCGCGGTCGGCACGCCATTGGCGATGCGGTGGATACGCTCGGGCGGCTGGCGCCAGTGCTTCAGCGCCACGCGCTCCAGCACCTGGCTCGGCACCACCAGCGCATTGGCGGCGGGCAGCGCGATGCGGCGATACATGTTGCGCATCGGGCTCAGCCGTTCCGCCTCGTCGGAGTTGAAGCCATCCTCGTGGTGGACGATCGGCGGCATGTCCTTGCCGAACACGCGCGCCGCCATCACCCCGTCGATCGCGCCCCAGTTATAGGTGAGCACCAGATCGAAGCGCCGCATGAACTTCGCGATCGCCTCATAGCGAGACGTCGAAGGGCGCCCCGAAAGCGGCGGCGGGTTCTGCGCGATTTCGTACTGGATGCCCTTGGCGATGTATTCGCGCGCGCCAAGGTTCTCGGGCATCGCCGACACGATCGTGTGCCGCGCCTTGTCGCCGAACGCATTCATCAGCCGGACGGCACGGGCTTCCTTGCCGCCCAGGTCGAAAGTGGAGTGGAGGTGCAGGATGTGGATCGGCATGGCCTCCCGCGTCTAGCGAGCGATTGGGCCCGCGTCATCCCGAACGTGGAGGAGGCCCATGCCGCGCGACGGCACGGGCCCCCTGCCGATCGATCAGCTCTTCGGCGCGTCGCAGGTACCGATCCGCTTGCCGGCGATCTTCGTCTTGGTCGTCACGGTGCCGCCACCGGCGGGACCGCCGGGCATTGCCGGCATGGTCATCGTGGATTCGCTGGTCAGGTCGTAACTGGTGCTGGCGAAATTGCCCGACATCGTCGCGCGCATGTTGGCCTTGGGCATGCCCGGCATGTCCTTGCACACCAGCATGCCCTCCAGCTTGCCGCCGCCCATCTCGAACTTCTCATAGGTGCAGTTCTTCGCCGCGCCGAACATGTCCTGCGGCGGCTGGTCGGCCTGTTCCTTGGTCAGGCAGGTCTCGACCTTCTGCATCTTCGCACTCTTCATCTGCTCGGCCATCTGGGGCGGGAGGCCGGGCCCCTCGACCGACAGGACCTGCATCGACGTTTCCCATTTGCCGGGCTCCAGCTTCACGGCATCCTTGGTCGCCGCCGCCACATCCGCGACAGAGGCGTTCTCGGCCTTGACGGTGGGCTGCGAATTGCAGGCCGCGAGCATTGCAATCGCCGGCAGCACGAACGTCAGATGCTTCATTTCTCTCTCCCTGTTCCTCGAACGAACGGTCGTTCGGACAGCGAAACGCTCGATACGCCAACCGGCTCCAGAGACGGGATTTTTCTCGGATTTTTCCGGGACAACGCGCCGGGCGAGCAACGCGCCCGCTACGCCACCCGCGCCAGCAGCCGCGCGATCCCGGCCACCGCATCGGGCTCGTCCAGCGTCGGGGCGTGGCCCACGCCGGGCACGGTCACCAGTTCGGCGCCCGGCACGCGCGCGATCATCTGGTCGGCGGTATCGGCGCGCAATATGTCCGATCGCTCGCCGCGCACGACCAGCAGCGGCTTGTCCTTCAGCGCGTCGATCGTCGGCCACATGTCCGGCCCCGCCTCATTGCCCGGCACGCGAAACGGCTCGGCGATCTTCATGTCGTAATCCAGCACGATCCGGCCAGAGCTGTTCACGCGGTACAGCCGCTTGGCCATCGCCAGCCAGTCCTCGATCCCATAGTCGGGATAGACGTCGCCCGTGCTCTCGGCCAGCGCGCGCGCGGCGTGCATCCAGGTGGGGTGCCAGATCGCCTTGCCCACATAGGTGCGGATGCGCGCCAGCCCGGCGGGGTTCAGTTCCGGCCCGACATCGTTCAGCACCACGCCGGCCAGCCGTTCGCGATCGGTCGCGGCGACCAGCATCGATACGATCCCGCCCAGCGAGGTGCCGATCGCCACGAACCGCGCTATGCCCTGTTCCGCCAGCAGCGCCTGCACGTCCTGCAGATACACCAGCGGAACATAGGTCATCGGGTCCTTGGCATAGGCGCTCTCGCCCCGCCCGCGAAATTCCAGGCACAGCACGCGCCATTCGCCCGCCAGCCGGCGCGCCAGCGCGTCATAATCGCGCGCGTTGCGAGTCAGCCCCGGCAGGCACAGGATCGGCGGACGCTCCGATGGCCCGGCATAATCGCGGTAATGCAGCCGCAATCCGTCCTTGGACCACCAATATCCATCGCTATAGTTGCGTCGCTCGGCCATCGCCCCCCATATCGCCGTATGGACTTCACTCCGCAACAGGCGATCCTCGAACTCGGCGACGCCTTCTACGATCGCGTGCAGCCAGCGCGCTTCCCCCAGACGATCCTGCGCTACCGCAACGACCGCGCGGCGGCCGAGGTCGGGCTGGAGTCGCTGTCGGACGACCAGTGGCTCGCCCATTTCGCGCAGTTCGCGCCCTTGCCCGGCAGCCTGCCCGCGCCGCTCGCGCTGCGCTATCACGGGCACCAGTTCCGCGTGTACAATCCCGAAATCGGCGACGGGCGGGGCTTCCTGTTCGCGCAGATGACCGATGTGCAGGGGCGGCTGATGGACCTGGGCACCAAGGGATCGGGCCAGACCCCGCACAGCCGCTTCGGCGACGGGCGGCTGACGCTGAAGGGCGGCGTGCGCGAAATCCTCGCCACCGAAATGCTCGAGGCGCTCGGGGTCGAGACGTCGCGCACCTTCTCGCTGGTGGAAACCGGCGAGGAACTGCATCGCGGCGACGAACCCTCGCCCACCCGCTCGGCAGTGCTCGTCCGCCTCAGCCACGGCCATATCCGCATCGGCACGTTCCAGCGCCTCGCCCATTTGCAGGATACCGAAGGGCTGGCCGCGCTCACCGCCTATGTCCTGCGCCACTATTATGGCGAGACGGCGGGCGACGACGCCCCCGCCCGCCTGCTCGGCCATGTCGCGGCGCGCACTGCGCGGATGGCGGCGCGGTTCATGGCCGCCGGATTCGTCCACGGCGTGCTCAACAGCGACAATATCAACGTCAGCGGCGAGAGTTTCGATTACGGCCCCTGGCGTTTCGCCCCGCATTGGGACACGGGCTTCACTGCCGCCTATTTCGACCAGTCCGGGCTCTACGCCTTTGGCCGCCAGCCCGAAGCGATCTACTGGGACGTGATGCAGCTTGCCAGTTCGCTGCGGCTGATCGCCGAGGAAGCGCCGCTGGTCGCTGCGCTGGATGGCTTTCCCGCAGCGTTCCACGACGAACTGCGCGCGGCGATGCTGTGGCGGCTGGGCGTGGTGCCCCAGGGCGAGGAACGCGACACCGCGCTGGTCCAGACGCTTCAGCACACGCTGGCAGCGACCGCTATGTCGTTGGACCGCTTCTATTTCGATACGTTCGGCGGCCAATTGCCCGCCGACTATGGCCCGGAATTCGACGCGCTGCGCCAGCAGCTTGGCGGCTATGCCCCGCGCTCATCCCGCGACCATCCCTATTGGTCCGATGCCAACCCCTGCGCGATGCTGATCGACGAAGTCGAGGCACTGTGGGCGCCGATCGCCGAGCGCGACGACTGGGCGCCGCTCTATGCCAAGGTCGCCGAAATCCGCCGCATGGGCGAAGCGCTTGCCTGAGGGGTTGGCAACCCTTCCCCATTTCGTGCAAGAGCACGTCCATCATCCGGGAAGTGTAAAAAGATCATAATGCCGGGACAGGAAATCATCTCCACCGAGCCCGCGACCGGGGCGATCCTCTGGCGCCACGCGATCGGTGACGCCGATGCTGAAGTCGCCATCGCCCGCGCAAGCTGGGCCGAATGGGCCGCGCGTCCGCTCGCCTATCGGATCGAAGCGCTGCGCCGCTTCGCCAATGTCGTCCGGCAAAAGGCCGATGCCTTTACCGACCTGTTGGCGCGCGAAACCGGCAAGCCGATCTGGGAAGCCCGAACCGAGATCGAGACCGTGATCTCGAAGGTCGATATCTCGATCACCAGCTATTCGGAGCGCACCGGCCAGCGCCGGATCGATGCGCCGATGAACACGCGGCTGGCGCTGCGGCACAAGCCGCATGGCGTGCTCGCGGTGCTCGGGCCGTACAACTTTCCGGTGCATCTGCCCAACGGGCACATCGTCCCCGCGCTGCTCGCGGGCAACGCCGTGATTTTCAAGCCTTCGGAAAAGACGCCCGCATCGGGCGCGTTCCTGGTCGATTGCTATCGCGCCGCCGGCATTCCCGAAGGCTGTATCCGCCTGCTGATCGGCGGCCCGGCAGAGGGCAAGGCGCTGGCCGGGCATCCCGACATCGACGGGCTGCTCTTCACCGGCTCCGCCAACACCGGCATCGCGCTCAATCGCCAGTTCGCGACGCGGCCGGAAAAGATCCTGGCGCTGGAGATGGGCGGCAACAATCCGATCGTCGTCTGGTCCACCCCCGATCTCTATTCGGCGGCGGTGCTGGTCGTCCAATCGGCCTTCACCACGGCGGGCCAGCGCTGCACGGCGGCGCGGCGGCTGATCGTCGACCAGAAGCTGTACGACCCGCTGATGGCCGAAGTGAACAAGCTGGTCGGACGACTCATCATCGGCGAGCCCCATGCCGATCCGGCGCCCTTCATGGGTCCGGTGATCGATAACGATACCGCCGACATGCTGACCGAGAGTTTCGTCGCGCTGCTGACGCTCGGCGGGCGCCCGATACGGCACATGGAACGCCCGATCGAGGGGCGCCCATTCCTCACACCCGGCATCATCGACATGACGCAAGCCACGGAAAAGGTTGACGTCGAGCTGTTCGGCCCGATCCTCCAGGTCTTCCGCGTCGAGACCTTCGAGGAAGCGATCGCGGAGGCGAACAACACCCGCTATGGCCTGTCCGCCAGCCTCGTGAGCCAGGACCCCCGGCTGTACGACCAGTTCTGGGCCAATATCCGCGCGGGCATCGTCAACTGGAACCGGCCAACCAACGGCGCGTCGTCCGCCGCGCCCTTTGGCGGGGTGGGCTGGTCGGGCAATCACCGCCCCAGCGCCTATTACGCCGCCGATTACTGCGCCTATCCGGTGGTAAGCTCGGAGGCCGACCAGGCCCGCGCCTCGATCGGTCTCGGCCTGCGCGACGCCTGATCGCTCGCCTCTTGAAGCGCGGTCTCGTCTGCCCTAAATAGGGGCTGCGGGACCGGGCCCCTCTGGCGGCGGCTTCTTCCGAAGCCCCGTGATGTCGGACCGCATCGAGCAAGCTCGGTGCAGGTACGGCTGTCGATACGCCCCACCTCTCCCGGCACGCTCGATCGATACAACCTATCGATTTGGAGCCAGACATGAACCCTCTACTCAAACGCCTGATCGCCGCCCACCGCGCGCTCGACCGCGAAATCCGCAAGGAAGTCACGCGCCGGCTGCCCGACCGCGAACGACTCGCGCAGTTGAAGAAGGAACGACTCGCGGTAAAGGATCGCCTGTTCCGTCACATGCCGGACCCTGCATGACAATCGCTTAGGGCTAAAATCGCCCAATAGATCTCAGGTTCAGGGCTTCCCAAAAGCCCTGAACCACATTGAGGACCACCCCATGCCCCACGGAAGTTTCACCTGCCCGGTCGATGGCACCAAGCTGACGCCGATGGAGCGGCAGGGAATCGAAATCGACTATTGCCCCGATTGTCGCGGCGTTTGGCTCGATCGCGGGGAACTCGACAAGATCCTCGAGCGTAGCACCGCCACTGCCACCCCCTCGCCCCAACCCGTCCGGCCGGCGGAACCGCGCTACGACGACGCACCCCGCCACTATGGCCGCCACGGGTATCCGCACAAGAAGCGGAAGTCTTTCCTTGAGGAGCTGTTCGACTAGCCCCCGTCCCCCGACGGCTCCTCTTTCCCGCCGCCGGTCTTGCCACCGGCGGCGGGCATTCCCCCACTCCATGGCTATGCAATAGTTTCGCTAAGCCCCGGCAAAGCAAGCGTCGGTTGAAGCCGAAGGGGCCCGGGCGCATCTCGCCTGTCATGGCTAGCCTTCTCGATCCCGGCGCGCGTGGCCGCGTCATCCTTGTCGGAGCCGGTCCGGGCGATCCCGGCCTGCTCACCGTTCGCGCCGTCGAGGCGCTCGCCCAGGCCGACGTCCTCGTCCATGACGGGCTGGTCGATCCGCGCGTGCTCGACATGGCGCCGCAGGCGCACCGCATCTCGGTCGCCAAGCAACGCGCCCGGCACACCCTGCCGCAGGAAGCGATCAACGCGCTCATCATCGCCCATGTGCGGACCGGCGCGATCGTCGTGCGGTTGAAGGGCGGCGATCCGTTCATCTTCGGCCGCGGTGGCGAAGAGGTGGAGGCGGTCCGCGCCGCCGGGCTGCCGGTCGAAGTCATTCCCGGCATCTCCGCCGCGCTCGGCGCCGCTGCCGAGGCGATGCTGCCGCTCACCCATCGCGACTGGTCCAGCGCGGTCAGCTTCGTCGCGGGCCAGTGCAAGGGGCTGAGCGAGCAGGACTGGTCCGGCCTCGCCGGCAAGGGGCGCACGCTTGTGATCTATATGGGCGTGGCCAGTTGCGCCCAGATCTCGGACAAGCTGATGGCCGACGGCGTGGCGCCGGACATGCCGGTGGCGGTGCTGGAACGCGGCACGCTCGACGGTCACCGCGCGCTGCGCACGCTGCTTGCCGATCTCGGCCCGATGGTCGAGCGCGAACGGGTGAAGAGCCCCGCGGTTATCGTCATCGGCGAAGTCGTCCAGCTCGCCGATGCAGAGGACAAGCTCGCCCGCTGGGCACAGGCGGCGGAGGCGATGGCGTGAAGCTGCTGACCGGAAACGATCTTGCCACCGGCGACGTCACCTGGTGGACCGGCGAAGGCTGGTCGCGCCATGTCGAGGATGCCGTGGACGTCGGCGAACAGGGCGAAATGATCGCCCGCGAAGAGGAAGCGGCGCTGCGCGTCAACGTTCCCTATGTCATCGACGCGATCGACACGCCCGAAGGCCCCCGCCCGGGCCATATCAAGGATCGCATCCGCGCGCTCGGCCCCACGGTCCGCGCCGACCTGACGCTGAAGCCCGCCGACCCGACCGCCGGGAGCTGGGTGATATGAGCGCCCCGCAATCCTCCCCCGGAGGGGGAGGGGGACCGCGCAGCGGTGGAGGGGTAGTCTCCACGGGCGGCGCCGCTTCCGCATTCGAACGAGTCGCCTGCCGCGACTACCCCTCCACCACGCTGCGCGTGGTCCCCCTCCCCCTCCGGGGGAGGATCGGAGCCTGACATGTACAAATATGACGAGTACGACCATTCCATTGTCGCCGCGCGCGTCGAGGAATTTCGCGACCAGGTGGAGCGCCGCCTGGCCGGCCAGATCACCGAGGACCAGTTCAAGCCGCTGCGGCTGATGAACGGGCTGTATCTCCAGCTCCACGCCTATATGCTGCGCGTCGCGGTGCCCTATGGCACGCTCGACAGCCGCCAGATGCGGATGCTGGCGACGATCGCGCGCAAGTACGATCGCGGCTATGGCCATTTCACCACGCGGCAGAACATCCAGTATAACTGGATCAAGCTCGCCGACGCGCCTGACATCCTGGCCGAGCTTTCGACGGTGGAGATGCACGCCATCCAGACGTCGGGCAATTGCATCCGCAACATCTCGTCAGACCAGTTCGCCGGCGCCGCCGCGGATGAACTGACCGATCCGCGCCCCTGGGCCGAGCTGCTGCGCCAGTGGAGTACCTTCCACCCCGAATTCACCTACCTGCCCCGCAAGTTCAAGATCGCGGTGATCGCGGCGGACGAGGATCGCGCGGCCATGCGGCTGCACGATATCGGCATCCAGATCGTCGAGCGCGACGGCCAGCTGGGCGCGCGCATCTTTGCGGGCGGCGGCATGGGTCGCACTCCGATGATCGCGCCCGAGATCAAGGACTTCGTGCCGTACGAAGACTTCCTCAGCTATCTCGAAGCCTGCCTGCGCGTGTACAATCTCCACGGGCGGCGCGACAATATGTACAAGGCGCGGATCAAGATCCTGGTCCACGCGCTGGGCGCCGACGAATATCGCCGCCAGGTCGAGGCCGAGTTCGTCAAGGTCAAGGCGCTGGGCATCGATCCGCCGCACGCCGAGTTCGAGCGGATCGCCGGCTATTTCGCTCCCCCGCCGTTCGAGACGGGGCTGAGCGACGCGATCGACCGCAGCGACCCCGATTTCGCGGTATGGCTCGACCAGAACGTGTCCGCGCACAAGGCGCCGGGCTATGCGATCGTCACGATCAGCCTGAAGCCCATCGGCGGCATTCCGGGCGACGCGACCGCCGACCAGATCGACCTGATGGCCGACCTTGCCGAGCGCTATGGCTTCGACGAACTGCGCGTGACCCATGCGCAGAACATCGTCCTGCCCCATGTCCGCAAGGCCGACCTGTACACGGTCTGGCAGCAGCTGCGCGAAGCCGGGCTGGCGGAGGCGAACCTGGATCTTATCAGCGACATCATCGCCTGCCCCGGCCTCGATTATTGCAGCCTCGCCAACGCCCGGTCGATCCCGCTCGCGCAGAAGATCGGCGAGCGCTTCGCCGATCTGGGCCGCCAGCGCGAACTGGGCGAGCTGAAGCTCAAGATCAGCGGCTGCATCAACGCCTGCGGCCACCATCATGCCGGGCATATCGGCATCCTCGGCGTCGACCGTCGCGGGACCGAGAATTACCAGCTGCTGCTCGGCGGATCGGGCGCGGAGGACGTTAGCCTCGCCAAGATCACCGGCCCCGGTTTCTCCGAGGACGGCGTGGTCGACGCCATCGAAAAGGTGACCGACGTGTACCTTGCCGCGCGCACCCCGGGGGAGCGCTTCCTCGACACCTATCGCCGCATCGGCATGGCGCCGTTCAAGGAGGCGCTGTATGACTGACCTGCTCCGGTTCCGCACCGACGACGCGCATGACGAGCCTGCCGTCACGCTCGACGCATTCCTCGGCCAGTCCAACGCCACTGCCGTCCGTATCGAGGCGGGCGACGACGCGGGCGTGCTGCTGCCGCATCTCGATCGCCTCGCGTTGATCGAAGTCAGCTTCCCCAAGTTTCGCGACGGTCGGGGCTATTCCACCGCCCGCATCCTGCGCGAGGCGGGCTATACCGGCGAACTGCGCGCACAGGGCGACGTGCTGGTCGATCAGATCCCGCTGATGCGCCGCTGCGGGTTCGACAGCTTCGCCCCCGAAGCGCCGGTCGACGAAGCGGTGCTGGCCGCCGCGCTGGCCCGGCACGAGCGCGTGTATCAGGCGGCAGCCGATGGCGCCGTGCCGGTGTGGAAACTGCGGCATGGCTGACCTTGCCCGCCGCATCGACCGGATCGACACCGCCCCCCGCTTTACCGAGCAGGAGGCGATCCGCCTCAACAACCTGTTCCGGGGGACGGGAACGCAGGACCTGCTGCGCACCGTGCTGGGCGAACATATGCTGGGCGATGTCGCGGTGGTTTCTTCGTTCGGCGCGGAGTCGGCGGCGCTGCTCCACATGATCGCGGCAGTCGATCCGACGGTGCCGGTGTTGTTCCTCGACACCGGGCGCCATTTCCCCGAGACGCTCGTCTATCGCGACCAGCTGGCTGCGCTACTCGGGCTGACGGACCTGCGCACGCTCCAGCCCGATGCCGAAGTGCTCGCAGCGCGCGACGCCAACGAACTGCGCTGGTCGTTCGACCCCGATGGCTGCTGCGAGATCCGCAAGGTCGCGCCGCTGGCGATCGGGATGGCGGGCTTCGACGCGAGCATCACCGGGCGCAAGGCGTTCCAGGCCAGCACACGCAACGCCCTTCCCCGCTTCGAAGTCGACCCCGCCGATCCGCTGGGTCGGATGAAGTTCAATCCGCTTGCCGACTGGACCCGCGACGACATCGCCGCCTATTTCACGGCGCACGATCTGCCCCGCCACCCGCTGGAGGCGCAGGGTTATATGTCGATCGGTTGCGCGCCGTGCACCAGCATCGTCAAGCCCGGCGAGGACCCGCGCGCGGGCCGCTGGCGCGGCTGGGACAAGACCGAGTGCGGCATCCACACGCCCACCGGCGATGGCGAGCCCGATCTGCCGGTGTTTTAACTCGCCCAGGCGGCGATATCGCCTTCCTGCGCGACCAGCGCGAGGCCGTGCGCGATCGACGTCAGTTCGCCGCCCGTGCCGATCCGATCCTCGCCGAACCGCGCATCGAACAGCGCCCGTACGGCGGGGATCAGCGAAGTCCCGCCGGTCAGGAACACCCGGTCGATCGCATCGCCGGCAACCCCCGCCGCCGCCAGCGCCTGGTCGATCGTCGCTTCGATCCGCGCCAGATCCGGGGCGATCCAGCTTTCGAAATCCGCCCGCGACACTTCCGACGCGATATCCACGCCGCCGCCGCTGAACACGAACTCGGCCCGATCCTGCGTCGACAAGGCGCGCTTGAGCTTGCCCACTGCGTCATAGAGCGGGAAGCCGAGTTCGTTCTCGATGATTGCGATCATCCGCCCGATCGCCTCGGGCTCGGTCGCGTTGCGCTGGAGCTTGTGCAGCGCCTCCATCGTCCGGCGGTTGCGCATCAGCGCCAGTCGCGACCAGTCTCCGAAGTCGGAGAAATAGCCGCGCGGGATTTCGAGCAGCTTGTCGAACGAACGATAGGTCGTGCCCTGCCCCAGCATCGGCAGCACCAGCTTGTCGATGATCCGGTAATCGAAACGGTCGCCCGCAATCCCGATACCCGCATGGCCCAGCGCCGTGCAGCGCCGCGCCTCGCCCGGCGCGCCGACCCGCACCACCGAAAAGTCGCTGGTGCCGCCACCGAAATCGGCAACCAGCAGCGTCGCCGGCTCGCTCAGCCGCCGCGCATAGCTGAACGCCGCGCCGATCGGCTCATAGACATAATGCACCTCGGCCCCGAAGCCGGCGAACATCGCATCATAGCGTTCGCGCGCCACCGTCTCGTCGGGCCGGCTGCCCGCGAACTCGACCGGGCGCCCCACCACGATCCGCTGGGGCCGCGACTTCAGCGCGCCACCGGCATGAGCCACCAGCTTGTCGAGGAACATCTGCCCCAGTTCCTCGAAGCGCAGCCGCTTCTGGAAGATCGAGGCGTGCTCGAACGACGCGCTGGCCGCGACCGACTTGAACGACTGGATGAACCGGCTGCCCTGCGGAAATTCCAGATACTCGGCGATCGCCCAGGGCCCCGCCTCGACGTTCACGCCGCCGCGGACGTCATCGTCTTCCCAGAAGCACAACGCCGACCGGAACACCGCACTGGTCGCGCCTGGGGCGGCGAACTCCACCATCTCGGGCGCCGCCCCCGCACCGGCCAGCGCGACGACGCTGTTGGTCGTGCCAAAATCGAGCCCAAGGGCATGAGTCACGTTGAGGATCGCCTGTCGCTGAGAAGTGGGCCGGCGCCTATGGCCGTGACGGTCCCGCGCCGCAACCCCGGATCAGTAGGCTTCGGGCGCGAGATCGCTGAACTTGGTGAACTGTCGGTCGAACCGCATATGCACCGAACCCGTCGCGCCGTGGCGCTGCTTGGCTATGATGACCGTCGCCTTGTTCGCGACTTCCAGCTGCTTGGCCTGCCACGCCTCGTACGCGGCGCGCTCCTCGGCGGTTTCGGTGCCGTCGGGCACCTTGGTCGGCGCCTTGAAATCGTGATAATATTCGTCGCGGTACACGAACAGCACGATGTCCGCGTCCTGCTCGATCGACCCCGATTCGCGAAGGTCGGACAGCTGCGGGCGCTTGTCCTCGCGGCTTTCCACCGCGCGGCTCAGCTGCGACAGCGCGAGCACGGGCACGTTGAGTTCCTTTGCCAGCGTCTTAAGCCCGCGGCTGATTTCCGAAATTTCCTGCACGCGCCCGTCGCCCGATGCCTTGGCACTGCCGGTCAGCAGCTGGAGGTAGTCGACGATCACCATCCCGATCTTGTGCTGGCGCTTCATGCGGCGTGCGCGGGTGCGCAGCGCCGCGATGGTCAGGCCCGGCGTGTCGTCGATGAACAGCGGAAGCCGCTCCAGATCGCCCGCCGCGCGTGCGAATTTCTGGAACTCCGCCGTGCTGATCTGCCCGGTACGCAGCTTTTCCGACACGACTTCGGCCTGCTCGGACAGGATACGCATCGCCAGCTGGTCGGCGGACATTTCGAGGCTGAAGAACGCGACCGGCGCGCCGATCGACTTGTCCTCGGGAATGCCCGCATCCAGATCGTCGGCCCAGCGCTTTGCCGCATTGAACGCAATGTTGGTCGCGAGCGAGGTCTTGCCCATGCCCGGGCGTCCGGCGAGGATCAGCAAGTCCGAACGGTTGAAGCCGCCGGTGGAGGCGTTGAGGTCGCTCAATCCGGTGGTGACGCCCGAAATGCCGCCGCCCGAATTCATCGCCTTTTCGGCCTGGCGCACCGCCATCGTCGCGGCGCGGGTAAACGACTTGAGCCCCGCCTCGGTGTCGCCCTTCTCGGCGACTTCGTACAACTTCAGCTCGGCCTGTTCGATCTGCTTCGACGGATTGATGTCCTGGCTGGTGTCGAGCGCGCCATCCACCAGATCTCGCCCCACCGTCACCAGCGCGCGCAGCATCGCCAGGTCATAGATCTGGTCCGCGAACGATCGCGCGCCGATCAGGCTGGCCGGGTTGCCGGTCAGCTGCGCCAGATAGGCCGGGCCGCCCAGTTCCTTCATCGCCGCATCGGCAGCGAACAGCGGGCGCAGCGTCACCGGCGTCGCGAGCCGGTTGTCGCCCACCATCGTCGCGATGGCATCATAGATGCGCCCGTGCAGCGGCTCGAAGAAATGCTCGGGCCGCAGCTTCTGGAGCACGTCCTCCGCGACTCGGTTGTCGATCATCATAGCGCCCAGCAGCGCGGCCTCCGCCTCGATATTGGCGGGCAGGCTGACGCCTTCGGGAATCTCGGGTGCGGGAAAGGGGATCGGTTGCGCCATCGCCGCCTTGTCGCGGAACATTGCCGCCGCTTCAACCTCGACGGCTTGTGGAAAGCGGGAATTGGCCGCAAAGCAAGGCCGCAATGGCCGATCCGCGCATCATCGACGTCACGCTGGACGAACGCACGATCCTGTGGCGTTCGGCGGATATCGAGCAGGAACGGCGAATCGCGATCTTCGACTTGCTCGAAGACAATCATTTCGCGCCGCAGCGGGCCCATGCCGATGGCTATGCCGGCCCGTACCGCCTGCACCTGCGCGTCGAGGAAGGCCGGCTCGCGCTGGAAATCCGGCGCGAGAATGGTGAGCCGCTGGAAACGCTGGTGATCGGCCTGGCGACGTTCCGCCGCCCGATCCGTGATTACTTCGCCATCTGCGACAGCTATTACCAGGCGATCCGCGCCGCGACCCCGCAACAGATCGAGACGATCGACATGGCCCGGCGCGGCATCCACAACGACGCCGCCGAATTGCTGCGCACCCGGCTGGCGGGCAAGATCGATGTCGATTTCGACACGGCCCGCCGCCTGTTCACGCTGATCTGCGTCCTCCACATCAAGGGCTGAGCGATGCTGTCCCGTCTCAAAGCGCATCCGTTGCGCGTTGCTGCCGCATTGGCGGTGCTCGGCGTAGCGGTCGCCGGATGGGTCTATGCCCGCAGCTGGCACCCGCGCCCGGCGGACTTTCCGGTCCAGGGCGTCGATGTCACTGCAGATGACGGCCCGATCAACTGGTGGGAAGCGCGCAAGGACGGCGTACAGTTCGTCTACGCGCGCGCCACGGCGGGCGCCGGCTACCGCGATCCGGGCTTTGTCGAGCATTGGCGTGGAGCAGCCGAAGCGGGCCTGAAGCGCGGGGCCATCCACGTCTATTCGCTGTGCCAGCCCGCCGCGCGGCAGGCGGATAATTTCGTCTCCACCGTCGCCCGGACCGAGGACCAGCTGGCGCCGGCGATCGACCTCGATTTCGAGTCGGACTGCGCGGCGCGACCCACGCGCGGCACTGTCGTCGCCGAAATCGATCGGCTGGCGACCGCGATCGAAACCCACCTCGGCAAGCCGGCGGTGCTGCGGATCAGCCCCGCCTTCGAATCGCACTATGCGATCAGCGGCACCAACAGCCGCCCGCTCTGGGCGACCCGCTTTTTCTTCCGCCCCGCCTATCTGGTCCGACCGTGGGCGATGTGGCAGGCATCGGGGATGCGCCGCATCCGGGGCGCGAACCGACCGATCAACTGGGATGTGATGGCACGATGAGCGACGAGACGGCAAAGATGCTGGTGGCGGCGGCGCGGCAGGCGGCGCGCAACGCCTATGCCCCCTATTCCAATTTCGGAGTCGGTGCCGCCGTGCTGCTCACCGACGGCACCGTCGTCACCGGCGCCAATTTCGAAAATGCCAGCTATGGCCTGTCGCTGTGCGCCGAAACCGTCGCGCTGGCGACGATCAGCGCGCAGGGACGCCTGCGCGACGTCGCGGAAATCGGCGTGATCGGCGGGCCGATCGGTCCAGATGGCCCCACCGGCACCGCGCCGGTCAGCCCCTGCGGCCGCTGTCGTCAGGTCATCAACGAAGCGGCGCAGATGGGCGGGCGCGACATCCCGGTGCATTGCGGCGGCGCGGAGGGCGAGGCGATCACGACCTGGCGCCTGTCCGAACTGCTGCCCCAGGCGTTCGGCCCCGCCGATCTCGGGCTGGCCTGAACCGCCGCGACCGCCTAGGCCTGACTCAACACGCAGGGAGCAACGATGTCGATCCTATCCGACCGCTGGATTCGCGAACAGGCGCAGAACCATGGCATGATCGAGCCGTTCGTCGAGGCGCAGCGCCGCGAGGGCTGCATCAGCTACGGCCTGTCCTCCTATGGCTATGACGCGCGCGTTGCCGACGAGTTCAAGATTTTCACCAACATCGACAGCGCCGTCGTCGATCCGAAGGATTTCTCCGCCAACAGCTTCGTCGATCGTAAGACCGATGTGTGCATCATCCCGCCCAACAGCTTCGCGCTGGCGCGCACCGTCGAGTATTTCCGCGTGCCGCGCGACGTGCTGGTCATCTGCCTGGGCAAATCGACCTACGCCCGCTGCGGAATCATCGTGAACGTGACGCCGCTGGAACCGGAGTGGGAGGGGCACGTCACGCTCGAATTCTCGAACACCACGCCCCTGCCCGCCAAGATCTATGCGAACGAAGGCGCCTGCCAGTTCCTGTTCCTGAAGGGCAGCGAGCCGTGCGAGACGAGCTATGCCGATCGCGCGGGTAAATATATGGGCCAGCGCGGCGTCACCCTGCCCCGGCTGTAGCGAGGCGCCGTCCGTCCATCTCGTCATTCGGCCACATCGTCACCCCGCCCTCAACCGTTACCCCGGCGCAAGCCGGGGTCTCTTGCGGTTTCGCTGGTGGCGCGCTGCGCCCCAACGTGACGAGATCCCGGCCTGCTCCGCGATGACGAGGCCCGCAGCGCCTTGAAGCCAGCGCCCCCGCTCAGCGCGCCGTGAACTGTACCGCTTCGAGGCGCTTCAGACCCGTCTGAGCTACGGCGTGCGACGGCGCGACGCGATCCGCCGGCAGGTCCATCAGCACCGAATCCTGCGACAGCACCTGACTGTACAGCGCGCGCGCCTGCGCCGTACGCCCGGTCTTGGCATAGACCGCCGCGAGGTTGAGCAGCAGCTCAGGACGATTGGGGTGAATACGCAGCTCTGCACCGAGCGCGCGCTCGGCATCGCTATAGGCGCCCGTCGCGATCTGGTCGCTTGCAGTGCGCTCCTGCGCCAGCGCGGGCACAGCGCCAACAACGAGGGGCAGAGCGGCGAGGATAAGGAACCCGGTGCGCATCGATACTCTCCTGTCACATGACGGTCCGGATACAGTTCCGTGACTCTTACGTGACTATTGTATGACACTTTCGTTGCACCGTCACAAGCGAGACGCAAAAAAAGAGGCAGCCCCTGGGGGACTGCCTCCTCTCAATCGGATATCCGGAGGCGCTGGCGCGCCCTAAATATCAGAAGTCGTTGCGATACTGCTCGTTGCCGACGAAGCCGAGCTTCGAGACGTTCGCACGCTTGACGATCGCCAGAACGCGGTCGACAACCTCATAACGCGCCTGCGGATCGGGCTGGAAGTGGAGTTCCGGCTCGGGGTTCCGCGTCAGCGACGCGTCGAGATACTGGCGCAGCGTCACGTCATCGATCTGTGCACTATTCCAGAACACGTTGCCGTTCGCGTCGATGTAAATCTTGTTCTTCTCAGGTTCCACCGGCGTCCGACTGTCCGGCGAAGGCTGCGGCAGGTCAACCTTCACCGCGTGCGTCTGGATCGGAATGGTGATGATGAACATGATGAGGAGCACGAGCATGACGTCGATCAACGGCGTCGTGTTCAGGTCCATCATCGGTTGGTCGTCATCGCGACCAGCGCTCATTGCCATTTAGAATAACTCCTTAAACGGTGCGCATCAGAGGCGGGCCGTGGTTGCGCCCGGCTCCGGCTCGGAGATGAAGCCGACCTTGACGAACCCTGCCATCTGCATGGTGTAGATGGCACCACCGACACAGCGATACGGTGCGTTCACGTCGCCGCGAATATGCACCTCGGGAAGCTCGAGACCGGCCGCGTTCGGGCCGCCCTGGCGTTCGATTTCCGTCCTCAGCTTTGCCACTGCCTTGTCGAGCAGTTCGCCGTGACCGATCCGGGTCTGGCCCCAGTACACTTCGCACCCGTCCGTGCCCCCCTTGACGGAGAGCAGGACGTTCTCCGGCTTGGTCGTGGTCGGTTCGAACGCCACCTTCGGCAGCACCAGATCGACCGACTGGATCACCACCGGAACGGCGATCAGGAAGATGATCAGGAGCACCAACATCACGTCCACCATGGGCGTGGTGTTGATGTCTGACATCGGTGCGTCTTCGCCTTTATCGCCTACGCTCATCGCCATTGGGCGCTATCCTATCCTTCGTAAATCGCCGCCGGCCCAAGGGAGCCGAAGACTGGGTCGCGCGCACCGGCGCGCGACCCTAGTAGGTCCATTGGTTAGGCGCGGGTCTGCACGCCGCCTGCCTGGCCGGCAGTCGTCGTCGACGCAACCGGCTTGGTCGCAGCAGGTGCAACCTTCTTGCTCACGGCCGGGCGCACGCGGCCGTCCGAAGCGAGGTAGCCGAGCACATCGTTCGAGAACGCGTTCAGCGCTTCGGCGATCGCCTTGTTGCGGCGCTGCAGGAAGTTGAATGCGAGCACGGCGGGAACCGCGACGACCAGACCGAGCGCGGTCATGATCAGTGCTTCACCGACCGGGCCTGCAACGGCGTCGATCGAAGCCTGGCCCGACGAGCCGATCTTGATGAGCGCGCGATAGATGCCGATAACGGTACCGAACAGGCCGATGAACGGCGAGGTCGCGCCAACCGTGGCGAGGAACGCCAGGCCGCCACCAAGCGCCGAGTTGATCGTCGCTTCCGAACGCGCGAGCGAGCTGTGCAGCCAGTCATGCGCCTCGACCGGATCGGTCAGTTCCTTGTACTGCTCCTGCGCCGTCAGGCCGTCGTCGACGATCTGGCGATAGGCCGAGTTCTTTTCCAGCTTCGCTGCGCCATCGCGCAGGCTGTTGGCGCTCCAGAACTGCGCGCGCATGCGCTTGCCCTGGTTGATGATCTTCTGCTGCTCGAACAGCTTAGTGAACAGGATGTACAGCGAGACGAAGAGCATCAGCACCAGGATGGTGAAAACGCTCTGCGAAATGAGGCCACCTTCCTTGAGCGCCTGCGTGAGGCCGTACGGATTTTCGCCCTGGGGCGCCGCGGCGGCGAGAATGGTCGTGAGCATTGTCGGTATTTCCTCTAGATAGATAGTGTTCCACACCCCGGCGCGCCTGCAAGGCGCACCGGCCACTCAATCAGTTCTTCGGCAGTTCCCAGCGGAAACGGTTCGAATAGCTCGAGGGAATCTTGTTCCCCGACGAGTCCTCCGCCGGCGAGAAGCGCGCACGGCGCTTCAGCAGCGAGCACGCCGTGCTGTCGAGCACCGAAGACCCGCTCGACGACGTCACGGAGCAATCCGTAACCTTGCCGCTCGCATCCACTGTGAGACGGAATCCCGTCGTGCCCTGCTGTTCAGCGCGAATGGCGGCCGACGGATAATCGTCGTTCGTCACCCAGCTGCCCGGAGGCGTGCGCGGCTTCAGGCCCTTTGCCTCACGCGGCGGCGCGGGAGGCGCCGGCGGTGCGGGAGGAGCCGGAGGCGCCGGCGGCGTCAAGGGCGGCGGCGGCGGGATGATGTTGGTCGTCGCCATCGTCGGTGCAGGCTGCTGCACGACCACCTGTGCGGGCGGGGTCACCACCTGCGTAGGGGGCGGCGGCACCGGGCTGTCCGGCGGCGGCGGCGGGGGAGGAACCTCCTCTGGTGGGGGCGGCGGCTCGTCGACCTCAAAGGTCTTAAGCTCTTCCGCCTTCTTCTTGATATATTGGTATGCCAGACCCGTGACGAAGGCATATCCCATGCCAGCCACGATCACTGCGACCATGATGATCGCAACGAAGCGGCTGCCACTTACATTCCGGTCAGCGTAAGCCATTCGGCAACGTCACTCCTCTTATCCTGCTGCG
Source organism: Sphingomonas degradans (assembly GCF_053502645.1). NCBI lineage: Bacteria > Pseudomonadati > Pseudomonadota > Alphaproteobacteria > Sphingomonadales > Sphingomonadaceae > Sphingomonas > Sphingomonas degradans. The sequence goes on from NZ_CP177172.1 coordinate 2,155,319, forward strand.
ACCCTGAGCATCGGAACGATCCGCGCACAAATCCGCCCGCCGTGCGCTCAGTGCGTCCGTTCGGCAGAGCGCGAGTCTCTATCGCGACGATCCGGGGTACGCAAACGCTTTGTCGGACAAACCCGTCCTAGCGTCGCACCGTGACCGAATTATTTCTGTATAAGAACGGCCTGATCCGGTAACGAAGGGGCATGAAACACCCCCCCTTTATCGCCTTTTGTTGCGCGCTAACGCTGGTTGCAACTGCATCTTCACCCGCAGAAACCGCGGAAATCCAAGCCTCAACGGCGGCCGTATTACCCACCTATGTCACCGTTGCCCGGCAGGTCATCGGCGCCCCTCTGATCATCGACGCACAAATTCGCAGCGCAGTGCGAATCAAGGGGCCGGAAGCGGCCGATGTCGCGCCGGGGCGTGCCCGATTCTATATCGAGGCGGACGTGCTGGGGCTGATTCGCGGCGCGTCGGGCCTTCCGCAGCGCATCGGCTATGTTGCTGACCTGCCGCTGAACGAGCGCGGCCGGGAGCCAAAACTGAAGAAGCTTCGCGTCCTGCTGTTCGCCCGCCCCGTCGCGGCGCGCGCGGACCAGGTCCAGTTGACCACGCCCGACAGTCAATTCCGCTATTCGCCGGAAGTCGACGCGCTGGTGCGGGGGATCACCAAGGAGGTTCTGGCGGCAGACGCCCCCCCGGCGATCACCGGCGTCGGCAATGCCTTCCACGTCCCCGGATCGCTCCCCGGCGAGGGTGAGACCCAGGTGTTCCTCCAGACGCGCAACGGCGCTCCGGTGTCGCTCCAGATCCTGCGGCGGCCGGGCGAACAGCCGCGCTGGTCCGTATCGCTGGGGGACATTGTCGATGATTCTGCCGGACCGCCCGCACCCAACACGCTGCTCTGGTATCAGCTGACGTGCGGCCTCCCCCGCGCCTTGCCGCAGGGGAGCGTCGACTCCGACGATCCCGCGAACGGCGCGATCGCGCGCGAGGATTACGCGATGGTCCTAACCCAACTGGGTCCTTGCGCCTGACGCAACGATGTCGGGCGCGAAATGCAGCCCGACAGAGGCGTCAACGCCGGTGGCGGATCATCGTGATGCCGATCGACTCGTCATTCTCAGCGATCGCGAGCTTGACGATCCGGATCTCCACCCGCGCGACGCGGCGGTCCGATACGAAAAGCGTGTCGCAGATATGCTCGGCGACAGCCTCGATCAGCGTGAAGTGGACTCCCTGCGGCAGCGACGTGGTCGCTGCATGCTTGAGATCGAGATAGCTTTTGGACGCGCCGAGCGGCGTTTCCGGGTCAAAGCGCTCGGGCATGTCGAGATCGACCGTCACGGAGATGCGCAGCGGCTGGGGCAAGTGCGTCTCTTCGGAATAGACGCCTGTCAGGACTTCGACTTCCAGGTCGTGGACCTGTAGCTGGAGAAGGTCGGGCAAATACGGGCCTTTCGAATTTGAGCGCGCCATAGCAGAAGCGCGGCGCGGGGGAAGAGCATCGCGGCGTGCAAAACCGCTTGCGTCGCCCCGCCCCGCCGCTAAAGGGCGCGACCCCGGCGCAAGGCCGGTCCCACGCGAAGGATAAAGAGGTGATTGCACTCGTGCCGCTCGATCATGCCGACCCCGCTGCCGTCGACGCTCTGCTCGACCGCGCGTTCGGGGCCGATCGACGCACGCGCACCGCGTACCGCGTCCGCACCGGGACTCAGGCGATTCCGGGCCTGAGCTTTGCCGCGGTCGAGGCCGACGGCACCCTGGTCGGATCGATCCAGTGCTGGCCGGTGGCACTCCAGTGCGATGACGGCGAACGAATCCCGATGGTGATGGTCGGCCCGGTCGCGGTGTCGCCCGAATGGCAACAGGGTGGAATCGGCCGCGCGCTGATGGACCGCATGCTCGAAGCGGCGGCGGAATCGGATGCCGAGAGCCCTGCCCCACTGATGCTGATCGGCGACCCCGAATATTATGGCCGCTTCTTCGGATTTTCCGCCGAGCACACTGCCCGCTGGCGACTGCCCGGCCCGTTCGAGCAGCGGCGGCTGCTGGCGCGCGGCGCCGCGGTGCCCGAGTGCAGCGGCCTGATCGAGCCGCGAATCCATCAACCCGCCTGAAACTTTGCGCATTCGCGCGCGCTGGCCTAACGAAAGCCGTCATGCCCACGCCGCCGCCCTTTGATTTCGCCAGCCTGTCGCTCGCGGAGATCGCACGCCTCGCCGAGGAAAGCCGGTTGCCGCCGGTCGAGAGCTGGAATCCGGAGCATTGCGGCAACAGCGACATGCGAATCGCGCGCGATGGGACCTGGTTTCATCAGGGATCGCCGATCGGGCGGCCAGCGATGGTCCGGCTGTTCTCCACCATCCTGCGCCGCGAGCCCGACGGCCGATTCGTGCTGGTAACGCCGGTGGAGAAGCTCGACATCGAGGTCGAGGACGCGCCCTTCCAGGCTGTTGAGATCAAGGTCGACGGCGAAGGCGCCGCGATGCGCATCGCGTTTCGGCTCAACACCGGCGATCTGGTCACCGCCGGCCCCGATCACGCCCTGCGCTTTGCCGCGGAGGAGGAGGGCCCCCGCCCCTATCTGCACGTCCGTCGCGGGCTGGAGGCGCTGGTCGCGCGGCCGGTCTATTACGAACTGGCGCAGATCGCGCTGGCAAACGGCAGCACGCCGCCCGGCGTGTGGAGCAACGGCGCGTTCTTCGCGCTGGAGCCTGCGGAATGACGCTGGCCGATCGGCTGCGAGCGGGGTTGGCGGCGGCGGGCGACGGAGGCGTGATGCTGCCGGGCGACCATCATGACTTTGATCCTTCGATTCCCGGACAGGCGGCGGCGGTGCTGGTCGCAGTCACCGATCGCGTCGCGCCGGGCATCATCCTCACCCAGCGCACCGACACGTTGCGCCGCCATGCCGGACAGATCGCGTTTCCGGGCGGGCGAATCGATCCCGAGGACGACGGCCCGATCGCGGCGGCGCTGCGCGAGGCGCAGGAGGAAATCGCCCTGCCGCCCGATCGCGTGGACGTGATCGGCATGGTCGATCGCTATCGCACCGTCACCGGATATGACGTGGTCCCGGTCATCGGGGTGGTGCCCGCAGACCTGGCGCTGATCCCGTCCGAAGCCGAAGTGGCCGATGTGTTCGAGGTCCCCCTCGCCTTCCTGCTCGATCCCGCCAACCATATTCGCGCGAGCGCGCTCTATCAGGGGCGCGAACGGCACTATTATGAGATTCCGTGGCAGGGCAGGAGAATATGGGGCGCGACGGCGGCGATGTTGGTCAATCTTTCACGACGGCTGCAATGGCCGGCGTAATGCTGCCCGACGTCGAGTGGCGGCGGCGCGAGGGGCTCGACCGGCTTGCGTTGGTGCTGGGCGCCGATCGCGGCATGGCGCGCTATGTCGGCGGGGCGGTGCGCGATGCCCTGCTCGGCACGCCGGTGGCCGATATCGACATCGCAACACGCCACGCGCCGGACGACGTGCTGGACCTGTTGCGTGCCGCCGGTATCCGGGCGGTGCCGACCGGGATCGCCCATGGCACCGTCACCGCCGTGCTCGAAAGCGGGCCGGTGGAAGTCACGACGCTACGCCGCGATGTTTCCACCGACGGCCGCCATGCCACCGTCGCTTTCACCGATGACTGGCGTGAGGACGCGGCGCGGCGCGATTTCACGATGAACGCGCTGTACGCAGACCCGCTGACCGGCGAGATATTCGATTATTTCGATGGCCTTGCCGATCTCGACCGGCGGCATGTCCGCTTCATCGGCGACCCGTTGCAGCGCATCGCCGAGGACCATCTGCGGATCTTGCGGTTCTTCCGCTTCCTCGCCCGCTTCGGCGATGCGCCCGACGCGGAAGCGCTCGCCGCGTGCACGGCGCGGGCAAAGGACCTGATGGCGCTGTCGCGTGAGCGGATCGCGGACGAACTGCTCAAGCTGCTGGTCGCCAGGGATGCCGTGCGCACCGTCGCGCTGATGGTGGAACAGGGCATCTTCGCCCCCGTGCTGCCCGAGATCACCCACGAGCGCGCGGCGCAGCTGGCGCGGCTGGCCGAGCGCGAGACGGCAACCGACACGCCGCCCGACCCGATCCGGCGGCTGGCGGCGCTACTGCCGGTGGACGAGAAGGTCGCCGAGTCGGTCGGGGCGCGGCTGAAGCTCTCCAACGCCCAGCGCCAGCGGCTGCTGCGGCCGAGCCAGCGCCATGCCACCGAGTCGCCGCTCGCCCTCGGCTATCGCCTGGGCACCGAGGGCGCGATCGACCTGCTGCTGTTGTCGGACAGGGATACCGGCGCAATCGAATCGGATGTGCGCCATCTCCACAACTGGAAGCCCCCCGTCTTTCCGATGAGCGGCGGCGCGATCGTCAGCCGCGGCGTGCAGGCTGGCCCCGAAGTCGCGCGTCTGCTCAATCAGGTGAAGGCAAGCTGGATCGCCGAGGGCTTTCCCGACGCCGCGCGCGTCGAACAGCTTGCAGACGACGCCGTGGCTCAGCCCCGCCCCGCCATCAACAAGGCATAGGCATCGCGCTCCTCCAGGGGGCGCGCATACAGAAATCCCTGCCCATGGGTGCAGCCCAGCGCCGCGAGCGTCTGCGCCAGTTCGTTGGTCTCGATGCCTTCTGCGGTCGTCTGCATGCCCAGCGCCTGCGCCAGGCTCAGGATCGCGCGGACGATGGCGATCTTGTCGCGATCCGCGAGCATGCCCGACACGAAACTGCGATCGATCTTGAGTATGTCGATCGGCAGCTTCTGGAGATAGGCGAGGTTGGAGTAGCCCGTGCCGAAATCGTCCATGGCCAGCGTCGTGCCCAGATCCTTTAGCGCCATCATCGTCTGGCTGATGCGGTCGGGGTCGCTGACGATCGCACTCTCGGTGAGTTCCAGCGTCACGCGCTTGCCGGACACGCCGTGGCGCTCCAGAGCGGCGCTGACCATCGCCGGGATATGATCGCGCTGGAGCTGGATTGCGGACAGGTTCACCGCCACCCTCACCTGCGAATCGCCCCCTGCGCGGCGGTCCCACTGTGCCAGTGTGTGCGCGGCTTCTTCCATTGCCCAGCGCCCGAGCGGCACGATCAGGCCCGATTCCTCCGCCACCGGTATGAAATCATTGGGCGAGAGCTTCACGCCCTCTTCATTGGTCCACCGGGCCAGCGCTTCAAACGACGTGATCCTGTCGGTGGCGAGATCGCAGATCGGCTGGAAGCTCAGCGTCATGTCGCCATTCTCGATCGCCCGGCGCAGCTCGGTTTCGAGCCCGAATTGCTCGCGTACGATGTGAAAAGCGCGCGTGTGGTACACTTCGGTCCGCCCGCTTGTCTTGGCGCGCTTCACGGCGAACTGCGCGTTGCGGATCAGGTCTTCGGGGTCGCCGTCATTGTCGCTGCCCAGCGCGATTCCGATCGAGCATTCGACGCGGATCTCGAAATCCGAAAGGCGGAACGGCGTGGTCAGCGCCCCCTGGATGCGCTTCGCGACGTGCAACGCATCGTCCGCGCCATCGTCGAGTGTCAGCAGCACGCCGAACTCGTCGCCGCCCAGCCGCGCGAGGATGTCGCGCGCCCGCAATGCCCCCTTCAAGCGGCGCGCGACCGAGATGAGCAGTTCGTCGCCGGCCAACCCGCCCACGCACGCATTGACGCGGCTGAACCGATCGAGATTGACGACCAGCACCGCGAACCCGGCGCCCTTGCCCGGCGCGATCGCCCCTTCCACGCCGTCGCTGAAGCCCGAGCGATTGGGGAGCCCGGTAAGGCTGTCGGTCGCCATCTCGCGGCGCAGGCTATACTCGGTGCGGAGTTCGGACGTCTGATCGACCAGCGTGGCAAGGCACCGGTCCTGCCCGACATGGATGTTCCGCCGCGCCAGCAACACGCGGAAGTGACGCGAGTCGACGGCCGCGCCGAACTGCCACGCAATTTCGCAATGCGTGTCGCTGGATAGCAGGAAATTCCGGATTCGCCCCTCCAGCAGGCGGATCAGCGGCGACTCCACGGCCATGGTGCCAAGGCCGGCGATACGGAATGCCCGGTTGATCGCCTCCAGGTGCAGCACATCGTCCTTCAACAGGATCAGCGCCGCGGGAATCGGCAGCAGGTCCAACAGCGCCCCGTTCTCGCCAGGGCCAAAGGCAACGTCGGGCGCAGCGTCCGGAATCACTTCCGCCCGTCTGAAAGCTCCGAGTATAGGCCGTCGCAGCGCCATTGCCCCACCGCTAGGTCGAATTGGTTAAGAGCCCCTGAAGCAAGGGGTTTTTGTAAGTTTCCGTAGCGTCTCAGAAGCGATTGTCACGCGGGAAGCCGGTCGGCGGCATCCGGCCCGCCGCCCCACGCGCCGCGCGCCAGGGCGAAAGGTCGCTTTCGGTGCGGGTCCGGCCGGTGTCGCCGCCCATCGCCCAGCTCAGCCCGTCCGCCATGCGGAAGGTGATGACGTCCGACAATCCGCCATCGCGGTATCGCTGGAGCTGCACCCCCTGCCCGCGCGCCAACTCAGCGACTTCGGATAGCGGGAATACCAGCATCTTGCGGTTGTCGCCGATTGCCGCGACCGCGTCGTCCTCGGCGGCGATCGGGCGGACGATCTTTAGCTTCGCGCCGGTGCGCGGAGTCACCACCTGCTTGCCCTTGCGAGTCTCGGCGATGACATCCTCAACCGCGACGACAAACCCACGGCCGTCGCTCGCCGCGACCAGCAGCTTGGGCGCCGCCGAGGCCGGCAGCAGCGCGATGATATTACGCTCGCCCTCCAGGTCGATCATCAACCGCACCGGCTCGCCAAAGCCGCGCCCGCCGGGCAGCTTGTCGCCGCCCAGCGTGTAGAAGCGCCCGGTATCCGCCGCCAGCAACAGCTTGTCCGTCGTCTGCGCGTGGAAGGCGTAGAGCGGGCCATCGCCTTCCTTGAACTTCGCCGTGTCGGCAGAGGCGAGGTCGACATGCCCCTTCATCGCGCGGATCCACCCGCGCTGCGACAGGATGACCGTGATCGGCTCGCGCTCGATCATCGCCTCCAGCGGGATTTCGCGCGTCGGGCCCGCTTCCTTGATCGCGGTACGCCGCGCCCCCAGCGCCGTGTCCTGGCCATAACGGACCAGCAGCTTGCCAAGGTCACGCTTCATCCGGGTGCGCTGCCGCGCGTCGGACGACAACAGCGTTTCCAGCTCGGCCTTTTCCTTCTCCAGCGTCGCCTGTTCGCGGCGAAGCTCCATTTCCTCGAGCCGCCGCAGCGACCGCAACCGCATGTTCAGGATCGCCTCGGCCTGGCGGTCGTTCAGCTGGAACTCCGCCATCATCACCGGCTTGGGCTCGTCCTCGGTGCGGATGATCTCGATCACGCGGTCCAGGTTGAGGAAAGCGATGATATAGCCGCCAACCAGCTCCAGCCGGTCGGCGATCTTGTTCAGCCGGTGCTCGGACTTGCGCCGCAGCACGACGAACTGGTGCTCCAGCCACTGGCTCAGCGCTTCGTGCAGGCTCATCACGCGCGGCGTGTGGCGTGCATCGAGCACGTTGAGGTTCAGCGGCACGCGGACTTCGAGGTCGGACAGCCGGTACAGGCTCTCGATCAGCGTATCGGCATCCACGGTGCGGCTGCGCGGTTCCAGCACGACGCGGATGTCCTCGGCCGATTCGTCGCGCACGTCGGCCAGGATCGGCAGCTTCTTTTCGTTGATGAGGTCGGCGATCCCCTCGATCAGCTTACCCTTCTGCACGCCGTACGGGATTTCGGACACGACAAGGTGCCAGCCCCCGCCCTTTTCGGTGACCTTCTCGATCTTCGCCCGCACCCGGAACGAACCCCGTCCCGTGGCATAGCTTTCGGCGATCGCGGCGGGGCTGTCGACGACGACGCCTCCGGTCGGGAAATCGGGGCCGCGCACATGATCCAGCACATTCGCCTGCGGATTGTCGATCAGCGCGACGGCGGCGGCGATCAGTTCGGCGGCGTTGTGCGGCGGGATGCTGGTCGCCATGCCCACGGCGATGCCGGCGGCGCCATTGGCGAGCAGATTGGGGAACAGCCCCGGAAACAGCTCCGGCTCTTCGTCCTCGCCATTATAGGTGGCGCGGAAATCGACGGCGTTCTCGTCCAGCCCCTCCATCAGGTCGATCGCGACCTGGGTCAGCCGGGCCTCGGTATATCGATACGCGGCGGCGTTATCGCCATCGATATTGCCGAAATTCCCCTGCCCGTCGACCAGGGGATAGCGCAGCGCAAAGGTCTGGGCGAGGCGGACCATTGCGTCATAGACCGAAGCGTCGCCATGCGGATGGTATTTACCGATCACGTCGCCGACGACGCGGGCGCATTTCTTGTACCCGCTCGCCGGATCGAGCTTGAGCAGCCGCATCGCCCAGAGCAGGCGGCGGTGCACCGGCTTCAGCCCGTCGCGGACGTCGGGCAGCGAGCGCGCCGTGATCGTCGACATCGCATAGACGAGATAGCGCTCGGACAGCGCGCTATCGAAGGAAACGTCCGTCGGGCCGGAGCCCGGGTCCAGATTGGTGTCGGTATCAAGTGCCATCGCGACACTGGATAGCAGCGCCACGCCGAAAGGGAACATACCGAGTGCAAAGCGGCGCACGGAAGCGGCGCAAGGCCGCGATTTTGGCGGGTTGGCCCAGTCGCCGGGCATGCGCTTGCCACAATGTTGCCATGATTATGGCCAAATTGTGTTGACGAACTCCCATCGCCGTGGTGGATTATCGCTCGGCGGGATCGTCCGGGGGTCCGGCACGCCGCCATGGGAGACCAAGGGCATGCGCAAATTGTTGATCGTGACGCTTTCCGCGACGCTTGCCGCCTGCTCGGCGCAGGAATCGGGGCAATCCGGCGACGCGCCGACCGCGCCCGCCGCCGAGCAAAAGCCCAGAAGCCCGGCGAAGCTGGACGTGAAGCTGCCGCAACTCGCCTATTCCTACGCGCTGCACTTCATGCTGCCGGGCGCCAAGATGCAGGCGGCGCAGGACGCGCATCTGGCATTCTGCGACTGGATGGGCCCCACGCGGTGCCAGTTGCTCGCAATGGAGCGCGGCAGCGCCGACGATGCGAGCAGCCTGGGATCGATCAAGCTGCGGGTCGCGACCGCCGATGCCAAGCTCTTCTCCGACACGCTTTCCCAGCAAGTCACGGGCGCCGGCGGGCGGACCGTCGACACCAAAATCGGCGCCGATGACGTATCGAAGCAGATCGTCGATGCCGAGGCGCGAATCCACCAGCGCGAATTGCTGGTCTCGCGGCTTACCGAGGTGCTCCGTACCCGTACAGGCAAGGTCGGCGACCTCGTTGACGCCGAACGCAGCGTCGCCCAGGCGCAGGAGGAACTCGATCAGGCGCGCGGCTGGCTGACCGAACTGCGCGGTCGCGTCGCCATGTCCACGTTCGAGCTTCGCTACGAAGCCATCGCCCCGGCGCTGTCCGCCAGCACCATGGGCAGCCAATTGGGCGAAGCGGCGCAAGGCGCGGGCAGCGCGTTCCTGATAGGGCTGCGCCTGTTGCTCACGCTGCTGCTCTATGTCGGCCCCTGGGCCGCGCTGCTCCTGCTGGCGCTGTGGCTGGGCAGAAAATGGGGCAAGCGGAACGATGCGCCATCCGCGTGAACGCTGATTGCGCGCCCTGCCCCCTTTCGGTATAGCGCCGGACTTCTCTCACGCCCCGGCAGTTGCGCGGTCTTCCGCGCCGCCGGGGCAGCGCATTTTCAGGGGTAAAGGCCGAATGGCACGCCGCCGGCAAATCTATGAAGGCAAGGCAAAGATTCTCTATGAGGGTCCGGAGCCCGGCACGCTGATCCAGTATTTCAAGGACGATGCAACGGCCTTCAATGCCCAGAAAAAGGGCACGATCAACGGAAAGGGCGTCCTGAACAACCGTATTTCGGAGCACATCTTCACGCTGCTCGGCGGAATCGGGATTCCGACGCACTTTATTCGTCGTCTCAACATGCGCGAACAGCTTATTCGCCAGGTCGAGATCGTGCCGATCGAAGTGGTCGTGCGCAACGTCGTCGCCGGATCGCTCGCGAAGAAGCTGGGGATCGAGGAAGGCACGCCGCTGCCCCGCACGATCGTCGAATATTATTTCAAGGACGATGCGCTGGGCGACCCGATGGTCACCGACGAGCATATCCTCGCCTTTGGCTGGGCGACGCAGGAAGAACTGCACGACATGGCCGACATGGCCATTCGCGTGAACGATTTCCTCTCGGGCCTGTTCGCCGGAATCGGCATCCGGCTGGTCGACTTCAAGCTGGAATTCGGTCGCATCTGGGATGGCGATTATGCGCGCATCATCCTGGCCGACGAGATCAGCCCCGATGGCTGCCGCCTGTGGGACATCGCCACCAACGAAAAGCTCGACAAGGACCGGTTCCGCCGCGACCTGGGCGGCGAAGTCGAGGCCTATCAGGAAGTCGCGCGCCGGCTGGGCCTGTTCCCCGAAGGCGAGGATTCGGCCGTGCTCGACCTGGAAAGCCATCGCAAGCGCCGGGGCAAGTAAGCACCGGGCGGGCAACCCCCGCCGCGCTACAGATCGACAAGCCCCCGTGCCCCGGCGCGGGGGCTTTGTTGTGTCGGGCGACACACTTTGGGATTGCGGGAATCGCCCTCGGGGGCCATAGGCGCGGCCATGAAGCTCCGCATCATCGTAACCCTGAAGAATGGCGTGCTCGACCCTCAGGGTAAGGCGATCCAGCACGCATTGTCCGGCCTTGGTTTCGGGGGCGTCGATGATGTCCGCGCGGGCAAGATCTTCGAACTCCAGGTCGCCGACGACACCAGCGACGCCGCCATCGACGAGATGTGCCGCAAGCTGCTGGCCAACACGGTGATCGAGAACTACCGGATCGAAAAGCTGTGAAGACCGCAGTCATCGTCTTCCCCGGTTCCAATTGCGATCGCGACATCGCGGTGGCGCTGGAAGCGGTGACCGGCCGCAAGCCCGAAATGGTATGGCACGGTGAAGCCGATCTGCCCGACGGCGTCGGCCTGATCGCCCTGCCCGGCGGCTTTTCCTATGGCGATTACCTGCGCTGCGGCGCGATCGCCGCCCGCTCGCCGGTGGTGCGCGCCGTGGTGGACGCGGCCGGGCGCGGCGTGCCGGTGATCGGCATCTGCAACGGCTTCCAGGTGCTGACCGAAACCGGGCTGCTGCCCGGCGCGCTGATGCGCAATTCGGGGCTGAACTTCGTGTGCCGCGACGTGCCGCTGACCGTGGACAACAGCCAGTCGATCTTCACCAGCGCCTATCGCAGCGGTGAGGCGATCACCGTGCCGGTGGCGCATCACGACGGCAATTACTTCGCCGACACCGACACGCTCGACCGCCTCGAAGGCGAAGGCCGCGTGGCGTTCCGCTATGCCGAGGACGTCAACGGATCGGCGCGCGGCATCGCGGGCGTGCTCAACCAGTGCGGCAACGTGCTGGGCATGATGCCGCACCCGGAACGGCGGATCGAAGCCGCGCAGGGCGGCACCGACGGCCGCCGGCTATTCGAGGGGCTGCTCCAGGCCGTCGCCTGAGCGACGCGCGCGGCGCGCCTCCAGCGCCGCCGTGGCCCGCCGGACCAGCATCGGCGTGAAGATCAGCAACAGCGTCGGGGTCTGCATCGTCATCCAGATGTCGTGGAGCGATGCCCCCAGCCGATCCTCGCCGCTGGCCGGATTGAGCATGTCATAGGTCTCGTTGATCAGCTCCAGCGCGAGCAGCAGCGACCACGGCCGCCAGTCCCACGGCACGCGCCGCAGCACCGCCGCACCCGCGAGCAGGATCATCATGCCCAGCAAGGCATGCAGCGTCGAATCGGGCAGCCCCGTAAAGGCGCCGATCCCTTCCTTCCAATGCTGCCAGAAACTCACGTACGGACCGCGAACAGCGAAGTGGTGCGCGCCAGCGTGGCGATCGCAAGGGGCCAGAACATCGTGTTGCAAATATCCTTGACGTTCCCCCACGGATGGATGGGGGTGTGATAGACCAGGCTGTCGCGGAGGTCCCACATCTCACCCGCCAGCGCAGCCGCCATAACGACCGCAAGCGGCTTCCAGTTGCGGACCCCATCGCGAAACAGCCACGCGCTGCCCAGAAACAGCGCGAGGCCGACATAGATGTGCAGGGCGTCCTTGGCGAGATCGACATGCGTGACGATCCACCATTTGACCGCCTGCAGCGGACTCATCACACCCGCGTCGCGAAGGGCGTGAAGTCCGTCCCCTCGTCATACACGTCGACGCCCTCGCGCCGCTTCAGGAAGTCGACCACCAGATAGGTCACCGGCGTGAGTACCACTTCCCATGCGACCTTGAGCGCCCATTGCGTGAACAGCACCTGGATGACCAGGTCCGTGGTCCATCCCGCGGCGCCCAGGAAAGCGAGCGGGTAAAAGATCAGGCTGTCCACCGCCTGCCCCGCCACCGTCGACCCGATCGTGCGGCTCCACAGCATCCGCCCGCCGGTCCACAGCTTCATGCGTGCGAGGACATAGGAATTGACGAACTCGCCCGCCCAGAACGCGCACACCGAGGCGAGCACGATTCGCGGCACCTGGCCGAAAATGGTCTCATACGCGCCTTGGTTGCCCCAGCTAGGCGCCGGCGGCAGCGCGACGACGACCCATGCCATCACCGCCATGAACAGCACGGCGGCCGTGCCCGCCCAGATCACCCGACGTGCGCGGGCATAGCCATAAACTTCGGTAAGCACGTCGCCGATCACGTACGAAACGGGGAAAAACAATATGCCCGCGCCGAACGGCCAATAGCCGACGCCCGGCAGCCAGACCTGCGCCACCTTGCCCGCGCCCAGCACGTTGGACAGCAGCAGGATCGCGACGAAGGCCGCCATCACGAAATCATAATAGCGGAAATGCCCGCCCGCCACGTCGCGCGCCGCAACATGCGCCGGTCCCGATGCCCCTTTGCTCATGCACAAACTATGATCCTGGTTCCGCTACGACGCAATCCGTGGCAGAGGCACCCGCAGCGCGCGCCCGTAGCTCAGCTGGATAGAGCATCTGCCTTCTAAGCCGATGGTCGCAGGTTCGAATCCTGCCGGGCGCGCCAATAATCATGTGCAACCCACCCCAAACACCGATAGTATGCGGACGGGAGGGGCATGCAATCGATATGACCCACGCGCTATGAATCAGGCAGCGGAACTAGTTGCGCCGAGCAATCCGCATGTCCGCCTGATTGTCGACAGCCCCATTCCTTCGGTCATCAGCGATCCCCGGCGGCCCGACAATCCCATCATTGCGTGCAATGCGGCGTTTTGCGCGCTGACGCAGTATCCGGCCGAGGAAGTGATCGGTCGCAATTGCCGCTTCCTGTCGGGTCCCGCGACCGAGCCCTGGCTGAGCGAGGAAATCCGGCGCGGGGTGCGCGAGCATCGCCCGGTGCTCGTCGAAATCCTGAACTACAAACGCAGCGGCGAGCCCTTTCGCAACGCCGTCCTCGTCGCGCCGGTCTATGACGAGGAGGACGCATTGCTCTATTTCCTCGGCTCGCAGATCGAAATCGACGCCCCGGCAGCGACACCTTCGAGCATGCGCCGCATCCGCGCGGCGGAAAAGGTGCGCGCGCTTTCTGCACGGCAGAGCCAGGTGCTGAAACTGGTCGCCGGCGGGCTGCTCAACAAGCAAATCGCCGCCGAACTGGATCTGGCAGAAAAGACCGTCAAAATGCATCGCGCGATCCTGATGGAGCGGCTTGGGGTGCACAACATCGCCGAACTGATCCGGCTGGCGGTGGAAGCGGGCCTCTGACGCTTGTTCCCTGCGATACGGTACAAGGTCCGTATCGCCCGGTGAATAACCGGCCAATACTCTCCCTCTCGCCACAGTCTGTCCCAAAGCGTTTAGATCTGCCCGGATTTAGAGTTCATCCCCTTTGTATCCTCTGTCCTGCTGTGGCGGCGTGTCGAAGGCCCTGAGATCGAGACCGAACGATCGATCGACCTTCCGCAAAACAACGGCTCGACGCTGCGGCGTCGTGGAATATTGCGAAGGATATTTCGATGGATGTAATAACGCCTTTCCAGTTCTCGCTGGTGTACAACGCCTTTTCCTTCACATTCGCGGCAATGGCCGCCGCCACGGCGTTTCTATGGCTGAGCCGATCGCAGGTCGCGCCTGCCTATCGAACGGCGCTGACGATTTCGGGGCTGGTGACTGCGATTGCGGCCTATCACTATTTCCGGATCTTCGAGAGCTGGAACGCGACCTATACGTTCAAGGACGGCGTGGTGCTGACCACCGGCTTCGCGTTCAACGACGCCTATCGCTATGTCGACTGGCTGCTCACCGTACCGCTGTTGCTGATCGAACTGGTGCTGGTGATGCGGCTCTCGCGGGAGGAAACTTCGTCCAAGGCGATCCGGCTCGGCTCTGCGGCGGCGCTGATGATCGTGCTGGGGTATCCCGGCGAGATCGCCGCCGACATTCCGACCCGCGCGCTGTGGGGCACGCTGTCGGCGATCCCGTTCGTCTACATCGTCTGGGAACTGTTCACCGGCCTGGGCAGCTCAATCGAGCAGCAGCCCGCCGGCGCGCGCGAACTGGTGCGCAAGGCGCGACTGCTGACCTTTGCGTCATGGGGCTTCTACCCCATCGTCTATATGGCGCCCTATGCCGGGCTGACCGGGGGCACGGTGACCACCACGATCCAGATCGGCTACACGATCGCGGATCTGGTCGCCAAGGCCGGGCTGGGCATCCTGATCTTCCTGATCGCCGTCCGGAAGTCCGAAGCCGAGGCAGGCGGGAAAGCATACGCAGTCTGATCCAAATGACCGCAGCCGCAGTCCTGCGCAAACCGACCGCTCGCCGCGCCTTTCAAGGGCGCGGCGATGTCGTCTATCCCGCCTATTGGGTCGCAGCGTGCGGCCTGGCGGGCGCGATGCTGTTACAGGTGCCGCTCGAGGCGCCGGCCGCGGTCGCCGCGGGCACTCTCCTGTTCCTGGGCGGCGGACTGCCCCATGGCGCCTATGACATCGCGCTGCTGCGGCGCGCGGTGGCGCTCCGTCGTGGCGGCATGGCGCTTGCGGTGGGGTGCTATGCGGCGGTGGCGCTCGCGATGGCGGCGCTGTGGATGACGGTGCCGCTGGCCGCGCTGATCCTGTTCCTGCTGGCGGCGGCTGTCCATTTCGGCGAGGACTGGCAGATGCTGGAGGAGCCGCTGCTCCGCTTCGCCGCCGGCGCCGCGATCCTGGCCGCGCCCGCGATCGGCCACCCGGCGGAGGTATCCGCGCTGTTCGGGGCGATGAGCGATCCGCGATCGGATAGTATCACGCGCATCATCATCGCCGCCGCCCCGGTGGTATTGATGGTGACGGCAGTGGGCATCGCGATCGCGTGGCGGGACGGAAGCCGGCACTGGGCCGCTGCGATGGCGCTGTGCCTTGTCCTGCTGATCGTCGCGCCCCCCGTCGCGGGGTTCGCGCTGTTCTTCGTCTTCCTGCATTCGCCGCGCCACCTTGCCCAGACGCGTGGGATATTGCGCGACATGACACAGGCGCAGTGGCTGGCGACCGGGGCCAGCCTGTCTGCCGCTGCGGTGTTCGGCTGGTGGGGCGTGCAAAGGCTGGCGGCGGCGCCGGTAAGCCCAGTACTGGCGGCGCAGGCGTTTCAGCTGCTCGCCGCGGTGGCCGTGCCCCATCTGCTGCTGTCGCGCTGGCTGGAAAAGCGGCTTGCCGACGCGCCGCGCCCCGCCCGTCCCCGCTGAACGCGGCTGGGATCAGCCGCGCAGCGCCGTATCCGCCACCACAAAAGCCCCGTCGCCCAGTGCCGGGGCGACGATGTGGGTCGGGGCGTTGCGGGGTGCCTGGACCGCGGCCAGACCCCTGGGATCGCGATGGGCCAGCCATGTGTTTTTTGGCCAGGCGGCTGTGACGCTCTAGGTCAGCCAAAACGGAATGGCTGCCCGGAATCGAACGCCCGGGCAGCCTGGAACCTCAGAAACGGGCCGAAATGCCTGCCCGCAAGGTACGTCCCCGCACCCCATAATAGGAAGGGAAAGTATTGAAATACTGCCCGACGCCATAGGTGGTGTCGAAACCGATCAGCGGCGGATCCTTGTCGAACAGGTTCTGCACGTTGAACCGCAGCTCGATCCCCTTTGCCAGCGTGACGTTGGTGTGGAGATCGAAATAGCTGACGCCCGGAATGTGGCTCGCCAGCGGATAGGTCTGGCCTGGCGCCGCCGCCAGAACCGTGTTGGTCGACAGTTTCGAAATGCTGGTCGGCCCGGTGTAGCGCCAGGTAACGCCCAGTCCGCCCTTGATCCACGGAAGCCGCCAGTTCACGCCCGCGACATGGCGCCAGCGCGGCATCGGATCACCACATGCGAATCCGAAATAGCCCAGGCACGACCACGGAGTGTTGCCCGGCGCGAACTGCCGTTCATACTTTGTGGTCAGCGTTCCGTTGAAGTTCAGATTAAACGTACCGAGTTTGTCGCCTATGCCCAGCTGCTTGGGATCCAGCGCGTAGTTGGCCGAAAAATCGATACCGCGGGTCGCAGTGTATCCCGAGTTATTGTAGCGGGCATCTGCCACCTGCAGCACGCCCGTCTGGGGATCGCGCTTATAGAACTGGCAGAAGAACTCGACTTTGTTGTCATAGCATTGGTTGAACGCCATGCCGATGCGGGTCCATTCGAACGCACCCCGGATCATGATGTCGTACCAGTCGACCGTCGCGGTGAAGCCCTTGAAGAAGCGCGGCTGGAACACCGTGCCGATGGTAACGCTACGCGAGCGTTCCGGCTTCAGGTCGGAATTGCCGCCATTGATCAGCGTCGTCGGGCAGAATCCGTTCGAGTCGCAGCCGGTGTAGCTGGTCAGGGCATCATATTGCGCGCGGGTCATGCCGGTCGAGCACTGCTCAAACGTATAGCGCTTCGCGCCGTTGCCGTCGGCCGAGGCGCGCGGCGGCGCACACAGATCGAGCATCAGCGTGTTTGGATAGCGGTTCTCGCCTTCAAGACGCTCGAGCACGCCCACCCGCACCGCGCGGTTGTAGCTGCCGCGGAAGCGCAGGTCGTCGATCGGGGCCCAACTCGCCTCGGCCTTCCAACTGCGGACCAGGCTGCTGTACACGTCATAGTCGGAAATCCGGTAACCGCCGTTGATGGAAAGCTCCTTGAAGAACGGCCGGTTCTCGATCAGCGGAATGTCGATCTCGCCGCCCAGTTCGCGGACGCTGGTGCGCCCGTCGAACGTGGTGAAGTTCGACCAGACGCCAAAGCCCTGCGACTGGTTCCGGTATTTGCGATACTCGCCGGTAATCGCGAAACCGATGCCGCTTTCCGCCAGCGGGCTCTTCAGACCATAGTCTTCCAACGTGCCGGACACGAGGCCGTTGATCACTTGCAGATCGTTCTGCTGACGACGGCTGCCCGTAGAGGTGAGCCAGTTGTAGACCGCATCGCTGATCGTCACATTGGAAGAGAAGGCGTCGATCGGCTGGCAGCTCGGATCGGTGCCATCGATCTTTGACAGGCAGGTCGGCGTGCCGTTGACGTTGCGCACCTGCAGCCCGCGCGCCAGACGATTGGGAAGATCGTCATACCATTGGTGGTCTGCCGAGCCCTGCTGGATGTTGCGCGTCTTCTGATAGCCCAGCTCGAACCGAATCTTGTCGGCAAGCTTGCCGGAAAGGATCAGCGAGCCGCGCCAGTCGGTCGTGGTATTGCGGAAGTTCGATAACATACCCGGCCGGAACAGCGACAGGGAGATCGGGTCGCTGAGCGCCGTCGTTCCCGCCGCCGCGCCGCATATCATCTGCGCCTGCTGCTGGCCGAGCATCGGGTTGTCGCAATTGACCGGCGCGGCGGGCGTCCAAAGGCCGCCATCGACCGAATTGCGACCGTTCTCGACGATGCGGCTGTACAGGAAGCTGCCGCTCAGCCGCATGCCGAGGGGAAGGTCCGCCGTCAGAAAGCCGCCGGCATTGACCGTCTCGTTGCGCCGCTGGATCGAATCCACCCGCTGGATGCGCTTTTCATCCGCTGTGTCATAAGGCCGGAAACTGCGCGATCCGTCCTTCGCGTTGGTCAGATCCTGGCCGTTCACGTTGAAATGATTGTACGGGTTGTAGGTAGTGCCGTCACACGACCATTTGGAGTTGCCCGCAGCCGGGTTGCTCGGATCGAACATCAGCAGCGGACAATTGGTGATGTCCAGGTCGCGGAACTGGATCGGATCGGCTTTCTTGTAGGTGGCGAATGCGCTGATGTTGACATGGTCGCCGAGTAACGACTTGCCGACCGCGAGCGATGCGAAGTAGTTTCCGCCCCCAAAATAACTGTCTTTCGGAACCGAATAGCCTGAATTCCGGGCGAGACCAGTCAGTAGCGTGTTATTGTTGTTGTGATTGAAGCCGCTGACTTCGGCATCGAAGGCGATGCCGTCGAACTTGCGCTTCAACACGAAGTTGATCACGCCCGCGATCGCGTCGGAACCATATACCGCCGAAGCACCGCCGGTCATGATGTCGATCCTCTCGATCAGAGCGCCGGGTACGATGTTTACGTCGTTATCCATCCGCTGACCGTTGAGGAGCGTGAGCGTACGTCCGGCACCCAGCCTGCGCAGGCCCACGGGCGCCGAACCCGACGTCCAGGTTGCGCCCTGCAACCCCAGCATCGGTGTGACCTGCGGTAATTGCGCCAGTGCGTCTTCGATGCGCGCGAGCCCCCGCTCCTTCAGATAGGTCGAATCGATCGTCGTGATCGGCGCGTTGCTGGTCATGTTCGGGCGCACAATGCGCGTGCCCGTCACGATGATGTCGGCGCTGTCCTGCTTGCTCTTTTCGGTATCGGTGGGCTCGACCGTGCCGGAAATGCCGGCAGAGGCGCTGCCGTCTTGCTGGGGGGGCGAATCGCTGTCTGTTCGCGCCTGCGCCGAAGCTGCTCCGGATACGACCATCGCAATCAACGACACGCCCAAGCCGATGCTCTTAGCACTATATTTCACTAGCTTACCCCCCATTTGTTGTTTTGCCACAGGGAAGCTATCGCAAATCGCGCGCGGGCACAAATACGTTATACGATATTCAATATAACGTAGGGGTTGCGGGGTGTTGCAATCTCCGGCGCGCAGGACATTTTTCGTCCCGTCTCCGGCTTCTCATAGGCCGGCCAAATGTCGCGATTCTGCGTCTGCGTGGCGGCCATCGCGCGCACGGCAAACTATCGAAACCCAGTGGTTTCGCCGATAGAAGATAAGGCCACGCCGCCCCGCGACTTCGGTCGAGGCAAACTGGCTGCGCGAAAATCGCGTTGGCCCGATCTCCGGCTCTCGTGCACCGACTGCGGCTATTTCACCTGTCGAGCGCCAGCTGCGCCCTTACCGCCGGCGGCGCGCTGCCTGGTCAGCGACGGCAATCGCCCCCAGCGGGCCCGCCTTGTCGCCCAGTGCCGGGGCGACGACATAGGGGCCGCTATCGGGCAATCGCATATAGCCGCTCAGGCTCTCGACCAACGCCGCCTCGATCCGGGCAAGCAGGTGCGACTGGCTGTTCAGGACACCCCCGCCGATCGCAATGCGGTGTGGCCCGGTGGAACAGACGATCGCGTGGCACATCGCCGCCAGCGTGTGGACGACAGGCTCCCACACCGGGTCCTGCGGCGCCACGTCCCTGACCGCGCGCCCGCCCAGCCGCACCACCAGCGCTGAGCCGGAGGCAAGCCCCTCGACGCAGTCATCGTGAAACCGGCAGACGCTGGGATGCGTATCGCCGGGCAGACGGGGCACGCGGATATGCCCCAATTCGCTGTGGCCGATGCCCCGTGTCGGGCGGCCATGCACGATCAGGCCCACGCCCACGCCGGTGCCGACCGTGACATAGGCGAAGTCGTCGATCTCCTGCGCGCATCCCCACGCCATTTCCGCCAGCGCGGCGCCGTTCACATCGGTATCGAACCCGACCGGCACCGGGAACGGCGCGGAGAGGACGCCGCGCACATCGGTGCCCGGCCACGCGGCCTTGGTGCTTGCCAGGATCTGGCCATATCGCGGGGAGGAAGGATCGAGATCGAGCGGGCCGAAAGACGCGATGCCCAGCGCCGCGAACCCGTGCGCCGCGTACCAGTCCTCAAGGATGGCGAGCAACGCCGGCAGCGTCTCGTCAGGGTGCGTCGTGGGGACGGTGCGCTGATCGAGGATGTCGCTGCCCCGCGCCAGCGTGCACACGCATTTGGTGCCCCCCAGCTCGACGCCGGCCCGAAGCGTGGCCTGGTTCCCCGCCGTCACGCGCGCGACGCCCGCGTCGGTGCGCAAAGCCCAAAGTGCGACTGCATTTCTCTCGCCTCTCCAACTCTTCCGTGGCCGTAGCGGCTGTGCGCCGCCCCCGCCCGTCGGAATCGACATTAATAAACCAAATTAGATAATTCAATGCGGCCAGCCGTCATCCCTTCCGGTACGCGTGACGAGAACCGCCCCCTTCCCATCGCGGCACAATATCGTCGCACGCGCGCCTTTCGGGCTATCCGCGGCGAGCGCGCTGGGGCAGTCTGCTACGTCATTGCAAGAGTTGCAGGTTTGTGGGGAACGGATGGCAGGCACGCGCACCGGTGGTTTGATCGGGGACAGAGGCCAGCGGGGCATGAACGAGGGTAACGCCAGCACGCGCCCCCGCCTTTCGGGCACCAATCTGGAGCGCGCCGCCGACCATAACCAGCGCGTCACCCTGCACGCAATCCGCGTGCTCGGGCCGCTCACGCGAGTCGAGCTAGCGCGGATCACCGGCCTGACCGGCCCGGCCATCGCCAACATCACCAAGCGGCTGTTGCAAGAGGGCATGATCGAGGAAGCCGGGCAGCGGCGCGGCGGACGCGGACAGCCGCCGACGAAGCTGATCGTCAAGCGCGACGCCTGTTATTCGATCGGGGTCAACATCGATCGCGATCACATCACGCTGGTGGTGGTGGATTTCTCGGGCGAGACGCTGGCGCGGGTTTCCGAAGAAGTGGATTTCGCGCTGCCCGAGCAGGTCCGCGCGCTGTATCGCCGTTCGATCCGCAATATGCTGCGCAGGGCCAAGGTCGAGGTCGGCAAGGTCGTCGGGCTCGGCGTCGCCATGCCCGACGATCTCGGGCGGGTCGCCCTGCCCGGCCGCCCGCCGACCTATTCCGATTGGGAAGGGTGCGACATCGCCGCGCTGTTCGACGAACCGTTCGACCTGCCGGTCTTCGTCGAGAACGATGCCGCTGCTGCCGCCATGGGCGAAATGCAGCTGGGCCATGGTCAGAACAACCACAGCTTCTTCTACATCCTGCTGTCGTCGGGGCTCGGCGGCGGGCTGGTGATCGACGGCAGCTATGTGCGCGGCGCCGATGGGCGCAGCGGCGAATTGGGGTTCATGCTCGCGCCGTCGGGCGAGCCGGTGCAGGCGCTGGTGTCGCTGTCCGGCCTGTCGCGCAGCCTGGCGGAGCACGGCTTCACGCTTGCCGATGCGCGCGGCGCGCCGGATGCCGCCGTGCAGGCGTGCCTGGCGGCCTGGACCGAGAGCGCGGCGGAGCGGCTCACCGCCCCGCTCGATGCCGTGAACTGCCTGATAAACCCCGCAATCATCCTGCTGGGCGGTCGCCTGCCCGCTGCCCAGCTCGACGCGCTGGCGGCGCGGACCGATGCGCTGATGCGCGCCCGGTCCGCGATGCTGCCGGCGGTCGCCCCGGTACGGCGCGCTGCCCTGTCAGAGGACGCGCCGGCAGTCGGCGCGGCGATCCTGCCGTTCAGCCATTTCCTGCTGCCAAAGCCGGGCGCCCTGTGGAAGGCACAGGGCAACCCGGACCCGGCAGCCGATCCGGCCTAAGCCGGCACGCGCCCGAACGACGGCGGCCGATCCGCCTTGGCCGAGCCGAACCGTGAGGGCGTCGCCCCCATCTCGAACACCAGTTCGCCGCCCTTGGCGAGTTCAGCATGGCTGATCCAGTTGCGCGTCCACGGGCGCCCGTTCCACGTCACCGACTGGACATAGGGGCGATCGGGCGCATTGCCGCGCGCCACCACCCGCAGCGTCCGCCCGCCGCCCAGCGCCATTTCGGCGCGGTCGAACAGGGGCGATCCGAACACGTACAGCGCGCTCACCGGATCGACAGGGTAGAAGCCCAGGGCGCTCAGCACGAACCACGCGCTCATCTGCCCGCAATCGTCATTGCCGATGACACCGTCCGGGTCCGCCTTGTACATCTCGGTGCACAGCCGCCGCACCATCGCCTGCGTCTTCCACGGCGCGCCGGCATAGGCGTACAGATAGGCCGCGTGCTGGTCCGGCTCGTTGCCATGGGCATATTGGCCGACAAGGCCCGAAATGTCGGGCGGCGCGTTTTCGGGCAGGATCGACGGGGCGTTGAACAGCGCGTCCAGTTTCTCGACGAACGCATCGTCGCCGCCGAACCACTCGATCAGCCCGTGGACGTCATGCTGGTTGAGGAACGTCGCCTGCCAGCCATTGGTCTCGGTATAGTCGCGATACTTGTCGACCGCATGGCCGATCTGGATCGGGTCATAGTCCTTCCACCAGCTGCCGTCCGAGAATTTGGGGCGGGCAAAGCGGATCGTCGGGTCCAGCACGTTGCGATAGTTGCGGCTGCGCTGGCGCAGCGTGGCGGCGTCGTCCTTCGCGCCCGCCGCGTCGGCCAGCACGGCCATCGCCCAGTCGTCATAGGCATATTCCTGTGTCCGGCTGACCGACTCCCAGATCTTGTCCGCAGGGATATAGCCGAGGTCGTAGTAATAGCCGCGCCCGAGCGACCCATCGCTGTCCTTGAACGTGCGATCAAAGGCGCGGCGGCGGATATTGGGCCAGGCGGCGGCATAGTCCGCCTTGATCCCCTTGGCGCACGCCTCGGCCAGCACCACCACCGAATGCCATCCGATCATGCACCCGGTCTCCACTCCCTGGAGCTGCCAGACTGGCGGGCCATAGGGGCTCTGCTGCGTCTGGCGCACCAGATCGCGGGTGAACATCGCCGCCCGCTCGGGCTGGATCAGCGTGAGCAGCGGATGCAGCGCGCGATAGGTATCCCACAGCGAATAGGTGCTGAACGCGGGCGTGTCCGCCGGCGCCTGATGCACTGCGCGGTCCATGCCGACATAGCGGCCGTCGCGGTCGGTGAACTGCGTCGGCGCGAGCAGGCAGTGGTACAGCGCGCTGGCCATGATCGTGCGCTGTTCGGGCGTCCCCCCTTCCACGCGGACGCTGTCGAGTGCCTGGGTCCAGCGGCGACGCGCCTCTCGGCGCACTCCGTCGAAGTCCCAGCCCGGCGCCTCGCCCGCGAGCGCTGCCTTGGCACCTGCGACATCGACGGCGGAGATGCCGGTCTTGATGAGGATCGGCGCCCCACCCGCATCGTCAAAGAACAGCGCGACCTTCAGCTTGTTGCCCGCGATCCGCGTCGTGCCCGCCGGTGCGGGCGCATCGCCGTCGCCGAAAAAGGCGACGCGATCGGGCTTGCGCGACAGCTGCATCGCGAAATGGATGTGCCGCCCCTTGGCCCAGCGATGCACGCGCCGGGTTCCGGTGAGCATCCCGTTCGCATCGATCTCAAGCGAGGCGGCATCGACGATCGTGCCCTTGTCCCATTCGTCCAGGATCATGTGCGCGAAGTCGATCAGGATGTGCCCCGGCCCCTGCGGAAAGCGATAGCGGTGCAGGCCGGTGCGCTCGGTGACGGTCAGCTCCGCCGCCACGCCCGATTCCAGCCGGACGCGGTAATAGCCCGGCTCCGCATATTCGTCGGAAAAGCGCTGGCGATAGCCCTTGTTCGGGTCATCGAGGGTGCCCGGCACCAGTTCGAGCGGTCCGCGCGTCGGCACCACCAGCACGTCGAGCATGTCCCCGATACCGGTGCCCGACAGGTGAGTGTGCGAGAAGCCCATGATCGAGCCGTCGGTGCGGTGATAGCCCGAGCATGCGTCCCAGCGCGCGTTGTCGGTATCCGGACCCAGCTGGACCATGCCGAACGGCAGCGTCGGGCCGGGATAGGTGTGGCCATGCCCGCCCGTGCCGATGAACAGGTCGGGCGTGCCCCGCGTTGCGGTCTGCGCCTGGACGACGGCGGGGGTGGCGCTACCGATTGCGGCGAGCCCGGCTCCGGCCAGCAGCTGGCGGCGATTTGCAGTAATCATGACCTCTCCTTCGTCTCGATCTTCAGAAGCGCTCGGCGAGCAGCGCCGGCTTGCGCGTGGCGATGTCGAGGATCAGTTCCCCGAACAATCCATTGGCCCAGGCGAACCAGCTGCGCGTGAAGCGCGTCGGATCGTCCTTGTGAAAGCTCTCATGCATGAAGCCGGTGCCGCCATGGCTGGCCTTGAGCCAGCGCAGACACTGGCGGATGACGGCGTCGTCGTCGCTGTTGCGGGCATGGACGATGATCGACATCGGCCAAATCATGTCCATCCCGACATGCGGCCCGCCAATCCCCTTCGCGACGCTGCCCTCGAAGAAATAGGGGTTGCGCGGGCTCCAGGCGAGCGCGGCACTGCGCCGGAACAGCGGATCGTTCCGATCGGCGGCGCCCAGCAGCGCCAGCCCGCACAGGCTGGGCACATTGGCATCGTCCAGGAACAGCGCATTGCCATAGCCATCGACTTCATAGGCCCAGACCTGGCCGCCCTGCCCGTCCGGCATCTTGCCATGCGCGTCGAGCGCCGCCTGCACTTCGGCGGCGAGCGCGAGGCAATCCTGCGCCGCCGCGCCGTCGCCGCGCGCCTCGCGATGGACCTGCGCCAGCATCCGCAGCGCGGACACGGCGAACAGGTTGGACGGGATCAGGAACGGCAGCACGCAGGCATCGTCCGAAGGGCGGAACATCGAATGGATCAGCCCCACCTTGCGCGTCGGCGCGCCATAGCCGCCGAACATCAGCGTCTCGGTGGGCGAGGTTTCCAGCCGCTGGAAATGATACGGCCCCGGCCCGTCCTTGCGCTGCTGCTCGCGGAAGGTGGCGACGGCGCGCGCCATTGCCTGCGCCCACAGCCCGTCGAACGGCGCCTTGTCGCGCGTTGCGGTCCAATAGGAATGTGCCAGCCGCATCGGATAGCATAGCGAGTCGACTTCCCATTTCCGCTCGGCCACGCCCGGCTTCATCTCGGTTTGGTCCGCCGCCGCGCCCAGCGTGGTCTTGCCGTTGGGGTCTTCCAGGAACGCATTGGCATAGGGATCGATCAGGATGCAGCGCGCCTGCCGCTGGATCAGCCCGTGGAAGGCGCGGCGCAGATCCGCATCCTTCGGCGCCAGGTGCACATAGGTCTGCATCTGCGCCGAGCTGTCGCGCAGCCACAGCGCGTCGATGTCGCCGGTGATAACGAAGGCGTCGGGCTTCCCGTCGACCAAGCCCAGCTTGAGCGTGGTGTCGAGCGTGTTGGGATAGCAATTCTCGAACAGCCAGGCGAGTTCGGGATCGGCGATGCGCGCCTTCACGGCCTTGATCTCGGCCTCCACCGCCTTGCTGGTGAAGCGCCGGGCGCTGGCCGGCGGGCGGTTGGTCGCCCGCGCCTCCTGCGCCAGCGCGCGCGCCGGCAGTGCGGCGGTTACCGCCAGCGCACCCGCGCCGGCCATGATGTCACGACGATTGAGCATCAAAAATCTCCGTCTCAGCGCGCAGCCGGCGCGCTCATCGAGAAGGGCGCGTCGGCCTTGGCCGTGCCCCAGCTCTTGTTCGGTGTCGGCCCCATCTCGAAGCGCAGCGTGCCCCCGGCCTGCAACGCCTCGCGCGACAGCCAGGGCTTGGCATGGCGCTTCCCGTTCAGCGTGACCGACTGGATATAGACGTTCTTCGCGGAATTGTTCTGCGCCTCGATCGTCAGCACCTTGCCGCCGGGCATGGTGACGCGGACCGACTGGAACAGCGGGCTGCCGATCGCATATTGGCCCACGGTCGGCGTGACGGGATAGAAGCCCAGCGCCGAGAACACGTACCAGGCCGAGGTCTGGCCGTTATCCTCGTCCCCCGGATAGCCGTCCGGCGTCGCCGAATAGAGCCGCGCCATCACGTCGCGGACATGCGCCTGCGTCTTCCACGGCTGGCCGGCCCAGTCGTACAGATAGATCATGTGCTGGATCGGCTGGTTGCCATGGGCGTACTGGCCCATGTTCACCACCTGCATCTCGCGCGTCTCGTGGATCACCGATCCGTAATAGCTGGTGTCGAACACCGGCGGGCGCGTGAAGATCGAATCCAGCCGGTCGGTGAACTTTGCATCGCCGCCCATCAGGTCGATCAGCCCCTGCACGTCCTGCATCACCGACCAGCTGTAATGCATCGAATTGCCCTCGGTGAAGGCATCGCCCCAGGCATAGGGATTGAACGGCGCCATCCAGCTGCCATCCATGTTCCGCCCGCGCATCCAGCCGGTTTCGGCGTCATAGAGCTTGCGATAGTTCTGCGCCTGCGCCGCGTATTTCTTCGCATCCTCGGTCTTGCCGAGCGCAGCAGCGAGCCGCGAGAGCGAGAAATCGGCGGTGGCATATTCCAACGTGCGCGCGGCGTTCTCATTGATGCCCACGTCATAGGGGACATAGCCGAGCCGGTTGTACCACTCGACGCCTTCGCGCCCCACGGCGGTCACGACATCGCCGGCCTTGTCGCGCGGGCGCCCCTGCGACGTTGTGGCGTTCTTCACCATCGCTTCGTACAGCGTCTCGACATCGAAACCGCGCACGCCGTTCAGATAAGCGTCGGCAATGATGTTCGCCGAGTTGGAACCGATCATCACGTCGCGGTGGCCGGGGCTCATCCATTCGGGGAGCCAGCCCGATTCCTTGTAGGTGTTGACCAGCCCCTGCATGATCTGGCTGTCCAGATCGGGGCGGACGAGCGCAAAATAGGGGAATACCGCGCGCCACGTGTCCCAAAAGCCGTTGTCCGTGAACAGCGGGCCGTCATGCACCTTGCCGTCATAGGGGCTATAATGGGCGGTCTTTCCCTGCGCATCGACTTCATGGAACATGCGGGGGAACAGCAACATCCGGTACATCGCCGAATAGAAGGTCCGGCGATTGTCCAGATTGGGATCGGTCACCTGGATGCGGCCCAGCTCGCTTTCCCACGCGGTCTTGGCCTTTGCCTCGGTCGCGGCGAAGCTGTCGCCGCCGATCTCAGTGGTCAGGTTACGCAGCGCCTGTTCGGGGCTGATGAACGACGATGCGACCTTCACGCCCACCTGTTCGCCCGCCTGCGTGCGGAAGCTGACCACGGCGCCGACATGCCCGCCCTCGCGCGTCAGGTCGGCGGCGAGCTGCCAATTGTCGTCCCAGCTGCGCGCGACGGTGAAGTCATGGTCGAACTCGGCCACGAAATAATTGCGGAAATTGTCCGGCACGCCGCCATGATTGTTGCGGACATAGCCGGTGATCCGGCGTCGCGCCGGGTCGATCGACACCATCGAGCCGCCAGCCAGCCCGTCGAGCAGGATGTGCGCGTCGTCGCTCTTGGGAAAGGTGAAGCGGAACTGCGCGGCGCGGTTGGTCGGCGCGATTTCGGCGGTGACGTCGTAATCGGCCAGATAGACCTTGTACTTGTACGGCCGCGCCTCTTCCGCCTTGTGGCTGTACCAGCTCGCGCGCTCGTCTTCCTTGAGCCGCAGCGGCCCGGTTTCGGCAAACAGCGAGAAGGCGGCGTAATCGTTCATCCAGGGGCTGGGCTGGTGCGTCTGCTTGATGCCGTTGATCTTCTCGTCATCGTACATATAGCCCCAGCCGCTGCCGGGCTTGCCGGTTACCGGGGTCCAGAAATTCATGCCCCACGGCACCGCCACCGCCGGATAGGTGTTGCCATAGGACAGTGCATGGCTCGAATCGGTGCCCATCAGCGGGTTGACCAGGTCGGCCAGCGACTCCCGTGCCGCCGCCGGGCGCGCCATCGCCGGTGCGACGAGCAGCGGCGCGGGCAGGCACAGCCCGCCCGCCGCAAGCATCGCGGCGCCATTGCGCAGCGCATGGACAAGCCGGTTCTTCAACGCAGGTCTCCCCTCGGTTCCTTGGAATCCGCGCATGGCGGACGACTGCCCTCCCCCTTGTAACCGGCGGTTGGGCGCGAATATTGAAAACAAATTGTCAATTATGCCCGCCGACGGCAAATCTTTTTTTGCCGGCCACGCCGCGAAGCGCGGCGCGAAGCAGGATTTGCTCGACTTCGCCCGCTGCGCTCTGGATAGAGGCGGCGTGACTCGCTTCGCCCTTCTCCCCGATCCGTCGACCCCGCTCAGCCATGAGAGCGCGGCCCAGGCCTTTGCCGACATTCTCGACGGCCTGGTCCCGGAAGCCGCCATCGAATCCTTCCTGCTCGGGCTGTCCATTCGCGGCGAGACGAGCATCGAGATCGCAGAGGCTGCGCGCGCGCTGCGGGCGCGGGTGCTGTCGATCACGGCGCCGCCCGGTGCGATCGACGTGTGCGGCACCGGCGGCGACGGGCATCACACGCTCAACGTCTCCACGGCGGTCAGCCTGGTGGTCGCCGCGTGCGGCGTGCCGGTGGCGAAGCATGGCAACCGCGCCGCATCGTCCAAGGCGGGGGCCGCGGACACGCTGGAGGCGCTGGGGCTGGACCTGGACCGCGCCGCCGCACGGGCGGAGGAATCGCTGAACGAACTCGGCATCGCGTTCCTTTATGCCCAGCTGCACCACCCCTCGCTTGCGCCGATCGCGCCCATTCGGCGACGTATCGGGCGGCGGACGATCTTCAACCTGATGGGGCCGCTGGCGAACCCGGCGCATGTCACGCGCCAGCTAATCGGGATCGCCCGCCCCGACTATGCCGGGGTCTATGCCGAGGCGCTGGAGCAGCTCGGCACCGAGGCGGCGTCGGTCATTTCCGGGGAGGACGGGCTGGACGAGCTGTCCACGGAGAGCCCGAGCATCGCCGTGAACGTCGGCTCCGCGCGGCTGCCGCTGCGCATCACGCCCGAGGATGCCGGGCTGCCGCGCCATCCGCTTAGCGCGATCCGGGGCGGCGATGCCGCGTACAATGCCCTCGCCCTGCGCCGGCTGCTGCGGGGGGAGACGGGGCCGTACCGGGACGCGGTGCTGCTGAATGCCGCAGCCGCGCTGATGGTGGCGGGGCGCGCGACGTCGCTGGCGGAGGGTGCCGAAGAGGCGGCAGAGGCCATCGACGCCGGACTTGCCAACACGCTGCTCGACTGCTGGATCGCCTTTGCATGACCACGATTCTCGACCGCATTCTGGACACCAAGCGCGCCGAAGTTGCCGCACGGCGCGCACATCCGCTGGACCTGCCCCCGCCCAGCGCGCCGCGCGGATTCAAGGCCGCACTGGACGCCAAAGTTGGCGCAGGGGGCTATGGCCTGATCGCGGAGATCAAGAAAGCCAGCCCTTCCAAGGGCTTGATCCGTCCTGACTTCGATCCCCCGGCCCATGCCCGCGCCTATCAGGCCGGCGGTGCCGCCTGCCTCTCGGTCCTGACCGACCGCGACTATTTCCAGGGCGACGAAGCCTATCTGATCGCCGCGCGCGCCGCCTGCACGCTGCCGGTGCTCCGCAAGGACTTCCTGATCGACCCGTGGCAGGTCGGCGAATCGCGCGCGATCGGCGCGGACGCGATCCTCATCATCGTCGCCGCGCTCGACGACACCCAGATGGCGGAGATCGAGGCGGCGGCGATCGAACAGGGCATGGACGCACTGGTCGAAGTTCACGACGCCGACGAACTGGAGCGCGCGCTGCGCCTCAAATCGCGGCTGATCGGCGTGAACAACCGCAATCTCAAGACGTTCGAGGTCGATCTCCAGAAAACCTATGACCTTGTCCGCCACGCGCCGAAGGACTGCACCTTCGTCGCCGAATCGGGCCTGACCACGCGCGCCGACCTCGACGCGATGGCCGAACACGCCATCCGCTGCTTCCTGATCGGCGAAGCGCTGATGCGGCAGGACGATGTCGAGGCGGCGACCCGCGCGCTGATCGGATGAGCGACCTCACGCATCTCGACGCCAGCGGCGCGGCGCACATGGTGGATGTCGGCGGCAAGCCGGTGACGCGGCGCGAGGCAGTCGCGACCGGGCGGATCACCATGTCGGCGGAAGCCGCCGCCGCGATCGCCGCCGGTGCAGTGAAAAAGGGCGACGTGCTCGCCACCGCGCGGATCGCCGGCATCATGGCCGCGAAGCGCACCGCCGAGCTGATCCCGCTGTGCCACCCGCTGCCGCTCACCCGCGTCGCGATCGAGCTGGCACCCGACGATAGCGGCGTGACCGTGACCGCGACAGCCGCGACCGAGGGACAGACCGGCGTGGAGATGGAAGCGCTGACCGCTGCCAGCGTCGCGCTGCTCACCGTCTATGACATGGCCAAGGCGATCGACAAGGCGATGGTGATCGGCGGCGTCCGGCTGGTATCCAAGACGGGCGGCAAATCGGGCAATTGGCACGCCTGATCGCAAAGCCGGGCGTTAGGGAATTTACAACCCTGTGAATTAACCGGTCCTTCAGCCTGTGCGCGCAAATTCCCGCGATGCCGGTCAGGAAGTGACGATGATACAAGGACTTAGGTCCGCCACCATATTCAGCCTGGCCGTCGATCCGCCTGCGGGTTTCGCGACGGACAGCGATCCGACGGCGGAATTCGACGCCGCATGCATCGTCACGCCGCACGATCGCCACGCCTGCGCCGTCCGCCGGCTGGGGCCGAGCGCGGCGACGGTGCGGCTCGAGGCTACGCTGGAAGCCGGAACCCCGCTCGACCTCGAACTCGCGAATGGCCAGTCGATCCCGGGCACGCTCGCCTGGCTATCCGACGGCGAGGCGCGAGTCGATTTCGACACCCGCATCGACGTGATCGGCACGCTGGCGCGCACACTGGCGCGGCTCCCGGCAGAGCGGCGGCGGATGCCGCGCGTCGAATTCCACCAGACCGTGTGCGTGCGCCATGGCGGCCGCGTCGTGCTGGGCAAGGCGCGCAACATCGCGCAGGGCGGCGTCCGGGTCGAACTGCCGATCGCGCTGGCCGAGGGCGATGGCGTCCAGATGACGTTCGACGGGCTGCGCCCCCTGGACGGCACCGTCGCGTGGGCGAACGGGCATCACGCCGGCATCGCCTTTGCCGAGGAAGTGTCGTGGCAAGTGCTGATGCCGTGGCTGCGCATGGTCCAGCGCGACTCCGCCGGCACGGGGCGCGCGCCCGAGGCCGAGGGCCTGATCCCCGACCCGCATGCGATCCGGATCGAAATCCCCGCGCGCATCCGCGAAGGCGTGCGGTGGTGGAATGCCAAGGTGTGCGCGATCACTGCGCATCTGGTCGAGTTGGAAACGCGGGCCCAGTTCCTGCCCGGCACCCAGCTGTGGATCTCGCTCCCCGAAATCGGCGGCGGTCCGGCAAAGGTGATCGACACCGGGCTGCATCGCATCCTGTGCGAGTTCCGTTTGCCGTTGCGCCCGAACGACTTGCGCGTGCTGACCGGCAAGCCGGCCCCACGCTGAAAGGCTTGCGCCCCCGCATCGTCCGGGGGGGGGCGATCGCATATGGTCCCCCTCACCCTTCCCACCGCCTTCGGCGGCGGGCCCCTTCCCTCTCCCACAAGGGGAGAGGGAGAGACGGCGCCATGCTCCCTCTCCCCTTGTGGGAGAGGGAGGGAGCCGCGAAGCGGCGGAAGGGTGAGGGGGACTTCAGCACATATGCGATTGCCCCCCGCATCGTCCGGGGGCAAGGCAGTGCCATGGCCGCCCTTCTCCCCGTCGCCGAGGCACAGTCGC
Organism: Sphingomonas degradans; assembly: GCF_053502645.1. NCBI lineage: Bacteria > Pseudomonadati > Pseudomonadota > Alphaproteobacteria > Sphingomonadales > Sphingomonadaceae > Sphingomonas > Sphingomonas degradans. The sequence goes on from NZ_CP177172.1 coordinate 2,187,015, forward strand.
GCCTTCTTGCCCTGGCCGAGCCCGTCACGGCGCAAGCGGTTGCGATCGCGCAGGCCGGCGGGCGCTGGCTGGCGGAGGACGTCGCCGCGCTGCGCACGCAACCCTCTGCCGATCTGTCGGCGATGGACGGCTATGCCATCCGCCATGCCGACCTGCCCGGCCCCTGGACCGTGATCGGCGAAAGCGCGGCGGGGCGCCCGTTCGCGGACGCGGTCGGTGTGGGCGAGGCGGTGCGCATCTTCACCGGCGCGGCGGTTCCCCAAGGTGCCGACACCGTGATGGTGCAGGAAGAAGCACGGCGCGACGGTGACCGCCTGTTCCTCGACGGCGAGGGACCGAAGTTTCGCGGGCGCAACACCCGGAAACGCGGGCTGGATTTCGCCGAGGGCGCGCCGCTACTAGCGGCGGGTGACCTGCTGACTCCTGCCCGGCTCGCGCTGCTCGGCACTGCCGGGCACGCGACGGTGCCCGTCCGGCGCAAGGTGCGCGTCGCCATCGCAGCGACCGGCGACGAACTGGTGCCGCCGGGGTCCGCGGTGGGCGAAGGGCAACTGCCCGAGACCAACCGGCTGATGCTGGCCGCGCAACTCGCAGGGCTGCCGGTGGAGATTATCGACCTGGGCATCTTGCCCGACCGCGCCGACGTGCTGGAGGCCGCGTTTCGCGCGCTCGACGCCGATCTGCTGGTAACGAGCGGCGGCGCGTCGGTGGGCGACCATGACCTGGTGCAGCCCGCGCTCAAGGCGGCGGGCGCGACCATCGATTTCTGGCGCGTGGCGCTGCGCCCCGGCAAGCCGATGATGGCGGGGCGACTGGGCGACGCGCTGGTGATCGGGCTGCCCGGCAATCCGGTGTCGGCGTTCGTCACGGCCTTGCTGTTCGTGCGGCCGGTGGTCGCGCGGCTGGCCGGTGCGCGCGATGCGCTGCCGGTTACGCGCAGCGCCGTGCTGGGCGAGCCGCTGCCGGCGAACGGCGAGCGCACCGATTATCTGCGCGCGGCATTGATCGACGGGCGCGCCTGTGCCGCCGCGATCCAGGACAGTTCGATGCTGCGCACGCTGGCGCGCGCCGACTGCCTGATCCTGCGCGCACCGCACGCGCCGGCGGCATCGCCGGGCGACTCGGTGGAAATCCTCGACATCGCTTGACAAGCCATCGGAACATTGCATAAACGTTCCCAGTCTGTTCTGGACCGGAGAACCTTGCATGCTGACGCGCAAGCAGCACGAACTGATTTGCTTCATTGCCGATCGGCTCAACGACACCGGCGTCTCGCCTTCGTTCGAGGAAATGAAGGAAGCGCTCGACCTGAAGTCCAAGTCGGGCGTGCACCGGCTCATCAGCGCGCTGGAGGAACGCGAGTTCATTCGCCGCCTGCCCAATCGCGCGCGCGCACTCGAAGTGCTGCGCATGCCCGAACGCGGCGACGTGAAGAAGGCCGCGCCGAAGCGTGAGGCGAGCGCGCCGGTTGCACCCCCGGCGCCCGCCAACGACGTAGTGGAGATTCCGCTGCACGGCCGGATCGCCGCCGGTACGCCGATCGAGGCGCTGGAGGGGTCCGCGATGCTGCCGGTGCCCGCCGCCCTGCTGGGATCGGGCGAGCATTATGCGCTGGAAGTGGCAGGCGATTCGATGGTCGAGGCCGGCATCCTGGACGGCGATTACGCGCTGATCCGCCGGACCGAGACGGCGCGCGACGGCGAGATCGTCGTGGCGCTGATCGACGAGGCCGAGGCGACGCTGAAATTCTTCCGCAAGGAAGGCGGGATGATCCGGCTCGATCCGGCGAACCGCGCCTATGATCCCCAGCGCTATCACCCGAAGCAGGTGCGCGTGCAGGGCAAGCTGGCCGGGCTGCTCCGCCGTTATTGAAGGGTGCGCGGCGGCGTGGATGCCGCTGCGGTCCTGCGGCTCGCGCGATCGAAGGGCGGCTGCACGGTCGGCGGCCTGTGCCAGGGGTGTGATCCGCCCGAACGGACCGTGGTGACCTGGGCATTTGCGAACCGGATCGCCACGCCGCCCGTCTGGGCCAGTGCCGCGCGATCGAGCTTCATCCAGCGCGGCACGCAGCCGCGCGGCAGGCGGCGGTCGCTCACGACCAGATCGGCGGTGCGGCACAGCGCGACCATGTCGCCCCAAGCGATTGGATAGGGACTGCGCGTCGCCGCGATTCGCCATCGCCTGCCGCCGCGCTCGACATCGACCAGGCAAAGGTCCGGGCTGCATCGCGCTTCGGGGACGGTCGCCAGATCGTCGAAATCCTCGTCCACGCCGCCATTCTCGCCCAGCATCGTGCGGGTATAGTCGCCCGCGCGGTCGCGCAGCAGCGCCATGCCCCCCGTATCGGTGCGGATCGCGAGGTGCCGGCCATCGCCCGTCACCAGCAGGTCGGGCGCCGGCGTCAGCAGCGCCCAGGCCATGCCCGCCGCCAGCGGCGCCGCGCCCGCCCAGCGCACCCGCGTCCGCCACAGCGCCAGCCACAGCCCGCCCGCCACCATCAGCGCATAGGCGCCCCCCGGCATTCCCGGCAGCGGCAGGACCGATCCCGGCGCCGACGCAGTGACGTGCGCCAGCCCCAGCAACAGGTCGAGCGCGCGCGCCGTCAGCCACCACAGCGGCGCGCCGAGCCCAACAAGGTCGAGCGCCAGCGCCAGCGCCTCCAGCGGCATGATGACGAAGGTGGTCAGCGGAATCGCGACGATGTTCGCCGCCGCGCCGTAGAGCCCGGACTTATGGAAATGGAACAGTGCGATCGGCATCAGCGCGAGTTCGACGACCAGCCCGGTCAGCAACAGCGAGGCCAGTGCGCGGGCGAGGCGCGGGCCCCATCCCTCCTCGCGCTTCAGGAACCAGCCGCGCACGCGCGGGCTCTCGTGGAGCGCGACGATCGCAGTGACGGCGGCGAAGCTCAGCTGGAAACTGGGGCCGGCGAGCGATTCGGGCCAGAGCAGCAACACGATCACTGCCCCCGCCGCGATCAGCCGCAGCGTGATCGCCTCGCGCCCGAGGCTGAGCGCAAGCAGCACCAGCAGCGCCGCCGCGCAGGATCGCATCGTCGGCACCTGCGCACCGGTCAGGATCGTGTACCCCACCGCCGCGAGCGCCCCCGCTCCCGCCGCGACCAGCGGCAGCCGAACGCGCAGCGCCAGCGCCGGGCTGAGCGCCAGCAGCCGCAGCACGACCAGCATCGCCGCCGCGGTCACCGCACTGACGTGCAGCCCGCTGACCGACAACAGGTGCGTCAGCCCGGCGCGGCGCATCGCGGTCGAGTCGTCCTCGCTGATCGCGCCGGTGTCGCCGGTCGCCAGCGCGCTGGCGATGCCGCCGCCGCTGCCGGGCAGGCGCGACTGGATATGCGTCGACAGGCGCGCGCGCAGGTCCGACCCCGGCGAGTCGCCCGGCGCGAGCAGTTCCACGGGCGCAAAGGCCTTGCCCGTCGCGCCCAGCCCGGCGAACCACGCCGCGCGCGCGAAATCATAGGCGCCGGGCACCGAAGGCGGCGCCGGCGGCATCAGCCGCGCGCGCAGCCGCAGCACCGCGCGCCGCCCCAGCCCCGCCGGCACCTCCTCCTCGGCGATGTTCACGCGCACGCGCGGCGGCAGGTCCGGCCGCGCCACGGGTGCCAGCGTGACGCGCACCAGCCCGCGCGCGGCAAGATGCTCGACTGCCTCGACCCGCCCCTCGAACGCGACCATCGCCGGGCGCGCCAGCACGGGTGCCGCGACTCGCTCCGCCCGTACCCAGACCAGCGCGCACCCCGCCGCAACGGCAAGCGCGGCCATGGTGAGCGCGCGCGGCGCCCTGCCCACCCCGGCCAGCGCGACGCCGACCAGCGCCAATGCCGCCATTGCGCTCAGCAACGCGATCCAGCGCACGGCATCGGGAAGGAGAAACCACGCCGTGATCCCCACACCCAGCATCACCGGCAACCACAGGACAAGCTGCTCGCGCTCTGCCTCCAGCCAGACTTCCACCCGTTCGGAAAGCTGGCGAACGGCGCGCGCCACCCCCATTTGAAGGGAGGATAACCCCGTGCTAGGGGCCTCGGCGGCTGAGCTGGCCATCGATCATATAGTCTGGGAGCACGCGCGGTTGAGCGCAACATCTGAAATCGCGGGCGCCAAGCCTGTCGTCACGCGCTTTGCGCCTTCGCCCACGGGGTTCCTCCATATCGGGGGGGCGCGCACGGCGCTGTTCAACCTGCTGTTCGCGCGGCACCATGGGGGCAAGTTCCGCTTGCGGATCGAGGATACCGATCGCGCGCGTTCCACCCAGCCGGCGATCGAGGCGATCCTCGACGGGATGCGCTGGCTCGGCCTGGAGTGGGACGGCGAGGAAACCTATCAGTTCGCCCGCGCCGCGCGCCATGCCGAAGTCGCGCACGAAATGATCGCGCGGGGCGCGGCGTATCGCTGCTACCTGACGCAGGACGAGCTGGCGGCGATGCGCGCCGAGGCGGAGGCGACCAAGAGGCCGCTGCGCATCCGCTCGCCCTGGCGCGACAAGACGCCGGGCGCGACCGAGGAGGGGAAGCCCTTCGTCGTGCGGCTCAAGGCGCCGAGCGAGGGCGCGGTGACGATCCGCGACCGGGTGCAGGGCGACGTGACCGTGCAGAATGCTGAGATCGACGATCTCGTCCTGCTCCGCTCGGACGGCACGCCTACCTATATGCTGGCCGTTGTGGTCGACGACAACGACATGGGCGTCACCCATGTCATTCGTGGCGACGATCACCTCAACAACGCCTTCCGCCAGCTGCCGATCTATCGCGCGATGGGCTGGGACGAGCCGGAATATGCGCACATCCCGCTGATCCACGGCGCGGACGGCGCCAAGCTGTCGAAGCGCCACGGCGCGCTGGGCGTCGATGCCTATCGCGACGAGCTGGGGCTGCTGCCGGAAGCGGTGTCGAACTATCTGCTGCGCCTCGGCTGGGGCCATGGCGACGACGAGATCATCAGCCGGGACCAGGCGATCGAGTGGTTCGATCTGGGCGGGGTGGGCAAATCACCATCCCGGTTCGATCTGAAGAAGCTCGAGAACCTGAACGGTCATTATATCCGCGCGAGCGACGATGCCCGCCTGGCCGATCTGGTCGCCCCCCGCTTGCCGTTCGAACTTTCGGCAGAGCAGCACGAGCTTTTGCGCCGCAGCATGGCCGCGCTGAAGCCGCGCGCTGCCAATCTCATCGAGTTAGCCGATGGCGCGGGCTTCCTGTTTCGCAACCGCCCACTGGAAATGGACGAAGCCGCAAAGGGTCTGCTAGAGGGCGACGCGCGGGCTCTACTGGCCCGGGTATATACCGCGCTTGACGCGGCCGATGCCTGGGATACGGAGACGCTCGAAGCGGCGGTACGCACCGTCGCGGACGATGCGGGTGTTAAGCTCGGCGCCGCTGCGCAACCGTTGCGCGCAGCGTTGACCGGGCGGCGCACCTCGCCTGGAATCTTCGACGTCCTGCTGTTGCTGGGCCGCGAAGAAAGCCTGGCGCGCATTGCCGATCAGATGACCGTGCCCGCCTGAAAGCCGGGCCAACGAAGGACGACGACTATGACCGACACCGCAAAGCTGCAGGTTCCGGGGAAGGACGTTGAATATCCGATCCTGACGGGCAGCACCGGCCCCGATGTCGTCGATATTCGCAAGCTGTATGCCCAGACGGGCATGTTCACCTATGACCCCGGCTTCACGTCGACGGCATCGTGTGAGTCGGGCCTGACGTTTATCGATGGCGACGAGGGCGTTCTGCTCCATCGCGGCTATCCGATCGGACAGCTGGCAGAGAATTCCAGCTTCATGGAAGTCAGCTACCTGCTGCTCAACGGCGAACTGCCGAACCAGGGCGAGCTGGACAGCTTCACGCGCACGATCACGCGCCACACCATGCTGCACGAGCAGCTGGCGACCTTCTATCGCGGCTTCCGTCGCGACGCGCACCCGATGGCGGTGATGTGCGGCGTCGTCGGCGCGCTTTCGGCCTTCTACCACGATTCGACCGACATTACCGATCCGACGCAGCGCATGATCGCGTCGCACCGCCTGATCGCCAAGATGCCGACGATCGCGGCGATGGCGTACAAGTACAGCGTCGGCCAGCCGTTCCTCTATCCGAAGAACGACCTGAGCTACACCGGCAACTTCCTGCGCATGACCTTCGGCGTTCCGGCCGAGGAATATGAAGTGAACCCGGTGGTGGAAAAGGCGCTCGACCGCATCTTCATCCTCCACGCCGATCACGAGCAGAACGCCTCGACCTCGACCGTGCGCCTTGCCGGTTCGTCGGGCGCCAACCCGTTCGCGTGCATCGCGGCGGGCATCGCCTGCCTGTGGGGCCCGGCGCATGGCGGCGCGAACGAAGCCGCGCTCAACATGCTGCACGAAATCGGCCGTCCGGAGCGCATCCCCGAGTTCATCGCCCGTGCGAAGGACAAGAACGATCCGTTCCGCCTGATGGGCTTCGGCCACCGCGTGTACAAGAACTACGATCCGCGCGCGACCGTGATGCAGAAGACCGTGCGCGAAGTCTTCGCCGCGCTCAACGTGACGGACCCCGTGTTCGAAGTGGCACTGCAGCTCGAGGAAATGGCGCTCAAGGACGATTACTTCGTCGAGAAGAAGCTGTTCCCGAACGTCGATTTCTATTCGGGCGTGATCCTGTCGGCGATCGGTTTCCCGACGACGATGTTCACCGCGCTGTTCGCCCTTGCCCGCACCGTCGGCTGGGTCGCGCAGTGGAACGAGATGATCTCGGACCCCGAGCAGAAGATCGGCCGTCCGCGCCAGCTCTACACCGGCCCGACGCAGCGCGATTACACCCCGATCGCCAACCGCTGATCCCGGCGCCGGTCGCCGCCCGTCCCGGGCACGACCGGTTCCCGCATTCCGTTTCCGCCCCGTCGCCCCAACCGGGCTGCGGGGCGGTTTCGCATCGGGCGTGCTCTATCCCCCGCCCTTTCCGCGCGCTACGCTTGCCCGAAAGGGAGCCGTTCGATGCGCCAGACCATCCTGACCCTTGCCGGTATCGTCGCGCTGGCGTTCGGCGTGCTCTTCCTGCTCCAGGGGCTGGGCGTGGTGCGCTGGCCCAGCAGCAGTTTCATGATCGACAGTCGCACCTGGGTGGTGCGCGGCGGGAGTCTAGCTGTCCTGGGCGCGATCCTGCTGGTTGCAGCCCGGCGGTATCGGGCAAGCGGCAGCCATGGGCAGCCGGGGAGTGGTGCGTAGCGCGCAGCACCCACGAACAACGCCGTCGACTCATACCAAAAGACGGTCATCGGCGCTGTAGCCGATAACCGTCCTTTGTGTTTGCCCGACTCTGCCGGGAGCGGTGTGGGTGGGGTCTTGTCAGCCGCCCGGCTTGCGCACCCCGCCACCGGCCTCGAGCAGCGCGCGGTCGAGATGGTTGCGCACGCCCGCCCAGCTATGGATGTCGACCAGCAGCTTGCCATTCAGCACGAAACCCGGAACGGTCTCGCCACCTTGCCGGGCGGCAGCTTCGGTCATTGCCTGGAGCGTCTGGATTTCCGTCGCGTTGCCAAGGCAGGCCGCAGCTTCGGCGTCGGTGGTACCAAGCGTCGCAGCGAATTCGAGCAGCCCGGTGTCCTGCGCGATCCGGGGCATCTGATCCTTCAGAGGCAGTTTGCGCCACGCCTGCTCCAGCTCGGGCGTGATCGCGGACAGCGTCACGCGCTGGCGGTGCATATAGGCGTTGTGCCGCTCGAAGAACCGCGCGTCCGCGCCGCAGCGGGCCAGAAGCGCGGTCGCGAGATCGACCGAATCGTGGATGACATGGCGCACTTCGACGCTGAGCACGCCGGACTTTTCCAGCCGTTCTGCCCGGAAGGGCGCGGCATACATCTCGTAGATCGCACAATAGGGGCAGGTGTAGCTGACGAACTCGACCAGCCTGACGTGCGCAGTCGCCGCGCCGATGACGTGGGTGCCCGTCGCCGTCCGAGTGACGACCTGCGCCGGAGCAACGGCGCTCGCCTGTTGCGGCAGGTCGCTTGCGACCGCGCTTCCCGCCGGGCAGGCGAGGCAAAGTCCCAATGCGGCAAGACCACCCCGAATGCCCCTGCGCCTGGGGCGGCGACCGGTATCGCCCATGTTCAAACCAGCGCCGGACGCAGGTTCGAGCGCACAGGCTTGCGCAATCCGGGAACCCCATAGAACCCGAGCGCACCCAGCAGGGACAGGAGGATGAACGCGACCCCCGCCAGCGAAGGGCCGCCGATCTCCGGCACCGATACCGGCTGGATATAAGTGGACGTGGGGCTGGTCACGCGCTCGAACTGGCCCGAGCCCAAGCCGCTGTCCCAGGTCAGACGACCATTAGAGTAGGAATAGACATCGTCCGCATATTCGGCACCGCCAAGCGTACTGTTCCAGTCGAACAGCAACACGTTCAGTCGCGGTGTCGCGCCCGACACAAACGACGCCGCGATGTTGTTCACATCCGCGCTGCTGAGCGCCATCGATCCGTTTGCGTTGCTATAGGTGCCGGAGACGAAACTCGTCTCGCCCGTGGCGCTGTCATAGGTGAACACGCCCGAAAAGGTGCGAGTCCCCGATCCCAGCCCATCGTTGAGCATCACCGCGCCGGGGTTGGTGAAGGTGAAGTTGAAATTATAGGGATCGGCATACGCAGGAACGGCGCAGCACAGCATCAATACGCACGCGATTAGTCTTTTTATCATCCGGATCGCTCCCTTTATCGTTGCCATAGTGAAATGGACCTCGCGGACCGAATCAAATTTGCCTCATTGTGGCGAGGGTTTGGTGCCGCAGTTCATTGTCCGTTGGGGTTGCGCGCGGGTCGAGGCCGGGCGAGCCCCCGCACGACCATCAGCGTCGCGCCGAGCAGGAACCGCGCGTCGCGGCGCGCCACGAATTCCCGCAGGAGCAACCCGGCGCTGACCGCATAGCCTTCGGTCTTTCCCCGGGTCTGGAGGGCGTGATCGCGAAACTTGAGGTGGCAATCCGGCATCACCTCGTAAAAGTTCCGACCATGGCGACGGTCGAGGCGGAGCCAGAGTTCATAATCCTGCGCCACGATCGCCGCATAGCCGCCCACGGCCATGACCGGCTGTTTGCGGAACATCGCCGCCGGGTGGCAGATGGGGTTCTTCAGCCACAGCCGGCGGTCGATCCAGCGGGGCTCCCCGACACGCCCGGGCAGGTCCCGCCCCTCGGCATCGATAGAGCGGGCGCGGCACGTGACCATCACCAGTTCCGGCCGCTCTTGCAGGCGCCGGAGCTGCTCGGCGAAGCGCGTCGGCGTTGCGATGTCGTCGCCGTCCATCCGCGCGATGAACGTGCCCCGCGCCTGCTCCAGGCCCCGGTTCAGATTGTGGCCCAGCTGCTGCACGGGGCTGTAGCTGACGATGATCCGCGGATCGGCAAAGTCAGCGCGAACCTGGTCGGCGACGGCAGGATCGCCGTTGACGAGGACCAGCAGCTCGAAGTCCGTGAAACTCTGGTCGAGGATGCTCTGGATCGCGATCGGTACGTAGCGATCGTACCGATGGATTGCCAGCAGGCACGACAGGATGGGCGGTGCCGTCCGCTCCGGAGGCATGGTCATCGACGGGAATTCCTTGGACGGGGCAGGATCGACCGCAGCAGATCGTGCCAGGGAGTTACGGTGTGGGATCGCGCGACGGCTTCGCGCCCCCGGTCGCCCGGCGACTGCCCCGAAGCGATGGCGCTGGCCGCGCGGCGCACGCAATCGGCCAGCGAGGTCTCCCAGTTGCGGGCGTCGAAAACATAGCCGCTTCGGCCGTGATCGACATAACAGGCCGTGCCGTTGTCGCTGGAGCAGATCACGGGCACGCCGTGCGCCATGGCCTCCAGCTGCGAAACCGAGGCGGGTTCGGCCACTGAAGGCAGCACGAACAGGTCATGTTCCGCGTAAAGCGCCGGCATCGCGGCATGCGGGTAATCGACCAGCAGCCGCCCGCCCGGCAGCTGCGCCAGCGCTTGCTGCGCCGCGGCCAGCGTGCCCGCGTCCAATGGGGCACCGGCGATGGTAAGCGTGATGCGAAGCCCCTCGTCGGTCAGCGCTCCGGCCAGCGCGATCCATTCGAGCAACTTCTTGCGCGGGGTGAACTTGCCGACGGTCAGGATGCGGATCGGCGCAGATTCATCGCGCACGGGCATTGCGCTCCGCCCCGCAGGCAGGGCGACGAAGGGCAGGAAATGCCATGTCGGCGCCCACCCCCCGCTCCGCTTGCGCAGCGGCAGAGCGGGTTCTCCCGGTGCGGTGTAGCCGTCGGTGGGTGTCACGACGTCGCGCGCGAACAGGCGATGGTACAGTGCCTGCGGCCAGCCATAGTGACTCACGCGATAGGGCTGCTGGGTGTACAGGACCACGCGCGTGCCCGCAGCGCGCAGCCGCCAGGCGAGGAGCAAGGTCGCGATCGAGAAATCGCGCAGAATCGCGACGTCCGGGCGCGCCGCGACGATCCGCCGCATTGCGCCGGGCGAATAGACCGCAAAGCGCGTCTGGCGCCGGTCGAAAGGCGGGACTATCGCGCGCGGATGGCCGATGATCTCGGGCGTCACCGTCGAATGGTCCTCCGAACGCCCGACATATTCGGCGAAGAACGCGATTTCCCAGCCCAGCCGCGCAAGTTCGGCGATCAGCGGCGCCTGATTGCTGTGATAGCGCCTGGCGACGAAAGCCAGTTTCCCCGGTCTCGTCACGCCGCGATCTGCCCGGCGGGTCCGTGCATCCGCTCGGCTTGCTGCGGGGGCAGTTCCCGCCACACCAGGTCGGCGATCGCCCCGGTCGGGCGATACCCCAGCGGCGCCCGCTGGAGCAACGCGCGGACCCCCTCCAGATCGGATCGCTCACATGCCGAATAAAGGCTGCGCAGCAATGCGGCCAGGTCGGCGCTAGGCATCGCCGCCTCGCTCGCCGACTGGATGAGCGGGTGGCCGGTGGGCCGGGTCTCGGCGTCGATCAGCAATTCCTCGTACAGTTTCTCGCCGTGGCGCAGCCCGGTGAAGACGATGCTGATCTGGTCTCCATCGGAGTCTGCCGGGGCAGCGGCAGCCTCGGGCTCGGCGATATGCGGAGTCAGGCCCGACAGGCGGATCATCCGCGCGGCAAGATCGACGATCCGCACCGGCTCGCCCATGTCCAGCACCAGCACTTCGCCGGCATCGGCCATTGCGCCCGCCTGGATCACGAGCTGCGCCGCCTCGGGGATCGTCATGAAATAGCGCGTGATGTCCGGGTGCGTCACCGTGATCGGGCCGCCGGCCGCGATCTGGGCGCGAAAGCGCGGGATCACCGACCCGGACGATCCCAGGACGTTGCCAAATCGCACCATCGAGAACCGTGTCGCGCTGCCCTGCGCCGCTTCGCGCTGGCAGACGAGCTCTGCAAGCCGCTTGGTCGCGCCCATCACGTTGGTGGGCCGCACCGCCTTGTCGGTGGAGATGAGCACGAATATCTCGACCCCTGCGCCCGCCGCCGCGCGGGCGAGCGTCTCGGTCCCGAACACGTTGTTGCGGATGCCCTGGACCACATTCTCCTCGACCAGCGGCACATGTTTGTAGGCCGCTGCGTGATAGATCGTCTGGACCCCGAAATTGCGCAGCGCGGCATCGACGCGCGGACGATCCCCGACCGACCCGAGCAGCGGCACGATCCGCACCGGCGACTCCAGCTCGGCGGCGCGCTCGCGCAGTTCCATGTCGATCTGGTACAGCCCGACCTCGGAGATTTCGTACAGCACAAGCGCCGCCGGGCGCTGCCGCAGGATCTGGCGGCACAGTTCGCTGCCGATGGAGCCTGCGGCGCCGGTCACCATCACCACCTTGCCCCGGATGTTGGTGGCCAGCAGCGCGGGATCGGGCGGCACCGGGCTGCGGCCCAGCAGATCCTCGATCGGCACGTCGCGTACCTGGCTGACCTTCGCCCGCCCGGAAACGAGATCCGCTATGCCGGGCACCGTCTGGACATGGACGGGCAACGGCTCCAGTCGGCGCAAAATCGCCTTGCGCTCCGCCGCCGTTGCGCTGGGAACCGCGAGCAATACCGTGCGAAGGCTATGGCGCTCGATCAGCATCGGCAGGTCGCCCGGCTGATGCACCGGACATCCGCTGATCCGCATCCTGCGGAGCACCGCCGCGTCATCGACGAACGCCACCGGTTCGTGAGTGCGACCCTGGCGCAGCACGTTCAGGAGCTGGCGACCCGCCTCGCCCGCGCCGTAGATCAGCACGCGCTCCTTGTTGCGCCGCATCGACCGGCTGACCAGCAACCGCACGGTCAGTCGGGCGCCGGTTACAGCGGTACACGAAAACAGGAGGAAGCTGACCGGGACCGAGCGGGGCACATGCGCCCCGACGGTAAGCAGCAGCGCGCACAGGAACGCCGCAGCGGCGGCGTTCCCCGCGAGGATCGGCCCGGCCCCCTCCAGCGAGATATAACGGATCACCCGGCTGTAGAGACCCATCGCCGTGAATATGCTCAGCGCGATCCCGACCATCGCGATCGCCAGGCCCCACACCGCCGGATCGCGCAGAAACTCCAGCGTCTCGGTGCGCAGCACGATCACCAGCATGAAGCTGCCGGCGACGAGAAGTGCGTCGGCCAGCACCTGGACGACCTTTTTCTGGCGCCGGCTCAGGCCGACCAGCGAACGCAGGATCGATGCGCTTAGACTATGTGTCACGATACCCCCCCGGGGTTTGGGCGCACACCCTCAGGCCGGCGCAAGGCCAGCGGAAGGAAAGGCGCGGAAAGTGAAAAGCGCGCGCGGAAAGACCCACCCCCCGCCACGGCGCGCATTCGAAACGGGCCGCCCACCCGGGCGCCCTGGCTGGCATCGGACCGAAATCCCCGATGCCTGGTTCGTCAGTTGCGGCTTGCTACCGCCCTTTGCGCGACGGGCGCGGCATGGCCCCGCATCGCGTCGAACACCTCGGTCAGCGCGGCTACCGTCGCCGTGCGGTCCGCCTGGGACAGCGTGGGGTGAACGAGCAGCATGAGGCTTGTCTCCCCCAGCATCCGCGCCGTCGGCAATCGGCGCTTCGGCCGCCACCCGGTGCCGTCAAATGCCTTTTCCAGATAGCATTCGGAGCAGGAGCCCTGGTAGCATGGCACCCCGCGCGCCTGGATCTCGGCGACGATGCGGTCCCGGCTCCACCCTTCCGGCAACGCCTCGGGGACCACATAGGCATAGAATTTGTACGCGGCGTGGACGCAGCATTCGGAATGGCTGGACGGAACGCACCCGTCATCGAAACGGGGCAGCCGGACGAAGCCGCCCGGTCCCGCAAACGGCACCAGCGCCGCCCGAAAGGCCTCGACATTCGCCGCCCGCGCGCGCGTCCATTCGGGCATGCGGCGCAACTGGATGCGCCCGATCGCCGCCTGTATCTCGGTCATCCGCCAATTGGTGCCGAAGCTTTCGTGGAGCCAGCGAAAGCCCGGGGGATGCTCGCGCTCATACACCGCAGCATAGCTCTTGCCGTGATCCTTGAAGCTCCACATCGCCCGCCAGGTCGCTTCGTCGTTGGTGGTGACCATGCCCCCCTCGCCGCCGGTCGACATGATCTTGTCCTGGCAAAAGCTCCAGGCCCCGACATCCCCGATGCTGCCGACGCTGCGGCCCTTGTACAGCGCGCCGTGCGCCTGCGCGCAGTCCTCGATCACCTTGAAGCCACGATCGCGCGCGAGCGCCATGATCGGGTCCATGTCGCAGGGCCACCCGGCAAGATGCACGCAGATCACCGCGCGCGTCCGCGGAGTCCATGCCGCCGCGATCGTACGCGCCGAAAGATTGCCGCTGTCCCGGTCGACATCGGCGAACACAGGAATGGCGCCCGCGTTCACGACGCAGGAGATGCTGGCGATGAAGGTGCGCGGAGTGACGATCACTTCGTCGCCGGGGCCGATCCCCAGCCCCTTCAACGCGAGATCGAGCGCAAGCGTGCCGTTGGCGAGGGCCAGGGCATGATCGGTCCCGCACCAGGCGGCGAATTCATGCTCGAACAGACGGCATTCCTCGCCCGTCCAATAATTCACCCGGTTAGACAGCAGAACGCGGCGAACGACATCGCCTTCCTCATCGGAAAATGAGGGCCACGGCGCGACGGACGTGTTGAGCACGGCACCTAATCCTTGCAGTTTTCGAAGTTATCCGCCGCTACGGGCGGCGCAGAGGGGCCTCAGCCGATGCGGCCGAGCGCCCAGAGACCGAGCTGCTCGTGCAGGAGCCGCTCGACGTTCCGATAGTTCGCGGCGTGCGGCACGAACGCGCCGATGCCGAGTGGTCGAGGCGCAGGGTTCGCGCCGACCTGGGCAGCGACCGGGACCGGCGCCAGCCCGATGCTGCGGAAGATAAAGGTCGCGCGCCGCAGATGCAGCGCCTCGCTCACCAGATACAGCCCGGCGCCAGACGGAAGCGCACGCGCGACCAGCCTTGCCTCCGCTTCGGTGTTCATCGCGCCGGCCAGGAGACGCATCCGCCGGGGATCGGCGCCCATCGCCCGCGCGGCCTGGCCAAAGGTGGCCGTGCGGGCGCTGCCCGGCGGCGCTCCGGTGAGCAGCAGTAACGTCGCATCGGGCAACGCGCGCTGGAGCCGGACACCCTCGGCTACGCGGTACAGGCTGCTCGATACCAGGCGCGCGGCGGGCGGCAGGTCAGGCGCATCCTGCACGCCCCCGGCCAGCACGACGATCCAGCGCGGGCCGCCCGGCTTCGGATCGCCCGGCGACGTGGCGAAGCCCCCTTCCCACCGCCGGACGAGCGGATCGACCACTGCGGTGCAGCCGAGCATCCAGCCAAGCGCCACCAGCGCGGTCGCGATGCGAAACGCCCATCCTGGCCGACAGCGCCGGCTTGCCCGCCAGAGCGCGATCGCGAGCATCGCCCACAGCATCGGCAGCGGCGACGCAAGCGCGTCGATCGCCGCCCTCATGCCGCAGCTTTCATCCGGCTATCGGATCGAGCCGTACGGAAACGCATGCATTGATCCGCGCAAGCATCTGGTGCTGTTCGGTCGAGGTCGCGAAGTCGAGGAACAGCATCCCCACCGCGTGCGGCGCGCAATCGAAAGCGCGCACTTCGTCTCCCGGACGAGCGAAGAGCACCATCCGATACACGTGCGGGCGCACCGCCGGGTCAAGCTCAACCGAGCGGAACCGGCCCGGACGGTGGCTATGAACGACATACGTCGCCGAGAAGCGCATCCTGGGCCGCGGCGTCAGCCGCACCGGCTCGCGAACCGCTGCATCGACCAGCGCGCCGACCAGATCCACGCCGGTGGCATCCTCGATCAGTTCCGGGATCGCATTCCCGCCGTTTCGGGCACCCACTTCGATGATATGGAGCGTGTCGTCGCGGGCATACATCAATTCCAGGTTCAACGGGCCGAAGCGCAGCCCGAGCGCATCCACCAGCGCCTGGATCGTGTTGCGCACCTCGACCTGGCGCTGCTCGGACAATTGAACGGGGTGGCTGGTCCCCGTGGGCAGGAACGGCGCGTCGGTGGCGCCGCGGTGGCTGTTGAGCAGCCCCCAGAAGGCTACCCGCCCATCCACGACGAACGCATCGCCCGCAACCATATGGGCATGCGCGCGATCCAGAAAGGTCTCGACGATCACTGCGCGCGAGGGCGATACGGCCTGCGCGACATCGAACGCCGCCGGCAGTTGTGCCCAGCTGTCGATGCGCGTGACGCCGGCGCTGCCCGCCGAGTCCACGGGCTTCACGATCAGCGGGGGGGCGTGGTCATGCAACGCCGCCCGGATGGCATCCGGTCGATTGCCGACGGCCGCGCGGGGCGTCGCAAACCCGTTTCCGGCAAGGAATGCGCGGAACAGGTCCTTCCGACCGAGAATGCGCACCGCCTCGGGTGGATTGCCCGGCAGGCCACACGCCGAGGCGACGTCCGCCACGACCTCCGCCATGCGATCCGACCCGAACGAGACGATGCCATCGACCGCCTCTTCCCGCGCCGCGCGCACCAGCGCGTCGCGATCCATCGTGCTGATCTCCAGAAAGACCTGCGCGAACCCCCGGCACGGGTTGGACGGATCGCGATCGCAGAGCACCACGCGGTGCCCCTTGCGCCGCGCAGCGAGGACGAGCGGCAACGATTTGGCCGCACCACCGAGCACCATCAGCGTCCGGCTCACTGTACGACCTCCGTTAGCGGCAGCGGCGCCCGATACGGCGGGAAGAACCCGGTTTCGGGCAGTTCGTGGAGCCCGGCAGCGGCGGCCCGATGCGTTCGCTCGCGATCGAAGGTTTCATGATCATGGATGATCGATACGGTCCGGAACGGCAGTTCCTCCCCGCCGAACTGCTGCTTGAAGGCGTGCAGCGAGTCTCGAACGGAACCAAGCCCACCCCCAAGATGGAAATGCGCGAGCCCCCGCTCGCGCGCCCAATCGCGCATCCCCGCCAGCAGCAGCTTCATCGGCGCCTGTTTGGCGCAGCCATCGGCGGTCCCGCTCAGGTGATATTGCAGGATGTCGGTCACATGGCTGAACAGACCCGCGCACATCACCCGGCCGTCGGCATCCACCACGCCCGCGCAGTGCACATGCCCCGCCAGCGTCGTGCGAAACCGCTCTATATAGGCGTCGTCATAGAAATAGGCGGTCGCTGCGCCGACCTTGGCCATGGTGAAGCGATAGATTTCGGGAAAGGCGTCCCACACCGCGTCGGTATCCACGTCGACCGTGCAGCCGGCGGCGCGCAGCCGGTTGATACCGGCACGATGCCCCCGCGCCATGCCCGCCGCGAACGCCTCGGGGTCCGGCTCCAGCGGCATGGTGAGCGTTACCCCGCGCGTCGTCTGGGTCCATTGCGCCGGCGCACCGGCTTCGAACGCATCGAGCGCAGGCATCAATATCGGATGCAGCCGCACGAATGTCGTGACGATGCCGGACGCGCGCGCCGCCGATTGATAGGCGCGCAACGCCCGAATGCGAAAGGCGGCCGGCGCCTCGCGGGTGAAGATGGGCGCGGAATACCCATAGGGCGTCACCATGTCCGCGCCGGGATTCCCCGACGGCAGGGGGCGCTCGATCAGCGGGAGGAGCATCCCGTCATTGCCATAGACATGCAGGAACGCGGTCGGGGAGCCCCCGGTCCAGGCGGCTTCGAGCGCGACATAGGCCGGGAGATGATAGACGTCGTGATGGCAGCGGCGCAGCACACGCGTCCATTTGGGATCGTCGATCGACAGGAATTCTGACATCGCCGGCTCAACCCGCACTGTCGGAAAGGGCACGGATGCGGGCCGCCACGCGGGCCATATCGGCGGGACCATAGCGACCATCGACATGCACCGCGAAGGTGGAGTCGGAAAAGGCGCGCGCCTCGGGATCGGCGGAGGAATCTTCGGGAATCGGCCAGAGCACTGCCGTATATATCCTTTCTTGGGAAAGACGCGCACGCAGCGCGTCGCGGGACAGCCCCGGTGCGACGCGCACGAGCGCGACCGCCGGAGCGAGCGGTTCGGCAGGACCGAGCACGCGGGCACCTTCGCACCCCGCCATGGCAGCCCTGAAAACCCGGTGGTTGCGCCGCCGGGCGCTGGCCAGCGCGGCAAGCGGCAGGTGATCGAGCAGCACGCGCGACCAGTCGGAAATCGGCGCCTCGCCGCCTTTCAGCAGCGCCGCCTCGGACGAAAGCTCGAGGGCGCGCACAATGGCCTTGTCGATCGCCTCGCCCTGCAGATACGCCCGCTTCATCGCCATCGCCGCGAGCCGCATCAGCGCCGCCGCATCGTGTCCTGCATCGGGCTCGGGCGAGTGAGGCAGCGCATGCCCGCGCGGCGACCACAGCATCCCGCCATCGGGAAGCGGCAGTATCTTGCGCAGCGACGCAAAGGCGAAGTCGCTGTCCGCTTCGCCGCCGCCTTCGGGATTATGGGTATGATCCTCGATAACATCGCCCGAGAACGTAACCGGGGGCAGCGCGTTCCAGCCGAAATACGCCACGCGGAGCAGCACGTCGCCGGGCGCCGGTTCGGGAATATCCTCGCTGCCCCAGGGGCCGCAGGGATAGCGCGCGATCGGCAGCGTATCCCCGGCCAGATAATCGACGACGTCCTGGCAATAATAAGAAGGGATCAGCAGTCGCGACCACCCCCGCGTTTCCCGCCCGAACCGGACCAGGCGCGCCAGGGCGATCCTGCCCGATCCTACCAGCATCTTCTCTGGCGGCACCCACTGCCCGGATCTCGACGACGCCGCGCCGGGCAAAAGCGAGGGCATATAGGGGTAAGAACCCTGTTCCCAGCGATCGGAGTCCATTGCACGCGCCAACATGTCAGGGTGCGAATCGCTCATATCGCAGACCCGGCACCCGTCTTCGGCCGGGCGTCTGCGGCAGCCGGGCCGGTCGCGTCTCCCATCTGCTCCGCCACCGGCCAGGGTTCGCGCAACTCGTGCAGCGACTGCACCGGCAGGTCGGCACCCCGGACGCCCACTCCGGTCGGGTGCACGAGCCGCAGGAGCGTGAGCAGGAATATGCGGGCGTCCTGACGCCATCCGAACGCGCGGACATATTCCACGTCGAGCCCGAATTTCTGGTCCCAGGACAGGAAATTGCGCCCGCTCACCTGCGCCAGCCCGCTCATCCCCGGCCGCACCCGATGCCGCATCCGCTCTACCGGCGAGAGATAGGGCAGATACGCGATCGGCATCGGTCGCGGACCGATCAGGCTCATCTGCCCGCACAGCACGTTCCAGAGCTGGGGGAGTTCGTCGACGCTGTACCGGCGAAAGAAGCTTCCGCTGCGAAGCATCCTCTCCGCATCGCTCAGCTTTCGCGCACCGCTGAACCGCGCGGCACGCATGGTTCGCAGCTTTACGAGGAAAAAGGGCCGCTCGCCGCGACCGATGCGCTCCTGCCGGATAAACGGGGGCGCCGACGGGTCCTCCAGCCAGACCATCGCCACCGACAAAAGGATCGCCGGCGCCAGGAAGACGAGCCCCCCCGCCGCCACGGCCAGATCGCCCGCGCGCTTGATCCCGCCATATATGTCCGCCGTCATGCTGCCCCCTTGTGCCGGCGCGTCTCGATCAGGCGCTCGGCATCCTCGTAAATCTCGACCATCGCAGGCAGTGCCGCATCGAGCGCGAAGCGCGCGACGTGACGGCGCGCCGCCTCCCCCATCGCCGCGCGGCGCGACGGACTGGCCGACAGCGCGACGATGCGATCCGCCAGCCCGGCGGCATCTTCCTGCGCAAAGATGTGGCCGGTCTCTCCCTCCACGACGAGTTCGCGGTGCCCGCGATCCTCGCTGGCCAGGATCGGCACGCCGCACGCCATCACTTCGACCAGGCCGATCGGCAGGCCCTCATGCCGGCTGGTGCTGACCGCCAGGTCCGCGACGTTGGCCAGTGCGGGAATGTCCCGGCGGAAGCCCAGGAACCGCACGCGATCGCCCAGCCCGCGCGCGACACAGGCGGCGCGCATCGCTTCCTGCAACGGCCCGTCGCCGGGCAGCAGCAACTTCGCATGGGGGACATCGCGGCACACGCGCGCAAAGGCTTCCAGCAGCAGCGCGTGGTTCTTTCGCGGGATGAACTCGGCGATGTACAGCAGCACGAAATCGTCTTGCGCGAGGCCCAGTTCGGCCCGCTTCGCGGCGCGCTCCGCCGCCGGCCATGGGCGGAAACGCGCAAGATCGACGCCCATCCCCGGGACCCGGCGCACATCGCGCGCGCCAAGCCGGCGCCGCGCTGCGTCGAAATCCCACGCGTTGATCGTGACCAGAATGTCCGTCAGCCGCGCGAGCAGCCACTCGGCGGGAAACCACACCAGCCAATTGGCCCTGGGCGCGCCGGGAAAGAAGTGAAAGCCGTGCGCGGTGTAGATCACCACCGGTCGTCCGCGCGCGAACACCGACGCGAGCCGGCTGAGCGCGCTGGCCACGGGTGTGTGGCAGTGGACGAGATCGTACCGCTCGGCGCGCAGCAGCGCGACGAGCCGGGCGAACGCGCGCAGGTTGCGCGGACTCAGCGGCGAGCGGGCGAAATCAAGGCGATGGACCGCGCTCGCCTCCGGCAGCGCGAACCCCGGCGACTCCCCCGCCGCCACGTCGACCCGGTGCCCACGCTCGCGCAGCCAGCGCAAATAGGGGCGGTGAAACACCGCGAGGTGCCCGGTCGATACCGCGACATACAGCACGCGCACGCCCGAGGCTGCGGCATCGGAAACAAAATCGGTCACGCATCAGCCCCAGGCAGAAGGATCGAGAAGAGACGCGGCAGATGGACATCCGGCGCGGTCAGGCCGCGGGTTTCGGCGGCGTATCGCCGGGAAGCGCATGCCCCCGCATCAGCCGCGCATTGCGACACCGCACGGGCAAAGCCATCGGCGTCGCGCGGAGGGACCAGCCCATCCCAGCCGCGCATCGGCACGACTTCGCGGATCGGGGCAATATCGCTGGCGACGACGGGCAACCCGGCAAGCATCGCTTCCAGCAGCGCATTGGGCTGTCCTTCGGTGATCGACGGGAACACGAACAGGTCCGCAGCATGATACAGGTCCGCCACGTCGGCACGGTTGCCGAGCAGACGAAAGCGCGCACGAAATGGCGCCGGCAGCGATGCCACCAGTTCCGCCGTTCCCGGCCCGGCCAGCACGGCATGCACGCGCTCGTTCCCCGCCATGGCCAGCGTCAGGGCATGGATCAGCGTGGCATGATCCTTGGCCGGGTCCACGCGGCCGACATGCAGCACTGCAAATGCGTCGGAATCGAGGCCCAGCGCGGCGCGCGTCGCCTCCCGGGACCGGCTGGGCGCCAGTTCGGCCGGGTCGATCGGATTGGCGAATACGGCCAGCCGCGGATCGGCGTCGAGCAGACGGGGGTGGAACAGCGCCAGTGCGGCGCGCGAGTTGGAAAGGATGGCGGTCGCCGATCGCTCGACGAGCAGGCGAGACACCCACGCGAACAATCGCCGCCACGGCGTCTGGCGAAAGGCGAACGTCGAACGGCGATGAAAGGCGACACGGCGCTGTACCCCGCTAAATCGGGCAAGCAGCAAGGGCACGCCGCCGAAAATACCCGTCAGGTCCACCAGCGCATCCAGGCGGCGGCGGGCGATGGCGCGCCAGAACTGCGCCATCCGCCGCGGATCGACATAGCCCAGCGGCAGGTACACCAGTTCCGCTCCCGCCGCGACGAAACGCTGGTGGAGGTCCCCGGCGGTTGCCGAGCGGACGAAGACCACGGCGCCCACGTCCTGCGGCAGCGCCGCCAGCAGCCGCAGCAGATAGCGCTCTGTGCCCCCCGTCCCCGTGGTGGCGAGCACGAAACCCACGCGTCTCATGCCCCGGCCTCGGCGGAGAGAAGCGACGCACTCGTCGCGAAGCGGACATCGGGCCACCGCGCCAGGATCGCCCCTAGCAAGGCACGCAGCCCGAAGAGCCCCTTGTCGCGCACCGCTGGGTCGATGCCGCCGACATAGTTCAGCCGATGCGTCGAAACGATCGCCGGCGTTCCCCATGCGAAGGCCGAACGGATGCCGGCCAATGCATGATCGACGCCATAGCCGAGCGCCGGCTCGAAGATCGTGTTCCGCCCAAAGCTGCCCAGCGCGTGCGTCGAGAGCCCGGGCGCACCCCACACCCGGCGCACCCCGCCCCGCCCGTCGGGCTCGACATTGCGCACGTGGCGAATGATCCCCCGGCACCCGGCCCGGCGCACGGCACCATAGAGTTTGGGATGGAAGATGTTGTTGGTCGGGCAGAATATACCGGCGCTGCGGCCGAATTGCTCGCGGAAGCTGACGGCGCCCGAATGCAGGATGTCCTCCAGAAGGGGAATCTCGCTGTGGTCCGAAAAGAAATATGCCGCGCGAAAACCCTTCGCGGCGGGGGGCAGCGACGGCTCGGGCGCGCTGTAGAAACGATGATCGAATCCCGCGCGCACCATCGGCGACGCACGGCGCAGATGTTTCATCCACAGCGTCACGTTCAAATGCTCGCGCCCGTGATATTCGGGGATCAGCATCCCCTCCGCCATGCCCGTTCGCCAGGCAGCGAACACGGCGCCGCGGTCGCCCCTGCGGTCCAGCGTCGCGCCCAGCGGCTCCCAGGAATAGGCGCTGTACTCCGCATCGCGAATGGCATCGAAATCGGGGTTCGCCGGATTGACGTAGCAATTGAACGCCGCCCGCCGCCCATCGCTGCCGCGCGCGCCGTCGAGCACGTCGAGCAACGCCTCCAGGTCCGCCGCCGTCTCCAACGTGTCACGGTCGTACGGGTTTTCGCCTGTCAGCACCTCGGCGGCGATCAGTCGGCGCAACGCGGAGAGCGACGGCACGCGCTGGCTGCCCCAGTCGTCGCTTTCCAGCACCACCACCCGCTCGCCCGCCGAACGGGCGAACAGGTTCTTGATGCCGCGCCCACGCGTACGTATCGTATCGGCCAGCATCGCCGGCACGTTCGGCAAACCCATCAATCCCATCCTAACCAAAAAGCACTTCGAGGGCGCGAGGATAGTAATCCTTGCCAATGGCCCATATCGAAGGAAGGAATGCGACCAGCGATGCCTGTTCCAGCCATCGCCGATACTGGACGATGAAATACAACATCATCGGAAACGCATTCACCAGAAGAGAAAACCTTGAGAGTTCCGTGCGAAACAGAAACCATCGCGCGTGGAACAGCAGCAGCAGGGCGATCACATTGCGCTGGATCCGGCCATGCGCTTCGGGATCGCTGGATACCGCCATCATCACTGCCCACATCAGGATGATGAGGATCCAGAGCTGGCACTGTGCATCCCGCGTGTGCCGGCGGATCCGCCACCAGATGGCGTGGCCCGAGAGGAGCAGCGCGTAGAGCAGCGGGACGCTGGCCCAGGTCAGGAACCACGCGGTTCCTTCGTTGCGCGCGATATTGCTGCCGAATTCGGTCATTTCGGCATAGGCGACCGATCCGGCCACCTTTGCCCCGAAACTGCCGCCGAACAGCCCGGCGATCGCGCCGCCGACGGCGGTGAACCCACTCGACGGCAGGATCGACGCCGCAGCCGCCAGGGCATAGGCAATCCACACCTGCCAATGCTCCAGCCGGCGCGTCACGAACAGCAGGCCCAGCGCGAGCACGAACAGCGCCATGCCAAAATGCGTCGCCACCCCGAGCACCGAAAGAAGCGCCGCCGCGATCCAGCGCTCTTCCATCGCGCACAACGTGGCCAGCACCATGGCCCACAGCCCCAAGTGATAGCGCGCGGCAACGGCGGAGAAGACCGGATGATTGAGGAAGAAGGCGAGCCCGAACACGATCATCGCCAGCCGCATCGGGCGGTCGCGCGCGGCGTGGCGGAACAATATGCGCGCCGCCGCCGCGACGATCATGCCGTACAACGCCCCGATCGCCGCGAAGTAGAAGGCGGGATCGACCTGAAACGTCCCAACGAGCGTCGCCAGCAGGGCCGGCAGCGGCTCGCTGATCTTCACCGGGATGCCGAGCCGCACGTCGAGAATCTGATCGACATAGACCGCACCGTCCGACCCGCCGATCGGGACGAAAGCCCACCCGGCAAAGGCGCAGAACAGCACGAACCCCGACAGGGTCCGCCATCGTGGGTATCGCGCGATATCGACGATAGCCGCGAGGAACGGCCATAGCAGGCCCAGCACGACGGTCTGCGTCCGGCTCGCCGAGATGCGGCGCCGCGCCGCGCTGCGCTGGATGACGGCTACGGTCATGCCGGTTGCGCCCCGGCCGCCTGGTCCGCGACCTCATGCAGCGCGCGATCCCACAGCACCGCCATGGTCTCTGCGGAAAAGCGCCGGGCATTGTCCATCGCACGCGCCCGCATTGCCGCCAGCCGCGCCGGATCGGCGGCGAGCGTCGCCACCGTTTCCGCCAGACGATCGACATCGAACGCGCGCACCAGCGCTGCATCGACGCCGTCGTTCAATATCCAGTCGATCGTCGAATAGCTTCTAAACGCCACGGGAACGCAGCCGCGTGCCTGCGCCTCCACCAGCGTATTGCCGAAGCCCTCATAGGCGGAAACCATCAGAAAGATGCGCGCCGCGCGATAATGCGGATCGGGATCGCATTGTCCGTGGAAATGCACGCGCTCCAGCCCCAGCGCCGCAACGCGCGCCTGCAGCGCACCGCGATCCGGCCCTTCGCCGACCAGGTGCAATTCCCATTCGGGCAGCCGCTGCTGGAGCCGTGCCCAGATCTCGGGGATCAGGAGAATATTCTTCTGCGCCTGGTCCATCCGGCCGACGAACAACAGGCGATTGCGGCGCCCTGCCTCGCCGATCGGGGCCACCGGAAGCTGGACGCCGTTGGGGATCGCCACCAGCCGGCGGGTATCGATGCCGGGCACATACCACGCCAGCTCGTCGAAAAAGGTCGGCGACAACAACATGAACCGATCGCTTTGCCCAAGTGCCGCCCGGAATTTCCGGGCGCTGCGCAGCCGATGCAGTGCCAGCAACGCGCGCCATCCCAGCGGGCGATCGATCGCCGCGAGCAGCGCGGGACGGCTCCGCAACTGGTGCCGGACGATGTGGCGATGATTGTCGCGGTACATCGCGGGGTTGAGGTGGAAACACCCGATCACCCCAAACCCCATCCGCCGACGGATCCGCCACAGCGGCGCGGCGATGCCCGGCTCCAGGCCGATCTGGTTGACGACCACATCCGGCCGATACCGCGCAAACACCTGTTCCAGATACGTCCGGACAGCGCGGGCGGACAACGCAACATCCCGATCCGGTCGGATCAACGTCCCGGCACGCGGCTCGCAATGGCCCCCGGCCTTCAACGAGACATACACCACGCGCCACCCACGCCCGGCCAGCGCGTGCCCCAGGTCCCAGCTCACGCGCTGGACTCCGCCGCGCTGGGGATCCAGCGCGTGGGGAAGGACGATCGCGACGAGACGGCTCACGCGACGTCCCGCGCGGCAAGGGCCGCACCGGCGCGGCGCAGGAACGCGGCGTCCTCGGTAAAAAGCGCGTGGCTGCGCACTGCGATCCAGCCACGAAATGCGAGCAGGCTCGGGTCGACGGAGCCATCGGGGGCAAAACGCTTGATCCGCCGCTTGATCGCGTGCGGAAGCACAGCCTTTGCCCGATCGATCATGCGCAGACGCCGGGGCTTTCCGCTCTGCCCCACGGTGTCGCCGGGAAGCCTGGCCAGCAGCCCCTCGATCGCCTCGCCCGGCAACAGATCGCGCGCTTGCGGACTCGCCAGCCCGGCGCGCAGCAGCGCGGTGACTGCGGGCTGCCGCAGGAACGCGGTCTGAACATCCCCCTCGCGGACGCTCGCATAGGGAACCGGCGGAGTCAGCCGGTCGACGAGTTCGATCAGCAACCGCTTGTCGGTACGCAACCGATCGGAAAGCGCGCGCACGACATCGACGATCCGCCGCGACTGCAGCGGGTTCACGACTTCGACATAGCCGGTCTTGGTCTCGGTCAGCGCCGCGAGCGCGACGGGCACCCGATAGCGGCAATACAGCCGGTGCCGCCAGCTTTCGAGCGGCTCCCCTTCCCTGCGCTGCAGCGCGGTTGGGATGCGCTGCGTCATGCCATCGAGCCGGGCCAGCCACGCGGTAGAACGCCGGTCCTCCAGACATGCGAGCCCCAGCCCCAGGCGGACGTCGGACTCCGCATGCACCGGCGCCCAGCCGAAGCCACCAAAGGGCTCGTCCCCCCGCACGATCCCCGACACGCCGTCGCGCGCGAAATCCGCCCATAGCCGAAACCCGTCCAGATACGCACCGACCGAGTCCGTCATACCTTCGCTGGCGGCAACGAAGCGATCGAGCGTAGCCGCGATATCCTCGCCACTGTGCCCCAGCGGGACGAAACGATGCGGCAGCGCCAATGCCCCCGCCAATCGCGCGGCGACCCTGGTCTCGGCATTCTCCTGGCCCCCCGGTTCCATGCTCCAGGTGATCGTGCGGGCATGAGCGCGCGGCGCGATCAGGCATGCCAGCAGCCGGCTGTCATACCCGCCGGAGAGCGGCAGCATCCATCGTCCGAAATCGAGGTCCAGCCGATCGATGCTGGTGCGGACGGCATGTTCGAACGCCGCGCGACCATGGGCGTCGATCTCGCCTGCGGTGCGCAACGGCCCCAATTCCGGGCGCTGGACATCGTCGATCGTCCGCGCGCGCCATGTGGCACGGTCCAGCATAAGACGCCCGCCCGGGGGCACCCGCCTCAGCCGTGCGTCCCACCCCCCTTCCGGGCCGGCGACGCCGTTGGCGAGCATCCACGGCACCAGCCGGCGATTGGGCGCGAAACTGCCGAGCAGCATCACGATCGCACGTTGCGACGTCGACGCGATCAATCGGGTGTCGTCCAGATAATACCAGATCGTGCGGGTCGCGAGGTCATCGGTGACCAGCTCCACCGCGCCCTCGGAAACGCGGAACAGCGCGTGGGTGCCATCGGCGACCGGCGCGCCGGGTACGGCCCAGCCGTCTCCCTTATCCTCGATCCAGCCCAGCGCGATGCTGGCACCGCAGGTCCGCACGCCGTCGCCGTGCTGGAAACAGGCGGTAAACGCCTCGCGCTCGCGGCCCATCCACAAGGACGGGGCCACGCGCGGATCGCGCAAGCGTTCGTCGATCGCGCCGAACGCCTCCGCCACCGCGTGCGTGACCTTCGCGGCCCCATCGGGCGCGCGCAGGCACAGAAGCACTGCCTTAGCCATGGGCCGCGCCCCTGCGGGCATGGGGCAGGCTTTCCAGCCCGGCAGTGACGGACAATCCGACGCCGACATGCGCCGCCAGCATGCCCTTAGCTGCCGCGCCCTGATAGAAGCCGTTGAGCGCCCCGATGTCGGCGGCCGCGCCGAACACCAGCCCCGCGGCGCAATAGCCGTACAGGTCATGGCCATCGTCATCGAGCCCGGCGACATGGAGCACCGGCACCCCCGCGCACAACAGGCGAAGCTGGACCGCCGAATTGCCGACCACGCAAAGGTCTATCCGCGCCGAAAACGCGGCCAAGGTCTCGTCGCGGGGCGCGACTTCGATCCATGGCGCCGGCGACGCGGCGCCGGCAAGCATGCTGTTGGGATGCAGCCGCAACACGATCGAGCCTGCACCCAGGGCCTCGCGCAGCCGCTCCAGCGATCCGCGCTGCGCGGCGTCGGCGGCGAAGGAGGCATTCACCGCGACTCCGACCACCGGCCGCGCCGGAATGCAGCGCGGCGCATGCGGCGGCGGCGTGTCGCGCCGGACCAGAAAGGCATCGGGCGAGGCCGCGCGCACCGCCGCCGCCCCCGCTTCGTTCAGCACCGCCGCATGGCGGACCGGCTGGGCCAGCGGCCCGCGATGGTGGAAATCATCCTGCCACCACAGCGCGCGATTGCCCTCGGCTGCCGCTGCGCTCCACAGCATGTGCAGTTCGGGGCTGACATCGCTGATGATGATCGGCGTCACCTGCGGATTGCGCCGAAGGAACCGGCGATAGGCCTCGCGGCCCAGCACGATCTGCTGCTGGACATCGTCCAGGTGCGGCGCACGGCGGGCGATGCGCCACAACAATGCCAGCCCCGAGGGCAAGCTGCCCGCCACGCGCAAGGGCCGGCGCGCGCGGTCCTCGTCGCGAGTCCAGATCGCGGCGCGGGGCACGCCCGCCGCGCACAGTTCCGCGACCACCGCCGCCGCCTTTGAATTGGGGCGTGGATGCGCGGGCAGGTAATAGCGCGCGGTCGCGGGCAGCGTGCCCGGCACCAGCGCGAGCGGCTCGAACCGGCGCAGCGGACGCACCCAGCGCTCGCGCCCGGGCCGGCGCGCCCGCGCCGCCGCCAGTGCGGGCCGCAGCCGCAGGCTCGCAGCGCGAACGCACCGCAACAGCCCGTGCGACGGCATAAGCGTGGTTCCGGCGCCGATCATGCCAGCAGGTCGAAAGACAAGGGGGTACCGATCGTCACATCGCGCACCACCCTGCGGCCCAGCACCGCATCATAGTGGCGGGGCGGCAGCCCGAAGCCCGGACGTACGCGGCGGACATTGTCCGGCGTCAGCGTCTCGCCCGCCTTCATGTCGCGCGCGATATACAGCGATCGCCGATAGCTGCGCGACGCATCCTCGGCGCGCGTCCCGCCATAGGTGACCCGCCCGATCGACTGCCAGGCGCGCTCGGTCTCGTCGCGCAGGATACGGAACTCCGCCGGCTCCAGCGAGAAAGCGGAGTCGACGCCGCCATCGGCGCGGCGCAGCGTGAAGTGCTTCTCGACCAGCACCGCGCCCAACGCCACCGCCGCAACCGCGACGCCGCATCCCATCGTATGGTCCGAAAGCCCCACTTCGACACCGAAGGACGCGCGCATCGCCGGGACCGTCGCGATGTTGGTGTTCGCCGGGGTCGCGGGATAGGTGCTGGTGCATTTCAGCAGCACGATCTGGCTGTTGCCCGCCGCGCGCGCGGCGCGGACGGCGTCGTCGATCTCCGCGATCGTCGCCATCCCGGTGGAAATGATCATCGGCTTGCCGGTGCGCGCCACCTTTTCGACCAGCGGCAGATCGGTGACTTCGAAGGATGCGATCTTGTACGCCGGGACGCCCAGATCCTCGAGAAAATCGACCGCACTCTCGTCGAACGGGCTGGAGAAACAGTGCAGCCCGAGCGCAGCGGCATGCTCCATGATGGGCCTGTGCCACGCCCATGGGGTATGGGCTTCGTCGTACAGTTCGTAGAGTTGCCGGCCCGCCCACAGGCTGTCCGGGTCCTCGATCACGAAACCCGGCGCACGCACGTTGAGCGTCATCGTGTCGGCAGTATAGGTCTGGAGCTTGATCGCATCCGCACCGGCCTCTGCCGCCGCGCTCACGATCTCCAGCGCGCGTTCCAGCGACTGGTTGTGGTTCCCCGACATCTCCGCAATCAGATATGGTCGGGTATGCGGGCCGATTTCGCGACCCGCGATAGTGATGGTCATGGCAAGGAAGCCCTGGTTGCAGACTTGACGAAATGGCCGGGTCGCGTGCGGACATAGCCCGCGCGTTCGAACAGCCGGGCGGACGCCGCGTTGTTCTCCAGCACGGCGGCGTGGAACGGGGGGGCCGCACAGTGGCGCTCGCCGGCAGCGAGGAGCCACCGGCCAAGGCCCAGCCCGTGCAATCCGGGATCGAGATAGAGGGAGATCGTGCGCCCCGCCTCCTGCGTCGGATCGAACCGGATGACGCCAACCGGCATCCCCGCGACCGACCCGATCAGCAACAGCCGCGCGGGATCGCCGAGAACATGGTCGAGCCATGCCGCATGTTCGGCCTCCCCGATCGCACGGGGATCGTGCGACACGCGGCGCGTGGCCGGATCGTTGCGCCAGCGGAGGAGCAACGCGCTGTCGCTCGCGGCAGCCGGACGAACCGTCATGCGGGAACCCAGCATCGCAAGCGCCACGCGCTGCGCTCCACGCCCGTCGACTAGCGAGAGCGATGTCTCGTGCAGCGCCCGCCGCCGCTCCGGCTGCGCGAGAAGCGCCGCCAGCGCTTCGGCGAGGCCGGTCGCCCCGCCATGCGAATCGGAAACATCGTGGGCGGCCACCGCGCCCGCCGCTTCGAGCATCTGGAGCCCGATGCGCTGATTGTCCGCGACCACCAGCGCGAGAGTGGGCGCGCCGATACAGCATCGTTCCCAGGTGGCACCGCCCCCGGCACCGATATGCAGGTCGTGCCGCGCGAAGAAATCGTGCAGCGAAGGCAGGTCGAGCGAAAGGCGGGTAGCCGGGCGCGCATCGACGCGTGCCCGCAGCGCCGGCAGGTGCGGGTTGGCGCTGGTGGATACGACCTCCACAGGCCCGGAAAACCCCGCCGCGTCGATCGCCGCAAGCGCCCGCGCGCTATCGTCCCGCAGATCGACGCCCCCCAGGAACACCCCGATGCTGCCCACCGTGTCGCGGAAGCGGTAGCGCGGCGCGTGCGCGTAGTCGGCGCCCAGCAGCGCGAAACGCGGCCCGGCCAGCAGGCGCACACCCGGCATAGCTACGGTTGCATATTTGGCGCGATGATCCGGATGCAGATTCTGGTCGAGCAGCAGGTCGGCTACCAGCGGGCGATCGCCAAGATCGTCGGCGGCGGCAATCCGGCACCCCCATGCCGCGCGCACGCGCGCATGCCATTCCGCGTCGAGCGCATAGTGATCGACCACGGCCCAGTCAGGCGGGCAATCCGCGAGCGCGGCAATGCACTCGCGCGCATCCCGCGCCTGCGAGACTTCGGCCCAGGTCGCGGAGTCGCCGCTTGCGGGCCGGTCGCCTTCCGGCTCGGGCAGACGGTGCAGGACAAAGCCGCGCCGTTCGACCAGCGCCGAGGCATTGCCGACGAGGTCACGGCACAGAAAGCGGACCTCGGCACCAAGGCTGCGCAGCGCCGTTGCGAGCGCCAGCATGCGGTGGAGGTGCCCCGTGCCGATCGCCCGGGAGGAATCTGCCCGGATCGCAACGATCATGCGCGCATCACCGCATAGAGGCGTTCTGCCCGCGTCCAGTCCTCCGGCGTATCGATGTCGATCGCACAGTCCTCTGGCAACGGCATGACGTGCGCGTTCGGGTGAACCGGTAGTTCGGCCAGCCACGCCTCGGCATGGCCCCAATAGAATTGCCCGGCGTCATAATAAGCGGGTTCCAGATCCTGCGTCCGCGTCTCTGCATGCCGCGGGTCCACCGGCACCGCCTGCCCGTCTGCGGCCCGGCGCAGCGCCCGCTCCACCGGCGAGGGAAACGCCACCACCGGAAAGGCATAGCCGGGTGCAGTCCGTCTCCGCAGCAGGGCATGCCCCGCCGACAGGTCTTCAGGACGCAGCAGCGGAACTGCGGGATAGATGCAGCACACGGCATCCGCCCCCCAGCCCAGTGCGCGACACGCCGTGATGGCATGGGCGACCACGGGCACCGTCGGGCTGTGGTCGTCCGCCAGCGCGTCCGGGCGGCGAAACGGCACCTGCGCGCCACAGCTGCGGGCGATATCCGCGATCTCGTCATCATCGGTCGAGACCACCACCCGTGCGATCTCCGGACAGGCCAGCGCGACCCGAATGGCGTGGGCGATCATCGGCTGGCCGGCGAACGCCCGCACATTCTTGCGCGGAATGCGCTTGCTGCCGCCGCGCGCGGGGATCACCGCCAGTGTCACGCGGCCACCGCCGAGCGAACCGCCATCCGCAGCGCGGCGACCACCACGTCCTGCTGCTGCTCGCGCAGCGTCGGGAACATTGGCAGGCTGATCGCTTCGCGATAATAAGCCTCGGCCTCGGGGAAGTCCCCGGGCGCGAAGCCCATTGCGCGGTAATAGGGCTGTGTGTGGACCGGAATATAGTGCAGGTTCGCGCCCACCCCCACCTGGCGCAGGTGGCGGAAAACCGCACCATGCACGTCGGCACCCACCCGCACGACATAGAGGTGGAACGCAGAGTCCACGTCAGGCGCGCGCCACGGCGTCATCACCGGCAGGTCCGCAAGCAATCGATCGTAGCGATTGGCGATACCCGTACGCAGCGCTACCCATTCGTCCAGCCGGTCGAGCTGGCTGAGCCCCAGTGCCGCCTGCATGTCGGTCATGCGGTAGTTGAAGCCCAGATCGACCTGCTCGTAATACCACGGGCCGTCAGGCGCCTTCTGCATCTGCACCGGATCGCGCGTGATGCCGTGGCTGCGCAGCAACGCCATGCGCTCGGCCAGCGCAGGGTAGTTGGTGAGCGCCATGCCGCCTTCGCCGGTGGTGATGATCTTGACCGGATGGAAGCTGAACACGGTGATGTCGGAATAGCGGCAACCGCCCACGCGCTCGCGACCATAGCGCCCCCCGATAGCATGCGAGGCATCCTCGAGGATCGCGAAGCCATATTCGTCCGCAAGCGCACGGATGGCAGCCATGTCGCACGATTGTCCGCACAGCGCGACGGGCACCACCACCTTTGGCAGGCGGCCGTCGATCCGCGCCTGGGCCAGCTTGCGCGCCAGCGCAGTGGGGCACAGGTTGTAGGTTCGCGGATCGATGTCGACGAAATCGACGCGCGCGCCGCAATACAGGGCACAGTTCGCCGAAGCCACGAACGTGATGGGCGTCGTCCAGAGCCAGTCTCCCCGCCCCAGCCCCAGCGCAAGGCACGCGACGTGCAACGCCGCCGTCGCACTGCTCATCGCCACGGCATGGTGGGCGCCACATCGATCCGCCACCGCCTGTTCGAAGCGCGGCACCATCGGGCCCTGGGTCAGCCAGTCGGATCGCAGCACGTCTACGACCGCCGCGATATCGGCCTCGCTGATCGACTGGCGGCCATAGGGGATCATTCCGCAGCCGCCGCTTGCTGTTCGGCAACCGGATCGGCGCCGCCGACATGCGCGCGGATCAGGGCACGCAACGCACCCACGGTCAGAAAATCGGGGTTCGATCCGCTCTCATACGCAAAGCCGGCGGGCACGCGCCGCGCGTCCATCGCCTCGCAGTATCGCTCGACCGACAGCTCGCCCGCAGCAGGCAGGATCGCGTAATAGCGGCCCAGGTCCACCGTATAGGGGCTGTCGCTTGCGGTGATCATCTCCTCGTGGAGCTTTTCGCCGGGCCGAATGCCTACCACGTCCTGCCGGCATTCGGGCGCGACGGCCTCCGCCACGTCGGTGATGCGATAGCTGGGGATTTTGGGGACGAATATCTCGCCGCCCCGCGCATTTTCCAGCGCCCACAGCACCATCTCGACGCCGTCGGCGAGGCTGATGTTGAACCGGGTCATCGCCGGATCGGTGATCGGCAGCGTTCCGGTCGCACGGCGATCGAGGAAGAACGGGATCACCGAACCCCGGCTGCCCATCACGTTGCCATAGCGCACCACGCTGAAACGCAGGTCGCGCGATCCCTTGATGTTCTGCGCTGCGGTGAACAGCTTGTCCGAACACAGCTTGGTCGCACCGTACAGATTGATCGGCGCCGCCGCCTTGTCGGTGGAAAGCGCCACGACGTTGCGCACCTGGCTGTCCAGGCATGCCTCGATCAGGTTCTGCGCACCCATGATGTTGGTCTTGATGCACTCGAACGGATTATACTCCGCAGCGGGCACCTGTTTCAGCGCGGCCGCGTGGACCACGGTGTCCGCGCCCTCCAGCGCGCGGCGCAGCCGCTCGCCGTCGCGCACGTCGCCGATGAAATAGCGCAGCATGGGATAGGCGCTCGTGGGAAAGCGCTGCGCCATTTCGAATTGTTTCAGCTCGTCGCGGCTGAACACGACCAGGCGGCGGACGTCGGGATAGCGCCGGAGCACAGTCTCGACAAAGGCGTGGCCAAAGGAGCCCGTGCCCCCGGTTATGACGATGGAACGGCCATTGAGCATCAGTGTTTCCTCACGAACTGGAGCCTTTGCGAGGCGGTTTCAGGAAGCGCCGCGGGAGCAGGGTCTGCTGGCGCGGAGAGATCGATGATTTGCGTGCAACTGCGCAGCGTGGAGAGACGGTGGGCGATCATCAGGACCGTCACGTCTGGACCGAGCGTCTCGATCGCGTGGGTCACCGCCGCTTCGGTCTTGTCGTCGAGCGCACTCGTCGCCTCGTCGAGCACGAGGATGTCGGCATCCTTGTACAGCGCCCGCGCGAGCCCGAGCCGCTGGCGCTGCCCGCCCGACAGGCGAACCCCGCGCTCGCCCACCGGGGTACGATAGCCCTGGGGAAGCGCGTCGATCGTGTCGGCGATCTGTGCCATCGCCGCCGCCTTGCGCACGCGGCCCATGTCGACATCGCCTTCGGGCACGCCGAACGCGATGTTCTCTGCGATGCTGCTGTCGGACAGGAAGATGCTTTGCGGGACATGCGCGATGCGGCGTTGCCAGTCGCGCCGGTTGTCGGCGTTCAGCGGCACGCCATCGACACAGATTTCGCCCTCGCTCGGATCGAGCAGTCCCATGACGAGGTCAATCAGCGTGCTCTTGCCGCTGCCGGTGCGGCCGACGATGCCGACCTTGCTGCCACGCGCGATCGTCACGCTGAAGCGATCCAGGATCGGCGGCGTCTCGTCACCATAGCGGAACACGATCTCGCGCAGGTCGATCAGCGGCACGCCCGCCGCCGCCGCAGGATGGGGCAAATGGGATGGCGGCGTGGCGGCCCCTTGCGGGATCGGCAGGGTCGCGAGCGCCAGCATGTCGTCGAGCTGCGCTCGGCTGCTGTTGATCTGCGACCAGGAAAAATAGAGAAGCTGGGCCTGCGGCAACAACCGTTGCGCACCGATCGCGAGCGCGCCCAGGATCGGGATGGCGCCCATCAACCCACCCTGGCGCGCGCTGAGCCAGAAGGCGAGCCCGACGATGCACACCATCCCCGCCGCCTCGATCACATAGCGCGGCGCGTTACCGCACAGGTTGATCGTCGCCTGTGCCTCGCGGATGCGCGTGTTGAACTGGTCGAACCGGCGATGATAGATCGGCTGGACGCCGTCGAGCAGCACGTCGCGGATGCCGCCCAGCCCCTCCTGCACCGCCTTGACGCGCTGGGTCTCGTTCTGCGCGACGATCCGCCCCTGCACGGCGATGCGCCGGCGAAAGGCAAGCGTCACGGCAACATAGAGCGTGCCGATCACTACCATGGCGGTCAGCGCGGTGCGCGGATCGATCGCGACCAGGGTCGCGCCGATCGCAATCGAGATGACTGCGGCCACCCCGCCCTGGATCAGCGGGTTGATGACTCCGCTGACGACGTTGTTCACCTTGGAGATGCCCGCGATGATCTCGCTGCTGTTGCGCGCGACATGCCAGGAATAGGGCTGGTAGAGCGTGCGCCGATAGACTTCGCCGCCAAGGTCGGCGCCCAGCCCGTAGCTGAAGCGATACCCCGCCCACAGCACGAAGATGCGCACGCCTGCAGCGCCCAGCGCGATCGCGGCGAACAGGATCGATGCGCCCAGGATACCCATCCGGATGCCCAGCACAGGCACCGTGAAGTCCTGCCCCCCCGTCCCCGCGAGCAGCGCGAGGAACGGGATCACCGCGCCCAGCGTCGCCATCTCTGCGGCCGCGCCGACGAACATCAGCACCACCATCATGCCGAGCTGGCGCCGGCGATGGGGCGAAAGGATCGCGATCAGCCGGGCGATGCTGCGCCACAGCGAGCCATCGTCCCCGGGCGCCCGAGCCGGCGGCGGCATCAATGCCTTCACAGCCGGAGGTCCGCGGCGTCGCGCGCCAGCGCGTATTTCAGGTCGTACACGATGTGCGCGTCCCGCCCGAACGCCCGAACGCCGTCACCGCCCAGCGCGCGGAACTGCTCGTGCGCCACCGCCACGATCGTAGCGTCATAGGTGCCCGGCGCCGGCTCCGCGATCAGGTTCACGCCATATTCGTGCGCGGCCTGCCCCGGGTCCGCCCAAGGATCGTGAACATCCACCTCGCAGCCAAAGCCGCGCAATTCCTCGATGATATCGATGACCCGGCTGTTGCGCAGATCCGGGCAGTTTTCCTTGAAGGTCAGTCCCATCACCAGAACGCGGGCGCCCGCGACCTGGATGTGCCGCGCGATCATCGCCTTTACCAGCTGGGTGACCACATACCGGCCCATGCCGTCGTTCAGCCGCCGCCCGGCCAGGATCATTTCGGGATGATAGCCGATCGCCTCCGCCTTGTGCGTCAGGTAATAGGGATCGACGCCGATGCAGTGGCCGCCCACCAGGCCGGGACGAAATGGCAGGAAGTTCCATTTGGTCCCCGCCGCGTCCAGCACCGCCTGCGTATCGATGCCCATCCGATTGAAGATGATGGCGAGTTCGTTGATCAGCGCGATGTTGATGTCGCGCTGGGTGTTCTCGATCACCTTCGCTGCTTCGGCGACACGGATCGATTCCGCCTTGTGGGTGCCTGCGGTGATGATCTCGCGGTACAGCGCGTCAACGCGGTCGGCGGTCTCGGGGGTCGAGCCGGCGGTGACCTTGCGGATCGTCTCCAGCGTGTGGGTCTTGTCGCCCGGATTGATCCGCTCGGGGCTGTACCCCGCGAAGAAGTCGAAATTGTAGCAGAGGCCCGACGTGCGTTCGAGCACGGGGACGCATATTTCTTCGGTGCAGCCGGGATAGACCGTCGACTCGTAGATCACGATATCGCCGCGCTTCAGCACACCGCCCACGACCTCCGATGCCCGGCGCAGGGCGGT
Organism: Sphingomonas degradans; assembly: GCF_053502645.1. Lineage (NCBI taxonomy): Bacteria > Pseudomonadati > Pseudomonadota > Alphaproteobacteria > Sphingomonadales > Sphingomonadaceae > Sphingomonas > Sphingomonas degradans. The sequence continues at coordinate 2,223,113 of NZ_CP177172.1, forward strand.
CAGGTCCGGTTGGCGATGCGCGTCGATCGGCGTCGGAACCGTGACGATATAGATGCTGCAATCGGCGATATCCGCCGGACTGGTGGTGAAGCGCAGGTGCCGTGCCGCAGCCAGTTGTTCCGGCGTCACCTCCAGCGTCGAATCCAGCCCGCCCTTGAGCGCATTGATCCGCCGTTGGTCGATGTCGAACCCTGTCACCGATCGCCGCTTGCCGAACGCGACCGCCAGCGGGAGCCCGACATAGCCGAGCCCGATCACCGCGATGCGCGCGGTGGTTGAACGTTTCTGCACAATGAAAACCTTCGGTTCTATTTGCCGTAGTGATCGCGGAACCACGCCACGAAGCGCGCGACGCCGACACGGAAGTCCGTTTGGGGGCGATAGCCGGTCAGCCGCTGGAGCAGCGTCGCATCCGCCCAGGTCGCCGGGACGTCGCCCTTCTGCATCGGCATGTAGTTGCGGATGGCGGGCATCCCGAGCTCTGCCTCGATCGCGTCGACGAAATCGAGCAGCCGCACCTTGTCCGAATTGCCGATGTTGACGACGCGAAACGGCGCGGCGGGGCTCAGCGAGTCCCCACTCTCGATGTCCGCCGGGGATGCCGGTTCGACCGGCACGGCATCGATCAACAGGCGGATCGCGCGAACGAGATCGTCGACATAGGTGAAGTCGCGATACATCTCGCCGTGGTTGTAGATGTCGATCGGGCGACCATCGAGCATGGCATCGACGAACTTGAACAACGCCAGGTCGGGCCGCCCCCATGGGCCGTACACGGTGAAGAAGCGGAACATCGTCGTCGGCAGCTTCCACAGATGGGCATAGGCATGCGCCATCGATTCGGTTGCCTTCTTGGTCGCGGCATAGATGGTGAGCTGCGTGTCGGCCTTCTCGGTCTCGGTGAACGGCATCGCCTCGTTCGCGCCATATACCGATGACGTCGATGCCATCAGCAGGTGGCGCACCGCGTTGCGCCGGGCCGCCTCCATCACGTTGAACGTGCCGATCACGTTCGCGTCCAGATAGGCGCGCGGATTTTCCAGACTGTAGCGGACGCCTGCCTGTGCGGCGAGGTGGACGATCACATCGGGCTTGAAGCCGTCGACCGTCGCGTCCAGCAACGCCTGGTCCTCCAGCATGCCTTCCACCGACTGGAACCGGGCATGCCGCCGCAGCCGCGCATCGCGCGATCGCTTCAGCCCGACGTCGTAATAGTCGGTGAAACCGTCATAGCCACAGACGGCGAAACCCTGTTCGAGCAACAGCTCGGCAAGATGGTATCCGATGAACCCTGCGGTCCCGGTGACGAATATCTTCATGGTTTCAGGTCGTTCTCTCAAGAGGGCGCACCGACGGCGCGGTCACCAGTAGGACCAGGAACCGGCCAACAGTACGTGCAGGCCGACAAGGCCGTTAGTGATGGCGTGCGCCACGATGGCGCCGCCCAGTCCGGGCCGGGCAAAGCGCACTCCGGCATAGGCGATGCCCACCAGCGCGGCGGCGAGCATGTCGTGGTGGATCAGGCCGAACAGCGCCGCCGATCCAACGATGGCAGCCGCCAGCGCCAGGCGGGCTCCCAGCCGCCCCGCCAGCGCGTCGCGGATCGCCGGGGCGATGCCCCCGCGAAACGCCAGTTCCTCCAGCAGCGGCGTAACGAACGTGGAGCCGAGCATGCGCGCCGCACACCAGAGCGCGGAGAGCGCGACCGGCGCCGCGTGCAACGCATCGCGCATCGCCGCCTCGCGCTCCGCGTCGCGCGGGACGAGCGCGATCCACAAACCATAACATCCCACACCGACGGCAACCGGCAACCCGCGTCCTGCGGCACCGAGCAGCGTACGCCACTCCCGCCAGCGCGGCGCCAGCAGCACCAGCCCCAACGCCATCGGCACCGGGTAGAGCCAGTTCACCGCCCCCGCGCCGAGGCCGAGCACAAACAGCACCGCCAACACGATCGCCAAGGGCCGGGTGAGCGCCAGATAGGCCCCGAACCGCGCGGTATCCGGATCGTCGCCCACAGATTCCTCGTCCGCGACCGGCGACACCGGATGCCGGCGCGCGCCGAACCACGGCAACCGCATCATCGCCGCGGCGCCTCCCACCACGGCGAGCAGCGCGACCGCACCGAAATTGGAATGAAAACCCTCTACCGCGATGTCCGGGGCGCCGTGGCTGCCGATGTACAGCAATGCCGCGATCCGCACCGCGTTCAGCAAGAACACCAGAACCCCGGCGCCGGCGACCACCAGCGCGCAGCGCCGCGGATCGAGACGGGCACGATGTGCCCACACCAGCGCGACCAGAAACCCGGTGCTCGCCACTACGCCCAGATATCCCGCGCAGGACGGCGCGACGCGCACCACGAAACCGGCGGTTTCGATCGTCGGATACCCATCCGTGCCCTGGACCACCCACAGACGTTGCCCGCCCAGGCTCTCGAACAGTACCGACACCAACCACAGCGTCGCGTCCTGCACCGCCGCGTGAAGCGGGGCGAGCGTGCCTTCGCGTACCAGGAAATTGGCCGCGCTGCTGAAATACGGAACGATCAGCAACGCCAGCAGTCCGGCAAACGCGGCCAGCGTGATCGCGGTCGCGCGCGCGTCCGGCGTCCGCCGGCTGCGGACCGCCCGCTCCTTCATGCGAACAGAATGACCCCGCCCAGCACGAGCTGGATGCCAGCGGCGATCAGGAACGGTCCCGCCGTCGCGCCCGCGCGCAACGGATCCTCCGGGGACCCGCGCAGCATCCAGGCGACCAGTCCGCCGAGTGCGAGCCCGCCGATGGAGAGCCCCGCCAGCACCATCGGCTCGATCGATCGCGCGGAGGCGGATATGGCCCACAGGCCAAATGGCGTGACAAGCGCGTGCAGCACAGGCCAGGCGATACGATGCCAACGCCACCCATAGCTGCGGCCCTCGCGCGCCAGCCGCGCGATCATCGCACAGGGGGCGATGATCGCCGCCAGGATGAGGACGAGAGCGAACTTGCCGCCGCTGCCCACAAGCCAGGCCGGCATCATCGAACGCACGGCCATCCCCAGCCGCGATTTCGCTTCGTCCCTATCGTCAGCGGCCGTCTCGGCGACAGCGCCGGTGCGGCGGGGACGAAGCGCCCCGTCCGCCAGCACCGGTTCGGACAGGCGCGTTATCAACTCCTCGCGCTGGCGCTCGGCATGCTGCCGCGAAAGCAGCGCTGCGATCTGCGCCTGCATCACGCCGGGATCGGCGGGATCGGGGATGCGATCGAGCAGCACGAGCAGGTCGATGCCCTGCCCCTGCACCGCATAGGTGGTGGCATGCCCCCTGCCCAGCGGTTGCAGTCGCTGCAGAACATCGCCCTCGAACTGCTCGGTCGAGCGCACGAAGCTTCCCCCGCGAAAATCCGCGCCGGCGGCGACGAGCGACGCCTTGAGCTGGTTCACCGCTGCGACGTCCGGCGCGGGGATGCGCGCGAAAGCGTCCAGCAGCGCAATCGCTGCGGTGCGCGCGGCCGGGGTCTTCCACTGGATCAACAGGTTCTGATAGCGGAACGTCTCGCGCCCCGCGAACATGCGGGGGTTGCTCTCTACGAAGCGCGCAATTTCGCGATCGGTCGGGCGATAGGCATCGAGCCGCTGTCGCACATAATATTCGAGCATCACCCGGCGCCGCGCTTGGGCGAGCGCCTGGCTCAGGTCTTCGGGCAATGCCCCGTCGTTCGCATCGAAGCTGCGCTCGACGACGCGCTCGGCCGCAGCGGCGCGCGCCGCGCCTTCAAATTGCCGCGCCGTAGCAGCGCGCGGATCGATCCCGCCGTCTGCCAGCTGCCGCGTCACATCGGCGCGCGTAATCACGTCGTCGCCGATCCGGGCCACGACATCGGCTTGCTGGGCGAGCGCGGTCCCGGTGGCGCCCGGCACTCCCGATATTGCCAGCGAAACGACAGCCAGCAGCCGGGCAGGAGATAGAGGTTTCAGGGAAGTTCTCACAGGAAACAAAGATTGCAGGGGCATCGCGGGCAGACTCAGCGCGCGGATCGAACAGGGGGCGGTGGGGAAACCCTGCGCAGGGCGAGTGCATCGATAACCATCTCGCCTGCGCGCAAGTCGTCGTCACCGGTTACGGTCAGTTCCAGGCGTATGGCCGGGCAGTCTTCCGATATGTCGAAGCCGAAAACCTGCGTTCGGGCGCCATGCCCCGTCTCCACGGACGCACGGCCAGCATCATGACCGCGCCCGCCGTCCACGCAGGTCCACGCCCATTCCGCTGCGGCGATCGGCTCCGAATCGGCGAAGTGCGCCGCCATTCCCAGCTCGTAGCGCCCAGGTCGCAGGGCGAGCACGCGGCTCAGCGCCATCGCCTGGCGGCCGCGCGACGCCCGGATGCGAACCCGGTTCCGCTCGTCGAGCCGCGCCAGCACACCATCGCCAGTCCCCAGTTGCCAGGTCAGCGGTTGCAGCGCGCTTTGCGTGGTCGCGGGGGTCACCGCCACATCCGACAGGCTTGCCGCACCCGTGCCCGCCATTTCCGCCGCCAGGGCGAATGCGCCAGGATAGTCCCCGTCGCTCACCAGCCGGCGCAGCAGCGCAGCGGCCAGCGCATCGATGTCGCCGGACCGGGGCGCGCCCAGCAGGCCCGCCCGCCGAAGCAACGACGCCACATTGCGCGGTGCCGGCGGCTCGGCCTGGGTCGCGGCATGCGACAGCAACGGGATCGCCCATGCGCGCCGGTCGCGGACATAGGGAATGAGCGCTTCGCGAATTCCCGGATGTCGCATTGCGGACGAAAGCACGGGGAAAAGCGGCTCCCATGCCGCGCGATGCACGGACAATGCCCGGTCGTAATGAACAAGCGCCGCCGCCACCTCGTCGCGTCGCACGGCATCCTCGATCAGCCAGATCTGGCCCGCCAGGTCGCGGCGCGACAGCCTTTCGGACAGCGATATCAACGCATGCGCCCGCTGCGGATCGCCACCCGTCTCCGCGCGCAGTCCGGCAAGCCGCAACACTTCGGCATTCAGCGGATCACCCGCCAACGCCGCGCGCAAGGCCCCGTCGGCGGGAAACGCCGTCGGGTCCTTCGCTAACCCGCGATCCGTCGATACCGCCAGCGCCACCGGATCCCAGGGGCGCGCCGCCAGTACCCATGCAGGGCGACCGACGCGATATATCGCCGCGAAGGCATCGCGCGCCGCCAGCGTCGCCAGCGCGCCCGTAGCGGCCAGCAGTCCCAGCCCGGCCAGCACGCGCCGATGGCGGTATACGCGCCCGTTCTCCTCAGCGATCGGGGCAAGCGCTCCGGAGTCAGGCATCGCCGTTCTTCCGCCGGCCATAGCCATAGCCATAGCCGTAGCCGTAACGATATTCGAACCCGCGGGAGGCCATCTTGGTCAGCACGGCGCCGGCGATGCGCGCGTCAAGCGCCGACATGCGTTTCAGCGCTGCTCGGACATTCCCCACGGTCGGACCATTGGATTCCACGACGAGCACGCTCGCATCGGTGATGCTTCCGATCAGCGGCGCATCGGCCAGGCCCAGCACAGGCGGCGTATCGATGATCACATGATCGAAGATCGGTTCGCTGCCGAGCAGGAACTCCGACATGCGCGTGCCGGACAGCAATTCCGCAGGATTGGGCGGCATCGGCCCGGCGGGCAGAACGCATATGCCCTCGACCCCGATATCCACGATGCCGGATGTCCATTCCTGGTCGCCGGCCAGATAGTTGGAGAGCCCGCGCTCGTTGCCGACCCCCGCGAACAGATGGGCGGACGGCGAGCGCATGTCCGCATCGACGAACAGGACACGCCGTCCGGTGCGGCTGAGAGCGAGGCACAACGCCCAGGCGGTCACGCTCTTGCCCTCGCCGGAACGGGTGCTCACCACGCTGAGCGTCCGGGGAAATCCGGTCGTCGTCGCAAAGGCCAGCGCAGAACAAACGCTCAGATAGGCCTCGTAGACGTCCGAACGGCTGTCGCGCAGGCCTTCCAGCACATCGCCCCTGTCGAACATCGGCACCGTGCCCAGTGTCGCCAGCCCCAGGAAGCGCTCGACCTGACCGGGTTCGCGCACCCCCTCGTCGATCTGCTCGAGGCCGATGACTGCGGCCGCAGACAGGGCAAACCCGATCGCAAGCGCCACGCTGATGTTGAACGGCAGGTTCGGCGATTTGGGCGAGCCCGGCACCAGTGCCGGCTCGACCACCACAACTTGGCTTGCGCCCACCGTCCCCGCCACGCCGATTTCCTTGAAGCGTTGGAGCAACGCGTCATAGAGCTGGCGATTGGTGTCGGCCTCGCGTTGGTAGATATTATACTGGACGGTGTGGCGCTGTTGCTCGTCGAGCCGCGCTTTCAACCCCGTGACTTGCGCCAACAGACTCTGCTCGCGCGACATCGCTTCCCGATACTCCGACTGGCGGTTCTCGGCGATCCGCTGGGTCTCGCGCTTCAGAGCGGCATCGACGGTCGCGATCTGCACCGCGATTTCCATCGCGGGCGGATAGCGACGCTCGTGCTGCACCATCAACTGGGCATATTGCGCGGTCAGCGCAGTCCGCTGCTGCCGCAGTGCCGCCAGCGATGCGTCCAGGCTGGCATCCGCGCTCGCGCCCTTCGCCCGAGCCTCCGCCGCGATGCGGTTTTCCGTCGCGCGGTTCAGCGCGAGGTTGAGGCTGTCCAGGTCCGATTCCACCAGCGTTCGGTTCGCCTGGGTCCGGCCGTCCGGTCCCACCGTCTGGTTCAGACGCACGATTCCGGTTTCCGAGGCATAGGTCAGCGCGCGACGTTCCGATTCCTCCAGCCGCTGGCGCAACAGCTTGAGCCGTTCCTCCAGAAACCGCCGCGCGACGGCGGTCGATGCGAATTGCTGCTCAAGCCGGGAGTCGCTGAACGCGCGCGCCCATTCGTTGGCGATGCGCGCCGCCAGCGCGGGATTGCGGGATGTGTACCGCACATCCACCAGGCGCGATCCGCGCACCGGCTCTACCGTGACATGCGAAAGCAGCAATCCGGCCGCCGCGCTCTTTCGCCGCTCGTCCATCTGCACGGACGCACCGGCGCCGGGCATGGGTACGCCGTGCGACGCAAAGAAAGCCTCGTTCCCACCGAGGTCCAGCGATTCCGCCACGCGCTCGGCCAGCGGGCGCGCCCGCAGCAGCGAATATTGGGTCGCGTAGAACTCGTTCGCCTCGGCGTCGTCGCCGCTTTCGACGCCCTGCACATTCGTAATACGCTGTTGCTCGCGGCTGATCTCGATCTGGACACGCGCCGCGTATTCGGGGGCGGTGAGCAAGGTCACCACCACGCCTACCGCGACGCTGGTCGCCACGATGCCGATGACGATCCAGCGCCATCGCAGCAGGATCTGCCAATATTGCAGCAGCAGCGGGCGTCCGAAGTCCCCGCCCTCCAGCTGCGCGTGCGTCGCAAGGATGCCCGGGCCGCCCGGCGCGGGCGGCTGCGGCGTTCGTGTAAGTGCGTACATGCTTCTATAGTCCGCGCAGGAGCAGGATTATCGGGCCGGACCAGAGCGGCGACGCAGTGATGAAATCGCGGAACAGACGCCGGGCGCGGGAATCGCCGACGCGAATGACGTCATTCGCGAAGATTTCCGGGTCGGGATAGCGCCCGTCCTGGATCGCCTTGAAGTCGTAGAGCGCAGCATAGCGCTCGCCGCCGACCTCGCGGAAGACGACGACATCGTTCATCTTGCTGAACTCGGTCGTCCCCTTCGCGATCGTGATCGCGCGCAACAACGTCAGCCGCCCGATCACGGGAAACACGCCCGGGCTTTTCACTTCACCCGCCACGGTCACGGTCTGGCTGACCATTTCCTTCAGATTGACGGCAACCTGGGGGTCTTTCAGGTAACCGCTAGCCTTCAGGCTGTCCTTGATCTCCGCCTCGATCTGCAGCGGCGTCAGCCCACCCACCCGCAGGATGCCGACAAACGGCACGGAGATACGCCCACTGGCGTCCACCTGAAAATCCATCGTGCCGATCTCCGGGATCGCCACTACGCTGACCTGGAGCCGGTCAAACGGACCGATGAAGAAGGGGCGCTCCCCGGCGGTGGAATTCGCCAGGTCCGGCGAAGGCAACACCCCGCCGCGGACCAGGGTAACGGCGCCGGTCCCAGGCTCCGGCAGGGACGGTCGCGCGCAGCCGGCGGTGGCCAGCAGGCAGCAAAGAAGGAAAACACGCATGAATCAGACTTCTCGTTTGGCCGTGGCGTCCGCGACCGTGAGGGTCGCCGGAGGCTTCGGCTCGAAGGGGACCCAGAGCACGGCAGTGACGAACAGACACGCCAGCGATGGAACCCGCAGAGGATAATCGACGCTGCTCGCGAGCAGCAGCAGGCCGATGATGACCACCCCCAGCCGAAGGCGACGATCTTCCGACCGCAGGCTTCGGCGTGCGAGCGGCAGGAATGCCCTGCGCGCCGCCACCAGATACATGCCGCATGCCGTGGCCAGCATCGCAAGGCCGGGGAGTCCGGCAGTCAGCAGCAGGTCCAGCGCGTCGCTATGGGCCTGATTGCGATAAGTGAACGAGAGCATCGCATCCGGCTCGTGCATCAGGAACACCTGCGCGAACGAACCACTGCCGGAGCCGACCGGAAAATACTGGCCGACAATGTCGCCCAATGCCCTCCACACCGAGGCGCGGCCCCGCTCCACCCCGGGGTCGAACCATCGGTCGAGCGCTTGCGCCCTGGCGAAGACCAGTGCGAGCACTCCCATTACCAGCACCGCGAGCGCCCCCGAGAGGACGAGCAACCGTGCCTGCATCGACGTCCGCGTCTGCACGCGCCGGTCGGGCGATGTTCGCATTCCGGAATGGAGGACGGGGATCGCGGCGAGCCCCGCCATCCCAAGTACAAGCCCCGCGCGCGATCCGGTCACCAGCAACAGCAGCACCAGCAAAAGGCCGGCGACGGTCGCCAGATACTGCCTGGCCTTGCGCGCCCTTGTCCCCAGCTTCCGTCCGGATACCGCGACCGCCAGCATCGGCAGCATGCACGCCAGCAACGCCGCCTGATGATTGCGGTTGGCGAACAGCCCGACCCCGGAACCGCGATTGGTGACATGGTACAGGTACAGGGGACTTTCCCATTCGGGGCCGATCAGCTGGATCACGCCCAGCAGGGCGCTCGCGGCGCCCAGCGCGAGCCAAAGCGGAAGCAACCGCGCCCGCGCTTCGTGCGACGCACTTGCGCCGAGCAGCAGCACCGCAAGCGGGATGGTCGATGCCCAAAGGCTGTTCCACGTCGCGAGCGGAGCAAGGCTGAACGGACGCCAGCGCGCTCCCATCTCCATGGTTCGATCGATATCGACGACGATGTCCCTGCCGGGCAGCGCCTGCCACAGGAACGGGGGAAGCGGCACGAGCTGTAGCGCAAGCCATAGGAGCGCCGCGCCCGATGCCGCCACCGCCCAGCGATAGGGCCGCAGGTGATCCCACCGCGTCGTCCACACCGCATAGCCGAGCGCCAGCACGCCCAAGGGGCGAAGCGCCAGCAGCGGTAATACGTCCGGCCTGGCGCTTCCGCCCAGCAGCACGGCGGCGATGACTATGCCGTACAACGCGACATCCGGTCCCCGCAGCCACGCTTTGCGCATGGTCTGGGCGTCGCTGGAGACGCGCCGGGACGCAAAAGTCAAATCCATGATGATATCCGCAAGCTACCGCACTCCGGGTGAAGAACCACCGGAGCGAAAGGCGAGACATGATTGTGCAACCGCGCACGCGTGCGCGGGAAAAAGACGACGTCAGAACCGACCGGAGCCGATCGACACGCCGGGATAACGATGACTCGCCCGAAAAGCCGGGGCGGCGCGCGGTAAGGGAGGGTTACGGGCTGTCCGAGTTAGACCCGCCGACGGATGTGACCACGCCTGCGGCAGCCGCGAGCGATAGGAACCCGATGGCGACCGTACCCAAGGAACTCGGCGCAGTTGCCCCCGCCGCGCCTATCGCGGCCTGGTCCGCCGGTATCGGACGGGGCCAGAGCAGCTTGCCCCGGGTCGGGCAGGACAAAAGCGTGGCATTGCCTGCACGGGGACATGCCATTGCCGGCGCCACGCGAGGCGACAGCGAAGCCGCCGCCTCATTCTGAGCAGAAACCGAATTAGGCACGATTATTGCCAAAATGGAAAGAGATAGTTGCAGTATTCTCAAAGCACCCTCCCTCTCTCAACCCTGAAAATTCACTGACATACGGGCGTACGCTCAGTCAACATCCCGTTCATAAGTTCAGGATATTGAATGCGCCAATTTGGCGACGATGTTAATTTACTGCCCGCCAACCGGCACATTTGGCAGAAAAACGCGAGCTTCGTACGCGATATTCGCATCGGCTACCGGCCCAAACCCAGCCGCTGCGTACTGCCAGAAGGCGCGCGCGTCAGGCCGGTCATAGAAGGCGTCATCTCCAGTGGCTGTACCGCGCTAAGGGGCGCCGTGATCGGCACATTGCCCATCGCCTCGAGCAGGAGCCGCACCCGGCCCGGCCCGTCCAGCCGCTGCACTTCGCCCAAGAAATCGGTGAACGGGCCGGAGGTCATCACGATTTTCTGACCCACCTCCAATCCGCTGCTGCGCCACTCGACCAGTTCGCCACGGCACTGGCTTTGCAGCATGCGCATCACCGACATCGGCACCGCAGATGGCCGACCATCGCTTCCACTGACGATTCCGCGAACGCCCGCAGTTCCGTTGATGGGCCGCCAGCGAGTCCATTCGGGATCGAACTCAACGAAAAGATAGGATGGAAATAGCGGCGCCAATACTTCGGTCACTTTTCGGGCATGGCGAACGGTCTTGCGATAGACCGGCAAAAAGCAACTATACCCCTGCTGATCCAGATTTCGGCGCGCCATCCTCTCGGAATTAACGCGCGTGTTTACGACATACCATTTCATGACTTCGTTCTTTTCCGGCAGTTCTGTATTCTTGCGGCATGTCGGCAAGTCACCGCTCAATCGGCGCATGCTCGAGAACATCATCGACATATCCGAGGAATGCGGTGAGCCCTTCGTCGGACAGTTCGACCAGCTCCCGGCGCTTATCCAACGGATCGCGCCAGCGACGCACCAGCCCGCGCGCAACCAGATACTTCATCCAGCGCAGCGACGTGCTGGATGCGACGCCGGCCTCGATACCCACATAGGATATCTGGAGCGGTCTGCCGTCGATCCGCGCGACGGCCAGATCGAGCAGCATGTCCCACACCGGATCGGCGAAAAGGTCCCCCGGGAAGAAGCGGGCCCGGCGCTTGCGCCACGCGATGATCGCGCTGACCGTACGGCGGATCTTCAAGTGGGGCGGCTCCCCGCCCTTTGCGGTGTAAAGGCCGGGAAATGCCGCGAAATCCGATGCAGCGTCGAAAGATGACACCCGCACCGCGCCATCCGGGCGCATGCGATCAACCTCCCTGGGCGCGTCCATCGTCATTGCGGGATCGCTTCGGACACACCCAGCGGGAGGGCTTTGCTGAAAACGCCCGCAACCAGCGGCGGCACGATGCCGGACCGCACGCTGCGCAACGTGAAGCTAGGGCTGCCCAGCCGCGCCCCGCGAAACCAGCGCGCGCCAGCATGTTGCGCGGCCTTCAATCGAACATCGTCCTCGACTCCCCCGATCACCACGTCCGTCGCCAGCGTCTTGGCGAGTCCGATCAGGTGGCGGAGCCGGTCGATATCCTGTTCGGACGCCCGCTCCACCGCGCGCTCCAGATGGGCGCCGTCGATCTTGATGATATCGGCGCGGAACGCACGATCGAGGCTGGTCAGGCACGACCCCAGCGCGTCCACCGCGATCGCGCAGCCCAGCCAGCGCAGCCTATCGGCGAACGCCACCATCAGCCCGATCGCGTGCGCAGCCGGGCCTGAGGCGAATTCCACGATCAGGCGCGCTGCGACATCCGGATCCCTTTCCAGTTCCTCCAGAACATCAGTCCACCAACCGTCGATGACAGCGCTCTGCGCGGACATTCGGCAGCCCAGGCGGTGCGTCGGATTGGCGCGCAGCCGCTCGATGGTCATTCGCATGACATGCACGTCGAGCGCCCGGATCATGCCGGTCCGCTCAAGCGCGGGTATGAAGCTGTCGGGTTCGCGGAGCTTGCCCCCGGGGACGACAATCCGCTCTGCGCCAACCTGATAGAGCAGCGCGGCATCCTCGTCCACGCCGGCGACCGGTTCCCACAGCATCAAGAGCCGTTCGTCTTCCAGCGCCTCGGCGACCATCACGGCGACGGCCATGTCGCGTACGTACAGCGCGCGCATCTCCTCGCTGCCGGCCAACGCGCCGAACAGCGGCGTCGCGGCATACAACCTGCGGGTGAGTTCAACCCCCACCTCCGCGAGCGCAGGCGCAGCGAACGGCTCCACCTGCCCGCCCGCCGCAACGATGAGGGGCAGCACCTCGACCCCCGGGGCCACGACGAGCGGGCTACGGGCAAGCGCAAAGACCAGCGCCGACACAATCGCCGTGTCGGAAGAGCCGCCCAAGCCACGAAGCGCCGAAAGATGCTCGGGATCAAACACGAGCACGTCGAGCGAGATCCCGCTCCATTCGACCATGCCCGCCCCCTGCACGAACTGCTCCGCACGCTCGACCAGCATCGATACGAAAAGGCGTGCGGCTTCGCGGCCATAGGCTTCGCCGACGGCTTCGGTATTCGCGAACGAAATTTTAACCAGGATATGGCAGGCGCTGCCGATGCGCCGCGCTTCGGATTCGAAATCCTGAACCTGCGCCATCAAGCCTTGGAAAGGCTGCCCCATACCTGCCCCCACACCGCTTCGGAAAAGCGAAGCCTCCGTGAGACGCAATAGCCAAAAGTGTAACAGCGCCGGATTCGCAACGCTTCGTCAAGGAATACAATTTAACCCCTGAATCCACGAACGTAGAGGGGATATGTGAGACAATGCCGTGGACGATGTACAATGTGAACGGCGAACGAAAGTACCTGACCAAGACGGAGGTCACGGCATTTCTGGCTGCTGCGAAGGCGATGGATCCCGCAACGCACAGCTTTTGCTGGTTCATCGCGGTAACGGGATGCCGCATATCCGAGGCACTGTCACTTTCCGCGAAAAACGTAGACTTCGAAACGAAGCACGCCGTAATCCGGAGTTTGAAAAAGCGCAGCAAACGCGTTTATCGAGCGATTCCGCTTCCCGCGAACTTGCTTGCGCAGATCAGAAGCCAGCTGAACGCCGGAATACTGGACGAGGAACGGTTATGGCCATGGTCCCGCATGACGGGATATCGCAGAATTTGTGCGGCAATGCAGGCGGCCGACGTACGCGGCGGGCATGCCAGCCCGAAAGGCCTTCGCCACGGCTTCGGCGTTCGCGCCATTCAGGCTAATGTTCCATTAACTTTGGTGCAGCGTTGGCTGGGGCATGCCGACATCAAGACGACGGCGATCTACACCAGCGCGGTCGGGCCGGAGGAACGCGACATCGCGTCGCGGACCTGGAGCGGGCTTTCCGTGGGCGGCCCGCGCACCGCAAATGCGCGTAAACCACGAGTGCGATTGAAAGAATCCGCGATAGCGATCAGCGTCCCGCTGTAAGTGCCGGCGTTAACCGGCCCTATTGCCTGTAGTTACACTTTTGGCTATAGTGTAACTGACATTAGTTATATATTTCATACGCTTATACTCCATTACTCGTCGCCATACTGGTATCGTTAGCGGCGCATTAACCGTCACGGATCGCGGAATACCCGCCTCCCGTCCGAATATATAATGCCCCCGATACGGCTGAGCCGAGGCACAACGTCCAAAGCGGTTCCTATATCCCGGCGAGGGTTTCGAAGCGCGTCAGCAGCGTGCCGGATCGTCGTCAGAGACTCATACATATGCGGTCTCCAAGCTCGTCACGCCACCGGAGAGCCGTACGGAATTCCAACCGATTCCGATGCATTATCGCGTGGACCGCAGTGACTGTCCCTCGCTGTCGGCAGGGTACGCCGTGGGCGCTACGCGAACACTCAGGAGTTTCCCGGGAGCACACCCGGAACTCTTCGCGTTTGTCCTCTCGCCCGAAAGCGCCCGAGAAATCGAGAAGGTTCAAAACACGGGTGGCAAAAATAGCTGCATCCGCTATTCCGGATATATGGATACGGATTCGGCCATTTCCGCACTCGCCGCCCTCGCACAGGGGACGCGCCTCGATGCGTTCCGCCTGCTGGTGCGCCACGAACCGGACGGGCTTGCGGCAGGCGACGTAGCGCGCCGGCTCGACGTGCCGCAAAACACGATGTCGGCGCACCTCGCCATTCTCGCCCGCGCGGGGCTGGTGCGATCCGAACGCAACAGCCGCTCGATCCGCTATCGCGCGGACCTGGACGGGCTGCGCGCGCTCACGCTGTTCCTGGTGAAGGATTGCTGTGCAGGATCGCCCGAATTGTGCGGGCCGCTGCTCGCCGAACTGACCCCCTGCTGCTGAAAGGGAAGCACATGGCGATCGACATCGTGGTATACCACAATCCGGAATGCGGCACGTCGCGCAACGTGCTGGGGCTGATCCGCAACGCCGGGATCGAGCCGCATGTGATCGAGTACCTCAAGACCCCGCCCGCCCGCGCGCTGCTCGCAGAGCTGATCGATCGCGCCGGGATGACGCCGCGCGACCTGCTGCGCGAAAAGGGCACGCCCTATGCCGCGCTCGGGCTGGACGACCCCGCGCTTTCCGACGCCGCATTGCTCGACGCGATGCTCGCGCATCCGATCCTCATCAACCGTCCGCTGGTGGTGTCGCCGCTCGGCGTGCGCCTCTGCCGCCCGTCGGAGGCAGTGCTCGACCTGCTCCCGACGCCCCAGCGCGGCGCCTTTGCCAAGGAGGATGGCGCGCCTGTGGTGGACGACTCCGGCCGGCGCATCGGCTGATGCTGGCCGCGATCCTGATCTTCGTCGCCACGATAACGCTCGTCATCTGGCAGCCACGCGGGCTCGGCATCGGCTGGAGCGCGCTGGGCGGCGCGGCGGTGGCGCTGCTTGCGGGCGTGGTAACGCTGGCGGACGTGCCGGTGGTGTGGGGCATCGTGTGGAACGCGACCGCCACGTTCGTCGCGATCATCGTCATCAGCCTGGTCCTGGACGAAGCCGGGTTCTTCGAATGGGCGGCGCTGCACGTCGCGCGCTGGGGCAAGGGGCATGGCCGGCGGCTGTTCGCGCTGGTGGTGCTGCTGGGCGCGGGGGTATCGTCGCTGTTCGCCAATGATGGCGCGGCGCTGATCCTCACCCCGATCGTCATCGCGATGCTGCGCGCGCTGGGCTATGGCGACCGGGCGACGCTCGCCTTCGTCATGGCCGCCGGGTTCATCGCCGATACCGCCAGCCTGCCGCTGGTCGTGTCGAACCTGGTGAACATCGTCTCGGCAGACTATTTCCACCTCGAATTCGATGCCTATGCGCGGGTGATGGTGCCGGTAAACCTGGGATCGGTCGCCGCGACGCTGGGGGCGCTGCTGCTGTTCTATGGCCGCGACATTCCCGCGCGCTACGACGTGGCGCAGCTCCGCACGCCTGACGCGGCGATCCGCGACGTCGCCACTTTTCGCGCCGGCTGGGTCGTCCTCGCGCTGCTGCTCGCCGGATTCTTCCTGCTCGACCCGATCGGCGTGCCGGTCAGCGCGGTCGCGGCAGCCGGCGCGGTCGTGTTGCTAGCCGTCGCCGGGCGCGGCGGCGTGATCCAGCCGCGACGGGTGCTGGGCGGCGCGCCGTGGCAGGTCGTGCTTTTCTCGCTTGGCATGTACCTCGTCGTCTATGGCCTGCGGAACGCCGGGCTGACCGACCATCTCGCCGCGCTGCTCGACCGCACTGCTGCGGGCGGCGTGTGGGGCGCGACACTGGGCACCGGGGTGCTCGCCGCGCTGCTTTCGTCGGTGATGAACAACATGCCGACCGTGCTGGTCGGCGCGCTCTCGATCGATGCCGCGCACGCCACCGGCGCCGTGCGCGATGCGATGATCTATGCCAACGTCATCGGATGCGACCTCGGCCCCAAGCTGACGCCGATCGGATCGCTGGCCACGCTGCTGTGGCTGCATGTTCTGGGGCAGAAGGGCGTGCGGATCGGCTGGGGCTATTATTTCCGGGTGGGGGTCACCCTTACCGTGCCGGTGCTGCTCGTCACGCTGATGGCGCTGGCGTTGTGGATTGGAGTATCCTGATGCTGTTGCGCGACCTGCCCGACCCGAACCATCTGCCGGCGCTCGACCCCGCCTTCGTCCATGCGCGCCCCGCTGCGGGGCTCGGTCCTGCCGACCCGGCGCCGCGCATACTTTTATTATACGGCAGTCTGCGCGAGCGATCCTTCTCGCGCCTTGCGGTGGAAGAAGCGGCACGCCTGTTGCGGTTGTTCGGCGCGGAGACGCGGATCTTCGATCCGTCCACCCTCCCGCTGCCGGACCAGGTGGCGGGCGACGATCATCCCGCAGTCCACAGACTGCGCGAACTGGCGCTGTGGTCCGAGGGGCAGGTGTGGTGCAGCCCCGAGCGTCACGGCCAGATCACCGGCATCATGAAGGCGCAGATCGACCATCTCCCTCTGGAGATGCAGGGGATGCGCCCCACCCAGGGCCGAACGCTCGCCGTGATGCAGGTATCGGGCGGCTCGCAATCGTTCAATGCGGTGAACACGCTGCGCCTGCTCGGCCGCTGGATGCGGATGTTCACCATCCCCAACCAGTCGTCGATCGCCATGGCGTACAAGGAGTTCGACGAGGCCGGGCGGATGCGGCCCTCCAGCTATTATGACCGGATCGTCGATGTGATGGAGGAACTGGTGCGCTTTACCGTGCTCCTGCGGCCCCACGCCGCGCAGCTCGTGGATCGCTATTCCGAGCGCCGTCAGGCAGGCGTGCCGGTCGATGCCGCCACCGATCCTTCTAGCATCGCGACGGCGGCACAGGCCGGGCAGCGGCAGCGCTGAAGCCCCGCCCGCGTCGGATCTACGCCCGCCCGGTGCAGTTCGCCAGCAAACGGGGGTCCACCCCTGCGGTGGCGAAGCACCGGCTCCACCGGTCTTCGGCCTCGACTGCGTATAGCAGCGCGGCATCGCCATCGGTGCTGAACCAGCCGTGCCGCGTCATCTCCGCGTCCAGCTGTCCCTCGCCCCAGCCGGCATAGCCCAGCGCGACGAGCCATTGCCTCGGCCCCTGCCCCTCGGCGATCGCGCGCAGCACGTCGACCGTGCCCGACAGCGCCCAGCGCCCGCCCACGTCGATCGTGTCCTGCCCGCCCCAATCGGGGGTGTGCAGCACGAAGCCGCGCCGGGGCTCGACCGGGCCGCCGAAATGCACCGGCGCGTCGGGCGCCTCGCCCGGTTCGATGCCGAGTTGCTCCAGCAGGCCGTGCAGCCGCAGCCCGTCGATCGTCTCACCGATGCCGATGCCCAGCGCACCGTCGTGATCGTGCGCGCAGATCGCGATCACCGCGCGTTCGAAGCGCGGATCGCCGATACCGGGCATTGCCAGCAGGAACTGGCCGGAAAGGAAAGGAGTCGAATCCATCACCGCATAACCTACCGCGTGGCATCCGGCTCCGCCACGCTTGAAAATGCGGCGCGCCGCGCCGATGAAGGCCCCCACCCCAAAAGGAGAGTACCATGACCATTCAGCTTGGCGATCGCGTCCCCACCACCAGCTTCGTCAAAGTGACCGAAGCCGGTCCCGAGCAGATCAGCTCGGACGATTTCTTCGCCGGCCGCCGCGTCGCGCTGTTCTCGGTCCCCGGCGCCTTCACCCCCACCTGCTCGGCCAAGCACCTGCCCGGCTTCGTGGAAAAGGCCGACGCGCTGAAGGCAAAGGGCGTGGACGAGATCGCCTGCACCGCCGTGAACGATGCCTTTGTGATGGCCGCATGGGGCAAGGCTTCGGGCGTCGAGGGCAAGGTTTCGATGCTCGCCGACGGCAATGGCGATTTCCCCAAGGCACTGGGGCTGGAAATGGACGGCTCCAAATTCGGCATGGGCACGCGCGGCCAGCGCTTCTCGATGGTCGTCAACGACGGTGTCGTCGAACAGCTGAACGTCGAGGCCCCGGGCCAGTTCGAGGTCAGCTCGGCCGATTATATGCTCGGCCAGCTGTAACTTCGGGCGCGTAACGGAACTGGCGTCGTGCGCCGGAGTTGAATCCGGCGCATCTTCTTTCATCGAAGGGAAAACGCCATGGCTACCACCGAAACTACCAGCGAAGCCACGACCGAGGCTACGGAGACGGCCAAGTCGTTCCTCGAAACCGCGCAACAAGCGATCGGCGGCGCGATCGATGCCACGGTCGAGGCCGTGAAGGAGCATCCGGTCACCGCCGCAGCGATCGCCGCCGGCGCCGCTGCCGCGATCGGCGGCGCTGCCTATGCCGCCACCCAGCTGGGCGGCGAAAAGGAAAAGCCGGCGACCAAGCCCGCCGCCAAGAAATAATGCCGGCCCGGCCCCTCGCGACATAGTCGTCGAGGGGCCCGGTCTTGCCCCCGGTCTTGCCAGAGTCATCTTTGCGCTTTAGCCGTGGAAGATGACTCAAGCATCCGACATCGTCGCCGAGCTGGACAGCCTGTATCGCAGCTCCGTCGAGCTCCTCCAGGCCGCGCTCACTCGCTATCTCGCCGATGGCACCCCGCCCCCGCCCGAAAGCCGCCACGACGGCTCGTTCGCCTATCCCGAAATCCGGGTGCGCTATGCCGGCGGCACCGGCGGTCCGGTTCCCCGGCGCTCGTTCGGGCGCCTCGTCGAGCCCGGCGAATACCGCATCAGCGTGACCAAGCCGGCGATGTTCGCCGAATATCTGGTCGAACAGCTGACCTTCCTGATCGAGGATTACGACGTCGAGGTCGAAGCCTGTCCCGGCCGGCAGGAAATCCCCTTCGCCTATGTCCTCGATCCCGGCCACGCGATGCAGCTGGATCAGGTGTCCGCCGTCGAGCTGGCGCGGCATTTCCCCGCGACCGAGCTGGCCCATATCGGCGACGAGATCGCCGACGGGCTTTGGATTTCGCACGACGGCACGCGCCCGCTGGCGCTGTTCGACGGGCTGCGCACCGATTTCTCGCTCGCCCGGCTGCGACACTATACCGGCACTGCGACCGAGCATTTCCAGCGCTATATCCTGTTCACCAACTATCATCGCTATGTCGATGAATTCGTGCGCTGGGCGGCGAGCCAGCTGAGCGAGGACACGCGCTTTACGGGCGTGTCCGGCGCGGGCGGGATCGTGATCGAGCGGCCCGAGGATGTCGACCGGCTGGTGTCGGACAGCGCGTGGCGGCGGCACCAGATGCCCGCCTATCACCTGATGGCACCGGGCGGCAGCGGGATCACGCTGGTCAATATCGGCGTCGGCCCGTCCAACGCGAAGACGATCACCGATCACCTCGCGGTGCTGCGGCCCGAGGCGTGGCTGATGATCGGCCATTGCGGCGGGCTGCGCCCCAGCCAGCGGATCGGCGACTATGTGCTCGCCCATGCCTATCTGCGCGACGACCACATCATGGACGAAGTCCTCCCCCCCGAAATCCCCATCCCCGCCATCGCCGAAGTCCAGCTGGCGCTGGCCCGCGCGGCGGAGACGGTGTCGGGCCAGTCGGGCGACGAGCTGAAGCAGCGGCTGCGCACCGGCACGATCGTGACTACGGACGATCGCAACTGGGAGCTGCAATATTCGCGCTCGGCGCTGCGCTTCTCGCTCAGCCGCGCGGTGGGCATCGACATGGAGTCGGCGACGCTGGCGGCACAGGGCTATCGCTTCCGCGTGCCCTATGGAACGCTGCTCTGCGTCTCGGACAAGCCGCTGCACGGCGAGCTGAAGCTGCCGGGCCAGGCCAACCGCTTCTACGAGCGCGCGATTGCCGAGCACCTCAAGATCGGCATCGAGACCTGCGAAGAACTCCGCCGCGAAGGCGCGCGCCTCCACAGCCGCAAGCTGCGCGCGTTCAACGAGCCGCCGTTCCGGTAATGGCGTTCGGGGCCGGGATATTCCGGCCCCGCCCCGCGTTTGCACGGTCAGAGGAGAGAGCCATGTCCAACCCCGAACCGACGCCCGCCCCCGAGGACGAGACCACCGGCCACGCGCACCAGCCCGACGGCACCGACAGCTCCGCCGAATGGGATGCCCAGATCGCCGACGAGAACATGATCCCGGACGACAAAAGCGCGGCCTGACCGCCCGCTTCGTTATTCCGCCAGCACGGCCCCCGGGCAGGCCCGCACCAGGGCGGCGCGCCTGGCCGCGAGGTTGAGCCGGAACGCCATGCGCCGGGTGACGTAGCTTCCCTCGCTGCGCCCCGGCGGCAGTCCCGATTCTTCGACCAGCACACACATCGTGCCGCGAACGCGCCCGAAGGCGATCCTGCGGTTCTCCACCTGGCCGATCGCCGGTCGGCGCAGCGCCAGCCCGCGCGCCATGTCGCTTTCCAGCCGGTCGGCCACCGTCTCGCCCTTCGCCACCGTGAAGGCGTGCAGCGTCGCCAGGTGGACGCCCTGATCGACCACCAGCACCATGCCCGGCTCGCCCGGCCACACCACTCGCACCTCGCGGTCGAACGGCATCAGCCCGCGATCGCGCACGTCCGGCCCGCGCAGGCGCAGCATCGTGGTGGAGTCCTCTGCGTCGGGATCGACGGCCGAGGCCCACAGGGTCCAGACCTTGTCGGGCGAGCGCACGCGCCCGCCCGCTACCGCCGTGATCCCGTCCGAACCGGGAAGCGCGGCGGTCGCAAGGGCAAGCGCGAGGATCACCACCCCTGCGGCTGGCCCTTGTTCTGGGCGTCCAGCCACTTCTTCAGCGGGGCGAAATATTCCATCATCGCCTTGCCGGAGATTTCGCGGCTGCCGGTGAACGCTTCCAGCGCATCGGGCCACGGCTTGGACGCGCCCATTTCGAGCATCTTGTTCAGCCGCGCGCCGACTTCCTTGTTGCCGTAGAACGAGCAGCGATGCAGCGGCCCCTTCCACCCCGACTGGTCGCACGCCGCCTTGAAGAACTGGAACTGGAGCAGCCGCGCCAGGAAATAGCGGGTATAGGGCACGCTGCCCGCGACATGGTATTTTGCACCAGCGTCGAACCGCGTCTCGTCGCGTGCCACTGGGGCGACGATGCCCTGATATTGCAGCCGAAGCTTGTCCCAGCCGGCCTGATAGCCGCTTGGCTGGATCGTGCCGTCGAACACCTGCCAGCGCCATTTGTCGATCAGCAGGCCAAAGGGCAGGAACGCCACCTTGTCCATCGCCTGACGCAGCAGCAGGCCGGTGTCCTTGTCGGCGCTCGGCACCTTGGCGGGATCGAGCAGGCCGATCTGGGTCAGATACTCGGGCGTGATCGACAGGGCGACGAAATCGCCGATCGCCTCGTGGAAACCATCATTGGCGCCGTTGCGGTACAGCGCGGGCTTCGCCTGATAGGCGCGCTGGTAGTAATTATGCCCCAGCTCGTGGTGGATCGTGACGAAATCGTCGGCGTTCACCTTGATGCACATCTTGATGCGCACATCGTTCTTTTCGTCCAGGTCCCATGCCGAGGCGTGGCACAGCACTTCGCGGTCGGCAGGCTTCACGAACAGCGAGCGTTCCCAGAAGGTCTGCGGCAGCGGCGTGAAGCCGAGCGAGGAATAGAAGCCCTCGCCGGTCTGGACCATCTTCTTCCAGTCATACGACTTGGCCTTGAGCAGCTCGGTCACGTCATAACCGACATCGCCCGCGCCCGGCGGCGCCACCACGTCATAGATGTTGCCCCATTCCTGCGCCCACATATTGCCGAGCAGGTCGGCGCGGATCGGGCCGGTCTTGGCCTGCACCGCATCGCCATATTTCTCGTTCAGCTTGCGGCGGACATAGGTGTGCAGCGCGACATAGAGCGGCTTTACGTCATTCCACAATTTATCGGTCAGCTTGGCGAATTCCGCCGGCGGCATGTCATACGCCGAACGCCACATCGCGCCGACATCGCTGAAGCCCAGCTCGCTCGCGCCCTGGTTGGCGATGGCCGTCATCTTGGCATAGTCGCCGCGCATCGGCGCGCCGACATTGTCGTGCCAGCTGACCCACATTTCCTTCAGCGCGGCGGGATCGCGGCTCTCGCCCATTTCGGCCTCGATGTCGCTGCCGTTGATCGGCTTGCCGTGCAGCGTGCCCTTGCCCTTGGCATATTCCGAACCAAGCTTGGTCGAAATCTCGGACAGGGTGGCGGCGGCGCCCGGCGTGGTCGGCGCGGGCAGGGTGATCGCGCTGCGCAGCATCGTCAGCTGGCGCTGCTGCTCGCCCGTCAGGCCCGGCGCCTTCTGGAAGCGCGCCGCCTCGATCGCCCAGCGCACCGCCATTTCGGTGCCGCGCGCGCCATATTCGGACGCCAGCGCATCGGTGTCGTCGGTGATATAGGTGGCGTTGATCCACGCCACACGCGACGCAGTGAGGTTGAACGCGGTCAGCTCATCCTGCACGCGCTGGATAAACGCCTGTGCCTCGGCGGCGGTGGGCGCGGCTTCGGCGGGGGCGGCGGGTGCTGCGGGTGCCGTCTGTGCGCCTGCGGACGCCGGCAGCAGCGCCGCGAGCGCGATCAGCGAAATGCCATAACGGATCATTCTGAAACCTCGACCAAATTTGGGGATGGCGGACTCTCGCCCGCCGCCCCGTCCCGGTCAAGCGGTCAGAAAGTCCACGATGGCGTCGCCCAGCTGCGGCTTGGTCACTGCGCTCATGTGATTGCCCGGAATCTCGCGGAAAACGCCGTGCGGAAGCAGTTCGGCCACGTCCTGCGCCGAACCATTGTCGTAATCCTCGTCGCCCGCGATCACCACCGTCGGCTGCGCGATCCCCGCGATCACGTCATGCGGCGTGTCGACAAAGGTGTTCAGGATCAGCAGCAGCGCCTGCGGATCGCCCTTGGTCGTCTTCAGGAACGCCTCGGTCAGCCATTCCGAACTGCCGCGCTCGAAGCTGCCCAGGTTGGTCAGGACGCGATGGAAATAGGTCCCCCGCCCCTCGGTGTGCAGCAGGCCGGTCAGGCCCATGCCCGACAGGATCACCCGCTTCGGCGCGGCCCCGTTCGCCAGCATCCGCACCGTGGTGCGCGCGCCCAGCGAATAACCGCCCAGGTCGTAATCGGTCAGCCCCAGATGCGCGACCAGCGCCATGTTGTCGCGCATCAGGATGTCGGGCGGATAGGCGGCGGGATCGTGCGGCTTGTCGCTATGCCCGTGCGCGCGCAGATCGGGCATGATGACGCGGTAGCCCTGCGCCGCGATCTTCGCAGCGTGGCCGAACTTGATCCAGTTGACCTCCGCGCTGGAGAAATAGCCATGGATCAGCACCAGCGGCCGCCCCTCGCCCATTTCGGTCCAGGCGATATGCGTGCCATCGACGCTGGCAAAGCGGTGCGTTTCAGTCGGGAAGTCGGCCAATTGTATCCATCCAGCGTTTGACGACGTTCGGGTTGTCTTCGGTCCGGTATCGGGGCAGCGTGTGCGTGTCGACCCACTGTTCGTGAATGCTTTCCACCGCATAATGGTGGCGTGGCTGGAAACGCCCTGGCTGGTCGAAGCTGCCGACGGTCAGGTCCATCGTCTCGCTGTCGGGAAATTCGAAGGTCAGCGGCGTGCCGCACGCCGAACAGAACCCGCGCATGGCGATGGGCGACGAGGCGTAGCGATCCGGCTCGCGCTCCCACGCCACATCGGCCTTGCGCACGCCCTTGAACGCGATCGAGACCCCGCCGGTGGCGCGCTGGCACATGCGGCAATGGCACAGATAGGCATCGTCATCGGCGATCTGCACCGTGTAGCGTATCCGCCCGCACTGGCATCCGCCCGTCATTGGTTCGGCCATGGCGCGCTCCCGAAATGGCCGCCGCACTCTATCCCGCCGCTCCACACCGAGGCAATCGCACAAAAAAAATCGCCGTCATCCTGACGAAAGTCAGGATCCATTCGGTGCTCCGCCGGCGCTTTTTGTACGTAGCGCAGTGGCAATGGATCCCCCGGACTCACGGAACAAGTGCACCACCTGCTAAGGTGATTGCGCGATGGGACGACATTACAGGCAGCTCAGCCTCGACGAGCGGATCGAGATATGCCGCCTTCATGAGGGCGGTATATCTTGCCGACAGATTGCCACCGCGATCGGGCGTGATCACACGACGGTCGGTCGGGAACTCAGGCGCAATAGCAAGCCGACCAAGGTCTGGCCCGGCGGCTATGCGCCCGGGCGTGCCCATAGGCTCGCGATCAGACGACGACGATGGGACGGCCGTTTCAAGCTGGCGCGCCAGCCGGACCTGCGAGATATCGTGAAGAACGGCCTTGCGATGGGATGCTCTCCCGAACAGATCGCCGGCCGACTGGCGCTTGAGCACGGTCGCACCATGGTCAGCCACGAGTCAATCTATCGATACGTCTATCATCGCTCGGCCCAGAAGGACTACTGGCACCGCCTTCTGCCCCGCTGCAAGGCAAGGCGCGGCCGCTATGGCCGCCAGGGCGGAAGCCCGGCCAGCTTCATCAAACAGCGCAGGCCGATCGGCGAACGCCCCCTCGAAGCCCGGGATCGCGCACAGCCGGGCCATTGGGAAGCAGACTATATGCTGTTCGCCCGATATGGGCACAATGTCCTCGTCTTGCACGAGCGCCACACACGCTACACCATCCTCGACAAGCCTCCCCACCGCAGAGCCGAGCTGACCGCACGCCGGATCACCCGCAGACTGCGCCATATCCCCCAGGATCTGCGCAGGACCATCAGCTTCGACAACGGCACCGAGTTCGCCGAACATCACCGCCTTCACGACAGCCTCGGCATCCAGACCTTCTTCTGCGATGTCCGAGCCCCATGGCAAAAGGGCGGTGTCGAAAACACCATCGGCCGACTGCGCCGAAGCCTGCCTCGCAAAACTGACCTCGACACCGTCAGCCACAGACAACTCCGTGCCTGTGCCGACCGGCTCAACAATATCCCAAGAAAATGCCTTGGCTTCCTCACACCCGCAGAGGCATTCTCCAAAATCTCAACCGGTGCACTTCAACCGTGAGTCCACATCCCAGCCTGCGCTGGGATGACGGGATTTAGGGTCCCCCGCTTCATTGGGAGGGGGCGCCGTGCTTATGCCTTTTTCAGGTGCCGGCGGCCCAGCAGTTCGGCGATCTGCACGGCGTTCAGCGCCGCGCCCTTGCGCAGATTGTCGCTGACGCACCACAGCGACAGGCCGTTCTCCACCGTCGAATCCTCGCGGACGCGGCTGATGAAGGTGGCATATTCGCCGACGCATTCGATCGGCGTGATATAGCCGCCGTCCTCGCGCTTATCGATCAGCATGATGCCCGGCGCCTCGCGCAGCACGTTCTGGGCATCCTCGGCCGAAATTTCGTTCTCGAACTCGATGTTGATCGCTTCCGAATGGCCGACGAACACCGGCACGCGCACGCAGGTGGCGGTCACCTTGATCTTGGGATCGAGGATCTTCTTGGTCTCGACCACCATCTTCCATTCTTCCTTGGTCGAGCCGTCGTCCAGGAAGCTGTCGATGTGCGGGATCACGTTGAACGCGATCTGCTTGGTGAACTTGGTCGGCACCGCCGGATCGCCGACGAAGATGTTGCGGCTCTGCTCGAACAGCTCGTCCATCCCCGCCTTGCCCGCGCCGGAAACCGACTGGTAGGTCGCGACGACCACGCGCTTGATCTTCGCCATGTCGTGCAGCGGCTTCAGCGCCACGACCATCTGCGCGGTGGAGCAGTTGGGGTTCGCGATGATGTTGCGCTTGGTATAGCCGTCGATCGCCTCGGGGTTCACTTCGGGCACGATCAGCGGCACGTCCGGGTCCATGCGGTACAGCGACGCATTGTCGATCACGACGCATCCGGCGGCGGCGAACTTGGGCGCGTATTTCTCCGAGCCTTCCGATCCGATCGCGAACAGCGCCATGTCCCAGCCGGTGGGATCGAAATGCTCGATGTTCTGGACCTTGAACTGTTTCCCGGTCTCGCCGAAATCGACCATGTCGCCCTGGCTGCGGCCCGAGGCCAGCACCGCCAGTTCGTCGATCGGAAATTCACGCTCGGCCAGGATGTTCAGCATTTCCCGACCGACATTGCCGGTGGCGCCAGCGACCACGACACGGTAGCCCATAAGTTTCCTCTTTCATCCCACGCGGCCGACAGCGGCGGCATGGATGCCCTTTAGTGTGAGAGAGTTGCGGAATGCGAGTGCATTCCTGTGCTTCGCGCGCGACCGCGCCGGATGCGCCCGTTACGGGCGCGGCGTAATTCGAATGGTCGAAGAACGTTTTCGAAACATGGCGCGCCGGTAACAGACCGAAAGCTGCGTGGCGAGCCCTTTTCGCGAAAAAATCGGAAAGTGCGCCGCACCCGCCCATGTGGCAGGCGCGGCGCCCATCCTTATTTCGCCCCGCCGTTGCGCGACAGGAAGTTGAGGATCGTGTTCCACAGATGCAGGCTGATGCCCGGCCCCTTCACGCCATGCGTCTGGCCCGGATAGAACATCATCTCGAACGGCACGTCCTTCTGCTGCAGCGTCGCCGCCATCGCGGTGCTGTGCTCCAGCACGACATTGTCGTCGGCCATGCCGTGGATCAGCAGCAGCGGATCGGCGATCTTCGCCGCGTCGGCGATATTGTCCGACGCCTTGTACGCCTCCGGCACCTTGTTGGGATCGCCCATATAGCGTTCGGTATAATGGGTGTCGTACAGTTCCCACTTGGTCACCGGCGCGCCCGAAACGCCCGCCGCGAACACGCCGGGAAGCTTTTCCAGCATCTTCAACGTCATATAGCCGCCATAGGACCAGCCATAGGTGACGATCCGCTTCGGATCGACATAGTCCAGCGTCTTCAGATAGTTCGCGCCGGCCAGCTGGTCCTGCACTTCCACGCTGCCCATCGCGTGCCAGATCGCATCCTCGAACACCTTGCCGCGATTGGCCGATCCGCGATTGTCGATCTGGAACCAGATATAGCCGCGCTCGACCAGATATTGCTGGAGCGAACCGCCCCAGGCGCGGCTGACCGTCTGGACGTGCGGGCCGCCATAATGCTGGAAGAACACGGGGTAGCGCTTGCCCGGCTCCAGTTTGGGCGTAATCATTTCCCAATGCAGCACGGTGCCGTCCTCGGCCTTAACCGTGCCGAACGTCCGCTCGCGGTGGCTGGCGAGATAGGGGTTATAGGGATGCTCGGCGCTGGTGACGGCGTTCTCGTTCACCCAGGCGAGCCG
Organism: Sphingomonas degradans; assembly: GCF_053502645.1. NCBI lineage: Bacteria > Pseudomonadati > Pseudomonadota > Alphaproteobacteria > Sphingomonadales > Sphingomonadaceae > Sphingomonas > Sphingomonas degradans. The sequence continues at coordinate 2,250,321 of NZ_CP177172.1, forward strand.
CTTGCCGCTGGCGTCGGCCAGATAGGTCTGGCTCGGCTGATTGGTGTTCGATCGCGTGACGATCATCCGCCGCGCCGACGCATCCATCGACGCGCCGTTCCACCATCCCCGCTCGGTCAGCCGCGTGACGGCGCCGGGTTTGTTCAGGTCGACCGTATAGAGGTGCCGTTCGAGCGGATCGTCCTTGTTCGCGGCAAAGAAGACGCGGCCCGTCGCCTCGTCCACGCCCGCGACGTCGGGCATCACTTCCCACGGTCCTTGGGTCAGCTGGGTCCATTTGCCCGCTTTGAAGTGATAGAGATGACCATGGCCGTCGCGCTCGGACCACCAGATCAGGCTGCCGTCCTTCAGTGGCGTCAGCGCGTGCGACAGGTTGACCCAGCTTTTCGGCCCCGATTTCTCGCTGAACACCAGTTTCGACGCGCCCGTGGCGGGATCGACGGCGAGCAGGTCCAGCACGGTCTGGTCGCGGTTCTGGCGCTGGACATACAGCGTCTTGCCGTCCTGCGACCAATCGACCCGCGCCAGATAGATGTCGGTCTCCTTGCCCAGATCGACCTTCACCCGCCCCTGCCCGGCGGCGTCCATGACATACAGGTCGACCAGCACGTTGGGCGTGCCCGCCTTGGGATAGCGCTGCTGGTAGATGTTGGTCCCCTCGGCGCCGATCGCGGCGCGGGTGACGATGCCCACCGGCGCCTCGTCGAAGCGCTCGACCGCGACATAGCGGTCGCCCGGCGACCACCAATAGCCGGTGAAGCGATCCATTTCCTCCTGCGCGACGAACTCGGCCTCGCCCCAGTGGACGGTGCCCTTGCCGTCATCGGTGATCCGCTTGGGCGTCCCGCCCGCCAGGTCCATCACCACGAGGTTCTGGTCCTGCACATAGCTGGCATAGCGCCCGGCGGGGCTGACGGTGGCGTTCAGCTTCGGCCCTGCCCCGGCGGGCAGCTTGCGGATCGTGCCGTCCAGCCCGGCCAGGTACAATTCGCCTTCCAGCGGCACCAGGATAGCCTTGCCATCGGGCGCCCAGTCATAGGCGACGATGCCCTTGCTCCCGCCGATCCGCGCGCGCTCGCGCTGCATCTTCTCGGCTTCGGACAATTCGGCGCCGGTGCCCAGCTTCTTGGAATCGACCAGCATCCGCCACTGGCCGCTGGTGGTATCCATCGCCCACAGATCGAACCGCTCCTTCTCGTCCGGGCGGTTGCGCAGCAGCGTGAGGTATTTGCCATCGGGGGACAGGCGCGCCGCGCGCGGCTGTTGCCCGTTCAGGTCAGGGCTGGCGAATACGCGCTCGAGCGTCAGCTTCTGTCCCTGCGCCAACGCATTACCGCCCATCAGCGGCGTCCCCGCCAAAGCCAACCCCACCAGCCATTTTTGCATTCCAACCCTCCGACAGCCCGGCCGCTGCCGGGGGCTGCGTTATCGCGGCGTGCGCGGCGCGGGTAAAGGGGGCGCGGGAGCGGCGGGGTTAACCGGCGCTAACCTTCATTCCTGCGCAACCAGAGTGGCGCTGCGCGGTTAGTCCCTTGTCCACCAGAGGGAGTGCGCCATGTCCACCAATACCGACATCTCGAAACTCGACGACCTGATCGTCACCACGATCGACAGCGTGCGCGGCTATGAGCAGGCCGCCGAGCATGCCGAGGCGGGACGCTTTCGCCAGTTCTTCGCCGACATGGCCGCCGAGCGCCGCCGCGTTGTCGCGGCGCTGTCGGAAAAGAGCCGCGAGCTGGGCGGCACGCCGGCCGACTATGGCTCCGCCGCCGCGACGCTCCACCGCCGCTGGGAAGACCTGCGCCGCGTGCTGGGCGGCGGCGACGCGGCGATCTTTGCCGAGATCGAGCGCGGCGAGGATTATCTGAAGGAGGAATATGAACGCGCCATCGGCGACGGCCATATCTCCGACGGCACGCGCGGCGTGATGGAAACCTGTTTCCGCTCGGTCCAGACCGGGCACGACCAGTCCAAGGCCCTGCGCGATCTGCTCCAGACAGCGGACTGACACGCCCTTAAGCCCTCTCCCCTTCTAAGCCCTCTCCCGCGGGCGGGAGAGGGTTGGGTGAGGGCCTTCTTCTTCTACCAGCCGGCCATCAATACCCCGATCGCGGCGGCGGCCCGAAACGGTTCCGCCCCGGCTGCCCCGGCAGGATGCCCAGCACGACGAGCCAGGCCAAAAAGGCGCTGCCCAGCACCACGAACGCCGCCAGCACCACCGGGCGCGGGACGATCCACAGACTCCCCAGGATCAGCACGATCGCGGCACACCCCAACGGAAGCGCCGCCCACCATCCCGTCCGGCCCAGATCATGCAGTCGTGGCACGACGGCGCTAACCACCGCCGCGCCCGCAAACCCCGCCGGTTCGATATCGACGAGCCAGAGCAACAGCGCGCCGATCACGGCAAAGCCCGCTGCGAATGCCCAGAACTCACCCCTGCCGATCCGACCGCTCACACCATCCCCCAAAGCAAACGGGCGCGGAAGTCGTATCCGACTTCCGCGCCCGTGAATAGCGTACCGGATCGCTGCCGTTATTCGGCGGCTTCGGCCTTGGCCGGACGGTTGTCGCGGCGCTCGGCGATACGCGCCGACTTGCCGGTGCGGCCACGCAGGTAATAGAGCTTCGCGCGACGCACGACGCCGCGGCGGACGACTTCGACCGAATCGATGTTCGGCGAATAGAGCGGGAACACGCGCTCGACGCCTTCGCCGAACGAGATCTTGCGGACCGTGAAGTTCGAACCCATGCCCTTGTTCGAGCGCGCGATGCACACGCCTTCGAAGTTCTGCACGCGGGTGCGCTCGCCTTCGACGACCTTCACGCCGACCTTCAGCGTGTCGCCTGCGCGGAATTCGGGAATCTTCTTCGCTTCGTTGTACTTGGCGATCTGCTCGGCTTCGAGCGTCTGGATGACGTTCATGTCATTCGTCCTTGTTTCGTCGCTGCGCACCAGAGGGAGACTGGACCCGAGCGCCCTCGTGGCGCTCCCACAGATCCGGCCTCCTTAGCCGTGTATCGGTCTCCGCCTGTGCGCGTCGCCAGGCTTCGATCCTCGCATGATCCCCCGATCGCAGCACTTCGGGGATCGTGCGCCCTTCCCATTCGACAGGTCGGGTATATTGCGGATATTCGAGCAGCCCCGTTTCGAAGCTCTCGTCCATGCCGCTGGAAGGCGCGCCCATTACTCCGGGAACGAGCCGAATGCAAGCGTCGAGCAGCACCAGCGCGCCCATCTCGCCGCCCGACAGGATATAGTCGCCGATCGAGACCTGTTCGATGTCGCGCCCCTCGAAAATCCGCTCGTCAAATCCCTCGAACCGGCCGCACAGGATTACCGCCCCCGGCCCCGCCGCCAGCTCGCGCACCCGCGCCTGGGTGAGCGGGCGCCCGCGCGGCGTCATCGCCAGCACCGGGCGACCGGGCTCCACGCTGTCCAGCGCTGCCGCCAGCACGTCGGCGCGCAGCACCATCCCTGCGCCGCCGCCTGCGGGCGTGTCGTCCACGGTGCGGTGCTTGTCGATCGCGAAGTCGCGGATCTGCACGGTATCCAGACTCCACCTCCCCTCGCGCAACGCCCGGCCCGCCAGCGATATGCCAAGCGGCCCGGGAAACATCTCGGGGTACAAAGTCACGACAGTTGCAGCGAAGGTCATCAGGTCCAGTTCTCTACGCGAAGGCCGGGGATGTAGGCGAAATCGCGTTCGTTGTTGGTAACTACAATCGCGTCCAGGCTTAGCGCGTGCGCGGCCAGCAGGCGATCGAACCTGCCGCGTTTGAACGGCAATGTCGCATAGGCGCGCGCGGCGGCCGCATCGAAATCGAGCAAGCCGATCTCTTCCACAAATGCGTCGAGCACCGCCTGTACGGGCAGCTTGCCATTCGCCGAGCCCAACGCGATCTCCGCAAAGGTGACGGCAGAAATAGCGACCGAACCCGCAGGCCGCTGTTCCAGCAACGCGCGCAACCGGGGGCGCGTGCCTGTCAGCGCATAAATGCAGCTATCTGTGTCCAGCAGCGCAAGCGTCACAGGCCGGAATCACCGCCCGCATGTCGCGCATCACCATTCCACGCACGGGGTGGATCGTCGAAATCCTCCCGGGGAGGAAGCGCAAGCTCCGGCGCCTTGCCCCAGAATTTGCTGACATCGATCCGGCGCTTTGTCTCTGCCGGCTCGATCGTGAACTTACCGGCTTCCTCGCGCACGCGCATTTCGCGGCCGGGCTCGATACCCATCCCCTTGGGCAGGCGCAGCGCGACGGAATTCCCCGATTTGAATGTCTTTGCCCGATATTCCTTGGTCATCGCGACCTCCGTATATACGCGATGTATATACAGCCCCATTCGCCGTCAAGGAACCTCCCCACCGTCCGCGCGTCCCGCTGCGATGGACGATTGCATCATCATCGGCGCCGGCCCCGCCGGCCTCACCGCCGCCATCTATCTCGCGCGCTTTCACCTCTCGATCCGGCTGTTCGATTGCGGGTCGAGCCGGGCCGCGCTGATCCCGTGCACCCATAATCACGCCGGCTATCCGGAGGGCATCTCGGGCAAGGACCTGCTGGGCCTGATGCTCGCCCAGGCCGAGAAATATGGCGCGGTGCGTGAACAGGCCGAAGTCACGGGGCTGCGCGCGCTGGACGAAGGGTTCGGCGTGTCGATCGGCCCGCGTGAAGTCACCGCGCGATCGGTGCTGCTCGCCACCGGCGTGGTCAATCATCGCCCCGACATGCCCGACGCCCTCCATGCGGAGGCGCTCCAGCGCGGGCTGCTGCGCTATTGCCCGATCTGCGACGGCTATGAGGTTACCGACAAGCGCGTCGGCGTGATCGGCACCGGCGAGCATGGGATGCGCGAGGCGCTGTTCCTGCGGGGCTACACCGCCGACGTGACACTGATCGCGCCCGATGCCGAGCACGATCTGGACGAGTCCTGCGCCGCCGCGCTCGACGCGGCGGGCATCGCGCGCGTCGACGGGCCGTGCGGCAGCTATGCAATCGAAGGCGACACGCTCGCGCTCGACACCGCCCAGGGTCGCATGGCGTTCGACAGCGTCTATCCCGCGCTCGGTTCGCGCATCCGCTCGCATCTGGCGGTGCAGGCGGGCGCGCGGGCGAGCGAGGACGGGTGCCTGGAAGTGGACGACCACCAGCGCACCTCGATCCCCGGCCTGTTCGCGGCCGGCGACGTCGCCAAGGGCCTCGACCAGATCAGCCACGCAATGGGCGAGGCCGGCGTCGCGGCGACGACGATCCGCAACATGCTGGCGGCACAGCGCCCCCTGCTGCGCGCGCCGGTGGAGCATCGCTGAGATGCGCGCGCTCGCCTGCCTGCCGCTGCTGCTTGCCTGCCAGTGCAGCGGCCCCGCCAGCGACGCGCCCCGCCGCGCGACCGAGGCCGAGTGGCGCGCCTATGCGATCGACGGCATCGCCCCGATGATGGAGCGTGCGGCAGTGGAACAGGTGCTTACGCGGCAAGGCTACGCCCCCTGCCCCCGCGCCGGATCGGACACGGCGACGCTGCATTGCTATGCGCGCGGCACTACGCGCCGGCTGTTGCTGGGCTATCGCACGGCGGACGGGCAGACGCGCCTCACGCATCTCGACTTCAACGATCCGGGAAGCCCGCTTGCCGACGGCGCGACCAACCGCCGCGCGGCACAGGCATTCGCGGACGCGCTGGCCCGCCGCTTCGGGACGCCCGACGATGTCCTGCGCACGCCAGCGATGACCCGGATGCTGTGGTACGTGCCCCGTCCCGTCGAAAAGGGCGCGGAGGCAGGGCTGCGCGATACGGTCTCGACCGTCATTTCGGATGCGCAGGGAGAAAATGTGGCGATGCGCAGCGACTGGCCGCCGCTGCGCTGATCCGCGTTCAGTCCTCGACGAACGCCGCGTCGATCACCAGCCGCTCGGCATCCCATTCGGGCACCGCTTCGGGGCGCATCGGCACCATGAAGCGCTTGCCGGGCTTGCCATCGTCGCCCGCCGGGCGCTCGATCTCCAGCACGTCGCCCGCGCCGTAATTGTCGATCGCGATCACGGCCCCCAGCGCCTCGCCCTCGGACGAGACCGCAGGCAGGCCCAGCAGGTCGACATGATAATATTCGCCCTCGCCCAGCGGCGGCAGCGCGCTGCGCGGGACAGTCAGCGCCGTGCCCCGCAGCGCCTCGGCGGCGTTGCGATCGGCGACTTCGGCGAAGCGCGCGATGGTGCCGTTCGATCCGCCGCGCACCGACTTCAGCGTCAGCGCGCCGTCATTGAACGACGCATAGCGCGCCAGATCGTCGGCAAAGACCTTCAGGCGGACTTCGCCGGCGATCCCGTGCGCGCCGATTACCGCCGCAAGCGTGACCGGGCGATCAGCCTTCGGGCGATCCGGGCTGTTCGCCGGGATTGTCGTCGGGCCCTTCGGCGGGGTCTTCGGCGCTGACCCCGTTGGGGTTGGTGCTGGTGCTTCCGGGATTTTCACGATCCTCGGTGTCCGGGCCGGTTTCGGGTTTGCTGGCCATCACGCGCTCCTCTCGACTGGGTGGCCGGGGGAAACGCGCGATGACCGGCAAAGGCCTCAACCTTCCGCGGTTTCTTCCGCAGCCGGTGCTTCTTCAGCGGCCGGCGCAGGTGCGGCTGCTGCGGCGGCAGCGGCTTCCTCGGCGGCCTTCAGCTTCTCGGCACGCTCTTCAGCGCGCTCGACGGCCTTCTCGCCCGGCTTGCCCTTGTTCGGGTTGGTGCGCGCGGCGCGCTCCTTAATGCCGGCAACGTCCAGGAAGCGGGCGACGCGGTCGGTCGGCTGTGCGCCAACGCTCAGCCAGTGCTTCGCGCGCTCGCCGTCCAGGACAACGCGCTTCTCGTCTTCCTTGCCCAGCAGCGGGTTGTACGTGCCGATCTTCTCGATGAACTTGCCGTCGCGCGGGCTGCGCGCATCGGCGATCACGATCCGGTAGTACGGGCGCTTCTTGGAGCCGCCGCGCGAAAGACGCATAGAGAGAGCCATTATTCTTCCTTCTAGAGTATCAGTTTCAAAGTTTCGGTCTAAATCACTTCTTTTTCAGAAGATTCTCGAAGCCAGGGGGCAGTTTCGCACCGCCGGGAAGCCCCGGCAGGCCGCCGCCCACCTTGCCCATCATGTCGCCGATGTCGGCGCCGCCCAGCGCGTTGCCCAGGCCCGCCATGCCGCCGCCGGGACCGCCCTTGCCCAACATCGCCATCATGCCCTTCAATCCGCCCATCTTCTTCAGACGCTTCATCGCGGTCTGCATTTCCTGGTGCATCTTGAGCAGCTTGTTGACGTCCTGCACGGTCGTTCCGCTGCCCTTGGCGACGCGGATCTTGCGCTTGGCGTTGATGAGTTCGGGCTTGGCGCGTTCCTTGGGAGTCATCGACGTGATCATCGCGTCCATGCGCAGCAGGATCTTTTCGTCCATCCCGCCGCCGGCCATCGCCGCCTGCGCCTTCTTCATGCCGGGGATCATCCCCGCCAGCGCACCCAGCCCGCCCATGCGGCGCATCTGCTGCAACTGGCTGCGCAGGTCGTTCATGTCGAACTGGCCCTTGGCGAGCCGGTTCGCCATGCGCTCGGCGTCTTCCTCCTGGATCGCCTCGGCGGCGCGCTCGACCAGGCTGACGACGTCGCCCATGCCCAGGATGCGGCCCGCGACGCGCTTCGGGTGAAACGCCTCGATCTGGTCGAGCTTTTCGCCCATGCCCGCGAACTTGATCGGCTTGCCGGTGACCGCACGCATCGACAGCGCGGCGCCACCGCGCGCATCGCCGTCCATCCGGGTCAGGATCACGCCGGTCAGCGGCACCTGTTCGGAGAAGTTCGACGCGACGTTCACGGCGTCCTGGCCGGTCAGCGAGTCGACCACCAGCAGGATTTCGGCAGGATTGGCGATGTCCGCCACTGCCTTCATCTCGTCCATCAGCGCCTGGTCGACGTGCAGGCGGCCCGCAGTATCGAGCATCAGCACGTCATAGCCCTGGAGCTTTGCCGACTGCATCGCCCGCTTGGCGATGTCGACCGGCTGCTGCCCCGCGACGATCGGCAGCGTCGTCACTTCGGTCTGCGTGCCGAGCACCGCCAGCTGTTCCTGCGCGGCGGGGCGATTGACGTCCAGCGACGCCATCATCACCTTCTTGCCCTGCTTCTTCAGCAGCTTAGCGAGCTTGGCGGTGGTCGTCGTCTTGCCCGAGCCCTGCAGACCCACCAGCATGATGACGGCGGGCGGGGTGACGCCCAGTTCGAGTTCGGCGGTGTCCGAACCCAGCATGTCGATCAGCGCGTCGTTGACGATCTTGACGACCTGCTGCCCCGGGGTCACCGAACGCAGCACCTGCTGGCCCACGGCCTGCTCGGTCACCTTGTCGACGAAGTCGCGCGCTACCGGAAGCGCGACATCGGCTTCCAGCAGGGCGATCCGCACTTCGCGCATGGCGGTGCGGACATCGGCTTCGTTGAGCGCGCCGCGCCCGCGCAGGCGCTCGAATACGCCGCCCAGCCGATCGCTCAAACTTTCGAACATGAGACCAAACACTCCAAATCCACGAACCGCACCCCGAAACGCAAAACACGCCGGCGGACGAAACCTCGTCGGCCGGCGTCACCCCATGGGGTGGCATGTTTTCGCGTTCGCCAGGGAACGTTCGGGGCGGCACATAGCGCCAACCGGCCCCGGATGCAAGCTGACGCCGAAACCCGTGCGCCCACGCCGTAACCGACGGCAGCTTAACCCGATCTACACTCTCGGCATGACATGAGCCCGTCCAGTATTTTGGGGAGTGGCACCCGGCAATGGCGCGGGAATTTGAAGACGACATCGGCACGGTGGCCAGCCCACAGGGATCGAACCTGCTCACCGGAGCAATCAGCGTCGCGGCGATCCTGCTGTTCGTCGGCACGGGCAGCTCGGTGCTGTCGCAGACGCTTGCCTATTATTTCGGGGGCGGCGAGCCGGCGGACCGCACGCTGGTCATCGCGCTGCTGCTCAACGTCGCGCTGATCCTGTTCGGCTGGCGCCGCCACGCCGCGCTCAGCCGCGAAGTCGAAATCCGCGCGGCGGCGGAGGAGCGCGCGCACCAGCTGGCCTCGCGCGATCCGCTGACCGGCTTCCTCAATCGCCGCAGCCTGGCCGAGGAAGGCGCGGCGATGTTCACCCGCGCCCAGCGTCGGCACAAGGCGATGGCGCTGGTGATGCTCGACCTCGATCACTTTAAGACGATCAACGACATGCACGGCCATGCCGTGGGCGACGCGCTGCTCCGCGCCGTCGCGCTGGAGATACAGGCAGCGATGCCGCCGATCGCGCTCACCGCGCGACTGGGCGGCGACGAATTCTCGTGCGGCTTCCTGTTCGATTCGAGCGAACCCGGCACGGTCGAGCGGATCGCCGAAAAGCTGGTCAGCCGCATGGCCCAGCCCTTCGAGGCGGAGGGGCTGCGGCTGCACATCTCGTGCTCGCTTGGCATTGCCCGTTCGGATTTCGACTGCGCCAGCATCGACGCGCTGATCCGCTCTGCCGACATCGCGATGTACGCGGCCAAGAAATCGGGCCGCAATCGCTTCGCCTGGTTCGACCAGTCGATGGAGCGCGAGCTTCAGGTCCGCAACGAACTCGAAAACGGCCTGCGCCTCGCGATCCCGCGTCAGGAGATCGTCCCCTATTTCGAGCAGCAGATCGACTTGTCGACCGGCCGCCTCCACGGGTTCGAGGTTCTCGCGCGCTGGGAGCATCCGACGCGCGGGCTGATCGGCCCCGAAGCATTCATCCCGATCGCCGAGGAAACCGGCATGATCGCCGACCTGTCACTGTCGATCATGCGCCAGGCCTTCCTCGCCGCGCGCGACTGGGACTCGGGGCTGACGCTGTCGATCAACATTTCGCCGTGGCAGCTGCGCGACGCATGGCTCGCGCAAAAGATCATCAAGGTGCTGACCGAAACCGGCTTCCCGGCAAACCGCCTGGAAGTGGAAATCACCGAAAGCGCGCTGTTCGACAATCTCGCGCTGGCCCAGTCGATCGTCGGCAGCCTCAAGAACCAGGGCGTCCGGCTGGCGCTCGACGATTTCGGCACCGGCTATTCGTCGCTGGCGCACCTGCGCGCCCTGCCCTTCGACCGGATCAAGATCGACAAGAGCTTCGTCCTCTCGCTCAACGACAGCGCCGACTCCGCCGCCATCGTCCACGCGATCGTCAGCCTGGGCGCCAGCCTGAACCTGCCGATCACGGCCGAGGGCGTCGAGGACGCGGCGATCGAAGAACGGCTGCGCGCGATCGGCTGTGCCAAGGCGCAGGGCTGGCTCTATGGCCGACCGATGTCGGTCACGGCGGCGCGACGCCTGCTCGCCGAGCGCCGCCTGCTCCAGCAATCGCGGCCCCAGCCCGGCCCCGCTGCCGAGCCTGATGCCGCTACCAACCAGCGTCTGGCCGGCTGAGATAGTCGCGCTCCTCGGGCGTCGAGTCGCGCCCGAGCGCGGCGTTGCGCGTCGGAAAGCGGCCGAATTGGGCGATCACCGCGGCGTGATCCTCCGCATAGTCCTGCGACAGGCCCAGCGCGGTGAAGCGCCGCACGCTCTCCGCCTGCAGGCCCGCGTCCTCCGCATGCATCAACGGCATATAGAGGAACGCGCGCCGCTCGGGGGCCAGCACCACGTCCCATCCCTTGGCGATCGCCTCCTGCGTCAGTTCCTGCGCGAGCGGATCTGCGGCATAGGCGCGGGGATCATCGCGGAACAGGTTGCGCGAGAACTGGTCGAGCACGATCACCGCCGCCAGCAGCGTCTCCGGATCGTCGCGCCACCCCTGCGCGCTGCTCGCCAGCACGGCCTCGCGCAGATCGGCAAAGCGGTCGGCAATGGCCGTATCGACCGCGTCGGATCGCGCGAAATGCTGTTCGGGCATCAGCATCTCGAACCAGAAGCCCAGCACTTCCCGGGCCCTTGCGTGGACTTCCGGGCTCTCGCCCCCTAGATCGCTCGCCAATGGCGTTCTCCTCTCCGCATGTCATCAATCTGGGCTGCCGTCTCAACCTTGCCGAGGGCGAGTCGATCCGTGCATTGTTGTCCGAACGCGACACAGTGGTGGTAAACAGCTGCGCAGTGACGAACGAAGCGGTCAAGCAGACCCGCCAGGCGATCCGCCGCGCCCGCCGCGAGCGCCCCGATGCCGAACTCGTCGTGACGGGATGCGCCGCCCAGATCGACCCGCAGGGTTTCGCCGCAATGCCCGAAGTCGATCGCGTGATCGGCAATGCCGAAAAGCTGCTGCCCGCCGCCTGGGCAAGCGAGGCGGCGGTGCAGGTGCAGGACATCATGGCCGTGCGCGACACCGCGCCGCATCTGGCCGCCAGCTTCTCCACCCACGCCCGCGCGTTCGTGGAGGTACAGAACGGGTGCGACCATCGCTGCACCTTCTGCGCGATCCCGTTCGGGCGCGGCAACAGCCGCTCGGTGCCCGCCGGCGCGGTGATCGATCGCATCGCCGCGCTGGCCGAGCATCATGGCGAAGTCGTGCTGACCGGCGTGGACCTGACCAGCTATGGCCCCGACCTGCCCGGCGCGCCGAGCCTGGGCCAGCTGGTCGAGCGTATCCTAACCCATGTGCCGCATCTGCGCCGCCTGCGCCTGTCCTCGCTCGACGGGATCGAAGTCGACGACCGGTTGTTCGCGCTGCTGACGCAGGAACCGCGGATGATGCCGCACGTCCATCTGTCGCTCCAGGCGGGCGACGACATGATCCTCAAGCGGATGAAGCGCCGCCACACCCGCGCCGACTCGGTCGCGCTGGTCGCGCGGCTCAAGGCGGCGCGGCCCGACATCGCGATCGGCGCCGACCTGATCGCCGGCTTCCCGACCGAGGATGACGCGATGTTCGCCAACACGCTGGCGCTGATCGCCGATTGCGCGATCGTCCACGCCCATATCTTCCCCTACAGCCCGCGCAGCGGCACCCCCGCCGCGCGGATGCCGCAGGTCGCAGCGCCCGTCATCAAGGCCCGTGCGGCCCGGCTGCGCGCCGCCGCCGCCGATCAACGCGCCGCCTGGCTGCAAAGCCTGGTAGGCACGCGCCAGTCGATACTGGTAGAGCGCCCCGGCGACCGGGGCCATGCCGGTAACTTTGCCGAGGTTCGCCTCGCCCCTACCCAAGTCGGAGAGATCGTGACCGTGACCATCGCCGCCGTCCAGGACGGAAAGCTGATCGCATGAGCCCCCCCGGTAGCTGGCACGACCGCCTGCTGGGCGGTTTCCGCAAGACCTCGGATCGCCTGCTCGGCAATCTCGCGGGCCTGTCCGGCGCGCGGCTCGACGCGGCGACGCTGGACGAGATCGAGGAGGCGCTGATCGCGTCGGACCTCGGCCCCGCCACTGCCGCGCGCATCCGCGCCCGGCTGGCCGAGGGGCAGTTCGAGCGCAACCTTGAGGAACTCGGCATCCGCCTGATCGTCGCCGACGAAATCGCCAAGGTGCTGGAGCCGGTGGCCAAGCCGCTGGAGATCGAAGCATTTCCCCGGCCGCAGGTGATCCTGGTCATCGGCGTCAACGGTTCGGGCAAGACCACCACCATCGCCAAGCTGGCGAACCTGCTCAAGGAACAGGATTACAGCGTGATGGTCGCCGCCGGGGACACGTTCCGCGCCGCCGCGATCGGCCAGCTGCGCACCTGGGCCGAGCGGATCGGCGTGCCGATCGTCTCGGGCGCCGAGGGTGCCGATCCGGCGGGCATCGTGTTCGAAGCAGTGAAGCAGGCGACGGCGACCGGCATCGACGTCCTCATCGTCGACACCGCCGGCCGCCTCCAGAACAAGCGCGAGCTGATGGACGAGCTGGCCAAGATCCGCCGCGTGCTGGGCCGGCTGAACCCCGCCGCGCCGCACGACGTGGTACTCGTGCTCGACGCCACCACCGGCCAGAATGCGCTGAGCCAGATCGAGGTTTTCAAGGAAGTCGCCGGCGTCACCGGGCTGGTGATGACCAAGCTGGACGGCACGGCCCGCGGCGGCGTGCTGGTCGCCGCGGCCGAGAAATACGGTCTCCCCATCCATGCGATCGGGCTGGGCGAAAAGGTCGACGACCTGCGCCCGTTCGACGCCAACGAAGTCGCGCGGATCATCGCCGGCGTGGAAGCAATGTCGAATGGCTAAGGCACGGACGCCCCTCTCGCCGGGCATGCGGATGCTGATCGATTTCGGTCCGCTCGGCGTGTTCTTCCTGGTCAACAGCTATGCGCCAGGCCTCCAGATCCAGCGGATCATTGCCGCCACCGCCGCCTTCATGGTCGCGATGGTCGCGGCGATGCTGCTGTCGTGGTGGAAGGCGAAGCACGTGTCGCCGATGCTGTGGATCACCGCCGCGCTGGTGCTGCCGTTCGGCGCGCTGACCATCTATTTCCACGACCAGAGCTTCATCCAGATGAAGCCCACCATCGTCTACACGATGTTCGCGGTCATCCTTGGCTATGGCCTGATCGCGGACAAGCCGCTGCTCCAGTCGCTGCTGGAGACCGCCTATCCGGGGCTGTCGGCGCGCGGCTGGCGGCTGCTGACGATCAACTGGACCGGTTTTTTTGTCGCCATGGCGATACTGAACGAAGCGATGCGCCACGTCCTGACATGGGATCAATGGGTGACGTTCAAGACCTGGGGGGTGATCCCGATGACGCTGGTGTTCGCGATGCTCAACATCCCTATGCTGCTCAAGCACGGGCTCCAGCTCGAAAAACCCACGGATACACCTCTGCCTCCCGAGGGTTGATACCCTATCGCCCTTCGCCCCGTGCGGAGGGTGTGCCCGCCGAAGCCGGCGGCTGGGTGAGGTCCTTCTTCCTCTACCGCACCGCGGACAGCAAGAAGAGGAAGGCCCTCACCCTACCCCGGCGGCGGACAAGCAAAAGGGCGCCGGACCAATGTCCGACGCCCTTTTTCGTGCGCGATCGCGCAGGATCAGCCCTGATCGGCCCGGCTGGCGCCTTCGCCGTCCAGGTTCTGGGCAACGAACTCCCAGTTGACCAGATTATTGAGCACTGCGTCCGCAAACGCCGGGCGGGCGTTGCGGTAATCGATGTAATAGGCGTGCTCCCACACATCGAGCGTGAGCAGCGGCACGATGCCGTGCGCGACGGGCGAATCGCCGTCGTGCAGCGACGTGACCTTCAGCGTGTCGCCTTCCAGCACCAGCCAGCCCCAGCCGCTGGCGAAATGGCCGACGGACTCTGCCTTCAGCTTCTCGATCAGCGTTTCGACGCTGCCGAAATCGCGGTCGATCATTTCGGCGAGCTTGCCCGTGGGTGCCTGCTTCTCGGGGCTCAGGCACTGCCAGAAAAAGCTGTGGTTCCAGATCTGCGAGCTGTTGTTGAACAGCCCCTTGTTGCCCTTTTCCTTGGCATACTTGATCACGTCGGTCAGCTTGGCGCCGGCCAGTTCGGGAATGTCGGCAACCAGCTTGTTGCAGTTGTCGACATACGCCTTGTGGTGCTTGCCGTGATGGAATTCCAGCGTCTCCGCCGACATGTGCGGCGCCAGCGCGTCCTTGGCGTAGGGAAGCTCGGGAAGTTCGAAAGCCATGCCATCCTCCTGTTGGGGGTTTTAAACTCTGCCGCCCGCCTAACGCATGGGACGCGCCGAAGCCGCAACAATTTTTGACGGGTAGCGATCGAACGAACCGATCACGGGATATTCAGCCCGCCGCCCCCAGCAGTTCGTGCCGCTTGAGCGCGTGGCGCAGCTGGTCATAGGTCAGCCCCAGCGCCTCGGCGGTCGATCGCTGGTTGTAGCGATGCTCGGCCAGCGCGCGCGACAGCAATTCGCGCTCGAACCGCGCCACGCGCGTCTTGAAATCCCCCGCGCCGGCAAAGATCGCCTCGGGCGCCGCGTCGGGCTTTTCCGCCGGCTTTGCCTCGGCCTCCTGCTTCACCTGCTGCCCGCCGGCGATCGTGCGCGGGCGATAGGGCGACTGGAACGGGTCGATCTCGATCCGGTCGATCGGCCCCTCGCGTTCCCAGCGATAGACCGCGCGTTCCACGACGTTGCGCAATTCGCGGACATTGCCCGGCCAGTCATAGTGCAGCATCGCGTCCAGCGCGTTCGGCCCCCAGCCGGGCCAGTCCTCCCAGCCGATCTCCGATGCCATGCGCCGCCCGTAAAACTCCGCCAGCACCTCGACATCGCCTTCGCGGTGGCGCAGCGGCGGCAGCGTCACGACTTCGAACGAGAGCCGATCGAGCAAGTCGGCGCGGAACGTGCCCTTTTCCACGCGGTCGGGCAGATGCTCGTTGGTGGCAGCCACGATCCGCACGTCCACACGCAGCGGGCGCGACGATCCGATCCGGGTGATCTCGCCATATTCGACCGCGCGCAGCAGCCGGTCCTGCGCCGCCATCGACAGCGTGCCGAGTTCGTCGAGGAACAGCGTGCCGCCATGCGCCTCTTCGAACCGCCCCACCCGCGCCTTGGTCGCGCCGGTGAAGGCGCCGGACTCGTGCCCGAACAGTTCGGCCTCGATCAGCGTCTCGGGCAGCGCGGCGCAGTTCATCACTACCAGCGGCTGGTCCCAGCGCGGGCTCAGCCGGTGCAGGCGCTCGGCCACCAGCTCCTTGCCGGTGCCGCGCTCGCCGATGACCAGCACGGGCCGGTCCAGCGCCGCCGCGCGGCTGGCGCGTTCGAGCGTGTCGAGAAAGGCCGAAGACTGGCCGATGACCTGGGTAGCGCGTTCCACACCGAAACTTTGGCGAATTTTCCCAACTCTTGGCAAGAGCTAATTGCACGGGGGCGGGGCCAAAATGGCTGAAACCCACGCAAATCCGCCACTTTCAAGAGTTGGCACGCATCCTGCTATACTCTTGGCAAGCCCGCCAACGGGCGCCACAACACCAAGGTTCAGGACAACGACCATGACCTACCAAGCCGCAAATTTCCGCAACGCCTTTGTCGCAATCGCTCTCACGCTCGTCGCTGGTGCCGTCTTCATGGCCGGCGCAGTGGGCCCCGCGATCGCCTGACGAGGTCTCCCCGCTCGCCAAACCCTCGGCGAGCGGGAACCCGGCGGGAGGGTCTTTCCCTAGCTCCTCCCGCCGGTCCCCAATTCGAAGGAGTGTTGAACATGGGTATTTTCTCACGAACCCGCGACATCATCGCCGCCAACGTCACCGATCTGCTCGACAAGGCCGAAGACCCGGCCAAGATGATCCGCATGATCATCCTCGAGATGGAGGAGACGCTGGTAGAGGTCCGGGCGTCGGCCGCTCGCACGATCGCCGACCAGAAGGAAATGCGCCGCCACATCGCCAAGCTGGAAAAGCTCCAGGAGAGCTGGACCGAAAAGGCCGAGCTGGCGCTGTCCAAGGGTCGTGAGGATCTGGCCAAGGCCGCGCTGGTCGAGCGCCAGAAGGCCGCCGACATGTGCGACCAGCTGAGCCAGGAGATCGGCGTGCTCGACGAAGCGCTCAAGGCTTCGGAAGAGGACATCAACAAGCTGCAGAACAAGCTGCGCGAGGCGCGTACCCGCCAGAACTCGATCGTCGCCCGGCTGGAAAGCGCGAACAACCGCGTCCGCCTGCGCGAGATCACGAACGGCAGCAAGATGCAGGATGCCTTTTCGCGCTTCGATGTGCTCGAACGCCGGGTCGATTTCGCCGAAGGCCGCGCCGATGCGGCGGGCCTGGGCGCAGCGCCCAAGACGCTCGAGGAGGAAATCGCCGAACTGCGTTCCGCAGAAAAGGTCGATGCCGAGCTCGAAGCGCTCAAGGCGCGCATGAACAAGGGAGTGTGATCCATGGATGAAATCATCATCCCGGTTCTCGCGATCGGTCTTCTCTTTCTGGGGCTCCCCTGGCTGGTCTTCCACTACATCACCAAGTGGAAGCAGGCCGCGTCGATCACCGGCGAAGACGAGAAGCTGCTCGACGAGCTGCACTACACCGCCCGCCGTTTGGAAGAACGGCTCATGACCATCGAGCGGATCATCGCGGCCGACAATCCGGACTTCCGTCCGAGCCAGCCGCTGAACCCCTCGCCCTACGATATCAGCAGGAGGAACTGAAATGTCCGCCAGCCGCACCAAATTCTACCTCGACAAGCAGAACGGCAAATGGTCGGGCGTGTGCGCCGGGATCGCCGACTATACGGGGATCGATGTCACTTGGGTCCGCGTCGGCGCCATCCTGCTCACGCTGATCGGGGGCTTCCCCTGGACGCTGGTCGCGTATTTCCTGGTCGCCTGGATGGCGAACAAGAAGCCGGCGGGCCTGTACGAGACCGCCGAGGACGAGAAGTTCTGGCAGGGCGTGCGATCGAACCCGAAGCGCTCGGCCTATGAAGTCCGCTCGACCTTCCGCGACATCGACCGCCGCCTGGCCGACATCGAGATGTACTATACGAGCCGCAATACGCGCCTCGCCGACGAAATCGAGAGCCTGCGCTAAGGCGCGGGCTCTCCGGAAGGGAGGATTGGGCGATGAACGAAGGCACGATGATCTTCATTCTCCTGATCGTGGGGATGTCGACGGCCGGCTGGCTGATCAACAACTGGATCCGCGCCAAGCATGGCTATGCGCTGGAGAATGAATGGAAGGGCATGACGCCCAAGGGCAACCCGGACACCGATCGCAAGATCGAGTTGCTCTCCGCCGAGAACGAGCGGCTGACCGGACAGATTTCGCGCCTCGAGGAACGGATCGCAGTGCTCGAACGGATCGCCACCGACCCCGCCGAACGCACCGCCCGCGAAATCGACGCGCTACGCTGAGGGGAACGACGATGAACACGACTGCAATCGCCTTCTTCGCCATCGTGGTTGGCATTCCGGTCATCGGCGGGATCGCAGCCGACATGTTCAAGCGCTGGCTGAAGCACAAGGAAGCGATGGCCCGCGCGCTGAACGACCAGACCGCCGAAAAGGCCGCCCAATATGCGGCCCAGACCGAGCGGCTGGAACAGCGGGTCCGCGTACTCGAAAGAATAGTGACCGACCGCGGCATCGCGGTTGCCGACGAAATCGACAAGCTGCGCGACGCGCCGCTCAACTGAACAAGGAAAACATCATGATTATCTTTTTCGCAGTGCTGACGGCACTGTGCGGGGGCGCTATTGCCCTATCCGAATCCCGGGACCGCCCCCGCCGCCGCGCGGCACGACTGGCCCAGGCCGACGCGAATAACTGATCTTCCCGGCAAGGGGAGGCAAAGGGAGTAAGGGAAATGGACCCGAGGGAAATGGTTGTCATGATCGTCATTGCAGTGACGATCGGCAGTGTCCTCAAGGCACGCTATGGCCGCCCCGGCGGCCGCAGGAACAAAGGGGACGCCGAGACCCAGCAGAGCGCACCGGCTGACCTGGCCGAGAATGCCCGGCTCCGAGAGGAACTCCGCATGTTGCGCGAACGCATCCAGGTGCTCGAACGCGTCGTGACCGACAGCGAAACCAGCAGCGTCCGCCTCGATCGCGAGATCGAAGCACTCCGCGACTCGAAATAAGCGCCCGATCAGGGAGGACTGAACGTGACCTACGATCCCAACCTGTATGTTACTCTCGCCGTATCGGGCCTTGCCGGGCTCGCCATGGTAACCGCCGCCGGGCTTTCGGGCTGGCGCGGCTGGCTGGCCCTCAAGCATCAGGAACTGGCGGGGCGTACCGCCGCCGGCCCCAGCGCGGACCAGACCCCCGCCGGCATCCCCTCCGCCGCCTCGCGCATCGAAGTGGCCGACCTCAAGGAACGCATCCGCAAGCTGGAAGCGATCGCCGCCGGGGTGGACCTCTAACGGGAACGGGTTCTCCTGCGCACGCAGGAGCCCAGGGTCACATGCGGCACGCCCTGGGCTCTGGACCCCCGCTTTCGCGGGGGAACGGCCCCTCGACCGCCACACCCTCGCGAATTTCCTCCCCGGTTGGCATCCGCCGCCACCGCGCTATAGCCACCGGCATGACCAGCCTTGCCGATCTCCAGGACGAATACAGCTTCCTCGAAGCCGATGACCGCTACCGCCTGCTGATCGACCTGGGCCGCGCGCTGGAGCCGATGCCCGACGCGCTCAAGACCGACGCAACGCTGGTACGGGGCTGTTCGGCATCGGTGTGGGTCTATCCCACGCGCCGCGACGACGGATCGCTCCACTTCCTCGCCGATTCGAACGCGGCGATTACCAAGGGGATCATCGCGCTGGTGCTGCTGACCGTGCAGGACCGCAGCCCCGCCGACATCATGGCGACCGACATTGCCGCCGCGCTCGCCCCGTTCGATCTCAAGAACCAGCTCAGCTCCAACCGGACCCAGGGCATCCCCAACATGATCGCGCTGATCCGCGAAACCGCCGCGCGCTACGCCTGAGGCGACGGGGGAGAACATGCTGACTCTGGCCCTCACGCTGGTCTTCGCCGCGCAGAACCTTCCCTGCCCCCTTGCGGCCGATCTACCGCGCGACGCCGCGATGCCGGTTCAAGAGGCCGGCGACGGACTGTGGATCGGCGGCCTGGCGTTCACCGCCGACGACGTCGAATCCGCGACGGTGGTGAAGGAGCCGATATCCGATGCCTGGGCGGTCGACCTGGTCTTCACGCCAGCGGGCAATGCCAAGTTCATCCGCGCGCAGCAGTGCGGTGTCGGCAAGCCGATCGAAATCAGCATCGACCGGCGCGTCATTTCACGCCCCGTGCTCTACGAACCGATCCTGGGGGGCAAGGCACGACTGACCGGCGGGAATATGGGGCGCGAGGAGGTCGAGGCTATGGCGCGGCAGATCGCGACGCGCCGGGGCTGATCGCCTCGAGCCCCAGTTCGTCCGCCAGCGCCGCCACGTCCGCGCCCTCCGGCACGATCAGCCATTCGCGCGCCTGCGCCCCGTTCACCACGGTCACCGCGCCGCGCGGGCACACGCCCAGACATTTGACCTCGACAACCCCGGCGGCCGCCTTGCGTCCCTTCTTAAGCCCCAGTTCCTTGCGCAGCGCCTTGCCCAGCGACGTCCGCCCCTTCGGACCGAAGCCGCCGTCGAGTTTCTTCGAGCATTTGGCGCACACCAGCACGGCGTTCGCCCAGTTGGAGCGGATATGGCGCGTCAAACCGGCTTCCAGGTCCGGCGATCCTCGGCCGCCTTGAGCACTTCATACGCCGCCTGGATCGCCTGAAACCGCTTGGCGGCGTCGGCATCGCCGGGGCGCACATCGGGATGGTTCGACTTCGCCAGCCGCCGCCACGCGACCCGCACCATCTCGAAATCGGCATCGGCCTCGAGGTCGAGCACTTCCAGCGCGCGCATCTCGTCGCGTGATCGGCTGCCGTCGCCCGGCCCGGCCCAGCTGTTATGCTTGGATTCCGAATAGCCCGACGCATCGCGCCGCTCTTCGGCCTCGCGCTGCGCCGCTTCCTCGGCGGTCAGCCCCTCGAAGTAATTCCAGTTGCGGTTGTACTCGCCAGCATGCGTCTCGCAGAAATACCAGCGCTCGGGGCTGTTGGGCGATTTGGGCGCGGGGCGGTCGCCCGGTTCCTCGCAGCCATGGCGGTCGCACAGCCGCACCTTCACGGCCTCGCGCTCGGCGCCATAAGCGCGCCAGCGTGGAAAGCCCCAGTCGGTCGAACGTGTCTGTCGTGCCATAGCCGGTCCAGATAGGTGCGCCCGCCCGTAAAGGCCAGCCGCAGCGGCGATTTTGCGTGAGTGCGTAGAGCGCGCGGCACCGGCCCGCTCCCCCACCCGGCCACCCGACGCCAGTATCCTATGGGTGGCCGGGTGGGGGAGCGGGCCGGTGCCGCCTACAAAACCAAAACGCCAGAGGGTCTATAAGCCGGGTTCTGTCCTCGCCTTGCGGCGATGTGCGGCCATTCCTCTAGGAGACGGATTGCTCCGCCCCTCAAGCAACCAACCCGGACGACGAGGCGGAACACCCCATGTGCCGTCCCTATTCGGTCTTGCTCCCGGTGGGGTTTACCATGCCGCTTCCGTTACCGGTCGCGCGGTGCGCTCTTGCCGCACCCTTTCACCCTTGCCCTTAGTCCCGAAGGACCAGTGGGCGGTCTGCTCTCTGTGGCACTTTCCCTGGGGTCACCCCCGCCGGGCGTTACCCGGCACCGTATTTCCGTGGAGCCCGGACTTTCCTCGCGTGCTTGCGCACCCGCGGCCGCCCGACCCTCTGGCAAGCGCGTGGTCTAGCGTGCCGCGCGCGGAGCGCAAGCGTTCAATCGGCCGAGGGGGGCTGCGCCTCGGGCGGTGCCTCGTCCTGCCCGGTCTTGGCATCCTTGGTGGCGTTCGCATCCTTGGCGGCGTTGCGATACGCCTCTACGGGCGCGGCCTCCGGGTTCCTGGGCATGGCAGTGCCCGATGCCTGCACCTCGATCTGCCACCGCGTCTGCAGCGGCCCGGACGCCAGCGCCGCGCGGCGATAGTCGGAGGACACGTTCACCAGTCGGTCGGCGCCGCGGATCTGG
This sequence comes from Sphingomonas degradans, assembly GCF_053502645.1. Classification (NCBI taxonomy): domain Bacteria; kingdom Pseudomonadati; phylum Pseudomonadota; class Alphaproteobacteria; order Sphingomonadales; family Sphingomonadaceae; genus Sphingomonas; species Sphingomonas degradans. The sequence goes on from NZ_CP177172.1 coordinate 2,271,726, forward strand.
GCGACGCGGTGCAGCGCCGCAATCGCATCGGCGGCATTGGGGGCATTCACAGACGCGCTCACCCGACCGTTATCGTCTCCCGGGACCACCCCGGTAAGGCGCACGCGGACCAGGGAGGGCATGGGCATGTAAGGCCGTATTCCGTTATTCACAGGCGGAACCTCCGGCTTATCCTATAATGATCCTTTACTTGCGCCAATCTGAAGAAACATGCTGAACCGCGCGGCAACCATGCCGCCCGGCCCTCAGATATCTCCCTGAGGCTTGGGGAGCAGCAGCGCGAGCAGCAGGCAGCGGCATTCCATGTCGATCTCGCCGTCGATCATCTCGGGTCGAAACCGCCGCTGGAACGCCGTCACCGCCGCCTCGCGGTCGCGCACGTCATAGCCAAACCGCTCGAGCGCCAGCATGAACCCCGCATCGGGCCAGCCGGGATCGACCAGGTTGCGCGTCGGACGCGGCAGCGCCAGCCGCAGCCGCGCCAGCGCGTGCCAGTTGAACAACTCGCCCGGGTCCTGCTTGCGCGCGGGCGCCACATCGGAATGCCCCACCACATTGCCGCGCGTGATCGCGTGGCGCTCCTTGATTTCCGCAACCAGCGGTATCAGCGCACTCATCTGCTCGGCGGGAAACGGGCGATAGCCGAATTCGTGGCCCGGATTGACGATCTCGATCCCGATCGAGGCGCTGTTGACGTCGGTGATCCCCCGCCAGTGCGATTGTCCCGCGTGCCACGCGCGCTTTTCCTCGTCGACCAGGCGCAGGATCGTGCCGTCCTCGTCCACGACATAATGCGCAGACACCTTGGCCGCCGGATCGCGCAGCCGGTCGATCGCGGCCTGCGCCGTCTCCATGCCGGTATAATGGAGCACGATCATCGTGACCGGCAGCGCGCGTTCGTCCCAATTGGGCGACGGCGCGTCGAGGATGGGAAGCCCGCTGTTCATCCCCCGACGGTAGAAGCGGCACGGCCCCTCCCGCAAGCGGGATCAGGCAATGGCGTCCACGCGCTCGGTCGCGACATAGCAGCCACGATACATATCGCTCGGCCGGAACCGGTCGGTCAGCCCGATCACGGTCTCTCCCGCGCCCAGCACCAGCAACCCGCCCGGCCGCACCGCAGACGCCAGCGTCTCGAACACCCGCCGCCGCATCTCCAGCGAGAAGTACAGCAACACGTTGCGGCACAGGATGATGTCGAACTTGCCCGCCGGAACCGGATCGCCGGTCAGGTTATGCTGGCGGAACTGCAACCGTCGCACCAGTTCGGGATGGGCGACCCACTCCCCGCCGACGCTGTCGAACCACTGCACCATCCGCCGCACTGCCAGGCCGCGCTGGATCTCGAACGGCGAGAAACGGGCGCTGCGGGCGCGGGCGATCGCGCTGGGCGAAATGTCGGTCGCGACGATTTCGGGCGTCCGGGCCGGCACGTCCAGCATCCCGCGCTCAGAAAACAGCATTGCCAGCGACAGCGGCTCCTGCCCCGTCGAGCAGCCGGCGGACCAGATGCGGATGCGCCGATCCGGGTTCGCCGCGTGCGCAGCCTGCGCGGCGTCGGCAATCATGTCCAGCACGGCGGCGTCGCGGAAGAAACTCGTTTCCTGGTTGAGCAGCGCATCGACGACATGGTCGGCCAGCGCCCCCATGCGTGCGGTGACCAATTGCCCGGCCAGTTCGTCCAGCGTCGCCAGCCCGCGTTCGCGCAGCACGGGCTTCAGCGCGGTTTCGATGCGCCACGCGCGATTCGCCGCGATCTGCTGGCCGGTGCGCTGCTCCAGCAGCGCCGCGATCAGGGTCATCGCTGCCGAGGATGCCATCCCGCCGGGCTCCGGTGCCTGCAACGCGCTCATGCGCGCCGCCCTTGCGTCGCGATAAGCCGGCCCAGTTCATCCGGCGGCAGCACCGCCGTCGCGCGCCCCGCATTGGCGACTGCGCCCGGCATGCCCCATACTACCGAGCTTTCGCGGTCCTGCACGAAAACCCGTGCCCCCGCCTGGACCATGTGCCGGGCCCCCTCGGCACCGTCGCGCCCCATGCCGCTGAGCACCACGCCGATGGCGCGCGGGCCGAACACGTCCGCGACCGATTCGAACATCGGGTCGACCGAGGGCATGCAGCCGGTCGTGGCGCGCTCGTCGCTCAGCCGGATCGCCGCGCCGTCGGATGTGCGAACGACGCGCATATGGGCATCGCCGGGTGCGACGACGATCCGCCCCGGCCGCACGCGCATGCAATTGGTCGCCACGTCGCAGGGGCGCCCGCCGAGCACGGCCAGCTGCGCCGCGAAATAGGGCATGAACGATGCCGGCAGATGCTGGGTCACCAGCATCGGCACCTGGAACTGCGGCGGAATCGCGCGCAGGAACTGGCTGAGCGCGTGGATGCCGCCGGTCGAGGCGCCGATCGCGACCAGCTCGATCCCGGCCGGCATCTGTACAGGAGTCGGGGGACCGTCCGACTCCGCCGACGTTTCGGGCGCTTCGATCAGACGGGATAGCCGCTCTTCCAGCACCTCGGCAAAGCGGCCGCCGAAGGTGCCGGCACCGGGCTTGACCAGCGTATCGGCGGCGCCGAGCGCCAGCGCATCCACACTCGCCGCTGCGCCCTCGTCGGCGGAGCAGGAAACGATCAGTACCTTCGCCCCCCTGCCCGCCGCCAGAATCTGGGGAAGCGCGGTGATGCCGTCCACGCCCGGCATGTTGATATCGAGCAGGATGATATCGACGCTGGTTTCCTTGAGGAACGCCAGCGCTGCGCGCACGTCGCTCAGCGCGCCCGCCACGTGGAAACGCCCGCTCGCCTCCGCCATGCGCGTCAGGATCGACCGCGCGACGATCGAATCATCGACGATCAGCACCTGCGCGACGCCCGCCGGGGAACGCAGCGGCGCCCGCTTCGTGCTTTTGGACATGTTCGGGGGGTTCAGGCCACGCCGACGATCTGGAGCTTGCTTTCCAGCGTTTCGCGGTCGAACGGCTTCATCACATATTCGTCGGCACCGGCGTCGATCGCCGCGCGGATATAGGCCAGCCCGTTCTCGGTCGTGCAGAACACCACCTTGGGCCGCTGCGCCAGCCCGGAGTCCTTCAGCGCGCGCAAGAAATCCATCCCACTCATCACCGGCATGTTCCAGTCGAGCAGGATCACGTCGGGCGGCGTTGCCAGACACGAATCCAGCGCCTCGCGGCCATCCCCCGCCTCGCGCACTTCGAAATCCAGCGTCTCTAGAATATGGCGCGCCACTTTCCGGATCACCTTCGAATCATCGACGACCAGACACGTCTTCATACTCATACTCCCCCCGCTGCGAGGCTTTGCCTGCATCTCCTGCATGCCAACAAAGGTGTAAGCAGCGCGTTAATTGAGAGAAATCAATTTGCTGCCACGGCGTGGCCGGGCACCAGGCTTTGCAGGTCGATCACCAGCATCGGCTCGCCGTCGCGCTCAACGATGCCGCGCCCGGCGCTGCGCCACGCACCCTCCAGCGTCACCCCGCCCCCCAGCGGGAGCAGGTCGAACGGCGCGACATCGTCGAGCGCATCGACCAGCAGCGCGTAATGATGCCCGTCGACATGGGTTATGACGGCGCGCCGCGCATGGTCCGCCGGCGCCATGCCCAGCGCCGATTGCGTGTCCACCACCGTCACGACCCGGCTGCGCAACGCCGCCAGCCCGCGCACATGCTGCGACGCGCGCGGCACTTCGGTCACCTCGCCGATGTCCACCACCGATTCGACCTGGTCGGAATCGATCGCCACCATGCGCCCGGCAACCTGCGCGATAAGGTACAGATGCGCCATCAGCGGGCCTTCCCGCCCGTCCGGGCTTCCAGCGCGGAGAGCAATCCCGCGCGGTCATAGCGATAGACGCTGTCGTCCCCCGCCCCGGTCGCGCTGCGCTGGCGGCGCAACCGGACGACGGGTGCTGCGGCGCCCGGCGCGTCCTCGGCCTCCTCCGCCATCAGCACCACCGCCGCCGTCTCTCCCGGCGCAAGCTGCGCCGCGACGCGGTATCCCGATGCCTCCAGCATCGGCCGGATGAACGAAGCCATCCACCCGTCGCTGTCGCCCGCGATCAGGCACAGCGGGGCATCGTCCACATCCTCGCGATCGGCATGTTCGGCGAACACCCACAGCACGTCCAGCATCTCGATCTGCTCGTCGTCCACCAAAACGACGCCCGCGATCGGGCCCGGCGTCCGCGCCGGCACCATGGTGTCGGGCAGCACGACGATGTCGATCGCCTCGGCGATGGCGTAGCAGACTTCGCTCGGGCCATCCTTCATCCGCAACAGGTTGAGCCGGCCCTGCCGCTCGACCGCGCCCTGCGCCGCCAGCGGCAGGATGCGCCCATCGATCGGCACGCGCAGCTGCCCGGCGGCAAGCCGCACCGACGCGGCATCGACATGCTCCACCCGGTCCACCGCCGCCAGCGCCACCGCGCGGCGCACGCCGTCGAGGTCGCGGAACAACAGCGCCGGCACGCCGGGCGCCTCCGCCGCTTCAGGCTCGGCATCGGCATCCGCCATCCCCTTCAGCCCGAACACCAGCCCGGCGACGCTCGCCATCCCGGCACAGTCCAGCATCAGCATCGGCAGGCCGGAATCGGGCAGCGTCTGCCCGGCATACAGCCCCGTGCCCATCACCGCCGGCGACGCGGGCTTGATGACCAGTTCCTCGTTATCCAGCACCGTGTCCACCGCCAGTGCATAGCTGCCGTCGCTGACGCTCACGATCACCAGCATCTGCGTATCCGACACATCCTGCCGCGCGATGCCGAGCAACCCGGCCAGGTCGATCAGCGGCATCCGCCGTTCGCGCACCGTCGCGATCTGCGCGCCGCCCAGCGTGTCGATCCGGATCGCATCGCTGCGGTCAGTGACGATTTCCTCGATCGCCTGGCGCGGAATGGCGAAGCGCTGGCGCCCCACGCCCACGACGATCGCCGAAATGATCGACAGCGTCAGCGGCACATGGATCGCCAGCCGCAGCCCCCGGCCCGGCGCATTGTCCAGCTCCACCCGCCCGCCGATCTGCTCGATCGCCGCGCGCACCACGTCCATGCCCACGCCGCGCCCCGAAACCTCGGTCACTTCGTCCTTGCTCGACAGCCCCGGCTCGAACACCAGGTTGAGCTTCGCCCGGTCCGACAGCGCACGCAGCGCGCCCTCGTCCCGGCCCTGCGCCACCAGCTTGCGGATCAGCGCGTCGGTGTCGATGCCGCACCCGTCGTCGGCGACTTCAAGGATGATCTGGTTGCCCGATTGCCGCGCCGACACGCACAGCCGGCCATTCTCGCGCTTGCCCGCCGCGCGGCGCGCCTGTGGGGTTTCGATGCCGTGGTCGATCGCGTTGCGGATGATGTGGACCAGCGGGTCGCGCATCACTTCGATCATCTCGCGGTCCAGCTCGACATCGGCGCCCTCGATCACCAGCGTGACCGACTTGCCCAGCCCCGCCGCTGTGTCGCGGACCATCCGGGGCAGCGCGGAAAACAGCGCGTCCACCCGCTGCATCCGCGTGCGCGTCACCGTGTCGCGCATTTCGCCCACCGTCAGCGACAGCCGCTCCAGCGCCGCCTCGACCGAGGGATCGACATCGCACTCGCGCAGCCTGCGCGCCAGTTCGTTGCGCGCCAGCACCATGTCCGACATGCCGCTCATCATCCGGTCGAGCAAGTCGACGTTCAACCGCACGCTGCGCGCCGGCGCCCGCTGAAGTCCGGGCAGCGCGGTCTGCGCCACTTCCTCCGCCCCGATCGCCAGTGCAGCGATCAGCAGTTCGTCGCCGCTGTCGTCGAGGCTGGTTCCCGAATCGATCGCCTCCACCAGCTCGCCGATCCGGTCCACCACTGCCAGCACCGCGTTCACCAGCGCGCGATCGGCGGGCCGCTCGCCGCCCCGCACCTGCGCCAGCGCACCCTCGGCGGCGTGGCTCAGCCGCCCCAGCCGGGGCAGGTCCAGGAATCCGCAGCTGCCCTTGACCGTGTGGACGAACCGAAAGATCGCATCCAGCCGCGCGCTGTCCTGCGGGTGCATTTCCCACGCGACGATCTCGCCCGAGAGCGCCTCCAGCGTCTCGCGCGTCTCGGCGATGAATTCCTGAAGCAGGTCGTCCATGGGGCCCCGAAGCAAATTCGCGGGGCCGTTCTGCACGCTGGCTGGTTAAGAGGGCGTTAGCTCTGGCCCGATTCAGCCGATGCGGAAGCTCGCCCCGAACAGCAGCACGTCGGAATCGGGCGGACTCACCTGCAACGCGCCGCCGCCCTGCGTCACCAGCGCATAGGCCAGGAACGCCGCCGCCGCGCGCGGCGTGATCGGCATGTCCTCGCGCCCGCCGGCCAGCGCGCTGCGCAATTCGGGGTCCAGGATGATGCGGGGGCCGTCGGCGCGCACGACGATTTCGATCACGTCGTCCACGATCTCGGCGCCGATATCCAGCTGCCCGCCGCGCACCAGCGCGTCGCCGCCGATGAGGGCGAGGTTCAGCAGCACCTTGATCGCCTGTTTCGGCAGCACCGGGTCCTCGACCATCCAGCCGATCTTGACGCGGTGGTTGTCGCCGAACAGCCCCTCGATCGCGCCCTGCGCCTCGCGGGTGTCGACGGTCTCGCCAAAGCCGCCGGCCGCGCCGAACGACAGGCGAAAGAATTTCAGCTTGTTGGCGCTCGCCTTGGCGCTTTCGCTCAGCAGCTCCAGGCAGCGCGCACGCATTTCCGGGTCATGTTCGTCGGCCAGCAGTTCGAGCCCGTTGTTCAGCGCCCCCACGGGGCTCAACAGGTCGTGGCACAGCCGCGAACACAAAAGACTGGCGAAATCGGTAGGGCTGATGTTCAAGGAATATGGCTCCAGCTTCCTTTCAGCCTCTTTGGCCTAGCCGCGCCCAAGCTGCAAGCGGCGCGACGGTCGCCCCGGCCCCGCCACGGCGGGAACCGGGGGCACAGGCTGCTATAGCGCGCGACGGCCCGAAAAGAGCTGGATCAACCCCACCACGATCGCGACGACCAACAGGATATGGATGATCCCGCCCGCGATGTGGAACGTGAAGCCGAGCAGCCACAGGATCAGCAGGATGGCGGCGATGGTCCAGAGCATGTGCAGTCCCCTTGTTCGAATAGGATGTCCTGCAAACGTGGCACCGCGCGGAAACGTTCCGTACACGCCCGCCGCCCGTACGCCGGGGGGGCCATCGCGCTATAATGGACGCGTGGCGCGGCTGCGCATGGCAACGACACCTGACAGGCGTCCCGACGGATTACAGCCGCAGGTCTGCGAAGGCTTGCAATCTTGTGAAACTGCGGCGCAAGGGAGCCGCCCCTTACGTCTCCCTACGTTACCAACACGAGCGAACACCAGTGAACGACTTCAGTTGGGCGCCCCGCCGGGCGCCGCGCACCGACTCTGCGGACGTTGCGGCGGTCCTCGGCGGCCGACGCGTGCTGATCGCCGACCGCGACGCCGCCAGCATCGAAGTGATCGCCCGCCCGCTCGAGCTACAGGGTATGCAGGTCGCACGCTGCACCGATGTGCCCCGGCTGCACGGTCGGCTCGATCAGGCATTCTGGGATATCCTCATCATCGACCTGCGCGTCGGCGGCGCGGACGGCCTGGGGCTGTTGCGCGACATCGGCCAGCGCGCCGATCCACCGGCGATCGTCGTGATCGGCGCGGCGATGACCGAGATCGATCGCATCGTCGCGCTCGAACTGGGGGCGGATTATTGCCTCGATCGCAATTGCAGCGGCGACGAAATGCTCGCGGTGGTGCGCGCGCTGCTCGCCCGCCGCGCCCCGATGGCGGGCGAAAGCGCCGACGTACAGGCGCGGGGGCGCACGGCGTGCTTCGCGTCTCTGCGCTTCGAACCGCTCGGCCGGATGCTGCACGACGTCGATACGCCCCCGCGCAAATTGCGTACGGCCGAGGCGGATCTGCTCATACTGTTCCTGCACAATCCTCGCCGCGCCTTTCCCCGCGAGGAACTGGTCGGCGATGCCGAGGCCTCGGACCAGGCGCGCAACGAACGCGGCGCCGACGTGCTGGTCAGCCGCCTGCGCGCCGCGCTCGGCCCCGAGCATCGCAACCTGATCCGCACGATCCGCGGGCGCGGCTACAGCCTCGCCTGCGACGTGCGGTGGTGCTGAGCGGCGACCTTCATAGCCATGCATCCGCGCACTGTCCGGTCAGCCGACCAGAACGAAACCACGCTTGGGTCGTGAAGCCCTGATCGGGTTGCCCGGGCGGACGACGGACGGCGTGCTTGCCGAACAAGGCTACGTTGCCGATTATATTCGTACCGACCTTACCAAACGAAACGTCGCCCCCTTTCACCCGGCGGATCAAAACCGCTGGGTAAAAGGGGGTATGATCGGACGCTGCGCGAGCAGCGCAACGGCATCGAGTACCCCGCCTCGCCACCTGACAGCCAAGGTATCACCAGGCGATGGCGGTCGGATGGTATGAGCCGCGCTCACCGAGACGTGGTATAATGTGTCACTTAGACACCCCGATCGTCACATTCCCTGCGGGAAACGCCACTTTCCCAAACGTCAGCACCATTTGGTCAACATCGGCGGGCACCGTCAAACTGTCGCTTGCTGGCAGTTGGCTCGTGATCGTCCAGGTCACCGGCTGGCCGGCGGCAGTACCGTTCTGCCAGTACTGTATCGTCACCGTTGCGTCTCCGCCGCTCACATTCGGAAAATACAGAAGATTGCCGGTGATATTCCAACCCGGAGCTACCGAGGCGGTGAGCGACTGCGCCCCTCCAACGTTATAATCGCCAACGGTGAATGTTGCGGACAAAAGTGGCGAACTCATCGTCATCCCCTCTTTATTGAAACCGATGCAAGAGCGCGGTTTATATATAAAGATTCCGGGATATGGTCCGAATACAAGGTCCATTTCCGATAAACTTCGACCCAACGTCTGATGGAAAAATCGGCACTCGCCGAGTTTTCAAATGATGTTCCGCTTCGAATGAACCGAAAGGCCGCGCATTATCATTGCGGGACTATGGGCACAGAGAGGAACCGGCCCAGCACGCTACCATTCTCGACCGCGCGCCACGCGGTCACGTCCTCGCCCGCAACGATCAGCCACAGCTTGCCGTCCGGTGCCGCCATCGCAGCATCCGTTTCCGACGGAAAGGCAAGGCCGCTGGGGTGCGAATGCCAGTATCCGGCAAGCGCCGGGCCCCCTGCCCGCTCCGCCCGCAGCGCCGCGAACAGCGCGGCGGGATCGATTTCAAAATGTGTCTCGGGGATCGCTGCCACATTCTCGACGGTTTGGAATCCGAAGATTGCACGCTTTTCGGCGTCTCCAAACAGCAGTCCGCAAGCCTCGCGGGGTTGCGCTGCGCTCGAAAAGGCTTTAATACCGATCAGTACAGATATTGAAATGCTAACCGCCATGCCCATTTACCCTAGGACAATGAACCGGGGGGTTTCCATCATAGAAGCGCGTATCGCGCAGGCAGCCGATGGCTGGCGGCTCGATCGTGCGCTCGCCGATGCGGTACCCACCCTGTCCCGCGAACGGCTGAAAGTGCTGATATCGTCGGGCCAGGTCACCGGGCCGGACGGTCTCGCCCGCGATCCCGCGCGCAAGGCGCCCGCCGGCACCTTGTTCAGCGTGGCGGTGCCGGAGCCTGAGCCTGCACACAACATCGCACAGGACATCGCGCTCAACGTGGTGTTCGAGGACGAGCATCTGATCGTGATCGACAAGCAGGCCGGGCTGGTCGTCCACCCGGCGGCGGGCAATCTCGACGGCACGCTGGTCAACGCGCTGCTCCATCACTGCGCCGGGCAATTGTCGGGCATCGGCGGCGTGGCGCGGCCGGGGATCGTCCACCGGATCGACAAGGACACCTCCGGCCTGATGGTCGCGGCAAAAACCGATCGCGCGCATGAAGGACTTGCACGCCAGTTCAAGGCGCACTCGATCGATCGCCGCTATAAGGCAATTGTGTCGGGTCGTCTGCAAACTTCCGAGGGTACAGTGAACGCGAATCTCGCGCGCTCCCCCGTGAATCGCAAGAAGATAGCGGTCGTTCGCGCCGATCAGGGCAAGCATGCGATCACGCATTGGCGCAAACTGCGCCAACTTTCGGATGCAACATTGGTCGAATGCCGGCTGGAAACGGGGCGAACGCACCAGGTGCGCGTGCACATGGCGTCGCTCGGCCACCCGCTGGTGGGCGACCCGGTCTATGGCAGCACCCGCCCGAGCCACCGCGAACTTCTGGCAACGCTGGGTTTCCGGCGCCAGGCGTTGCACGCGGCTCATCTGGGGTTCATTCACCCGGTGGAAAGTAGCGCTTTGGCGTTCGAAAGCGAAATACCTGCGGATATACAGGAACTGTTCGATAATCTTCTCGTATGATGTTTCGTGGCGCCGTCCTGTGGGAATGTGGCGCCCAGTTGAAGGGAGAATGTGATCATGGCTAGCGGCAGCAACGTCCCGGCGACGATCCCCGCATTGGGCGGAGAGGCCAGCCTCAACCGCTATCTGGCCGAGATCAAGAAGTTTCCGATCTTGAGCCCGGAGCAGGAATATATGCTCGCCAAGCGCTTTCAGGAGCATGGCGACACCGACGCTGCGGCGCAGCTGGTGACCTCGCACCTGCGGCTCGTGGCCAAGATCGCCATGGGCTATCGCGGCTATGGCCTGCCCGTGTCCGAGCTGATTTCCGAAGGGAATATCGGCCTGATGCAAGGCGTTAAGAAGTTCGAGCCCGAACGCGGCTTCCGCCTCGCGACCTATGCGATGTGGTGGATTCGCGCCTCGATCCAGGAATTCATCCTGCGCAGCTGGTCGCTCGTGAAGATGGGCACCACTGCCGCGCAGAAGAAGCTGTTCTTCAACCTGCGCCGGATGAAGGCCAAGCTCGATGCGTTCGAGGACGGCGACCTGAGCCCCGAGCACCTCGCCAAGATCGCGACCGACCTGGGCGTCACCGAGGATGAAGTCACCTCGATGAACCGCCGCATGTCGATGGGCGGCGATACGTCGCTCAACGTGCCGATGCGCGAGGATGGCGAGAGCCAGTGGCAGGACTGGCTGCAGGACGACAGCCCGCTCCAGGACACGGTCGTCGCCGACGCACAGGAAGCCGATGTCCGCCACGAGATGCTCGTGTCGGCGATGGAAGACCTGAACGAGCGCGAAAAGCACATCCTGACCGAGCGCCGCCTGACCGACGATCCCAAGACGCTGGAAGAACTCAGCCAGGTCTATGGCGTCTCGCGCGAGCGAGTCCGCCAGATCGAGGTCCGCGCGTTCGAAAAGCTGCAAAAGGCGATGATGCGCCTCGCCGGCGAAAAGCGGCTGATCGCCGCCTATTGATAGGCCCGGCGGCGATGCGAAAGGGCATTGCCGCCGCCTGCCGCGCAGGGCATTCGTGCTGGCATGGCTGACGATACCGGCACGCCCGCCCCGGCTGCGATGAAGAACAAGAAACGCCGCACGGGCACTCCCAAGCCGCTATGGCGCCGCCTGCTGATGCTGGTGCTGAAGGCGGTGCTGGTGTTTATTCTGGCGTCGCTTTTCTTCGTGACGCTCTACCGCTTCGTCCCCCCGCCCTTCACGCTGACGATGGTGGGCGACGTGGTGAGCGGGCACGGGGTGACCAAGCGCTGGATGCCACTGTCGCGGATCGACCCGAGCATGGCCCGCGCAGTGATCGCGGCGGAGGATTCGCGCTTCTGCCAGCACCACGGCTTCGACATCCAGGCGCTGGAGGATGCGTATCGCCGCAACCAGAAGGGCGGCCGCATCCGGGGCGGCTCGACCATCAGCCAGCAGACCGCGAAGAACGTGTTCCTGTGGCAGGGCGGCGGCTATTTCCGCAAAGGGCTGGAGGCCTATTTCACCGTCCTGATCGAGAATATCTGGGGCAAGCGGCGGATCATGGAAGTGTATCTGAACGTCGCCGAGACCGGCATCGGCACCTATGGCGTGAACGCGGGGGCGATGCGCTATTTCAAGCATGATGCCTCGCGGCTGAGCCCGCGCGAAGCGGCGCAGATCGCGGCGGTCCTCCCCCTCCCCAAGAAGCGCGCCGCGATCGACCCTCGGGGCTTCACGCGGCGCTATGGCAATACCATCAGCAAGCGGATCGGCGTCGTGGCGGGGGGCGGCCTCGACGCCTGCCTGCGCTGATCAGTCGACTTTCTTCGCGGCGTCCTTGGCCGCGCCGCCCACGTCCTTGGCAGCATCGCCGACGCTTTCGGCCGCGCTGGTCACGGCGTTGGTCTTGATGTTCTCGCGGTTATTCTGGTTGATCAGATAGACCGCACCGATCACGACCGCGATCAGCAGCACGAGCCCGATCAGGATGCCGCCGCCGCCGCCGCGCCGCTCGATCACCGTCGTGGTGCCGCCGGTTTCGGTGACGCGCTCGGCGGTCACGCCATCGGTACGCTCGACTACACGTTCGACCATTTGAACTCTCCTCCTGTTCCTGACCGCAGAACCGACAGGCACAGAAGGAAGTTCCGCCTCTCAGAACGGCAGCTTGAACCCCGGCGGGAGCGGGATGCCGCTGGTCATCTTGCTCATCGCTTCGTTCGAGGCGGCGTCGGCCTTGGCGCGGGCGTCGTTCAGCGCGGCGGCGACCAGATCCTCGACCATGCCCTTTTCCGACGGGGACAGCAGCGACTCGTCGATCGTCACGCCGATAATCCGGCCCTTGGCCGAGGCGCGGACCTTGACCAGCCCGCCGCCCGAAGCGCCTTCGACTTCGATCGTGTCGAGATTGGCCTGCGCCTTGGTCAGTTCGGCCTGCACATTCTGCGCCATGGCCATGATGTCTTCGAGGCTCTTCATGCCTGCATACTCCGTAGGTTCGTCCAGCCGATCAGTTCGGCTTCGGGGAAAGCTTCCATCGCGGCGGCCACCATCGGCGACCGCAGCACCGCGTCGCGCTCGGCAGCCTCATTGGCAGCCTGTTCCTCGCGCAGCGTCATCGCGGTTGCGCCCTCGACGGCCTGAAACCGCCAGTTCACCCCCGTGGTATCGCGCATCGCGGCGGCAAGATCACGCACGAAATCATGCGGCAGCGGACGCGCCTCGCCGAACTGCACTTCGGGTCCGTCGAACTGCACCGGGCGCAGGTAATCGCGCACCTGCTGTGCCAGCTGGAGCCGGCGGTTGGTTTCCAGATGCTCCGCCAGCTCGGCCATCGAGGCGGGCAGGCCCGGTTCGGCGGGCTTGGCGGGCGCCGCGGCAGCCGCACCCATGCCGGCGGGCGCGCCGCCATTGGCGATCTGCCGCGCCAGCTCGCCCGGATCGGGCAGCTGCGAGGCGTGGATCACGCGCAGCAACGCCATCTCGCACGCCTCGATCGGCAGCGCCGCCCTGGCCACTTCGTCATGGCCGCGCAGGATCAGCTGCCACAGCCGGTGCAGCGCCGGGAACGACAGCGCCGCCGCCCAGCGTTCCAGCGCGCGCAGTTCCTCGATCGACTGGCCGGCGCTCGCCACCGTACCCAGCTTGACCAGCGTGACTCCGTGCACCGTCTCCAGCAGCGTGCGCAGCACCGCCTGCGGATCGACGCCGAGGTCATATTGCCCGCGCAGCGCCGCCAGCGCGCCCAGCGCGTCGCCCTCCAGCAACAGCCCGAACAGGCTGCGGATCGCGCCGCGATCGGACAGGCCCAGCATCGTGCGCACCGCATCGGCGCGCACTCCGCCACCCTCCATCCCGGCATGGGCGATGGCCTGATCCAGGATCGACAGTCCGTCGCGCGCAGACCCTTCGGCGGCGCGCGCGATCATCACCAGCGCGTCATGCTCGGCCTCCACCCCCTCGGCGGCGGAGACGCGGGCGAAATGCTCGGCAAGCAATTCCGCCGGGATGCGGCGCAGGTCGAAGCGCTGGCAGCGGGAGAGCACGGTCACCGGCACCTTGTTCACTTCGGTCGTGGCGAAGAGGAATTTCACATGCGCCGGGGGTTCCTCCAGCGTCTTGAGCAGGCCGTTGAACGCGGCCTTGGACAGCATGTGGACTTCGTCGATGATGTAGATCTTGTAGCGCGCCGACACCGCCGAATAGCGTGACGCCTCGATAATCTCGCGGATGTCGTCGATGCCGGTATGGCTGGCGGCGTCCATTTCGATCACGTCGATATGGCGCCCCTCGGCAATCGCACGGCAGGGCTCGCACACGCCGCAGGGGTCGATCGTCGGGCCGCCATGGCCGTCGGGACCGACGCAGTTCAGCGCCTTGGCGATCAGGCGCGCGGTCGAGGTCTTGCCCACCCCGCGCACGCCGGTGAGCAGGAACGCATGGGCCAGCCGGTCGCGACGAATCGCGTTGCCCAGCGTCGTCACCATGGCGTCCTGGCCGATCAGTTCGCTGAACGTCTGGGGCCGGTATTTGCGGGCGAGGACGCGATAGGCCTCGGCCTTGGGCTGGGGCGGTTCGTCGAGGCTGAGGAAGGAATCGGACATGTCAGCGCACCCTAGCGCCGCATGGGGCCCAAGTCGAAGAATCTGGACGATCCGGTCGCGGAAGGTTGCGAAAATGCAGTGGATCGCGAGGGCGCGGGAGGCTGGCGAAGGGCGCCTTCCCCTCTGTGAAGCCGGCCGGAAACCGCCCGTTTTCGCGACATTGTGGACGCCGAAGGTTGCGCATCGCCGGGGCGGGCGATTCGGGGGCGCGGGGGCATCGGGACAGCGAAGCGATCATGTCGCGACCCTGCCAGAAACAAGGGCCTGTAGGACAGGGTTTTATGTGAGGGGTGCTCGCGCCGCAGCGGGGCGCGGGTGGGAGCCGGGACGACCCGACACGAAATCGTTACGGCTGCTTCCTTCCGGACCTGACCGGGTTGGCGACGGCATCGTCCGCCCGACTCCCGCGGCGCATATGGGGGAAGCTTTCGCGGCTGGCAAGAGCGGGAGCGCACCGAAGCGCGCCCCCGCCAATCGTTTACCGGTAGGTGCGGACCTTGCGGCACACGCGGACGCGGCGATGGTCGCGATAGCGGTTGGTGCAGACCGTGCGGACATAGCTGCGGCGATGGTGACGGCGCATCTGATGATGGCGCGGACCACGACGCACCGTACGGCGCTCCTCGCGGACGATGACGCGGCTCTGGCCCGCTTCGGCGATGGCGGCGGCGGTCACGAGCGGCGCGGCGGCGGGTGCTGCGCTGGCGGAGGCGGCCGGAACCGAAAACACTGCGGCAGCAGCCGCGGCGAGGATCATAAAGCTCTTCATGAAATTCTCCCAGTTGCAGGGGCTTGCCCTGCGGGAGCCGAAAGAGTCGGGCAGCGGCTTAGGTTCCGTACCGCGCCGTGAGCGTGTGACTTTTTGTTTCCAGAAATGCGCTTTGCGCCCCCGCCGGCGATCACCGCCCCTGCATGTCGCGGTGGCCGCTGGGCATGGTGACGGTCAGCCCGTCCAG
The DNA here is from genome assembly GCF_053502645.1 of Sphingomonas degradans. Classification (NCBI taxonomy): domain Bacteria; kingdom Pseudomonadati; phylum Pseudomonadota; class Alphaproteobacteria; order Sphingomonadales; family Sphingomonadaceae; genus Sphingomonas; species Sphingomonas degradans. The sequence continues at coordinate 2,287,136 of NZ_CP177172.1, forward strand.
CGCGGGCGTCAGCAGGATCTGGCAGGCGAGCCGGCTGGTCCGCGTCGCGCCCATGGCGAGGTCAAGCATGTCCTCTTCCTCCTCGCTCGCGCGCGGCAGGCGATCGAAATCGTCGGCGGCGACGATGACGTGGCAGGTCGAGCACGACATCTGCCCCTCGCACGTACCCTCCAGCGGCTGACCGGCATTCTGGGCGACTTCGAGAAGGCGCGCGCCCTCCGGCGCATCCACATCCTGCGTGGTGTGGCCGTCGGCGCTGATAAAGCGGACCCGGATCATGGGAGGTCCCTCGCGCAGGATAGTTGGTCAAACCCAAATTCCGTCATCCCGGCGCAGGCCGGGATCCATTGCCGCTCCGTTGCAGCAAAAGCCGCAGGCGCAGCACCGAATGGATCCTGACTTTCGTCAGGATGACGACGGGTTTTTTGACATGCGATTGCCCTGCGGATCATGGGGCCACCCGCTGGGCACGGGCAGCGGCAGTGATACGGTCGATCGCGTCCATCAGTTCTTCCTCGCTGGTCGAGCGGCCGAAGCCGATACGGATACTCGAACGCGCCAGAGCATCGGTGAGGCCCAGCGCGCGCAACACATGGCTGGGCCGGCCCGATCCGCTGGCGCAGGCCGATCCCGCCGAAAAGGCAATGTCGCGCAGGCCCGACATCAGCCGCGCGACATCGACCCCATCGCACCGCAGGTTGAGATTGCCATGATAGCGCTCGCCCTGCGACCCGTTGAGTGTCCATTCGGAGCCGATCCGTTCCAGCGCGGCGCGGAACAACTGCTCGGCATTGGCATGATCGGCGCCGAAGCGCTGCTTGGCGAGCCGCGCCGCCGCGCCGAACCCGGCGCACAAAGCGGGCGAGAGCGTGCCCGAGCGGCCGGGCTCCTGCCCGCCGCCGTACAATAACGGCTCGACCGCCACGCCGTCGCGAATCCACAGCGCGCCAACGCCCTTGGGCCCGTGGATCTTGTGCGCGGACACCGCGACCATATCGCAGCCATCGGGAATGCGCACCCGGCCATAGCCCTGCACCGCGTCGCACAGGAAGCGCGCGCCGGCGGCATGGGCGAGCGCGGCAAGCTGCTCGATCGGCTGGATCACGCCGATCTCGTTATTGACCAGCATCGCCGCGACCAGCCCGGTGCCCGGCTGGATCGCCGCACGGGCGGCGGCGAGATCGACCAGCCCGTCGGCTTCGACCGGCAGGATCGTGACGGCGCGGCCCCGGCGCGCCTCTGCCGCGACGGTATCGAGCACGGCGGCATGTTCGGTCGCGAGCGTGACGATGGGGCCGGTGCTGCCCCGGATCGCCCAGTTCAGCGCCTCGGTCGCGCCGCTGGTGAAGCTGAGCTGTCCGCCGGGCGGGAGCAGCGCCGCCACCTGAGCCCGCGCGACTTCGACCGCCGCCTTTGCCGCGCGACCGGGGGCATGGGGCGAATGCGGGTTGGCAAAGCCGCCGTCGAGCCAGGGAAGCATCGCCTCCAACGCTTCGGGGGCGAGCGGCGTGGTTGCCTGATAATCGAGATAGATCATGCCGCGCGCGCCCGCGCATCGGCGGCGATGGCACGCCACGCATCGACGAAGCGGGCGACATCGTCCTCCCCCGTGTCGCGTCCGAAACTGACGCGGACGACTTCGCGCAGTGCGGGTTCGGTCCAGCCCATTGCCGACAGGACATGGCTGGGGCGCATGCTGCCCGAGGAACAGGCGCTGCCCGCCGACACCGCGATCCCGCCCATGTCGAAGCGGATGAGCTGCGCGGCGGACGAGACGCCGGGCATGCGATAGGCGCCGATCAGCGGCGAGCGCGGGCTGTGCGCGCCGACGACTTCGCCGCCATCGGCGACGAGTGCGGCCTCCAGCGTGGCGCGAAGGGCGGCCATGCGCGCCATGTCCTCGGGCACCGCCAGCGCGGCGGCGAAGCCGAGTGCGCCGGGCAGGTTCTCGGTGCCTGCGCGATAGCCCTTTTCCTGCCCGCCCATCGGCAGCAGCACGCCGAAATCCCGCACCAGCAGCGCGCCGATACCTGGCGGGCCGCCGCGCTTGTGCCCCGAGACGACGACGAGATCGGCGTGGCGCAGCACGGCATCGTCGGCGCGGGCGGGCATCTGGGCCGCGTCGACCATCAGGATGCCGTTGGCGGCGTGGACGATTTCGGCAATCGCGGCGATCGGCTGGCGCACCCCGGTCTCGCTGTTCGCCCATTGGACGCAGAGCAGCGCGCGGCCGGGCCGGGCCAGCGTGTCGCGCAGGGCGTCGAGGTCCAGAATGCCGCCCGCATCGACCGGCAGCACTGCCGCGCCCTCGGCATGGCGGAGGACCGAATCATGCTCGACCGCCGTGATGATACGCCGCTCCGCCATCGAACGGGTGAGCGCGAGCTGGATCGATTCGCTTGCTCCGCCGGTCAGCACCACCTCATGCGCCCAGCCATAGGCGGCGGCGATGCGGGTGCGCGCATCCTCCAGCGCCGCGCGCGCCGCGCGCCCCGCCGCATGGGGAGAGGACGGGTTGGCCCACGCCGCCATCCCCTGCGCCACCGCCGCCATCGCTTGCGGCAAAATCGGCGTGGTCGCGGCGTGATCGAGATAGAGTCTGTCGCTCAAATCTGGTTCCAATTGCGTCAGGGCGTGCCGCGCCTATATAGCGGCCAACTCCGCGCGCTCCACTGGCGCGCCAAAAATCAAGGCAGACCGCATTGCCCGAAGTCATTTTCCCCGGCCCCGAGGGGCGTCTCGAAGGCCGTTTCAACCCGGCACCCCGCCCGCGCGCACCCGTGGCGATGATCCTGCACCCGCATCCCAATGCGGGCGGCACGATGAACAACCGCATCACCATGGAACTCTACAAGACGTTCCAGCGGCGCGGTTTCGCCACGCTGCGCTTCAATTTCCGCGGCGTGGGCAAGAGCCAGGGCGTGTTCGACAACGGCATCGGCGAACTGTCCGACGCGGCGAGCGCGCTCGACTGGGTGCAGAGCTTCCACCCGGAGGCTTCGACCACCTGGGTCGCGGGCTTTGGCTTCGGCGCGTGGATCGGCATGCAGCTGCTGATGCGGCGCCCGGAAATCCGGGGCTTCATCTCGGTCGCGCCGCCGGCGAACATGTTCGACTTCACCTTCCTGGCGCCCTGCCCTTCGTCGGGCATCATCATCCAGGGCGAGAATGACGAAGTCGTCACGCCGGGCGCCGTGCAGAAGCTGGTAGACAAGCTGCGCACGCAGAAGCACATCACGATCCATCACGATACGATCCCGGGCGCGAACCATTTCTTCGAGCACGAGATGGAACAGCTGATGGGCAGCGTGGACAGCTATCTGGACATGCGGCTCGACCCGAACTCGCCGATCCGCTGAGGTTCTTGGCGGCCCGCTTCCCGCTGGGGGCGGGCCGTTACTCTGCGATGTTCTTTGCCCCGCCGGCGAGGATCGCGGCGGTGGCGGCCTGTGCGGTGGCATAGGCCTCCTGATGCTCGGCGCTCCAATAGACCAGCGCATCGATCGAAATCCGCGCGCCCGTGACCGCGCACAGCACATAGCGGCCGGGCCGGACGACCTCGAAATCCGAGGCGAGGTAGAGAAGCTGGGCGGGCGTCGAAGGATCTAGCATCGCGCCCATGTAGGGGGTTGTGCGGGAAAACGGAATGTCTGGTGTTTGCGGCCACGTCCTCAGCGCCGTCACCCCGGGCTTGACCCGGGGCCCAGCTGAACCTTTCAAGCGCCCGCGCGAGAAGAAGCTAGGCCCCGGGTCAAGCCCGGGGTGACGATGTATTCGGTGCGCCCGCCGGAAATGAAGAAGCGGGGCCCCGGGGTGACAGAGGGTTGGCGGGACGACGCCGTCAAACCGTCCAGATCAGCAGATTCCCCAGGATCACCACCGCGCACGCCAGCATCAGCACGCCCTTTTGCCGGTCGCCGGCGCGCCAGGTGCGGGCACCGCCCCAGACGAGCAGGCCGATCGCGACCACCACCAGGCTGGCGAGCCACGGCGCGAGGCTGGGGTCCATCATCGCAGCAGGGCCCAGACCAGCAGCCCGATCGCCGCGCCGACCGCGACGAAGCCGGCGATCACCTTGGGCTCGCCGCGATAGATCAGGCGGAGGAAATACCACAGGAACAGCCCCAGCCCTCGCGTCGCCACGCTGAGGATATTGGCGATGACAGCGCCGAAGCGGCTTCCCTGCATGCGGTTTTCCATTCTCAATCCTTCGACGCCAGCACGCGGGCATAGTCTTCGGGGTCGGCATTGCCGCCGGAGAGGATCACGAGCAACCCCGGCTGGACCGCAACCTTCCCCGCGAGCAGCGCCGCGAGCGCGACGGCGCCGCCCGGCTCCACCACGATGCGGAGTTTCACCGCTGCCCAGCGCTGGGCGTTACGGATTTCGGACTCGGTCACGGCGACCCCGGTGGCGCCGCGCCGCGACAGCACGTCGAAGGTGAGCGGCGACACGCGCGTCGTCTGGAGCGCGTCGCAGGCGGTCGGCGGCGGATTGTCGCCCACCGGCTCGATCCACCCGGCCTCCAGGCTGCGGCGCATGTCGTCCCATCCCTCGGGCTCGACCACGGTCATCTCCGCCTCGGGCAGCGCGAGCGCCAGCCCCGCCGCCAGACCGCCGCCGCCGCACGGCACGACGACGCGGCTGGGGTCGGGCAGCCGCGCCTCGACCAGCTGGGTCATCGATTCGATACCCGCTGTCCCCTGCCCCTCGATGATCCACGGATCGTCGAAGCTGGGCACCAGCGCGGCGCCGCGCGCATGGGCAAGGTGCGCGGCGATCTTTTCCCGGCTCTCGGTCGCGCGGTCGTAGCGGACGACTTCGGCGCCGAGCGCCAGCGTCGCTTCCAGCTTCACGCGCGGGGCGTCGGCGGGCATCACGATCACCGCCGGAATCCCCAGCCGCCGCGCCGCCCAGGCGACTCCCTGCGCGTGGTTGCCCGAGGAGAAGGCCACGACGCCCTTTTCGCGCGCGCGGCCATCGAGCGCGGTCAGCCGGTGCCACGCGCCGCGGATCTTGAACGCGCCGATGGGCTGCAAAGCCTCCGCCTTGAACGCGACCGGCACCCCCTGGATTTCCACAATGAAAAGAGGAGTTTGCGGGAGGATCGCCGCCACCTTGGCCGCCGCATCGCGGACCCCGGCACGGGTAGGCTGTCGCACAATCGTCACTATTCATCCTCGCCGTAGTTTTCCGGGTCTCGAATCGCTTTACACGGGGGACCACCGCCCTTATGTGCCGCCTTCCGCTGCCCCATGGGACTTCCAACCGCAAGGCAGCTTTTGTCAACGATCGCCGTCAGGCACTTGGAGGTCCCTTGAGTTGCACAAGCATCATCGCGCGCTGGGGTTAGCAGGTCCCCGTTCGACCGCCGTTCGCGGCATCGACATCGCCACGCAGCGTCCGGTTCAGCCGGTAACGCTCGTTCGTCCGCACGCCGCATCGCGTGCCGCCCGATTCTTCGCAGAGAAGTTTCCGGGTCGGTCGATGTATGCGGTGAAGGCGAATCCCTCGCCGGACCTGATCCGGGTCCTGTGGGAAAGCGGCATCACCCATTTCGACGTCGCCTCGATCGCCGAGGTGCGGCTGGTCGCCGGTGTCGCGCCGGAAGCCACGCTGTGCTTCATGCATCCGGTGAAGGCTGAGGAAGCCATCGCGGAAGCCTATTTCGAGCATGGCGTGCGGGTGTTCAGCCTCGACAGCCTGGAAGAGCTGGAAAAGATCGTCAGCGCCACCAAAAGCGCGACCGATCTGACGCTGTGCGTCCGGCTGCGCGTGTCGTCCGATCACTCGAAGCTGAGCCTCGCGTCGAAGTTCGGCGTCGGCCCCGGCGAATCCAAGCCGCTGCTGATGGCCGCCCGCCAGGTCGCGGATGCCCTGGGCATCTGCTTCCATGTCGGCAGCCAGGCGATGTCGCCCGAAGCCTATTCCAACGCGATGGAGCGCGTGCGCGCGGCGATCGTCGATGCGGGCGTCACCGTGGACGTGATCGACGTCGGCGGCGGCTTTCCGTCGAGCTATCCCGGCATGGAGCCCCCGCCGCTGGAGCGCTATTTCGCGACGATCCACCGCGCCTTCGAAAGCCTGCCCGTCAGCTATTCGTCGGAACTGTGGTGCGAGCCGGGCCGCGCGCTGTGCGCCGAATACAGCTCGATCGTGGCGCGCGTCGAACGGCGTCGCGGCAACGAGCTGTACATCAACGACGGCGCCTATGGCGCGTTGTTCGATGCGGCGCATCTCGGCTGGCGCTTCCCCGTCACGCTGCTGCGCGAGCCCGATTCGAACGCGAAGGACATGGAGTTCAGCTTCTATGGCCCGACCTGCGACGATATGGACCATATGGCAGGCCCGTTCCTGCTGCCGGCGGACATCCGCGCGGGGGACTATATCGAGATCGGGATGCTCGGCGCCTATGGCGCGGCGATGCGTACCGCGTTCAACGGCTTCGGCTCGGACCGCACGGTGATCGTCGACGACGAGCCGATGGTCACGCTGTATGTCGCGAGCGACGAGGAACAGGCGCTGCCGTCGAACGTCGTCAAGCTGTAACGCTAGAGGCCGATTGCTGCTCTTCTTTCCCCCCTCCCGCTTGCGGGAGGGGTCGGGGGAGGGCCTGTAACGGGAGGCGTGCCGCACAGGCCCTCCCCTAACCCCTCCCGCAAGCGGGAGGGGAATAAGGAAGAAAAGATGACCGACACCGTAGTGAACGACAACCGCAAGGCGGAACTGCTGTCCAAGCAGGTCAAGCACATCGACATCACCAGCTTCGACGCGCGTCCGATCGTCGATGCGATGGCCGATATGAGCTTCACCAGCCGCGACCTGGGCCGCGCGACCAAGATCTATAACGAGATGCTGGCCGACAAGGACTGCACGGTCGTGCTGGTCATCGCCGGTTCGACCTCGGCCGGCGGCTGCATGGACCTGTATGCCGAGCTGGTGCGCAACAACATGGTCGACGTGATCGTCGCCACCGGCGCGACCATCGTCGACATGGATTTCTTCGAGGGCCTGGGCCACAAGCACTATCAGGCGCTGGAAATCCCCGACGACGACACGCTGCGCTCGCTCTACATCGACCGCATCTATGACACGTACATCGACGAGGAAGAGCTTCAGCACGTCGACCACACGATCTTCGAGATCGCCGAGACGCTGGAGCCCAAGGCCTATTCGAGCCGCGCGTTCATCCGCGAGATGGGCAAGTATCTGGTCGAGCATGGCAAGAAGGACAACAGCCTCGTCAAGCTGGCCTATGAGCATGACGTGCCGATCTTCTGCCCGGCATTCGTCGACAGCTCGGCGGGCTTCGGCCTCGTCAAGCACCAGGTCGATGCGGCCAAGGCCGGCAAGCCGTACCTGATGATCGACGCGGTCGCGGACTTCCGCGAACTGACCGACATCAAGATCAAGGCGGGCACCACCGGCCTGCTGATGATCGGCGGCGGCGTGCCCAAGAACTTCATCCAGGACACGGTCGTCTGCGCCGAAATCCTGGGCCATGACGATGTGGAAGTGCACAAGTACGCCGTGCAGATCACCGTCGCCGACGTGCGCGACGGCGCCTGCTCGTCCTCGACGCTGCAGGAAGCCGCCAGCTGGGGCAAGGTGAACACGGGCATCGAGCAGATGGTGTTCGCGGAGGCCGGCTCGGTCATGCCGCTGCTGGCATCGGACGCCTATCACCGCGGCCACTGGAAGGATCGCGCCAAGCGCGCCTGGGCGAAGCTGTTCGCCTGAGCCGCACGGGGCGAGCCGTGCTCGCCCTGAGACGGCGAAGGCCGGCCGGCGCGGCAACGCCGCGTCCGACGGCGCGGGATTTACGCCCGCGACGGCCTATCCGGAAAAGCGAAGCGGCCGGGGAGCGATCCCCGGCCGTTTTCTTATTGGGCTGGTGAAGGGCCCTCACCCTCCCACCGCTGCGCGGCGGGCCCCTCCCTCTCCCGCTTGCGGGAGAGGGGATGGGGGAGCGGCGGGTTTTGGCCCTCTGCCGCATGCGGTGACGGGATTGGGGCGGCGCTTCTTTAGCCCTCTCCCGCGTGCGGGAGAGGGTTGGGTGAGGGGGCTTCCGCTGGCGATGATGTTCGTTGGCGGGCGCGCCCTCTCCCGCACGCGGGAGAGGGCGTGTCGGGATACCGCCGGGATTGGGCGCGAGCCCCCTCCACCACCGCCTTTGGCGGCGGTCCCCCTCCCCGTTCCGGGGAGGAATGGGCTACTCCCCTGGCCCGTCCCGCTTGCGGGAGAGGGGGGAGGATCGCTAACCTTCGGAATATGCGATCGCATAGCTGGAGTGGACCGATGCCGATAGACCGCCGGACGATGCTGGGCGGGGCGATGGCCGTCGCGATGGCCGCCCCCGCCGCACGCGCGCGCGTCGAGGAGGCGTGGCCGCCCGCCGAGCATTTCGCGCTATGGCCCGATGCGCCGCCGGGCGCCGCCACGGCCAGCGCGGACGCGCGCGCGCCGATCGTCGGCGTCTATCGCCCTGCCCGGCCCGATGGACGCGCGGTGCTGGTGATGCCGGGGGGTGCGTATCTGTTCGTGTCGCTGGGCAATGAGGGGGCCAGTTTCGCCACGCCGCTGAACCGGCAGGGCATCACGGTGTTCGTGCTCGCCTATCGCATTCCCGGCCAGGGATGGGGGCAGCGCTGGGACGTGCCGTTGCAGGATGCGCAGCGGGCGATGCGGCTGATCCGCGCGCGGGCGGGGACATGGGGCATCGATCCGGCGCGGCTGGGGATCATGGGCTTTTCCGCCGGCGGGCATCTGGCGGCGGACCTTGCCGTCGCGCATGGCGACACGGTGTATGCGCCCGTCGATGCCGCCGACCGCCAGTCGGCGCGCCCGGCCTATGCGGGGCTGGCCTATCCGGTGGTCGATTTCGCGAGCGCCGGGCCGAACAGCCGCTCCGCCTTCGGGCTGATGGGCAAGGACCGCGATCCGGCGATCGTCGCGCGCCACACGCCGCTGGCGCGCGTATCGCCCCGGACGCCGCCGGTGTTCCTGATCCATGCGACCGACGACGGGACCGTGCCGGTGACGCAGAGCGTGGCGATGTTCGGCGCATGCCTGACCCACAAGGTGCCGGTGGCCGCGCACCTGATCGAGCATGGCGGGCATGGGTTCGGCGCCAACCTTTCGGCGGAGTCGCCCGATCGCGACTGGATCGATATCTTTGCGCGGTGGACCGCAGGTCGAGAGGCGTGATGGTGAAGGCACTGTTATGCCTCTTGCCCCTGCTCGCCGCGTCGCCCGCGCTGGCGCAGGGATCGTCGTACCAGGTGCTGGGCGAGGCGCGGAAAACCGTGACCCGGCCCGCGCTGGTCGAGCGCTATGGCCCCGACCCGATCCAGCATGGCGAGCTGCGCCTGCCGGCGGGCAAGGGCCCCTTCCCCGTCGCGGTGGTGCTCCATGGCGGGTGCTGGAGCGCGGCGATGGAGGATGCCAGCGGCACCGCGCCGCTCGCGGACGCGCTCACCGCGCGCGGGATCGCGACGTGGAACCTGGAATATCGCCGGCTGGGCAATCCGGGCGGGGGCTATCCGGGGACGTTCGCGGATATTGCGGCGGGCGTGGATTATCTGCGTACGCTGGCGCGCACCCAGAAGCTGGATCTGACAAGAGTCGCAGTGGTGGGGCATTCGTCGGGCGCGCATCTGGCGCTGTGGGCGGCATCGCGCGCACGGCTGGGCGGCGAGATTGCAGGTGCGGCCCCGCTGCCGATCGCCGCCGTGGTCGCGATCGACGGGCCGGGCGCGCTGGCGCCGCTGGTCGGCCCGGATGCCGAAGTGTGCCGGGGGCAGCCGGTGATCGCGCCCTTCATGGGCGGGACCCCGGCGGCGCTGCCCGACGCCTATCGCTTTGCCTCGCCGCAGGACCATTTGCCGCTGGGGGTGCCGCAATATTTCGTGCTGGGGGCGCTCACCGAATGGATGGCACCCTATGTCGCCGCCGCGCGCGAATCCGGCGATCCGGTGGCGGTGCTGGCGTCGGGCGGGGCGGACCATTTCAACATCATCACCCCCACGACGCCGCAGGGCCGCGACGTAATCGACTTCATCGTACGCCACGCCTTTTCGCAATGATGTTTGCAATGCGCGCCTGAATCAAGCAGCCTCGCGCAAATCGCGGAGGGGCATGGTCCATGTACAGTGAAATACTCGCGCCGATCGTCGCGCTGGTCGCGTGGACGCAGGTGATGATGTTCTGGATGCTGGTCGTGCGGATTCCCGCGCTGCCCAAGGCGGGGATCGACATCCGTACCGTCGTGGGCGGGCGACCGCATTTCCTCGACAAGCTGTTACCCGAACGCGCGCAGTGGCCGGCGCATAATTACATGCATCTGCTGGAGCAGCCGACGATCTTCTACGCGATCGCGCTGACGCTGGCGTTGCTGGGCGACGGCAACGGGATCAACGCGGCGATCGCCTGGATCTATGTGGGGCTGCGCATCGTCCACAGCATCGTGCAGGCGACCTATAACCGCGTGCTGGTGCGCTTCATGCTGTTCGCGCTTTCGTCGCTGGCGCTGGTCGCGCTGACGCTGCACGCGGGGATCGCGGTGATCCATCAGCCCGCGCCGGTCGCCGCCGAACGGCTGTAGCTCAGCCGAACAGCCGCGCGAGGCTGCGTTCGAGCATCAGCAGCTGCCAGAGCGTGCGGCCATGGTCGGCGCGGCCCGCCTTGTGGTCCGCCGCCAGCGTCTCCACCACCGACAGGTCGAACCAGCCGGTGCCGGCGAGCAGCTTCGACCGGGCCAGCGCAGCCGCCTCCTCGGCCAGCGCCTTGCGGAACCACGCGCTGACCGGGGTGACGAAGCCCATTTTCGGGCGATACAGGACTTCCCTGGGCAGCCAAGGCTCCATCGCCTTTTTGAGCAGCCACTTGCCCTGGCCTGCGCGGATGCGGAGCGCCGGGGGCAAGGTGGCGGCGAATTCGACCAGCCGGTGGTCGAGCAGCGGCTCGCGCGTCTCCAGGCTTACGGCCATGCTGGTGCGATCCACCTTGGTCAGGATGTCGCCGGGCAGCCAGTGCTTGATGTCGGCATATTGGGCGCGGTCGAGCGCATCGCGCGCTGGGGCGGCGCGCATCGTGTCGATATAGCGCTGTTCGGCGGTGTGGCCGCCCAGCGCCTGCCGCGCGGCGTCGCGGTACAGCCGGTGGCGCAGCTCGGGGCCGGTGACGCCGACCGCCTTGGCATAGGCCACGTCGCCTTCGTCGGCGAGCGCGAGCAGCGTCGTCTTGGCGCGGAACGGGCGCGGTGCCCAGTCGGCCTTGGGATAGGCGCGGCCCAGCGTGCCGAACACCGATTGGCGGAACGCGGTGGGCAGCGCGGCACGGAACCGCTCCTCCGCCGCGAAGAATTTGTAGCGGCGATAGCCGGCGAACGCCTCGTCCGCGCCATCGCCCGACAGCGCCACCGTCACGCTTTCGCGCGCGAGCTGGCACACGCGATAGGTGGGCAGCGCGGAGGCATCGGCAAAGGGTTCGTCAAAGGCGGCGACCAGCGTGTCGATCAGCGCGAAATCGTCCGCCGCCACGGTGCGCTCGCGATGCGCGGTGGCGAAGCGGCCGGCGACCTGGCGGGCATAGGCGCTTTCGTCATATCCCGATTCGTCGAAGCCGATCGTGCAGGTCTTTACCGCCGTTCGGCTCGCCTCGGCCATCAGCGCGACCACGGCGCTGCTGTCCACGCCGCCCGACAGGAACGCGCCCAGCGGCACATCGGCGATCATCCGCGAGCGCACCGCCGTGCGCATCCGATCGACCAGCTCGGCCTCGAGGTCGCGGGTCTTGCCCGTGGCGCGCCGGGTGAAGTCGATGTCCCACCACTGCACCGGCTGGGGCACCGGGCGGTCGCGCTGGAGCAGCAGGAAATGGCCGGCAGGCAGCTTGCGCACGCCGGCGAGCAGCGAGGCGTCGTCGGGGACATAGCCGAGCCCCAGATAATCCTCGACCGCGCGGAAATCGGGGGTGCGGCGGAACAGCGGATGGGCGAGCAGCCCCTTCAGCTCGGAGGCGAAGGCGACCGCACCGTCCGACAATTCGGCATAATGCAGCGGCTTTACCCCGAAGCGGTCGCGCGCGAGGAACAGGCTCTTTGCCTCGGCATCGTAGAGCGCGAAGGCGAACATGCCGTTCAGCCGCTCCAGCAGCCCCGGCCCCCAGGCGCGCCAGCCGTGGAGCAGCACTTCGGTATCGCTGTCGGTCAGGAAGCGCGCGCCCCGCCCCTCCAACTCGTCGCGCACTTCGCGGAAATTATAGATTTCGCCGTTGAAGATCGTGACGACGCTCTCGTCCGGCAGCGCCATCGGCTGGACGCCGCCTTCCAGGTCGATGATCGCCAGCCGCCGATGGCCGAGGCCCACGCCCGGCGCGGTCCACACGCCCGACCCGTCCGGCCCGCGATGCGCGAGCGCGTCGCACATCTGGACGATGCGGTTCGGATCGACCGGCTTGGCAAGGGCGGGGTAATAGAGCCCCGCGATACCGCACATTCAGCGCACGCCCGCCATGCGATCGGCCAGCGCGTCGAGCGGCCCTACGCCCGCGAGGAACGCGCGGATCGCCGCATCGGCATCCCCCTCCCCATCGCGCTCGGCGGAGAGCAGCACGGCCACTCCCGCCTGGTTGCCGCCCAGCATCTTGGCCTTCAGCGTCGCCAGCTTCACTCGATTGTCGCTCCCGGTCAGCGTGTCGCCGACCCGGTACCAGCTGACGGTCTCGCGTTCCACCCGTGCGGGACCAACCATGCGCAAAGCGTGCCCGCCCGCGACCGGGGGCATATCCTCGATACGGACCCAGCGATCATTCTCGCGGATCGCGCCGATGCCGAAGCCGACCAGTTCCTTGCCCTCATGCTGGTTGGCATAGACCGCCACCGCCAGGTCGACCGCGCGCCCCTGTGCATCGGCATAGCGCCCGATCAGGAAATGATCGGCGCCGGGGAAGTTGGGCGTCCACGGCGCCGTGGTGCTGAGGTTCACGCGCTGCCACCCCGGCACCGAGGGCAATTCGATGCGCGGCGGCAGCGGGGCGGCGCGGGCCGCGACGAGGCTGCCCCAGCCGAGGAATGCGCTTGCGAGCGTCAGCGCGAGCAGCGCCGCGAGCGTCGGGTCGGTGCGGCCCCATGCCGGCGTTTGCAGCGCGGCAGGATCGAACCATGGCGCGTCGGGATCGCGATCGAACCAGCGCCACCCGATCGCCAGCACCGCCGCCATCACCAGCGCGAAGAAGAACCAGCCATAGACGATATGGTCGAGCCCGGTGGCACGTTCGACCGAAGTCCACCACGCGGCATAGATCGTCCCGAACGCGCGCAATCCGTTGGCGATCACCGGCACCACCAGCGCGGCCAGCAGGAACGCCGCGCGGCGCCCCCACGACACGTAGCAGACATTGGCGACCAGCACGCCGAAGGCGACCATGGCGATCACGAATTTCGCCCCCGAACACGCCTCCGCAATCTCGAAATAGCCGTTGGGCGTGGTGATGAGCACGCCGTCCACCTGCGCCGGCACGCCGAACAGATGGAGCAGCGGCATCACCATGCGGATCGTGATGTCCTGAAGCGGCCCCTCCAGAAAGTCGCCGAAGGGCACGAGGAACGCCATATAGGCCAGCGGAAACAGCAGCGCGCGCGCGACATTGGGCCCCAGCACGGTGACGACCGCGCCCTGGAGCATCAGCACCAGCCCGGCATGGCGGAACAGCGCGACGCTGGCGGCATCGCCCAGCAGCCAGCCAAAGCCGCCACCTGCGACCAGCGCCAGCCCCGGCCACCAGCCCTGTGGCGGCACCTGCGCCAGCCCGGCGCGGCGCTGCCACACCAGCCATGCGATCACCGGCGCGATGAACAGGCAGTGGCCGAAGGTGGTGTTGGTCCAATAGATCGTCGCCAGATCGGCGGTGTCGCGGCGAAACAGCAGCAGCAGCGCGGCCCAGGTGGCGGCGAGCAGCAGCGCGTGCCGCCGCCAGCGGGCGTCGAACAGGCGCGCGCCGGCAGCCGGCGCGGGCGTGGCTGGGGCCGCGATCGTCATGCGACGGTCTTGCGCGCGCGGGCGACGCGGGCGTCCTTTTCGGGGCGCAGGGGGGCGGCCAGCACGGCGTCGAGCGCCGCGAGCCGCGCGTCCCAGCTATAGCGATCGATCACCTGTTGCCGCGCCGCCGCGCCCAGCGCCGCCGCGCTCGCGCGGTCGGCCAGCAGCGCGTTGATCGCGTCGGCCATCTCCCCCACGCTCGCGCCGACGCGGATCGTGCCGCCATGGTCGATCCCCTCCGCCGCTTCGGCAGAGGCGACGACGGGGCGCGCCATTGCCATCCCCTCCAGCACCTTGTTCTGCACGCCGCGCGCGAGCTTGAGCGGCGCGACGACGACCGATGCCGCCGCCAGCCAGCCGCGCACATCGGGCACCTGGCCGGTCACCATCACGCCGGGATGGCGCGTCAGGGCGCGGACGGCCTCGGTCGGGTTGCGTCCGACGATCATGAACCGGGCATCGGGGTGTGCCACGCGAATGTGCGGCAGGATCGACTCGGCAAACCAAGTGACGCCCTCGATATTGGGGCGATAGTCCATCTGGCCGGTAAAGACGATCAGCGCGCCCAGCGCATCGACGCGGCGATAGGTGGCGGCGGGATCGAAAAAGGCGGTGTCGATGCCGTTTTCCACGACATGGACGTTGTCGGCGCCGGTGCTGGTGCGGAACAGCTCCGCCTCCGCCGCGCTGACGAACAGGCTGGCGTCGGCACGCGCAGCGACGGCGCGCTCATAGTGCATCAGCATCCGGCCTTCGCGGGCGAGCAGCCAGCTCTTCGGCCAGCGCGAGGTGCGGGCATAGGCGGCGAACTTGGCCGAATCCATGTCGACAAAGTCCATCACGACGCGCTGGCGCGGGCGCGACGGCACATATTGTGCCATCTGGCTGGAAAAGACGAAGATCGTGTCGATATTGTGCCGGGCGAGGATGCTGGTGACCGACTGGCGCAGCGCGTCATTGTCGAACGCGGTCAGCGACACCGGACGGTGCGACAGCAACGCCTCCACCCCTGCCCGCGCCTGCGACTTGGAGCGCCAGATGATCGAGCGGTTGCCGGTGAGCCGGGCCAGCCCGCCCTTGTGCTTCAGGTCGGCGGGATCGTCGGCAAAGGCGATCAGGTGGACCCGCTTTTTCGCCGCCAGATGCCGCAGGATGTGGAAGCCGCGGATCTTGTCGCCGCGATCGGGCGGATAGGGCACGCGGTGCGCGAGGAACAATATGTCGCCCATCAGCCCAGCCCGCGCGAAATGAACGGCCCCACCCGGTTGGCGAGCCATAGCGGCATCCGCTTCCACGCACGCACCTGGAGGCTGTATTTGGGGTCGAGCGGGTTGATCGAGCGCGGGGGCGTGCCGTCGGTGGTGCGCGTGAAATAGGTGAGCGGCCGGCCGTCGAACCCCCAGTTCTTCTTGAACGCGGCGGCGCCGGTCCCGGTCTTGGACCGCCCGAAATCGAAGCGGGCGCAGCCGCGCGTGCGGGCATGGGCCATCAGCGCGAAATACATCCGGTCATTGGCGCGCAGCGCACGCGCCGCCGCCGTGCCGCCGCCCCAGTACGGAAACACCGTGCCCTTCCAGTACAGGCTCAACACGCTCGCCACCGCGTCTCCGCCGCTGCGCACCGTCAATATGTCCGCCGACGCGCCGAACTCGCGCAGCACCTGCGCGAACAGGCTGCGCGGGAACACCGGCGTGCCGAGGTTGCGGACCGATTCCGCATAGACGGCATAGTGCGCGCGCAGGTCGTCCGCGTTACAGCCGATCGCCACGTCGAGATCGTTGGCCAGTGCGCGGCGGACCTCGGCGCGCTGCTTGCGCGGGATGGCGAGCAGCTCGGCCTCGTCATCGGCGGCGAGATCGCGGACGAAGCCGAGATAGCTGGTGGTATTGGCGTGCCACGCATCGTCGGGGCGCGCGCCGCCGCGCAGCTCGACCGTGGCACAGCTCAGCCGTTCGGCGAGCGCCATTGCCGCCGTGCCCAGTTGCGCTGCGACCGCCGGCGTATCGGCAAGGATGCCGCCGCCGACGCCGAACCCGGCGGATACCAGCGCCCGCCCGAACAGCGCCGAATGGGTTTCGGTGAGCGGGAGCAGCCCGGCAATCTCGCCATTGCCGCGCTCGACCACCAGATAATGGCTGCGCTGGCGGCATCCCCGCGCGACGGCGATGCTCCAGGCGGGCAAGTGGAACGGCGTGCCCCCGGCATGGTCGTGGACATAGGCGCCGATGCGCGCGCGCTCGATCGCGTCGCCCAGATCGGCGACGCGCAGGGCCATGGCTTTGCGCAAATGGGGGGCGTTCACGCCAGCCGCTCGGCGGCGCGGGCGGCAACCTGGTCCATCCGGCCCCAGGCATGGGCGCCGATCAGCCGGTCGAGCTTGCCCGCCATCGCGCCCAGCCGGGCATAATGGCGCAGCCGCGACTTGAGCGGCGCGGTGCGCACGCGCGGCTGGCCGGGATCGATTTCCCAGGGGTGGAAATAGAATACCGCCGGCGCATGCCCGGCATTGGCCGCGCGCACCGCACGCGCCGTCACCGCCCCCGGCAGCAACCGGAAAAAGCCGCCGCCGGTCGTGACTTCGCGCCCCAGCACGCGCGCCAGCGTGATCGGCAGCTCGACCAGATCGGCGCCCGCCACCGGGCGATAGGCCGTGCGCGGGGCATCGGGCACGCCATAGTGATCGTGCCGCAGCGGCGCGACGCTGGAGGAATAACGATAGCCCTCTTCCGCCAGGATCGTGTGCGCCCAGGGGGTGCGGCGATCGAACGAGAAATTGGGCGCGCGATAGCCCGTCACCGCAGTCCCGCCCGCATCCTCCAGCGCCGCGCGCGCCGCCGCCAGATCGGCGCGGAACTGGTCGGGCGTGAGCGTGAACACGCGCTGATGGCCCCAGCCATGGCTGGCAACTTCGTGCCCGCCCTCGGCGATGCGGCGGATCAGCGCGGGATAGCGCTGCGCCACCCAGCCCAGCGTGAAGAACGTCCCCTTTACCCCGCGCGCGTCGAACAGCGCGAGCACGCGATCGGTATTCGCCTCGACCCGGTGTTCGAGCCCGTCCCAGTCGGCGCGGCGGATCGCCGTTTCAAAGGCGCCGACCTGGAACCAGTCCTCGACATCGACGGAAAGGGCGTTGACCAGCACGGTTCAGGCGGCCGCGCCCGGCGTGGCGGACAGGTCCGGGCGCTGCGCGCCGTCGCCCGATTCGACCCAGTCGACGAGCAGTCCGAGTACGCGGCGCAACGCCTCGTCCTGCTGTTGCAGCTGGCGTTCGACCTGCGCGATGCGCGCCTCCAGCCGCGCTTCCTCACCCGAGGCGGCGGGGGGGCGGATGTCGTTGACCGCGGCGGGCGTCGGCGTGGGCGGGGGCACCGGCGTGCCCATGCGCAGCGGCGCGATCTCGCCCAGTTCGGGCAGATCGACGAACGGATTGGACGCCGCCACGCGGCGCGGCTCGGCCACAAAGGCGGGCGCCGGCGCCGGATCGGCGGCCAGGCCGGTGTCTTCGTTGAGGTCGGCGATCACCGTTGCCAGTTCGTGCTGGCCAAAAGTCTCCAGCCGCTCGATCGCGCCGAACAGCAGCACGCGGCTGGCGAGCTGGTTCAGCCGGCGCGGGGTGCCGCCCGACCAGCGATACATCGCCGCGACCGCATCGTTGGTGAAGCGCGGCTTGCCCCGCCAGCCGACGCACGACAGGCGGTGGATCAGATAGGGCTCGACTTCGTCGGGCTGCATCGCCTCCAGATGGTGCATCGCGATCACGCGCTGGCGCAGCTGCTCCAGCCGGGGCGTGGCCAGCATCTCGCGGAACTCGGGCTGGCCGAGCAGGAAGATCTGGAGCAGCGGATAGCCGCCCGCCTGGAAATTGGAGAGCATGCGCAGCTCCTCCAGGCTTTCCAGCGGCAGCGCCTGCGCCTCGTCGACGATCAGCAGCGTGCGGCGCCCGCCGCGCGCGACATTGTGCAGCCCGCGCTCGATCGCGGCGAGCATCGTCGCCTTGGTCGCGCCGGTCGCGTCGAGGTCCAGCCCCGCGCAGACCAGCCGCAACAGGTCGTCGGGGGCGATCTGGCTCGACACCAGCTTGATGACGTTCAGCCGCTCGGCATCGATCTGCGCGAGCAGGTGGCCGACCAGCGTGGTCTTGCCGGTGCCGGGATCGCCGGTGATGACGACAAAGCCCTCGCCCTGGCTGAGCCCATAGCCGAGATAGGCCATCGCCTTGCGGTGCGTGGCGGTCTCGAACCAGAAGCGCGGGTCTGGCGTCAGCTGGAACGGGCGCCCGCTCAGTCCATAATGATCGTCGTACATGGTCTTTTCCTGACCCTTAAAAACCGTAGCGAAGCCCGACCAGCGCCTGTGCCGCAGCACTGGAATCGCCGTCGCGCTCGAACCCGAAAATGCCCAGCGATGCCGTCGCGCCCAGCGGGCCGAAACGGTGCGTATAGGCGGTGTTGGCGCCCCAGCCAAAGATGCCGTCGGCGCCGGGGAGATCGCTGTTGTAATAGCTGGCGAACACGCTGCTGCTCAGCGATCCGTTGCGACCGATATCGGTCGACCCGAATCCCTGGAGATAATAGCTTTCGTCCGACGTGCCGTTGATCGCGACGCCCGCGCCGGCGGTCGGCGCGATGAAGGTCCGCCGCGAATAGCCGCCGCCCAGCCCCAGCCGCGTGCTGCCGCGATTGAGCACCGCCACGCCGGTCACCCCGCGCGCGCGATAGGCCGAGGTCGCGGCAGAGGCGAACACATTGTTGAGGCACCCGCCCGCCGCCGCGCCGACGGTGCCATAGATGCAGCCGCTGAACTGGTTGCCGAACGGATCGGTTGTGCTGACGAACGCCGTGGGCAGCGTGGACAGCGCGCCGCCCAGCTGCTGGCCAAAGGTCTGGACGCTGTCATACACGCCGAACTGCACCCCGCTGCCCGGCCCGATCTGGTAGCTGGCCGATCCGGTATAGCTCATCGAGCCGTAACGGCGCCCCACCCGCGCCTCGACAAAGGTGCGGCGGCCCGGGCGCCAGATGACCCCCGCGTCCCAGAACATCCCGTCGAGATCATAGGCGATGCGGCGCGGCGAGGCAGGATCGGTCACGAACCGGCCATTGCCGTCCACCACCGGCTGGCCGGCGGGGGTGCGCAGCGCGTCGCGCTGGCTGATCTGGATTTTCTCATAGCCCGCCCCGGCGGCGAGCGCGACGCCCGCCCCCACCGGCAGCACCACGTCGCCGCGCGCGAACTTGCCCTCGAACCGCTGGTCGAGCTGGCCCGCATCCTCGCGGGTGAACGATCCGCTCACCGTGACGCCGACCGGCAGCACCGTGCCCGATTTCACGCCGACGCTGGCGGTCGCGACATGGACCTTCGAATCGTCATACTGGTCGAGCCGGGGCTGGCCGGCGGCGACGCCGGTGTCGACCGTCGATTCCACCTTGGTATAGCCGAAGCGATAGGCGGCGTTGGCAAAGGCCGGGCCGATATGGGTTTGCAGGTTCGGGCCGACATAGCCCGAATAGATCTGGCTGCTGTTGCGAATCCGCCCCTGGGTCGTGCCCGGCGCGTCGCCGCGAATATCGGCGCGGACGCGCGTGGCGATCGCCCCGCCCTCGATCGTCAGGCCGGGCGCGACGACTGCCTTTGCCCGCGCAAGCCCGCTGTGCGTCTGGTCGTTCGCCAGCTTCTCGTCATAGGCGAAGCGGCGTTCGTATTTGTAGCTGACCTGCACTTCGACGCGGCGGCTGTGCACCGTGGCATCGACGCCGGCGGCGACCGTGGAATAGGTGAGCACATCCCCCCCGCCCGACAGGTCGGCGCTGAGCACCTGGCTCGCCTCGATATAGGGCGAGATGCGGGTGCGCTGGGCCTGTGCGGGCAGCGCCGCAAGCGTGGCGACGGCACCGGCGGCGACGATCAGGCGCCTCATTGGGCGGCCTCCCCATAATAGCTGCCGAAGCGGCGGCCGCCCGGCTGGAACGAGACGGCGTTCAGGACAAGCTGGATATGCTCACACCCGTCGAGCGTGGCGACGGCTTCGCGCAGATCGCTCTCGCTGGTCTGGTCGGCACGCACCACCAGCAGCGCCTGGCCGACATGCAGCGCGAGCACCGATGCGGGCGAGGCGGCGAGCGCAGGCGGCGAATCGAAGATCACGATGCGGCGCGGATTGGCCTGGGCCAGCCCGTCGAGCACGGCGCGGGCGCGGTCGCTGGCCAGCAATTCGGTATCGCTGGTCGTCTTGGTCCCCGCCGGCAGCACCGAAAGCTGCGGCACGTCGGTGGGGATGATGCAGTCCTCGACCGCAACGGCGCCGGCCAGCGCATCGAGCAGCCCCGGCCCCTGCGGCAGGCCCAGCCGGTCGAGCACGTCGGGTTTCGGGAAATCGGCGTCGACCAGCAGGATCTCGACGTCCTTCTCCGCCGACATCGAGAGCGCGAGGTTGATCGCGCAATAGGTCTTGCCCTCGTTCGGCTGGGCCGAGCAGACGAGGATCATCCGCGCGCGGTCCGCCGCCTTGACCGTGTCCGCCGCCGCGACGGCGCGGGCGGTGAGGAGCAATTGCCGCTTCACCATGCGAAATTCCTCGGCCAGCGGCGTGATCGGGCCGTCGGGCACCAGCATGCCCCCGGCGGCCAGCGTCGCGCGGTCGATCGGCGCGAGAGGGCGCGTGTCGGCGGACGTGCGGGCCAGTTCCACGACCGGATCGGGCACGGGGTCCCAGTGCGGCAGCGGCGCGGGCTCGGGCAGCGCCTCGGGCTGCGGCGCAGGCTGTACCGGCGCGGCATCAACCGGCGTGGCGGGAAGCGGCTCGGGCGCGGGTGGCGGGGCGGCCTGCTCCGGCTCGATGACAGGCGGATAGGCAGGCGCCGGTTTGGCGAGGCCGAACTGGTTCTGCGCGGCGGCACGTTCGAGCAGCGAGGGGCGCCGGTGGGGCGTGTAGTCGTTCATCGCCCTATGCCCCCATGCCGCGTTGCGCAAATTCCACGCCGACCAGCCCCAGATAGGCCAGCCCCAGCGCGCCCAGCCCGCCGGCAAACAAGGTCAGCTGCTTGCGGCGCAGCGCGACCTGCGCCGAGGTAAGCACTTCGCCGATCGACCCGATCACGGGCATCCCGCTGGCGCGTTCCAGCCGCCCGGCGGTGGAGAAGGTGGTCCGCAGCTTCGACAGCGCGAATGCCCCCGCCGCCCCCGCGCCCAGCCCGGCGATCAGCACGGCGGTGAGCAGCAACGGGCGATTGGGCGCGGTCGGCGTGCGCGGCTGGGTCGGCGGGTCGATGACGCTGAACTTGATCGCGTCGGTCTGGGTCTGGACCTGCCCTTTCAGCTTCACGGCCTCACGGTCACCCAGCAGCTTGTCATACTGGTCCTTCAGCACCTGATATTCGCGGTCGATCTGGCCCTGTTCGGCGGCGACGCCGGGTTCCTCGGCGATCTTGGCCTGGAGCTGGGCGAGGTCGCGCTCGATCTGGTTCTTGCGCTCGGACAGCGCGGCGACGGTGGCGGCCTTGTCCGCCTGCATCGACTTGAGGCTGAGGTAGAGCGGGTTGGACGCAGAGCCCCCGCCCCCGGAACCCACGGGCTCGGCGCGCGCCGCCGCCTGTGCTGCGGCAAGCTGGCTGCGCAGCGCGACCATGTCGGGATAGCTGTCGGTCCAGCCGCGGGCGCGACCATCGGCGATCTGGCCCTGAATCGCCTGGAGGCGCGCGCGCGCGGGCCCGGCGACGGCCCCGCCCCCGCCACCGCCGGCGACGTTGGCGGGCGTGCCGGCCATCTGGCCGTTGACCGCGCTCAGGCTGCTCTGGGCGGCGGCAAGGTCCGACTGGACCTGCGCCAGCTGGGTGCGCGCCGCGCCGATACGGTCGTTGAGCGACCCGGTGCCCGGCAGCGCGCCGAGGAAGCGCGCCTGGAAATCGGCCCGCTTCGCCTCGGCATCCTGCAATGCCTTTTGCCGGGTGGCGAGCTGTTCGTCGAGGAAGCGCAGCGACTGGCTGGTCTCGTCGCGATTGTCGGCCAGATTGCCTTCGACGAAGATGTCGATCAGCTTTTGCGTCACCTGGCTCGCGAGCTTGCCGCTGGAGGCCGTGACGCTGATTTCGAACAGATTGTCCTGCTGCGCCGTCAGCTTGATCATCTGTTGCAGCGACGCGATGCGATCGGCCACGTCGCGATCGGTGGCAACGGTGCGCGCCAGATCGGTGCCGCGCACCACCTTTTCCAGATTGACCGACGAAGTCAGCGTCTGGCGGACGCGGTCGATATCCTTTTGCTGGTCCGCCGTCGAGCCGCCGTCGCTGGGCAGGATCTGGCGCAGTTGCACGAAGATGCGCGCGTGCGATTCATATTTGTTCGGCATCTGCGACACGACCAGCCACCCGGCCAGGCACACGCCCCAGGCGACCGCCAGGGCGATCCACCGGCGCATCCAGACCGCGTGCAGGGCGGCGCGAAGCTCTTCATACAGGCTGCCCATCAGCCGCTCAGAACATGCTTTCCGGGATGATGATGACATCGCCCGGTTCGAGGCGGACATTGGCGGAAATGTCGCCGCTCTTCAGCAGATCCCCCAGCCGGATGCGGTATTCGCGCTGGCGCCCGGTGGTCTTGTCGACGCGGACCAGCCGCGCGCGGTTGCCCGCTGCGAATTCGGAAAGCCCGCCCACCGCGATCATCGCGTCGAGCACGGTCATGTTGGCGCGATAGGGGATCGACGCCGGTTTCTCGGTCGCGCCGACGACGCGGATCTGCTGGCTGAAGGTGCCGGAGAAATTCTCGACGATCACCGATACGATCGGGTCCTTGATATACTCGCCCAGCGCGAGCTTCAGGTCGTCGGCCAGCATCGCGGGCGTCTTGCCCACCGCCGGCATGTCGCTGATCAGCGGCGTGGTGATGCGGCCATCGGGGCGCACCTGGACCTTGGCCGACAGCTCGGGGTTCCGCCAGACGAAGATGTTGAGCTGATCGAGCGGGCCGATGATATATTCGTCGCTCGGCGCCTCGCGTCCCGCCGCGGCGCCCGCCGGCGGCAATTCGGGGCGCCCGCCCCCGCCCGCACATCCCGACAGCAGCACCGCCGCCGCGATCGGCGCCGTGAGAATCCTGCCAAACGACTTGCTACGCATCCAAAAGCTCCCATCCCCAGCGGCGCGGTCGCAAGCCGACGTCTCGGCCGCATCCCCGCTCGGGTCCGGGTCAGCTATCGGCGGAAAAGGTAAAGATTGGCTTAGGTGTGCGGGGCACCGATCAGGACTTCGCGTACGGGGGCATGGCCCAGAAAAGCCGAAGGGCTCGCCGTCGCGCCATAAGCACCCGATGCGAAGATCGCGACAAGATCGCCGATCCGGGCAGTCGGCAGCGCCACGCGATCGCCAAGCCGATCGAGCGGTGTGCATAGCGGGCCGACGATCGTCACGACTTCTTCTGGCGCGGACTGCATCCGCTCTGCCAGCGCGAGCGGATAATTGCGGCGCACGACAGTGCCGAAATTGCCGGTGGCGGCGAGATGATGGTTCAGCCCGCCATCGACGACGAGGAACGTCTCCCCCTGGCTCTGCTTGCGATCGACGATGCGCGTGACATAGACGCCCGCCTCGCCCACCAGCCAGCGGCCCAGCTCGATCGCGAACGCCGCGCCGGGCAAGCCGCCCAGCACTTCGCCCAGCGCCGCGCCGACCGCCTCGACATCCAGCGGGGTGTCGCCGGGGAAATAGGGAATGCCGAAGCCCCCGCCCAGATTGAGCAGCGGCGGCACCGCGCCCGCTTC
The DNA here is from genome assembly GCF_053502645.1 of Sphingomonas degradans. Lineage (NCBI taxonomy): Bacteria > Pseudomonadati > Pseudomonadota > Alphaproteobacteria > Sphingomonadales > Sphingomonadaceae > Sphingomonas > Sphingomonas degradans. Next base: position 2,310,929 of record NZ_CP177172.1, read on the forward strand.
GTCCGCGAGCCGGGCGGCGAGCGCGATGGTCGCCGCCTGCGTCTCGATCACAGCGGCGGTATCGAGCGATTGCGAGCCGGCGAAGATGTGGAAGCCACGCCACTCCGCCCCCGACGCCACGATCCGGCGCACCAGCGCCGGCACGCGCGCGGCATCGACGCCGAAGGACGAGGCGCGCCCGCCCATCTTCATTCCCGAGCCGCGCAGCTCGAAATCGGGGTTCACGCGCACCGCGAGGCGGGGCGCGCTGCCCAGTCGCGCGCCGATCGCCAGTGCGCGCTCGGCTTCACCTTCGGATTCGAGGTTGATCGTGGCGCCGGCGCGGATCGCCGCCTCCAGCTCGAAATCGCGCTTGCCGGGGCCGGCAAAGCTGATCGCCGCTGCGGGCTTGTACCCCAGCGCCTTGTCCAGTTCCCCCGCCGAAGCGACGTCGAGCCCGTCGACCAAAGGCCCGATGGCGGCGAGCAGCGGGGCGAAGGGATTGGCCTTGATCGCATAATGCACCGCGACCTGCGCTGGGATCGCCGCGCGCAGCCGTGCCACTCGGGCGGCGATGACGGTGAAGTCATACAGATAGGCGGGCGTGCCCGCCGCCGCGAGCGCAGCCACCGGCTGTCCGCCAAGGTGCAACGCCGCCTGCCCGGCAAATTCGGGGGGAATGGGGCCAACGGGCTTCGCGTTCATGTCAGTCCTGCCTTCAGCGCGCTACGGTCCAGCTTGCCATTGGGGTTGCGGGGCAAGGCGGCGCGCCAGTCATAGCGGGCGGGCTGCTGGAAGCTGGGGAGTTCGCGCCGCAGCCGTTCGCGCAATTCGGCCTCGCGCGATCCGTCGCCGCGCGCCACCACCAGGATCGCCTGCCCCAGCCGCGCGTCGGGGATGCCGAACGCCGCCGCCTCGTCGGTCTCGCCGCCGGCCAGCACCGCTTCCTCGATCTCGGTCGGGCTGATCCGGTTGCCGGCGGACTTTATCATCTCGTCATCGCGCCCGACGAAGCGGAGCAGCCCGTCCGCCCCCTCGACCACCGTGTCGCCCGACCACACCGCCCTGCCGCCGCTCTGGGCAAAGGCCGGCGCGGGGCGGAAACGCTGGGCGGTGCGCTCGGCATCCTGCCAGTAGCCCGCCGCCACCAGCGGCCCGGCATGGACCAGCTCGCCCGGCTCCCCCGGGGCGGCGCGGCTGCCGTCGGGGCGCACCACCATAATTTCGGCGAACGGGATCGCGCGCCCGATCGCGTCGGGGTGGGCATCGACCAGCGCGGGGTCGAGATAGGTCGACCGGAACGCCTCGGTCAGCCCGTACATCGGATAGAGCGCGGCCTGGGGGAAGCGTTCGCGCAGGCTGCGCACCAGCCGGGGCGTCAGCGCGCCGCCCGAATTGGTCAGCCGTCGCAGCGTGGCAGCGGTCTCGGCGGGCCAGTCGGCCTCGAGCAGCTGCACCCAGAGCGGCGGCACGCCGGCGAGCGTGGTCGCGCCGTATCGGGCCACGGCCTTCACCACGTCGCGCGCGGTCAGGTAATCGAGCGGCACCACCCGTCCGCCCGCTGCCCAGGTGGAAAGCAACTGGTTCTGGCCATAGTCGAAGCTGAGCGGGAGCACGGCGAGCACGCGGTCGTCGGGGGCGATGTTCAGGTAATGCGCCACGCTGATCGCGCCGAGCCACAGATTCGCGTGCGACAGCATCACGCCCTTGGGCCGCCCGGTCGAGCCCGAGGTATAGAGGATCGCCGCGAGCGTATCGGGCGCCGCCGAGGATGGAGGCAGCGTGTCGGTGACGGTCAGATCCTCCTCGGTCAGGATGCGGCACTCGTCGGGAACGTCGCCCGGCGCCAGCGCGGCGAGCCGCGCGGCCTGCGTCACCAGCGCCTGCGCGCCGCTGTCCGCCAGGATGTGCGCGACCTGCGCGCGCTTGAGGACCGGATTGACGGGGACATGGACCAGCCCCGCACGCGGCGCGGCGAGCGGCATCAGGCAGGCGGTGCGCGTCTTGGGGAGCCAGCTCGCCACGCGCGCGCCGGGGGGCAGGCCCAGCCGCGCCAGCGCATGCGCCATGCCGCCCACCGCCGCCTCCAGCGCCGCGTAGGTGAGCGTGCCGCCCTTGTCCTCCAGCGCGACGGCGTGGCGCGCGCCGCGCAACGGCAGCGTGTCGATCGGGTATGGCGTGGGATCGAGCGCGATCATCGCGACACCCTTACCCTTGGCAGCGGCGTCGCCAACCCTTAGGGCAGCGAAAAATCGCTCGCAGGGGACAGGCATTGCAGCGCGAAGGGTTCGCCGAAGTCGAAAACACCGTCCGGGGCGTTCTCCGCGACATTCTGGGTCTGAGCGAGGAGCGCGTCGCCGCGTTCCGCGAGGAAACGCCGCTGTTCGGCGCGCTTCCCGAACTCGATTCGCTGGCAGTCGCCGGCGTGCTGACCGAGCTGGAGGACCGGCTGGGCATCCTGATCGAGGACGACGAAGTCGATGGCGAGATGCTGGAAAGCTTTGGCGCGCTGACGGCATTCGCGGCGGACAAGGCGCTGGCGTGAGGGCGGGCGGGTGATCGACCATTATGACTGGGCCGGCGGGCGCGAGGCGATGGTGCGCTTCGGCCCCGACACCGGCCCGGTCATGGTCGCCGCCCTGCCGCTGTTCGAGGAAGCGAACCGCACGCGCGCGTTCGTGGTGACGATCCTGCGGGCGCTCGCCGCGCGCGGGATCGCGGGGGCGCTGCCCAACCTGCCGGGACAGGGCGAGAGCCTGGTGGCGACCGAAGACGCGCGGGTCGCCGATCTTCGCCGCGCCTTTGCCGCCGCGTGCGCCGGTCGCCGTGCCTTTGCCATCGGCGTGCGCAGCGGCGCGCTGCTCGATGCGGAGGCGGTCGTAGCAGGCCGCTGGCATCTGGCGCCGCAGACCGGTGCCGAGCTGCTGCGCGAACTGGAGCGGCAGCGCCACGCAGGCGATGGGACGGGGTATGGCGGCAATGCCGTCGCGCCCGAGTTGCTGGCGGAGCTGGGCGATTGTGCGCCGCAGCCGGCCCGCACCGTCCGCCTCGACACCGACCCCAAGCCCGCCGACCTGAAGCTCCCCGGCGCGCCGCTGTGGCGACGGGCCGAGCCGGACAACGACTCCGCGCTTGCCGAGCGACTGGCGGACGACATCGCCGCATGGGTGCGCGCGTGCGAAGGCTGATCGCCTTTCCCTGCGCCGGCGAGACGCTGTTCGGCACGCTCGACGAAGCGCCGGGCACTACCGGGCTGCTGATCGTGTCGGGCGGCAACGAGATCCGCATCGGCGCGCATCGGGGCATGGCGTTGCTGGCTCAGCGTGTCGCGGCGGCGGGGTATCCGGTGCTGCGCTTCGACCGGCGCGGGATCGGGGATTCCACCGGCGAAAACGGCGGCTATGCAAGCGCGGCGGAGGACATCGCCGCTGCCGCCGCGACGCTGCGCGCGCAAGCGGGCGTCGCCCGGATCGTCGCGTTCGGCAATTGCGATGCGGCGACGGCGCTCGCGTTCTTCCACCCCTCCGCCGGCATCGACGCGCTGGTGCTCGCCAACCCCTGGGTAGTCGAGGCGAGCGACGCGCTGCCCCCCGCCGCCGCGATCCGCGCGCGCTATGCCGCCAAGCTGCGCGACCCGCGCGAATGGCTGCGGCTGTTGCGCGGCGGCGTGAATATTGCCAAATTTGTCAAGGGGTTGCGCAAGGCTTCGGAGGCGCCGCGCGAAGTGCCCGACAGCCTCGCCGCGCGGATGGCGGGCGCATTGGCGGCAACCCAAGCCCCTGTCACGATCCTGCTCGCCAGCGGCGACAATACCGCCATCGCCTTTGCCGATGCGTGGCAAGGCGCCGCCTTCGCAGCCCCCCGCGCCCGCGCCGCAGTGCACAGGCTCGACAGCGCCAGCCACAGCTTCGCCAGCGCGGCGGACAAGGACTGGCTGTTCGATCGCGTCCGCGACACGCTCGCCGCGCAGGATGTCAAGCCAGGCCTTTAGGTTATCGGCTGGCCCAAGTGCATGATTGAGGCGCGGACCACCGCGCGCGACGCTCCCGGCCGGACCCGCATTTCCCAGCGCGGGCAAAGACTTGGGAGTATGGACATGGAAACTTCTTCGCCGACCGCGCCGACGGTCGTTCTGGTCCACGGCGCCTGGGCCGACGGTTCGAGCTGGAGCCGCGTGATCGCGATCCTGCTCAAGCGCGGCGTGCCCGTGATCGCGGTGCAGAACCCGACCACCTCGCTGACCGACGACGTGGCGGTGACGCAGCGCATCCTGAACACCGTCAACGGCCCGGTCGTGCTGGTCGGCCATAGCTGGGGCGGCGCCGTGATTACGCAGGCGGGCAATGACGACAAGGTCAAGGCGCTGGTGTTCGTCGCCGCCTTTGCCCCCGATGCCGGCGAGACGCTGGGCGAACTGGTCAACGCGCATCCCGCCCCGCCGGCACTCGGCAAGATCAGCGACGATGGCGCCGGCAATCTGACGCTGAGCGCGCAAGGGTGGGTCGAGGATGTCGCCAATGATCTGCCGGAGGACGAGGCGCGCGTGCTCGCCGTGGTCCAGCCGCCGCTGCCGGGCAGCACGTTCGGCGAGAAGGTGACGCAGGCGGCGTGGCGGACGCGGCCGAACTGGTACATCGTCTCCGCCGAGGACCGCGTCGTCAGCGTCGAGCTGGAGCGGATGTTCGCCGCGCGGATGGCGGCGAAGACGACCGAACTGGCGGCCGGCCACCTCTCGCTGCTGTCCAAGCCCGAGGACGTCGCCGCCGTTATCCTCGACGCGGTGGACGCCACCGCCAAGGGCTGACGCCGTCTCGTTCTGCCCCGACACCCATGAGGTGAGGATTCGGGTGCCACCATCAATACCGTCATGCTGAACTTGTTTCAGCATCCACGGCGCCCCAAACCGCAACAGTGCGTGCGGCGCGTTGGATGCTGAAACGAGTTCAGCATGACTGGAATGGCGGTGAGACCGCCGCGCCGCTTCTACCCGGCGCGGTGGGCTGGCAGAAGCCCTGCCTTATTCCGCCGCCTGCGCGACCGTTTCGAAATCCGCTTCGGCAAGGAAGCGTTCGGCGTCGAGTGCGGCCATGCAGCCGGTGCCGGCGGCGGTGATCGCCTGGCGATAATGTTTGTCCATCACGTCGCCGCAGGCGAACACGCCGGGGACGCTGGTGCGGGTCGTGCCCTTTTCCACCGCGATATAGCCGTCCTCGTCCAGCGCGATATGGCCCCGGAACAGCTCGGTCGCGGGGTGGTGCCCGATCGCGACGAAGCCGCCATCGACGTCCAGCGTCGACAGCTCACCCGTCACCGTATCGCGCAGTTCGATACCGACCAGCCCGGCCACGCCGCCGCCGTCGATGAAGCGCTCGACTGCCTTGTTCCACAGAACGTTGATGCGCGGATTGGCGTGCAGCCGCTCCTGGAGGATCTTTTCCGCACGCAAGGTGTCGCGCCGGTGGATCAGCGTCACGTCATGGCTGTGGTTGGTGAGGTACAGCGCCTCCTCCACCGCCGTATTGCCGCCGCCGATCACCGCGACCTTCTTGCCGCGATAGAAGAACCCGTCGCAGGTGGCACAGGCGCTGACGCCCTTCCCCTTCAGCAGTTCCTCCGAATCGAGGCCCAGCCAGCGCGCCTGCGCGCCGGTGGCGATGACCAGCACGTCGCCCAGATAGACGGTGCCGCTGTCGCCCACCATGCGGAACGGACGCTGGGTCACATCGACCTCGACGATCGAATCCCACATCATCTGCGCGCCGACATGCTCGGCCTGGGCCTGCATTTCCTGCATCAGCCACGGGCCCTGGATCACTTCGCGAAAGCCGGGATAATTCTCGACATCGGTGGTGGTGGTGAGCTGGCCGCCGGGCTGGATGCCCTGGACGACGATCGGCGCCATCCCGGCGCGCGCGCCGTAAATGGCGGCGGAAAGGCCGGCGGGGCCCGATCCGAGGATCAGCATGCGAGTCGAATGGGTGGCGGTCATGATAGGTTCCGAAAACTCTGTTGCCCCCGCCTCTAGGGGCAGGCGGCGGTCCGATGCAACATGGGCGCAGCATCGGCGCGCGCAATGCCCGCGGGGGATAGTTTCGTTATTGCCCGGTGAAGCTGGGCGCGCGCTTTTGCAGGAACGCCGCCACGCCTTCGCGGAAGTCGGCGGTGCTGGCGGCGATCGCCTGGTGATCGGCCTCGACCTCGAGCAGTTCGTCGAGCCCGCCGGTCAGCGCGACCCGCACCTGCTTGCGGATCAGCCCCAGCGCGACCGTGGGCATCGCCGCCAGCTTGCGCGCCAGCGTGAGCGCCGTGCCGAACACCATTTCGTCGTCGACCACGCGCGTCACCAGCCCGGCCTCCAGCGCCTCTTCGGCGGGCAGCCGCTCGCCGAGCAGCGCCATCTCCAGCAGCTTCGCGCGCCCCGCCGCCTTGGCGATCAGCCAGGTCGCGCCCGCATCGGGGACCAGCCCGATATTGGCAAAGGCGAGCAACAGGTACGACGAACGCGCCGCGACGATGATGTCGCCCGACAGCGCGATCGAAACCCCCGCCCCCGCCGCCGCGCCGTTGATCGCCGTCACCACCGGCACCGGCAGTTCGGCAAAGGTGCGCGTCAGCGGGTTGTAATGGTCGCGCAGCGAATCGCCCAGGTCGCGCCGGCCCATGCTCGCCTGGCTGGCGGTCAGGTCCGCGCCCGCGCAGAATGCCCGCCCCTCGCCGGTCAGCAGGATCGCGCGGGCGCCGTCGCCCACTGCCGCGACCAGCGTATGCCGTAGCGTATCGAGCATTTCCGGGGTCAGCGCGTTCAGCCGCTCCGGGCGGTTGAGCCGCACGATCGCGACGCTTTCGTCCATGTCCCAGCGTACCGATGGTGCCTCGCTCATACTCCACTCCCGCCTTGGTTTGCCGACCCTCTTTACGTTAACGGCAATCGCTCCGCCAGCGTTCGAGCAGCGCCGCCCCCTCGCCCGCCGCATCGCCGATCCGCGCAGGCGTACGCGACAGCCGGGGCGACGGTGCGGGATGGGTGCGCCCGCCGCGCTCGACATACATGCCGCGCGCCACCGCATGGGGATGCCCCGCCGCCTCGCCGATCGCCAGCACCGGCGCGACACAGGCGTCCAGCGGCTCCAGCAGCGCGGCCCAGGCATCGCGCGGGCGGGTGGCGAAGATGTCCGCCAGCGCCTGGCGCAGCTCCGCCGGGGGCACCATGCCGCGATTGCGATAGCGTTCCGGCAAGTCGATCGCGGCGACCAGCGCGTCCCAGAATTGCGGCTCCAGCGCGCCGACCGCGATGTGGCGGCCATCGGCACAGGCATAGCTGTCGTAAAAGGGCTGGCCGCCGCCCAGCATGCTCGAATCGCGCGACACCGGCAGGCGCATGCCGTGGAACATCGCCATCAGCGTCGCGGTGCCATCGACGATCGCCGCGTCGATCACCTGCCCCCGGCCCGAGCGGGTCCGCTCGATCAGCGCCGCACAGATCCCGAACGCCGCCAGCGCCGCGCCAGCGCCCATGTCGCCGATCAGGTTGAGCGGAGGCGTCGGCGGCTCGCCGGGCCTCCCCACGCCCTCCAGCGCGCCCGTGAGCGCGATATAGGTGATGTCGTGCCCCGCACGCTGCGCCAGCGGACCATCCTGCCCCCAGCCGGTCAGCCGGGCGAAGACGAGGCGCGGATTGGCGGCAAGCATCGCATCGGGCCCCAGCCCCAGCCGTTCGAGCACGCCGGGGCGAAACGGATCGATCAGCACATCGGCGGCGGCAATGGCATCGCGCACCGATGCGGCGCCCTCGGGCGTCTTCAGGTCGGCGGAAAGCGTCGCCTTGCCCCGCCCGGTCACCGGATCGGCATAGCCCGCATAGCCCGGCCGCGCGACGCGTAGAACCTCCGCCCCGAAATCGGCGAGCAACATGCCCAGCGTGGGCCCCGGCCCGATCCCCTCCAGCTCGACCACGCGAACCCCATCGAGCGGCCGCGCGCTTATGCTCGACTCCTGACTATCGCTTGCCGCCAATCGCCCTCTCCCCAGATGCGCGTTGATCGCGCTTGGGGGCATGGTGCGTACGTCCCGCCCGGCTGTCGAGTGGAAAGGAAGGCGGCGGCCCTTATCGGGCGCGCATTAGCGCGGACCCGGTTGCCCTTCGGGCTCGAATCGGCGCCAATCGTCTTCGGTCGGCAGGTCCTTCCCCGGCGCATATTTGCGAACGGCGACGAGCATCAATGACTTCAAGCGCTCATAGTGCTCGCCACAATTGCCGATGCCCGAGGTAATCCTTGCCGCGCGCACCCGCTCGAACCCAGCGGGCGTACCGTCAAGGCAACGAACATCGCCGTTGCCGGGCCAGCCATCGGTGAGATGGTCAATCTGCGATGTCAGCTTGCGGTATTCGGCAGCGGGCATGTCGAACGTCCGGTGCCTGACCGCTCCGGGGTCGGCCTTGTCGAACGTCGTGATCGCCCCCGTTGCGCTCTCCGAATCCGATCGAGGCAGCGACAGCACCACACCGTACTCCATGCTGCCGAAAGAGGGCATCGCCACGAAACGCAAGCCATCCCCATGCAGATCGGCGAGCGGTGTCATCTTGCCCAACCGGTTGATCGCGGTGCCGCGAACCCATTGATCGCTGGTGGGAAGCAGCGGCGTTTCGTGCGTTCGGCTCTCTTCGATCTCTTGCTTGCGCCATTCATATTGGCGAAGCCAGTCCCGCCCCAGCACGACGGCCACCATGCACAGTTGGATCGCGACCAGACCCGTGGTGAGATAGCCAATCCGATGCAGCCACCGGAGCCATCGCGGGTTTGCGGGATTACCCATTCTTCGGCTCCATTGCAGGTTCAGCCAAGCCCCGCAGCCTAGCCGTGCGGTGGCGATATTCCCACAAAAGTCTGGAGGCTTCCCACTATCGAGGAAGAAGAATGGTAGCGGAGGAGGGACTTGAACCCCCGACCCCAGGATTATGATTCCCGTGCTCTAACCAACTGAGCTACTCCGCCCTACCAAGGCGACCCGTTCGGGCGAGGGGGCCACATAGGTCGCACTTTTCGAGTGGTCAAGCGAACATGTGACGCGAATGCAATTCCCAGGGGCCGCCGCGATACCACCAGCTGGCCAGACCCGCGATTTCCACCGTGCGGGGCGTGAAATCGCGCGACAAGGCGCCCAGCACGACCTTGGCCAGCGCGGGCGTGACCTTGTTCTGCACGGTGACGTGCGGGCGCCAGCGGCCCGCGTCCTGCGGCGTCAGCATGCCCGCGAACGCCTCCATCAGCCCGTCGCGAATCGCCGTCAGCGCCGGCGCCTCGATTCGATAGGCCACGCCCCTCCCCAGCGACATCAGCCCGCTCACCTGCGCGCGCGGGGCGCGGATGCCGCGCGTCTCCTGCGCCAGCCGGTGCTTGAGTTCCTCGGCGACCGAAGGGGGCAAATGGTGGAACAGCGTCAGATGCGCGTCGAGCACGTTGCGGTCGGGCGGATAATGTTCCTGGCGCTTCGCATTGAAGAACGCCTGGTCCTGCCGCCCGAACAACGCCGTGACGATCAGCGGCGCGGCGGGGCCCGGCGCGGCGCTCAAATCTCGACCTGGCTCCCCAGCTCGACCACGCGATTGGTGGGCAGCTTGAAGAACTCCATCGCGCTTTCGGCGTTGCGCAGCATCCAGGCGAACAGCTTTTCGCGCCAGAGCATCATCCCCGGCCGCGACGACGGCAACAGCGTCTGGCGCGCGAGGAAGAAGCTGGTCTCCATCATCTTGAACTCGGCGCCGCACGCGCTGACTTCCTTGAGCGCGGCGGGCACGTCCGCTTCCTGCATGAAGCCATAGCCCAGGATCATGCGGTGGAAGCCCTTGCCGAGGTCTTCGACCCGCATCCGTTCGGAATCGGGGACATAGGGCACGTCCTTGATCTTCACGGTCAACAGGATGACCCGCTCGTGCAGCACCTTGTTGTGCTTGAGGTTGTGGAGCAGCGCATGCGGCACGCCTTCGGGCGTGGAGGTCATGAACACCGCCGTGCCCGGCACGCGCGTGGCGGCGTTGGCGGCCGAATCGATGAAGATCTTGATCGGCATCGCGCTTTCGCGGAGCCGCGCGATCATCAGCTTGCGCCCCTTCGACCAAGTGGTGAGCAGCGTGAAGATCAGGAACCCGATCAGCAGCGGGAACCAGCCGCCATCGGGCACCTTGGTCAGGTTGGCCGTGAAATAGGCGAGATCGACGATGAAGAACAGCGCGAGCAGCGGGATCGCATAGCGCTTCTTCCACTTCCACAGCGTGAAGAGCACCACTGCCAGCAGGCAATTGTCGATCAGCATCGCGCCCGTCACGGCGATGCCATAGGCCGCCGTGAGGTTGGACGAGCTTTTGAACGACAGCACCAGCGCGATGACCATGATCATCAGCGCCCAGTTGATGAGCGGGATATAGATCTGTCCCGCAGTCGACGCGCTGGTATGTTCGATGCGCAGGCGCGGGATGAAACCCAGCTGGATCGCCTGTTGCGTGACCGAGAAGGCGCCGGAAATCACCGCCTGCGACGCGATCACCGCCGCCATCGTCGCCAGGATCACCAGCGGAAACTGGAGCGATTCGGGCGCCAGCATGTAGAACGGGCTCTCCAGCGCCGCCGCGCCTTCACGAATCAGCAGCGCGCCCTGCCCCATGTAATTGAGGATCAGCGCGGGCAGGACGAAGAACAGCCACGACACGCGAATCGGGTTGCGCCCGAAATGGCCCATATCGGCGTACAGCGCCTCCGCCCCCGTCACCGCGAGCACGATCGAGCCGAGCGCGAGGAAGGCGGGCAGCGGGTTGAGCGAGAAGAACTCCACCGCATGGCGCGGATCGAGCGACCACAGGATGTCGGGCGCGTGCGCGATGCTGATGACGCCCAGCGTGCCGATGGTGATGAAGTAGAACAGCATGATCGGCCCGAAGAACAGCCCGACGCGCGCCGTGCCCGTGCTCTGGATCGAAAACAGCATGACCAGGATGACCACCGCGATCGGCAGCACCATGCCCGAAAAAGCGGGCGACGCGACCGCCAGCCCCTCGACCGCCGACAGCACCGACACGGCCGGGGTAATCATAGAATCGCCATAGAAGAGCGCGGTGGCGAACACGCCGAGCAGGACGATGCCCGCCGTCCAGCGCTTCTGCCCTGCCCGCCCCGAAATCAGCGCGAGCAGCGCCAGGCTGCCGCCCTCGCCCTTGTTGTCCGCACGCATGATGATCGTGACGTATTTGAGCGTCACCACCGCCATCATCGACCAGAACATCAGGCTGATCGCGCCCATGATGTGCGGGGCATCCAGCGGCAGCGCGTGGTGTTCGTTCGCGAAGGTCTCGCGGAAGGCATAGAGCGGGCTGGTGCCGATGTCGCCGAACACGATGCCCACGGCACCGACGGCAAGCTTCAACAGCCCATCCTGGCCATGGCCATGGGCGCCGTGCGGCTCTTCGGTTGCCGGGTGTGCGTCCGCAGACCCGCTGGCGGTGATATTCACCGCTGTGGCTGACGCGAAGGGAAGTAAACGGACCTGGTCATACGACCTGTGTTCTCGTCTTCATCAAAGTGGGCGCGCCGTTAGCACGTGCAACATCGGCTAGCAACTCGGGCAACGTCCGGTAACGAGACGCAACGGCGTGGCAAGGATTTTGGAGAGTCCGTTTGGAAATTCGCGAAACGGCGAATTTCAAGGCGGCCCCAGCCCGCTCCCCCACCCGGCCACCCATAGAATACTGGCGTTGCGTGGCCGGGTGGGGGAGCGGGCTGGTGCCGCGAAATGCGCTCCGGCGCATTTTCAACCGGGTCTCGGGGTTCAACGTATCGCGCCGAACAAGGCGTCGGCCTCGGTGCGAGTCGGCACCGAACGCAGCACGAAACTGCTGTTGATCGTCACCACGCCCGGCAGGCGCCCCAGATGTTCGCGGTGCAGCCGCTCGTAATCGTCGAGGTCGCGGCACACCACCTTCAGCCGATAATCCTGCCCGCCCGATACCAGCGCGCATTCGACCACCCCGTCGATCGTCGCCACCGCGCGCTCGAACCGGGCAAGGTCTTCCTCGACCTGGGTGCCCAGCGTGATGTCGACCAGCGCGGTGATGCGGAACCCCAGCCGCCGATGCCCCAGCCGGGCGCCATAGCCGGTGACGTGGCCGCTGGCCTCCAGCCCCTGGATGCGGCGCGTGCAGGCGGATTGCGACAGCCCGACCTGAGTCGCGATCTGGCTGACCGGCGCGCGGGCATCGCGCGCGAGGATTTTCAGGATTGCCCCGTCGATTCGATCGATCACGCAAAATTCCTCTGCATTTGTCGCGAATATAGCGATTCCATGCGCAATCGCCATCGCCGGAGCCCCAACTTTGCAGGGATTTGGCATGCCCTTTCGGCATAGGCTGGGCCACCTATTCCGGAGAGAATGTCATGCGCATCGGTGTCCCCAAGGAAATCAAGAATCACGAATATCGCGTCGGCCTGACCCCCGCTTCGGTCGCCGAACTGGTCGCGGCCGGGCACAGCGTGCTGGTCGAGACGCGCGCCGGCAGCGGCATCGATTTCGCCGACGACGCCTATACGGCGGTCGGCGCGACGATCGCCCCCGACGCCGCAGCGGTGTTCGCGGGATCGGACATGATCGTGAAGGTCAAGGAACCCCAGCCGCAGGAAATCGCCCTGCTCGAGCCGCGCCACCTGCTGTTCACCTATCTCCACCTCGCCGCCGACAAGCCCCAGGCCGAGGGGCTGATCGCATCGGGCGCGACCTGCATCGCCTATGAGACGGTGACGTCGAACTCGGGCGCGTTGCCGCTGCTCAAGCCGATGTCCGAAGTCGCCGGGCGCATGTCGATCCAGGTCGGCGCGCATTATCTGGAAAAGGAACAGGGCGGGCGCGGCGAATTGCTGGGCGGCGTGCCCGGCGTGGCGCCGTGCAAGGTCGCGATCCTCGGCGGCGGCGTGGCCGGCGTCAACGCCGCGCAGATCGCCGTCGGCCAGCGCGCCGACGTCACCATCTATGACATCAACAACGAGCGGCTGGCCGAGCTGGACCTGCATTTCGGCAGCCAGATCAAGACCGCCTATGCCAGCAAGGCCGCGATCGCCGAGGCCGTGAAGACCGCGCAGGTCGTGATCGGCGCGGTGCTGGTCCCGGGCGCCGCCGCGCCCAAGCTGGTGACGCGCGACATGCTCAAGACGATGATGCGCGGCAGCGTGCTCGTCGACATCGCGATCGACCAGGGCGGCTGTTTCGAGACCAGCCACGCGACCACGCACGACAACCCGGTGTACGAGGTGGACGGCGTGATCCATTACTGCGTCGCCAACATGCCCGGCGCCGTCGCCCGCACCTCCGCCTTCGCGCTCAACAATGCGACGCTGCCCTTCGTGCTCAAGCTGGCGAACCACGGCGCCGAGGCGGCGATGCGCGCCGACAGGCACCTGGCCAACGGGCTCAACATCTCCGCCGGCAAGGTCCGCCACGCGGCGGTGGCCGAAGCGCTGGACCTGCCGTTCGAGGCCTGGGCGGGATGAGGTGTGCGGGGGCCGGAGCGCTGCTTCGGCCCCGTTCTACCGGGGCGCTGGAGACATAGCCCCGGCCCGGCGCTATGGGCGCGGGATGGCCCGGCTGCTCCTGTTCAACAAACCCTATGGGGTCCTGTCGCAATTCACCGATCGCGGATCGCCGACGGTGCGCGCGACTCTGTCGGACTTCATCGACGTGAAGGGCGTCTATCCCGCCGGGCGGCTCGATCGCGACAGCGAGGGGCTGTTGCTGCTGTGCGACGACGGGCGGCTGCAGGCGCGGATTGCCGACCCGCGCTTCAAGATGCCCAAGACCTATCTCGTCCAGGTCGAGGGCGATCCGCAGGACGCGGACCTGGAGCCTTTGCGAAAGGGCGTGCTGCTCAAGGACGGCATGACCCTGCCCGCCGAGGTCGCGCGGATCGACGCGCCGGACCTGTGGCTGCGCGATCCACCGACCCGTGCCCGCAAGTCGATCCCAGACAGCTGGCTGAAAATCACCATCCGCGAAGGGCGCAACCGGCAGGTGCGGCGGATGACGGCGGCGGTGGGGCTACCCACGCTGCGGCTGGTCCGCTGGTCGATCGGGGACTGGTCTGTCGAAGGAATAGCGCCGGGGGCGTTTGTGGAGGTTGCGGGTCGGAGGTAAGCGGTGAGCGCTTTGGGCAACGCGACTGATGGCGAGGGTCGTTGGAAGGTGACATTGCCAAGGTGCACGGACAGTGCTTTCCTTGATCCTCCCCCGCAGGGGGAGGGGGACCAGCCGCAGGCTGGTGGAGGGGTAGTCGCCGCATGCTGCACGGCTCGAAAAGAACGCAGGATTTTGCCCGGCATCTGCGGCAGCGTATGACTTTGCCTGAAGTTCTACTGTGGCAGGCGCTTCGAGCCCGCCCCGAAGGGTTGCGGTTTCGCCGTCAGCATCCGGCAGGCGTCTATGTCCTCGATTTCTTCTGTCCGTCTTGCAAACTTGCCGTGGAGATCGATGGGGAAGCGCATGCGCGTGGCGATCGGCCAGATCGAGACGCGATCCGCGACAGCTGGCTTTGCACGCAGGGCGTTCGGGTGCTTCGCATCCCCGCACAGATCATACTTTCCGACGTAGAAGCTGCGATCCGTCACATCGTCGCTACCGCCCGCGGCGACTACCCCTCCACCGGCTTCGCCGGTCCCCCTCCCCCTCCGGGGGAGGAATGACAACGGCTTCCAGAGTCCGCTTCCGGGCAGTTGCCGTCGAGCGCCAAAGCTGATTGAGGCCTCGATTAGCGGCGCGTTGACGCCTTGACCGGCGCCTATCAACGCCGGATGGGTTTCTTCCCTCGTCTCGCGATCGGTGTCCTTTCCCGCTTAACGTACCAAGGCCAGTCGGCAGGTTTCTGGAATTTCAATGAATTATCGCCATTCCTTCCATGCCGGCAACAGTGCCGATGTCGTGAAGCACAGCCTGTTGATCGCCCTGATCCGCGCTCTCCAGCAAAAGCCGGGGGCGTTGACGCTGATCGATACCCATGCCGGCTGCGGGCTCTATGACCTTGGCGGCGAGCAGGCGCAGCGCACCGGCGAGGCGGCGCAGGGCGTGGTGCGGGCCTTTGCCGATGCGAATACCCTGCTCGACGACTATCGCGCCGCCGTGCGGGCCGTGAATGCCGGGGGGGAGCCGAACCTCTATCCCGGATCGCCGCAGTTCCTGGCGCAGCTGCTGCGGCCGCAGGACGTGCTGATCCTCAACGAAAAGCATCCCGAGGACGCGGGCGAACTGCGCCGCGTGATGCGCGGGTCGCCTACCGCCGTACACGCGCGCGATGCCTATGAGCTGTGGCTGGCGATGCTGCCGACCCGGACGCCGCGCGGCGTGGTGGTGGTCGATCCGCCCTATGAGCAGACCGACGAACGTGCCCGCATCACTGCCACCCTCGCCGCCGCGCACCGCAAATGGGCGCATGGCGTGACGGTGATCTGGTATCCGCTGAAGGACCGCACCACGCATCAGCAGTGGAAGAACAAGCTGCGCGCCCTCGGCATCCCGAAGCTGCTGTCGATCGAGCATTGGCTGTACGATGCCGACCAGGCCGGCATCTATAACGGCGCGGGGCTGTTCATCGTCAATCCGCCCTATGCCTTCACCCAGGCGCTGCCGCCGCTGCTGGAAGCACTGCGCGACGCGCTGGCGCCCGAGGGGCATCGGGGGTCGATCAGCGCGAACTGGCTGACCGATTGACGATCAGCCCTCAGCGTTCCCGCGCAGCCTTCAGCGCCGATTGCGGGACGGGTTGCATCGGCGGGGCGCTGGGAGCGAGCGACGCGCTGGGGGTCGGGGCCGGCGCGACAGTCGGGCTGGCGGTGGGCGACGGCGCGGGTGAAGGGGGCTGGGCTGGCGTCGGCGCGGGCGCCGCAGCGGGTGCCGCCTCGCCCCGCTCCTGCGCGGCCTTCGCCTCCAGGAACTTGTCGAGCAGGAACAGCCGCACGAGCAGCTCATCGCGATAGCTCGCCTTGGGCGGCGCGAGTTCATAGGCGCGGGCCCAGTGCGCGCGCGCCTCGGCGAACTTGCCTTCGCGGACATAGGCGAGGCCGTAGAAGAATTGTGGCCCCGGATGCGTCGGCCACAGCGCGATCGCTTTCTCGAACGCGAACTTGGCCGCAGGCGACACCTGCATCGCGTCATTCTCGGCAAGGACGAGGCCCAGGCCCGTCCACAGCGCGGCATCCTGCGGCGCCTTGCGCACCCCGCCGAGCATCACCTTCACCGCCGCGCCGGGCGCGCCTGCGCGCAACATGCCGTCGGCGGCCATGAAATAGCTGTAGTCGAAGTTGAACCGCCCGAACATCGCCTCGCGCAGCGCGACCAGCGCGGGATCGACTTCGCCCGGCTTTTCGACGGCGGCGACCGGATGGCCGACCAGCCCCGGCGACCCCTGCCACGCATAGCCCGCCGCCCCCAGCATCAGCGCGGTGGCCGGGATCGTCCACAGCCGCCGGGGAAAGCCGGTCAGCCACAGCAACAGGCCGCACGCGATCGCCAGCCCGGCAAAGAGCACCCACCCCATCAGTCGCGCTCCTTCCCGAAGGTGCGCCGGGCGAGAAAGATGCCGATCAGCAGCAGCAGGATCGGCGCGATCCACAACGGCGCAGTGACCCAGCTGAACGGCGGATCATAGGTGACGTAGTCGCCATAGCGCTGGATCAACCATGCGCGGATCGCCTCCGGGCTTTCGCCCGCCGCGATCCGCTGGCGCACCAGCGCGCGCATGTCGCCCGCCATCTCGGCATCCGAATCGCTGATCGCCTGCCCCTGGCACACCAGGCAGCGCAGCGTGTCCATCAGCGCCTTGGCCCGCGCCTCCTGCGCCGGGTCGGGCAGCTGGGTATAGGCGAGCGCCGCCGGGGGGCGACTGGAATCCGCCGCCGCCGGCCCCGCCAGCGCGAGCGCAAACGCCAGCACCAGCGCGCGCCTCACTTGGCCTTCTCCAGCTGGGCGAGCAGTTCGGCGACATTCTCGTCGCGGATGTCGCCGATATGCTGATAGGTGATGACACCCTTCGCATCGATCACGAACGTCTCGGGCACGCCCGACGAGCCGAGCGCCAGCTGCGCCGCGCTCGCCTTGTCGTCGCCGATCCGGCTATAGGGATCGCCATTCTTGCCCAGGAAGCCGCGCACCGCCTCGGGCGTGTCGCGGATCGCGATGGCGTCGATCTCCACCCCGGCCTGTTTCAGCTTCATCAGCTGCGGCGCCTCCGCCACGCAGGGGATGCACCAGCTGGCGAAGACGTTGAGCAGGCGCGGCTTGCCCGTCATCTGCGCCGTCACGATGCCGGGCTTGTCCGGCAGGATCGGCGGCAGGTTGAGCGCGGGCATCGGCTTGCCCACCATCGCCGAGTGGATCATCCGGTCGCCGGGCTTGAGCAACCCGCTGGAGACCAGCGCGAACACCGCCGCGAACAGCGCGAACGGGGCCCAGATCAGCAGCCGCCTCATATATACTCAACCTCCTGCGCTTCCGCAGCCGCGCGGCGTTCGCGCATCTCGCGGCGGACGCGCCCGACCAGCGCCAGCGCGCCCCCCAGCGCGATCAGCCCGCCGCCGAGCCAGATCAGCGTCACGAACGGCTTCCACCACAGGCGCAGCTGCCAGCGGCCCTGATCGTCGCCCTGCCCCAGCACGGTGTAGAGCTGACCATCGAGCAGCGTGCTGATCGCCGCTTCGTTGGTGGTGGTGGGCGGCGCGCTGAAGAAGCGTTGCTGCGGCAGCAGCTCGAACGCCGCATCGTCACCGCGCTGCACGCTCAGCCGCGCTTCGAGCGCCGACCAGTTGGGGCCGATCGTCGGGCGCACTTCGGCGAGCGTGACGCGGAACGGGCCGACGGTGACGTTCTGCCCCACCGTAATCGCCGCCAGCCGCTCGACCTTGAACGCAGTGTCCGCCGCCATGCCGGCGATACTGACCGCAACGCCCAGATGCGCGATCACCATGCCCCAGATGTGCAGCGGCGTGCGGCGCAAATTGCGGCGCGCCAGCGGCACGACGCTGGCGATGGCAAGGCCGACCGCGAGCGCGATGGCCAGCGCGGACATCAGGTGCGCGGTGCCGGTAAAGGCGAACAGCAGCGCAAAGGCGATCCCCGCCCCCGCCGCCGGGATCAGCAGCTTGCCGAACAGCGCGTTCCACGTATCGCGCCGCCATTTGAGCAGCGGCCCCGCCGCCGTCGCCGCGACCAGCGCCAGCGCGACCGGCGCAATCGCCTTGTTGAAGAACGGCGCGCCGATCGAAAGCTGCACCCCCATCGCCTGCGCGACCAGCGGGTACAGCGTGCCGAGGAACACGATGCCCAGGATCACCGACAGCAACAGGTTGTTGAGCACCAGCGCGCCTTCGCGGCTGACCAGGCGGAAGGTCGAGCCCTGCGTCACCGTCGCCACCCGCGCGCCGAACAGTGCCAGCGCGCCGCCGATATAGATGCCGAGCAGCGCAAGGATGAACGTCCCCCGCGTCGGATCCACGGCAAAGGCATGGACGCTCACCAATATGCCCGAGCGCACCAGGAAGGTGCCGATCATCGACATCGAAAACGCGACCACCGCCAGCATCAGCGTCCATGCGCGCAGGCCGTCGCGCGTCGCCAGCACGGTCACCGAATGGAGCAGCGCCGTCGCCGCCAGCCAGGGCATCAGCGAGGCGTTCTCGACCGGGTCCCAGAACCACCAGCCGCCCCAGCCCAGCTCGTAATAGGCCCAATAGCTGCCCGCCGTGATCCCGATCGTCAGGAAAATCCACGCCGCCAGCACCCAGGGCCGCATCGCCTTGGCAAAGGCGGGCCCCACGTCGCGCATCAGCAGCGCGCCGACCGCGAAGCTGAATGCGATCGAAAGCCCGACATAGCCAAGATACAGGGTCGGCGGGTGGAAAGCGAGGCCGGGGTCCTGGAGCAGCGGGTTCAGCCCCTGCCCGTCCGCCGCCGCAGGATTGAGCCGCACGAACGGGTTCGAGGCAAAGGCGAGAAAGGCATAGAAGCCCAGCCCGATCGCCGCCTGCGCGCCCAGCGTTGCCGCCAGCGTGCCGGGCTTTAACTGCCGCTCGAACAGCGCGACGCCCGCGCCCGCCGCGGCCAGCACGGTGACCCACAGCAGCATCGACCCTTCATGGTTACCCCATGCGCCGGCGACCTTGTACAACAGCGGCTTCATCGAATTGCTGTTCTCGACCACCAGCTTCACCGACATGTCCGATTGCACGAACAGCGTGATGAGCAGCGCGAACGACAGCAGCGCGAGCAGCCCCTGGACCAGCGTGGTGCGGCGCAGTGCCGTCATCATCGGGGCGACGCCGTGCCCGGCCTTTTCCGCGCGCGCGGCGCCCCAGGCGAGCAGGATCTGCACCAACGCGAACGCCGCCGCGAGCCATAAGGCGGCCAGCCCTGCCTCGGCGATCATTTTTCCAGCGTCTCGGTCTTGTGCATCTTCCCCGCCATCTGGGGCGGCATATAGCGTTCGTCGTGCTTGGCTAGCAGGTTATCGGCGGCGAAGCTGCCGTCGGGATTGAACCGGCCTTCGGCGACGACGCCCGATCCTTCCTTGAACAGGTCGGGCGTCACGCCGCTAAACGCCACCGGCACGCGCGCCTTGCCATCGGTGACGGTGAACGCCACCGACACGCCATCGGGCTTGCGCACCAGCGATCCCGCCTCGACCATCCCGCCCAGCCGCACTGCCTTGCCCAGCGGGAGCGGCTTGCCCTGGACATCGCCGGGGGCATAGAAAAACGCCGCCTGGTCCTGCAGCGCCGACAACGCCAGCCCCGATGCGCCGCCGATCGCGGCCAGCGCGAGCAGGCCGAGTACCAGCCGTTGATGCTTTGCCTTCATCGGTCGCGCCGCAGCGATTCGGCGGCCGCCTCGGCACGGCGCATCGCGAGGAAGCTGGCCAGCGCCAGCCCGCCGGTGCCGATCAGCGTCACTGCATAGGCCGCCGTTACGAACGCCCAATGGTTCATCGTGCCGCCATCCGCTTCATACGGGCCTCCAGTTTCTGCGTGGCGAGCGCCGCGCGCATCCGCATCAGCACGACGCCGGCAAACAGCAGCGAAAAGCCGCCCATGGTGAAAAACAGCGGCCACAGCATCGAGGAGTCGATGCTGGAGCCGGTAAGCCCGATGCTCTGCCCCTGGTGCAGCGTGTTCCACCACACCACCGAATAGCGGATGATCGGCAGCAGCACCGAACCCGCCACGCCGAACAGCGCGGGCACGCGCCCGTCGCCACCGCGATCGGCATCGGCACGCGCCAGCGCGATATAAGCGATGTAGATGAAGAACAGCAGCAACATGCTGGTCAGCCGCCCGTCCCATTCCCACCAGGTGCCCCAGGTCGGCCGCCCCCAGATCGCGCCGGTGATCAGGCAGATCGCGGCAAAGGTCGCCCCCGCCGGCGCGATGGCGCGCGCGGCGACGCTCGCCACCGGATGCCGCCAGATCAGATAGCCCAGGCTCGACGCGGCAAGCGCGGTCCATCCCCCCATCCCCAGCCAGGCGGCGGGAACATGGATGTACAGGATGCGCACCGTTTCCTTCTGAAGATAATCCGCCGGCGTCAGCACCAGCCCCGCCCATGCGCCGAACGCCGCCAGCGCGACTCCCAGCCAGAACAGGATCGGCGTCAACGGCTTCGCGATCTTCAGAAACCGCGCTGGATTCGCAAGGGCATGAAGGACAGGCACGAGCGCGGGAGTAGCCGGGTTCGCCGCCGGAATCCATTACCCGGTGTTAAGTAGATGCCACAGGTACGGATGGGGTGTGGTGTGCGCGGGAAGCAGCCCAATGGGCCCGGCACGGTTCCCTTGGTTGCGGAATCGTGATGCGAAAGGGCGAGAAACGCCCAAAGGCGGTCGTTCAGCTCACCCGCTCTGCGAGGCGCGCGTGCAGGAACAGCGCCAACTCTCTCGCGCGACGTCCCCAATGCGCCTCATACAGGAAGCGAAGATACCACGCTGCCTCATCAGCGCCGCTCCGCTCGCCGCGCCAGAGAACCTCACGCAAGTCTCCTGTTAGATCAGCGAGGTCGTCGATAGCGTCGCCAGTCATGGTTGCTTCTTCCAACGCAAGTGGGCTTGCGACAGCGTAAAGTCCGTAAGCAGGGAAGCGCGTGGCGATCTGCTCATACACAGAAGTCCAATTACGCTCGGGCAGGTTGACGTCGGCGTCACTGGGCTCCGTGTTCGGGACGTCGTGAACTGCTGCCAGAAGGCGATCGACGGCAACGAGCAACTGCGCATCAGTGGGCGGCACGTCCGCCCAAAGGACACTCAGAAACGATTGTGCGACGTCCGTCGCGGAAGGCTTCATCATCTTGCCAGCTTGTCACTCGGCGGTGGCGGGCGCAATGTCCGCTCTCCACCAGAATGCGAGATCCCGCACTGGCGGCTCCCGCCCACAAACGGACGTTCGTTCCTGTCGATCCTTAAAGCATAACGGATGTATGAACAGAACGACACTTGTCCGCGCGTCGGCCTTTCTTGGTATACCACTTTACTGGTGGGCTTTCCCGCCGAGGCTGCCGGAGGGGTAGTCGCCGCGGGCGATAACAAGAATGTGGCGGATCGCGGCTTCAAAACCGGACAGGATTATCGGCGCGGGGATGCGGAGCGCGCAAAATCCTGCGCTCTCTTCGAGCCATAGAGCATGCGGAGACTACCCCTCCACCAGCCTACGGCTGGTCCCCCTCCCCCTCCGGGGGAGGATCAAAGAAAGCGCCATCCGCGCACCTTGGCAACAGCAGCGAACCACCAGTCTCAGACCTTCAGCCGCAAACACCCCAAAACCACCGCCCCCCACCCCCTTCGTATAATTGTGCGGACACAAGCGTCGCGCGATCCGTTGAGCAGCAAACTCCAGGAGCGGCGACATGGCTAAAGACGACACCTTCACCACCGGCAACGGTGGCGAGACGCATCAGACCGCGCAGGCGGACGTGCTGACCACCAATCAGGGCATTCCGGTTTCGGACAACCAGAACCAGCTGAAAGCCGGCGCGCGCGGCCCTGTGCTGCTCGAGGATTTCGTCCTTCGCGAGAAGATCTTCCACTTCGATCACGAGCGTATCCCCGAGCGGATCGTCCACGCGCGGGGCTCCGCTGCGCATGGCTATTTCGAATCCTATGAGGACTTGTCGGACCTCACCAGCGCCGACCTGTTCAGCGAGGCGGGCAAGCGCACGCCGGTGTTCACGCGCTTTTCGACTGTCGCGGGCGGTGCCGGGTCGGTCGATACGCCGCGCGACGTGCGCGGCTTTGCGGTCAAGTTCTACACCCAGCAAGGCAATTGGGATCTGGTGGGCAACAACATCCCGGTGTTCTTCATCCAGGACGCGATCAAGTTCCCCGACCTGATCCATTCGGTGAAGATGGAGGCGGACAAGGGCTATCCGCAGGCGGCCTCCGCGCACGACACCTTCTGGGACTTTATCGGGCTGATGCCCGAATCGACGCACATGATCATGTGGGCAATGTCGGACCGCACCATCCCCCGCTCGCTGCGGACGATGGAGGGCTTCGGCATCCACACCTTCCGTTTCGTCAATGCCGAGGGCAAGTCTACCTTCGTCAAGTTCCACTGGAAGCCCAAGCAGGGCGTGCAGTCGACGCTGTGGGACGAGGCGGTCAAGATCGCCGGGGCCGACCCCGATTTCCACCGCCGCGACCTGTTCGAGGCGATCGACATGGGCGATTTCCCCGAATGGGAGCTGGGCATCCAGGCGTTCGACGAGGAATTTGCCGACAGCCTTCCCTATGACGTACTCGATTCGACCAAGATCATTCCGGAAGAGCTGCTGCCGGTGCGGATGATCGGGCGGATGGTGCTGGATCGCAATCCGGACAATTTCTTCGCGGAGACCGAACAGGTCGCCTATTGCCCGGCGAACATCGTCCCCGGCATCGATTTCAGCAACGATCCGCTGCTCCAGGGGCGGCTGTTCTCGTATCTCGATACGCAGCTCAAGCGGCTGGGATCGACCAATTTCCACCAGATCCCGATCAACGCCGCCAAATGCCCGGTGATGAACTTCCAGCGCGACGGACACATGCAAATGGCGGTGCCCAAGGGCCGCGCCAATTACGAGCCCAACAGCCTGTCACAGGCCGGCGAGGAAGGCGGACCGCGCGAATGCCCGGTAAAGGGCTTTACCACGCACCCCGGCCGTGCGGCGGAGCAGGAACAGGGCGACAAGCTGCGTATCCGTCCGGAGAGCTTCGCCGACCATTACAGCCAGGCGCGGATGTTCTTCCGCTCGCTCGCCGCGCCCGAACAGGCGCATCTGGCCGGCGCACTGGTGTTCGAACTCTCCAAGGTCGGGCTGGAGCATGTCCGCACCCGCATCCTGTCCAACCTGCTGAACGTCGACCCCGAGCTGGCGAAGCGCGTGGCGGACGGGCTGAACATGCCGCTGCCCAAGGCGTCTGACACCTCCGCGCCGGTGCAGGATCTCGACCTGTCGCCCGCGCTGCGCATCATCGACGGGCCGCTGGAGCCGGAGGACATCGAAGGCCGCTCGATTGCGGTGCTGGTGGCCGACGGTTCGGATGCCGAGGCCACGAACGCGCTGATCGGCGCGATCGAGGGTGCGGGCGCCCGCGCCGTGGTGGTCGCGCCCAGGATCGGCGGGGCCAAGCTGTCCGACGGGTCGCTGCTCAAGGCGGATGCCCAGCTGGCGGGCTATCCTTCGGTGCTCGCCGATGCGGTCGCGCTGTCGCTGTCGGCCGAGGGTACGGCAATGCTGCTCAAGGAAGCGGCGGCGGTGCAGTTCGTGATGGACGCCTTCGGCCATCTGAAGGCGATCGGCGCGAGCGACGCGGCCAAGCCGCTGCTCGACAAGGCAGGGGTGGAGCCCGATGCGGGCGTGACGGGGCTGGACGACGGCTTCATCGACGCGGCGGCCAAGCGCTTCTGGGACCGCGAGCCGAGCGTGCGGATGCTGCCGTAAGCAGTTTCGCGGATGCGATCAGGCAGATCTTCCCCCCTCCCGCTTGCGGGAGGGTCGGGGAGGGCCTGAGGTAGAAGAAGCGCCGCGAAGTCGCGGCCCCTCCCCTAACCCCTCCCGCGTGCGGGAGGGGGACAGAGTCCCGCAAGCGGGCGACGGACGGACGCCACCAACCCCGTCATCCCGGCGAAAGCCGGGATCTCAGGCGGTTCAATCCCGGATGCATCCCGAGCATTCCCTGCCGCAGGGCGGAAGCGAAAGTATTGAATGAAAAAGGGGCGGCCAGATATCCCTGCCCGCCCCTTTTTCGATTTTCCTGCGATCAGCCCCGGCCGATCAGCCGCTGCGCGATCCGGTCTGCGACGTCGCTCTGCGGGTCGCCGGTGCGGTCGCTTTCGTCCCACACTTCGACCAGGCGATCGGGGATGCGGCTGACGCGCGCGTCGACTTCGGCGCGGTCGCCCTGGCCCAGATATTCGAGCCCGACATTGATGATGCCGCCGGCGTTGATGACATAGTCGGGCGCGTACAGGATGCCGCGATCGTGCAGCAGCTTGCCGTCCGCGCGCGTCGCGAGCTGGTTGTTCGCGCCGCCCGCCACGACCTTGCACCGCAGTGCCGGGATCGACGTTTCGGTCAGGATCGCGCCCAGCGCGTTGGGGCTGAAGATGTCGGTTTCCAGCGTGGCGATCGCCGCCGCGTCGGCGGCCTCGGCGCCCAGTTCCGCCGCGAGCGCCTTCGCCCGCTCGGCGTTGACGTCGGCCAGCACCAGCTTCGCGCCGTCCGCCGCGAGCAGCCGGGCGACGCCGCCGCCGACCGAGCCCACGCCCTGAATCGCGACGCGCACGCCAGCCATCGACGCGGCGCCCAGCCCGCGCTTCGCCGCCGCGCAGATGCCAAGATAGACGCCGCGCGCCGTCACCGGGCCGGGATCGCCGCCCGCGCTGCCCGCCGCCACCGGCAGGCCGGAGACATGCTTGGTCTGGGTCGCGACGACCTTCATCCGGGCTTCGGACATGCCGACATCCTCGGCCGTCACATACAGCCCGCCCAGCGATTCGACTGCGCGGCCAAATGCCTCGAGCTGCGCGGTGGTGATCTCGGCGCCCGGCTTGTCGGCCAGCACCACGCCCTTGCCCCCGCCCATCGGCAGGTTGGCCATCGCGTTCTTGTAGCTCATGCCGCGCGACAGGCGCAGCGCGTCGGTGATCGCGGCGCGATGGTCGGCATAGTGCCAGAAGCGCACGCCTCCGGCGGCCGGCCCCAGCGCGCTCGAATGTACCGCAATGACGGCGCTCAGTCCCGATTCGCGATCGGTGAACAGGTGGACGCCCTCATGGTCGTCGAAATCGGGGAAACCCCAGTCGGTGAGCATGGGCGGGTCCGAGGCTGTGGAAGAAATGGGGCGACCGACGGGACTTGAACCCGCAACTTCCGGCATCACAAGCCGACGCTCTAACCAATTGAACTACGGTCGCCGTGGAGGAAGCGCGCTTAGCGTCGGCAAAAGCTTTGCGCAAGGTTGTTGCGCAGCTTTTTCGCATTCTATCCGCGCGAAACCCGCACCGCCTCTTCGGGGACGGTCACGCCCTCGCGCACCAGCGCGCGCGCCGCCGAACCAAGATTCGGTGCGCGAACAAAGGCATGGCGGGCCAGAATCGATTCGTCGCCGCCATCGTTGATCAGCCGACGGATCGCCGGATCGACCTGGATCGCCTCGAACACCGCGACATCGCCGGCAAAGCCGCTGCCCCGGCACGCCGGGCATCCGACCGGCGAATAGACGATTGCCCCGGTATCGAATCCCAGCAGCGCCGACACCGATCCCTGCGCCTGCACCGGAATCCGGCACGCGGGGCATAGCCGCCGCACCAGCCGCTGGGCGACCACGGCGTTCAGCGTGGAGGCGAGCGCGAACGATCCGATTCGCCACTCCCGCAGCGCGCGAATCGCGCTGACGGCATCGGCGGCAGCGACCGTGGCGATCACCAGCAACCCCGCCTGCGCCGCCTCCACCGCCAGCCCGGCGGTTTCGCGATCGCCGATGCCGTCGATGCCGATCACGTCGATATCGTGGTCGATCGCCTGGCGAAGCGCCTCGCCGGCGGAAAGCGATGCGCCCAGCGCCGCCTGCGCGACGCCGGCGATTCGGGGGCCGGGCACCGCTTCGATCGACAACATGGTGCGCCGCCCGCCCGCCAGCCCGCGCAGCAGCGCGCGCAGCGTCGTGGTGGTGCCGGAACCCGGCGTGCCGGCAAGCAGGATCAATCCACTGCGCGCCGTCGCCCCCTGCAACGCCGCGACCATCGGCGCGCGCATGCCCAGCGCCGCCAGCGTCGAATCACCCGCCTCTGCCGCCGGCAGGCGCAACACGGTGCGCAGGCCGTCGCGCGTCACCAGCCCGGAAAAGCCGATCGTCCCGCGATCATGCGCGATGCCCGTGCCTGCCCCCACGCGAGTCGCCACTGCGTCGTTCACGCGCCGCGCTTCCTCGCGGGTAAGCCGCACGAGTTCGGCGAGCGCCCCACCGGCGCGGACGCTGGCCACCAGTTCCTTGCCGGTCGGTTCGAAATGAAGGTGCGAGGCACCCCGCGCGAATGCCACGTCGAGCAGCATGTCGAGCGTCCCCTGCCCCACCGGCCCCTCGCGGCGGCGCGGCTGCGCGGCAGTCTGTCCTGCGGCGGCTGTGCCTGCGTCGAGATCCAGGTCCATGCGTCCCCCTTCTTCCGCCCTTTTTCCGGACCTTATCGGGCTAGGGACAGGCTATGACAGGTATCTTGCGGTATTATGACGCATGCGTGACGACGCTGCGCCCACTGGAATCCGGCGCGGCAAGCGGGCAGAAAGGATCGCATGTCGAGCCTGACCGATACCGCGCCTTCGCTCCCCAATCTGGGGCCGGGGCACCCGTCCGAGCCCGTGATCGAACACATCCTGCGCTGGCCCGGCATCCAGCGGGTGCCGAACCCCAAGGTCGCGCTGTTCGTCGCCAAGAATTTCCTCGAGCCCGAGCTGTGCACGCTGCTGATGCAGCGGATCGACGCCAAGCGCCGCCCGTCGACGATCGCCGATGCCAATGGCGACTATGCCTTCCGCACCAGCGAGACGTGCGACCTGGACCCCGAGGACGCGCTGACCGTCGAGCTGAAGCGGCGGATCATCGCGCTTACCGGGCTCGATCCCACGCATGGCGAGCCGATGCAGGGCCAGCGCTATGCCGTGGGCCAGGAGTTCAAGGCGCACACCGACTATTTCGAGCCGCAGGGGCAGGATTACGAGAAATATTGCAGCGTGTCGGGCCAGCGGACCTGGACGGTGATGCTGTACCTCAACGAAGTCGAGGCGGGCGGCGCGACGCGGTTCAAGGCGATCGACAAGCTGGTCCAGCCCGAAGTCGGCAAGCTGCTCGCGTGGAACAACCTGCGGCCCGACGGCAGCCCCAACCCCTCGACCATCCACCATGCGATGAAAGTCCGCGCGGGGACGAAATACGTCATTACCCAATGGTTCCGGATGCGCCCCTGGGGGTGGTGATACCGGGCGCGTTGGTACGGCGCGCCCTGCCTGACGGCGTCATCCCGGCGGAAGCCGGGGTCGGCCCCCTGTAGGTCTCCGCGAGCGCCGCCAGCTAGGCCCCAATGGACCCCGGCTTTCGCCGGGGTGACGGATGAGGGGTTATGCGGTCTCATCCGTCCCACTTGGCAGGAACGCCTTAACACACCACGGGGCGGGCATCCCGGTGGATGCCCGCCCCGCCATTTTCCGTCGCGGTGACGCGGATCAGAAGGTCGCGCTGAGGCCGATCGAGAAGGTGCGGCCCAGGTCATAGGTGTTCACTTCGCGGCGCACGCCGTTCGGGAACACCTGATATTCCTGATACCGCTGCGCGGTAAGGTTGCGCGCTTCGATCTTCAGCTCGAACTCGGTGCCGACCAGCTTGAAGCCCTGGCGCAGCACCACGTCGAAGCGGACGCCCGGATCCTCGACGATGTTCGGCTCGGGAATGCCGGTGCCCGACGGCGGCACGGGGCCGCGATTGGTCACGCGCTTGCTGGCATAGTTGACCAGGAAGGTCAGCTGCGACAGCGCGTCGCGATCCTCCAGCCCCAGCTGGAAATTGGCGACGTGATCCGACTGGCCGACCAGCGGGTCGCCATCGACGAACAGGTTGCTCGCCTTCACATAGCTCGCCACCGCACCCTGTAGCGGGCTCGGCACCAGCTGGTCGCCGACCTGCAGCTCGGACTTGGTGTAGGTGTAGTTCGCCTGGATCATCAGGCGGCGCCCGCTCCAGAACGGCCCGTCACCCAGCCCGTCGAGGTTGATGTACTTCACTGCCTCGATCTCGCCGCCGTACAGCCGGGCGCTCGGGGCATAGGAGAAGCCGACCTGCGGCGTGGTCGCGCCGCCGGGGAAGAAGGCGACGGTCTCGATAGGCTTGTCGATCTTCTTGATGAAGCCGGCCAGCGTGATGCGCTGTTCGCGCGCGAAGAACCATTCGCCGCGCATTTCGAGGTTGTAGAGCTTCGAATCGTTGAGCAGCGGGTTGCCGAAGAACTGCCGGTTGCTCTCGTAATCGGTGTAGAGCTGCGGCGCGAGCTCGCGGAACTGCGGGCGCGCGATCGTCTTCGATCCGTGGAAGCGGATCTGGAGGTCGGGCGCCGCCGTCCAGGTCAGCGTCGCGGCGGGTAGCCAGTAATCGTTGTTCAGCCGCGTGTTGAGCGCGGTGTTGGTGTCCACCGTCTCGCGCCCGTCCTCATAGCGCACGCCCAGCGTGGCGCGGATGCGGTCGATCGGCTCGATCTCGGTCTGGATATAGCCGGCCTGAACGCGCAGCCCGGCGGTATATTCCGCCGCGCCCGAATTCGCGGTGGTGTTGCGCAGCTCGATGCAGTTGCCCGCATCGGTATAGCCCGGAATGAAGCGCGTGCAGCCGTTCAGGATCGTGTCGTCCGACAGCAGGTAATCGGGGCGCAGTTGGCCCAGCACCAGCGGCAGCGACGAGCCGTTCGGGCCGAAATACTGGAACTGGTAGCGGCTCGAAGTGCGCTTCGTGTCGCTGTAATAATAGCCCCACGACAGCGACATCGGGAAGCCGACGTCGAGCTTGTAGCTCAGATCGGCCTGGCCCGACCACAGATCCTCGTTCAGGTCGCTGAACGCGATCGTCGCGGGGGTCAGCGTGCTGAGCGTGTTCACATAATCGTTCACCGGAGTCGAAAAGATCGACTGCAGATACTGATAGCGGAAGCTGCGCTCGTACGGCGCCTTGCGCTTGGTGTTGGCATAGCCGCCGCGCACGTCGAGGCTGAGGTCGTCGAAGCGGAATTCGCCCGCAAGCTGCGAATTGATCAGCTGGCGCTCGAACCAGGCAGTGTTCTGGTCGTAAAAAGGCTGCTTGCCGTTGACGACGTCGAAGTTGTTGCCCTGCCCGCCGACGCCAATGCTCGCCTGCTTGATCGTGTCGTGGATGTACAGGTTGGTCCAGCGGACCTTGTGTTCGCCGAACTCGGCGCCCAGGCCGACCAGCCCGTTGACGATCACGCGGTTGTCGGTGGTGATCGTGTGGAAATCGCGCGACAGCTGGCCGTCATTGTCGATCGAGAATTGCTGGATCGCGTCGCGGGTGCGCCACGAATTGTTCAGCCCGCCTGCGGCGATCAGGCCGACGCGCACCGAACCGATATCGGCAGAACCGCCCAGGCTGGTCTCGAAGCTGAGGTTGGGCGGGATGTGTGGGTGATCGAAAACCAGCGTCGTCTGCGCGTTGGTCAGGTCGAGGATCTGGCTGGACTTGAGCACGGCGGTGCGATTGCGTCCGGCGTCCTTGATGACCTGCGGCACCTTGCGCTCGCCGCTGTCATAGCCGAACCAGTCGGCGCGACCGCCGTCATAGGTATAGCCGTGATTGTCGGTGGTGAACGTATCCCAGCCGAACGAGGCGCCCATCTGGAAGAAACGTTCCTTGGGCACCGCGCGCGTCGTCAGGTTGATGACGCCGCCGCCGAATTCGCCCGGATAATTGACCGAATAGCTCTTCTGCACCAGCGCCGACGCGATCACGTTGGTCGGGAAGATGTCGAGCGGCACCACGCGGCGCAGCGGCTCGGGGCTGGGCAGCGGCGATCCGTTGAGCAGCGACGAGGAATAGCGGTCGCCCAGGCCGCGCACGAACACGAAGCCGTTGCCGACGACCGAAAGGCCGCTGACGCGCTGGAGCGCGCCCGCAATGTCGCCTTCGCCCGTGCGTGCGATATCCTGGGTCGACAGCACCGACACCACCTGCGGCGTGGCGCGCACCACGTTGGGCACGTTGCGCCCGACGACGACGATGTCCTGCGTGTCGTTCAGCTCCACGCCCGGAGTCGAGGTCTCAACCTGCTGCTCGGTCGATTCGGCGCTGCTTTCCTGCGGCGTGGTGGGGGCCGCGACGCTGGTTGCGGGCGGCGTCGTCTGGGCACCGCCGGCCGCCTGCGCGAGTGCCGCGGGCGCGACCATCTGCGACGTGGCGAGGAGCAGGCTTCCGAATGCGAGCTGGGTTCTCATGTCTGGTTCCGGGTCGAAGAGTTCGGAAAAAAGGTACGGAAACGGAGCGGCGCACGCGGCGCCGCTCCGCTCAGTCCGCTCGGGTTCAGTTCGGAACGGCCGTGCAGCTCGCGCTGGTCGAGCCGAAGTTCGCCCGGTTCGAGTTGCAGGTCCAACGCTGGTACCAGGTGTCGAAATCGTTCGCCGTGCTGTCCGGGCCGATCGCGCCCAGGAAGGTGGTGGGAACGAAGAACGCCGCCAGGCCCGACGCCGGCTGCGGGTTGTAGTTGGCGGGGTTGACCGCCGTCATCGCCGCCGCGCCGGTGCCGCGCAGATAGCCGCCGGTCACTGCGTCGGCCGACGTGCCGCCGATGGTGACGTTGTTGGCCGCTGCCTCGACGATCGCCTGCTGCTCGGCCGCGCTCACGGTCACGCCGTTGACGGTGCTTGCCGCATACTTGTTGGTGCCGCAGGCGAAGTAGATCGAGTTGAACATCGGCGGGCCGAAGTCCTGAAGCGCACCCAGCGATTCCGCCGCGCTCGGCGACGTGGTCGACGGCGTCGAATCCGCGGCGCGGATCGTGGTCTTGCCGCCGGCATCGGCGCCCGCAACGATGTTGAGGCAGGCGTTCGGCGTCACGACGATGCCGTTGACCAGGCGATTGTCGGCGCCGCCACGGATCCGCATCGAGGCGTTGGTTGCGCTCGTCGTCTGGATGAACGTGAAGTTGGCGATCTGGCCCCAGGTGCGGGGCAGCGCGTCTTCGCCACCGTTCGAATCGACTTCGATCATGTAGTTGTCGGTCTGGGTGTTGGTCGGCTTCTGCACCGCCAGAACGAACTGCATCAGGCCGCGATAGCCGACGTCATAGTCGAGGCTGTCGTCGTCCGCGCCGGTCATGACCAGGTTCTTCAGGTTGGTGCGGCCACCGAAGATCTCGATGCCGTCGTCCGACGAGTTGTGGACCTGGACGTGGTCGATCGTCGTGCCATAGCCGGTGCCGCCCAGCGTCAGGCCCTGCAGCTCGACGCCCTCTGCGATCACGCTGCCCGAATAGCGGATCTGGACATAGCGGAACGTGCCACTGTTGTCCGCCGGCGCGTTGCCGCCGTACAGTGCGGTGCCGGTGCCTTCCACGACGTTCTCGCACGCCGCAGTGCCGCCGGTGACGCCCGACAGGTTGCAGTTCGAGATCGGCGCGCGACCGGCGAGGATGACGCCGCCCCACTGGCCCTGCGACTCGTCGGTCGCGGTGCCGGCGATGTTCTGCTGCGACGTGAAGATGATCGGCAGCGTCTCGGTGCCCTCGGCCAGGATGCGCGAGCCGCGATTGACGATCATGAAGTCGTTATCGGCGTTGGTGGTGTTGGCATAAAGCACGACGCCCGGCTGGATCGTCAGGATGGCGCTCTGGCCGCCCGGTGCGCTGCCCGCGCCGCCCAGGTCGATGCCCACATCGACGCGACCGTTGATTTCGTACGCAACGCCCGGAAGCTTCGCCAGCGTGGTGTTGCCGGTGATGAGCGACGGCAGGCGGCACCCGCGGAAGCTGCCGATCACGCCGACATCGGTGTAGCCGGTCGGGCACGAAGCCGCAGGCGTACCCGGGGTCGGGGTCGGGGTTGCAGGGGTCGGCGTCGGCGCGGGGGCCGGTGCCGGCGCGGGAACGACAACGACGCCTTCGCCCGGCGACGCGACGCTCAGCGCGCCGTCGCACGCCGAAAGCGCGGCGCCCGCACAGCTGGTCATCAGGATAAGGCCGAGGCGTTTGAAGCTTGCCATAAATTCTCCGTTCCGGCGGACGCCGGTTTTGCGCGGTGGGCGATTGGACGGGATCGACTCGGTTGCCCCCTGTCGATCTCGAGGGCCGCGCTACGGGGCTTGCATGACTCGACGGCGAGTGTTTGGAGACAAACAAAAGTCTGTAATATTACAGTACGATGGCAGTGTTGCCCGAACGCAACG
This sequence comes from Sphingomonas degradans, assembly GCF_053502645.1. NCBI lineage: Bacteria > Pseudomonadati > Pseudomonadota > Alphaproteobacteria > Sphingomonadales > Sphingomonadaceae > Sphingomonas > Sphingomonas degradans. The sequence continues at coordinate 2,343,381 of NZ_CP177172.1, forward strand.
CTCCGTTAGGGCGCCGCGTGCGCAGATTATACAAATCGTGCGGAGGGGCCGGTGAGCGCCTGTGTGGAAATGCGCCGTGGCGCATTTCGCTCTTTCGCGAATTTCCAAACGCTCTTTAAGGCACGTTAGAGCCCCGCAGTCATCGCCACGCCAATGGCTACGGTCAGCACCCCTACCACCTGCCGCAGCGTCAGCCCTTCGCGGAACAGGCGGTGCCCGGCGAATGCCGCCATCGGCATTTCCACGACGCCCAGCGAGCGCACCGCCGCCGCCGGGGCGAGGTTGAGCGCGAAGAACCAGCCCGTCGATGCGCATGCTCCGCAAAAGCCCGCGCCGAGCGACTCCCGCCAGCCCGCGAACACCGCGATCAGCGCCGCGCGATCGCGCGCCGCCAGATACGCCGTCAGGGCGAGTGCCTGAATCGCCTGGACGATCGATACGCACGCGACCGCCGCGAAGAACGGGTGCGCGGGCTCGAGCCGCACCCCGGCATGGCGGAACGCATTGAGCGCAAAGCCGAAGCACAGCCCGGAAACCACGCCGTACACGATGCCGCGCAGGGGATGCGCCCCCTCGTCCAGCCGCTTCGGCCAGACCAGGATGGCGAGGCCGGCCGTGGTCACCGCCACCCCGGCCCAGCCGAGCGCGCTGAGGTTGTCGCCGAACACCAGCAACCCGGCCAGCGCCGCGAGCGGCACCGAACTCTGCTGAAGCGCCGTGCCGACCGCGAAACCCGCATGGTGCATCGCCATCAACAGCGCGGCGGTCGCGAGCACCTGTGCCGTCGCACCGGCAAGCGCGGGCCACCAGAAGAGCCAGCCGAACTGCGGATGAAGCGCGCCGCTCATCACCACCGCGCCCAGCGTGAAGGCCAGCGAGAAGGGCAGCCCGAACAGGAAGCGCACCAGCGTCGCCCCCCAGGGCCCGGTGCGCGACACAAGCCCGCGCTGAAGCGCGTTGCGCCCCACCTGAAACGCGGATGCCACCACCGTCGCCGTTGCCCAGGCCAATACCACGCGCAAACCCCCTGCCACTCCCGCGCAACGCTGCGCGGGATCCGCGCGCCGCTTACCGGGCGGGCGCGCCGTGCGATAGGCGCGATGAAGCACAAAAAAGCCCGCCGATCCGGGGATCAACGGGCTTTTCCGTACATGGTGGGCGCGGCTGGGATTGAACCAGCGACCCCTGCGGTGTGAACACAGTGCTCTACCACTGAGCTACGCGCCCGTTGGTCTTGCGACCGAAACGGGAAGCGGGCCTTTAGGCGGAGGGAAAAGGTCTGTCCAGCCCCTTCACGTCGTTTTTGGAAACGACGCGCCCGCCCTGCCCGCGTCGGATTAGTTGACCGAGTCCTTCAGGCCCTTGCCGGCCTTGAACTTGGGCTGGTTGGATGCCTTGATCGTCATTTCCTCGCCAGTGCGGGGATTGCGGCCGGTCGAGGCCTTGCGCTTGCTGACGGAGAAGGTGCCGAAGCCGACCAAGCGCACTTCGTCGCCCTTTTTGAGCGCGGCGGAGATGGCGTCGAACACGGCTTCAACAGCCTTGCTCGCATCGCCCTTGCCCAGCCCGGACGTGTCGGCAACCTGACCGATCAGCTCTTGCTTGTTCATGTGGATGGATCCCCCTGAGTCGTGTGCGTGCGTGAATGAGTCGCGGCGGCAAGCCGGTGTGCCAGTCAGCACGCCGGTGCCGCCGCTGTCAAACCCTTGGGCCACGCATCTTGTCGAAAAAGATGGGCGACCTCAATGGTAAACGACGAACTCAGTGGTGCACGGCGTCTCCGACGCTGGGCACGCCCGCCGGCGGTTGCGCCGCCAGATCGTCGGCATCGGTCCAATCGATCGCGGTCAGCGGGCCGGTCAGCGCCAGCCGCAGAACCTCGTCGACATGCTTCACCGGAATGATCTCCAGCCCCTCCCGGATGTTGGCGGGGATTTCTACGAGATCCTTCTCGTTCTCCTCGGGGATCAGCACGGTCTTGATGCCCCCGCGCAGCGCGGCGAGCAGCTTTTCCTTCAGCCCACCGATCGGCAGCACGCGGCCGCGCAGCGTCACTTCGCCCGTCATCGCGACTTCGCGCCGCACCGGCACGCCGGTGAGCGTCGAGACGATGGACGTGACCAGCCCGATGCCCGCCGACGGTCCGTCCTTGGGCACCGCGCCTTCGGGCAAGTGGACATGGATGTCCTTGCGCCCGAACAGGCTCGGCTTGATCCCGTAGGAGGGCGAGCGTGCCTTGACGAAGCTGAACGCGGCCTCGACCGATTCCTTCATCACGTCGCCCAGCTTGCCCGTGGTCTTGATCGCGCCCTTGCCGGGAACGGTCACGCTTTCGATGGTCAGCAATTCGCCGCCCACTTCGGTCCAGGCGAGCCCGGTGACCGCACCGATCTGGTGCTCCTCCTCGCCCAGCCCGTGGCGGAACTTGGGCACGCCCGCATATTCATGCAGGTTCTCCGGCGTGATCTTCACGCTTTCGCGCTTGCCCTCCAGGATCTGGCGCAGCGCCTTGCGCGCCAGCCGGGCGATCTCGCGCTCCAGCGTGCGCACGCCCGCCTCGCGGGTGTACTTCTGGATGAGAGCGCGCAGCCCATCGTTGGTGAGCGTGAACTCGCCTTCCTTCAGGCCATGGGCGTCGATCTGCTTCGCGATCAGGTGCCGCTCGGCGATCTCGACCTTCTCGTCCTCGGTATAGCCCTCCAGCCGGATGATCTCCATGCGATCGAGCAGCGGCTGGGGCAGGTTCAGCGAGTTGGCCGTGCACACGAACATCACGTCCGACAGATCGATGTCGATCTCCAGATAATGGTCGTTGAACTTGCTGTTCTGTTCGGGGTCGAGCACTTCGAGCAGCGCCGAGGCCGGATCGCCGCGGAAATCCTGGCCCAGCTTGTCGATCTCGTCGAGCAGGAACAGCGGGTTCGCGGTGCCGGCCTTTTTCAGGTTCGTCACGATCTTGCCCGGCAGCGAGCCGATATAGGTGCGGCGGTGGCCGCGAATCTCGGCTTCGTCACGCACGCCGCCCAGCGACTGGCGGATGAACTCACGGCCCGTGGCCTTGGCGATGCTCTTGCCCAGGCTGGTCTTGCCCACGCCGGGAGGCCCGACGAGGCACAGGATCGGCCCCTTCAGCTTGTTGGTGCGGGCCTGGACCGCGAGATACTCGATGATCCGGTCCTTGACCTTCTCCAGCGCATAATGATCGCCGTTGAGCACGTCCTCGGCTTCGACCAGGTCGCGCTTCAGCTTCGACTTCTTGCCCCAGGGCAGGCCCAGCAGCACATCGAGATAGTTGCGCACCACCGTCGCCTCGGCGCTCATCGGCGCCATGGTCTTGAGCTTCTTCAGCTCGGCGGTCGCCTTGGTCCGGGCTTCCTTCGACAGCTTGAGCGTGGCGATCTTCTGCGTCAGCTCGGCGACCTCGTCGCCATCGCCTTCCTCGCCTTCGTTACCCAGCTCGCGCTGGATCGCCTTCAACTGCTCGTTGAGGTAATATTCGCGCTGGGTCTTCTCCATCTGGCGCTTCACGCGGCTGCGGATCTTTTTCTCGACCTGCAGCACGCCCAGCTCGCCCTCCATGAAGGCGAACACCATCTCGAGCCGCTTCTGGGGATTGGCCTCGACCAGCAGAGACTGCTTGTCGGCGACCTTGACCGCGATGTTGGCGGCGACTGCGTCCGCCAGGCGCGACGCATCGTCGAGCTCGCCCAGTTGCACCGCCGTCTCGGACGGCAGCTTGCGGTTGAGCTTCGCGTAATTCTCGAACTGGTCCACGACCGAGCGCATCAGTGCCTGGACCTCGGAACCCTCGGCTTCCTCTTCCGCGACCGAATCGACCGTGGCGGTGAGGTACGCGCCCGTCTCCTCGACCGAGCGGAGCTGGCCGCGCTCCTTGCCCGCCACCAGCACGCGCACGGTGCCGTCGGGCAGCTTGAGCAGCTGGAGCACTTCGGCGGAGACGCCGGTGTCGTACAGGTCCTCGCGACCAGGATCGTCCTCGGCCGGATCGAGCTGTGCGACCAGGAAAATCTCCTTGTCGTCGGCCATTGCCGCTTCCAGCGCCGCCACCGACTTGTCGCGGCCGACGAACAGCGGCACGATCATGTGCGGAAAGACGACGATGTCGCGAAGCGGCAGGACAGGATAAGACTGCTTCATGAATACTCCCGGGCCCGAGCGGCCCCTTGTTTCCACTATATATGGGTGCCGCGCCAGCCGCATCAATCGTGATGCGCATTAACGTCGCTCGCTTTGCTGTTCACGCCACCCCGGCGGGGCCGCACGGCCCCACTCCGCCCACCAGAACGAAGGACGCAATGATTCGTACGACTCTAGCGCTCGCGGCATCGATCCTCGCAGGAGTAGCCGCCCCGGCCGAAGCACAGATAAAGCCGGGAGAGCCGCCCATCACCGCGCAGACGAGCAGTTCGGGCGGGCCGCTGGACCCGGTGCAGGAAAAGTTGCGCCTCGCGAGTGCGGATCTGCGGATAGAGATTCTTCCGGACAGCCAGTCGATTCGGGGCGTCGGCACGCTCCGCTTCGTCGCAAAGGCCCCGGTCCGGTCGCTGGTCATCGATCTGGATCGCAATCTTCCCGTCACTGCGGTCTCGATCGACGGTCGCGCGCTCAAGCCCGGCAGCTGGAGCAATCCGCAAGGCCGGCTTACCATCGCGCTGGGGAAGACCGTGGCTGCCGGAGCGAAGGTGACCGCCGCGATCACCTATGGCGGCACGCCGCATATCGCCGTGCGTGCGCCATGGGACGGCGGCTTCGTCTGGGCAAAGACGCCGGCTGGGCAGCCCTGGGTCGCCACGGCAGTGCAGATGGAAGGATGCGACCTGTTCTGGCCCTGCATCGACTATCCGACCTATGAGCCCGATTTCATCGACCTCCACATCACCGTGCCAAAGGGGCTGAAGGCGCCGTCGAACGGGGTGCTGAAGGGCGTTGATACGCTCGCCGACGGCCGCACCACCTGGAACTGGCACGTCACCAACCCGACGCTGTACGGCATCGCGCTGAACGTCGGCCCTTACGAGGAAATTTCCGGCATCTACAAAAGCCGGTTCGGAAACGAGATACCCATGTTCTACTGGCATCTCCCCGGCGAGGAAGCCAAGGCGAAGGGGCTGTTCGCGGAATTCGCCCCCACCCTCGACTTCTTTGAAAGCGTGATCGGCCCCTACCCCTTTGGCGACCAGAAGCTCGGCGTGGTCGAAACGCCGCACAAGGGCATGGAGCACATGACGATCAACGCCTATGGCAACAACTATGCGAAGACTCCGGAGGGCTTCGACGATCTGTTCCAGCATGAATTCGCGCACGAATGGTTCGCCAACCAGCTCACGGTAAGCAACTGGGACGATTTCTGGCTGCACGAGGGCACCGGCAGCTACATGCAGCCGCTGTACGGCGAATGGCGCGAGGGCAAGGGCCGCTACACGGCGATGATGCTCAATTCCCGCAACGGCATCCGTGCCAAATCGCCGATCGTGGCCGGCAAACCGCAATCCGCGGAGCAAGTGTACGAAGACCCCAATGGTCGCGGCGGCGATATCTACAACAAGGGCTCGTGGACACTCCACACGTTGCGCAACCTGATCGGCGACAAGCCCTTTTTCGACGCGATACGCCTTGCCGTCTATGGCCGCACCGATCCCAGGCCGGGCAATTTCAAGCCCTTGTACCGCACGACGCCGGAATTCATCGCCTTTGTGAAGCAGACGACGGGCAAGGACTATCAGTGGTTCTTCGACGTGTATCTGTACGAGGGCGCCTTGCCGGAACTGGTCGAGACGCGCAGCGGCGATCAATTGGCGCTCCGTTGGAAGGTGCCGGGGGACAAACCCTTCCCGATGCCCGTCGAGGTGCAGGTGGGCGACACCATCCACACGCTGGCCATGGCCGACGGGACCGGATCGATCATCGTACCCTCGGGCACGCATGCGATCGTCGATCCGTGGTCGAAGATTCTCAAGCGTTCCGCTGCAGTCGAGGCCTTACAGGCATGGCGCGCCGGCCAGCGGCCGCAGCGCTGAGATGGACCACATCATGAAACGCCGCGCCTGCGCCACCACAGCGATGGCGCTTGCGCTCGTCGTCGCACAGCCTGTGTTCGCCCAGATGACTCCGGGCCTGCCGCCGATCACGGCGACCACCAAGGTGTCGGGAGGGCCGATCGACGCAGAGCGGGCGGCGCTGACGCTGGAGCATGTCGATCTGGCGATCGAAGTGCTGCCCGACACCTATCAGTTGCAGGGGGTGGGCACGCTGACGCTACGCACCGCCGCGCCCCAGAAGCGATTGCTGATCGACCTCGACAAGAATCTGCCGGTCAGCGCGATCAGCCTGGACGGCGCGGCGCTGCCCGCCACGGCGTGGTCCAACCCCGAAGGGCGGCTGGCGGTAACCCTGCCCAGCCCCTTGGCTGCGGGCGCGCGGGCGACGCTGCGCATCGTCTATGGCGGCACCCCGCACGTCGCGGTGCGCGCGCCGTGGGATGACGGCATCGTGTGGGCGAAGACGCCTGACGGCAAGCCCTGGGTCGCCACGACGGCGGAGGGCTATGGCTGCGACCTGTTCTGGCCCTGTCTCGACTTCCCGCAGGGCGAGCCTGCCTCGGTCGACCTGCACATCACCGTGCCCAAGGGGCTTTCGGCGCCCTCCAACGGCGTGCTCCAGCGGGTGGAGACGCTGCCCGACGGGCGTACCACCTGGCATTGGAAGGCGCGGAGCCCCAATCCCTATTCGGTCGCGCTCAATATCGCGCCGTACAAGGAAGTGAGCGGTACCTATAACAGCCGTTTCGGCTACTCCGTGCCGATGGCCTATTGGTATTTGCCGGGCCGCGACGCCAAGGCGACCGCGCTGTTCGCCGAGTTCGCCCCGGCGCTCGATTTCTTCGAGGCCAATATCGGGCCTTACCCGTGGCATGACGAGAAGGTCGGCGTCGTCGAGACGCCGCATCTGGGCATGGAGCACCAGACGATCAACGCCTATGGCAACAACTACAAGAAGACGCCGAGCGGGTTCGACGAGATTTTCCAGCACGAGCTGGCGCACGAATGGTTCGGCAACCAGATGTCGGCTGCGAACTGGGACGATTACTGGCTGCACGAGGGGTACGCCCAGTATATGCAGCCGCTCTACGGCCGCTGGCGCGAAGGCGAGGCGCGCTATGCCGCGATGATGGACGATTTCCGCAACCAGATCATGAACAGCGCGCCGATCGTCTCGGGCCGGATCATGACCGAGGAGCAGGTGTACGAAACCGCCAATGGCGGCCCGGGCAGCGATATTTACGACAAGGGCGCGTGGGTGCTGCACACGCTGCGCAACCTGGTGGGCGACCGGGCATTCTGGGAAATCACGACTCGGCTGATCTATGGCCGCCCGGACCCCAGGCCGGGCAATTTCCAGCCGCGCTTCGCCACAACGCCGGAATATATCGCCATCGTCAACAAGGTCACCGGGCGCGACCTGAACTGGTTCTTCGACGTGTATCTGCGCGAGGCGGCGCTGCCCGACCTGGTCGAGACGCGCAGCGACGGGATGCTCCAGCTCCAGTGGAAGACGCCGAACGGCAGGCCCTTCCCCCTGCCCGTCGAAGTCGCAGTCGACGGCACCGTGCAGACCGTGGCGATGACCGGGGGCAAGGGTTCGGTAGCGGTGCCGGTGGGCGCGCATGTCGTTGTCGATCCGCAATCGCGAATCCTGAAACGGTCGGCGGCAGTGGAGGCCTATCAGCGATATCGGATGCGTGGCGGCGACTGAGCCGCGCTTCGGCTCACGCCAGGGCTGCCGCGATTCCGATCCCGGCAGCCGAGGCCGCCACGGCGGCGAACAGCGGCGCCGATGCCCGCACGCCCTTTCGCCCGCCGGCGATGGTAAGCGCCATCACGCCCTTGATCGCCGTATTCGCAAGGATCGGGGCCGCAAGCACGATGCCCGCCGTCCGCCCGTCGATCGCGCCCGGCGGGAACCCGGCCAGCGTCAGGACGGCGGCATCCACGTCCATCATCCCCGTTACGCCCAGCAGCACCGCGATCCCCTGATTCCCGAACGCGATCTGTGCCCAGCGGGCGACGACCGACAGCACGGCCACCAGCCCCGCAAGCAGCAGCGCAGGACCGAAATCGAGCGGGTTGCCGAGCGTCACGGCACTTTGCCCGCCCGCCTCTTTCCGGCGCAGCGTCCATAGCGCCATGCCCAGCGCCACGCACACCGCAGGCGCCATCGCCACTGCCAGCGACGCACTCGCCATCGGTGCCAGCGCGAACGTTACCAGCTGGACGCGGACGAACATGACGAGCGACGCGAGTGCGATGCCCGCCGTCAGCGCCGCGTCATTCCCCTCGGTCGATCGCAATTGCCGCGCATAGCTGGCAGTCACGGCGGTGGACGACACCAGCGCGCCGGTCACGGCCAGCACCAGCACGCTGCGCTCGCTCCCGAACCGCCGCGCGGCGACATAGCCGATGAAGGACAGGCCGAGGACCAGCACCACCACCATCCAGATGTCGTGCGGATTCCACGCGCCATAGGGGCCCATGCTGCGATCGGGCAGCAGCGGCAGGATGAGCAACGCGACGATCGCGAAGCGGGCGACCGATTCGACTTCGGCCTCCGACATGCCCTTCAGCATCGCGTGGAGCCGGTCGCGCGATGCCAGCACGGCCATCACCACGGTCGCCGCCGCCAGCGCCTCCGTGACCATCCCCTGCCCCGCCAGCACGCCAAGCCCGAAGGTAATCATCGCGGCAATGCTGGTCGTGATCGACAGGCTCGCCTGACGCTGGAGCATCACGCCATAGCCGATCACTACGCTGAGGATCGTGCCCGCCGCCACCACCGCGCCGATCGCACCGGGGAGCAGCGCGGAAAGTCCGCCGGCAAGGCCGATCAGGCCGAACGTGCGAAACCCGCTGACGCGCGTGCCGTCCGACGCCTCACGCTGGCGCCACCCACGCTCAAGCCCGATCAGCAGCCCGACGCCAAGCGCCGCCGCAAGCACACGAAGCACGGGATCGAAGCCAGTCACGCACGACGATAGGCAGCGGGGGCCCGTCTGTGCAACGCGGGACTCTACGCAGTGAAAACCCGGCACACAGCAAAAACCCGGCCATCGCCGTGGGGCGAGGCCGGGTCCGTTGTTTGCAAGGGCCTGAAGGCGCGCGTCAGGCGGCGCCGCCGGCCTTTTCCTTCTTGGTATAGACGCGGACCGGGTCCTTGCGGCCCTCCACCACGTCCTTGTCGACCATCACTTCGTCCACCCCGTCCATGCCGGGCAGGTCGAACATCGTGTCGAGCAGGATCGCTTCCAGGATCGAGCGAAGGCCGCGGGCGCCGGTCTTGCGCTCGATCGCCTTCTTCGACACCGCCGTCAGCGCGTCCTCGGTGAAGCCGAGCTTCACCTGCTCCATGTCGAACAGCTTCTGATACTGTTTGACCAGTGCGTTCTTCGGCTCGGTCAGAATCTTGATGAGCGCGGTCACGTCGAGGTCCTCGAGCGTCGCGATCACCGGCAGACGGCCGACGAATTCGGGGATCAGGCCGAACTTGAGCAGATCCTCCGGCTCGGTCTGGCGCAGCAGTTCGCCGGTGCGGCGCTCTTCGGGAGCGGCCACATAGGCGCCGAAGCCGATCGACTTGCCCTGAAGGCGATCGCCGATGATCTTTTCCAGGCCCGAGAACGCACCGCCACAGATGAACAGGATGTTCGTCGTATCCACCTGCAGGAACTCCTGCTGGGGATGCTTGCGGCCGCCCTGGGGAGGCACGCTCGCGGTGGTGCCTTCCATCAGCTTGAGCAGCGCCTGCTGCACGCCCTCGCCCGAGACGTCGCGCGTGATCGAGGGATTCTCGGCCTTGCGCGAAATCTTGTCGATTTCGTCGATGTACACGATCCCGCGCTGCGCCCGCTCGACATTATAGTCGGATGCCTGGAGCAGCTTGAGGATGATGTTCTCCACGTCCTCGCCGACATAGCCCGCTTCGGTAAGCGTGGTGGCATCCGCCATGGTGAACGGCACGTCGAGGATGCGCGCCAGCGTCTGCGCCAGCAGCGTCTTGCCGCAGCCCGTGGGGCCGACGAGCAGGATGTTGCTCTTCGCCAGCTCGACGTCCGCGCCCTTCGCGCCGTGGTTCAGTCGCTTATAGTGGTTGTGCACCGCCACCGACAGGACGCGCTTCGCCTGCTTCTGGCCGATGACATAGTCGTCCAGAACGTCGCAGATTTCCTGCGGCGTGGGGACGCCCCCGTCCTTCTTGCTCACCAGAGCCGACTTGGTTTCCTCGCGGATGATGTCGTTGCAGAGCTCGACACATTCGTCGCAGATGAAAACGGTCGGCCCGGCGATGAGCTTGCGAACCTCGTGCTGCGACTTGCCGCAGAACGAGCAGTAAAGCGTGCTCTTGGAGTCGCCGCCGCTGAGCTTGGTCATTCAATCCATCCTTTACGCGCCGGACGCGTATCGCCACCCGCCATCCTACACGCGGGCGTCATTCCGGCAATCTAAAATCGGCCTGCCCATCGGCGGTTCCGTATTGCCCGGGGAAGAACGCCCCGGGCCATCCATTATACGAACAATCTTAAGCGTTGGCTGCATCGTCCGACGGCATCGGGCGCTTTTCGTAGACTTCGTCCACGATGCCAAACGCCTTGGCTTCCTCTGCCTCGAAGAACGAGTCGCGATCCATCGTCGTCTCGATCTTCTCGATCGGCTGGCCGGTGTACTTGGCATACAGGCCGTTCATCCGGGCGCGGATGCGCAGGATTTCCTTGGCCTGGATCTCGATGTCGGACGCCATGCCCTGTGCCCCGCCCGAAGGCTGGTGGAGCATGATGCGGGCGTTGGTGAGCGCCACGCGCAGGCCCGGCTCGCCCGACGCCAACAGGAAGCTGCCCATCGACGCGGCCTGGCCGATGCAGACCGTGCCGACGCGCGGACGGATATACTGCATCGTGTCGTGGATCGCCATGCCGGCGGTCACCACGCCACCCGGCGAGTTGATGTACATCCAGATGTCCTTCTTCGGGTTCTCAGACTCGAGGAAGAGCAGCTGTGCAGTGATGAGCGAGGCCATGTGATCCTCGACCGCACCGGTGACGAACACGATCCGCTCGCGCAGCAGCCGCGAATAGATGTCGAAGCTGCGCTCACCGCGGCTCGACTGTTCGATGACGATGGGAACGAGACCGCCGGTCACGGGGTCGATGGTCATCTGACCAGAAAGCGGATGCATGTCGGGAAATCTCATATTGTTGTTTTGCCCAGCCGTAACATCGGCGCTCGGCAAGGCAGGTGCAAGGGGGGAGTTGGCCGGGGCTGTGCGTAACCTGCGCGCCCGGTGTCAGGAATCGCGAAACGGACCGGGCTGGGCCAGATAGGCGAGCCGGCGGATCTCGCGCCGCCCACGCACCACGGTGTCGAGGATCAGCCCGGAAAAAAGGTTTAGAAACGCGAGGATCATCAGCCCGGTCGTCAGAACCGCCGTCGGAAAACGCGGCACGAGTCCGGTATGCGCATAGGTGATGACCAGCGGAATCGCGAGTACCACCGCAATGGTCGCGAACAGCGACGCGATCCAGCCAAAGAAAAGCAGCGGCCGCTCGAATCGATACAGCGTGAAGATCGTCCGCAGGATGCGCAGCCCGTCGCGATAGGTATTCAGCTTCGAATGCGACCCCTCGAGTCGCGCGAAATAGGCGGTCTCGACTTCGCCGACCGGCATCTTCAGCTCCAGCGCGTGGACGCTGATCTCGGTCTCGATCTCGAACCCTGCCGACAGCACCGGGAAGCTCTTGACGAAGCGGCGCGAGAATACGCGGTAGCCGGAGAAGATGTCGGTGAAGCTGCGCCCGAACAGCCCGGCAAGGAACCCCGTCATCGCGCGGTTGCCCAGCACATGGCCCCGGCGATAGGCCTCGGCGGCTTCATGGACGCGGGTGCCGACGATCATGTCGAGGCCCTCCTGCGTCAGCCGATCGACCATCGCCGGCGCGACGGCGGCGTCATAGGTCGCATCGCCATCGGCCATCACATAGACGTCGGCATCGACATCGGCGAACATGCGGCGGACGACATTGCCCTTGCCCTGCATCCGCTCGACACGCACGACGGCGCCTGCCGCCCGCGCGACCTCGATCGTGCGATCGCGGCTGTTGTTGTCATAGACATAGATGGTGGCGCCGGGCAGCGCGGCGCGGAATCCGGCGATCGTCTGCGCGATCGCGGCTTCCTCGTTATAACAGGGCAGAAGAACTGCGATCCTGAGTTCCGCCAACGTCGCCCCCAACCCCGTTCGCGGCGGAACGGGGGAAACCAGTGTGCACGGCACCATGCCGTGCGAAACCCCTCTCCCCCGTGACGGGAGAGAGGGGGTCGAAGCTTACGCCTCGGTCTTCTTCTTCGCTGCCGGCTTCTTGGCGGGCTTTTCGGCCTCGCCTTCGGCTGCCGGCTCGGCGGCCTTTGCCTTCTTGGCCGCAGGCTTCTTCGCCGGCTCCTCGGCGACCGCTTCGTCGCTGGCCGCTTCCGCCGGCGCGTCGGCCTTGGCCTTCTTGGCAGCCTTCTTCACCGGCTCTTCGGCCTTGGGCGCGTCAGCGTCGGCGTCGGCGGCATCGGCCTTCTTCGCCTTCTTCGCCTTGGGCTTGGGATCGTCATGGTCGTGGGTGTGCGTGCCCGAGACGAAGCCGTCCTCGCTCTCGATCGCGGCTTCCAGCGCTTCGCGGGTCACTTCGCGGTCGGTGATCTCGGCCTTCTCGAACAGGAAGTCGACGACCTTGTCCTCGAACAGCGGCGCACGCAGCTGGGCAGCCGCCATCGGCTCCTGCTGGATGTACTGGATGAAGCGCTGGCGATCCTCGGGGCCGTACTGCTGCGCGGCCTGCGCGATCAGGCGGTTCATTTCCTGGCCCGAAACCTCGACGCCATTGGCGGTGCCGATTTCGGAGAGGAGCAGGCCCAGGCGCACGCGACGCTCGGCGATCGCACGGTAGTCGTCACGCTCGCCTTCCAGTTCGGCCAGCGCCGCTGCCGGATCGGCCTCATGCTCGGTCTCGTGGACCAGCTGGTGCCAGATCTGGTCGAACTCGGCCTCGACCATCGACGGCGGAACCGGGAAGTCATGGCCGGCGGCGAGTTGGTCGAGCAGCTTGCGCTTCATGTAGGTGCGGGTCAGGCCGTTGAGCTGCTGCTCGATCTGGCCCTTGAGCAGGCCGGTGAGCTGCTCCAGGCTCTGGAGGCCCAGCGCCTTGGCGAAATCGTCGTCGATCACGGTTTCACCCGCAATCTTCACGGCGGTGATCTTCAGCGCGAACTTGGCGGGCTTGCCGGCCAGGTTCTTGGCGCCGTAATCCTCGGGGAAGGTCACGTCGATCGTCTTTTCGTCGCCAACCTTGACGCCGACCAGCTGCTCTTCAAAGCCGGGGATCAGACGGCCGGTGCCGATTTCGACAACCATGTCGGTGCCCGTGCCGCCATCGAAGGCGACATCGTCGACCGTGCCGGCGAAGTCCATCGTGACCTGGTCGCCTTCGGCAGCCGCATGGCCCTCGTCCGCGTCGTTCCAGCTCTTCTGGTTGCTGGCGAGCTGCTTGAGCTGCTCTTCGACCGCGGCATCGTCGGCCGGGACGGTCAGGCGCTCGAGCTTCAGGCCGTCGATCGACGGAGTCGGCACGTCGGGGAGCACTTCCAGCTCGACCGCGACTTCGGCGTCGCCGCCGGGGGCATATTCACCCTCGAGACGGACCGAAGGCTGCATCGCCGGACGCAGCTTGTGCTCGGCCATCAGCGCCTGCACGCCTTCCTGGATCGCGTTGTTCAGCGCGTCGGCGGCAATCGCCTCGCCGTGCATCTTGCGGACCAGATTGGTGGGCACCTTGCCGGGACGGAAACCGGGCATCCGGATCTGCGGGGCTACGCGCTTCACTTCGGCATCGACCTTGGCATCAATGTCCTTGGCGGCGATCTTCAGCGTGTAGGCGCGCTTCAGGCCCTCGTTCAACGTCTCGACAGTCTGCATTTCTCTAGGGCTTCCAACTGTGAAAAGGGGTAACGGCGTCCAGCGCAAGGGGTGAGCGGCGGTGCTGGTGCGGGCGAAGGGACTCGAACCCCCACACCTTACGATACCAGAACCTAAATCTGGCGCGTCTACCAATTCCGCCACGCCCGCTTAGGGCACCGCCGGTCGGCGGGCTCTATAGCAGGCGTGGGTCAAGGAGCAAGCACCAAGCAACCAGCGGGCATGTCGCGGCGTTGGGGAAGTAATCAAGGAGACGCATGATGCCCGTAGAACCGCCGATTCCCGGACTGCCCACCCCGGCCCCCGACGAAGCCCCCGGCGCGCCGCAACCCGCAGAGCCGACGACTCCGCCGCCGGAGATCGAGCCGCCCACGCCCGATATCGACGTGCCCGCCCCGCAGCCCGGCGGCGATCCGGGCGTGGCGCCGGGTCAGCCGGTCATGGGTTGAGATCAGGACTATCGCCCCGGCATGCGCGATCGTGATACGCAGCGCATGCCGGGACGCACTATCCTGCGGCGCACCATATCCGAGGGTTCATGCTCGCTACCCATTTCCTGAAGCTGCGCCTGCGCGATGATGTCGACGAGGCGGAGGAAGCCGCAATCCGCGCGTGCATCAGCGAGATCGTCGAAGTCCCCGCCGGCAAGGTGATCGCGGCGCGGGGCGTGGACCTTACCTACTCCACGCTGCTGCTGGACGGCTTCCTGGCCCGTTACAAGGACCTGAGCGACGGCGAGCGGCAGATCACGCATGTCCATGTCCCCGGCGATTTCGCGGACCTCCACGGCTTCACGCTCAAGCGGCTCGACCATTCGGTGCTGACGCTCACGCCGTGCACCATCGCCAAGGCGCCGCACGACAGGATCTTGCGCGTGACAGAGACTCACCCGCACCTGGCGCGCCTGTTCTGGTTCTCGACCAATCTCGACGCGGCGATCCACCGCGAATGGGTCGTCTCGCTCGGGCGGCGCAATGCGATCGAGCGGACGGCGCATCTGTTCTGCGAGCTTCATGCGCGGCTGGGCGTGGTGGGGCAAAGCGACGAGCACGGCTATGCCTTTCCGCTGACGCAGGCCGAGCTGGCCGAGTGCCTGGGCCTCACCTCGGTGCATGTGAACCGCGTGCTCAAGGAATTGCGCGAGGCGGGCGTAGTGGAGTTCCGCGGCGGCCGGGTGTCGATCGGCGACATGGCGGCGCTGCGCCGAATCGCCGAGTTCGACCCGGATTACCTGTATCTGGAAAAGCGGGCGCGCTGAACCGACGCGCCCGCCCCTTCCCCCTATTGCGCGGCGGTCAGATCGACGATCCGGTCGCGATCGTAGCGCAACACGCCCGGCATCGCGGAAATCCGGCCAATTGTGACCCCGAAATAGTTGGGCAGCTTCCCCACCGGGCGATACGCCGCCCGCTGGACCCTGGCATTGGCGAGGCGGGGATCGAGCACCATGTCGGCCGGGGCCGGCCCGAGATAATTGGGAATGTCGGCGAGCAACGGCATCGACGAATCGCCCTCCGTCGCCTTGGCCGGCGCCACCCCGTCGGACAGGATCACGCCCATGTCGGTGATCTCGCCCGCCCGCGCTGCGAATTTGACGCTGCCCATGCAATAGCACATCCCGACCGGCGCGGCCCCGGCGGCGATCGTGAGCGGCCCGTAAATGCGATACTCGCCGGGCGTGACTTCGTGGAGATAGGTCGACATTCCCCCTTTGCCCTTTGCGAAGCGGTTTATCGGACCGATGCCGAACGCGGCCATCATGCCAAAGGGCGTGAACTCGAAATTACTCTCGGTCGGCTCGATCGGCGCCTCGGGCAGGCGCGGGGCCGGCGTTCCCTTTGGCAGCTTCGCTGCTTCGGCCACCGCACGATCATAGTCGGCCCGCTTCCTCTGATATTTCTTGCGGGCATCGGCGAGCGCTTCGGCGCGCCGCAGGGCATAGGCGGCCTGATCCTCGGCACTCGGCACGCGCATCAGGTACAGCGACGACGGCGCGTCGCTTCGCAGCAGCAGATACGCCTTGCTCGGGTCCAGCGCCACGGCGGGCGCGTCCTTGACCGGCTTGGCGACGACAAAGGGCGGATGCTTGTCGCGGGCGGCGGCCGGAGCGGCGGCGAGCGTCGCGGCGAGGAGACTCAGCAGGATGCGCTTCATAGCCCGAGCCCCTTTTGCTGCGGCTGTGCCGAGGATGCGACCAGTGCCTGTTGCTGCAAGGCGCGCGTGCGCTCTTCGGGGCTGACCCCCGACAGCCCTTCCTCGAAGTTGAAATCGTTCCACAGCGCCTTGGACAGTCCGTAGCGCTCATAGCCCTTGAAATGCATGCAGGTGCGCATGTTCACCCGCCGCAACCGGCGCTTTTCCCCCGAACCGAAGATCGCCGCCGCCATCAGATTGCCGAGCGCCCCGCCGACCGCGCCGGCCATGGTGCCGGCATAGGGATAGGGCACCTGCGCATAGCCGATGCCGCTGGTGAGCCCGCGCGCATAGCCATCGCACTCGCGAATGTCGGCATAGGCCGTCGCGAAGTCAGTGTCGGGCCGGTGGAAATAATAATATTTGTCGTAGTTCCCGGCATCTTCGGGCTGCGGGGTAAAGGCCAGCGCCGGCATCGTCACCTTGGCCGCGTCCGCGCTATCGGGCGCGCCGAAGGGCGATGCGCTGTCCGCCAGATACACGGCAGGCGAAGCGGCTGTGGTCGGCGCCGCGTCCTGCGCCGATGCCGGCGGCGCCGCGACAATCGTTCCCACGGCCACGGCAAATGCCGCGCCTAAAACACTTTCCATTATCCCCTCCCCCCAAATCGGCCCTGACGAATCGAGCCTAAGCGAAGGAGGTTATTTCTTCTGCATTACAAAACAATGGTCAGAATGACTCAGCCGCCAACCCGCCGCGCCGTCAGCAATTTCACGGGAACTGCCGGCACTTCACCCTTGAAGCTGCCTTGCAGCGTCTTGGTCGGCGAAGTGGGAGCGTCGAAGATCTTGAGCACCACGTCCATCCCCTCGACCACGCGGCCGAACGCGGCATAGCCGAGATTGTCGCCGGATCGCGCCGGATCGGCATCGAACGAGGGCTGAGCGCCGACGCTGATCGTGAACTCGCCGCGCCCGGTGCCCGGCGCCAGCCGCGGGACCGAGATCGCGCCGTCGACATGCGTCACGCCGGTAAGCGTGGTCGGCTCATGCTTGATCGGCGGGAACAGCTTGGCCGGCGCGTTCTGCACGCCGAACTGCACGAACCCGAAATGGTCAGCCACCTTCACGGTCCGGTAAAAGACGATGCCGTCCAGGCGCTTGGCATCGACATAGCGCAGGAAATTCCGTGCCGTGATCGGCGCCTTCGCCGTCTCAAGTTCCAGCACGAAGCGCCCCGCCGTCGTGTCGATTGCGACACGGACCGTGGCGGGAGCCGGCGGCGCGGTCTGGGCGGATGCGGGGAGCGCGAACAGGCTCAGTAGCAGCAGCAGCAATCCCCGCATCACCCGTCTCCTTACGCCAGCGCCTTCTTGAGCAGTTCGTTGACCACCGCCGGGTTGGCCTTGCCGCCCATCGCCTTCATCGTCTGGCCGACGAAGAAGCCGAACAGCGCTTCCTTACCGCCTCGATATTGTTCGAGCTGGTTGGGGTTCTTGGCCATGACTTCGGCAATCACGGCTTCGATCGCGCCGGTGTCGCTGGTCTGCTTGAGCCCGCGTTCCTCGACGATCTTGGCGGGTGCGTCACCGGTTTCCAGCATGATCTCAAACACCTGCTTGGCCAGCGGGCCGGACAGCGTGCCGTCCGCCGCAAGTGCCAGCAATTCGGCGCCCTGTTCGGGGCTGACCGGGCTCTCATCCACGTTCTTGCCCAGCCGGTTGAGCGCGCCGTACAGGTCCGAAATCAGCCAGTTGGCCGCCGCACGCGCCACTTCCTGCTCGCCCTTGGCCTGAACGCGCGCGCTTTCCGCCAGCAGCGCCTCGAACCACCGCGCGGTCTCGGCCTCCGCGGTCAGCACGGCGGCGTTATAGGCGCTGAGCCCCAGCGATTCCTCGTACCGGCGGCGCTTGGCGTCGGGCAGTTCGGGCAGGCTGGCCTGGCACGCATCGAGGAACGCGTCGTCCAGTTCGAGCGGGAGCAAATCGGGATCGGGGAAGTAGCGGTAATCATGCGCGTCTTCCTTCGACCGCATCGACCGCGTCTCGTTCTTGTCGGGATCGAACAGGCGGGTTTCCTGGACGATCCGCCCGCCGCTCTCCAGCACTTCGACCTGGCGGCGCGCCTCATATTCGATCGCGGCCATGACGAAGCGCACCGAGTTGACGTTCTTCGTCTCGGTCCGCGTGCCCAGTTCGCCGCCCGGCTTGCGCACGCTGACATTGACGTCGGCGCGCATCGAGCCTTCTTCCATATTGCCGTCGCACGAGCCGACATAGCGCAGGATCGAGCGCAGCTTCTTGACGTAAGCCCCTGCTTCCGCAGGCGAACGCATGTCCGGCCGGCTGACGATTTCCATCAGCGCGACGCCCGCACGGTTGAGGTCGACATAGGAGCGGCTGGGATGCTGATCGTGCATCAGCTTCCCCGCGTCCTGCTCGACATGGATACGCTCGACGCCGATCGTCTTGGTGAAGGCCTCGGGGTCCTTCTCGTCCAGGCTGATCTCGATCCGCCCCTCGCCCACCAGCGGGTGGTAGAGCTGGCTGATCTGATAGCCCTGCGGCAAATCGGCGTAGAAATAGTTCTTGCGATCGAAGCGCGACCATTTGTTGATGACCGCGCCGATCGCCATGCCCGTGCGCACCGCCTGGCGGATGCATTCCTTGTTCGGCGTGGGGAGCATCCCCGGCATCGCCGCGTCGATCAGCGACACCTGGCTGTTCGGCTCCGCGCCGAATTCGGTCGCCGCGCCCGAAAAGAGCTTGGCGTTGGAAGTGACCTGGGCGTGGACTTCGAGGCCGATCACGACCTCCCATTCGCCGGTGTCGCCCTGGATGCGGTAGGTGGGTGTTTCAGCCATGGTCTGTCTCGGGTGTGATGAGGGGTACGTCCGGGAAATAAGCCCGGTAAAATCGGGGATCGCGCGTAAGGATGGTGGCGCCGGCAAACAATGCGTGGCCGCCGATCAGAAAATCGGGCAGAGGACGCTTGGGCGTACCCGGACCGCGGCGCTCGCGGTAGCGACGGAACGCCACGCCAGCAAAGTAACCCGCCCGCATGTCCAGGGGTTCGAAACCGATCAACAGTGCCGACGTGATTGCCTGAAACTGATCCAGGCTTTCGAAACGCCAACAAATCTCGCCGGTTACGATCGGATTTATGGCGAGATAGGCACCCGACGCAGCCCGCGCCAACTGGCCTCGCGACCAGTCAAACCACTCCGGATCGCGATTGAAGACGTCGATCAATACGCAAGAATCGACCAGGATCACGGCGTATAGTCGCCTCGCAGGTCGCGGATCACGTCATCCGTTCGGGCGCCGAACGGATATTTCCCCGCGACTGCGGCGAGCGCCGCGTCGAACTGCGCTGTACGGCGGGCCACCTCCTCGGGTGTCAGCTCGACCGGTAGAATGGCAATTCGCCCGTCTTCCATCACCAGCCGGCAATGGCCACCCACCGTGAGGCCCATCGCATCGCGCATGGCCTGCGGGATGACGATCGCGCCATCGCTTCGGACTTCACCGATTTCTATCTTATGCGGGGCGTTCATAGTCGACCTCCAGCCTTCGCATATAGCATAGAGGCGGATTGCTCACCACCAAGCCTCGGGCCGCGCCGTGAACCCTGCGCGCTGTTCGATCGCGAGGCCTGCGTTCAGCACGCCCTGTTCGTCCAGCGGCTTGCCGATGATCTGGAGGCCCAGCGGCAGTCCGCCCTTGTCGAGCCCGCCCGGCACGCTCATCGCGGGCAGCCCGGCCAGGCTGGACGGCACGGTGAACACGTCGTTGAGGTACATCGCCAGCGGATCGGTCTTCTCGCCCAGCGCGAAGGCGGCGCTCGGCGCGGTCGGGGTCAGCAGCAGGTCGCACAACGTGAACGCATTCTCGAAATCCTGCGCGATCAGCGTCCGCACCTTCTGCGCCTGGGTGTAATAGGCGTCGTAGAAGCCCGCCGACAGGACATAGGTGCCGATCAGGATGCGGCGCTTCACTTCGTCGCCGAACCCCGCCGCGCGCGTCGCGGCGTACATGTCCTGCAGGTTCGCCCCATCGGGCAAGTCGCGCAGGCCATAGCGGACGCCGTCATAGCGGGCGAGGTTGGACGAAGCCTCTGCCGGCGCGATGATGTAATAGGCCGGCAGCGCATATTTGGTGTGGGGCAGCGATACGTCGACGATCTCGGCGCCTGCGTCCTTCATCCAATCGATGCCCTGCTGCCACAGCGCGGCGATTTCCTCGGGCATGCCCTCGACGCGGTATTCGGCGGGAATGCCCACTTTCTTGCCGCGCAGATCGGCGTTCAGCGCCGCTTCCCAATTGGGCACGGGCAGCTGGAGCGAGGTCGAATCCCTGGGATCGAAGCCCGCCATGTTTTCCAGCAGGATCGCGCAATCCTGGACGCTGCGCGCCATCGGCCCCGCCTGGTCGAGCGACGAGGCGAAGGCGACCACGCCCCAGCGCGAGCAGCGGCCATAGGTCGGCTTGATGCCCGAAATGCCGGTAAAGGCGGCAGGCTGGCGGATCGATCCGCCGGTGTCAGTGCCGGTAGCACCCGGCACGATCCGCGCCGCGATCGCCGCCGAGCTGCCGCCCGACGAACCGCCGGGTGCCAGCGGCGCATTGTCGCCGCCGCCACGCCGCCAGGGTGAAATGACATTGCCGAAATAGCTGGTCTCGTTCGACGAGCCCATCGCGAACTGATCGAGGTTCAGCTTGCCCAGCATACCCGCGCCCGCATCCCACAGCTTGGCCGAGACAGTCGATTCATAGACGGGCTTGAACCCCTCCAGGATATGGCTGGCGGCGGTGGTCTGGACGCCCTTGGTCGCGAACAGGTCCTTCATGCCAATGGGCACACCCGCCAGCGGCTTGAGCGTATCGCCCGCCGCAACAGCATCGTCGGCAGCCTTGGCGGCTTCCAGCGCATGCTCGGGGGTTTCGACGATGAAGGCGTTCAGCGCCTTCGCCGCGCTCACCTTGACGATGAACGCATCGGCGACTTCGCGCGCGGAAAAGGTCTTGGCGCGCACGCCGTCGCGCAGGGCGGCAATGCCCAGATCGGTTAGTTCACTCACAGGAAATTCCGTTTGCCCTGAGCTTGTCGAAGGGCGTCTTGCCCCCGGCAGCGCGCGTGGTGGAGTGGCCTTCGACAAGCTCAGGCCGAACGGGGTGGAGGAAGAGCGCGCTCATTCGACCACCTTGGGGACGGTGAAAAAGCCATGTTCGCCCTGCGGCGCATTGGCGAGGATGGCGTCGCGCTGGTTACCCTCGGTCACCACATCCTCGCGCAGGCGCAGGATGTTGGGGATCACGGCGGTCATCGGCTCGACCGACGATGTGTCGACCTCGCCAAGCTGCTCGATCCAGCCGAGGATGTTGTTCAGCTCCGGCGCCAATTTCTCGGCGTCGGCGTCGGTGATCGCGATGCGGGCTAGGCTCGCGACCTTTTTCACGGTGGCGGTATCTACGGACATGGAGCCGCGACTATCAGCCGCGCCCCGCCCCTTCAAGCGCCTGCTTATTCAAACGGGTCGCCGACCGGCTGGCCGCCGACGAATACCTGGCGGCGCTGGACGGGGCGGACCTGGATCTGGCCGGCGGCATAGGCTTTTTGCTGGGCGGCGACGTGGGCCTTTGCCTCGTCGGTGGGCGCTGTGGAGATCCGCATCTCCCGCATGCCTTGCGGCACCCATTTCCCGTCATTTCTCAAAAGCACGTCCGTATCGTCGCACAGGTTTCCGAACCGGCTTCCGAAACACGAATCGCGCAGCAAAAGCGCTTTGTCCGGCGCAAGCATCGTTACGGTGCATCCGCCATCGTCCGCAGCACCGCACCCCGATTGCGCCAGCCGGTCGAGCAGCGCATCGGGCAGCGGTGGCGATCCGGCAGGCAGCACGCGCAGGTGCTTCACCAGCTCGGCGCGCGGGCGCGGCACGTCGTCCACATCCCAGCGGCTCTCCGCCCTGCCCGCCTGCGCCGCGCGCTCACGGATCGCGATATTCGCAGACGCCTTCAGCCGCGCCAGCGCCGCTTTGCCCGGCGCGCCAAAATCGAACGCCAGCGCGCGCCAGTCGAACTTGTCGGGGGTGAGCCGGCCCGATTCGAGCCGCGCGACCTGATCGCGGGTGGCTATCGCGTTGAAGCTCACCAGCGGCGTCGCCAGCACCAGCGCCACTGCACAGACGACAAAGGCGAGCACGAGGTTCAGCGGGCGCACCCGCGTCGCCCACCGCAAGCGCCCCAGTCCCAGTGCGAGCCAATAGGCGGCACCATACAGGCAGGCGAGCGCGACGAAAACGATGGCCCAGAGCCGTTCGGGGGTGAAACCATATTGGCCGGTCCGCAGCGAAACCGCGATCGTGGCGAGCACCGCCAGCGGCAGGATCGTCGCCGCCAGCGCCATCGCGCCGAAGCGCAGCGGGGCGAACCGCTTTTCCTCCGCCGCCGAATTGCCGATCACGGCGTTGGCGAGGATCAGCGCGCCGATCGCGCAACTGAGCAGCACCGGCGTCGTCGCGCTGGTCGCGTCCCACAGCGCCTGGAGGCCGGTAAAGGGCAGCGCGAGCAGGAACAGCACCAGTCCCAATGCCAGCACCGGCGCCAGCACCGCCAGCACGGTCGCCACGACGCGCTGGAGCAGGCGGACGACGCGGTCATTCTCGCGCAACAGCCCCAGCCCAGCGCCGAACGCCAGCCCGATCAGTCCCCGCCAGAACCAGTCCTTTTCCAGCAATTCGCGGACGAACTCGATCTTGATGAGCCCGAACAGCGCCGCGAGCAGCCATGCCATCGCAAAGACGATGCCGACGAACAGCCAGCACGCGCCGAACAGCACCACATTGGTCCAGGCATGATCGTGCACCACCGCATAGGGTGCGCGCAGCCGCTCCTGGTCACGCGCCGCCTGAAACAGCGGGGCGGCAATGGCGGCGGCGAGCAACAGGCTGACCATCCGCCACGTCTCGCCCGCGCTCCATCCGCCGGGCGCGCCGTTCCACCAGATCACGGCGCCGCCGACCATGCCGACGCCCGCCGAGAACAGCAGCGATGCCCACCATAGCCGCCGCTCCAGCGTGAATCCGATCAGCATCGCGCCCAGCGTGACGGCGAGCAAAAGGCTGGCCTGCCACGCGCTCAGCGTCGCGGCCTTGCCGATGATCGCATGCGCCAGCAGCCCCGCCGCCAGCCCGATCGCGCCGAGCACCAGGGGGCGCAGCGGCCATGCGCGCGGGGCCGGCTCAACAAGCGCCGGGTCCTCCGGCGTTTCGTTCCAGATGCTGCCTGCCATCATGCTCCCCCCGCTGTGCCGCGACCATCCTATCGCACGCCCGCCGCGTCAATGCGGTTGCATCCGCCCCATGCGTGGGCCACGGGAATGGCATTGCCGCCGCACGATCCTGCGGTCCTGCACGATGGAGATGGGGCTTGGCCCGGAAATTCCTGTATCTGGTCGCGGTCCTGGTCGTGCTGGTGATCGCGGGCGTCTTTGCCTATCGCCTCTATGGCATAGAGCTGATGCGCCGGTTCATGGTGCCCAGTGCCGAGATCGTGGCGCTGCCGCCCGTGGCGGCCGGCGATTATGCGCGCGCCGACATGTGGATCGCGCGGCCCGACAAGCCGGGCAACCCCGCGCTCTGGGCCCCCGACGGGTACAAGCCGGCCGCAGCGGCCAAGGCGGCGGTGTTCTTCATCCACCCGACCTCGTTCCTGGACACGGGCATGTGGAACGCGCCGCTCGACAATGCCGATGCCAATGATCGCGCCGCGCTGTTCCTGCGCGGACAGGCGAGCGCGTTCAACGAAGTCGGCGCGATCTCGGCGCCGCGCTATCGCCAGGCGACGTTCGGCGCCTTCCTGACCAGCAAGAAGCAGGCGCAGCAGGCGCTCGACTTCGCCTATCGCGACGTGCTGGCGGCGTTCGATGCGTTCATCAAGGAGGCGGGCGACCGGCCCATTATCCTTGCCGGGCACAGCCAGGGGGCGCTGCATCTGTCGCGGCTGATGGTGGACCGCATTGCCGGCACGCCGCTCGCGAAGCGCGTGGTCGCCGCCTATATCGTCGGCTGGCCGATCTCGGTGACTGCGGACCTGCCGCGCATGGGGCTGCCCGCGTGCGCGCGCGCTGATCAGGCCGGGTGTATCCTGTCGTGGCAGAGCTTCGGCGAGCCCGCCGACACGTCGCTGATCCTCGACACGTTCGACGCCAGCACCGGCTTCACCGGACAGCCGCGCAAGGGCACGGCGATGGTCTGCACCAATCCGCTGACCGGGGCCGCCGGGGGCAGCGCGCCCGCACAGGCCAATCGCGGCACGCTCGTCCCCAGCCGCGATTTCGCCACCGCGACGATGGTGGTGGGCCAGGTGCCCGCGCGCTGCGAGGGGCGCGGTTTCGTGTCGATCGGCGCGAACCCGCCCGAGTTCGGGCAATATGTGCTGCCGGGCAACAACTACCATGTATTCGACTACAGCCTGTTCTGGGCGAATCTGCGCCAGGACGCGGCGCGACGGCTGGGAGCCTTTGCCAAGTGATTACCAGCGACGCCGCCACCTTCCGCGCCGAACTGCCCAATGGCGGGCGGCTGATCGGGCTGGACGTGGGGACCAAGACGATCGGCACCGCGCTGTGCGATGCGGGCTGGAGCTTCGCCAGCCCCGCGCTGCTGATCCGCCGCACCAAATTCACCAAGGACAAGGCCGCGCTGGCCGAGCTGATGGCGGCGCAGCAGGTAAAGGGGCTGGTCGTCGGCCTCCCCCTCAACCTGGACGGCACCGACAGCCCCCGCACCCAATCCACCCGCGCCTTTGCCCGTAACCTGATCGACATGGGGCTCCCCATATTGATGTGGGACGAGCGCTGGTCGACCGTCGCAGTCGAGCGCGTACTGATCGAACAGGACATGAGCCGCGCCAAGCGCGCCGAGGCGATCGACAAGATGGCCGCCGCGCACATCCTGCAGGCCGCGATCGACGCGCTGGTGAATGCGTGAGGCGACCCCGACGCGACTAATTTTCCATATTGGAAAGTTATCACTTGCCGAATCGGAAAATGATGGGCATCCCTTTCCACACTGGAAAGTGAAAGGGACTGCTCGATGACATTGAACCCGAACGAGGCCGAAGCGGCGCTCAACGCAATTCGCGACGCCCGCCGCAAGATGGGCCGGACGGGGCGGCTCGGCTGGCTCTACCATCTGGGCTTCGGCGCAGTGATGGCGGGCATCATCCTCCAGCTCGGCTTTGGCGGCTGGCGGCGCGTGGCCATTATCGCTGCAACGCTGGCGCTGGGCGTGATGCTGTATCGCTGGCGCCGCAATGCGACCGGGCGGTGGAGCAACGGATACCGCGCCGGGCGCACCCGCTGGGTAGCGGTGGGACTACTCGCGGCGATGGTGGCCATCCTGTTCACCACCGCGCCGGTCGCCGAGCCCGCCAGGCAATTCCTGACCGTATGGCAGGCTGCGCTGCTCGCCTTCGTCGTGGCCGCGCTGGGCGACTGGCTGTGGGACAAGGCCTATCAGGCCGATCTGGAGCGCGCGGCATGAGCGCGGCGGCCCTCGATCCCGTCATCCACGCCCCTGCCCGGCTTCAGGCCTGCGCCATCCTGTCCTCCGCCGACGAAGTCGAGTTCGCGACGCTGCGCGACATGCTGGAGGTCAGCGACTCGGTGCTGTCCAAGCACATCAAGCAGCTGGAAGAGGCGGACTATGTGAAGCTGCGCAAGGCGGCGCTGGGCGGGCGGCAACGCACCTGGGTGGCGCTGACCCGTGCGGGAAAAAAGGCGTTTGCCAGCCATGTGAAGGCATTGCAGGCCCTCGCCGCCGCCGCAGTGCCGCCCGACACGGCGGAATAGGCGGCGCATGGCTTGCGCCGTGGGAGATCGGGGATTAGGCCGCGCCTTTAATGCAACCCTCCGATCACAGTCCCGCGGCGCAGCTTCCCGGCCGCGCCGTCTTCCCGCACCGGCATCTCACCGGCATTGCGGGCCTCCAGCCCCATGAGATCACGTTCCTCCTCGACGAGGCGGAACAATGGGTCGACGCGAACCGCACCCGCGCCAAGAGCGACAAGCGGCTGGAGGGGCTTACGCAGATCAATGCGTTCTTCGAGAACAGCACCCGCACGCTGCTGTCGTTCGAAATCGCCGGCAAGCGGCTGGGCGCCGATGTGGTCAACATGCACGCCGCGCAAAGCTCGGTGAAGAAGGGCGAGACGCTGATCGACACGGCGGTGACGCTCAACGCGATGCGCGCCGATGTGATCGTGATCCGCCACTCGAGCTCGGGCGCAGTCGAGCTGATCGCCGAGAAGGTCGATTGCCCGGTGCTCAACGCCGGCGATGGCTGGCACGAACATCCGACCCAGGCGCTGCTCGACGCACTCACCATCCGCCGCCGCCGGGGCAGCGTGGCGGGACAGCGCGTGGTGATCTGTGGCGACATCCTGCACAGCCGCGTCGCCCGATCGAACATGCTCGCGCTCACGGCGCTGGCCGCCGAGGTCCGCGTCGTCGCCCCAGCCACGCTGATGCCCGCCGCGATCGAGCGGATGTACGTCACCCCCTATGCCGATTTCGATGCCGCGCTGGAGGGCGCCGATGTGGTGATGATGCTGCGCGTCCAGAACGAGCGGATGTCGGGCGGGTACATCCCGTCGACGCGCGAATTCCACCAGCGCTATGGCCTCACCCCCGAACGGCTGGCGCGGGCCAAGCACGATGCGCTGGTGATGCACCCCGGTCCGATGAACCGGGGCGTGGAAATCGATTCGAGCGTGGCGGACCATCCGACGCGCAGCGCGATCACCGAACAGGTCGAAATGGGCGTGGCGGTGCGCATGGCGTGCCTGGACGTACTGACCCGCGCCAGCCGCGGCGTGGAGGGCTGGGCATGAAGACCGCATTCCTCAACGCGCAGATCGTCTGCCCGCAGGGCGGCGTCTCCACCGGCGGGCTGCTGGTGGAGGGCGACCGCATCGCCGCAGTCGGCGCGTTCGCCGTGCCCGCAGACGCCCAGCGCATCGACCTGAACGGCAAGACGATCGCGCCTGCGCTGATCGATCTGGGCGTGTTCGCGGTGGACCGGGCGGCGTGCCGCGCCGGCGGGATCGCCCGCGTCGGGCTGATGCCCGATCAGTCGCCGGTGCTCGACGACCCCGGCATCGTCCGCCGCGCGGCGCTGAGCGGCAAGCCCGCCTTGTGGGTGCACCCGATGGCCGCTGCCACCCGCGCGCTGGAGGGGCTGGACCTTGCCGAGATGGCGATCAACGCCTCTGCCGGCGCGCGCGCGGTCGCGACCGGGCGGCGCTGGATCGCGTCGTCGGGGATGATGCGCAAGGTGCTGGGCTATGCGCGCGAATGCGGGATGACCGTGATCGCCCATGCCGAGGATGGCGGGCTGACCGACGGCGCGGTGGCGACGGCGGGCGAGACGGCGACGCGGCTGGGCCTGCCCTCCGCCCCCGCGGTTGCCGAGGCGCTGGCGATCGCACGCGACCTGATGCTGGCCGAGGAAACCGGCGCGCGAATCCATTTCCGGCAGGTCACGACGGCGGCGGGTTTCGACCTGATCCGCGCGGCCAAGCGCCGGGGCGTGGCCGTCACCTGCGGCATCACGCCGGCGCACCTGCTGCTCTCCGACATCGCGACCAGCGATTTCCGCACCTTTGCCCACCTCTCCCCGCCCTTGCGCGACGAAAGCGATCGGCAGGCGGCGCTGGCGGCGGTGCGCGACGGGACGATCGACGTGATCGCATCGGGCCACGATCCGCGCGGGCCGGAGGCAAAGCGCCTGCCCTTCGCCGATTCGGCGCCGGGCATGTCGGGCGCGGAGACGCTGCTGGCGCTGTCGCTGGGGCTGGTGCGCGACGGGCTGATCCCGATCGAGCGGCTGTTCGCGCTGCTGGCGGCGAACCCGGCCAGGGTGCTGGGCCTCAACGCCGGCACGCTCGCGGTGGGGATGCCCGCCGACCTGGTCGTGCTCGACCCCGGCGCACCGTGGCAGATCCGCGCGGAACAGATGGTCGCGCGCGAGAACAATACGCCGTTCGACGGGCTGCCGGTGCAGGGCAAGGTGCTGGGGCTGTACAAGGGCGGCGCGCCGGTCGAGTGACCGTACAAAAGACCCGCTATACGTGCGAAAGCCGCCCTGCCCATCTGTCATGCTGAACTTGTTTCAGCATCCACCGGGCAACAGGCGAGACTTTCGCCCGTCGATGGTTGGGCCCTGAAACGAGTTCAGGGCGACGGCGTGTTTTGGGGGACGGCCCCGCGCCTCAGCGCGCCGCCACCTGCGCGCCGCCGCGCCGGACCCAGGCGGCCACTGCGTCGCCGGCCTGTGCGCGCACGAAGCAGGCGCCGCCGCCGGCCTTGACCTGGCGGCACATCGCGTCGGCATCGGCGCGCGCGAAGCCGCCGACCGACAGGCGATAGAATTTGCCCGCCCGCGTCGAGACCTGCGCCCCTTGCGGCGTCGTGCTGGCCAGCGCGGGGACGCTGCGGACGTGGCGGCGCCACGCATCCTGCGCCACCCCGGCATTCACATAGGCGCCGAGCTGGACATAATAGCTGCCGCGCGACGCCTTTGGCGCGGCGACCGGCGCGGCCTTCGCGACCTTTTCCGCCTGCGGGCGCGCCACGGCGGCGCGGGCGAGTGCGGCGCGCGGGGCGGGACGGATGCCGGGGAGCGGCTGAACGATTTCCTGCCGCGCGCCGAACACCACCTGTGCGCCGGTGCCGGCCACCTGTTGCGGCTCGGGCTGGACTTCGGCCACCAACGGCGCGGCATCGGCCACGCGCGGCGCGGCGTCCGCAGTGCCGGGCATATAGGCATCGACCGGCGCGGCGGCGGGAGCGGGTGCCGGTACCGGCGTGGCCGCAGCGACCGCCACATTCGGCTGGAGCGCCAGCGCCAGCGCGACGGGCTGGCCGGCATCCTGCACCGGCTGGACATTCAGCAGCGACGCCACCTGATCATAAGCATTGGTCGGGCGCGCGAACGCGACCCATTCGAGCAGCCGCGCCTGGAGCTTGTCGGGCGCCACGTCCATCGCCGCGATTTCGCTCGCTTCCTTCCAGCGGCCCGCCAGCGCGAGGCTGAGCGCGAGGTTCTGGCGCGTCTTGGCCGTGGCGGAGGCATCGCGTGCCGCCGGGGTCAGGATTTCCACCGCCGTCACCGGATCGCCGGCCAGCGCATAGGCAAGCCCGCGATCGCTGGCGGGGATATGATCGGCGTGCGTCTCCAGCGTCTGGCGCGCGCCGGCCCAGTCGCCCTGCGCGATCTTTGCGAGCACGAGGTTGAGCGCGACGCGCCCATCCTCGGGGTCGAGCGTCAGCGCCTCACCCAGCGCCTGATTGGCGGACGCGAACCGGCCCGCGAGCAGATAGGCCTGCCCCAGCAGCGCGCGATAGCCGGCATTGGTGGGATCGTTCGCCACCGCCGCTTCGGCATGTTCCACCGCCGCCGCGCCCTTGCGCTTGGCCAGCGCCTTGCGCGCCTGGTCGGCCTCGGTCGCGGCCTTTTTGGCGCTGAGACCAGAGGCCGCCACGGCGGACAGCGTCAGGCCCTGAGTCACCACGCCGGCGGCGACGACCGTCAGTGCCATCGCAGACAGGCCGAACTTGAGCATCTTGCGGGTCTTCATCATCGTTCCTTCAACCCCGTTCGCCGCCATCGGCCACGCGGCGCGCGAGCGCCTCGACCTCGGGCAGCGTTTCGAGAAAGGCGTCGAGCGCCTCGGTTACCAGCAATTGTGCGGATCGGTGGGTGAGCGCCGAGGCGAGCCGCAGCCGCAAATGGCGATCGGGGTCCAGCCGCAGCGTGAACGCCGCACGCGCCTTTTTGGGAGAAACCGCACGCACGGGGAGCGCGATCTTCACCACCGGCGCTGCCGCAACGACGGGCGCCGGTTCGACTGCCGGTGCTGCCTCAACGACAGGCTCCGGCGCCGCGACCGGCTCGGCGATCCGCGCTCCCAGAGCGTCGCGCTGGCGCAGCACCACCGGGCGAGTCTGCTGTACGACGGGCGTGTCCTCGCCCATGTCGTTCCAGCCCAGATCGTCGGGCGCCGCGCCCGTGCCGAGGCCGACGAAACCCTGCGGACGCATGGCGGGGCGCGCATGCCCCTTGCGCGCGAGCAGGCCCGACGAGAGCGAAGCCAGGGGCTTGGAACTGTTGCCGATCATGCCCGCCCCCTCAGCTCACGACCCGGCGGCCAAAGCCGCTGGCGGGACGCGCGACGCCGAACTGGCTGACGGCTGTGGGCGGGGTGAACACGGTGCGGCGGAAGTTCTTTTCCAGCCGGTCGCAGACATAGCTCCACAACGCCGCCACTTCGGCGGCGGACTTGCCGCGCGGGTCGACTTCCATGACGGTGCGCCCGTCGATCATCGATGCGGCGAAATCGGTGCGGTGGTGCAGCGTGATCGGCGCGACGGTGCCATGCTGCGACAGCGCGACGGCGGCCTCGGACGTGATCCGCGCCTTGGCCGTGGCGGCGTTGACGACGAAGATCAGCGGCTTGCCCGCGCGCTCGCACAGGTCGACCGTGGCGCCGACGGCGCGCAGATCGTGCGGGCTGGGGCGCGTCGGGATCACGATCAGCTCGGCGACCTGGATCACGCTCTGAATCGCCATCGTGATGGCCGGCGGGGTATCGATCACGGCAAGGCGAAAGCCCTGTTGCCGCAGGATTTCCAGATCGGCGGCGAGGCGTGCCACCGTCGTCTGGGCAAAGGCGGGAAATTCGGTCGAGCGCTCGTTCCACCAATCGGACAGCGAGCCCTGCGGATCGATGTCGATCAGCACCACGGGGCCATGCCCGGCCAGCTGCGCCTGCACCGCCAGGTGCCCGCTCAGTGTGGTCTTGCCGGAACCACCTTTCTGCGATGCCATCGCCAGAACCCGCATCTGCCCCTCGACCCCTTGGAAATTGCAGCGTGCGGCATCGCATGGGTCCGGATAAGAATGCGTTAATGGCACTCGGGGCCGCCCTGCGGACGTGCCGCGCCGGGACGCAGGCGGCGTAAGGAGTTGTTTGCCAATGCCAGGGTAACTGGCATTTTAACCCCGAGCGGGGGCGCAGGAGTTTTTGCATGAAGTCTTCGGGATGGCCCGCTGTCGCCGCCGCCCTGTTTCTCGCGTCGCCGGTGCTGGCGCAGGACGCCGCGCCACGCCCGGACCCGGTGCGCGTCGGCGTCGATGCCTATGAGCGCGGCGACTACAAGACGGCGGTCGAAAGCTGGCGGGCGGCGGCGGCCACGGGCAATGCGGACGCGCAGTTCAATCTCGGCCAGGCCTATCGGCTGGGGCGCGGCGTCCCCGTGGACCTCAAGATCGCCGAGGAATGGTTCCGCAAGGCCGCGCTCCAGGGGCATGAACAGGCAGAGGCCAATTACGGGCTGGCGCTGTTCGAGAACGGCAAGCGCCCGGACTCGGTCCAGTGGCTGCAACGCGCCGTCGCGCGCGGCGACGCGCGGGCCCAGTACATATTGGGCATCATGCTGTTCAACGGCGATTCGGTCGAAAAGGACTGGGTCCGCGCCTATGCGCTGATGGTCCGTTCGTCCTCCACCGGGCTGGAAGTCGCGTCCAAGGTGCGCGGCCAGATGGACCAGTATATGCCGCTGTCCGACCGGCAACAGGGGCTCGCCCTCGCCCGCAAATATGAGGAAGAATTCAACAAGGGCGGCGCGCCGCTGCCTCCCGTCGATGCCATGGCGGGCGCGGGCGGACCGCCTGCCCGCCCGGCGCCGAAGCCGGTTGCTGCGGCCCCGGCCCCGGCACCCGCGCCGGTGCGCGAAGTCGCCGCCCCCGCCCCGCCCCGCGACGGCGGCTGGCGCGTCCAGCTCGGCGCCTTTGCCGAGGCCGGCAATGCGCGCAGGCTGTGGGGGCAGATCGGCGGGCGATTCCCCGGCCGCCAGCCCTATTATGTGAAGGCCGGCGCGCTCACCAAATTGCTGGTCGGCCCCTTTGCCTCGCGCGCCGAAGCAATGCGTGCTTGCGGAAGCGTGAAGCCCTGCGTAGCCGTAACGCGATGACCCTTACGCGCCTCTCGCTCGCCGCGCTCGCCCTGCTCGCCTCGGCTGGCACGGCGCATGCGCAATCCGACTCGGACAAGGGGCCGCGCCGCACGCGCGTGTCGCTGGGGCCGCAGCTCAGCCCCAACTTCCCCGGATCGGACAAGGTGAGCCTGAGCCCGCTGGTGGATGTCGTCACCGCGCGCGCGGGGCAGCAGTTCGAGTTCGAGGCGGCGGACGAGAGCTTCACCATCCCGATCATCGATACGCCGCGCTTCTCGTTCGGCCCGACCGCCAACCTGCAAAGCAGCCGCCGCCGGAGCGAAACCGGGCCCGGCATCAACGAAGTCGGCACCACGCTGGAGCTGGGCGCCTTCGCCAATGTCTGGCTGGCGACTCCGGTGCGCGTGCATGCCGAGCTGCGCAAGGGCGTGAACGGCCATGGCGGGATGATCGCCAATGTCGGGCTGGATTATGTGACGCGCGACCGCGACCGCTGGCTGTTCGCCATCGGCCCGCGCGTGACGCTGACCGATTCCAAATATCAGGACGCCTATTTCGGCGTATCGGCGCGCGAATCCGCCGCCACCGGGCTGCCGGTCTATGATCCGGGCAGCGGGGTACAGGCCGTGGGCGCCAACGCCACGGCCACCTATCAGCTCAACGCACGCTGGGGCCTGTACGGCTTTGCCAAGTACGACCGCATGGTCGGCGACGCCGCCGATTCCCCGATCACCCGGCGCATCGGATCGCCCAACCAGTTTTCGGGCGGTCTCGGCCTCAGCTACACCTTCGGCCGACTGTCGCGCTAAGCGCGTTCTCAGGGTTCTGCGCCGCCCGCCCCACCTCCCCACCCGACCACCAAGGATACCATCAGGCTATGGTGGTGGGGAGGCGGGGCGGGCGGTATGCACGCTCAAATCAACGCGCGTTTCAGGCCACCCAGTCGGCCCGCGCGATCCCCTGCGCATAGAGCAGCGCGGTCAGGTCGGCATGGTCGATCCGCACGCCTGCCGCCGCCGCGACGATCGGCTTGGCACGATAGGCGACGCCCAGTCCCGCCTTGCGGATCATCGCCAGATCGTTGGCGCCGTCGCCCACCGCCAGGGTCTGGGCCAGTTCCAGCCCGCGCTCGGCAGCGGCGCCGAGCAGCGTCGTTTCCTTGGTCGCGCTGTCCACGATCGGCTTTTCCACCGTGCCGTCCAGCGCGCCGTCGGCGATGACCAGCCGGTTCGCGATCACCCGCTCGAACCCCAGCGCCGCGCCCACCGGCTCGGCAAAGCGCGTGAACCCGCCGGAGACCAGCACGGTCATCGCGCCGCGCGCGCGCATCGTCTTGACCAGCGTCTCGGCGCCCGGCGACAGCCGCACCCGCTCGGCCAGGCAGCGGTCGATCGCCGATTCCTCCAGCCCCTTGAGCAGCGCCACGCGGGCGTCGAGAGCGGCGGCGAAGTCCAGCTCGCCCTTCATAGCGCGCTCGGTCACTTCGGCGATCTGCGCCTTGATGCCCGCATAATCGGCCAGTTCGTCGATGCATTCGACGGTAATCATCGTCGAATCCATGTCCGCCACCAGCAGCGCCTTTTCGCGCCCCTCCGCCGGCTGGACGATCACATCGGTAAAGGGCAACGCCCCTTCCAGCGCAGCGCGCGCGGCGTGCGGGTGCGCCATAAACAGCAGGTCTGCTGCCCGCCCCTCATCGATCCAGTGCCGCGCGCCCGGCGCGCAATCGACGCCCGCCAGCCGGTCCTGCGCATCGGAAAGCTGCCCTGCGGTAAGACCGTCTGCTACAAGCGTTGCGATGAACATGGTTTCTCCTGAACGGCCGACGGTGGCGCTCATTGCAGGCCCGACCGCAAGCGGCAAGTCCGCACTCGCGCTCGCGCTCGCCGAGAAGCACGACGGCACGATCATCAATGCCGATTCGATGCAGGTCTATGCCGATCTGCGCATCCTGACCGCGCGGCCCAGCGTGGAAGAGGAAGCGCGCGCCCCCCACCGCCTGTTCGGCCATGTCGATGGCGCCGACGCCTATTCCGCCGCCCGCTGGGCCGCCGAGGCGCGCGCCGCGATTGCCGAGGCGCACGAACAGCGCCGGCTGCCGATCCTGGTCGGCGGCACCGGCATGTACCTGCGCACGCTGCTCGACGGGATCGCGCCGGTGCCCGAAATCGATGCCGAAGTGCGCCGGGCCGTGCGCGCGATGCCGGTGGCGGAGGCGCATGCCGCGCTCGCCGCGCTGGACCCGGAGGCCGCCGCGCGGCTTGCCCCCGCCGACACCACGCGCGTCGCCCGCGCGCTGGAAGTCGTCCGCGCGACCGGTCAGACGCTGGCGCACTGGCAGGGCGCGCGGGTCGGCGGGATCGGCGATACGATCCGCCTCGCCCCGCTGATCCTGCTGCCCGATCGCGACTGGCTGGGCGCGCGGATCGACCGGCGTTTTGCCGACATGGTGGACCAGGCACGCGGCGAAGTGGCCGCATTGCGCGCGCGAACGGACATCCCCGCCGATGCCCCGGTGCTGCGCGCGATCGGCGTGCCCGAGCTGTCCGCCCTGCTCGCCGGAGAAATCGATGCCGTTCAGGCACTTGCAGCGGGATCCCTGTCGACGCGGCAATATGCGAAGCGGCAATATACCTGGTTCCGGCGCCAGCCCCCCGCCGATTGGGAGCGCACGCACGAGATAGAAAAAGATTCATTGGCTGCTATATTTGAAACTAAATTACGAACTTAGCGCTTGACACGCAGTTTTCGTGCGGGTAGCAGCGCGCCTCCGGCGGTGCTATGGCGCATCGCAACAAGGGAGTGCGTATCGTGGTCGAGAAAAGCGGAGCAGACATTCTGATCGAGGCGCTGAGCGATCTCGGTGTGGAAGTCATCTTCGGCTATCCGGGCGGTGCCGTGCTTCCGATCTATGATGCGATCTTCAAGCAGGACCGCATCAAGCACATCCTCGTCCGTCACGAACAGGCCGCGACTCACGCCGCAGAGGGCTATGCCCGCTCGACCGGCAAGCCGGGCGTCGTCCTCGTCACTTCGGGCCCCGGCGCGACCAACGCGGTCACCGGCATCACCGACGCGCTGATGGACTCCATCCCGATGGTGGTCATCACCGGCCAGGTGCCGACCGCGCTGATCGGCACCGACGCGTTCCAGGAAGCCGATACCGTCGGCATCACGCGCCACTGCACCAAGCACAATTATCTGGTGAAGGACCCCGCGCGGCTGGGCGCGACGGTGCATGAGGCGTTCCACATCGCCACCTCGGGCCGCCCCGGCCCGGTCGTGATCGACATCCCCAAGGACGTCCAGGTCGCGACCGCGCCCTATCAGGACCCCGGCCCGATCCAGCACAAGACCTATCGCCCGCAGATCGAGCCCGATGCGGCGAAGATCCAGGAAGCGGTCGACATGCTGGCGGCGGCGGAGCGTCCGGTGTTCTACACCGGCGGCGGGATCATCAATTCGGGCCCTGAGGCCGCGCGCCTGCTGCGCGAGCTGGCGGCGATCACCGGCGCGCCGGTCACGTCGACGCTGATGGGCCTGGGCGCCTTCCCCGCTTCGTCCGACCAGTGGCTGGGGATGCTGGGGATGCACGGCACCTACGAAGCCAATTGGGCGATGAACAAGGCCGACCTCATCATCGCGCTGGGCGCCCGGTTCGACGATCGCGTGACCGGCCGGCTCGATGCCTTCGCGCCCAACAGCCGCAAGGTTCATATCGACATCGACCGGTCGAGCATGAACAAGAATGTCCGCGTCGAGCTGCCGATCGTCGCCGATGTCGGCGTCGCGCTGCAAAAGATGATCGAGACGTGGCACGCCCGCCAGCATCCGAAGCCCGACCTCACCGAATGGTGGAGCCGCATCCATGGCTGGCGCCAGGCGCGCTGCCTGGATTTCGAGGATCGCCGCGACGTCATCATGCCGCAACAGGCGATCCGCTCGCTGTGGGAGGCAACGCACGCCCGCGCGCCGATCATCACCACCGAAGTCGGCCAGCACCAGATGTGGGCCGCGCAGCATTTCGGGTTCGACGATCCGAACAAGTGGCTGACCAGCGGTGGCCTTGGCACGATGGGCTATGGCCTGCCTGCCGCGATCGGCGCCCAGATGGGCAATCCGGACGCGCTGGTCATCGACATCGCCGGCGAGGCGAGCATCCAGATGAACATCCAGGAACTGGCGACCGCGACCCAATATCGCCTGCCGGTCAAGATCTTCATCCTGAACAACGAATATATGGGCATGGTCCGCCAGTGGCAGGAACTGACCTATCAGAGCCGCTATTCGGAAAGCTATTCCGACGCGCTGCCCGATTTCGTCAAGCTGGGCGAAGCCTATGGCTGGAAGGGAATCCGCATCGAGGATCGCGGCGATCTGGAAAGCGGCATCCAGGCGATGCTGGACCATGACGGCCCGGTGATCGTCGATTGCCGCGTGGCGAAACTCACCAACTGCTTCCCGATGATCCCGTCGGGCGCGGCCCATACCGACATGCTCCTCCAGTCGGCCGAAGTGTCGGGCGAGATGGACGACGAAGCCAAGGCGCTGGTGTGATGACATTGCACTTCAATCCTCCCCGTACCGGGGAGGGGGACCATGCGCAGCATGGTGGAGGGGGATCGCCGCGAGCGATTCGCCTGCCGCACTCCCCCTCCACCGCGCCGCTGCGCGCCGCGGTCCCCCTCCCCGTTCCGGGGAGGATCTGAGAGAAGCTATGCACATCAAGGAAGAAGCAATCGAGCGGCACACGCTTGCCGTCATCGTCGATAACGAGCCGGGCATCCTGGCGCGGATCGCGGGCCTGTTCACGGCGCGCGGGTACAATATCGAAAGCCTGACGGTGTCGGAGATCACCGACGACAACCAGATCAGCCGCATCACGATCGTCACCTCGGCCTCGGCCCCGGTGATGGAACAGATCATCGCACAGCTCGAACGGCTGGTGCCGGTGCACAAGGTGGTGGACCTCACCACCAAGGGTGCGCATGTCGAGCGCGAGCTCGCGCTGGTCAAGGTCGCCGGCACCGGCGATCACCGGATCGAGGCGCTGCGGCTGGCGGAGGTCTACCGCGCCCGCGTGGTCGATGCCACGATCGCCAGCTTCGTGTTCGAAGTGACGGGCACGACCGAAAAGATCGACAAGTTCGTCGAACTGATGCGCGAAGTCGGGCTGATCGAAGTCGCCCGCACCGGCATCGTCGCAATTTCGCGGGGCGCGGAAGCGGCCTAAGTTTCAACAGGGTATCACCACCAACCGACCGTCACCCTGAACTTGTTTCAGGGTCCATCTCTCCACCGGCGATGCCGCCGCCTGTTGCACGTTGGATGCTGAAACAAGTTCAGCATGACGCTCTAGATAAAGGGAAATCTTAGAATGCGTGTGTATTACGATCGCGACGCCGATCTGAACCTGATCACCGACAAGAAGATCGCGATCCTCGGCTATGGCTCGCAGGGCCATGCCCATGCGCAGAACCTGCGCGACAGCGGCGTCAAGGACGTGGCGATCGCGCTGCGCGAGGGTTCCGCCACTGCCAAGAAGGCGATCGACGCTGGCTTCGCAGTCAAGTCGAACAAGGAAGCGGCGCAGTGGGCCGACATCCTGATGATCCTGGCGCCCGACGAGCATCAGGCCGCGATCTGGGAAAACGACCTGAAGGGCAACATGAAGCCTGGCGCGGCACTCGCCTTCGCGCACGGCCTCAACGTCCATTTCGGCCTGATCGAGCCGCCGGCGGACATCGACGTCATCATGATCGCGCCCAAGGGCCCCGGCCACACCGTGCGCAGCGAATATGTGCGCGGCGGCGGCGTGCCCTGCCTGATCGCGATCCACCAGGACGCGACCGGCAACGCGCATGACGTGGCGCTCGCCTATGCCAGCGGCGTCGGCGGCGGCCGTTCGGGCGTGATCGAGACCAATTTCAAGGAAGAGTGCGAAACCGACCTGTTCGGTGAGCAGGCCGTGCTGTGCGGCGGCATCACCCATCTGATCCAGGCGGGCTTCGAGACGCTGGTCGAGGCGGGCTATGCCCCCGAAATGGCCTATTTCGAGTGCCTGCACGAGACCAAGCTGATCGTCGACCTGCTGTATGAAGGCGGCATCGCCAACATGCGCTATTCGATCTCGAACACCGCCGAATATGGCGACATCGTCACCGGCCC
This sequence comes from Sphingomonas degradans, assembly GCF_053502645.1. Classification (NCBI taxonomy): domain Bacteria; kingdom Pseudomonadati; phylum Pseudomonadota; class Alphaproteobacteria; order Sphingomonadales; family Sphingomonadaceae; genus Sphingomonas; species Sphingomonas degradans. Next base: position 2,381,723 of record NZ_CP177172.1, read on the forward strand.
GCGCATCATCACCGACGCGACCAAGGCCGAGATGAAGCGCGTGCTCGCCGACATCCAGTCGGGCCGCTTCGTCAAGAACTTCGTCCTCGACAACCGCGCCGGCCAGCCTGAGCTGAAGGCCGCGCGCAAGGCCGCCGCCGCGCACCCGATCGAACAGGTCGGCAGCGAACTGCGCGCGATGATGCCGTGGATCGGCGCGAACAAGCTGGTGGACAAGGCCAAGAACTGATCTTCCAGCGAAACACTGTGTTGCCGGCTTCGGGGTAGCGCCCCGAGGCCGGCAGGCGCACAAGAGAGGAAACAACCCGCAAGGAGCCTCATCATGCGCGCATTACTTTCCCTCGCTCTTCTGGTCGCCACCCCGGCCTTCGCCCAGACCGCACCGCAGCTGCCCGGCCAGGCCGACACGGCCCGCGTCCCCGCCGGCACCTATGCCGTCGACACCGGCCACACCCAGGTCGCGTTCACCGTCAATCACTTCGGCTTCAGCGCCTTTACCGGCCAGGCCGGCGGCGCCACCGGTTCGCTGACGATCGACCCGAAGAACCCCAACGGGGCCAAGCTGGACATCACGATCCCGACCAGCGGCATCGTGACCACGGTAAAGGCGCTCGACACGCATCTCGCCACACCGGACTTCTTCGACGCCGCGACCTACCCCACGATCCGCTTCGTCTCGACCAGCGTCGTCGCGACCGGCAAGACCGCGAAGATCACCGGCAACCTGACGCTGCACGGCGTGACCAAGCCCGTCGTGCTCGACGCGAAGTTCGTCGGCGCCGGCGACAATCCGATGAGCAAGAAGCTCAACTTCGGCTTCTCGGCCACCGCGACGATCCAGCGTTCGGCGTTCGGCATGGACAAATATGTCCCCTTCGTCTCGGATGACGTGAAGCTCGAGATCAACGCGGCCTTCTCCGCACAGTAATACCTTCGTCCCGCTTGCGTCGTCGCGCGCCGCATCCAATGGTGCGCGGCGACCAGGGGGGACCGACTATGGACGATCAGACCGAAGGGCGCGCCGGCGTACAGCGCGCCGAGGCATTCTCGGATGGCGTCATCGCCATCATCATCACGATCATGGTGCTGGAACTCCATGCACCGGAGGAGCCGGGGCTGATCCACCTGCTCCCGCTATGGCCGGTCTTCACGGCCTATGTGCTCAGCTTCGCCTATGTCGCGGTCTATTGGGTCAACCACCACCGCCTGTTCCATCACGCGGTGCGGATCACCAATTCGCTGGTCTGGGCGAACATCGCGCTGCTCTTTGCGCTGTCGCTGGTCCCCTTCGCCACGGCCTATCTGGGCGAACAGCAATTCAGCCGCGAGGGCACGCTGCTCTACATGAGCATCATGCTGCTGCCGTCCTTTGCCTATAGCTGGTTGCAGCATGTGATCCGCGCGACGGGGCATCAGGACCGCAACGCGATCGAATATCATCGCCGCACGATCCGCAAGGGGGCAGCGGCGACGATCGTCTACGCGGCGGGCATTCCCCTTACGCTCGTATCGCCCTGGCTGGGGCTGGGCTGTGCCGCGATCGTGGCGGTGTTCTGGTTCCTCCCGCGCAGCCGGCTGGACGATCTGTTCGCCGGCAAGGCGTGAAGGCCGCCCGGCCCCGCGGCGCGCGGGACCGGGCCGGCGCCATCAGAAGCCGAAGCGCGCGCGCACGCCGTAGAAGCGCGGCGTCCCCGGATAGCCCGCATAATTGCCGGTCTGCTCGGGCACGGCAAAGCCGGTGATGTTGTAATATTGGTTGGTCAGGTTCTCGACGAAGAACTCGCCCTTGATGCTGCCATCGGTGTTCTGGAGCCCGATGCGCGCGCTGATCAGCGGATAGCCTTCGTTGCGAACGATGCCGCGCCCGGGGACGCTGCTCAGCCCGACGATCTCGACCGCGCTGTTGTAGCGTGAATCGACGTGCACGAGCCCCTTCAGGCCATCGGTGATCCGGGGTTCCCACGTCACGGTGGTGGTGATGACGTGCTTCGGCTGGTTCTGGATCTGCTGGCCTTCGAGGCCCGCGAGCGGCGTGCCGGTGAAGTTGTTCGACGCATCATATTTCGCGTCGAGATAGGTGTAGCCCAGCCGCACCGTGAAATCGGCCGCGGGGCGGATCGTCGCCTCCGCCTCTATCCCGCGCGAGGTCGAACTGTCGATGTTCTGCACGACGAAGTTGTTGCCGCTGAACACCAGGTTCTGGAGGTCGTGATACTTGCCGTAGAAGCCGGCGAGGTTGAAGGTGAAGGCGCGGCTGGGGCTGTATTTGATGCCCGCCTCGTACGAATCCACCGATTCCGAACCAAAGGCCAGGTCCGCCGCCTGCGGACCATTGCCGCCCAGCAGCACCGAGTCGAAAGTCGCCTGATCCAGATTGTACCCGCCGGACTTATAGCCCCGGTCGAAGCTGCCATAGACGAGCAGCTTTTCGGTCGCCTTGAACGCCAGCTTGACCGTGCCGGTCACCTTGTCCTCGCTGCGGTCGTGCGCGTAATTGCCGTTGAACTCGGTGCTGACCGCCGGATTACAGCTCAGCAGGTACAGGTTGTTGAACAGCCCGGGGATGTTGCGCAGGATGTTGGCATAGGCCACCGCCGCCGGATTGCCGGCGCGCACCTGGTTGAAGAAGGTGCAGCTGCCGGTGTTGTTATAGATCGACGCGTTCATCTTCTTGGATTCGTGATTGTACCGCGCGCCGATCGTCAGCGAGAGCTTGTCGGTCACATTCACGATATTGTGCGTGAAGATCGCAAAGGCGTCGGTCTTCACCTTGAAGAAATCGGGGTTGTTGCCCTGCCCCGCGCTTGCGCCCGGCAGGGGGGCGAGCGCGAGCGCGGCGAGCCCCGGCACCACCGAAATACCCGGAATCGGCGCGGTGCCCGCCTGGGCGCGGAACAGCGTCACCAGCGGCGCCAGCGCGCCATAGGCGGCCGGCGGCGCGGCGGGATTGATCAGCACCTGGCCCAGCGTCGGCACCGTCGGCCCCAGCGAGCCATAGAACTGCACCGGCGTGCCAAAGGCTGCGCCCAGCTGCCCGGCGAAGATCGTGTCGACATAGCGATTGCCGTCATTGCCGAACTGCACCGTATCGCGCAGCGACAGCTGCTCGTTCAGGTAGAAGCCGCCGATCAGCCAGTCGAGCTTGCCGCCGAACGCCGATCCCTGGAAGCGCAGTTCCTGCGTGATGTCGCGCAGGCGTGTCGCGTAATCCTTGCGATAGGCGCGGTCGACGCCGGAGAAGTCGACATCCTGGTCGCGCGTCGCGCGCCAGTTTCGCACCGCCGTGATCGACGTCATCGTGACGTCGCCCATGTCCCAGTTGATCTCGCTCGACACGCCGTAATCGGTGACCTTTTCGGCATAGTCGCGATTGGGCGAAATCGCCTGGATGCGATCGGACGGCGTGCCGGTGTACAGCCCCACGCGCCCCTGTGCCCCGGCCACGGCCTGGATCACCGGCGCCAGCGAACCCCGCGCCACACTGACGGCGCCGCAGCACACTTCGTCGGTGTGCGAATAGTCGCCGATCATCCGGAAGGTGACGTCGCCGGTGTCGATCAGCACCTGGCCCCGGACATTGTAGCGATTGATGTCGTTGATCCGGCGATCGCTGTTGGCGTCCTTGATATAGCCGTCGCGCTTGCGATAGCCGCCATCCAGCCGCACGGCGACCTGCTCGCTGACCGGGCCGGTGATCGCGCCGGTAAGTTCATAGGCGTTGTAGTTGCCGTAGCTGCCCTCGACATAGCCGCCCAGCTTGTCGAAGCTGGGGAGCGCAGTGAAGATCGAAAGCGCGCCGGCCGAGGTGTTGCGCCCGAACAGCGTGCCCTGCGGTCCGCGCAGGATCTCGACGCGCTCCAGTTCGGGGAGTTCGGACAGCGCCACGCCCGCGCGGGGGCGGAACACGCCGTCGATGAACACGCCCACTGCGGGCTCGAAGCCGGGATTGTCGCCCGCCGTGCCGATGCCGCGGATGAACAGCGACGATCCGGTCGCCGCCGACTGGCCGGTCGTGGTCTGGAGGCTGGGCGCGATCTGCTCCAGCCCGCGAATGTCCTGGATGCCGGCATTCTGGAGCTGTTCGGAGCCGATCGCGGTGATGGCGATCGGCACGTCCTGCACGGTTTCGTTGCGGCGGGTAGCCGTGACGACGATGTCGTTGGCGCTGTCATAGTCCTGCGCCGTGCTGCCCGGGTCGGGAGGCGAACTCTGGGCCCAGGCCGGGACCCCCATAAAAAAGGTAAGCGCCGTCGCAGCCAGCAAGTCTAGCTTTTTCATGGGATCAGTCCCCTCTCCCTACAACCGCTCGGCCCTGTACCGGGCGGCGTTGCTTTTATTGTTGGGACAACTAACGCTCCATTTTTGAAGCCGTCAACGGGTAAGGAAGCCGCGATTCCCGCGCTTTTTGGCGACTGGCACGCAACGGCAACAGTCGGTATCCGCACCAGTGCCGCATGCCGTAGCGTAAATCGGATTTGAGTAGAGAAAGGCCTGACAGTGGCAGAATTTCACGCCGACCCCGAAGATGGCGACATCGTCGAGGCGCCCGCCAAAATCCCGGTGCCGGAGGACGTGGCGGACGCGATCCGCACGCTGATCCGCTGGGCCGGCGACGATCCCACCCGCGAAGGGCTGCTCGACACGCCGCAGCGCGTGGCGCGCGCGTGGAAGGAATATTGCCAGGGCTATGGCGAGAACCCGGCCGATCACCTGCGCCGCGTGTTCGAGGAAGTCGGCGGCTATGACGATATCGTCCTGCTCAAGGACATTCCGTTCCAGTCGCATTGCGAACACCATATGGCGCCGATCATCGGCAAGGCATCGATCGCCTATCTGCCGCGCAACCATGTCGTCGGCATTTCCAAGCTGGCGCGCGTGCTCCACGCCTATGCCCGGCGGCTGCAGGTGCAGGAACGGCTGACGGCGCAGGTCGCGGATTGCATCTGGGAACAGCTCAACCCGATCGGGGTGGCCGTGGTGATCGAGGCGGCGCATGGCTGCATGACTGCGCGCGGCGTGCGCACCCCCGGCGTGGGCATGGTCACCAGCCGGATGATGGGCGTGTTCCGCGACGATGAGCGCAGCCGCAAGGAAGTGCTCGCGCTGATGGGCTATTGATGCCCGGGCGGGTCCTCGTCACCGGCGCGGCGAAGCGGATCGGCGCGGCGATCGCCCGCCATCTGGCCGCGCGCGGCTACAGCGTGGCGCTGCATCACCACCACGCGCCCGAGGAAGCCGAGGCGCTGGCCGCCGAACTGCGCGGCACCGCCACGGGCGACGCGCGGTTCTGCGTGCTGTCGGGCGAGCTGGCCGACCCGGCAACGCCCGCCGCCCTGCTGGCACAGGCGCGCGCGGGACTGGGCGGGCCGATCGACCATGTCGTGAACAATGCGTCGATGTTCGCGTTCGATCGCGTGCCGCTGGCCGACTATGCGCTGCTCGACCGGCACATGCATGTGAACCTGGCCGCGCCGGTGCAACTGGCGATGGCGCTCGCCGGGCAGGACGATCTGGCCGAAGGCAGCGTGGTCAACCTGCTCGACCAGAAGGTGGGCAACCTGAACCCCGACTTTTTCACCTATACCTGCTCGAAGCTGGCGCTGGCGGGCGCGACCGAGATGCTGGCCCAGGCGCTGGCGCCGCGCATTCGCGTCAACGCCGTGTCGCCCGGCCTCACGCTCCCCAGCCTCGACCAGAGCGCGGACGAATTCGCGCAGACGTCGGACGAGAACCTGCTCCGCCGCCGCGTCGAGGTGGGCGACATCGCCCGCACCGTCGCGTATCTGCTGGAGGCGCGCAGCATCACCGGGCAGAATGTGTACGTCGATTGCGGCCAGCATTTCGTGAAGCGCGACGGCGACGTGATGTTTTCCACCCGGGAGCGGCCCGATGCCTGACTATACGATCCTGCTCCAGGGGCTGGAGGTCCGCATCGGCCTGGGCATCCACCCGCACGAGCGCGCCGCGCCGCAGCGGGTGACGCTGGATGTCGCAATGACCTGCCGCTACCCGCACGCGCCCGAGGATCGGATCGACGCGGTGGTCGACTACGACTTCCTGCGCATCCGCATCCAGGCTCTGGCAGCGGCGGGGCATATCGAATTGCAGGAAACGCTGTGCGAACAGGTCGCGGCACTCGCGCTGGCCGATCCCCGCGTCGCGGAAGTGCGCGTGAAGTCGATGAAGCTGGACGTCTATCCCGACGCGCGGATCGGGTGCGAGATCGTGCGCAATCGTTTGCCGATTCGATAGCGCAAGCACGGCCCCACCGGGCTCAGAGCAAGCCGTGCGCGCGATACCATGCGGCGGTGGCGGCAAGCCCGGCGTGGGTCTCCACCTGCGGAGTCCACAAATTCTCGGGCGGGCGTCGCGCGGGGTCGGCCACCCAGTCCGCGTGACAGAAATAGGCGACTCGGTCGGGCGTGAGCTTGGCACGCTTGCCGCGCACCAGCCGGTCGAGATGCGCGCCGGCCATCATCACCGTGCGCGGCATGGCAAAGGCCGCGACGCGCTTGTCCAGTGCAGCGCCGATCGCGCGGGCGAACGCCGCATGGCTCCACCCCCCGGCTGTGCCGTCATCGGCATCGAAGATATGCTGGCACCCATCGGTACAGGCCAGCGCGAGCAGCAGCCGCCCGAGATCGCCGACCTCGAGCACCGAAAGCCGCCCGCCCGGCGGCAACAGCGCCAGCCCCTTCTTCGCCAGCCGGAACAGTTCGAGCATCTCCAGGTCGCCGGGGCCATAGATCGCCGGCGGGCGAACGATCGTCCAGTCCAGCCCCGACGCCATCACCAGCGCGTCGGCCTCCGCCTTGGACCAGCCATAGACCGACAGGCCCGGCTCGCGCGCAGCCAGCGACGATACGTGGACGAAACGCCGCACCCCCGCCCCGGCTGCGGCGGTGAGCATGTTGCGCGTGCCATCGATATTCCCCGCGACAAAGCCCGCGCGGTCGGGCGCATTGACCACGCCCGCGACATGCAGGACCGCATCGGCACCGCGCGCCAGTTCGGCGAGCGCGGGGGTGTCGTTCAGGTCGCCCCGGACCCACGTGACCCCTTCGCGCGCCGGCTGCTCCCGACGCGTGAGCGCCCGCACCTGATGCCCCGACTCCAGCGCGAGCGCGATCAGGCGCGTGCCGACGAAGCCGGTGCCGCCGGTAAGGGCAAAAGTAGCCATTCAGCCGGCCTTTCGCGAAGGGTCGGGCACGATCACAGCAGCGCCATGTGGCTGCGATGGACCAGCGCGGCGCGCGGCGCATAGCCGAGCAACTCGGCCAGTGCGTCGCTGCGCCTGCCGACGATGCGCGCGGCGTCGTCGCTGGTATATTCGGAAAGGCCCCGCGCGATCGGCGTCCCGTCCGCGTCCGCGATCACCACCAGGTCGCCGCGCGCGAAGCTGCCCGTGACCGCGGTCGCCCCTGCGGGCAACAGGCTTTTCCCCGCCGCGAGCGCGCGCGCCGCGCCCGCATCGACCCGGATCGTGCCGCGCGCCGTCAGCCCGCCGGCCAGCCACGCCTTGCGCGCAGGCGCCGATTTCTCCGCGACGAACAGCGTATGGCGCGCATCGGCGGAAAGCGGGTTGTCCACCCGCCCCGACGCGATGGCGAGATGCGCGCCGGCGGCGTTGGCGATCCGCGCGGCGGCGATCTTCGACACCATGCCACCCGACCCCATCCCGGATGCGGAGCCGCGATCGGCCATGCCCTCGATCCCGGCGTCGATCCGCTCGATCCTGGGGATATGTACCGCACCGGGCAGCGCGGGGTTGCGATCGTACAGCCCGTCGACGTCCGACAGCAGCACGACGCCCTGCGCCCCCGCCGCCTGCGCAACGCGCGCGGCAAGGCGATCATTGTCGCCGAAACGGATCTCCTCGGTCGCGACGCTGTCATTCTCGTTGAGAATAGGCACCACCCCCAGCCCCAGCAGCCGGTCTAGCGTGGCAGATGCATTGAGATAGCGGCGGCGATCTTCAAGATCGTCGAGCGTGACGAGTATCTGCGCGGCGGTAAGCCCCTGTGCGCCTAGCACTTCGGCCCAGACTTGGCTGAGCGCGATCTGGCCGGTCGCCGCGGCTGCCTGCGCATCCTCCAGGCTTGCCCGCCCGCCCCTGGGCAGCCCCAGCCGGCGCGCGCCCAGCGCGATCGCGCCCGACGAGACGACGGCAACCTGCTGTCCGCCACGGGCGCGCTCGGCGATGTCGGCGGCGATTCCCTCCAGCCACGCACGACGCACGCTGCCATCGGGCGCGACGAGCAATGCCGACCCGATCTTGACGATCAGGCGGGGACAGGCGGCGGGCGGAAACAGCGACATGCCCGGCGATTAGCGACCAGAGCCGCCCCCGCCAATGCGCAGCCGTCAATTACGCGCAAAAATCTCGCCGTGAGATGGCACCGCCCGGACGCGCTATCGCCTCAGATCGGCGACCACTGGATTTCGTCCTCGCCCTCGTCATCGGGGCTGACGCTCGCGGCACCGTCGCCGATCGCTTCGAGCAGCTTGTCGAGGACCCAGTCGACGCCCGTGCCGCTGGCGCCGGAAAGCGGGATTACTTCGGCCCCGCTGGCTTCCTCCAGCTCGGCGGACAGCGCCTGGATGAGTTCGTCGTCGAGCGTGTCGATCTTGTTGAGGGCAACAATGACCTTCTTGTCGGTCAGCCCGGCGCCGTAATTCTCCAGCTCGTCGCGGACGATACGATAGCTTTCGCCGACATCCTCGTCATTGGCATCGACCAGATGCAGCAGCACGCGGCACCGCTCGATATGCCCCAGGAAACGGTCGCCGATGCCCGCCCCGTCGGCAGCGCCTTCGATAAGGCCCGGAATGTCCGCGACCACGAACTCGCGCATCTTGTGCCGCACGACGCCCAACTGGGGCCGGGTGGTGGTGAAGGCATAGGCGCCGACCTTGGCCTGCGCATTGGTCACCTGGTTGATGAAAGTCGACTTGCCTGCATTGGGCAGCCCGACAAGGCCGGCATCGGCGAGCAGCTTGAGCCGCAGCCATACCCATGCCTCTTCATAGGGCCAGCCGGTGCCATGCTGGCGCGGGGCGCGGTTGGTCGAGGTCTTGTAGCTGGCATTGCCGCGCCCGCCGTCGCCGCCTCGCAGGAACACGACGCGCTGCCCCTCTTCGGTCAGGTCGAGCAGCAGCGTGCGATCGTCATCGTCGGCCAGGATCTGGGTGCCGATCGGCACCTTGATGACCAGATCGTCGCCACCGCCGCCGGTGCGGTTCGATCCCGATCCGCCCTGCCCGCGCGGCGCGCGGAAATGCTGGGTGTAGCGGAAGTCGATCAGCGTGTTCAGCCCCGCCACCGCTTCGAAAATAATGTCGCCGCCCTTGCCGCCATTGCCGCCGTCGGGGCCGCCATATTCGATGAACTTTTCGCGGCGAAAGCTGACCGCACCGGGGCCACCGGCGCCGGAGCGGACGAAAATCTTGGCTTGATCGAGAAAATGCATGCCCTGCCATATAGAGATTGCAGCCGATCCGTCACCCCACCATACAGGCGGACTGAACTTTCAGGGGTGGCAGCGCCCCCAACCCGGTCTATAGGGCCGGGAAAGCACATTCGGCGGCGCCCGGGCGCCGGCACACGATCAACAAGGCTGGCCCGCGACGCGCATGAAACTGATCGATCGCTATATGGCGCGGCTGATGGCCGTACCGCTGATTTCAACGCTGTTGATCTCGGCGATGCTGCTGGTGCTCGACCGGATGCGAATCCTGCTGGATTTCGTCGCGACCGAGGGCGGCCCGGTCAATGTCATCTGGCGGATGCTCGCCAATCTGCTCCCCGAATATCTGGGCCTGGGCATTCCGATCGGGTTGATGCTCGGCTGCCTCCTGGCGTTCCGGCGGCTGGCGACCTCGTCCGAGCTCGACGTGCTGCGCGCCGTGGGGATCAGCTATACCCGGCTGCTGCGCGTCCCCTATTTCTACGCCATCGGTCTGGCGCTGTTGAACCTCGCGATCGTCGGCTACGTCCAGCCGCGCGCCCGCTACAATTACGAGCAGCTGCGGTTCGAGCTGCGCTCCGGCGCGCTGGGGGCGTCGATCAAGGTCGGCGAGTTCACCCAGTTCGGCGAGAAGATGACGCTCCGCATCGAGGGCAGCACCAATTCGGGCCGCGACCTTTCGGGTATCTTCGTCCAGATGATTACGAAGGACGGCACCCCGCTGGCAGTGACGGCCGAAAAGGGCCAGTTCATGCGATCGGACGACCCCGACACGATCATCTTCCGCCTGACCAACGGCACGCTGGTGCATACCGACAAGGGCTCGCCGGTGCCGCGCGTGCTGACCTTCACCACGCACAACCTGCCGATCGGGCTTCCCAAATACGAGCAGTTCCGCAAGCGCGGCGACAAGAACATCGAACGCACGCTGCCCGAACTGGCGGTGATCGGGCGCGATCGCAACGCCGATCCGGTCGAGCGCGAGACCAGCCGTGCGGCGTTCCATTTCCGCCTGGCGGAAGTGATGTCGATGTTCCTGCTGCCGATGCTGGCGGCGGCGCTGGGCATCCCGCCCAAGCGATCGACTTCGGCGCTGGGCGTGTTCCTGTCGATCGTGATGATCGTGACCTATCACAAGATCAACGAATATGCCGAGGCGATCGGCAGCCTGGGGCGGATCGATCCGATCATCGCGCTGTGGGTGCCGTTCGCGGCCTTTGCCGGGCTGACGTTCTGGATGTATTATACGCTCGCCTATGTGCCCGGCGGTCAGCCGATCGGCGCGCTCGAAAAGGCGTTCGAGAAAATCGGCAAGGCGGTGGGACGCTATCTTCCCTTCCGGCGACGCCATTTGCGTGACGCAGGCCCCACCGCATGAACTGGCTCAACGTGTTCCCGTCGCCGGCGATCTCGCTGTACATGGGGCGAATGTTCCTGGTGCGCACCTTCGCCATTCTGGCGGCGCTGGTGTTGATCCTCCAGGCGCTCGACCTGCTCAGCGAATCGGGCAAGATCCTGGCCTATGCCGGAAATGGCGATGCGGAAATCTGGCGCTATTTGTCGCTGCGCATCCCGCAGATCATTTCCAACTTCCTGCCGTTTTCGGTGCTGCTCGGCACGATCCTGACGCTGTCGCAGCTCAACCAGAATAGCGAAGTCATCGCGCTGAAGGCGTCGGGCCTTTCCGCGCACCAGGTGCTGGCGCCGCTGATCCTGGCGGGCCTGGGCGTCGCGGCGATTTCCTTCGCGTTCAACGACCGCGTGGTCAGCCGCGCCACCGCGACCTTGGCGCAGTGGAAGAAAGTCGATTACGCCCCGCTTCCGATCGATCGCGGAGACCGATCGAACATCTGGGTGCGCGACGGCAACCATCTGCTCCAGGTCAACCAGATCAAGGGGCGCGGCGAACAGGTGCAGCTATACGGCATCACTGCATATCAGCGGCGCGGCGGGACGCTCGACTCGATCGTCACGGCCACGCACGGCTGGCGGCACGGAAACGGCTGGCGGATCGAAAAGGCCCGGCGCTTCAACGTCGATAGCGGGACGATGGAAAACCTAGGAACGGTCGAGATCGCCGGCGGCATCCGCCCCGACCAGTTCACGCTTTCGCATGTCGATGCCGACAGCATGTCGTTCGGCGCGCTCAAGTCCGCGATCGATGAGCTGAAAGTCGCGGGCCGCCCGACCAAGGCGCTGGAAGGGTCGCTGTGGCACAAGCTGTCGGGTCCCCTGTCGGCGCTGCTGATGCCGCTGCTGGGATCGGTCGCGGCGTTCGGTATCGCGCGATCGGGCAAGCTGTTCGTGCGCGCGGTGATCGGCATGGCACTGGGCTTCCTGTACTTCGTCGCCGACAATTTCGCGCTGTCGATGGGCAATCTGGGGGCCTATCCCCCATTCCTTGCCGCCTGGGCGCCGTTCCTGCTGTTCCTGATGATCGGCGAAGCGGTGCTGCTGCGCACCGAGGAATAGCCGCGCGTCAGGCGAGCGGGCGCTCCATCCGACGGGCGTCCGCGCCATAGCTGGTCAGGTCGCCGCCCGCGCACACGACAAATCCCTGACGCTCCCAGAACGGCACCGATCCGTTTATCGCGACCAGGCGGATCGCCCGCAGCGACTCCGCGCGCGAGTGTGCGGCGATCCGCTCGACGATTGCCCGCCCCACGCCGCTGCCCCGCGCGGCAGGCATCAGGGCCAGATCATGGAGATAGAGCAGGTCCGCCCCGGCGGGCAGCGCGCCGAGCAGCGTATCGAGCGCGGGCACATCGTCGCCGCGCCACGGATGCGCGATCAGATAGCCGAGCGGGCCCGCAGGCCCCTCCAGCATCCACACGCCCGCGGGGTAGAGCCGCAGGCGCTCGGCAAAGACCGCCGCATCCTCGGGAAAGGCGGGATGCACCTGCGCAGCGATCGCGTGGATCGCCGGCAGGTCATCGGCGCGGGCAGGACGCCATGCGAGCATCACCGGCCGGCTCAGCCCGTCCGACCGACCTTCATCGTGTTTGCCGCAAGCCGCCGCATCAGGCCGGTGAGCGTGGGATAATTCGCCTGATGATAGGCAGAGCCTTCCTCCAGCGCGGCGGAGAGCCGGCGATGCGCCTCGCCCAGCGCGTGATACGGCACGCTCGGCAACAGGTGGTGCAGCGCGTGATAGCGCAGGCCCACCGGCGCCCAGATATAGGGCAGGATGCCGGGTTCGGGCACGTTCACGCTGTCCAGATACTGCGCGGTCACGGTCAGCGGCTCGCCGTCATTCTCCCACAGATGGGCGACGAGCGTGCGAACCTGGTTGATGACCGCAACACCGCCGATCACGCCAAGGTAGATCAGGAACGCGCGCAGCGGCACCACGCCGGTCGCAACCGCCGTGACCAGCCCGATCGCGAAGATGCTGGTCGCCAGCTCCTGCCAGAACCACTGGGTCTTGAGCTCACCCTCGGGTGCCCGGCGCTGGAACACGGGGTTGGTCTGGAGCCCCGAATAGCGCGCGACCACAACGCGGCGCAGCGCTGGCGACAGCAGCGAAAGCGGCGCAAGCACGGCGAAACGGATCAGCAGCGCGACCGGCGCGAGCACCGACACGAGCAGGAATACCGGCAGCGTCCACGGCTTCATCAGCGCGAGGGGGAGGTATTCGGGGTCCTGTTCGGTGCCATAGCGCGTGCGGGCATGGTGCAGGCTGTGGACGCCTTCGTACAGGAACGACGGCAGCATCAGCGGCACGCCAACAATCGCGTTCCAACCGAAACGAAATCCCGGCAGCAGCGAGTGCTTCAGGTGCGTCAGTTCGTGGATGAACAACCCCGCACGATACAGCGCCAGGATCGCCACCACCGCACCCGCCACCGCCAGCCAGGGCGACGTGGCGAGGATCGCCAGCGCGAGGCCGGCATAGCCGATCACCGCCGACGCAATGAAATCGGTCCAATAAATCAACGGATTGGGCGTATGAAGATCGCGAGTCAGCTCTGCCGCGGCGCGCAGCATCGCGCGATCGTCGGGGACGCCGGAAAGCCGGACACGCGCTACCGGGGCCGAGACGTCGGCAGCCGGAGCATCGAAGGCAAGCGATTTGGTCATGATATCCGCCATTGACGTTAGATAGTGGCTTTATGGTGGCATTACAGGCCCGTCCGGGCCCAGGCCGCTGCTTGACAGACGCCGTGCGACGCAGGACTGCATTGCGCCGTATCAACTTCCTTTCCTCACCAACCCACATGGGGGCCCCAATCCGTGGCAAGCGCCGATCTTCATGTCCGGCCCGTTTCGGGCAAGGCAGACACCAAGGCATTCATCGAAATCGCGTACACGCTGAACGGCGGCGATCCCCATTGGGTCGCTCCGCTCCGCCAGGAAGTGGCCGCGACGATCAGCCCGGCCAAGAATGGCTGGTTCAGCCATGCCGAGGCGCAGCTGTTCCTCGCCGAGCGCGGCGGAACGGTGGTGGGGCGGATTTCCGCCCATATCGACCGGCTGGCGCTGGAAATGCCTGCCGAGCAGGGCTTTGGCCCCGGCACCGGTTTTTGGGGCATGTTCGATGCAGCCGATGCGGAAGTCGCCGCCGCGCTGATCGCACGGGCAGAGCAATGGCTGGCGGACAAGGGCATGGCGCGCGCGCTCGGGCCGGTCAGCCTGTCGATCTGGGAAGAGCCCGGCCTGCTGGTGCGCGGGCGTGACCATTCGCCCACGGTGCTGATGGGCCATCATCCGGCGAAGTATCAGGGATGGATCGAAGCGGCGGGCTATGCCCCGGCGAAATCGCTTCTCACCTATGACCTCGACATCACCCAGGAATTCCCCCCCATCGTCCAGCGCATCATCGCGGCGGGCGAGAAGAATGCGCGCATCCGCATCCGCAAGGTCAACAAGGCCAAGTTCGCAGAGGAAGCCGCGATCATTCTCGCGATCCTCAACGATGCATGGTCGGACAATTGGGGATTCGTGCCGCTGACCCAGCCCGAAATCGACGATGTGGGGAAAAAGCTGAAGCCTTTGGTGTTCGAAGACCTCATCATGATCGCCGAACTCGATGGCGAGCCCGTGGCATTCATGGTCACGCTGCCCGACATGAACGAAGTGCTGAAGCCGCTAAAGGGTGCGCTGCTGCCCTTTGGTTGGGCCAAGCTGCTGCTGTGGCTGCGCAAGCCCAAGGCGCGGACGATGCGGGTGCCGCTGATGGGGGTGGTCAAACGGCTGCAGGCATCGCGCATGGCGAGCCAGCTTGCTTTCATGATGATCGAATATATCCGCCGCGCGGCCATCGCCCATTATGGATCGGTGCGCGGCGAAATCGGCTGGGTGCTCGACGACAATCAGGGCATGAACGCCATCGCCGATGCGATCGAAAGCAAGGTCAATCGCGAATATGTGATCTATCAGAAGCAGTTGCCGGCCTGATCGGCGGATAGCGCAACTGCCCAGTGCAGGCCCGCGGCGGCCACGTCCGATCCGCCGCGGGGCACATGCATTTTACTTGCGGGCGACGGTGGCGGGGTCGATGCCGGTCGCCGCGATCCAGGCTGCGCGGGTCTTGCACACGCGGGGCGCCTTCAGGATCGAGCCGGTCGTCGCCTGGCCATCGACGCAGTAGCGCTGTTCCTTCTTCGCCGTTTCGGTGGCGGCGGGCTTGCTTTCATCGCGGGCGGCGAAGGCGGGAACGGCCGTGCCGGCGAACAGGGCGGCGGCGGCGAAGATCGATGCGGTGCGGATGTTCATCATGGTCCTGACTCCTCTGGTTTGGCAGACGGTCTGGGCGCTCCTTCGAGCCCGTCCGCCTGTGCCAACTCTATTGCAGGCCCCGTGCCAGTTTTTGGAATCGTGTATTTTCAATAACTTACCGATTTTGTGACAAGTGAGTTACCGCCACAACACAGCATAACGCGCCAAATATTGGGGATTTCCACGTATCGCTGTTCGAAAACGAACATCCAGTGTCCGAAACCGCGCGGCGCACGCTTCCGCGCTGCTTCCGCCAACCCCCGAACCGCAGATTTCTAGCGCAGCGTGACCCAGGTGGGGGCATGATCGCTGGCGCGTTCGCGGCCGCGATAGTCCTTGTCCACGCCGGCACCGGTCAGGCGGTCCGCCGCCTGGGGACTGAGCAGCAGATGGTCGATGCGGAAGCCGGCATCGCGCTGCCACGCGCCCGCCTGGTAATCCCAGAACGTCCAGATCCCACCGCCGGGAGCGCGGGTGCGCAGCGCATCGGTCCAGCCCTGCGC
Source organism: Sphingomonas degradans (assembly GCF_053502645.1). Lineage (NCBI taxonomy): Bacteria > Pseudomonadati > Pseudomonadota > Alphaproteobacteria > Sphingomonadales > Sphingomonadaceae > Sphingomonas > Sphingomonas degradans. Next base: position 2,397,411 of record NZ_CP177172.1, read on the forward strand.
CAGCAACGCACGATAGCGCGCCCGCGATTCGGGCTGCATCAGCGCGTCGCTCGCCATCGCCCGGACCGAGAAGGTGTCGTCGTCATTGGGAATGACGTTGTAATCCCCCGCCAGCACCACGGGCCGCTCCTCGGCCAACAGGGCGCGGGCGCGGTCGGCAAGCCGATCCATCCACTGGAGCTTGTAGTCGAATTTAGGGCCCGGCTGCGGATTGCCATTGGGCAGATAGATCGACGCGACGATCAGGTCGCCGATCTCGGTCTCGATATAGCGGCTATGCGCATCGTCGGGATCGCCGGCCAGCCCGCGCTGGCGTTCGACCGGCTGGGCGCCGCGTGCGAGCACGGCCACGCCGTTGAACCCCTTTTGCCCATGCCACACCGCGCCATAGCCGGCCGCCTCGATCGGCCCGACCGGCAACGTCTCATCGGCGCCCTTCAGTTCCTGAAGGCACACCACGTCGGGCTGCTGTTCGGCGAGATACTCCAGCAGGCGCTCCATGCGCGCCTTGATCCCGTTCACATTGTAGCTGACGATCTTCAAGGCAGGTCAGACCGCAAAGCTGGTGCCGCAGCCGCATCCCGATGCGGCGTTGGGATTGACGACATTGAAGTGCGCGCCGCCGAGCGTGTCGACGAAATCGACCTGCGCGCCGCGCACCAAATCGAGGCTGATCGAATCGACCACCAGCCGGACGCCATCGACGTCGGCGACCGTATCGTCGCTCTCCACTGCGTCGGCAAAACCGAACTTGTACTGGAAACCGGAACAACCGCCCCCTTCCACCGACAGGCGCAGGATCGCGGGGCGCGCCTGCTTCGCGGCGATCGCGGCGACGCGGGCCGCGGCGGCGGGGGTCAGGGCTATGTCAGGCTGGGTGAGCGTCGTCATGCGCCCGAGATAGGCGCGGCGGGGCGCCTAGGCAATGCGGGTGCGCGGTGAGACGGTGGAAAGCGCGCAGCAGATGGGGGCAGCCTCACGGACCGCCCCTCTCCTCTCCTGCCCCTTATTTCGCCGGGCCGCCGACGCCGCCCTGGGCGGTCGGCTGCGACGACGCAAGATATTCGCCGGTCTGCAGGAACGGGATCGGATTGACGGCGCGGCCGTCCAAGCGAACCTCATAGTGCAGGTGGCTGCCGGTCGAGCGACCGGTCGAACCCATCAGGCCGATCAGCTGGCCGCGACGGACGCGCGTGTTGTCGGCGACGAGGATCTTGGAAAGATGACCGTAGCGCGTCTCGATACCGCGACCATGGTTTATCTGTACCATGTTGCCATAGCCGCCCTGCCGGCCGGCATGGCTGATAACGCCGTCTGCGGTGGCATAGATCGGCGTGCCGATCGCACCGGGAATATCGACGCCGGCGTGCATCGCGGCGGTGCCGCGGAACGGATCGGAGCGGACGCCGAAGTTCGAGGTGAACGTCACCTTGTCCACGGGCTGCATCGACGGGATCGAAATCACCGTCTGCTCCAGCGCATCGAGCTTTTTCCAGGTGAGGAACAGCGCGCGGAACTGGGCGTCGGCGCTTTCGGTCGATGCGGCGGCGGCGTCGCTGTCATTGTCCACCGGCTCGTACGGGCCGCCCATGCCGCCCTTGACGGTCACGAAGCGTTCGGGCGCAAGGCCGAGGCGGCGGAGCTGGCTGGCGGTCTGCTGATAGCGGGCTTCACCGGCGACGCGGGCCTTGCCGGCCAGCGCGACCTGGCGCGCCTCGACCTGACGCAGCGGGGCGAGCACTTCGTCGGCAAGCGCGCTGGTCTTGGGCGCGGCGGGCAGTTCGCGGTCGATGACGGCGCGATCGCCCTTGCCCGACATCACGGCCGAAATCATCGCCTGGCGCTGTTCGACCAGCGCGGCGTGGCGCTTGGCGGCTTCCTTCGCGGCGGCGACGTCGGCCTGCATCTGCGCGACCTGGGCACGCATCCGGGCGACCTGCGCCTCGGGCGATGCCGGAGCGCCGGTCACGCCGCTGATCTCGATCGCGCCGACCATCGCCTGTGCGACGCCATAGCCCGAAAAGGCGACGGTGACGGCGGCGACGCCGGCCATCAGCGCCTGGGTCCGCCCTTCGATGCTGAAGCGGCGAAGGTCACGGCCATCGTGGAAAATGAAATCCCGGGTGGTGAAGAATTCTCGGAACCGCTGGGCGAGGTTCGCAGTATTGGTGGTCTTCGCGTTGGCCATGTGTCCCCGGCAAAATGCACGGAAGCGCGCACCGAATTGCGACCCGGTGTATGCTTCGAATTCCCCAATGTCGCAGCAGCAGCCCCTCCGCTTCTGGACGGGAACCTTTTGCTCAGACCGAGTCGGGAACGGCAAGGGGCTGATAATATTCTCGCGTCAGACCGGCTGCGGCGCGCGCCGAGTCGTTGAACGGAGCCTTAATGAGCCCGCGAAAATAGGTACGGACAAGCTGGCCCCAGGTTGTTTCCGGAACGTAATTATCCGCAGTACAGGCCGACTCGAACCATGTCGTGCCGGCGCCGACATGCCGGATTTCGTCCGTCAGGATTCGCTGGAGAATGCGCGCGGTCGGGGTATCGCCGGCTGCGGCGAAGCGTTCGATCGTGGCCGGGGTCACGTCCAGCCCGCGCGCCTCGAGCACCATCGGCACCACCGCCAGCCGGGCGAGCCGATCGTGTGCGGTCGCAGCCGCCGCATCCCATAATCCGTCATGCGCGGGCATCGCGCCATAATGGCTGCCAAGCTGGCGCAGCCGCCGGTCGAGCAGTGCGAAGTGCATCGCCTCGTCCGCGCCGACGCGCATCCAGTCATCGACGAAGCCGCGCGGGAATTGCGCGCCGAAGCGGCCGATCAGGTCGAACGCCAGGTCGATCGCGACGAATTCGATATGCGCCAGCGCGTGGATCAGCGCGATGCGGCCGCGTTCGGAGCCGCCCCGCCCGCGCTTCGGCATCTGGTTCGGCGGCAGCAATTCGGGCACCGCAGGGCGCGCCGGGCGATCGGGCATCGCGGTGTCGAACCGGTGTGCCAGCCGCCCCAGCCGCCAGTCGCGCGCCGCCGCCCGCGCCGCCATCACCTTGTCGCGCGGATCGCCGGCGTCGAGCACCGCGCGCGCCGCCGCCGCAACGCTCCTCACTGCGCCGCGAGCGCCTTGACCGCGTCCAGCACTTCGGCGGCATGGCCCGGCACCTTCACCTTGCGCCACGCGCGGACCAGCGTGCCGTCCGCCGCGAACAGGAACGTCGCGCGCTCGATGCCCATATAGCGTTTGCCGTACAGCTGCTTTTCCACCCAGGTCCCGAATGCCTCCAGCGCCGTGTCGTCGGCGGCCGTCGCCAGCGCGACGGTCAGGTCGTATTTGGCAGTGAATTTCTGGTGCTTCGCCGGCGTATCCTTCGACACGCCCAGGATCGCCGCGCCCAGCGCGTGGAATTCTGGCACCAGCGCCGAGAAATCCTGCGCCTCGCGCGTGCAGCCCGCCGTATCGTCCTTGGGGTAGAAATAGAGCACGAACGGCTTGCCCGCATAATCCGGCAACCGGATCGTGGTGCCCTCGGGCCCCTCCAGCTCTACTGCGGGGAGCTTGTCGCCAGTTTCGATCGCCATCTCAGCCTCCATCAGCAGCGGCGCGGATCGCCGCCCAGCATGCGGCGACCTCCTGCCGGGTCCGCTCCAGCGACGCAACCACTGCGTCCCATGTCGGCAGATCTACCGCGCGTGCGATCAGCGCCTGTGTCGCGGCGTCGGGCGGCTGGGCATCGGGCGCGACGAGCCGCAGCGTGACGAGCATCCGGGTGAGGAAATCATGCGCCGCGCGCATCGCCGGGGGCAACAGCTCGGCCCCCACCAGCGCGTCGATCGCCATGCCCAGCCGAGGATCGAAGCCGGTGCGCTGGACGAGCTGCACTGTGTGCACCGCGAACTCCAGATCGACCAGCCCGCCCGGCAGCAGCTTGGCGTCCAGCGGCCCCGCCGGCGGCTTGTGCGCCGCCATCTCGGCACGCATCCGCACCGCGTCGGCCACGATGTCGCGCGGCGGACGCGCGCCGTGCAGCACGCCGGTGATGATTTCCTCCACCGCTTCCCGCGCATCCGGCGATCCGAACACGGGCCGGGCGCGAGTGAGCGCCATATGCTCCCACGTCCACGCCTCCTCGCGCTGATACCGGGCAAACCCGTCGAGCGACACCGCGAGCGGCCCCTGCGCACCCGAGGGCCGCAGACGCGTGTCGACTTCGTAGAGCGGCCCGGCCGCAGTCGGGACCGACAGCGCAGCCGTCACCCGCTGGCTGAGCCGGTTGTAATAGGTGACGGCGCCCAGCGGCTTCGGGCCATCCGACTCCGCCGCATAATCGCCGGTGAAGACATAGATGAGGTCGAGATCCGATGCGTGGGTGAGCGCCCCGCCCCCCATCCGCCCCAGCGCCAGGATCACCAGCTCGCTGTCGGGAACCCGCCCATGCGCGCGGACGAACTCCGCCACGGTCGCCCCGGCCAGCGTTTGGATCGCGGCCTCCGCGACGCGGGCATAGCCCGCCGAGACGGTGAGCGGATCGCTGGCCCCCGCGATGATCTGTGCTCCCAGCGCAAACCGCTTTTCGCCCACCAGTCGCCGGACATGCTCCAGCTGCCACTGATAATCCACGCCGCGCTCGCATGCCGACATTTCGGCGACCAGCGCGGCGATGTCGGGCATGGGCTCCAGCGCGCTGGCGTCGATCAGCCCGTCGAGCAGTTCGGCCCGGCGCCCCAGTTCCTCGGCCAGCGTCGGCGCATGGCACAGGATCGCGCTCAGCAGCCGGGTGAGCGGGGGCTGCGCCTGGAGCAGCCGCAGGAAATTGATCGCACTCGGCAGCCGCGACAGCATCGAATCGAACCGGGTGAGCGCATGGGTTGCCGCCGGCGCCTGGGCAAAGGCATCGATCAGGCCGGGCAGCAGCGCCTCCAGCGCGTCGCGCGCGGCGGCGGTCCGCAGCGAGGGATAGCGTCCCGCGCGCCACCCCTCGACGATGCGCGCAGCCCCCGCCGGATCGGCAAAGCCCGCCTCGGCCAGCCGATCCTGGAGCGGCGCCGCGCTGGCGGGAAGGCGCGGCTCGTCCTCGCCCGCCATCGCATCGTACAGCGTGCCGACGCGCTCGACATGCGGCAGCAGCCACGCCGTCAGGGCAGAGCCATCGGCCAGCCCGTGCAGCGCCGCCACATTGTCCAGCGCCGCCGGATCGGGCGGCAGGCGATGCGTCTGGAGATCGTCCACCATCTGGAGCCGGTGCTCGGCGGTGCGCAACGCGACATAGGCGTCGGAGAGCGCGGCGGCATCCTCGGGCTCGACCCACCCCGCCGCCGCCAGCGCCGCCAGCGCATCGCGCGTCGCCGGTGCGCGCAGCGCGGGGTCGCGGCCGCCATGGATGAGCTGATGAATCTGCGCGAAGAACTCGACTTCGCGGATGCCGCCCCTGCCCCGCTTGAGGTCATAGCCCGCGCCGAAGCGCTGCGACTGGGCGTAGTGATCGCGGATACGGCGCGAAATGTCGCGGATTTCGCCGATCGCCCCGAAATCGAGCGCGCGGCGCCACACGAACGGGCGGATCGCCGCCAGGAAATCCTCGCCCAGCGCGCGATCGCCGGCACAGGCACGCGCGCGGATGAACGCCGCGCGCTCCCACGGCAACGCCTGCGACTCATAATAGGAAATCGCCGCCTCGACCGGCAGCGCGATCGGCGTCACTTCGGGCGAGGGCCGCAGCCGCAGGTCGACGCGCAGGACATAGCCGTCGCCGTCGCGCGTCTGGAGCAATTCGATCATCCGCCGCCCGATCCGCACCGCCGCGTCCTCGGGCGCCTCGCGCGGGCGGCACGGCAGGGTGCGCGGATCGAAGATCAGGATCGGATCGATGTCCGAGGAATAATTGAGCTCGCGGCTGCCCTGCTTGCCCAGCGCGATCACGGCGAAGCCGCGCGGCTCGGCATCCGGGGTGCGTTCCTGGATCGCCGCGCGAAAGGCGCGATCGACGGCGTCGTCGGCGAAATCGGTGAGCAGGTGCGTGACGCGCGTCAGGTCGTACAGGCCGGCCAGATCGCCGACCGCGACCAGCAGCGCCAGCCGCCGGCGCTCGAGTCGCAAGCGCCGCCCTTCGGCCAGATCCCCCGGAATCGCGCGCGCGGCAGCCAAAGGATCGGCAAGCGATTGTCCAAGTGAATCAACAAGCTCAATTTCACGGTTGAGCAAGGTGGCAAGAAACGGCGCGTGCTGCCGGGCGCGTTCCACAGCATTGTCGACCTGGGCCGAGACAAGATCGACCATCAGCGGTGAAATCCGATCTTTTTGCAGCGATGCGATGAGTCAAGCAACAAACTGCACTCCGAAGTGTTTTGAAATACGTGGTTACACCAGCACCCCCCTACGCCCCAGAGGCACTCGCACCCGCATATCGGGTGGAATGCCCGCGCGCCAGCGATGCGGTTTCCCGGTCGCTCTGCGACGCATTCGCGCGCGAGGTGCCGTTGCCGGAGAACATGATGGCGCTGCTCCGCCGCCTCGACGCCCAGGATGGGTCGCCAAACGCCTGAGAAGGCATGCTCTAAGATTTTGGAAATCCGGGGGTCGGGGGTTCAAGTCCCTCCCTCGCTACCATGCAGGAAAAGGCTTCAGCCGTGGCGGATTACCGCTCGCGACTGAGATCCTCGACTTCGCCCATGATCGTGTCGAGCGCCGTGCGACCGTCTTCGTTGACGGGCGCATCGCGGCGCGACGGCAGTTGTCCATCGGTCATCAGCGCCTCCAGCGCGACGCGCCCACGCGCGACGCGGCTCTTGATCGTGCCGACGGCGACGTTGCAGATCTCGGCGGCCTCCTCATAGGCAAAGCCACCTGCCCCGACCAGAATCAGCGCCTCGCGCTGGGGCTGGGGCAAATGCATCAGGGCGCGCTGCATGTCCGCCAGGTCGACATGGCGATCCTGGCTGGCAGGCGCGGCAAGCAGCCGATCCGCGACCAGATCGTCCCACTCGCCCTTGAAGCGCGCGCGCCGCATCTGGGACAGATACAGGTTGCGCAGGATGATGAAGGTCCAGGCGCGCATATTCGTGCCCGCCTGAAAACGCTGACGCGCAGCCCAGGCCTTGAGCAGCGTTTCCTGCACCAGATCGTCGGCCAGATCGCGGCTGCCCGAAAGCGAGCGGCCAAAGGCACGAAGATGCGGGATGACCTGCGCAAGCTGTTTCTTGAACTCGGGGTCGGACAGCGAGACATGCTCGAATGCCGCCGGCTCCGCGCCCTCTGCGCGATCAACGGGTTGTTCGGATACGGTCATTCGCTCCCGTTCAATAGCGCGTGCCGAAAGTTCGGCATGGATTGGAAATAGGTTGCCGGTCGGCAATTGCCAGCATTCTCTGGCCCGATCGCAATCAGGACCAGAGAATGAAGCCAAATGCGACCAGGACCAGCACCAGCGAAATCGCCAGAATATACCGCGTCATGCCCGGCGTCGCTCCGCCACGGGCCTGATCGGTAGTCACATGGATGGTTTCATCGTTCTCAGCCATACAGCCTTAACCAACGAAAACCGTTTTGGGTCCGTATCATGTGGAACCCGGTCGCAATTTTTAACCCAATCAGGCCGGAACCGTCGCCTCGTCGAAGAACAGCGCCTGGCTGATCGTCGTCTTCACGGTCTCGCGCTGGAACGGCTTGGTGATGAGGAACGTCGGTTCGGGACGCTCGCCGGTCAGCAGCCGCTCGGGGAACGCCGTGATGAAGATCACCGGCACGCTGAATTCGGCCAGGATGTCCTTCACCGCATCGATGCCCGAGCTGTCGTCGGCAAGCTGGATGTCGGCGAGCACCAGGCCCGGACGATCTTCCATCGCCAGCGCCACGGCCTCGTCGCGCGTGACCGCGACGCCAGTGACGTCGTGGCCGAGATCGCGGACGATCTGCTCCAGGTCCATCGCGATCAGCGGCTCGTCTTCGATGATCATCACGCGGGTGCGCGTCTGACGCTCGATCTCGGATACGGCCTCTGCGACCAGCTTGGCCACTTCCTCAGGCGTTTCCTCGACAAGATAGCCCGCATCCTCGACGCTGAACCCCTCAACCGTGGTGAGCAGCAGCGCCTGGCGCGACAAGGGCGTCAGCCGGGCGAGGCGCTTGCGCGCGATGGATTCGCTGTCGCTGGGGGAATCTTCGATGAGGTCGTCCTCCTCCAGATGCGTGGATTGCCAGATGGCCTGGAACGTCCGGTACAGGCCAAGGCGCGGATCGACATCGCGCGGGAACTGCTCTGGCGCGGCGACGATCGCCTCCAGCGCGGCCCGCACATAACGGTCCCCTTCGGTCTGGTTCCCGGTCAATGCCCGCGCATAGCGCCGCAGCAGGGGTAGATGTGGCGCGAGTTGCTGTCCAAGCGACATAAGCGAACGTTTCTCCTTCGAGGGCAGGCCGCGTTTTCGCGCCCGCACCGTTGCATTGCAAACGATTCTACAGTCCGAAGGGAGCCCCTCCCCGGATTTCGCATCGTGGGTGGAACAATCGACGCGCTATTTGGTTTCATGCATCGAGCCGTTGGTGCAACACGCACCGTCGGGCGTCTGCGCTCGGCGGCTTTATCAGCATTCCAACGCTTGCGTTGGTGGGTTTTCGTTCATAGTCCGCATGTCGGACAGCCTGGGTTCTCAGGGGGGAATTGGTGCATTCCGCGAAAGACGATATGAAAAAGCAGCCTAAGGCGAAGAACGGGGCCGATACTCCACGTCCCGGTCGCAATGTTGGCGATGCTTTGCGCCAAGCCTATGACGAGGCGGTGGGCGAAGCGATTCCGGACGATTTGCTCGACCTGCTGAAAAAGCTCGACTAACCCGCCTTGATGACCAACGAAGATCAGGCGCCGCGTCGATCCATCGGCCCGGTGGCCGCGCTCGCGCGCATCCCGACGGGCGCAAAGGTTTTCCTGATCCTGGTCGGCGCGCTGCTGCCCTTGGCGCTGATCGCGCTGTTCACGACGCTGCAAACCACGCGCATGGCGGGCACCGAAGCCCGCGAGCGGCTCCAGGCGCTGGCCGACGAAAGCGCGGGCGTGGTCGAAAACGTGCTGTCGAATCACGTCGCCCAGTTGCGCGAGACGCTCGACGCGCTGGAAAAGAACCCCCGCGACGCGCCCAGCTGCAGCCGCCTCGTCGGCACCTTTGCCGGACAATCGGGCGTGCGATTCGCTGTCGCCGACGGTCAGGGGCGGGTCTTGTGCGGCCAGCGCTTTGCCGTCGCGGGCGCCGAAATGCTGCGGCCCGGCCAGGTCAAGGCAACGATCCTCAAGACCGGGTTGATGCTGCGCATGGGCGGCAACGCGGGCGGCAGCGGCACCGCCTTCTATCCCACCGAAATATTACGCAGCCTGGTGCGCCCCAGCGGCTTCGTACCCGAATATGGCGCCGCGCTGACCAAGGGCGACGAGCGGCTGGTGCTGCGCACGCTGCCGGGCTCCGGTCCGCTCAATCGCCAGGAAGCGGTGCCGATCGACCTGACCATCAACGGGCTGCGCGTCGTGATGTCGATGCCGGGCGCGCCGATCACGTCGCCGCTGATCCTCACCACCGTCCTGCTGGTGGTGATGCTGATCGCCGCCGCCGCGATCGGGTGGTTCGTGGTCGACATCCTGCTCATCCGCCCGCTGCGCCGACTGCGCGCGAGCGTGGGCAAGTATCAGCCGGGCGAAGTGATCGACGTGCGCCGCTTCGGCGCGATCCCCGCGCAGGAGATTCGCGACCTGAGCGAGACGTTCCGCGAAATCAGCCGCACGGTGCAGGCGCACGAGGCCGACCTTGCCGAAGGGCTGGTCCGCCAGACCAAGCTGACCCGCGAAGTGCACCACCGGGTGAAGAACAACCTCCAGGTCATCTCCAGCCTCATCAATTTTCACGCGCGCGGCGCCAAGAGCCGCGAAGCCAGCGAGGCCTATGCCTCGATCCAGCGCCGCGTCGATGCGCTGGCAGTCGTCCACCGCAACCATTATGCGGAGATGGAGGAAAATCGCGGGCTCGAACTGCGCTCGGTCATCGGCGAGCTTGCCGCCAACATTCGCGCGACGGCGCCGGAACAGGCCTCGGGGCTTGCTATCACGCTCGACATCGAACCGCTGCTGGTCAGCCAGGATGTCGCGATCGCAGTGGCCTTCCTCCTTACCGAACTGGTCGAACTGGCGATCAACTGCAATCCCGGCGCCGGCATCCGGATTTCGATCAAGGGCAGCGAAGAGGATCCGGGGCGCGCCGTGCTCCGGGTGATCTCGTCCGCGCTGGTGGAGAGCACCGACATGGAAGAGCTTCTCGAAAACCGCTATGCCCGGGTCATCGGCGGCCTCGCGCGCCAGCTTCGCACCAAGCTGCACCACGATCCGCTCGTCGGCGCCTATGAGGCGACGATCGCGATCAACGGGCGCCCCTGAACTTTTTCAAAAAAAAGTTCGCAGCGGCGGGAACCCCGTTTCCAGAAGCACGTTTTACTCTTCGGATAGCGACCTTTTGCCCCCCCGCTCTCGCTATCCAAGACATAGGCCCGGAAGCGTCAACCTCCCCCCCCGGTGGCGCTTCCGGGCCTAACACTTTCCCCCACATCGCGACTCTGCCCCAGCTGTCGCGCACACGTGCGTGTTCGCGGCCCCGGCCGGCGCTGACGGCTCATACCTGTGGCGGAACGATTGCGGGTGCCGGGCATTCTCCCCCCGCCATCCAACGGCAGTATGGAGTATCCCAATGCGCAAGATCATCGCATGTGCCGCGCTCGCCGGCGCGATCCTGGTTTCGGCCTGCAACACCGTCGAGGGCGTCGGCCGCGACGTATCCTCGGCTGGCAGCACCGTCGCCAACGCAGCCGACAAGGCGAAGTAAGTCAGCGGGCGCGCCCCTCCCCGTGCGGGAGGGGCGCGCCAGGCTCAGGCGCTCTCGGTCTCGGTATCGGCCTCGGCCAGCCGCTCGCGCCGTCGCCGGGTGAACCAGATCGCGACGAGCGCCAGGAAATACAATGCCACCAGCGGGATCGCGAGCAACAGCTGCGATCCGATATCGGGCGGGGTCAGCACCGCCGACAGCGCGAACGCACCCACGGTGGCATAGCGCCACGCGCCCTTCAGCTGCTCATAGGTGACGATGCCCGCGTGCTCGAGCAGCATCAGCAGCACCGGCAGCAGGAACGACAATCCGAAGCCGAAGATGAACTGCATCACGAACTTGAGATAGTTGTTCACGTCCGGCAGCGCCTGTTGCGCGACGCCGTTCAGGTCGCCCTGGAACCCCAGCAGGAATTTGAGCGCGACCGGGATCGCGACGAAATAGGCCATCGACGCGCCGGCAATGAACAGCACCGGCGTGGCGAGCAGGAACGGCAGCAGCGCGCGCTTTTCCTTGCGGTACAGGCCCGGCGCCACGAACTGCCACAGCTGGTTGGCGATCACCGGGAACGCGATCATCAGCGCGGCGAAGAACGCCACCTTGATCTCGACCAGGAAGCCGCCGAACACTTCGGTGTTGATGATCGTCACCTGCCCCGCCGTCTTGAGCGGCGCGACCAGGAAGCCCAGGATGTGGCGGGCGAAATACATGCAGCCGCCAAAGGCGACGATGAGCGCGCCGATCGACCAGAGCAGGCGGCGGCGCAGTTCGATCAGATGTTCGAGCAGGGGCGCCTGGGTATCGTCGATATCATTCACGGCAACGGTTCTTCCGGCGTGGCGGCGGGGGCCGCCTCTGCGGGGGCCTTGGGCTTGGGCTTGCGGACCCGCTTGGGCTTGTCGAGCGTCACCGGCCCTGGCGCAGTGTCGGAGGGCAAGGCCACCGGCAGGATTTCCGGCTGCTCCACCATCACCGGCGCGGGATCGGGATCATGGTCCGGCGTGTCCGCCACATGCTCCGGCGCGGGGAGCGGTGCGACGGGCGGATGCTCGCGCATGATCCGCTCATTCTCCGCCGCCCACTGCTTTTCCATTTCGGCAAGCTCGGATTCGCGGATCATCGTGTCGATGCCCGAACGGAACTGGCGGGCGACGCCGCGCGCCTTGCCCACCCATTTGCCGACGAAGCGCATCGCGCGCGGCAGGTCCTTCGGACCGATCACCAACAGCGCCACGACGGCCACAAGCAGCAACTCGGTCGGCGCTACGTCTAACATGCAATCGTGCCCCAGGCGCGCCCCGATAAGGGCGCGCCCCTTCTCGAAAGGAACAGGTTCAGCGGATCAACGCTCTTCGCGGGTCCGCTCGGCTTCGGTCTGGAAACCCGGTTCCGGCGCAGGCTTGCCCTCGATCCGCGACACCGGCTTCGGTGCCTCGTCATCCTCGGCCATGCCCTTCTTGAACTGCTTGATGCCCTTGGCGACGTCGCCCATCATGTTCGAGAAGCGGCTGCCCCCGAACAACAGAATCACCAAGATGCCGACAATCAGCCAGTGCATCAGGCTCATGCTACCCATGGAAAATCTCCTTGTACGCGGCACCCTATCTAGGCGTCGCAAGCCCTTACGGCAACGGCTGTGATAGCCCGGAACGGTCGTCCCGGACAGCGAATCGATGGCGCGAGCCCTATTCGCCTTCGATGACAGTTTCGCTTTCTGCGAGGTCGAGCGCAAGGTCCACCGGATCGAGCAGTCCGGCAGCGCGCAAATCCTCTATCCCCGGCAGGTCGCGGCGGCTCGCCAGCCCGAAATGGGTGAGGAAGCCCGAGGTGGTCACATAGGTGAGCGGCCGCCCCGGCACGTCGCGCCGCCCCGCCGGGCGCACCCACCCCGCCTCCATCAGCACGTCGATCGTGCCTTTGGAAATCTGGACGCCGCGGATCGCCTCGATCTCCGCGCGGGTGACGGGCTCGTGATAGGCGATGATCGCGAGCGTCTCGATGCCTGCGCGGCTGAGCTTGCGGCTCTCCTCGCGGTCGCGGCGCAACAGGTGCGCGAGGTCGGCGGCGGTCTGGAAATGCCAGCGGTCGCCCCGGCGGGCGATTTCCACCCCGCGCCCGGCATAGTGCGCCTCCAGCGCACGCAGCGCGCCGCGCACATCGGCGTCCTGCCCGACATGCGCCTTGATCTCATCGACCGACAGCGGATGCTCGGAGGCGAACAGCACGGCCTCCACCGCGCGGGACAGCGCATCGGGGGGAGTCATGCCGTCCCCTTGAGGTACAGCGGCGCAAACGCCGATTTCTGGCGAATCTCCAGCCGCCCCTGCCGCGCCAGCTCCAGCGCCGCGACGAAGGACGAGGCGAGCGCCGATTTGCGATAGGTCCCCGTCGCGCCTTCGGGCAGGAAGCTCTCCAGCGTGCTCCACTCGATCCGTACGCCGACCAGCTCGGATACGCGCTCGATCGCCTCCTCCAGCGTCATCACGTCGCGAACCGCGACGACGTGCATCACCGGGCGGGTGCGCGCGCTGATCCGGCCATAGGCGGCGATCAGGTCGTAGATTTCGGCTTCGTACCGCCCCTTGCGCACCACGCGCAGCCCCTCGGGCGCGGCGCGCAGGAACACGTCGCGGCCCAGCCGATCGCGCGCGACCAGCCGCGCCCCCGCCTCGCGCATCGCGTTCAGCCGCTCCAGCCGCAATTGCAGCCGCAGTGCCAGTTCCTCGGGGCTTGGCGTCTCCTCCGGGTTGCGCGGCAGCAGCAGCGCCGATTTCAGATAGGCGAGCCACGCCGCCATCACCAGATAATCGGCGGCCAGCTCCAGCTTGAGCGCGCGCGCCTGATTCACGAAGTCCAGATATTGCTCGACCAGGTGCAGGATCGAAATCTGGCGCAGATCGACCTTCTGGTTGCGGGCAAGCGCCAGCAACAGGTCGAGCGGCCCTTCCCAGCCCTCGACCTCGATCGTCAGCGTCTCTGCCCCCTCGGCCTCGCTCATGCGCCCACGTTAAGCAGAGCGATCAGGCGAGCGCCAGCAGTTCGTCCCGCTTCGCGATCAGCGCGGCGAAGTCCGCCGGCTCGGGCGCGCCCGCAACCGTCGCCATCGCGCGGTCCAGCCGGGTGCGGCATTCCGGGCTCGCCTCGCCGATCAGCCCGGCGATCTCGACCATTTCGTCCATCCGCGCCCAGCAATCGAGCACCACGTCGCATCCGGCCGCCAGCGCACCGGCCGCCTTCTCGCCCGCCGTGCCGCTCAGCGCCTTCATGTCGATGTCATCGGTCATCAACAGCCCGTCAAAGCCGATCCGCCCGCGGATGATGTCACCGATGACGGTGGGCGACAGCGTGGCGGGGCGCAGCGGGTCCCATGCGTCGAACACGAGGTGACAGGTCATGCCCATCGGCGCGTCGTGCAGGCTGGCAAAGGGCGCAATGTCGCTTTCCAGCGCGGCGGCATCGGCAGTGACGCGGGGCAGCTCGAGGTGGCTGTCGACCAGCGCGCGGCCATGGCCGGGAATGTGCTTGATCACGCCCACCACGCCCGCGCGACGCATCCCGTCGAGCATCGCCTGCCCCAGCGCCGCCACCCGCATCGGCTCGCCGCCGAACGCGCGGTCGCCAATCGCCGGCGTGACCGTGGGCTGGCGCACGTCGAGCAGCGGCGCGCAGTTCACCGTCACGCCGACTTCGGCCAGCATCATCCCCAGCGCCTGCGCACTCGCGCGGCACGCCTCGATCGCGGAAATGGGCGCGACATCGTACAGCGCGTCGAACGCCGCGCCGGCGGGAAAGGCGGGCCACTCCGGCGGCTGCATCCGCGCCACGCGCCCTCCCTCCTGGTCGATCAGGATCGGCAGGTCGTCGCGCCCCGTCAGCTCGCGCAGGCTGTCGGTCAGCGCGCGCATCTGGGCACGATCGCCGCAGTTCCGCTTGAACAGGATATAACCGAGCGGGTCGGCGTCCTTGAAAAAGGCGCGCTCGTCCGCAGTGAGTTCCAGGCCGGAAATGCCGAAGATGACGGGTTTCATGGCAGAGGCTCTAGCCGATGCGCCGGGCTGGGGGAAAGGGCATCATGCCCGAAACGCATGGCCGCGCGGCGACTTGGACTAAGGGCGGGACTGGTGGCCTTGGAACGAATGAAGGCGCCCAATTCTGTCGCTCATGTTTATTTTCGGTATTCCCAGAAGCTGCTGGGACACCGCAGATGATCTCGCGAAATCATCTGCGGCTCGTGACGGCCATTGCGATCGGCGCCATTGAAATAGATATTGGCTCGATGATAGATCAGATCGACGTTCACCCGTCCTTTCCGCAGCCGGATGACCATTCGCAAGTGATCTGGCGCTATATGGATTCGGATAAGTTCGAATGGCTGCTGGAGCATGGACGACTGTTCATGCCGAGCGCCGACAATCTGGGCGACCCCCGTGAAGGCTCGACACCGCTGGGCGAAATCGAATGGTGGGAGCAGGAGTACAAGGGCGCAGCAACCGAAGAACAACGAGCTACCGTTGCTCAAAATAGGCAATCCTTCTCCTACTTCGCACAGCACTTTCGTCCAAGATATTACGTTTCATGCTGGCACATGAATTCACATGAAAACTACTCTATGTGGCGTTGCTACACAAAAACAAAACGCGCATTGGCGATTAGGACAACGTATTCCGCGCTGCGTAACGCACTGCCGATTGCAGCGCTCATGGGCATGATCCGATACATTGACTACTCAACAGATCGATTACCATGGGGCAATATGTTCGAATACATCATGCATAAGGACATAACTTTCCAATATGAAGCGGAAGTGCGGGCGGTAGTGACATTACCTCCAAATGACGAGCTTGGACTTAAGGATTTCTTGACAGATCATTTCGCGCTGACGGCGAACCCGAATTTTCGCCTTTATGCTCCGAAGGTCGACGTGACCACACTGATTGACGGGATTGTTTTGCACCCCGAAGCATCAAAGGCCTACGCTGCAAAGGTTCGGAAGCTATGCGCCGCGAAAGGACTGCCAGCCCCCACACCCTCGCGGGAGACGGCAAGGCCGGTTTATTGACCACGCCGGCAACGGAGGGCTGCTTTCCATCCTTTCACTTCCGCAAGCGGTCTGTCGCTCTTCCACCCAACCTCGGACGTCCCGCCCATCGCCCTAGCGGTAGCTTACACCTGCACGCCCCAGAACCGATCGAACCGCTCAATTCGTGACGTAGCAATCCTCGCCCGCGACCTTCAGCTTGCCGCACAGGTCGCGCGCCTGTCCGTTGCTGCCCGCATTGACGCGCAGCCGCCAGATCGTCTTTCCGTCCTTTTCCGCGCGTTCCACCGATTTGCCGAGCGGGGCGAGATAGGCGAAGCGTTTGGACAGGCGCGCCCAGGCGATGTTGGCGCCGGCTTCGTTGGGGAATGCGCCGAGCTGGATCAGCCCGCCCGATGCCGCTGGGGCAGGCGCGGGCGCTGCAGGCGCCGCCGGCCTGGCCGCCGGCGCGGTGCGGGCGGCGGGTACCGCCATCGTCGCGGTCTTGGCGCCCGGTGCCGCCGCACCCGCAGCCGCCACGCGCGTTCCCTCCACCGGCGCTTCGGGCAGCGCGCCTGCGTTGATGCTGGCGTTGCTCGCCGCGCCCTGACTGGTGGCGAAGACGGTGTCGCCCTCGCCCTCCACCTTCATGCCGCCGCGTTCGTCCGGGCGCACCTTATAGTCGCCCGGCTGCGCCTCGATCAGCGCGCCGTTGCCGTTCACGCCCTGGTGCCGCTGATACCAGTAATAGCCAAAGCCCAGCGCCGCCGCGATCAACAGCAGCAACACGACCAGCGCCACGATGCGGCCCGCCGACGGGCCGGCGCGGTAATCGTCCTCCACGGTCTCGAGCCAGGGGAGCCTGTCGTCCGTATCGTATCCGGCTTCGGCGCGGGTGGTCATGTCAGTGCAGCTCCTCCACGGCTTCGACGCCCATCAGGGCGAGCCCGTTGCGGATAACCTGCCCTATCGCGCTGCCGAGGAAAAGCCGTGCGCACGTAATGCCCGGCTGGTCCGCCAGCACGAAGCGGCGATCGGGCCGATCGTTGCCCGCATTCCACAGCGCATGAAACTCGGCCGCGAGATCATAGAGATAGAAGGCGATCCGATGCGGCTCGCGCGCCAGTGCAGCACCCTCGACCACGCGCGGGAACTGCGCCGCGCGCTTCACCAGCGCCAGTTCCTCCGTATCAAGCAGGGACAGGTCCACTTCGGTGCACGAAATCCCCGCCTCTTCCGCCTTGCGATGCACCGATGCGATGCGGGCATGGGCGTATTGCACATAGAAGACGGGATTGTCCTTCGACGCTTCCACCACCTTGGCGAAGTCGAAATCCATCTGGGCATCGGACTTGCGCGTCAGCATCGTGAAGCGGACCACGTCCTTGCCGACTTCGCGCACGACATCGGCCAGCGTGACGAAGTTGCCCGCGCGCTTCGACATCTTCACCGGCTCGCCGCCGCGCAGCAACCGGACCATCTGGACCAGCTTGACGTCGAACTTGGTCTGCCCGCCGGTCAGCGCCGCCACGGCCGCGACGATCCGCTTGACCGTGCCGGCATGGTCCGCGCCCCAGATGTCGATCAGCTGATCCGCTTCCTGCGCCTTCTGGAAATGGTAGGCGAGGTCGGCGCCGAAATAGGTCCAGCTGCCGTTCGACTTCTTGATCGGGCGATCCTGATCGTCGCCGAACTGGGTGCTGCGGAACAGCGGCAGCTCGACCGGCTCCCAATCCTCGGGCGTCTCGCCCTTGGGCGCTTCCAGCACGCCATCATACACCAGCCCGCGCTCGCGCAGCCATGCCTCCGCCGCCTCGGGCTTGCCCGCCGCCTGCAACTCCGCCTCGGACGAAAAGACCTCATGCTCGATGCCGAGCAGCGCCAGGTCCGAACGGATCATCACCATCAT
Source organism: Sphingomonas degradans (assembly GCF_053502645.1). Classification (NCBI taxonomy): domain Bacteria; kingdom Pseudomonadati; phylum Pseudomonadota; class Alphaproteobacteria; order Sphingomonadales; family Sphingomonadaceae; genus Sphingomonas; species Sphingomonas degradans. The sequence goes on from NZ_CP177172.1 coordinate 2,415,183, forward strand.
CGCCGCGACCGCCGTCTTGCGGAACAGCACCAGCCATTCGCTCTCGGGCGCGCCGATATATTTGTCGCCATATTCCTCCGCCAGCGCGGCGCCGACCGGCTTCAGATAATCGCCGGGATACAGCCCCTCGGGGATCTCGATCGTCTCGCCCAGCGCCTCGCGGTAGCGCAGGTGCGCCGAACGGGCGAGGACATCGACCTGCCCGCCGGCGTCGTTGACATAATATTCGCGGATCACGCGGTGCCCGACAAACTCCAGCAACGTCGCCAGCGCATCGCCGACCACCGCGCCCCGGCAATGCCCCATGTGCATGGGGCCGGTCGGGTTGGCGGAGACATATTCCACGTTGACGCGCACGCCCTCGCCCAGCGTCGAGCGGCCATAATTGGGCCCGGCGGCAATGATGTCGGTCAGTTCCTCGCGCCACGTGTCGTCGGTGAGCGTCAGGTTGATGAAGCCCGGCCCGGCGACGCTGACGGCGGCGACTTCGGGCAGCTTTTCCAGGCCCGCGACGATCTTTTCCGCCAGCGCGCGCGGATTGGTGCCCGCCGGCTTGGCCAGCACCATCGCCGCGTTGGTCGCCAGATCGCCGTGCGTCACGTCGCGCGGCGGCTCCACCGTGACCGCGCGGCGCTCGATCCCCGCAGGCAGATCGCCGGCGGTGACAAGGGCGTCGAGCACATCGTTCAGATGCGCGGTGAAACGGGTATAGAGCGTCATGCAACAGTCCAGATTGCGCGAGGGAGCGCGCGCTGTACCCCAAGGGGCCAGCGCGCGCAAAGCCCGCAACGCAATCAGGCGCGGATCAGGTCGCGCATCGGCCTGGACGCCTTCATATCCGGGAACAAGGTGGCGGCGGTGCGCACCGGCGACAGGTCGAAATGCGCCGACACTGCGCTCTGGATCACATTGTCGAGCGCGGCGGTGGGCCGCAGGTCGCGGTTCTCATAGAGCTGGGCATCCGCTAGCCCCGGCCAGTCCGCCTCGATACGCCCGCCATTGACTGCGCCGCCCATCAGCATCGCCAGCGTGCCGGTGCCGTGATCGGTGCCCTGGGTGCCGTTGACCTTCACCGTGCGTCCGAACTCGGTCGCCACCAGCACCATCGTATCGGCCCAGAGCGGCCCCAGCCCGTCGCGCAGCCCGGCGATCATCGCGTCGAGCCCCTTGAACTGGCCGTTCAGCCGCCCGCGCTGGCCGGCATGGGTGTCCCATCCGCCCGTTTCGATCATCGCGATCCGCGCGCCGCCCTCGGCCCGCATCAGCTTGGCCGCCAGCGCGCCGGTGGCGGCGGCGTTGCGGCCATTGTCGCTGGCCAGGTCGCCCGCCAGCATCCGCGTGGCCACCGCCTGTTCCCAGATCGCGTGCAGCTCGGGATCGGCATCGTACATGCTTCCGACGCGCGCGATCAGATCGTCCGACGCATCGGGCAGCGACGACGGCGCATAGCTCGCGACTTCGATCTTGCCGCGCAGCGCCATCGGGATCGTCGCCGCCAGCGCGATCGCGCTCTCGTCATTCTGCGGCAACAGGCTCAGCAGCCGGTTCAGCCAGCCATCCTTGAGCGCATAGGCAGCGGTGCCGCCGGTCTCGAGCACGTTCTGCCCGTCGAAATGCGAGCGGTCGCGATAGGGCGACGCCACCGCATGGACGAACAGCGCCTGCTTCGCCTGGTACAGCCCGGCGATGTTGGTCAGCGCAGGGTGCAGCGCGAACATCGAATCCAGTTTGGGCGCGGTGGCGAAATCGAGCGCCAGTTCGCCGCGCTGGCTGGCAAAGGCCGGGTCGCCGACCGGCGCCAGCGTGCCCAGCCCGTCGGCGGCGCCGCGCTGGATCACAAAGACGAATCGCCGTTCGGTGGCCGCGCGGGCGAACACCACGCGCGAGCCAAAGGCCGAAGTGGCCATGGCAGAGGCGCCGAGCGCCACGAAGCTGCGTCGTGAGAACATGGCCTTATCTCCGCATGAATTCGGCCGAGGCGAGCATCAGTGCGATGCCCTGGCTCGGGCTTTCGGCGCGCGCGATCGCCTGGGTCGTGGCGGGGGTGACCGCGCCGGGGAAGAGTTCGGCAACGCGCGCACGCGGGTCCACCATGTCGCGAGTGCGCTGTGCCATGCGCTCGGAAGCCTCGACGCGGCGCATCACTGCGTCGGGCCCTGCCCAGCTGCCCGAGACGTCTTCCCATCCGGCGGGCGAGCCCGGCTTCCACACCGGCTGGCCGAGCTGTGCGAGCAGCCCCTGCGTCCCCTTGCCCTGCGGCCTGTTGCCCAGCGCGCGCATCGCCGACACGCTCCATTCCCAGGGCGATTTGAACTTCACCGGGCGATCGACCCAGCATTCGGGCGAATCGATCAGCGTGCGGTACACGGTCGGCAGGTCGCCACCCGATTTCAGGAACGCCTTTTCCAGCCGCGCGACCAGCGTCGGGGGCGGATCGTCGCCCGCAAAGTGCCGCGCCAGCTTGGTCGCGATATGGCGCGCGGTCGCCGGGTGCGTGGCCAGCATGTCGAGCACCGACGCCGCCTGCGCCTCACCCTGCTGGTCCCATTGCCGGCCCAGGATCGTGCGGGTGCCCGGCTCGTGCAACTGCTCCAGGAACGCGAAGCTGCCCACGGGGCCGCCCGCACTCTGCTTGCCGGCCGCCCTGCCCAGCCCGTCGACGGTCCAGCCGGTCATGGCGCGCGCAAACTCGGTCACGTCCGCCTGGGTATAGACCGTGCGCACGCCCAGCGTGTGCAGCTCCATGATCTCGCGCGCGAGATTTTCGTTCAGCCCCAGCCGTCGCCCGCGCCGGCCGCGCTGCGTGGCAACCGCGCTGCCCGGCCCGACCGACTCGGCCTGGTTGAGATAGATCAGCATCGCCGGATGCCGCTCGACCGCGTTCAGCATGTCGCCGAACCGGCCCAGCACATGCGGGCGGATCGCCTCGAACTCCAGCGTGCCGGCAAGGCCGATCAGGCGGAACTCGTCCGCCGACACCGCAAAGTGATTGGCCCAGAAATGCACCAGCCGCTCGACGAACGGCGTGTCGGTCGCGAACGCGCTTTCGGCCCGCGCCTGCACCATCAGCGAATATTGGTCCTGCGCCACTTTCTGCGCCGCGCGTCGCGCCTCCTGCGCGGGCGTGCGCGGTTCCGGGGCGGGTTTTGACATGGCCGCCGCCGCAGCCATTTGCTCGCCCGGGGGCGGCACTGCCGCCGCTGGCGGTGCAACGGGCGCAGCGGCAGGCGTGCGGTTCAGACGGAGTAGCCGGGCCTGCTCCACATAGGCGGCGATCGCCTCCGCCACTTGCCGGCTGCCGGGCGCGCGGGCGATGGCCGGGGGGCGCGGGTCATAGCGATCGAATTGCGCGATCAGCCATTTGCGGGGGTCCGCCCCTGCCTGCTGGCCCGGCACTGCGCCCAGGCCGAACCGGTTCAACGCGATACTAGCATCAGTCACGATGGGATTCCTTTGCGACCGTACCTTCCCTGCATAACGCTGCATTGTCGCAGAAGTTTGTCATCCGCGCGAGGGCGCGATTGCAAATGGCGCAACTGGCGATTGTCGCGTTTGCGGTTGTGACCATTGGTGCGCTGCAACATAATGTTAGCGATAACATAAACCGGGATGAGGATCTGGCTCTTGTAACCATCCAAGGAGAAAGATCATGGCTCGACTGATTTTCGCGGCTGCCGCTGCAACGCTCGCCCTCGCTACCCCGGCTCTGGCCGCCGAGCGCAGCTTCACGCACGAAGGCGTGACCTACACCTACACCGTCACCCCCAAGGGCGATGCCCGCGTTCTCGAAGGCACCGCATCGCAGGGCGGCCGTTTCCGCTTCGTCGTGCGCGATGGCTGGGTCAGCGGCTTTGCCGGCAATGCCCGCGTCTCGTTCCGCGCGCCGAAGAGCAACACTGCGGTGATCGTCGCTTCGCGCTAAGCCGCGTCGCAACGCTGCATACAGGAAGGGCCTTCGCGCACCGGCGCGGAGGCCCTTTCGCATGGGTCAGAAGCCTTCGGGCAAGTCGATCCTGCCCACCACTTCGCGATAGCGGGCAATGGCGTAGCGATCGGTCATCCCCGCAATGAAATCGGCGATGTGCCGGCTGCGCCACGGCGCGCCTTCGGGCAGCGCGTCGCGCCATTCCGCCGGCATCAGCGCCGGATCGGCAGCATAGGCCGCGAACAGCCCCGCCACCACGCCATGCGCAGCCTCCGCCGCCGCCAGCTGGCTGGGATGGTGGTACAGATTCGCGTACATGAAGCGCTTCAGCCCCCGTTCGGCGTCGCGCATCCCGTCGGAAAACGCCGCCAGGCACTGCCCCGCCGCGCGCACATCGGCCACCGAGCCGATCTCCGCCGCCGCCAGCCGCGTGCGAGTCGCGCCGATCAGGTCGTTGACCATCTCGCCGATCTGCGACCGGATCAGTTCTCCCACCAGCCGCTTGGCCGGCGTGCCCGGGAACTTCGCCTCCACCCGGCGCCAGCCATCGGCGACCATCGGCAGTTCCATCATCTGGTCCAGCGTCAGCAGCCCCGCGCGCAGCCCGTCGTCGATGTCGTGATTGTCGTACGCGATGTCGTCGGCGATCGCCGCGACCTGCGCCTCGAGCGAGGGCCAGGTTTCCAGCTCCAGCGGGAACGCCGCATCCGCCGCCGCCAGCGCCCATTCGGGCCGCGCGATCGGGCCATTATGCTTGGCCAGCCCCTCCAGCGTGTCCCAGGTCAGGTTGAGCCCGTCCCATGCCGGATAGGGCCGCTCCAGCACGGTCAGGGTGCGCAGCGTATGGCCGTTATGGTCGAAGCCCCCCGCCCCTTCCAGCGCCGCTTCCAGCGCGTCCTCGCCGGCATGGCCGAACGGCGGGTGGCCGATGTCGTGCGCCAGGCACAGCGCCTCGGTAAGATCCTCGTTCAGCCCCAGCGCGCGCGCGATCGTCCGCCCGATCTGCGCGACTTCCAGGCTGTGCGTCAGCCGGACGCGGAAATGGTCGCCATCGGGCGCCATGAACACCTGCGTCTTGTGGCGCAGCCTGCGGAAGCTGATCGAATGGATGATCCGGTCGCGGTCGCGCTGGAACGCATCGCGGGGCCCGCGCACTTCGCCACCGGCCTCGGGATGCTGCCGCCCCCGGCTGTCGGCGGGCATACATGCCCAGGGGGCGTGGCCGGTCACGCCCGGCGCTTTCGACACGAAAACGCGATCACTTTGCCTCGATCCTGTTGATCTTCTGCCCCGCCTCGCTGGTGAAGACGAACGCCGACACGCCTTCCTTGCGCAGCGCGTTGACGAATGCCTGGGCCTCGTCGCCCGACTTGAACGGTCCCGCAAGCACGCGATTGGTGGCGCGCAGCGGCGTCCACCAGCCTGCCTTGCCCCGGAACGCCGCCGGCGCCTTCGCGACCACCGCCTTCCACGCCTTTGGCAAGGATGCCTCATTGGCCCCACCGGCGACCTGAACCCAGGCGCGGGCAGGATCGTCCTTCTTGGGATCGGGCTTCTTGGCCTTGGGATCGGGCTTCGCCTTCGGGTCCGGCTTGGCCTTGGCGGCCGGCTCCGCCTTGCCCTTGGGCGCGGGCTTGACCGGCTCGGGCGTCGGCTTGGGGACGACTTTCGGCTTTGCAGGTTCGGGCGCAGGCGCGGCCTCGACCGGCGCGGCGGCGGTCACCACCACCGTCGGGGGCGCGTTGAGCGCCGCCAGTTCCTCGCCCGGAATAGTGATATTCGCGACAATCGCCGCCAGAACCGCATCCTCCTGCCCCACGCGCGCAGGCCCCGGGGGTGCCGGCTCGGGGCGCGGCGGGATTGCCGTCATGCGGACAAAGGGTTGTTCCGGCGCCGGCGCCGGTGCGGCAGCGGCGGGCTGGGGCAGCGGCTCGACGGCGCGCGGCTGGGCGGGCTCAACCACGGGCGCCGCAGTCGCGACGGGCTGCACCGTGCGCGCAACGGGCTGTTCGGCCAGTCGCGCGGCCTGCTCGGCATAGCTGGGCGGTGCGGCCACGGGTGCGGGCTGCGGTGTGGTGCGGCTGGCCAGTTGCACGGGCGGCGTGCTCTGCGGCTGGGGCTGTGCGCTGGACGCAGCGGCGGGACGCGGCGAAGCGGTCACCGGCGCCGGCCGTGGCGCGGCACGGCTCGCCATCTGGACGGGCGCGCTCTGCGGCTGGGGCTGCGGGCTCGACGCAACCGCCACCGGCGCGGCCTGACGCTCGTTGCGCTCCGCTAGCTCGCGCTCGCGCCGCGAGCGACGTTCGCCGATGCCGCCGCGCGCGGCAGTGGCCGTCGGCGGTGCGGCGGCGGCAAGCTGCACCGGGCGCTGCTCGGCGACATAGGCCGGGATCGGCGGCGCCATCCGCGCGTCCGCCAGCCGCGCCTGCGTCGGCGACAATTCGCCGAAATGCACCGCAAAGGCGCGATCCGCCGGCGACATCACTGCAAGCCGGCGGAAGAACGGCACCAGCGACTGCGCCATCGCGCCCATCATGTTGGCAGCAATCCGCTCGGCGCCGGCAATGTCGCCGTTCATCGCCTGGATAAAGGCACGGGCGCGCCACGCCGCCCGATCGCTCTTGCGCAGCAGCGGATCGAGCTGCGCCATCGCCTGGTCCACATGCCCGGTCATGCCGAGCGACAGCGCATAGCGCCGCACCGTCTCGTCATCGCGCTCGATCGCCAGCGCGGTCACATAATCGCGCTGCGCCAGCGCAGGATTGCCGAGCAGGTCATAGGCAAAGGCCCGGTCACCGGCGAACTCGCGCGCCGGCACGCCGCGCGCCTCCGCCGTCTGGAACAGCCGCAGTGCCTCGCCGGGCCGCTCCATCCGCACCAGCACCGCGCCGCGACCCGACAGGATGCGCGGATTGCTCGGATCGACCAGTTCGGCGCGCTGGAAAAAGGCGAGCGCCGCCGGCGTATCACCCAGCCGCGCGCTCAGCACGCCCGCGCGCAACAGCGCGCTGATGTCGCGCGGATCGGCGGCGATGACGCGGATCTGCTCGGCCAGCCGGTCCGCATCCGGGTTGGCCTGCGGCACCACTTCGGTCTGGGCGAGGCTGGGCGATGCCCCGGTCTGGGCGAAGGCCGTCGAGGCGCCCGACTGGGCCGCGAGGACCAGTCCCAGCGCGATCGGGCGCGATAAACGAATCCGGATCATGTCGGCCCAAGCTAGACGCGCGTTTGCGCGAACCGCCAACAACGTCGCGCCGGCCGCTCGCCAAAGCGAGGCAGGCCGGCGACGAACGTCGTTTTCAGGCGGGATTACTGGTTGTTCTGGCTGCGCAGGAAACGCGGGATGTCCAGCGGGTCCTTATCGTCGTCCTCGGCCTTGGCGCCGCGCGATGCCGATGCCATTCGCTCGAACAGCGTGCCGCCCGAACGGCGGGCAGGCTTCGCCTCGGGCGCAGGCGCCGGCTCGTCATCCACGGCGCCGGTCAGCCAGCGGCGACGGCTCGTCGTCTCGGCTGCGGGCGCGACCGGGGCGGGTGCCGGCTGGGGCACGGCAACTTCTTCGCCGAGCAGCAGTTCGTCGGCATCGGGCGGCGCCAGCGGCGCGACTGGCTCCGCGATCGGTGCGGGGGCATAGGCCTCGGGCGCGCGGGGGGCCTCCACAACCGGCTCGGGCGCAGGCGCGGGGGCCGGCTCCGCAATCTCGGGCGCGGCGACGGGCGCTGCGGTCTCGGCGGCGGCAGTGCGGCGCGGCGTGGAGAAGGAAAACACGCGCGGCTGTTCGGTCACAGCCGGCGCCGGCTTCGCCTGTGCGTCCGCGTCGATGCCGGTAGCGACCACCGACACGCGGATGCGGCCTTCCAGCTCCGGGTTGAACGCCGAACCCCAGATGATGTTCGCATCGGGATCGACCAGCTCGCGGATATGGTTCGCGGCTTCGTCGACTTCGAGCAGGCGCATGTCCTCGCCGCCGGTGATCGACACGATCACGCCCTTGGCGCCGTTCATGCTCACGCCGTCCAGCAGCGGGTTGGCGATCGCCTTCTGCGCGGCGATCAGCGCGCGGTCGTCGCCGTCCGCCTCGCCGGTGCCCATCATCGCCTTGCCCATTTCCTGCATCACCGAACGCACGTCGGCGAAGTCGAGGTTGATGAGGCCGGGCATGACCATCAGGTCGGTGATGCCGCGCACGCCCTGCTGCAGCACCTCGTCCGCCATTTCGAACGCTTCCTTGAAGGTCGTGTTGGCATTGGCGATCAGGAACAGGTTCTGGTTCGGGATGACGATCAGCGTATCGACGTACTTCTGCAGTTCCTCGATGCCCGCTTCTGCCGATTGCGCACGGCGCTTACCTTCGAAGGAAAAAGGCTTGGTGACCACGCCCACGGTCAGGATGCCCATGTCACGCGCCGCCTTGGCGATGACCGGGGCCGCGCCGGTGCCGGTGCCGCCGCCCATGCCGGCGGCGATGAAGCACATATGCGCGCCTTCCAGTGCCTTCTGCACCTGGTCGATCGTCTCTTCGGCGGCGGCACGACCGATCTCGGGCCGCGAACCGGCGCCCAGCCCTTGCGTGATCTTGGTGCCCAGCTGGATGCGGTGCCCCGCCAGCGACTGCTTCAGCGCCTGCGAATCCGTGTTCGCGACCAGGAACTCAACGCCCTGCACTTCGGCCCGGATCATGTTGGCGATCGCGTTCCCGCCGGCGCCACCCACGCCGATCACCGTGATCTTGGGGGTCAGTTCGTCGACCTCAGCCGGAAGGAATTCGATACTCATCACTATGTCTCCCTGGCGCCGCAGACGCAATGGAGCGGCACGTTGACTTAACGTTCTGCACCAAGCCCCCCCGCGACTCTAGTGCAAAGAGGGGGCCCGGTCGCATTTCTTCAATAATTCGCCCGAAAGGCGGCCATCAATCGCTGGAACAGCGCGCCGGGGCTGGTCTTGGTCACAAGCTGGTGGCTCGGCTCCAGCGCGCGCAGGTCGATCGGATCGGCCGCGGCGAACCGCGCCAGCCCGGCCAGAGTGGCAAAGGCCGGGCCCGAATGCGCCTCAGGCAGCGCAACCAGCCCCTTGGGCCGCCCCACGCGCACGGCGCTCCCCAGCGATTGCTGCGCGTAATCGGCCACGCCCTTCAGCTCGGCCCCGCCGCCCGTCAGCACGATCTGCCGCCCGATCGGATCGGAGAAGCCCAGCTTCTTCAGTTCCTTCTGGATTTCGGCCATCAGCCGTTCCAGCCGCTGGCGGATGATCGCGTTGAGCTGCGCCTTGGTCACGCGCGGCCCCTCGGCATTTTCGTCGGGGATCGCCAGCACGACGTCGATCATCTCGTGATTGTCGCGCGGCGACAGGTTCGCCGATCCATGGAAGCATTTGGTCCGCTCGGCCCAATGCCGCGCGGTACCGAAAGCCGATGCGATGTCGTCGGTGATATCCGCCGACCCCATCGGGATCGACGCCAGCCCTGCCAGCACACCGCCGGCGAACACCGAGACATTGGTGACCCCCGCCCCGATCTCGACCAGCGCGACGCCCAGCTCGCGCTCTTCCTCGGTCAGACAGGCCAGCCCCGTCGCCACCGGCGCTGCGATGATCGAGCGCACTTCCAGATGCGCCGACCGGACGCACAGGTCGAGGTTGCGCACCGGCGAGCCCTCGGTCGCCACCACATGGATGTCCACGCCCAGCCGATCGGCGTGCAGCCCCAGCGGACGCTTGACCCCGGCCAACCCATCGACCGTGTAGCGCGTGGGCTGCGCGTGGAGCACCATCTTGCCCTGCGGATCGATCGCGTCGCGCCCCGCGCGCAGCAGTTCGTCGATGTCGCCCTGTTCGACGCGGTGCCCGCCCAGATCGGCCTCGAGCTTGACGATGTCCGAAATCAGCCCGCCCGCCGAAAAGCTGACCCACACATCCTCGATATTGGTCCCGGCGATGCGTTCGGCCTGCTCCACCGCCTCGCGGATCGCGATTTCCGTGGCGTGCATGTCGGCGACATAGCCGCGCTTCACGCCCCGGCTCTCACGCTGGCCGGTGCCGAGCACGACCAGCTGGCCGTCGTCGGTCTTCTGCGCGATCAGTGCCGAGACCTTGGACGAGCCCACGTCGAGCGCGGTAATCAGACCTTCCGGTGCCGTTTTCGCCACTGCCCTATTCCCCTGTCACGATGCGCGGCGCCGGTTGCCCCACCGGCCGCTGCACCACCATATTGCCGGGCACGCGCATATCAAAGCGGATCGAGCCCTTGCCCAGCAGCCGCTGTTCGCCGTCCAGCGCGGCGAACTTGCGCAGCGCCGCCGCCGCTTCGCTCTCGCCCTCGGGCAGCTGGAGCCGCTCGCCCGAATTGAACGTCACGTCCCAGCGGCGATTGCCGACCCAGGTGACTGCCTTGACCAGCGGCTTGAGCGCCGGCGCCTCGTCCATCAGCTTGCGCCGCGCGGGCTCCTGCGCATTGGCGCCGTCACCGATCAGCAGCGGCAGATCGGGCATCGCGGTGGGCGACACCGGCTCCAGCGGCACGCCGCTCGGGTCGACCAGCATCAGCTGCCCGTGATTCTGCCAGATCGCCCCCGGCACCCGCTCGACGATGAAAATACGCAGCGTATTGGGCAGCCGCCGCGACACGCGCGCGTCCTCGATCCACGGATATTTGAGCAGCCGCTCGCGCACCAGCGCCAGGTCGACCAGCGGCATCGCGCGCGAATCCTGGTCTAGTGCCTGGCTGTACACGGTCATGCGGTCCATCCGCTTGAGCCCGTCGATCTGGATCTCGTCGACCTTCAGCCCGGCCTCGCCCACCACATTGGCGAGCGCGACGCCGGCCATCGCCGGAAGCCCCGCATAAGCGGCCAGCCCCAGCGCACCCGCGCCGACCACGGCCAGGATGCTCCAGCTCGCGATCCGCTGCAGCGTCGCCTCGCTGAACGGCAGCGCGGCGACCGCCTGGTCCAGCAGGCCGGGACGCTGCGGACGACGCGACGCCGCCTTGCGCTTCTTGGGCGGGCCGCGCCGCGTCGCGGTGCGCTGGACCGGCTTGCGGCTCACAAGGCCTCGTCCACGATCATCTGGACCAGTTGCGGATAGTCGATGCCCAGATGGCGCGCCTGTTCGGGCACGAGGCTGAGCGGCGTCATCCCCGGCTGGGTATTCACTTCGAGCAGGAACAGCCCGTCCGCCCCCTGGCTGTCGTCCCAGCGGAAATCGGACCGCGACGCGCCCTTGCACCCCAGCAGCCGATGCGCATCGAGCGCGATGCGCTTGCACGCATCCGCCACGTCGTCGGGGATGTCAGCGGGAAAGACATGCTCGGTCAGCCCGTCGGTATATTTGGCGTCGTAATCGTAGAAGCCGGTCTTGGGCTTCAATTCGGTCACGCCCAGCGCCCGATCACCCAGCACCGCCGTCGTCAGCTCGCGCCCCCGGATGAACGGCTCGGCGAGCAGTTCGTCGAATTCCTGCCACGGCCCGCGCGCGTCGGGGCTGATCGGATTGCCATAGTTGCTCTCGGTGGTGACGATTGCCACGCCCACCGACGAGCCCTCGTTCACCGGCTTGAGCACATAGGGGCGCGGCAGCGGGTCGTGCCGGTACAGTTCGTCGCGCGACACCATCCGCCCGCCGGGCATCGGGATGCCGTGCGGCACCAGCGCCTGCTTGGTCAGCTGCTTGTCGATCGCGATGACGGACGTGACCATGCCGCTATGCGTGTAGCGCAGCCCCATCAGGTCGAGCATGCCCTGCACGCTGCCATCCTCGCCCGGCGTGCCGTGCAGCGCGTTGAACACCAGATCGGGCTTCGCCTCGGCCAGCTTGACCGCAACGTCACGGCCCATGTCGATGCGCGTGACGCGGTGGCCCAGGCTCTCCAGCGCATCGGCAATCCCCGCCCCGGACATCAGCGACACCTCGCGCTCGGCGGACCATCCGCCCATCAATACGGCGATGTGAAGGGGTTGCGTCATGCCGATCCTCCCCGGCACGGGGAGGGGGACCAAGACGCGTAGCGGCTTGGTGGAGGGGGAGCGAGGCAAGGGATTCCGGCGCGGAGAGCCCCCTCCACCACGCGGCTGCGCCGCGCGGTCCCCCTCCCCGTTCCGGGGAGGATCTTGGTACGCATCTTCACTTTCCGACTCCCACCCGCTGTATTTCCCATTCCAGCTCCACGCCCGACTGCGCCTTCACGCGCGCACGGACGTCTTCGCCCAGCGCTTCGATGTCGGCGCTGGTCGCATTGCCAAGGTTGAGCAGGAAATTGCAGTGTTTTTCGCTCACCTGCGCGTCGCCCCGCCGCAAACCGCGACAGCCGGCGGCATCGACCAGTGCCCAGGCCTTGTGCCCGTCCGGGTTCTTGAAGGTCGATCCGCCGGTCTTCGAGCGCAGCGGCTGCGATTCCTCGCGCGCGGCGGCGATGCGGTCCATTTCCGCCTGGATTTCGTCCGCCGGCTTGGGGAAGCCACGAAACGTCGCGCTGACCACGATCGCCCCTTCGGGCAGGGTGCTATGGCGATAGGTATAGCCAAGCTCGGCGTTCGCGAGCACGCGCCGCTCGCCCGATCGCAGCACGATCTCGCATTCGACCAATATGTCGCACGTCTCGCGGCCATAGGCGCCGCCGTTCATCCGCACGAAGCCGCCGACCGTGCCGGGGATCGAGCGCAGGAACTCGATGCCGCCAATCCCTGCATCGCGCGCCTTGGACGACACGAGAATGCCGGAGGCCCCGCCCCCACAGCGCAGCGTGGTCTGGTCCAGCGTCTCGACGCCCGCAAACGCCTTGCCCAGCCGCACCACCACGCCCGGCACCCCGCCGTCGCGCACGATCAGGTTGGACCCCAGCCCCAGCCCCATCACCGGCACCGCCGGATCGAGCGCGCGCAGGAACGCAGCCAGATCGTCGGCATCGGCCGGCTCGAACAGCCACTGCGCCGCGCCGCCGCTCTTGAACCAGACCAGCGGCGCGAGCGGCGCATCGGCGGTCAGCTTGCCGCGTACCGGAGGAAGATCGGCAATTGCCGTCACGCGCGCGCCGCTTCGATTCCGGCGGCGAGCCCCGCTGCCCATTTGGTGATGTCGCCCGCGCCCAGGCACACCACCATGTCGCCGGGCACCGTCACTTCGGCCAGTGCCTGCGCCAGCGCGTCGGCATTCGCCACGGCGGCGACCGCGCGATGCCCGCGCCGCTTGATGCCCTCGGCCAGCGCGTCCGAATCCACGCCCTCGCGCGGCGCCTCGCCGGCGGCATAGACCGGCGCGACATAGACCATGTCGGCGTCGTTGAACGCCTGTGCGAAGTCATCCATCAGGTTTTCGAGGCGCGAATAGCGGTGCGGCTGCACGACCGCGATCACCCGCCCCTCGGCGCTTTCGCGCGCGGCGGCCAGCACGGCGCGGATTTCCACCGGATGGTGGCCGTAATCGTCGATCACGGTCACGCCCTGCGTCTCGCCCACCTTGGTAAAGCGCCGCTTGACCCCGCCGAACCGGGCGAACCCCTTCTGGATCGTAACGTCGGGAATGCCCAGCTCCAGCGCCACGCCGATCGCGGCCAGCGCGTTCTGGACATTGTGGCGGCCCGGCATCGGCAGCTCGATATTCTCGATCGAGCGCGTGGTGCCGTCGCGGTGGCGGATGATCGCCTCGAACCGGTTGCCGCCCGAATGCGGCGTCACGTTCACGCCGCGCACATCGGCGCTGGCGGCAAAGCCATAAGTGACGATCCGGCGATCGCGCACGCGCGGGATGATCGCCTGCACTTCCGGATGATCGAGGCACAGCAGCGCCGCGCCGTAGAAAGGCACGTTCTCGACGAACTCGACATAGGCATCCTTGGCGCGCTCGAACGAGCCATAATGGTCGAGATGCTCGGGGTCGATGTTGGTGACGACCGCGATGGTGCCGTCGAGCCGCAGGAAGCTGCCGTCGCTCTCATCGGCCTCGACCACCATCCACTCGCTGTCACCGAGGCGCGCGTTCGAGCCGTACTGGTTGATGATGCCGCCGTTGATGACCGTCGGGTCCACCCCGCCCGCGTCGAGCAGCGCCGCGACCATCGAGGTCGTCGTCGTCTTGCCATGCGTGCCGGCCACTGCGACGGTGGACTTGAGCCGCATCAACTCGGCCAGCATTTCCGCGCGGCGCACCACGGGAACGCGGCGCTCATAAGCCGCCTCGACTTCCGGGTTGGTGCGCACGATCGCCGTGGAGACGACCACCACCGCCGCATCGCCCAGATTGTCGGCGCTGTGCCCGATCGCGACATGGATACCGCGCTTGCGCAATCCTTCGATGACATAGCCTTCGGCCACGTCCGAGCCCTGCACCTTGTATCCCAGATTGTGCATCACTTCGGCGATGCCCGACATGCCGATGCCGCCGATGCCGACGAAATGGATCGTGCCGATGTCGGTTGCGACACCCTTCATGCGTTCAGGTCCTTCATGCGAAAGCGGGCCGATGGCCCTGCACCGCCGCGCGGCGCGGCTTGCTGGGCGCGGTCGGTGCGTGGATGGATTCGACCAGATCGGCCAGGTCGCGTACCGCATGGGGGCGGCCACAGCTGCGCGCGCGCGCGGCGGCGTTTTCCAGCCCCTGCGTGTCCAGCCCCAGCTTCTGCATCTGCTTGGCCAGCTCGGGCGCGGTAAAGGCGCGCTGCGGAATGGTGCGCGCGCCGCCCGCTGCCGTGATCTCGCGTGCATTGGCGGTCTGGTGGTCGTCGGTCGCGCTGGGCAGCGGCACCAGGATCGCCGGACGCCCCGCCGCCGTCAGCTCGGCGATGGTTGAGGCACCCGCGCGCGCGATCACCAGATGCGCCCATGCCAGCGCCTCGGGCATGTCGGCGATATAGGTGGAGATGTCCGCCGGGATGCTGTGCGCCTGATATTTGGCCCGCACCGCCTCGATATCCTCGACGCGCGCCTGGTGCGTCACCTGAAGCCGGCGGCGGAAATGGATGGGCAGCAGCGCCAGCCCGTCGGGCACGACCTGGCTCAGCGCAGTCGCCCCCTGGCTGCCGCCGGTGACGAGGACGCGGAAGATGCCGTCTTCCTCCAGGATCGGATAGGGCCGGTCGCGCAGCGCCAGCACGGCCTCGCGCACCGGATTGCCGACGAGGTGAGTCTTCGCCGCCCAGCCGGGCTTCAAGCGCTCGACATCGTCGTACGAGGTGGCGATCGCATCCACCTTGCCCGCGACGAAGCGATTGACTCGGCCCAGCACCGCGTTCTGCTCGTGCACGATCGTCGGGATGCCCGCCCGGAACGCCGCCAGCAGCGCGGGCAGCGCGGGGTATCCGCCGAACCCGATCACGGCGGAGGGGCGCAGATCCTTGTACAGCCGCAGCGCCATCGCGCGCCCGGCGATCATCTTGCCCATGGCCTTCAGATAGCCGACCGGCCCGCCCGTCAGTCGGCCCGCCGGCAGGACGTGCGTTTCGATGTCCTCGAACAGCCCCGGAAAGCGCACGCCGCGATCGTCGCTGATCAGCGCGACATGGTGTCCGCGCGCCGTCAGCTCCGCCGCCAGCGCCGCCGCCGGCACCATATGCCCGCCCGTGCCGCCCGCTGCGAGCACGTAGCTATGTATATTGGTCATCCCTTGCTCCACCGACCCGTATAGGGAGAGCGCTTCAGATACGGGTTTCGCCGCGTGAAAGCGAGCAGAAGCCCCATGCCGATCGAAAGGGCGAGGATCGACGACCCGCCATAGCTGATGAACGGCAACGTCATCCCCTTGGACGGGGCGATGCCGGTGTTCACGGCCATGTTGATCAGCGCCTGCACCCCGAACTGCGCCGCCAGCCCCGATGCGGCGAGCAGGCGGAACGCATCCTCCTCGTCCAGCATCTTCATGAACACGCGGATCACGATCGCGGCATAGAGCACCACGATCACCGCGCACGCGATCAGCCCGAATTCCTCGCCGATCACCGAGAAGATATAGTCGGTATGCGCCTCGGGCAGCCGGAACTTCATCTGGCCGCTGCCGGGGCCCGTGCCGGTAAGCCCGCCCTCGGTCAGCGTCGCGTGCGCCATGTCGATCTGGTAGCGATCGTGCAGCGCCGCTTCCTTGGTGGGAAACAGGAAGCTGTTGATGCGATTCCGCGCGGTGCCATAGAACAGATAGGCCGCGACCACGCCGCCCACCGCCGTCGCCATCAGCCCGCCGATCGCCGCCGGCGATATGCCCGACAGCATCAGCAGGATCACCCACACCATCCCGAACACCATGGTCTGGCCGAAATCGGGCTGGAGCATCAGCAGCACGCCGATCAGCGCCGTGATCCCGCCGGTGACGAACAGCACCGGCAATTGCGGGTCCTTGGCGCGGAACGACAGCATCCAAGCGGTCGCGACGATGAACAGCGGCTTCAGGAATTCGGATGGCTGGAACTGCGAAATGCCCACGCCGATCCAGCGCTTGGCCCCGTTCACTTCGGCGCCGAACACCGGCACGATCACCAGCATCAGCAGGAACAGCGCCGCACCGATCAGCGACAGCCGCCGCGCCAGCACGGTCGGCAGCATGGACACGCCCACCATGACGGGCACCGACAGGCACACCCACATCAGCTGGCGCCAGAAATAGTGCATCGGCGCCATGATGTGGGTCGCGTCGGAATAGCGCCGCGCCGTGGCGGGCGATGCCGCCGCCACTGCGACCAGCCCGATCGCAAGCAACAGCAGCACGAGCAGCAGCAAAACGCGGTCGACTTCCCAGAACCACATGCCCGCACGCGTGGTGCTGGCCCGGCCAAGTTGCTTCTGAACGCGCCTTTTCACTTCGGCGCCGACGGTCTCAGACCCGGCTGCCTCGTTCATCCCAGTGCGCCCACGGCATCGCGGAACGCCTGTCCGCGCGCTTCGTAATCGCGGAACTGGTCGAACGAGGCGCAGGCGGGCGACAGCAGCACGGTGTCGCCCGGCTGCGCATGCGCGGCTGCACTGCGCACGGCGGCGTCCAGCGTGCCCGATTGCTCGACCGGCATCGCACCTTCGAGCAGGCCCGCGAACATCGCGCCCGCATCGCCGATCGTATAGGCGCGCACGACATGGCCAAAGCCGGGGCGGCACGCCTCCAGATTGTCGGTCTTGGCGGCGCCACCCAGAATCCAGTGGATGCGGTCATACGCCGCCAGCGCGGGTGCGACCGATTCGGGGTTGGTCGCCTTGCTGTCGTTGACGAAGGTGACGCCGTTCCGGGTGGCGACCCGCTCCATCCGGTGCGGCAGGCCGGGGAAGCTCTCCAGACCCTTGTCGATCGCGGCCTTGTCGATCCCCAGCGCCTCGCACGCGGCGATGGCGGCGAGTGCGTTCTGGGCATTGTGCGGCCCCTGCAACGCCGGCCAGCGCGACTGGTCCATGCACACGCCGGGGGCAATCTTGGTCAGGTCGGCGCTGCGCCCGCCCACCGCAATGTCGTGCGCGATGGCGGCGGAGGGGGCGTCGCCGATCCCGATGATCGCGGCGTGGCCGGGGCTCTGCATCGCGAACAACCGCCCCTTCGACGCGGCATAGGCGTCGAACCCGTCATAGCGATCGAGATGGTCGGGGGTGATGTTGAGCAGCACCGCGACGTCGCAATCGAGGCTGCGGGTCAGGTCGATCTGGTAGCTCGACAGTTCGAGCACATAGACGCCGCCCGCGGGCAGCGGGTCCTGCCCGAGGATCGGCAACCCGATATTGCCGCCCAGCCGCGCGGGCAGCCCGGCGCCCTCGACGATATGGTGGATCAACGCGGTGGTGGTCGACTTGCCGTTGGTGCCGGTGATGCCGACGACCTTGTGCGGCGGCAGGCCGCTGCGCGCCTCGGCGAACAACTCGATGTCGCCGATCAGGGGGACGTGCGCAGTGGCGGTCTTTTCCCGGATCGGATGCCGGTTGATCGGCACGCCCGGCGACACCACGACGCCCGCGAAACCGGTGAGATCGGAGGACAACGGGTCGGCAAGCACCAACTCCTCCCCGGAACGGGGAGGGGGACCAGCCGCAGGCTGGTGGAGGGGGAGCGCCGCAGAGGAAACCGCTTGTGGCCGCCCCCCTCCACCACCCGCTTCGCGGGCGGTCCCCCTCCCCGTCCCGGGGAGGAGTGACTCCCGCGCCGCCTCGTTCGAATCCCACGCCAGCACTTCCGCCCCGCCCGCCAGCAGTGCGCGCACCGTCGCCAGCCCGGACCGCGCAAGCCCGAGCACCGCGTAGCGTTTGCCGCGCCAGGACGCGCTTGTGATCACCGCAGCTTCAGCGTCGCGAGACCGGCCAGCGCCAGCACGAAGGCGATGATCCAGAAGCGGATCACCACCGTCGGCTCCGACCAGCCGAGTTGTTCGAAATGATGGTGGATCGGCGCCATCTTGAACACGCGCTTGCCGGTGCGCTTGAAGAAAAACACCTGGATGATGACGCTCAGCGCCTCGATCACGAACAACCCGCCGATGATGCCCAGCACCAGCTCATGGTGCGCCGTGACCGCAATCGCTCCCAGCGCGCCGCCGAGTGCCAAGCTGCCGGTATCGCCCATGAACACCGCCGCCGGGGGCGCGTTGAACCACAGAAACGCCAGCCCCGCCCCGATCATCGCGCCGCAGAAGATCGCAAGCTCGCCCGCGCCCGGAATATGGGGGATGCCGAGATAGGTCGCGAACACCTTGTTGCCGACCACATAGGCGATCAGCATGAACGCCATGCTCGCGATCACCACCGGCATCGTCGCCAGGCCATCCAGCCCGTCGGTCAGGTTCACCGCATTGCCGAACGCCACGATCGTGAAGGCGGCGAAGAGGATATAGAAATAGCCGAGGTCCGGGTGGATCCAGTTGAAGAACGGCACATACAGCTGCGTCGTGCTCTGCGACAGGATGATCCAGCTCGCGATGCCGGCGATGACGAACTCGCCGAGCAGCCGCACCTTGCCCGATACGCCCGCGGTGCTCGCCTTGCGCACCTTGTCATAGTCGTCGAGGAACCCGATCATCCCGAAACCGAACGTGACGAACATGCATGCCCACACGAACGGGTTGCTCAGGTCCATCCACAGGAACAGCGACAGCATCAGGCTGGTGACGATCATCAGCCCACCCATCGTCGGCGTGCCACGCTTGGCCAGATGGCTCTGCGGCCCGTCGGTGCGGATCGGCTGTCCCTTGCCCTGCCGCACGCGCAGCCAGCCGATGAACTTCGGCCCGATCAGCAGCCCGATCAACAGCGCCGTCGCCACCGCCGCCCCCGTCCGGAACGACTGGTAGCGGACGAGGTTGAGCAAGCCGGGAAAGCCCAGATGATAGGCGATCAGATAGAACATGGTTGCCTTTCCGCCAACGCGGCCACGAGCGCGGAGAGCCGCACGCCGTTCGAACCCTTGACCAGCACGGCGTCGCCCGGGGCCAGCACGGCCTCCAGCCGGTCGCGCGCCGCCGAGGCGTCGGGCACATGGACGAAATCGACGTGCCCCTCAAGCGCATTTGCAAGCGGCGCCATCGCTTCGCCGACCAGGATCGCATAGTCGACCCCGGCCGCCTCGATCGGGCCGGACAGCTCGGCATGAAAGGCGTCGGAGTGCGCGCCCAGTTCGCGCATCTCGCCCAGCACCGCGATCTTGCGGCCCGACTCCTGCGCCAGCACCGCCAGCGTCGCGCGCATCGATGCGGGATTGGCGTTATAGGCCTCGTCGATCACCAGCGCCGTGCCGCCGGGCAGCGCCACGGTCAGCCGTGCGCCGCGCCCCGCGATCCCGCCCAGCTCGGCGAGCGCCAGTCCGGCCAGCTCCATATCGCCGCCCACCGCATCGACGGCGGCGAGAATGGCCATCGCATTGGACACCCAATGCGCCCCCGGCTGCGACAGGGTGAAGCTCAGTTCGCGCGCGCCGAACCGCGCCGTGATGAAGGTGCCGCCGCTAGCGGTCCGCATCGTCTCGACTGCGCGATAGTCCGCGCCTTCGCCGATGCCGAAGGTCACGATGCGGCCCGCATAAGGGCTCGCGGCCGCGATCAGCCGGTCGCGATGCGGGCTGTCGAACGGCACGATCGCGGTGCCGCCGGGCTCCAGCCCCTGGAAAATCTCGCCCTTCGCGTCGGCGATCGCCGCTTCGCTGTCGAAAAAGCCCATATGCGCCGGCGCGATGGTGGTGACGATCGCGACATGCGGGCGCACCAGCCGCGTCAGCTGCGCCAGCTCGCCCGCATGGTTCATTCCCATTTCGAACACGCCGTAGCGCGCATCGCGCGGCATCCGCGCGAGGCTCAGCGGCACGCCGGTATGGTTGTTGTAGCTCTTGACCGAGCGATGCGCACAGCCCGGATCGTTGCGATCCAGCGCCGCGAACAGCGCCTCCTTGGTCCCGGTCTTGCCGACCGATCCGGTCACGCCGATGATCTTCGCCCCGGAGCGCGCGCGGGAAGCGGCGCCTAGCGCGTTGAGCGCGGCGGTCGTGTCCGTCACGCGGACGCTGGGGTAGTCGCTCGCATCCGACACCACCGCACCGGCGGCCCCCTGCGCGAAAGCCTGGTCGAGGAAGCGGTGCCCGTCGGTGCTCTCGCCCTTGAGCGCGAGGAACAAGTCGCCGGGGCCGACTTCACGGGAGTCGAAGGCGACGCCCGAGACGGCAAAGTCTGCGGAGGCAGTGCCGCCGGTTGCGGAAGCGATTTCGGCGGAGGTCCAGAGGGTGCCACGCATCACTCCCCTCCCGCCTGCGGGAGGGGCTGGGGGAGGGTCAGTGCGGGAGGCATGCGAAAGCGGTCCGAAAAGAACCTCCACGTCAGCCCCTCCCCTAACCCCTCCCGCAAGCGGGAGGGGAACAATGCGGCCCCCTCTCTCAAGCGGGAGGGGAACAGGATGCTCCCACCCCTCACGCCGTGCACTCCCGCGCGACCGCAACGTCGTCGAACGGCAGCACCCGGTCGCCGACGATCTGGCCCTGTTCGTGCCCCTTGCCCGCCAGCAGGACGATGTCGTCCGGGCCTGCCATGGCGATGGCGGCGGCGATGGCGGCGCGGCGGTCGGCAATGTCGGTCGCTTGCGGCGCCCCCTTCAGGATTTCGGCGCGGATGCTTGCGGGGTCCTCGCTGCGGGGATTGTCGTCGGTGACGATCACCACATCGGCGCCCGCTGCCGCCGCCTGCCCCATCGGCTCGCGCTTGCCCCGGTCCCGGTCGCCGCCGGCGCCGAACACGAGGATCAGCCTGCCCTGCACATGCGGCTTGAGCGCGGCGATGGCCGCCTCCAGCGCGTCGGGCGTATGGGCATAGTCGACATAGACCGGCGCGCCGGACTGCGCGATCACCGCACGCTCCAGCCGCCCGCGCACCGGCTGCAGCCGCGCCAGATTGGCGATCGTCGCCGCCGTGTCCCCGCCGGTCGCGATCACCAGCCCGGCGGCAGTCAGCGCATTGGCGACCTGATAGGCGCCGATCAGCGGCAGGTTGACCTTATAGGTCTGCCCCTCCGCCTCGATCACCAGCCCCTGCCCCAGCAAGGTGGGCACGCGATCGACCAGCCTCAGCGTCTCGCCATGCTCGCCCACCGTGACCAGCCGGTTGCCGCGCGCGCGCGCCAGATCCTCGACGCGCGGGGCATTTGGATCGTCGGCCCACACCACCGCCGCCCCGTCCAGCGCCAGCACATCGGCGAACAGCCGAAGCTTGGCGTGGAAATAGGCGGCCATGTCGCCGTGATAGTCCAGATGGTCGCGGCTGAGGTTGGTGAACGCCGCCGCGCACACCGGCAGCCCTTCGGTGCGATATTGCGACAGCCCGTGCGACGACGCCTCGAACGCCAGGTGCGTCACGCCCTCGCGCGCCAGCCCGGCGACGTTCGACAGGAAGGTCACGATGTCGGGCGTGGTCAGCCCGGTGCTCACCCGCTCGTCCGCCGTGGTGACGCCCAGCGTGCCGATCGAGGCGGCGTGGAACCCGGCCATGCGCCACAGCTGGCGAGTCATTTCGACGACGGACGTCTTGCCGTTGGTGCCGGTCACCGCCACCGCCGTGCCGGGAAACGGCGCGAAAAAGGCTGCTGCCAGCTGTGCGAACTTCTCGCGCGGATTGTCGTCGGCGATGTGCAGCGCGCCTTCGACCACGGCCTCGCGCCGGGCGACGACAGCGATGGCGCCTGCCTTCACGGCGGCGGGGATGAAGTCCTCGCCATTGACCTGCGCGCCCTGAAACGCGCCGAAGATGGTGCCGGGCGCCACCTTGCGATGGTCGATCGCGAAGCCGGTGACAGTGGAGGGCTGGTCGCCGCCGGTGAGTGCACCGAGTTTCATTCCGCCCCCTTCTTTGGCGCCGGGCCTTCCCAGATCAGCGGGATCAGCTCGCGCTCGTCGATATCGCGCGTCGCATCGGGGCGCACGCCCAGCATCGCGCCGGTACGGCTGATAAGGCGGCTGACGACCGGCGCCGCCGTCCAGGCGGCCGTGGTCAGGCCAAAGCTTTGGGCATTACCCTTGGGTGAGTCGAGCATCGCGATCACCACATAGCGTGGTGCGTCGGCGGGGAAAGCCGCCGCGAACGTCGAAACGTTGCGATGCTTGTCATATCCGCCGCCCGATGCAGCCTCTGCGGTCCCGGTCTTGCCCACGACCCGGTATCCGATCGCCTCGCCCTTGCGGCCCGTGCCGCGCAGCACGATCAGGCGGAGCAGCTGGCGCATCCGCATGCTGGTCGCCTCGCTGATGACCCGCTGCCCCGCCGCGGCCTTGCCGGGTGCAACCTTCAGCAGCGTCGCCGGGCGCAGGATGCCGCCATTCACCATCGCCGCATAGGCATTGGCCAGATGCAGCGGCGTCACCGCGATGCCGTGGCCATAGGCCGTCGTCATCACCGTGATCCGCCCCCAGTTGGAGGGCCACAGCGGACGCGCGCCTTCGTTGGTCTCCAGTGCGGGCCGCGTATCGAATCCCAGCCGGCGGTACATCGTCTGCAACCGCTCGGCACCGATTTCGTCGGCGATCCGCGCGGTTGAGATGTTCGAGGAATAGATCAGCGTCTCTGGGATATTGAGCCAGCGGAACTGCTCATCGCCCGGATCGTCATGGATCTTGAACCGCCCGACCTGGAGCGGCTTGGTCGCGTCGAAGCGGCGCGCCATCGACGTCACCACGCCGGTCTCGATCGCGGCGGCGACGGCCAGCGGCTTGAACGTCGATCCCAGCTCGTACACGCTCTGGGTCACATTGTTGCGCGGCACCACGCCCTGGATCGCGTTCGGATTGAAGCTGGGCAGCGACACCATCGCGACGACTTCGCCTGTCGCCACGTCGAGCATCACGCCCGCCGCGCCCTGTGCCTGGAACGCCCGCATCGCGCCGCCCAGTTCGCTTTCCATCGCCGCCTGCACGCGCGAATCGATCGACAGCGCCACCGGCTGGCCGCGCAGCGCCGGATCGGTCAGGCGGCCTTCCAGCGCCTTTTCCATTCCCGCGACGCCGCGCCCCTGCACGTCGAGATAGCCGAGCACATGCGCCGCCATGTCCGATTGCGGATACAGCCGGTCCGGCTCGCGCTGGAATTCGATCGCCGGCTCACCCAGCGCGTTGATGGCATCGACCAGTTCGGGCATCGCCCGCCGCTTGAGATAGGCGAAGCTGCCCCCGGCGTTGAGCATCGCATAATAGGCGCCAGCGCTCTGTTCGGGGATCAGCTCGGCCAGCCGCTGCGCCAGCTCGCCCTTGTCGGCGATGACCTTGTTCGGATGGATCGCGATCGACCAGGCATCGATCGATCGCGCGAGCGGCGCGCCGTTGCGGTCGACGATGTCGCCGCGCGGCGGAACCAGCAC
Source organism: Sphingomonas degradans (assembly GCF_053502645.1). Taxonomy (NCBI): domain Bacteria; kingdom Pseudomonadati; phylum Pseudomonadota; class Alphaproteobacteria; order Sphingomonadales; family Sphingomonadaceae; genus Sphingomonas; species Sphingomonas degradans. The sequence continues at coordinate 2,438,874 of NZ_CP177172.1, forward strand.
GCTGGCGATATCGCGCGCCGTCGCCGGCTCAGCCCACAGGGCGAGCAGCGCCAGCTTACCGATCACCACCAGCATCCCGAACCCGAACAGCAGCGACAGGATCATCAGGCGCACCTGCGCCACGGCGACAAGCGCCTGCCGGGCTCCGCCCGAACGGCGCGAACGCGCCGACGGGGCGACGACGACGATCAACGGAGCGCCAGCTTCTCGCGCTTCGCCAGTTTCTCCAGATCGTCGATGGTCGACGCGCTCAGCACGCCGCGATCGACCATCGCCATCGCCCGGCGATCCGCCTTCTTCATCAGCTTGTGCAGTTCCCTGTCCTGCTGCGCGACGCTCTTTGCCGCACCGCTACTCTGCGCCGCCGCCTGCACCGGCTTGGGCGCGGGCGCCACTGCCGCTGCGACAGCCTGAACCGGCGGCGCGCCAGCCGGAACGATCAGCGCCGCCGTCTGCACCTGCGCGTCGGCGGGCGTGTCGAGGCTGGCCAGCGCGGTCTCGCCGTCCAGATATTGCTGCGCACCCGGCGCGGCGAGCGCCAGCACGTCGCCGTTCCACCGCTCCAGCTGCGCCAGGTTGGCGCGCGTGTTGAACTCGGTTTCCAGCGAGCGGATGTCCTTCTGCGCCTGGAGAATGGCCGATTTGGTCGCGTTCAGCCGCGCCTGCTCGGCCGCGCCGTGCGAATTCACCAGATAGCATGCGGGCGCCACGATCGCCCCGCACAGGAACCACCACAGCCCCTTGAAGCTCTGCACTGCCATCACGCACCTCCTTCACTGATCCACGGCGCCGCACCGGTCCGCCGCGCGACGCGCAGGGTTGCCGAACGTGCACGCGGGTTACGCGCTACTTCCGCCTCACTGGGCCGAACGGCCTTGGCGGGGGTCTCGAAACTGGGTTCGGCTCGCGGGCCGACTGCCGGGCGATGGCGCGAGCCAGCGGGCTCGCTGCCGCTGCGCTCGCGCAGGAACCGCTTGACCAGCCGGTCCTCCAGGCTGTGGAACGTCACCACCGCCAGCCGGCCACCGGGCTTAAGCACGCGCTCGGCGGCGGCAAGGCCGTCGACCAGCTCGCCCAGCTCGCGGTTGATGAAGATGCGCACCGCCTGGAAGGTCCGCGTCGCCGGGTCCTTCTTGTCATGCGGCTTATAGCCCAGCGCCTTGCGCACGACCTGCGCCAGTTCACCGGTCCGGGTCAGCGGGCGCGCGCGCACGATCGCGCTGGCAACCCTGCGCGAGCGGGGCTCCTCGCCGAATTCATACAGCACATCGGCGATCGCCGCCTCGTCGGCGGTGTTCAGCCATTCGGCGGCGGTCATCCCCTCGCCCGCCATCCGCATGTCGAGCGGACCGTCGGACTGAAACGAAAAGCCGCGCTCGGCCTGGTCTAGCTGCATCGACGACACGCCGATGTCCATCGTCACGCCATCGACGGGCACCAGCCCGCGCGCAACGAGTTCGGCCTCCATCTGGCTGAACGGCGCTTCGATCAGGGTCAGCTTGCCCCCGGACTCGGCAACGATGGCCTGGCCCGCCGCAATCGCATTGGGATCGCGATCGAAGGCAGCGACATCGGCGCCCTGCGCGAGCATCGCGCCGGTATAGCCGCCCGCACCGAAGGTCGCGTCGACATGGCGTTCACCGGGCACGATGGCGAGCGCGTCGATCACTTCGTCGAGCAGCACGGGGATATGGGGCGCGGCGCCGGTCACAGCTTCACGCCCTTGGTCTTGCACAGGAATTCGCAGATTTCGCGCAGGCCGGGATCGGCATTCTCGTCCTTCAGCAGCACTTCGGGCGCCCAGATGTCGAAGGTCTCGCCCGATCCGTTGAAGAACGCCCATTTCTGGATGTTCGCCTTCATGCGGAAAAACGGCGGGATCACGAACCGCCCGCTATCGTCGAACTGCGCCTTTTCCACCTGACCAAAGGCGCGGCGCTTGGCCCGCGCATCGGTTTCCTCGCCGCGATCGGCGGCAAGCTGCTCGCGGCGGTCGAGCCGGTCGTATTTTTCCTTGGACCAGGACAGGTCGTGCGCCGACAGGCACGCATCGATCGGATGCAGCCCGACCACGATCTGGCGGATGTCGGAATTGCGCTCAACGGCGGCGCGCAGGTCGGCAGGTATGGCGACGCGACCCTTCAGGTCCACGGCCTGGAGCGCAAATCCTTCGAAGAGCTCCCTGTCTGCCAAAACCCCGACCCCAAAAGCCGGGCACGCCCTCGCCGCTTCGGAAGCACGTTTTCCCAAACGCACTGCCGACTGTTTCAAAACCACGGTGGAAGGGTTCGTGCCCCCTTAAGCATCACGTTTAATCACAGATGCGGGTGGGAGACAACGGGAGATTTGGGGCCAGGACGGGATTTAGCGCCACTCAGCCCCATTTTCAAGGCTAGTTTTGCTTATATTCACTATTTGTTCTTTCATTGTTCGTGCACACTCCGCCGCGCCTATGGATATTTCCCTACCCGGCAATGGACGCGCGAAGGCGGGCGCCGGGCGGGCGCGGCGCAAGTCTGTGGGAAGATTGGAGAGAGCCGCGCCGCCGCGACCCGATCAGCGCGCCGCGGCGGCGCCGTCGGTTTGCGCTGAGTCTTCCGGCACCGCCGTCGAGGTCGTGCTGGGAGCCACACCCAGTTCGGCGAGCGGCTCGTCGCGGGTCTTCTTTGCCGCAGCGCTCGGCGCCGCTTCGGTCATGTTGGCGACCACCACCGCGTTGGAGGCCCCCACCGCCGTCACGGGCGCCTCGCGATTGACCGAACTGAAGATCAGGCTCGCCAGCCCGATCAGCACCATGACCAGGGCAAGCCCGGTCAACCCAACGCTCACGCGTTGCATGGTCTGCCCGGAGTCCTGTTCTGATCGCGGCTTCATAGCTGTGGCATAAATGTAACGCATTAACGCCAAGTTGTCGAGCCGCGCGTCAGGCCGTCTGGAGGTACTCTGGCACCGACAACCCCTTGGCCCGCAGCCATTCCGGATTGTACAGCGTCGAAAGGTAGCGGAATCCCGTGTCGCACAGGATCGTCGCGATCCGCTTGCCGGGGCCCAGATGGCGCGCCAGCCGCACGGCACCGGCAACGTTGATCCCCGACGATAGCCCCAGGCACAGCCCTTCTTCCGCCAGCAGCCGACGAACCCATTCGAGCCCCTCCTCGTCAGAGATGCGAAACTGGGTATCGATCGGCGCGCCTTCCAGATTGCCGGTGATACGCCCCTGCCCGATCCCCTCGGCGACCGACGAACCCTCGGCCTTCAACTCGCCATGCGCGTAATAGTCGTACAGCGCCGCGCCGTGCGGGTCGCTGAGCGCGATGCACACGCGCTCGTCCTTGGCCTTCAGCCCCAGGCCGACGCCGGCGATCGTGCCCCCGGTGCCGGCGGCACAGGTGAAGCCATCGACCCGCCCCTCCATCTGCGCCCAGATCTCCTCCGCCGTGCCACAGATATGCGCGCGGCGATTGGCGATATTGTCGAACTGGTTCGCCCACACCGCATTGGGCGTTTCCTCGGCGATCCGGCGCGAAGTGTGGACGAAATGGCCGGGGTTCGAATAGGGCGCGGCGGGCACCAGCACCAGCTCGGCCCCCAGCGCGCGCAGCGTGTCCATCTTCTCGCGGCTCTGCGTCTCGGGCATGACGATGATCGACTTGTAGCCCTTGGCATTCGCCACCAGCGCCAGGCCGATGCCGGTATTGCCCGCCGTCCCCTCCACGATCGTGCCGCCGGGCGCAATCGCGCCGCGCGCCTCGGCATCCTCGACGATATACAGCGCCGCGCGATCCTTTACCGAGGCACCGGGGTTGGCGAACTCGCACTTGCCGTAAATGTCACAGCCGGTCGCCTCGCTCGGGCCCTTCAGGCGGACGAGCGGGGTGTTGCCGATCAGCGCCAATGTGTCGTTGGTAAGATGCATGCCCGCTAGATAGGAGCGCAGGGTGCCGACAAGCAAGCAACGCCTGTTAGCGCGCGGCGAAGCGCGGCTTGGCCTTTACGGAAACGATATGCGCGGCGCGCATGTTTCCTCTCGAACCTTAACGCCCCGCGCCCTTAGCTAATGCGGCGCGACGCAAAGGGTGCGTCGGGTTGGAGTATATCGGCCATGCTGGACCTGACGGCGGAGACGCCCGAACATATTCTGCGCGTCGGTCAGGACGCGCAGGGACATTGGATCGTGCAGGAAGCGGACGGGTGCGGCGAGGCGCTGTTCGCGTCGCGTACCGCAGCGATTCGCTTTGCGCACTGGGAATGCCACGCCTTCGACCATGCCCGTGTCGAACTCTGCGCCAGCCCGCTGTCCTCGATCCTCACGCGCCCCGGCGCGGCCCCCGAGAAGGACAAACGATCATGACCAGACTCCACCTGTCGCTGGCCGCGCTGCTGCGGCCCGCCAATGCCGATCCCGCCCCGGCAGCGCCACGGCCCGGCCCCAGCGACGCGCTGATCGCGAAGCGGCTCGCCGACTGGCGACACCGGGGGCATCGGGCTGTGCGCATCCTCGATCTCGACTGTGGCGACGGCGCTCGCCTGCTGCGCGCCGCAGCCTGTGCGCGGGCGCTGGGGTTCGTATCGATCGAGGGGCGCGGAGTCAGCGCAAGCGCGGCACAGGTGCGGCGGGCCCGCACTGCGGCTGCGGCGGAGACCCATCCGAGCACCAGCCTGGTGTTCGAAATCGGCGAGGCGATCGGCGCGCTCGCCGGCGAACATGACGACGCCGCGGACTTTGTACTGTTGTCACAGCCCCTGCCCTATGCCTGCAGCCCGCTGGGAGCCGCGCTCGCCCGCGTGTGCGCCGGATCGGTGCTGGCTAGTGCCTGACCCCGGCGCGATCCAGATGCGGCCCGAGCCTGCCGCTCAGCCACAGGAAGAACATCCGATAGTCCGAAAACAGCGACCATAGGGGATAGGTGAAGGTCGCCGGCCGGTTCCTTTCGACCGCGAAGTGCGCCGCCCAGGCAAAGCCATAGCCCGCCAGCGGCACCAGCGCCCACCACCATCCCCCCAGCCGCAGCGCCACGGCGGCGAATACGAACGTCAGCGCGGTGCCCGCATAATGCAGCCGCCGCGTCTCCGCCTTGCCATGCTCGCGCAGGTAATGCGGCCAGAAATCGGCATAGCGAGTGATGGTGCGCGCCATGCAGCGACGCTAATGCACCGCGATGGCCCTGCGCAAGCACTCCTTCCCGCCCGTTGTCGACCCCGACATTCGCGTGCTCGTCCTCGGCTCGCTGCCGGGCGATCGCTCGCTCGCGGAGCAGCGCTATTACGCGCATCCCCAGAACCAGTTCTGGAAACTGATGTCGGCGGTGCTCGACCGTGATCTGGTGTCCCTCACCTATGAGGCGCGGCTTGCGGCATTGCTTGGCGCGCATATCGGTCTATGGGACGTCGTCGCGAGCGCCACGCGGCCGGGCAGCATGGACGCGGCGCTGCGCGACGTCGAGGAGCAGGATCTCTGCGGGCTGGTCGCGACGCTGCCTAAGCTGCGGGCGATCGCATTCAACGGCGCCACGGCGTTTCGCGTCGGGGTCCGTCAATTGGGCCCGGTGGCGGACACATATGCGGTATTGCCGCTACCGAGCAGCAGCGCGCTGCATACCATCGGCGTCGATGCAAAACTGGTACTCTGGAGAGACATAAAAAAGCATACAAGTCCGTGCACATAGCACTTGAGAAACGGCATCACATACGATGTACTGTAAAAAACGTGACGGCTCGGAACAACGCCGGGGGGCTGCGGCCGGGTCGAAAAACATAGGGGCGTGGTCGCGGTGATTCAGCAGGGGGCGTGTGTCCCAATCGGACCGGATGCGGTGGAATATGCCGCTATCGAGAGCAAGCGTGCGCTGTTGCTGGAGCTGTTGGCGGCGAACGCTGCCGACATGCTCGGCGCGACCAATATCCGCGCCGCGCTCGAGCGCATGTTCGAGATGCTCAACGCCGGAATTAATATAGATATTTTCTTTCATTATCGCCAGGAAGAGGGCGAGGGTCTGGTGCTGGAGACCCATGGCGGCATCACCGCCCGCGAGGCATCGGCCGCGCTGCACATGCAGTTGAGCGAAGCGCTGTGCGACACCGTCACGCTGGATTGCGAGCCGATCCGGCTGACCAATATCCAGCAGTCGCCCGACCCCAAGACTGCGTTTCTCCAGGCGATGGGGATCGATTCCTATTGCTGCCTGCCGCTTACCCATGGCGGCCGCTTGTTGGGCACGCTTGGCTTTGGGCGACGCGCGCCGGGCGGGTTCGACGACCAGGAATACAGCTTCCTCCAGACGCTCGCCAGCTATGTGGCGCTGTGCAAGCATCGCCTCGGCGTGGAACGCGCGCTGCGCGCCGGTGTCGCCGAGCGCGACCGGCTGCTGGCGGAGCAGCGCGAGATGGAGCAGAAAGTGATCGAGCTGACGCGCGTGAGCGCGCTCGGCGCGGTCGCCGCGACGATCGCGCACGAACTGAACCAGCCGCTCTCAGCGGCGGCCAACTATGTCTCCGCAATTCGGCTGGACCCGAATATCGAGCCGTCGCGCGTCGCCGAACGCGCGCGAGCGGCCGAAAAGGAATTGCTGCGTGCCGGCGAGATCATCCGCCGCATTCGCCGGATGGTGTCGCGCGAAGGCCTTTCGCTCGAAGCCGAGAATGTCGAGCCGATCGTCAACGAATCGATCGGACTGGTAAAGGCTGCGGTCGGCGGCACCCTGCCCACTTTCCGTGTCGCGATCGGCCCGCGCGCCGAACGCGTGGTGATCGATCACGTCCAGATCGTCCAGGTGCTCGCCAATCTGCTTCGCAACGCGATCCAGGCAACGCAGGACATGGCCTCGCCGATGGTATCCGTGCAGACGCGGCGGATCAACGAAGACGAAGTCCAGTTCCGCATCACCGACAACGGCCCCGGCGTCCCGCGCGAAGTCCGCACCGCGATCTTTCAGCCCCGGCTGGGCCTCTCGCGCAGCGGGCTCGGGCTGGGGCTGGCGATCTCGCGCAACCTGATCGAGGCGCATGGCGGCACGATCCAGGTCGAGGACGCACCCGGGGGCGGCGCCAGCTTCTGCTTCACCGTCCCGGCACTGCACGAAAGCTGAACCGGGCGGGGTTCAGCCCGTGGCGTTGGCCGGGGCGCCCTCGGCGCCCGGCTTCGGCGCAAGCCCTGCGCACCCCGTCAGCGTCCGCGCCCCGATCTTGGCCTCGGCGCGGAGAGGCTGTTGCTGCTCAGCGCATTTTTCGTTGCGCAGCGTGATGGTCACCGGGGCACCAGTCGGCGTCTGGGTGACGAAAACCGCTGCGTCGCCGGCGACCTTCGGCGTGATCGGGTAGAAATCGATGGGCTTGTCGGAGGGCTTTGCCGATGGCGTGTACAGGATGGTCCCGGGCGAGATGTCGATCGTCCATGACTTCCCCGCGCCCGATACGCGCAGCGGTGCGTTCAGGTCGATGCCGCCCAGACTGGGGCCGGGTGTCGGGGTCGGCGTTGGGACGACAGTGTTTGCATTGTCACCCGCATCCGACCCGCATCCACCCAGCGCGATCAACCCGCAAAAAAGCCCAAGAACTCGCATCGCCCGTCCTCCTATACGCCGCGGGCGTGGTGGTACGGGCGCGCCGCACGGTCAAGTCGCAGGGCAGGTCCGGATAGGGAATGCCCTTGCTGCCGGTTCACATGCTTGTAACGTCCGGCATGGTACGCCGCGTCGCACCATAATAATGTGACTATATATCCGGAATCTCCTTGACGATTCTTGCCGCCTGAGGAAAAGCAGCCCCGTTATGAAGAACGCCCCCATTTTCGCCGCCGCCGCCGTAGCGATTCTGTCGCTTTCTGCATGTGAAAACAAGCCAGAGGAAGTGACCAGCACCGCGCCGGATCCGATGGCGTCGCAGCTTGCGAACGCCGCTCCCGTCGAGCTGCCGCCCGCAATCGCGTCCAGCGTTACGCTGCGCTGCGGCGACAACACGCTGGTCTATGTCGATTTCTTCAAGGGCGACAAGCAGGTCCAGGTGAAGACCGAGAAGACCGGCCCGGCCACGATGCTCAAGGCACCCGAAGCAGGCCAGCCTTTCGAGGCCGAAGGCGGCTACAAGCTGACGGGCACCCCCAAGAACGTCAGCATCACGCTGCCGGGCAAGCCCGCCAAGTCCTGCCACGCCTGAACGGCGGCGCATTTGCGATGAAATCCAGGGCCGGCGGCATTCCCGCTGGCCCTTTTTCGTGCCAGCTTGACCGCGGTACAACGGGAGGAATGCAAGTTGGCGACCGTCGCGATCTACAGCCTGAAGGGCGGCGTCGGCAAAACCACGCTGGCAGTCAATCTGGCATGGGCAGCGGCCACGCTGTCGGCGCGACGCACGCTGTTATGGGACCTCGACCCGCAGGCCGCCTCCACCTTCCTTCTCGCGCCGCAGGGCAAGGGCGGGGAACAGGCCCAGGCGATCTTCACCCGCGACGTGCCGCCTTCCGCGCTGGTGCGGCACACCGACACGGCCCGGCTGGACGTGATCGGCGCCGACACCTCGCTGCGCGGGCTCGACCGGATTTTCCACGAACTCGACAAGAAGAAGCGGCTGGCCAAGCTGCTCGACGATCTGAGCGACGACTATGATCGCGTCCTGCTCGACTGCCCGCCTGGCCTGACCGAAACGACCGAACAGATGATGCGCGCCGCCGACCTGATCGTCGTGCCGGTCATCCCTTCCCCCTTGTCGACGCGCGCCTTCACCGAAGTCGCCGCGCATCTGGCGCGCAAGGGGGGCAAGGTGCCGCTGATGCCCGTGCATTCGATGGTCGATCGCCGGCGCAAGCTCCATGCCGAGGCGCTGGCCGCGCATCCCGACTGGCCGGTCGTGCCGATGGCGAGCATGATCGAGGCGATGGCAGAGCGGCGCATGCCGATCGGTGCCTTCGCCCCGCGCTCGGCGGGTGCACAGGCCTTTGCCGCGCTGTGGACGGCGATCGAACGCCGGCTGGCCGACACGCGTTGAGCCGGCAATGACCCAGCACGTGGCGCCCCCGGCGGACATCGACCCCGATCTGGTGCTGCGCGCCTATGCGATGGGTGTGTTTCCGATGTCGGACGATCGCACGGCGGCCAGCGTCTATTGGGTCGAACCCAAGCAGCGCGGGATATTGCCGCTCGACGGCTTCCACCTCTCCCGCTCGCTGCGCAAGACGATCGCGGCCGATCGCTTTCGCGTGACCGTGGACACCGCGTTCGAGCGTATCCTGCTGCTCTGCGCCGAATCCGCGCAGGATCGGCCCGATACCTGGATCAACGGCCCGATCGAGCGCGTCTTTGTCGAGTTGCACCGGCGCGGCTTTGCACATTCGGTGGAGTGCTGGGACGGCGATCGACTCGCGGGCGGGCTCTATGGGCTGGCGCTGGGCCGCGCGTTCTTCGGGGAATCGATGGTCACCCGCGTCCGCGACGCGTCGAAAGTGGCGTTCGCGCACCTGGTGGCGCGGCTGAAGGCCGGGGGATTCACGCTGCTGGACTGCCAGTTCCAGACCGATCACCTCGCGACGCTGGGCGCCGTCGAAGTGCCGCGCGATGCCTATATCGCGTTGCTGGACGCGGCGCTGGGCGAATCGACGGCGGGGCTTTCCACGGGCTCGCCCTCGGTCGATGGGGATTTCTTCGCGCTAGACGCGTTGCCGCCGACCGGCGCGGGCACCGTATCCGGGCCGCTGTCGCGGAAGGTCATTTCGCAGCTTTTGGGCCAGACGTCGTAGATCGGGTGCTGGACGACGTTGAGCGCCGGGCGCTCCTTGTACAGCCAGCCTGAGAATACCCGCCGCCAGCTCTTGTCGACCTGTTGCACGTCGAGCTGGACGAAGGCGCCGGTCAACTGGTCGGTCTCCCACGGCGCGGTGCGGTCGCACGCGCGCAGCCGGACGATGACGTCGCCGATTCGCGCCGCCTGGCCGGGCTTGAGCTTGAACTCGCGCGCCACGCCGTTACGCTTGTTGAGCAGTCCGAGCACCGCCACGCGATCGCGCATCGGGGTTGCCGCAGCGGCCAGCGCACTGCCGTCGGGAGCGCCGGCCGGCGCCTTGGCCGCGCCGGCATCGTCTCCGGTGATGACGATGTCATCGACCGCATTATTCCCCGGCTGGCCGCCGCCACCCGAGCACGCGCCAAGGCCAAGCAGCAGCAGCGATGCCACTGCGGGTCCGGCGCGCAGGATCATGCGTCGGGGGTCCAGGCCTCATAATCGCCGGTTGACCGTGCCCGATGCCCGCCCGCTTCGAGCGCGCCCGACGGGCGATACGCCGCGCGCGTGCCGGTCAGGTTGGGCTCGGCCGGCTTTTCCCAGGTCCGCACGGGGGGCAGGCCCTGTTCCGGAACCGAATCGATCTGGTGGTGCAGCCAGCTGAACCAATCGGGCGGCACGCGGCTGGCATCGTTCGGGCCGTTATAGATCACCCAGCGACGCGGCACGCCATTGGTGTCGGACCCGCCCTGCCAATAGACATTGCCCAGCGAATCCTCGCCGACGCGCGCCTTGCCGCGCAGACCGAACATCGTGCCCCAGCTTGCGCCGTTCCACCAGGTGAAGGGATTGAGATTGATACCCATGCGCGCCCCTTAGCGTGGCCTCGCGGCCCGTGGCAATTGGCTATATGCCCCTACTGCGCGGGGCTGTCCCAGCGGACCGTGTCGCCAGGCGCTATTCCAAGCGCCGCCGCCTTGCCGCCGTTGATTTCCAGAACCGCCGCCACCGGCTCGCCCGACTTCAGCGGGATCTCGGAAAAAGGCTCGGCATTGGCCGCGATCGCGGCGATCGTCCCGTTGGCGCGGATGAAGAGAATGTCGAGCGGGCTCGGCGTGTTCTTCATCCAGAAGCTCGCCGCACGCGGGGGGCCGCCATCGCCCGGATAGGGTGCGAACAGCATGCCGCCATCAGCGGGCAGATTCGTGCGGAACATCAGCCCGCGCGCCTGCTCGGCCGGAGTGCGCGCGGTCTCGACGTTGAAAATGCGGGTGGCCCCGTTCGCGGTCCGGACCGTGACGGCAACCTTCGCAGGCGCCTGAATTTTCCCGGCATGGGCGCCGGCATCACTGTGGCAAACGCCCGCCAGCACCAGCACCGTGGCGGCAAGCGCCACGCCGAATCCCCGCACCGCGATCATTGTCTCAGCCGATCCTTTCGACCGCTACGGCGAGCGGCCCCTTGTCGCCATCGACGATGCGTGCCCGCAGGGGCTGGCCGGGCTCGACTTCCTCGATCTCGGCGCGGCGCAGCGTCTCCATATGGACGAATATATCCGCTGAGTCCGAATCGCGCACGAGAAATCCGTACCCCTTCAAACGGTTGAACCATTTGACGGTGACCGCCTCGAACGGCCCCGCCGCCGATACCATTTTCAGCCGGTCGGCACGTTCGCCGGGGCGCTTGACGGGTTCGACCGCCTCGGTGAGGTCGATCGAGCGAATCTCGCGGGCCTGGAATCCCCGCTGCCGCTTCACCGCGACGCACTCGACTCGCGCACCTTCGGGAAGGCTTCGGCGGCCATGATCCTGGAGCACGGTAAAATGGATCAGCACGTCGCCGGCGACCCCGTCATCCGCCACCAGAAAGCCAAAACCACGCGTGACATCGAACCACTTGACGATCCCGGTGACAAGCAGCCCCTCCGCCGCATCGTCGCCCTCGAAATCGCCATTCCCGGATTGTGCGACCGCTAAGTGTTTTGACGCAAGCTGTGTATCAGCACGCATTTTTTGTTTCCCCCAAGCGGTTTCATTAACACAAGATTCTCGAAAAGGGGAATTGGTTTATGGGATTCAGTCCAGCTTCGACACATCAGTATAAATCAATGTCTTCGTCGGGCGAAGCCCCCGTAATCCGCCGGGCGATATCCAGCGAATGCCCTGCGCGAAGCATCGCGGCGAGGTGTTTTTGTTGCTGCGCACGATCGCCTGCTTCACGTGCGAACGGACCGATGCGCTTTCGCCGGGCAAAAGCCATTGCGGCGGCCTCCGCGCTTTCCTCGATCGCAGGCGCGATGGCGCGGCTGTCTTCCGCGTCGACGCCCGCGTGGCGCAGCGCCTCTGCCACGCGACGCGCGCCCAGCCCGCGCCGGGCCATCGATCCCGCCTTCGCCTCGGCATAAAGCCGGTCGTCGACATAGCCGAGGTCGGCCATGCGCTGCGCGACGCCTTCGCAATCGGCCGGCTGGTCGGGATTCGCCCAGCCGCGTTCGCGCACTTTACGGCGCAGATAATCGGTCAATTTGCCGCGCGTGGTTGCAAATCGCTCGACATAGCGTAGCGCAAACCGATCGAGATCGGCGGGGTCAAGCGGAGCGAGTATGGGTCTGGATCGGGGCATGCGCCATGATTGTGCCACACTGGCAACCGATTTTGAACGATAGCGCGTAGCAGAGCCGATCGCATTTAATGCGTTGTGGGGGCACAACGGCCTGTTCCACGAGGGGCACGAGAAAAAGAATGGATTTGGACGTTACGGGATCTCTCGAAAAGCAGGCGGAGGCAGCGACGGCGATGCCCGTACCGACGCCCACCGACGATAAGCTCCCGCGCCGCTTTGCGGATTTCGCGACGCTGGGCGATGCGTTGGACTATGCCGCGCAGGGCGTGCGCGGCCTGAATTTTCACGACGCGCGCGGCAACCTCGCGCGGCCCTATCCCTTTTCGGAACTGCGCGACGATGCGCTGGTCCAGGCGCGTCGTCTGATCGCTGCCGGGGTCAAGCCGCAGGATCGAATCGCCCTGATCGCCGAAACCGGCGTCGAATTCGCCGCGCTGTTCTTTGGCGTGGTCTATGCGGGCGCGTGGCCCGTGCCGCTGCCGCTGCCGACCAGCTTCGGCGGCGCGCAAAGCTATATCGACCAGTTGCGCGTCCAGCTCGACAGCTGCGATCCGATGCTGCTCGTCTATCCGCCCGAAATCGGCGCGATGTGCGCGGAGGCGGCTCGGCTCTCGGGCGTCCAGGGAATCGACTGGTCCGAATTCTCCGATCGCCCTGCCCCCCCGGTGGCGCTGCCCGCGGCGAAGACCGACGACATCGCCTATCTGCAATATTCCAGCGGCTCGACTCGCTTCCCACACGGCGTCGCGATCACCCACAACGCCCTGCTCAACAACCTGGCGGCGCACAGCCACGGCATGAGCGTGGCCGACGGCGATCGCTGCGTTTCGTGGCTACCCTGGTATCACGACATGGGGCTGGTCGGCTGCCTGCTGTCGGTCGTCGCCAACCAGGTTTCGACCGATTATCTGAAGACCGAGGATTTCGCCCGCCGCCCGCTGGCGTGGCTCGACCTCATCAGCCGCAACCCCGGCAACACCCTCTCCTACTCGCCGACCTTCGGCTACGATATCTGCGCGCGCCGCATGTCGAGCCAGACCAAGGCGAGCGACCGGTTCGATCTGTCGCGCTGGCGCGTCGCGGGCAATGGTGCCGACATGATCCGCCCCGACGTGATGCAGTCGTTCGTCGATGCCTTTGCGGACGCAGGGTTCAAGGCGTCGGCATTCCTGCCCAGCTACGGCCTGGCCGAAGCGACGCTGGCGGTGTCGATCATGCCCCCGGGCGAAGGCATCGTCGTCGAACTGGTCGAGGAAACCCAGCTTTCGGGCGGCACTTCGCGCGCCGATCGGCCGCAGCGATTCCGCGCCATCGTCAATTGCGGCAAGCCCGCGCGCGACATGGTGATCGAAATCCGCGAGGAAGACGGCACCCCGCTCCCCGAAAAGGCGATCGGCAAGGTGTGGTGCAAGGGCCCGTCGGTCATGGTCGGCTATTTCCGCGACCAGGAATCGACCGATGCGTGCCTGGTCGATGGCTGGCTCGACACCGGCGACATGGGCTATCTGAGCGACGGCTATATCTACATCGTCGGCCGCGCCAAGGACATGATCATCATCAACGGCCGCAACCACTGGCCGCAGGATATCGAATGGGCCGTGGAGCAGCTCCCCGGCTTCAAGCAGGGTGATATCGCCGCCTTCGCGATCACGACCCCCGGCGGCGAGGAAACCCCCGCCGTGCTGGTCCAGTGCCGCACCTCGGACGAGAAAGAGCGAGTCCGCCTGCGCGACGAGATTCGCGAGCGCGTCCGCTCGGTCACCGGCATGAACTGCGTGATCGAACTGGTGCCCCCCCGCACGCTGCCGCGTACCAGCTCGGGCAAGCTCAGCCGGGCAAAGGCGCGCAACCTGTACCTGGCCGGCGAGATCAAGCCCTACGACATCGCCGCCTGATCGGCGACCGGGCGGCGGCAGTGCAATCGCACGTTAAAAGCGCCTCGTCATCCTGACGAAAGTCAGGATCCATTCGCCGCTCAGTCTGCGCTTTTGACGCAACGGAGCGGCAATGGATCCCAGCCTGCGCTGGGATGACTGCATTTATGGTCGCCCAACCGTCATCTGCGATAGCGCTGCGGTCAGCAGGGGGCCGTGACGCTTCCCCTTGCTCCCGGGCCCCTTCGTTGGGCCGAAGACCTCGCGTGAAAACCAGCACATCGGCGATAACTCTAACCTCTCGCTAACCTACCCGCGCTATGCCCGGGCGCGTGAGCACCGACACCATTTCGCAGTTTGCCCGTCCGCGCATCGATGCCCGCGCGCTCCTGGGGCTGTATGATCCCGCCGACACCACCGATTGGGGCCCGATCCGCGCCGCCCAGCTCTATGCGGGCAGCCAGCTGGCGCTGTTCATGCTCGCCGCCAACCTGGTCGGCGCCTCGCTTGCCACGATCCTGCTCGCGCCCAGCGTTGCGGTGTGGAAGCTGGCGGCCTGGGGCGCGACGGTCGGCGCGGCGGCATGCACCGTCGTGTTCCGCCGCCTGTCCAAACGCCATCGCACCGCCGTCACGGCCCCGGTGGAGGACGTGCGCGGCACTGCGCTCGACGGTTTCGCGCTCGGCGCGGTCTGGTCGATAGCGCCGCTCGCATTCGGGCAACTGGCCGATACCCATGCCGCGATGAGCCTGTGGATCGTGCTGGCGCTGTTGATGACCGCATCGGCGGTGGCGATGGCCGCATTGCCGCTCGCCACGATCGTGTTCATCGCGATCGTCGGCGCGTCGATGACGGCGATGGTGCTGATGGCCGGGCTGCCCGTGCTGGCCGCCGCGACCGCGCTGTTCGCCACATTGCTCGCGATCGCCACCTTTGGCCGGGGCAAGGCGCTTGTCGTGATCCGCGCCGGCGAGATCGCGATCGCCGAACGCGATGCAACCGTAAGCCTGCTGCTGCGCGAATCCGAAGAGGCGGGCGCCGACTGGCTGTGGGAAATCGACGCGCAGCGCCGGGTGAAGCGCGCCAACCCCCGCTTCGCCGTGTCGTTGGGCGTGGACCCCAAGGCGATCAACGGCATGCCGTTCCTCCAGGTGCTGGCGGGACCAAGCTGGGAATCGGGCAATTTCGCCGCCGGACTGCGCGAACTGGCCGAGAAGCTGAAGGCACGCGAAGCGTTTCGCGACCTCGCGCTGCCGGTCCTGGTCGAGGGCGAACAACGCTGGTGGAAGATTTCCGCATCGCCCCGCCACGACGAACGGGGAGTCTTTGTCGGCTTTCGCGGCGTCGGCTCGGACGTGACCGAGGCGCGCCAGTCCGCCGACAAGATCAGTGCCATGGCCCGCTTCGACGCGCTGACCGGGCTGCCCAATCGCCTGCTCATCAACGAGACGCTGGCGCGCGCAATGGCCGATGCCGAGAAATGGAGTTCGCGCTGCGCGTTCATGATGATCGACCTTGATCGCTTCAAGGCGGTCAACGACACGCTCGGGCATCCCGTCGGCGATCGCCTGCTGGGGCGCGTCTCCGAACGGCTCAAGACGCTGATAACCGACAACGAGATGATCGGCCGGCTGGGCGGCGACGAGTTCGCGGTCGTGGTGCGCGATGCCAGCGATTCCGCGCGGATCGAGCGGCTGGCGCAGACGATCATCGACACGCTTTCCAAGCCCTACGACCTGGACCAGCACACCTTGTACATCGGCTGTTCGATCGGTCTGGCGATTGGCCCGCGTGACGGACGCACCACCGAGATGCTGATCCGCTCCGCCGACCTGGCGCTGTATCGGTCCAAGGATGCCGGCGGCGGCGTGTTCCATATCTATGAGCCGCAGCTCCACATGGCCGCCGAAGAGCGCCGGGTACTGGAAATGGCCTTGCGCGCCGCTGCGCAGAACGGCGAGTTCCACCTAAATTACCAGCCAGTGGTGAGCGCGGAGACCGGCGCCCTGACGGGGTTCGAGGCTTTGCTGCGCTGGAACCATCCCGAACTCGGGACGGTTTCGCCGGCCAAGTTCGTTCCGCTGGCCGAGGACGCGCGGCTGATCGCGCCGATCGGCGAATGGGTGTTGCGCACCGCGTGCGACGAAGCCGCGCGCTGGGACCTGCCGATGCGCGTCGCCGTGAACGTCAGCCCCGAACAGCTCCACAACCCTGCCTTTGTCGGCGTGGTCGCCCAGGCGCTGGCGCAATCGGGCCTGCCCCCGGAGCGGCTGGAGCTGGAAGTCACGGAAAGCGTGTTCATGCGCGAAGGCACGGCGGCGGTGCAGGTGCTGGAAAAGATCCTCGACCTGGGCGTCCGCCTCAGCCTCGACGATTTCGGCACCGGCTATTCGTCGCTCGGCTATCTCGCCCATACACGATTCAGCTCGATCAAGATCGACCGCAGCTTCGTGCAGGGCGCGTCAAAGGGCGTGAAGGAAGCGACCGCGATCATCCGCGCGGTGGTCGCGCTGGCGCAGAGCCTGGGAATGGCGACCACGGCGGAGGGCGTGGAGACCGAGGACGAACACCACATGGTCCGCGCGCTGGGCTGCACCAAGGTTCAGGGCTATTATTTCAGCCGCCCGCTGCCCGTGCACGAGGCGCGGCTGCTGACGATGCGCCCGCTGGGAAGCAGCGCGGCAGCCTGAACGCCGCGCGCCGGCGTTCAGGCGAACTCGCGCACCGTGGCCGGGCGCCGTTCGAATGCCGGCTCCGGCGGGCGCCCCGCGATATAGGCGCTCTGGGGCGCGTCGAACGGAAAGCCCTGCGCCGCCACGCGCTCCAGGATGCGGCGGATATTGTGCCAGCTTTCGGTGCTGGTCGCGATCGACGAGTCCAGGTTCATCCACGCGTCCGACACCAGCACGCCGTTGCGCACGCGTATCAACCGGCCATCGGCGATCAGCGCCGCCACTTTGCGCCGGACCGTGCTTTCGGGCATTTCCAGCACCTGCGCGAGCGCGCTGGGTCGAATGGGTTCCAGCAGCTGCACCGGCGCCGGGCGCGTCTGGTCGGCATAGAGCCATGCACGCTCGGGGTCGCAGACGAACGACTGGGTGTTCGCCGCCAGCACCATCGAAAACACCGCCAGCTCGGCCCAGTCGCCATGCGTGTCGCGATTGGCGTGAGTCACGGCCAGCATCAGGTCGGTCGCCGCCTGGAATCCCGACACCAGCGCATAGCGCGTATCCGGGCGCTGGCGGGGCAACGGCACGCCCAGCACCACCATGTCTTCGACAAAGCGCACAAAGCTGTCGTGCGCGATGGCGATCAGTTCCGGGATCAGCGGATGGCGCAGCAGCAGCGGCGCGCCGACGACGCCGTTGGGCGTGCGGATGCAGAGCCCCTGCTCCACGAGCGCCATCACCTGGCGCCGCACCGTTTCATACGGCCGCGCGAGCGAGGCGGACAGGGCGTTCATCGTGATCGGGGTGGCGTTGGCCAGGCCGGCGTCACTCAACTCCCCGCCCAGCGACTGGCGCGCGACCAGCGTGAAGATCACGAACCGGTCCAGGTCGCCGCCCATCGCGCGGATGCCGGGGCCGACGATCGCGGTCTGCATGCGCGCCAACAGCCGAGTCATCAATCGAATAGGCGGCAATCCCCCTCCCGCATCCGTCGTCATTCGCCATCCAATCCCATTTTACCCGAACGCCGAGCGTCCCCGCCTTTCCGGCGCCCTCCGTCCACCGGATTCTGGCAAGGTCTGCAGCCAAATGCACTAGGTTCCTCAGCACAAAGTCCGAGACACTTCGCATGCACGCTCCCCCTTGCTTTCCGGCAAAACCAACCATAGTAGCGAGCGGCGTAGGGGCGTAGCTCAGCTGGTTAGAGCGTCGGTCTCCAAAACCGAAGGCCCTCGGTTCGAATCCGAGCGCCCCTGCCATTTCGAACTCTTGGCGTTTACCGCCCGGCCTCCCCACCCGAGCGCCAAGGATACCATCAGGCTATGATGGTCGGGTGTGTGGCACTCGACCTTGGCTATGACAGCGTCAGCGCGTTTATCGCCCTCCCGAAGCGCACGCTGAGCGTCACTCCATCAGCTTGTTTTCAGCGATGTTGAATGCCTTGGCATCAGGCTTGACTACCCGCCCCGCCTCGCCACTCTTTCTTCAGGATCGCGAACTGGAGTGTGTCGACATAGATCGAAGCCCCCGAGTCATCGGCTTCAAATGAAATGAACTCACGAAACAGGCCTTCCTGCCGCATACCCAGACGCATGCACAGCCGCTGCGAGGCAAGATTGTCGGTCTCGACATACGCATAGATGCGGCGGACCCCGCGGTCCTCGAAAAGGTGATCGATCGCTGCTCGCGCAGCTTCCAGGGCAAAGCCCTGGCCCGTGAAGCCGGAGTTCATCTGCCAGGCTATCGAGAATGTATCTGGCGGCTCAAGGTGACCGAACACCTCCCCGATAACGCGGCTGCTCTCGCGATGCTCGATCGCAAAAACGTCCTCGGAACCCGCGCGCTCGATTGCCTCCGCACGGGCCGCGGCGAGGTCCTCAAGTTTCATCGAGAGGAAGCAACTTGCGCCGGGTTCATGCAAGTAAGCGAAGAGATCCTCCGCGTCGCTTTCGCGGAAGCCGCGCAGCACAAGCCGTTCGGTGTCGAGCGTAATCATGTGCGCCGCCTGTCCATCACCCGCTCGGCCGTAGTGCCGCAACCGGACTGCTCCAAGAGGGCTGTTCGGGTGAGACGACGGAAGCCGCCATTCGTTGCTTCCTGGCACGACTGAAGCGACCGACGCGCGAATTATCACGTCAGATCGGCAATCCACATATCCCCGCTGTTGAATTTCCTCGAGCTACCCCTTTGCGGCTCTGAATGCAGAAATGCCGCACACAACGCGACCTCCCCGCATCTCAGCATTAGAAATCCACGGCGCAGACGAGCCCGATGACTCCGCCGAAAAGCCGGTGCCGCGTAATGGTGATCGCAGACGGTGCGATGCTCGCTTCCGTGAGCGCCGCTTGCAGGTCGCCGGCATCGAAATGCCGGTGCGTGCGCGCGTCGGCGAAGGTCCAGTTCCGCATCGTCTCCGCAGCGGTCAGGTACAGCACCAGCCGCCCGCCGGGCCGAAGGACCCGCCGGATCTCGCCGATCACCGCAGCCATGTCGCTCCAGAAATAGGCGACATTGGCCGCCAGAATGCGGTCGACGCTGCAATCGGGCAGCGGAATCGCCTCGAACCGTCCGGGGGCCAGCGTCACACGCCCTTGCGCGATCATTCCACGATTGGCGCGGCGTGCGGCGGCGATCATCGTGTCCGACGCATCCACGCCATGGACATGCGCCGCCTGCAGCGCGAGCAGCGCCACCCCCTCGCCCGGACCACAACCCAGATCGAGCGCGGCATGGCCTGGGCCAGCGTCGAGCGCCTCTAGCGCCAGCCGGGTGGGCGCGCGGTTCGCGATGCGCATCGCCTGGCCGACCAGCCAGCCGCCCCAGTCCCGGGGATGCGAAAGCTGGCTGCCGAACCAGTGCGCCGCGCTGCCCATCACCCGCTCAGCCCAGCTTGGCGAGAAGGCTGCGGACCTCGGCGCGGCGGCCCGCATCCCAGACCGGGCGATCATGGTTTACCGGAGCGAGCAGCGCGTGCTGGAGCAAGCGCCTGGCATTCGCCTTGTCGCCCTCGGAAGCAAGGAAGTCGCCATAGAAGAAGTTGTTGTCCAGCCCGTTCGGGTCGAGCTTCAGCGCTTCCTGGAAATAGGTGCGCGCCTTCTTGGTGCTGCCGAACCCGATCGGGAACCCCGGCACCTTGTAATAGAGCACGCCCAGGCTCATCGCGGCACCGCCGTCGGCGACATGCGGGTCGATCGCATAGGCCTGGTTCAAAATGTCGCGCGCGCGCGATGCAAGCCCCAGCTGGCGCAGCACGCTGGCGCGCGCCGCCTCCTCGCTCACCACGATGCCTTCCCACAGCAGCGGTTCGGCGCGATGCGGATAGCGCACGACCACCTGTGCCGCGACGGCCTCCAGCGCGACGAGTTGGTTATACTGCTGGCTGCGGTCAGTGACCTGATAGCGGATATGCGCCCAGCCATTGTTCACGCGCAGGACATCGGCATCCATCGCCGGATTGTTCGAGGCATGGGCAGCGGTGAGGCCGGCTGCGGCGAGCAGCGCGACGGCGGCGATATGAAGCGTACGGAAAAGCATGACAGACAACTCCTTTTTTTCAAGAATGGGAAAACAGCGTGCGCGCCTTTGCCGCCTGGCCGGCGAGGCCGCGATCGATCAGGCGGGGGGCAAGCGCGTTGAGGCGGGCGTAGAAGCGCTCGGCGGCACCGATCGCCACGTCGTTGCGGCGGGCGAGGATCGCGCGGACGATCACGTCGGCCACGTCGCCCGGGTCATCGGCGCGCATCTTCACGCGCTCGAGGAAGCGATTGACGGCGGCATTGTTGAACGCGGTCTTCACAGCGCGCGGGGCGACGTGGGTGACGGCGATCCCGCGCCCGCCGACTTCGCGGCGCAGCGCTTCGCTGAGCGCCTTCAGCCCCGCCTTCGAACTCGAATAGGTCGCGAAATAGGGATAGGGAATCGCGCCCATCGCCGACCCGATGTTGACGATCTGGCCCCGCCCGCGCGCGAGCATGCCCGGCAGCACGGCACGAGTCAGCGCGGCGGGTGCGATCAGGTTCACCGCGTAGCACAGCCGGATGCTGTCGAGCCCCTGGGCGTCGGCCTCGCCGAAATATTGCGCCCCCGCCACGTTGACCAATATGTCCACCGGGCGCGCGGCCAGCGTGCCGGCCAGCGCGGCGAGCGCCACGGGGTCGGACAGGTCGCATGCCAGCGTTTCGTCGCAATCGGTGCCCGGCGAGCGATCCACGCCGATCACGCGCGCGCCCTCGCCGCGCAGCCGCCGTGCGACCAGCGAGCCGATGCCGCCGCCTGCGCCGGTCATCACGACCGTTCGCCCCTCAAGCCGCGACACGATCCGCCTCCAGCTCGACCGAGGAAAATACGCCGCCGAACAGGTCGAACATGTCGCGCGCCATCGCGATGATCGCGGCCTGATCGTCGGCATCGTCGATCCGGTTCATCAGCCGCTCGAAGAACTTCATGTGATCCTGGTCGAGCGCGCCGTGCGAGGTGAGATAGCGGAACGCCTCGGGCGGCAGGCCCAGCGCGGACTGGACCGCAGCCGCACCGTTGCTCGCCATCGCGATGCTGGTCCCTTCGAGCACGAACACCATGCCGAAGAACGCGGCGGGATTGCCTTCCCGAATCGTCTGATAGGCATGGGCGACCATCGCCGCCGTCGCCGGCGCGGGTGGGCTCGCGGCGACGGCGGCGCCGTCCCCGCCCGCCGCATCGATGTCGGCAAGAATCCAGTGCTCGTGCCCGGTTTCCTCCTCGATATAGTCGTCGAGCGCGGCCACCAGCATCGGATTGTCGCCCAGCCGGGCACGCGCCGCCTCCATCAGCGGCACGGTATGGCGGACATGGTGATAGGCCTGGGCGAGATAGGCGAGATAGTCGGCGCGGCTGATCCGGCCGGTCAGCCCCGCGATCAGCTGCGGCGTCATAGCAAAGCGCGCCTGCTCCGCACGCGTTTCCTCGACGAGGCGATGGAAGAAGGGCATGTCATCGGTCCTTTCGGGATAGGCGGCGGCAATCGCCGCGCGCCGGATACGGCCATTGCCGGTCAGCAGACCGCTGGCGGGCGTGAAGGGGGGCACCAGCCGCCATGCGGCGATGCGGGCATAGGCCGGCAGCCCGGCATTCACGCGCCGGACCGCCGCATCGACATCGGCATCGGGGCGTGCGGGAACCAGCAGCGCGTCGAGCGCGGGCCTGCCATCGCCGCGCACCATCGCCTGCGCGATCTCAGGCGCGGCGGTGAGCGTCGCTTCGATCCACTCAGGCGAGATGTTGCGCCCGAAGCTGGTGACGATCAGCGCCGACTTGCGTCCTTCGATCCACAGCGCGCCGCTATCGTCGATCCGCCCCAGATCGCCGGTGGCGAGCGGGCCGGGCGCGCGCGGTGCGCCGATCGTGCCCAGGCACGCGGTGCCATGCACGATGATCTCGCCGTCCGCCGCGATTTCGACCCGGTGCGCGCCAAGGGCATGGCCGACGCTGCCGGGTGCAGGCTCGTCGCCGCGCTCGAGGCTGACGACCGAGCCGCATTCGGTAAGCCCATAGCCCTGCCGCACCGGCAGCCCGAGCGCTTTCGCGCGGGCGAGCAGCGCCGTAGAGATCCGCGCCCCACCGACCGCGACCAGCGTCAATGCGGGAAGCCGCAAGCCGCTTGCCTCCATCGCCGCGACCATTCCACCCAGATATTCGGGCACGAGGATCAGCGACGTGATCTGCCGGGTAATGAGGGTCCGCAGCGTCACCGCCAGATCGGGGCGAAACGGGTCGGCAAAGCCGACCGCGCGCTGCGACAGCGCGACATAGGTGCCCCCCGCCAGCAGCGTGGCGTAGAAGCCGCTTACCGTCTCCAGCAGGATGCCCGGCGGCAGCAGCGGGAGATGCCGCCCCGCATGGACGGCGCCGACATAATCGACCACCGACTGCGCGACCTCGGCCAGATGCGCGGCGGACAGGCACACGCCCTTGGGATCGCCGGTCGAGCCCGACGAGAAGGTAACCTTTGCCGTACCCTGCGGCAGCGGCACGGCGGCGTGATCCAGCGCCCTGTCGTCCAGCACCAGCACGGCATCGCCGCCCTGCCCGTGCAGCGTCGCGCCGGTGATGAGGGCGCTGCATCCTGCCGCCGCCAGCACGCCCTGGGTCTGCGCGGGCGTGAAGAAGGGCGGAAGCTGGACCACCGGAATATCGGCGGCGACCAGCGCCAGATCGAGCAGACACGCCGCCGGGCCATGATCGACCAGCACCGCAACCGGCTGCCCGGTGCCGCCATAGCGATCGGCGAACTGGGCGGCGACGGGCGGCAGCGTGGCGGCAAGCGCGGCCCAGCTCAGGCTGCCCGCATCGCCACCGTCGATTGCGATCGCATCCGGGCGTTCCATGGCGTGGCGCGCAATCGCGCCGACAAGCGCGCCGCTCATGCCGCACGCCTTTCCTGCCAGCGTGCCAGCGGCGTGCGTGCCGCGGCAATCCATCCGGCGCAGACGACCGGGTCCGCCTCATAATAACGGCCCCATGCTGCGCCCTGCGGCCCCATGCGGTCGCGCGCTGCCGGCGCGATTTCGACGATCGGCAGGCCCAGCCGGGCAAACATCGCGCGCAGCGGCGCGGTCAGCACCGCGACGGCGACGTCGCTCTGCCCGTCCAGCGTCGCCGCCGCGCGCGCCCACAGGGCAATCGTCGCATAGGGGCGGGAGGACGCGTGCGCGCCGATCTCGACGATCCGGTCACGCGGCACGGCAATATCCAGCGCCTCCCGCACCGCGACTTCGATCGCGTCGTCGAGATAGCGTTCGAGGAAGAGCGCTCCCGCGCCCGCGCTGCGAAAGCCAAGAACCGCGCACGGTCCGCTATCGTCGTTGACTGTGCAATAATTGGGGAAATCGGGCGCTACCCGTGCGCCGTGCACCGCCGCATACCGATCGACGATCAATTCGCTTGCTGTCTGAACCATGCCATACTCCCGAGACACGGCAAGGACGCCGCCGGGAAACGGGCACCCCAGCCCGCCGCGAATCTTTTTTCGCGGGTCGGTGCGGTGGTGGTTCCCGCTAGAAGCGTCGCCCTATCGTCAGGCTCAGGCTGCGCGGGCGGATCGGGGTGCGCTGGGGCGTGTCGCGGATCGAAAAAGGATTGCCGAAGCCGAAGCTGTCGGCGGTGCTGTCGAGCAGATTGTCCAGATCGGCACGGATGCTCCAGGCGCCGCGTTCGGCGGACAGGCCCGCGCCCAGCACCGCGCGCGGCGGGATTCGCCGGTCGAGCCCGGTGTCGAAGCTCAGCCGCGCGGCCCCCACATACTGGGCGCGCGCCAGCGCGTGGAGCGTCCATGCACCCCGCACGAAGCCCTGGTCGACGGCGCCGCGCAGCGCGATATCGGGGACGATGGGCAGGCGGCGGTCCCCGCCCTGTGCGACCGCGGCACTCGGATTCCCCAGCCGCCCGCGATGCAAGATCGCGCCCGCCGACAGCGACAGGCGCGCAGCCGGGCGCCACTCGCCCGACACTTCGATCCCGCGATCCACGGCATTGCCCACGTTGCGCGTCGTCACCAGCCCCGTCGCGGGCAGGAAATCGGCCTGGACGTTCTTCCAATAGGTGAGGAACATCGCGCCGGTGAGCGCAAGCCCCGGGCGCTCGATCCGCGCGCCCAGTTCGCTCGTCGAAATCTCGTCCGCGCCATAGCTGCCGGTCGTGTCGCCCGTCCTTGCCTCCGCTCCGCCCGGACGCAGCGAACCCGCATAGCGCGCATACACACCCAGGCCGGCGCCGTTATTCCAGCGCATCGACACGCTCGGCGCGAAATGCAGTTTCTGGCGCTGGAGCGTCGCGGTGTCGCCGCTCTCGTACTTCTCGTCTTCGATATAGGAGTGGAACACCCGCCCGCCGACCGTCGCCGACAGCCGCTGGCTCCAGTGGAGCGTCGCCTCGCCAAAGCCCGCGATCTCGCGCACCCGGCGGCGCAGCGTGAGCACGTCGCGCGCCCCCGCCGCGTCGCTCAGCGTTCCCGCAGCATCGGTCGCGGCGTCGAGCACCGACAGCCCGGCAAGCCACGCGATGCGCTGCGCGGCGGGGGAGGCGAGCCGCAGTTCCTGGTTCAGCACGCGGTAATGCCGGTCGTCGAGATAGCTGGCCGGGGCCGAACCGCCCAGCGCGCCCGCCGACGCGCTCGCATCATAGGTGGCGCGCAGTTCCTGCCGCGAAATGCTGGTCGCGCTGGTCAGCGCCAGCGTGCCGAGCGCACCGGTGACGGTCAGCCCGCCCAGTCCGAAATCGACATCGTGCGGTTCGCGGATGCGCGGGGCGCGCACCGTGGCACCGGCCCCGTCGACATAGCGGCTGTCGCGCGCGGAAATCGTCTGGACCAGTCCCGCAAGGTCCACGGTCCATCCGCTGGACGGAAGCACGCGCAGCGCCAGCCGACCGCCCGAAACGATGCTACGGTTGATGTCGCGCGCGCCCCCGGCGGTGTCGATCCAGCCCGGCTCGACGCTGCGATAGCCGACCAGCCGCACCGCCGCGCGATCGGCGACGATCGGCAGGTTGAGCACCCCCTGCGCATGCGTGCCGATCGTGCCATAGTGCACGCTGTCGATTCCGGCGGAGACAGTCCCGCCGGCCTGCACCATGTCGGGCTTGCGCGTGACCAGCCGATAGATGCCCCCCAGCGCGCCCGTGCCGTATAACGGCCCCTGCGGCCCCTTGAGCAGTTCGACGCGCTCCATGTCGACCAGCCGGATGTCGGGGTCCGGCGCGTCATAGGTGGCGCGGGCATCGTCGATCACGACGCTGACGCTGGCCTGGCCGAAGCCGTCGAACGGGCTGTCGGCGACGCCGCGAATGAACAGCCGGTTGCGTCCCGATCCCATGCTGGTGACGCTCAGCCCGTCCACCATCTGCGCGACATCCGCACTCGCCAGCGGCGCGCCGCGCTGGTCCAGCCGCGTGCCGGAGATGACCATGATCGTCGCATCGGCCGCCGCCAGCGGCTCGGCCCGTTTGCGTCCGGTGACGACGATTTCCGGGTCGGGCGGGAGTGCAAGCGGCGCTGCGGGGGCTCGGTTCGGCGCGCGAGGGCGCTGCGCGGGGGCGGGCGTTGCGGGCATCGCCTCGATCCGCCAGACGCCGCCGCGCAACTGCCGCGCGCGCCATCCCGTGCCCGCGAGCATCCGCGCCAATGCGACCCCCACGTCCATCCGCCCGCGAATGGCGGGCACGCGCCGATCGGGCAGCGCCCCGCTGGCGCCAATCGAGACGCCGGCCTGTGCCGACAGCGTGGCGATGGCATCGGCCAGCCGCCCGGCAGGTATGTCGATCGTCGCGCGTTGCGCCAGCGCGGGCGCGGCGGTGCTAAGCGCCAGGGCTAAGACGAATGCCCTTTGCGTCTTCCTGGACCCGGATGCCCAATATCTCCCCCAGTGTCGAGGCAAGCGTGGAACCATCACCGATCGTCAACACCCCCGAAAACCTGCGCGACCGCAGCGCCGGATCGATCGTCACCGGCTTTCCCGCATATCGGCTGATGTCGGCGGCGACCAGCGCCAGTGGCGCATTGACATAGCGCAGCTGGCCGTTGCGCCAGCTTCCCACGCTGGCGGGGTCGATCGTCGCCATGTGCACGCTGCGCGTGGCGGCATCCGCGACCAGCGCATGGCCCGCAGCCACCGTGATCGGCGCCGCGAACTGCTCGGACCCGACCGAAACACTGCCGTCCGCCACCTCCACCCGCGCCACACCGGGGTCTCCCGCGATGGCGAAGCGGGTGCCGATATCGCGCACTTCGATGCCGCCGCTGCGGATGGTCATCGTGCGATCCTGCCGATGCGGCACGTCGAAATAGGCGCTGCCTTCCAGCGTGAGGTCGGTCTGGTTCTTTCCCGCCACGGTCAGGCTGCTCGACGACGCCAGCGTGATGCGCGATCCGTCGTTCAGCGCCACGATGCGGCTCTCGCCCCGCGCGGTGCGATAGTGCGCCGGTGCCGCCGCGTTCCAGGGTGCCAATGCCAGAACCAGCGACGCCGCAGCCGCGCCGCCGATCCCCGCAGCCCACCATCTGCGCCGGGGCGCCTGCGCCGGATTGTCGTTCGCGGGCATCGCGTCCAGCTGCTCGGCGATCTCCGTCCGATGGATGTCGAGCGCGCCGCCCAGCAGCGCCAGCGCATCGAACGCGGTACGATGGCGCGGATCGGCCTCGAGCCAGGCGGTGAACCCGTCCCAGTCCATCGAATCATCGTCCTGCACGGCATACCAGCGCGCCGCCTGCGCCTCGATTTCGTCACCCATGTTCAGTTCCTTGCCCGCGCAGCGACGCGGACGCCCGATATTTCGTTGCTGTGACGTCGCCGCGCGCGCATCACCCCAGTCCCCCGAACGCACGGCGCAGATGCGTCATCGCGACCGCCATGTGCTTTTCCACCCCGCTGCGGCTGATCCCCAGCCGCACCGCGACTTCGCCGTGCGACAGCCCCTCGATCTTGTGGAGCCGCAACACCCGCTGCGCCCCTTCGGGCAGAGTCGCGATCGCTGCCGCCAGCCGCTGTGCCTCGTCGCGGGCGATCAGGCGCGCTTCGGCACTCTCTTCCGGATCGACGGGCTCGGCACCGGGAGCGAGCGGACCGGTTGCGTCGTCGGTATAGCTGCGATCACGCGCCTCCCGCCGCTTACGCTCGCGTAGCCGGTCGAGCACCAGATTCTGCGCCATGCGGAACAGATAGGCCCGCCCGTTGGCGATCGGCCCGGCGTCGAGCGACTGAAGCTTGACCCACAGCTCCTGGACGATGTCCTCCGCCTCCGCCGGATCGCCGGTGCGCGCCGCAAGAAACCGCAACAGGGCCGCGCGCTCGGTCGCATAGAGTGCGAGCAATCCGGAGTTGCCGTCGGCCATGCCGAGAGTACTATACCCAAGCTGCGGTTCTGAAAATCGAGCCCGCACCGGTCGCACAACCATCAGAAATCAGAACCGAAAGCCAACCCCGATGACGCCCTGGTGCCGATCAAAGCTCCCGGTATAGTTTGAATAGCGATACTCGGCTTTCAGGGTCATGCTGTTGGTCAGGCGGCGCTCGACGCCCGCGCCGACGCGGATGCCGTCGGTGGTCACGCTGCCGGTCTGCGTGAAAGAACCGCTTTGGCCGACCCGGTAATCGTAGCTGCGGCGCGGATTGGTATAGCCGACCTTGGCATAGAGCAGCGTCGCGTCACCGATGACCGTGCCGATCCGGCCGCCGAGATAGAAGTCGCGCCCCGTCGCGACGCACGAACTGTCGTTTCCGCCGGTGGTGTGATGGATCGTGGTGCAGTGGCGGCCCGACGCGCCGGTCACTTCACCCTCGACGCCCACCACCAGATCGTTCGATTGCATGTCATAGCCGACCTGGCCACCATAGACCGCGCCCGCCTTCCAGCCGTCATAATGATTGGCACCCTCGACACCCGCGATGACGGTAACGCTCGGCCCCGCAAAGGGTTTGTCGGGGCCGTCCTGCGCAGCGGCGGACAGCGCGCCGAACAGGGTCAGCATCAGGGAGGCAGCAATCAATCGCATCATGGTTCCTTTGCATTTCCGTTTCGCACTGCCGCATCGACGTGCTCACCGGACGGAACCGCAGTCGGACCGCGAAAAAAAATTCTAGAAGCGCCGCGTCGCCGAGAGTGAAACGCCGCGCGGGCGATAGGGCGTGTAGTGGCGCACCGTGCGCGCGACGAACGGATTGCCGAAGGCGAAGGCGTCCCCGCGCACGTCCAGCAGATTATCGACATCGAGACGCAGTGTCGTGCGGCCCGCTTCCGCGACCAGCCCGAACCGCCCGAGTAACCGGCCCGGCATCCGGCGATCGGGCAAAGTGTCGACGCCCAGCCGCGTCGGCCCGGCGATGTCGACCGCCAGCCTCGGCATCAGCCGCCAGTCCCCCAGTGCCATTTCGCGCGCCAGCGACACGCGCGCGGACAAATCGGGCACAAGCGGCAGATAGGCGGAATTGCCCGCCGCGGCGCTGCGGCGCGGGCGCTGCCAGGTCGCGCCTGCCTCGACATGCCATCCCCCGCCCGCGCGCCAATCGGCGACGCCCTCGACTCCAGGGATCGTCGCCCGCCCGGCATTGTGCGTCGAGATCGACCCGTCGCTTTCGAGACAGTCGGCCTGGATATTGCGCCAGCGCGTGAAGAACAGGTTGGCGTCGAGCCCGAGGCGCCCGTCGAGCAACCGCGTTCGTCCGCCCAGATCGAACGTCCGCACTTCGTCCGCGCCATAGCGGCGCGAGGCAGCGTTGCCGGGGTCCAGCCCGCCGGGGCGAAACGCCGTCGCGAACCGTGCATAGACGAGACTGTCCGGCGCTGCCGCATAGGACAGTGACAGGTTCGGCGTCACCCCGAACAGCGTCTCCGCGCGCGCGGTCAGCGTCTGGAAGCTGAACCGGTCGTCCCGCGTGCTCGCGCGAAAGACTCGCAGCCCCAGCCCGAACCGCCACCGGTTCGTCAGCGCGACCGACCCATCGGCGTAGAGCGCCGTTTCGGTCACCCGGCGATTGGCGGCCAGATAGCGGGTTACGTCCCCATCCTCTGCCAGCCCGACCAGAATGCCGTCGCTGCGCGCCAACAGGAAGGCGGCGCCCGCCACCCAGGTGACGGCGCCCCCCGGCGCCGACGCCAGCCGGATTTCCTGGTCGAACACCCGGTATCCCCGCGTGTTCAGGATCGCGGACGGGACTGCCGGGGCCGCATCGGACGGCACCGCATCGGTCCGGGGGTCGTGATAGCGCTGGCTCTGTCCCTGCTCCGTCAATCCCGTCGCAATCGTCAGGCGCAGCGCTCCCACCGGCCCGCTGACCGATCCCTGATAGATGCGGGTACGCCCGGCATAGGGCTCGGGCGTCGGCACATCGCGCACATAGGCGTCGGGGCGATCGACATAGCGGGTATCGCGCGCATCGACGCTCTGCTGCACCGCGCTGAGATCGGCCATCCAGTCGCCGAACAGCGCCGCGCGCACTGCGATCCGCCCACCGCGCGTCCAGGTCCGGTTGCGGTCGCGGCGTCCGTCCACATCGTCGATCCAGCCCGGATCGACCGCCGCATAGCCCACGATGCGCACCGCCAGCCGGCCAGCGACGAGCGGCAGGTTGACCACCCCCTCCGCCTGCGGCCCGATACCAC
Organism: Sphingomonas degradans; assembly: GCF_053502645.1. Lineage (NCBI taxonomy): Bacteria > Pseudomonadati > Pseudomonadota > Alphaproteobacteria > Sphingomonadales > Sphingomonadaceae > Sphingomonas > Sphingomonas degradans. The sequence continues at coordinate 2,468,875 of NZ_CP177172.1, forward strand.
CGTGCGACACGCTCGCCAGCCCGCCGCCCGCCTGTGCTTCGGTCGCGTCCAGCGACGGTCGGTTGGTGACGATGCGATAGACACCGCCCAGCGCCCCGGTGCCGTAGAGCGGCCCCTGCGGCCCTTTCAGCACTTCCACGCGCGCGACATCGACCAGCCGCAGCCCCGGTTCCGGGCCATCGAAGGTCAGCCGCGCGTCGTCGAGCTGGACGCTGACGGTGGACTGGCTGAACCCGTTGAGCGGGCTGTCGGCGACGCCGCGCAGGAACAGGCGATCGCCTCCCGGACCGGCATTGGTCAGCGTCATGCCGCCGATCGCGCGCGCCACGTCGCCCGTGGTCCGGGCGGCCCCCATCCGGCTGCCGTCCGCGTCCGGGCGATACACCGCCACCGGGCCGGGAATGTCCGACGCCGTCTCCGCCCGCTTGCGCCCGGTCACGACAATCACCGGATCGGGCGGCTCGGGGGTAGCGACCGGCAGCGTTTGCGTCGCCCGGCGACCGATCCGATACGCGCGCGGCCCCACGCGCCGGGCCTCCAGCCCCATCGGGGCCAGCAGGCGCGCCAGCGCCGCGTCCGCCGTCATCCGGCCGCGCAGCCGTGGCACGCCGCCGCGCGGCAAGCCACCGTCGGTCGCGATCGAGATACCCGTCTGCGCGGAAAGCTGGGCAAGCGCCCCTCCCAGGTCGCGCGCGTCGATGTCGATGTGCTGGCGCAGGTCCTGTGCCGCCGCCGGCATGGCGGCGACGACGCCGCTAGCGAGCAGCGCCGTCGCCAAGCCGTATCGCATCGCCATCCTTTCGGGGTTCCAATCCTGTCAGTGCGCTCAGCGCGCCCACCATCGCGGTCCGATCGCCGGTCGCGATCATGCCCGAGAAGCGGCGACCAGCAAGCTGCGGCGCGATCGTCACTGGCTGTCCGCTCGTCCGGGCGATGTCCGCGACGACCAGGCCCAGCGGCACACTGTCATAGACCAGCGTTCCCGCGCGCCAGCGCCCGACCGCGCGGGTGTCGATCTGATGGCGCTCGGCCCGTGTGCTCCCCTCGGTCAGCGTAAGCGCCTGGCCGGCGCCCACCGAAACCGCGTCGCGTATGTCGGGCGCGCGCACCGCAACCGATCCCTCGGCCACCGCCACCCGTATCATGCCGCCTCCGGTAGACACCTCGAAGCGCGTGCCGACGTCGCGGATCGCATAGTCGCCCGCGCGCACCGTCATCGGATGCGCGGCATCGTGGCGCACGTCGAAGAACGCGGCGCCTTCCAACCGGATCGCCTCGGCGCGCGAAGACGGGACGTGCAGCACGCTGCCCGGCGCCAGCGTCGCGGTGGACCCGTCGGGCAAACGCACGGCACGCACCTGCCCCGGCGCGGTGCGGATCGCCACTTCGACTGGCGCGGGTGCGCGCACGGCGTACGGAACCGTAAGGAGTATCGCCGCGACCAGCACCGCCGCCACTGCGCCCCAGCGGGCGATGCGGGGCCAGGATCTGCGCGGCGGCGGCGGCTCGGCCAGCAGCTGCGACAGGATCGGCCCGGCAGCATCGATCCGCTGGTCGAGCCGCGCGATCTCATAAAAGGCATCGCGGTGGCGCGGATCGGCCTCCAGCCATTCGGTGAAGGCGATCCAATCCATATCGTCATGCGCCTGGGCCAGGCGCCAGCGCGCCGCCGCTTCGTCGATTTCCGCGCTCATGCCGACTCCATCGGCGCGATCCTGCAATCGCGCCTTTTCCTGCTCATGTTCAGACGCAGCCGATCCGCCATTCCTCAGTCCTTCATCGCACGGCGGAGATGCGCCATCGCCACGGCGATGTGCTTTTCGACGCCACTGCGGCTGATCCCCAGTTGCGCGGCAATCTCAGCGTGGCTTGCCCCTCCGAACTTGTGCATCCGGAAAGCCCGACCCGCCGCAGGGGGCAACGCGGCAATTGCGGCGGCCAGCTTCTCCGCCTCTTCGCGCGCGATCATCGCATCCTCCGCGCCGGGAGACAGATCCACCGGTTCGACACCCGGCCCGCTATGCGTCGCTGCCCATTGCCCGTCCCGCGCGGCGACGGATCGTCTGGTCCGCATCATGTCGAGCGCGACGTTCTGCGCAGCGCGGTAGATATAGGCGCGCGCGCTGGATATCGGCCCCGTGTCGATCGCCTGCAAGCGCAGCCACAGCTCCTGCAACGCATCCTCCGCCGCCGCCGGATCGCCCAGATGCGCGGTCAGAAAGCGCAACAGCTCTGCGCGGATCGTCGTGTAAACGTGCAGGATACCGGAGGGTTCGGACGAAGCAGACACAGGTTTCTCTTGCGCCGATGCCAAGGGAGCCGAGCGCGGTATCGCCGGTGATAGGGTCGACCGCCCGGCACTACAAGCGATGCTACGCTGCTATAGTCCGGCTGGCCCAAGGCCCGGCCCAACAACCCCGAAGTCGCGCTGCGTGCGCGCGCGCTGGACTATGAAGCCAACGGCGAACGGTCCCCGCCGAACTCGAGCGTGGCGACGATCGACATGCACTGGAGCGGCCCTCGGACAGGCAGTTGCAGTCGCCGCAACACGGGTTACGATCACCGGGCCCGATACCTGGCAGGAGGACATCGAATGTCGATCGTGATTGGCAACAGGCAGTATCGCGTGCCCGATCTATCGGAGCATGCGCGTCTGGTGCTTTCCTGGATAGACGGTGGCTTTCGGTGGTTCGAGTGGGCTGCGCAAAACGCGGGGTCGCGTCATCATTTCGAAGACGAGCGCGCGATGGTGGGTGCCGTCCTGTCCGCCCTCCACGACAGCCGTTTCCTCTTTTTGCCACGTATCGGGCTGTTGGTCGGCCCGGCCAAGCTGATGTCCCTGAGCCTTGCCGACCTGCGGCTGCTGGCCATCGCGGAGGCAAGCGACGAACCGGGCGCGCACATGGGCGGGATCAGGCGAATAGCGACTGCGGAGCATCTCTTCTTCGCCAGCGATTTCGACGCAGCAGACGCGATGCTCGACGCGATGCAGGTCGCGTCCGCTCCCCTGTTCCGAACCCGCAGCCTGATGGACCAGGTCGCGCTGGCGCAATTACGGCTCGATCCCGTTTCGGCTTCGCCCCTTGCAGGCGAGGCTGCCGCCTTCGCGGTTGCGCGGGCCCGCACGGTACGGACGTTCCTGGACCATTTTCGTATCTATCTGGACCTCGCCCTGACCGTTCCAGGCGAGCGACGCGCAGAGACGGCAGACGCGGCCATCGAATCGCTGCTGCAACCGAGCTTTGCAGCGCTTGGAGGGCCACGCGTCGAAGGGTTGGCGGGACCTGGGCAAGCCAAGGCCGCGATCGCCACATGGCTGATGAGCGGTCGTCCCGTCGGTTTTGCTCGCGCATCGCTGGCGATCCAGCAACTCGTCGGCAGTGGCCATTATTCAGGCGACACCGGGCAGCAGGCGGCAGCCCGGATGAACCAGTATCTTGGACGCGCACAGGCGCTACTCGCAGAGACGGAGCTGAGCTTCAGCCACCTTGCCCAGGACGGAATGACTGTGTTCTGTCGGGTTGATGCACAATCGGACGTCGCGGATCTTGAAGTCAGTCCCGAGGGTATCATGACGCTGATCCGCTATCGTCGGACCGACTGAGCCCAAAGGGCGCCCAGTCCCAGAAGCGACGTTGCGGCGCCCGCCATCGCCACGGCCGGGTAGCCAAGCCCGGCGGCGATCACGCCCCCGCCGAGCGCGGCGCCGAATGCGTTGCCGAGGTTGAAGGCGCCGATATTGACTGCGGAGGCCAGGTTCGGCGCTTCCGCCGCCGCCGTCATCACCCGTATCTGCAGCGGCGGGACCAGGGCAAAGCTCGCCACCCCCCACAGGAAGATAAGGACAGCGCTCACGCCGGCATGGCCCATCGACATGGCGAAGGCGACCAGGATCGCCGACAGCGCAGCCAGCGTGATCATCAAGGTGCGATCGACCGACCGATCGGCAAAGCGCCCGCCAAGCCAATTGCCCGCTGTCAGTCCCAGGCCATAGGTCATCAGCATCGCTGTCACGAAGCCCAGCGACGCATGGGTCGCTTCGCGCAGGATCGGCGTGATGTAGGTGAAGACGGTGAACATCGCGCTGGACCCGATCACCGTCAGCGCCAGCGCGCCCAGCACCTGCCGCCGCGTCAGCACGCGCAGCTCGGCGACGACGTTTCCGCCCGAGGGCGCGGGCAGGTTCGGCAAAGTCACGCGAAGGGCGGCCATCGTAAGCACGCCCAATCCGGCGATGCCCCAGAAAGACGCGCGCCACCCCAGATGCTCGCCCGCCCATGTCGCAAGCGGCACGCCCACCACATTGGCGATGGTGAGCCCCATGAACATCGACGCGACCGCGCTCGCCCTGCGCTCGGGCGCAACCAGTCCCGCCGCTACCACCGACCCGACGCCAAAGAAGGCGCCGTGGTTGAACGAAGTGAGCACGCGTGCCGCCAGCAGCATGGCATAGCTGTCCGATACCGCAGCCAGCAGGTTGCCCGCAGTAAATATCCCGGCAAGCCCGATCAGCAGCATCCGGCGCGGCATGCGCCCGGTGGTCAGCGTCATTAGCGGCGCACCGATCATGACCCCCAACGCATAGGCGCTGATCAAAAGCCCGGCGGCGGGGATCGACACTTGCAGGTCGCGCGCGATCACCGGCAACAGGCCCATCGGTGCGAATTCGGTGACACCGATCCCGAACGCGCCGACCGCGAGCGCGAGAAGGCCTAGCCGGTTCTTCAATTCGGTCTCGCTCATGCGTGCCTCCAAGCGCGGCGGGCAACACCCGGCTGCTGCGGATTCGTCTTGGGGGCGCTCGCCCGATTGCGCGCGCCAAAGCTGGGGACGGTCCCGCGCAACCCCGACCGTCGCAATTGCCAATAATCCATGGTGCATCGTTCCATTGCTTGTTCGCGGCCCAGATGGACGGCACGACAAGGTTGGGGTAGCACGCGGGAACGCGAAGGATTTATGCGATGGACGCAAAACTGACCGGTGCCAGCGACCGGGCACATAGCCTGTCGCTGTTTGCAGCGGTGATCGAGCGGGGAAGCTTTTCCGGTGCAGGCCGGCAACTGGGCCTGAGTCCGTCGGCGGTGGCGCGTGCGGTCGATCGTATCGAGACGCGGCTGGGCGTTCGGCTGCTGCTGCGCTCTACGCGCGCGCTCACTCTCACTGTCGAGGGGCACGCATATCTGCAGGCGGCGCGGCGCATACTGGCCGATCTCGACGACGCGGAGCAGCAACTCGCCGATCAAGGCAGTCCGCGCGGTCGGTTGCGCGTCACGGCAGCACTCTCGCATGGACGGCTCTGTGTCGTGCCCCTGCTGGGCGCGTTTGCAACGCTCTATCCCGACATCCTGATCGACATCGCGCTGACCGACACCCTTGTCGATATCGCAGCGGGCCAGGCGGACGTAGCGGTGCGGTTCGGCCCCCTGCCGGACAGCAGCCTCACCGCTCGAAAGCTGGGCGAGAGCCGGCGGGTAATCGTTGCGTCCCCCGACTATCTGGCGCGCCGCGGCACGCCGCAGGTGCCTGAGGATCTGTTCGCGCACAACTGTCTGAATTTCAGCTTCCGCCGATCCGAACCGGTGTGGCCGTTCCGGCGCGAAGGTCAGGATTTCGCCCTGTCGGTGCGGGGCGGATTCGAGGCCAATAATGGCGAGACGCTGGGACAACTCGCCGCGATCGGCGTGGGCATCGCGCGCGTCGGCGCCTTCAGCGTGGCCGAGGAAATCGCGGCCGGGACGCTTGTGCCGCTGCTGGAGGCGTTCAATCCCGGCGATATCGAACAAATCCACGCGGTCTTTGTCGGCGGCCAGAACGTTCCTGCACGGGTCCGTCTCTTCGTCGATTTCCTGGCATCCAACCTTCGATAGGCAAGCGCCGCGCCGACCGCTCCTGCGGCCGCTATCGTCAAAGGGACGCTCGGCATCGCCTCTCCAATTTCATGTCACGACTTCTGCGTCAGGGCCGCCTGTGGACCGGCTGAGGTGGCGCTGCGGTCGCAATCGAGGCCGCTCGTACGAGCGCCGGGAAGCCGATGGTGGAAGCAAGATCCGTCATAGCGTGATCTCCCCTTGCATGACCGGTACGCACGCTCCGTCGAGCGTGGCGACAATGCCCTCCGCACCACGGCGGGCCTCGACACGCAGCAGGCTCGGCCGACCCATCTCCACCCCTTGGTGGATGGTGAACATCGCCGCCTCGCTTCCCGGCTCCAGCGACAGCAGGAGGCAGGCGAGCGGAGCGTTCGCGCTGCCGGTCGCCGGGTCCTCCCAGGTTCCTGCCAGCGGCGCGAACATGCGCGCGCGCAACGTGCGTTCCTGTCGGCAGTAGACATGGACCGAGAAGCGGTTGCCGTCCTGCGGATGCGCCGCAAGCGCCGCCCGGAAAGCATCCAGATCGGGTGAGCAACGCGCCAGCGCGTCATCGGTCACCTCGGCGATCACGTAAGGGTTGCCGTTCGACGCCACGATTGGCGGATGCGTCGTCGTCACCACATCGTCGGCACGCAGCCTCAGGACGCTGGCGATCACCTCGCGTTCCAGCGCCTCTCCCACCGTCAGGGGTTGCGGCGTAGTGATCGCGGCACCGACCGGGTCGCCCGTGGCATTTCGTTCGATCCGGACACGGACCAGGCCGGCCGGTATTTCGAACGCCGCCTCAACAAGATCGGGATGGCGCCCCGCCAGGACGAAGGCAGTTCCGACCATCGGATGCCCGGCAAAGGCCATCTCGGCGGTCCGGTTGAAGATGCGGACCCGCGCCGTATGGGCGGGATCGGCGGGCGGCAGGACGAAGGTGGTCTCGCTAAGATTGAACTCGGCAGCCACGGCCTGCATCGTGGCCGCGTCGAGGGTTTCGCCACCGATCACCACTGCGAGCGGATTACCGCCAAAGCGCGCGGTGGTGAACACATCGACGGTAAAGAACGGGAGTGTAGGCATTGCGCGATCCTGCTGCGAGTCGGCGCATAGTTGACACTCATTTCGTTAATTGGCAAACTCTCGAACATGGAAACCGCAGACCTGTTTCGCGCGCTGGGCAACGAGCGTCGCCTGCAAATCCTGGGCTGGCTTCGCGATCCGACCGCGCACTTTCCTCCGCAACGCGACGGCGACCTGATCGAGGACGGCGTGTGCGGCCTGTTCATTGCCGACAAGCTCGGCGTGAACGCCTCCACACTCAGCGAGCATATGCGCGTGCTTCAAGCCAGCGGGCTGGTGACGGCCAAGCGCATCCGACAATGGACGTTCTATCGTCGTAATGACGAACGGCTGGGCGAGATAGCGTCGATCGCAAGTGAGATCTGACGGGACGGCCATGTTCAGCCACGGCCCGGATTATTACGGCACCTACCTGCACGATCCCGATGGCAACAAGATACACGTCGCGCATCGCGGCGAGGAGGTCACCGGGCAGTAGCTTTCCCAAAAGCTGGCTTGAGGCACAGGGCGCCGCTATGTTGCCGCCTAGCGTGCGGCCCAGCGGATGGCGTTGGTGAGGATGCGCCGATACGTGGGATCGTCATAGACTTCCGGCGAATGTCCGAGCGCCGAATAGAAGACCCGCCCCTTTGTCGAGGGATTGACCCAGATCACGGGATGCACGCCCATCGCCAGCCTGGCACCCGGCCGATAGCTCCCCTCGTCGATCCGCGCGAGCACGGTCATGCCCTTCGCGGCCGGGTTCGAATCGAAGGAATACCATTCGTCGACCAGTGACCAGGGCAGCGTCACGCCAGCCATGGCGGGATGATCCGGCTTGTCGACCAGCACCTGCGCCGACTGGAGATGATCGGCGCCGCCCGGATGTCCGATGAATTTGGTGCCGATCACGGTCTGGACGTACCAGGGGTCGGTATGGCTGTTGTCGCCCGCCGCGTGCAGCGCCACGACACCGCCGCCGCGCGCCACGAACCGGGCAAAGGCCGCACGCTGCTCGGGCGTGAGGAAGTCGCCGCTCGCGCTGTTGAGCACGACGACGGAGAAGTGCCGCAGTTGCTCGTCGTTGAAGACCGCCGCATTCTCGGTGACGAAGCTCGCGCGGCCGAGCCCCTTGGCGATGTCCGCAAGCACGGTGTTCGAGTGCGGGATATGCTCGATGTGCCGCCAGCCATTGGTCTTCGACACGATCAGGACCGCGTGCTGCAATCCCTGGGGCAAGGTGGGTGCGACGGAATCCTGGGTCGGCTTGGGCAGATGCGGGTCCGGCACGGTTTGCGCCATGGTGAACAGCGCCAGTACCGCCAATATCATACGCATCCCGTTCTCTCCCGTCTCGGTCATCGCCGGAGGGCACACCCTGCGGGATGAGAGCCGCTTCGTTCAAGTCCAAAGGCGGTTCGTGCGGCGTTGGAGGATGGATCAGGGGCAGATTACAACGCTTCAATGCGGAGGCAAGCGTGATGCCGCCGACGATCCGCAGCGCGCCCTATGCCCGTCACAGTCCCCGCGTTAGCCATTCCGCCGAACCTTCGATTCCAAGAACGCCCTCTCCGTCTCACCAGCCGTTGCCGTTCAATCGCGCAGCAAGGGCTCTCGAAATCGGCCATATATCGAGCAGCAACCGCAGTCAGTCGTTGTGCCGGTTGGGATTTGCGCCGGCGTGGCGTTCGGCCATGTACCGGCCGGGCGAAGTCCCCAGCGCCTTGCGGAACATCGTCACGAAGCTCGGCACGCTTTCATATCCCAGATCATCCGCGACCTGCTGGATCGAGGCACCGCCCGCAAGCCATTTGACTGCAAAGAGGATGCTGAGCTGTTGTCGCCAGCGGCCGAAGCTCATCCCGGTCTCGCGACGGATGACTCGGGCCAAGGTACGCTCGCTGAGACCAGCGCGCTTCGCCCAGAGATCGACCGTTCCACGATCGGCAGGCGCAGCGATCATGTCTTCGACGGTCCGGCGGAGCCGGGGGTCGCTGGGCATCGGGAGGTGCAGGTGCTCGATCTCGGCTGCGGCCAGCTCGTCGAGCAGCACCGCGAGCAGGCGGGCGTTCGCACCGGTTTCTTCGTAGAGTATCGGCAAATGCGCGGCGCGGGTCAGCAGTTCGCGGAGCAGTGGCGTCACCGATACGGCGCAGCAGCGTGTCGGAAGGCTGGCGCTGAATTCCGGATCGATGAAGGCGCCATACCCCTCCAACGTGCCGCTCACTTTCATCGAATGCAGCGCGTCGCCCGGTATCCACACCGCACTGCGCGGCGGGACGATCCAGAGGCCACCTTCGACCTCACAGCTCAGCGCCCCGCTTTGTACGAGCACGACCTGCCCCTTGCGATGCCGATGCAGGTCGAGTTCGAACCCGCCGAAATCCTTCGCGATGAACCCGTAAGTGACCACTGGCCGGGGGACATCGTCGGGCTCGACCCAATCCGCTTCGCCGCTCAGTTCGGTGAGGATCGGCATCTCGTGCTCTCCGCTTTGATTGGCGCAAATGAATAACAACATGGCCGAGGTTCGCAATGACGCCATGCGCGACGCGTCCTATTGATCGCTAACAGACCAGTCGAGCCGGAAGGGCAAAACCAGTGAATACGTTGGATACGGATATCGTCGCGGACCTGCTCGGCCATTTGCATCAGGCCGCGCACGATGCCGACCACGGCCATTTCGAGCAGGTGATGGCGGAGGTCGAGGCTTCCGGCGCAGGCGTCGAGCAGTGGGCGGCAAAACTGCTGGACGACGAGAAAGCGGGCCTCCGTTCAGTGTATGATGGTTATGCCGAGCATTTCCTGTCGGTCTCACCGGGATATGGGCGGTTCCTCTACGCGATGGCGCGCGCCACAAAGGCTTCGCGGATCGTCGAATTCGGTACGTCCATGGGAATTTCGACGATCTATCTTGCCGCGGCATTGCGCGACAATGGCGGCGGCACGCTGATCGGCAGCGAGTTCGAGGCCGGCAAGGTCACGCGGGCGCGCGAACATCTCGAGGCCGCAGGGCTGGCGGACCTCGTCGATATCCGGGAGGGCGATGCGCGCGAGACGCTCGCGGACATCGCGGGCGAGGTCGACCTGTTGCTTCTCGACGGCGCCTTCTCCCTCTATTTGCCGGTACTGAAGCTGGTCGAACCGCATCTTCGCCCCGGCGCGATCGTGCTGGGGGAGAATGCCTTCGATCCGGAATATCGGGCCTATGTCCGCGATCCCGGCAACGGTTATCTCTCCCAGACGCTCGCAATGGACGCGGAGCGCGGCAACGATTTCACCGTACGGATCGGCTGATGGCGACCATGGAAGCGCCGGCGCCCCGCGCATCGCGGGTTTCGGGCAGGCTCGGTGAGGCCTTGATCCGCCTGATCATGAAGCGCGCCACAGTGACCGCCAACGAGACACTGGCCGACCGTTTCCATCTCATAACCCTTGAGGGGCCGGGCCTCGTGGACGTGGCATGGACGCCGGGGCAAAAAATCCAGATCGCGATGGGCTCGGCATTCGTGGCGCGTACCTATACGCCGATCGCGTGGAATGCCGATACCGGGCGCACCTGCATCCTTGGCTACGCGCACGGCACGGGTCCGGGCAGCGACTGGCTGCGCGCCGCCGTTCCGGGTTCCCATTGCGATATCTTCGGTCCGCGCGCGTCGCTCGACATTGGCCGGCCCGGCGGCCCGCTGGCGATATTCGGGGACGAAACATCGCTCGGGCTCGCCCATGCGATCGAGCAAAGCGCCGATACGGAAGCGGTGGCGGGCTTTTTCGAGGTGGGAGATGTCGAGACCAGCCGGTCGGTCGCGGCGAAACTCGACCTCCAAAGTTGCACGCTTGTCGGCCGGGAGGCGAACGATGCGCACCTGTCCGAGTTCGAATCCAAACTGCCGGGACTTGCCGACGCCGGAGCGACATTCGTGTTGACCGGCAAAGCCGGAACCATTCAGCGCGTACGCCGAACCCTGAAGGCGCTCCAGGTGCCGTCACGTCGGATCCGCACCAAAGCGCATTGGACACCGGGGAAGACCGGTCTCGACTAAGGCTTCGTGTCCGAACGCGGCCCCGGGGATCTCAACATGTGCACAATGGCTTGCCTCGGCAAAGGCTCGGCGGTATTTGCGAGTCGCTCGCAGAAAGCGCGGGCACGTACCCTCCCATGCAGGCGAGCGGGGGCAACACATGGCGGTAAGGCGTGTCCCAGCAGTCCGAGGCTCTTCAACTCTTCCTGTCACACCACGCCGCCCTTCTGCGGCAGGCGAATCGTATCACGCGCGATCGCGCGCAGGCCGAGGATGTGCTTCAGGAAGCATGGCTGCGTTTTCGCGCAGTGCTCGCCGAGCGCCCGATGGACGAACCGCTCGGCTATCTTTCCCGGATCGTGCGCAACCTCGCGCTCGACGGCGCACGCCGCAGCGGTCTGGAGGATCGGCTGTTCCATAATGACGGCAACGCTGAATTGCTGCAGGTGCCGAGCGAAGCGCCCTCGCAGGAGGCAGCCGTCATCTCGGAATCCGAGTTGCGCGTCGTGGAGCAAGCGCTGGCGCTGATGCCCGAACGCATGCGGGTCGCGGTCCGGATGCACCGGGTCGAGGGCATCAAGCTCAAGGCCATCGCGGAGCAGCTCGGGATATCCGTGACCAGCGCCCATGGCCTGGTCGCCGATGGGGTCGCGCGCTGCCGCGCAGCGCTCCGCAACTCGCTATAGGCGAAAAAATCCACACCCGGTTCGTCTAGCAGCTAAGGACCCTTCGAACGTGCGACGGGACGATCGGCCGCGGGCAATAAGGACGCATGCATGAGCAGCCGCGAGGAGGGCGAACCAGGAGAGGTCGACGCCATCGAACAGGCACGCGCTGACCGCGAGGCGACGGATTGGCTGATCCGCCTCGACGAAGAACCGGACGCGCCGACGTTGCGGATCGCCTTTGCGGCCTGGCTCGCAGCCAGTCCCGCCAACGTGCGTGCCTGGAGCGACACCGCGCGCGCGTCGGATGCCATCGCGCTCGCCTTCGCGCCACCTCCCACGGTCGTATCATTCGAGCAGCCGCTCGCCCGGCGACGCGAGCGGCACAGTCTCGCCCGACGCCTGTTCGCGGGCAGCGCGGCTGCCGCGGCCGCGTGCGTTGCGCTCTGGGCCGGACCTAGCCTTCTCACCCATTTGCGGGCCGACCATGTCGCGCCGACCGGCGAAGTCCGGACATTCCACCTCGCCGACGGGACGCTGGTCAAGCTGGCGCCGGGTGCCGCGCTGGCCGTCGATTATGCGGGCGGGCGGCGCCATGTGCGGCTGCTGCAGGGCAATGGATACTTCGACGTCGTGCATGATCCGTCGCGGCCGTTCCAGATCGGCGCATCGGGAACCACCACCACGGTCCTCGGCACGGCCTTCGAGGTGCAGGCGCGAAGCGATGGCGTGGGCGTGGCGGTGCGGCGAGGACGGGTGCGTGTGGCGTGCGATACTGCGGCACCGGTCGCGATCCTGTCGGTCGGCCAGACGGTCGACATGGCGTGCGGCGCGGGCAAGGCATTGCGCACCGACACGCCGCCCGAACGGATCGCAAGCTGGGTCGATGGCCAGTATGTGGCGACCGACCGTCCGATCCGCGACGTCGTCGATGCGCTGCGGCCCTGGTACCGTGGGATCATCATCGCGCGGGGAGAAGGCATGGAGACGCGGCGCGTGACCGGCGTCTATGATCTTCGCCACCCCCAGGACGCGCTTTCCGCGCTTGCTGCCGCCCATGACGCGCGGGTGACGCGGGTCACACCCTGGATGACCATCGTCACCGCCGACTGAGCCCCCTGCCCCCTTCTCGGAAAAAATCTCCGAAAAAACCCGAAGCCGATCCGTTGAGTCAGTACGGATGATGCGAATGCCTCGCAATTGCATCGCTACGGACAAGTAGAAAAAGGGGTCAGCTTGGTGGTTTCGGGGGTTTCGCGGGCGCGGTCTAGGCGTCGGTCGATTATGGGGAGCGTTCTTCTGGCTGGCGCGGCGACGATCCTATCGCCGGCTGCGGCCATCGGCCAGACGCAGGTCGCGGCCCAGTCGCACAGCTTCGACATTCCGGCGAAGTCGCTGCCCGAAGCGCTCGCCGATTTCGGGCGGCAGTCGGGCCTCCAGGTCAGTGTCGACGCCGCCATGGTGCGCGACCTCAGTTCGCCCGGGGTAAACGGCCAGCTTTCGATCGCCGATGCGCTGCAACGGCTGCTCGCGGGCACCGGGGTCACCTGGCATCTGTCGGGCAATCTCGTCACGCTCGCGCGCGTTCAGGCCGCGGACGGCAGCGACGGACAGCAGGGCACGATCGTCACCGAAGCGCTCAAGATCGAAGGCGCCGCAGGCACGCAGGAGACGGGCGCCGAGCGCGATGCCCGCCGGCACGACGCGGTTTTCGACCGCGACCTCTCTTCGACGTTCGCCGGCAAGGACGAGGTCGAGCGCTACAAGGGCGTCAATCCGGCCGACGTGCTCAAGGGCATGGTCAATGTGTTCAGCGGCGATTCCCGCAACAGCGGCGCGCTCGACCCTAGCATCCGCGGCATTCAGGGCCCCGGCCGGGTGCCGGTCATCATCGACGGCACCGAGCAGGCGCTGACGGTGTGGCGCGGCTATAACGGCGCCAGCAACCGCAACTATATCGACCCCAGCCTGATCGCCGGTGTCGAGGTGCTGAAGGGCCCGGTCTCGGCGCGCGGGGTGAACGCCTCGACGGGCGGCGCGGTGGTGATCAACACGCTCGACGTGGCCGACATCCTCAAGCCGGCGCAGAAATTCGGCATCGAGCTGCATCTAGAAGGCGGCAATAATTCCGTGTCGCCGCAGTTGCCGACCGTGCTTACCGGACAGGACTATCGGACCATTCCGGGCTTCCCCGGCAGCGCGGGCACGCCGGGCCTGCCGAACTATCCCTATGACGATCCCACCGTTCGCGTGCCCATCCACAAGGCGGGCGACAACGACGTCTTCTCGATGGGGGACAAGGCGGTGCGGGTCGCGGCGGCCGGGCGCGCCGGCGACGTCGACCTGATCGCCGCCTATGCCTATCGCCAGCGCGGCAATTATTATTCGGGCGAAAACGGCGCCGACTATTATCAGCAATCCGGGCTCACGCTCGCCCCGGACACCTATGTCCGGTTGCTGGGGCTGAACTACAAGCCCGGCGAAGAGGTGCCCAACACCTCCAGCGAGATGGAATCCTGGCTGGCCAAGGGCACGTGGCACATCGCCGCCGACCAGTATCTCCAGCTCGGCTTCCGCGACAGCAAGTCGACCTATGGCGAGATCATTCCCTCGCGGATCATGTCCACCTCTACGGGCACCTTCGGCAACATCCAATGGCCGCTGAGCAAGGTCCATGCCCAGGCCTATAACGCCGAATACAAGTGGCAGCCGGACAGCAAATGGATCGACCTGAAGGCGAGCCTGTGGGGCACACACACCGTCAGCGACACCTATAGCGCCGGCGGCTTCCCCAACGCGGCTTCCGCGGCCGATCCCATCCTCATCAACACGGCGCTCGGCAACAGCCATAACGACCGCATCGGCTTTACCGCCAGCAATCAGGTGAAGCTTACCCGCCGCCTTGACCTGATGATCGAGGGGACGTGGCAGCACGAGAAGCTCAGTTCAGAGGATCAGTATAGCGACGCGATCGCCAATGGCTGGCGCCAATATCCGCGTGCCGGGCGGCGCGAGGAATATCGCATCAACCTGCGCGGCGAGTGGCGCCCGACCAGCTTCCTGAAACTCAATGCCGGCGTTACCTATTCAGGCTATTGGGCGCATGACGATTTCCTCGACGACCTGCTGCAGATCCGCGGCGGGTCCATCGGGCAGTCGGTCGTCTCGGGCTACAATGCGAGCTATCAGACGACCGAGACGGGTGCGGCGGCGTACGAGGCCTGGCTGCGGACCCAGTTCACCAACCAGAACATCATCCAGCGGCGCCTGGCGGCCTATATCGCCAATCCGGTGCCGTTCACGGTCAGCCACAACACCGTCTGGTCGCCCGACGCGCAGGGCAGCTTCCGGCGCGCCGACAATCCCTGCGTCAACGGCTCGCTGACCGCGATGCCCAATTATGTTGCGGGCTCGTGCGGGATGACGGCCGTCACGACGAACGTCGCCGTGACGCAGTCCGCCGACAAGCGCGCGCACGGCTGGGCGCCGAACGCCTCGGCCACCGTCTATTTCAGCGGCGCTAGCAGGGCCTATGTCCGCTACGCCGAGGCCTATCGATTCCCCAGCATCTTTGAGAGCACGATCGGCTTCTCGGCGTCGCTCAACCCGACCCAGACGCTGAAGCCCGAGCATATGTATGCGATCGAGGCGGCGTTCGTGCAGGACCTGAAGGGGGCCTTCGGCCTGAACGGCGCCGATCAGCACGCCGATATCAAGCTCACCTGGTACCGCAACCTGACCAGGGACGTTATCGAGCGCTCGACGCAGCTCCTGTTCTTCAACCTCGACCGGCAGGAGATCCAGGGTCTGGAACTGCAGGCCCGCTATGACAATGGCCGGTTCTTCACCGAACTGGGCGCGGCGCACATGACAAAGAACAAGGTGTGCGACGAGAGCTTCGCCATCCAGCAGGACCCTGTGCAGGGCCGCGTGCCCAATTGCGTCAAATATGGGTTCGTCTCAAGCTACCTGCTCACCCAGGCGACGCCCGAGGACCAGATCAACTGGAGCGTGGGCGGACGCTTCCTCGATAAGCGTCTGGAGATTGGCAGCCGCCTCACCTGGTATAGCGGCTATGATAATCCCCAGCTCGACACGTTCATCAGCGGCCCGGTCGCCGATCGCATCGGCGGCTATGCTCTCAACGTCCCCTATACCTGGGGCGAGATCCTGACCGTCGACGCCTATGTGAAGTTCCGGCTCGATGATCGTTTTTCGGCCGAGCTGGCCGGGACCAACCTCAACAATCGCTACTATCTGGACCCGCTGTCGCGGTCGCTCATGCCGGCCCCGGGCCGGACAGTCCGGCTCAGCCTCACGGGCCGGTTCTGATGACGGAGATTCAGGGGCGCCGCCAATCCCGACAAACCCTGCAAGACCTGTGGGATGGCGACGCGCCCTGGATGAAGGCGCCTGACGGTTCAGGCGCTCCAACTGCAGGAGAATTATCATGAAGATCGTACACCGCAAGATGCTCGCCGCTGCCGGCCTCGCATCGCTTGCCTGGTGCAGCGCGGCCAATGCCCAGATCGTCGGGGAATCGACCGACACGAGCAAGGCCGTGGTCGGCGCCAGCACGATCAATGGCGGTCCGCACGCCTCGGGCCGCCCGGGCATTGCCGTCCCCTCGACGGGCCTCGGCAATCTCGTCGACTTCCAGGGCCTCAAGGCCTCCGTCGGCGCCGACGCAAACGCGGTATCGACCCTCAACGCGCCATCGGGCACCCCCTCGGACCACACCAACCTGGGCGTGTTCCACTTCGCAAAGGTCGGCACCGCCAACCTCTATTTCGGCGAATGGGCGCAGACGTCGAGCGTCGGCGACGGTACGCACACCGTCTATTATGCCGGTGACAGCGCCGGCACGACCGTACCGACCAGCGGCACGGCGACCTACTCGGTCAACGGTATCAGCGACTATGCGAACAAGGGGCTGCTGACCGGCACGTTCACCGCGAACTTCGGCGCGGCTACGCTGACCGGCAGCATCGCCAATGCCAGCACCGGCTTCGGCGTGAACATCGGCACCGCGGACATCGATGGCGCCAACATCATCGGCGCCGGCGACGCGACCGCCACCCAGTCCGGCGTGCAGGTTGCTTCGGGTGGGCAGGTCAGCGGCCGCTTCTACGGCAGCAATGCAGCGGCGCTTGCCGGCGTGGTCGCGTTCGGCAGCCGCCAGTACGACACGGCCTTCGGTGGCACCAAGAACTGACCCTCCCTGTCGGTTCCGGCACTCGGGCGAGGGGGTCTGCGGACTCCCTCGTTTCCCGTCGCTCGCGCCGATCGTCCCTTCGACCGCCAACGGAAAGCTTCCCGGCCGTGCAGCGCGTACCGCATCTTCTTCGACAGCGTCTCGCCGGTGCGCTGCTCGTGGCTAGCGCCGCCCTCGCTACCGGTGGCGCTGCCCGCGCGCAGACCGTCGGCGGTGACGACACGCGCCTGCGCCTCGGCCAGAGCATCGATCGCCGCTCCGATGACACCGAGCGAGCGCTGCTGGAAGGTGTCGAGGACATCGACGCCGGACCGACGACGATCAGGATCGACGGGCGCACCTATACGGTCAACCGCAATGCCAGCGAGATGGGCGAGGCGCTCTATGTCGCCCTGACACGGCGACAATGGGCCGATGCGCGCCGGTTCCTCAAGGCGTATCTTTCGCTTCCCGTGCGCGATCCCATGCTGGTCTTCTATGCCGAAGGCGCACTGGCGCGGCAGGCCCGGGATTTCGCCTCGGCGGAGCGCGATTATCGCGCGCTACTCAAGCTGCAGCCCGACTTCCTGCCCGGCCGCCTCGAACTGGCCCGCGTGCTGTTCGAGAGCCGCAAGGACCGCGCGGCGCTCGCCGAATTCCAGCAGGCGCAGGCCGCGCTGGAAGCGCAGGGCGACAGGGCCGCCGGCATCCGCCAGACGGTCGAGACCTTCCTGAAGGCGCTGCGGCGGCGGAGCCGATGGCAGGGGTCTCTCGCGATCGGGCCGGGCTACAGCAGTAATCTCAACCAGAGCTCGGCGAGCTATGCCTGCCTTCTGACGGGCGATGACGGCACCTGCCTGATCGATCGCAAGGTGCCCGACGCGATCCAGGCCACCGGCATCAACGTCGAAGGCACGCTCAGCCGGCGCGTGCCGATCGGCGGCAATGGCGGAATCGCCGGCCGGGCGCTGCTCTATGGCGATGTCTATCCGGGGAACGGCGCCTATAGCCAGACGACGCTCTCCACTCAGATCGGCTATGATCACCAATCCGCGCGCGGCAGCTTCGCCCTGGGGCCCACTTTCGACATCGGGAGCCTGGGATCGGACATACTCTACACCGCCTGGGGCGTGCGGGCCGAGGCGATGGTCAACGCGGCCGACAGTGCCGCGCTCCGCATCGAGTTGAGCCGCAAGGTTCTCGACTATCGGCTGCCGGCATATCGCAATTTCGATGGTGCCCAGACCGAAGCCAATCTCACCGGGTGGTACGGGGTGTCGCGCGGGCTGTCGCTGTTCGGTGGCCCCGATGTCGTCGACAAGACGGCCGAAGATGCGGCCAACGCCTATCGGCAGTTCGGCGTCCGCCTTGGCATGAACAAGGCCTTCGGCAAGGCCGTCAGCCTGCTTGCCTTCACCTCGCTGCGCTGGCGGGACTATCGCGCGTACAGCGAACTTCTCGAGGCGAAGCGCCGCGACCGCGAGCAGAATATCGTCGCGATCGTAAAGTTGCCCGCGCTGCGCTTCGCCGGGCTGACCCCGAACATCCTCGTCCAGCACAACCAGGTCGAGAGCAATGTCGACTGGCTTTACTCGTACGAGCGGACCACTGCGGCGATGAGGCTCGAATATGCCTTCTGACGCATGTCTTTCCCGGCGCGGCCCCGCGCCGCTGTCGCCCGGCCTGCTGCGCCCGCACCCACCGTTGGCGACGGTCGGGCTGGCGTGGGAGCGGTCCCGCTACGAACCGCCTGCCGCCTGCCGCCGCATCGGCATGTCGGGTACCACCCTTATCTTCGGTGCCGCGCTCGCGATCCTGGCCTGGGTGCCGCAATCGCCCTTGGTCCAGATCGCGCCCCCGTCGCGGATGGCCGTCACGTTCGAACTGGCCCCCACCCCTGCCGCGCCGCCTGCGCCGCCGGCCGAGGTACCTCCTGGCCCGCTCCAGCAGGAACAGGAGGCCGCCAGCACGCGCCAGTCGGTAACGCCGCCCGAACCGCAGGTCGTGCCGCCGCCGGTGCCCATCCAGCCGGCTGCGGTGGCGGCGGTCCAGCCAGAGGAAGCATCGACCGCGACGCGACGCGTCGACCAGACCACCGCCCCGCCGGCGATTGCGAACCAGGCGTCGACGGTCGCCGCGCGCACCAACAGCGCATCGACCGCACAGGCCGCGCTCGCCAATTGGGAAAGCGAATTGCTCGGGCATCTCAAGCGGTTCCTGCGCTATCCGCGCCCCTCGCAGAGTGCCCGCGAGGAAGGGATCGCGCAGGTGACGATCACGGTCGATCGGCAGGGCCACGTGCTCGGCGCCCGACTGGCGCGGGGTAGCGGCTATCCGATGCTCGATGGCGAGGCCGTGGCGATGATCCGCCGCGGATCGCCGGTGCCGCCGCCCGGCGCCGACATCCCGGGAGATCCGGTGATCGTCACCATCCCCATCCTGTTCTCGCTCCGGCGTTGACTTCCCTCCGACAAGAAAGGGCCTTGCATGACCATCCTCCTCAACGAACCGGCAACCGCCGCGTCGAGCCGCGCCAAGCGGCTGAAGGCCGCGACCCATGTGGTCCATGACACGCTGGACCAGCGGATCATGGCGGCAGAGCCGTTTCGGGATCGCGACCGCTACGGACGCTTTCTGCAGATGCAGTATCGGTTCCACCGCGACATCGATGCGCTCTACCGGCATCCGGCGCTGGACGCCGCGCTGCCCGATCTCGCGGGCCGCCGCCGGCTCGATGCCATCGCCCAGGATCTTGCCTTCCTGGAGCTGCCGGTTCCCGATGACGGCGAAACCCCGGCCTTCGGGACCGGACCGATCGACCTGCCGACCGCGTTCGGCTGGCTCTACGTCGCCGAAGGGTCAAACCTGGGCGCGGCCTTCCTCTACAAGGCGGCAGCGGCATTGGGGCTGGACGCCAGCCACGGCGCGCGGCACCTTGCCGGCCATCCGGACGGCCGGGCGCAGCACTGGCGGGAATTCACAGCCGCGCTCGACACGCTCGATCTTTCGGAGGAAGAGGATGCGCGCGTGATCGATGGTGCCCGAGCCGCATTCTCTCGAGTCCACGCGCTCGCCGGAGCCACTCTTGCCTGAACCACGTCACCGCCGCGTTGCCGCCCATCTTTCGCGAGGAGCCTGGGCGGCGCTCGGCATCGTGTTCGTGGCGCTCGGCTTCATCGGCGCGCTGCTGCCGCTGATGCCGACCACCATTTTCCTGATCCTGGCGGCGGGCTGCTTCGCACGCTCCTCGCCACGGCTGGAGGCGTGGCTGCTCGACCATCCGAAGTTCGGCCCGACATTGCGTGCCTGGCGCGAGGATGGCGCGATCGGTCCGCGGGCAAAGATCATGGCCTGTTCGGGCATCACCCTAGGCTATGCGCTGTTCTGGTGGTCCGCACGGCCGACATTGATGCTCGAACTCACCGTCGGCCTGGTGATGGCGGGCTGTGCCGCCTTTATCCTCAGCCGGCCAGCGCCCCGTTCGCCAAAGGATCAATGAGTAGTCGGCGCCGACACCACCACAGGGGCATCCCGGCTATCGCAGCAAAGGGTTCTGCCTCAGCGCCGGGCCACGGCAATCAGCGCGGTCGAAGGGACAGGCAGGATCGCACGATCGCCGGCCATTTTCCGCACTTCGGCGACGACGGCGGCCTTCTCTGAATCACGCAAGCTGGTCCAGTCGGGGGACATACCGAACAAGGTATCGGGTTCGGCAAGTGCGGCTATATCGAGCGCATAGTCATGGGTGACAGGCTCGATCTGCGGATCATGGAACCCGGCGGAAACCAGTTCGCGGGCGAAATCGTCTGGGTCGCTCAGTGCTTTGACCGCTTCGGGCATGGTCATGCCGTCGCGCTCGGGGAACAGCTTGCGACGGATCTGGCCGAGCAGCAGGAAAGTTGCAGCACCGCTGTCCTGCCAGGTCGCGACCACGCCATATCCCCCAGCGCGCGTCACCCTTGCCATCTCGGACAGGCCTTTGCGCCAGTCGGGAAACATGATGACGCCAAAGATCGAGAAGACTGCATCGAACATGCCGTCGTCCAGAGCCAGCGCCTGCCCGTCCATCACCCGCGTCTGGACATTGGGCACGTTCGCCGCTGCGATGCGCGCCACCATGCCGGGGGAGAAGTCGGTCGCGAGCACCTGTGCTCCGGTGCGTGCCGCTGTCAGCGCCAGCGCGCCGGTGCCGGCCGCGACGTCGAGGACGCGGCTCTCGGGGGTCAGCGCGACACGCGCAAGCGCGGCCTCGGCATAGCGGACGGTAAAGGGATGCGCGGTCTTCTCGTAATGCTGGGCGGCGGTGTCCCAATGGTCCGGATTCTCGAATGCAGGCATCTTCGGCACTCCACGACTCATGTAACTTTACATGTATCGTGATGGAGTGATCTTGCCAACCCGGCCGCCGCCCCCCGGCGCGCGCGGCCCCATCACGGCGCTGCGTTTGCGCGGTCGAGCGCCTGGCCAAGGTCGGCGAGGATGTCGTCGATATGTTCGAGGCCAACCGAGAGGCGGACATAGCCTTCCGACACACCCGTCACCCGCTGCTCCTCGGCCGAGAGCTGCGAATGGGTGGTCGAGGCGGGATGAATCGCGAGACTGCGCGCATCGCCGATATTGGCGACATGGTAGAAGAGCTGGAGTGCGTTGATGAAGGCGCGCCCCGCAGCGCTCCCGCCCGCGAGTTCGAACCCGACCAGACCGCCCTGCCCGCCGGCCAGCACGCGCGCGGCGCGCTCTGCCTGCACGCCCGTCTGGACGGACGGATGGATGACACGCGTCACCTCGGGCCGCGCTTGCAGGAAGGCGACCACCTTGGCCGCATTCTCGCAGTGCCGCGGCATGCGCAGCGGCAGCGTCTCCAGCCCCTGAAGGATATGGAAGGCGTTGGTCGGGGACAGCGCCGCGCCCAGATCGCGCAACAGCACGGTGCGGGCACGCAGGATATAGGCGATCGGGCCGAGCGGCTTGGCCGCCTGGCTCCACACCGCGCCGTGATAGCTGGGATCGGGGGTGTTGAGCAGCGGCTGGCGATCGGGGAAAGCCTCCCAGTCGAAAGTGCCGCCGTCGACGATAATCCCGCCGATCGAGGTGCCGTGGCCGCCGATATACTTGGTCGTCGAATAGACCACGATTGCCGCGCCATGGTCGAACGGACGCGCGATCAGCGGTGCGGCGGTGTTGTCGACGATCAGCGGGATGCCGAGCGGGCGGCCCAGCGCCGCGATCTCGCCGATCGGGCAGACGATGAGCTTGGGATTGGGCAGCGTCTCGACATACCAGGCGCGGGTGCGATCGTCGCTGGCGCGGACAAAGGCTTCCGGATCGGCGGGATCGACGAACCGGACCTCGATGCCCATGTCCTTCAGCGTGTTGGCGAACAGGTTCCAGGTGCCGCCGTAGAGGTCCGTACCGCTGACGATGTTGTCGCCCGCGCGCGCGAGGTTCTGCACCGCATAGGCCGAAGCGGCCTGGCCCGAGGCGACCGCCAGCGCCGCCGCGCCGCCTTCGAGGGCGGCGATGCGCTGTTCCAGCACGTCGGTCGTCGGGTTGCCGAGCCGGGTGTAGATGTTGCCCAGCTCGCGCAACGCGAACAGGTTTGCGGCATGGTCCGTGTCGCGGAACTGGTAGGAGGTGGTCTGATAGATCGGCGGCACCACCGCGCCGGTGGTCGGGTCGGCGCGCCAGCCGGCATGCAGGGCCAGGGTTTCGGGGTGCAGCGTGCGGTCGGCCATCGTCGTTCCTCTTAAAGGGCGTGTCGGTACATTGGCGCCAATGCTAACGACCGCGCACGCGAAGGGGAGATAGTTTTCCTTGGGAGCGGCCCGCCACGAGCGCAACCATGATGGCGGCGCGGGCATCCGGCTCGCGCGCGCCGGGCAAAACGGACTCGGGGGCAGGAGCGGTCACAGCATCCGGGGCAGCACGTCGGCGTCTCGTCCCCGGTCGAGAAAGCGATGCTTGATCACGCCAAGCACATGCAGCGCCACCAGCGCCAGCAGCGCGTAGGCGAGCGTCTCGTGCGCCCAGGCGAAGATCGCGGAGGCGCGGTCGTTCTTGTGCAGAAGTTCGGGAAGCTCGACGCCAAAGAAGGGCACGCCGTCGCTCTGGGAGAATGTGCTGGACATTGCATAGCCCATCAGCGGCACCAGGATCGCCAGCGCCAGCATCGCATACTGGACGATGCCCGACAGCGCCGTCTCCCACCACGACAGGCCGGCGGGATGCGGCGGCACGGCGGAGCGGAGGCGCACGATCAGCGCGACCGATCCGATCACGAACGCCAGCACGCCGAATTCCTTGTGGAGAGGATACATCCACGTGAACTTCGCGGTCAGGCTGTCGGGAAGCGAGGTCATCGCCCAGCCCAGCGCGATCAACCCCAGGATGAGCGCGGCGCGCGTCCAGTGGAGCAGCCGCATCGGCAGCGAATAACGGGGGCGTGGGTGCATCATCGGGCTCCTTCGGTTCTGTCGTCGCCGCCCAGCGCGCGGTAGAGCGCGGTGGCGGCGCTCAGTTGATCCCGTCGCGCGGCAAGCGCCGTCTGCCGCGCCGCATAGGCGACGCGCTGGGCATCGAGCAACTCGAGGCGACCGGTCTGGCCGGCGCGGTAGGCAAGCGCCGTCAGCCGGAGGCGGCGCTCGGCCTGGGTGACGACCGCGCCCAGCGCGTCCAGCTGCGCCGTATAGGTCGCCTGCGCGGAAAGCCCGTCGGCGACCTCGCGAAACGCGGTCTGGATCGCCTTCTCATAGGTTGCCACGGCAACCGAGGTCCGGAGCTTCGCCACGTCCAGATTGCCGCGCAACTCCCCGCCGCGAAAGATCGGCAGGCTGACCGCCGGCGTGTAGGACCAGGAACGGTTGGCGCCCTGGAACAGGCTGTCGAGCGCTAGGCTGGCGAAACCGAAGGCGCCGGTCAGCGAAACGCGCGGAAGGAACGCCGCGCGCGCTGCGCCGATATCGGCGTTGGCCGCGCGCAGCTCCTGTTCCGCCTGCGCGATGTCGGGGCGCAGGACCAGCAGGTCCGAGGGCGTTCCCGCCGCCAGCGCGGTGCGGATCGGCTGCTCCAGCAACGGGCTTGGCGGCGGCAGATCGGCCGGCAGCGGCGCGCCCACTGCCAGCGTCAGGGCGTTCGCCGCCTGCGCTGTTTCGCGCTCGCGCTGCGCCAGATCGGCCTGCGCCTGGCGCACCAGGCCCTCGGCCTGGGCCAGATCGGCGCCGCTCGCCTGTCCGGCCTCGCTGCGGCGCCGGGTGATGTCGCGCGAGGCGCGCCAATCGTCCAGCGTCGCGCGGGTCAGCGCGCGCTGTTCGGCGGCGAGCCGCTCGTTCCAATAGGCATCGGCGACGGCGCCGATCACCGCCAGACGCACCGCGCGCCGCGCCTCGACCGAGGCGAGCCAGCGGTGGAACGCCGCCGCGTTCAGTGCCTGCACGCGGCCGAACAGATCGATCTCGAAGCTGGTCAGCGCGGCTTGCGCGGTGAACTGGCCGAATTCGAACCCGCTGGCCCCGTTTCCCGAACCCGTGCCGGGCGTGAGGCCGACGCCGGCACCCGCCACGCCGGCGGGTTGCCGCTGGCGGGTATAGCCGCCTTCGACATTCACGCCGGGCAGCGCCTGCGCGCGCTGGATCCGCAGCTGGGCCCTCGCCGCCTCGGCATTCAGCGCCGCGATGCGCAGGTCGCGATTGCTGTCGAGCGCCAGCGCGATCAGCCGTTGCAGCCGCGGATCGCCGAACATGCCGCGCCATTCGGGCAGCGCTTCTACCCCATCGGCGACGGGATAGGCATTGGCGACCGGCGCGGCCGGCAGGGTTAGCGTCGGCGTCATCGAACAGGCGGTCGTCCCCAGCAGCAGGGGGAAAGCCCAATAGCGCATCGTCATGCCTCCTTGCCCGTTCGCCAGCCGCGCCAGCGCTCGGCCAGCCCCACCACCACCACGAAAAAGGTCGGCACGAAGACCAGCGCCAGCACGGTGCCGGTGATCATCCCACCGAACACGCCGGTGCCGATCGCGTGCTGCGTCTCGGCACTGGCGCCACCCGCCAGCATCAGGGGCACGACGCCGAGCGTGAAGGCGAGGCTGGTCATGACGATCGGACGCAGCCGGACCCGTGCGGCGGCGATGGCGGCCTCGATCAGGCTGCTGCCCGCCTCGCGATACTGCTTGGCGAATTCGACGATCAGGATCGCGTTCTTGGCGCTCAGCCCGATGATGGTGATCAACCCGACCTTAAAGAAGACGTCGTTCGACATGCCGCGCAGCGCCACTGCAGACACCGCGCCGATCAGGCCAAGCGGCACCACCAGCATCACCGCCACCGGGATCGACCAGCTTTCGTACAAGGCGGCCAGCACCAGAAATACGACCAGCATCGACAAGAGGAGCAGCATCGGCGCCTGCGCGCCGGCCTCGCGCTCCTGCAGCGACTGGCCGGTCCATTCGATCGCGAAGCCCGGCGGCAGCTGCGCGGCGAGCGCCTCCATCTCGCGCATCGCCTCGCCGCTCGACGTTCCGGGTGCGGCGTTGCCGGTGATGCTGATGGAGGGATAGCCATTATAGGTGGAGAGCTGGAGCGGGCTGTTGCTCCAGACCGGGGTTATCAGCTCGGCGAGCGCGACGGTGCCCCCGGCACTGCTGCGCACCCGCAGGCGCAGCACATCGTCGATGTTCATGCGATGCGCGGCATCGGCCTGCACGATCACCTGCTGCAACCGGCCCTGGTTCGGGAAGTCGTTGACATAGCTGCTGCCGAGCGCCGTACCGATCATGTCGCTGATCGCGCTGAACGATACGCCCAGCGCCCGCGCCTTGGCACGATCGATGTCCAGCCGCACGCTGGTGCCGGCGGGCAGCCCCTCGGCATAGACGCCGGTGAGCTTGGCGCTGCGTTCGGCATAGCCGAGCAACAGGTCGCGGGCGGTAAACAGCGCCTGCCGCCCCTTGCCCGCGCGATCTTCCAGCCGAAGCGCAAATCCCGACGAGGTGCCGAGTTCGTCGATCGCCGGCGGCATCAGGCTCATCACCTGGCCTTCGTGCACGGCTTTCGGCAGCGCGGCGTCGGCGGCCGCGACCTCGCGGCGGACGTCGGTGCCGGCGCGGTCGCCCCAGTCCTTCAGCGTGGTAAACACCATCGCCGCATTGGGGCCGGAGCCGGAAAAGCCGAAGCCGAGGATCGCTTCCGTCGTCTCGATGCCGGGGCGGCCGTGCGCGTGCCGCTCCAGCGCCTGCACCGCCTCCAGCGTGCGTGCGGCGGTGGCGTCGGCGGGAAGCTGGAAGCTGGTCATGAAATAGCCCTGATCCTCTTCGGGCAGGAACGACGACGGCAGCCGGGTGAAGGCCAGCCCGAGCAATCCCAGGATCGCCACGAACACCAGCATCATCCGCGCGCTCCGCTGGAGCAGCACGCGGACCCAGCCTTGATAGCGCTGGGTGGCGGACTCGAACTGCCGGTCGAACCAGGCGAAGAAGCGGTTCTCGCGCCGCTCCTTGTCCAGCGGCTTGAGCAGCGTGGCGCACAGCGCCGGGGTGAGCGTGAGGGCGAGGAAGGCGGAGAACAGGATCGACACCGCCATCGCCATCGAAAACTGGCGATAGATGGTGCCCACCGATCCCGCGGCGAACGCCATGGGGATGAACACCGCCGACAGCACCAGCGTGATGCCGATCACCGCGGGCGTGATCTCGCGCATCGCCTTGGCCGTCGCGTCGCGGGGTGACAGATGCTCCTCGTGCATCAGTCGCTCGACATTCTCGACCACGACGATCGCATCGTCGACGATGATGCCGATCGCCAGCACCATGCCGAACATGGTCAGCACGTTGATCGAATAGCCCGCCGCCAGCATCACCGCGATCGTGCCGAGCAGCGCGATCGGCGCGACGATCGCCGGGATCAGCGTGTAGCGCACCTTCTGCAGGAACAGGTACATCACCAGGAAGACGAGCAGCATCGCCTCGGCCAGCGTGTGCAGCACCTTCTCGATCGAGATGCGAACGAACGGCGCGGTATCGAACGGCGCGGACCAGCCCATCCCCGGCGGCAGCGCGCGCGCCAGCTCGGCCATGCGCGCGCGCACCGCCTGGGAGGTGGCGACGGCATTGGCGCCGGGGCTCAGCTGGATCCCGACGGATGCGGCGACCTTGCCATTCTCGCGCGTGGCGTTGCCGAAGCTCTGCCGGCCCAGCTCGATCCGGGCGACCTTGTCGAGCGTGACGCTGGACCCGTCGGGGTTCGCCTTCAGGATCACCTGGGCGAAATCCTCGGGCGTCTTGAGCTGGCCGTCGGCGGTGAGCGGCACCTGCACGCGCTGGCCGCCCGCGGTCGGCTCGGCGCCCAGCGCGCCCGGCGCGATCTGGACATTCTGCTCGCCGATCGCCGTCGTCACGTCGGTAGCGGTCAGGCCGAAGCCGGCGAGCTTGGCCGGATCGATCCAGATCCGCATCGCGCGTTCGGCGGAGAAATTCTGGACGCGGCCGACGCCGGGCACGCGCTTCAGCTCGTCGACGATGTTGCGCGTCATATAGTCGGAAAGCGCGACTTCGTCCTGCCGACCATCGGAGAGCAGGCTCACGATCATCAGAAAGCTCGATGACGCGGATTCGACCGTCACACCGGTCTGGCGCACCACCTGCGGCAGCCGCGCCTCGATTGCCTTCAGCCGGTTCTGCACGTCGACCTGCGCCATTTCCGGGTCGGTGCCCGGGCGGAAGGTGGCGGTGATCGTCGCCGAGCCGGAGGTGTCGGCCGAGCTTTCGAAATAGAGCAGGTTCTTCACGCTCGATAGCTCGCGCTGGATCAGCGAGACGACGCTGTCGTTCAGCGTCTGCGGCGTGGCGCCGGGATAGCTGGCGTAGATGCTGACCGTAGGCGGCGCGACGCTGGGGAAGCGCGCGACCGGCATTTGCGGGATGGCGAGCGCGCCCATCAGCACGATTGCGATGGCGATGACCCAGGCAAAGACGGGGCGGTTGATGAAGAATTGCGACATCTCAGCGGCCCGCACCGTCGCGCCAGGGGCGTTGCTGCACGGGGGTGTTGGGCTGGACGCGATCCTGCCCCTCGACGATCACCACCTCGCCGGCGCGAAGGCCCGCGACGATGACGTAGCGCCCGTCGACGATCGGCCCGAGCTGCACCCGCCGCACGTGCACGCGGTCCTGCGAATCCACCACCGCGAGCTGGGCGGCACCGTCGTCGCCACGCGTAACCGCCTGTTGCGGCACGGTAAGCGCGGCGGGCATGGCCGGGCGCGGCAGGCGCGCGCGGACGAACATGCCGGGGAGCAGCCGCTCGCCCGGATTCGCTACTTCCACCCGTACCAGCGCATCGCCCGTGCCCGGATCGACGGTGATCCCGGAGAACAGGATACGGCCCTTCACCGGATGCACCGCTCCCGACGCCGACACGATCTCCACCTGCCCAGCCGCCCCACCGGCCTCGCGAAGGGCGGCATAGCGCTCGGCGGGCTGGCGGACATCGACATAGACCCGATCGATCTGCTGGACCGTCGCGAGCGGCGCGGTGTCGGCGGCGGCGACCAGCGCGCCTTCCGTCACGTTGGCGCCGCCGATACGGCCGGAGATCGGCGCAACGACACGCGCGAAACCAAGATCGACCTGGCGGCGGCGCAGGGTGGCGCGCGCTTCCGCCAACTCGGCGGCGGCTTGGTTGCGCGCGGCGAGGGCATCGTCATAGCTTTGCCGGCTGATCGCATCGGCATCGACCAGCGGCTTCAGCCGCTCCGCCTGGTTGCGGGCACGCGCATAGGCCGCCAGCGCCTTTTCCACCGTTGCGCGCGCGGTATCGGCGTCGGCGCGGAACGGCGCGGGGTTGATCTGGAACAGCAATTGGCCGGCGCGCACCGCCGCGCCCTGCTCGAACCAGCGCCGCTGGACGATGCCGCCGACCTGCGGCCTTATCTCGGCGATGCGGAACGCGACGACGCGCCCCGGCAGCTCGTCGGTCGGCGCGACGGGCGCCGGCGCGACCCGCAGCGTCCGCACCTCGATCTCTCGCACCGGTTCGCGGGGCGCCTCGGCGGAACAGCCGGCGAGCGCCAGTGCCGCCGGCAGGGTGCGCGCGAGGGCACGGGGCAAAGGAAGAAAGCCAATCATGCCGCCGCCTATCCGCGCAGAGCGCTGCGACTGCGTCGAGATTGCGTGGAGTTTATGTGGAGGCAGGCTGGTGGTCATACCGGCTCCGCTGATAGGAAGCACCATGCCCGTCGGAGCCCTCCCCTCATGAACCCGCTCGCGCTGATCGCCGAAGACGCGCGCGACATCGCCGACATCCTCCGCGCCTATCTCGAGCGCGAGGGGTTTCGCACGGTGCAGGCGGGCGACGGGCGCACCGCGCTCGACCTGCATCTGGCGCTCAAGCCCGACGTCCTGCTGCTCGACCTTTCGATGCCGCTGGTCGATGGCTGGGAGGTGCTTTCCGAAGTACGGCGGCGGGGCAGTACGCCGGTGCTGGTCATCACTGCGCTCGATCAGGACATCGACAAGCTGCAGGCCCTGCGCGTCGGTGCCGACGATTACGTCGTCAAACCCTTCAACCCGGTCGAAGTGGTGGCCCGGGTCAAGGCCGTGCTACGCCGCTCCGGGGCCGGCGGGGCGGCGGGTGTGCTGCGCGTCGGCCCCGTGGAGATCGATACCGCCGCGCACCTCGTCCGCACCGATCGCGGAGAGGTGGCGCTGACGCTGACCGAGTTCCGCCTCCTCACCCACATGGCGCGCACGCCGACCCGTGTCTTCACGCGCGGGGAGCTGCTCGACGCCTGTCTGCCGGGATCGGAGGCGCTGGACCGGACGGTGGACAGCCACGTCAGCAAGCTGCGCCGAAAGCTGGAACAGGCCGGGGCAGCGGACATGCCGGAAGGGGTGCGCGGCGTCGGCTACCGATTGTCGTCACGCGGATGAGAAAGCGGATCAGCCTTACCCGCCAGTTGGCGGTGGCGATGGCTGCACTGGCGACGATGGCGATCATCGTCAGTACGGCTGCATTCTACGTCGTCTATGCCGTGCTGGAGCGGCTGCGGATCGTCGCCCCGCTGCCACCGGGCGTTGCGGATACCACCAGTCTCGATGTCGGCATCACGCTGGTCGCCTGCGTGTTCGGCGGACTATTGGCGCTGGCGATGGCGGTTCGGCTGGCCCGGAGAATCGTTCGGCCGATGGGCGCGGTGGGCGACGCGGCACGCCGCATCGCGGACGGCGACCTCGCGACGCGGATCGATCCCATTCCCGAGGCGCACGGCGAAACCGCGCTGCTGATCGCCGATTTCAACGCCATGGCCGGCCGGCTGCAACGCATGTCCGACGACGTGAAGGTCTGGAACGCGCAGATCGCGCACGAGCTGCGCACGCCGCTGACGATCCTGCGCGGCCGGCTGCAAGGTGCACAGGACGGCGTATTTCCGCTCGACGCCCAACTGGTCACCAGCCTCCAGCAGCAGGTCGACGGCCTTACCCGGCTCGTCGAGGACCTGCGCAGCGTCAGCCTGGCAGATAGCGGGCGCCTTGATCTGGAGCTGGCCGAGGTCGATCTTGCCGCCGAACTCGAAGCGCTGGCCCCCACATTGTCGTCGCTGCTGATGCCCGCCGGGTTCGGGCTGGATCTGAACCTGGAACCCGGCGTCGCTCGGGTTGATCTCACCCGTATCCGGCAGGCGGTAATTGCCCTGGTCGATAATGCGCGTCGTCACGCCAACCCCTGCAAGCTCCGGATCGCACTCGCGTTCACCGATAAGGCCATGGCGATCACGGTCACCGACGATGGCCCCGGCATCCCACTGGATGTCGCAGACGATGCGTTTCGCCAGTTCGTACGGGGTACCAACGTCGCCGGCGGGTCGGGTTTGGGGCTGGCGGTCGTTCGCGGCATCGCGCGCGCGCACGGTGGCGAGGCGAGCTACTGCCGCACGGCGGAGGAATGCCAGTTTCGATTGCTTCTGCCGCGCTGAACGCGCGAGAATGGGGCCGAAGCGCGTCATCGGGTCATACCAAGTCGCGTCAAGCGCGCCTCATGCCACCCCAGCAGATAGCCCGGATTTTCGGCCACACCCGGTGACGCGCTTGTAACGCTCGCCATCGGCGATTTCGCCAACGCTGCTCAGGCGACAGTTCTCATCGCCCCCTTCGAAAGCCATTGGCCACGAGGCAAATCAACTTGGTGCATTCTCCATACACCAAACACTCCGCGTGCCGAGACAATCAAATTTATATCGCGACCGTCTGCCCGCCATCAAACGCATCTACAAATATCGAAACAGGTACGCTGTACTGACCACATACGTATTTTAACTTAAGATAAACTGCCGGACTCGGCGGAGGATTATGATGATAGTGGCGATTCCATCGTCCGTTACTGTAAGAAATGCCCGCGCATGCCGCGACATTGTGTTGGACGGAATTGCATCGGAGGGGGCGATCGAAATCGACATCGCCACAGTTGAGGAAGGGGACCTAAGCCTTCTCCAACTGTTGGCAGCTTTGCGCGCCACCGCCGCCTTCGCCGGGCGGCCGGTGCGCCTGCGCAGCCCCGCCCCCGCCCCAGTCGCGGCGCTGCTGGAGCGCGCCGGCTTCCTGGCCGCCGCCAGCCCCGACGATCTCGACTTCTGGTTTCACGGAGAATGCCCGCAATGACCGCCTCGATCCTCACCGTGGATGATTCGCCCAGCCTGCGCATGGCGATCAAAATCGCGCTGACCGGGGCCGGCTACAGCGTCACCGAGGCTGGCGACGGGGTCGAGGGGCTCGCGAAGGCCAAGGGCGCCAAGTTCGACCTGATCATCACCGACCTGAACATGCCCAACATGGACGGGCTGACGATGATCCGCGAGCTGCGCAAGGATCCCGCCCAGTGCGGCACGCCGATCCTGTTCCTCACCACCGAGAGCGACGACGCGATGAAGCAGCAGGCCAAGGCGGCGGGCGCCACCGGCTGGCTGGTCAAGCCGTTCGTCCCCGAACAGCTGCTCAAAGTGTCGCGCAAGGTACTCGGGCGGTGAGCGGTGGCGATCCGATCGCCGCCTTCCGCGTCGAGGCCGGCGATCTGCTCGACCAGGTCGAGCAGGGCCTGCTCGACCTGACCCACCGGCTTGACGATCGCGATCTGATCGACGCGGTGTTCCGCGGCCTGCACACGCTCAAGGGCTCGGGCGCGATGTTCGGGTTCGACGCGCTGGCCGGCTTCACCCATCACTGCGAGACCGCGTTCGACCGCGTCCGCAAGGGGCTGGCGCCCGCGACGCAGGGGCTGGTCGCGGTGATCCTGTCGGCCAAGGACCATATGCGCGCGCTGGTCGACGGCGAAGGCACCGGGCTGGAGGCCGCCGGCGCCGCGATCCTCGCCGAACTGCAGCGCGAAGTCGATGCCGCCGCCGGCGCACCGCCTGCCGCGCCCTCCGCGCCGCGGCGCAAGGGCTGGCGGCTATCGTTCTGGCTGCCGCCAGAAGCGATGGCCAACGGGACCAACCCGCTGATGCTGCTCGACGAGCTGCGCGAACTGGGCGACTGCACCATCGTCGCGCGCACCGATCGCATTCCGCCGCTTGCCGAACTCAATCCGGTCGAATGCCATATCGGCTGGGACGTCGAGTTGCTCGGCGACGTGTCGCGTGACGACATCGACGATGTGTTCCTGTTCGTGATGGACGACATGGAGCTGACCGTCGAGGAAATCGGCGGCGCGACCGAGGTGTCGGTGGACCTCCCGACCGTCACCGCCGCCGCTCCTCCCGAAGCCGCTGCGCCCCCGGGCAAGTCCGCCGCCAAAGCCGGCGAGAGCGTCCGCGTGCCAGCCGAGCGGCTCGACGAGCTGATGGACCGGGTCGGCGAACTCGTCATCGTCCACAGCCGCCTGTCGCAGCTCGCCAATGGCAGCGGCGGCGACATGGTGCTGCGCTCGATCTCCGAGGAAATCGAACGGCTGGTCAGCGAGCTACGCGACACGATGATGGTGCTGCGGATGGTGCCGGTCGCCACGCTGTTCGGCCGTTTCCGCCGCCTGATCCACGATCTCGCTCGCGAGACCGGCAAAACGATCGAGCTCTCCACCGAGGGCGAGGCCACCGAAGTCGACAAGACCGTGATCGAGCGGCTCGCCGATCCGATGGTCCACCTGATCCGCAACGCCTGCGACCACGGCCTCGAACCCGCCGCCGAGCGCGAGGCCGCCGGCAAGCCCGCCACCGGCCATGTCCGCCTGTCCGCGCACCAGGCCGGTGGCGAGGTGCTGATCACCATCCGCGACGACGGCCGTGGCATCGATCGCGAGCGCGTCCGCGCCAAGGCCGAGGCGCAGGGGCTGCTCCAGCCCGGCCAGCAGGTCAGCGACAGCGACCTGCTCCAGCTGATCTTCCACCCCGGTTTCTCGACCGCGGCGGCGGTGACCAGCCTGTCGGGCCGCGGCGTCGGCATGGACGTGGTCAAGCGCACGATCGAGAGCCTGCGCGGCGCGATCGACATCACCTCGAAGCCCGGCGAAGGCTCGACCGTAGTGCTGCGCATCCCGCTGACGCTTGCGATCATCGACGGGCTGCTCGTTCGCGTCGGCGAGGGGCGCTACGTGATCCCGCTGGCTGCCGTCGAAGAGTGCCTGGAACTGAGCCTGGAGGCCGATCTGCGCTCGCGCGGGCGCAGCTTCATCACGCTGCGCGACCGGCTGGTGCCGTTCCTGCGCCTGCGCGAGATGTTCGAGACGGGCACCAAGCCCGATCCGCACCAGAAGATCGTCGTCATTGCCACCGGCGCCGAGCGCGTCGGGCTGGTCGTGGACCAGATCATCGGCAGCCACCAGACCGTGATCAAGTCGATGTCGCCGCTCCACCGGGAGGTTGCCGCTTTTGCCGGCGCGACGATCCTGGGCGACGGCGGCGTCGCGCTGATCCTCGACGTCGTCCAGCTCGTGCTGGCCGGCCAGCAGCAGGAGGAGCGGCTGCGTGCCGCCGGTTGAGCCCATGCAGGACACCCCCACCCCCACCCCCGCCGCCGTACCCTGGGACGAGGCCGGCCATCTCGAAGTCCTCACCTTCGATCTCGGCGACGAGACCTTCGCGCTCGAAGCCGTGCTGGTGCGCGAGATCCTCGACCTGCTGCCCGAAACGCGGGTGCCGGGTGCCGCGCCGCTGGTCCACAGCGTCGTCAATTTCCGCGGCAAGATCATCCCGATCGCCGATCTGCGCCGGGCCTTCGCCATGCCGCCCGCCGAGGCGACGCTCGACAGCCGCATCGTCGTGATCGAGATTCCCCTCGCTGCAGAGCCGCTCCAGATCGGCATCCGCACCGACAAGGTCCACGAAGTCGCCACGCTCGACCGCGCCGCCAGCGAGGCCCCCCCCGCCGTCGGCATGCGCTGGCGCCGCCAGTTCGTCCGCACCCTCGTGCGACGTGCCGATGGCGTGATCGTCCTGCCCGACCTCCACGCCATCTTCGCCGCGCAGCTCGGCAACGCCGTTACCGAGGTGTCCGCATGAGAAGATCATACGCGCCGCGCAGTCACCGCAGGCACACGCCGCGGCTGGCGCCGCACCCGCTTAGAGCAACCGCACACCGTCTCAGGATCCCCGCAGAAACAGGGTGAAGCGTCGTCACGACCCCACCCCCTTCCTTCCGCGAACATGTGACAACAGGACGTATTCTATGAGCATCAATATTTTCAGCGGCGTGTCCAAGGCGACCCTGACCGAAGAACTCGCACGCCTCAATCGTTCCTTCGCACGGGGCGACATCGCCGAACGCGCGGATCTCTCGCTCGCCAAGGGGCACACGCGAGACGTCCTCGCGGCGATCAACGACCTGCTGGACAAATCGAACCAGCCCGTCGCGGACCTGAACGACCGCATTTCCCAGATGTGCGCCGAGCACGACAAGGGCGATATCGACGCCATTTTGCCGGTCGACCATTTTCAGGGCGACCTCGCCGTCATCGCAAAGCGCGTCAACGGCCTGGTTGCCAGCCATATCGGGGTGAAGAAACAGGCCATGGCGTGCGTCCACGCGTTTGCCGAAGGCGATTTCAACGCCAAGCTGGAGCAGTTGCCCGGCAAGAAAGCATTCATCAACGATACCATCGAAATGCTGCGCGCCAATTTCAAAGGTATCTTGGCCGAGATGCGACAGATGTACTCCGAACATGAAAAGGGAGACATCGACGTATTCCTGTCCGTGGAGAAATTCCCCGGCGATTTCGCGACAATGGCGAACGGCGTAAACGAAATGGTTTCCGCCCATATCGCTGTGAAAAAGAAAGCGATGGCGTGCATCAAGGAATTTGGCGAGGGTAATTTCAATGCGACGCTCGAACAGTTTCCGGGCAAGAAGGCGTTCATAAACGACACCATCGAGACGCTGC
Source organism: Sphingomonas degradans (assembly GCF_053502645.1). Classification (NCBI taxonomy): domain Bacteria; kingdom Pseudomonadati; phylum Pseudomonadota; class Alphaproteobacteria; order Sphingomonadales; family Sphingomonadaceae; genus Sphingomonas; species Sphingomonas degradans. The sequence goes on from NZ_CP177172.1 coordinate 2,504,026, forward strand.
GCAGGAACCTGCGCGAGATCACTGCGGAGGTCCAGCGTCTGATCGCCTCATCCACGGCGGGTGACCTCAGCGAACGCGGGAACGAAAAGCGCTTCGTCGGCGACTTCGCTTCGCTCGTTTCGGGCATCAACGGCATGATGGACGCGATCCTGACTCCGATTTCGGAGGGCAATCGCGTGCTCGACGCCGTCAGTTCGGGAGATCTGCGCGAGCGGTTCGAAATCCCGTGCGACGGGGATCATCGTCGTATGCGGGATGCGATCAACCTGCTGGTCGAGAATCTCCGCGTCATCATCGCCGATACCCGCACCTCCTCGGAACAGGTCGCCTCGGGTAGCCAGGAACTCTCCGCCAGCTCGGAGCAGCTGTCGCAGAGCGCTACCGAACAGGCCGCCGCGACCGAGGAAGTCTCTGCCTCGATGGAGCAGATGGCGGCGAACATCCGCCAGAATACCGAGAACGCCGTGCAGACCGAGAAAATGGCCCGCCAGTCTGCGCTCGCCGCCGAGAGCAGCGGCGAAGCGGTGGAGCGCGCGGTCGGCGCGATGCGGACGATCGCCGAGAAGATCGGGATCGTGCAGGAAATCGCCCGCCAGACCGATCTGCTCGCGCTGAATGCCGCAGTGGAGGCGGCGCGCGCCGGCGAGCATGGCCGTGGCTTCGCGGTGGTCGCCTCGGAAGTGCGCAAGCTGGCCGAACGCAGCCAGGGCGCGGCGACGGAGATCAGCTCGGTATCGAGCGAAACCGTCAAGGCCGCAGTCGAAGCCGGCGAGATGCTGCGCAAGCTGGTGCCGGACATCCGCCGCACCGCCGAACTCATCTCGGAGATCAGCGCAGCCTGCCGCGAACAGGATATCGGCGCCGTGCAGATCAACAAGGCGATCCAGCAGCTCGACCAGGTCACCCAGCAGAATGCCAGCGCCTCGGAAGAGATTTCGTCGACCTCCGAGGAACTCGCCGGCCAGGCCGACGAACTACAGTCCAGCATCGCCTATTTCCAGCTGCCGGGCGGCCAGCGCGAGGCCGGGAAGGCAACGCGCGGTCGCGGCACGGAGGTGGCACGCAGCCGGGCCCCGGCAAAGGCAACCAAGCCCGCCCCCCGCGGCGCGACGGTGACCGAACAACAGGCCCGCGCGCACGGCTTCGCGCTCGATCTCAGCAATGGCGGCCCCGATGCCGACGATGCCGATTTCGGAGCGCAGGCGGCATGAGCGGCGGCGGCGAGCTCCAGATCGTCACGTTCGGCCTTGGGGCGGAAGTGTTCGCGGTCCCGGTCTCGCTCGTCCGCGAGATTCTCGACTATCGCGAGGCCTTCCGCATCCCTAACGGGCCCGACTATCTGCTGGGCCTCACCGACATGCGTGGCCACTGCGTGACGACGATCGACTTCCGCGTCCGCCTCGGCCTGCCCGCCGCCCAGCCGACGCCGAGCACGCGGATCCTCGTCGTCGACGTGCCCGTGGCCGGCCGCGTGCTGATGCTGGGGCTGGTGGTCGATCGCGTGCTGGAAGTGTGCAGCGTCGCCGTCGAGCAGCTGGAGGGCGCCCCCGATATCGGGGTGCGCTGGCCGTCGGACTATATCGCCGGGGTGTTCCGCCGTGCGGACGGCTTCGTCGTGCTGGTCGAGATGGGCAGGATCTTCTCGGCCGAGGATGCCGGGCTGCTCGATCGCCCGGCCGCGGCTGCGTGATTCGGTCTTGAGCACCGCCCGCACCTTGATGGGGATGTCCCCGCCGGACACGCTGAGCGCGCGCAACTTCGCGCGGCTGGCCCAGCACGTCTACGACGTCGCGGGGATCAAGCTGCCCGACGCCAAGAAGACGATGGTCGAAGGCCGGCTACGGCGGCGGCTCCAGGCCGTGGGTGTCGACACGCTCGATGCTTATTGCGACCACCTCTTCTCCGGCGAACATGCTGCGGTGGAAACGCCGCTGCTGATCAACGTGGTCACCACCAACAAGACCGATTTCTTCCGCGAGCCCGCCCATTTCGATTTTGTGGTGGAAACGGCGCTGCCGGCGTTGCTGCGGCAGGGTGTCCGGACGCTCCGGGTGTGGAGCGCCGCCTGCTCGATTGGCCCTGAGCCCTATACGCTGGCGATGGTGCTCGATGACTATGCCGCGCGCCACGGCGGGCCCGAATACGGCATCCTCGCGACCGACATCGACACCGATGTCCTCGCCGCCGCGCGCAAGGGGATCTTCCCCGCCGGCCTGCTCGCGCCGGTGCCGGCGGCAATGCACCGCACCTATGTCCGCACGCCCAACGACCGCAGCCGTCGCGAGGTGCGGATCGCACCTCAACTGCGCAGCGCGATCGGTTTCGCCCGGTTGAACCTGATGGACGAAAGCTATCCGGTGGGAGAGCCCATGCACCTGATCTTCTGCCGAAACGTGCTGATCTATTTCGACAAGCCCACCCAGCGAAAGGTGGTGTCGCGGCTGCTCGAATGCCTGGCGCCGGGCGGCTATCTGTTCCTCGGCCATTCGGAATCGGTGCACGGCATGGACCTGCCGCTCACGCCCGTGGGCAGCACGGTGTTCCAGCGGAGGCAGCCATGACCGTCGGCAGGATCCGCGTGCTGATCGTCGATGATTCGGCCAGCGTGCGCCAGACCATGGCGTCGATCCTGGGCGAGGACCCCGAGATCGAAGTGATCGGCACCGCCGCCGATCCGTTCAGCGCCGCGCGACGGATCAAGGAAATGGTGCCCGACGTCATCACGCTCGACGTCGAGATGCCCCGGATGGATGGCATCACCTTCCTCAAGAAGCTGATGGCGCAGTGCCCGGTCCCGGTAGTGATGTGCTCGTCGCTGACTGAAGAAGGATCGGAGACGCTGCTCCAGGCGATGGAGGCGGGTGCGGTCGACGTGATCCTCAAGCCGCGCTTCGGGGTCGCCGATCACCTGGCCGAACATCATCTCCAGATCCGGGACGTAGTGAAGGCGGCCGCCCGCGCCAAGGTGCGTGGACGCACCACCGCCCGTGCCTTTCGCAGCGAGGCGCCGCCCAAGAAGCTCACCGCCGACGCGATGCTGCCGCCGCCCGACAGCAAGCCGATGAGCCGCACCACCGAAATGGTGGTGTGCATGGGCGCATCGACCGGCGGGACCGAGGCTTTGCGCGAAGTGCTGGAGGCGCTGCCCGCCAACTCGCCCGGCATCGTCATCGTCCAGCACATGCCCGAGCATTTCACCCGCGCCTTCGCGCAGCGGCTGAACGGGCTGTGCCACGTGGACGTGAAGGAAGCCGCCGACGGCGATCCGGTGTTGCGCGGCCATGTGCTGATCGCGCCCGGCGGCAAGCACACGATGCTCGAACGCCAGGGTGCGCGCTATTCCGTGTCGGTGCGCGACGGACCGCTGGTCTCGCGCCATCGCCCCTCGGTCGACGTGCTGTTCCGCTCGGCCGCGCGCGCGGCGGGATCGAACGCAGTCGGCATCATCATGACCGGCATGGGCGACGACGGCGCGCGCGGGCTGCTGGAGATGCGGCAGGCCGGCGCCCGCACCTTCGCGCAGGACGAGGCGACGTCGATCGTGTTCGGCATGCCCAAGGAAGCAATCGCCCGCGACGCCGCCGAACGCGTCATCGCGCTCGGCCATATCGCCAGCGAACTGCTCGCGGCGGCAACCCGGTGAGCGCGCGGAAAGGAACTCGTCTTGTACGCAGCCGATACCCCTGAGCCCGATCCCGGCGCCGAAATCTCGCTGCCCGCGATCGAGGCAACGATAACCCGCATTGCGGCCGGGCTCGACGCGCGGTTCGTCTCGGCGGGCGAGGCGCTGGCGCAGGCCTATGGCATCGTCGAGCAACTGGTCCAGGAACTCGAGAGCGTCACCAACGCCCTGGGCCGGGACGCCGCCGAGGCGGCGATCGGCAACATGCAGGCCATCGCCAACCGGCTTGAGCGGCTGCCGCAGGTGCAGGCCGCGCGGCGCGAGGGGCTGGAGCGGATCGCCACCGGCGCGCAGCCGCTGCGCCATCAGATCGGCCAGGTGATGCGGACGCTCGATTTCCTGCGCATCTGCGGGTTGAACATCCGTGTTGCCGCCGCCGGGCAGAACGGCTTTTCCGCCTTTGCCGATACCATGTCCGAACGGCTCGATGTCGGCGAGCGCGAGATCGGCGGCATCGGCGAGGACATCGAGCAACTGATCGCCAGCATCCCCGCGCTGCTCGAAGTGGATCGCCAGCTCGGCGCGGAATGCGCGCGCGTGATCCCGCAGGTGCCACGCAAGCTCTCCGCCGACGCCGTCGCGCTGCAACGCCACCAGGTGCAGGACAGCGTGCGCGCCGCCCGCATCGCCGATGTGGCGCGCGACATCCGTGCAAAGGTGGCAAGTGCCATCGGCGCCATGCAGATCGGCGACATCACGCGCCAGCGGCTGGAACATATCGCTGCCGGCCTCGGCGCCGTGATCGCGGTGCGCCAGCAGGGCGATCTTGCGCAGCCCGGCGCGGTGCTGCAGGCCAGCGGCCATGTGATTGCGCTGCTCGCTGCGCAGACGGCCGACACGATAACCGGTTTTCATCAGGAATCGCTGCGGCTCTGCGAAAGCCTGACGGGGATCGCGCCCAGCATCGCGGCGCTGCTGGAGATCAAGGCCGAGGGGGACCGGGCGACGAGCGGCGACGACAAGGCCGCGTTCCTCGCCGCGCTCGAACAAAGCGTGGCAGAGGTGAGCACGGTGACCACCAAGCTGCGCGATGCCGATGCCCGCGCCCAGACGCTGTCCCTCTCCACCTCCGATGGCGCCGAGCGCCTCGCCGCCCGGCTGCGCATCGTGCACCGCGTCAACGAAGACGTGCATCTGATGGCGTGGAACACCGATCTGCGGTGCCACCGGCTTGGCGATGAGGGCAAGGCATTGGCGATGGTCGCCTCCGAAATCCGGACCTTCGCGACGACGCTGGCGCGGATTTCCGGCGCGATCCGTACGTCGGTGGAAACGCTGGTGGAGGCGGTTGCGGCGCTGCGCGACCCCGATGCAGAGCCGGGTGTCGATCTGGCCACGGCACTCGTCGCCTCGATGGAGTGTATTCACCATGGCGCGATGCGCATGCGCGAAGGGATCCAGGGCCTCGACGCGCACGCGGCATCGGTCACGCGGACTATCGAAGCCACCAGCCGGGCGATCGACTGCGAAGCCGAATATGGCGAGGAACTGCGGATGGCCGCAGAGCGGCTGTCGTTACTGGCGGCACCGTGCCCTGCGCCGGACGAAGAGACTGCGGCGATACTGCACCCGCTGCTCGACCGGATCGCCCAGAGCTACACCATGGCCAGCGAACGCGCCGTGCACCGCGCCTTCGCGATCGCCTCCGCCGCCGAGCAGGAAGAAGTGGAAACCGAAGCCGGCACGCCCGGGGAGGATGAAGACGAGGACGACGGCCTGTTCTGAGCGACGCGGCCCGATAGGGCGTTTTCCCGACCATGCGGGACGGGTGGTATGAGTCGCGCTCAACGCGACTTGGTATTACGTGTCGTCGAGATAGTCGTAGACGACCTTGCCAAGTCCGAGTGTGAGGTCCGCAACGAAATGGGTTGTCGACACGAGTTCGCGTATCGGCAGATCCGCCACCGGCGCCAGCGCATGGGGAACCAGCGACAAGGCCCCCGGCCCCGTCCACACCCCTTTCAGCTGAATGTCTTCCAGATGATACTCGACGAGTTCGCAGATGCGGGCGGTTCCGTCGACGTGAGGAATGATCTTCAGGAGGAAGTTCGGCGCGGCGAGCGAGCGCAGCGTCGCGTCCGCGTCCCCCACCTTGTACTTGTAGCCCATGGTCCCTGTCGCGACGCGGACCGGGCCGTAGTCCAGCGTGCCGACCAGCGTGTCGGTTTCGGTCTGGAGGCTGGGGCCGGCGAGCTTCTTGGGAAAGCCCCATATCTCCCGCCCGCCCGCGATCGGCGGGTGGTCGTTCAGGAACATGTTGAGCGTGTAATTCCCGCTCACGCCCCGGAAGCGCACGGGGATGACCTGACCGGCTTCGGTGTAATTGCCGAAGCCGGTCGAGTCCGGCATGCGGATGAATTCGAACTTCACCAGGTCGGAGACGACTTCGAGCGGTTCGGGGACGATCGCGCGAAGCTTGTCGGGATCGGTGCGGTAGGTGAGGATGAGGAACTCGCGGTCGCAGAACCGATACGGCCCCGGCGGGTACGCAGGTTGTGTCAGCGGCATCGCGAACGCGTGCTTGCGGACGTCGGAAATGTTCATGAAAGCCTCCCGTCGGCGGCAATGTCGAAGGTGAAGACGCCATCGGCGCTGGTCGGGCGCTGCAGCACTTCGGGATGGCGCAGGGTGCGGATCGTGTCGGACAGCCCCGCAGCCCAATGGTCTTCCATGCTGCGCGCCGAAAATTGGAAGTCCTTCGAGTCCCCTTCCGTGCGATGCGCCTGATAGATGAGCTGGATGATGTTGTAGACCTTGCGATCGGACTCGGGGGCCAGCAGCGCATATTCGGGCGTGTCGCGCAGAGGTTCGGGCAGTTTCGAAATGAGTTCGGTCAAGGCGCTGCGCAGCTGCTGCTCCTTCCTGAACTGATCGGATCGCGCCCGTGTCCGGCTGGAATACTGGATTTCCTTCTGGCGGGTCATCACCTCCGGCATCGTGCGAGGGATGGCGCCGCGTGCGCTCCACAAATCGACCTGGAAGGCGAGCGTATCCTGGCGCTCTGCGCCATCGACCACCCATTGGAGCGGGGTGTTCGAGACGACGCCGCCGTCCCAATAAAACTCGCCTTCAATCTCGACCGGCGGCAAGGCAGGGGGGAGCGCGCCGCTGGCCATGACATGCTCGGGCCGGATCGCGTGCGTCCGGTTGTCGAAATAGATCAGGTTGCCCGTCGCCACGTTCACTGCGCCGACGCTGAAGCGCATTTCGCCCGCATTGATCCTGTCGAAATCGACCAGCCGTTCGAGCGTCGTCTTGAGCGACGACGTATCGTAGAAGCTGATCGCGTCCAGCGTGCCGGCAGGCGCGAAATAGGCGGGCACCCTCCGCGGCGCAAAGAACCCTCCGACACCGCGCAATACAGCGTCCGCAGCATGCCACTGGTTTGCCCAGTGGCGGACCAGGTCTCCGCCGAGTTGGCTGGGCGTGCCCACCCAGTCCGACCAGGGGTCGGCGGTCACGGTCTTCCAGAAGGCACGCAGCTTCTCGACGCGCAGCTCCGGCGCGTTGCCGGCGATCAGCGCGGCGTTGATCGCGCCGATCGAGATGCCCGCGACCCAGTTCGGGTGGAGTGACGCTTCGGCCAGTGCTTCGTACACACCGGCTTGATAGGCGCCGAGCGCACCGCCGCCCTGCAGGACAAGCGCGACGCAATCAAAGGGAGCCGGTTGCTGCACGCGCCCGGCCCGCCCAAATCTCTCAGGTTTCAATGCGATATTCATTGGAGCGCCCCCTTGGCTATTGCATCGCCCAGCCGTGGCTGACCACGATCGACTGACCAGTCAGTGCATTGGAAGGAAATGCCGCGAGAAACGTCGCACACCGCGCCACGTCGTCGAGCGTGGTGAACTGCCCGTCGATGGTTTCCTTGAGCATGACGTCGCGGATCACCTGTTCTTCGGTGATGCCGAGTTCTTTCGCCTGCTGCGGGATTTGCTTCTCGACGAGCGGAGTCCGCACAAATCCCGGGCAGACCACGTTGGCGCGGACGCCGTGCTCGGCACCTTCCTTCGCGACGACCTTGGCGAGCCCGAGCAGCCCGTGTTTAGCCGCGACATACGGCGCCTTCAGCCTGGACGCTTCCTTGGAGTGTGCCGACCCGATGTAGAGGATCGAGCCGCCGCGCTGCTGGGCGTACATCCGCTGAAGACATGCCCGGGTGGTGAGGAACGCGCCGTCCAGATGGATCGCGAGCATCTTCTTCCAGTCCGCGAAAGCGAACTCGTCGACGGGCGACACGATCTGGATGCCTGCGTTGGAGACGAGGATATCGATCCCACCGAAGGAATCGCATACCGCGCCTACGCCCGCATCGACCTCGCTCTCGCTCGTCACGTCCATCTTCACCGCCATGGCCGAGACGCCGCTGGGATCGAGCTCTTCGGCAGTCGCGCGCGCGGCGTCGATGTTGAGATCGGCAATGGCCACTTTTGCGCCTTGCTGGATGAACTGGCGGGCGATCTCCTTCCCGATCCCGCTGGCGGCGCCCGTGACGATCGCGACTTTATTTCCCAAATCCATTCGAATTTCCTTGTCGTCTGACGCCACACCCTCTCACCGAGGCGGGATATCTATGGCGTTCTGAGGTCTCACCGCTGCGCCGGGTAGGCGTCGCCAGGGGCGACAAGCCTTTCGCCGCGCTCCATCGTCTAAAGAGCGTATTGCATGGCGGTCCGGAGGTGAGGGACCGTTAGCGACAAGGTGATGCGCGGACGGATCATTCCGCCCGCCGCCCCGGAGGCTGCCAACCGCCCCCAAGCGCCTGAAAGAGCGCGGTCGATGCGAGCAGGCGGTCGCCGCGCGCCTGCACGAGCGACAATTGCGACGACAACAGGCTGCGCTCGGCGTCGAGCTGTTCGAGATAGGGCGAATAGCCCTCGCGATAGCGGCGCGACGCGAGCTGCTGGACGCGGAGGAGCGCGGCCTGCTGGCGCGTCAGCACATCCTCCTGTTCTCCATACCGTTCGACCGACGCCATCCCGTCTTCGACCTCGCGAAACGCCGTAAGCGCCGCCTTTCGATACGCAAAGGCGGCCTGGTCGCGGCGGGCGCTCGCGCCATCTGCCTGGGCGCGGATCCTTCCGCCGTTGAAGATCGGCGCCAGGATGCTGCCGCCCAGCGAGAAGATCGAAAGCGGATCGTCCGGGAGCAGCGAGGACGCGACGAAGCCGCCGGATGCCGCCAGCTTGATGTCGGGCAGGAACGCGGCGCGTGCCGCGTCGAGCGCGCGATCGGCCGCAACGACCTGTTGCTCGGCTGCGGCGATGTCGGGGCGCTGTCGAAGCACGCGCGCCGGCAGCTGCGACGGGATCATTGGGACGGTCAGCGCCGTCAGCGCCGCGCCGCGCGCGATGGGGCCCGGCGCGCGATCGAGCAGGATGCTGAGGCCGTTCTCCAGCTTGGCGATCGCGAGGTCCACGGTCGGGAGGATTTGGGCCGCCGCCTGATACTCCGCTTCGGCCTGCGCCAGATCGAGTTGCGAGCCATACCCCGCCTCAGCGCGGCGGCGAATGAGCTTCAGGGTGCCCGCGCGCGCATCGAGCGTGCGGCGCAGGATCGCCCGCCGTTCGTCCAACGTCCTGAGCTGGACATAGCCGCTGACCACGCCTGCGGCGATGGCAAGCCGGACAGTTTCGCGGCTGTCCTCGCTGGCAAGGAGCTGTGCTTTCGCGGCGGCGGCGCTGTTGCGCAGGCGGCCGAACAGGTCGAGGTCGAACGACGCCTGCACGTCGCCCTGCCCCGCCCATTGCTCGACATCGATCCCGAACGCGTTGACGCTGCGGGTGCGGCCGCCCGTGCCGACGGCTTGGACCTGCGGCATCCGGGCGCCGCGCGCGGCGGCGAACTGCGCGCGCGCCTCCTCGACCCGCGCGGCGGCGATTGCGATATCCGCATTGCGCGCGAGCGCCGCTTCCACGAGGCCGTCCAGCGTGGCATCGCCAAAGCTACGCCACCATTGCGCGTCGACGGCGATGTCCAATGCTCCGCGAGCATCGCGCCACTGGGCCGGCGGCGTGACCTCGGCTGCTGGCGGCACCGCCGGGCGGGGGCCGGCACAGGCCGACAGCAGCAGGGCGAGGCTGACGGCAGCTAGACGCCCCCTCATGGCCGGGCGCTCGTGTCGACGCGGACCTCCACCGACATGCCCGGGCGCAGGCGCTTCGCCTCTGCCGCGCCGGGATCGATCGCGATCCGCACGCCGATCCGCTGCGGGATTTTCACGAAGTTGCCGGTCGCATTGTCCGGCTTGAGCACCGCGAACTCCGATCCGGCAGCGGGCGACAGGCGCTCGACATGGCCCTTCAGCCTGGCGCCATTCAGGGCGTCAACGGTCAGGATGGCGGGCTGGCCCGGGCGAATCCGGCCTGTCTGGGTTTCCTTGAAGTTGGCGATGACCCAGCGGTCCGGCGGCACGATCGCGAGCAGCTGCGATCCGTTGGTGACATAGGTGCCGACGCGGATGCCGACTTCGCCAAGGACGCCGCTTTCGGGCGCGCGGATCACGGTGTGCTCGAGGTCGATCTCGGCGGCGTGCAGCTGTGCGTGCGCCGCTTCGACCTGCGCTTCCAGACCGCCACGGCCGACTTCGACCGTTCGGATATCCTGGCGGCCGATCTCGCTGCCGGCCTGTGCCTGGCGCAGCTGCGCCTGTGCCTGGGCGAGCGCCGCCAGCGTCTGGTCGCGCTCGCGCATCGAGATCGAGCCATCGCGGGCAAGATCCTGCGCGCGCGCCATGTCGGCCTGCGCGCGGGCGAGCTGCGCGCGAGCGCCTTCGACGCCTGCTACCTGGCCCTGGAGGCCTGCTGATCGGGATGCGCGCGCCTGGGTGGAATTGGCCAGCGCGGCCTCGGCTGCCGAGAGATTGGCGCGCGCCTGCTCGACGCGGGCGCGGTAGACGCGGTCGTCGATGCGCACCAATATCTGGCCGGGCGTGACCACCTGATAGTCGTGGACCAGCACCTGCAGGACGTAGCCGCTCACCTGCGGCGCAATGACCGTGACCCGGCCGCGCACATAGGCATTGTCGGTCGCCTCGTATCGCCCGGCAAAGGGCGGCAGACTCCAGGCGGCGAGGACGAGGAGAATACCGGCAAGCGCCAGCGCCACCGTGGCGGCGATCCGTATCGGGCGCTTGGCGGCGGGGCGCCACTGCGGCGCCGCGTTCTCTGGCGGTTGGGCGTCTTCAGCTGCGGTCATGGGTCTTCTCTCGGGTGCGCGCGACGAGGATGTTCGCGAAAAGGAAGGCTGCGGTGACCAGCGCAAGCATGGCCACGAAGCGGAAAGTATCGTTGAAGGCGATCACCGCGGCTTCGCGCGCCATCGCCTGTCCCAACAGGCCCGCGCCCTGTGCGGCGCGCTGGGCCGGATCGACGAGCACGGCGGCCAGCGACGCGCCGCCGCCGCCGATCCGCGCGGCGACCTGCGGATCGCTGGCCAGCATATCGGCCGCAAGCGCGTTGCTGGCGTTGCGCGCCCAGGTCGTCTGCAACGAGCCGAGCAGCGCGGACCCCATGAGCCCGCCGACATTCTGCGTGATGCTGAACGTGACGACGAAGCTGACGAGGTGATCGCCTCCCCGCTGGATCATGCGGAGAAATCCGTAAAGCAGCGCCGGCCCTGCGAACAAGGTGGTGCCGAAGCCGATCAGGGCCTGGCTCAGCATCAATTGCGCAGGGCGTGTGAGCGTGGTTGCGTCGCTGTCCAGCCACGCGCCGGCAGCGATAATCAGGGCGGCGACCAGCACCTGCCAGGGCAAGCGGCGCTCGGACAGCGTCAGCGCGGCAGCGACAATCCCCAGCAGCATCGCGAGCACGACGACGGCGAACAGCGTCCCGAGCTGGTCGTTGTTGAGCCCGCCGAGCGTCAGCAGGCCGACCGCGCCATAGCTTTGCTCGGCCAGCGCCAGGCGCACGACCAGCGCGACGGCGGCGAACCGCAATATGCCCCAGGTGCCGATCCATTCGAAATGCACCAGCGGATCGCGCCGGTTCGTCTCGTTGAGAAACGCCGCCGTGAGCAACGCGATGGAAACCGCGAGCGCCACGCCGAGCCAGGGCGTGTCCGACCACCAGAGCGCACGGCCCTGCCCGATGACCTGACAGAGCAGCAACATGCCGGCGGTCGCCAGGGGGATCGTCAGGAAATCGCGCGGCGCGAACGCCTTGCTCTTCTCGCTGGGCGGCAGTGGCAGCGCGAGAAGGAGCGCAAGCGAAACCAGCGCCAGCGCGACTTCGATCGCGTGCAGACCCCAGAGCCCGTTGTCGACCAGCACCTCGACGGGGACGAGCCGGGCCAGCGGCGTGCCGAGCTGAGAAAGCCCCATGCCGATCACCGCGCCGACCGGCTTCGCCTTGGGTGGCAGCGCCTGCATCAGATAATAGACACCGAGGGTAATCAGCGCGGCGGCGGCCATGCCGCTGGTCGCGCGCACGAACACCGCCGCCCAGAAGCTGGCGAAGCCGAAATGGACCAGCCCCGCAAGCGCGTTAAGGCAAAGGAAAAAGCCGGTCACCTGCGCGATGCCGAACTGCGCCCGTGCCTTCACGAGCGAGAGGTTGGCCGTCGCATTCATCGCGACATAAAGTGCCGGCAGGGCGGCGGCCTCGGCAGCGTAGAGGCCCAGGGGGCCGGCGACGCTTCCCGTGTTGACCGTCGTCAGCGCGTTACCGAACGTCGAGGTCGCGCTGATGAACATGCCTATGGCAAAATAGCCGAGGCGACGACGAGCAGGATGCGATGGCGAGAATGGCGACCCGGCGAAGAGCGGTCGCTCCTCGGGCCTGAAAACATGCTCCCCGCTCATGACGCTGTCGACGGAACCGCGTCGCCAACAGCGCCCGTGCGGGCCACCGACGCGATCGTCACGCGGACGTGCGGATGGGCTGTGAGAAGATATGGTTTCACGGGTCAAACCTTCTGCCGGCGCCGAGCATTCGCCGCGCTGCACGGGTATAGGTCCTGACTCGCCGGTCCGGACGCGAGTGCCTGTTAGCGCGCTTCAGGCGGCATCCAGGACGCCCCGCTCGCGCAGCGCATCCTGCGGGAGCCGGTCAAGGATCACCCGCGCCATGCGTTCCTGCACGTCGAGTTCACTCTCGCCGACGATATCGATGCGGTCCGACCACAGGACCTCTCCCCAGCGACTGGACAGTTCCACCGACACCCGGCGCGTCTCCTGCACCCGGCGGATCGTGCCGTGCAGAACGAGATCCGATCCGGCGTGCAGGGCGACTTCGTCGAGCGAATAGCGGCTCTCGCGAAACTGGAACATGATCGCGCGCGGCGCGACCCGGAGACGCGCGTCCCGCTCCGCCGCGTAGATGATCTCGTCCGTCACCCCCGCCGCAAAGGCCTTCTCGTGGATGCACAGCGCAGTGAACGGCAGCACCGCCAGCATCGGCGACCTCGGCGCCGTGCCGGCCGCCTGGGCGATGCGCGATGCATCCTGCCGCAAGTGAAAGCGCGGCGCATAGCCTCCCGTCGGGATCGTCACGATCACCGGGTCCTCACGGCCCGGCCCGGTATAATAGGCCGCGAGCTTACGCCGCAATCGGCGCGCCTCGACGCGCACGGCGGAATCGATGCGCGGATCATAATCGACGACGCCGCCATAGAGCTCGACGCCGATCACCAGTTCCTTCAGCGTGCCCCCGCGACCGGCCAGCGCCTCCTCCACGACGAAGTGCAGAAAGGCGTACAGCTTGTCCGAGCCGGTGAACGCATGATCGCGAAGCCGTACCAGTTGCGCCCGCACGTCCTCGGGCGTTGGTCGAAAGGTCTCTCCGGCACCGGCATCAACCGGCGCAGCAATCTCTACGAGGCGCATACACTATCTCCGGGCGCGGAACGGTGGCGGACGTCGAGCAAATCTCGGTCCCCGTCCCTGCCCGAGCCGCATAGACGAACCGCCCAAAAGCCCCGACTTAACAGGTGTCAAAGGCTGCTAATTCGCGCATACAGTTAGCGCTAACGTGTCTGTCGGGGGGGACGTACGTGGGTCGGCTACACGCCAGACGGTCATGAGCGACAGGGTCATCCGGTTCGGCTCGTTCGAGCTTCGCCCGGAACGGGGGCAATTGCTGAGTGGCGGCGTCCGTGTCGGCCTGGGCTCCCGCGCGCTCGCGATCCTGGCGCTGCTCGCCGAACGCGCGGGTGAGGTCGTTTCGGTGCAGGAAATCACCGATCGCGTCTGGCCGAACATCTTCGTCCAGGAAAACAATCTGCGCGTGCACATCACCGCCATCCGCCGCGCGCTGCGCGCCGGGGCGGATGACGATATCGAGATCGTCAATGTGCCGGGCCGCGGCTATCGGTTGCGCGCCGACGTGACCATCGAGGCGACGGGCGAAGAAACGGCGCAGGTGCCGATCTCTGCGGAAATCCGCCCGCTGCCGCTGCCGCTGCAGATCAACCGCCTGATCGGCCGCGAGGCGTGCGTGGCCGAGGTGGTCGAGAGCGTCGCGCGGCATCGGCTGGTCACGATCGTCGGTTCGGGCGGCATCGGCAAGACGAGCGTGGCGCTGGCGGCGCTGACGCAGCTTCGCGCCCGCACCGCCGTGTGCCTTGTCGATCTGACCAACTGCACGTCGCTTGCGCACGTGGCCACCGCCACCGCCGCGGCGCTCCAAAGCCCGATGGGCCAGGACACGATGCCCGCCGTGCTGGTGGAACGCCTGCGCGCGGCCGAACTGGTCCTGATGATCGACAATTGCGAACATCTGATCGACACCGCAGCCAGAGCCGCAGAGGCGCTGCTGCAATCCTGCCCGCGCGTCACGCTGCTGGCGACCAGCCGCGAGCCGCTGCGGGTGCCGGGGGAAGTGCAGGTGCATCTCCAGCCCCTGCCTGTGCCCGCCGCAGCGGATACCATGGAGACGATAACCGGCAACCCATCGGTCGCGCTGTTCGCGGAGCGCGCGGCGGCGGCTGGGGGATTCTCGCTCGGCGAAGAGAATGCCCGGCAGGTCGCGGCGGTGTGTCGCTCGCTCGACGGACTGCCGCTCGCGCTCGAACTGGCGGCGGCAGCGGCGCCGATGGTGGGGCTGGATGCGCTGTCCAGTGGCCTCGCCGGGCGCCTCTCACCCTTCGCCTTTGGTCGTCGCACGCTCGCGCGCCACGAAACGCTCGAAGCGATGCTGGACTGGAGCTACGAGCTGCTCGCGCCTGACGAGCGGCTGGTGTTCGGCTGCCTCAGCCTGTTCCGCGCCACTTTCGATCTTGCCGCCGCCGTACAGGTCGCCGCGCCGGACCCGGCAGAGCCTATGAACACTGCGCAGGCCGTTCTGCAATTGGCGACGAAATCGTTGCTGACCGTCGAGCCTTCGCCCCGACACGTCACCTATCGCCTGCTGGAGACGACCAAGGCCTATGCCCGCCGCAAGCTGGAGGACTCCGGTCAGGCGGAAATCGCGGCGCGTCGGCACGCTGAATGGGTCGGGACGCTGCTGGATCGCGCCCAGGCCGATTGGCTGCGGATGGAGCGCGCCACCTGGTGGGAGCGATACGGCAACGCAATCGACGACGTGCGCGCGGCGCTGGTCTGGTCCCTCGGCGAGGCCGGCGACAGGCAATTGGGCATCCGCCTGATTATTGCTTCTGCACCGCTGTGGCTCGGCATGTCGCAATTCGCCGAATATCATCGCTGGCTGGAGCAGGCGCTTACCACGCTGGATACGCTTGGCCAGCGCGGCGGGGCCGAGGAAATCAAGCTCCAGATCGGCCTGTGCGTGCTGTTGTTCAACGCCGACCGGCCCGGCGAACGCTTCGTGCGCGCAGCGACGCAGGTGCTGCGCATTGCCAAGAAGCTCGGCGATCCCGTGGCCAGGGCGACGGCGCTGTGGATGCTTTCCGGTCAACGGGGAATCATGGGCGATCATCCCGCGTCGCTCACGCTTGCGCAGCAGATGCTGGGGCCGGAGCGCAATGATGTCGATCGCGACCTCCAGCATTTCGCCCAACGGGTGATAGCGACGATGACGTTCCGCGTCGGGCGCATGGAAGAATCGGCGGCGATCGGCGCCGAACTGGTCACCCACTGCAGCGACCGCACCGCCTATGGCGCCATGCTTCGATACGATCATGCGACGATATTGCGGGGCAACCACAGCGTGACGCTGGCGGTACAGGGCCGGCTGGAAAGCGCGCGGGCGACGATCATGGAAGCGGTGATCGATGCCCGGCGGCTGCGCAATC
Organism: Sphingomonas degradans; assembly: GCF_053502645.1. Classification (NCBI taxonomy): domain Bacteria; kingdom Pseudomonadati; phylum Pseudomonadota; class Alphaproteobacteria; order Sphingomonadales; family Sphingomonadaceae; genus Sphingomonas; species Sphingomonas degradans. The sequence goes on from NZ_CP177172.1 coordinate 2,519,900, forward strand.
CGAGCTCGTTCTGCTATCTGTTGAGCAACGCGGCCTGTCCGGTCGCGCTGTGGCTGGGCGACGACGAACTGGCCCGGCACTATGCCGACCTGCTCGGTCGCGCGGCGGACGACAACCGCTTCACCTACATGGCCGAACTCGCCGCATGGTTTTCGCGGATCGCCGACCTGCGCATGGGGAAGCCGCCACAGCCGTTTCCGCTCGACCGAATCCGCCCACCCCTGCCGCACGACAAGGATGTGTTCATCACCGCCTGCGCGGCGCTGTGCGATGCAGAGGCGATCGCACGGGCGGAAGCAAGCGCCCCCCATTGGGCGACCGCAGAGATCCTGCGCGCCGACGGCGAGAACAGGCTGCAAGCCGGCGACGCAGCGGCTGCGCGGGCGCAGTTCGAACGCGCGCTGGCGATCGCAGAGGCGCAGGGCGCAGGGCTGTGGGCGCTGCGGGCCGCGACATCGCTGGCCCGCCTGATGCCCCCGGACGCGGCGGCGCGCATACTGGAGCCGGCCCTCGCGCGCATCGAAGGCGACGAACACCATCCGGACGTACGCGCAGCCCGCGCCCTGCTGCCCGAACTGACACGCTAACGCCCGGTCACGCCCCTCGCGTGACGGTGGGCGCTACGGCGTCCGGCACCTTTATCGGGGCGTAGCCTTCCGGTGCCGCCAGGCAGGAGCAATGCTGGAAATCATCCTCCGTTTCATGGGCACCAGCGGCGTGTTCGTTGGCGTGATCGCCGTCTATGCGGCAACGCGCAACCACACGCGCCAGCTCGACGCCCAGATCTTCCTCACCTATTCGGACCGCCTGCAAACCGTGCGGCACATGCTGTTCACCGAATTGATGCCGATCTGGACCACGGAACTGTCGGCCTATGACGTGTCGCGCGTTCTTCCGGGCGTGTTGCAAGTGATGCACCTCATCCACGAACTCTATGAGCTGCGGGCGCAAGGCTATGTGAAGGCGCGGATGTGGGCGATCTGGTCGCGCGACATCGATCGGTTCCTGACCACGCCGATCGTGCGGGGCCTGCACGACGAGATTCGCACCGACTTTCACGGACATGGTGCGTTTCTCGACTGGATCGACCGGCGGCAGGCGGCGCGTTCCTGACCGCCGCGCGGTAGACCTCGCCGCAGGTCGTTCGACCGCAAGGGTGCCATTTCGACTCTCGACAACCCGACCGGCTGCTGGCACTGCACCTGCCAGTCTTAGCTGGCCGGGCGCCCGGCGGTGCGTTCGCTTCCCGATGCAGGGGAAGGCCGAATGCACACCATCGGCGCCCTTCCCTTTCCCTGCCCGGCCGGGCGTTGCGGGCGCGGCGAATGGCCCGCCCCCGGCGACGGGCCGCACTCCCGGAGATCGCATGTTTCGCGCATTGTACGACTGGGTCCTGCGCATGGCGCATCATCGGCACGCGCTGCGCAGCCTTGCCGCCGTTTCCTTTGCCGAAAGCAGCTTCTTTCCGATTCCGCCCGATGTGATGGTCGTGCCGATGGTGCTGGCGCGCCGCGAGCAGGCGTATCTGATCGCCGGCATCTGCACGCTGTTTTCGGTGCTGGGCGCGATGTTCGGCTATGCGATCGGCTATTTCATGACCGACATCGCCCGCTCGATGTTGGAGTTCTTTCGACATAATGCGTTCGAAGAGTTCACCCTTGCCTACAACAAATACGGCACCTGGCTCATTCTCGTTAAGGGGCTCACGCCCATCCCCTTCAAGCTGGTGACGATCGCGAGCGGGCTATCCCATTTCCCCTTCGGGTGGTTCATCCTGCTGTGCACGATCACGCGCGGCGCGCGCTTCTTCATCATCGCGGCGCTGCTCAAGCGCTATGGCGCGCCGGTGCAGGCGTTCATCGAAAAGCGGCTCAACTGGTTCGCCTGGGGCTTTCTGATCCTGCTCGTCGGCGGGTTTGCGGCGGTCGCCTACCTCTGATCACAACCCGCCTTGCACTGGGCGCGACTAGCCGCTAGATACCATTCCCAATCCGACAGCGTGATTTGGGCAAAGCCGGTTCCTTCCCGAAGGACCCGGCAGCGGACCCATGCCTCGCCGCCGGTGATGTTTTTTATGTGAGGATGGCCCGCGTGGCAAAGACCAGTCCCATCGAATTCGCGCGCCAGGTGCGTGCCGAGACTGCAAAGATCGCATGGCCCAGCCGCCGCGAGACGGTGATGACCGGGGTGATGGTCATCATCATGACGACGCTGCTCGGCGCGTTCTTCTTCGGGGTCGACGCGTTCTTCGACGCGCTCGTCCGCTTCCTCCTCAGCCTGGCAACCAAGGGTTAATTCATGTCGCGCTGGTACATCATCCACGCCTATTCCGGTTTCGAGGGCAAGGTCCGCGACCAGATCATCTCCGACGCCACGCGCCTCGGGCTCGACCGGCTGGTCGAAGCGGTCGAGGTTCCGACCGAGACCGTCACCGAGGTTCGCCGCGGCAAGAAGATCCAGTCCGAGCGCAAGTTCTTCCCGGGCTATGTCCTCGCCAAGCTGGAAATGAACGACGACGTGTATCACCTCGTCAAGAACACGCCGAAGGTGACCGGCTTCCTCGGATCGATGGGCAAGCCCCAGGCGATCAGCGAGGCCGAGGCCGCGCGCATCCTCAACACCAAGGAGGAAGCCGCCGCCGCGCCGAAGCAGAAGGTCAGCGTCGATTTCGACATCGGCGATACCGTCAAGGTGGTCAGCGGCAACTTCGCGACCTTCTCGGGCGTGGTCGAGGAGCTCGACTTCGACAAGAGCCGGGTCAAGGTCTCGATCTCGATCTTCGGCCGCGCGACTCCGCTGGAGCTGGGCTTCGAGGACGTCGAACGAGTCAAGTAACGGCTGCGTCCAACGCGACGCACGCATCATGAAATACCAAACGGCCGGGGCGAAAGCTCCGGCCGTTTTCGTTGCTGGGCGGCCCGCGCACTCTTGATTAGTTCGACAAAAGCAGATCATATATGATCCGTAACGATAAAATCAGGGAGAGGATTCGTCATGCGGGCCATATCGAATATGTCGGAGTTGTTTGCGCGCGGGCGCCGTCGTCAGTGGCGCGCGCTCGCATTGTGCGTTGCCACCGCCGGTGCCGTTGCGCTTCCGGCGCACGCACAGAGCGACAAGATGATGCCGATCGCCATTCCGGCGCAGCCGACCGCGATCACGCTCGACACCGGCCCGCTGCCCGGTGCGAAGAACGCCGAGTCCTGGCACAGCCAATATGGCAGCGTGTTCGCGCGCAACGTGACGGTGGCGACGCTCACTCCGTTCCTGCCCGATCCGGCCAAGGCCAATGGCACGGCGGTGATCGTCGCGCCCGGCGGTGGCTTCATGACGCTGTCGATGGAGAATGAAGGCTGGGACGTGGCCAAGGCGCTGGCGGCCAAGGGCGTCGCGGCGTTCGTGCTGAAGTACCGGCTCAACCAGACCCCGGCATCGATCCCAGAGTTCGAGGAATCGATGCGCAACATGTTCGCCCGCGTCGCCGCCGCCCCCGCACCCGGCGCAGCGCCGGCAGCAGCGCCCGCCGGACCGCGCCCCGCGATGAACCTCGATCCGATGCTCGCCGATGCCCGCGCCGCCTTCGCGCTGGTCCGCAGCCGCGCGGCGCAGTGGCACATCAACCCGGCGCGTGTCGGCATGGTCGGCTTTTCCGCCGGCGCCGGGCTGACCATGGCAACGACGCTGTCGGGCAACGACGCGAAGCCCGCGTTCATCGGCACCATCTATGGCTCGCTCAACCCGGTCGACGTACCGGCGGACGCCCCGCCGCTGTTCGTCGGGATCGCCGCCGACGATCCCTTGTTCAGCGGGCGCGGATTCGGGCTGGTCGAAAGCTGGATGAAGGCGAAGAAGCCAGTCGAGTTCCACCTGTTCGAACAGGGCGGCCATGGTTTCGGCATGTACCAGAAGAAGACCACCAGCACCGGCTGGTTCGACGAGTTCGTCCGCTGGATGGACATGCATGGCTGGCTCGCCCCGGCCAAGTGACGCGCAGTGCCGGGGTGGCGCGACTGCCCCGGCGCTTGCATTCGGGCGCCAGTTCGGCTAGGCGCCCGCGCTTCCAAGCGTGCACACGACTGGAAACCTGCGGGAGGGTGCGGCGACGCGCCCGACTGAACCGCTAAACTTGATCCGGATGCCCGCCCCCGGGCGGCGTCCACGAAAGAGAGTGACATGGCAAAGAAAATTACCGGCTATATCAAGCTGCAGGTGCCCGCCGGCGCCGCGAACCCCTCTCCGCCGATCGGCCCTGCCCTGGGTCAGCGCGGCGTGAACATCATGGAGTTCTGCAAGCAGTTCAACGCATCGACCGGCGACCAGGAAAAGGGCACGCCCCTTCCCACCGTCATCACCGTCTATGCGGACCGCTCGTTCTCGTTCGAGACCAAGACCCCGCCCGCGACCTATCTGCTGAAGAAGGCCGCCAACCTGAAGTCGGGTTCGAAGGAGCCGGGCAAGGTTTCCGCGGGCACCATCAAGCGTTCGGCCGTCCAGGCGGTCGCCGAGGCCAAGATGAAGGACCTCAACGCGAACGACATCGAAGCAGCAACGAAGATCATCGAAGGCTCCGCACGCGCGATGGGCCTCCAGGTTGTGGAGGGTTAATCTCATGGCGAAGCTCACCAAGAAGCAGAAGACCTGGTCGGTCGACAACGAGAAGCTGCACGGCGTCGACGAAGCGATCGCGATCGTGAAGGCGAATGCGACGGCGAAGTTCGACGAGTCGGTCGAAGTCGCGCTGAACCTGGGCGTCGATCCGCGTCACGCCGACCAGATGGTCCGTGGCGTCGTCACCCTGCCCGCAGGCACCGGCAAGACCGTGCGCGTCGGCGTGTTCGCACGCGGCGCCAAGGCTGAAGAAGCCACCGCAGCGGGCGCAGACGTCGTCGGCGCCGAGGACCTGATGGAAGCCATCCAGGGCGGCAAGATCGATTTCGATCGCTGCATCGCCACGCCCGACATGATGGGCCTGGTCGGCCGCCTCGGCAAGGTGCTGGGCCCCAAGGGCCTGATGCCGAACCCGAAGCTGGGCACCGTGACCATGAACGTCGCCGAAGCCGTCAAGGCGGCCAAGGGCGGCCAGGTGGAATACCGCGTCGAGAAGGCCGGCATCATCCATTCCGGCATCGGCAAGGTGTCCTTCTCTGCAGAGGACCTGCGTCGCAATTTCGACGCGCTGGTCGACGCAGTGGTCAAGGCCAAGCCGACGGGCGCCAAGGGCAAGTATCTGCGCAAGGTTGCGCTGAGCTCGTCGATGGGCCCGGGCGTGAAGGTCGACACGGCGGAAGTCGCTGCGGTCTGATCCGCACGGCACCCGTACGATACGCAAAACGAGAAGGGCCGGGAGCGATCCCGGCCTTTCTTGCGTCCGGAGAACCCCGGAGGCGCGCCATCCGCCTATAAGTTTCCTTGAGCCGGGCATTGCCCGTCACGGCCTGGGGAGAATGCATGGTTCCGTTCGACGCAACATCCATGATCGGCGCGATGCGCGCAGCGACCAGCGAACGCGCCCAACTGGCACGCGAGCAGTTGCGGATGGGCGGCGTGGCGATTCTGCCGGAAATCCTGGCTTGCCTCGACGACGCGATCCGCAACGACGCGGACGAGGTCGAACCCGCGCTGGCGACTGCGATCGGCACGCTGCTCGACGCGTTTGAGAGCGATCCGCGCTCGCCACTCGCCTATGCCGCGCTGAAGCGGATGCCGCAGGAGCATGCCGCGGCGCTGGCCGGGGTGATGATCCGCCTCGCCTTCTCGTACAATGCCGATCTCGCCGCGCTCACCGAGGGGCAGTTCATCGGCCTGGTCGGCCTGCTCTCCGCCGGTGGCGAGCATGAGCGGGCGGCGATCGTCCTCTCCGAAGCGCGCGACACGCGCCCCAGCCCCGCCATCCGCCACGCCGCATGGCTCGCGCGCTGCCGCTGGGCGGGATGCGATCCCGATGTCGGCGCACACTGGCCCGGCGGTCCGATCCGCCCCGCCGGGGCCGAGGCCGAAACCGCCGCCCGCGCGCAGATCGATCGCGCGCCCCTGACGCTCGACGCACACCGCCTCATCGCGCGGCAGCTGCTGTTGCGGGATTCTCCGGTCGAGGGTCTGGAGGCGCTGGCAACCGCGCTGGCGCTGCCGTTCGACCCCGCTGCGAAGCACGAATGCGCCGGCGAACTGGCGATGGCCCTCGCCGTTCTGACTGCGCGCGACCAAGCGTCCGTGCTGCGGACGTCGCGCATCGCCTGGACGCTGGCGATGAACGCCCCGGTTGCCCATGCCGCCGCCGATCTGCTGGGCAAGTGGAACGCCGCCGGCACCCTGCCCTTCCTCGATGCCGAGGAAGTCGCGCTGCTCCAGGACCGGCTGCGCACCATCCAGGCCGTCACCGCCTATCCGGTGCGCGACGGCAAGCCGCATGTCGAGACGGTATGGCTGGAGATCACCAATTTCTGTAACCAGAAGTGCACCTTCTGCCCGGACATGTTCCGCGAGGATGCCCGCGCCTGGCTGCCGCTGGACCGGGTAAAGGCCATCATCGACGAACTGGCGGAAAGCGTCAGCGTCGGCTCGATGCAGCTCAATGCCTATGGCGAACCGCTGCTGCACCCGAACATCGCCGAAATCCTCGCCTATCTGCGCGAAAAGCGGCTGCCCTGGCCGACCTTCTTCACCACGCATGGCCTGACCCTGGTGGACAAGAAGCTGAAGCAGCTGTCGCAAAATTACCCACAGGGTATCGCGGTGTCGCTGCACAACGACAGCCAGGAATCCTATGCCGCGACGCGCAGCGCCAAGATCGGCGACTATGCGACGCTGGTGACGCGGGTGAGCGCACTGATGCGCCAGATGGCGACCGAGCGCGCGCCCTCGCACCTGCGGCTGTACCAGATCACCGCCAACGAAGCCGCCGACGCCCGCGTCGATCAGGCGACGCGCGATGCCTTTGCCGACACGCCCGAACGGCTGATCGCCAATGTCCGCCGGTGGGAGGCGATCGCCGCCGACATCGCCGCCGCCCTGCCGGGCGTCGAGGCGCATGTGAACAGCGACGCCGCGATCACCCGCGCATTCCATTCGAAGCATGGCGACGGCGACGGCGAATTGCTGTGGCTTCTCCACTGGGACGACGTGAACGGCGCCCGCCAGAGCGCGTTCCTCTCCGCGCGCCCGCTCGACAGCTATGCGCAGCTGCTGCTCGAACACGACCCGAACTGGTCGGTCGAGCGCAAGCTGCTCAGCACCAGCCGGTGCCATTTCACGAAGAAGCCATCGCTGGCGATCTTTGCCACCGGGCGGCTGGGAATGTGCTGCCTCGATCTCAACAGCACGGCGACCTTCGGATCGCTCGACGATTTCGGCGGCAGCATCAACGCCGCGCTGATGAGCCCACAGGCGACGACGATGTTCGCCGAACTCTCCAACGGCGTCGCGACCAGCACCGGTTGCCAGATCTGCCTGGGTTCGCCCACGCGCCGCTGCGGCACGGACTGATAGCTCCTGCCGGACCGCAGCAAAAGGGGGCCGCGAGCGATACGCCGCTCCCGACCCCTTCTTTCTCAATCTGCATTTCAAGCCTGAACGGTCACCAGCGGATGCTCCACCCGGCGAGCGCGCGTGCCGAGCCATGCTCGACGTCCTGCGCGATGCCGACGCGGAACGACGAGCGCGGCCCGCCGGTCACATAGCCGGCAGTCAACTGGAGGCGGCGCGCGCCGGCCAGGCTGGCCGACGTGCTCGAATAGACCAGCGCCTGCGATGCGAGGTCATAGCCCGTGCCATAGGTCAGTCGTGCGGAACCGGATTCGATCGTCAGCGGCTGGGCAACCCCCAGGCTGAACGCGCCACCGCCCAGGCGGTGCGTGACCTGAAGACCCAGACGGGTCCCGATCAGCGGCGTCGCGCCGGTGACCAGCGATCCCGACGCGACCTTGAGCCGCGTCACGCCGACCGAGCCATAACCCTCGACCTGCCACGTGTCGCCAAGGTCGATGCTGTGATGCGCCTCGACCATCGCGGTGGAGGCACCCCGCCCCAGCCGCAGCGCGCCCGATCCGGTGGCGACGCCCAGCACGGTGCCGCGCTCCTCGATCAGCGACGCGCGGATATCGCTATGCGTGGTCGACCAGCCGAGCGTCAGCGCCTGTGCGCGCGTCCCGCTGCCCGCGCCGATCGACGTCGTCACGCTCAGCTTGCCGCCCGCCATGTAGCGATCGATGCCGAAGCTCGTATCGGCCTGGGGCACATAGGCGAGCACGCCATCGGCGAACGGGGCGAGGCCCATCACGTCCGATTGCAGCGATTCCGAGGTGTTCCAGCCGAGGCGCACGCCCGTCTTGCCCGAGACATAGGCCATCGTGCCCGACAGCGGCACGCTGCGCACGGCATCGGTTTCGGGGCCGGTGCGATAATTGGCGAACGCCATGCCGCCCACGAACTTGCCGGCGGACAGATCGACATAATTGCCCATCTGCTCGACGCGGCGCTGAAGGCTGCGCGCGGTCCCGGCCTGCGGGCGCAGGACCATGCCGGCAAGCGATCCGGCGAAGTCGCGGCCATAGGCGTCGAGCACCGTGACCTTGGACAGCGCCGTCTGGATCGAGACGGCGCCGATCGCCGACGGGACGGCCATGACCGAATTGTCCAGGCTGGTCTGGGCCGTGCCGTTGGACAGCGTCGGCTGGACGGGCGACAGCGCCGCCTTGAAATCGACCAGGCCGTGGCCGAACACTGCGTCCACGCCGGGCTCGCCGATGTCGCGCGCGGTATTGAGGATGATGTCGCCGGCCTGCTGGCCGGTCAGCTGCGGCCATTTCGAGAGGATGTCGGCGGCGAGCCCGCTCACCATCGGCGCGGCCGAGCTGGTGCCCGAGAACTGCACCATCGCGCCGTTGATGTCGGTGGTATAGTTGCGGCCGACCGCGACGACATAGCGGTCCTTCATCGTGCCGGCGCGATTGGAATAGCTCTCCAGCACATAGCCGTTCACATAGGGGCCGATCGCACCGACGAACAGGATCGCCCGCTTGTTGCTGTCGTTGATCGCGGGGGCATCGATCGGGGATTCGCCCGCGGCGTTGCCTGCCGAATTGACGATCAGCCCGCCGGTCGCGGCATAGCGCGTCACCGCCGCGCCCCACGACGCGCTGCCGGTGCCGGCAAGCGAGCTGTTGAGGATCTTGATCCCCTGGCGCCCGGCATAGTCGATCGCTTCGATCAGGTGCGTCAGCACTTCGGTCTTGGTGTCGGCATTCCAGTCGGAAATGCGCAGCACTGCGATCTGCACCGACGGGGCATAGCCGACGGTGCCCTTGCCATTGGCGGCGGCGCCCAGGATGTTGGCGACGGCAGTGCCATGGTCCGACTGCGCATCGCCCAGCACATTGCGCTTGGTCAGCACACCGCCGGCGGTGACATAGCCAAAGTCCTTGGACAGGCTGCTGATGCGCCCGTCGAGTTCACCATTCACATTGACCACGCCATCGTCGGTCACGCCGACGATGACACCCTGGCCGGTATGGCCGCTGTCCAGCGCATACAGCGCGTTGCCCAGCTCTGCGGGCACGAAATTGGCGCGATATTCCGACGTGTCATTGGCCGAGCGCACCGGCTGCATCCAATAGGGCGTGACGATGTACGGCCCGGTGGGCGCCACCGGCGCGGCATATTCGGTCACCGGCGCGGGGGTCGGCGTGGGCGACGGCGTAGGCGCCGGGGTCTGCGATCCCGTGTCCGTGCTCGGCGGCGGCGCCGGGGTCGGCGTAGGAGTCGGGGTTGGGGCGGGAGCGGGCGTCGGGGTTGGCGTCGGCACGGGCTCCGGCGCGGGCGCGCCGACGTCGGTCACGGGCGTCTGGTTCACCGGCGCCGGCGTTGGCGTGGGCGTAGGCGCCGGTGTCGGTGCGGGAGTAGGCGCAGGCGTCGCGACAGGTTCCGGCGTGGGGGTCGGCGTCGGAGCCGGCGCAGGGGCCGGGGTAGGCGCAGGCGACACCACCGGGGCCGGTGCGGGCGTGACGCCCGGCGCGATGCTCCCGCTGGAGTTCACGCCGGTGCCGCCGGAGCTGCCGCCACCGCAACCGCCCAGCGCTGAAAGCGCCAGCAGGCTCACTGATCCGAGAATGCCGATCTTCACGTCGCGTCACCTTCACCCTGTTTGTATTTTTATAGGATGGCGACTGCATCGCGACGTGACCGGGCGAACGGCAAATTCGCCAACTGATGGCTACTAAGCTATTAATATTATTCGCTGATATCCGGATCAGGGGTGGCGGATTAGTGGGAAACACGCTCCGTATTTTACAGGATGCGTTTACGCTACCGGCGCCGCGTCGGGCCGCCTCGATCGCCGGCATTGCGTCGAACGGGCTTGACTCCCCCTGTCGATCGGGTAAGGGCGCCGCTTCTCCTTTCGGGGAGAATACCGTCCGAGACAGCGAGTGACCGGAATCTGCCGGTCTTAATCTCTCGCCAAGACGGGGACAGATTTTATCGGTCGCCCTTATGGGCCACCGGGGTCATGCCGGGGTTCGCCTCTGGCCGCTGACGATCATGCCCCTCGGACATAGTGTAACCGAAGCGCCTGCAAGGGTGCTTCATAACGAGGAGACCGGCATGGATCGTTCCCAGAAGGCCGACGCCGTTGCCGAGCTGAACCGCACCTTTAACGAGGTTGGCGTGGTGGTTGTCACCCGCAATCTCGGGATGACCGTCAAGCAATCGACGGACCTCCGCAACAAGATGCGCGACGCCGGTGCGAGCTATAAGGTCGCGAAGAACCGCCTTGCCAAGATTGCCGCCGAGGGCACCGATTATTCGGTGATCGCGGACCTGATGACGGGTCCGACGGCGCTTGCCACCTCCGCCGATCCCGTGGCTGCTGCCAAGGTGGTCGCGGAATTCGCCAAGACGACCGACAAGATCGAGATCGTCGGCGGCGCGATGGGCAAGCAGCTGCTCGATGCGGAAGGCGTGAAGGCGCTGGCATCGCTGCCGTCGCTGGATGAACTGCGTGCGAAGCTCGTCGGGCTCATTGTTGCGCCCGCGACCAAGATCGCAACCATCACCCAGGCTCCCGCGGCGCAGATCGCCCGCGTCCTGGCTGCGCACAGCGAGAAGGAAGCCGCATAATAACTGCGGCTCTTTGCGATTATTTACCCGAACATATTGATTTGATTGGAGAATACCATGGCTGACCTTAACGCAATTGTTGACCAGCTTTCCGCGCTGACCGTTCTCGAAGCTGCTGAGCTGTCGAAGCTGCTCGAAGAGAAGTGGGGCGTTTCGGCTGCTGCTGCTGTTGCCGCACCGGCAGCTGCCGGCGGCGCCGCTGCTCCGGCTGCTGAAGAGCAGACCGAGTTCGACGTGATCCTCACCGGCGACGGTGGCAAGAAGATCAACGTCATCAAGGAAGTCCGCGCGATCACCTCGCTCGGCCTGACCGAAGCCAAGGCGCTGGTCGAAGGCGCTCCGAAGGCCGTCAAGGAAGGCGTGTCGAAGGACGAAGCCGAAAAGATCAAGAAGCAGCTCGAAGAAGCCGGCGCGACCGTCGAGGTCAAGTAAGCTTCTTCTGCTTCACGGCAGAGAACAGAAAGGGGCGGTCCGGCAACGGGCCGCCCTTTTCGTTGTTGACGCTACTTCAGGCCGGCACTGCCGCGCGCGGCTGATACCGGGTCGCGGCCAGTGTGGCGGCGGGCGCCGGGCGATCAAGCCAGATCGGGCCCAGCTTGCCCCCCTGCCCCGCCGTGCCCAGCATGAAATCGGCGGCGAAGCGGCGCACGCTGAGCCCCGCACGCCAGCGCAGATCGACCAGCAGCATCGGCACGAACATCGGGCGCCCGCCGACATCGACCACATGCACGGCATCGCGCGGGATCGCGAGCCGCACCGGAATGCGCGCGCCCTTGCCCGGCGGCAGGTCGAACGGCGCACCGGCCTGCTCCAGCATGGTCGCGCCGTGGAACGCCGCGCGCTGCTGGTCCTGATCTGGGTTGGCGCTGAGCAGCACCAGCGCGGCGCGGATGGCATCGGCGTTGCCGGGCTGGAGGTTGCCGACCAGCAATTCGAGGTCGAGCGCGATGTCCTGCGCGCCGAACGAGACGCGGATGTTGCTAAGCGCAATTTCGAAGGGTTCGGCGGGTGCAGGGACCGGAACCGCGTTTCCACGAACCGGGGGCAGCGCCACCGGCGGCAAGGGCGGCGGCACGGGATCGGCGACCTGCGGCGGGACGACGTCGGGCACCGAGTCCTCGGGGCGACGGCGGCGCTGGAGCGCCCACCACCCGCCCATGGCGAGCGCAGTCGCCCCTGCGCCCAACAACGCCCAGGCCCAGCCGGGTAGCCAGTCTCCCGCTGCTGCGGGCACCTCGGCTGTGACGGGTGCCTGTGTCGCGACAGGCTCTGGCGTGGCGACGACCTGCGGCACGGGCGCCACGTCCGAAATCGGCGTGGCGCTGGCCGTCGGCGCCGGCACGGGCCGGGGAGACGCAATGGGCGTGGGCGCGGCGCGCGGGGTCGGCTGCAGCTCGACGCGCGCAGGACGCACCTGCGGCACTGGCGTCGCGGTCGGCGTGGGCGCTGGCGTCGCGGTCGGGCCGATGCTGTACCGCTCGGGCGTGACGCCCGGCAGGTAGAAGACGCTGGGCGTCTGGCTGGGGGTGGGTGAAGGCACAGGCACCGGCGCGGGGCTCTGCTGGGCAAGGGCGGGTGCCCCGGCGACGACGGCGGCAAGGACCAGAGGCCCGCCGATCCTGAACGAGTTGCAACGCACGCGCGCACTCTAGCCGGTTCCGCCTGAACTGCACCTGCACGCACCGCGCGCACGAACCGGTCTGGCGTGGGTTGGCGATCCCGGTCGCTTCGCCTAGAGGCGGCGGCACGGGGAGAAACACGGTGCAAACGCGCCAATCATCACATCATTTCGGCTATCTGCCGGCCGTGGACGGCCTGCGCGCGCTCGCAGTGTGCGCAGTCATCCTGTTCCATCTGCGCCCGGCGGCGCTGCCCGGCGGGTTTACCGGCGTCGACATCTTCTTCGTCATCTCCGGCTTCGTCGTGACCGGATCGATGGCGGGATATCGTTTCGACAGCCTCGGCGAACTGGCCCGCCATTTCTATGCACGGCGGCTGGTGCGGATCATGCCCGCGCTGGTGGCGATGCTGCTCGTCACCATCGCCGCGTCGCAGCTGTTCATCCCCAATGCGTGGCTGAGCGACAGCGCCGCGCAGGTCGCGCGCTTCGCCTTTGCCGGGCTCAGCAACATCGTGCTGGCGACCGACACCGACAGCTATTTCGGGCCGCAGGCAGCGTATAACCCCTTTACCCACAGCTGGTCGCTGGGGGTGGAGGAGCAATTCTATTTGCTCTTCCCGTTCCTGCTATGGTGGCATCAGCGGCTGTCCGGCGGGGCGCACGCGGTGCGGGTCATCGTCGGGCTGTCGGCAGCCTCGCTCGCGCTGGCCGCAGCCCTCACCTTCCTCGCGCCCAAATTCGCCTTCTACCTGATCGTCACGCGCTTTTGGGAACTGGGCGCGGGCATGTTGCTGTTGCTGACGGCGTCACGCTGGGGCCCGTGGCTGGCGCAGGCGCGACCCGGCATCCAGTCCGCGCTGGGCTGGGGCAGCCTGGCGCTGGTCGCCGTCGGGCTGGCCATCCCCGAAGGCGCGCTATTCCCCTTCCCGCTCGCGCTGCTGCCCGTGCTCGGCACGACGGGGCTGATCGCCAGCCTCAGCGCGACGCAGACGCCGCTGACCCGCCTGTTCGCCAGCGCGCCGATGGTGGCGGTGGGGCTGCTCTCCTATTCGCTATACCTGTGGCACTGGCCGGTGTTCGTGCTGTTCCGCTGGACGCTGGGGCTGGATACGCCCCGGCTGGCGCTGGCGGCGCTGGGGATCGTGGTGGTGCTGGCGCTCGCCAGCTATTGGCTGATCGAGCGGCCGATCCGCCGCGCCCGCTGGATCGCGCAGGCGCGGCGCGGGCGCGTGGTGGCGGGCATGATCGCCGCCGTGGTGCTCGCGGGGCTTGGTGGACAGGCGCTGATCGCGTCGCACGATCGCATCTCGCTCAGCGTCACGCGCAATGCCGCCGACTGGTATTCGGAGGGCAAGCGCCCGCTGAACCCCGCCATCAGCCATTGCACGGTCCATAGCGAGGAAAGCCGCATGGCGGGGGGCAAGCGGCGCATCCTGACGCCGCAGAACTGCACCCGCGCCGGCGCGGGCTTCACGCTGTTCATGCCGGGCGATTCGCACGCGCTGGCCTATGCCGCCGCGATGGACCAGCTGGTGGCCGAGCTGGGCGTGCCGGTGCGCGTCTATTTCCGCGCGGGCTGCCCCTATCTCAAGCTGATCGAGACGATGGCCTCGCGCCCCAAATGCACACCCTTCTATGCCGCCGTGGTCGCCGACATCAACGCGGCCGGCAAGGCGGGCGACGTCGTGTTCCTGCCCGGACTGCGCCTCACTCGCCTGACCAACCAGTTCGAGGGCGACCGCGACATCGAAGGGCCGCACGACGACAGCGTATCGCCCGAGGCACTGGCGGAGGCACAGCGCGTGCTGGCGCAGCTGTCCGGCGATGGCCGCCGATCGCTGGTATTGGAAGCGCCCAAGCCGCTGTTCCGCAGCCCCACCTTCCGCTGCTCCGACTGGTTCAATCGGAACAACCCGATCTGTCGCGGCGGCAACACCGTGCCGCGCGACGAACTGCTGCTGTTGCGCAGCCCCGTGGTCGCCGCAATGAACGCGCTGGCGGTGCACCAGCCGGGGCTGACGCTGTGGGACCCGTTCCCCGTGCTCTGTCCGGGCGACCCGTGCCAGGCGCTGCCCGATGGCCGCCCCCTCTTCTTCGACGGCGACCATTTGAGCGGATTCGGCAACGACCGGGTCTATCCCTCGCTGCGCGACACCATGCTGGCGCTTACGGCACCGTCACCTGCTGCACCGGCACCCCCGCCAGCTCCGGCAGCGCCTTGATCTGGTCCTTGACGGCCTTGAGGTCGCCGACCACGACCAGCGTCATCTTGTCGAGCGGGTACGCCGCCTTGGCCGACGCCATCATCTGGGCAGGAGTCACTGCCAGCACGGCGGGGACATAGGTTTCGGTCCAGTCGGCGGGCAGGCCCAGCAGGTCGCGTTCGGCCAGCGTGCCGACCACGGCGCCTGCGGTGGAGTTACGGATCGCGAAGGTGCCGGCCATATAGGTGCGGATACCCTTGGCCTCGTCCGCCGGCACCGGCTCGGTCTGCATCCGGCGGATTTCCTTGAACACTTCGGCCAGCGCCGGGCCGGTCACTGCCGTCGTCACGTCCGCCTGGAAGGTCCACAGCGCATCGCTCGGGCTGAAATCGACGTCGGAATAGGGCGAATAGGTATAGCCCTTGTCCTCGCGGATGTTGGTGGTGATGCGCGAGCTGAACGACCCGCCGAGCAGCGCATTGGTCACGCGCTGGGGAATATCGTCCGCCGCGCCCGCCGGCGTCGCATCGAACGCGAGCCGCAGCGTGGTCTGCGGCGCGCCGGGGCGATCGACCAGCACCAGCTGCGGCCCCGGCTTGTGGGGCGCGGCGAGCGTCGCGGGCGCAGGGCCCGCCGCCCAGCCGCCCAGCGCCTTTTCCACCGCCGCCTTCACGCTGGCCGCGTCGAAGCGCCCGGCGATGTAGAGATGCGCGCGCTTCGCCCCGAACTGGGTGGCATAGAAACGCTTCACATCGGCGATCGTGTACCCCGCCAGCTGCGCCGCACTCGGCACGATTCGGCCATAGGGATGGTCGGGACCGTACACCGTCCGCGCCAGCGCGATGTTCGCCAGCGAGCCCGGCTGCGACAGCATCACCGCCAAATTGCGCCCCATATTGGCCTTTACTCGCGCCAGCTCGCCGGCAGGCAGGTCGGGCCGGGTGGCGACGTCGCCGACCAGCGCGATGGCGTCGCCGGCATGTTCGGACAGGACGTTCATCGCGATCGACGTCGTCTGCGGCCCGACGCCGACATTCAGGTCGCCGCCCATCGCCGCCGCCGCCGTCGCCAGCGCATCGGAGGAACGGCCCCCCGCCCCTTCCTTCAGCATCTCGCCGGTCACATCGGCCAGCCAGGTTTCGGCCCCTTCATTGGCATTGCCCGCGCGGATGCGCAGCGCCACCACCGTCTTGGGCGCGATGCCATAGGGGATCAGCGTGACCTGAAGCCCGTTGGCGAGCGTGTAGGTCTCGGTCGCGGGCAGGCGGAACGGCTTGGGCTCGCCGATCGGCGGCGCGGGCGGGAAGCTGTCCTGCGCCAGCACCGGCGTGGCAGCGGTGGCCGCAGCGATGGCGAGCAGGCTCGCGAAAATGGCGCGCTTCATCACTTTGCCCCCTGCTTGGCGCCGGCAGCGCCGGGCTCGATCGTGTAGATCGATCGATTGGTGCGGCGCAGATATTCCTGCGCGGTCTTCTGGATCAGCGCGGGCGTCACCTGCGCAAAGCCGTCCTCGATCCGGTTCACGGCGGAAGGATCGTCGTCGAACAGCGCATAGACCGCGAGCAGATCGATCAGGCCGACGCGCCCGCTGCCGTCGATCGTGCCGTACAGGCTGGACCGCATCTTGGTCTTGGCCCGCGCCAGTTCCTCGGCGCTCACCGGGGTGGAGCGCAGCGCCTCGATCACTTCGTCCACTGCCTGGGTAATCTGCGCGGGGCTGTGCGCGGAGTCGTGCGTGAAGCTGAAGCTCCACAGCATCGGCCCGTTATAGTTGAACATGTTGCCGAGATCGCCGTTGATCCCGCCATCGACATCGCCGGCGATGCCGGTCTGCTGGACGAGCTTGCGGTACAGCCGGCTGTCGTCGCCCTGGAGCAGGATCTGGTCGATCAGCCCCATCGCATACCATTCGGGCGTGCCACGCGCGGGCACATGATAGCCGGCAGCATAGCCGGGCTTGGGCGCGAGCGCATCGACGCGGCTGCGCGTCTTCTCCACGGTCTGGCGCGGCTCGCTGATGTCGGGCTGGACGACGCGGGGCTGCTTGGCGATCGGCCCGAAATAGCGCTCGATCGTCGCGCGGGTCGCCGCATAGTCCAGATCGCCGGCCACGACGAGCACGGCGTTGCTTGGCCGGTAATAGGTCTGGGAAAAGGTCTTGGCGTCGGCCACGGTCGCCGCCTCGATCTCGGTCAGGTCGCCGTAGAAATTGTGGCTGTTGTACCAGTTGGTGTTCGCCAGCATCGGCAGGTCGATCCATGGCCAGGTGCTGTACGGCTGGTTGAGCACATTGACCTTCACTTCGTTGCCGACCACGCCCTGCTGGTTCTTCAGCACGACCTCGTCGATCACCGGATTGGCCATGCGGTCCGCCTCGAGCCACAGCATCCGGTCGAGTGCGCTGGAAGGGACGATCTCGAAATAATTGGTGAAGTCGAAGCGGGTGGAGCCGTTATTGACGCCGCCCGAGCTGGTGATCGTGGTGTCGAACACGCCCTTGGGCGCGTGCTTCGACCCCTGAAACATCAGATGTTCGAACAGATGGGCAAAGCCGGTGCGGTCGCGCGGCTCGACGCGAAAGCCGATGCCGTAATAGACGCCCACCGTCACCGTCGGGGCGATGCTGTCCTTTGCCAGCACCACGCGCAGCCCGTTGGCCAGCGTGAAATACTGCGATTCGACATGCAGTTTCTGCGTGGCGGCCGGCGGCGTCGACTGGGCCAGTGCCGGGGTGGCGAGTGCCGTCGCGGCGAGCACGAGCGCGAGGCGCAATCTGTTCTTGAGCATGCAATCCCCTGAGTCCGCTTATGTGTGTTGGGGTATCATCACACTTTGGGCTTGGGAAGCCGGCGCCATGCCCGGTTGTTTGCGCGATCGGCACCCGTTCCGGCCGCCAGCCCGCTATAATGAAAGCGATGTCGATCCTGTCGCTCGCCCCGTTGCTGGTGCCTGCCGCGCTGCGCCCCAAGGCGCCCGCGCGCCCGGCGACGTCCACCCCCACGCCTGCCACCACGCCGCGCGAACAGGCCGCAGAGCGCAAGCTCGCCCAGGCCCAGAGCGCGGTGGCGACGCTGGAGGCGAGCAAGACCGACCAGGCCGAAAGCGCCAAGGCCACCGCGCGCGAAAAGGTGCGCCAGCTCAAGGAACGGCTAAAGGCGCTCCAGATGCTCGCGGCTTTCGATCCCAAGGCCGCAGCCCGCGCCGCCGCCGCGATCGCGCGCGAACTGGGCGCGGCGGTGAAGCAATATCAGGATGCCGGCGGATCGGCCGGCGATCTCGGCGCGACCACCGATGCCGCCGCCCCCGAAGCCGCCGCCGATGCGGGCACCGAGGCGCAGGCGAGCGATACCACCGATGCGGCAACGCCCGATCCCGCCGACGCCGCGAAGGAGCCCGCCGATCCGGCGGACGCCAAGGACTCCGACCTCGAACGCTATCGCGAGCGCGTCGCCGTGGCCCAGAGCAGCGCCCGCCAGGCCGATGGCAAGGCCGACGCCGAATTCGCCCGCGACGCGCGTGACGCCGCCGCCCAGATCAAGGCGCTGATCCGCCGCGCCAAGGACGATCGCGACCCCGACGACAAGGACGTCCGCGACGCCGAACACGCGCTGGCCAAAGTCGAAGACCAGCTCAACGCCCCACCCGACGCCACGCTGGCGGGCGCGGCGCCGGGAATCCTCGCCTCGATCTCCGCATAAGCCCGGACGCGCCGGGAATTGGCGCCTGCGCGCGAAACGGCTAGGGGGAGCCGCATGTTGCGTCTCTCTGGCCTGTCCCTGCCCCTCGATCATCCTGCCGAGGCGATGCCCCGCGCCATTTGCGAGCGGCTGGGTATCGCGCCCGACGAACTCGTCCGCTTCGACGTGGTGAAGCGCGGCAACGACGCGCGGCGGCGCAGCGCGATCCTGCTGGTCTATACGCTCGACATCGCGCTGACCGACGAGGCGGCGGTGCTGGCGCGCTTTGCCGGGGACAAGGATGTACGCCCCACCCCCAACACCGCCTATCGCTTCGTCGGCCATGCGCCGGAGGGGTGGCAGGGCCTGCGCCCGGTCGTGATCGGCGCGGGGCCGTGCGGGCTGTTCGCGGGGCTGATCCTCGCGCAGATGGGCCTGCGCCCGATCATCCTCGACCGCGGCAAGATCGTGCGCGAGCGGACCAAGGACACCTGGGGCCTGTGGCGCCGCGCCGAGCTGAACCCCGATTCCAACGTCCAGTTCGGCGAGGGCGGCGCCGGCACCTTTTCCGACGGCAAGCTCTATTGCCGGGTCAAGGATCCGCGCTTCCTGGGCCGCAAGGTCCTGGAGGAGTTCGTCAAGGCGGGCGCCCCCAACGACATTCTGTGGGAGGCGCACCCGCATATCGGCACCTTCCGCCTCGTCACGATGGTGGAGAGCATGCGCCGCACGATCGAGGGGCTGGGCGGCGAATATCGCTGGCAGACCCGCGTCGACGATCTGGAGCTGGAACGCACCGGCGACGGGCACCAGCGGCTGCGCGGACTGCATCTGCAAGACGGCAGCTTCCTGGAGGCCGATCACGTCGTGATGGCGGTGGGCCACAGCGCCCGCCCGACCTTCGAGATGCTGCACCGGCGCGGCGTGTTCCTGGAGGCCAAGCCCTTTTCGATCGGCGTGCGGATCGAACATCCGCAAAGCTGGGTCGATCAGGCGCGCTACGGCAATTGCGCGGGCCATCCCGATCTGGGCGCCGCCGCCTATAGCCTGGCACATCACTGCGCAAACGGGCGCACCGTGTACAGCTTCTGCATGTGCCCCGGCGGGCGCGTGGTGGCGGCGGCTTCGGAGGAAGGCCGCGTCGTCACCAACGGCATGAGCCAGTATTCGCGCGCCGAGTTCAACGCCAATTCCGGGCTGGTCGTCGGCATCGACCCCGCCCGCGACTATCCCGAAGGGCCGCTGGCGGGCATCGAATTGCAGCGCAAATGGGAAAGCGCCGCGTTCGTCGCGGGCGGATCGAACTATTGGGCGCCGGGGCAGAAAGTCGGCGACTTCCTGGCGGGCCGCGCATCGACCGCGCTCGGCGAAGTCGTCCCCAGCTACAAGCCCGGCGTGACGATGACCGACCTGTCAGCGTGCCTCCCTGCCTTCGCGATCGAGGCGATGCGCGAGGCGCTGCCGGTGTTCGGGCGCCAGATCGCGCGGTACGACCATCCCGATGTGGTGATGACCGGCGTGGAGACGCGCACGTCGTCACCCGTGCGGATCACGCGGGGGGCCGATTTCCAGAGCCTGAATGTCGAACGGCTGTACCCGGCGGGTGAAGGGGCCGGCTATGCTGGCGGCATCCTGTCCGCCGCGATCGACGGGATCAAGGTGGCCGAAGCCGTGGGGAAGAGCATCCTGGCGGGATAGCGCAGGGGCACTTCAGAATTTCGAGTTCTTCGCCGCTTCTTCGCGTTCGTGGTCCTCGCGCGCCATGCGTTCGGCGATGCGCGCGCGGATCGCGTCGAGCGACATGTCCTGTCCGGGCTCTGAAACTTCTTCGCCCTCCGCACCCTCCGGCGCTGCTTCGCCGGGGCCCAGGATCGAGAGGACTTCGATCAGCGGCGGCGCCTTTCGCGATTCCTTGAGCGCGTCCGTCGGGGGCACCGCCTCATCCTCGGCCAGCCGTTCGGACCACAGGCGATGATTGGCGACCGCCTCGGCATGCGCCAGCGCGGCTTCCTCCACTCCGGCGGCGCGGGTGCGGCGCAGCGCGCGGCGCAGTTGCATATACTCGCGCGCGGCATAGCCGGCGGAACCCAGGCCAACGACCAGCGTGATCAGGATATACCATTTGGCATCGGCGCGCGGATGATAGCGCACCAGCGCGAACATCGCGACGCCCAGCAGCACCATCACCACGAAGTAGGCGCTGAATTCCAGCGTCGCGAGCAGCGGGCGGCGGATCTGTGGCGGGATCATCCGCGCGCGCTCCTGCGTCCGGTCCTCGGCGCTGGGTCAGGGGCGCAAACAGAAACGGATCGGGCAACCATGACCTAATTATAGCGCGACAGCCGCCTCCGCGCTTTGAGGGAGCGCAAATCGCTGCCGCGATGCGGGAGAGTGCGCCACCGCCCCCTCCCGCCCGCACCTCACTTCGCGCTGGCGGCCGATTGGTCCAGCGGCACCACCGGCAACAGCACCGCGCTCGACTGCGCGCCGCCATAGACGATCGACACGGTCGCTTTCTGATAGTCTTCCGGCTTGGCGAAGAAGATGTTCTCCACATATTTCTGCGGATTACGATCATAGACCGGGAACTGGGTGGACTGGATCTGCACCATGATCCGGTGCCCCGGCTGGAACACATGGTTCACGGTCGGCAGGCGGAACTTGTATTCCTGCACCTTGTTCGCCGGGATCGGCGACGGCTTCTCGAACGAATTGCGATAGCGCCCACGGAAGATGTCCATCGCGATGGGCAGCTGGAACCCGCCCATTTCCTTGTCCGACGCGATCTCGTCCGGATACACGTCGATCACCTTGACGATGAAATCGCCGTCGGTGCCCGTAGTCTTGGCGAAGATGTCGGCCAGCGGCGCGCCCGAGACGCGCACCGGCGCCTTCAGCACTTCGGTCGAATAGGTCAGCACGTCCGGCCGCCCGTCGACGAAGCGCTGGTCGGTGACCAGATAGGTGCCCCAGCGACCATCGCTGAAGTTGATCGGGCGCGGCAGATGCGGGACGGGCTTGTTGGGGTCGGAGACATAGCTATCCTGCCCTGCCCCCGGCTTGGCAAAGCCCGCCCCCTCGCCCGTCGTCAGGTACAGTGGCGTCAGCGCATCGGCGGTAGCCAGCGGCCACTTGTTCAGGAACTCCCAGCGGTTCTCGCCGGTGTTGTAGATGCTCGCCTTGGCCGGCGTGAACGCGGGCGCGCCGTCCTTCAGATAGGCGTTGAAGAACGGCAGCAGGATGTCGCGGCGCGCCTGGAGCGCCGTGTCGCCGTTGAACTTCAGCTCCCCCAGCTTCGACCCGTCATAGTTGAAGCCCGAATGGCGCCATGGGCCCATCAGCAGGAAGTTCTTGTCGGCCTGCGGCGTCTTCTGCAGCTCCTCGAAGCTGTGGATCGCGCCGTACATGTCCTCATGGTCCCACAGCCCCTGTTCCCACAGCGTGGGGACGTTCGAGGGGTTCGCCGCAAGCAGCTTGTCGAGCGCCTGCTGCTGCCACCAGCTGTCATAGGCGACATGCTGGCTCAGCCGGTTCCAGAAGGGCAGCTGGTCATAGCCGTATTTCTTGGCCCAATCGCCGGCCGATCCAACCTTGCGGAACGTCTCGTAATCGTCCCAGCCGCCATCGGGCGGGGTCGGCCCGCCGGCCTTGTAGCCGGTGATGCCCGAAATCCAGCCGATATTGGGCAGGCGGAACGCGCCGTGGTGGAACCAGTCGTCGCCCATCCACCCGTCGATCATCGGGCTTTCCGGCGCCGCGACCTTGAGCGCGGGATGCGGATTGAGCAGCGCCATGACGACCGTGAAGCCTTCATAGGACGAACCGAGCATCCCCACCTTGCCGTTGCTCTCGGGCGTGTTCTTCACCAGCCAGTCGATCGTGTCCCAGGCATCGGTGGTGTGGTCCACCTTGGTCGGGTTGAGCGGGCCGACCGGCGGGCGCGTCACGACATATTCGCCCTCGGACCCGTTCTTGCCGCGCACGTCCTGGAACACGCGGATATAGCCGGCCTTGACGAACACCTCGTCGCCTTCGGGCAGCATCGACAGCATCTGCGGGCTGGTCATGCGGCGCGTGCGGCCGGCGGCGTTATAGGGCGTGCGCGTGAGCAGGATCGGCGCGTTCTTCGCGCCCTTGGGGATCATCAGCACGGTGAACAGCTTGGTCCCGTCGCGCATCGGAATCATCACTTCGCGGCGGATATAGTCGTTGCGATCCTCGGGGATCACGAACTTTTCAGGGATGTCGTTGAACCCCGGCGTGCGCGCGGCGGGCGCCTGCTGCGCATCGGCCATGGTCGCGGTTGCAAGCGCGGTGACGGCGAGCCCGAGAAGGGCAAAGGATTTGTAGTGCATAAGTCTCCCGATCCGAATGCGCATGTGATAGTATCACATTGGGCCGCTGGGAAGCGGCCATGCGCATGTCCTATCGCGTGCGACGGGACGTGGCGAGAGCGCGATGCACGCACGCGAGAACGGGCCCGCCCCGGCAGGGACGGACCCGTTCAGTCGTTCGGCCCGGATCAGGCGTGCTCGGGCTCGCCCACCAGTTCTGCCTCGACCGCATCCACCATGTGCGGGCGGGTGGCGCCGATCGGGCCGATGCCGTCATTGCTGGGGCGACCGATGCGGAACGCAGCGGCGGTGCGCCCTTCCGACCCGTCGGGCAGCGTGTAGCGGGCCTCGGCCACCACGACCGGGTTGAACGTGCGGCCCAGTTCGCCCTTGGGCACCGCAAGCTGCGCATCGACGCGGGTGCCGTCACCCGGCGCGATCGTGACGGGGGGCACGGTGCCGGCGGCGTGCGGCTCGATCAGCAGCGATTCCATTGCGCTGGGCTCGGCATCGGCCAGCAGGAAAGTAGAAATCCGCACGTCGCGCGCCGGGGTGTCGCCGGCATTGCCGACGGTCAGCTCGACATCGACCAGCGCCTCGTCCTCGCTCGTGCCGGCGCGCACCGGACGCATCGCCAGTTCGATCCAGGGGCGGTTGGCGACCGGCGCGGCGACGTCGGCGACTGTCGCCAGATCCTCGGCATCGGGCTCGGCGAGCGCGATGTCACTGTGCGCAGCGGGCTCGACAGGACGCTCGGCGATGGCCGCCGTGGGGGCTGCGACGAACGGCGCATATTGCGGCTCGGCGCGCGGCTCCAGCTCGGGCGCGACGACGGGGAGCACAGCCGGCATCGGCCGCTCCGCCTCGGGCTCGGCGCGGTAATCGGCATAGTCCTCTTCGACCGGACGACGACGGCGGAGCAGCAGGAATGCGCCGATCGCAGCGAGTGCGACGACCAGCCCGCCGATGATCCAAGCCAGGCTGTTGTTGCTCGATTGGGTAGTGGTCTGCTCGGTAGAGGACGTGGCGATCGGTGCCTGGGCCGCCGGGGCGGGCTCGGCGACGGGCGCGGTGGGTGCAGTCGCCGGCGGCTCTGCGGTCGCAGGCTGTGCCGGGGCTGCTTCAGGAGCCGGGGCGGCGGCCGGAGCGGAAGCGCGGGCTTCGCGCGCGGCCGGCCGGGCGGCGGTTCGCGTCGGCGTGCGCGCAGGCGCGGCTCGGGCCGCTTCAGCCTCTGCAACAGGCTCGGGCGGCAGCGGCTGCACCACCGGCGAGGCCGGCTGCATCCGGATCACCGGCGCGGCGATCGGCGGCGGCGCCGGGGCGGGCGCGACCAAGATCGGCGGCGGCGTGACCGATTGCTGGGCCGCCGGAGCGTCCTGCGCCACGGCGGGGGTTGCGACGAGCGCGGCACCGATCAACAGCGCGGCGCGGGGGCTTAGCGGGGTGCGTATCTGCTTCATGACGAAGGTTCAACGAAGGGAACCCGATTCCGGGCGCCGCACTTGCGCCGACCCGTTGCGCCCGCGCGGCGATGCGAGCGATTAATCGTCCATTCAGGCACACTACTTGCTGAGCTATTGCAAATAACATGCTGATAACAAAGCGGCCCGCCACCGAAGTGACGGGCCGCATGGTTTTGCGCCGGAAAGCGCCGTGGATCAGAAACGACCCGTCAGCTGCACGCCGTAGAAGCGCGGTTCCGCCGGGATATAGGTCGGGTTGCCAAAGCCGCCGCCGGTGTTGCCCGCGTCGAGCAGATAGTCCTCGTTGGTCAGGTTGCGCCCGAACACCGCGATTTCATAACGGTTGTCGGCAAAGCTGACGCCCGCCTTGGCATTGACCAGCGTGACGCCCGCCTGCGAGATCGCTTCCTTGTTCGGGATCTCGAAATAGATCTTGCTGCGATACGTCACGCTCGGCGTGGCGAACAGGCGGATGCCGTCGCCGATCGGCGCGTCGATGGTGAAGCCGCCGGCCGCCTGGACTTCGGGCTGGAGGCGGAACTTGTTGCCGGCATAGATGCCGTTCGACGCCTTCTTGTCGATGCCGCCCTTGATATAGCCGACATTGCCGAACACGCTGAACCACTTGACCGGACGCACCAGCAATTCGGCCTCGACGCCCAGATTGCCCGCGCTGCCGGCGCTTTCGGTGATCGTCTGGCCGGTGCCCGTGGTGCGCGACACCTGGAAATTGTCGTAGCGCTGGTAATAGACGCCCAGCGAGCCCGAGGCGATGCCCAGCACGCCCTTGATGCCACCTTCATAGTTCCAGACGGTTTCCTCAGGGATCAGCGAGGTGGTCGTCGCGTTCTGGTTGACCGTCGGCGAGCGACGCCCCTTCGAGATGGTGGCGTACAGGTTCACCGCGTCGCTCAGGCGGTACAGCGCATTGAAGCGCGGCAGGAATGCCTGGAAGCTGTCTTCGGACCAGCGCGTGCCGTTGGTGGTCGCCTGTCCCGGGATCAGCGGCGCGCCGCTCAGCACCGATTTGGGCGCGACCGAGACATAGCCCGACTGGCGCTTTTCGATCAGCGCGCGCACGCCCGCCGTCAGTTCCAGCTTCGGCACCGGGATCCAGGTGACTTCGCCGAACATCGAATAGCTGTCGTTGATCCCCTTGTTGGTGAAGATCGAGCGATACGGGATCGCCGTCGCCTTGCCGCCGGTCAGCAGCGCCGTCGCCTGCGACGCAGTCACCGTGCCGTTGGCCGATACACAGCCCAGCCCCTTGATGACATTCGCCGCGCACTGGAGATAGGTCCCCTCCTCGGTCGAGAACGGCACTTCCTGGCGGCCGTTTTCGTGGAAGATGTTCCACCCGAAGCTGGCGCGGAAATGGTCATCGCTATAGGCGAAGCGCGATTCATGGCTCAGCTGCGAGCCATAGGCGCCTTCCGCGAATTCCAGATACCAGGCGGCGGAACCGTCGGCATCGAACACTTCCAGCGAGTCGAACGCGCGATAGCCGTTGACCGTGGTGAAGTTCCAGCCATCGGCGAAGTCGTAGCTTGCGGTCAGGTTCACGTCATAGACGTTGCGGTCCAGCCCCAGCTTATCCTTGCCCAGCGCGGTCGCCGACAGCGGCGAGCCCGACAGATTGGCCTTGCCGAACGGATTGGCCGGGCCGGCAGAGGTCGGATACAGCTTCGAGATGAACGGCGTGCCGCTGTTGCGCTGGCGATCATAGGTGCCGATCAGGTCCACCGTGATCGCGTCGCTGGGGGTGTAGCGCAGCGAGGCGCGGACGCCGAGCTGGTTCTGGGCGTACAGGTCGTCCTGCGTGGTCGACAGGTTGTCGACATAGCCGTCGCGCTTCTTGTACTCGAACGCCACCCGGCCCGCGATCACATCGTTGCCCAGGTTCAGGTGGCCGCCCAGCAGGCGCTGGTTGTAATTGCCGATCCCGCCGGTCAGTTCGCCCGAGAAGCCCTCACGCGGGCGGGCGGAAATGATGCTGATCGCGCCCACCGCCGATGCGGTGCCGAACAGCGTCGCCTGCGGCCCCTTGATGACTTCGATGCGATCGACGTCATAAATCGCCTGATACGACCCGCGCGAGCGCGAGATGTCGATGCCGTTGTAATAGAGCGTGACGCGCGCCGCCTGCTGCGACGAACCGCTGTCCGACGTGATGCCGCGGATGACGATGCCGGGGTTGTTGGCGCTCTGTTCCTGGATGTTCAGGCCAGGGATATAGTTGGACAGCTCGTCCAGGTCGGACACGCCCAGCTGTTCCATGCGCTGGCCCGACACCGCCGAAATGGTGATCGGCACGTCGGATGCGCGCTGCTCGACCTTCTGCGCGGTGACGACGATGTCGTTGCTGTCGACCACTCCCTGCGACGGCGCGGTCTGCGCAGCGGCAGCGGTGGCGCAAACGGACGTAAGCAGTGCGACCAGCACGAGATTGTTTTTGGTTTTCACGAAAGTGCTCCCTGGGTGTTCCCGCAGGCCCCTGACGCGCAATTGTGAAACCATTGCTGCACCGCAACGACAGAAATGCTACGATTGCATAAACTGCACGAGTGTTGCCCGATTGTCGCGTTCGCCCAGCGGGTTTGACACTTTCCTACATCCGCCCTATATCCGCGCCTCCACCACAGCCTCCGGGAAATGATGCGCCGTCGCGCAGTGCATCGGGCGAATTGGGCGCTGTGGCTCTGACAGGACGCTGAAAGCTGCCGAAACCCTCGGGTGTCGTGCGGCCTTTTCGCGTCCTTTTGCACGTCCCGGCCCCGGACAAGGGGCACCGAATTTACGGCTGACGAGGCACATTACACCCATGGCTACCAAGGCAATCGAGGGAAGCGCGACATCGCGCGCAGGCTCGGGCGGGACGCTCAAGCGTCGCATCCGCAAGGTGTTCGGCGACATCCACGAAGTGGTGCAGATGCCGAACCTGATCGAGGTTCAGCGCGAATCCTATGAGCAGTTCCTGCGCAGCGATCCCTCGATCGGCTATGTGTCGGGCCTGGAAAAGACGCTGCGGTCGGTGTTCCCGATCCGCGACTTCGCCGGCACCGCCGAGCTGGACTTCGTCAACTACGAGCTGGAAAACCCCAAGTTCGACGTCGAGGAATGCCGTCAGCGCGGCATCACCTATGCGGCGCCGATGCGCGTTACCCTTCGCCTGATCGTGTTCGAGGTCGATCCCGATACGGAAGCCCGGTCGGTGCTCGATATCAAGGAGCAGGACGTGTACATGGGCGACATGCCGCTCATGACCGAGAACGGCACCTTCTTCATCAACGGCACCGAACGCGTGATCGTGTCGCAGATGCACCGTTCGCCGGGCGTGCTGTTCGACCATGACCGTGGCAAGACCCACGCTTCGGGCAAGTACCTGTTCGCCGCGCGCGTGATCCCGTATCGCGGCTCGTGGCTGGACTTCGAGTTCGACGCCAAGGACATCGTCAACGTCCGTATCGACCGTAAGCGCAAGCTGCCGGTGACGACGCTGCTGTACGCCCTGGGCCTGAACAGCGAAGACATCCTCAACTATTTCTACAACCGCGTGACCTATGTCCGCGGCCCGAACGGCTGGCAGATCCCCTTCCAGGCGGAAAACTGGCGCGGCCAGAAGCCGATGTTCGACATCGTCGACGCGGCATCGGGCGAAGTCGTGTTCCCCGCCGGGCAGAAGATCAGCCCGCGCGCCGCGAACAAGGCGGCCAAGGACGGCCTCGCCACGCTGCTGATCCCGACCGAGGAAATCTACGGCCGCTACAGCGCGTTCGATCTCATCAACGAGTCGACCGGCGAGATCTATATCGAAGCCGGTGACGAAGTTTCGGGCGAGAATCTCGAGCGGCTGGACCAGGCGGGCATCGACCGTCTCGAACTGCTCGACATCGATCACATCGCCACGGGTCCGTGGATCCGCAACACGCTCAAGGTCGACAAGGCCGAAGAGCGCGAGCAGGCGCTGTCCGACATCTATCGCGTGATGCGCCCTGGCGAGCCGCCGACGCTGGAGACGGCGGAATCGCTGTTCGCCGGCCTGTTCTTCGATCCCGAGCGCTACGACCTGTCGGCCGTGGGTCGCGTGAAGCTCAACATGCGCCTCGACCTCGACGTCGAGGACACGGTGACCACGCTGCGCACCGAGGACATTCTCGAAGTCGTCAAGACGCTCGTGAACCTCAAGGACGGCAAGGGCGAAGTCGACGACATCGACAACCTCGGCAACCGTCGCGTCCGTTCGGTGGGCGAGCTGCTCGAGAACCAGTACCGCGTCGGCCTGCTCCGCATGGAGCGCGCCGTGAAGGAGCGCATGTCGTCGGTCGACGTGTCCACGGTCATGCCGAACGACCTCATCAACGCCAAGCCGGCGGTTGCCGCGGTGCGCGAATTCTTCGGCTCGTCGCAGCTGTCGCAGTTCATGGATCAGACCAACCCGCTGTCCGAAGTGACGCACAAGCGTCGCGTTTCGGCCCTCGGGCCGGGCGGTCTGACGCGTGAGCGCGCAGGCTTCGAAGTCCGCGACGTTCACCCGACCCATTATGGCCGCATCTGCCCGATCGAAACGCCGGAAGGCCCGAACATCGGTCTGATCAACTCGCTGGCGTCGTTCAGCCGCGTCAACAAGTATGGCTTCATCGAGACGCCGTACCGCAAGATCGTGGACGGCAAGGTCACCGACGACGTCGTCTATCTGTCGGCGATGGAAGAGGCCAAGCACACGATCGCGCAGGCATCGGCCGAGCTGGATAGCGAAAACCGCTTCACCGAGGATCTCGTGTCCTCGCGTCAGGCCGGCGAATTCCTGATGGCGCTGCCCGAGCAGATCACGCTGATGGACGTCAGCCCCAAGCAGCTGGTTTCGGTCGCCGCATCGCTCATTCCGTTCCTGGAAAACGATGACGCCAACCGCGCACTGATGGGCTCGAACATGCAGCGTCAGGCCGTGCCGCTGGTGAAGGCGGAAGCGCCTTTCGTCGGCACCGGCATGGAAGAAACCGTGGCGCGTGACTCGGGTGCAGCAATCGCCGCACGCCGTGCGGGCATCGTCGACCAGGTCGACGCGACTCGTATCGTCATCCGCGCATCGGGCGATGTGGAAGCGACCGCCAGCGGCGTCGACATCTACACGCTGATGAAGTTCCAGCGCTCGAACCAGTCGACCTGCATCAACCAGCGTCCGCTGGTGAAGGTGGGCGAAGTCGTGAACGCCGGCGACATCATCGCCGACGGCCCCTCGACCGAGTTCGGCGAGCTGGCGCTGGGCCGCAACGCGCTCGTCGCGTTCATGCCCTGGAACGGCTACAACTACGAGGACTCGATCCTGATCTCCGAGCGGATCGTGAAGGACGACGTGTTCACGTCGATCCATATCGACGAGTTCGAAGTGATGGCCCGCGATACGAAGCTCGGGCCCGAGGATATCACGCGCGACATCCCGAACGTCGGCGAGGAAGCACTGCGCAACCTCGACGAAGCGGGCATCGTGTACATCGGCGCCGAAGTGGAGCCGGGCGACATCCTGGTGGGCAAGATCACCCCCAAGGGCGAATCGCCGATGACGCCGGAAGAGAAGCTGCTGCGCGCGATCTTCGGTGAAAAGGCGTCCGACGTGCGCGACACGTCGCTGCGCCTGCCGCCGGGCGTTGCCGGTACGATCGTGGACGTGCGCGTCTTCAATCGCCACGGCATCGACAAGGACGAGCGCGCGATGGCGATCGAGCGCGAAGAGATCGAGCGCCTGAAGAAGGACTCGGACGACGAGCGCAACATCCTCAACCGCGCGACCTGGTCGCGTCTGCGCGAGATGCTGCTGGATCAGGTCGCCACTGCGGCGCCCAAGGGCATCCGCAAGGGCTCGACGATCGACGCCGAGCTGCTCGACAGCGTGGATCGTCACGAATGGTGGAAGTTCGCCGTTCAGGACGACGCGATGCAGTCGAACCTCGAAGCGGTGAAGGGCCAGTATGACGAGGCCGTGAAGCGCATCAAGGAGAAGTTCGAGGATCGCCGCGAGAAGCTGGAGCGTGGCGACGAGCTGCCGCCGGGCGTGCTCAAGATGGTCAAGGTCTTCGTCGCGGTGAAGCGCAAGCTGCAGCCGGGCGACAAGATGGCCGGCCGTCACGGCAACAAGGGCGTCATCTCGCGCATCCTGCCGGCGGAGGACATGCCGTTCCTCGCCGATGGGACGCCCGTGGACCTCGTGCTCAACCCGCTGGGCGTGCCTTCGCGCATGAACGTCGGGCAGATCTTCGAAACGCACCTCGGCTGGGCTGCCCGCAACCTGGGCATGCAGGTGTCGTCGATGCTGGAGGATTGGCGCGAAGCGAACCCGGACGCACAGCCCGGCGCGATGCCCGATGCGGTCAAGGATCGCCTCAAGGAGATCTACGGCGGTCACTATATCGACGAGATCGAAGCACGCGATGCGGGCCAGATCATCGAGCTGGCGAACAACACCCGCACGGGCATTCCAATGGGCACCCCGGTGTTCGACGGCGCACGCGAAGCGGACGTGTCCGACATGCTGACGCTGGCGGGCCTCGATACGTCGGGCCAGTCGACGCTGTATGACGGTCGCACCGGCGACGCGTTCGATCGCAAGGTCACCGTGGGCATCATCTACATGCTCAAGCTGCACCACCTTGTGGACGACAAGATCCACGCGCGTTCGATCGGGCCGTACAGCCTCGTCACCCAGCAGCCGCTGGGCGGTAAGGCGCAGTTCGGCGGCCAGCGCTTCGGAGAAATGGAAGTGTGGGCGCTGCAGGCCTATGGCGCGGCGTACACGCTCCAGGAAATGCTGACGGTGAAGTCGGACGACGTGGTCGGCCGCACCAAGGTCTACGAGGCGATCGTCAAGGGCGACGATACGTTCGAGGCCGGCATCCCGGAGAGCTTCAACGTTCTCGTCAAGGAAATGCGCTCGCTGGGCCTGAACGTCGAGTTGAAGCAGGACGAACCCGGCTACGACACCGACGGCGTCCAGATCGCGGCGGAGTAAGGCGCTCTACTCCCCCTCCCGCTTGCGGGAGGGGGTCGGGGGGTGGGCACCCGCCCTCCACAAGCGACACGGCCCGCGGATGGCGGGCGCCCACCCCTAACCCCTCCCGCACGCGGGAGGGGGATGGAGTTGAAAAATGAACGAACTGACCAATTTCGCGAACCCGGTCGCCAAGCCGGAAACCTTCGACCAGATCCAGATCGGCATCGCGTCCCCGGACCGTATCCGCTCGTGGTCGTTCGGCGAGATCAAGAAGCCCGAGACCATCAACTATCGCACGTTCAAGCCCGAGCGTGACGGCCTGTTCTGCGCGCGCATCTTCGGTCCGATCAAGGATTACGAGTGCCTGTGCGGCAAGTACAAGCGCATGAAGTACAAGGGCATCGTCTGCGAAAAGTGCGGCGTGGAAGTGACCGTGTCGAAGGTCCGCCGCGAGCGCATGGGCCATATCGAACTGGCCGCCCCGGTTGCGCACATCTGGTTCCTCAAGTCGCTGCCGTCGCGCATCGGCCTGCTGCTCGACATGCAGCTCAAGCAGCTCGAGCGCGTGCTGTACTTCGAGAGCTATATCGTGATCGAGCCGGGCCTGACCCCGCTTGAGAAGTACCAGCTGCTGACCGAGGACGAGCTGCTCGACGCGCAGGACGAGTATGGCGAAGACGCCTTCTCGGCCGGCATCGGCGCGGAAGCCGTCAAGCAGATGCTGATGGACCTCGACCTCGAAGGCGAACGCCGCGACCTGCTCGAAGAGCTGGCCGTGACCAAGTCCGAGCTGAAGCCCAAGAAGATCATCAAGCGCCTGAAGGTCGTCGAATCGTTCATCGATTCGGGCAACAAGCCCGAGTGGATGATCCTGGACGTCGTTCCGGTCATCCCGCCCGAGCTGCGCCCGCTGGTGCCGCTCGACGGCGGCCGCTTCGCGACGTCGGACTTGAACGATCTGTACCGCCGCGTGATCAACCGTAACAACCGCCTCAAGCGCCTGATGGAACTGCGCGCGCCGGACATCATCGTCCGCAACGAAAAGCGCATGTTGCAGGAAGCCGTCGACGCGCTGTTCGACAATGGCCGCCGCGGCCGCACCATCACGGGCGCCAACAAGCGTCCGCTCAAGTCGCTGTCCGACATGCTCAAGGGCAAGCAGGGCCGCTTCCGTCAGAACCTGCTCGGCAAGCGCGTCGATTATTCGGGCCGTTCGGTCATCGTGACCGGCCCGGAGCTCAAGCTGCACCAGTGCGGCCTGCCGAAGAAGATGGCGCTCGAGCTGTTCAAGCCGTTCATCTACGCCCGTCTCGACGCCAAGGGTCTGTCCATGACCCTGAAGCAGGCGAAGAAGTGGGTCGAGAAGGAGCGCAAGGAAGTCTGGGACATCCTGGACGAAGTGATCCGCGAGCACCCGGTGATGCTGAACCGCGCACCGACGCTCCACCGTCTGGGCATCCAGGCGTTCGAGCCGGTGCTGATCGAAGGCAAGGCGATCCAGCTTCACCCGCTGGTCTGCTCGGCGTTCAACGCCGACTTCGACGGCGACCAGATGGCCGTGCACGTCCCCCTGAGCCTCGAGGCCCAGCTGGAAGCGCGCGTCCTGATGATGTCGACCAACAACATCCTGTCCCCCGCCAACGGCAAGCCGATCATCGTGCCGTCGCAGGACATGGTCCTCGGTCTCTATTATCTGTCGATGATGAAGGAGAACGAGCCGGGCCAGGGGATGCTGCTCGGCGACATGGCCGAAGTGCACCAGGCGCTCCACGCCGGTGCCGTGACGCTGCACAGCAAGATCATCAGCCGCGTTCCGCAGACCGATGAGGCAGGCAACACCTACCTCAAGCGGTATGAGACGACGCCGGGCCGCATGCTGCTGGGCGAATGCCTGCCGCACAGCCACAAGGTGCCGTTCGACACCGTCAATCGCCTGCTCACCAAGAAGGACGTGGGCGACGTGATCGACGAGGTCTATCGTCACACCGGCCAGAAGGAGACCGTGCTGTTCGCCGACGCGATCATGGCGCTGGGCTTCCGTCACGCGTTCCGCGCCGGCATCTCGTTCGGCAAGGACGACATGATCATCCCGGACGCCAAGGTCGCGATGGTCGACGAGACCAAGGCGCTCGTGAAGGATTACGAGCAGCAGTATCAGGACGGCCTGATCACGCAGCAGGAGAAGTACAACAAGGTGATCGACGCCTGGAGCCGTTGCGGCGACCAGGTGGCGGGCGCCATGATGGACGAGATCAAGGCGGTAAAATATTACCAGGACGGCCCCAACAAGGGCCGCGAGATGCCGATCAACTCGATCTACATGATGGCCCATTCGGGCGCGCGTGGTTCGCAGGCACAGATCAAGCAGCTCGCCGGTATGCGCGGCCTGATGGCCAAGCCTTCGGGCGAGATCATCGAAACGCCGATCATCTCGAACTTCAAGGAAGGCCTGACCGTCCTTGAGTACTTCAACTCCACCCACGGCGCGCGTAAGGGCCTGGCGGATACGGCGCTCAAGACGGCGAACTCGGGGTACCTGACCCGCCGTCTGGTCGACGTGTCGCAGGACTGCGTCATCATGGAGCTGGATTGCGGCACCGAACGCGCGCTGGAAATGCGGGCGATCGTGCAGGGCGGTTCGACCATCGCGTCGCTGGGCGAGCGCATCCTGGGCCGCACCACGGCCGAGGATGTGGTCGATCCCAAGACCAACGCGATCGTCATCCCCACGGGTACGCTGCTCGACGAGCCGATGGTCGCCACGATCGAAGGCATGGGCATCCAGGGGATGAAGATCCGCTCGCCGCTGGTCTGCGAAGCCAAGATCGGCGTGTGCGGCAAATGCTATGGTCGTGACCTCGCACGCGGTACGCCGGTGAACATCGGCGAAGCGGTGGGCGTCATCGCGGCACAGTCGATCGGTGAGCCGGGCACGCAGCTGACGATGCGTACCTTCCACATCGGCGGCGCGGCACAGCTCAACGAGCAGTCGAACCTGGAAGCGACCTCGGACGGCACGATCGAATATCGTGACCTGCGCATCATCATCGACCAGCGTGGTCGGCGCGTGGTGCTCAGCCGTTCGGGCGAACTGGCGATCGTCGACATGGACGGCCGCGAACTGGCGGTGCACCGCATCCCGTACGGCGCCTATGTGCTGTTCGACGACGGGCACATCGTCAGCCAGGGCGACCGGATGGCCGAATGGGATCCGTTCACCATGCCGGTGATCACGGAAAACCCGGGCATGGTGAAGTATGTCGAGGTGATCGACGGCAAGACGATGAGCGAGCAGGTCGACGAAGCGACCGGCATCGCCCAGCGTGTGATCGTGGAAAACCGCGGCGCTTCGGCCAAGAAGGAGGATCTGCGTCCGCGCCTGACCCTGCTCGACGAAGCCTCGGGCGAAACCGGCCGCTACATGCTGGCGCCGGGTGCGGTGCTCTCGGTCGAGGACGGCGCACAGGTCCAGGCCGGTGACGTTCTGGCCCGTGTGAGCCGCGAGTCCGCCAAGACCCGCGACATCACCGGCGGTCTGCCGCGCGTCGCCGAGCTGTTCGAAGCCCGCAAGCCCAAGGAAAACGCGATCATCGCGAAGGTCTCGGGCCGCGTCGTGTTCGGCAAGGACTACAAGGCCAAGCGCAAGATCGGCATCATGCCGGACGATGGCGGCGAGGTCGTGGAGTATCTGGTTCCGAAGTCGAAGGTGATCGACGTCCAGGAAGGCGACTACGTCAAGCGTGGCGACAACCTGATCGGCGGCTCGCCCGATCCGCACGACATTCTGGAAGTGCTCGGCATCGAGCCGCTGGCAGAATATCTCGTGTCGGAAATCCAGGAAGTCTATCGACTCCAGGGCGTGAAGATCAACGACAAGCACATCGAGGTGATCGTTCGCCAGATGCTGCAAAAGGTCGAGATCACCGACGGCGGCGACACCACCCTGCTCGCGGGCGAACAGCTCGACCGCGACGAGATGGACGAGCAGAACGCCAAGCTCCAGCCCGGCCAGGCCCCCGCAGTGGGCAAGCCGATCCTGCTCGGCATCACCAAGGCGTCGCTGCAGACCCGCAGCTTCATCTCGGCGGCGTCGTTCCAGGAGACCACCCGCGTCCTCACCGAGGCGGCGGTCCAGGGCAAGCAGGACACGCTGATGGGCCTGAAGGAGAACGTGATCGTGGGCCGTCTCATCCCCGCCGGCACCGGCGCGGGCATGAACCGTCTGCGGGTTGCCGCTTCCTCGCGCGACGCAGCCCTGCGGGTTGCCCAGCGCCGGGTCGATGCAGCCTCGCTGATCGCGCCGAATTCGGCAGCGGAGGAGCACAAGGCAGAGCTGGCGCGCAGCGCCCGCGACGCCGGCGGCACCGGCGACGACGCGCTGGCAGCAGTGGTTCCCTCGGGCCACGGCACCGATGCCGACGCGGGCGATTACCTGAACCAGGAGTAACCCTCCCCGGTTCAGCCGCACCCGCGCTGAAAACAGGAAAGCCGCCGCCCGGAAACCCGGACGGCGGCTTTTCCTTTTGGGGGTCGAAGCGCCCTCCCGTGGTTCGCCCCGATCTCGCCGAAGCCCCCCTCCCTCCAGCAAAACCGTCGTCATCCGCCCCGCCCCGGTGTACACCCGCGCGCATGGCCACCGAACTCTACGAACTCGCCGTCCCGCCGCTGCGCCGGGGCCTTACCCAGCTTGCCGCGATCCTCGAAAAGGGCCGCGCCTATGCCGAGGAACAGGGCATCGCCCCCGAGCAGGTCCTCCAGGCAAGGCTGGCCGACGACATGCGCCCCCTGCTCGCGCAGGTGCAGATGGCGACCGACTCCGCCAAGTTCGCAGGCGCGCGGCTGGCCGGGATCACCCCGCCGTCCATGCCCGATGTCGAGACCAGCTTCGCCGAGCTGGCCGCGCGCATCGCCACCACGCTCGCCTTTCTCGACACGCTGACGCCCGAAGCGATGCAGGGCCGCGAGGACGCACAGGTCGAACTAAAGACCGGGTCAGGCAGCTACCAATACACTGCCCTCGGCTATCTCCAGATTTTCGCGCTGCCGAACTTCTATTTCCACGTCACCACCGCCTACGCGATCCTGCGCCATCTGGGCGTGCCGCTGGCGAAGCTGGACTATCTGGGGCCCCGGTGAGCGAGGTGACACGCATCGCAGTGATCGGGGCCGGGGCGATCGGCGGGACCGTGGCGGCGTGGCTGGCGCAAGCGCACGCGGTGACGCTGTGCGTTCGCTCGCCGCTGGACAACCTGGAAATCGACAGCCCCGAAGGCACGATCCGCGCCGCCCCGCGCGTGCTGACCGATCCCGCCGATGCGCGGCGCGTCGACTGGGTGCTGGCCGCGACCAAGACCTATGACGCCACCGGCGCAGCGGCCTGGCTGCCCGGACTGATGGGCCCGACGACGCAGCTCGCAGTGCTCCAGAACGGCGTCGAGCATCGCGAGCGGTTTCGGGGCCTTGTGCCCGACGCGCATGTTTTGCCCGCCATCGTCGACATCCCCGCCGAGCGCACGGCGCCGGGCCGCATCCTTCAGCGGCGCAATGGCACCATCCTGGTCCCCGCAGGCGTCGCGGGCGACGGCTTTGCCGCACTGTTCGTCGATACCCCGATCGCGGTTTCGACCACCGCCGATTTCACAACAGCGGCGTGGCGCAAGCTCGCGATCAACTGCGCCGGCATCGTCAACGCCCTCACGCTGCGCCCCGCCGAAGTCGCGAACGACGCGGGTATCGCGCAGGTGATCCGCGCGCTGGTGCGCGAATGCTGCGCGGTGGGCCGCGCGGAGGGCGCCGACATGCCCGACAGCGTGGCCGACCACGTCGTCGCCCAGATGCGCGCGGCGGACCCGCAATCGGTCAACTCGCTCCACGCCGACCGCGTCGCCGCCCGCCCGATGGAGCTGGACGCCCGCAACGGCGTCATCGTCCGCCTGGGCGAGCGCCACGAAATCGCTACCCCGATGAACCGGGCGCTCGCGGCGCTGCTGGCGGCGGCGGCCTGAGCCGCGCGCCGCCTCCCGTCAGTCCTTCGCGTCCTTCTTGTCCCACAGCTTCATCTTCTTCGCGCGCCCGACAAAGGTCGCCCGGTCCGAGGGCGAGACCTGCGCCCGTCCCGACATGATGCCCGCGCCGATCGCGCAGCGCACGAAATAGGTTTCGCCTGCCTCCAGCTCCATGTTCAGCCGGTCGGTCGCCTCCCCGGTGGTGTAATATTGGTGCTTGCCCGGCGTGGCGAGGTGAACCCAGTATTTCCCGGCGCCCAGCCGCGCCACTTCGACTTCGGCCGCGCCTTCGCCTTCGCGCACGGTGCAGCCCAGCGCCATGCCCATCAGCGAACCGGGGCGCCAGAACACGACCTGCGCCATGCCCTCCGGCGGGGCGCCGATCGCGCCGCTCTTGGTGGTGAGGACGACGTCCGCCGGCGCTGCCGCCTCCTGCGCTGTCGCGGCTACCGGCACACATGCCAGCATGGCTGCCGCCAGGATCATCATCTTGGTTTTCATTGGACGTTCCCCCTGTTTTCCGGCCCCTCCGCCGGTGATTGCGTAGATGGCGCCGGCGCGGCGCCGGCGACGATCGCATTGCCCAACGCGCCCGCCGCGATCGTCTTTTCCCCGCCCCGGACCAGGAAGCCGCCGAACGGCACGACCAGCCCGACGCCCAGCGCCTCGTCCCGGCGATCCGCGCCGATGTCCAGGCTGCCCATCCGAAAGCGCCGGAGCGGAACGCGCTGCCCGGCCACGTCGAGATACCGGACCGTGACGATAAGCTCGCCCGCCTTGCCGCCGCCCCCGGCCTTGGCGGCGTGGACCACCTGCCCCTTGCCCGGCGTACCGACGGGAAGGACCAGCGTATCGCCAATCGACACCGGCTTGGTCAGCCGGACGGCAAACCAGTCATCGATCTTGCTTGTCTTTGAACTGAGCGCGTCCACGAAAGCGAACTCGACCGCAGTGCCGGCCGCCAGGCGCGATATCTCTACCGTCTGTGCCGGGGGAGCGCCCGTCTCCACGCGCGGCGCTTCCTGTGCAGCGGCAAAAGACGCCGCCAGCCCCATCCCGGCACACGCAAGCGTAGCACGCACAACCAGCAAAGCCCCCTCCCCAAGCGATTCTTGGCCCAAGGCTATGTTCGTTACGGCATCGAAGCAATCGCCAATAATGGACGCGCACCCAACGCACGCCCCCTTCCCGCCGCGCGGCTATTTGGATAGCTTCCCCTGCCTGCGGCACGCCTGCGCCGGGCGAGACGGGGACCGCAATGCACAGCCCACGGATCACCATCGCCACGGTCGGCTCGCTGGGCGACCTCCACCCGTTCATCGCGATCGGGCGCGCGCTGGCGGCGCGGGGGGCGGCGCCGGTGATGGCGGTGCCGCTCGATCATGTCGACAAGTGCCGCAATGCCGGGCTGGAGGCAGAGGCGATGCTGGGCAGCTTCGCCGATCTCGCGCGCGACACCGGGTTGGACGACGCCGAAGTGGTGCGCCGCGTACTGCGCGATCAGGATTTCCTGGTCCGGCGGCTTTTGCTGCCCCCGCTGACCGACAGCGCCGATCGCCTCGCCCGCATCGCGGCAGGATCGCAGGCGATGGTCGGCTCGCTGTTCGCGCTCGCGGCGCCGATCGCGGCGGAGCGGGCGCGCATCCCCTTCGTGTCCGCCGTGCTCCAGCCGATGGCGTGGCTCTCGCCCGAAGACCCCGGCACCGGCCCCAATTTTCGCCTGTTCGCGCGCCCGCCGCTCGGAAGCATCGGACGCGGGTGGAACAGGGCCGTGGCGCGGCTGATGGCGGCGGAGCTGCGGCGCCGCTATGCGCCCGCGATCAACGCCGTCCGGGCGGCACAGGGGCTTGCCGCCACGCGCCGCACGCCGCTGCTGGAGGCCGGCACCGCGCCCGCGTTGTCGCTCGGCCTCTATTCCCCCGCCCTCGCGCCGCTCCCCGCCGACGCGCCCGCCCCGGCACGGCTGACCGGCTTCCCATGGTTCGACAGCGACGATGGCGCCGCCCCGGTGCTGCCGCCCGACATCGCCGCCTTCCTCGCCGCCGGCCCGCCGCCGCTGGTCGTGTCGCTGGGCTCGTTCGTGCCCTATGCCGAGCAGAACCTGTACCGCCGCGCCGCCGAAGCCGCCCGCGCGCTGGGCTTGCGCGCGATCCTGCTGACCGGCGAGCCGCTGGGCATCGAGGGCGCGGACCTGCTCGTCAGCCGCTATGCCCCGCATTCGCTGCTCTTCCCCCACGCCGCCGCGATCGTGCACCATGGCGGCGTCGGCACCACCGGCCAGGCGCTGCGTTCGGGCCGGCCGCAGCTCATCGTCCCCTTCATGGGCGACCAATATGACCATGGCGCGCGGATCACGCGGCTTGGCGTGGGCCTGACGACGCTGCCGGGGCGGTTTGCGAAGGGCGGCGCGGCGTTGATCGAGCGGCTGCTGGAAGAACCGACCTTCGCCACGCGAGCGGCGGCGGTAGCGGCGGCAATGGCGGAGGAGGACGGCGCGAGCGCGGCGGCAGAGGCGATTCTTGGCGTGGTGGGGGCTGCAGCGCGCAAGTAAGCCTTGGCGTCTGCCGCGCCATTGCGTCGGTCCTATGCGTCCCGCAAAGTGCGAAAGACGATCGCACCGCCACCCAGCACGCCCGCGCCGACACACAGGGCGTGCAGCAATCCGATCGACACCGCGGCCAGAGCAGGATTGCCATCGGCGAACGGCCAGAACGGGCGCATGTCCCCATGCATCAAAGCGTCCAGGCCGATATGCGAATAGGTGCCCACAAACGCGCTGCACGCGGCAACCGACCAACGGATAGGTCGGTCGATAAGACCGACCTGCCGCAGCACCAGAGTGCCGGTCGGGCGCCCTACCAGAGTGGCAACCACTGCCACGACGAACGCGCCGGCACTGGTGTGCGTGAACCCATGAAGGACCGCGTCTCCCCTCAGCATATGCACCAGGGGCTCTATATCCATCAGTACCTGCGCGCCGCCGAAAACCGCAAAGCTGAAACGATCACCGGCGACCGCCTTGATCAACGCCCCGGGACCCAGATGAAAAGGTGTAAAGGGCACGGCGTTCCTCCGATCTGATGCACCTGCAATCCTGTCAACGCCGCGCCCGGCTTACCCCTCGACCGCCTCCCGCGCCACGAAAGGTGCCACCACCGCCATCGCCTGATCGACGTAGCGCGCCTTTTCCCCCACCGGCGCGACGTAGTGGATCGCGGCCTCCGCATCCGCCAGCGAAGCACCGCGCGCAATCATCCAGGTGGCGAGATATTGCGAGGCGAGGCAGCCGCCGGCGGTCGCGACATTGCCGTGCGCGACGAACGGCGCGTCGAGCACTGCCACCCCCGCCTCAATCACCCAGGGCTTGGTCGTCAGGTCGGTACAGGCCGGCAGGTCGCCCACCAGCCCCAGCTTCGCCAACATCAGCGTGCCCGAGCATTGCGCGCCGATCAGCTGGCGCGCGGGGTCCAGGCGGATTTGCCCCATCAGCGCGGCATCCTCGACCAGCGCGCGCGTGCGGCTGCCGCTGCCGATCAGCACGGCGTCCGCCTCGGCGGCGAAGGCCAGCGGCTTCTGGCGCTGCACCGTCACGCCGTTCAGCGACGTGACCTGCTCGGTGGGCGCGGTGATATAGGCCGCCCAGCCCTGTGGCCGCATCCGATTGAGGATCGCCGCCGCGATGAACGAATCCAGTTCGTTGAACCCGTCGAACGTCAAAACCGCAATCTGCACGCGCCTATCCCTCAAGAAACCCGGCCCTTCGTAGGCTTTAGGCCTCATAAAGTGCGCTGTCAGCCATCGCCCAGTTGCGGCCACCAGAAAGACGTCGCACTTGCTTAGAATCGGCCGGTGGCCCAGCTTCTAATATCAGGTGCGACGGGGCTCGCAGGGGGTAGGTTTTTCATGTCCTTTGAACCGTTTGGGTATCGCTTCGAGGTGACGTCGTCGCAGTCGCCAGCCGAAGTGAAAAAGGTCCTCCGGTCGCGCAAAAAGAGCTGGTTCGACGCGAAGAACGGCGCACGGGGTTGGATTGCCGGACCATTCATATGCCTCTGGTTCAGCGCCTTCGATCAGCGCGGTCCCATGTTGTTTGGCATTATCTCCGGCGATAGCGCCGGTACGCGAGTACGCGGCCTAGCAGGTTCCGACCTAAATGGGGTGGTGGCGTTTTCGCTCCTGATCCCGCTAATGGCATTTGTAACATACCAATTGATTGCCGAAGGGTCTGCATCTGTTGGTCAGTTGATCGTCATCGCGGCTGTTTTCCTCGTCGGAGGGCCCTTCATCTACTGGGTAGCGCACAAGGATAGGCGAGGGGCTGAGCCTCTCGTTCGTTTTCTTCGTGATAGCTTGACCGCCTACGGTCGAACACTTGGACGAAAGTCAGCCGAGCTGACCATATCCCAGGGATTTGCGCTGAGTGTCGACGGCGAGAAGCTTGCGGGCCCATTAAAACCACAGTTGATCCAAGACGCCCTGGTTGGAGTGGGGGAGGGAAGTGTCGTAGTCTTGGAGGCAGGTCCGGAAACCTACATTCAGACCGCATATCGCGACGGCGGGTACATCGTAGAAAAGCGGTGTGGAAATAGCCGATCACACTTCCGCGCGGCGCGACCTCAAAGGGCTCCTACGGTTGCGAAACATAGCAAGTACATATTCGATTTTGAAGAAGTGCGCGTCATGTTCATGACCTATGCCTCGACGGCTCCAATGCCCAACTTTTTCGTCTGGGAGCCGCTGGCCCTGAAGGGATAACGGAACGGCAAGTTTGCGCTCGCTTGCTCCGAAAGCTGCCTGAGCGCTTCCCATCCAATCTCCGACATTCGGCCCTAAGACCGAAAGCACCCGTTCACGGCTTCCCGACCTAAATCGCGACCACCCGGTTTCCCAGCCGCTCCGCTTCGTCGCGGTCGTGCGTCACCATCAGGATGGGCAGCCGCACCTGATCGCGCACCCGTTCGATCAGCCCCATGATCTCCTCACGCCGCGCGCGGTCGAGCGACGATAGCGGCTCGTCGAGCAACAGGAATCGCGGGGCGGACAGCAGCGCCCGCCCGATCGCCACGCGCCGCGCCTCGCCGCCCGACAGGCTGCGCGGCCAGCGATCGAGCAGCGCGGCGAGGCCCAGCAGCGCAATCGTCTCGTCCACGTCCGCGGCGCCTGCGCCCGCGCGCCATCCGTAGAGCAGGTTCGCCCGCACGCGCAGGTGCGGGAACAGGCGCGGGTCCTGAAACACATAGCCTGCGCGCCGTGCCTCGGGCGCCAGGTCGATGCCCTGTGCCGCGTCGAACAGCGTCGCGTCGCCGACACGGACATGCCCCCGCTCGGGCGCCAGCAGCCCCGCGACCATGTTGAGCACGCTCGTCTTGCCCGCGCCCGATGGGCCGAACAGCACGGTCAGCCCCTCGCCCGCGATCCG
Organism: Sphingomonas degradans; assembly: GCF_053502645.1. Classification (NCBI taxonomy): domain Bacteria; kingdom Pseudomonadati; phylum Pseudomonadota; class Alphaproteobacteria; order Sphingomonadales; family Sphingomonadaceae; genus Sphingomonas; species Sphingomonas degradans. The sequence goes on from NZ_CP177172.1 coordinate 2,562,720, forward strand.
GCACGCGACCTCCGCCTCGCCGACACGGCGCGCGACATCGATGTCAAAGGACATGCAGCCCCCGCCCCGCGCGCCGCGCGATCAGTTCCGACGCGACCAGCGCGACCAGCGACAGCGCCACCGAAATGCCCGCCAGCCGCAGCACCATCGCCTCGCCCCCCGGCACCTGGAGCGCGGCATAGATCGCCAGCGGCAGCGTCTGCGTCTGTCCCGGCACGTTCGAGACAAAGGTGATCGTCGCCCCGAACTCGCCCAGCGCGCGGGCAAAGCCCAGCACCGCGCCCGCGACGATCCCCGGCAGGCTCAGCGGCAGCGTAATCGTGCGGAAACACCGCCACGGCCCCGCCCCCAGCGTCCGCGCCGCCTGTTCCAGCCGCGTATCGACGGCCTCGATCGACAGCCGCATCGCCCGCACCATCAGCGGCAGCGCCATGACGGCGGCGGCGATCGCGGCGCCGCTCCAGCGGAACAGCACGCTAACCCCGAACCACGCCTCCAGCCAGCGCCCCACCGGCCCGGCGGGGGCAAAGGCGAGCAGCAACAGCCATCCGGTGACGACCGGCGGCACCACCAGCGGCAGATGAACCAGCCCGTCGAGCAGCACTTTCCCCGGAAACCGCCCCCGCGCCAGCGCCCATGCCAGCGCGAACGCCACCGGCATCGTCGCAAGCACCGCCACGCCACCCACCTGAAGCGACAGCAGCACGATGCCCCATTCGGCGGCGGTCAGCACGGCGCGGAAAGATCGCTTGGCATCGCGCCCCCATGCCCGCCCCCGCCCCGCCCCGCAAGCGCGAGGCGTGCCCCCAAAAAAGCCTCGTCATTCCCGCGAAGGCGGGAATGTGGACTCACGGTTGAAGTGCACCGGTTGAGATTTTGGAGAATGCCTCTGCGGGTGTGAGGAAGCCAAGGCATTTTCTTGGGATATTGTTGAGCCGGTCGGCACAGGCACGGAGTTGTCTGTGGCTGACGGTGTCGAGGTCAGTTTTGCGAGGCAGGCTTCGGCGCAGTCGGCCGATGGTGTTTTCGACACCGCCCTTTTGCCATGGGGCTCGGACATCGCAGAAGAAGGTCTGGATGCCGAGGCTGTCGTGAAGGCGGTGATGTTCGGCGAACTCGGTGCCGTTGTCGAAGCTGATGGTCCTGCGCAGATCCTGGGGGATATGGCGCAGTCTGCGGGTGATCCGGCGTGCGGTCAGCTCGGCTCTGCGGTGGGGAGGCTTGTCGAGGATGGTGTAGCGTGTGTGGCGCTCGTGCAAGACGAGGACATTGTGCCCATATCGGGCGAACAGCATATAGTCTGCTTCCCAATGGCCCGGCTGTGCGCGATCCCGGGCTTCGAGGGGGCGTTCGCCGATCGGCCTGCGCTGTTTGATGAAGCTGGCCGGGCTTCCGCCCTGGCGGCCATAGCGGCCGCGCCTTGCCTTGCAGCGGGGCAGAAGGCGGTGCCAGTAGTCCTTCTGGGCCGAGCGATGATAGACGTATCGATAGATTGACTCGTGGCTGACCATGGTGCGACCGTGCTCAAGCGCCAGTCGGCCGGCGATCTGTTCGGGAGAGCATCCCATCGCAAGGCCGTTCTTCACGATATCTCGCAGGTCCGGCTGGCGCGCCAGCTTGAAACGGCCGTCCCATCGTCGTCGTCTGATCGCGAGCCTATGGGCACGCCCGGGCGCATAGCCGCCGGGCCAGACCTTGGTCGGCTTGCTATTGCGCCTGAGTTCCCGACCGACCGTCGTGTGATCACGCCCGATCGCGGTGGCAATCTGTCGGCAAGATATACCGCCCTCATGAAGGCGGCATATCTCGATCCGCTCGTCGAGGCTGAGCTGCCTGTAATGTCGTCCCATCGCGCAATCACCTTAGCAGGTGGTGCACTTGTTCCGTGAGTCCGGGGAATCCATTGACGCTGGTGCTGAGGCTCTTTCCTCAAACGTAAGGGAGAATGGATTCCCGCCTTCGCGGGAATGACGGGTTGCCGCTGGCGAACCCGATTGCGCCTCGTTAGTCCTGCCCCGGCAGCATGAGGGAGCGCGCGTGTGATTATCGGTATCGACCTGGGCACCACCAACAGCGCCGCCGCCCTGTGGCGCGATGGCCAGCCGGTGCTGGTGCCCAATGCGCTGGGCGATATGCTCACCCCCTCCGCCGTGTCGATCGCCGCCGACGGCACGCTGCTGGTCGGCATGGCCGCGCGCGAGCGGCAGGCGACGCATCCGCGCGACACAGTGACGGCGTTCAAGCGGCACATGGGCACGCAACAGATCGCCACGCTGGGAAAGCGCAGCTTCAACGCCGAGGAGCTCTCCGCGCTCGTCCTGCGCCAGCTCAAGGCCGATGCCGAGGCGTTCACCGGCGAAGCCGTGACCGGCGCGGTCATCACCGTCCCCGCCTATTTCAACGATCGCCAGCGCAAGGCGACGCGCCGCGCGGGCCAGCTCGCCGGGCTGCAGGTCGAGCGGCTGGTCAACGAACCCACCGCCGCCGCGCTCGCCTTTGGCGTGCAGACGCGCGAGCAGGAGCCGTTTCTGGTGTTCGACCTGGGCGGCGGCACGTTCGACGTGTCGATCGTGGAGGTGTTCGAAGGCGTGATCGAAGTCCGCGCCTCGTCGGGCGACAACCGGCTGGGCGGAGAGGATTTCAACGACATCGTGATCGGCGTCGCCCGCCCCGGCCTCCAGCCGCGCAGCGCGCTCGACGCCGCCGATCCGCTGGTGCTCCACGAACTGCTGCGCGCCGCCGCCGAACGCACCCGCCGCGCGCTGAGCGACAATGACAGCGCCGAATTCGGCATCGTGCTGGGCGAACAGGCGCTCACCACCACCGTGACGGCGGGCGCATTCGAGGAGGCGGCGGGGGCGCTGCTCCAGCGGCTGCGCGATCCGGTGCTGCGCAGCCTGCGCGATTCGGGCATCCGGGTGGAGGAACTGAGCGAGATCGTGCTAGTCGGCGGATCGACCAGGATGCCGGTGGTGCGCCGGGCGATCACGCGGATGTTCGGGCGCTTTCCCAACGCGACGGTGCATCCCGATCATGCTGTGGCGCTGGGCGCGGCGGTGCAGGCCGGGCTGATCGCGCGCTCCGAGGCGCTGGAGGAAGTGCGAATGACCGATGTCTGCCCCTTCACGCTGGGGGTGGATTCGGCGGAACCCGACGGGCGCGGCGGCTGGCGCACGGGCATCTTCTCGCCGATCATCGACCGCAACACCACGATCCCCGCCAGCCGCGTCAGCCACTACCAGACCGTCACCGACAACCAGAAGCAGATCCATTTCGGCATCTATCAGGGCGAGGCCCGCGACGTATCGGGCAACGTCAAGCTGGGCGAGATCACGGTCCCCGTGCCCAAGCGGCCCGCCGGACAGGTGGGCGTGGAATGCCGCTTCACCTATGACACCAGCGGCTTGCTCGAAGTCGACATCTCGGTCCCCGGCACCGATGTGTCGCGCAACCTGGTGATCGTCGACGACGCCGACGCGATGACCGAGGCGGAAGTCGCCAAGCGCCGCGACGCGCTCGCCGCGCTCAAGGTCCATCCGCGCGCGGAGAGCGAGAATGCCGCCGTGCTCGCGCGGGCCGAACGCTGTTACGAAGGGTTCATCGGCGACCAGCGCGCCTTTGTCGGCCATTGGATCGGCCAGTTCGAACAGGCGCTGGAAACGCAGGACCCGCGCACGATCCACGCCGCGCGCCAGCGGCTGGTCGATGCGCTGGACTCGATCGAGGGCGAGCGTTTCCTGTGAGCGCCTGGCGCACGCTGGGGATCGACCCGACCAGCGACACCCGCGCGATCCGCCGCGCCTACGCCGTGCGGCTCAAGACGATCGACGTCGAAGCCGACCCCGCCGCCTTCATCGCGCTGCGCGAGGCGTTCGAGGCGGCGACCGAGGAAGCGCCGTGGGTCGGAAGCGAGGATTGGGAAGAGGAGGAGGCCGTCCCGGTCGAGGAAGAGGGGCGCGTTCTTTCTCCCCTCCCGCATGCGAGTTTGGGGTCGGCTGTGCCTGAGGTGGAAGAAGCGCCGCGCGAGCGCGGCCCCTCCCCTAACCCCTCCCGCTTGCGGGAGGGGGATAGAGAAGATGATGCCCCGCCAATCGAAGAACCAAATACCGACGCAGAGCCCACCCCCCAGCCCACCCCCTCCCCCCGCCCCGACCCCTGGGCGCAGCCCGGCCCCGACTATTACCAGCGCCACGCCGCCGCGCTCGCCGCGCTGCTCGACCGTGCGCACGATGACCCGGCCCGGCCGCCCACGTCGATCGAGCAGCGCGAAATGCTCGAGCATTGGCGCGTGCTCAGCGGCAATCCCGCGATGGAGCGGCTCGATTTCGCCGCCGATACCGAAGCGTGGATCGCGCAGGCGGTAGGGTACAGCATCCCCTTTTCCGACGCGCTGATCGTGCCGGTGACCGAGTATTTCGGCTGGTACCGCGACGACGGCACGATCCGCCAGAGCCCCGGCATGGCGGAAATCACCGCGCGCTACCGGATGCTGCGCTTCCTGGCGGACATCCAGGTCCCCGGTCACGAGCACCATGCGGCATGGGTAGAACTCACAACCCCGGCTCCCGAAGGCGCCCGGCGCGGCAAGGTGAAGCGCGATCCCGTCCACGCACTGCTCAACATCACCCGCACCCATTTCCCCGATCTGGAAGGTGCGTTCGACGCGGAGCGCGTCGCCCTGTGGGACCCGAAGCAGGAAGTCGGCCCCGCCCGGCCCACACGCGGCAAGTCCCTGTTCCAGCGTCCATGGTTCTGGATCGTTCTCTTCATCGTACTGGTCAACCTCGGGCGGCTGGTCGCGGATCGGGAACCGTTCCTGCCGTCCACAAATCCGCCGCTATCAGCGGAGGCCTCGGACATTCAGGCTGTGCTCTCGCAGATGGGCGACGGCTCACTGCAATGGGGCGCGGTACAGGGGCAAAACAGACCGTTGGCAGACCTGCTGCAATCCAGCTGGCGTACTGCCAGGCGGGAGAACAAGAGCCGCAACGAATGGCTCAAGCCGATGCTCGACACGCTGGCCGAGCGTTTCGAGCGTCAGCTACCTTATGCGCCCTATCCGCTGCGCGTCACCTACAACCGCATATTGATTCAGAAAGCACAGGCGATGCTCTCGATCGCGCCCGAAAAGTGCGATGCGATGATGAAGGGGCAGAGCTATCCCGCCGACCAAGTACCGCCCCGCCTGCGCCAAGCCGAGCGCACGCTGGTCGGCCCGGTACTGCTCCAAACCCAAGCCGAACCCCGCCCGCCATCCGCACGCGGCACCTTCTCGGTCACCCCCGCCCTGATGCGCGCCATCGCCGACCGCGCAAAGATCACGACCGAGCAACTCCGCGACGCACTGGTGTTCAAGGCCGACGCCCGCACCAATTGCGTCGCCCGCATCGCGCTGATGGAAACCGCCATCGCCCTTCCCCCGGAACAGGGCACGCCGCTGCTGCAATAGCGGTGGGGCGGGGACGATATCCACCTGCCGAGCGCAGAAATCTTCCGCTGAGGCAGATCAATATTTGGATCACCCAACATCCTTGCCACGATCTTGTCGATCGTCGCAAGGGCTCTCGGCTACCCGATCAATCCGAGAGCGCAAGCACACTGGAATGCCGCTTCCTCTTCAAGGGACTCCAAACGACGGGATTTAGGGCGGCGGTAGCCGGCGTAGGGCTCCGCTTGCGCTTGCAGAACAATGGCTCGTGCGGCATGCGCCTTCCTTAAGGGGGATTTTTGTGGGCGATCTTAAACTGCGCGTAAATGTTGGCCTGGCGTCTTTGGCACTGCTCTCGGCCTGTGGCGGGGGGGAGAGCGGTACGGTTCGCGTGCCTTCCACGGGGAACTCTCCAACACCCTCGCCTGCCGGATCGCCGGCGCCAGCGCCAGCGCCTGCACCCGGAGCGCTGAAGACCGGAGAACTGAAGCCAACTGCCGACGCGACCTTCATTGCTGCTACGATGGAAATGACGACCACCGCTGGCTCGACCAGCGAAGTGACCGGGCAAACGTCAGGCGGTACCACTAGCAATCGCTCAGTCATACTCGACACGCCGGGTTTCAGGGCCACCTATGATGCCCGATATGGGTACTCTCTAACTGATTCTTTCAACGCGGCCACTTTCGGAGCCGCGCAGCTAACCAGCGACACAACAGCCGACAGCTTCAATCCCACGGTTTTGTTCACCAGGCCGTCCACAGCTGCGGTCGATTACCTAGCGCTCTACAAATTCAAGGTAACAACCTCATCAATTCTCGGGTCAGGCACAGTTGAGCCCCGATCCGCGGGTGTGGGCGGTTGGCAACATAGCATTTCAGACCCTGGCGCTCGTCGAACGCGGTTAAATTACTTCGCGTTCGGTCCGATAACGCCAGCAAGCGCGATGCCGCGTTCCGGTGTAGTGAAGTTTTCACTTACTGGCTCTGGAAATTTTGCCACCGACACCAGCCTGCATTTTGCGACGCAGCATGATGAAGTTACCGTAGACTTTGGCACCGGAAAAGTATACGGTACAATTTCTGCCAGCGGAAAAAACCTATACGATGGCGCTTCCGGCGGGATTTACTATGCCATATTCAAAGGCGTGATCGCCGGCAACTCAGTCACCGGCCCCACCACTTCCACCTTCCCCTCGGCGTCGGGACAGTTCCGATTGTTATTCGTGGGCCCCAGCGCAGAGGAGATTATTGTCACTCATGTCGGGGAAAACTGGCAGGGGCACTACGTGAGTGCCGCTGTAGGATTTCGTAATCCATATATGCCGTGACATAGCGAAAGGCTGCAAGACGAGAGGCGGTCGGGGGCCAGGGCCAGCCCGTTGACCGTGCCCCGGGCGGCAAAGTCCGCGTCTCCCGGCGCAGCCCCACGCCGCTTGTCGCCCCCATCAAGCCCCCTCAAAGCGGCTGAAACCCGAACCCCGCAAAGATCGCCTTGCCCCTGGCCGACAGCAGGAAGCGACGCAGCGGCTCGGCATCGGGGCTGGTCGCGCTGGTCAGCCGCGCCAGCGGATAGCGGATCGGCGGATGGCTGCGCGCGTCGAACATGCGGATCGCGCGCACTTTGGCCGATGCCCGCGCGTCGGTGGCATAGACCGCCGCCCAGTCCGCCCCGCCGCGCTCGACCAGCGCCATCGCGGCGCGGACATTCTCGGCGCGCACCACGCGCGGCGCGACCATCTCCCACAGACGCATCCGCTCCAGCGCCGCCCTGGCATAGCGCCCCGCCGGCACCGATTCCGGGTCGGCCAGCGCAATGCGGCCGGTGCGGAGCAACTGCGCCAACCGTATCGAAGCCTCCGGCATCGGCCGGTCGGCGGGCTGCACCACCACCAGCCGATTGCCGAGGAACGGCGCGCGCGTGCCCCGCACGATCCGCCCGCGCTTTTCCAGATCATCCATCCAGGCTTCGTCGGCGGAGGCGAACAGGTCCGCCGGCGCGCCCGCCGCAATCTGGCGGGCCAGCGCGGAGGATGCCGCGAACGACAGCACCGGCCGGGCGTGGCCCTGCGCCGCCCAGGCATCGGCGGCGGCGTTCATCGATTCCTGCAGGCTCGCGGCGGCGAGCACCAGCGGCGCAGCCGGCGCGGCCCATGCCCCGCGCGGTGCCACGCCCGCCAACGCTGCACACCCCAGAAACTCCCGCCGGTTCATCACGCTGCGTCCCTCCTGCCTCCGCCGGTCATAGCAGCGTCGCGCGCCCGAGAAAGCGGGCATCGTTGTGGCAATAACGACACGATTTTCGAGAATTGCGCGAAGAACGCGGCTGCGATCCCCAGGCGCGGCCTCGCCGCCTCCTATAACGCGGATTGAGGGGTGACAGTCTTATGAACGGGTGAAGAATGCACTCTCGCACGCTATTCGCGGTCCTGGCCGCGACGACGACTCTCTCTACCCCTGCCCTCGCCCAAACCGCTTCCAACCCGCCCCGCGCCGCTGAAAAGCAGGACGCCGGCAAGAAGGATGCAAAGCCCCAGCCCGAAAAGGAAGTCTTCTCCACCGGCGTCGCCAAGGGCCGCGACCGGCTGGACAGCGCGACGTCGACCAGTTCGCTCAAGGGCACCGAAGCGCAGAAGCTCGGCCCCGTCGGCCTGGCCGACATCCTGCGCACCATGCCCGGCATCCGCGTGGAATCGGGCATCAGCGAAGGCAACAACAACTATGCCGTGCGCGGGCTGCCGATCGGTTCGGGCGGCTCCAAATATGTCCAGATTGAAGAAGACGGCTTGCCCGTCATGGAGTTCATGGACGTCTTCAACATGGCGGGCGATTCGTTCTTTCGCGCCGATTTCAACATCGCGCAGGTGGAAACGATCCGCGGCGGCTCCGCTTCGACCTTCGCGTCGAACTCGCCTGGCGGGCTCATCAACCTGATCTCGAAGACCGGCGACGTCGAAGGCGGCGCGATCCAGGTCACCACCGGCCTCGGCTATGACATGAAGCGCCTCGATTTCGATTATGGCGCGAAGCTCAGCGACACGCTGCGCTTCCATGTCGGCGGCTTCTACCGCGTCGGCGAAGGCCCGCGCAGCACCGGCATGACGTCGTTCAAGGGCGGCCAGGTCAAGCTGAACGTGACCAAGGAATTCGCGAACGGCTATATCCGGCTCTACGCCAAGATGCTCGACGACCGCGCGCCCAGCTATGCCACCTATCCGGTGACGATCACGGGCAGCAACGACAAGCCCAAGCTGGGCAACATCCCCGGCTTCGACATCCTCAAGGACACGATGCTGTCCTCGAACGTCACGTCGCTGCTCACGCTCGACGGCAACAACCAGTTCGCCCAATATGCGATCCGCGGCGGCCAGCATCCGCAGAGCAAGTCGATCGGGCTCGAGGCGCAGTTCGAAGTGGCCGGTTGGACGATCACCGATCGCATGCGCTACACCAACACCTCGGGCGAGTTCCTGCGCGCCTTCCCCAGCACCGTCGCCCCGATCGCGACGGTCGCGACCACGCTGGCGGGTGCCGGCGCGACGGCGACCTATGCCAACGGGCCGAACGCGGGCAAGGCGGTGCCGACCAACGCCAATGGCAACGGCCTGCTCTCCAATTTCTTCGCCAACACCTACAACATGAAGAATGGCGATCACTTCGCCAATGATTTCCGTGCCACGCGCGTCTGGCGGGTCGGCGCGGGCGACCTGACAGTCACCGGCGGTTTCTATGCGGCATCGCAGACGCTTGCCGTCGACGCGCTCCAGGTGTCGCTGGTCACCGACGTGGTCGGCGGCAATCGCACCGCGCTCGTCAACCTGACCAGCGCGGCAGGCGTGCCCCAGACGCAGGACGGCTATTACGCGTTCAGCCGCAACGGCTCGAAGCTGCGCCGCGCCTATGATGTCGATTACAGCGTCGCCGCGCCCTATGGCTCGATCAACTATCGCTTCGGCAAGATCGCGATCGGCGGGAGCCTGCGCTACGACACGGGCCGCGCGCGTGGTCGCCAGGTCGGCGCGGACCTGGGCGGCGGGCGGATCGGTACGGTCAGCTACGACATGAACGGCGACGGCCGCATCAGCGCGCCCGAAACCCGCGTCTCCTACCTCCCGCTCGGCCAGGCCGCGCCGGTCGACTATGACGTCAATTATCTGAGCTATTCCGCCGGCATCAACTATCGCATCGCCGAGCCACTCGCCTTTTTCGGCCGCTACAGCCGGGGCGGGCGCATGAACGCGGACAAGATCCTGTTCACCAGCGCGATCGACTTCACCACCGGACACCTCTCGGACTCGCGCCAGGCCTATGACGCGGTCAGCCAGCTCGAAGGCGGGTTCAAGTTCCGCAAGAACGGCATCACGCTCAACGCGACCGGCTTCCTCGCGCATGCCGACGATCACAACCAGCTCAACGGCACCGCGACCCAGACCTATCGCAAATACCGCACCTATGGCCTCGAAGTCGAGGGCGGCATCCGGCGCGGCCCGTTCAGCATGACCGCGGGCGCCACCTATACCAAGGCGAAGATCACCCGCGACTATTTCGACGCCACGCTGACCGGCAAGGAACCGCGCCACCAGCCCGCCTGGACGCTCCAGGCGACCCCGCAGGTCGATACCAAGTACGCCACCGTCGGCGCCAGCGTGGTGACGATCACCAGCAGCTATGCGCAGGACATCAACAAGCTCAAGCTGCCCGGCTTCACCACCGTAGGCGCGTTCGTGATCTTCCACCCGATCGACCGGATCGACGTGGCAATCACCGCGCAGAACCTGTTCAATACCAAGGGCTTCCTCGACATCAGCCAGGGCGACATGCCCGCCAACGGCATCGGCTGGGCCCGCTCGGTCCAGGGCCGCACCGTCGCCGGATCGGTCCGCTTCAACTTCTGAACCCGGACGCCCCCTTTGGCCCGGTCGCGCATACCTGCGCGGCCGGGCTTTTTCGTGCGCTATCGAGAAAACTGCGCTCGTCTGCACCGCGCCGCGCTTCAGAGTGCGCGAACGGCCCCTTCAGACCTCTGGGCAAAGAGCCCTTATTCCTCACCCATCCTTAGCGCCGCGATAAACGCCTCCTGCGGGATCTGCACGCTGCCGTATTCGCGCATCCGCTTCTTGCCTTCCTTCTGCTTGTCCAGCAGCTTGCGCTTGCGGCTGGCGTCGCCGCCATAGCATTTGGCGGTCACGTCCTTGCGCAGCGCGGCGATGGTTTCGCGCGCGATCACCTTGCCGCCGATCGCGGCCTGGATCGGGATCTTGAACAGGTGGCGCGGGATCAGGTCCTTGAGCCGTTCGCACATGCCGCGCCCGCGCGTTTCGGCGGTGGAAGCGTGGACGATCATGCTCAGCGCGTCGACGGGCTCGTTGTTGACCAGGATGCTCATCTTGACCAGGTCGCCCTCCCGGTGGCCGATCTGCTCGTAATCGAAGCTGGCATAGCCACGGCTGATGCTCTTCAGCCGGTCATAGAAATCGAACACGACTTCGTTGAGCGGCAGTTCGTACGTCACCTGCGCGCGGCCGCCGACATAGGTCAGGTTCTTCTGGATGCCGCGACGATCCTGGCACAGCTTGAGGATCGGTCCCAGATATTCGTCGGGGACATAGATGACCGCGTTGATCCACGGCTCCTCGATGCTCTCGATCCGGTTCGGATCGGGCATGTCGGCGGGGTTGTGCAGCTCGATCTCACGCGCCGCGGCCTCGCCCGCCGCCTTGGTCAGCTTGAGCTTGTACACCACCGACGGCGCGGTGGTGATGAGGTCGAGGTCGTATTCGCGCGTCAGCCGCTCCTGAATGATTTCCAGGTGGAGCAGCCCCAGGAAGCCGCAGCGGAAGCCGAAGCCCAGCGCCGCGCTGGTTTCCATTTCGAACGAGAAGCTGGCGTCGTTGAGCCGCAGCTTCGAGATGCTCTCGCGCAGCTTTTCGAAATCCGCCGCATCGACCGGGAACAGGCCGCAGAACACCACCGGCTGGACTTCCTTGAAGCCCTCCAGCGCCTGGAGCGCGGGGCGCTTCGCGTCGGTCAGCGTGTCGCCGACGCGCGCCTGCGCGACTTCCTTGATCTGTGCGGTGATGAAGCCGATTTCGCCGGGGCCGAGATCGGGCAGCTGCTCGATCTTGGGGCGGAACGCGCCGACGCGGTCGATCAGGTGCGTGGTGCCGGCGGCCATGAACTTGATCTGCTGGCCCTTTTTGATCGTGCCGTCGATCACGCGGACCAGGATGACGACGCCCAGATACGGGTCGTACCAGCTATCGACCAGCATCGCCTTGAGCGGCGCGTCGGGGTCGCCCTTGGGCGCGGGAATGCGCTCGACGATCGCGTCGAGGATCTCGTCGATGCCGATCCCCGATTTGGCGCTGGCGAGCACGGCGTTCGAGGCATCGATGCCGATGATCTCCTCGATCTCGTGCCGCACCTTCTCGGGCTCGGCGCTGGGCAGGTCGATCTTGTTGATGACCGGGATGATCTCATGGTCATGCTCGATCGACTGGTAGACGTTGGCGAGCGTCTGCGCCTCGACCCCCTGCGCCGCGTCCACCACCAACAGCGCGCCTTCGCACGCGGCCAGGCTGCGACTGACTTCATAGGCGAAGTCGACATGGCCCGGCGTGTCCATCAGGTTGAGGACATGGCCCTTCCACTCAAGGCGCACGGTCTGCGCCTTGATGGTGATGCCGCGCTCCTTCTCGATGTCCATGTTGTCGAGGACCTGGGCGGACATCTCACGCTCGGTGAGGCCGCCGGTGCGCTGGATGAGCCGATCGGCCAGGGTCGACTTGCCATGGTCGATGTGCGCGATGATCGAGAAATTGCGGATGCGGGAGAGTTCGGTAGCCATGATCCGCCAGCGCCTAGCACTGCCGCGAACATCAACAAAGCCGATTTCACTGGCGGCCCGTTTCGGGCATGGATGCCGCGCAATTCGTTTGTGGGGGTAAGCATGAACATCGTGTACAAGAGCCTGAACACCGTGGCCGCGACGCTGGCGCTCCTGTTCGGGGCGCAGGAAGCAGCGGCGCAGAGTCGGGCTTCCAAGACCCAGAAGACGCAGGATCAGGCGATGACCGACGTGCCGCATTGCGCGCGCAAGCTCGGCACGCTGTCGATCGTCGACGGCGACGATCCCTCGGGCTGGACGCAGTATCAGCTGGCCCCGCCGCAGAAGCTGCTCAAGGTGCTGGTCCAGCGTTCGGGTTGCTTCACGCTGGTCGATCGCGGATCGGGCCTGCAGGCGGCAGAGAAGGAGCGCAACATCGGCGGCAACCTGGGTCTCCAGCGCGGCTCGAACGTTGGCCAGGGCCAGATCAAGGCAGCGGACTATGTGCTGGTCGCCGAAGTCCAGGCATCGAACCGTAACGCCAGCGGCAGCGGCATCGCGGGTGCGGCCGGCGGCGTGATCGGCGGTCCGATCGGCGGGCTGCTGGGCGGCATCAAGTCGCGCAAGATGGAGGCGAACACCGTCCTCTCGCTCACCAACGTCCGCACGACCGAGACGATCGCGACCGAAGACGGCTATGCGTCGAAGAACAGCGTCTCGTGGGGCGCGGGCGGCGGCGTCGGCTTTCTGGGCGGCGGTCTGGGCGCGGTCGGCGGCGGCTATGACAACACCGATATCGGCCGGATCGTGACGCTGGCGTTCATCCAGGCCTATGCCAAGATGGTCGACGGCCTGGGCCTGGTGCGCCCCGGCGACGCCGGCACGGCGCAGGCAGCGCCGGCCAAGACCTTCACCGCGCAGGCCCCCGTTGCGCTGCGCACCACGCCGGCGGCGACGGGCAAGATCATCCGCACGCTCAATCCCGGCGCGATCCTGTACCCCACCGGCAACAAGAACGGCCTGTGGTGGGAAGTCGCCGACGAGAACGACAATGTCGGCTGGGTGCTGAACACCAAGCTCGCACCGTCCAACTGATCGACGGACAGACAACGAAAAAGGGCCGCCACGGAAACCCCGTGGCGGCCCTTTTTACGTTGCAGGATGCAATTGCGGATGCCCCCAGCGCGCATCAACCGCGGTGCACGGGCGCTACGCCAGCAGCCTCGATCGCAGTGATCGCCTGGGCGAGACGCGCCTCGCCCTGCCCGCGCACCAGCACCCACGGCACCCCGCGCCGGACCAGTTCCGCGCGCGATAGCTCGAAAAAGCGTCGCCGCTGCCCCGCGGTGCCGAACAGCCGCGTGCCGTCTTCGACCCAGGGCAAGTCGATATCGAACAGCAGGTACAGGTCCGCGGTCCCGCTCCACGCATCGAACCATGGGTCGCGCCGGCCGAACAACATGTCCGCCCACACCGCCGTCATCAGCGGATCGGTATCGAGTATCAGCGGGCCCGCGCAGTGCTGCACCATCATCCGCGTGCCGGCATCGTGGATCCTGGCGATTTCCAGCAGGTCGGCCATCGTGAAGTCGGTGCCGCGCGCTTCGGCATATTCTCGGCCATATTCATCGATCACCTCGGCGCCGAAATGCGCGGCGAGCTGGGGCGCCAGCGTCGACTTGCCCGTGCTTTCGGGGCCGTGGAGGCAAATGGTGCGCGGCGTCATGCGACGCGCTCCGCCCGGCGCCACTGGACCAGGCCCCACACGGACAGCCCCAGGAACACGCCATATAATCCCGCTGTCAGCCAAAGCCCCTTGACCGCGAACAGCGGCACCGCGAGCAGATCGACCACGATCCACAACACCCAGTTTTCGATCGCCCGGCGCGACAGCAATATCTGCGCCGCGATGCTCAGCACGGCAATGGCGGCGTCCCACCATGGATAGGCCGCGTCCGTACCCCGGTGCATCAACGCTCCCCAGGCGACCGTGCACACCACGCAGGCGCCAAGCCATGCGAGACGCGCCGCCCGTCCCAACCGTTCGACCCGAACGCCGCCGCCGTCGATGCGTGCCCGCGACCAGTTCCACCAGCCGTACAGATTGACTGCAAAGAAAAAGACCTGAAGCAGCGCATCGCTGTACAGGCTCTCACGATAGAATATGCCGCCATATAGCGCGACCATCGCCAGAGCGAAGGGATAGTTCCACATGCTACGGCGCACCACCAGCAGCACGGTCATCAGTCCGAGCACGGACGCGGCAATCTCGACAAGGTTCACGTGCAAGTCGTTAACCATGTTATATTTGAGGGTCGAGAGCCCAGTTATGTCGGCACGCGGCAAAGTGCCCCAAAATGGCGGAAATCCGCCGCGCAAAGCGGCTGCGCGCGGACATTGCGAAATTGCGCAACGGAGCGCTTGCACGACTCGAAAGCCGTGGTTATAGGCCCCGCTCCAGCATCGATCCGGCCCCGAGGCCGCAAGGATCGATACTCCGTCGGGGAGTAGCTCAGCCTGGTAGAGCACTGTCTTCGGGAGGCAGGGGCCGGAGGTTCGAATCCTCTCTTCCCGACCACATTTCAAACGAAATGATCACCGCCCTCAAGGCGCCACGGCCAGCCACCGCGGGCCTAATCGCGCACGTCCACATCGACATGGACCCGGATCGCGTCGTGACGCCAATATTCGTGGTCATATTCCACCACGCGGCCGTCCGCTCCGAAACAGGTGCGCACTACCAGCAGCCCGGGCGTGCCGGGCTTCACGCCCAGTGCCTGCGCCATGCTGCCCACCAGCGCGCAGGGGCGCATGTCGATGCGATTACGCACGACCGCGAGACCATAGTGCGTCGTCAGGACGTGCATCAGCGAGCCGTCGAGCCCATGCTCAAGCAGCCCCGGCGCCAGCGTGGGATCGACGAAGATCCGTTCCACCAGCACTGACCGGCCATCAACAGAACGGCGGCGGTGGATGTCGTACAACGCCATGTCGGGCGCCGTCCCGAACACGTCGGCGACGGCGGGGCATACCGGTGAAAGCCGCTTGGAAAGCGTCTCCGTGCCCGGCGTGCGCCCCTGTTCGGCGACATAGGTCATAAAGCCGGAGGCGCGAGTCGGATCATAGGTTATGGCCGGCGGCGAAACATACCAGCCGCTGCGGTCGCGCCGATAGATCAGCCCTTCCGCCTCCAGATGGAACAGCGCCTCGCGAACCGTGCCGCGCGCCGCCCCGCTATCCCCCTGCAATCTACGCTCGGACGGCAGCTTCGATCCGGGCGCCAGACGGCCGCTCTCGATCCCCCGCGCGATCTGGTCGCGCAGTGCCAGATAGTGCGGGCCCATGGCGCCTTCGCCTCGGGGGAGCAACTGCATCTCGAACGCGCTTGGCATTGTCCCCCATCGCATAGGCAAGCGTTACATGCACCCCGGCGATGACCCCCGCCCTCCCCGATTCAACCAACGCACGCCACGAAGGCCAATCGCGCGCGATGCGAGGCAAGATCGGGCACACGCCACGCCGGATTTTTGCCCATATCGTCGAACCGGCGCAACTGCACGGCGTCGGCGAAATAGGGATTCGCCTCGAATGCGCGGGCCTCGTCCGGCGTCATCGGCCCGCCCTGGAGCCGCAGACTCAATGCCGAAGCACGAGTAAGCCCGATCAGATAGCCGGGCTCGACCGAACAGAGATAGCGCTTGGCGATCACGTGCAGCCGGATCGGCTCTGTTACCTCTGGCGGAAAGTAAGGGCGCAGGAATTGCGCGCCGGCTTCCTCGTGCAGCGCGTCGACGCCCGATTTTTCGGCAGCATTGCCGGCGTCGCCCAGGAATTGGCCGATGTCGTGAAGCAGTGCCGCGACGATCATCGCGTCGGAACAATGGTTGCGCCGGGCCAGCTCGGCAGTCTGCAAGGCGTGCGCGAGCTGGGACGCGTCTTCCCCATAGTGCGAAGCGCCGAACCGTTCGAAGATGTCGAAAATCCGCTCGATGATCGCGTCGGCCATGCTGCTCGAATTCCTGCGTGAGGTTTTACGCGGCGACGGGAGGCCGCCGCCGGGTGTCGCCAATTTGTAGCCTGATTGGACTAGACCAATAGTAGGGGCGCGACTGTGCCTGTCCAGTTGGCAAGGGAAATAAGGTTACGATGCGGTTAGAGATGCGCCGGAATATCGGGAACGCGCGCCGGTGGCGCGGCTACATGCCCGCACTGCTGCTCGCGCTGGTGGCTGCGGCCCCGGTGCAGGACTCCGGCCCCTATGTGCCCGCCGCCCAGGCGCCCGACGGCCTGGCCATCCTGCCGCCGCCGCCCGTTCCGGGCAGTATTGCGGCGCGCGCGGATCGCGCGATCTTTGAACAAACGCGAAAGCTGGTGGGCTCGCCCCGCTGGAAGATTGCGACCGACGACGTCACCAACGCGCCCCTCGATCGATTCGCCTGCGCCATGGGCGTGCAGCTGACAAAAGCCGAGGTCCCGGCGCTGATGCGCCTCCTCGACCGGTCCGGCACTGGCGCGGTCGTGAACCCGGTGAAGGCGCACTACCAGTCGCCCCGGCCCTATCTCGGCACCGATGCGCCGATCTGCGAGCCCAAGACGGCGCACCTGGCCCAGAATGGCGATTATCCGTCGGGGCACACCGCCAATGGCTGGCTGGAAGCGCTAATCCTCGCCGAACTGATGCCCGATCGCGCGACGGCGATTCTCGCGCGCGGTCGCGCCTATGGCGAGAGCCGGGCGGTTTGCGGGTCGCACAGCCGCAGCGCGGTCGAGGCCGGGTGGCTGGCCGGCGCGACGATGTTCGCGGTGCTCAACGGAACCCCCGCATTCCAGAGCGACCTGGCCGCTGCGCGTGCCGAAATCGCCGCGCGGCGCGATGCCGCGGCAAAACCCGCGCCTGCCCAATGCGATGCCGAGCGCAGCGCCCTCTCCACGCACCCCTGGTGAACCGAACCGGAGCGATCTTACCGGGCATCGTCACAAAAGCTTCGCGCGGCGGGGCCACACCGCTCCGCCACCTAGCGAGACTCCGACATGCAAGCATCCCCGCCGCCGCGCTCCGCCGCCCACACTCTGACGCTGTTGCTGGGTGGCCTTGCGGCGTTCGGCGCCTATTTCGCGATGTACGCGTTCCGCAAGCCGTTTGCGGCCGCCAGCTATGCCGACATCGCCGGCTGGCATTTCGCGATCGATTACAAGACCGCGCTGCTGATCGCCCAGGTGCTGGGCTATGCGCTGTCGAAGATGATCGGCGTGCGCGTGGTCGCCGAATTCGGGCGACGCGGGCGCGCCGCGCTGATCCTGGGGCTGATCGGCACGTCCTGGGTAGCGCTGGTGCTGTTCGCGCTGATCCCGGCGCCATGGAACGTCGCCTGCCTGTTCCTCAACGGCCTGCCGCTCGGCATGATCTGGGGGCTGGTGTTCAGCTATGTCGAGGGGCGACGCGCTTCCGAACTGCTGGGCGCGATGCTGTGCGCCAGCTTCATCCTGTCGTCGGGCGTGGTGAAGTCGGTGGCGACGCTGCTGCTCCACGGCGGTGTGCCGGAAATGTGGATGCCGGCGGCGACCGGGCTGGTGTTCGCGCCGGTGCTGGTGCTGTCGCTGTGGCTGTTGGAGCGGATGCCCCCGCCCGATGCCCAGGACGAGGCGGAACGCACCGTCCGCGTCCCGATGCTGCGCGCCGACCGGCTGGCGTTCCTGCGCGCGCACGGGCTGCCGATGCTGATGCTGGTGCTAGGCTATGTCCTGCTGACGGCGCTGCGGGACTTGCGCGATAACTTTGCCGCCGAGCTTTGGAGCGCAATGGGCTTTGGCGGCGCCGCGTCGGTATTCTCGGCGAGCGAGCTACCGGTCGCGATCATCGCATTGGGCGGGCTGGCGGCGCTGATGCTGGTGCGCGACAATCTGCGCGCGCTGCTGGCGATGCATGCGCTGATCCTGCTGGGCGCCGCGATGCTGGGGCTGTCGACGCTGGCGTTCCAGGCGGGGCTGCTCGCGCCGCTGCCCTGGATGATCCTGACCGGCGCCGGGCTGTACCTGGCCTATACGCCGTTCAACGCGATGCTGTTCGACCGGATGATCGCCGCGATCGGGACCGCCGGGAACGCGGGGTTCCTGATCTATATCGCCGATTCCTCGGGCTATGCGGGCAGCGTCGCGCTGTTGCTGTACCGCAGCCTGGCGGCACCGCAGATACAATGGCTGCCCTTCTTCATCCAATGTGCCTATGCGACCGCGCTGGCGGTCGCCGTTCTGACCACCTTGTCCGCGCTCAGTTTCATGGGACTCAAGATGCCGGGAAAACGCCATGCCGCAGCATGACCTGATCGTCGTCGGCGCCGGCATCGTCGGGCTGGCCCATGCGCTGGCCGCAGCACGCCGGGGCAAGCGGGTGCTGGTGCTCGATCGCGATGCCCAGGCCAATGGCGCGTCGATCCGCAATTTCGGCTTCGTCACCGTCACCGGACAGGCACGCGGAAAGGTGTGGGACCTTGCCCGGCGCAGTGCGACGATCTGGGCCGAGGTTGCCGCCGCCGCCGGCATTGCGATCGAGCAACGCGGCCTGCTGCTCGTGGCGCAGCGCCCCGAGGCGGAGGACGTGCTCCACGCCTTTCTCGCGACCGAAATGGGCGCGGACTGCGCGCTCCTGACCGCAGGCGGCGTGCGTGCGCATTGGCCGATGGTGCGGGGTGCCCGCGCCGCGCTGCACAGCCCGCACGACCTGCGCGTCGATTCGCCGCTGGCGATCCCCCGGCTCGCGCGCTGGCTGCACGATGTGCATGGCGTCGAATTCCTCTACGGCGCCGCCGTCCACGCAGTAGAGACCGGCTGGGTCCGTTCCAGCCGCGGCGTGCATCAGGCCGGCGCGGTGATCGTCTGTCCCGGCGACGATTCGGCGACGCTGTTCCCGGACATCTATGCCGAAGAAGGCATCATGCGGTGCAAGCTCCAGATGCTGCGCCTCGCCGCGCCTGCGTGGCGGGCGGCGTCGCCGATCATGGCCGATCTCAGCATGGCGCGCTATCTCGGCTATGCCGACCTGCCCGAGGCGGCGCCGCTCCACGCCCGCCTTCAGGACGAAGCGGAGGAGGAGCTGGCGCACGGCATCCACCTGATCGCCGTCCAGGGCGCCGATGGGTCGCTGGTCGTCGGCGACAGCCATGACTATGCGCCGACCCCCGATCCCTTCGCATCGGACGCCGTCGATGCGCTGATCCTCAATGCCTATGAAGACGTGCTGGGCATCGCCCCGCCGGTGCTGGAACGCTGGACCGGCACCTATGCCTCCGCCGCCGGGCACAGCATCGTCCGCCAGCCCGCGCCGGGCGTGAAGCTGGTGGTCGTCACCAGCGGCACCGGCGCCTCGACTGCCTTTGCCCTTGCCGAGGACGTCGTCACCGATCTGATGGGAAGCCGACCATGACACCCCGCCTGAACGCCGTGATCCTCGACTGGGCGGGGACGATGATCGACTTCGGCAGCCGCGCGCCGGTGGTGGCGCTGTGCACGCTGTTCGAACGCGCGGGCGTGCCGATCGGCGAGGACGAGGCGCGCGCCGACATGGGCGTGGCCAAGCGCGACCATATCCGCGCGCTGCTGGCCCAGCCGCGCATCGCCGCCGCCTGGACCGAACGCCATGGCGCCGCGCCGACCGAAGCCGATGGCGACGAGCTGTTCGCCGACACCGCGCCGCTGATGCGCGAGGCTGCGCGCGATTGCGCCACGCTGATTCCGGGCGCCGCCGACGTGGCGCAATGGCTGCGCGCGGGCGGGGTGCTGCTCGGCTCGTGCACCGGCTATACGCGCGAGATGATGGCGGACATCCTGCCGCGCGCCGCGGAGCAGGGCTATCGCCCCGATTGCCTGGTGTGCGCGGGCGACACCCCGGCGGGGCGCCCCTCCCCGCTGATGCTGTGGCAGAATCTGGTGACGCTGGGCGTCTGGCCCGCCGCCGCGTGCGTGAAGGTGGACGACGCCGCCGTCGGCATTGCCGAGGGATTGGCGGCGGGCGCCTGGACCGTGGGGGTCGCCGCCAGCGGCAATGGCGTCGGGCTGTCGCTCGCGGCGCTGGACGCCCTTGCCCCCAAGGATCGCGCGGATCGGATCGCAGCCTCGGCACAGGCGCTGCGCGACGCGGGCGCGCATGTGGTGATCGACACCATCGCCGATCTGCCCGCCGCGCTGCGCCAGCTCCCGCTCGACATCGGCTTCCTGCCACAGCACTGAACGCGAAACGGGCGAGGGGTTGCCCCCTCGCCCGCACCGGCCATCCCTGAACTGACGCGCCTACTCGTAGCGCAGGGCATGGACCGGATTGGTGCGCGCGACGCGAAACGCCTGCCCGCCGATGGTGAGGACCGCGATGACCAGCGCGAGCACGCCCGCCGCGACGAACGGCAGCGGCCCCAGCGGCATCCGCGCATCGAACTGATTGAGCCATTCGCGCATCACCCACCATGCGATGGGCCATGCGATCACATTGGCGATCACCACGGGCCGCGCGAATTGCCACACGAGCAGTTGCACGACGTCACGGGTGCGTGCGCCCAGCACCTTGCGCACGCCGATCTCCTTCGTACGCCGCTCGGCCGTGAACGATGCCAGCCCGAACAGGCCCATGCACCCGATCAGCACGGCCAGGATCGCGAACATCCCGAACATCTGCGCCCGCGCGTCCATGCGCCTGTAATTGCGTTCCAGGATCGCATCCGCGAACTCGCCGTTGAACGCGACATCGGGCGCAAAGCTGCGCCACACGCGCTCGATGCCGGCCCGCACCGCAGCGGGATCGCCCTTGAAGCGCGCCACCAGCCAATGCGCGCTGTTGCCGTTCCAATAGAACAGGATCGGCTCGACCGGGCTCTTGACGCCCCGGAAGCGCGCATTCTCGACGACGCCGATGATCGTGAGCAGCATCGAACCACCATATTTTTCGTCGATACCGTAGCGCAGGGTCTTGCCGATCGCTTCTTGCGGGCTGGCGAATCCAAAGCGTTTCACCCCGGCCTCGTTGATGACGACGTTCGATCCGCGTAGTGCCACGGCCTTCTCCGCGACCGGGTCTTCGGGAAAGGGCGTGGTCATGTCATCGGCGGGCCGGCCCCGCTCGAACACCCGGCCCACGATCGGGCGGATACCCATCGCCGGGAAATAGCCCGGATCGGCGGCATAGATGCCGATATCGGTAGGCGCGGTCCGCCCCGAAACCGTGACCTGTGTGGTCGATGTGTTGCCGGTATTGACCGCGATTCCGGTACGACCTGCCACCTGGACGCCCGGTATCGCCTCAACCTGGCGGATCACGGCTTCCTGGCGGCCATTGAACGCCTCCGAACTGACGCCGCTGACCTGGATCAGCCCTTCGCGGTCGAAGCCGGGATTGAGTGCGCGGGCGTACAGCGTCTGGCCATAGACCACGGCGGTACAGATCATCAGCCCGATCGAGACCGCGAACTGGATCACCACCAGCCCGCTGCGCAGCCGCCCGGACCCTTCCGCCTCGGATGCCGACTTATTGGCCTTCAGCACGCGCGCGGGCTCGAAGCGGGACAGGTACAGCGCGGGATAGATGCCGCCCGCAGCCCCCACCAGCAGCACCAGCGCGACGACCGGGATCAACATCCCGTCCCGCCCGAAATAATGCAGGTCGAGATCGGCGTCGAGGAAGCGCGAGAACCACGGCAGCGCGATCTCGGTCAGCGCCAGCGCAACGAGCATCGAAATCGCGGCGAGCAGGATGGACTCGCCAAGGAACTGGACGACCAGCTGGCGCCGCGTGGCGCCCAGCACCTTGCGCAGCGCGACTTCGCGGGCGCGCTGGCTGGCACGCGCCGTCGCCAGGTTGGTGAAGTTCATGCACGCCATGCCGAGGATCAGCAGCGCCACGACCGCGAAGGTAGCGATCGAGGTGGAGTCGTTGCCGGTCGTCATGCTTCCCCGCTGCGCCTTGCCCAGATGCACGTCGCGCACATTGACCAGCCCATAGTCGCGCTCGTCACCGATGTTGGTGCGGTGGCCATCATCGACATCATCGGGAATGTTGCGCTTTTCCCATGCCGCCAGCTGGCTGTTGATCGCCGCGACGTCGGTGCCCGGGCGCAACTTCACATACACCCAGCCGCCGGTCCAACCCCAGTTGGTCAGGAACTGGGTATTATGCCCCTGCTGGTACAGGCTCGGGAAATCGGCACGGACCAGCGTGTCGATCGCGAAATGCGAGTTCTTCGGCAGATCCTGGAGCACGCCGGTGATGCGATAGTCCGCCTTAACCCCCATGGTGAGGACCGTGAGCGTACGCCCGACGATGTCGGTGGTGCCGAACAGCTTGGTCGCCTGGGTTTCGTTGAGCACGACGGTGCCGGGACGGACCAGCGCCTGTGCGTCGCCGCGCACCAGCGGCAGCGGCAGCGTGTCGAAGAACGGGCTGTCGACCAGCGCGG
Organism: Sphingomonas degradans; assembly: GCF_053502645.1. Lineage (NCBI taxonomy): Bacteria > Pseudomonadati > Pseudomonadota > Alphaproteobacteria > Sphingomonadales > Sphingomonadaceae > Sphingomonas > Sphingomonas degradans. Next base: position 2,585,409 of record NZ_CP177172.1, read on the forward strand.
CATCATCGGTGGTGTACGCGCGCCCGTCCTTCAGCACGGTCACCCGCGCTCCGCCACCGAAATAGGTGGCATGCTCGATTTGCGGGAAGTCCTTGAGCAACGCCGCCTTGGCCGCATAGACCGACCCCTGGTTCTCGAAGTGATCCGAGGTCGTCTTGCTCTTGTAATAGGCCTGGAACTGGTAAATCCGGTCGCTGTCGGGCAGCCATTCGTCATAGCTGCGCTCGTATCGGACATAGAGCAGGATCAGCAGGCACGCCGCCAGCCCGATCGACAGCCCCAATATGTTGATGCCCGCATAGACCTTGTTCTTCGACAAGGCGCGGAAGCCGACGGTCACGTAATTGCGCCACATGGCATTTCCCCCGATTGTGCGATTGCGTTCAGAGCCTGTTTGGAAATGCGCAGTTGCGCATTTCGCGGTGCCGGCCCGCTCCCCCACCCGGCCACCCAGCGACAGCATCCTATGGGTGGCCGGGTGGGGGAGCGGGCCGGCACCGCCTTGAAATTCGCTCTTTCGCGAATTTCCAAACGGTCTCTCAGGCGGCGCGGCGGCGCTCTTGCAGCACCCGCCCGTCCAGCATGTTGACGATGCGCCCCGCGTAATCGGCGTGCGCGGGCGAGTGGGTGACCATCACGATGGTCGATCCCTCGCCGTTCAGCGCCTGGAGCATCCGCATCACTTCCTCGCCATGGTGGGTGTCGAGGTTGCCGGTGGGTTCGTCGGCCAGGATCAGCTTGGGCTCGGCCACCAGCGCGCGCGCCACGGCGACGCGCTGTTGCTGGCCGCCCGACAGCTGGCTCGGGCGATGCTTCGCGCGGTGGGCGATGCCGACCCGGTCCATCACGGCGTCCACCCGCGCGCGCCGCTCGGCGGCGGGGACTTTGTGATACAGCAGCGCCAGTTCGATATTGTCCCGCACGCTGAGTTCATCGACCAGGTTGAAGCTCTGGAAGATGAAGCCGATATTCTCCTTACGGACGTCCGCCAGCCGGGCCTCGGTCAGCCCGGCGACTTCCTGCCCGTTGAACACATAGCTGCCGCTCGACGGGCTATCGAGCATCCCGATCATGTTGAGCAGCGTGGATTTGCCGCAGCCCGACGGCCCCATAATCGCCACGAATTCGCCCGCGGCAATATCCAGGTCGATGGCGTCCAGCGCCGTGGTCTGCACCGTATCGGTGCGATAGACCTTCGAGAGTTCGCGCATCTTCAGCATGGAAATCCCCTTCTCGTGTGTCATTTGGTCAGGTCCAGGCGCGTCTTGTCGGTGAAGCCGGTATAGGGAGAGGTCAGCACCTTCTCGCCAACATCCAGCCCCTCCAGAACTTCGACGAAATCGGTGTTGCGGCGGCCCAGCCGCACCGGGCGCTTCACGGCCGAACGTCCGTCGGGCGTGACCACGAAGATCCAGCTGCCGCCGGTATCGTTGTAGAAGGCACCGTTGGGCACCAGCAGCGCGGGCGTCGCGTCGCCGAGCGTAAGGCGCAGTTGCAGCGTCTGGCCGCGCTGGAGGCTGGCGGGCTCTTCGCCCAGGAACTGCAGGTCCATCTGGAACTGGCCGTTCTGCACCTGCGGATAGATTTTGGTGACGCGCGCGGCGTAAAGTTTGCCGCCGACGTCGAGCTGCGCCTTTTGCTGCAACTGGACGCGCCCCAGATAGAATTCGTCCACGCCGGCGATCAGCTTGTTCCGGCCCGGACTGTCGATCTGCCCCACCCGCTCGCCGCGCTGGAGCGACTGGCCGACCTGCACCGAAAAGCCCGAAAGCTGCCCCGCGACCGGCGCGCGCAGTTGCAGCGCGTCGAGGTTGGCGCGGGCGATGGCGAGGCCCGACTGCATCGATTGCGCCGCCGCCTGCTGCTGCGACAGCTGGCTGCCCTGAAGCCGGGCGTCGGTCGCCTGGCTGCGCTGGAGCGCGGCATAATTGCGCTGGCGATAGGCATAGTCGTCGCCGGTGTCCGAAAACTGCCGCGCCGTGACGAACCCGCGCGCGGCGAGCGGCTTTTCGCGCTCATACTGCCGCTTGGCCTTTTGCAGCGCGAGCCCGGCCTCGAGCAGCGCGCGCTCGTTCGACAGCCGCGTCTGCGCCAGCGCCAGCTCCTGGCTGCGCATGTTGTTGATCTGCTGTTCCACTTCGGTCTGGCGAGCGAGCGTGGAAAGCTGGAGTTCGGCATTGGAGAGCTGGGCGATCGGCTGGCCGGCGGCGACGGTGGCGCCGTCCTCGACCAGCATCTTCTCCACCCGTCCGCCCTCGACTGCGTCGATATAGACCGTGAGCAGCGGCGTGACGCGCGCGCGCAGCGGGATGAAATCGTCGAACGTGCCGCGCGTGACGGTGGAGATGGTGACCCGGTCGGCGCCCACGGTCTGGCTCGACCCCGTCGGCGCAAACCACCAGAACAGCGCGGCAGCAAGCAGCACGGCCGCCATGGCCAGCGCGGCCTTCACGCGCACCGGCACCCGGCGCACTTCGACCACCTGGTCCATCGCCCCGCCGCTTGTAGGAAGCGCCCCCGCCTCTTTCTGCATCCGTATCACAGCCATGCCCCCCAACTTAGCAACCGGCGTGCCAATCCGCGCCCAAGGGCGCAGCGCGGCAACGCCATCGTCAAACCCCAGCGCAACTGTCCGATTGCGAACACCTGTGTCCGAAATCGAACGCGATGCGCACCGACGCGAAGCCGATCCGGACCAGCGCGTGCACGCCCGCCCGATCGATGCGCAGGTCGATCGTCGGGCGCGGCGCCGCGAGCGCGAGGAGCGCCACCACCAGCAACAGCATTCCGGGCTTGATCGAACGGCGCACTTCGCTTCCTCCTGCCGTCCAGAAGAGCACGCACCGTGCCAAATCGTCCGCGATGGACGGATGGCACGCAAATTGATTGTCCGTATCCGTACAGCCGCTGTACGGGAGGGGAGCCAATGGGGACCGCGCCGGAATTCGACTTTTGCGTCGTGATCGACGACGACGACGACATCCTCATGGCGTCGCGCCTGTTGCTGCGCCGATTGTTCAAGGATGTGGCGATCGCCAACACGCCCGACCAGGCGATGCCGCTGATGGCAGCGCGCACGCCCGACGTGGTCCTGCTCGACGCCAATTTCGCGCGCGGCGCGACCAATGCGGCCGAGGGGCTGGCATGGCTCGACAAGCTGCTCGCGCTCGATCCCGACATGGTCGTGGTGATGATTACCGCCCATGCCGGGGTTCAGGTCGCGGTGGCGGCGATGAAGCGCGGGGCGACCGATTTCGTGTCCAAGCCCTGGTCGAACGACAAGCTGCTGGCGACGGTGCGCACCGCCGCATCGCTGCACCGTTCGCGCCTGACCGCCGGCGGTGCACCCGCCCCCGCGCCCGCCGCCGGAAGCTCGCCGCTGCTGGGCGCATCGCCGGCGATGGCGCGGGTCCATTCGCTGATCGCGCGCGCGGGCCCCACCGACGCCAATGTGCTGGTGCTGGGCGAGAACGGCACCGGCAAGGAACTGGTCGCCCGCGAACTCCACCGCCAGTCGCTGCGCGCAAATCAGGTGATGCTCACCGTCGATCTGGGCGCGGTTTCCGAGGACCTGATCGATTCGGAGCTGTTCGGCCATGTGAAGGGTGCCTTCACCGATGCCCGCACCGACCGGATCGGCCGCATCCAGGCCGCCGATGGGGGCACCTTGTTCCTCGACGAGATCGGCAACCTGCCGCTGCGGCTGCAACCCAAATTGCTGACGGTGCTGGAACAGCGCCAGGTCACCCCGGTCGGCGCCAACAAGCCGGTGCCGGTGAACATCCGCGTCGTGGCCGCCACCAACCTGCCGCCCGAGAAGCTGCGCGACGAGGCGCATTTCCGCCAGGACTTGCTCTTCCGGCTCAACACGGTCGAGATCGACCTGCCCCCCTTGCGCGACCGGCGCGAGGACGTGCCGATGCTGATCGACCATTATCTCGACCATTATGCCCGCCGCTATGGCCGCCCGCTGCCGGTATTGAGCCCCGCCGCGCGCCATGCGTTGCTGACCCATGACTGGCCCGGTAATGTCCGCGCGCTGCGCCACGCGCTGGAGCGCGCCGTGATCCTGGCGCGCGAGGTGCCGCTGGAGCCGGAGGATTTTGCGCTGATATCGGCACCCCCGCGCATCGCCGCCGTGCCCCCCGCCGCCGCCGTGCCCCCCGCCGCCGCCGCCCCGCTCGACGATCTCAACCTGGAGCGCGTCGAACGCCGACTGGTAGAGGAGGCGCTGAAGAAGCACGGGTACAACATCTCGCTCGCCGCTGCTGAGCTGGGCCTGTCGCGCGCCGCGCTGTATCGCCGCATGGAAAAACATGGGCTTTGACCAGCGCTTCGCCGCCGCGCTGATCGGCTGGGTCGCGGCACTGGCGCTTGCGATCGGTGCGACGGTGGCCGCCGTCGCAATGCCGGGGCTTGGTGCCGCAAGGATCGTCGCGCTGTGCCTGGTGGCCGGCGCACTCACCGGACTGTGGCGACACGTCACCCGCACCAACCGCACCATGGCGCAGTTCATCGACGCGCTTCGGTTTGGCGACACCAGCCTCGCGTTCGACGAGACCGGCGGCGCGGGCTTTGGCGGGCTCGGCGGCGCGATCAACAATGCGCTGGTGCGGCTGCGCACCGAACAGGAAAAGGCGGCGGGCGAGCTGCGCTATCTCGATGCGCTGATCGACGACATGCCGGTCGCGCTCATCACCGTGGACGAAGCGGGCCAGGTCGCGCTGACCAATCGCGCCGCGCGCAGGCTGTTTCCCGGAACGCAGGGCGCGCGCAGCGAGGACTTCGCGCCGTATGGCGCCACCTTTGCCCGGCGGCTGGCACAGGGCGGCGCGAGCGAGGAACTGCTGCTCCTCAACCTCGGCGGGCGCAGCCAGCGCGCGCTGGTGCGATCGGCGACGCTCGACCGGCTCGGGCGCCGGGTGCGGGCAATCAGCGTGCAACCGATCCAGGGCACGCTCGACGCGGCGGAAATGGCGGCGCAGACCGATCTGGTCCGCGTCCTGACGCACGAAATCCTCAATTCGCTCACCCCCGTCACGTCGCTGGCCGACACCGCCGCCGATCTGCTGGCGGAGCGCGACTTGCCGCCCGATCCCCGGATCGGCGATGCGCGCGCCGCGGTGGAGACGCTGGCCCGGCGCGCGCGCGGGCTGGGGCATTTCATCGATGCCTATCGCGCGGTCGCCAAGACGCCCGAGATCCGCCGCCAGACCTTTGCGGCACGCCCCTGGGCCGCCGAGCTGGCGCGGCTGTTCGCAGCCGACACGCCCGCGATACCGCTACAGATCGAGATCGCGCCCGACGCGCTGGCGCTGGACGCCGACCCGGACCTGCTGGCGCAGGTGCTCATCAACCTGCTCCACAACGCCGCGCAGGCGATGACCGATCAGCCGCACGCGCCCCGGCTGGCGCTGCGCATCTTTGCCGATCGCGGTGCCGCGACGGTGATCGAAGTCGAGGACAACGGGCCCGGCGTTCCAGAGGCGCTGCGCCAGGACATCTTCCTCCCCTTCTTCACGACGCGCCCGACCGGCACGGGCGTGGGCCTGAACCTCGCGCGGCAGATCGTGGTCGCGCATGGCGGCACCATCGACGTCCGCGACGGTGCCGTGGGCGGCGCGCTGTTCCGTATCGTGCTTTAGGACCGCGCGGGCGGGAAAGACGGCGCCCCCGGCGGCACCGCCGCCCCGCGCCAGCGCTCGACCGGCACCACCTCGACCGCGCCCTGCGGCGTCCGCCGGCGCTGGATCAGCGTCGCCGCCTGCTGGCTCGTCTCGCCGATCGTGGCGCGGGTGCGGACCCAGAAGGTGTTCGAGCGGAACGTCGTGCCCCAGGGCAGGGTCACATTCTGGTCGTTGAGGTCCTTGAGCGTCAGATAGCCCTGCCGGTCGCGCACCGCCACCAGCCGCGACGCGACCAGCGGATCGCGGAACAACAGCGCCAGCATCTCTGCGTCCGCCGCATTCAGGTTGAGCGCCGTCGTTCCGGGCAACGCGGTGACCAGCCGTTCGAGCCGGTCGGCCTTGGCCGGCTCCAGCCCCAGCAGCCGCAACGGCCGCAGATCGGTGACTGGCCCCTTCAGCCGGACATATTCGACCGCCGCGACGATCTGTTCCGGGGTCAAGCCCACCGTGTTGCCGATCGTCTGGAACAGCACCAGCGACGCGGCATCCCCCACACGCACCGAATTGATGTTGAAGCGCCCCTCGGCGTCCGCAATCGCCAGGTCGAACGTGCCGCCGTCGATCCGCGCGCCGTTTTCGGACAGCTTTGCCCAGGGTTCGCCGCGATGATCGACATCGCCCGCCGTCTCGGCATCGCGGCGCAGCGCCACCAGCGCCGACAATTCGCCGCCGCGCACCACCGCCAGCGCCCGCGCCGCCTCGCGCGTGCGCAGCGCCCGGTCGAGCGCCAGCTCCTCACGGTTGATCATCAACAGCACCAGCCCGCTCGCAATCGCGACGAACATCAGCACGTTGATGAGGATCATGCCGCTCTCATCCTCGCGCGGCGCGGTCATGATGCCGGCTCCTGCGGGCGCGCCGGCAGCGCGATCACGCGGCGCAGCACCCCCGGCGTGCCGCCCGGCCCCGCGACCTGCATCTCCAGCGCGATCGCGCGCGGCCAGCGGTCCTTGCCCTCGTCGTTCACCGGCCAGCGATCCACCCATGCCCCGTCCCAGAAGCGCCAGCGCGCCCCCGCGACTCCGCGCAGCACCGGTTGCGGCGCCGTGCCCACGCCGCGCACCAGCGTGCCGCCGGCCACCGCATAGCGCAGCGGCACCGCCGCCCCGCCCATGCCGGGCGCCGCGCGGGTGAAGCTCAGCGTGGTGCCCCCACCCTCGATCCGCCCGCCCGCGATCTGGTCCAGGTCGCTCGAAACCACGAACATCGTGCGCTGCAGGTCGGCCAGCCGGTCGAGCCGCTGTTCGGTGCGGCCCTGCACCTTGATGATCCCCTCGACCAGCGCGAGCCCCGCCACGGCGATCAGCGCGAACAGCCCCATCGAGATCATCAGCTCGATCAGCGTGAAGCCGGCCTCGCCCTCGGGCCGGGGTTTCACGAGCCCGAGCTCACCGCCACGGGTTCGTAGCCTTGCGGGTGCGCGACCAGCACGGCGAAATCGCGCGCGACCGATCCGTCGGTGCGGAACCGCACCGGCCCGGTGACGCAGCGAAACCCCTTGCTGTCGAGCAGTCCCGCCGGGTTGAGCATGTCGGCGGAGCGCAGCGCGTTGGCAATTCCCGCCGCGTCATAGGCAAGCGCCGCGATCGTCCCCGGCGCGCCGCCGTTGCGAGCGCTGAACTCCGCCGCAAAGGTGCCGAACGCGACCGGATCGGGGCTGGCGATCCACGCGCCGTCCAGCGCCTCCAGCGCTTCGGGTCGATGATCGAGGCCCTGGAGCGTGCCCAGCAGCTGCACGCCGGTCGCCTTCAGGTTGCGCGCCGCCGCCAGCACTGCCTCGCCGCTGCCAGGCAGCAGCACCGCGTCGGGCGCTTCGCCCGGATCGGGCATGGGCTGGCCCGCGCGCACTTCCAGCACGCGCACGCGAATGCCCAGCTCGCCCTCAGCCTGTCCCGCCGCCACTGCCGCCGCCGCGCTCCATGGCGAGCCATCGTCGATCATCACCACCGATCGCACCCCGCGCGACCGGGCATAGCGCAGGATCGCCCCGGTCACCTGCCCCGCCGTGATGCCGAAGATATAGGTGCCCGGCGCCCGCAGCACCGAATCGTTGCTGAACGCAATCACCGGCACACGCCCCGCGATCGTGCTCGACACCGCCGGTACTTCCTCGGCCGACAAGGGCCCCAGGATCAGCGCGGGCTTGATCTTCAGCGCATTTGCCGCAGCCGTCGCGGCGCCGGGCGCCGTGCCTGCGGTGTCGAAAACCCGCACATATTCCTTGTTTTCCGCGAGCAACGCCGCCTGCTGCATGCTATGGCCCAGCCGCGCTCGCGGCCCCGTGAGCGGCACCAGCAGCGCGATCGGACGCTTGTCCTTCTTCGCCGCTGCGGCAAGCGCGAATGAGGGAAGTCCGACCGATGCCGCCGATGCGACCAGGCCAGATTGCAGCAACCGCAACAGGGACCGCCGGTTCATTGCCGATTCCAGATGCCGGAGGGGATTTTGGGGGTGTGGCACGCCGGCGTATTATCGTCTTCGCAGGGCTAGGCATAGGGGCCTATCTGCTTGCGATGCTGGTAATGATGCCCGCCAGCGTCGTGTTGAAGAACCGGCCCTGGCGCACCGGCGTCGCGGGCACGATCTGGAACGGCGAAGTGGGTGTTGCCGGGGGCAGCAAGCTGCAATGGCAGATGGCACCGCTGCGCTCGCTGCTGTCGCTGGGCTATGCGGCGGATTGGAAAGCGAGCGGGCCCAACACCGATCTGGGCGGCCAGTTGCTGGTGCATCCGGGCGGCCGCGTGGTGCTGGACAAGGTCAGCGGCGCGGCCGACGGCACGCTGATTTCCGCGCTCCAGCCTAGCCTGCCCTTCACCTGCGACCTGACGATGCAGGTCCAGATGGACCGCGTCGCGGTGGGCGGCGGATCGGGGCAGATGCTCAGCGGGAAGGCGGCGACCGATCCGGGAAGCTGCCGCGCCAAGACCGGCGGGGCCGCCACATCGGTCCCCGCGCTGATCCTCACCGCCGAGCATATCGGCGACAAGACCACCCTCCACCTCGCCCCCGCCACGCAGCGGCGCAAGCTGCTGGTGGACGCGACGCTGGGCGAAGACGGCACGCTGGACCTGGGCGTGACACCCGATGGCGCCGCGACGCTGCCGTTCCTCGGGATCCCGGGAGGCAGCCGGATTCAGGGGCAGATGTAGGGATTTGGATTGCGGGCTGGCGCATTCCACCACAGACTGTCGCCGTGAAAATTGCGCGGCAGCAGGACTATATGCGCTGGAGACCTGATCCTTGGCCCCTCGGCTTGTTCCGTGCTTGGCGGATCAAATCAGGCTTCGACGCGCGGGCGGGTTGGCCGCTGGACTGGCGGCGGGCTGGTTCTGCGGAATGGCCCACCGGCCACGCGCTTGGCCGAGACCATGAGTGGGCGCGACGAACCGGCACCGGCTTCGTCGCCGAATTCGACGATGAGACGCTGTTTCTGATCGACCGCGATTGGTTTGGATGGCCCGACCCACCGCAATGGAGCCTCGCCTCCCATGATCGGGCACGTGACAAATGGCAGTTGTGGGGAAGCTTCGACGACGTGCCTTCTGCGTGGAAACTCCCGCACCCGCTTTATTGAGATGCGCACGCCCTGACTGCGATGCGGCCCCCTAGAGCAATTTCACATTGACCGTTGATATCCAGCGGCCTGGAAGAAGTTGGCACATTCGCAGGGCGGGAAGCGATCAAGGAGTTCGCCGATGCGCTCGACAAGAGCATCGACGGTTCGGGCTGGCTGCTGGCGCAGGAGTGCCTTGAGCTTGGCGAAGGCCATCTCGATCGGGTTCATGTCGGGGCTGTAGGGAGGCAGGTAGAAGAGCTGGGCGCGCCGGGCGGTGATCGCCTCGCGGATGCCGGCCACCTTGTGGGCGGGCAGATTGTCGAGCACCACGACATCGCCGCGCCGGAGCGTGGGGGCCAGGACGTCGCGGACATAGACCCGGAAGGCATCGCCATCCATCGGCCCATCGAGCACCCAGGGCGCGGTCATGCCGGTCAGGCGCAGGCCGGCGATGAACGTCATCGTCTTCCAGTGTCCGAACGGCACGCGATCGCGGCAGCGCTCGCCGACCGGCGCCCAGCCATAGAGCCGCGCCATCTTGGTGTTCACCCCTGTCTCGTCGAGGAAGACGAGGCTTTCAGGGTCGATGAACGGCTGGGCTGCCCGCCACAGCGTGCGCCGCGCCGCCACGTCCGGCCGCTCCTGCTCGGCTGCGTGCAGGGCTTTTTTTAAACGACAGGCCGAGCCGCCGCACCCCATTCCACATCGCGCCGGTGCTGAGCCCGATTCCGTGTTCGGCCAACAGCCAGGCTTGTGCCTGCGGCAGCGTGATCCCTGGTTGCGAGCGGATGTGCGCCGCCAGCGCCAGTTCCTGCGCCGGGGAGAGCTTGCGCGGCGGGCGGCCGCGGTTCGGGTTGATCCCGGCATCACCGGTCAGCCGCCGTCGAATCCGCGCCTTGTAGATATAGGCAATACTGACCTTGAAGATTACTGCTGCCGCGCGGACCGGCATCCCGCTGTCCACCGCCGCCAGCACCCGATCACGCAAATCCTGCGAGTAACTCTGCCCAGGTCGCCAACCCATCGCCGCCTCCTTCGTGACGGCTGCCTATGAATCACACGATCAGCGAAAAGGGAATCCCCCGTGATTCCACCCGTCGTGAACCCGCTCTAAATCGTCACCAGGTTGTTCAGATTGATGATCGGCAGCAGGATCGCCAGCACCATCATCAGCACCAGCCCGCCCATCACCAGCAGCACCAGCGGCTCGACCAGCGCGACCAGCGTGGCGACCAGCGCGTCGAGTTCGCGCTCCAGTTCGGTCGCGGCACGCCCCAGCGCGGGGGCCAGCCGTCCGCTGCTTTCACCCGACGCGACGATCGCGACCAGCATCGTCGGGAACACCCCCGCTTCCTGCATCGCCGCGCGCAGCGAAATCCCCTCGCGGACGCGCTGCGCCACGCCCACCGCCTTTTCGCGGACCCAGCGATTGGGGGTCACCGCCGCCGCCGCGTGGAGCGCGTCGACCAGCGGTACTGCGCTGCCCACCAGCGTCGCCAAGCTGCCGGCAAAGCGCGCCGCGCTCAGCTGGCGACTGAAGCGGCGGAACGGGCGGCGCTCGCTGAACATCCGGTCCATCCGCAGCCGGTTGGCGGGCACCCGCGCCCAGCGTCCCCACAGCACCACCGCCGCGGCGACGCCCAGGATCAGGTACAGCCCGAAATGCTGGAGGAACCAGCTCACGCCGATCAGGATGCGCGTCAACAGCGGCAGATCGGCCCCGCGCGACACGAAAACGCGCACGATGTCTGGCACGACATAGACCATCAGCAGCGCCATCATCCCGAACGAAACCACCGCCAGCAGCGCGGGATAGAGCAGCGCGAGTTGCAGCTTCTGTCCGTTCGCCTGCCGGTTCTCGACGAATTCGGCCAGGCGGTTGAGCACGTTGGGGAGCGTGCCCGACGCCTCGCCGGCGGACACCGACGCGCGGTAGAATTCGGGAAACGCCTTGGGATGCGCGGCCAGCGCGGCGGCAAAGCTGCGCCCATCCAGGATCGCGCCGCGCACGTCGAGCAGCAGCGAACTGACCTTGGGCTGTTCGGATTGCGTCGCGACCAGCCGCAGCGATTCCTCGATCGCGATGTCCGATCCCACCAGCGTCGCGATCTGGCGCGTGATCGTCGCCAGTGCTTTGGCAGAAATCCCCGCCCCGCGCAGGCTGGGCAGCCGGACCCCGCCCAGCATCGCACCGCGCTCCCCCGCCGGCTCGACCGACAGCGGCAACAGCGCCTGTTCACGGAGCAGCGCGCGGGCGGCGGCGGGGCTTGAAGCCTCGATCACGCCGCGCTTCGATGCGCCAGCGCGATCCGCCGCGCGATAGGCATAGGCCGGCATCAGCGAAGGCCCGTGGGCTTAAAGCGCGACATCGAGCACCCGTGTCTTCCTGCCATCCACGTCCGGGGCATAGGTCAGCCGCGTCCCCTCGATGCCCAGCAGTCGCATGTAGCGCCGCGACCGGCTGACCACCCGCGCCGTCCCCGCTTCGGGCTCCAGATACGCCAGCGCATAACGCTGCCCCAGCCAGCCGCCGCGCTTGATCGGGATCAGATACCCGTCGCCATGCGCCAGCGGCGAAGGATCAAACCGCCCCCGGATCGCGCGCCCGTCCCATTGCACACTGCACACCAGCGTCTTGCCGGGACCAACACGCGTGCAGTCGAAAAAGGAAAGCGCTGCTTCAACCACGGGGGGCCGGCCATACGCGGGCGCCGCCGCGGTACCGGATCAGGTAGGTCAGGCGTGGCCCACCGCCTGCCGCACCGAGGGGGGCGACGTCCCGATAATCGGGCAACGTGAAATATCCTTCCGGATCGCCCGGCTGCCCCCCGATGACCGCATATAAAAGCGGGTACTCGGCCATGCTCAGGCTTCGCCCGTCGCACGGCACCCACCCCTGCGACATAACCGAGGCTTCGCCAGCCGGCGACGTCACATCGCCTGCAAAGGCGATCACGCCGCCCACCAGCACTTCGCAAGGCTGCTGCATCCTTATACCCCCTCTTCGCGCACCACCCGCGCGACTTCTTCCACCGTGGTTACGCCTTGGCGCACCTTGTCGATGCCGTCGTCGAGCAGGCTGGGGTTGTCCAATCGGGCATGCGCCTCCAGCTCGGCTTCCGAGGCGCCGTCGTGGATCAGCTTCTGGAACCGGTCGTCCACCGCGACCACTTCGTACAGCCCGGCGCGCCCGCGATAGCCCTCGCCATGGCACTCGTCGCATCCCACTGCGCGCCACAGCGGCTCGCCCGGCGCGATCGCCCCGCCCAGCAGCAGCGAATCGGCCTCGGTCGCGGTATCGGCCTGTCGGCAGCTGGGGCACAGCCTGCGCACCAGCCGCTGCGCGCACAGCCCGACCACCATCGGCGCCAGCAGGTATCGCTCGACTCCCATGTCGATCAGCCGCGTCACCGATCCCACCGCGCTGTTGGTGTGCAGCGTCGAAAGCACGAAATGCCCCGTCATCGACGATCGCACCGCGACCTGCGCCGTTTCCTGATCGCGGATTTCGCCGACCATGATGACATCAGGGTCCTGCCGCAGGATCGCGCGCAGCCCGCGGGCAAAGGTCAGGTCGGTGCGCGTGTTCACCTGGGTCTGGCCGATGCCGGGCAGCTCATATTCGATGGGGTCTTCCACCGTCATGATGTTGCGCTTGCGGTCGTTGAGCCGGTTGAGCCCCGCATAGAGCGTCGTCGTCTTGCCCGAACCCGTCGGCCCGGTGACCAGCAGCATCCCGTGCGGCCGTTCGAGCAGCCGCGTGAACACCGTACGGTCGCGCTCGCTCATCCCCAGCACTTCCATGTCGAGGCGCAGCGATCCCTTTTCCAGCAGGCGCAGCACCACGCGCTCACCATGCTGGGTCGGGATGGTGGAGACGCGCGCATCCACGTCATGCCCGCCGATACGCAGCGTCACGCGCCCATCCTGCGGGATCCGGCGCTCGGCAATGTCGAGCTTCGCCATCACCTTGATACGGCTGACCAGCAGCGGCGCCAGCGCGCGCGGCGGCTCGATCATGTCGCGCAGCACGCCATCGACGCGGAAGCGCACGACGAGCCGCTTTTCCTGCGTCTCGATATGCACATCGGACGCGCCTTCCTTGATCGCCTCCAGCAGCAGCGCGTTGATCAGGCGGATCACGGGGGCGTCGTCGCGCGTGTCGAGCAGATCGTCGACGCTCGCGGCGCTGTCGGCCAGCGCGGCCAGGTCCATCCCGCCCAGGTCGATATCGGCGGCGGCGCCCGCCCCGCTATAGGCCTGGCCCAGCGCCACGTCGAAAACATCGTCGGCCACCGCGACGAAGCGCGCGCCGGGCGCCAGTCGCTGTACTTCCAGCAACCCGTCCAGCCCCGCCCCGGCGCGGTGCACGCATTCGGTGAAGCCGTCGGGCCCCGGCCGCAGCAGCACGCCGTGCCGCCGCGCGAAGCTGTAGGGCAAGGCCGCGACCTCGACGATAAGCGTATCGGTCATGCACCCAGATCCACGCTGGCGGAAACGCGCCCGGCGGCGGGGCGGCGGACGATCGACAGACGCCGCACACGCAGGTCGCTCGTCCCCGCCAGATCGGCCAGCCACGCCAGTACCGAATCATAGGTCGCGTCGGCGACCGTGACGCGCGCGCCACCCGCGATCGGCTCCGCCGTCACTGCCAGACCGAATGCCGCAGCCGCATCGTTGGCGACCTTTTCCGGCGCGCCGACCCGCCGGGGCGCCTTTGCCGTGGTCAGCGTGCCTGCCGCGCGGATGCGCGCGCTCAGCATTTCATAGGTGCGGATGTCGGCCAGTGCCTGCGCGCGCGCCGCCTGGAGCGGCTTCACTACGCCGAACACAACGACGACCAGCGCGGCGAGGGCGCCCAGCACGCCGATCAGCATGCGCTCGCGCGGGGCACGCGCTTCCCACCAGCTGTCGAAGCGGAGCAGCGCGGCGTCGAGCGTCGGCATCTGGGAACGGATGAAGTTCATGCGGTCCTCGCCGTGATACGGATGCTGCCGTCGGTCCCGCGCGTGACGCTGCCCCCCACCCGCGCGCCGCGCAGCGCGGCGTCGATGCGGGCCGACAGACCGGGGTCGGTGCCGGGGTCAAGGTCCATCGTCAGCGTATCCGCCTGATAGGCGATACTGCGCACCGCCACCGATCCCGCCAGCGGCGCCAGCGCGCCGGAAATGCGGCTGAGCAGTGGCACGAAGCGTTCGGGCGGGCCTGCGCGTCCCTGCGGCAGCATGTCGGTGACGCTCGCGGCCAGATCCTCGCCCAGACTGGCGCCCGGCGCGGCCATCGCCGCCAGCGCGCGGGTATCGTCCTCGCGCGAATCGGCGATCCGGCGCAGCATCAGCGTATCCGCGCCGGCGATCAGCGCATGCGCGGCGACCCCGATGGCCACGATCCACACCAGCCGGCGCGCGATATTCGGCAGCGACGCGCGGCGGCGGACATAGACGCCCTGCCGCAAATCCAGCGCAGGCGCCGCGAGACGTGCCGACAGCGCTCCGGGCGAAACCGCCGCCGCAGCCCCCATCTCGACGGGCAAGGGCGCGCCATAGGCCTGCACGGCGGGCCGCCCCGCCGCCTCCCATGCGGGCACCAGCAGCGCGGCGGGCACGGCAAATCCGGCGCCGTCGCCGGTGCGCACCAGCGCGCGGTCCCCCGCCAGATCGACCGCCCACGCCCCCGCTCCGGGAATCGGCAGCGCCAGCGCATCGGGCACGATAGCGGCATGGCCCAGCCCCGCCGCCTCGGCCAGCGCGACCCACTCGGCCATCACGGCATCCGCCACCACGCCCACCAGATAGCGTTTCGGCGCGACTTCGCCGCCCAGCGCGAGGTGGAGCGACTCGAGCGGCTCCGCCACCAGATCCTCGACCGCAAAGGGCAATGCTTCCAGCCGCTTGGCCCGATTCGGCAGCGGCAGGTCGATGGCAAGCAGGCGCACCTGCTCGGTCGGGACCAGAATAGTTGCGACTCCGCCCGGCTCGGCTATGCTCAGCCGTCCGCCCGCCAGCGTCCATACACCTGCGGCGTGCGGTTCGCCCGCGTCTGGCGCGCCGATGGCGCTGGGAGTGGTTGTCACATTAGCTTCATGGGCAGGACGCATGGGGTGGGGATGCGCATAGAATTGAAACAGTTTAGTGACATCGCACCGCAGGACGCCACAAGCAAGCGCCGCGCGGTGCCCGAATCCGAAGCCGGGCTGACGCTGGTGGAGATGATCGTGGTGCTCGCGATCATCGCACTGGTCGCCGCATTGATCGTGCCCAACGTCATCGGCCGCCCCGATCAGGCGCGCGTGACCACCGCGACGACCGACCTTGCGACGATCGCCAGCCAGCTCACCACCTATCGCCTCGACAATGGCGCATACCCCACGACGGAACAGGGGCTGAAGGCGCTGGTGGAAAAAACCACCGTGCCGCCGCTGCCGGTCACTTTCCCCGATGGCGGCTATTTGTCGACGATGCCGCAGGACCCCTGGGGCAAGCCCTATGTCTATGAATCGAACGGCGCGACCTATTTGATCAAATCGCTGGGCCGCGATGGCAAGCCCGGCGGCGAGGGAGTGGACGCGGACATCGAGCGGAAGCGCTGATCGCGGTGCGGGGGGCCATCATCCTTGACGACGGCGCATCCGGCGAGGCCGGGATGACGCTGGTCGAGATGCTGGTGGTCCTCGCCATCATCGCGGTGATGGCCGGCGCGGTATCGCTCGGCATCGGCAGCGTGACGCGCGCCCCCAATGTCGAGACCGAGGCGCGGCGCCTCGCCACCCGGCTCCAGGCGGCGGCGGATGACGCGATGCTGGGCGACCGGCTGATCGCATTCACGGTGGAAAAGCACGGCTATGGCTTCGCCACCATCGCCCCGGACGGCACGATGATCGCGCGCAGGGACGACGCGCTGGGCTTTCACAAGCTGCCCAGCGGGATGGTCGTCACGCTGACCGTGAAGCCGCCCGTGATCCTGGGCGTCGATGGATCGGGCCGGCCGATGGCGGCGACGATCGAGAGCGGCGGCCAGCGCTGGATGGTCTCCTATGACGGCCTCACCGCAACGGCCGTCCAGGCGCCTGCGGCATGATCGCGCCCCGCCCCGCCCATGACGACGGCTTTTCGCTGATCGAGGCGCTGGTCGCCCTTGCCGTGCTCGCCATCGCCACGGTGGGGCTGATGCGCACGGTCGAGGCGCATATCGATTCGACGCGCGCGGTCGAACGCCGGACCACCGCGATGTGGGTCGCCGAAAACCGCCTCGCCGAGCTGGAGGCCCGCGCGCCCGCCGCTGCTGAGACGGTGGAGATGCTGGGCCAGCAATGGCGCGTGAAGGTCGATCGCCGCGCCACCGACGACCCCGAGATCGAGCGCGTCCGGATCGACGTATTCCCGGCAAACGAAACCGCGCCCCTTGCATCGCTCGACGGCTTCGTGGACGGACGCAAAGGATGATCGCGCTCCCCTCTCCCACCCCGCGCCAGGCGCGCACGATGCTGGACCTGCTGACCGGTGCGGTCGTCGTCTCGGTCGCGGTTGCGCTGGCGGGGCTGACGTGGCGCCTCGCCGGCCATGCCGGCACCGGCGCGATCACCGTCCCCGCCAGCCGCACCGGCCCCGCCGCCGCGCCCGACATCGCGCCTGCGCTGGCCCTTGCGCCGTTCGGCAAACAGACCATGGGCGAGGCATCGCAGCCGACCAGCCTGCCGCTGGAGTTGAAGGGCGTGTTTGCCGCCGGCCCGACCGCAGCCTCCACTGCCTTCATTGCCGAAGGGGGCCAGCCGGCCAAGCCCTTCCATGTCGGCGATACCGTGGCGGGCGCGACCATCCAGTCGATCCTGCGCGATCGCGTCATCCTGTTGATTGGCGGGCGCAGCGAGTTCCTTGCCTTCCCCGATCCCACGCTTTCGCCCGAGCAGCGCCAGGCCGCGCAGCAGGCACAGCCCCAGCCGGCGCCGGGCACGGCCCCTGCCCCCGGCGCGCCGCCCCCGCCCGTCGGCGTGGCGCCCGCTGCGGCGACCGCCGCCGTCCTCCAGCGCTTCGACGCGGCGCCGGTCAACGGCGGCTATCGCATCGGCGAAAACGGCCCGCCGGGGATGGTCGCGGGCGACGTGATCCAGTCGGTCAACGGCACCCCCTTGAGCGATCCCGCCGCCGCCAACGCCGCCTTTGCCGGCGCGCAGCAAAGCGGCTCTGCCCAGATTCAGGTCCTGCGCGACGGCAAGCGGCTCACGCTTACCGTTCCGCTCCGTTAAAGAGAGCCCCCGTGCAAAAGATTCGCTTCACCCTTGCCGCCCTGGCTCTCGCCGGCACTGCGCTGGACGCGGTGGCCGCAACCGCCCAGACCGCGCCCGCCGGCGAAAGCGCCGATGTCGTCGTCAACATGCGCGGCGTCGAGATCGCCGATGTCGCGGACCAGATCTCGCGCATCACCGGCCGCACGCTGATCCTCGACCCCGCCGTGAAGGGCGTGGTGACCGTCACATCCGCGACGCCGCTGACTCCGTCGGGCGTGTGGGAACTGTTCCAGTCGGTGCTGCGCGCCAACGGCTTTTCCGCGGTGCGTTCGGGCCGGGCGTGGCGCGTGGTTCCCGCCGCCAATGCGGTGCGCGACGGCGGCGTGCCCAGCCGGGGCATCTCGGGGCAGGAACTCGTCACGCGGATGATCCGCCTGTCCAACGTCCCCGCCGCCGATGTCGCGCGCGTGGTGCGCCCGCTGGTCGCGACCTTCGGCAGCGTCGAGCCGCTGACCGCGCCCAACGCGATCGTCGTCACCGACTATGCCGACAATGTCCGCCGCGTCGAAGCCATTGCGCGCCAGCTGGACGGCGGCAGCGGCTCCACCTTCACCACGATCACGCTGCGCAACGGCAACGCGGCGGACGTCGCGCAGTCGCTGCAGGGCGTGCTGGGCGATGGCGGCGCGCGCGTCGCCTCCGACGGGCGCAGCAACACCGTGATCGTGCGCGGCACCCCGGCTTCGGTCGCAGAGGCGCGCAAGATTGCGCTGTCGCTCGATGCGCCCGGCGGAGCCACGCCGATCACGCGCATGTTCCGCCTGAACTATGCCGATGCGGAGACCGTCACCGACGTGCTGCGCGGCGTGCTGGGCCAGGGCGAAAGCGCGGACAATCCTGTAGCGCGCAGCCTGTCCGATACCAGCGCCTCCAATCCGTTCAGCCGTTCCAGCGCCGCCGGGCTCGGCGGGGTGGCGGGCGCCGGCGCGGCCAATGGCGCCGCGAGTGGCGGAACGACGGGCGGCACCGCGCCAATGTCGGCCCAGATGACCAACGGCAGCTCGGCCAAGCCCCAGGGCTTCCAGACCCCCGAGCTCACCGTCCAGCCCGCACCCGAGCTGAACGCCGTCGTCGTGCGCGGCACGCCCACTGCCATCGCCTCGATCGAACCGCTCATCACCGATCTCGACATCCGCCGCCCGCAGGTGCTGATCGAGGCCGCCATCGCCGAGATCGTCGGCGACGATGCCGAGGCGCTGGCGGTCCAGCTCGGCACCAGCGGCGCAGCGCTCAACAGCGTCGAAGGCGCGGCCACTTCATTCAACACCGCCGGTGCCTCGCTCGGCACGATCCTGACTGCGCTGGGGGTGAAGGCCGGCACGCTGCTCACGGGCGGGCTGACCGGAAACGTGGCGATCGGCGACAATTTCTCGATCCTGGTCCAGGCGCTGGGCACTTCCACCCGCGCCAACCTGCTCTCCACGCCGCAGATCACGACGCTCGACAATGTCGTGGGCGAGATCGTGGTGGGCCAGAACGTGCCGTTCGTCACCGGATCGATCCTGACCAATTCCAGCTCGGCGACTCCCTACACCACGATCGAGCGCAAGGATGTGGGCATCACCCTGCGCATCCTGCCGCGCGTCAATGCGGGCGACACGATCCGGCTCCAGGTCAACCAAGAAGCGTCCGCCATCGCTCCCGTCACCGTTTCCGGCGCGTCGGACCTCATCACCAATCGCCGCGCGATCAATACGACGGTGCTGGCCGACAATGGCGGTACCATCGTGCTCGGCGGCCTGATCAGCGACGATTATCAGGATACCCGCCAACAGGTGCCGATCCTGGGCGACATCCCGCTGGTCGGCGAATTGTTCAAGAGCCGCAAGGAAACCCACCAGAAGCGCACGCTGTTCATCTTCCTGAAGCCGACGATCCTGCGCACGCCGGAGGACGCGGCGGCGGCGGCCAAGGACAAATATGCCCGCCTGCGCTCGGACGAAATTCAGAACACCAAGCGCAGCAGCCTGCTCCTCGCCCCCCCGACCCCGCGCCTGACGGTGGAGATCAACGGGATTTACTGAGGGGCTGCCGCTATTCCCCGTCCCCCGCAGGCAGCGGCACGCGCACGCTGTTGCCGCCCCGCGTGAAATAGGCGGCGTCGATCGCCAGGCTCGCCAGCAGCCAGCCGTCGATGCTGTCGCCGGGCCTGAGCGTGCGGCTCGTGCCGTCGGCGGCGCGGACCAGCGCGACGGCGTCGGCGCCCAGCCGCCCGACCACACCGAGCAAGTGCGGCGCGTCCGCCGGAAGCGCCGCCTCCTCGCCGCCCGCCACCGCCCCGAACAGCGGGCGTTCATAGGCTGCACTCGCCGCCGGTATTTCCGGGGCGGCGAGCGGCGCGTCGGCCCGGCCCGCTGTAGTCGGCGCGGAACTCCCATGGGGCACCAGCAACGCCAGCGGCAACAGCACCGCACATCCGCCCGCAAGTGCGAGCGCGACTCTGTCGCCCCGCCCGATCATTGCCATGCCCCCACGACCTGCCCGCTGAGCCGCGCGCCGCCCGCGACCGGCTCGATCCGCCAACTGCGCAGCCGCATCAGCGGACGCTCGCGCTCCAGCGCGTCGGCGAATGCCAGCACCGCCTTTTCGCTCCCCGACACGCGCAGCTTTACCATCGCCAGCGGCGCCGGCCCCGCCATCGGCGCTGCCGCCTCGACGAGCACGCCGCCGGCGCGCGCCAGCCGCTGCACGCGCGCGATGATGGCGCCCTGCGCTGCCGCCACATCGCTGGCTGGGATTGCCAGCCCCTCGACAACGACGGGTGCCACCGGGCGCGGGTGCGCCGCCTCTGCCGCCAGCGCATCGCGGTGCGCTCGCAGCGTGGCCAGCCGTCCCAGCGCGTCGCCGGTGGCAGGCGCAAGGAGCAGCGCCGCCAGCAACCCGGCAGCCGCGCCGATCGCTGTTGCCTTCACTCGCCCTCGCTCCGGAAGGAGGCGACCATCGCGCCATCGCCGCGCCGCTGGCCGCTATCGCGCAACCGCGCCAGCAGCGGCTCACGCCGCAGGGCGCTGCGCACCGCATCGGGATCGGGGGCCGTCGCATCGATTTCCAGCGCACCGTCGGCACCCCGCTCCACGCGCGCAAGCCGGGCATCCTCGGGCAGGCTGCGCGCCACTGCGTCCATCACCGCCGTCAGCCCGGGCCGCGCCAGCACCGGCGCCAGCAGTTCGCGCGCCTGCCGAGCCTCGGCCCGCTTCGCCTCGCGCGGTGCCTCTGCAGCGCTCAGCGCCTGGACCTCGCGCGCCACACGACCGGCGAGCACATGCGCCCCGGCAAGGGTCAACACCGGCCCCACCGCAATCAGCGCCGCGACCGCAAGGCCGATCCGCGCATCGCCACGCGGCATCGCACGCAGCCCCTCGCGCCCCGCGCTCCCCAGCCGCTGG
Source organism: Sphingomonas degradans (assembly GCF_053502645.1). NCBI lineage: Bacteria > Pseudomonadati > Pseudomonadota > Alphaproteobacteria > Sphingomonadales > Sphingomonadaceae > Sphingomonas > Sphingomonas degradans. The sequence goes on from NZ_CP177172.1 coordinate 2,606,322, forward strand.
GCAAGGCTGGGCGGCGGCGTCTGCCCCTGGGTTTCCGCGCTATGCTCCATGCGGCAAAGGCTCTAGACGGAGGCGACCGACAAGGCAAAGCGTCACATTCGCGCGCACGCGCGTCATCGTTCCGCAACGCCCGGTGCATACCCATGTAAGACGCCGCCCCCAAGGCGAACCCAGCCGGGTCACGCATGACTCGGATTCTTGGGGGATTCCATGACCGACCAGATTCAGATCGGCTTCGGCTATACCGACGGTGACGTCGATACCAACCACAGCACGACCGTCACCCTGAACGACCTCGCCGAGCAGCGCCTGTCGCGCCGCACCGCGCTGCGCGGTGGCTCCGCGATCGTTGCGGCCACGCTCGGCAGCTCGGTGCTGGCCGCATGCGACAGCAAGGACGTGGACAGCGATCCGTCGCCGACCGTGAGCGCAGGCGCTTCCGCCACCACCACGTCGGGCCGCGTCGTGACGCTGACCGGCACGGCGACCGACAACACCGCCGTCGGCGCGGTTTCGTGGACGCAGGTGGGCGCAACGACCGCGACCACCGTCACGCTCAACGGCGCGACCGGCAATACCGCCACCTTCATCGCACCCAGCGTCTCCGCCGCGACCACGCTGACCTTCCAGTTCGCGGCCTCGGACGGCAAGTCCGTGTCGACCGCAACCACGACCGTGACCGTGAACCCCGCCACGCTGGGCTTCACTGCCGTCGCCAAGAACAAGCTCGACGTCGTCACTGTCCCCGCCGGCTATTCGGTGCAGGTCATCAACCGCCTTGGCGATCCGATCGCCGCGAACGTGGCCGCGTACAAGAATGACGGCACCGACACCAATTTCGCCCAGCGCATCGGCGATCATGGCGACGCGCTGTACTGGTACGGCCTCAGCAGCACTGGCACGCGCGACGACAACAGCTCGACCCGCGGGCTGATCGTGCAGAACCATGAGAACATCAACCAGCAGTATCTCCACGTCGCCGGCGCGACCTCGGTTGGCGGCGTGCGTCCCGAAGGCGAAGCGCTGAAGGAAATCGAGTGCCACGGCGTCAGCGTCACCGACGTGTCGGTCAACGCCAGCGGCGTGTGGAGCGTCAGCCAGTCGAGCAGCTTCAACCGCCGCATCACCCCCAGCACGCCGATGGTGTTCAACGGCCCGGCCAAGGGTTCGGACCTGCTCAAGACCGTGTTCTCGCCCACCGGCGTCGCCGGTCGCGGCACGATCAACAACTGCGCCAACGGCACCACGCCCTGGGGCACGGCGCTGACCTGCGAAGAGAACTGGGCGGGCTATTTCCGCCGCAGCGGCGACAATGCGGCACGCACCGCCAAGGAAGTCACCGCGCTCAGCCGCTATGGCGTGACGAGCAGCTCGGGCAGCTATGGCTGGTCGACGGTGGTCGCATCGGATTCCGCCAACACGCTGTTCCGCCGTTGGGACGCCCGCGCCACCGCCGGCGGCAGCGCCACGACCGATTTCCGCAATGAACCCAACCAGTTCGGCTGGGTCGTCGAAATCGATCCGTACAGCCCCGCCGCCGCGCCGCGCAAGCGCACGGCGCTGGGTCGTCTCGGCCATGAAGGCTGCTGGCCCGGCCTGTTCGTCGTCGGCAAGAAGCCGGCCTGGTACATGGGCGACGATTCGCGCCGCGAATATCTGTACAAGTTCGTGTCGAACACCGCCTGGGTCGCGGCGGACGCCACGGCCACCGATCGCCTCTCGATCGGCGACAAGTATATGGACGCCGGCACGCTCTACGTCGCCAAGTTCAACGCGGACGGCACCGGCACCTGGCTGCCGCTGGTGTTCGGCCAGAACGGCATCACCGCCTCGGCGACCACCTATCCGTTCGCGGATCAGGCCGATGTGCTCGTCAACGCCCGCCTCGCTGCGGACGTCGTCGGCGCGACGCCGATGGATCGCCCGGAATGGACGGCGGTCAATCCGGCGAACGGCCAGGTCTATCTGACGCTGACCAACAACAACGCCGCCGGCCGCCCGCTCAACGGCACCGACGCCGCCAACCCGCGCCACTACAACGATCCGAACGGCGCGGCCCAGACGGCAAACTATGGCAACCCCAACGGCCACATCATCCGCCTGCGCGAAGCCGGCGACACCACCGAAGCGACGACGTTCACCTGGGACATCTATCTGTTCGGCGCGGGTGCCGATCTGGATGCGGCGAACATCAACGTATCGGGCCTGACCGGCGATCAGGACTTCTCGTCGCCGGACGGCCTGTGGTTCAGCCGCTCGACCAACGCGGCGGGCCTCGTGAAGCCGGTGCTGTGGGTGCAGACCGATGACGGCGCCTATACCGATGTCACCAACTGCATGATGCTGGCGGCGATGCCGGGCACCGTCGCCGATGGCGGCGCGCGCACGATCACCAACACCGGCACGGGCGGCATGACCGCAACCCAGGCCACCCGCGTCGGCGCGGCACCGACGGCCGCGACGCTCAAGCGCTTCCTGGTCGGCCCGGTCGAATGCGAGATCACCGGCGTGGACACGACGCCGGACGGCCGCACGCTGTTCGTCGGCATCCAGCACCCCGGCGAAGGCGGCACCCCGGCTGCCCCCAGCAGCCACTGGCCGGACAGCCAGGCGACCGGCACTGCCGCCGCCACGATTCGTCCGCGCTCGGCGGTGGCGGTCATCACCAAGACCGACGGCGGGGTCATCGCGCTCTAAGCGCCCAACCCGTAACCGGAAAGGGGGAGGTCCTTCGCGGAGCCTCCCCCTTTTCGTTTTCAGCGCAGCGTGAGCAGCGCGGTTGCGGCGGCGCTCGGGTCCGCCCGCTCGCGCAGCGACTGCTCGATCGCCAATCCCGTCCGGGCGACCTTGCCCGAATACGCGACCTTGCCATTCACGGTCACACGCACCGGACGGTCCAGGTTCACCAGCCGGTCGGACAGGCGCAGGGTGGTGCCGGCGGGGACGGTGCCGGTCAGCGTGATCGTCTGGCCCTCGACCGTCGCGGTCATGGTGTCGCGCTGCTTCGCCGCCGCCGCATCCGGGATCTGGAGCCAATAGAAGCGGTCGTGCGTCACGTCGTCCTGCTCCCACACGACGCGCCTGGGCCACGGATCGCGCGTGAAGCCCGCCATCCACGGCAGCGCCTCGGCATCCTTGCGGTTCATCCAGTGGGGCAGGCCCGGATAGATGCGCGACATATGGACATAGCCGCCGGGGTCCGCCGCCGCGAGCCGATCGAGTTCGGCGGTGCGCTCGGCGGCGATCTTGTTGCGATCATAGGCGGCATCGGCACCGCCCATGAAGATCGCGAACGGCAGGTTGCGCAGGCCCAGCAGCGACGCATCGTTCGGGTGCCCCGCCATCATCGCGGCGGCAGCGAAGCGGTCCGCCATGCGCGGCGCGACTTGCCACACGCCGTCGCCGCCCGCCGAATAGCCCATCAGGTACACGCGGTTTGGATCGACGCCGTTCACCGCAACCTGCGCGTCGATCAGCGCCTGGAACAGCGCGTCGATATGCGCCTCGTGCCACAGGTTCCAGCTATCGGTCGGCGCGCGGGGGGCGAGGTAGATGCCCTCTGCCGGCTCATACAGGCGAATCTGGTTGCGCCATTGCTGGTCGTTCACGGCCGGCTCGGCATTGCCGCCGCCGTGCATCGAAATCCACAGGCTGCGCTTGCCCGGCGCGGCGTCGCCGAACAGCTTGCTTTCCCATTTCAGCGTCTTGTCGCCGATGGTGATCTGCTTGGCGGCGATCGCGCCCGCCCATTGCGCGGCGACGGCGCGCATCCGATCGGCGCCCAGCAGCGCCAGCGCGCTATCGGCCTGCGCGCGCGTGAGAGGACGCGTCAGCGCCGGATCGTCGAGCCGTCGCGCGGCATCGCTCCGGGCAAGCCACGCTTCGATCGCGGGGACCGAGGGCGCTGTAGCGGCGCGGTGGGATTGGGCGAAAGCTGGCGCGACAAGGGCCGGGGCGAGCATGCCTAGGGCAAGGCCCAGGCGGATTGGGGAGTGATGCATCGCGCTCCTTTAGCGAAGCGCGATACCCTGTCGATAGCCAACGCCCCGACCCAGCCTGTTGATGCCTTACCGCGTGTCGGTGCGGGTGATGATGTTGGCGGTGCCATCGGGCGTGATGCTGATCATGTGGCTTGCCCCGCCGACGCAATCGGCGCGCCACAGCGGCTTGCCGTCCTGGTCGGGCATGCGCGTCGATGCCTTCACTTCCTGGCACGGCAGGCCCGCGTCCATGATCGCGCGGATGAACACGACGTTGCGCTCGCGGTCGGACATGGTCAGCACGGTCGCCAGCACATTGCCCTCGCCCTGTGCGTTGTCGGCGATGTTGGCGGGTTCGGTCGTCGTCGTGTTCGCCGGGGTCTGCTCGTTCGCGGGCTGGCACCCCGCGACCATCAGTGCGGCGACGGCGGTTAGGACTAAGCGCGAAGTCATTTCAATGCTCCCTTATGCCGGGACGCCCGGCCGTTGGTGACTACACCCCAGATGCAATGCTGCATCCATTGGTAAGGTTCCGCAACGACCGGGCAATCATACCTACCGCTGATAGGCCTTGGGCAAGGCGCCCTCCTTGGGCTCCCAATAGCGGTCGCGCAGGCGCGTCTGGCGGCTGACCAGCGGCTGCTCGACGCCGTCGATGAACACTGCCTGCGCAGTGCTGCCGATCTCCAGCGGGTCGCCGTCCCACACGACGACATCGCCCTGGCGGCCCGGCTTGAGCGAGCCGAACGCATCGCCCATCCCCAGCGCCTCGGCGGGGCGCGAGGTGATCGTGGCGAACGCCTCGCCCCAGCTCAGCCCGCTGGCCCCCGGCACCTGTGCGATGGCGACCAGATTGCCGGCATATTGCTTTTCCCAGCGGGCCTGGCGCGCTTCGTCCTGGTTGATCGTGCCCATGCCCACCAGCACGCCCGCCGCCTTCATCCGGCCGATGTTCGATTGCGTGGCGGCAAGCTGCTCGAAGCTTTCGGGCAGGTCGGCGACCGGCGAGGCGATCACCGGCACCCCGGCGGCAGCGATCTCACGCGCAACGGTCCACCCCTCGGTCGCGCCGACCAGCACGAGGCGCAGGCCGGGCACATCCTTCTTGAGGCCCAGCACGACCAGAATGTCCGACGCCCGCTCGACATGCACCAGCAGCGGCATCTTGCCCTGCACCACCGGCACCAGCGCGGCAGCATCGGCGCGCGTCAGCATCGCTTCCTTGCTGTTGCTCTCGAACGTCGCGGGGCTGCGGGCATAGTCGCGCGCCAGCAGCAGCGCGTTGTGCAGCATCGCATAGGCAGCGGCGCGGCTGCCCCCTGCCGCACGCGCGCCCGCCTCGCCATATTCCATGAACTGGAACGCGCGCGGACGCGCCACCGGGCCCAGATCCGCGCCAAGGTCGATCACCGCGCCTTGCCCCGCAAAGATCGATCCCCGGCTATTGTCGGGCGCCACGACCGCGCGAGTCACGCCTTCCAGCCGGTTGATCGCGATCGGGCTGCTCTTCGGGTTCACCGCCGGCGCGACATCAAGCGCGGCATTGAACGGCGATCCGCTGGCGGCGGTGTCGTTGGTGCCTTCGACCGCGTCGACTTCGACGATCCCCATGCGGGTGAAGCCCGCAAAGATGCCGGGCGAAACCCAGCGCCCGCCCGCATCCACCACGCGGACTCCGGCAGGCACGGCAACGCCTGCGCCGGCTGCCACCACGCGCCCGTCGCGGATCACGACCGTGCCGCCCTCGATCGGGCCGGCGCCGTCGCCGATCACCAGCTTGGCATTGGTAATCGCCACGGTCTGCGCCGCTGCCGGCACTGCCAGTGCCACCGCCGCAGTCGCGGCCATCAGGAGCATCCGGTGCATCACTTCACATCCCCCTCGCCCGGCTGGCCCAGCTCGAAATCGGAAACCGGGCGCAGCTTGGGATTGCCCGCATCATAAAGCAGCGCGCCGTCGACCCAGACCATCTGGGGACGGGTATAGACGCTGAACGGATTGCCGTTCCACAACACGACATCGGCCATCTTGCCGGGCTTCAGGCTGCCGGTCCTGTCGGCTATGCCCAGCGCCTTGGCCGGATTGATCGCCAGCCATTTCCACGCCGTCGCCTCCGAAATCTCGAAGCCGGCCTTTCGGCCCGAAGCCCGCGCCTTGGCGACTTCCTGGTTCAGCCGCTGGATGCCGTTGGCGTCGTCCGAATGGATCATCGCGCACGCGCCTTCCTTTTCCAGGATGGCGAGGTTCTCGGGCACCGCGTCATAGGCTTCCATCTTGAAGCCGTACCAGTCGGCCCACACGGCGGCACAGGTGCTGTTCGCCTTGAGCAGATCGGCGATCTTGTACGCCTCCACTGCGTGGTGGAAAGCCGTCACGCGATAGCCGAACTCCTTGGCCATATCCATGACGATGGCCATTTCGTCGGCGCGGTAGCAGTGGTTCTGGACCAGGATCTCGCCGTCCAGCACCCCGCGCAGCGTGTCCATCGCGATGTCGCGCGCGGGCGGTTCGCCGCCCTTTTCCTCATATTTTTCCCAGCGGCGCTTATACTCGACAGCGCGCGCCCAGGTCTGGCGATCCACCGCGATATTGCCCATCCGCGTCGAAGGCTGGCGCCCCTTGCTGCCATAGACGCGCTTGGGGTTTTCGCCGCACGCCATCTTCAGGCCATAGGGCGCGCCGGGGAACTTCATGCCCTGCATCGTGCGGGCATAGACGTTCTTGACCACCACCGATCGCCCGCCGAACAGATTGGCCGAGCCGGGCAGGATCTGGAGCGTGGTCACACCGCCATTGGCCAGCGCGCGGCCGAAACCGGGGTCCTGCGGCCACACGCTGTGCTCCGCCCAGACTTCCGGGGTGGCGGGGGATGTGGCTTCGTTGCCGTCCGAATTGGCCTCCACGCCCGGCGAGGGATAGTCGCCCAGATGGCTGTGGATGTCGATCACGCCGGGGGTCACGTATTTGCCGCGCCCGTCGATCACGGTCGTGCCCGCATCCGCGCTCAGCCCCTGGCCGACCGCCACGATCTTGCCGTCGCGGAACAGCACCGAACCGCCCTCGATCCGGCCGCCCTCGCCGTCCAGCACGGTGACGTTGGTCACCAGCGTCGGCGCGCCGGGATAGGCGCGATAGGTCGACGGATAGGGATCATGGGCATAGCCCTTGCCCTTGCCGGGCCCCGATGCGGTGGCAGGCGCGCCGCCGCCGCTCTGCGCCTTGCCGCCCCCTGCGGCACAGGCCCCCAGCGCCACGGTGGCGCCAAGGATTAGGATCGATCGGATCAAGCGCAACTCCCTTTGATTTTGTGTATCGGGCCCCCGGCCCCGTTGCCCCTGTGATCGCCGGGAAGCGCCCGGTTTGCAAGCGCCGCGCGAAGCCGACGCTGATGCACGATCCGGAAACCATAAATAAATTCCGTATAGTGAATGTACGTAGCTATCGAATTCTGTTTCATTGATGGTACGAAGACCAGGGGGCCTGGCCACCCTGTTCAGGGGCAGGTGATTTGCGTTTGATTATCAATTACGGAAGGTCTTGGGCGGCCACCGCTTCAAGAACTACCTTGATCGCCACCGCACTGACCGTCATCGCCAGCATTTCGAGCCTGGCGATGGTTGCTCCATGGGCATTCGACCTCCCCGCACTGCAGGGCTTGGGCTTCGATGGCCGACCCGTATGGCCGCTGACCGGCATCGGCTATTCCGCGCTCTCGATCGCCTTCACCTGCGCCCTGCTGGGCCTGCGCCGCACCGCCATCGCGCTGTGGGGCTTCACGGTCCTGCTCGGCGGGGTCTCGCTGTTCCAGTGGATGTCGGGAATCGATCTCGGGATCGACACCGCGCTGTTCCATGACAAGGTGGTACAGTTCGACGCGGACAAGCCGGGGCGCCCCGGCCCCAACCCGTCCACGATATTCCTGCTGCTGTCGTTCGGCGGCTGGGTAGCGCTGTCCCAGGCTCCACGGCTTTCGCCGGTGCGCGGCGTGGTCACGGCGGCGACCTTTACGGTGTCGGCGACCGTCGCCGTGATGATCCTGCTCGTCTGGCCCTCGTCCGCCGACCATTCGCTGGCCAACCTGGGGGCGCCGGGCATCGTCACTGCCATTGCGTTGGCGCTGGCGTTCATCGTCCATCACAGCGACCCGCTATGGTTCCGGCTGGTGGCGGTGCAGCGCAAGGATTGGCAGGTCCTGCGCATCCTGCTGCCGATCGCCATCGCTCTGCCGGTCGTCCCCTCGCTGATGGAGGCGCTGTTACAGCGATACGACCTGTTCAGCGATATCACGCGCGAGATCGTCGTGGTGGTCGGCAACGTCATGATCGTCGCGATCGTGCTGTATTGGGCGGTCACGCGCATCGATCGCGGTCGATCGGAAGTGATCGAACTCAGCCAGGCGATGGAGCAGACCACCGTGGTGCTGACCGACCTGGATGGTCGCATCAGCTATTGGTCGCAAGGCTGCGAGCAATTGTACGGCTGGACCGCGGCCGAAGCCACGGGCAGGCGAAAGTACGCACTGCTTCGGTCGCGCTGCGAAGCGCCGGGTTTCGGCGCGCCGCGCCCCGCCGATACCGAGAATATTCTGCTGGTCGAGCGGTGCCGCGACGGTCGCGAAGTCTCTGTGATCGAGCGCGCGCACAAGGTGGACAGTCCCGGTCGCGCGCCGGTCCTGGTGCTCAGCATCACCGACGTGACCCAGGGAATCGCCGCCGCGCAGGCGCTTGCCGAGAGCGAGGAGCGGCTTGCCATGGCCGTGGCGGTGCACGAACTGGGCATCCTCGAATGGGACGTGGCATCGGGCCGGATCGACTGGTCGCCCGGCACCGAACAGCGGCTCGGCCTGGCCACCGGGTCGATGCGCGATTTCGAGGCGTGGCGCAGGATCGTCGATCCCGCCGACCTGCAACAGATTCTGGACAGTATCGCACGCGCGGTCCAGACGCGTGCGGACCGGTTCAACTGGCGCTATCGCTTCCGCCTGCCGAACGGGGCGCAGCGCACCGTCGAGGGATCGTCGCGCACCTTTTACGACGCGGAGGGCAATCTGGTCCGCACCCTCGGCGTGATCCTGGACGTCAGCGAGCAGGAGGAACGCGAATGCGCCCTGCGCCGGCGCGAGGCGCAGCTGCGCTCGATCCTGGAAACGGTGCCGGACGCCATGGTCGTGCTCAACGAAAGCGGCGTCATCCAGCAGTTCAGCGCCGCCGCCGAAGCGCTATGGGGCTATCGCGCCGCCGATGTCGTCGGCCAGAACGGCGCGATGCTGATCCCGGCCGATAGCCGCCCGGAAAAGCTGGAGCAGCTCAGCACGTTCGTCCGAACCGACGAGGAACTGGTCGGCCGGGTGCTGAAATGCGACGCGGAGACGGCGGACGGTCGGCGTATCCCGATCGAAGGCCGCATCGGCATCGCGCATGTCGACGACGAACTGCTCCTGACGATCTTCGTCCACGACCTGTCGCACCAATTGGCGACCGAAGAGCGGATGAGCGAGCTGAACGCCGAAATCGCTCATGTCTCGCGCCAGAGCGCGATGAGCGAGCTTGCCGCCGACCTTGCGCATGAGCTCAACCAGCCGCTCAGCGCCACGTCGAACTTCCTCGCCGCCGCGCGCATCCTGCTCGATCGCGGCGAGGCGGTGGAGCGCGTCACCGATCTGTTGCGCATGGGATCGGAACAGACCCAGCGCGCGGGCGAGATCATCCGCCGGATGCGCGCCTTCATGGCACGCGGCGAAGTCGAGATCCGCGCGGAATCGCTCGAACGCACGGTGCGCGACGCGGCCGAGCTGGTGATGGTGGGCACCGGCCAGTTCCAGATCCGGGTGATCTATCAGCTCGATCCCAACGTGCGCCACGTCTTCGCCGACCGCATCCAGGTGCAGCAGGTGCTGGTCAACCTGATCCGCAATTCGATGGAGGCGCTGCGCCAGATCCCGCGCGCCGAACGCGAAATCACGATCGGCTCGCGCCCGGCGCCGGACAACATGGTCGAAGTCGAAGTATCCGATAACGGCCCCGGTATCCCCGCCGCTGTGCTCGAACAGATGTTCTCGCGGTTTACCACGACAAAGGGGCCCAGCGGCGGAATGGGTATTGGGCTTTCCATAAGTAAGCGTATCATCGAGGCCCATGGCGGGACATTGAGTGCAGGAAACCGGCCGCAGGGGGGCGCTATTTTCAGGTTTACCCTGCCCGTTGTCGAGGAGGATGAATGACTAGGACGATCTATATCGTGGACGATGACGATGCCGTCCGCGCATCGCTGCACAGCCTGCTTTCGGTTCGGGCCGATCTGGTGGTGCGAAGCTATCGCTCGGGCGATGCGTTCCTCCAGGAAGCGGGCGAGCTGGACCCCGGCGTCTTGCTGCTCGATTTCCACATGCCGGGCGCGTCCGGGCTGGACGTGATGATCGCGCTGGAAGGCGTGGGACGCTTCGTGCCGATCGTGCTCACGGGCCAGGGCAATGTCGGCCTGGCGGTTCAGGCGATGAAGGCCGGCGCGCTCGATTTCATCGAGAAGCCGTACGAAGCCGAACTGCTGATGCAGGTGATCGACAACGCCTTTTCCCGGCTGGAAGAGGACAGCGAAGCCGCGTCGCGGATCGGCGCTGCCGAAGCCAAGATCGCAAAGCTGTCGCCGCGCGAGACCGACGTGCTCAAGGGGCTGATCGAAGGGCGATCGAACAAGATCATCGCCTATGAACTCGATATCAGCCCGCGCACTGTGGAAATCTATCGCGCCAATCTGATGGAGAAACTGGAAGTTCGCAGCCTGTCCGAAGCGCTGCGTATCGCCTTCGCCGCGGGACTGTTTCCCAAGAACTGATGCCGGTCACCCGCCATCCGGGCGTGCGCAGCCACGCTCCGGATGGTGGGCGGGCGTGCATGGGAGCAGGCGTAACGGCGTAGAACGAATCCGGCGGTGCCGTCAGCGGCCCGCTTCCCAGGCGCTGACCAGCGACGTGATACCCGCCGCCGCCGTAGCCCCCTGGACATAGAAGAGACGCGGGTCGTCGCTCTCGCGGGCCTCGGCACCCGGAGTCAGCACTACGACGCGGCTCCACCGCGCATCCGCGCTCAGGGACTGTGCGCCCCCCTCACGGTGCAACGCCGCGCCCGCATCGGTGATGAGCACCGCTGGCCGGTCCGTATTTCGGGTAAGCTGCGGGTCATCATAATCGCGCGCAGTCACCAGATCGGCGCCGGCAAGCGTCAGGCGCGCGGCCAGCGTGCTGCGCAACGCCACTTCGCTTACGATCAGCACGAACAGCAGCATCTCTGGCACGTGGTTTTCCTTGCCTTGCCGGTGTGGATGCTGAGGTATCGGAAACCCGCAATGCCGACGATACCGGACTAGTACCTACGCCCACCACCGACGTCCGCGTACGGACTCAGCGTTGCTGGCCCAGGCCGATATGGCCATAGCGGATGCCGCCGGCCCGGGCCGTGGCGGGCGCGCCGCGCCACAGCTGCGCTTCGGGCGCATAGCCGCCGCCGACCGGAAGCTGAACGCTGGTGCGCGCGACCCAGCGCGATGGCCCTGCACGCTCCCGCCGATCGCGGCGCCCCTGACTCGGCGGAGCGGCGGATCGAGTCAATTGCGGCACATCCCTCCGGTGCGCCAGCATCAGCCCGCCCAGCACACCCGAAAGGCTCGCGGGTTCGGGCAGCGTCGCGCCCGTCATCGCCGGACTGGCCCCCGCCTCCTGCGCGCCCGCGCGGTGCTTGCGCCGCGAAACGAAGGTCAGCGGAACGCTCCAGCCGAGCAAGTCGACATGGCCGTAGCGCACCATCCGAAGGACATGGCCGTAGGGATCGTCGAACGCCGCTACAACGATCGGGGACCAGTGGGCGCGGGGTTTCCACCCTGTCTGCTGCGGCGAAAGCGATGTCGGCGTCGTGCTTTTCCTGGCCACGGGCAAGCGCGTCCGCACGCTGCCCCAGCGGTCGGCATCTTCCAGCTCAGCCGCGTGGGCAGGGGCGCGATGGTCGGCGTCGCAAACATCGGCAACCGGCTCGAACCCGGCAGCACGGCGCGGCGCGCACGTGTCGAGGCTCGCGGGCACCAATATCTCCAGCAATGTATCGTTACTTATAGACGAAACGCCGCTCCGCGCGCGGCCTGCTCCGCCCCGTACATTCCCTGATTGGACATCTTCGGATCCGGAACCGCACGCGACCAACATTGCACCGGGCAGCCACCGCCGCCGTCGGTCCATTCTATAATGACTCATCGAGGTCGCACGAGCCCTCGTTTGACAACCGAGCGCCGACAAGCGCGACAGAACTGGAATGGTGCATGCTTGCTTTCATCGACAACTGGCGCCTGGCCAAGAAAATGCTGGTTTCGTTCGCGATCCTGGCGCTTCTGACCGGGGGCCTGGCGCTCAATGGCTATATCTCGAACAAGACGCTGACCCGCGTTGCCGCGACCCACGTCGAACAGGGCGTGAAGGGCATTTCCGGCCTCGCCGACCTGTTGAGCGACGTCAAGGAACTGCGGATCATCGTCTATAGCTATTACGCCGCCGTCGATCCCAAGGACATGCAGAAGCTGGAAGAGCGGCTCGCCAAGACCAACAAGGAATTGGACGAGGCCGTCGCCGACTATGCCAAGATCGCCGGCGACGATTTCGCCGCCGACGTGACCGCGCTGAGCGCCATGGTCGCCACGTTGCACCAGACCGACGCCCGCATCTTCGCCCAGAAAAAGGCCGGCGACATGGAAGGCGCGCTCAAGACCATCAAGGGTGACGGCAAGGACGCTTCCACGGCCGCGCGCGAACAGATCAACAAACTGCTCGAGGCGTCGCGCACCCGCGCCGAAGCTGCGAATGTCAGCGGCAACGCCACCGCGACCTTCTCGCTGCTGACCACCATTGCGCTCGCGGTCCTGTCGTTCCTGGGCCTTGGCTTCATCTGGCTGATGATCAATCGCACCGTCGCCGATCCGCTCGCCCGCCTGACCGACGTCACCAAGACGCTGGCCGAGGGCGGCACCGCCGAGGTTCCCTATCGCAACCGCGATGACGAACTGGGCCAGATCGCCTCGGCCGTCGAACAGTTCCGCAGCGCCGCGCTGAGCCGCGCGGAAATCGATGCCCGGCTGGCAGCCGAACAGTCGCGCGTGACGACGACGCTCAACGAAAGCCTGTCGGCAATGGCGCACGGCGATCTTACCGCCTCGATCGACGCCGATTTCCCGCCGGCCTATGCCGAGCTGAAGGGCAATTTCAACGAGGCCCTGTCCAGCCTGCGCGACCTGATCGGGTCGGTGATCGAATCGACAAGCTCGATCCGCACGGGTTCGGGCGAAATCGCCCAGGCTTCCGAAGACCTGGCCCGCCGTACCGAGGCGAACGCCGCGAGCCTGGAGGAAACCTCCGCCGCCATCACCCAGATGGACCAGCGGCTCAAGGCGACCGCGGCGTCTGCCGGCCGCACCGTGGAGCGCGCCGATGGCGCGATCTCGACCGTGTCGGGCGGCCGTTCGATCGCCGATGAAGCGGTGCAGGCAATGACGCGCGTTTCCGAAAGCGCCAAGGGTATCGACAGCGTGATCGAGGGGCTCGACAAGATCGCGTTCCAGACCCGCGTTCTGGCGATGAACGCTGCGGTCGAGGCCGGTCGCGCCGGCGAGGCAGGCCGTGGCTTCGCGGTCGTGGCCGACCTCGTCTCCGCGCTGGCCATGCGCGCCGAGGAAGAAGCAGGCCGCGCCCGCGACCAGCTGACCGCGACGCAGACCGACATCGTCGCCGCCGTGGACATGGTGCAAAAGGTCGACGGCGCGCTGGTCAATATCTCGAGCGATGTGAGCGAGGTCCATTCGCTGCTGAGCACGATCGCCACCGATAACCAGGCGCAGTCGACGGCGATCACCCAGGTCAGCGCGGCGATTGGCGCGATGGATCATTCGACGCAGCAGAATGCGGCGATGGTCGAGGAAACCTCGGCAGCCGCCCGCAACCTGAGCACCGAAGTGAGCACGCTCGCCGACCAGGCTACGCGCTTCGTGATCTCGGCCAACGGCGCCCGTCCGGCCAACCGTCCCGCTGCACGCCCCGCGGCTGTCGCCAAGCCGGCGGCGCAGGCCAAGCCGACGACTTCGGCGGGCGCATCGAACGGCTATGTCTCGCCGGTCAAGGCGCTGCCAGCGGCAGTGCTGGGCGCCGGCGGCGGCGGGGATGACTGGACCGCGTTCTGATCCCACGCAGGATCGACACAAAAAGGGGCGCCGCAGTATCGACTGCGGCGCCCTTTTCTCTTCGTCCGTCGCGCTGGGCCGCTGCTCTCAGTTACCGCCCACCGTGGCGATCAGCCGCAGGCCAAAGACCAGCGTGTTGCGGCTGCCCCCCGTCCTGTCCGCGCGGCGGATATATTGCACGTCGGGCTGCACCGCGAGGAACGGGGTGATCGCGTCCTGATAGGTCAGCTCGAACCCCACTTCGTCCCGCCCGCTCTCTACCCCCGCATCCTCCAGCGACGCGCGATAGGCGTCGGACAGCCGGCCATGCTGGATGCCGAACGACAATTGGCCGTCGGGCCGACCGGGCACGATGCCCCGGAGCAGCGCCCCCGCCTGGAACCCGCCGCGAAACGGCGTGGTGCGGCCTTCGGACACCCCGGCGCGCAGGAACACGCTGGCGCCGCGCTTGTCGTCGCCGGCAACCTGCTGGTCGACCAACAGGTATCCACCGCTTGCGATCCGCCGCACGGGGAACCCGCGCGCATCGATTGCCCGGATGTCGTCCTGCCGCCGCGTATAGCGCCAGGCGCCGACGGCGACCTTGCCGCCATAGGTCAGCCCGCCTTCGGCAATCAGCAACACCCCATCACGGAGCGTCACATCCACGCCTTCGGGATCGCCGACCACGCCCGCATGGGCATTGACGGCGGCGACGCGGGCATAGCCGTGGCGCCCGATCTGCACGTTGCCGCGCACGGTGAGCGCCGTGGAGGGAAAGATCGACGGACCGTTGGGGCCCGTGGCGGCCAGCTCCGATCCGATGCCAAAGGCGGGCGCGATCAGCAGCCCGGCTGAATCGTTCTGATAGAATTCGGCATTGAGGTCGTTCAGCCCGACGCGCAGCGAGGCGCGACCACCCGCGAACCCCTGTTCGAGCCACGCTTCATAGAGTTTGGCGCGGTGGCGGGCCACTTCGATATTGTTCACGCCCTGCAACGTGCCGGCGGCATCGTTGGGCGCCCCGCCCGCCGTGGCGAGCAGGTGGACGTTCCCGGTCAGGCCCGAAACCCCGGCGATCCGATCGAAATCGAAGTCCGCGACAAGCTGCGCATTGTGCAGGACGAAACTCTTGCGCTCCACCCCTTCGGCAACCGAGACCGCATCGACGGTATAGCTCGCGCTCACGGTCACCGGCGCACCCGCCTCGGACTGGGCGAATGCGGGTGCCACCGGAATCATCGTAAACGCACACAGCGTCCGCTGCACTTTCTTCATCGCAAGTCTTTCGCGCAGAGATGCGATCCCCAATCGATTTATAGCGCAAGACCAGCCCCCACGGTCGGACGCGCAAGTATTTACCCCCGCGTTTCTGGGGGGTGCGCGAATCCCGCTATATTTATCCTGGGCCACCGCGCGTGGCGTTGGACCAGGGTGGAAGTAAGCGATGCGTGCAACCTCGACCGGATATGCGAGCGGATTGTCTCTGGAACGGGCGACATGGCTGGTTCGCACGGCAATATTCATGCTTGTGATGGTGCTGGGCCTGACCGGCATCGGCGCCGCCTGGCTGCAGAGCCAGAGCCTGCATCGCCAGACGGAAGCATCCGCCCTGCTGCAAAATCATATGACCGCCGACATGATGCACGACGCGATCCGCGCCGACGTGCTGGCAGCGATCGAAGCCAAGAACCCCGGCAGTGGGCTCAAGCGCGAGGATATCCTCGACGACTTCGCCGAGCATCTCAAGACGCTGCAGGAAGCCATTGCCGAGGATGCGCGCTACACCGGATCGGCCGAAGTGGCCGCCGTGACTGGCAAGCTGGCCGCACCGATGACCGCCTATACCGACGCGGCACAGGCGATGCTGGCGATCGCGGAAACCGACTCCTTGCGCGCAACCGCCGGACTCCCGGCCTTTTTCGTGCAGTTCCGGACGCTCGAACAAAGCATGGCCGCCGCATCCGACGCCATCGCCAAGCACCAGGACGAGACCGCCGCAGCCGGCACGCTGATCGGGACGCTCGCTGAAGTGACGCTGGGCATCGCGCTTGTGCTGGGGATGGCTGTCGCGGTCATGCTGGCGCGGGCCGCGTCGCATCGCGTCATCCGCCCGATCGTGTCGCTCACGGCAACGATGCGCGAACTCGGCGCGGGCAACCTGTCGGCACAGCCCGAAGGGACCGATCGCCAGGACGAACTGGGCGAAATGGCCAACGCGATGCTCGCGTTCCGCGATCAGGTGGCGGCTGCCGAGGAATCCAAGCATGCGCAGGCGCAGTTGATCGTCGGCTCGCTGGGCGACGGGCTGACCGCATTGGCGGCGGGCGACCTGACCGCGTCGATCGACGCCGATCTCGCCCCGCCCTTCACCCAGCTCAAGGTCAATTTCAACGAAGCGACTGCCAGCCTGCACGCGCTGATCGGATCGGTGACCGAATCCGCCGCCACGATCCGCACGGGTTCGTCGGAAATCGCCCAGGCCTCCGAAGATCTGGCGCGCCGCACCGAGGCCAACGCATCGACGCTGGAAGAGACCAATGCCGCGGTCAGCCAGATGGACGCCCGGCTGAAGGCGACCGCCACGGCAGCGAAGCAGACGGTGAGCCGCGCCGACGGCGCTATCGCCACCGTCGCCGGTGGCCGCGCGATCGCCGACGAGGCCGTCCAGGCGATGACGCGCGTGTCCGAAAGCGCCAAGGGAATCGACAGCGTGATCGAGGGGCTCGACAAGATCGCGTTCCAGACGCGCGTGCTCGCGATGAATGCCGCCGTCGAGGCGGGGCGCGCGGGGGAATCGGGGCGCGGCTTTGCCGTCGTCGCCGACCTCGTGTCCGCCCTCGCGATGCGCGCAGAGGAAGAAGCCGGGCGCGCCCGCGACCAGCTGACCACCACCCAGACCGACATCGTCGCGGCAGTGGAGATGGTGCAGAAGGTCGACGGCGCGCTGATCAACATCTCCGGCGACGTGCGTGAAGTCCATTCGCTGCTCGATCAGATGGCGGCGGACAACCAGGCGCAATCGAACGCGATCGGCGAAATCAGTACGGCGATCAGCGCAATGGACAACAGCACCCAGCAAAACGCCGCGATGGTCGAACAGACCTCTGCCGCCGCGCGCAACCTGACGTCCGAAGTGGGTTCGCTCAGCGCGATGGCGGGACAGTTCACCATCGCCGGTACCGCACGCCAGCCCGCCCGCCGCAGCGCGGCGCCGGGGCCGACGCCAGCACCGGCCCCGAAAGCGGCGCCGGCCGCATCGGTGACCTCGATTTCCAGCGAGGAATGGGCGTCCTTCTGACGCCCACGCCACCGCGCGCCCGGCGCCGGTATTGTGCGGTCATTCGGCGCTCCGCCCGCGCCTTTTGATGCAACGGAGCGGCAATCGATCCCAGCCCGCGCCGGGACGACGGCATTTATGGTTCCCCGCTGCCAGCTGCGACAGCCCCTGCCGATCGTGCAGTGGCGCGGCAGCGCCCTCCCCCTTTTCGGTTGCCCGCCCCGTCCCCGGAAACGGCAACCCGTACGCCAAAAGCAAAGGGGCGCCGCAGTCGGTACTGCGGCGCCCCTTTCGTGTCGTGATGTCGCGGAGGGATCAGGCGGCCAGGCGCTCGTTGCGCAGCCCTTCCATGATCGTGCGGTTGATGGCGATCAGCTCGCCGATCGGCTCGCGGCCCGCCACGACGTCGCTGGTGAAGCGCTCGACCCACAGGCCCAGCGAGATGATCTGCGCACGCAGTTCGATCGGCAGCCCGTTCCCGCGCGCGCCGCAATCGGTGGCAAAGGCGGACCACATCTGGCGGTTGCGGTGGAGTGCCGGCATCAACAGCGCGCCGCGCAGGCCCGCCGTCTCGGCATCCATCATCTCACCCGTAATCTCGCTCATCAGCCGATACTCGGTCGAGCGCGGCGTCTCTGCGCGGCTTACTGCAGCACGATAGGCGTTGAGAGTCATTTTGGCTCCTTTAGTGGTCCCTTCATTCTAGAACGGATTCGCCGCGCACGGCTGCTGTCTTCCTATAAGATTCCTGCGTCCAACGATGCGGGGCGCTTTTTCCAGGGAAACTGCATTGGCCGACACTATCCTTCCGCAGGCATTGCCGACGGCGCTGGGCCGCTATCCGGACGTCACGACGCTTTCGCTCGACTGTTTCGACACGCTGTTGTGGCGCGACACCCATGCGCCGCGCGACCTGTTCGGCTTGCTGCCCGCCATCACGGTGCCGCAGCGCCAATGGGCCGAACAGCGCGCGCGCACAGCGTCGCTGGTCAAGCGCCACCGCGCAGAGGTGAGCATCGGCGAAATCTATGCCGAGCTCTATCCAAACGCGACCGCCGCCGAACGCGACGCCGCGATCCAGCACGAACTGGACGCAGAGGCGCTGCACTGCTTCGCCTTCGCGCCCACGGTTGCGCTGATGCGCGAAGCCAAGCGGCGCGGGCTGCGCGTCATCATCGTGTCCGACACCTATCTGGACGAAGCTCAGTTGCGCGCGCTGATCGCTGCCGCCGCCGGTGCGGACGTCGCGGCGCTGATCGACCAGCTGTTCTGTTCGTCCGTCCATGGCGCGTCCAAGAGCGAGGGGCTGTACAAGCATGTCCTGAAGAAGCTGCGGATCGCCCCCGACAAGATCCTCCACATCGGCGACAACCCCAATGCCGACGTCGCAGGCGTCGAGCCGTTCGGCGTCCACACGCTCCATCTTCACCAGTTTTCGGACGCGACCGAGCAGCGGCTTCGGCTTGAGGCGGCGGTGGGCACGATGCTCCACCCGACGGAAGCGCTCGCCGCGACCAATTTCCAGCCGCACCGCGCGACGCTGGCCGCCGTCGAGCCGCTGATCGAGGATCCGGCCGAAGCGCTCGGCTTCTCGGTGCTCGGCCCTGTGCTGCACGGCTTCGATCGCTGGCTGGCGGACGAGGCCGAAGCGCTGCGGGCCCGGCATGGCGGCACCGTCCACTGCCTGTTCCTCATGCGCGACGGCCATTTGCCGATGCGGGTCCACGCCGCCAGCGGTCGCGAATCCCCGGCGCATGCGATCGAGATCAGTCGCTTCACCGCCACCGCTGCCGCGTTCGACAGCCCCAAGGCGATTACCCGCTATCTCCAGCACGAAGTCGGCACCGACATGAAGGTCGTGGCAAAGCAGCTGTTGCTGACCCAGGCCGAAATCGGCGCGCTGATGAAGCAGCTCCCCCAAAAGGGCACGCTGGGCGCCTTCCTCGCGGCAGTCTCTTCGCCGGCGCGGGTGCGCCAGACGATCGCGCGCTCGACTGCCTTTGCGGAGCGGCTGGCACAGCATGTCCGCGCCACCGTCGCTCCGGCGCCGGGTGACACGCTGATGCTGGTCGACCTTGGCTATAACGGATCGGTCCAGAACGAGATCGAGCCCGTGCTGCGCCGCCTGCTGGGCGTCGAGGTCGCCGGCCGCTACCTGCTGCTGCGCGAGCAGTATCAGACCGGCTTCGACAAGAAGGGCCTGATCGACCCCACCCATTACGACGCGCACACGCTCGAATCGATGTGCGCCAATGTCGCGGTGCTCGAACAGGTGTGCACCGCGGCCCAGGGCTCGGTGGTGGATTACGCAGCCGACGGCACGCCGCTGCGCCGCGCCAACAGCATCAAGGGCCGCCAGAGCGAAGTGCGCGAGCGCATCCAGGCGGGCTGCATCCGCTTCGAGCAGGCGCAGCGCGACGGCATCCTGCGCGCCTCGGCACCCGACGCCGCGGTGATGTGGCGCCGCAACGCCGCCGCAACGCTCGCGCGGCTGATGTTCCTGCCGCTGCCGCAGGAACTCGACGTGATCGCCGCGTTCGAGCACGACGTGAACCTGGGCGTGGACGATGTCGTCCCGCTGTTCGACACCGACATCGCCCAGCGCGGGCTGCGCCAGCGCGGCCTGTTCTACATGAAGGGCTCCGAACGCATGTACTTGCCGGCGGAGCTGCATGGCGAGGGACTGGCGCTCAAGCTGACGCTGCTGGCGCACAAGCGTTTCGGGCTCGCGCTCAAATATGCCGATTTCATCGACCGGACGATCGCGCTGCCGGTGATCGTCGCCGACGGCACCAACGTCACGACCAGCACGGTCACGGCCACGCCCACGCATGACGGCTATTACATGGCGCCGATCCCGATCGGCGACTGCCGCTATTCGGTCGCGCTCCAGTTCGGCCAGATCTATGAGTGGCTCCAGATCGACAGCGCGGTCTTCATGCCGACCGTCGATTTCCTGAGCGAGACTCCGCGTCGCGACGTCGAGCGCGATGCCACGCTGTCGCTGGAGGACATGACCCAGGCGGCACCGCATCTGTTCCAGTGCGAGAATGCGTTCGGGTTCATGATGGTCCCGCCCCCGCCGCGCGAGAGCGACGAGCAGATGATGCTTGCAGTCACCTTCCGCCCGATCGTCGCCCGCGCGGCTGCGGACGCGGTGGCGGCCCCGGTGGCGACCGTCCAGGCGGCACGGCAATGACCGCGCAGCATCGCCCCGCCACCGCGCCGCACGACCGTGTGCCCCTGCCCCCGCAGACGGGCATGACAGCGCCTGCCGTAGCGTCGGGTGTGGCCGACGATGACGACGCTGCCCTCATCATGGCGATCGAGTTGCACCAACTTGGCAATTACTTGCCAGGCCCTGGCGGGCATCCGGGAAAACCCGGCTGACCGATTTACCACCGCCCGCACCGAGGCGGGCAAAACCTTCCTATAATTCTGGATACTACCCAGAGAAAGTAATCGGCACCCCCCATGCTAAACGGCATCGGCCTCATCATTATCCTGGTCTGCGTGTTCGGCAGCTTCATGATCTCGGGCGGCAAGTTCGAGATCATCCTGCACGCGCTGCCGCACGAGCTGATGGCCATCGGCGGTGCGGCGATCGGCGCCTTCATCGTGTCCAATTCGATGGCCACGGTGAAGAAGGCCGGCGCCGGGATCGTCCGTTCGTTCAAGGGAACGAAGTGGAAGCCCAATGACTACAAGGATCTGCTGACCCTGTTGTTCGGCCTGCTGACGACCTTTAAAAAGGGCGGCGCGACCGGCCTGGAACCGCACCTCGACAAGCCCGAGGAAAGCCCGCTGTTCCAGCCCTATCCGCAGATCCTGAAGGATCACCATCTGGTCGAATTCGTCTGCGACTATCTGCGGATGATGACGGTCAACTTCGAAGACCCGAACCAGCTCGAAGCGGCGATGGACGCCGATATCGACAAGCACCACCACGAGGAAACCGGCCCGCAGCACGCGCTGCAGATCATGGCCGACGGCCTGCCCGCGATCGGCATCGTCGCCGCGGTGCTGGGCGTCATCAAGACGATGGGTTCGATCGATCAGCCGACCGAGATCCTGGGCGCGATGATCGGCGGCGCGCTGGTCGGCACGTTCATGGGGGTGCTGCTCAGCTACTGCCTGGTGGCGCCGCTTGCGAACAAGCTGCTCGAAATCATCGAAAAGGACTCCCAGCCCTTCTTCATCGCGAAGACCGCTATCGTGGCCTACGCGCAGAACCAACCCGTGCAGGTCGCGATCGAAATCGCGCGCCGCATGACGCCCTCGGCCTATGCGCCGAGCTTCCAGCAACTCGAAACTGCTCTCGACGAGGCGAAAAATGGACTCAACCCAGCCACTGCCTGACGAGGTGGAGGACCGCATGCTGCGCCTCCCCCCGCATGGATCCACCGTTACTGCGGGCGATCTCCGGACACGCCTTCTCGAAGCGGCGGAACAAGAAGACGCCATCGAAATCGATGCGTCGGACGTCGAGAGCGTCGGCCAGGCCGTGCTCCAGCTCCTCGTCGCCGCGCGCGCCGATGCGCTGGCCGCAGGCCAGACCTTCACCATCCTCAACCCAAGCCACGCCTTTTTGGACCGCGTGACCAGCTGCCAGCTGGCAGCAGCAATCGGCATTGAAACCGGAGATGCAGAGTGACCAAGCTGATCCTCACCGTAGATGACTCGGCCAGCATGCGAATGCTGCTGAAAACATCGCTGACGGCCCAGGGCTACAAGATCGAGACGGCGAACGACGGCCAGCACGGCCTGGAGCGCATGCGCGAGGTCAAGCCCGACCTGTTGATCACGGACATCAACATGCCCAAGATGGACGGCTTCGAGCTGATCGAAGCCGTGCGCGCCGAGGGCAGTTTCCGCGGCACGCCGATCCTGGTGCTGTCGACGGAATTCTCGGACGAGAAAAAGGCGCGGGCCCGTGAAGCGGGCGCGACCGGCTGGATCACCAAGCCCTTCGAGGCCGAGAAGCTGGGGGCGGCTATTCGCCGCGTCTGCCCGTGAGCGACGAAATGGACGAGATCCAGGCAATCTTCTTTGAAGAATGCACTGAAGGCCTGACTGCCGCCGAAGAGGGGCTGTCGGCGATGCAGGCAGGCGACGTCTCTGGTGAGACGATCGCGTCCGTTTTCCGTGCAGTCCATTCGATCAAGGGCGGCGCGGGTGCGTTCGGCCATGCGGACCTCACGGCATTCGCCCACAAGTTTGAAAACGTGCTGGACGAAGTCCGCGCGAACAAGATTTCCCCGACCCCCGGCGTCATCAAGGTGATGCTGAGTTCGTTCGACATCCTGGCCGATCACGTCGCCTATGCCAAGGGGCTCGCCCCCCGGCCGAACGACACCGCCGCGCTGACGGTGCTGGAACAGGTGCTGGCCAACAAGGGCGTGGCAGAGGGCGATGGCGCAGCCGCCGCTCCTGCCCCCGCCCCGGCACCTGTCGCCGCTGCCCCAGCCGCGCCGGCCGAGGAAGACGAATTCGGCTTCAGCCCGGTGCTGGTGCAGCTGGACGAGATCGAGCCGAGCGAGCCGCCGGCCGCGCCGGGCTGGTACATCCGGTTCAAGCCTTCGCGCGCTGCGATGATGAACGCGGCCGAGCCGCTGCTCACCGTGCGCGAGCTGGAAGGCCTGGGCGCCACGGTGGAGTCGGTCGAGACCGGCCAGCTGCCGCCGCTGCGCGACCTGGACCCGGAGGACAGCTATTTCGCCTGGATCCTGAGCATGCCGGGTGAAGTGTCGCAGGGCGACATCACCGACTGCTTCGATTTCGTTGCCCCGGATTCGGTCGTCGAAATCCGCCGGCTCGAGCCCGAAGTCGTCGCCGCACCGGTCGCGGAGGCCCCTGCCCCCGCGCCCGTCGAGGACCTGATCCCGTTCGAGCCCGTGACCGCGACGGTGGAATCGCTGGCCGATACCATGCAGCAGGTGGTCACCGCCATCGCCGCCGCATCGGCAGCCCCGGCAGAAGCGCCGGCGCCCGCAGCTGCCGCCGCGACCGCCCCCAAGCCGGCGGCCGAAGCGGCGCAGACGATCCGCGTCGACCTGGGCAAGCTCGACCTGCTGCTCAACCTCGTCGGCGAACTGGTGATCCGCAACTCGATCCTGGCCGATCGGCTCTCGCCCGCCGATCGCGTGCGGGTGGAGCTGCCCGAACTCGCCCGGCTGACGCGCCAGATCCAGGACAACGTCATGTCCCTGCGCGCCCAGCCGATCCGCCAGGCGTTCAGCCGCGTGCCGCGCATGCTGCGCGACCTTTCGGTCGAAACCGGCAAGACGATCAATCTTGAGACTTATGGTGAGACGACCGAAGTCGACAAGGGTGTGATCGAGAAGATCGGCGATCCGCTGACCCACATGATCCGCAACGCCGCGGACCATGGCCTGGAGACGCCCGCCGAACGCATCGCCGCGGGCAAGCCCGCTGCGGGCACGATCAAGCTGTCGGCGGAACAGAAGGGCGCGCGCATCTTCGTGCGGGTCCAGGACGACGGGCGCGGCATCAACCGCGAACGCGTGAAGGCCAAGGCCATCGAAAAGGGCATCATCGCCGCCGATGCGCACCTGACCAACGAGGAAATCGACCAGCTGATCTGCGCGCCGGGCTTCTCGACCGCAGAGACGATCTCGAACATCTCGGGGCGCGGCGTGGGCATGGACGTCGTCCGTTCCAACGTCGAGGCACTGGGTGGCCGCGTGGAAATCCACTCGGTCCCGGGCGAAGGCACCAGCTTCACGATGATCCTGCCGCTGACGCTCGCGATTTTGGACGGCATGATCGTCCGCCTCGCCGGCCAGCGCTTCGTGCTGCCGCTCAGCCATGTGCTCGAGACCGTCCAGCCCGAACCGGGCCAGGTCAAGCGCACCTCGCCGGACAGCGAAGTGATCGACATGCGCGGCCACTATGTGCCCGTGAAGCGTGCGACCGAGATCTTCGGCCTGAACGACGACCGCGCCATCGAAGACTCGCTGGTGGTGATCGTCGAGAGCGAGACCGCCGGCAATGTCGGCCTGGTGGTGGATACGATCGACGACCGCCGCGAAGTGGTGATCAAGAGCCTCGACCAGAACCTGCATCCGATCCGCGGGCTGGGCGGGGCCACCATCCTGGGCGACGGCTCGATCGCGCTCATCCTCGATATCGAAGCGCTCGTCGCTTCGCCTTCCAACCGTTTCGTGCCGAAAGGACTGGCAGCATGACCACCGACACTACTGACCGCAAGATCGTAACCTTCTCGCTGGGCAAGCAGACGTTCGGCATCGACATGCGGGCGCTGATCGAAATCCGGGAATGGGACGAACCCACCCCGCTCCCCAACGTCCCCAGCTTCGTCAAGGGCGTGACCAACCTGCGCGGCAACGTGATCCCGGTGGTCGGCCTGGCCGAACGCCTGGGCTGGGAGCCGAGCGTGCTGCATGCCCGTTCGTGCATCCTGGTCGTCAACATCGCCGGCAAGCAGGCGGGGTTCCTGGTGGACGAAGTCAACGACATCGTCGGCATCGGCGAGGCGGAAATCCAGCCGGCGCCCGAAGTCGAGACGATCGAAGCCAGCGTGATCGCCGGCCTGGTCCGCATCGCCACGCGCGCCAAGGATGGCACGCGCGACGAAAAGGGTACGATGGTGCTGCTGCTCGACCTCGAAGCGCTCAGCCTCACCAAGCATCTGGATCTCGCAGCGTGAGCGCGGCCGGGGGCGCCACGGCGCTCGCCGGCGGCAACGCTGGCGTGGCGGCCAGCCATAGTGCGGAGCTTACGCCGCGCGATTTCGCCGCCATCGCCGCAATCATGCACGAGGACGCGCGGATCGCCTTGACCGAGGCAAAGACCACGCTCGTCCAGTCGCGCCTTGCACGGCGCCTGCGCGAGCATGGCCTGAGCAAGTTCAGCGACTATGTGGCACTGGTCCAGCGCGATCCGCAGGAACGGCATACGATGGTGGTCTCGCTGACCACCAATCATACGCACTTCTTCCGCGAGCCGCACCATTTCGATCACTTCCGCAGCACGGTCCTTCCCGAGTTGAAGAAGCGCAATGGGCCGATCCGGATCTGGTCGGCGGGCTGCTCGTCGGGCGAAGAGGTCTTCACGATCGCCATGTGCCTGCTGGGCCCGGATCGCACAGCCGCTTCGTGGCTGCGCCATGCCGACGTCCGGCTGCTGGCCACCGACATCGCCCCGCACGTGGTCGATTCGGTCCAGCGCGGCTTCTATGCCGACACTGTCGTCGAAGGGATTCCCGAGCCGTACCGCAGCACCTGGCTGCGCCCGGCGCCCGGCGGCTTCGTGATGGCGGAAGAGGCACGTCAGCTCGTGACGGCAAAGGTGCTGAACCTGTTCGGACAATGGCCGCTAAAGGCCGCGTACGACGTGATCTTCTGCCGCAACGTGATGATCTACTTCGCCGATCCCGCCAAGCGGGAGCTGGAGGAGCGGTTCGTCGACCAGCTGGCACCCGGCGGCCATTTGTACATCGGCCACTCGGAACGTCTGATCGGCAATTCGGCGGCGCGCATGGTCTCGTGCGGACACACCATCTACAAGAAACCGGAGGGCCGGGTATGAAACCCGTACGCACGCTTATCGTCGACGACAGTGCCTCGATGCGCGCCACCTTGAAGCGCATGCTGTCCGCCGACCCCGAAATCGAAGTCGTCGGCATGGCGCCCGAACCCTATGCCGCGCGCGACATGATCAAGACGCTCAACCCGGATGTCCTGACGCTCGACGTCGAGATGCCGGGGATGGACGGCCTGTCCTTCCTTGAACGCATCATGCGCCTGCGCCCCATGCCGGTGGTGATGTGCTCGACGCTGACGGCGCGCGGCGCCCAGGTGACGATCGAGGCGCTGCGCCTGGGCGCAGTGGACTATGTGACCAAGCCGAGCGGCACGCCCGAGGACATCGAACGCGATGCGGAGCTGCTGTGCGAAAAGGTCAAGGCGGCGGCCCGTTCGGTCGCGCGTGCAGGGCCGCAACGCCTGCCGATGCAGCCCAAGGGCTCGGCCGGCGCGCGCGGCGACACGCTGATCGCGATCGGATCGTCCACCGGTGGCGTCGAGGCGCTGTTCTCGATCCTGCCGTCGATGCCCGAGGACTGCCCGCCGATCCTGATCGTCCAGCATATGCCGGCGACCTTCACCCGCAGCTTTGCAGAGCGGCTGAACAGCGAATGTCGCGTCCAGGTCGTCGAAGCAACGAATGGCGCGCCGGTCCTGCCGGGAACCGTCTATATTGCTCCTGGAGGGGGCATGCACATGGAACTTTCAGGGGGTGCACGGGGGCACATCAAGCTCCGTCCGGGCGACCCCGTGGGAGGGCACAGGCCCGCCGTGGACGTGCTGTTCAACTCGGTGGCTTCGCTCGGCGAAGCAGCCGTGGGCGCGATCCTGACGGGCATGGGCGCCGACGGGGCGAGCGGTCTTCTGGAAATGCGGCGCGCAGGCGCCCGCACCTTCGGGCAGACCCGCGAAACCTGCGTCGTCTGGGGCATGCCCCGCGCCGCGAAGGAAATCGGGGCGGTTGAACGGGAAGTCGGATTGTCGGCAATGCCAGAGGCTATCCTCAAGGCTTGCCGTGCGGAAACGAGTAAAGTTGGGAGCGTTTGATGCCCGCTGCAGCACAAATCAAGGTGATGGTGGTGGACGACCAGACCAGTATGCGCGCGATGATCCGTCGCGCATTGCAGGATCTGGGGTTCAAGGACGTGCGCGATAAACCGAGCGCGACCGAGGCACTGTCCGCCATCAAGAGCGACCGGGTCCACCTGGTCATTTCGGACTATAACATGCCGGAAATGGACGGTCTTCAGTTCCTGGAGGCGGTGCGTGGCGATCCCGTGATCGGCAAGACCGTGTTCATCATGCTGACCGGCTCGGCCGATCGCGAAGTGGTCCAGAAGGCCGCAGCGCTGGGCGTGAACAACTATGTTGTGAAGCCCTTCGCACCCGCCGCGCTCAAGGAAAAGATCGAGCGCGTCTTCGGCGAGCTCACCTGATGCGCCGGGTCTCCATCGTCCAGGGCGAGAACGCGATCACCGGCGAAGCCGGCGTGATGATCTCGACCCTGCTGGGCAGCTGCGTCGCAGCGTGCCTGTACGATCCGGTGGCCAAGGTGGGCGGGATGAACCACTTCCTGCTGGGCGAACCCAGTGCCGACCATACCGTCTCGCAGAGCGACATGGCCCGCTACGGCGTGCATGCCATGGAGCTTCTGATCAACGGCATGATGGCCAAGGGCGCGTCCCGCAGCCGGCTCCAGGCCCATTTATATGGCGGTGGCAACATCGTCTCGGGCCTGGGCGGCATCGGCCATTCCAACGCGGCGTTCGCGCGCCGCTTCATGGAAACCGAAGGTATCACGATCGCACATTGCGACCTTGGCGGGCGTACCGCGCGCAAGGTCGAGTTCCTGCCCCACGAGGGCCGTAGCCGCTGCAAACATGTATCGGACGCGGTCCAGGAAAAGCCCCCTGTTTCGCTGCCCCGTCCCGTGGACGGTGGCGAGTTGGAGTTGTTCTGATGTCGTGCTTACCCCTCCAGCCGCACAAGGCCGGTGCAGATTCCCTCCCCGGCTTCGATCCGTTCTCGTCCGTGCTGCATTCGGTGATCGCCGGCGAGCTGCGCGAGATGCGTGACAAGCTGGAGGGGTTGGCAGAAGTGCTGGTGTGCGACGAACATTTCGCCACCTCCTACCTCGAACAGCTCCAGTCGTTCGACTATCTGATCCAGCATGCCGACGAATGCGTGAACCTGCTGGAACGCATCGCCGGGGGCGAGGACTCGCTCAGCGCGATCAACCATGTCCGCCTGGGCGCCGTCCAGCAACGGCTGCGACAAGCGCTGGAGGGCTAGGCTATGGCAGCTGCGAATGATCGCCCGATCATCATCAAGAAGGTCAAGAAGATTGCCGGCGGCCATCATGGCGGCGCCTGGAAAGTGGCCTATGCCGATTTTGTAACGGCGATGATGGCGTTCTTCATGCTGCTGTGGCTGATCTCCAATCCCGACAAGGCCCGGCTGAAGGGCCTGGCCCAGTATTTCACGCCCAGCGTCGGCGACAGCGCGCCGGCAACCCCGGTCATGGGCGCCTCCACCGGCGCCGGCGGTCAGGCGCGCAAGTCCGCGACCGAGCCGACCAAGGCCAAGGGCACGCCGACCAGCGACGCCGCCACGGCGGGTGCCGCGCGTGGCGGCACGGCCAATGTTCCCGACGCATCGATGCGCGTGATCGCCGCCGAACTGCGCGTCGCGCTGGATTCGATCCCGCAGGACCAGGGCGAGAAGAAGAACGTCGATGTTCAGCCGGCGCGCGACGGGCTGCGCATCACGCTGATGGACACCGATCGCCAGTCGATGTTCCGTGGCGGCACCGCCGAACTTAACGCCTATGCGCGCGGCATGCTGGCGCGGATCGCCGCGCGTCTGGTCAATTCCGGGTCGCAGATCGCGATCGAGGGCCATACCGACGGCGCCGGCGGGCAGAGCGATGCCAACTGGCGCCTCTCCGGCGAACGCGCGCTCGCCGCGCGCGTCGCGCTGATCGGCGCGGGCGTCACGCCCGATCGCTTTTCGGAGATCGTGGCGATGGGCGCAACGCAGCCGGTCTATCCCGACCAGCCCGGCCGCCCCGAAAACCGCCGCATCACGATCGTGCTGAAGGCCGAGGCTTCGCCGATGCCGAGCGACACCAGCTTCAAGTTCTGAAGGGCCGCCCGATGAAGAAGATCCTGTTTTTCGTCGCGATGCTGATCGCGGGCCTCGCCGTGGGCGGGGGCGCCGCGTTCGCCACGTCGATGTTCTATGGGAAAAAGGGTGCTGCGGCCGAAAAGCCGGTCGAGCCCGATCCCGCCTTTGTCGATGCCGGGCAGATCCTGGCGCCGCTGGTATTCCCCGACGGCCGCCTTGCCGGCTATGTCCAGATCCAGATGCAGCTCCAGGTGCCGCCCGACAAGGTCGGCTTCGTAACCGCGCGGCTGCCGCTGATGCTCCACGCGATCAACATGCGCACCTATCGCACGCCCATGGCCGCCGGCCCGGACGGCATGATCGTCAACATCGAAATGTTCCGCAAGGTGGCGATGGCGGCCGCGCCCGAGGCATTCGGCGCCGGCGTCGTCCGCCGCGTCGCGGTCACCGCAGCCACTCCGGCATGACCCCTAGCGGATGGTTGCGGAAGCGCATCCGCCGCCGGCTGGGCGTTTATACTGCATTACAGGGTCGGCCACGACCGCAAGCATGGAGGTAACGTTGGAAGCGTTCCAAAACAGCGCCCTCGCGCCCGGCGCGGCTGCCCAGGCCGCGCTGCCCGTGGACCGCGCGCCGCGCGTCGTCACGACGTTGCTGGTCGGAAAGCTGCTCGGCGGCGACCGGCGCGAGTATCTCTGCCGCATCCGCAACATCTCGGCCACCGGCATGCTGGTCGAAAGCAACCGGCTGGTCGCGATCGGCGAACCCGTGTGGGTCGAGCTGCGCAGCGGCGACCGGCTGGCCGGCGACGTCGCCTGGTGCGAGCCCGGCCGGATGGGCGTGCAGTTCGACGCGCCGATCGTCGTCGACGACATCCTGGCCAACGCCAAGTCGCGGCTGGCGATGAACGAGGCTGGCGTGCCCCGCGCCCCGCGCTTCGCCGTGCAGTGCGCCGCCCGGATCAACAGCTTCGGCCGCTCTATCGACGTCATGGTCGAGAACGTGTCGCAGAGCGGCGCCGGGCTGCGCATGGCAAAGCCCCCGCACCGCGATACCCAGGTGATCCTGTCGATCCCCGGCCTGCCCCCGCGCCGCTGCACCACACGCTGGAGCGACGAGGAACGCGCCGGGCTGACCTTTCTCGACGTGATCCCGTATCACGAACTGGCGGCGTGGCTGGGCCAGCAGGCAGGGGCGGACTGATACCCGCCGCGTCGACCGCGATCCACACCGCCCGACACCCCCCCGTCACCGCCACGGTAATCTCACCGTCATCCTGACGAAAGTCAGGATCCATTCGGTGCTCCGCCTGCGCTTTTTTGACTTGGGCGGAGCGGTAATGGATCCCAGCCTGCGCTGGTATGACGGACTCTATGGTCGCACAACTGCCATATGCGATAGCCCTGCCGACAACCCCCGCCTTGCCTCCGGTCCGCCTCAGGACGAAGAAAAAGCACGCGGCTCCGGCGAAACGATAGCCGCACAAAAAAAGGCCGGCACGCTGATGCGGCCGGCCTTTCCCCCTGGTTTTTTCGCCCCCTGCCCTGGATCAGGTGGCGAAACTCTTGATCAGCGACCCCGCCACCAGCGCCCAGCCGTCGACCAGGACGAAGAAGATGATCTTCATCGGCAGCGCGATCGTGGGCGGAGGCAGCATCATCATGCCCATTGCCATCAGCACGGCGGACACCGCCAGGTCGATGACGAGGAACGGCAGCAGCAACAGGAACCCGATTTCGAACGCGCGGCGCAGTTCGGAAATCATGAAGGCGGGGGCCAGCGTCGACAGCGGCGTGGCGCTGCGATCGGCGATCGGTTTGCCGGCCAGATCGGCGAACAGCTTGAGGTCGCTGTCGCGCACCTGGCCCAGCATGAAGGTGCGGAAGGGCTCGGCGGTACGCTCGAACGCCTGGGTCTCGGTGATCTTGCCCTTGGTGTAGGGATCGACACCCTGGTTCCACGCCTTTTCGAAGGTCGGCGCCATGACGAAGAACGACAGGAACAGCGCCAGGCTGATAATAACGGGGTTCGGCGGCACGCCGGGCGCGCCGATGCCGGTGCGCAGCAGCGACAGCGCCACCACCATCCGGGTAAAGCTGGTGATCGTCATCAACAGGCCGGGGGCGAGGCTGAGCACCGTCAGCATCAGCACGAGCTGGATCGCCCGGGCCGACATCGCCCCTTCCCCACCGATGTTGATCGTGGCGCCCTGCGCCTGGGCGTGCGCCGTCACCGGCAACAGCACCAGCAGCACAGCGGCGCCGATCAGCTTACGCATTGAGCGCCTCGCGCACCGCAGCGCGGTTCCAACGGGCAGTCACGCGCGGCGCGCGGGTGCGCGGCGCGGCGGGTTCCGCCTGCTCGGGCTCGGGCTCGATAGCGGCGTCCGCTTCGGGCTGTGCCTCGGGCGCGGGCGCCGGCGTCAACCGCGCGGCGGCGGTCGTGAAATCGATGAGCGTGCCGAAACCCGGCGCGGGCACGGGCGCCCGCTCTGCCGCAGGCGTGGGAACCAGCCGGGGCACCGTGCGCGGCGGGCGCGCAGGCTTGGGCGCGGGTTCCGGCGCTGGCGGCGCAGTGATGCCGGTTTCCAGCATCGCATGGCCTTCCGGCCCCAACAGGATCAGATGTTCGCAACCGTCGCGACGGATCAGCGCGACCGATCGCTTGGCATCCACCGACAGCCGCTCGACCAGTTCGACGCGCTTGCCGCGCCCGCTGGTGATCCGGCCCGGCAGCTTCAGGTCATAACGGCGCACCACCCAAAGTGCGCCCGCAAGCATTCCCAATACCATCCCCAGCGCACCGAGAGTGCGCAGCATCGAGAAAATGTCCATCAGTGGCGCTGCTTCTTTATGAGTTCGGAGATTTCGAGCGACATCTGGTCCCCATCGACCAGCACGCGCCCCTTCGCGACCAGTTCGCCGTTCACATAGACGAGGCTGGGATCGTCCTGCCCGCAATCGAGCGGAATCATCGCCCCCCGGCTCATTTGCAGGATCTGGCGGATCGGCACTTCGGCGGAGCCGAGCACGATCGACAGGTCGATCATTATTCCTTCGAGTACGGACATGCGTCCCCCTTTCAGGAGGACTTATAGGAACCTTTTTTCCGCCTAAGCGGCCCCTCCCGGCAAAAATTGCCTACAATGTTCGCAACGGCAGCTTTGGCCGCGGAGGAAGAGACCCATGGACTTGAAGGCATCGCTCGGCGTTTCGGCATCGGGGCTGCGCGCCCAGTCGCTGCGGATGCGTGTGATCGCGGAGAATCTGGCCAACCAGGACTCCGTCGCCACCACCCCCGGCGGCAATCCGTATCGCCGCCGCGTGGCAAGCTTTCAGGCCGAAGTCGATCGCAGCACCGGCGCCACCGGCGTCAAGCTGACCAGCATCCAGAACGATACGTCGGACTTCACCCGCGTCTATCAGCCGGGTCATCCGGCGGCCGACGCGCAGGGCTATGTGCTGAAGCCCAATGTCAGCGGGCTGGTCGAGGCCGCCGACATGAAGGCGGCGCAGCGCAGCTATGAAGCCAATCTGAGTGCGATCGAAGCGGCCAAGAGCCTGACGATGCGCACCATCGACCTGCTGAAATAACTTTCCCACCTTAACGTCACAGGGGACGAACCATGTCTATCGGAGCATTGGACGCCACCTCGGCCTATGGCCGGGTCGCGGGGCTGGCTGGCGGCGGTGCCGCGAAATCCACGGGCAAGACGGGCGAGACCGGGGGCTTCGGCTCGATGGTCGAGGATATGGTCACCGGCACCGCCGATCAGATGCGCACCGCCGAACACGCATCGGCGATGCAGGTCGCGGGCAAGGGCGACCTGATCGACGTCGTGACTGCGATCGGCGCCGCCGAGACGGCGCTCGACACGATGGTCGCGGTGCGTGACCGCGTGGTCAGCGCCTATAGCGACATCATGCGGATGCAGATCTGACGTGTCGCCGGCGACCGTCGTCGAGCTGGCCCAGGCCTCGCTGCTGCTGGTCCTCACCGTGGTGGGGCCGCTGCTGCTGACGTCGCTGATCGTCGGCAGCGTCATCGGCCTGCTTCAGGCGCTGACGCAAATCCAGGAAACCACGCTCACCTTCGTGCCCAAGCTGCTGGCGATGGGGGTGGTGTTCCTGTTCACCCTGCCGATGATGGGACAGGCACTGACCGGCTTCATGGCCAAGATCAGCGACCTGATCGTCCACAACGGATGACCGTGCCCCCGGACCTGGAGCTGCAGGTCACAGCCTTTTTCATCGTATTCGCCCGCGTCGGCGCCGTACTGATGCTGCTGCCCGTGTTCGGGGAGGATGCGATTCCGGGACGCATCCGGCTGATGATCGCCTTTGCGATGTCCGCCGCGCTATATGGCCTGGTCGGCGCACCTGCCCGCGCGGCCGTGGAGGCCGGCGGGGTGCTGCCCGCGCTGATCGTCGCCGAACTGATGACCGGGCTGGCGATGGGCATGATCGTGAAGATCCTGTTCTTCTCCATTTCGATGGCCGGCTCGCTGGTCAGCATGCAGGCAGGCTTTTCTTCGGCGATCATCTTCGATCCCGCGCAGAGCGGCCAGGCGCCCATTCTCTCCAAATTCGCGGGCCTTGCCGCCGCGCTGATCTGCATGGGGATGCAGGTCCACCATCTGTGGCTCGGCGCGATCGTCCACAGCTATCAGAGCTTTCCGGTCGGCGGGCTGCCACCGATGCAGGATTTCGCGCAGCTCGCCATCGCCGCGATCGGCCGGTCGATGACGCTGGGCATTTCGCTTGCCGCGCCGCTGATCGTCTATGGCATCGTGTTCAACGTCGCCCTGGGCCTTGCCGCGCGCGTCGCGCCGTCGATCCAGGTGTTCTTCATCGCCCAGCCGCTGAACCTGCTGCTCGGCCTCTCGCTCGCCGCCGCCACGATCGGCACGATGCTGACCTTTTTCGGCCAGGCAATGGCCGATGCGATGCAGGGCGGCTGGTAAATGGCGGAGGACAGCGACGAGGACAAGACACTCGATCCTACCGACAAGAAGCTGGAGGACGCCCGCAAAAAGGGCGACGTACCGATGGCGCCGGAAATGCGCCACGCCGCGATGTTCGTCGCGATGCTGGTCGTGATGGGTGGGCTTGGCGTGTACACCATCCAGCATCTGGGCGGCATGTTCGTGCGGCTATGGGGCAGCGCCGACGATTTCCACATGACGCCGGAGGGATCGCAGGATTTCGCCGCCGGCATCCTGGGCGCCTTTGCCAGCGCGCTGTTCCCGGTGCTCGCCGCGATGTTCGGCTTCGCGCTGCTCGGCGGCGTGCTCCAGGGGCGGCCGATGCTGTCGGTCGCCCGGATCAAGCCCAAATTCTCCAAGCTCAATCCGTTCAGCGGATTGACGCGCATCTTCGGCAAGCAATCGCTGGTCGAATTTGCCAAGACGCTTGCCAAGCTGTGCGTGGTGGCCAGCATCGCCACGTCGGTCGCATGGCCGCACGCTTCGGGCATCGACCGGCTGGTCGGCGCGGACCTTCAGGCGACGGGCGCCGCCGCCAACGGCATCGTCCATGCCATGCTCAAGTCGATCGCGCTGCTGGTCGGCGCGCTCGCGCTGTTCGACTTCGTCTGGCAGCGGCGCAGCTTCCTGAAGCGGATGCGCATGAGCCTGCAGGAAGTGAAGGACGAGCACAAGGAAGCCGATGGCGACCCCAAGATCAAGGCGAAGATCCGCCAGATCCAGATGCAGCGCGCACGCGGCCGGATGATGGCCAACGTGCCCAAGGCCAGCGTCGTCATCACCAACCCGACGCACTATGCCATCGCGCTGCAATATGACCACGGCGTCAGTGCCGCGCCGGTGGTGGTGGCGAAGGGCGTCGATGGCGTCGCGCTCAAGATCCGCGAGATCGCCGCCCAGCACAACATCCCGATGGTGGAAAACCGCCCGCTGGCCCGCGCGCTCTATGCCAGCGCGGAACTGGATCGCCCGATCCCCGTCGAACACTATGCCGCCGTGGCGGAAATCATCAGCTTCGTCCTGCGGATCGCGCGCAACCGCCGCTGAGCCTGCGTTTTTGCGCGCGGAGCACGAAAGCCCTTCCCCGTTTCACAGAATCCTATATCCTATCGGAAAAAGGGAGAGGGATATGCGAAGGGCTTTGGTCATCGCCGGCTTGCTGGCGACGAGTGCGTGCGTGAATCACGGGGGAACGGTCGCGATGGCGCCCCAGGCGGCTCCGCCGGTGGCGCCGCCAGCGCCGCAAAATGCGGAAAAGCTGCCCTTCCGCGATCCCAATCTGCCGATCGAAGCGCGCGTCGACGACCTGATCGGCCGCCTCACGCTAGAGGAAAAGATGTCGCAGCTGGTCAACCAGGCCCGCGCCATCCCCCGGCTGGGCATCGCCGAATATAACTGGTGGAGCGAGGCGCTGCACGGCGTGGTGTCGCAGGGCGTGACTGTCTTCCCCGAACCGATCGGCCTTGCCGCCACCTTCGATCCCGCGCTGATCCAGACGATGGGCGAAGCGATCGGCACCGAGGGGCGGATCAAGTGGAACCAGGTCGAGCGCGCTGGCGGCACGCACCGCATCATGCAGGGGCTGACCTTCTGGTCGCCCAACATCAACATCTTCCGCGATCCACGCTGGGGCCGCGGGCAGGAAACCTATGGCGAGGACCCGTTCCTCACCGGCAAGCTGGGCGTCGCGTTCGTGCGCGGGATGCAGGGCGACGATCCCCACCGCTACCGCGTCTCCGCCACCGCCAAACACTATGCCGTGCACAGCGGCCCCGAGCCGGGGCGCCACAGCGACAACATTCCGATCGGCGCGCACGATCTGGAGGACACCTATCTTCCCGCCTTCCGCGAACTGGTGGTCAGCGGCAAGGTCGAGTCCGTGATGTGCGCGTACAATGCCGTCAACGGCGAGCCCGCCTGCGCCAACACGCTGCTGCTCAAGGATCGGCTGCGCGACGCCTGGGGATTCAAGGGGCACGTCGTCGCCGATTGTGACTCGATCGCCGATATCGAGCGCGGGCACCATTATACGAAGACCTTTGCCGAGGCTGCCGCCGTGTCGATGAAGCTCGGCGTCGACAATGACTGCACCGAATATGGCCGCGCGCCCGGCGCGACATCGGACTATGATCGCTATCGCGAGGCCGTGCAGCAGGGATTGCTGCCGATGGCGGCGGTCGATCAGTCGCTACGCCGGCTGTTCACGGTGCGGATGCGGCTGGGCATGTTCGATCCGCCGGGCTCGCATCCCTATGACACGCTGCCCGACGCGATGCTCAATTCGGACGCGCACCGCGCGCTGGCGCTCAAGACCGCGCGCCAATCCATGGTGCTGCTCAAGAATAACGGACTGCTGCCGCTCGCCCCGGCCAAGGTGAAGCGCGTCGCGGTGGTCGGCCCGCTGGCGGACCAGACCGAAGTGCTGCTCGGCAATTATCACGGCCAGCCGCTGCGCACGATCTCGGCGCTCGACGGCATCCGGGCGGAATATCCGGGGGCGGAAATCGTTTTCGAGCCGGGCACCGACTTCCTCCGCCTCGCCGAGCCGGTGCCGCCCACGGCGCTGTTCACGCCGGACGGACAGCCGGGGCTGAAGGCCGAATATTGGCGAAATGGCGATTTTTCGGGCGCCCCTGCCCTCACCCGGATCGACGCGAAGGTCGCGTTCGACCGCAACACGCCGCCCGCGATCACCGACTCCCCCGTCGTCTCCGCCCGCTGGACCGGGTTCGTCACGGCGCCGGCCGACGGCAGCTACAAGATCGGGATCGACGGGCGCGCGGCCAAGCTGTGGATCGACGGCAAGCTCGTCGCCGACAATAGCGGCGCGCAGCAACGCGGCGCCAATCTGGTCGAGATGGCGTTCCGAAAGGGCGAACGCCACGCCGTCCGCATCGAACAATCGCCCAGCCGCTTCCCGCCGCGCTTCGTCTGGAACGAAATCCGCGCCGACGCGCTCGCCCGCGCCGTGGCCGCTGCCCGCAACGCCGATGTCGTGATCGCGGTAGTCGGCATCACCTCCGCGCTGGAGGGTGAGGAAATGACGGTCAACATCCCCGGATTCGAGGGGGGCGACCGCACCAGCCTGGACCTGCCCGCGCCCGAAGAGGCACTGCTCAAGGCCGTCAAGGCCACCGGCAAGCCGCTCGCGGTGGTGCTGATGAACGGATCGGCGCTGTCGGTGAACTGGGCCGCTGCGAATGCCGATGCGATCGTCGAGGCCTGGTATCCGGGGCAAGAGGGCGGCACCGCGATCGCGCAGACGCTGTCGGGGGCGAACAATCCCTCGGGCCGGCTGCCGGTGACCTTCTATACCGGCGTCGATCAGCTGCCGCCGTTCCGCGATTATGCGATGACGGGGCGCACCTACCGCTATTTCACCGGCAAGCCGCTGTATCCGTTCGGCTATGGGCTCAGCTACACGCGGTTCGGCTATAGTGCGGTCGGCCTGTCGCGCGCGCAGATCCGCGCGGGCGAGGCGCTGGGCGTCGATGTCGACGTGCGCAACGAGGGCAAGGTCGCGGGCGACGAAGTGGTGCAGCTCTATCTGCACTTCCCCGATGCGCCGGGCACGCCGGTGCGCGCGCTGCGCGGCATCGCCCGCGTCTCGCTGGCGCCCGGCGAGCGCCGCGCGGTGCATTTCGAACTCGACCCGCGCGACCTGTCGAGCGTCTCCGCCGACGGCAAGCGGCTGGTCCGCGCGGGCCGCTATCGGCTGAGCGTCGGCGGTGGCCAGCCGGGCACAGTTGCGCCCACGGTCGCCGCCGACTTCACGATCGAGGGAGAACGCGCGCTGCCGCTCTAGGCTAGAGGCAGGCCGCCCGCGCGGGGTTCATGCCAATGAACCCCGAAATTACGCTTCGACGTCGAACTTCGCCAGTTCGACGCGAACGCGCAGGTCGATATCCTTGAGGATCGACGCGAGCACAGGATTGTCCGGTGTCTCGAGCGATTGCGACCATTCGGCGACTTCGCGGAGCCGCTCGACGCTGGGCGTGCCCGCGACCAGTTCCTTGTGCAGCCGATCGAGCGCGTCGATGCCGCGTTCGGCGGCTGCCGCCTGTTTGCGCCGCCGCTCGACGCCCGGATCGCCGACGGCCAGCGCCACCAGCATCTCCACCGTCGGCATCGGCGGCGCGCCGGGCCCGGAAACCGGGTGATTGGCGAGCGCGCGGGGATCGATGTCCGTGCGGGGAAAGCTCGGCACACCTTTGGGCAACGCAGCAAGCAGGCTGCGGGCCAGAATGGGTGAGAGACCTTCGATACGCACGATTTACTGTCCTCTGCGGAGCACCGCGCCCCACCTTTATCCTATAAGAAACTTACTGCGGTTTTTCCACTTTCCAGAGGGTTTATGCAGCGCCTCGCCGCCCTGATTTTTCTGCTCCTTGGCCTTGGCGCCGTCGCACCCGTTGCGGCCGCGCAAACGCGTATCAAGGACATCGTCGATGTCGAGAATGTCCGCGAGAACCAGCTCGTCGGCTATGGCCTGGTCGTGGGCCTCGCGGGCACCGGCGATCGCATGCGCAACGCGCCCTTCACCGAGGAATCGATGCAGGCGATGCTGGAGCGGATGGGCGTCAACATCCGCGGCACCCAGATGCGGACCCAGAATGTCGCCGCCGTCTCGATCACCGCGACGATGCCGCCCTTTGCCCGTTCGGGCTCGAGGATCGACGTGCAGGTCGCGGCGCTGGGCGATGCCTCCAGCCTCCAGGGCGGGACGCTGATCGCGTCGTCGCTGCGCGCGCTGGACGGCGAGATCTATGCTGTCGCACAGGGCAATGTCGCCGTGTCCGGCTTCAAGGGCCAGGGCGCCGCTGCCAGCGTCAGCCGGGGCGTAACCACTTCGGCGCGCATTGCCGGCGGTGCGATCATCGAGCGCGAGGTTCCCTATGCGCTCAAGACCGCGACCAGCCTCAAGCTCGCGCTCAAGAACCCCGATTTCGCCAC
Source organism: Sphingomonas degradans (assembly GCF_053502645.1). Taxonomy (NCBI): domain Bacteria; kingdom Pseudomonadati; phylum Pseudomonadota; class Alphaproteobacteria; order Sphingomonadales; family Sphingomonadaceae; genus Sphingomonas; species Sphingomonas degradans. Next base: position 2,645,400 of record NZ_CP177172.1, read on the forward strand.
CGCCGCGCGCATCGCCGCCGCGATCAACGGCAAGTTCCCCGGCAGCGCCGAAGTGCTCGACCCCTCCACGGTCGAAGTCGCCCCCGGCGCGCGCTTCGTCGGCGACGTCATCGCGCTGGTGACGCAAGTGGGCGACCTGCAGATCCGCGTCGATCAGCCGGCCCGCGTCGTCATCAACGAGGCATCGGGGACAGTCGTGATGAACAACGACGTCAAGATCACCCCGGTCGCCATCGCCCAGGGCGGGCTGACCATCACCGTGACCGAGGCGCCGCAGGTGTCGCAGCCCGCGCCGCTTTCCAACGGCCAGACCACCGTGGTGCCCCGCACCCAGGTGCAGGTGGACGACGGCAACGGCGCGTCGCTGGCCCGGATCGAGGGCGAATCGCTGCAATCGCTGGTCAGCGGGCTGAACACGCTGGGCGTCTCGCCGCGCGACCTGATTACCATACTCCAGGCCGTGAAGAGCGCCGGCGCGCTCCAGGCCGATATCGAGGTGCAATGATGCAGGAACTCCGCGCAACCACGCCCAACCCGGCCGCGCCCGCCCAGCCCAAGGTGGACAAGAAGAACGCCGAGACGGCGCAGAGCTTCGAAGGCGTGTTCCTGGGCCAGATCACGCAGTTGCTGCTGGAAAGCGTGCCGCAGGACGACACGTTCGGCGGCGGGCATGGCGAGGAAATGTTCCGCGGCGTGCTCGCGGAAAAACTGGGCACCGAAATGGCAAAGCGCGGCGGCATAGGCCTGGCGCCGGCGGTGCTCGATCAGATCATCAAGCTTCAACAGGGGAAGTAATGACCGCGCACCTCATCGACGCCATGGTTTCGCTCACGTCCTTGATGGAGGAAGAGAGCGGAAAGCTGGCCCAAAACGGCTATGTCCCCGATTTGTCGGAGATCGCCAACGCCAAGCTGCGCCTGACCGGGCGGATCGAGGCCGAGGTCGCCCGGCTGAAACGCAGTTCCGAAGACTGGATGGTCGCGCTGGACGCCGACACGCGGGCACGGCTTGCCGATGCCAGCCGCGACCTGCGCGACGCGTGCACCGTCAACAAGGAAATCCTGTCGCGCCAGATCGAACTGTCGGTCGACATGATGGCCGCGATCGCCGCCGAGGCCCAGCGCCTGACCGGCAGCCGCAGCAGCACCTATGGCGCGTGCGGCGGCCTGGGCGGCATGGACTCCCCTGCCCCGATCTCGATCAACACCCGGCTGTAAAAGGCCGCGCATCGAAACGCGAACGGCGTCGCTCCCGGTGGGGGCGGCGCCGTTTTGTTGTTGGGGCGTCCTGGCCCGTCGATCCGCAGAGATTGCAATCGCAGCGCCACGCCGCTAACTGTGTTATTCAACCAACACAGCCGCGCAGCCGTGGCCGAGGAGAATGGACATGGTGCCGATCATCGCCGTTGCAGCCGCGCTGGTTGCGGCACCCGCGCCCGGGCAGGCCGATCCCCTGACGAGCGAGATCGCTGCGCTCGATGCCAAGGTGTTCGATGCCTATAACCGGTGCGACATCCCGGCCTTTTCGGGCTATTTCGACCCGAAGGTCGCCTTTTACCACGACGCCGGCGGTGCGACGTTCGATCGCGATCCGATGGTCGACGGGGTGCGCAACTATATCTGCGGCAAGGTGCGGCGCGAGCTGATCCGCACGTCGTTCAAGGTCTATCCGGTCAAGGATTACGGCGCGATCGAGGAAGGCGAGCATCGCTTCTGCGAGCTGGCGACCGGGCGCTGCGAGGGGATCGCGAAGTTCGTGATGGTCTGGGCGAAACAGGACGGCGCATGGCGCATCACCACGGTCCTGAGCTATGGCCATCGCCCGGCGACGCCCGACGAACAGCGCGCGGCAACCGAGCGATAAAGCAGAGCGCGCAGACCGGCCTTCACTCCTCCCCCGGAGGGGGAGGGGGACCGGCGAAGCCGGTGGAGGGGTAATCTCGGCGGGCGAGTATGCCGAAGTGGCGGACAGCGGCTGCCAAGTCCGACAGGAGTATTCTCGCGTACTTTCGGACCAGTGCCCTGATATAAGTACCCTTTTTCGGGCAGTGGAGCATGCGGAGACTACCCCTCCACCAGCCTCCGGCTGGTCCCCCTCCCCCTCCGGGGGAGGAATGCGCAGGCGCCACCGCGCGCCACCAATATCGGACCTCCCCTCCAGGTCCGCCCTGCCCTAGCCTCAGCCCCCGCCGCCGCGGCCGATCGCGGTCTTCATCATCTGCATCTGCTTGCGGTACAGGTTGGTCATCGCCGAGAAATCGGCCTGGATCGAACCCATTTTGAGCAGCTGGTCTTCCAGCGTGACGTTGTTGCCGTCGGGCTTGGTCTCGGTGATATTCTTGTCGAGCACCACGCCCGATCCCACCGGCTGTACCGCACCCAGATTCTTCATCGCGGCGGTCAGCTCGACGCGGGGCTTGGCCACCATGCCGCTGCCGCCGACCAGCGCGGCGAAATTGGGTTCGGACACGTCGCGTGCCTTGAATCCCGGCGTTTCGCTGTTGGCGATGTTCTGCGCCACCACGCGCTGCCGCTCGGAGAGGTTCTGCATCCGCTCGCGAATGCCGGCCAACAGGGGAAGGGTTGTCGTCATGGCTCAGAATCCCAAAAGGCTGCCGTTACTCGACGTGTTGCTGTTGAGGCGGTTGAGCGCCGCCTGGTAATTGGCGAGCTGCGCCGTTTCGCGCGCCGTCGATTGCTTGCCGGTGGCGGTGTTCTTGACACCGTCGACCAGCTTCGCCTTGCCATCGTCCCACAACAGCGAGCGATAGGCAGTCTGGGTCATCGACAGCGCCTCCTCCACTTTCTTCATCGCCAGCTTGGCGCCGTCGGCGGTGGTGAGGTTGAGCCCATCGGTCAGGCTCAGCCCGAAATCGCCGCCCGGCCGCACCTTGGGCGCGCGGCTCGACAGCGTGGTGGGCGACTGGATGCGCTGTGGCTCGATACCCAGCTTGGCCAGTGCATCGCTGCCGTCCGGGCCGGCGATGAATTCGAACGAATGCCCCGCCTTGGTATCGATGCGCAGCGAGCGCGCCTCGCCGATCTTGGGCGTGGTCACCGTCGCCTTGCTGTTGACCGCGACGCCGCGAATGCGCTCGGCCAGCGTCGTCAGCGTATCGTCGGCGCTGATCGTGATCTTGCGCACGGCGCCGCCATCGACTCGGATCGAGAAACTGTCGCCGGGGCGCAGCGCGGTCTGGCTGGTCAGCTTGTCGGTGGTCTCGGGGTTGATCGTGCCACGGGCAAAGCCCAGCGACGAGATGGCGTTGGCGCCGCCCTTGTTCGCGGTGATCCGCACCGGCTCGGTCCGCAGTGCCGACGCGCCGAACTGGTTCACATTGGCGACCGCGCCGGTCGCGGCATCGAGCCGCGCGACAAAGCCGTCGGTCGCGCCCTTGCGCGGTGCGCCCATCTCGCCCGTGGTGCGCCCGCCGGCGTAGAGATCGCCGTTGAGGAAGGTCAGCGAATCGACCTGGTCGTCCGCCGACGAGCCCAGATAGGTGACGCTGGCGCTCGACAGGTTGGAATCGATCCGCGCGACAAAGCCGTCGCGGCCACCGCTGATCCCGTTTACCTGTGTGCCCGACATCGCGGTGTTGGTCGCTCCGCCGATCGCGATCGTGCCGTCGGGGCCCACTGCGATGGCGCGCGCATCGGCGGTGCCCAGCGAGATGCTGCCCAGTTCGGACGACAGCGCGCTGCCGCTCAGCTTGCGCACCTGCGCCTCGCCGTTCGACGCCATCAGCGCCAGGACATTGCCGTCCCCGTCCACCGCCAGGCCGTTGATCGTGTCGCTGCCGGCGCCCACCAGCGTCTGGCGTTCCGCGATCTTGCCGGTGGAATCGATCCGCGCGACGAACGCGTCGCCGCCGCCGGTTGCCGTGCGGCCGCCGACATAGATCGAGCCGTCGGCCCCCACCGCCACCGCCTTTGCCGTGTCGGCGCCGGTCGAACGGATCACGGTGGCGAACTTCTCGTCGCCCTCGGCATCATATTTGGCGACCAGCATGTCGCCATCGGTGGTGGTGGTATCGAACTTGCCATTGACGGTGCCCGCCACGACGATGCTGCCATCCGCGCCCAGCGACACGGCGGCGCCCGTCGAAGAGCCGGCGGCGCCCAGGCTGCGCTGCCAGACGACCTTGCCTTCGCCGTCCAGCTTGGTGAGGAACAGATTGTCATCGCCGTCCGAACGATTGGCGCCCAGATCGCCCTTGGTCGTGCCGACGACATAGCTGTTGCCCTGCGCATCGGTGACGAGCGCGGCGGCGTCGGTCGAGGCATAGACATTGCTGGTCTTGGTCGTCTCGACCTTGACCTTGCCGTCGGCGTCGGTCTTTGCCGTGGTCAGCGTGGTGGTCTTGCCCAGCAGCGTCGCCTGCTCGGTCGCCTGCCGATCGAGCGCCGACAGGTTCGCCATCGTCTTGCGCGTCTGGTCGCCCGCCGGATCGTCGATACGGAACACGCTGGTCGCGGTGGGCGCGTCGAGCGCTGTCTGGCCGCTGGCGACGACCAGCGAGTCCTTTGCCCCCACCTGGTCCAGCGTGATCCGCTCGATCCCGCTGGGATTGGATATCTTGAAGCCCCATTTGTCGCCGGTCTTCTCGGCCGAGAAACGCGCGAGCCAGCGGGGCGTGGTGTTGCCTTCGGCGTCCAGCCGCACCGTGCCGTCCGCGTTCTTGGCCGGGATGCCCGCGATCGCCGCATTGACCATGTCGGTCATCGAATCGATCGTGGGCGGCTGCGGCCCCTTCGACAGGTCGACGTTGATCGTGTCGGTCGCGCCCGGCTTGGTCAGCGTGATCGTGAAGACTTCATTGCCGGTCAGGCCGGGCAGCGCGTCGGTGCGGGTCTTCACCAACCCCGCACTTTTCAGCGTATATTGCTCGGGGTCGGAAATCTCGACCGTCTTGGTGCTGCGGGTCGGCTGGCCAAAGGCCAGGTTCACGACATCGGTTTTGGCGGAGCCAAGATAAGTCTGGAGATCGGCAAGGCCCTTGGCGAACGTCGTCTGCAACTGGGCGCGCTGCGCCGCGGACGTCGTCTTGGCCGATGCCGTCTCCGCCAGCACCCGAAGCCGGTCGAGTGCCTTGTACGTGGTGAAGGTGGTCTGGACGTCGTCGGTGAGCAGGTCGGTCCCTGTCCCGGCCTTGTCGATGATGGTCTTGAGCGCCTTGACTGCCGCAACCTGCGCCGAAACCGGGGTCGAGGTCTTCGGCTCCTTCCACGGCGGAGTCACGGTTTCCTTGGCAGTGAACAGGGCCTTTGCCGCCCGTACAGCCTTGGATTCATACGCAATCGCCGTTGTGGCGCTGTTCGCCACATTGCTCCCGGTCAACAGGCTGAGCCCCGCAAGACTGTTCGACAAATTAACTGCCATCGTCACCGCCCTTTTCCCTCGTGCTCCTATAATAGAGGCAATCGTGACACCGCCCTCGTGCGGGCGCGCATTTTTCGAGATTGGGGATCCGAATGAGCCAGATGGCACCCATTGCCGAGCCGCCCGAGCTGAAGAAATACTCCGGCCCCCAGCGCGCAGCCGCGCTGATGCTGGCGCTGGGCAAGGAACATGGCGCCGCGATCTGGGACCAGCTTTCGACCGACGAGATCAAGGAACTGTCCTCGACCATCGCCGGGCTCGGCCGCGTCCCGTCCGAAGTGGTCGAGCATCTGCTGGTCCAGTTCACGTCCGAAGTGTCGAGCATGGCCTCGCTCCATGGCAGCTACGAGACGACCGAGCGCCTGCTCGCCGGCATCCTGCCGGGCGAGAAGGTCAAGGACATCATGGAGGACATCCGTGGCCCGTCCGGCCGGACGATGTGGGACAAGCTGTCCAACGTCAGCGAATCCGTGCTCGCGGGCGCGCTGCGCCACGAATATCCCCAGACGGTGGCGGTCATCCTGTCCAAGCTGCGTTCGGACCATGCGGCGCGCGTCCTGTCCGAGCTGCCGCGCGACTTCTCCGTCGACGTCATCATGCGGATGCTGCGCATGGACACCGTGCAGAAGGACGTCATCAACCAGGTCGAACAGACGCTGAAGAGCGAATTCATGACCAACCTGTCGCGCTCGAACAAGCGCGATCCGCACGAATCGATGGCCGAACTGTTCAACTCGCTCGATCGTTCGACCGAAGAGGCGATGCTGACCGCGCTCGACGTCCGCGCCCCCGAGAGCGCAGAGCGCATCCGCGCGCTGATGTTCACGTTCGAGGATCTGTCGAACCTGCTGCCGGCCGCCATCGCGGTGATCGTGCGCAATGCCGACAAGCGAGAAATGGCGCTGGCGCTCAAGGGCGCACCGGAAAAGCTGAAACAGCTGTTCTTCGGCGCGATGACCGAGCGTGCATCGAAGCTGATGCGCGAGGATATGGCGGGCATGGGCCCCGTGCGTGCACGCGATTGCGAGGAAGCGCAGTCCGCGCTGGTGCGCCTCGCCAAGGTTCTGGCCGACCGCGGCGAAATCATGCTGGTCGATCCCAAGGCCGACGATGCGATGATCATTTGAGGAAGGCAGTTCCACGATGAGCCTGCACACTGTTCAGCGTTTTGCATTCGATCGCATCTTCAGCGCGCCCGGGGCCGATATCCCGCGCGCCGAGGAAGTGCTGGAAGTCGGCGCCCTGCGCGCCGAGATCGCCGCGTTGAAGGCTGAGCATGGCTCGCAGCTGGCGCTTGCCCGCGCGCAGGGATTCGAAGCCGGACTGGCCCAGGCCCGCGCCGAGCGCGACGTGGCATTGCTGAGCGCGGTGGATGCGCTCCAGGCCGGGATCGAGATGCTCGACGAGCGTTTCGGCGAAGTCACCGATCGCGTGACGGGCGATGCCGCGCAGATCGCGCTGGCCGCCGCCGACGTGATCGCCGGTCGTGCGCTCCAGACCGCGCCCGACGACGCGATCGACCAGGCGATCGGACGCGTGCTCGGCCAGGTCGCGCGCGGCACCGAGCTGGAAATCCGCGTGCACCCCGACCTGATCGACGCGATCGAGGCGCGCATCGCCGATCGCCAGTCGCGTGACCGGCGCAAATTGTCGCTGGCCGTGGTGGGCGACGTCACGCTCGCCCCCGGCGATGCGATGATCGGCTGGGAACAGGGCGGCCTCTCGCTCGACGCCGCCGCCCGCCGCGAAGCCATCGCCGCCGAGCTGGAAAGCCTGCTCAAGCGCTGACGTGTCGCGCTTGGGAAAGTCGCGCCCGACCCGCCCGGTAACGCCAGCAATCGCATTCAGGAAATCCGTGTCATCCTGACGAAAGTCAGGATCCATTCGCCGCTCCGCCCGCGTTTTTGGCGCAGCGGAGCGACAATGGATCCCGGCCTTCGCCGGGATGACGGCGTTCAGGGCTGCCCCATTGCCGTGCGGTGGTACTGTCTTGCGAGCGGGCATTCGTAAAATGAACCGGCGGACCCAAGCGCGCAGCGCAAACTAGGCAAAAAATTCCCACCCGGCACAAACTGCCGCTCGACCCCCTCCTATAAAGAAACGGAGAGGGGACATTTCCGTCCCCGGCACCACGCGACGGGGCGGCCTTGGAAGCGATCAAAAAATTTGCCGAGCAACTGGGGCCCCGGCGGCTGATGTTGATGGGGGGCGTCGCGTTCGCGCTGCTCGCCGCTCTGGCGTTCGTCGCGACGCGCGGTTCGGACCCGTCCATGGGATTCCTCTACACCGATCTCGATCCGTCCGCCGCGGCGACGATCACCGAAAAGCTCAAGGCGCAGAACGTCGAATACACGCTTTCCGCCGACGGCACCTCGATCATGGCGCCGCAGGAAAAGCTGGCCGAGCTGCGCATGGGCATGGCCGGCGAAAAGCTGGGCGGCAAGATCGGCTATGAAGTGCTGGACGAGGAACAGCCCTTCGGCGTTTCCGCCAGCCGCGCCAAGCTGAACGAGACCCGCGCGGTCGAAGGCGAACTCGCCAAATCGGTGCAGACCATCCAGAATGTCAGCGCCGCGCGCGTCCACATCGTGATGCCCGAACGTGCGATGTTCGCCACCGATGCGCGCAAGGCGACCGCCGCCGTCACCGTCAAGACCAAGGGCCGGCTGTCGTCGGAATCGATCGCGTCGATCCGCTATCTCGTCGCCTCCTCGGTCCCTGAGCTTTCGCCCGACGCCGTCTCGGTCATCGACCAGAGCGGCGCGTTGCTGGCCCGCGCCGGCGACCCCGGCACCGCGAGCGCCGGCGATGCCGATGAGCGGCAACAGGCGGTCGAGGCCAAGCTGCGCGCCGAAGTCGAATCGCTGCTCGAACCGATCGTCGGCCAGGGCAAGGTCCGCGCCGAGGTTTCCGCCCAGATCGACCGCGACCAGACGCGCGAGGAATCGAACACCTTCGATCCCGACAAGCAGGTCATCTCGCGCCAGGTCAGCGTCGAAAGCGGCGACCAGAACCGCGAGACCGATGCCGCCCCCACCACCACCTCGGTCGCCAACCAGCTGCCCGACGCACAGGGCCAGGCGCCCGGCACCGGGCCGAGCAAGCAGACCTCCAGCAACCAGACGTCCGAAGACACCACCTATGACAACAGCTCGACCAAGACGGTGACGCTGCGCGCGCCGGGCAAGGTCACGCGGCTGTCGGTCGCGGTGATGATCGATGGCGGCGAAAAGGGCCTGCCCCAGCCGCAGATGCAGCGGCTCCAGCGCCTCGTCGAGAACGCCGTCGGCGCCGATACCGAGCGCGGCGACAGCGTGGTGGTGGAAAGCATGCAGTTTTCGGCGGGCGATGCGCTGGCCGACAACGAAAGCGGCCTGTTGTCGCTGCTGTCGATGGATCGGGTCTGGGGTCTGCTCCAGCTGATCGTGATCGGCATCGTCGGGCTGATCGCGCTGCGGATGCTGAAGCCCAAGGTGCTGGCCCCCGATCCCGCACTGGCCGACGCCGCCGCGCTGGCCAGCCACAACGCCGAACGGCTCGCGCTGGCCGAGCGCGCGGCGGATGGCGATGCCGAAGCGGCCCAGCAGCTCGAGGCGATGAACGCCGCCGAGCCCCACGCGCTGCTCGACCAGGAAATCGCCCTCGCCCAGGTCGACGGACGCATCAAACTTTCCGCGCTCAAGCGCATCGGTGACGCGATCAACGCGAGCCCGCCCGAAGCGGCCTCGGTGATCCGTCAGTGGATGAACACATAGGAACTGAGACCATGACGATCGATCCCCATGACATCATTCCGTCCGACGCCGCAGAACAGCCCGCACCGCTGTTCGAGGATTTCGAAATCAACACGGGCGGCGATGGCCAGCCCGTCGGCTCCGAGGGGCTGGAAGCGGTGCACGACGTGCCGGTCAAGGTGCAGGCCGTGCTCGGCCGCGCCCGGATGCCGGTCGGCGAGCTGCTCCACCTTTCCGCAGGCGCGGTGGTCGAGCTGGACCGCAAGGTCGGCGAGCCGGTCGACATCTTCGTCAACGATCGCCTGATCGCGCGCGGCGAAGTCGTCCTGATCGACAACGCGCTGGGCGTCACCCTGACCGAGATCGTGCGGGCGGAACGTTGATGCCGGTCATTCGCATGCTCCTGGTCGGCGCGCCCGGCACCGAATTTCGGCGCGCCGCCGAAATGGCGCGACAGGCCGGCGCCGACGTCGCCATGGCGGATTCGCCGGGCGACGCGCTGGTCCTGCTGCGCGAAACCGGCGCCGATCTGGTGATGATCGACGTCGAGGCCGATGTTGCCGGATTCATGGCCAGCATCCGCGCCGAGCGCTTTCCCATTCCCGTGCTGGCGTGCGGGATCGATGCCTCGGCCGAACGGGCCGTGGCGGCGATCCGCGCCGGTGCGCGCGATTACGTGCCCCTGCCCCCGCAACGCGATCTGATCGCCGCCGCCATCGCATCGGTGGTCGAGCGGCGCCGGCCCGAGACGATCGGGGACAACCCCGCTTTGTCGCGCGCGCTGGCGCTCGCCGCCGCGGTCGCGACCAGCGGCGCGCCGGTGCTCGTCACGGGCGAGAAGGGCAGCGGCAAGGAGACCATGGCGCGCACGATCCATGACGGATCGGGGCGCGGGCCGACGATGCTGGTGGTCGAATGCGCCGGCGTCGCGGCGGAAATCATCGATTCCGAGCTGTTCGGGCACGAAGAAGGCGCCTTTGCCGGCGCCGTCGCCCGCCGCATCGGTCGCCTTGAAAAGGTCGGCACCGGCACCATCCTGCTGCGCGAAGTGGGCGCGCTCGCCGCCTCCACCCAGGCACGGCTGTTGTCGGCGTTGCAGGAACAGCAGTTCCGCCGCGTCGGCGGCAGCGACACAGTGCCGTTCCGCGCGCGGCTGATCGCGACGACCAGCCTCGATCTCGACGCGGCCGTGGAAAGCGGCGTCTTTCGCGCCGATTTGCTCCAGCGGCTGGGGCTGGTGCGCGTCGCGGTGCCCGCACTGCGTGCGCGCGGCGACGACGCCGCCCGCCTCGCCCGCCACTTCGCCGAACGGCTTGCCGAAAGCGATGGGGTGCAGCCGCGTCCGTTCAGCGACGAAGCGCTGGCGCTGGTCACCCGCTATGGCTGGCCCGGCAACATCCGCGAGCTGGAGGAATGCGTCCAGCGCGCGCTGCTGTTGTCCAGCGGCACGCGGATCGAACCGGGCGACCTGGTCCGGTCGGACGGCAGCCGCCTGATCGACCTGGAGGCGACCGAGCCGCACCGGTTCCAGGTGCAGGGGCTGGTCGGCCACACGGTCGAGGAAGTCGAACGCGAACTGATCCTGCAGACGCTGGAGCGGTGCCACGGCAACCGCACTTCGGCGTCGCACATATTGGGGATTTCGGTGCGGACCATGCGCAACAAGCTCAGAACCTTTATCGAAGCCGGGATTCCGGTTTCGCCGGCGCTGTAGAAAATGCCTCCCGCCCTCAACGCCCTGTTCGCTCGCATGGGGTTCAGCCGCGATCTCGCGCTGGGCTTCGGCGTCATCGCGATCATCGCCATGCTCATCCTGCCGATGCCCGGCTGGATGCTCGACATGGGACTGGCGCTGTCGATCACCATTTCGGTGCTGATCCTGATGACCGCGCTGTTCATCGAAAAGCCGCTGGAACTCAGCGCCTTTCCGACGATCCTGCTGGTCGCGACGATGCTGCGGCTGGGCCTGAACCTCGCCTCCACGCGCCTGATCCTCAGCCACGGGCACGAGGGCCCCGACGCTGCCGGCGGCGTGATCGGCGCGTTCGGCGAATTCCTGATGGGCGGCGAGACGATCATCGGTCTGACGATCTTCATCATCCTGGTCGTCATCAACTTCGTCGTCATCACCAAGGGCGCGGGCCGCATCGCCGAAGTCGCCGCGCGCTTCAGCCTGGATTCGATGCCCGGCAAGCAGATGGCGATCGACGCCGACCTGTCCGCCGGGATGATCGACGAAAACACCGCCAAGGAACGCCGCGCCGAAGTGGAGGCCGAAAGCGGCTTCTACGGCGCGATGGACGGTGCGTCCAAATTCGTGAAGGGCGATGCCGTCGCAGGCCTGCTCATCACCGCGATCAACATCGTCGTCGGGCTGGCGATCGGCGTCATCTCGCACGGCGTGCCCGTGGGCGAGGCGTTCCGCACCTATACCGTGCTGACCGCCGGCGACGGGCTGGTCAGCCAGATCCCGGCGCTGATCGTCTCGACCGCCGCCGGCCTGCTGGTGTCGAAGGGCGGGATCAAGGGCAAGACCGGCACCGCGCTGGGCGACCAGCTGGGCCGTTATCCCAAGGCATTCGGCATGGTCGCCGTGCTGATGGGCGCGCTGGCGCTGATGCCCGGCCTGCCCTTCATCCCCTTTGCGGCCTTTGCCGGGCTGTCGGGCTTTGCGGCATGGAAGATGTCGAAGCGCGCCGATGCCAGGGCAGCGCTGGACAAGGCGATCACCGCCCGAGACGAGGCACAGGCCGCGATCGTCGAACAGCCGATTTCCGCCACGCTGGCGATCGACGCGGTCCGCATCGAGATCGGCTATGCGCTGCTGCCGATGATCAACGACGATACGCGCGAACCGCGGCTCGACGACCAGGTCCGCGCGCTGCGCCGCCAGATGGCGACCGATTTCGGCTTCGTCCTCCCCTCGGTCCGGATCATCGACAATATGGGCCTCAAGCCCAACGAATATGTCATCACGATCAAGGAGACCGAAGCGGCACGCGGCGAGATCCGCCTCGACAAGCTGCTGCTCATCAATCCCGGCGGCGGGCCCGTGGGCCTGCCGGGCGAGAACACGCGCGAGCCGGTGTTCGGCCTCCCCGCGCTGTGGATCGACCGCGAACTGCGCGACGAAGCGGGCTTTCGCGGGCTGACCGTGGTCGATTGCGGCACGATCATCACCACGCACCTGACCGAGCTGGTCAAGGACAACATCGCCGACTTGCTGTCGTACACCGAGACGCAGAAGCTGCTGATGGAAGTCCACCGCGACGCCGAAAAGCTGGTGGCGGACATCATCCCGTCCAAGGTCTCGATCTCCAGCGTCCAGCGCATCCTGCAAAACCTGCTGGGCGAGGGCATTTCGATCCGCGACATCCCGACGATCCTGGAAGGCATCGCCGAAGCCGCGCCGCTGACCGCGAACCTGACCCAGATGACCGAGCATGTCCGCGCCCGCCTGGCCCGCCAGATCAGCGCGACGCAGGTGCGCGGCGATGCCATTCCGGTCGTTACCCTCTCACCCGAATGGGACCAGGCGTTCGCCGATTCGATCCTGGGCAGCGGCGACGATCGCCAGCTCGCGATGGCCCCGTCCTCGCTCCAGCGCTTCATCGCGTCGGTCCGCGAGACCTATGACCGGCTGGCGGCGGACGGCGAAATCCCGTGCCTGCTCACCAGCCCGTCGATCCGCCCGTTCGTCCGCTCGATCATCGAACGGGTGCGCCCGGCCACCGTCGTGCTGTCGCAGAACGAAATCCACGCCCGCGCCCGCATCCGCGCGCTGGGCACGATCGGCTGAGTGAAACACCGCCGCTCCCGTACTTGTCCTATAATGACGTAACGGGCCGTTCGCGGCCAGCAAGAGGCGCCTGGATGAACATCCTTCCTTTCGGAACGACTTCGGGTAACGGCGTTGCCCTGCCCGCTCCCGGCACTGCCATGAGCAGCGGCTTTGCCCAGCTTCTGGGGACCGCCTTGGGCGATGGCGTCGGCGCCGGGTTGCAGCTCCCGCTGGTCCAGAAGCTCGACGTATCGGTGCAGCCCGCCCCGCTGCTGCCCCAGGCGAATGGCCTGATCGCGAGCACCGCCGGCACCGGCATCGCCCCCGGCCCGCTCGCTGCGTTTCAGGCGCCGAACGCGCTGTCGCAGCTGGTGGCGACGGCTGCCCGGCTGCCCGATTCCGCGCCTGCGCCCGACCTGACGGGGATGACTCCCACCGCGCCCGTACCAGAGGCAGCGATCGCCCCCGCCCCGGCTGCGATCGCACAGCCCGTGCCGGCGGTGACGCCTGCGCCAGCCGATAGCGAAATCCCCGCGCCTGCAGTCGCCCAGGTTCCGGCGCACGCGGTGTCGCCGGCCACGCCTGCGCTGCCCGATGCCGATGCCGCCGCCCCAGTGCCCGCGCAGGTCCCCGTCGCGACGGCCAAGCCCGCCGCCACCAAGCCCGTACCGGCCAGCCCCGTTGCGCCGCAACCGGCGGCGCCCCTCGCCACCGATGCCCCCGTGGCGGAGGCGCCCGTACCCGCCGACACCGCAGGCGCGCCGGAAATGCCCGCCACGGCAACGCCGGACGAAGCGGCATCCGACGCCGGCACCGACTCCGCCGCACCGGCAGAGGCACAGCCTGTGCCAATCGCCACCGAAACCCCGGTCGCGACCCCCACGCCCCAGCCCGTTCCGGTCCAGTCCGCCGCGACGCCCGATGCCCCCCGCACGGCACCGGCAGAAACGCGGACCACCGCGCAAGCCACGCGCAAGTCCGGCCCCGCCGGTCGCGCGACCAGCATCGGTGATGCTGCGAACAGCGTCGCTACCCATGCAGGCCCCGCGCCGTCGCGCACCGCAACCGGATCGCCCGTCGCTTCGGTCGCCAGCACCGATTCGGGCAAGGGTGAGGATATGGCCACGGCGTCGCACGACGCAGCACCACGCTTCACGCTTCCGGACAGCGGCACCGCCCCCGCGCCCGCCTTCCATGCCGCCGCCCAGCGCCCCGCCGTCGCTGCCACGACTCCGCTGCCCGTCGCCGAGCCCCAGGTCAGCGCCCGTCCCGGCGCACTGGGCCAGGGGCTGGGCGTAGAGATTGCGCGCAAGGTGGAGGCCGGCGAATCCTCGCTGCGCGTCCGGATGAACCCGGCCGAGCTTGGCCGCGTCGAAGTGACGCTGTCGTTCGACGATGCCGGCAGCATGAAGGCGACGCTCCGCGCCGACAGCGCCCATGCGCTCGACCTGCTGCGCCAGGACCTGCCCGATCTCGCGCGCACGCTGGACCAGGCGGGCATCCGCACCGATGCCCAGAGCTTCCGCTTCGAAAGCCGCACCGGCGATGGCCAGTCCGGCCAGTCCAATCCGCAGCAGCAGCGCGGCGACGACCGGCGCCAGAACGCGGCGCAGGATGAGTCCGAAACCAACCCCGCCTATCGCGCCATCCGGGGCGATGGGCAGGTCGATCTTCTCGCATAGGAACCTGATATGACGACCGTCACCGGCACCACCGGCACGAGCCCGACCGGCGCGGATACCGCCGCCGGCACCAAGCTGAGCGCCGATTACAACATGTTCCTCAAGCTGCTGACCACGCAGATGCAGAACCAGGATCCGCTCAACCCCACCGACACCGCGCAATATACGCAGCAGCTCGTCCAGTTCTCGCAGGTCGAACAGTCGATCGAGCAGACCACGACGCTCAAGTCGATCCTGTCGAGCCTCGGCACGCAGAACCTGACCCAGGCATCGGCGCTGCTCGGCAAGAATGTCGAGACCAACAGCGCAACGGCAGGCCTTAGCGCTACCGCCCCCGCACAGTGGAGCTGGACCGCCGATCGCAGCGTCAAGACGCTGACCGCCACGATCACCAATTCGGCCGGCAAGGTCGTCGACACCCGCACGGTAGAGGCCGGCGCCGTCTCCGGCGGGCTCAGCTGGGACGGCAAGACCACCGATGGCAAGACGATGGAAGCCGGCGAGTACACGATCACGCTGAAGGGCACCGATGCCTCGGGCAACACCGTGCCGGCCAAGGCGCATGCGATCGGCAAGGTGGACGACGTCCAGCTCGCCAACGGCGTCATCACCGTATCGGTCAACGGCGTGAAGGTCCCCACGAGCAGCCTGGTCCGCGTCGGCGCGTGATCTCGTCGCGTTGAGCGCAACTCCTGCCACCCGCCCCGCCCCCCACTCGACCACCATCGCCTGATGGTATCCTTGGTGGTCGGGTGGGGAGGCGGGGCGGGTGGCGCATGGGTTCATGGCAATGAACCTTGGTATAACCAGCACCGATCCGTACGATCCCGTAGCGCACAAGATCGGAGCCTGGCTCCGCCACGGGGCATCCCCCGAGCGCTATAATGAAAGCAAGAGAGACGGGCGGACGTTCCGATCCCCTCTACGTACCGTTCGTCTCTCCCACCCCGCTTCGGCGGGGTTTTTTTTGCCCTCGCGACGGGGACCGCGTCGGCGCGCGCCGGGCAAAAAAAACGGCGGGCAAAATGCCCGCCGGTTCGTGATGCGATAGAGTCCGCCGTGCGGCGGGCGGTTCAGCCAAAGGCGACCGGCAGCATGTCGCCACGGGCACTGTCGGTCGCGACCGGCAGGTGGATCAGCTGCGCCGTCAGCGGGCTGATCGTCTCGCGCACCGTGAAGCTGTCCAGGCCGCATCCGGGGATCGCCGAGGGCGCCGTCAGCATGCTCAGGCACTCCGCCAGCTGCGGGTCCTCGCGCGGGCCGATCGTGTCCAGCACGTCAGCCAGCGTCATGCCCGGGGCACTGAGCGCGCGTTCAGCGGCGGCAGCCCAAAGGCGGGTCGCGTCCTCCACGGTAAGCGTCAGGGTAATGCTGAACCCTGCCGGGGGATTAGAGGAATTATGCCCAAATTCTCGTAACTTCATCACTCGAGACCCCCAGTGTCTGTCGCATCTGTGCTCTGGGGCCGAAATGCCCGAGGCAGTGTTTCTGGCGTAGTCAGGTCTTGCCCCTACGTAGTTTTCCCGAATCAGTGCACGCGGGCTTCGGCGCGCCTCGCAAGCTCGCGCGCATGGGCCGCGACGAGGCATAGTTCGGCGTACAATCTGTCCCAGAATGGGGCCGGAATCTCCAGTTTCGCATCGCCGGACTGGTTGAGCGACAGCGACGCGCTGGGCTCCAGCTCCAGGCGGAAACGCGTGCTGAACGTGCCGTCGACATGCTCGTCGGGAAGCGGGTGCGGCACCGACAGGCGGGCCGACATGATGTATCCCGACAGGATATCCACGCCATAGCCGTCCAGCAGCACGCGGGGCCGCCCGGTCAGGTCGGGACGCTCGATCACCACCAGCGCGCCGGAAGGATGCTCCTCCACGCTGACACGCAGGCGGCCGCCAAAGGCATCGGTAATTTCACGGATACGGGGGAACAAGCGACAACCTCCTGCTTTCCCATCATTATAGCGCGATCGACCCTTCCGCCGGACGGCGCCCGGCAAAAAGAGAATCGCTCCCGAAACGAGGGGACAAAAAAAGAGGCCGGGATGGTTTCCCATCCCGGCCTCCGTCTAGACCAGATCTTCCAGGGTTAAGATCGGTCTTAACGGAACAGCGAAGTGATCGTCTGCGGCGCCTGATTGGCGATCGACAGAGCCTGAACACCCAGCTGCTGCTTCACCTGCAGAGCCTGCAGCTTGGCAGATTCCTTCGCCAGGTCGGCGTCGACAAGGTTGCCGATGCCGGCCTCGATCACGTCGGACAGCTTGCTCGTGAAGGCCGACTGTGCGTCGATCTTGCGCGATGCTGCACCGAGCGTGCTCAGGCTGGTCTTGAGGTTGGTCTGCGTGGTCGTCAGCGTGTCCACCATCGTCTGCGCAGCGGTCTGGGTCGAGATGTCGCCGCTGGCGGCAACGGTCACGACCGAACCACCGAGCTGCAGACCCTGGTTGGCGACGCTCAGCGAATCCGGGTTCCAGGTCGTTGCCGACGAGGTGTCCGAATCCTTCAGCGACTGAAGCGCCGTAACCGAACCGCCCGAAGCCTTCAGCAGGTTCGTGCCGTTGAAGTCCGACGAGTTCACGATGGTCGTGATCTGGTCGCGCAGTGCCTTGAAGTCTTCGTTGTAGGCGCTGCGTGCTTCAGCGGTGATGCCCGCGTCGGCGGCCTGGGTGGCCTTGGCCTTCATCTGGTTGATGACGTCCGAGATCTGCTCGGCGCCGGCAACCGCGACATCGGTCACGCTCTTGGCGCGGCTCAGCGACGCGGAAACGGCCTTCAGGCCGCCCATGTCGCCGCGCAGGCCCTGCGCGATGGTGTACGATGCCGAATCGTCCTTGGTCGAAGCGACGCTCAGGCCCGTGTTGATACGGCTCTGAACCTGCGAGAGGCCCTTGCCGGTTTCGTTGAGGCTCTGAAGCGCAGCCATTGCGCCGACGTTGGTGTTGACGGAGAAAGCCATGATGATTTCCTTCTTGGATAATGAGCTGCTTCTGCGGCTCGAACCGGAGGCGCCGGTCCTCGGCAGGGCGCGCTAAATGCGCCTGCATCTCCATTGTGGGAAGAATTATAGGATGACCCAAATTTGCGAGCGATTTTTCATCGTTAGCGCCGTTTAACCGGGTTCAGGGGACCCTAAACTTCCTCAACATTTCCCACCGCCCACAACGAAGCGGGGCGCGCGGACTCCCGTCCGCACGCCCCGCCCCTGCACCAGCGATCGTGTCGTTCAGAAGGGGAACAGCGCGTCGTAGATCTGCTGGCCCCACCGCGCCTGCTGCGCCTCGGTCAGCTGGCCCTTGCCGCCATAGATGACGCGCGCTTCGGCGATCTGGCTGTGCTGGATCGAATTGTCGCGGGCGATGTCCTCGGGCCGGATGATGCCGGTCACGATCAGCTCGCGCATCTCGAAATTGACGCGCACTTCCTGCTTGCCGCGGATCATCATGTTGCCGTTGGGCAGCACCTGGGTGACGATCGCGGCCATCGTCATGCTGATCGTCTCCGAACGCACGGTGGTGCCGCCGCCGGCATATTTGGAGCCCGAATTGGTCTCCAGCACGCTCGACGCGCCGCTGCCGAGCAGCTTCTCCACCGGCTTGATGCCCAGCAGCCCGCCGATGCCCCCGGTTTCGGTCCCGCCGCGCGTCCGCGACGTGTTGTTGCCGATATCGGCCTTGTCCTGGATGTTGATCTTGATCGTCAGGATGTCGCCCAGCTTGGTCGCGCGCTGATCGCGAAAGAACGCGCCGGCGCCGGTGCGGAACAGCGACGCGCTGGGCGCCGCGGTCGGCGCGGTCAGCGCACGGTTGCCGCGATCGGCCGGCGCCGACAGCGACGCTTCCAGCTCGGGCGCGGCGACCGCGTCCATGCCCGACAGCTTGGGCGCCTTGCCCACCTGTTTCAGCCGCCCGACGGCGCCACAACCCGACAGGGTGGCGCACAGCGCCACCAGTACAACAGCCTTACGCATTGCAATTCTCCTCAGGGCGTGGCGATCCGGACCGTGCCGGAGCCTTCCACCGTTCCATCCAGCGTGCGGCTGGTGGCGTTCACCACGACGCGCACGGGGTCTCCGGCCGCGCCGCTACCCAGCGCGCGGCCCGATGCCGTTATCGACAAATTGCCGTGGACCAGCCGGATCGTCACCGGCTCGCCCCGCCGCACCAGTTGCGGGTGCACCACGTCGCTGCGCCGCACGATCGAGCCGGCGGCGAGCGTACGCACCGCCTCCATGCCGGCCGCCTCTTCGACGCGCAGCGCGCCGCGCGCCGCAGCGGCCGGGCGGGGCTCCATCGCGAAGTCGCCCGCTTCGATCCGCTCGCCCTTGGCCACCGCATGGTCGAGGATCGCGACCTGCACCGGCTCTTCAGGCGTGGCGCCCAACAGCGCCAGTGCAAGCAGCGCCAGCATCAGCGCAGCTGGCTGGTGGTTGCCAGCATCTCGTCTGCGGTCTTCACGACGCGGCTGTTCATTTCATAGGCGCGCTGCGCGGTGATGAGCGCGGTGATTTCGGACACCGCATTCACGTTCGACGCCTCGACAAAGCCCTGGCTCAGCGAACCGAAGCCCGGCTCGCCCGGCGCCGCCACGGTGGGCTGGCCCGATGCCGAGGTCTCCAGGAACAGGTTGCCGCCCTTTGCCTCCAGCCCGGCGTCGTTCATGAACGTCGCGAGTTCGAGCTGGCCGAGCACCTGGGGCTGCGGATTGCCGGCGATGGTCGCCTCGACCTGGCCGGTCTTGGAAATCGCGATGTCCACCGTGCCCTGCGGCACGGTGATGCCCGGCTGTACCTGATAGCCGTCGAGCGTCACGATCTCGCCCTGGTCCGAAAGCTGGAACGAACCGTCGCGCGTATAGGCCGTATCGCCCGAAGGCAGCGTGACCTGGAAATAGCCGCGCCCTTCGATCGCAACGTCATACTGGTTGCTGGTCTGGACGGTCGCGCCCTGTTCGTTGATGCGATAGACGCCGCCGGTCTTGACGCCGGCGCCGATCTGGATGCCCACCGGCGCCTTGCTTTCCGCGCCCGATGCGGCGCCCGCGCGCTGCACCTGCTGGTACAACAGGTCCTGGAATTCGGCGCGCTGGCGCTTGAACCCGGTGGTGTTCATGTTGGCGATGTTGTTCGAAATGACATCGACGTTGGTCTGCTGGGCAAGCATGCCCGTGCTGGCGATGGAAAGCGTACGCATGCGAGATTTTTCCCTTCGTTGAGGATCAGTTGACGCGACCCAGCTTGTCGATCGCCTGCTTGCGCATGTCGGACATGCTGTTCGCGAGGCTCTGGCTGGTCTGGTAGGCGCGGAGAATTTCGACCATGTCGGTCGTCTCCGTGATTGCGTTGACGTTCGATCCCTCGACGCCCCCGCTGACGAGCTTGGTGTCGGCGGCGGCAAGCTCGCGCCCGCCGGTGCCGCGCAGCAACCCGTCGCCGCGCGGATCGACGGCGCTCTCGTCGTCGAACACCGTCACGGCGATGCGGCCCAGCGGGCCCGCCACGCCGTTTACGGTGCCGTCGCGACCGATCGTCAGCTGCCCCGCCTCTTCGGGCGGGACGTTGATCGGCTTGCCCCCGGCGCCCAGGATGCGCTGTCCGCCCGAGGTGGCGAGATCGCCATTCTCGAGCACCTTGATAAAGCCCGCGCGGGTATAGGCGGTGCCGCCATCCGGCGCCTCGACGCTCAGATAGCCTGCGCCGTCGATCATCACGTCGAGCGGATTGCCCGTCTGCTGGAACGCGCCGGCCGCGGTGTCGTGCACTGCGCCGTAATCGAGCACATAGGATGTCTTCTTGGTCGGCTCGATGGCGGTGTCGCCCTGCTCGACATATTCGCGGAAAACCGGCTGCTCGCGCTTGAAGCCCACCGTGTTGATGTTGGCGAGATTGTTCGCCGCCACGTCGAGCCGGCGGCGCAACGCCTGTTCCTGGCTCAGCAATACGTAGGAAGAGATGTCCACCGGGACCAGTCCTTCAAAAATTGTCGCTAGGCAGAAATTGCCGGGTGACGATCCTATAATAGAGGAAAATGAGCCCGCAGTGTGCTGGCGCGAAGATTTCGAAAGGGCGGACATGTCGACCGATATCGTCGAGGCTGGTGCGGAAGAGGGCGTGGAAGCCCCCAAGCCCAAGTCGAAGAAGAAGCTGATCATTATAGGCGCGGCTGCAGCGGTGACGCTGATCGGCGGCGGCAGCGGCGCGTTCGTGATGCTGTCGGGCGGCGGCGCCAAGGAAGAGGCCGCCGTCGAAGCAGGCGCGGAAGCAGCCCCCAAGGCGGAAGCCGGCCACGGGGAAAAGGGCGGCGAAGGCGAAGCCGGGGCGGAGGCGTTTTTCGACGTTCCGCCGATGATCGTGAACCTGCGCTCGCCCGATGGCGCCGCGCGCTTCCTCAAGCTCCATTTCATGCTGGTCCCCGGCCCCAAGGCTTCGGCGGAAGCGCTGAAGGAGAAGGTGCCGGTGATCCTAGACGCGTTCCAGCCCTTCCTGCGCGAACTGCGCCCTGAGGATCTGGCCGGTTCGGCGGCGGTGTTCCGCATCAAGGAGGAAATGATGATCCGCGCCACCGCCGCCGCCGGCGACGGCATGGTCAAGGACATTCTGATTCAGGACCTGGTCCAGCAATGATCGATCTCGACGATTTCGACCTCCCCGAACCGCCTGCGGCACCCGGCGCGGGCGGCGGCGACGTCCGGTTCGACCAGGCCGATATCGACGCACTGTTCGGCGATTTCGGTGGCCCGGCAGAGCGCAAGAAGGGACTGCGCGCGGTCATCGAATCCAAGGTCATCAGCCATGAGCGGCTGCCGATGCTGGAAGTCGTGTGCGACCGCATGGTCCGCGCCTTTGCCAGCTCGATGCGCACGCTCACTTCGGACGCGATCGACGTCAGCCTCGAGGAAGTGACCTCGACGCGCTTCGGCGAGTTCATGAACCGCGTCGCGCTGCCCGCCATGGTCGGCGTGTTCCAGGTCGCCGAATGGGAAAGCTATGGCATCATCACGGTCGAATCCGGGCTGATCTATGCCGTGGTCGATGCGCTGCTGGGCGGGCGCGGCGGACATCCGCCGATGCTGATCGACGGTCGCGCCTTCACCACGATCGAAACCGGGCTGGTGTCGCGGATGCTCGATCTGGCGCTGCGCGACTTTGCCGAGGCGTTCACGCCGATCGAGCCGATCAACATGAACCTCGAACGGATCGAGACCAACCCGCGCTTCGCCGCGATCGCCGGCCCCAGCAACCTGTGCGCGATCGCCACGTTCCGCGTCGACATGGACGGACGCGGCGGGCGCTTCACGATGCTGTTCCCCTATGCCGCCTTCGAATCGGTGCGGCACAAGCTGGTCCAGCGCTTCATGGGTGAGAAAAGCGGGCGCGACGGCATCTGGGAGGCGCACATGGCCACCGAGATCCGCAAGACCCATGTGTCGGTGAACGTCGTGCTGGGCGAACGCCCGATGGCGCTGGCCGAACTGCGCGCGCTGGAAGTGGGGCAGACGATCCCGCTGTTCAAAAGCCCCGACGACCCACTCGACATTGCCTGTGGCGGCGTGACGCTCGCCCAGGCGCAGATCGGCCAGCGTGGCGGCAAGGTTGCCGTGCGGCTGGTCACCGACGTTTCCAGGGAAAGGACCAAGCCATGAACCTCGCGATTGCGGCCAATGCGCTGACGATGATTTTGTGCGCCGCCGTGCTGATCCAGAGCGTGCGGATGATGCGCAGCCTGCGCACGGTGAAGGACGGCGCGCTGACCGAAGTGGTCGCCGCACTGGAAAAGGCGACCGGCCAGGCCAGGCTCGTGCTCGCCGACATGAAGAAGACGCTGTCGACCGATTATGCCCAGAACGCGCGCATGGTCGAGCAGGCACGCGAGCTGAGCGACGAATTGTCGGTCATGACGGGCATCGCCGAGTCCGCCTGCGAGCGGATCGTCAACGCCGTCGGGCTCGCCAATGCGAACCGCCCGTCCAGCGAGGAAAGCGATGGCGAGCCGATGATCGATGACGATGCGACGATCGACGAAGGCACTCCGCCCGTTGCGACCGTCCACACGCTCCGCGCCGAGGCGGCATGATGTACCGCCCCTCGCTCCTGCTGATGACGGCGGCGGCGTCCGCGCTGGCGATCGTGGCCAACGCCGCGACGATCGCGGTGCCGCAGGACACCTCCGCAAAGACCCGTCTCGGCAATTCGATCGAACAGGACATGAAGGACAGCGACGCCGCCGCCGCGCGCCGCAAGCGCGGGCTCGACCTGCGCGAGCAGGCGGCAAAGGCAGCGGAGGCGCGGCTTCAGGCCGATGTCGAATCCCGCCAGAAGGAAACCGCAGGTGCTGCGGCCAATGACCCCGCCGACGCGCAGTTCGACGGCCTTGCCCGCATCTATCAGGCGATGAAGCCCGCCAAGGCGGCAGTGGTGTTCGAGCAGCTCGACATGGAAGTACAGATGAAGGTCGCCCAGCGCATGCGTGAGCGTTCGACTGCGATGATCCTGGGGGCGATGACGCCCAAGGGCGCAGCCGCGTTGAGCATGGCGATGGCGCGCAAGAGCGCACGCCTGGCCAATGCGCAGCCGCCGGCCAAGCCGCGATAACCCCCCTTCCCCCAAAACGAAAAGCCCCCGGCAAGCATCGCTCGCCGGGGGCTTTTCGTTTTGGGATGTCGGCGTCGTCAGCCGCGATTGGCGCCTACCTGGACGATCAGCACGCGCGAAACGCCGGGCTCCGCCGCCTTGAGCGCGCTGGTCAGGTCGGAATCGAGCCTTGCGACATCGACGGCACGCATCCCCGACGCGTTGAGGCGCGCGAACTCCAGCCCCGCCGCAACCGTTGCCGCGCGGAGCATGGGCAGTTCTTCGGTCATTTTCGCCGCCGCCGCCGGGTCGGTCGCCTGGAGCACCAGCTTGAAGCGGAGCGCGCCGGTCACGCGATCGGCATCGACAATCGGGACGATCATCTCTTCCATCGGCACCAGGTTCAGCCCTTCGGCACCAGCACCCGCCTCTGCACCGCCGCCGCCGCTCGCGATCGCAGTTCCTCCCGGAAATGGCACCAGCGCGCTTGTCAGCGCGAGCGCCGCAAGGGTTCCCCTGCGCACGTCAAATCTCCCGTCCTGCAGCCCGCCCGAATGGCGCCCGCCCTCTATAATAGAGGGAATTCAAGCCGAAGGTGCCCCAGTGAGCTACGATCAACGCCCCGGAAAGCTGCGCGTCGTCCAGGATACGACGAAAGCCCCCACCGGCGGCGCCGACGCCGCAACCTCTACGCCCCAGGACGCCGCGGCAGCGGCGGGCGCCCCCGGTGGCGCGCCCGCAGCCGCTCCGGCAAAGGGCGGGCTGCCGATCCTCGCGGCGCTGCTGTTCCTGCTGGCGTGCGTCGCCGGCGGCGTGGGCTTTGCCCTCCTCCAGCCTTTCGCGACGCATTGATGCGGACCGTTCTGTTCGCGTTGCTCGCCACTGCCGCAGCCTCCGATCCACACGCCACCGAGCACGCGGGCGCGCCGCCAGCCGAGGCGCCAAAGCCGGCGGCCGCCGCCGCGTCGACGCCCACAGGATTGCCGTTCGCCGCCGAGTTGGCGCAGGGCGCGGCGATTGTCGGCCCCACCGGCTGGCATGGCCCGACCGGATCGGAAGCGTGGACCGCGCTGGTCAAGGCCAAGCAGGACCGCCGCCAGTCGGCGCGCTGGGCCTATGCGCTCGGCCTGATCGGCGCGGGGCGCGGCGCCGAGGCGCTGGGCGTGCTCCAGACCATGCGGCGGGGCGATGCGGACCTCGATCTCGTCGCGCAGTTCCAGCTGGCGAACGGCGTCGCGCTGGCGATGATCGGGCATAACGACGATGCCGTCGCCGCCCTGGACACCACCGAACTGGCCGGCAACCCCGAAGCGTGCGCGTGGCGGATGCTTGCCAACGCGCATGCCGGCCACGCTGAGGCGGCGATCCGCACAGTCAATTGCGGGCTATCGGCGATCAATGCCCGCAGCGCTGCCGAGCGCGCGCCCTTCGTGCTGGCAGCCTCCGAAGCCGCGATCGAGGCCGGGCAGCCCAAACCGGCGCTGGCGTGGCTGAAGCTGTTCAACGACAAGGATTCGCACGCCAACGCGCTGCGCGGTCGTGCGCTGCTCGCGGCGGGCGACATCGCCGGCGGCACGTTGCGCCTGCAGCGCGCGATACGCGACGCCCGCCCCGAGGACATGGCCGAAATCAAGCTCTCGCTGCTTGAATCGAGCATCGCGACGCATCGCATTGCGCCGCCGGATGCCATCAAGCAGCTGGAGGCGATACGGTATGGCTGGCGCGGCGGCCCTGTGGAGCGCCGCGCGCTGTCGCTGGAATATCGCCTCGCGACTGAAATCAACGATCCGCGCGCGACGCTGCGCTCCGGCGCCACGCTGTTCCGCTGGTTCAAGCTCGGGCCCGAATCCGCCGGGATGCTCGCGCAGCTCCAGGCGACGCTCGGCACGCTGCTGTCCCCCGAAAGCGGCGTGCCGCTGCCGGAGGCGGCAGGGCTGTATTGGGAATATCGCGAACTGGCTCCAGCCGGTGCTGCGGGTGACGTGCTGGTGCTCAAGCTGGCGGACCGGCTCCAGGGCGCCGGCCTCTATGCCCGCGCCGCCGAACTGCTCCAATACCAGCTGATGCAGCGCATGCAGGACGTGGCCCAGGGGCCGCTGTCGATAAAGGTCGCGGCGCTCCACATCCTCGCCGGAAAGCCCGAGCGCGCGATCCAGATGCTGCACGAAACCGAACAGGCGAGCTATTCGCCGTCGATGCAGCAGGACCGCAAACGCATGGAAGCCGTGGCGCTCCACCGGCTGGGCCGCGACGACGCCGCGATGGCCGCGCTCGAAGGGGTTCCCGACGCGGCTGCGGTCAGGGCGGAAATCCACTGGCGCAGCAAGGACTGGGCGTCGTTCGCCGTCGAGAACGAAGGCCGCCTGCCCGCGCCCAAGGCGCTGTCCGAACCCGCCCAGGCAGCGGTGCTGCGTCAGGCCGTGGCGCTGGCGATGCTGGGTCGCGAGGACCGGCTTAAGGCACTGCGCGCGCGCTATGCTGCGGCCTTTGCCGGCGTGCCGAGCCGCGAAGCCTTTGACGTGCTGACCCGCGATCCGAGCGGGATCGATCCGGGCAAGGTCGCTGCCGCGATGGCCGCGATCCCTCAGGCGAGCCCAGCGGGACCGGTCGGCAACCTGTTCGACGCCGCCCCCTGATCGGGCACGACAGCGTCCCAGGCACATAGGAAAAGGGCCTCCCCGGCAGCGTTCCGGGGAGGCCCTTTTTCATGGGTTCAGGACGGCGGGGCCGTCAGAGATACTTGACCAGGCTCAGGCTCGAAAGCTGCGAGAACACCGAATAGCTGGCCTCCAGCATCGCCTTTTGCTGCGCCAGGTCGATCGCGACCTGCCCCAGATCGGCGTCCTCGTTGCTCTCGATCACACCCTCGAGCAACAGCGAGCGCTGCTCGCCGCGCGTCGTCAGCGTCTCCACCTGCACCTGTTTGCGGCCATTTTCGGCGTTGACGGCACGCAGGCTGCCCAGGCCCGTGTTCAGCTGGCCGACGGCTTTCTGCAACGCGGTCATCTGCGCCGCGGTAGGCGTGTCGCCGATCGTGCCGGCCTCTGCCAGCGTCTTGAACGCCGCGTACAGATCCTTGCCGACGGCGCTGGCGGAAATGCCATAGGTCACGTCAACGCCGTCCGCCACGCGCGCGCTGGCCAGGACATTGTCGTCAGTGAACGCGGCATCGGCGGTCGTCGTCGCCACATCGGCCAGTGTGTCCGGGCCGAAGGGCGGCTTGTCGGCCTGCGATCCGCCGAACAGCGGCGTGCCGCCTTCCGCCGAATTGAGCGACGAGCGAAACTGGCTGAACGCCGTCTCGATCGCTTCCTGCAACCCGGCAGCCTTGCCGTTGCCCACTGCCGTCAGGATCTGCTCGCGCAGGCTGGTGGTGGCGGATTCGATACCCTCCAGATGCCCCTGGTACAGCGACAGCGTGGTCCCGACGCGCTTCGAAACGGTCGATTGCGCATCCTGCCGCGCCAACAGGCTGTGGGCAGACAGATTGCGGATCGTCTCGGTGCCCAGGTCGGCGAAGTTCGCCGCTTTCTTGCCCGTCGACAGGCGGGTCTGGGTAATGGCAAGCTTTTCCTGCGAACGCTGGATCGCGTCCGACATCGTGCGTTGCAATGGAATAGTGGCGACGCGAGTCATGAATCCCTCCCTCAGCGGATCATTGCGAGCAGCGTATCGTACATTTCGCTGGCAGTGGTGATGATGCGTGCAGCGGCAGAGTAGCTGTTCTGCAACACCACCATCTGCGACAGTTCCTCGTCGATGTTGACGCCCGAGAAGCTGTCACGCCGATTGACGGCATCGTCCTTGCGCGCGGTAGCATCGTTCAGCCGGTTTTCCGCCTGCGATGCCTCCAGCCCGGTCCGCCCCATCAGCGATGCGGCGAATTGCTCGACCGTGGAAACCCCGTCCTTGCCCATGTCCACCGCAGTGGCGAGCTGTTCGACGAACGCAGTGCCTCCGCGCACGTCGCCCGAGCCGATTGCCTTGCCGCCCACCGCGACCGTGGTCTGGAAACGGGCAAGCGGCAGCTTGGAGGGATCGTTCAGGATCGCGGGCGAAACCTGCCCGGTCGAAAGCCCGCTGCTGCTGCCGGTCAGCCCCATCAGCGCGGAAAATCCGCGCCCGGTGCCATAGCGATCGGTGGTGTCCGCCGGAACCGACAGGCTTGCGCCGGGAACCGATGCAGACGCGGTGAACTGCACCCGCCCGCGATCGTCGAGCCCGAAGCTACCATAGCCGGCCAGCGGGCTGCCGTTGAGCGAGGTCAGCAAATCGCGCACCGTGCCGCCGCTGGTCGGCTCCAGCGTATAGCTGCCCAGCGTGCGCCCTGCGGAATCGCGCAGGACGATCTGCGTCTTCTCACCCGTGGTGAAGCCATGCGGGTCGCTGAAGCCAGGCGCGGCGGGAGCGACAAAGCCCGACGGCACCAACGTGCTGTCGTCGCTGCGAACGAAATCGTTCAGGCCGAAATATTGCGAGACGCCCACGCCCGCCCGCGCGCTGGGCGTGGTCGGGTCCTGCGCCACGACGACACCGTTGCCGGCGCCCGTGGCGGTCAGCGACAGCTTGCCATCGGTGAAGCTCGCGGTTGCGCTGCCGGCAAGATCGGTATTGATCTTGTCGACCATGTCCTTGATCGTCGCGCCTGCGGGCAGGCTGCTGAAATCGATGGTGGTCGATTTCAACAACGTGCCGTCCTTGGCCGTGACCGCGAACACCGCCTTGCCGGTGAAGCCCAGACGGTCGCTATCGATCAGGCCGGTATTGCGCCCGGTCAGCGATGCGGGTGCCGGCACCGTGGTGCCGTCGTTCGACACCTTGTTCAGCGTTTCCGCCAGCCCACCGAACAATGCGCCCAGCTTTTCGGAGAATTGGGGCAGCGCGCGGTCGCGCAGGTCGAGCAGGCCGCCCAGCTTGCCGCCCACCGCCGCCGTCTCCAGCGACTCACCGGTAGAGGCACCCAATGCGCCCTCGGTTCCGGCAAAGCGGATTTCGATGCTGGGATAGACCGGCTGGCCCGATCCCGTGCCGTTGCCGCCGGCATAGGACAGCTGGCGAAGCCGCTTGTCGAGCAGCACCTGGCCCGATGCGGAATCGATCGTCACGCTGCCATCGGGCTGTTCGCGGACGTTGACCGCGATCAGGCTGCTGAGTTCCTCGATCGCGCTCATCCGTTGATCGGTCGCGCCGCCTGCGGTGCGCCCCAGTCCGGTCGCCTGCGCAACCGTGCCGTTCAGCTCATGGATGCGCGAGAGCAGCGTGTTGATCTTGTCGACCGAATAGCCGACCTCGGACTCCACGTCGCCGCGCAGCCCGGTCACGTCGGTCTGCAACTGCTGCATCGACGCAATCGCGTCCTGCACGTCGCCGGCGAACGCCGCGACGGTCTGGGTCGAGGATTGCGATCCGGTCAGGGCGACTGCCGATGCCGAGATGGCGTCCAGACGCGCGGGCAGGCCCGCCTTCGATCCCGGTTCGCCCAACAGCGACTGGAGCCGATCGAGATAGTTGGACGTCACTTCCGCCCGGCCATAATCGCCGGCGCGCCGATAGACGGTGGCTTCCAGGAACCGGTCGGCGACGCGGGTGGGCTCGCCCACCACCACGCCGTTGACCTTGCCCCCCGAGACCCCCGTCGACAGCGATACCTTCTCGCGCGCATAGCCGGTGACGCCGACATTGGCGATGTTGCTGGATACCGCGCGCAGTCCGGCCTGGGCTGCTGCCAGGCCGGATACTGCGGATCCCAAGACGTCTGAAAGCGACACGCTATACTTCCCCTCTCACCAGGATCAGCGTTTCAGGTCGCTCACTTCGCGGAGCATGTCGTCCACCGTCGTGATGATCTTCGACGACGCGCTGTAGGCGCGCTGGAAGCGGATCATGTTGGTGAACTCGCCGGCCAGATCGACGGTCGATGCTTCGAGCGCGTTGGCCGAAATCGCACCTGCGCCCAGCGCGCCGGGGGCGTTCAGCGTCATGCTGCCCGAATCCTGGCTGACGGTATAGGCGTTGCCGCTCAGCCGGGTCAGGCCGTCCGGGTTCTGGAACGTCGCCAGCGGCAGCTGGAACACTGCGCGCGAGGTGCCGTCGTCGAACACGGCGCGGACGATGCCAGCCTTGTTTATTTCGATGCTCGCCAGGTTGCCCAGCGTGCCGCCGTTGACGTTCGACGATTTCAGCGCGGAGGGATCGCCGAACGAGGTCATCCCGTCGATGCCCTTGTCGCTACCCAGCGCGAAAGTGACCGAGCCCGGATTGGAGTCGTTGGTCCAGCCGATGCTGACGGGCGCGAACAGCGCGGGGGTCGATCCGGCGGTCGCCGTCACCGGCATGGTGCGATCCAGGCTGCCGTCGCCGTTGAACCGCAACGTGCCGCTGACGAGCAGGCCGTCCGTGGCCGACACATCGCCAGCCGGAACGGCATAGGTTTCCACCTGCCACTCATTGGCCGCCGTCTTGACGAAGCCCATGGTGACGCGGTGCGAGCCGCCCTGCGCATCGAAGATGTCGAACGAGCGCTGGAAGGAGGGCGCCGTGCCGGTGGTCGGATCGGCGGCGTATTTCGCCATGTTACCGACAGCGTAGCCGGTGGTGATCGCCGCAGACGACTGGAGGTTGATCGACGCCTGCACCGTGGTGGTCGGCGCTGCCGTGCCCTGCAGATCGCTCAAGCGGACGGATTCGAGCGCCGCCGTGCTGCCGGTGTTGGTATAGCCGCCGGTGTCATCCAGGCGCCAGCCGTACAGATACAGCCCGCTGGCGTTGCGCAGATAGCCCTGCTCGTCCGGCTTGAAAGAACCCGCGCGCGTGAACGCCACGTCGCCGCTGCCCGCCGCGCCCGTGCGCGTCACGAAGAAACCGCCGCCGTCGATCGCGATATCGGTGTTGCTGGCGGATGCCTGGGGCAGGCCCTGCTTGGTGATCTGGGCAATCGAGGCAGCCATGACACCGCCGGCGGCATAGTTGCCGCCCGAATTCGATCCGGTGACCAGCGTGCGGAACTGGGCCTCGGTGCCCTTGTACCCCACCGTGTTGATGTTGGTGATGTTGTCGGCGACGGTCGCCATCGCGCTTGCCTGCGCGCTGAGACCGGAAACGCCGGCGTAAAGAGCGGAATAAAGGCTCAAGGTCTTGCACTCCCTGCAAAGCCCGCGCTGATGCCGCACGAGGCTACGCGTTCATTGTAGGATGAAGTGCGCGCGCACCCAACACTGGGCAAAATTTGCCGAGTGAATCTCCTGACCGGCAAGATGATCCTATAATGTAGCCGAAACGTCATGGGACTGGATTGGGTATGCTGCGTATCACGCTTCGCGACGGCGAAAAGGCAATCGTAAACGGCGCGGTCCTGCGCGCGGTGGGGCGCACCCAGATTGCGGTGGAGAACCAGGTGTCGATCCTGCGCGGCCGCGAAGTGATGCAGCCCGAGGAAGCGACCACCCCGGCGCGCCAGCTCTATTTCGCCGCGATGCTCGCCTATATCGACCCC
Source organism: Sphingomonas degradans (assembly GCF_053502645.1). NCBI lineage: Bacteria > Pseudomonadati > Pseudomonadota > Alphaproteobacteria > Sphingomonadales > Sphingomonadaceae > Sphingomonas > Sphingomonas degradans. Next base: position 2,676,033 of record NZ_CP177172.1, read on the forward strand.
GCCGATCGCGCCGCCCATCAGGATACGGTGATCGCGCTGGTCGGCCGGCTCATCATCGCCCTTCCCTCGCCGGAGGCGCGCGCAGCCTGCATCGCGTTCGCGCACGACATGGCGCAGGGCAATTATTACCGCGCGCTCGCCACCGCGCGCGACGTGATCGCGTTCGAGACGCAGGCGCTCGAAGCGGCGCAGGCGGCGTAAGGGCGCCTGCGGTGCAAACGCTTGCCAGCGCCGCGCGGGCAATCCGCGAGATGATGCCGGACCGGCGCTTCGGTCGGGTAGTGGCGGTGCGCGGCGCGCTGATCGAAGTCGAAGGGCTCACCGGCGTCGCCCAGATCGGCAGCCGCGTCGACATCACCACCGCCAATGGCCGCGTTCTGGCCGAAGTGACGGCGCTGGACCGCGATGTCGTGCTGTGCCTGCCCTTTGTCGATCCGCAGGGCGTCGGGCTCGGCGCGCGCGCGGAGCTGGGCGCCGGACAATTCACGGTGCGCCCCTCCTCCGAATGGCTGGGCCGGATGATCGACGGCCTTGGCCGCCCGGTCGACGGCAAGGGGCCCCTGCCCAACGGTGCCGAGCCCCAGCCGATCAAGGCGCCGCCCCCCGCCGCCTCCAACCGCGCCCGGGTGGGCCAGCGGATCGAAACCGGCGTGCGCACGCTCGACATCTTCGCGCCGCTCTGCCTCGGCCAGCGGCTGGGCCTGTTCGCGGGATCGGGCGTGGGCAAGTCGGTGCTGCTGTCGATGCTCGCGCGCTGGACCCAGTGCGACGTCGCGGTGATCGGCCTGATCGGCGAGCGCGGTCGCGAAGTGCAGGAATTCATCGAGGACGATCTGGGCGAAGAGGGCATGGCCCGTTCGGTCGTGGTCGTCGCCACGTCGGACGAGCCCGCGCTGATGCGGCGCCAGGCCGCCTGGACCACGCTGGCGGTGGCCGAGCATTTCCGCGACCAGGGGCTCAACGTGCTGTGCCTGATGGACTCGGTCACGCGCTTTGCCATGGCGCAGCGCGAGATCGGCCTCGCCAGCGGCGAACCGCCCGCGACCAAGGGCTATACCCCCACCGTATTCGCCGAACTCCCCCGCCTGCTGGAGCGCGCCGGCCCCGGTGCGCCGGGCAAGGGCATGATAACCGGGCTGTTCACCGTGCTGGTGGACGGCGACGATCATAACGAGCCCGTCGCCGACGCCGTGCGCGGCATCCTGGACGGACACATCGTGATGCGCCGCGCCATTGCCGAGCGCGGTCGCTATCCGGCGATCGACGTCCTCAAATCGGTGTCGCGCACGCTGCCGCATTGCTTGTCGGAGGGGGAGAACACCACCCGGCTGGCCGCGCGCAAGCTGCTGTCGACCTATGCCGACATGGAGGAAATGGTCCGGCTGGGCGCGTACAAGGCCGGCTCTTCGGAAGACGTCGACCGCGCCGTGGCGCTGGCGCCGCAGATCGAGACACTCATCAACCAGGGCAAGGAAGACCGCGGGCATGTCGAGGCGTCGTTCGGCGCGCTCGCCCAGCTCGTCGGCACCGGCCAGCTTGCCGACCAGGACATGACGGAGACCGTACAATGACGCCGTTCGATACCGCCCTGCGAGTCCAGCGCCGCGAAGTCGATGCCGTGCGCGTTTCGATCAGCGTCGAGATCGACCATATCACGGCGCTGGAAACGCGCACGCGCGCGCATGAAATTACGGTGCGCGAAGAGCGCGCGCTGGCGCACGCGCTGCCGATCGCGTCGGACGCGTGGACGGCGCGGATGCGCGCGGAGCGGGCCCGGATGCAAGACGCGGCACTGCTCGCCGAGGCGCGCCTGCGCCGCCTGCGCGACCAGGCCGTGGAGGCTTATGGCACGATGCGTGCCATCGAAACCGCCGCCGACCGGCACCGCGCAGAGGAAGAGCGAATCGCCGCCGGCGCCGAACAGGCCGCCGCCGACGATCTTGCCGCCTCGCGATTCCTCCGCGCCCGCGCGGCACGAGGCAAGCTGCAATGATCCCGCGTCCCGATCTCGGCAGCCTGGCGCCCGCACAACGCGCGCAGGTCATCTATAGCGAAGCGCAGTCCGAGCTCAGTTCGCGGCTTTGGAAGGCCGCGCTGGGCGATGCCGATCGCAGCGACAACGCCTCCCCCCTCGCCAAGGCGGGGATGAACCTCGATTCGCTGCTCGAAGTCGTCAACGGCGCCGCCCGCGATGCGGGTACCAGCGCCGTTCCCGGTCAGGCCCAGCCGCACGCCGCGCACGCCACCCAGCAACAGCCGTGCAATTGCACCTGCACCTGCGCCTGCCACGCCCGCTCCACCCCGAGCAGCGCGATGATGCGCGAGGACGACGAGGCCATCACCGCCCCCGCCGGAATCGTCGGCGCCCCCGCGGCGGGCCTTGCCGACAGCGCCGTGCGGCTGGGCAGCAATGCCCGATTCGCCGGTGTCTTCGCCGCCGCCGAACAGCGCAGCGGCATTCCCGCCTCCGCGATTGCCGCGATCGTCGATGCCGAAGCCGCCAAGGGGCGCGACGGCAGCTGGAACGTGCTGTCGCGCAATCCGCGCTCCAGCGCGGCGGGGCTGGGACAGTTTCTAAGCGGGACGTGGCAGGATCTGGCGCAGACCAAGGGCACCTGGCTCAACACCCAGGCGTCTGCCAAGGGGTGGCTGGACACGCAGGGCAAGGTCGATCCGGCGCACCGCGCCGAACTGCTCGCGCTGCGCTATGACCCGGAAGCGTCGATCGTGACCATCGCCGATCTCGCCAAGCTCAACCTCGATCGACTCGAGAAATCGGGGGTCCGCGTCCGCACCGATTCCGAAACGCTGGCCAAGGCCGCGTACCTCAGCCACCATCTGGGCCTTGGCGATGCGCGCAAGTTCCTGGGCGGCGGGCTGGACGAAGGGCGCGCCAGCCGACTACTCGCCGCCCAGATCGGCACGAGCGCCGCACAGCAGCGCATTGCCAGCACCGGCGATGCCACCGAAGCGCATCGCAAATGGCTGTTGGGGTTCATCAACGACCGCATCCGCCCGGGCCAGTTCGCCGTCTGATAATATCGCGCGCCCCGGCTCAGAGCGGCGATATATTCCTATAATTATAGTAGCAAGCGCAGGCGGGGCGGCGAGAATCGGCGCTCCGTTCGCGCACGTCCTACAGCAGCGGCGCACCGCGATTCTCGAGTTAAGCGGTAAAGGCGGCATGGCCCGCAGGGGACGCACGACACATCCGTTAATACCTTGGTCCTCCACCTGAGATCCGAATCCGGTGGAGAAAAATACACTTATGTATCTGATTTCCGTCTATAATTATAAATGCGGTGCGAGGATTGGCTCCGCTCGGTTCACCCGTTTGGAGCCCCCATTTGGGCTGCGTAGTTATCGGATGGGTACAATCACATACAGGATCGGTAACCTTTTGATAGGATGATCCAGCGCACTGTGTGTCCATGGAGAGCGGACGAACCGCCTGCCCTCCAGTCCAACCAGGGGGACACACTGCAATGTCTAAGATCACGATCGCGCTTGAAGCTGCCGTCGCCACCGTCATCGAAAATTCGCCCAAGGATGCGCCGCAGACCAATCGTCAGCGGGCCTATGTCGATCGCGCCTTCGCGCAGATCCTGAAGCTCATCGCACCGCGCATCCGCCACTTCATCCGCCAGTACGGGCTCGTCGCGCATTGGGACGACGCCGAACAGTGCTGCGCCATCGCCGTGCACCGCGCAATCCAGGCCTATGCCCCTGAAAAGGCGCAGTTCACCACCTTCGTGAACTGGCAGATCCGCGGCGAGCTGCAGAGCCTGCGCTTCCGCCTGATGACCGATCAGCGCCCCTCGGCGAAGAAGGTCGAGGCTACCACCGTTTCGCTCAGCGCGATCGCACTCTCGCCCGACGGCGAGGAAATGTCGCCCGAGGCGATGATCGAGGACGAAGACGCGCTGGCCCGCACCGAAGCCGCCGCGTCGGACTATCTCGCCGATGGCGCGATCGACTCGCTGATCGACGCCTATGTCGATCAGCTCCGCAAGGTCGGCATCGAAGCGCTGCGCCGCCGCCCCCGCCCCAAGCGCGAAGAAGCCGCGCTGCGCCGCGAGGGACCGCGTCTGCGCCATGCCACGCACGGTATCGACCCGGTCGAACTCGACAAGCTCGAATCCAAGCTGTCGCGCGACCGCGAGATCGTCGCCCGCCGCGTGTTCCAGACCGCGACGCTGGATGACCTGTCGGCCGAGACCGGCGTCACCAAGGAGCGCGTCCGCCAGATCACTAAGCGCGCCGCAAAGGCGATTGCCGAAATCGCCGCTGCCGATCCGCGTTTTGCCCTGATGGCCGAATATGGCGCCCCCGGCGCGAAGCGCCGCCAGCCGGCGCCCGCCGCAACGACTCCGCTGCTGCCCGACGCCAATCTGCCCCACAACCGTCTGGCCCGCGTTCGTCCGATCGCGCCCGCACAGATCGGCGTCGCCGCAACTGCCCAGGGCTCGGAAGGTGTCGAAGCGATCAGCCTGCCCGGCAACACGGCGCCCGCCAGCGCGGCAGTGCACTGAAACCCGCCGATTTGTTTGGGCTAAACAAAATCTTCCTATAATCTGTTGAGACGCGGAGGGTGTATGCGTACCGACATTGAGGATATGGGCGGCGAAGCATTGGACTGGGGCATGCTGCCCCGGCCCAACCGGCGGCTGACGCAATTGGCGATCGAAGCCGCGCGCTGCGCGCGGCCCCTGCTGGCCGAGGATGGCGGCCTGTTCCTGGGGCTCGAACTCAACGCTGCCGGCGTGCTGCGCCTGCTGTGGTGGCGCCGTGGCGACTTCAACCTGGTCGCCGAGATTTCCGCCTCTCCCGCCGGTTACTGCTCCGAGGAAACCGAGGAAGGCGCCTTGCAGGAAGCGGCGACCGCCCTTCTCTCTTATCTGGCAGGGCGCTGGCCCGTTCTCCCCGTGGGGCTGGGCGTAATAACCGATGGCCAGGGCGTGGCATTCGCGCCCGAACACCCGACGCTGTCGGCGCCCGGCTGGCTCGCGCGCCAGGCGGCGGGCCTCTCTACCCTGCTCGCTATTGTGCCGCTGGACCCCACGGGTCCCTGCGCGCTTCTTTCTGGAGGAATTCAGCAGGCCTCGCTCCACTAGGGGAGCGGGGCAAATCACTTGCGTTATCCTGAAATTAATCGGACAGGGCTTCAAGCGGCATAAGGGCGCCGCGGAGGCTTGGAATGGTCAAGGTAGAGGGCAAGGGCAAGCAGGGCGCAGGACAGGCGAAAGCCGGTGTCCCGGTCGATCCCTATCGCGCCCATGTCTTCCCCAATCGGATGCGCGAGCAGCGCCGTCGGCTGGGCTATCCAAAGCTGCTGCGCCTGTCGGCGGAAATCCCTGAAATCCCCTATGTTCGCCTGTCGAAGATAGAGCGTGGCGAAGTCGTGGCGCGGCCCGACGAGTTGCGCCGGATCGGCGCGGCGCTCGGCATCGCGGCAACCGATCTGTTGCTCGACATCGACGCTCCGGGCTTCGATATCGCGGATTGGGCCAGGCCCTTTTCCGAAGGCGAACTCGTCGATTTGGAGGAAGAGCGGTTCGCCGTTCTGCTCGGTGCCGCGCTGCGCGCGCGCCGTACCAGCGATCCCACTCTCACGATCGCCGCAGTCGAACGCGACTTCGGCCTCCCCCCCGTCAATCTCTCGCGCATCGAAAACGCGCAGAAGCCGTTCGGCCGCTGGAATGCCGCGACCCGGCAGGCGCTGTACCGACTGTTCGACGTCGCCGGGGAACACGCCTTGCGCGCGCTAGTGGAGGCGCGCCATGCGCAGGGCGTGCTGGAGCCGTTTCTCTCCGGCATCGCCGATCCCGCGATGCGCCACGCGCGCAGCAGTGCCCGGATCGCCGAACTCGCCCAGGCGATCCGCAGCGACACCCCCCTGGAACGCGCGGCCCCAGCCGTGCCCCCGCCGCCGGCCGTGGCGGACGTCGCCCCACAGGCGCCTACAGTTCCGCTGCTGCCCGTTTCGTCGGCCACTCTCCGCATGGTGCCCGTGCGCGGGGCGCCGCTGCCCAACGGGCTGATCGCCGATTCCGCCACCGACGATCAGGTGGAGGCGCCAACCGCCGCCGGCCCACGCAGCTTCGGATTGAAAGTGTGCAGGGCGACGCTGGGCGCGGGCCTTCCCGCGCAGGCGACGGTGATCGCCGACCCGGATCGTTTCCCCGCGCCGGGCGGACTGGTCGCGCTGCGCGAGGCCGAAGGGTGGCGCCTGCTGTCGGTGGGATCGTCGCGCGACGGGCGTATGATCGGCTACAGCAGCAACCCCGATATCGAAGTGCCGCTCGACGATTGCGATCCCGCCAGGCTTGCCGCAGTGGTTGGCGCTTCTTTTCTGTAGCCCCGCCCCCCGTACAACCACGTATCTGTTCGTCCCGCGCGCGCCCGTTTTCCACAGCCTCTATAATATCAGCATGACGGCACTCGGCCGTCGGGGAGGCTTGCCCGTGCCGACGCGGCTCCGTGCGCTATACCGGGTCTTCCGCGAGGCCTGTCTGTTGCTGATTCCGGTGTTTGTCCTCGCCCTTCTCGGCATGCGCTACAACCTTGCCGAAAAGCTCGATCATCTGATGGATCGCCAGGAGCATTTTCAGCTCGACGAGTTCGTCCACGCGCTGCTCGCGGCGCCGCTGCTGTATATGGGTCTGTTGCTGTATCGCAGCCATCGCCTGCGCGGCGAACTGCAACTCCGCCTTGCCGCGCAGCGCGAAGCGGAGACGCTGGCGCATCACGACATGCTGACCGGGCTGGCCAATCGCCGGTCGCTCACTGCCTATATGGACGCGCGCGCCAGCGAGGCCGCACCCGGCACGATGCTGACGCTGCTGGCGCTCGACCTCGACCGGTTCAAGCCGATCAACGACACCTATGGCCATGACGGCGGCGACATGGCGCTGCGCATCATCGCCGCGCGCGTCCAGGGGCTGGTCGCCGAACATGGCATCGTCGCGCGAATGGGCGGCGACGAATTCGCCTGCGCGATCACCCACCCCGCAGATTCCGCGCTGCCGATCGAACTGACCGAGGCGATCCTGCACGCAGTGGCCAAGCCGATGCAGCTGCGCGGCGGGCTGGCCGAGGTCAGCACTTCGATCGGACTGATAAGCTGCGCCCCCGGCGAGCGATCCGCCGACGACATGCTGGGTGCGGCGGATTTCGCAATGTACCGCGCCAAGCGCGCCGGGCGATCGACCTATTGCCAGTTCCTGCCGGCAATGGAGGAGGAGATGCGCGAGCGCGCGCAGCTGGAACTCGACATGCACTCCGGCATCAACCGCGGCGAGTTCATTCCGTATTTCCAGCCGATCGTCGCGCTGAGCAGCGGCGCGGTCATGGGGTTCGAGGCGCTGGCGCGCTGGCGCCATCCGGTGCGGGGCGTGGTCCCGCCCGATACCTTCATTCCGATCGCCGAAGACGCCGGCATGATCCAGGACCTGGGCTTCGCGGTGCTGCGCCGCGCGTGCATCGACGCACGCCACTGGCCCCATCATCTGACGCTGTCGGTCAACATCTCGCCGTTGCAGCTCAACGATCCTTGGCTGGCGCAACGCGTGCTCCAGGTGCTGCTCACCACCGGCTTCCCCCCCGCCCGGCTGGTGGTGGAGATCACCGAGAGCCGGCTGGTGCGCGACATCGATGCAGCGCGCGCGATCCTGGCATCGCTCAAGAGCGCCGGTATCCAGATCGCGCTCGACGATTTCGGCACGGGCTATGCCAGCCTCAAGCATCTGCGCGAACTGGCGTTCAACCGGATCAAGATCGACCGCAATTTCATCACCGACATCCGCGCGGAGGAAAGCAGCCAGATCGTCCGCGCGATCCTGAGCCTCAGCGAAGGATTGGGGCTGCCCGTGACAGCCGAGGGCGTCGAGACGACCGACAGCGCCGAAGTGCTCGCTGCGCTGGGCTGCGAATATGGCCAGGGCTATCTGTACAGCCGCCCCGTTGCCGCCGACGAAGCGCTCAAGATCGCGACGTCCAGCCAGTATCCCGGCCACGGGCCGGCCAAGGCGGCGGCCCTTCCTCCCGCCAAACCACTGGCCGAGCGCACCCGCTACGGCACCTGACGCCCTGCCCGTGACATCTGCGGCGCGCATGCTAAGTGCAGGCGCATGGGCATATTGGTCGCGATCGAGGGCGCCGACGGCGTCGGCAAAAACACCGCTTCCACCGGGCTGTGCGCGGCACTGAACGCGTCGGGCCGCAGCGCGACCGTGATCGGCTTTCCCCGCTATGGCGAGACCGTCGCCGGCGTCACGATCGGGCGGTTCCTGGCGGGCGACATGCCCGTGCCGGTCACGCCCGAGGCGGCGGCCGTGCTCTATGCGCTCGACCGCTACGAATGGCTGCCGCGTATCGGCGAGGCGCTGGCCGCGCACGACGTGGTGATCTTCGATCGCTATGTCGCCTCCAACATGGCGTATCAGGCCGCCCGGCAGGATGCCGACGATCCGCGCACGATCATGGACTGGATCCTGGCGTTGGAGACGGGCCAGTTCGGCCTGCCTCTCCCGGCGGTGTCGATCTATCTCGACACCCCCTGGGAACTGGCGCGCGCGCAGATCCTGCAAAAGGCCGAGCGCAGCTACACCGACAAGAGCTTCGACGCCTATGAGGCCGACATCGCGCTGCAACAGCGAGTCCGCGCCAATTACGAGACTATGGTGGCGGAAGGACTACTCGGCCCGTGGCAGGTCGTGCGTGCCAGCGAGGGCAGCGCGATGCGCCCGCGCGAGGCGATTGTCGCGGAAATCATCGGATACCTCTGAAATCGCGCGCGATGTGGCGGGCGCGGCGTTGCGCCATGGAAACATCGCAGTGGCGCTGACTTGACATCGCCGCCCGACGGGCACCATGGTAGCGCTATCAAAACACCTGTTTGTAAGGGCGAGAGGGTCTTGGAAGCGTCTTCATTCTCATTGCTGCCTGCCGATCATGCGCAGGCACTGCTGGTTGGTCGTGTGCAGACCGATGCCGGCCCCTCCCCCGTCGTCGTGCGCGGCGGCACCGTCTATGACGTGTCGCGCAGCGCGCCGACCGTAGCCGACCTGCTGGAACGCGGCGACGCCGCGACGATTGCGGGCGACCCGATCTGCGCCACCGACGCGCTGGGTACGCCCGATGGCCCCGTGCTGCTGGCCCCCATTGACCTGCAATGCGTCAAGGCGTGCGGCGTGACCTTCGCCGTTTCCGCACTGGAGCGCGTGATCGAGGAGCGCGCCCGCGGCGACTCGGCCCGCGCCGCCGAGATTCGCGGCGAGCTGGAGGCAAAGGTCGGCTCGGGCATCCGTTCGGTCGTCCCCGGCAGCGAAGAGGCCGCGAACCTCAAGGCCGCGCTGATCGACGCCGGCATGTGGTCGCAATATCTGGAAGTCGCGATCGGCCCGGATGCGGAAGTGTTCACCAAGGCGCCGGTGCTCTCGGCGATCGGCGTGGGCGGCGACATCGGCATCCGTTCGGATTCCCACTGGAACAACCCCGAGCCCGAAATCGTGCTGGTGGTGGACCGCCACGGCAAGATCCACGGCGCGACGCTGGGCAACGACGTCAACCTGCGCGATTTCGAAGGCCGCAGCGCGCTGCTGCTCGGCAAGGCGAAGGACAATAACGCATCGACCTCGATCGGGCCGTTCATCCGCCTATTCGACGACAACTTCACGATGGACGATGTGCGCGGCGCCGTGGTCGACCTGACCATCGACGGGCCCGAAGGCTATCGCCTGACCGGCACCAACAAGATGAGCGAGATCAGCCGCGACCCCACCGATCTGGTCCGCCAGACGCTGAGCGAGCACCAGTACCCCGATGGCTTCGCGCTGTTCCTGGGCACGCTGTTCGCGCCGGTGCAGGATCGCGACCATCCGGGCCGCGGCTTCACCCACAAGGACGGCGACGTCGTGCGCATCGCCACGCCCAGGCTGGGCACGCTGGTCAACCGCGTCACCACGTCCAAGGCGGCAGCGCCCTGGACCTTCGGCATCCGCGACCTGATGCGCAATCTGGCGGACCGCGGCCTTTTGAAATGACCGCGTCGCGCGCGGTTTCCGCGCGGCGCCTCTACCCCTTCTCTATGCAGGTACACTAAACGCATGTCGAACGCCGATCCGACCCCCGTGCTCGCTGCCGCCCAGCGCGCCGTCTATCCCAGCCTGCGCGGCAAGCGGGTGCTCATCACCGGCGGCGGATCGGGCATCGGCGCCGGGCTGGTCGAAGGCTTTGTGCGGCAGGGCGCCGCCGTGACCTTTTTCGACATTGCCGAAGCGGATTCGCAGGCGCTGGTCGAGAAACTGGCGGGTGCGGACGTCGCCCCCGTGTTCAAGCGCGCCGACCTGACCGACATCAAGAGCGTGCAGGCGCTGATCGCCGGGCTGATCGCCGATGGCGGCGCGTTCGACATCCTCATCAACAACGCCGCGAACGACGATCGCCACACGATCGAGCAGGTCACCGAGGACTATTGGGAAAACCGCATCGCGGTGAACCTGAAGCACCTGTTCTTCGTCGCACAGGCCGTGATTCCGGGCATGAAGGCCAAGGGCGCCGGCGCGATCATCAACCTGGGCTCGATTTCGTGGCACCTCGCGCTGGAGGAACTGGCGCTGTACCAGACGTGCAAGGCCGGGATCGAAGGGCTGACCCGCAGCTTCGCGCGCGAACTGGGGCCGTTCAACATCCGCTCGACCTGCATCGTCCCCGGCAACGTCAAGACGCCGCGCCAGATGAAGTGGTACACGCCCGAGGGCGAGGCAGAGATCGTCAAGGCCCAGTGCCTGAAGGGCCGGCTGATCCCCGACGATATCGCCGCGATGGCACTGTTCCTTGCATCGGACGATGCCCGGCTGGTAACCGGCCACGAATATTTCGTGGACGCAGGCTGGAGGTAACATGCGCAACGTGGTGACGTCGGACCCGATCAGCATCTGGCAACTGGGCGGCCCGCTGCTCGAAGGGCCGGTCTGGGTCGAGCGCGATCAGGCTTTGTGGTTCGTGGATATCAAAAGCCACAAGATCCACCGCTATGAACCCGCCACCGGCGCCACCCGCAGCTGGGACGCGCCCGGCCAGGTCGGCTTTGTCCTGCCGATCGAAAGCGGCGGGTTCGTCGCGGGCCTGCAACAGGGGCTGTTCCGGTTCGACGAGCGTGACGGCAGCTTCACCGAAATCGTGCGCCCCGAGCCGCATCTGCCCGGCAACCGGCTGAACGACGCCACGGTCGATCCCTGGGGCCGGCTGTGGTTCGGCAGCATGGACGATGGCGAAAGCGCAGAGACGGGCACCGTCTATCGGCTGAGCGCGGACGGCGTGTGCGTCCCCTCCACGCCAAAGGTCTCGATCACCAACGGCCCGGCGGTCAGCCCGTGCGGCAAGACGCTGTACCATGTCGATACCATGGTCGGCATCGTCACTGCTGCCGACATCGGCGCCGACGGATCGCTGACCAACAGCCGCGAGTTCGTGCGCATCCCGAACAGCGAAGGCCATCCCGATGGCCCGACGGTGGACGCCGAGGGATGCGTGTGGATCGGGCTGTACAATGGCTGGGGCGTGCGCCGCTATTCGCCCACCGGCGAGCTGCTGGAAACGGTCAAGTTCCCGGTCAGCGCGATCACCAAGGTCACCTTTGGCGGGCCGGACCTGAAGACCGTGTTCGCCACCACCGCGAACAAGCATGTGAAGGGCGACGCGCTCGCCGCGGAGCCCCATGCAGGCGATCTGTTCAGCTTCACGGTCGACGTGCCGGGCCTGCCGGGCGTGCTGATCCGCGAAGGCGTGTAATCAGGCCCCTGCCGGGCGATAGCTGGCGGCGGTCATCGCGACGATCGCCGGCCGCGCGCGGGCCCATCCGGCCTCGTCGCTGAGGTCGATGCCCAGGAAGCGCCCGGTCGATGCCGCCGCCAGCACCAGTTGCTGGACGCCGGCGATCACGAACACGTTGAGCATCGGCACGTCGATCCCGGCGGGACGCGTCAACGCGCCCCTCTCGCGCGCCATCCATTGCCCCAATGCTCGCTCGCGCGCCGCCGCGAACCGCGCCGCCAGCGGCCCCGGCGCCGCGAGTTCCCACGCCAGGATACGCTGCGCCAGCCGGTCCTCGCGCAGCGCATCGAGCATCTGGAGCGCCAGCCGCCCGACCAGTTCGCCATAGCTGGCGGCAGGCGCCGTGCCCGGCTTTGCCGCAAAGGCCGCTTCCAGCGTGGCGGACACGTCCTCCCCCACGGCCTCGGCCAGCCCGCCCATGCCGCCGAAATAGCGATAGATCAGTTGCTTGTCGTACCCCGACGCGCGGGCGATGGCGTTGATGCCCCATTTGGCAAAGCCATGTTCCGCCAGCAGCGCCTTGGCAGCGGCCAGGATGACACCGCGCGTGCGGGCGGAATCGCGTGGTCGATCATCGATGGGCTTGGCTTGCGGCATAAATCCCCCCGGATGCCGCGAAGCTATCACTCGCCGGTGATAGGCGCCAGATCGGTTAAGCGAGCGCGAGCGTCGTGACCACCACGCCGCACCGCTGGCGAAAGCCGAGTGACTCGTACAGCGCGATCGCTGCGGGATTGTCGGCATAGCTGTGCAGGAACGGCACCTCGCCGCGCGCCAGGATCGCCGCGGCGACGTGCCGGATCAGCCGGGGCGCGAGCCGCTGGCCGCGAAAATCGGGGTGGGTGCACACACCGCTGACTTCGGTGAAGCCGTTCGCCTTCAGCCGCTCGCCCGCCATCGCCACCAGCCGCCCGTCGCGGCGCACCCCGACGAATTGGCCCAGCCGATGGGTGTTCGCGAAAAAGGGGCCGGGCTTGGTAAGCGTCGCCAGCGCGAGCATCTCCGCCGCATCGGCATCGCCCAAGGCCACGCAGTCCAGGTCCGCCGCGCCGGGGGTCAGCGCCTCGGCCACCATCTGCACCCCCGCTGCCGCCCGTTCGACGCGCGTACCCGGCACCGGGGGCAGCGCCTCGCGCTGCATCACGATCGCGGGGCCGGTAGCGCGCACCAGCGCGCCCAGTGCCGCCAGCGTATCGGGCGCATGGTCGCCTATAGCCGCGAAAATCGCATGGTCCTGCTGGAAGCGCAGCGCCGCGCCCTCGCCCACCGCGAGCGGCGCCTGGCGCGACTGGAGTGCGGCCCAGGCGGGGCGGTCGAGGGGATGCGCGGCTGTCATGGCATCGCGTATAGCGCGCGGCGCCGCGCCGGGGAAACGCCCCCGGCGCGGCGGCCCGTCAATGGTTGTGCCGAGGCGTCTTCTCGCTCGTGCGGCGGTATTTCAGCGCGAAGTCGAGCACCCCGCCCTCGCCCAGCTGGCCCACCTTTTCGCGGTACAGCTCTTCCCAAGGGGTGTTGCTCTCCGGGATCGGCGGCGCGGGTTCGGCCTTGCGGCGAGCGATCTCGTCCGCATCCACCAGCGCGTCGCAGGTGCCGGCGTTCAGGTCGATGCGGATCGTGTCGCCGCTGCGCAGCCACGAAAGCCCGCCGCCCGCCGCGCTTTCGGGCGAGGCGTTGAGGATCGAGGGGCTGTCCGACGTGCCCGACTGGCGGCCGTCGCCCAGCGTCGGCAGGCTCATGATGCCCTGCTGGATCAGGTGATCGGGCGGCTGCATGTTCACCACTTCCGCCGATCCGGGCCAGCCGATCGGGCCGGCGCCGCGGATCACCAGGATGCAATTGGCGTCGATGTTCAGCGCCGGATCGTTGATGCGGTGGTGGTAATCGTCCGATCCGTCGAACACGATCGCCCGCCCCTGGAACACACCTTCATTGCCCGGCTCGGACAGATAGCGCGCGCGGAAATCGGGAGAGATCACGCTGGTCTTCATGATCGCCATGTCGAACAGATTGCCCTTGAGGACCAGGAACCCGGCCTTTTCCAGCATCGGCGCGTCGAAGGGCAGGATCACCTCACGGTCGGTGGCGACATGGCCTGCGACATTCTCCGCCAGCGTCTTGCCGGTGCAGGTCACGACGCTGCCGTCGAGCGCACCCGCCGCCAGCATCTCGGTCAGCACCGCCGGGATGCCGCCAGCGCGGTGGAAGCGTTCGGACAGATATTTGCCCGCCGGCTGCATGTTGACGATCAGCGGCAGGTCATAGCCGGTCATCCAGTCCTCGGGCGTGATCTCGATGCCTGCATGCGCCGCCATGGCGTTGAGGTGCGGCTGGGCGTTGGTCGACCCGCCGATCGCGGTCAGCAGCTTGATCGCATTGAGGAAGCTCGCCTTGGTCAGGATCTTCGACGGGCGCAGGTCCTCATAGGCCATGTCGACGATGCGCTTGCCCGTCTCGTACGCGATCTGCCCGCGCTCGCGATACGGCGCCGGGATCATCGCGCAGCCGGGGAGCGACATGCCCAGACCCTCGGCAAGGCTGTTCATCGTCGAGGCGGTGCCCATGGTGTTGCAGTGCCCCGAGGACGGCGCGCTTTCCATCGCGCGCCTCAGGAACTCCGCCTCGTCGATCTCGCCCGCCGCCATCTTGCGGCGACTGCGCCAGATGACGGTGCCCGAGCCGACCAACTCGCCCTCATGCCAGCCGTCGAGCATCGGCCCGCCCGAAAGGACAATCGCGGGAATGTCGACGGTGGAGGCGGCCATCAGCGACGAGGGCGTCGTCTTGTCGCAGCCGGTCGTCAGGATCACAGCGTCGATCGGATAGCCGTTGAGGATCTCGACCAGCCCCAGATACGCCAGGTTGCGGTCCAGCGCGGCGGTGGGCCGGCGGCAATTCTCGAAGATCGGATGGAGCGGGAATTCCATCGGGATACCGCCCGCCGCCAGGATGCCGGCGCGCGCGCGCTTCACAGTTTCCAGGTGGATGCGATTGCACGGCGCGATGTCGCTGCCCGACTGGGCGATGCCGATGATCGGCTTGCCCGACGTCAGCTCCTCCGGCGTGATGCCGTAATTCATGAAGCGCTCGAGATAGAGCGCGGCCATGTCGGCGCGGCCGGGCGCGGCGAACCATTCGCGCGATCGGAAGGGGCGGACGGGGGTGCGGGTCATCGGTTCCTCACAATCCTCCCCGGCACGGGGAGGGGGACCAGCCGCAGGCTGGTGGAGGGGGCCCAGCCACACGCGACGTCCGTTGGGGCAATCCCCCTCCACCACCGCCGCCGGCGGTGGTCCCCCTCCCCGTGCCGGGGAGGATCGTTACGTTCAGCCCTCCATGGCCTCCAGTTCCTTGCCCTTGGTTTCCTTGATGAACTTCAGGACGAGGAAGAACGAAATCACCGCGCAGGCGCCGTAGAAGGTGTAGCTGACCGCCAGGCCCAGCGCCGCCGCCATGATCGGGAAGCTCTGTGCGATCAGATAGTTGGCGAACCACTGCGCAAAGCCGCACACCGCCAGCGCCGAGCCACGGATCTGGTTCGGGAACATCTCGCCCAGCATGACCCACATCACCGGGCCCCAGCTGATGTTGAAGAAGATCACGTAGAGGTTGGCGCCGACGACAGCGAGCTTGCCCAGTTCGGGCGACAGGACCAGCTTGCCTTCAGGGTCCAGCGTGCCGTGGCTGAAAGCATAGACGAGGATGAACAGCGTAACGGCCATGCCCGCCGAGCCGATCAGCAACAACGGCTTGCGCCCGATCTTGTCGACCAGTGCGATCGTGACGAGGCAGGCGGCGATCGAGACGGCGCCCGAGACGATGTTGATGAGCAGCGAATCGGCTTCCGTGAAGCCCGCGAGCTGCCACAGCGTCGAGCCGTAGTAGAAGATCACGTTGATGCCGACGAGCTGCTGGAACACCGCGATGACCAGACCGGCCCACAGGATCGGACGCACGCGACCGGTGGTGGGATCGAGCAGGTCGCGCAGGCGCGGCTTGTGGTCGGCACTGAAGCTGCCGCGGATGTCCTGGAACTTCGCCTTTGCCTCGGCCGGGCCGAACAGGTCGGTCAGCACCTTGGTCGCTTCCGCATCGCGGCCCTTGGCCACCAGGAAGCGCGGGCTTTCCGGGATGAAGAACAGCGCGACCAGGAACACTGCCGCCGGCAGTGCCTGCATCAGGTACATCCAGCGCCATGCTTCGAGCCCGCCCCAGAAGGCGTTGGTCGATGCACCTGCCGCCCCGGCGAGGTAGTAATTGACCACGAACGCGGCGGTCAGGCCGGAGATGATCATGATCTGCTGCACCGTCGTCATCCGGCCGCGAATGTTCGCGGGGGCGACTTCGGAGATATAGGCGGGCGACAGCACCGATGCGGCGCCCACGGCGATGCCGCCGACGATGCGAGCGATGACGAAAATGGTGTGATCGTGCGCGAAGCCCTGAACCAGCGCGCCGCCCAGGAACAGCACGGCGGCGAGCCGCATCACGTTGCGGCGGCCCATCTTGTCGGCCAGCGTACCGGCGAAGAAGGCGCCCGCGACGCAGCCGATCAGCAGCGAACCGACGGTGAAGCCGAGACCGGCCTCGTCCAGCGCGAACGCGGCCTTCAGACCCGGCTGCGTCCCGTTTACGGCACCGCTGTCATATCCGAACAACAGGCCGCCGATCGTCGCTACCGCGACTATCGCGCTGATAAGGCCAATATTGGCCTTCTCTCGCACTTGATTCATCCCCAAATCCTCTCCTGGCCCGGGCAGAGTGCCGGCCTGTTAGCGGTAACGGTGGCGCGGCCCGCAACGAAATGCAAGCCAGTCGTTCACGCCACCTTCGGATTGATCGTCGCGTCGCCTCCCGGCGCACGGATGCTGCGCGCGCCGTTCGCTTCAGGCGGCGGTCCCGAGGATTCGCGCACGATCAGTTCATGCGGCAACACGCTATCCTGCAACGGGTCGACATCGGCGCCCCGGTCAGACCGCACGCGCGCCAGCAGCATGTCGAGTGCGGCATCGGCCATCGCGCCGATCGGCTGGCGGATCGTGGTCAGCTCGGGCCAGATCGTCGTCGCGAGCGAAGTGTCGTCGAACCCGACGATGCTCACATCCTGTGGCACATGCAGCCCGCGCCGATGCGCGACGCCCACGGCGGCGGCGGCCATGTCGTCGTTGCTGGCAAAGATCGCGGTGGGCGGGTTCGCCGCATCGAGCAGCCGCTCGGCAGCGAGGATCCCCGAGCGGAAAGTGAAATAGCCCTGCTCGACCGGCATGTCCTCCACCGCCAGCCCCGCTTCGTCCAGCGCCGCCGCAAAGCCGCGAAACCGCTCGGTGCTCGACGTCTGGTTTGGGTTGCCGCGAATGAAGCCGATCCGGCGATGGCCGAGTTCGAGCAGGTGCCGCGTCATCGCGCCCGCCGCTTCGAAATCGTCGATGCGCACGTTCATGCTGTGCGCCGGGGGCAGGCCCATCGCGACCGACACCCAGGGGATTCCCGCCGCCTCCAGCTCGGCGCGGACGGGGGCCGATTCGGACAAGGGCGGTTGCAGGATCACGCCCTCGACATTGGTCGAGGCAAAGCTGCGCGTCGCCTCGGCCTGTTCCTCGGGCCGTTCGCTCTCGCACGATTCGAGCACCAGATGACACCCGGCCCGGCGGGCGGCGGCCAGTGCACCGATCAGGAATTGCGACAGATACGCGGCGGACGGATTGGAATAGAGCAGCCCGATCTGCGTCGCATCCCCCGCCGCCAGGCTGCGCGCCGCGCTGTTCGGCGAATAATTCAGCTCCGCGATCGCCGCCATCACGGCGACGCGCGTGGCCTCGCGTACATTCTCGCCGCCGTTGACGACACGCGACACGGTCATCGCCGACACGCCAGCGGCGCGCGCGACATCCTGTACCGTAACGGTGCCCCGGCTTCTTCGGCTTGGTCTGCTCATCCCACTCTCTGCGCGCTGGAATAAGGCGAGTTTCGAATAATGCAAACAAACGAAACAATGGCCGTGTTGACCGGGGTCCACGCCGCCCCGTATAGATGATAGCGCTACCAGAACTTGAGACGGCGCAAGCGGCGCCGCGCGTTCAGCCAGAGGAGAGGATCATGCGCATTCCCCGACACCATGAGGGGCGCCCTGCCCGCAGCATCCGCGCCGCCGCGCTGGCCGCTGTCGCCGCCGTCGCACTGGTCCCGCTGATCGCCCCCGCCGCCCATGCGCAAACGCAGGCCGCGCGCGCCGACAAGCCGGCGTACAAGGATGCGGCACAGCCGGTGGCGGCTCGTGTCGAGGACCTGCTGGCGCGCATGACGCTGGAGGAGAAGATCGGCCAGCTTGTCTCGATCTGGGAACATAAGGGCCGCATCCAGACGCCCGAGGGCGAATTCGACCCCGCCAAGGCGAGCCAGGCCTTCCCCAACGGCCTCGGCATGATCTCGCGCCCGTCCGACCGCCGCGGCGTGAAGCCGCCCGCTCAGGGCAGCGCCGGTGCGGCCGCGGGCGTGCAGAACCGCAATCCCGAGGATACAGCGAAGTACATCAACGCCGCCCAGAAATGGGCCGTCGAGAACACTCGGCTCGGCATCCCGATGCTGATGCACGAGGAAGCGCTGCACGGACTGGTCGCGCCGGGGGCCACCAGCTTCCCGCAATCCATCGCGCTCGCCTCGACCTGGAACCCGAAGCTGGTCGAGGACATTTTCTCCGTCGCGGCGAAGGAAGCGCGGGCGCGCGGCGCCAATCTGGTGCTGGCGCCGGTGGTGGACGTCGCGCGCGATCCGCGCTGGGGCCGGATCGAGGAAACCTATGGCGAGGACCCGTATCTGGTCGGCGAAATGGGGCTGGCGGCGATCCGCGGTTTCCAGGGCAGCACGCTGCCGCTCGCCAGGGACAAGGTGTTCGTCACGCTCAAGCACATGACCGGCCATGGCCAGCCCGAAAACGGCACCAATGTCGGCCCCGCATCGCTGGGCGAGCGCAGCCTGCGCGAGAATTTCTTCCCGCCGTTCGAACGCGCGGTGACCGAGCTGCCGGTGATGGCCGTGATGGCATCGTATAACGAGATCGACGGCATCCCCAGCCACGCGAACCACTGGCTGCTCACCGACGTGCTGCGCGGCGAATGGGGGTTCCAGGGCGCGGTGGTCAGCGATTATTTCGCGATCCGCGAGCTGGTTACCCGGCACAAGATGTACAAGACGGTCAAGGACGCGGCCGCGCGCGCGATCGATGCGGGGGTCGATGTCGAGACGCCCGACGGCGAGGGCTTCGAGCATCTGGCCGCGCTTGTCCGCGAAGGCCGGGTGAGCCAGGGCGAAATCGACAATGCCGTCCGCCGCGTGCTGCGCATGAAGTTCGAGGGCGGGCTGTTCGAAAACCCCTATGCCGACGTGCGCACCGCCGCGAAGCTGACCAACACGCCCGAGGCGATCGCACTGGCGCGCAAGGCGGCGCGCGAATCGATCGTGCTGCTGAAGAACGGCGAAGGGCTGCTGCCGCTGGATGCAAAGGGTATCAAGCGGATGGCGGTGATCGGCACCCATGCCAAGGATACCCCGATCGGCGGCTATTCGGATATTCCGAACCATGTCGTCAGCGTGCTCGAAGGCATGCAGACCGAGGGCAAGGGCAAGTTCCAGGTCGATTTCGCCGAGGGCGTGCGCCCCACCACCCACCGCGTCTGGGCGCAGGACGACGTGACGCTGACTCCGCCGGAAGTGAACGATAAGCTGCGCGCCGAGGCGGTAGAGACGGCGAAGAACGCCGATGTCGTCGTGCTGGTACTGGGCGGCAACGAGGCGCTGAGCCGCGAGGCATGGGCCGACAACCATCTGGGCGACAGCGAGACGCTGGACCTGGTGGGGCCGCAGGACCAGCTGGCCAAGGAACTGATCGCGCTGGGCAAGCCGGTGGTCGTGGTGCTGCTCAACGGTCGCCCGATGTCGGTCAATTACCTCGCCGAAAAGGCGCCCGCGCTGATCGAGGGCTGGTATCTGGGCGAGCAGACCGGCAACGCGCTGGCCGATGTGATCTTCGGCCGGTACAATCCGGGCGGCAAGCTGCCCGTATCGATGCCGCGCAATGTCGGCCAGCTGCCAATCTATTACAACAAGAAGCCCACGGCCCGGCGCGGCTACCTGTTCGGCGACACCTCGCCGCTCTACCCGTTCGGCCATGGCCTCAGCTACACCAGCTTCGACGTGTCGGCCCCGACGCTGGGCGCCGCCACGATCGGAGTCGCCGACAAGGTGCAGGTGCGCATCCACGTCGCCAACACCGGCAGCCGCGCGGGCGACGAAGTGGTCCAGCTCTACGTCCATGACGACGAGGCGAGCGTCACGCGCCCGGTGATCGAGCTGAAGCGCTTCCAGCGCGTGACGCTCCAGCCGGGCGAGAAGAAGACGGTGACGTTCGAGCTGACCCCGCGCGACCTGTCGCTCTACAATGTCGACATGAAGCGCGTGGTGGAGCCGGGCACGTTCACGATCTCGGCCGGGCCGGATTCGACCAGGCTTAAGAGCACGACGCTGACGGTGCGCTGAGCCGGTCCTTCCCCCGGCTTACCAAAGACCCTCGTCATTCCCGCGAAGGCGGGAATGTGGACTCACGGTTGAAGTGCACCGGTTGAGATTTTGGAGAATGCCTCGGCGGGTGTGAGGAAGCCAAGGCATTTTCTGGGGATGTTGTTGAGCCGGTCGGCACAGGCACGGAGTTGTCTGTGGCTGACGGTGTCGAGGTCGGTTTTGCGAGGCAGGCTTCGGCGCAGTCGGCCGATGGTGTTTTCGACACCGCCCTTTTGCCATGGGGCTCGGACATCGCAGAAGAAGGTCTGGATGCCGAGACTGTCGTGAAGGCGGTGATGTTCGGCGAACTCGGTGCCGTTGTCGAAGCTGATGGTCCTGCGCAGATCCTGGGGGATATGGCGCAGTCTGCGGGTGATCCGGCGTGCGGTCAGCTCGGCTCTGCGGTGGGGAGGCTTGTCGAGGATGGTGTAGCGTGTGTGGCGCTCGTGCAAGACGAGGACATTGTGCCCATATCGGGCGAACAGCATATAGTCTGCTTCCCAATGGCCCGGCTGTGCGCGATCCCGGGCTTCGAGGGGGCGTTCGCCGATCGGCCTGCGCTGTTTGATGAAGCTGGCCGGGCTTCCGCCCTGGCGGCCATAGCGGCCGCGCCTTGCCTTGCAGCGGGGCAGAAGGCGGTGCCAGTAGTCCTTCTGGGCCGAGCGATGATAGACGTATCGATAGATTGACTCGTGGCTGACCATGGTGCGACCGTGCTCAAGCGCCAGTCGGCCGGCGATCTGTTCGGGAGAGCATCCCATCGCAAGGCCGTTCTTCACGATATCTCGCAGGTCCGGCTGGCGCGCCAGCTTGAAACGGCCGTCCCATCGTCGTCGTCTGATCGCGAGCCTATGGGCACGCCCGGGCGCATAGCCGCCGGGCCAGACCTTGGTCGGCTTGCTATTGCGCCTGAGTTCCCGACCGACCGTCGTGTGATCACGCCCGATCGCGGTGGCGATCTGTCGGCAAGATATACCGCCTTCATGAAGGCGGTATATCTCGATCCGCTCGTCGAGGCTGAGCTGCCTGTAATGTCGTCCCATCGCGCAATCACCTTAGCAGGTGGTGCACTTGTTCCGTGAGTCCGGGGAATCCATTGGCGCCGATGCTGCGGCTCCTTCCCCGAACGCACAGCCGAGTGGATTCCCGCCTTCGCGGGAATGACGAAAGTTTTTAAGGGCGGCGCGACGGCGTGCGTTCTCAGGAGCGCTGGCGTCTACGCCGCTAGTCGCTCGCGTCGCACGCCGGGCACAGGCTGAAGTCTGGCGTCACCATCCCATCGCGCCCGACGAAGGGGTGGCTGCAATGCGAACAGACGGCGTCCGAAACTTCGGTTCGATTGCCGATGGTTCTTTCCGATGCCAAAACACCGCTATGAAGAACATCCAGATTATCGATGGTGCTGTGAACGCCACTTTCAGTGTGTTTCAGGCGACGGACGAGGAGTTCGCTGCCGTCTTTCCCGATGGGCGCGACATCGAGTTGGTCGAAGACCTGATCGACCGACTTGGGGAAGATGCTGCAGGCTCTTTGCTGACGCCTATCTGGAGCCGACCAATCCTGAAGCGCAACGCGCTCGGCATCCACGGCACACTGTTCTACGACAATGAGCAACGACGAGACCACATCCCGCCGTCAAAGCGGGAGGTCGACTGGGACAGCGGATCGGTCAACCAAGCCCAACGAGACCTGTTCGCCAGGCATCGCTAAATTGTCCACGCCGCCTCGCCTTCCAAATATCCTCGCCGTTCCCGCAAAGGCTCTTGGGGCAGCGCGAGGGCCTGCGTTCGCAGGAGCGCGTGCAGTAGAGAAAGGGGGAGAGCGTTCGGCGCCCTCCCCCTTGTCGCTCACTCGCCCGTCGCGGCGAGCATCCCGAACACCGAACCGACGAACCCGCCCGCGACCTTGGTGGTCAGCGCATCGGTCTGGACGCTACCCAGCGTCTTCCACGCCGGGGCGCGGCGTGCCGGGCCGACCGGGGCATAGTCGAAGCGGTAGCGGTTATCCTGCACGCTGATCCGCAGTTGCAGCGGTTGCCCCGGCTTGGCGGGCGCCGTGAACAGCGTCTTGCCGGCACGCGGCGCATCCCTGCCCTCGCGCTGGTCGAGCGTCACCACGGTCTTGCCCGCAACTTGCTTGATGCCCAGGAAGAACCAGTAGTCGTCGCTCTGGAGCACCGCCATCCCCGCGCGGTCGCCATTCTTCTCGGGCGTGAAGCGCACGATGGTGGCGGCAGTGGCGCTGCGATGCTGTTGCCGCCGGGCGAGGAACGACGGATTGCCATTGTCCCCCAGCCCCTCCGGCCGCGCGGTCAAGTGCAGCGCGCCGCCCTCGACCTTGGACCATTGCGAGCGTGGGTTGCGCATCTGCATCCAATAGGGCGGCAGTTCGGGGGTGTCGAACGCGTCGCGCACCGCGAACGCCCCGTTCATCGGCACCGGCGGCTTGGCACCGCGCGGCAGCGCCGGGCGGGCGTGCAGATAGGGGATGGGCTGCTTGGGCGCAGTGATGCTGGGCCAGCCGTCCTTCCACGTCACCGGCAGCAGGAACGTCTCGCGCCCGATCGTGTAGAAATCGCCCGCATAGGGCCGCACCGCGAGGAAGGTCGCCCACCAGTCGCCCTTTTGCGTCTGCACCAGCTGCGCGTGGCCCGCCGACGTGATCGGATTGGCCCGATCGCGCGGCAGGTCGCGCTGGGTCAGCACGGGGTTGGACGGATTGGGCAGGAACGGCCCGGTGACGCTGCGCGACCGCAGGATGACCTGGCTGTGGCCCTCCGCCGTGCCGCCCTCGGCGCAGCTGAGATAATACCAGCCGTCCTTCTTGAAGATGTGCGGCCCTTCGATCCAGATCGGCTTTTTCGAGAAATCGACGCCACCGTTCACCAGCACGGTGCGCGGGCCGAAGCTCTTGAGCGATTTGCGGTCGAACTCCTGGATCCAGATCGCGCGGTGGCCCTGATATTGCGGCTCGCCCTCGGGCGCGCCGTTGTTGAGGATCCAGGTGCGCCCGTCATCGTCGAAGAACAGCGAGGGGTCGATGCCCCCCTCCAGCGCGGGCAGCCAGATTGGGTTGGACCAGGGCCCGGCGGGGTTGGTCGCGGTAATCACGAAATTGCCGCCGCAATCGACACAGGTGTTGAGGATGTAGAACACCCCGTCCTTCGCCTGGATCGACGGCGCGAACACGCCGCGCGACAGCCCCAGCTTCTTGAAATCGAGCTGGTCGGGCCGGTCGATGGCGTTGCCGATCTGCTTCCAGCTCACCAGGTCGCGGCTGTGGAAGATCGGGATGCCGGGGAAATAGCTGAAGGTCGACGTGACGAGATAATAGTCGTCGCCCACCCGGGTCACGCTGGGGTCGGGGTAGAAGCCCTGGAGCACCGGGTTACGATACTGGCCCGGCTTGGGCTTGAGCGTCGCGTCGATCGGGTCGCTGCCGCGATAGTCGAACCAGTCGAAGCTGGCGACCGGCTGGGCATGGGCAGCCGATGCCGCGAGCAGCGCGAGGGCCGCAATGCCCCACCGTCCCGCCGCACTGTTCCCCTGCGCACGCAGGGGTCCAGAGTCACGGGCGGTGCGCTCTGCGCCCTGGGCCCCCGCTTTCGCGGGGGAACTGCCGTGGTCGAAATCGTCGTACATTCTTGTTTCCTCTCCTGTTTTCTACGGATTACTCGCCGTTGCCCGGCGCATGGGGGGTGCGGATCGCCTTGTACCATTCCAGCGGATGCGCAGGCGCGGCATGGCCGGTGGGAAGCGGGCGCTTCGAGACCGACTGGAAATACGCGATCGAGGCGTCACGCCACCAGATCGCCTCGGCGTGCTGGATCGCCAGGAAGTCGCGCACCTCGGCCCAGCGGCGGGCGTCGACCTTGGCCTCCAGCGCCTGCCAGTCAGCCTGCATCGACGCGACCGTGGCGACACCGCGATCATAGCGCGCGACCAGCTCGTCCCACAGCGTCCGCCCCGATGCCATGCGGCGATCCCATGGAACGTGGTGGAACCACAGCAGCAGTTCCTCGGGCACGGTCTTCAGATTGCCCCAGCGCGCCGCCACTTGCGGCGCATATTGGCTGAGTGCGTCGCTGCCGCTCTTCGTCCGGTCGAAGCCGATGCCGCCCGCGTCGGCCTTGTGATAATAGACCGGGTTCCACTCGGGGCGCGCAAGATCGGCCACCCATGGCCCCGGCCCGTAATGGTGACCGGTCGCCATCAGGTGCCCGAGCCCCAGCGGGGTCATGTAATCGACCACCGCCTCGCGCGATTCCATCATCATCCTGACGACCGGGGCCACGACCGCCGGGCCCCAGGTCATCGCCGCCCAATCCTGCGCAATGTCCCTAGCCCGCGCATTCGGGTCCCAGGCGAAGCGACCATAGGCGTACCAGTTCGCCTGATCGAACTGCGAACCGGACCAGTTGCGGTCGCTGCCGATATTGGCGACGCCCGCCATGCCGGTGGCAGCACCAGGGTCCACGGGCGTCTCGATCACCTTGGCAACCGTGCTGCCCTTGCCGGGGCGGAACGTGTCCGCCTCCAGCACTTCCTCCCACATCGTGCCCAGATAGGCGAGGTGGGTGGCGAACCCCAGATACTCCTTGGTGATCTGGAATTCCATCATCAGCGGCGTCTTGGGCATGGCCCCGAACAGCGGATGGAAGGGTTCGCGCGGTTGGAAGTCGATCGCGCCGTTCTTGACCTGGACCAGCACATTGTCACGGAATGTGCCATCCAGCGGCTTGAACTCGGTATAGGCCTGTTTGTGCCGATCCTCGGCATTCTCGGCGGCGTAGACGAACGCGCGCCACATCACGACGCCGCCATGCGGCGCGAAGGCATCGGCCATCATGTTGGCGCCGTCCGCATGGCTGCGCTTGTAATCGTTCGGCCCCGGCTGGCCTTCCGAATTGGCCTTGACCACGAAGCCGCCGAAATCGGGGATGACGGTATAGATCTCGTCGATCTTGGCCTTCCACCATGCCACCACCGCCGGATCGATCGGATCGGCGGTCTTCAATCCCCCGATCTCGATCGGCGCTGAGAAACGCGCGGTCAGATACACCTTGATGCCATAGGGGCGGAACACCTCCGCCAGCGCCTTCACCTTTTGCAGATAGTCGGGCTTGAGGATGTCGGCATTGGCATTGACGTTGTTCAGCACCGTGCCGTTGATCCCGATCGAGGCATTGGCGCGGGCGTAATCAGTGTAGCGTGGGTCCTTGTACCCCGGCAGCTTCTGCCAGTCCCAGATCGACTGACCGGCATAGCCGCGTTCGACATGCCGGTTCATATTGTCCCAGTGGTTGAGCACGCGCAGCTTGAGCTTGGGTGCGTCGACGATGTCGAGCGCGTCGATCGGCTGGCGGGTCTGGACCAGCTTGAGCAGGCGGAACACGCCGTACAGCACGCCCTGCCCGCTATTCCCCGCGATCACGATCACGCGCTTGCCGTCCAGCGTCGCGGTGCGGATCGCGAACCCCTCCGCCCCCAGCCGCGCGAACGGCAGGGCCATGCCCTGTACCAGCGGCGAGGCTGCGGTAGCGAGGACGATTGCTCCGTCCCCGGCGACGGACGCGCGCTGCGGGGTCTTGCCGAGCATGCCGCCAAGCCCGCGCTCAAGTTCGGCGGCGGCGGCGTCTATCCGGGGGTCGCCGGCAGGGGCGACATAGCTGGCAAGGCGCGGCACGATCGTGTCGCGATAGCTGGATTCAACCGGCTGATAGCGGAGCCACAGGTCGTAACCATCCTCCGCACATGCTTGATTCGCAACGCCAAAACACAAAAACGCAGACAAAATAGCCAGCAAATTCCGCCACATCCGCTTCCACTCCGTTGGGCAGTCGCGTGCTGCCGTTGACAAGCTTGTAACAGCTTGCCCATGGTAGCGCTACCAGATGGCAGCCGGGAAATGGCGCCACGCATGGAGGGGGCAAAGGCACGGCGATGGCCGACATTATTTCTGCGCGCGTCATCGTTACCTGCCCGGGGCGCAACTTCGTCACCCTCCGGATCGAAACCCGCGACGGCGTCCATGGCTTGGGCGACGCGACGCTCAACGGCCGCGAGCTGGCAGTGGTCAGCTATCTCAACGATCACGTCATCCCCTGCCTGATCGGGCGCGACGCGCACCGGATCGAGGATGTGTGGCAGTATCTGTATCGGGGTGCCTATTGGCGGCGCGGACCGGTGACGATGGCCGCGATCGCCGCCGTCGACATGGCGCTGTGGGACATCAAGGGGAAGGTCGCGGGGTTGCCCGTGTATCAGCTGCTCGGCGGGGCCAGCCGCGAGGGGTGCATGGTCTATGGCCACGCCAATGGCGCCGATATCGAGGAGACGATCGAGCGGGCGATCGAACACCGGGAGATGGGGTTCAAGGCGATCCGGCTGCAATCGGGCGTACCGGGGCTGAAGGCGACCTATGGCGTCGCCAAGCCGGGCCAGCGCTATGAACCCGCCGACGGCGCGCTGCCGACCGAGAGCCTGTGGTCGACCGAGAAATATCTGCGCTCGGTGGCCCCGCTGTTCGAAAAGGCGCGCGCAGTGCTGGGCGACGACGTCCACCTGCTGCACGATGTCCACCACCGGCTGACTCCGATCGAGGCGGCGCGGCTGGGCAAGGATCTGGAGCCGTATCGGCTGTTCTGGCTGGAAGACCCGACCCCGGCGGAGAACCAGGCCGGGTTCCGCCTGATCCGCCAGCACACCACCACCCCGATCGCGGTGGGCGAAGTGTTCAACACGATCTGGGACGCCAAGCAGCTGATCGAGGAGCAGCTGATCGACTATATCCGCGCGACGATCGTGCACGCGGGCGGGCTCACCCATATGCGCCGGATCGCGGCGCTGGCCGATTTGTACCAGGTCCGCACCGGCTGTCACGGCGCGACCGACCTGTCGCCGGTGTGCATGGCGGCGGCGCTGCATTTCGGGCTGTCGGTCCCCAATTTCGGCATTCAGGAGTTGATGCCGCATACCGAGGAAACCGACGCGGTTTTCCCGCACGCCTATTCCTACGCAAACGGCATGATGCATCCGGGCGACGCACCTGGGCTAGGCGTCGAGCTGGACGAGGACCGCGCCGCGCGCCACCCCTATGCGCGGGCCTATCTGCCCGTCGCGCGGCTGGAAGACGGCACGATAACCAACTGGTGAGGAGAGCGACGATGCACGGATTGACGCGACGCGACATGCTGGCGGCGGCAGCGACCACCGCAGCGGCGGCATGGGCGTCCCCTGCGCTCGCCGCCCCTGCCGATGGGCTGAACACGCTGGCCAGGGCAAAGGGAATGCGCTTCGGCTCCTGTTCGTCTTGGAGCCCCGCCGGCGCCGATCGCGGATCGTTCGCCAACCCGGCCTATGCCGCGCTACTGGAGCGCGATTGCGGCATTCTGGTGCCCGAGAACGAGTTCAAATGGCAGGCGCTGCGGCCCGACGCGACACAGTTCACCGACGGTCATTTCGCGGCGATGCTCGACTATGCCCAAGGCCAGGGCATGGCGATGCGCGGCCACACGCTGTTGTGGCACAAGACCCAATATTATCCCAAATGGCTGCGCGACTATGATTTCGGCGCTAACCGGCGCCGAAGCGCCGAAGCGCTGCTCGAGACGCACATCGCGACGCTGTGCACCCGCTATGCCGACCGCATCGTCAGCTTCGACGTCGTGAACGAGGCCGTCGACGAGAAGACCGGAGCATTGCGCGACTCGTCGCTGTCCAAAGCATTTGGCGGGACCGAGGCGATGATCGACTTCGCCTTCCACTCCGCCCGCCGCCACGCGCCCAAGGCGCAGCTGGTGTATAACGACTATATGAGCTGGGAAGACGGCAACGAGGGGCATCGCGCCGGCGTGCTCGCGCTGCTGGAGGGGATCCGCAAACGCGGCGTGCCCATCGATGCGCTGGGGGTGCAATCGCATATCGGCGTGAACGACACGAACATCGCCGCCGCCGTCAAACGCCAGGAAGGGCCGTGGCGCGATTTCCTGAACGCCGTGACCGCGATGGGCCTGGCGCTGGTCGTCACCGAGCTGGACGTCAACGACAAGGGGCTGCCAAGCGACATCGCAGTGCGCGACGCGGCGGTTGCCGGTTATGCGAAGGCGTATCTGGAGCGGATGTTCGCCTATCCCCAGCTGCGCGACGTGCTGGTCTGGGGCATGAGCGACAAATATAGCTGGCTGACCGGCTTCGCGCCCCGCCCCGATGGCGGGCTGCAACGCTGTGCGCCCTATGACGCGGCCTTCAGGCCGAAGCCGCTGCGCGAGGCCATCGCCGCGTGTTTCCGGGAAACCGCGCCCCGCAGCGTGTGAATTTTGCAACGCTTGCGCAACGCTCGTCGGGTTCCGTTCATAAAAGCGGTGCTACCCGCTCGAACCCCCGTTAAGCGAGGCGCGAAGAGGAGCAAACCATGGCGGCGACCGCCGCGAACGGAACCGAGACTGACGATGCCGCGCTCGCACTGGGCGGGCTGGATGTATCGGCACTGCACGACGCCGCAGACCGGCTCGCGACGCTGCACGTCGACGCCCCGCTGGGCGATGCCGCAGCGTTTCGCGCCCAGATCGACGCGCTTGCCGCCGGCGGGATCGAGCGGCGCGAGCTGGAGCGCCAGCGCCAGCATATCGCCCGCCGCGCGCAAGGGCGCCGGATTCGCGAATTCGCCATCGGCGGCAGCCAGGACATCCTGTTCGACCTGTCCCGCGCGCTGCTCGGGCTGGTGCGGCGCGGCCATGTGATCGAAGCGAACACGCTGGCCAACCGCTATCTCGACACCCGCCCCCAGGGGGCGACCGGCTGGGCGTTGCTGCCGCTGTATCTGGGCCTGCACGCGCTCCAGCGTGAGGATCGCGCGCTGGCGGAGCTGATCCTGGCCCCCGCGCCGCCCCGGCTGGTCGCGATCGGCGGGCTTTCGGGGACCGGCAAGTCCACGCTGGCGCGGCTGCTCGGCGCGCGGATCGGGCGGGCGCCCGGCGCGCGGGTGCTGCGGTCGGACGTGTTCCGCAAACGCATCGCGGGCGTGCCCCCCGAGACGCCGCTGCCGCCGCGCCACTATACCCGGCGCAGCGACCAGGAAACCTATGAGGCGATGTTCGAATCGGCCGACGATCATTTGGCGTGCGGCAGCAGCGTGATCCTGGACGCGGTGTTCATGAGCCGCAGCGAGCGCGACGTGGCCGAGGCGCTGGCCGCGCGCGCCCGCGTGCCCTTCACCGGTTTCTGGCTGGAGGCACCCGAGCAGGATCGCATCGCCCGCGTCAAAGCGCGGACCAACGACGCCTCCGACGCGACCGAACAGGTCGTGCGCGAGCAATCGAAACGCTCGGTCGGCGAAGTCCATTGGCATCGGATGCGCGTCAACCGGCCGCTGGACGCAATCGTCCCGGCGGCGCGCGCGGCGCTCGATCGCGGGCAGCGCTGACCATGCCCGCCATCGCCACGCTGACGCTCAATCCTGCGCTCGACGTGACGACGGACACCGATCATGTCCGCCCGACGCACAAGCTGCGCTGCACGCCTCCGGGTTTCGAGCCTGGCGGCGGCGGCATCAACGTGGCGCGCGTGGTGCACGCGCTGGGCGGCGACGTGACGGCAGTGTTTCCCTGCGGCGGCCCGGCGGGCGCGATGATCGCCGAATTGCTCGCCGCCGCCGGGGTTCCTGCCGAGGTCATCGCGATCCCCGGCGCCACGCGGGAGAGCTTCACTGTCAACGACCTGCAGAGCGGCGAGCAGTTCCGCTTCGTCCTGCCCGGCCCGCCGCTCGATGCCGATGCCCAGGCCGCAGTGCTGGCAAGACTGCGCGCGTTGCCCGGACCGATCGCATACATCGTCGCCAGCGGCAGCCTGCCGCCCGGATGCGACGGCACGATCCTGGCGACGCTGGCGGCACAATGCCGCGCGGACGGGGTGCGGCTGGTCATCGACACCTCCGGCCCCGCGCTGGCGGGGTGCGAGGGGGCACGGGCCTATCTGCTCAAGCCCAGCCTGCGCGAAGTCGAGGACCTGCTCGGCCGCACGCTGGACAGCGAGGATGCCGAAGTCGCCGCCGCCCGCGAAATGCGCGCGCGCGGCTTTGCCGAGGTGATCGTGGTGTCGCTCGCCGAACGCGGCGCGCTGATGGTGGCGGACGGCGTCGCGCTGCGCGTGCCCGCCGTCCCGGTCCCGCCCGGCAGCGCCGTGGGCGCCGGCGACGCGATGACGGCGGCGATCACGCTGGCGCTGGCGCGCGGACAGCATCTGGAGGATGCGCTGTTGTTCGGCGTGGCGGCAGGTGCAGCCGCATTGATGACGCCCGGCACCGAACTGGCCCGGCGAGCCGACGTCGAGCGGCTCTATGCCGAGGCGCGCACCCGTTCGGGTATCGGGGCCGCACAGAACAGGCCGTGAAGCGCCTCCAGCATCTGCCGCGCCTGCGCGCTGGCGAGCGAATAGAAGATCATCTGGCCCGAACGGCGCGCCGCCACCATTCCCTCGCGGCGTAACAGCGCCAGCTGCTGCGACACGGCAGTATCACGGGCACCGGCAAGCCGCGCCAGTTCCCCGACGGACTTCTCGCCGTCCAGCAGATGGCACAGCAGCAACAATCGGCTCCGGCCCGACAACGTCTTCAGGAACGAAGACGCGCGGTCGATCTCGGCAAGCATTTCATCTCTCACAAGGATCGTCGCTATGCGTAGTTGGCGCCGGTTGCAACCGCTATCATACGGTAAATTGGATGTAATTCTCAGAACGCATACATTTGGATGCAGGTCTTCGGGCACCGATCGGCACCGCGTGCGTTGAGCGTCGGCAATGTCCGGCGCCCTTCTCGACCTCTTTCCCGCAGCCTCGATTCCCGGCCTCTCGCAAGTCGCCGATATGCTCGATTCCGCAGCGGAATCGGCCTTGATCGCGCATATCGACGCCGCGCCGCTCATGCCCTTCCGGTTCCAGGGATGGGTGGGCAAGCGCCTGACCGCCAGCTTTGGATGGCGGTATGATTTCGACGACCAGAGCTTCACCCCCGGCCCGCCCCTGCCCGACTGGCTGCTGCCCCTGCGAGAGCGCGTGGCGCAATCCGCGGGCCTTCCGGCCGACGGGTTCGTCCATGCGCTGCTGACCCGGTACGATCCGGGCGCGGGGATCGGCTGGCATCGCGACCGCCCGGTGTTCGATCATATCGCAGGCGTTTCGCTGGGCAACCCGGCGTCGCTGCGGTTCCGGCGGCGGCGAGAGCGCGGGTTCGACCGGGTTGCGATACCGCTGCCGCCGCGATCACTCTATCATATGACGGGCGAGGCGCGGCACCAGTGGGAACACAGCATCGCCCCGGTGGCGGCGCCGCGCTGGTCGATCACGTTTCGAAGCCTGCGCAATGCCGCCAGCCGTTGAATATCGCCCGATTTCGGCTGGTCCAGGCGGCGTGACGCTGTATGGTCCGGGCCACGAAACGGCCAGACAAGCGAGTTTTGCGTCACGATGATGGTCGATGCGGCATATGATTTCCTAGTGAGCGTCGGTGACGCGGGGCGCCGGTTGCGTGCGTTCGACTGGTCGAGCCACCCGCTTGGTCCACCCGCAACCTGGCCCCAGTCGCTGCGCACCGCACTGCGCCTGATGTTGAACGCGCCCCAGCCGATGTATTTGTGGTGGGGACCGGCGCACTATTGTTTCTGCAACGGCGCGTTCGAGGCGCTGGTGGGCAGCGCGCGCGATCTGGCTTCGCCGGGACAGCCCGGTCCGGCGGCCTGGGGCGACAGCTGGGACGCGGTCGCGCCGGCGGTGACGCAGGTGTTCGCTGGCACCGGCCCCGTCTGGGACGCGCAGGTGACGCTCCCCGGCACCGGGGCTGCTCTCGCGAACACCGTATCGTGGAGCTGCTCGTACACTCCGATCGACGACTCGCAAGCGCCGAACGGGATCGGCGGTGTGCTGGCGATCTGTACCGACACCACGCATGAAATCGCCGAGGAGCAGCGCCGCGCCGCCGATGCCGAGAACCAGCGGCGGCTGTTCGAGCAGACACCGGGCTTTCTCATCATCCTGCGCGGCCCCGATCACATCGTCGAGTTCGTCAACGACGCGCATCGCGCCACTTTCTCCAGCGACGACTGGCCCGGCAAGACGATCCGCAGCGCGTTTCCACCGGATATTGCCGAAGAACGCTATTACGCCGCGCTGGACGAGGTATATGAGACCGGCACGCCGTTCGAAGCGACCGGCGTGCTCACCCGCTATCGCACCCCCGCTGGCGAGGAGGTGCTGCGCAACCTCACCTTCGTCTATGCGCCGCTGCGCGACGATAGCGGACGCATCACCGGGATCATCTGCGAAGGCTTCGACGTCACCGAGAAGCACCGCGCGGAAACCCGGCACGCCGCGCTCGCCCAGCTGGCCGACCGCCTGCGCGAGCTGGAGGACCCCGAGGCGATCGCTTTTGCCGCCGCCGAGATATTAGGGCGTGCGCTGAACGTCAGCCGGGCGGGCTATGGCACGATCGATACGCAGGCGGAGACGATCACCATCGGTCGCGACTGGAACGCCCCCGGCGTGCCAAGCCTGGCCGGGGTGCTGCACTTCCGCGACTATGGCAGCTATATCGATGATCTGAAGGCCGGCCGCACCGTCGTGGTCGAGAATGCCGACCGCGATCCCCGGACGGCGGCGACCGCACAGAGCCTCAAGGACATCACCGCCCACGCCTTCGTCAACATGCCGGTGACCGAACAGGGCGGCTTCGTCGCGCTGCTGTTCCTCAACCATGCCAAGCCCCGCGTCTGGACCCAGCCCGAGCTGGAGTTGATGCGCGACGTAGCGGAGCGGACACGGGCCGCCGTGGCGCGGCGCGAGGCCGAGCGGGCGTTGCGCGAAAGCGAGAGCCGATTGCGGCTGGCGATCGACGGCGCCCGGATCGGCACCTGGGACTGGGATCTGCGGACGATGCGCGGAAGCTGGTCGGGGCGCACCGCCGAGATCATGGGCGTGACGCTGCGCGACGATATCACGCCGGAGGCGCGCTATGCATTGATCCATCCCGACGACCGCGACCGGGTCCGCGAAGAGGCAGCGCGCGCGGTCGGCGGCGGTGAGCAGTTCGCCAGCGAATATCGCGTTCAGCGCCCCGATGGCGAAATCCGCTGGGTCTCGTCGCGCGGGACCGTGCAGTATGACGACACGGGCACCGCGCTGCGCACCACGGGAATCGTTCGCGACGTCACTCGGCGCCGCCGGGCGCAGGAAGCGCTGAAGGCGCTGAACGAGACGCTGGAACAGCAAGTGGCCGATCGCACCGCAGAGCGGGACCGGATGTGGCGGCTCAGCGGCGATCTCATGCTGGTGGTGGGGCTGCGGCTGGAGATCCGCGCGGTCAATCCTGCCGCGACGCGCCTGCTCGGCTATGCGCCGCGCGACGTGCTGCACCGGCGCTTCGATCGCTACCTCCACCCGGCGGATCGCGCCGCGGTGGCGCACGCATTGCGGGCGGTGGCGGGCGGGCCGGTGCGCGACATCGCGGCGCGGGTGCGGACGCAGGATGGCCGCTGGCTGCATTTCTCGTGGAGCGCCGCACCGGGCGACCGTGAAGCCTATGTCATCGGGCGCGACGTCACCGAAGACGTCGCGCGCAGCGAAGAACTGCACCGTGCGCAGGACGCGTTGCGCCAGGCGCAGAAGATGGAATCGCTTGGACAGCTCACCGGCGGCGTGGCGCACGACTTCAACAATCTGCTGACGCCGATCCTGGGCAGCCTGGACCTGCTCCAGCGCAAGGCGGAGAGCCCGCGCGACCGGCGGCTGATCGGCAACGCGCTCGAATCGGCGGAGCGCGCACGGGTGCTGGTCCAGCGCCTGCTTGCCTTTGCCCGGCGCCAGCCGCTGCAACCGGGGCCGGTCGATCTGCGCGCGCTCATCAACGGCATGGCAGGGCTGATCGCCAGCACGGCGGGCCCGCAGATCGCGATAGACGTCGCGCTGGCCGAGGATCTTCCCCCCGCCCAGGCCGACGCGAACCAGCTTGAGATGGCGATCCTTAATCTCAGCGTGAACGCCCGCGACGCCATGCCCGATGGCGGGCGCATGACGTTGTCTGCCGCGCCTGTCGTCGTCGGCGCGGACCATGCGATCGATCTCGCGGCGGGCCGCTATATCCGGCTGGCGATCACCGATACCGGCCACGGCATGGACGCAGCGACGATGGCCCGCGCGGCCGAGCCGTTCTTCTCGACCAAGGGCATCGGCAAGGGCACGGGTCTGGGGCTGTCGATGGTGCATGGCCTTGCCTCGCAGCTGGGCGGGGCGATGCTGCTGTCGAGCACCCCCGCACTGGGCACCACCGTCGAGCTTTTCCTCCCGATCGCCGAGGGGCCGGTGGTCCGCGCCGAGCAGCCCCGTGCCGAGGCTCCGCAGGCCGCCGCCGGCTCCATCCTGCTGGTGGACGACGAACCCGCAGTGCGCACCGCCACCGGCGAGATGCTGGCCGACCTTGGCTACCGCGTGGCGCAGGCGCCCGGCGGGCAGGAGGCGATCGACTATCTCGCCCGGCACGATACCGACATATTGGTGACCGACCATCTGATGCCCGGAATGACCGGCACCGACCTGGCGCGGGTGGTCCGCGAACGCTGGCCCCGGATGCGCATCCTGATCGTATCGGGCTATGCCGACCTGGACGGCATCACGCCCGACCTGCCCCGGCTGGCAAAACCCTTTCGCCGGGACGAACTGGCAGCAAGCGTCGCCCGACTCTAAACCGCGTCGCCGGGGCTGTGGAGCGCCTGCACGGGTACGCCGAGCACGGCAGCCCGCGCGCGGAAGATCTGGCGCATATATGGCGTCTGCATCGCCATGAACCGCCGCGGCGTGGTCCCCAGAAACTCCTCGGAATCGCGCAGGAAGTGCGACACGTCGAAATAACTGCGCGCGATCAGCCCGTAATCCGCCTCCCCCGCCGCATACATGCGCAGCAGCGAGCGCAGGAACCGCGCGCGCCGCAGCAGCCGCTTGGGCGGGAACCCGAAATAGCGCAGCGACACGTTGCGCAGGCGCTGCGGCTTCATGTCCAGCGTATCGGCGATGGCCGTGATGTCGGCCACCGTTTCGTCCACGATCATTTGCATCAGGCGCCGGATGATCGGTTCGTCAGGGTGCGGCGTCGCGAGCAGGTCGACCAGCAAGGTGTCGAGGACCGGCTTCACATCGTGCCCGCAATCGGATGCGCGGACCTTGTCGTACAGCGCGTTCACGACGCGCGCCGGCATCGCATCGACCAGCGGCACGATGCGATCACGAAAGCGCTCCGCCGGCTCGTCGAACAGCCGCGCCCATCCCAGCGCAGTCACGCCGATTCCCACCGTGATGCCGCCAAAGGATTCGACCCGCGACGCGCGCCCGCTGGGACCGTACAGCGCGATGTGCGGCGTCGGCGCGAACACGCGGTTGCCGATCGTCACGTTGATCGGGCGTTCGTTCATGAACAGCCGGATATTGGCAGAGCCCGGCATGCTCCACTCCACCGCGCCCATCACTTCGGGCCCATCCGAATCGAGCACGTAATAATCGCTGACGCAGTCGGCGATCCGGGCATCGGGACGCTCGATGCGGAGCGCGGTGTTATGCGGAGTCTCGAAAACCTGAAGGTTCACGCCAGGGGCACGCGTGCCGCTGGGAATGAGCGCGCGACGGGGCGCAGCCTTATCCGCAGTGAAAGAAGCACCGCGCGCGACTGCTGCAGCCGCTGCATCGACCGCAGGGGTCGGCTGGGGGAACGCTCGATCTGTCAGAGACTTGGCTCTTTTAAAGAGTGGGTTGCAAGATACCGTATTGCCCGGCGCACTTCCTATATTTCATTCCGGGATTGTCGGCAATCTGCGTTCTAACGAAAAACGCCATCTCCCGCGCGATCCCGCCACTTTGGGTAAAAAGCCGCCAATTTCACACATCGTTACGGATCAGACTCGACTGACTTCGCTAATGGGGATCGGCGACAATCGTATCGCCCTCCGCCGATGCAGGGGAACGCCCGGAACGGTACTATCACGGAACTGCAATCCGCGTGCGGCAGTAATACTATAATCCTAGTGACCCGGCAGATGGATCGGGCGAGGCCACTGTGCGTTGCTCATGCCGAACAAGGCCTTATTCGATGCTCGTCTTCCTCGATTTTGAAGCTTCCTCCCTCTCGCGCAACAGCTATCCGATCGAAGCCGGCTGGGTGTTCGAGGATGGGCGCAGCGAATCCTACCTGATCCGTCCCGCCCCCGGCTGGGACGACTGGGACCCTGCGGCCGAGCGCGTGCACGGGATCAGCCGCGAGACGTTGCTGCGCGAGGGCGAGCCGCATGACCGCGTCGCCGCACGCATGATCGAGGCACTTGCCGGGCACGATCTGCGCGCCAGCGCTCCGTCCTGGGACGGCAAATGGCTGAGCGCGCTGCTCCGCGCCGCCGGCCTGCCCCGCCACAGCCTGCGCCTGCGCGGCAGCGACGACGCCAATGTCGAGGCGGCGCAAAGCGCGCTGCGCCACGCCGTGCCCGCCGAAAAGCTGGGCGCGACCGCGGGCAATTGCATCACACTGGTGCAGTTACGCGACCGCACCGGCACCCCCGCCCATCGTGCCCTCCCCGATGCGGAGGCCGAGCGCCAGCGCTGGCTCAACGTCCGCGCCGCCGCCAGCGCGCTGGCGGGGCAATTGGTGGCGGAGCAGCGCCTCGCTTCCTGATGCTCGCCGCACGGTGACGATTGCAAAGCTTGGTATTGGGTTCGTCGCGCGGCTCTGGTAGGCGCGCGCCATGCTCAACCTTACCGGCATCACGGTGCGCCTCGGCGGGCGCACGATCATTGACGATGCGACCGCCAAACTGCCGCCCCGTGGACGCATCGGCCTGATCGGCCGCAATGGCGCGGGCAAGACGACGCTGGTGAAGGTGATCGCCTCGCAGCTCGATCCCGATACCGGCAGCGTCGACATGCCGCGCGGCGCCCGGCTGGGCTATATCGCGCAGGAAGCGCCGCATGGCGATGCCACGCCGTTCCAGACCGTGCTCGACGCCGACCTGGAGCGCGCAGCCCTGCTCCTGGAGAGCGAGACCAGCGACGATCCCGACCGGCTGGGCGAAGTCTATGAGCGGCTGATGGCGATCGACGCCTATACTGCGCCAAGCCGCGCGGCGCAGATCCTGGTCGGCCTGGGCTTTGACGAGGAAATGCAGCACGCCCCGCTCGACAGTTTCTCGGGCGGATGGAAGATGCGCGTGGCGCTGGCGTCGCTGCTGTTCTCGCAGCCCGACGTGCTGCTGCTCGACGAACCGTCGAACCACCTCGATCTCGAAGCGGTGCTGTGGCTGGAGGATTTCCTGAAATCCTATCCGGCGACGATCCTGCTCGTCAGCCACGAACGCGATTTCCTGAACAATGTGGTGGACCATATCCTCCACCTGGAGCGCGGCAAGCTGACGCTCTATCCCGGCGGCTATGATGCGTTCGAGCGCCAGCGTGCCGAGCGTCAGGCGCAGATCGCCTCGGCGCGCGCCAAGCAGCAGGCACAGCGCGAGCACCTCCAGGCCTATATCGCCAAGAACTCCGCCCGCGCCTCCACCGCCAAGCAGGCGCAGAGCCGCCAGAAGGCGCTGGCCAAGCTCCAGCCGATCGCCGAGCTGGTCGACGATCCCACGCTGACGTTCGATTTCCCCAACCCTGACGAGCTGCGCCCGCCGCTCATCACGCTCGATCTCGCGACCGTCGGCTATGGCGACAAGCCGATCCTCAAGCGGCTCAACCTGCGCATCGACCCCGATGACCGTATCGCGCTGCTCGGGCGCAACGGCAATGGCAAGACCACGCTGGCGCGGCTGCTCGCGGCGCAGCTGACGCCGATGGAAGGGTCGATGAACGCATCGGGCAAGATGCGCATCGGCTATTTCACCCAGTATCAGGTCGAGGAACTGGAACGCAGCGAGACGCCGCTCCAGCACATGACTTCGCTGATGAAGGGGGCGAGCCAGAGCGCGGTGCGCGGCCAGCTGGGGCGCTTCGGCTTTTCGGGGCAGAAGGCAACGACCGAAGTCGGCAAGCTGTCGGGCGGCGAGCGCGCGCGGCTGGCGCTGGCGCTCATCACCCGCGACGCGCCGCACATGCTGATCCTGGACGAACCGACCAACCACTTGGACGTCGACGCGCGCGAGGCGCTGATCCAGGCGCTGAACGAATATAGCGGCACCGTGATCCTGGTCAGCCACGATCGCCACATGCTGGAAATGACCGCCGACCGGCTGGTGCTGGTCGACAGCGGCACCGCGAGCGAATTTGACGGCAGCCTCGACGACTATATCGCCTTCGTCCTGTCGAAGGATTCGAGCCCCGGCGGCAAGGGCGAGTCCAAGGCCGCGCGCAAGGAAGCTCGCCGCGCCGCCGCCGAGGCGCGCGAAAAGGGCCAGGCACTGGGCAAGCGCGTCAAGGAACTGGAGGGACAGCTGGCCAAGCTGACCGAGCAGCGCACCGCCGTGGATGCGGCGATGTTCGATCCGAGCACCGCCGAGGCCAGCCTCGCCAAGCTGAGCATGACCGACCTGATGAAACGCCGCGCCGAACTGACCACGCAGATCGACGCGATCGAGGCGGAATGGCTGGAGGCGAACGGCGAGTTGGAGGGGTTGGCGGCGTAGGGGCGGGCGCCCCCCTCTCCTTTCCCGTCGCCCCGGCCTTGCGCCGGGGTCCCGCTGCCATCCGAGCGGATAGACAGGTAGCGAAGAAGCTGGGCCCCGGGACGGGCCCGTGGTGACGTTTGCTAGACCGTAACCCCCTGCTTCCACAGCGCGATTTCGCGCTCGCCGTTGCGCTCCGCCCGCGTCTCCGCGCCGGAGGCGACCGCCACCACCAGGTCGAGCAGCCGCGCGGTTGCGTCCTCCGCGCTTTCGCCCGCCAGCATCGGCCCGGCGTCGAAATCGATCCAGTTGGGCTTGCGCTCCGCCAGCCCGCTATTCGACGCGATCTTCACCGTCGGCGCGGGGAAGCCCATCGGTGTGCCGCGTCCCGTAGTGAACAGGATGATCGTTGCCCCCGCCGCCGTCAGCGCCGTGGAGGACACCGCATCGTTGCCCGGCGCCTCCAGCAGCGTCAGGCCATGCTCGCGCACCCGCTCGCCATAGCGCAGCACGTCGACCACCGTCGATCGCCCGGCCTTCTGCACCGCGCCCAGCGACTTTTCGTCCAGCGTCGTGATCCCGCCCGCCTTGTTGCCCGGCGAGGGGTTGTCATAGATCGGCTGGTCGTGCGCGATGAAATAGCGTTTGAAATCGTCCACCACGTCGCGGATCTTCGCGAACACGCCCTCGTCGCGGGCGCGCGCCATCAGGATGCGCTCGGCGCCGAAAATCTCGGGAATCTCGGTGAGCACCGGCGTACCCCCCGCCGCCGCCACGGCATCGGCGATACGCCCCACCAGCGGATTGGCGGTCACGCCCGAAAACCCGTCGGACCCGCCGCATTTGAGGCCGATCACCAGCTCGGACAGCGGCACCGGCTCGCGCAGGTCCTGCTCGGCGCGCGCGACCAGTTCCTCGATCATGGCGAGGCCGGTTTCATATTCGTCGGCCACCATCTGGGTGGTGAAGGACCGCAGCCGCTCCGGCTCGACGTCGGGGGCGGCCTTGAGCAGTGCCTTCAACTGGTTGTTCTCGCACCCCAGCCCGACGACCAGCACGCCGCCGGCATTAGGATGCTGCACCAGCGCCGCGAGCAGTTCGCGCGTGTGGTCGAGATCGTCGCCCAGCTGCGAGCAGCCGAACGGGTGCGGGAAGGCGTGGATGCCGTCCACGCGACCGGCAAAGCGCGCATTGGCCAGCTCCGCCAGCCGCCGCGACGTCGCGCCGACACAGCCGACGGTGCAGACGATCCAGATCTCGTTGCGCGTCCCCACCCGGCCATTGGCGCGGCGATAGCCCTGAAAGGTGCGGACCGCGCCGGACGCCATCGCCTCGGCGGGCTGGGGGCGATAGACATAGTCCTCTACGCCTTCCAGCAGCGTCGCGACATTGTGGACATGGACATGGTCGCCCGCCGCGATCGCCTGCGTCGCGCGGCCGATCGGCCAGCCGAACTTCACCACTTCCGCACCCTGGGCGATCGGTCGGATCGCGACCTTGTGCCCCCTGGGCACGTCGCTGCCCAGCGTCAGGGCACCCAATGGCCCCTGCACCTGCTCGCCTGCGCCCAGATCGCGTAGTGCGGTGGCGACATCGTCCTTGGGATCGACGCGATGGAGTGCGGGCAGGATCTGGGCGTGCATGGCCGATCCTATAGGCGCTTCCGCCGCGCGCCGCCAAGCGCCGTGCGTTGACGTTGGTGCCGAACCATGCGAGATAGTATCCATTGTTACTATTCAGGGCGCCGCCGATGACTGTCGATCCGACCAACCCGCTGGGCCTCAACGGCTTCGAGTTCGTGGAGTTCACCTCGCCCGACCCGGAGGCGATGGCGCGCCAGTTCGAACAGCTCGGCTTCGTCGCCACGCATCGCCATCCGTCCAAGAACATCACCCGGTTCAAGCAGGGCCGCATCAACCTGATGCTCAACCGCGATGCCGATGGTCGCGTGGCGCAGTTCCGCAACGAACATGGCGCCTCCGCCAGCGCGATGGCGTTCCGCGTCGCCGATCCAGCCAAGGCGATGGAATGGGCGCTGGCGCACGGCGCGCAGCCGACCGAGGAGGACGATACCGTCATCCAGGGCATTGGCGGCTCGTACCTCTATTTCATGGCCGACGGCGCCGATCCCTATGCCGACTGGGCGGAATTCCCCGGCTGGCGCGAGGCGGAGGCGGCGAACAATGTCGGGCTCGACCTGCTCGACCACCTCACCCACAATGTCCGGCGCGGCCAGATGCGGGTGTGGTCCGAATTCTACAAGACGCTGTTCGGGTTCGAGGAACAGAAGTATTTCGACATCAAGGGCAAGGCCACGGGCCTGTTCAGCCAGGCGATGATCGCCCCCGACAAGGCGATCCGCATCCCGCTGAACGAAAGCCAGGACGACAACAGCCAGATCGAGGAATTCCTGCGCGAATACAAGGGCGAAGGCATCCAGCATCTCGCGCTCACCACCGACGACATCTACGACACGGTCGAGCGCCTGCGCGCGCGCGGTGTGCGGCTGCAGGACACGATCGAGACCTATTACGAGCTGGTCGACAAGCGCGTGCCCGGGCACGGCGAGGACCTGGAGCGGCTGCGCAAGAACCGCATCCTGATCGACGGATCGGTGGAGAATGACGAGGGCATCCTGCTCCAGATCTTCACCGAGACCATGTTCGGCCCGATCTTTTTCGAGATCATCCAGCGCAAGGGCAATGAAGGGTTCGGCAACGGCAATTTCCAGGCGCTGTTCGAGAGCATCGAACTCGACCAGATCCGCCGCGGCGTGATCCAGGTCGACGCTTGATTTGATTCACGCGAAGGCGCGAAGACGCGAAGGGGTTTAAGAAATGTTCGCGCAGAGGCGCGGAGGGCGCAGAGGCGAAGGGCTTGCCGCGACAGCGGCACTTCTTTCCCGGGGAGCCGCAGACAGAGCCGCTGACGCGGCGGCGTCACCTCCCACCCCTCTGCGCCCTCCGCGCCTCTGCGCGAACCACTTTCTTCTCTTCTCGCGCCATCGCGAGCACACAGGTCGGAGAGGGAGAGAGCCGGGGGTGCCCGCCGCAGGACGACAGGCACACCCCGGCCCACCCTCCGCTCGCGCGGCAGGACATAGGAGGATGCAACGGCGATGACCGACTATTTCCCCGGCTTCGGCAACCATGTCTCGACCGAAGCGGTGCCCGGCGCGCTGCCGGTGGCCCGCAATTCGCCGCAGCGTCCCGCCTTCGGCCTCTATGCCGAGCAGCTGAGCGGCACTGCCTTCACCGCGCCCCGGCACGAGAACCGCCGGTCGTGGCTGTACCGCCTGCGCCCCAGTGCCGAGCATCCGCCGTTCGTGCCCTATGCCGGCGCCCCGCGCTTTGCGCCCGCCGTGCCCGATGCACCGCTCGCCCCCAACCGCCTCCGCTGGGACCCCATCCACGCCCCCGCCGATCCGGTCGACCTGATCGACGGGATGACGACGATGCTCGTCACGCGCCCGCCCGCCGAACTGACGGGCGTAGCGCTGCATCTCTATGCCGCGAACCGCGACATGACCGACCGCGCGTTCATGGATGCCGATGGCGAATTGCTGTTCGTGCCGCAGGCGGGGCGGCTGACGCTGCTGACCGAGCTGGGGCGGATCGACATCGCGCCGGGGCAGATCGCGCTGGTGCCGCGCGGCGTCCGCTTTCGCGCGCTGCTGCCCGATGGCGCGGCGCGGGGCTATGTCGCGGAGAATCACGGGGCGCTGTTCCGCCTGCCCGAACTGGGCCCGATCGGCGCCAACGGCCTTGCCAACCCGCGCGATTTCGAAGTGCCGGCGGCGTGGTTCGAGGATCGCGACGCGCCGTTCGAACTGGTCCAGAAATCGTTGGGCAGCCTGTGGACGACGACGCTCGACCATTCCCCGCTCGACGTGGTGGCATGGCACGGCACTCTGGCGCCGTGGCGCTATGATCTCGCGCGGTTCAACACGATGGGCACGGTCAGCTTCGACCATCCCGATCCGTCGATCTTCACGGTGCTGACGTCGCCCAGCGACGTGCCGGGGCGCGCCAATGCCGATTTCGTGATCTTCCCGCCGCGCTGGATGGTGGCGGAGGACACGTTCCGCCCGCCCTGGTTCCACCGCAACATCATGTCGGAGGCGATGGGGCTGATCCACGGTGCCTATGACGCAAAGGCCGATGGCTTCGCGCCGGGCGGGCTCTCGCTCCACAACCTCATGGCCGGGCACGGGCCCGATGTCGCCAGCTGGCAGGGCGCGACCGATGCGACGCTGGCGCCGCACAAGATCGACGGCACCATGGCCTTCATGCTCGAGAGCTGCTGGCCCTATCGCCCGACCGACCATGCGCTGAACCATGCCCAGCCCGATTACGACGCGGCATGGGCGGGCTTTCCCAAGGCGCGGTTGCCGGTCGCCTAACGCGCCGCCGCGAAGGGCGCGCGGCTGGCCAGCGCCAGCCACGCCCCTGCCACCGCCAGCACCGGGACCGCGAGCAGCAACGCCGTGTCCAGCCCCTCCAGCCGATCGCTCAGCAGCCCGATCAGCGGCGGCCCTAGCCCGACCCCGACAAGGGTCGTGACCGCCAGGAACATCGCCGTCACGGTCCCGCGCACCCGATCCGGCGCCAGCATCTGCAAGCCCGCCAGCGATGCCGGGGCCGCGAGCGTCAGGCAAAAGGTGAGTGCCCCGTAAGCCCCCAGCGAGAGCGGCAGGCTGCGCGCCGTCGCGAAAACAACAAGCGCCGGGATGGCGGCGATCAGCCCCAGCGCGATCACCGGCGCCCCCGGCGACCGCGCGCCGCGCGCCTGGAATGCGTCGGTCAGCATGCCTCCCGCCAGATGCCCGAGCGGCGCGGCGATCAGCGTGGCAGTGCCCACGGCATAGCCCGCCTGTGACGCACCAAGCGACAGGAAGCGCGCGTAAAAGGCCGGGGCCCAGGCCGCGATCGACTGAATCAGCAGCACGACGATCGCCGATGCGCCGACATGGGTGGCAAAGGCGGTGCGCCGGCTGCGGATATGCGCGAACGCAGCCCCGAAGCTGGGGCCACCGACCTCCCGCCCCCGCGCCGGCTCGCGCACGCTGAGCAGCAGTGCCGCCATCGCCAACCCCGGCAGCCCCATCAGCACAAAGGTCGCCTGCCACGGCGCCAGCACTTCCCCGCCCGGCAGCGCCAGCCCGCCCGCCAAAGTCACCGCCGCCAGCACAGCGCCGCCACCGATCAGCGCCGCGCTCTTGCCCAGCGACGCGCCGGCGGTGAACAGCGACACCGCCCGCCCCAGCTGGCGCGGCGGGAAAATCGCGGCGAGCAGCGACATGGCGGCGGGCACCAGCGCGGCCTCGCCGAATCCCACCGCGACCCGCGCGGCGAACAGCGTGCCG
The DNA here is from genome assembly GCF_053502645.1 of Sphingomonas degradans. Lineage (NCBI taxonomy): Bacteria > Pseudomonadati > Pseudomonadota > Alphaproteobacteria > Sphingomonadales > Sphingomonadaceae > Sphingomonas > Sphingomonas degradans. The sequence continues at coordinate 2,720,399 of NZ_CP177172.1, forward strand.
AACGTGTCCGCCAGCCCGCACGCCATCGTCGCGACGCTCCAGAGCACCATCCCCGCGACGATCAGGTTGCGGCGATGCACCCGGTCCGCCATCCGCCCCAGCGGCACTGCGACCACGGCATAGAGCAGCGCGAATCCCGTCCCCTGCAGCAGGCCGAGTTGCAGGTCGCTGAGGCGAAGCGCGGCCTTTACCGGCTCCGCCACCAGGCTGAGCAGGAAGCGATCGACGAACGACAACAGGTGCGCGCCCGCCAGCAGCAGCGCGACGTACCAGCCATAGCCCGTGGCGCCCGGCGCGCGCGGCGCTTCGTTCATCCGATCGCCGCCGACACGCCCTCGTCCGCCAGCCAGGTCGCGCCGTGCACCGGCGCGGCGGCGTCGGACAGGAGGAACAGGACGATGTTCGCGATGTCGCGCGCGTCGCTGAATACCGTGCCGCTGGGAGTCAGCCGCGCCATCGCGGCCACGGCATCGGCATCGGCGCGGACGGCGGCATTCATCGGCGTCGCGGTGTTGCCGGGGGCGACGGCGTTGACGCGGATGCCCTCGGGCGCGAGTTCGGCGCCCAGCGTGCGGGTGAGCATCGCCACCGCCGCCTTGCTCGCGCAATAGAGTGCGAAGCTGCGCACCCCGACCTGTCCCGCGACCGAGCCGATCGACACGATCCGCCCGCCCCCGCGCCGACGCATCGCCGGCACCGCCGCCTGGATGCTGTTCCACACGCCCAGCACATTGGTATCGATCAGCCGTTCGCCATCCACCGCCGCCGTTTCTCCTGCCGGCGTGGGCAGGAACAGGCCCGCCGCATTGACGAGCAGGTCGATGCTGCCGCTGGCGCTTTCAACGTCAGCGACCAGCGCGTCGAGCGCGGCGGGATCGCGCACATCGGCGACATGCGCGCTGGCGCTGCCCGCTGCCGCTTCGATGAAGTCGACCACCGCCTGCGCCTTTGCCAGGTCGGCGCTTGCCACCACCGCGACCTGCGCGCCGCGCAGCGCCAGTGCCTCCGCGACGGCTCGACCGATGCCCGAGCTGCCCCCGGTGACGATCGCCACCCTGCCTGCGAAATCCTGGGTCATGCGTACACTGCCTCCACCAACGCCGCGCACCGATCGCCCAGCCCGCCGCCGGCGCACATGCGCGAGGGGCTGTAGGCAAAGGCGATGCGATTCTCGACATCCGCGAAGCCCAGCGCCCCACCCGCACCGGGATGGCCAAAGGCGCGCGGATTGGCGCCCATCGGCGAGAATTGCGGCTCGTTCAGGAAAAAGCCGCGCGCGTAGCGGAACGTGCGCCCGGTCATCGCGCACGGGCCGAACCAGCTTTGCGCACGCATCCGCTCGATCGTCTCCGCCCTCATCAACCGCACGCCGCCGATCGTGCCGCCGCATGCCAGCGCGGCATAGATGCGGGCGACCGCGCGCGCGTTGCCATGCCCGTTGGTGCTGGGCATCACGCCGCTGCGCATCCGCGCGTCGTTATAGTGATCGGGCGAGGCGGGTCGCATCCGCCATGCGCGCCCCATCGGCGTCGCCGGGTCGCGCGATTGGGTGAAGGTGTGGCTGTCGGGATTGGCGATCACGTCCGCCACCCGTGCCGGATCGGCGCCGCGCGTGCCATAGCCATAATCGACGCCCAGCGGCCCGGCGATGTCCTGTTCCAGGAAATCCTCGACCCGGCGGCCGTCCACGCGCCGCACGATCTCGCCGACCAGATAGCCAAGGCTGGCGGAGTGATAGCCATGGTCGCTCCCCGGCACCCACGCCGGCGCCTGCGCGGCATAGGCGGCGACCATCACGTCCCAGTCGAACCCCGCACCCGTCGGCGCGGCATCGGCATAGAGCAGCCCGGCGCGTCCGCTCACCAGCATGTCGACCGTGATCGCACCCTTGCCGTTCGCCGCGAACTCCGGCCAGTAGCGCGCGACCGGCGCGTCGATATCGATCCGCCCGCGATCGACCAGCATCCACAGGCACAGCGCGGCCATGCCCTTTCCCACCGACATCATGCAGACGATCGTGTCGCGCCGCCATGGCCGCGTCCCCGCCGCATCCGCCCATCCGCCCCACAGGTCCACCAGCTTTTGGCCGCGCCGATAGACGCACACGGCAGCCCCCTGTTCGCCGCGATGCCGGAAGTTGTCGGCGAACGCGTCGCGGACCGCGGCAAACTCTGGTACGCAATATCCTTCGATCCGCATGCCTGTTCCCGGGTTCACCGGTTCCTTCAATAGCGGCCCACCAGCCGTACGCCATAGACTCGTGGCTCACCGACCCGCCCGACAATGCCCGATGCAAAGCCGGCGGTGCTGGTGACATAGCGGCGATCGGTCAGGTTGCGCCCGAACAGCATCACGTCATAGCGTCCGCCCGGCAGCGTATAGCCCAGCGTCGCCTGCAACAGGCCATAGGGCGCCTGCTGGTCGAGCCCGCTGTTCGCCGCCGTGAAATACTGCCGGCTGCGATAGCTCCATTCGCCCCGCGCGAACGCCGATCCCCGCGCGACGGGCAACGTCACTTGCCCATACACCGTGTATGACCATCGCGGCGCCAGGTTCAGCCGGTTTCCCGTGGCGTCGAACAACACGTTCCCCGGCCCCAGCGCCCCCCGATAATTGCGATAGCGCGCGTCGAGATAGGCCAGGTTGGCGCCGATCCGCGCCCATGGCACGGGCTGGTACACGCTTTCCAGCTCAGCGCCCTCGACCCTGGCGTCCGACGCATTGGTGATGTCGATCACCCCCGGCGACAGAAACGACTGCACCTGCAGGTTGCGGTACGCATAATGGAATGCCGCCAGGCTCAGCCGCAGGCGATGGCCCATCAGGTCGAACTTGGCGCCGCCTTCGTAACTCCACAGCGTCTCGGGCGCGAAGCCCTGTGCCGGGTTGGCGCTGGCAAAGTTGAACCCGCCCGATTTGAATCCCTTGGTCGCGCTGGCATACAGCAGAATGTCGGGCGCGGGGCGATATTCGATCGCCAGCTTGGGCGTCCACGCGCGATACTGCCCGCGCAGCGTGTAGCCGCGCGGAAAGCCGGCGCCCTGCGCGCCGGTGGCGGCGTTCACCTGATCCGCGACCTGATCGAAATCCTTGCGCTCGTCGGTGTAGCGTACCCCGGCGGACAGCGTCACGCGCCCCAGCGCATAGGAAAGCTGGCCGAATCCCGCGATCGCGCGCGTCTCGATCAGCGGGGTGTAGGTCACGCGGTTGGTCGCGAAACTGGTCACGGTCGATCGGACCTGGATCGTCTCGGTGAAATAATAAGCGCCAAGGATATAGCCAAGCGCGCCCGCCGTGCCGGCCAGCGTCGTCTCCTGCGAAAACTGGTGCTGCGCCTCGAACTGGTCGGTGCGGCGAATGTTCAGCGCGGACGCATCGGTATCGGACACCGCGACCAGCCGGCTCTCGCGATAGCCGGTCAGCGACTTGAGCGTGGCGCTGCCCAGCGCATAGCTGATGTCAGCCGCCACGCCCTTCTGCCTGCGCTGCGACGCGGGCGTGATGTTGGTGGCGATGGTGCCCAGATCGCCCAGCACGCTGTTCGCCACCGGATCGGCGGCGGGCTGGAGCAGCTTCACATAGCCGGCAAGATGATCGTCCGACCGCAGATAATCGCCGCGCACGATGATCTCCAGCGGTACGGCGGGGGTATAGCGCAGCTGCGCCCGCACGCCGACGCTGCGCTCGTCATCGGCATCCTCGCCGCCGTCCGCGATATTGTCGAGATAGCCGTCGCGGCGCGTGCCGAGCAGCGCGACCGATGCGGCAAGCACCCCCGGCACGATCGGCCCGCTGACATACGCCTCGCCGCGCAACAGCCCGTAATTGCCGGCGGTCGCCTGCGCCTGCGCCGACACGGTGTCGCCCGGCACACGGCTGACAATGCGGATCGTGCCGCCCACGGCGTTGCGGCCATACAGCGTCCCCTGCGGGCCGCGCAGCACCTCGACGCGCTCGACGTCTAGGAAATTGGCGAGATAGGCCGCCGGGCGGGCGAGATAGACGCCGTCCAGGCTGATCGTGGTCGACGGATCGGAGCCGCCGAACACGTTGTTCGATCCGATGCCGCGGATATAGACCTGCCCGAACGCCGCGTTCTGCGTCACTTGCAGGTTCGGGGTCAGCGTCGCGAGGTCGCGAATGTCCTTCGCCCCGGTGCGCATCAGCGTCTCCGCATCGAACGCGGTCACGGCAAGGGCGGTGTCCTGAAGGCGGGTTTCGCCCGCGCGCGTGGCGGTGACCACGATCTGCGGCATCGCGTCGGCCGGCTGCGTATTCTGCGCGCGCGCGACTGCCGGATACAGCGCCCCGGCAGCGATCTGCACCAGTATCGAGGGGAGACCCCTGCGGCGCGCGGCGCTCACTGGGCGACGGGGCCCCGCTCCGGGACCAGCAACGCCTGGCACCACCCGGCGTGATGCCGCATGATCGCCTCTGCCGAGGCGCCATCGCCTGCCAGCACGGCATCGGTGATCCGCGCATAATCGGCGATATAGCGATCGACGTGCCGTTCGAGATCGATCGCGCGCGCCAGCAGCCGGTTCCAATATTCGACGTTCAGCGCCCCGAACACGAAATCGACATGCGGGCGTTCGCCGATGGCGTGCATGACATGGTGATAGTCGTTGATCGCGAGATAGAATCCATGGCGCGGCGCAACGGCACGCGCGGCACGGATACACTCCATCGCCATCCCCACGCGCTGCGCCGCATCGCCATCGTTGACGCGCGCCGCCGCCGCGCGCAGCCCGACAGCGGCGACCAGCGCGTTCACTTCGCACACTGCGGCCAGGTCGGCACGGTTCATCACCCGCAGCCGCGCCCCGCGATCGGGCGACAGTTCCACCAGCCCCTGCCCGGCCAGCACCGCCAGCGCCTCGCGCACCGGCGCCCGGCTCACGCCCAGCCGATTGGCTACCTCCAGCGCGACGATGCGGCCCCCGGCCTCCATCTCGCCGCGATCCAGCGAGTCCATCAACACCGCATAGACCTGTTGCGCGAGCGACGTCTTGGCCGCGCCGTGCGCCGGCCCGGTGCCGAAAATGGCGGAGCCGACTGCGGCAATCCCGCCGCCCTCCTCTTCGTGCCCGATCGCCCAGTGCCGCATGTCGTATTCCCAAATGTCCCAGCGCGCCGGAGCGATGCCGCCCGCGCCCCAAAGCGTGCGCCTTAGCGCCGACGGCCGTCAGCGAACATAGTGCGCGCGTGCCTCGGCACTCGGTCCGTCTCAAATTGCGGCGGCAAGCCTACCTTTCGCAGTCCGAAACGGACAGACCGCCGGTTGACGGCGTGCAGGTTGCGGGGTCCACTGGCCCGCGCCCTATGGAGGCCGCATGGCCCACCGATCGTCCTTGCCCGCCGTGCCGGAAATGCAGCACCATGTCGGTCGCATCGCGATCGACGTGACCGCGCCTTCGCTCGGCGATGCGCTGGTCGTCCGGGCACGCGTGGAGGACATCGCCGCCACCCACTTTCCCGCCGCGATCGCGCGGGTGTTCGATGCCGCAACGTCCGACGATACGCATATCGAGATCGATCGCATCGACATCGATCTGGGCAGGATTGCCGCCGACAAGATCGAGGCCGACGTGCCCGCCGCGCTGGAACGCGCGCTTGGCGATGCGCTCCGCGACCTGTTGCGGGTCCAGGCGACCGGTCCCGGTGCAACACCGGCACGCTACCTCTCGCACGCCCGCGCCGAAATCACCGATTTCGAATATTACCTGGTCCACGGCGTGGCGCGGATGGGCGCGCGCGCGGAGGCGCCAGTGCAGGCCTTTCGCCGGCTGCTCGATCAGCCGGCGGCGCTGGTGGAGATGCTGCGCCGGAACGCGCAGGATCGCCGCGCACTGGAACGGCTGGTCCTCCAGCTGGGCGAGCGCGAGCTTCGCGCGCTGCTGCGCCAGCTTGCCCCGGCGGACGCCGCGCTGATCCTGCGCTATCACGCCGCGCTGCACGGGCTGGTGCGCCAGTCCGAGACCGCGCTGTCCGAACCCGCGATGCGGCGCGCCTTCTGGATGCTGTCGCTCGAATATCTGCTGCGCGAGCCCGGAAGCCAGTTCAACCGGCGGACCTTCGTCGCGCACCTGCTGCACGGCATCGCCACCGCGCACGGCATCAGCTATGCCGCGATGCTCGGCCTGATCGAACGCGCACTGGAACATACGCGGCGCCAGCGCCCGCTCAGCGGATCGCTTCCCTCGGTGCTCCACGCGCTGATCGCGGAGCAGGTCCCGTCCGCCGCCGACGCACCCTCCGCTGCCGATGGCGCGGACACGCTCGAACGCCGTTTGCGGGCCGCCGCGCGCGAGCCTGCCCGCCTGTCCGCGATGGTCCGCCTGCTCGATGCGGAGACCTTTGCCCGGATCGTCCAGCGGCTGGAGCCCGCCCATGCCGCCGCGATCCTCGCCCATCTCGACGGCCTGGCCCAGTTGCATGCCGGTCGCAAGCTGCTGGCGCTGTCGCAGCGTGGCTTTGTGCATTGGCTGTGGCTGCTCACGATCCGCCACCTGCTCCGCGATGCCGGATCGCGCTTCAATCGGCGCAGCTGGCTTGAGCGGCTGCTGCGCCGCATGGCCGCGATCGGCGGCGTATCCTATGCGTTCCTGCTGGACGGGCTGGGCCAGGCGCTGGCCGTGCTGCGGCGCCAGACCCCGCTGGCCGGATCGCTGCCGATCGCGCTGGCCGATCTGGCCGCGGACCTCGCGCTGGCGCCCCTGCCCGACGATGACGGAGCGATTGCCGAACGCCTGCTGCGCTACCGTGACGACGACCGCGCTGTCGCCGCGCTGCTGGCCGGGCTCTCGCGCGCGGCATTCGCCGCCGTGCTTGCCCGGCTGGCGCCGGATGGCGCCCCCGGCCTGCGCGCCGCGATCGACGCACTGTGTGAAGCGCAGGACCACGCCCCGCTCGCCCCCCTGTCGCCCCAGGCATGGGAGCAGCGGCTGTGGCTGGCGGCGTTCCGCGCGCTCCATCCAGCGGCGGGGGCAGCCACGCAGCGCAAGCGGTTTGCCGCCGCACTGGCGCAGATTCCCGGCGTCGACGCCGCACGCATTGATGCCTGTCTGGGCGGGGGCGCCGGCGCCCTCCCTATCGTCGCGCCCACGCTGGCGACAGTGCTTGCGCAGCGCGACGCCGCCACTGCCGGCGCGGTGCGCGCCGACATCGCGCTCCTCGCCGGAATCCACGCCGCCGCGCCGCTGTCCGCGCTCGACCATGCCCGCTTCCGGGCGCTGGCGGAGACGCTCGCGGCGCATGCGCTACAGGCCAGCGGCACATGGGATCGCCGCGCGTTTCGGCGGGCGCTGCTGCGGGGGGTCGCCACGCATGACGGGCCACAGCGCGCGGCACCGCTAAACTGGACGACCCTGGAGCGGATGGGCGCGGAAATCGCGGCGGACAGCCGGCCCGCGCTGTTGGCGGCGGCCGAGACTTTCCTGCGGACCGGCACACCCTCTGCCTTCGGGCCCCGGCTGGTGGAGTGCGCCCGCGCCGATCCGCGCGGCTTCGCGGCGCTGTTACGCAGGCTGAGCGTGGCGCACTCGGGGCGGACGGCGGCGCTGCGCCAGCGCCTGCTGCTGTGGATGCTGCCGGAAGAGATCGTCGCGGTGCTGCTGCCCGAGGATTCGGGGCACGCCGCGACGCTCGCCGCCGCCCTTGCCGATGCGGCGGCGGATACGCTTGCCGCCGGTTGGGCGCAGGTGCTGGATGCCGCGCTCAACGATGCAGTCGCGGCGCTTGCGCCACCGCCCGCCGCGCTGCTGGGCGGGCCGGACCGGGTGGCGATCCTGCGCCATTGGCTCGATCGCGGCAGCCTGCCCTGGTGGGCGCAGGATCGCCTACGCGTCGATGCCGTGGCGGCATGGCTGGACGCCGCATCGGGCGCGGCGCTGGCGACGTTGCTCGCGGACGGCGACGCGGCGCAGACTGCCCTTCGGCTGCACCGCGCCCTGTCGCAGCTGGGAACCCGCCGGGGCGCGGCCCTGCTGGCAAAGCTCGCCCCCGAATGCATCGGCACCGCCGACACCGCGCACATCCGCGCCGTCGCGACTGCGCTGTGCGGCGCGGCGGCTGTGGAGGACGGTGCACCGCTTTCCACGCGCCCCGCCCCCGCGCCCGAGACACCGCCCCCGGCTGCGGTTGACGACGATGCGGCGCTGCTCCGCTGGCTCGCGGGCGGGGACGCCGACGCCCCGGCTGCGCACCGTGCGCGCTGGTTGCGGCGCATCGCCACCCTCGCCGATCGCGGCGACCCCGCGCTGGACGTGGCGCTTCGGCAAGGGCTGGCGCTGCCCGAAGCGCGGGCGCGCTGGGCGGAGCAATTGCCCGAGGAAATCCTGACGCGCATCGTTTATCGGCTGGCCCCGGCACGCGCGCGCTTGCTGCTCGATGCCGGCGCGCTGCTGGCCCAGGCATGGCGACGCGCGGCGCCGGCGGAGGCGCATCGGGCCCGCGCCGAAGTCGCCGCGCTGCTGCTCGCGCTGGTGGCGGCGGAGCCCATCCCCGCGCCACGCACCGCCATAGAGCAGTTGCTGGAGCGCGTGGCCCAGCGCGCCGGCAGTCATGCCCCCGCGCTGCGCTCGCAGGCGGTCGCACTGACTCGCCAGGGCCAGCATGCCGAATTGCAGGCCGCGATCCGCGCCCGCCATGCCCCTTCGCCCCCCGATCGCCCCACCGCCCCCATCGACGCCCCCGCCGGAGATGCCGCCTTGCCCCTCTATATCGCCAATGCCGGACTCGTCCTGCTGCACCCCTATCTCCCGCGATTGTTCGAGCAGCTCGGCGTGCTTGCGCCCGATGCCGAGGGGCGACTGCGCATTGCCGCGGGGGACGCCGCCACGCGCGCGGTCCACACGCTGCAATATCTGGTGGACCAGCGGCTCGATGCGCCGGAGCCCGAGCTGGCGCTCAACAAGCTGCTGTGCGGCCTGCCGATCGACACTCCCGTCGCGCCGTCGACCGTGCTGGAGGAGGCAGACCTTGCGCTGTGCGCATCGCTGACGACAGCGGTCCTCGCCAATTGGCCTGCGCTCAACAACAGCTCGCCCGATGCGCTGCGCGAGACCTTTCTCCAGCGCGCCGGTCGGATCGCCAAGAGCGAGGATCGCTGGACCATCACGGTCGAGCGCCGGACGCTCGACGTGCTGGTCGATCAGATCCCGTGGGGCTTCCGGCTGATGTTCCACCCATGGATGGAGGAGCCCCTGCATGTCGAATGGTGAGGCGCAAACGGCAGCATTGGCGCGCGAACTGGCCTGGCTCGCGGACGTGCTGGAGGCACGCTTTGCCACCTATGCCGATGGGGATGCCGGCGCCCCTGTGCTGCGCGCGCCGCCAGAGCTGGCCGACGGCGCCGATCGCTTCGCGGCGGTCGTGCGTGGCGCCGGGCTGGGCGCCGCCGAACGGCTGGTCTTCATCCTCGCGCTCGCGCCGCATGTCGCGCCCGCCGCGCTCGACGCCTTCCTGCTCCAGAACCAGGCGACCGGGCGGCGGTTCACCGAATTCGGCGGCGTGCCGGGGCAGGACCATGCCGGTTTCCTGCCGACGCTGGAGACCGCGCTGTTCCTGCTCGGCGGTGCCGATCTGGCCGCGCGATCCGGGGCGCTGGCGTTGTTCGATCCCGACGCTCCCTTGCTGCGGCGCGGGCTGGTGCTGCTCGACCAGCGCCATTCCGAGGAGCCCGCCGCCGCCGCGATGCTGCGCCCCGCCCCGGACCCGCTCGAACGCGTGCTGACCGGACGCGACTCCACGCTGTCCCCCAGCGCGCATTTCCCGGCCGAGCGGATCACGACGCCGCTCGACTGGTCCGACCTGGTGCTCGATCCCGGCACCGCCACCAAGATCGCCGAGATCGGCGCATGGATCACCCACGCCCGCACGCTGATGGACGATTGGGGGCTCGGGTATCGGCTCAAGCCCGGCTATCGCTGCCTGTTCCATGGCGGCCCGGGGACGGGCAAGACGCTCACCGCCGCGCTGCTGGGCAAGCATCACGGCTTGCCGGTGTACCGCGTCGATCTGTCGCGCATCGTCTCCAAATGGATCGGCGAGACCGAGAAAAACCTGGCCGGGCTGTTCGACCATGCCCAGGACCGCAACTGGATCCTGTTCTTCGACGAGGCAGAGGCGCTGTTCGGCAAACGGACCGAAGGCAGCACCGCCAACGATCGCTCCGCCAACCAGCAGATCGCCTATCTGCTGCAGCGGCTGGAGGCATTTCCCGGCGTGGTGATCCTGTCCACCAATCTGCGCAACCATATGGACGAGGCATTTGCCCGCCGTTTCCAGTCCTCGGTGTTCTTTCCCATGCCCGATGTGGCGGCGCGCACCCGGCTGTGGCGCGACATGTTCTGCGGCCAGCGTTTCGCAGTCGCCGCCGATGTCGATTTCGAGCAGCTGGCGGCGGACCATGCGATGGCGGGCGGCGCGATCGTCAACGTCCTGCGCCACGCCTGTCTGCGCGCCGTCATGCGCGGCGATGCCCGCATCGAAATCGCCGACATCACCAGCGGCATCCGCGAAGAGTTTCGCAAGGAAGGCCGGTACGAAACGCAATAACATTCGCGGACACTGCGCATTTATTATACAAATGAACAGCGGTTTCGGATCAATTTACCTCGAAAACCGCCGCGATACCGGCTTGCACGACTCGCACCCCGCAAGCACTGTTTGACCATGACAAGCATTCGCGGTGTTCTTGAAGTAATCCGCGACCTTTCAAACGCGTATATGCAGAATTTGGATCGTCGTGAGGACGATTGGGTCGTGCTTACCAGCCCCGTCTACCACGACGGTTCCGTCAACGAGCATGCCAGGGACAAGGTGGTGATGACGCTGTTCAACATCACGCGCGAGAATATCATCAGCAGTTATACGCCGGCGCGCGCGGGTGAAGACAGCTTCGCGATCCTGCCGCCCCCGCTCTATATCGACCTGCACATCGCATTCATGGCGAATTTCGCGTCGGCCAACTATGCTGACGGGCTCGGCGCGATTTCGCGGCTGATCGCCTATTTCCAGCAGAATCCCTGGTTCACCCAGGCCAACGCGCCCCGCCTGCCGCCCAACCTCGACAAGATTACGCTGGAAATGTCCAGCTATGACCCGGTCGAGGTCAATTATGTGATGAGCATGCTCGGCACCAAATATCTGCCGAGCGTCTTCTACAAGCTGCGGATGCTGCCCTTCACGGCAGGCGCGATGCAGGCCCGGACCTATCCCGCACGTGGCGCGGGCGTGGCCGAAGAAGAGGCCGCCACACCGGCGAGTTCGACATGAGAGTGGCACGATTTTCCTATGCCCCTGCGCCGAACGACGCCAATGGTCAGGCAACCGACAACCGCTATCGGCGGCTGTTCCAGGTGGAAATAACGCATAATTTCTATACCCAGAATGCGGGGCGTTGCAGCGATTTCCACGTTATGCCCACGGATGCGACGGCGAAGCTGATGGCAACGCTGGGGCTGGCGATGAACAACGAACGCGCCGGGTTCAGCGTTTTCTTTCGGCCCGACAGAAAAGCCGCGATCCGCACCTATCTGGAGCAAGAGGCTGACCGCGAAGGCACGCCGCGCAGCTTCTGGACCCGGCTGACCTTTTTGCTCGTGCTCGAAAACCCGGCCTTTGTCGGCATCACCGCGCTGCCGATCGGGATGCGCCAATCGGATCAGAACCTGTACGGGTGTAACCAGGAAGCACATTACCCGATCAGCGCTCCGCATGGCATGACCGACTATGCCATCTTGAGCGCGGATCGGTTCCTGAGCGCGGATGCGCTGCGCCCGACCGTAAGCGACGCGGTAGACCTGACCGTGCCCTGGGAGACGAAATCGATCATCGTGGAGGATATTTCGGGCGCCACCGTCCTGTACTGGCCAACGCCTGAACAGGCAGCGCAGGACGCGGCGCAGGAGGCGGCAAAGCGCGCCGATGCTGCCGCAGAGAACAGCCCCGAACCATTGCCCAGCGCCAAGAGCGTACCGCTGGATTTCAGCGGCCTGCCGCACGATCTCTACACGATCCTCGCGTTCGGGCCCGATGACCGCGTTACGCCGATCCTCACTCGCGAGGTCCTGTACGTCCCTGTTCGTACCGACGCGCTCGTGCTGCTCGACATGCTGTTAACCCAGCCGACCGAGGACACGATCGGCGGGGTCTATCCAGTGCCGTCGCTGTTCGATCCCGCAAACAAGAACGCGGAATGGGGCGACGTTTTCTATCGCCTGCCGTTCGATGCGCGCCAGACCTATTGGCGCTATTACGTCGTGTCGCAGATTCCCGGCGGCAGCTTCTCGGATCTCAGTATCGACGGCCCCGACGCGACGTTCCAGCAACAGCCGAACCGCGTTCCGCTGCCCGACGGATCGCTCGCCACGCTGTTCACCACCGACACCGCCCTGCCCCTGCGCCAGAAGTCGCCCCAGCGCTTTGCGCTGCAGGGTCTGCGATCCGATCCGCGCGGAGGCGAAAACATGATCCGGCTGGCGCCGCTTCCGGTGGCCCCGCCTGCTCCGGTCTGGCCGGCAGATGCCGACCAGCCCACCTACGGAACATCGGAGATGTTCCTCTACGTCTGACGTCCGCCCGGCGACTTCGCCGCACTCTAGCCGCAAAGGAAGCACTGCGATGGCAACGACACTTACCAAGGACCGCAAGACACCCGGCGTGTATGTAACCGAGTTTTCGGCATTCCCGCCCTCGGTCGTCGGGGTCGCGACAGCGGTGCCGATCTTCATCGGCTACACCCAGACGGCGGTGGAGCCGTCGAGCAAAAAGCAGATGTATCTCCAGGCTGTGCCGATCAGCTCGATGGCCGATTACTACAGCTATTTCGGCTATGGCTTTGACGCGCAGGGCGTCGTGCAGTCCGCGACACCGGCGCCCAGCCCCACGCCGACGCCCGGCCCCACGCCGACGCCCGGCCCCACGCCGACGCCCGCCCCAGCGCCATCGCCGACACCCACGCCAGCCAATGAAGGCGACGAAACCGAGGAAGCCGAGATCGGCGCATTGACCATTGGCGGAACGTCGTTGTCATTTTATGACTTCCAGGCGCAGTCGGCGTCCGGGGCGTTTACCGCCAGCGGGTTCGCCTCCACGGCGGGCAGCTATCTGGTCGGCACGTCGGTAAACACCGCCAATGCGGCGACCTTCGTCCCGCAGTTCAATCTCTTCGCCGCGATGCAGCTTTTCTTTGCGAACGGCGGAGGCAATTGTTTCGTGATCTCGGTCGGCAACTACTGGGGCGAACAATCGGTCACCAAATCGGCCACCGCCACGGTCACGGCGGTCAACAAGGACGACCTGTTAGCCGGGCTCGCCGTGTCGAACGACACCCGCGGCGGAACGATGCTCGTGGTCCCCGATGCGTGCCTGCTCGTGGGCAAAGACACGAACAACAATATAACCTATCCTGGATACCAGACGATCGCACGCGAGATGCTGCGACAGTCCGCAACGTTGCAGGACCGCGTCGCGATCCTCGACATGCCGGGTGCTCTGGTTCCGGAAAACTGGAACGCGCCCGCGATGAAGGTCGAGGCGAACGCCTTTTACGACGCGATCAGCACCGCCTCGGACTGGTTCAGCTACGGCGCCTGCTATGGTCCCGCGCTCCAGTCGTCGTTGCTGGGGTTGAGCGACGTCGATTACACCAACCTGTCGGGCAACGCGACCAGCGTCACCCTGATGAACAACCTGCTGACGACGCAGGCGCTGGCGCTCTATCCTCCGGTTATCACGACAACGGTGGACACAACCACGTCGACCACGACCACGACGGCGACATTCTCCCCTAGCTTCCAGCAAGTCGCCGGGAACATCGCCGCCGCTTTTCCGGTGACCAGCACTACGACGGCGGTGGCAAACACCGACCCCGCCACCACCGTCGTCATTTCCGGCACCGGTTCGAGCGCGATGCTCGTCAGCGCAAGCAACGCCGCATATCCTTCGCCCGCCGCAACCGACACCGCCGGCATCCAGAAACTGGACCAGTATCTGACCAACGCCGTGCCGCTGATCGGCAATATCGAGCAGATGCTGGCCCAGAAGCTCAACGTCGTGCCGCCCAGCGGCGTCTTGGCTGGGATCTGGACCCAGAACGACAACAATCGTGGCGTGTGGAATGCGCCTGCGAACATCGCCCTGAACGAAGTCATCGCTCCCATGGTCGTGCTGACCGACGCCGATCAGGGCGATTACAACGTTCCGCTCAACGGCAATGCGATCGACATTCTGCGGTCGATGGTCAATCGCGGGACGATCGTGTGGGGCGCCCGCACGCTGGACGGCAACAGCCTGGACTACCGCTATATCCAGGTCCGGCGCACGCTGATCTATATCGAACAGTCGATCAAGAACGCGCTGCAACAGTTCGTGTTCGCGGCGAATGACGGCGTGACCTGGGCCACGGTGACGGCCACCATCTCCAACTTCCTGACCCAGTTGTGGGCATCGGGCGGTCTGATGGGCGCGAAGCCGAGCGAGGCGTTCACCGTCGCGTGCGGTGTTCCGACGACGATGAGCGGGCTGGATGTGCTCAACGGGTACATGGTCGTCAACGTGACGGTCCAGCTGATCCACCCGGCCGAGTTCATCGAGCTCACCTTCACCCAGACGATGCAGGGCGTCTGATCGCCCTACGTAATTCACTCCGTTTCCCCATTATCGATGAAAGGATCCTCCGATGGCAGGTGAAGTCGAAGATGCTGTATGGCCGCTTCCTAAATTCTATTTCTCGGTCGCGGGCTTTCCCTCGGGCACGGTCAGCTTCCAGGAAGTAACCGGGCTCAGCACCGAAAATACGCCGATCGAATATCGCCACGGCGACAATCCCAGTTTCTACCCGATCAAGATGCCGGGGCTGGGCAAAGTGGGCAATGTGACGATGCGCAAGGGCATCTTCATCAACGACACCACGCTGTGGAGCTGGTTCGACCAGATCAAGCTGAACACCATCGCCCGCCAGACGGTGGTCGTCAGCCTGCTCGACCAGACCGCGGCGCCCAAGATGGTGTGGACGCTCAACAACGCCTTCCCGATCAAGGTCACCGGCACCGACCTGAAATCGGAAGGCAACGAAGTCGCGGTCGAAAGCCTCGACATCGCGTTCGAGACGATGGTCATCTCGGCCCCGTAAATGTTCGGCAGCCCGTATTACCCGCCACCGGCCTTTTCGTTCACCGTTGCGGTGGCGGGCGTCGGCGCCGCGCTCCAGTTGGCGAGCGGTGCCGATACCGGGTTCCAGGAAGCATCGGGGCTCGACGCCAAGATCGAGACCGAGGCAGTGCGCGAAGGCGGGGTCAACGACTATTCCTATGCCCTGCCGGTAAAGACCAGTTCGCCCAATCTGGTGCTGAAACGCGGCTATGTTACCCGGCCGTCGTTTCTGTCGGAATGGGCGGCGCAGACGGTGGGATCGACGTTCAGCGATCCGATCCTGACGCAGACGCTGGTCGTGCTGCTGCTGGGAAGCGACCGCGTGCCGCTGGTGGCGTGGAACTGCTATCGGGCGTGGCCGGTACGATGGGTGACCGGCCCGTTCGATTCCCAGAAGAACGCCGTCCTGTCCGAAGTCCTGGAATTCGCGCACTCCGGCATCACGCGCATTCCGCTGACCGAGGCGGTGACGATGATACCCGCCGTATCCGCACTGATCGGCTGACAGGAAGCAGGAAGACCATGGCATTGTTCGTCAGCGAAATCGGCGTGCGGATCGCAGTCGGCGATCCGCAGCGCATGGGCCCTGCCGAGGCCGAGGGCTGCGGTTCGTCGGGCCAGGCGTCGCTGTCGGCGCAACAAGTGGATGCGATCACCCGCGAATGCACGCGCCGGGTGCTGGAAACGCTGCGGTTGGTGGAGGCGCGCTGACATGGGCTCGGGCACGCTGAAGCGCATGACGATCACGGCGTTTTCCGATCCGCAATTCAACAGCCAGACCGGTGCCCCCTTCACCGTGTGGATGAACCCGGACAGCTACACCCACGATTTCACGATCAAATATTCCGATCGCCAGGCGCCGGGCAGCAACGGCCCCTCGCCCGAATACAACCGGGTGGGGCAGGAAACCGTGACGTTCGACCTGATGTTCGACACCACCGGCGTGGTCCCCCCGCCGATCGCCGGGATGCCGATCCCGGAGGATGGCGTGGCGGGGCTGATCGACGCGTTCGTCAAGCTGACCGCAACGGTGAACGGCGCGATCCACCGGCCCAACTATCTGAAACTGTCCTGGGCGCAGCTGCAGTTCCAGTGCGTGCTGTGCAAGCTCAAGATCGCCTATACCCTGTTCAAGCCCAACGGCACGCCGATCCGGGCCAAGGTGTCGACGTCGTTCCAGTCCTTCACCAGCGAGAAGCAACTGGCGGCTGAAGCGAACATGCGCTCGCCCGATCTCAGCCACCTCGTCACCGTCTCGGCGGGCGACACGCTGCCCGATCTGTGCCACCGCATCTATGGCAGCAGCACCTATTACCTCCACGTCGCCGCGCATAACCGGCTGGTCGATTTCCGGCGGCTGGTGCCCGGAACCCAGTTGGTGTTCCCGCCGATGCAGGGCGTCGCCGCATGACCGCCCCCTCCCCCGCCCAGCTGGCCGGCGCGATCGTGGCGGTCTCGATCACCGCCGATGGCAAGCCGCTGGATTCTGCGTACCAGATCGTCACCGTCGACATCTGGACCGGCGTGAACCGCCTGCCCAAGGCGCGCGTCGTCATCTCCGACGGCGAACCCGCCGCCCAGACCTTCCCGATCAGCGAGACGACGGCGCTGATTCCGGGCAAGGCGATCACTATCTCGCTCGGCTACGACACCAAGGAAACTTTGGTGTTCACCGGCATCCTGTACCGCCAGGGGCTGGAAGTCAGCCAGCAGGGCCCGTCGCGGCTGATCGTCGAGGCGACCGACAAGGCGATGGCGATGACGCTGGCGCGGCGCAACGCGATCTTTGAAAAGATGTCCGACAGCGACGTCATCAAGAAGCTGATCGGCCAGTCCGGCCTCAGCGCCAGCGTGGAATCGACCAGCCCGGTCCAGCCTTCGATCGTGCAATATTATGCCAGCGACTGGGACCTGATGCTGATCCGCGCCCAGGCGAACAGCATGGTCGTGATCGTCGATGCGGCGAAAGTGACAGTCGCCAAGCCGGATACGGCGGCGAGCCCGGTGCTCACGCTCACCTATGGCGATTCCATCCTCGATTTCCGCGCGGCGATGGACGCCTCCACCCAATATGCGCCCAGCGCGATCAACAGCTATGCCTGGGACCCGGCGGCGCAGGCGGTGGCGCAATCGGGGAAGGCCAGCGCCACGGTCAAGGAACCGGGCAACCTGTCGTCGGAGGATCTGGCCAAGGTATTCGGCATCTCCGCCTATCCGCAACAGAGCGCGGGCACGCTCCAGACCGCCGACCTGACCGACTGGTCCTCGGCCGAATTGCTCAAGAGCAAGCTGGCGAAAATCCGCGGCACCGTGCAGTTCCAGGGCAGCCCTCTGGTAAAGACCGGGTGCACGGTCGACCTGGCCGGGCTCGGCGGCCGGTTCAACGGCACCGGCTATGTCTCGGGCGTGCACCATCGCGTCGCCAGCGGGCTGTGGCTGACCGATGTGGAAATCGGCATGTCGCCCGACTGGTTCGCCGCCGCCGCGCCCGACATCGCGGCACCCGGTGCGGCGGGGCTGCTCCCGCCGGTCCCCGAATTGCAGACCGGGGTGGTGACGAAGATCGATGGCGATCCGGACGGCGAATATCGCGTGCAGGTAAAGCTGCCGCTGCTCCAGGCGGGATCGCAGACGCTGTGGGCCCGACTGGGCACATTCTATGCGTCCGCCGACATCGGCGCCGAATTCTATCCCGAAGTGGGCGACGAAGTGGTCCTCGCCTTCATGAACGGCGACCCGCGCTTCCCGGTGATCCTGGGCAGCCTGTGGTCCAAGAAGAACAAGCCGCCCAACCCGCCCGAGGCCAAGAACGCCAAGAAGTCCATCGTCACCAAATCCAAGGTGCGGATCGATTTCCTGGATGATCTCCCCGCGATCGAGATCAGCACCCCGGCCAAGCAGAGCATCCGGGTGGACGACAAGGCAAAGACCGTCACGATCACCGATGCCAACAAGAACAGCATCACGCTGTCGAGCAGCGGCATCGCGATCGACAGCGCGAGCAAGCTTACGCTGACCGCAAAAGGCGACATCGCCATCACCGCGCAGGGCAAGCTGGCGCTGAAGGGCACGGCTGGCGTCACGATCGCCGGCATGAGCATCGCCGCGAAGGCCGATACCAGCTTCTCCGCGCAAGGATCGGCCGAGGCAAAGCTGACCGCCAGCGGGATGGTGACGATCCAGGGAGGGATGGTGAAAATCAACTGACCCCCGCTCCGCTCCAGCACGCAAAGGAAACCGCCATGCCCCCCGCCGCCCGCCTGACCGACATGCACACCTGCCCGATGATGACGCCGGGCCTGCCCCCGATTCCGCATGTCGGCGGGCCGATCGTCGGGCCGGGCGCCCCGACAGTGATTATCGGCGGCATGCCCGCAGCGTGCCTGGGCGACATGTGCGTATGCGTCGGGCCGCCCGATTCGATCGTAAAGGGATCGGCCACCGTCAAGATCATGAGCCGCCCCGCCGCGCGGATGGGAGACAGTACCGCACATGGCGGCAGCATCGTGCTGGGGATGCCCACCGTGATGATCGGGGGCTGATCATGCCCACTCCGGCGGCGACAGACGCGAGCTTTCTCGGCACCGGATGGGCCTTTCCCCCCACCTTCAGCCGCGTGTCGCAGGCGGTGGTCCTGTCCAGCGGCGAGGCGAACATCCGCGAATGCCTGTGGGTGCTGTTCTCGACCAGTATGGGCGAGCGGATCATGGCGGCCACCTATGGCTCGAACCTGCGCCTGAAGGTGTTCGAAGCCCTCACCGAAACGCTGATGAACGACATCGGCTCGATCGTGCGCAAGGCCGTGCTCGACTGGGAACCGCGCATCGACGTGACGCGCGTGGACGTGACCCCGCTCGACCCGTCGCAAGGGTCGGTGACGATTTCGGTCGATTATGTCGTGCGCCAGACGAATGCGCGCAGCAACTTCGTCTATCCGTTCTACCTCAACGAACCCACACTCGCCCCGCCGGCGATGTAGGCCGCGATCCATGGCCGCCCGGCAAGACCTTCGCGCACTCAACCAGGCCCTGAGCCAGGCCGATCGCGTCGCCGCGTTCCCGGCGCCCGACGCAGTGCAGGTCGACGGGCGGACGCTGATCGACTTGCTCGCCTTTGCCGCGGACTATGGCACGCTCATCACCTTCTACGATCTGACCGATACCCCGGAGGGTGACTGGTCGGCGTTTTTCCGTTCGGACCCGAGCATCGCGCTCGCCGCGCGGCTGGCGCTCGACCGGGAGGACATCCAGCAGGGGTTCGATCGCGTGCTCGCGGCCCTGCGCGCGGCGGAAAGCGAAGCGGCGCAGGCCACGTACAGCAAGCAGGCGCTCACCGGCATCACCCGCATGGCCGAAGCGCTGACCAACGGCGCGGGCGGGGGCAGGACCGAGACGGCGCTGGCGGCGCTGGTCCAGCACGATCAGTCCGCGTTGCTCGCCGAGCCCGCGCGCAGGGTCCAGCGGCAACTGCTCGGCGCGCCCGCAGGCAACCTGGCCGACGGGCTCGACGCGCTGGCCAACGCATTGCTCACCGCACTCGACCAAAGCGACCCGGCTGCGCGCGCGGCATTGGCGCAGTCGCTGGAGACCGGCGACCATCCGGCGCAGGGGGCGCTATACGATGCCTTTGCCGTGCTGTTCGGCCATTCGCAGGCGGCGCTCAATCGCTTCCCCGAACGGCTGGCGCGCTTCTATCGCGAGGACGTGCTGCGCCAGACCCGCCGCGACGGGCGGCCCGACAGCGTGGTCCTCACCTTCACGCCCGCAAAGGACCTCGTCCGCGCCGAATTGCCGCGCGGCACGCTGTTCGATGCGGGCGCGGACAAGGATGGCGCGACGATCGCCTATGCGCTCGACAATGCCTTGTCGGTCGATGCGGCGGCCGTGGCGGCACTGCGCACGCTGCGCACCACGACCCAGCTCCCGCACGGAACGATCCCCGCGCTTGCGGCCCAGGTACTGAGCGGCACCGCGACGCTGGCGGACACGGCACCGCGTATCGCCGATCCCTTCCCGCTGCTCGGCGCCGACGCGCCCGGCACCGATGGCGCGCTGGTCACCACGCCCGCCAGCATGGGCTTCGCGCTTGCCAGCCCCACGCTGATGCTGACGGGGGGCACGCGACGCGTGAGGCTCGATCTCACGCTCAGCGCGGCGAGTTGCGCCACGGTTTGGGGATTGTGCGAAACCATCGGCACTGGCGTGGGGCTCGCCCCCGAAACCGTGTTCACCGACCTTATGGGCGCGGCCTTCGCGCTGCGTTACTCGACGGCGACCGGCTGGGCCGCGGTCGCGGACTATCAGGTGACGGCGATTTCCGCCACGAACCCGCTGTTCCAGCTTTCGTTCGAGCTGGACCCCGATGCCGAGCCCTTCGTCGCCCAGGCCGACGCGGACAGCCCGCACAGCAACGCGCCGGTGCTGGTCGTGCGGCTGCTTCAACAGCCGGTTCTGCTCGGCGACGATCCCGTCACGGCGACGGAAGTGTTTCCCTACGCCATCGTCTCGCCGATGGTGCTGGACCAGGTGTTGATAAAGGCGGGCGTGTCCGGGCTTGCCGATCTGACCATCACCACGCCCGGCGGTCCGGCGGACATCGGCCAGCCCTTTGCCCTGTTCGGCTCGCCGCCTGTGGTCGGGGCGACGATGGGTATCGCCGCGACCGAATTGTTCGTGAAGACGCTGACCAGCTTTACCCTGAACATGGTTTGGGCAGGCCTGCCGGTCACGACCACGGGGTTCCGGGGGTATTACCAGGCCTATGTCGTCGATGCCGATGGCAATACGGTGCCCCCCGGCAGCCAGTATGACAATGCCAGTTTCCAGGCCGGCATCACCGTGGCCAATCCCGGCACCTGGGACATGACGGCTGCGGCCAACCCGCTGTTCGACAGCGACGACGGCGGCACGCTGCGCGCCGCCATCTGCTTCACCCCGGCAGTGGCGGCGGCAACTCCCGGTCCGTATTACGATCCAGCGCTCAGTGCCGTGAACCTCACCCTGACCGCCCCCTCCACTGCATTCGGCAATGTGCTGTACGGGCCCAACGTGATGGCCGCTTCGCTGCGGCTGACTGCGACAGCCTCGGCATGCGCCCAGCAATGCGGGGAGACGGAGGTGAACGGAACCGCGATGCTCGCAGGCCTGACCACGGCGGTGGAGCGCGAACCTGGGTTCTTGTGGGGAATGCGGGTGCAGTGGGCGGCCCAGCGCGCGGCGAGCCAGATCGCCACCGCCGCCGCCTCAGCGCCGCCCGAAAACGCATCCGCCTATCAGGCGGCGGCCGACGCAGTGCAATCGATCGCGACGGTGGCCAAACAGGAAAGCGCCGCCGCCGCCCGTCCGGTCGCGCTGACGACGCTGGGGCAGGCGCGCGCCGACCTTGCCGTCGCCACCTCTTGCACCGACTGCGTCGATCAGTGCATGGCGGCGGCGGGGCCGATTGCCTTTCCCAACGTTCCCTGGCTGCCGACGGTCGCCGACCTGACGGTCGATTACGAAGCGGTGACCAGCATCCCCGCGCCGCTCGACACCGCGCCCGGCGCGACGCTGTTCCATCTTTGCCCGTTCGACACCGTCCAGCCGGTGGCCTGGGACGTCGGCACTGCCGCGCTGCTCGCCCCGATCGAACAGGCCGGGGCGCTGATGATCGGGCTGTCGGCATCGGCGCAGGACCTTGCGCTGCTCGTCCAGCTCGCACCGCCGCCGGGCGGGTGGCCGACAAGAACATCGCCGGTCGCCTGGGCGTTGGGGGACGGCACGCAATGGACTCCCGTCACGCCGTTGCGCGACACGACCGACGACCTGCGCATTTCCGGGCTGGTCGCGCTGTCGGGCACCACGCCCTTCACCTGGATCCGTGCCGGGGTGGAGACGGCGCCGGGGGTGTTTCCCGATCTGGCGGCGGTCGTCGCCAACGCCGGCACCGCGACCTGGGTGGGCCCCGGCGGCGGCGCCACACTCGCCACGCCGCTGCCCGCCGGTACGATCACGGCTCCCGCCACGGCGCGCAGCGATCTGGACTCGGTCGACCAGCCCATGCCCTCTTCCGGCGGCGCGCCGATCCTGGAGGGCGCGGCCTTTGGCGGCTGGCTCGCGGAACGGCTGCGGCACAAGAATCGCGCGATCCAGGACTGGGACTATGCCACCCTGCTCCTCGCCGCCTTTCCCTCGCTATGGCAAGTCGCGGTGGTGCCGGCCAGCGACGGCGGCACGCGGCCTGCGCCCGGCCATGTCTGGGTAATGCCGATACCGGGCCCCGAAACGCCCGCCATCGCCGATCGCACGGCGCCGTCGAACGACGCGCAGAAGCTGAGCGCGATCCAGAGCTATCTGACGCCCCGGATCAGCGGCTTCGTGACGCTGCACGTGGGCGATCCGCACTATGTCCGCCTGGTGGTGACGGCGGACCTGGTGTTTACCAACGCCGATTCCGCCGAGGGTAGCGCCGCTCTGCTGAACGACGAACTGATCGCCTATCTCTCGCCCTGGCCCACCCCCGCGCTAGGCCCCCGCTCGCGCGACTATTACACGCTGCGCGAAGTCGCGCATTTCATCCGCAGCCGCCCCTATGTCCGCGCGATCCGCACGATCGCGCTGGCCCCACAGACCCCCGCGCCCGAAGGCTGGCACTACCTCACCTCCGCGTTGGCCCACACGATCAAGGGCAAGGCGCAGGCAGGCGACGACCCGGCGCTCCAGGGTTCCACTGCCTATCGCATGTACGCGGCGGGGGTCGTATGACCGACGACGCGACTGTCCCGTCCCCCCTGCCCGCCGGCGCAGACTATGTCGCACTGCTGGCGGAGGGGATGGCGCTGATCCAGCGGCTTTCGGGGACGGTGTGGACCAATCACAACTGGTCCGATCCCGGCGTCACCATCCTTCAGCAGCTCTGCTACGCGCTGACCGAACTCACCTATCGCGCCAGCTTCCCCGCCGCCGATCTGCTCGCCGATCCCGCCACCGGGCGCGTCCGGCTGCGCCGCCAGGGGCTGTACCCCGCGCGCGCGATCATGCCGGTGAACCCGGTGACGGTTGCCGACCTGCGCCGGCTGTTGCTCGATCGCGTCGCCGACCTTGCCAATGCCTGGGTCACCCCGCTGCCGCAGGCGCTGGCCCGCGGCGTGGGCGGGCTGTACCAGATCGCGCTGTTCGTGCCCGATATCGATCCGTGCTGCCCCGATCACGGCCCCGATCCCGAAACGGTGCGCCGGCGCGTGCGCGATTGCTACACCGCCCACCGCGCGCTGTGCGAAGATATCGAGCGGATCGTGATCCTGCGCACGATCCCGGCGCGCATCGCCGCCGAAGTCCAGCTGGACGACCATGCCGACCCGGACGTGGTGCTGGCCGACATGCTGTTTGCCGCAGCCCTCGCGCTCGCGCCCGAGCCGCGCCGCCACAGCCTCGACGCGGCACTGCTTGCCGGGCAGACCACGTCCGAGATCTTCGACGGCCCGCTGATGCTGCGCGGATTCATCGCCGACGACCAACTCACCCCGCGCCCGCTACGCATGCCGGTCGACTATCTGCTCGAAATCCTCGCCGAAGTCCCCGGCGTGCTGTCCGTCTCGCATCTGGTGGTGGAGGTGGCGGGCCACCGCTATCACCCCGGCGAAAGCATCGCGATCGACGACGACGCGATCCTGGTGCTCGACAGCGCCGCCGCGATCGCACGCGGATCGATCCGCCTGCACCACGGCGCCGCCCGCTGCCCAGTCGATACGCGCAAGGTCCAGCGCCACCTGGACCGCGCCTGGACCGCACAGCACCGAACCTATCCCCTGGGGCCCGATTATCGCCGCCACTATCCCGCACCCACCGGCCGCCGCGCGGATCTGACCGCTTATGAATCGGTGCAGGACCAGTTCCCCGCCGTCTATGGCATCAGCCATTACGGACTACCCGCCAATTCCCCTACCGCGCGCGAAGCGCAGGTCCACCAGCTCAAGGGATACCTGATGGTGTTCGACCAGCTGATGGCCGATTTCTGCGCGCAACTGGGGTTCACGCGCGACCTGTTCTCGGTCTCCGCCGGGGGCGCGCGCACCTATGCCTGGCAATCGCTGCGCGGGATCGTACCCGATGCCAGTGCGGTACTGTCGCCGGGCTATACCGTTGGCATGGAAGCGCTCATCGCCGCCGGCGACCCGGTGGCGGCACGCCAGAACGAGGTGCTCGATTTCCTGCTCTCGCTCTACGCCGAACAGCTCGTGCTGCCCGCCGACAGCGGTTGCGGCGACGCACTGACGCCCCCCGCCGACGCGCTGGTGGAGGCCAAGCGCACGCTGCTGGCGCGGATGATGCCCGCCACGCGCGATCGCGGGCGCGGGTTCGACTATCTCCGCCTCG
Organism: Sphingomonas degradans; assembly: GCF_053502645.1. Classification (NCBI taxonomy): domain Bacteria; kingdom Pseudomonadati; phylum Pseudomonadota; class Alphaproteobacteria; order Sphingomonadales; family Sphingomonadaceae; genus Sphingomonas; species Sphingomonas degradans. The sequence goes on from NZ_CP177172.1 coordinate 2,744,908, forward strand.
CCGGGGACAGCGCGGCGGCGGGGCTCGACATACGCTGCCGGATCGAGCTGTCGCTGCTCGAATCGATCCTGCGCAGCGATGGCGCGGCCGTCGTCGCCGATCCCGATGCCGCCAGCTTCGGCCGCCTGCTTCCGCCGGAGCTGGGCGCAGTGGCGGCGCAGACGTTCCTGCCGGTCGATCTGGGCGCGGCGGAGGGCGTGGCGGATGGTCCCTCGCCGCTGACCGGGCACAGCGTGGCTGCCGCGCTGCTCCCCGCGCTGGGCGACCCCGCGCGCTATCGGCTGGGCGCGCTGAGCGGGGGTGGGCCGGTGTATCTGCTGTGCCAGGACCTGGATGGCCGGTGCTGGGTGGTGGGCGAATTGCCGGATGCGGCGCGGGCGGTGGCGCTCACCCACCGGCTGCTACGCGCCGTCACCGGCGCCACGGAGCTGACGCTCGTCGAATGGGTGCTGCTGCGCTATGCCGGCGAGCGTCCGCACCCGCCGTGCCCGCCCTCTCCACCTTGTCCGCCGCCGCCCCCGCCTTGCTGCCACTGCGGCTGCGATTGCCCGTGCAAATGCCCGCCTCCTCCGCCGCCACCTCCGCCGCCCCCACCCCCGCGCCGGGCCTATAGCTTCCGCATCAGCGCCGTCCTCCCGGCCTGCGAAGACGACGCCCGCGCGGATGGCTGGCGCGAACAGGCGAGCGGGATCGTCCGCGCCAACATGCCGTCGCACACGCTGGTCGAGCCGGTGTTCCTCGACCACTGCGCGATGCGCCGGTTCCACGCGCTCCACCGCGCCTGGACCGACGCGCTACGCTCGGGCGACCCCGCCGCTCGCGCCCAGACGAGCAGGAACCTGGCCGAGTTCCTGGAGCGCCACGAGCGCGCTTGCCCCGCGGGCGCCTGAACCCCCGTCCGCCTGCCTTGCCGTCCGGCATCCAGTCCGATACGCCACATGCAACCGGTGTCATAAGATAGCGGGGTAAGCGGCGAGGTACCGGCAAAGGCGCCCGCGACCATGGAGGAAGGACGGATGAGCGGCTTCAGCAGGCGCGACGCCTTTGGCGCGGCATTGGCCGGGACGGCGGCGGCAGTGCTCCGTCCAGGCGCGGCGCAGGCAGGCCCCGTGCCCGATTCCGTCCCGCAATGGCGACGCGGATTCGACAACCAGCGCATCGCCGATCTGGGCGACGGACGCTTCCGCAATCCGCTGATCGCCGGCGACCGGCCCGATCCCGCCATCCTGAAGGACGGCGCGGATTATTACATGACCTTTTCCAGCTTCGAATCCTATCCGGGGCTGACGATCTGGCACTCGCGCGATCTGGTGAACTGGCAACCGCGCAAGGCGGCGCTGACGCGCAACATCGGCTCGGTCTGGGCGGTCAGCCTGGAGAAGCACGAGGGCCGCTATTTCCTGTACGTGCCGGTCAAGGCGAAGCCCAATTCGATCTATGTCCTGTGGGCCGACCATATCGACGGGCCGTGGAGCGACCCCATCGACCTGAAGCTGCCCAACCATATCGATCCGTGTCATGCGGTGGGCGAGGACGGCTCGCGCTGGCTGTTCCTGTCGGGCGGCGATCGGGTGCGGCTGTCCCACGACGGGCTCTCGCTCGCGGGCACGCCGGAGCATGTCTATGATCCGTGGCGCTACCCGGACGATTGGGATGTCGAGGGTTTCTCGCCCGAGGGGCCGAAGATCCACCGGCATGGCGACTGGTTCTACATGATCACCGCCGTGGGCGGCACGGCGGGGCCGCCGACCGGGCACATGGTCATCGCCGCGCGATCGCGCTCGATCCACGGGCCGTGGGAGAATTGCCCGGCCAACCCGCTGGTCCGCACCGTCGACATGGGCGAAAAATGGTGGTCGCGCGGCCATGCCTCGCTGGTTGCGGCGCCGGATGGCAGCTGGTGGGCGGTCTATCACGGGTTCGAAAACGGCTATTGGACGCTGGGCCGCCAGACGCTGCTCGATCCGATCGAATGGACGCCGGACGGCTGGTTCCGCATGAAGGGCGGCGACTTGTCGCAACCCATCGCCAAGCCCAGGGGCGGCACTGCCCTGCCCCATGGCCAGAAACTGTCCGATGATTTCACGACGCTGGCACTGGGCAGCAAGTGGAATTTCTTCCGCCCCGCCCCCGACGAGAGCAGCCGCGCGCAGGTGCAGGACGGCGCGCTGATACTCCAGGCACGCGGCACCGCGCCGGTCGATTCCTCCCCGCTGCTGCTGATCGCGGGGGACCCCGCCTATCAGTTCGAATGCGAGGTGGAGATCGATCCCGGCACCACGGCGGGGCTGCTGCTGTTCTATGACGACAAGCTCTATTGCGGGCTGGGGTTCGACAGGGGGCGCTTCGTCACCCACCAATATGGCATCGAGCGCGGACGCCCCGCCAATCCGCACGGCACGCGGATGCGGATGCGCGTGACCAACAATCGCCACATCGTCTCCTTCCACACCAGCGGCGATGGCGGCGCGACGTGGAAACGGTTCGATCGCGGCATGGAAGTGTCGGGCTACCACCACAATGTGCGCGGCGGCTTCCTGATGCTGCGGCCGGGGCTGTACGCGGCGGGCAGCGGGGCGGCGCGGTTCCGCGACTTCCGGTTCCGGGCGCTGTAGCATTCCTCCCCCTCCGGGGGAGGATTTTTGAGGACCTATGCCAGCGCGGCCTTGCCCCGAGCATAGGCCTGCGTGCCCCGCGTATACACCGTATCGGTCGGCAGGATCGCCTCGATCTCGATCTCGGGCAGCGCCTGGATTTCCGCGTACAGCGGCCCGAAATCGGTATCGAGCGTCTGGCGGAGCAGCTGGTCGAAGCTGTCGATGACGAAGTAATTCTGCTGGTAGTCGTCGATCCGGTATTTGGTGCGCATCAGCCGCTTCAGGTCGAACCCCAGCCGGTTGGGCGAAGGATCGTCGAGCGCGAACACCGACTCCCCAAAGGACGAGACGATCCCCGCGCCATAGATGCGCAGCCCGGCGTCCGACCGGATCAGCCCGAACTCGACCGTGTACCAGTATAGCCGCGCGAGATTGTCGATCGCGCCCATTCCCCCCGCGCGCTGCCCGCCCTGGCCATAGGCCTGCATGTAATCGGCGAAGACCGGGTTCGCGAGCAACGGGACATGGCCGAACACGTCGTGGAAAATGTCCGGCTCCTGCAGGTAATCGAGCTGTTCGGGCGTGCGGATGAAGCGCCCCGCGACGAAGCGACGGTTGGCGAGGTGATCGAAGAATACGTCCTCGGGCACCAGTCCGGGCACCGCCACGACCTGCCACCCCGTCGCGCGCATCAGCCGTTCGGACAGCGCGTCGAAATCGGGAATGCCGGGGCGGTCCATCCGCAGCACGTCCAGCCCCTCCAGATACTCTGGCGCCGCGCGACCGGGCAGCATCCGCGCCTGCCGCTCGAACAATCGGTCCCAGGTCGCATGTTCCTGCGCGGTGTAGCGCGCCCAGTCCTGCGGAATGGTCCAGTCTGCGGCAGCGCCGGGCGGCGGGGAAATCGTATCGGTAGCCATGCCGGGCAGTATTGCACCGAATCGCTGGAATTTCGTTTCAAATTTGCGGCTTTGGCAGCGATATGCGAAACGAACGTTTCCGAATCGTAGGATATGCGAGCTGTATGATCCATCTCGATCCCATCGACCGCCGCATCCTCGACGCGCTTCAGCGCGATGGCGGGCTGAGCAATGCCGACCTGGCCGAACGCGTCGGCGCCTCCGCCGCCTCGTGCTGGCGGCGCGTGAAGGCGCTGGAGGCCGCCGGGGTTCTGAAAGGAAGCGTGCGGCTGCTGGATGCCAAGGCAATCGGCCGGGGCGTCAACGTGCTGTGCAATGTCCGCGTGCGCAGCCACACCCGCGATGTGCGGGCGGGCTTCGAGGCCTTTGTCCGCTCGCGCCCCGAAATCCTCGAATGCTATTCCATGTCCGGCGACTGGGACTATCTGTTGCGCGTCGTGGCCGCCGACGTGGCGGACTATGAGCGCTTTCTGATGGGCACGCTGCTGGAACACCCCTCTGTCGGGTCGGCCTCGTCGCATTTCGCGCTGGCGCTGGTCAAATACACCACCGCCCTACCCCTCGCTTAAGACGCTGGCGGCAAGAACAGGTCGTCCAGCGTCGCATCCAGCCGCGCAATGTCGAACCCCTGCGCGTCCAGCCAGTCCGCGTCGTAGCAGGTCGAAGCATAGCGCCGGCCATCGTCGCACAGCAGCGTGACGATGGAGCCCGTCCGCCCCGCCGCGCGCATCTCGCGGATCAGCGTGGCGCACGCCCAAAGGTTCGTGCCCGTCGATGCGCCGCACGGCTTGCCGATCACGCGACTGAGCCGTCGCGCGGCGGCCATGCTGGCGGCGTCGGGCACGGTGATCATCCGATCGATCACGTCGCGGACGAAGGACGGCTCGAGCTGGAGCCGCCCGATTCCCTCGACGCAGGAGGGCGCGCCGTCCACCGCCCTCACCGCGCGGTCGGCATAATGGCGATGGAACACCGACGCCTCGGGATCCGCGACGCACAGCTGCGTCGGCAGCCGGCGATAGCGGATATAGCGCCCGATCGTCGCCGACGTGCCGCCGGTCCCCGCGCCGCAGACGATGTGCTCGGGCACGGGATGCGCCTCCTGCGCCATCTGCTCGAAGATCGACTGGGCGATATTGTTGTTCCCGCGCCAGTCGGTTGCGCGTTCGGCATAGGTGAACTGGTCCATGAAGTGGCCGCCCGCCGCCGCCGCCAGCCGCTGGGCTTCCGACCGGACGCACCGGGGGTCGTCCACCGCATGGCAGCGGCCGCCATGGAACTCGATCGCCGCGATCTTTTCCGGCGACGTCCCGCGCGGCAGCACCGCGACGAAGGGCAGCCCCAGCATCCGCGCGAAATACGCCTCCGACACCGCCGTCGATCCGCTCGACGCCTCGACGATCGTCGTCTGCGGCCCGATCCAGCCATTGCACAGCGCGTAGAGGAACAGCGACCGCGCCAGCCGGTGCTTCAGGCTGCCCGTCGGGTGGCTGCTTTCGTCCTTCAGATACAGCGTGATACCCGGCGCGCCGGGTAGCTCGACGCGGACCAGATGCGTATCGGCGGAGCGATTAAGTTCCGCCTCCACCGTCCGCACGGCGGCGTCGCGCCAGGCGCGGTCGCAGGTTGTCGTCAGAAGCGGTGCAGTGTCGGTGGAGTCCATGAGGGGGCCTCTAGGCGAGCGCAGGCGGCGCCGTCGAGCCCGTAAAGCGCGGGGGATGGCGCGGGGCGATGGATGGCGGTACGGCGCGCGCCATGCAATTTTTCGAGCATCAGCAGCGCCATCTTGCGGAACTGGCGGCGCGCGATCGGCTGCGCGCGTTGCGGCCACAGGCGGGACGCGACTTCGCGTCCAACGACTATCTGGGGCTGGCGGGCGCGCCCGAACTGCGCGCGGCGACGGCGGCGGCGCTGGAACGCGGCGTGCCGATCGGTTCGGGCGGATCGCGGTTGCTGCGCGGCAATCATCCCGAGCACGACGCATTGGAGGCGGAAGCGGCCCGCTTCTTCGGGTCGGAAGCGGCCCTGTTCTTCTCGACCGGCTATGCGGCCAATTCGGCGCTGCTCGCGACGCTGCCCCAGTCGGGCGACCTGGTGGTGCACGACGCGCTGGTCCATGCCAGCGCGCATGAGGGGATGCGGCTGGGGCGGGCCGCCACGGCCAGCGCCGCGCATAACGATGTGCAGGTGTTTCGCGAGGCGATCCTGGGCTGGCGGCGCAGCGGCGGTACCGGGCGGGCGTGGATCGTGGTCGAGAGCCTGTACAGCATGGACGGCGACAGCGCCCCGCTCGACGCCCTGGCGGCGCTGGCGGACGAGAGCGACGCGATCCTGGTGGTGGACGAGGCCCATGCGACCGGCGTGTTCGGCACCGATGGCCGGGGCCTGGCCGCCCACCTCGCCGGGCGCGAGAACCTCATCACGCTGCACACCTGTGGCAAGGCATTGGGGTGCGAGGGCGCGTTGTTGTGCGGCCCCGCGATCCTGCGCGACTTCCTGGTCAATCGCGGGCGCGGCTTCATCTTTTCCACCGCGCCCTCCCCGCTGATCGCGGCCACGGTGCGTGCCGCACTAGGCCTGATCGCCGCGCCCGAGCGCCGCGCGCGGCTGCACGCGCTGGCGACTCATGCCGCGCAGGTGCTGGCACCGCTGGGCGCCGTGGCGACGGGATCGCAGATCCTGCCCCTGATCCTGGGCGAAGACGGCCCGACGATGCGCGCCGCCGCCGCGCTCCAGGCCGCCGGGTTCGACGTGCGCGGCATCCGCCCGCCGACCGTGCCACAGGGCAGCGCGCGGCTGCGGCTGTCGATCACCTGCAATGTGGACGAAGCCGACATCGACGCGCTCGGCACGGCGCTGGCGGAGGCGCTGGCATGACCCAGCGCATCGTCGTCACCGGCACCGATACCGACGTAGGCAAGACCGTGTTCGCCGCCGCGCTGACACAGGCACTGGATGCCGACTATTGGAAGCCGATCCAGAGCGGCCTTGCCCCGGAAAGCGACAGCGACGGCATCGCCCGGCTGGCGGGCATCGCGCCCGCGCGCATCCGACCCGAAGCCTATCGGCTGCACACCCCCTGCTCGCCGCACCTTGCCGCCGAGATCGATGGCGTGACGATCGACGCCGACGCGCTCGATCCGCCGCCGCCGGGCCCTCGCCCGCTGGTGATCGAGGGTGCCGGCGGCGTGCTGGTGCCGGTGACGCGCAGCCTGTTGTTCGCCGATCTGTTCGCCCGCTGGCACTTGCCGGTCGTGCTGGTCGCGCGCACGGCGCTGGGGACGATCAACCACAGCCTCTTGTCGATCGAGGCGCTGCGCGCGCGCGGCGTGCCGATCCTGGGCGTGGCGTTCAACGGCGACGCCAATCCCGACAGCGAGCAGACCATCGCCGCCATTGGCAAGGTCAGGCGACTGGGCCGCCTGCCCCGGATCGACGCGCTGGACCCCGCCAGCCTCGCCCGCGCCTTTGCCGGGAATTTCACGCTTACGGACTTCCGCCCATGACCTCCCCCATCTGGCACCCCTTCACCCAGCACGGGCTGGGCGAGCCCATTCCCTGCGTTGCGCGGGCGGAGGGCGCGGCGCTCTACACCGCCGATGGCGCGCGCTATATCGACGCCGTTTCGTCGTGGTGGGTGACAACGCACGGCCATTGCCACCCGCGCATCGCCGCCGCTATCGCCGAGCAGGCGGGCACTCTCGACCAGATCATCTTCGCGGGCTGGACGCATGAACCGGCGGAAACGCTCGCCGCCGGCCTGCGCGCGATCGTGCCGGAGCCGCTGGCGCATGTGTTCTTCAGCGACAGCGGATCGACCAGCGTCGAAGTCGCGATCAAGATGGCGCTGGGTTATTGGGACAATCGTGGGGCGCCGCGCCACCGCGTCGTCGTGCTGGAGCATGGCTATCACGGCGACACGATCGGCGGCATGTCGGTGGGCGAGCGCGGGGTGTTCAACCGCCCCTATCAGCCGATATTGTTCGATGTGGAGCGCATCCCCTTTCCTGCGCCGGGCAGCGAGCAGGCGACGCTGGATGCGCTGGAAGCCGCCTGCGCCACCGGCCCCGCCGCGTTCCTGGTCGAGCCGCTGGTACTGGGCGCGGGCGGGATGCTGTTCTACCCCACATGGGTGCTGGCCGAGATGCATCGCATCTGCGCGCGCCACGGCGTGCTGTTCATCGCCGACGAAGTGATGACCGGATGGGGACGCACCGGCACGGTGCTGGCGTGCGAACAGGCGGCGGTGGTGCCGGACATTCTGTGCCTGTCCAAGGGGCTGACCGGCGGATCGGTGCCGCTGGCGGTGACGATGGCGACCGCGCCGATCTTTGACGCACATTACTCGGACGATCGCGCGCGGATGTTCTTCCATTCGTCCAGCTACACCGCCAACCCGATCGCCTGCGCCGCCGCTAATGCCAATCTGGCGATCTGGCGCGACGAGCCGGTGCGCGCGCGCATCGCAGATCTGGGCACGCGCCAGCAGGCGCATCTGGACCGGATCGCCGGATTGCCGCGCGTGTCGGGCACGCGCCGGCTGGGCACGATCGCGGCGTTCGAGATCCGCGACGATCGGGCGGGCTATCTGTCGGATGTGGGCCCGGCACTGCGCGCGGCGGCGCTGGCCGGCGGCGTGCTGCTGCGCCCGCTGGGCAACACGGTGTACGTCATGCCGCCCTATTGCATCGACGCGGCGGACCTGGCGCGGGTATATGCAGTCGTCGAGGAATGGCTGGGGTAGGGTCGATCGAAGGCGAATCGCATTAGGGAAGGCGAGGCAACCCTCCCCCTTCCGTCATGCTGAACTTGTTTCAGCATCCAACGTGCAAAAGGCTGTGGCGTCGCCCGTGGAGGGTTGGACCCTGAAACGAGTTCAGGGTGACGGCGTGTTTTGGGATGCGATCACCCCTGCCCGCCGGGGAAGGGGCTTGCTGAGTGTCGATCCGACCTAGAGCGGGTTCACGACGGGTGGAATCACGGGGGATTCCCTTTTCGCTGATCGTGTGATTCATAGGCAGCCGTCACGAAGGAGGCGGCGATGGGTTGGCGACCTGGGCAGAGTTACTCGCAGGATTTGCGTGATCGGGTGCTGGCGGCGGTGGACAGCGGGATGCCGGTCCGCGCGGCAGCAGTAATCTTCAAGGTCAGTATTGCCTATATCTACAAGGCGCGGATTCGACGGCGGCTGACCGGTGATGCCGGGATCAACCCGAACCGCGGCCGTCCTCCGCGCAAACTCTCCCCGGCACAGGAACTGGTGCTGGCGGCGCACATCCGCTCGCGGCCTGGGATCACGCTGGCGCAGGCGCAGGCGTGGCTGCTGGCCGAACATGGGATCGGGCTCAGCACCGGTGCGATGTGGAACGCGGTTCGGCGGCTCGGCCTGTCGTTTAAAAAAAGCCCTGCACGCAGCCGAGCAGGAGCGGCCGGACGTGGCGGCACGTCGCAAGCTGTGGCGGGCAGCCCAGCCGTTCATCGACCCTGAAAGCCTCGTCTTCCTCGACGAGACAGGGGTGAACACCAAGATGGCGCGGCTCTATGGCTGGGCGCCGGTCGGCGAGCGCTGCCGCGATCGCGTGCCGTTCGGACACTGGAAGACGATGACGTTCATCGCCGGCCTGCGCCTGACCGGCATGACCGCGCCCTGGGTGCTCGATGGGCCGATGGATGGCGATGCCTTCCGGGTCTATGTCCGCGACGTCCTGGCCCCCACGCTCCGGCGCGGCGATGTCGTGGTGCTCGACAATCTGCCCGCCCACAAGGTGGCCGGCATCCGCGAGGCGATCACCGCCCGGCGCGCCCAGCTCTTCTACCTGCCTCCCTACAGCCCCGACATGAACCCGATCGAGATGGCCTTCGCCAAGCTCAAGGCACTCCTGCGCCAGCAGCCAGCCCGAACCGTCGATGCTCTTGTCGAGCGCATCGGCGAACTCCTTGATCGCTTCCCGCCCTGCGAATGTGCCAACTTCTTCCAGGCCGCTGGATATCAACGGTCAATGTGAAATTGCTCTAGCGGGTTATGCCGGCACACCCCCGCTGACCGGGAACCGGCTGACCAGCGAGAGCAGGTGCGTCTCGAGCCGCACGCGATCGCGCAGACGGGGCAGCATCGCCTTGGTCTCGCGGATAAAGCCTGCGCGGTCGGCGGCGATTTCCTCGGCCTTCCACGCGGTCAGATAGGCGCCCCAATTTGCCTTCAGGCACTGAAACTCGTCATGCGCGCGGCTGACCTCTGCCGGCGGCGCGCCGAGTTCCTTTTCCATGGTGAGGCAATAGATCGTCTCGTCCTCAACCTCGAGATGGCTCGCCACGGTCTGGACCAGATGATCGAGCGCCAGCGCCAGCACCTCCGGCTCCGCCTCCTGCGCGATCAGAGTCGACAGCCGGACCGATAACATTTCGATCGCGGCATGATCGCGGAGCAGTTCAGCGCGGGCATCGGTCTTCATGGCGTTACCTCTCAAGCGTTGCTCTACCAATATCGCGTCTGGGACAGACTCAGTATTTCTCCCTATCCAGCCGGCGATTACAGCGCTTCGCCGGAGCGCAATCAAGCCCCTCTTCAACCATTACTGGCGTCCTGCCATGGCATCAAAGGCTTGTCGGTCAATGCTTGGACGCGATTTACCATGTCCGCTGCCGTCCGCCGATCGATCTCGACATGGCTCCCCGTCGGAATCACCAGCGCGGGCCAGTCGCGCGGTGCGACTCGGCGGGCCATGCCCCGCGCAGCGGCGATGGGCCCGCCATGGGTGACGATCGCGATCCGCCCTGCCGGCAGCATCGCCAGCGCAGTCGCGATGCGGGCTGCGAGGTCGAACGTCGTCTCGCCGCCACCGGGGCGGAAGGTGCCCGGCGCATCGATCATGCCGTCCATCGCGTTGCCGGTTTCGCGGTAGATCGCGTTCCAGCTGCGCCCTTCCCAGCTGCCGAAATCGCGCTCCCGCCACGCAGGGACCGCCTCGCACGCCACACCGGCGCGCGCGGCCAGCGGCACTGCGAGCAATGCGGTACGGCGCAGTCCCGAATACAGCACCCGATCGGGCGCCCATGCGGCCAGCGACTGCGCCAGCGCGCGCACCTCCGCCTGTCCGGCGCGGCTGAGACCCACGTCGCTCTGCCCATAGCAGCGGCCCCGCCAGCGCAGCGCCACCTGCGTATGGCGGACCAGCAGGATCACTGCGCGGCGGCTGCCAGCAGCAGGAGCAACTGCCCGGCATAAGCGGCGAACCCCAGGCAATCGCCGGTACTCCCGCCGATCCGGCGCAGCAACAGCGCGCGGAACCACAGCGCGAAGCCGCCGCACGCCACAAGCGCTATTGCCAGCCGCCCCGGCTCCGCCAGCGCGAACGCGGCCAGCCCCGGCAGGCTGGTGAGGCACGCAACCGCCAGCGTGCCGATGCCGACACCGCTCGCGACATCCTTGGCCAGCCCGGTGCCGGCGGGCGCGGGGCGCACGATCGCCATCATGGCGACCGCGAGCAGCCGCCCCAGCGTGGCGCTGGCGACGATCGCCGCGGCGGCGGCAAGCGGGGGGAGCGTCTGGAGCAACGCGACCAGCAGCCCGCCACGCAGCGCCAGCGCGAGGAAGAGCCCGACGCTGCCATAGCTGCCGATGCGGCTGTCCTTCAGAATGCGGCGAATATCCTCCGGCGTGTGGCCGCCACCGAACCCGTCGCAGAAATCGGCGACCGCGTCCTCGTGGAACGCGCCGGTCAGCCGCGCCTCGACGATCAGCGCGATGGGCGCCGCGACCCAGGCGGGCCACAACATCGCCGACCCCACTGCCACGCCCGCCGTAACGACCCCCACCAGCGCGCCGACCAGCGGGAACCAGCCGGTGGCGCGCACCAGCCCGGTGGCGACCTGCGCTGACGACAGCCCCGCCGTGCCGCCCACCGGGATGCGCGTCAGGAACTGCACCGCCAGCAGCGGCGGCGCCCACCACGGGCAGGTCGCGCCCATCTCAGGCGCCCAGTTCGGACAGGAGCGCCACGTCGCGCAGGATCGCCGCCGCACTGTCGAGCAACGGCAGCGCGACCAGCGCGCCCGTTCCCTCGCCCAGCCGCATCTGCCAGTCGAGCATCGGCTCCAGCCCCAGCGCGGCCAGCGCGGCACCGTGGCCGGGCTCCGCCGAATGGTGCGCGGCGATCAGCGCGTCGATGGTGCCGGGGGCCAGCCGCTCGGCCACCAGCGCGGCGGCGGTGACGACATAGCCGTCGAGCAACAGCGTCGCCCCCCCGGCAGCCCCGGCGGCGAGGAACCCGGCCATAGCCGCGATCTCGAACCCCGCCACGCTGGCGATGGCGGCGCGCACGTCCCGGCTCAGCAGCACCTGCGCGCGGCTGACGGCGCTGCGGACGACGGTGATCTTGTTGTCCAGCATCGCAGTGTCGGCGCCTGCCCCGCGTCCAACCGCCTGCGCCGCCTGCACCCCGGCAAGCAGCGCGGTGAGGCACGCGGCGGGGGTAGTGTTGCCGATGCCCATCTCGCCCGCGATCAGGATGCGGTGCCCCTCGGCAATCGCCTGCCGCGCCTCGTCCGCGCCGACCGCCCATGCGGCATCGAACTGCGCGACCGACATCGCGGCGCCGATGGAGAGATCGGCGGTGCCCGGCGCCACCCGGGCCGAGCGATAATGCGCCGGATAGGGTCCGGGCGGCGGCGACTGGACACCGACATCCACCAGCCGCACGTCGCAATCCTGCGCCGCCGCCAGCGCGGTGCTGCTCGCCCGCCCGGCCAGGATCGTGCCCACCATCATCCCCGTGACAGCGGAGGGCCAGGGTGTCACACCCTGTGCCACCACGCCGTGATCGCCGGCGAACAGCACCAGCCGGCGCGGGCGCGTGACCGGGTCCAGCCGCTGCTGAATCGCCGCCAGCCGCGCCGCCACGGCCTCCAGCTTGCCCAGGCTGCCGGCGGGCTTGGCCAGCGCGTCGAGGCGCGCCCATGCGAGGCTTTGGTCGATCATGATGCAGTCCCTGCGATGGAAAATAGGCTTTCGGTGTCGATATGCGCGGCCAGCCCCTCGGCCAGCGCGTCGAGCGCGGCGTCGACACGGTGGGTCTGGTCGATGCCGTCCGACGCGGCCCCCAGCCGGGCGAGCCATGCCGCGCGCTGGGCGGGATGGTTGAAAAGCCCATGGATGTAACAGCCGGCGATGCGGCCATCGGCGCTGATCGCCCCCTCAGCCGTACCGTCGCCCAGCCGCAGCAGCGGGTCGAGCGGCGCCCGCGCGGAAGTGCGCCCGACATGGATCTCGTAGCCGGTGAAGGCGGCACCCTCGGCGACGCTCTCGCCCTGCACCTCGGTCAGCCGTTTGTCCCCCGTCAGCAGCGTCTCGACCGGCAGATAGCCAAGGCCGGGCACAGTGGCGGGCGGGCCCTCCACGCCGTCGGGGTCGGCAATGCTCTCGCCCAGCATCTGGTATCCACCGCAGATGCCGAGCAGCCGCCCGCCGCGCCGGACATGCGCGGCGATGTCGACGTCCCATCCCTGCGCGCGCAGGAAGGCGAGGTCGGCGATCGTCGCCTTGGTGCCGGGCAGGATCACCAGCGCGGCGTCGCCGGGGATCGGCTGGCCCGGCGGCACCATCACCAGCCGCACGCCGGGTTCGTGCGCGAGTGCGTCGAAATCGTCGAAATTGGCGATGCGCGACAGCATGGGCACCGCGATCGTCACTGTCCCCGCCCCGGCCTGTGCCGTGTCGAGCACCACCGCGTCCTCGGCCGGCAGCCGGCGCGCTGCGGCGAGCCAGGGGACCACGCCCAGCCCCGGCCAGCCGGTCCGCGCTTCGATCGCGCGATAACCATCGTCGAACAGGCGCGGATCGCCGCGAAACTTGTTGATGAGGAAGCCGTGGATCATCGCCGCGTCCTCGGGCTCCAGCACCGCATGGGTGCCGACCAGCGACGCGATCACCCCGCCGCGGTCGATGTCGCCCACCAGCACCACCGGCACACCCGCCGCGCGGGCAAAGCCCATGTTTGCGATGTCGCCCGCGCGCAGGTTGATCTCCGCCGGGCTGCCCGCGCCCTCGACAATCACCAGATCGGCCTGCGCCCGCAGCCGGGCATAGGACTCGAGCACTGCGCCCAGCCACTCAGCCTTGCGCGCCTGATAGCCCGATGCCGCCAGTGGCCCCACCACCTGTCCGTGCACCACGATCTGGGCGCCGGTATCGGACTGCGGCTTGATGAGCACGGGGTTCATGTCCACCGTCGGCGGGGTGCGACACGCCATCGCCTGGAGCGCCTGCGCCCGCCCGATCTCGCCGCGCCGCCCCTGCGCGTCGGGCGCGGTGACGGCGGCGTTGTTCGACATGTTCTGCGGCTTGAACGGGCGCACCGTCAGTCCGCGATTGGCGAACAGACGGCACAGCCCGGCGACCAGCACCGACTTGCCGACGTCCGAGCCCGTGCCTTGCAGCATCACAGCAGCCATGCCACGCCCCCCACGCCGATCCATAGCAACAGGCACGCGCGCAGATACATCCGCAACCCCCTGTCGAGATCGCGCGCATCGGGCACCGGCCCGCGCCCCAGCACTGCGCGCCGGCTGGGTTCGCCGTCATAGGCGACGCGCCCGCCCAGCCGCCGCCCCAGCGCGCCCGCCATCGCGCCTTCGGGCCATCCGCCATTGGGCGAGGCGTGGTGCGGCGCGTCGCGCCACATCGTCCGCCATCCGCCCGCCCCGGCGATGCACAGCAACACGCCCGCGATCCGCGCCGGGATATAGTTCACGGCGTCGTCGGCGCGGGCCGATGTCCATCCGAATGCCTCGAACCGGGCGGTGCGGTGGCCCACCATCGAATCCGCCGTGCTGATCGCCTTGCACACGAACAGCCCCGGCAGCCCGCCGATCAGGAACCAGAATGCGGGCGCGAGCACCCCGTCGCAGAAGCTCTCCGCCAGGCTCTCGATCGCCGCCGTGGCGATGCCGCCTTCGTCCAGCTTCGCCGTATCGCGCCCGACGATGCGCGACACGGCTGCCCGCGCGCCCTCGACATCGCCGGCGCGCAGCGGCAGCGCGACTGCGCGGACATGATCGTACAGGCTGCGCTGGGCGAGCCCGGTCGTCGCAACCGCGATCACCGCAAGCTGCCCCCAGCCCCCGCCGCAAAGCCACTGGACGCCCCAGCCGAGCGCGCCGGCAACCGCCACCAGCACGCCGAGCAACGCGACCCCCGCCACCCGCCGCCGCGCCGCCGCGCCGTGGTTCCAGCGCCGCTCGATGCCCCGGATCAGCGCGCCTACCCAACTCACCGGATGCCCGATCGCCGCGAACAGCGCGGCCGGATAGCCGATCGCCGCCTCGGCAATCAGCGTCGCCAGCACCAGTTCGCCCCGGTCTAGCATCAGCCGCTGCGCCCCGTGGGGATCAGGAATCGCTGCCCCTCGGGCGTCGTTCCGACATGCACGGTCACGCCATAGGTCTCGGCGACCAGCGCAGGCGTCAGCACCGCATCGGGGGCCCCATGCGCCACTACGCGGCCTTCGCGCAGCAGCACCACGGCATCGGCGACGCGCGCGGCGTGGTTCAAGTCGTGCACCACCACCACCACCCCGGCGCCCCGCGCGGCGACACGGCGCAGGCCGTCCAGCCCGTCGAGCTGGTGCGCGGGATCGAGATTGGCGAAGGGTTCGTCGGCCAGCAGCCATTCGGGCTCCCCCGCCAGCACGCGCGCGAGCAGCGCCCGCGCCCGCTCGCCCCCCGACAGCGTGTTGGCCGGGCGCGCGGCGAAGCGCGTCACGTCGGTCGCCGCCATCGCCGCTGCCACCGCCGCGCGATCTGCCTCGCTCTCGCCCCAGCGCCCGCGATGCGGATAGCGGCCCAGCCCCACCAGCGTCGCCACGTCGATATCCCAATGCACATCGGCGCTCTGCGGCAGATAGCCGATCCGCCGCGCGACTTCGCGCCGCCCCAGCGCCGCGCGCGGCACCCCGCCCAGCAGCACCTGCCCGGCATCGGGGCTGCGCAGCCCGGCAAGGCACGCCATCAGGCTGGACTTGCCCGCGCCATTGGGCCCCAGCACCGCCGTCACCCGGCCCGGCGCAAAGGTCACGTCCACCGCGTCGAGCACGGTCGCGCCGCCCAGCGCCACCGTCAGCCCCTGTGCAACCAGTGTGTTCATGCCAGCCTCCGGCGCATGCTGAGCAGCAGATAGAGGAAGAACGGCCCGCCCAGCATCGACATGGCGATGCCCAGCCGCAGTTCGCTGACGGTCGGCGCAGCGCGGACCAGGCTGTCCGCCAGCAGCAGCAGCAACGCGCCGCCAAGCGCCGAGGGGAGCAGCACCGCCGACGGCCTGTTGCCCGCCAGACGCCGCACCAGATGCGGCACGATCAGCCCGACAAAGCCGATGATCCCCGCGCTCGCCACCGATCCGCCGACGCACAGGCCGACGCCCGCGACGATCAGCCATTGCAGCCGCACCGGATCGACTCCCATCGATCGCGCCGCGCCCTCGCCCAGCGTCAGCACGTCGAGCGCGCGGCCCGTGGCGGCGATCAGGGCAGCACCAATGGCGACGATCGGCGCGGCCACCGCGACATCGTCCCAGCTCCGATCGGTCAGCGCGCCCGCCAGCCATGTCACAATCTGTGACGTCGCAAAGGGCGTGGGCGACAGGCTGATCGCCAGCGCGGTCATCGATCCGGCAATGCTCGACAGCACCAGCCCAGCCAGCGTGAACAGCAGGATATTGCCCGATCGCCCGACGATCAGTGCCAGCAGCGCCATCGCCCCCGCCGCCCCCGCCAGCGCGAAGGCCGGCAACAGCCATGCCTGGGCCGTATAGCCGAAATAGAGCGACAGGACGGCGCCCAGCGCCGCACTCGGCGCCACGCCGAACAGCCCCGGATCGGCCATGGGGTTGCGCAGATAGCCCTGCATCGCCGCCCCCGACAGCGCCAGCGCCGCGCCGATCAGCGCCGCCAGCACGGTGCGCGGCAGCCGCAGCTCGACGATGATGAGCCAGCGCGGATCGCCGCTGTTGAGGGCGGAGAGCGGAATCCACACCTTCCCCGCCATCACCGAAAGGACCATCGCCGCCACCACCGCAAGGCCCAGCAACAGGTTCAGGCGCAACGCCCGGTTCATAAGCTACTCCTGATCGCGGCTAGGCGCGCGGTGGCGTCGATGATCGTCGGGCCGCCGCAGTGCATCAGCCGCTCGGGATAGGCGCGCACCGCGATGTTCGCGTGCAGCCGCTTGAGCACCGGGTGGCTGAGCATCCGGTCGCCCTGCCCCGCATCGCCGACCGACAACAGCACGCGCGGCGGGCGCGCCACCAGATATTCGAGCGGGAGCACGTCCCACCGCTTGAGGCCATAGGCCGCGCTCAAGTTGCTGAACCCGCTGACGCGCAGCAATTCGTCGGGCAGCGTCTTCGCGCCGGGGACGAGCCCGCCGCTCTGCCAGATGAGCGCGGGCACCGGCGCCGCGCCCGCCACTTGCGCCCGCGTGACGGCACGGTCGATCGCGCCGACCAGCGCCTCGCCGCGATCGGCATGGCCCATGGCGCTGGCGATGGTGCGGACCTGTTCGGTGCTTTCGGCGATGCTGTCCGGCACGGGCAACTGGATCAGCTTGATATGCATCCGCTTGAGCGCGGCGATGGTCGCCGGGGCGACATGGGCGCCGGCGATCACCAGATCGGGGCGCAGCGCGACGACTTCCTCCGCCGTGCCCGACGTCGCCTTGAACCTGCGGGCGAGCGCGAGGTCGATCGAGGTCGCGTCGGGGTCCTGCGAATAATGGCTGATCCCCGCGATCTGCGCCGGATCGGCGACGTGCATCAGCACCGCGTCGACGCACGGATTGATCGACACCACGCGCGGTCCGCCAGGCGCATCGCTGCCCGACGCCGCCGCGCCGCATCCGCCGAGCAGCAGCAGGATGGGCAGCGCGCGCCGCATCAGTATTCGACGCCCTTCTGCGCCTTGAACCCCGCCTTGAACGGGTGCTTCACTTCGGCGAATTCGGTGACGAGGTCGGCCATCTCGATCAGCTCGGGCTTCGCGCTGCGCCCGGTGATGCAGATATGCTTGGTCAGCGGGCGCTCTTTCAGGAACGCGACGATTTCCTCGATCGGCAGCGTGTCGTGGCGCAGCACGATGTTCAGTTCGTCGAGGATGACGAAGTCATAGGCGGGGTCGAGGATCAGTTCCTTCGATCGCTCCCACGCCGCGCGCGCCGCCTGGATATCGCGGGCGCGGTCCTGCGTGTCCCAGGTAAAGCCCTCGCCCATCACTTCGAAGGTGAGCAGGTCGGGATTGGCCTGGAAAAAGGTCTTCTCGCCCGTTTCCCACGATCCCTTCACATATTGGACGATGCCGACCTTCATCCCCCATCCCAGGCTGCGGATCGCCATGCCGAAGGCGGAGGAGGACTTGCCCTTGCCGTTGCCGGTGTGGACGATCAGCAGCCCGCGCTCCAGCGTATGGCGCGCCTGGATCTTGGCGCGGGCCTCCTGCACCCGCTTCATCCGGGCATTGTGGCGGGCGAACTGGTCTTCGGGTTCCGTCATCACAGTCTCCAGGTGTCAAGCGCGTGGTGCAGCCGGGCCCATGCCCGTTCGCTGCCGGGCAGGCCGAGGCGCAGCCGCGTGGGCGCATCGGCAAAGGGGCGCGTGAGCAGGCCGCCCGTGGCAAGGTGGCGGAACAGCGCGTCGCGCGCGGGGGTCTCTACCAGCCGGAACAGCGGCGTGCCGCCGACGATGGCCAGTCCCGCGCCGGCCAACAGCGCATCGAGCCGCGCCGCGCCTTCCGCGATCCGCGCCCGCTGCGCCGCGTGCCAGGCGGTGTCGGCATAGGCTATGCTGCCGATCGCAACCGCCGGGCCAGACACGGGCCAGTCGCCCAGCAGTTGCCGCAGCCCGGCGACGATCGCCGGTGGCGCGATGACGAAACCCAGCCGCAGCCCGGCCAGGCCAAAGAACTTGCCGAAGGATCGCAGCACGATCAGCCCCGGCCAGCCGCTGGCGGCAAGGCTGGCGTCGGGGATCATGTCGGCAAAAGCCTCGTCCACGATCAGATGCCCGCCGCGTGCCGCCAGCGTCGCGGCGGTGCGCTCCAGCGCGGCGGCGTCGGCAATCGCGCCATCGGGGTTGCCGGGTCGCGCAAGCACCAGCGTGTCGGCGTCTTCAATAGCGAGCGTGTCGGCGGAGACAGGCAGCACGTCGCGCCCGCCCCACATCGCGACATGGCCCGAATAGCCGGGGCGCGCCACGGCGGCGCGTCCGGGGAGCAGCGCGCCGAGCAGCCGGAGCGCGACGTCGCTCCCCGGGACCGCGACCACTGCCTCGGCCGGTGCGCCAAAATAGCGGGCGGCAGAGGCCTCCAGCGCGGTGAGCGCCGCCGGATCGGGCAGACGCTCGATCCAGTCCTGTTCCCACCGCGCCAGATAGCTCCACGGGGCAAGGCCGGTCGACAGGTCGAACCAGCACGTCACCTCCGGGAAATGCACCCGCGCCAGATCGAGCCGCCCGCCATGGACGGCGAAGGGCCCGATCTGGTCGCGTTCCATCACTGGTAGCGCAGCCGCACGCCGATATAGGCCGCGCGGCCCATGCTGCCGTAGCGATAGATCGTCTCGTACCGCTCATCGAACAGGTTCTCGATGCGGCCATAGACTTCCACGCCCTCGCGCACCGGCAGCGCCGCGCGGATGTCGGTGAGGACATAGCCCTGCACCTTGCGGCTGTTGTTGGCGGTGTCGTAGCTCGACCCGATCGACGTGACCGTGGCCCCCGTCGTCAGCCCGAACGGCAGGCGATAGTCGACCGACGCATTGATCGTCTGATCCGGGCGGCGGATCAGCTTCTTGCCGTAATTGGCAGTGCCCTCCGACCGGTTGGTCGCGTCGGTATAGGTGTAGTTCGCCGCGAACCGCAGCGCATCGACCGGGCGCAGCGCCAGCGTCAGCTCGACGCCTTCGGACCGTGCCTTGGCGACATTGTCATAGGTGCCGCTGGGGCGCCCGGTGCAGATGCCGGTCAGCGGTGCTGCGCACGACACGAAGTTGATGAGATCGGTCGCGTTGCGGCGGAAATAGGTGGCGCTTGCCTCGACTGCGCCATCCAGCGCGCGCTGGGTGATGCCCGCATCCCATCCCTTGGCCCGCTCCGGCCGGAGCCGCGCGTTGCCGTATTCGCTCTGCAACTGGTACAAGGTCGGTGCCTTGAACCCTTCGCTATAGCTGGCGCGGAAGGTGGTGGAGCCGCCATTGGGCGAGAACACACCGCTGGCCGCAAAGCTGGTCTGCCCGCCGAACTGGTTGTGGTCGTCGCGCCGCACGCCGCCGGTCACGGTCAGCCCGGACACCGGCGTCACGGCCAGCTGGCCATAGAAGCTGTCGATCTGCGCCCGCCCGCGCGTCTGCGGGCCGCCATAGCTGGACGTGGTGAAGTGCGAAGTCTCGCGCTCCGCACCAAAGGTCGCCTGGACCTGGTCGAGGATGTCGGCGACGCCCTGATATTCCAGCCGCTCGTTGCGGCCATTGCCGGCGAAGGTCTCGGTCGGCACCGAATCAGGATCGAAATTGCGGCGCTTGGTGTCGGTATAGGCATAGCCGACGCGGTTGCGCAGCCGCCCGTCGAACAGCGCGACGTTCAGGCCGGTATAGCCGACGAACTCGCGCGACTTCGACGTCTCTTTCGTGTCGCCAAAGGCATAGGTCGGCGCCGGGAAGCCGTCGATCCCGACCTTGCCGTCCGAATAATAGCCGCGCGCATCGACCGAGATTGCGTCAGTCAGCGCGAGCCGCAGGTCCAGGTTGGCGCCGTAATTGGTGTAGCCGTCTTTCTCCTTGCCGCCGCGCGCCTCGCTGAACGCCGAGATGCCGTCAGTGCGGAAATAGCCGCCGCCGCCGCTGAACGAGAGCGGGCCGACCTTGCCCGACACGTTCGCGACGCCCTGCGCCGTGTTGCGATAGCCATATTCGCCGCGCGCATTGACGGTCAGCACTTCGGTCGGCTGGGCGGTGATCATGTTGACGACGCCGCCGATCGCCTGACTGCCCCACAGCACCGAAGAGGGCCCGCGCAGCACTTCGATCCGCTCGATATTGCCGATCAGCAGATTGCCGAAGTTGAAGCCGCCGCCCGGCGACGACGGATCGTTGAGCTTGACGCCGTTGATCAGCGCGGCGGTCTGGTCGCTTTCCGCGCCACGGATCAGCACGGCAGTGCTGGCGCCGATCGGGCCGTTGCGGCTGATCGAGACGCCGGGCGTGGTGCGCAGCAGATCGGCGACCGTATCGGTCTGGCGGCGGGCGATTTCCTGGGCATCGATCACGGTGATCGACTGGCCGACGCGCGACAGCGGCTCGGCGGTGCGGCCGGCGGTGACCACGATCTGGTCTCTGTCGGTCGCGACCGTATCGGGCGCCTGCTGCGCAAAGGCCGAGGTGGTGGAAAGCAGCAACGATGCTGCGGACGCATAGATAATACGGGTGTTCATCACTTTCCCCTGTCTAACAACCAGGGGTCGCGCGCGCCGAAGACACACCAGGACCAGCGAGGAATCGCTTCCACGCACGCCACCCCGAACGATGTCGTCACGCGAGGAAGAACCTCGATCACGCTGAACACCCCGTCCGCGCAAAGGACCGACCGCGTCAGGCAGGTCTCCTGGCTCCCGGGTCATCACGCCCGCCCCGCCTTCCCGGTTGCTCGCGCAGCCAGTGGCATGTGGGGCGACCGCTCTCCGGTCACAGTTGCGGGGACAGCCACGGCTTACCGGCATTTCCGCCGGCTTCCGCGTTCCCTATTATTCCCATCCCTGGGAACCTGACGCATAGGCCCCTTATGAGCGAGACAGTGACAGGGCAAGCGGGAATGACGGACGCCAGGGTAACGTTGCTGCTGGGCGGCGCGCGTTCGGGCAAGAGCGCGCGGGCACAGGCGCTGGCCGAAGGCGTGCCGGGCGAGCGCGTCTATCTGGCGACCGCGCAGGCATTCGACGCCGAGATGCGCGACCGGATCGACCGCCACCGCACCGATCGCGGCCCCGAATGGCGCACGGTCGAATGCCCCACCGATCTCCCCGCCGCGATCCTGCGCGAAGCGGCGCCGGGGCGCGTGCTGCTGGTCGATTGCCTGACATTATGGGCGAGCAACCTGCTGCTCGCCGATGCCGATCCCGATGCGGCCAGCGACGCTCTGGTCGCGGCACTGGCGGCGGCCCCCTGCCCGGTGTTCGTGGTCAGCAACGAGGTTGGGTTCGGCATCGTCCCGGACAACGCCCTCGCCCGCCGCTTCCGCGACATCGCCGGGCGGTTGAACCAGCGGGTGGCGGCGGCGGCAGACCATGTGGTGCTGGTCGTCGCGGGGCTGGAGATGCGGCTTAAATAGCCATCAAAGCTGCGACAGGCTCATTGCCAAGTCGTTCTGCTTGAACGGTTTGGACAGCCGGGGCAGGTCCGCCGAAATGCCCCGCGTCTCGGCATAGCCAGACACCAGCAGCACGCGCATCCCTGGCCGCATCGCGCGGACGCGTTCGGCCAGGTCGGTGCCGGTCAGGCCGGGCATCAGGTGATCGGTGACGAGCAGGTCGATGGCGGGATTGCGTTCGAGCACGGCAAGCGCCTGTTCCGCCGAATCCGCCTCGATCACGGCATAGCCCAGGTCGGACAGCATGTCGGCGGTGCTGGCGCGCACCAGATCCTCGTCATCGACCACCAGCACGGTGCCGCATGCCTGTGCCGCCGGCGCGGAGTCCGTCGTCGCCACCGGCTGTTGCAGCGGCACGGCACTGACCGGGAGCCACAAGTGAATCGCCGTGCCCGCGCCCGGCGCGCTCTCGATCGTCAGCGCGCCGCCCAGCTGCGCGGCTAGGCCATGCACCATCGACAGCCCCAGCCCGGTGCCCTGCCCGACTCCCTTGGTCGTGAAGAACGGTTCGACCGCCTTCGCCTGCGTTTCCGCATCCATGCCGACGCCGGTGTCCTGAACGGTCAGCCGGACATAGCGCCCGGCGTGCAGTTCGGCGACGTTGTCCGCCGCCTGCGTTACGCCCGCCACTGCGATGGTCAGCGTGCCGCCATCGGGCATCGCGTCGCGCGCATTCACTGCCAGGTTGAGCAGCGCCATTTCGATCTGGTTCGCATCGGCGCAGGCGGGCGGAAGATCGTCAGCGACCTGCAGGTCCAGCCGCACGCGCGGGCCACAGGTGCTGGCGATCAGATCGGCCATGTCGTGCACCAACTGTCCCACGTCGATCGCGGTCGCCTGTAACGGCTGGCGCCGCGCGAACGCCAGCAGCCGCTGGACCAGCATCCGCGCGCGATCGGCGGACTGCACGGCGCCTTCGATCAGCTTGCGCTCGCGCTCGGTGCCGGCGCCGCGCCGGTACAACAGGTCCAGGCTGCCGACGATCGGGGTGAGCAGGTTGTTGAAATCATGCGCCACGCCGCCGGTCAGCTGGCCCATCGATTCCAGCTTCTGCGATTGCCGCAACGCTTCCTGCGCAAGCTCCAGCTCGTGCGTGCGCTCGGCCACGCGCTCCTCCAGCGTCTCGTTCAGCCGCTTGAGCCGTTCCTGGCTCTCGCGCAGCGCCAGCTCCATTTTCCGCCGGTCCGAAATATCGGTGAACAGCACCGCGACATGGGTGTCGGGCGGTTCGCCGACGCGAAAGGCATAGACGTCGTACCAGATGCCGCCCAGCGCCTCGGCATGTTCCTCGAACCGGACGCGCTCGCCGGTCATCGCGACCTTGCCGTAAATGTCGAACCAATGCTGCTCATGCCCCGGCGCCAGCGACCGCATCGATTTGCCGACGGCATCTTCCAGGCCCGTCTGCCGCGCGAAGGCGGGGTTGGCCTCCAGAAACACATAGTCGACCGGCTTGCCGTCCGCATCGAACACCATGTCGATGACGCAGAACCCGGCATCGATCGATTCGAACAGCGAGCGATATTTGTCGGCGCCGCGATGCAGCTCCTCCAGCCGCGACCGCGCCTCATATTGGCGCCGCCGCCCGCGCAATGCCGATTGCGCCAGGCTGACCAGCGTGGTCGGGTGGAACGGGCGCTCCAGGAACGTGACATTGCCCAGCATGTCTAGGAACCGCCGCGCTGCCGGGTTGCGTTCGATCCCCCCGCCCTGCCGCGTCAGCAGGACGAAGGGGAAATCCGACCATTCCGGCTGCGCCTCCAGCCAGTGGGCCAGTGGTGTCAGGTTGGTCGTCAGCAGCGCCTCTTCGCTCAGCAGCGCGAAGCCGGCCCCGCGCTCCAATTCCTCCACAAGTTCCGCCAACGATGCAGCAACCTGCGTGCGCAACCCCGCCTCGGCCAGAATGGCGCCCGCAATGGCGGAATCGCGCCCGTGCGGCGTGAGCAGGATCGCGCGTTCCGAAATATTGGGGATCACGCGGGCACGTCTTCCAGCAAAGGGGAGGCCGTCGCGTCGGCAATCAGGCTGGGCACCCCGCGCAGCACGCCCTGGAACCCGACCAGCGGCTCGCCCAGGCGAACGCCGGTGCGACCGATCCGGTATTCGCGGATCGTATCCTCATGCGCGCCGGTGCGCTTCTTGATGACCGAGATCGCGCGGCGCACCCGCCCCGCCGCCTCGAAATAGCGCAGCAGCACGACCGTGTCGGCCAGATAGGTCACGTCCACCGGCGCCTTCATGTCGCCGACCAGCCCGTGCTGCGCCACCGTGAGGAAGGTCGTCGCCCCCTTGCGGTTCAGATATTGCAGCAATTCGTGCATGTGGAGGATCAGCGCATTCTCTTCCGGCATTGCCGCCTGAAACCCGTTCAGGCTGTCGATCACGATGGTGCGGACGTCGTGCTGCTCGACACGCGACCGGACCCGCTGCGAGAACTCGCCGGGGGACAATTCGGCGGCATCGACCTGTTCGATGAACAGGCTGCCCGCATCGACCATCGCCTGCATGTCGATGCCGAGCCCAAGTGCCCGGTCGAAGAACAGGCCCACTTCCTCGTCGAACACAAACATCGCGGCACGTTCGCCGCGCGCGACCGCCGAGGCGACAAAGGTGAGCGAAAGCAGCGACTTGCCGGTGCCCGCCGGCCCCAGCACCAGCACGCTGGAACCGCGTTCGATACCACCGCCGAGCAGCGCATCCAGTTCAGGCGAATCGCTCTTCACCATCGCGCGATCGAAGCGCGTCTTGTGTTCGGCAGACACCAGGCGCGGGAAGACACGGACCCCGCCCGGCGCGATGACGAAATCGTGGAACCCGCCGCGAAAGCGCCGCCCGCGGTACTTGATGATCCGCGCGCGGCGGCGCTCCGGCCCATATTCGGGGGACAGTTCCTCCAGCCGGATCACGCCGTGCGCCACGCTGTGCACGGTCTTGTCCGCCGCCTCGGCCGTCAGGTCGTCCAGCATCAGCACGGTCGCATTCTGGGTCGAGAAGAAGTGCTTAAGCGCCAGAATCTGCCGGCGATAGCGCAGCGAGCTTTGCGCGAGCAGGCGTACTTCGGACAGGCTGTCCAGCACCACGCGCGACGGCTGCACCCGCTCGAACGCCTCGAAGATCCGCCGCGTCGTCTCGCCCAGTTCCAGGTCGGAGGAATAGAGCAGGCTCTGTTGCTGGTGCTCGTCGAGCAGGCTTTCGGGCGGGACCAGCTCGAACAGTTCGACCCCGCTCAGGTCCCATCCGTGCGAGGCCGCGCTCTCGCGCATCTCATCCTCGGTTTCGGACAGCGTGACATACAGGCACTTCTCGCCCCGCGCCGCGCCTTCCATCAAAAACTGGGTGGCGATGGTCGTCTTGCCCGTGCCCGGGCTGCCTTCCAACAGAAAGACCCGCCCGCGAGTCAGCCCGCCGGCAAGAATATCGTCCAGTCCCTCGACGCCCGTCAGGGCGAGTTGCACGGGAAATTCCGTCACGCTCGTTCCTCTCCCCGCCAACGGATATCGGCGGCGCTGTAGCAGCCAACGCGCAAGAGACGAAAGAGGTTCGCGGGTTCGTCAGCGCAGCTGGCGCTTCTCCAGTTTGCGGGCCAGCGTGCGCCGGTGCATCCCCAGCCGCCGGGCGGTTTCGGAGATGTTGAAGTCCGTCTCCACCAGCGTGCGGTGGATATGCTCCCACTCCACCGTCTTGATCGACGATTGCCGCCCGTCCACCGGCGCCTCGGGATCGCCATCCTCGCGCGCAAAGGCGGCTTCGATATCGTCGGTGTTCGACGGCTTGGCCAGGTAATAGGATGCGCCCAGCTTGATCGCCTCCACCGCGGTGGCGATGCTGGCAAAGCCGGTCAGCACCACAATCCGCATATCCTCATCGGTCGCGCGCAGCGTCTGGACACAGGTGAGGCCCGACGCGCCGCCCAGCTTCAAATCGACCACGGCGAAGTGCGGGCGATTGGTCTCCAGCAGCGGCAGCAGCGCGTCGTGGCTGTCGGCGACCAGTACCTGATAGCCGCGCCGCTCGAACGATCGTTTCAGCGTACGGGCAAAGGCGGTATCGTCCTCGACGATCACCAGCAGGCGTTCGGTGCTCATCGCGCGCTTTCCTTCTCGTACCGCAGTGCCGACAGCGGCAGGACCAGCCGGACCACGGCGCCCCCGCCCGCCTTGTTATGCGCGGATGCCCGCCCGCCCAGCGTACGCAGGACGTTGACGAGCAGGAACAGCCCCAGCCCGCCGCCGGGCTGCCCCTTGCTGGTGCGATAGGGCTGGCCGAACGCGGCGAGCAGTTCAGGCGCGAAGCCGGGGCCGCGATCGGCGACTTCGAGCACCAGCGCGTCCTCGACGCGCGACGCCGTGATCCCGATCCAGCTGGGCGAGACTTCGGCGGCATTGTCGATGACGTTGCCGATCACCTGGCGCAGCGCGGGGTCCGATACGATCTTAACATCCGCACCGAACCGATCGGCATAGTCGATCTCGCCGGGCAGGCGGCTGGCGCGCCATTCCTCGACGATGTCGTCCAGGAACGCGCGCATGGTCGTCACTTCGGGCGCGACGCCGCGCGTTTCCCCTGCCGAGGCGAGGATGCCGCCGACGATCGCCTTGCAGCGGCGCACCGCCGCTTCCATGTCGGACAGGTCCTCCTGCAATTCCGCGTCATTGGCGAAGCGCGGCATCGCCTTCCAGTCGCCGATCAGCACCGACAACGACGACAGCGGCGTACCCAGTTCGTGCGCGGCGCCCGATGCGAGCAGCCCCATGCGCACGATCAGGTCGTCCTCCGCCGCGCGCTGGCGGATACCGGCCAGCGCCGCGTCGCGGTGGCGCAGGTTGCGCGTGATCTGGGTCAGGAACGCGACCAGCAGCGTGGTGATGAGCGCGAAGCACACCAGGCTGCCCTGCAGGTACAGCGCCATCGGATCGCTGCGATAGGGCGGCGGCAGCGCGAGCGGATGAATGTCGGCGGCGAGCACGATCAGCGCGATTCCCGTGGCCAGCACCACCAGCCACGACGACACCGGCTTCAGCAGCACCGCGCCGATCACGACCTGGAGCAGGAACAGCGAGGCAAAGGGATTGCCGAGCCCGCCGCTGTGGTACAGCTGCCACGCCAGCGCCGCGACATCGAGCAGCAGCGCGGCGGTAAGCTCGCTGTTGGTCACTGCCGTGCGCCGCTGCAGGATCGGCAGCGTCGCGAGGTTCATCGCGATCAGCGCGACCAGCGCGAGCAGCAGCGGCGCCATCGGCAGCGCGATGTGCATCGCCCAGTGAACCACCGCGATCGTCACCAGCTGCCCGCCCACTGCGATCCAGCGCAGCTGGATGAGCAGCAGCATGTTGCGCCGGCCGGCATCGGCATCGGCCTCGGGCGGCTGGCCGGGCAGGTCGGTCTGGCTCACTCTCCCCAGCCCCGCTGGCGCCACAGCCAGACGGCAGCGCCCAGCGACAGCAACGCCATCGCGAACCAGGTCAGCGCATAGACCGCATGGTTGTCGGCAAACTGCACGACGGTGAGCCCGCCCACCGGCGCGCCCGGTGCATTGGCGCTCACATCGGCATCGATGAAATAGGGCGCGACCGTCCCCAGCCCGCGCGCGCCGGCGATCGCGGCGACGTCGCGCGAGTACCAGCGGTTCGCCGCCGGCTCGTTGGTGCGCAGGAATCCGCCGCGCGGCTCGGTGAAGCGGAGTAGCCCGGTCACGCGGACGGGGCCCTTGGGCACTGCAGTCGCATCCCGCCGCTCGGGCGGGACGAAGCCGCGATTGACGAGGACACGGAAGTTGCCGGTGTCGAGCGGGGTCAGCACCCAATAGCCCGAACCGAGATCGGTGGTGGCGCGGACCAGTGTGTCGTGTCCAGGCAGGAACCGCCCGGTCGCCGTGACGCGGCGATAGACGTCGTTTGCGGGGGTCAGCGCAGGCCACGCTGCCGGTGCAGGCGCCGCGACGGGCGCGGCATGGACGCGGGCATCGACAGCGGCGATCAGCGCGTGCTTCCACGCCCGCCGCTCGACCTGCCAGACGCCCAGCGCCACGAAAACCGCCGCCAGCACCAGCAGGCCGGCGGCAGGAACGATCGCCCGCGCGACTCCACGCGGAGAAGTGCGGGCGACGGGGTTCACGGCATCTGTCTCATGTCCGTGGGCATGGGCATCATGTTGGTGTTGAGGTGGTACATCACCCACAGCGAGCCGCTGAGCATGATGACCACGACGATGATCGTGAAGATCAGTGCCGTCATCGACCATCCACCTTCTGCCTTGCCGCTCATATGGAGGAAGTACACCATATGGACGACGATCTGAACCACGGCAAAACCCAGGATGATCGCCGCCGTCGTGCCGTCCGCCAGCGGGCGGGCCATCACGAGCCAGAACGGAATCGCGGTCAGGATCACCGACAGCACGAAACCGATCACATAATCGCGCAGCGTGCCGTGGGCGCCTTCGGCGTGGTGGCCGTCGCTATTGTGGCTGTCAGCGCTCATCGCAGCATTCCCATGAGATAGACGAAGGTGAAGACGCCGATCCAGATGACGTCGAGGAAGTGCCAGAACAGGCTGAGGCACATCAGCCGGCGCTGGTTGGCGGCGATCAGCCCGTAGCGCGAAACCTGGACCATCAGCGTGACGAGCCAGATCGTGCCGAACGTGACGTGCAGCCCATGCGTGCCAACCAGCGTGAAGAACGCCGACAGGAACGCGCTGCGCTGGGGCGTCGCGCCTTCGTGGATCAGGTTGGCGAACTCATAGAGTTCGATCGACAGGAACGCCGCGCCGAACAGGCCCGTGATCGCCAGCCAGGCCAGCACCTGCCCCTTGGCCTTGCGCTGCATCGCCAGCATTGCGAAGCCATAGGTGATCGACGAGAACAGCAGCATCGCCGTGTTGAGCGCCACCAGCGGCAGCTCGAACAGCGCCTTGGGCCCCGGGCCGGCGGCGTAATTGCCGCCGAGCACGGCGTAGCAGGCAAACAGGATCGCGAAGATGAGGCAGTCGCTCATCAGGTAGATCCAGAAGCCCAGCATCGTGCTGTGCCCCTCGGGATGCTCGTGCTCGTCCAGGTCGTAGAAGCGCACCGGCTCGCCGGGCGCGGTCAGGGTGTGGGTCATGCTCATGGCTCAGGCTCCCTGCGCCAGCGCTGCGGCGCGCGCGGCCTCGACTTCGGCCACCGTCTCGGCGGGGATGTAGAAGTCGCGCTTGTAGTTGAAGGTATGGCCGATCGCGACGACCAGGATGCCCGCGAAGCTCGCGGCAGCCAGCCACCACATGTACCAGATGAGCGCAAAGCCCATCACGGTGGAGAGACCCGCCAAGATCACGCCGGTGCCGGTGTTCTTGGGCATGTGGATCGCCTTGAAGCCACTCGTCGGCGCTTCGGCCTTGCGCGCCTTCATGTCGTACCAGGCATCCTGCGAATGGATGATCGGCGTGAACGCGAAGTTGTACTCCGGCGGGGGCGAGCTGGTCGCCCATTCCAGCGTGCGCGCGTTCCACGGATCGCCGGTCACGTCCTTCAGCTCTTCGCGCTTCCAGATGCTGACCGCGAACTGGACCAGCATCGCGCCGATACCGGCGGCGATGATCGCCGCGCCGATGCCGGCGATGACGAACCAGATCTGCAGGCTGGGATCGTCGAACACCCGCATCCGGCGCGTCACGCCCATCAGGCCCAGGATGTACAGCGGCATGAACGCCATCCAGAAGCCGACCACCCAGCACCAGAAGCTGACCTTGCCCCAGAACACGTTGAGCTTGAAGCCGAACGCCTTGGGCCACCAGAAGTTGATCGCCGCGAACAGCCCGAACAGCACGCCGCCGATGATGACGTTGTGGAAATGCGCAATCAGGAACAGCGAGTTGTGCAGCACGAAGTCGGCAGGCGGCACCGCGAGCAGCACGCCGGTCATCCCGCCGATCACGAAGGTCAGCATGAACGCCACCGTCCACATCATCGGCAGCTCGAACCGGATGCGGCCACGGTACATCGTGAACAGCCAGTTGAAGAGCTTCGCGCCCGTGGGGATCGAAATCACCATCGTCGTGATGCCGAAGAAGCTGTTGACGCTGGCGCCCGAGCCCATGGTGAAGAAATGGTGCAGCCACACCAGATACGACAGGATCGTGATGACGATCGTGGCATAGACCATCGAGGTATAGCCAAACAGCTTCTTGCCCGAGAAGGTCGAAGTGACTTCCGAGAACACGCCGAACAGCGGCAGGATCAGGATGTACACCTCCGGGTGACCCCAGATCCAGATCAGGTTCACGTACATCATCGGGCTGCCGCCGAAGTCGTTCGTGAAGAAGTTGGTGCCGACATAGCGATCGAGGCTGAGCAGCGTCAGCACGGCGGTAAGCACCGGGAAGGACGCGACGATCAGCACGTTGGTGCACAGCGAGGTCCAGGTGAAGATCGGCATCTTCATCATGGTCATGCCGGGCGCGCGCATCTTCAGGATCGTCACGATCAGGTTGATGCCCGACAGGGTCGTGCCGACGCCCGCGATCTGGAGCGCCCAGATATAATAGTCGACCCCCGATGCCGGGCTGTACGCCAGCCCCGACAGCGGCGGATAGGCCAGCCAGCCGGTCTGCGCGAACTCGCCGACGAACAGCGACGCCATCACCAGCAGCGCGCCGCCGGTGGTCATCCAGAAGCTGAAATTGTTGAGGAACGGGAACGACACGTCGCGCGCGCCGATCTGGAGCGGGACGATATAGTTCATCAGGCCCGTCACGAACGGCATCGCCACGAAGAAGATCATGATGACGCCGTGCGCCGTGAAGATCTGGTCGTAATGGTGCGCGTTCAGATAGCCTTCGGAGCCATTGAACGCCATCGCCTGCTGCAACCGCATCATGATCGCGTCGGCAAAGCCGCGCAGGAACATGACGAGGCCCAGGATCATGTACATGATCCCGATCTTCTTGTGATCGACGCTGGTGAACCAGTCGCGCCACAGCCAGCCCCACAGGCGGTATTTGGTGATGAGCGCCAGCATCCCGAGACCGCCGAGCGCCACGACCGCAAAGGTCGCGACGACGATGGGCTCGTGCAGCGGCAGGGCATCCAGGTTTAGCCTGCCGAAGATCGGGCTAAGCGAACTTGTCGGTTGAAGAGACATTGCAGCCTTGGCTTTCAAGAGCGGGGGCGCGCGGTCGGCAGGGTGGCCTCCGCGGTAACGATGGACGGTGCCGGGGTCTGGTTCGGGCGACGCAGCCCGGCCCCGGTGAGCGGCGCGAGGTTGATGCGCTTGGCCGCATCGGGGCGCATGTCGGCCATGCTCGTGGGCGCACACAGCGCGCCTACCATGGCACGATCGACCGGCTGGCCCAGCCCGCGCGCGGCGAACTTGTCATAGGACAGGCGCTTGATGTTGTATGCGCCTTCGTGGCCCATGCCGCCGTCGCGGTCGATGCCCATCATGTCGCGCATGCACATCTTGCCCGGCTCGACGCACATGTTGAGCACGGCATCGAACAGGCCCGGATCGATCGCGGCGAAGCGGCGGACCGGCTCCTTCTCGCTCGGGCGCTCCAGCGCGAGATAGGTCGCACGGTCCAGCATCCCGCCGGCGCCCTTGGCCTGCTTCACCCATGCGTCGAAATCGGCGGCCGACACGCCATGCGCGCGGAAGCGCATGTGCGAGAAGCCGGCGCCGCTGAAATTGGCCGAGAAGCCCTCATAGGTGCCGGGGCGGTTGAACACCGCGTGCAGCTTGGTCTCCATGCCCGGCATCGCATAGATCTGCCCCGCCAGCGCCGGGATATAGAAGGAGTTCATCACCGACGAGGACGAGATGCGGAACTGGATCGGGCGATCGGTCGGCGCGGCCAGCTCGTTCACGGTGGCGATGCCATATTCGGGGTAGATGAACAGCCACTTCCAGTCGAGCGCGACGACATCGACTTCCAGCGGCTTCACGCCCGCCGCCACCATCTGCCCCGGCGCGGTGCGCGCGAGCGGGCGATACGGATCGAGCAGGTGAGTCGCGACCCAGGTCAGCGCACCCAGGCAGATGATGATGAGCAGCGGCGCGCCCCAGATCACCAGTTCCAGCTGAGTCGAATGGTCCCAATCGGGCTCATAGGGCACGTCGGCCTTGTTTGCGGCGCGGTATCGCCACGCGAACAGCACGGTCAGGATCATCACCGGGACGATGATAAGCAACATCATCGCAGTGGAGATCAGCACCAGATTCCCTTGCTGCTGCGCAACATCGCCGGCCGGATTCAGCACGACCATGTTGCAGCTGCTAAGCAGCGGGATGAGCGCGAGGGCGAGCGGGATTCGCGAGAGCGAGCGCCGCGTTTCAAGGCGTGGGAGTCGAAACATGCACCGCGCCTAGGCCTGCCCCCGGAATGCGCACATAGGACATTTTGTCCAATCCCGTTGCGCTGCATCAAAGACGAAGGCGGAAAGAATGACCTGCGGCGACGCGGGCGTTGATGTATGTCCAGGAGCCATGGCTCCAAGGAGCGAAGACGATGAGTGCCCCAACCACTGCCGAACGCGATGCCCGCGAACTCCACGACTCGCATGGCCACAAGGTCGCGCCGGGCGAAATCGCGATCGGCGTCATCATCGGCCGAACCTCCGAGTTCTTCGACTTCTTCGTGTACGCGATCGCTTCGGTGCTCGTGTTCCCGAAGCTGATCTTCCCCTATGTCGATCCGCTGACGGGGACGCTCTACTCGTTCGCGATCTTCGCGCTGGCGTTCATGGCGCGCCCGGTGGGGACCTTCATCTTCACCGCGGTCGACCGCGCCTATGGTCGCGGCGCCAAGCTGACCACCGCGCTGTTCCTCCTCGGTGGATCGACGGCGGCGATCGCCTTCGTCCCCGGATACGAGACGCTGGGCGTCGGCGCCGCGCTGCTGCTCGCGCTGTTCCGCATGGGCCAGGGCGTGGCGCTGGGCGGTTCGTGGGACGGCCTCGCCTCGCTCCTCGCGCTCAACGCGCCGGAGGGCAAGCGCGGCTGGTACGCGATGCTGCCGCAGCTGGGCGCACCGCTGGGCCTGATCGTCGCCAGCCTGTTGTTCAGCTTCCTGATCTCGGTGCTGCCGGCAGAGGATTTCCTCAGCTGGGGCTGGCGCTATCCGTTCTTCGTGGCGTTCGCGATCAACGTGGTCGCGCTGTTCGCCCGCCTGCGCATCGTCGTGACGCCCGAATATGCCCGCCTGTTCGAATCGCGCGAGCTGGAGCCCGCGCCGATCACCGAAACCGTCGCAACCTCGTGGCGCACGATCCTGATGGGTGCGTTCGCGCCTCTGTCCAGCTTCGCGATGTTCCACATGGTCACTGTGTTCCCGCTGTCGTGGGTGTTCCTGTTCACCGACCAGAGCCCGCTGCGCTTCCTGGTGATCGAAGCGATTGCGGCGGCGCTGGGCGTTGTGGCGATCATCGCATCGGGCAAGATCGCCGACCGCGTTGGCCGCCGCACGCTGCTGGGCGCATCGGCCGCCGCAATCGCGGTGTTCAGCGGCTTCGCGCCGCAGCTGCTCGACGGCGGCGAAGTGGGCGAGACGGTGTTCATGCTGCTCGGCTTCGTGCTGCTCGGCCTGTCGTTCGGCCAGTCTTCGGGCGCGCTGTCGTCCAGCTTCTCGCCGCGCCACCGCTATACCGGGTCGGCGCTGACGTCGGACCTCGCCTGGCTGTTCGGCGCGGGCTTCGCGCCGCTCGCGGCACTGCTGCTGTCGAGCAAGTTCGGGCTGATCTCGGCCGGCGCCTATCTGCTTTCGGGTTGTGTCGCGACGCTGTTCGCGCTGTGGCTCAACCGCGAACTGGCACGTTCCATCGACTGATCGCGAGTCGCGTTTCACGCGACGCAGACCACCCGCCCCGCCTCCCCACCCGACCACCATAGCCTGATGGTATCCTTGGTGGTCGGGTGGGGAGGCGGGGCGGGTGGCGCAGTACTGGTGGCGCCCCGGCATTCCCCCTGCCGGCCCCATCCCTTTCGCGTTTTCCAAAGCGCGCCCCCGCGGCTAGACTGCCGCGATGATCCACCGCCTCTTCCTCTCCCACCCGCGCAGCGTGGGTGAAAGCTATGGCGAGCACGCCGCCACCGCCGCCCGATTCGGCTTCACGATGATCGCGGGCGGCGCGGCCTGCGTCGTCCATGCCGTGTTCCCCTTCCTGTTCGTGCGGACCGCCAGCGATGCGGTGAAGCGGCTCTATGCCCAGATGCAGGCCCGCCAGCCCGCCTTTGCCAAGGCGCCGCCGTCTTTCGAGCAGCCCGAGTGGCAAGTCGAATACGAAATCTGACATGATCGAGCATGTCGCGATCATCGGCGCGGGCTTTTCGGGCACGCTCCAGGCCATCAACCTGCTGCGCCATGACGGGCCGCGCGCCACGCTGATCGAACGCGCGCCGGTCGCGGGCACAGGGCTTGCCTATGGCGCCGCGCATCCGGGGCATGTGCTCAACGTGCGCGCGGGCAATATGAGCGCGTTTCCCGACGACCCCACGCACTTCGTCCGCTGGCTCCAGGCGCGCGGCGTGGCCGATGCCGCCGCCGCCTTCATCCCGCGCGTTTCCTATGGCGAATATCTGCGCGAGCTGCTGGAAACCGCGCTGCGCACGTCCAATGGGCGGCTGACGCTGGTGCGGGGCGAAGTCGCCGATCTGGAGCCGGGCGAGACGATCCGGCTGGCGCTGGGCGACCGCACGGTCGAAGCGGATGCCGCGGTGCTCGCGGTGGGCAATTTGCCCCCGCACGACCCGCCTGGGCTCGACCCGGCCCTGCTTTCGCCCAAGCGGTACAAGGGCGATCCCTGGGACCCGAGCGTGCCCGAGGATCTGGGCGCGGACGACACCGTCGTCATCATCGGCACCGGGCTGACCATGGTCGACGTCGCGCTGCTGCTCGATGCGCGCGGCTTTGCCGGGCGAATCGTTGCACTGTCGCGGCGCGGGCTGCTGCCCCGCCCCCATGCGCCGGGCAGCGATTGGGAACGGCTGCGCGAGCGGCCCGACACCGGCGCCTCCGCCCTGCTCCACCGCGTCCGCGCGCGCGCCGAGGCAATCGGATGGCGCAACGCCGTGGACGAGCTGCGCCCGTTCACCCAGGGCATGTGGGGCAATGCCAGCGAGGACCAGCGCGGCCGCTTCCTGCGCCATCTGCGCCCCTGGTGGGACGTCCACCGCCACCGGCTCGCGCCCGAAGTCCATGCCCGGCTGACCGCGATGGCGGAGCGCGGGCAGTTGCAGGTACTGGCGGCGCGCACGCTGGGCTTTGCCGAGGATGCTGCGGGCATCGCCGTGACGCTGCGCCGGCGCGGGGCGGACTCGGCGGAGACGCTGCACGCCGCGCGGATCGTCAACTGCACCGGCCCGCTGGGCGACCTGTCGCGTACCACCGAACCGCTGCTCCGCCGCCTCGTCGCGCGCGGGCTGATCCGCCCCGACGCCGCGCACCTGGGCATCGACGTCGACAATCAGGGCCAGACGATCGCGGCGGACGGGCGGCCCAACGCCAATCTCTATGCCCTCGGCCCGATGACGCGCGGCGCCTTCTGGGAAATCGTCGCGGTCCCCGACATCCGCACCCAGACCTGGAGCGTCGCACGCAAGCTGTCCAACGCGCATTGGGTGGGGGGTGAAGGGTTGTAGGGGTGAAAGAAGAAGTGCCGCAGAAGTGCGGCCCCTCCCCTAACCCCTCCCGCTTGCGGGAGGGGGATTGATTGTGGCTGGCGCCTGCCGTTATCGCTCCCCTCCCGCAAGCGGGAGGGGCTGGGGGAGGGCCTGACGTGGACGAAGCGCCGCGAAGGCGCCACGCTTCCCGTCACTAGCACGCCTCCAATCCCGTATCATTTGACACCAACTCCCCCACCCCCCTATCCCCGTCCCCATGGACGCGCGCCTTACCGAGACGCCTGCCGGCGTGCAGCTTGGCCCGCTGACGCTGATTGCCGAGGGGGCGGCGCGCAATTTCGTGCTGGGGCTGAAGGCGGGGCGTTTCCACGGCTTTGTCGTGCGGCGGGGCGATGCGGTGTTCGGCTATGTCGATCGCTGTGCACACATGCCCGTGCCGCTCGCCCAGACGCTGGACCGCTACCTCACCGACGACGGCAGCCTGATCCAGTGCAGCTGGCACGGCGCACTGTACCGGGTCGAGGACGGGGTGTGCGTGGGTGGCCCTTGTGTCGGCGCGCGGCTAAAGCCGTGGCCAGTGACGGTACGCGACGGCATGATCGTGACCGCTTGAGAGGATAGCAGATGGAACAGACGCTCGATTTCGGCCTGGGCGAGACCGCCGACATGATCCGCGAGACCACCCAGCGCTTCGCCCGCGAGCAGATCGCGCCGCTGGCCGCGCGGATCGACGCCGAGGACTGGTTCCCTCGCACCGAACTCTGGACCGCGATGGGAGAACTGGGGCTGCACGGCATCACCGTGGCGGAGGCCGATGGCGGACTGGGCCTCGGCTATCTCGAGCATGTCATCGCGTGCGAG
The DNA here is from genome assembly GCF_053502645.1 of Sphingomonas degradans. Lineage (NCBI taxonomy): Bacteria > Pseudomonadati > Pseudomonadota > Alphaproteobacteria > Sphingomonadales > Sphingomonadaceae > Sphingomonas > Sphingomonas degradans. The sequence continues at coordinate 2,781,277 of NZ_CP177172.1, forward strand.
GAAGTGTCGCGGGCCAGCGCCTCGATCGGGCTCAGCTATGGCGCGCACTCCAATCTGTGCGTCAACCAGATCGCGCGCTGGGCCAGCCCTGAGCAAAAGGCGAAATACCTGCCCAGGCTGATCTCGGGCGAGCATGTCGGCAGCCTGGCGATGTCTGAAGCCGGCGCCGGATCGGACGTGGTCGGGATGAAGTTGCGCGCCGAGCGGACCGCCAATGGCTATGTCCTCAACGGCACCAAATTCTGGATCACCAACGCGCCCTACGCCGACACGCTGGTCGTCTATGCCAAGACCGGCGAGGGCAGCCGGGGCATCACCACCTTCCTCATCGAAAAGGACATGCCCGGCTTCGCGATCGGGCAGAAGATCGACAAGATGGGGATGCGCGGATCGCCCACCGCCGAGCTGGTCTTTACCGATTGCGAAGTCCCCGACGCGAACGTCATGGGGCCGGTGAACGGCGGGGTCGGCGTGCTGATGAGCGGGCTGGATTACGAACGCACCGTGCTGGCGGGCATCCAGCTGGGCATCATGCAGGCGTGCCTCGACGTCGTCGTCCCCTATGTCCGCGAGCGCAAGCAGTTCGGCCAGCCGATCGGCAGCTTCCAGCTGATGCAGGCCAAGGTCGCCGACATGTACGTCGCGCTCAATTCGGCCCGCGCCTATGTGTACGCCGTGGCAAAGAACTGCGACGCAGGCCGCACCACCCGCTTCGACGCGGCTGGCGCGATCCTGCTGGCGTCCGAAAGCGCCGTGAAGGTCGCGATGGAATCAATCCAGGCGCTGGGCGGCGCGGGCTATACCAAGGACTGGCCGGTGGAACGCTATGCCCGCGACGCCAAGCTGCTCGACATCGGCGCGGGGACGAACGAAATCCGGCGGATGCTGATCGGGCGGGAGTTGATTGGGGCTGGGTGAAGTAACGTCCGGGCAGGAAAAGCGATTCTCGTCAGATACTTATCAAAGCCTTGATCCAAGGTGTTTTTTATGAGATTCTGCCAATGGCGGGAGACGCCGGAACAATCTCTTATCTCGTGTTCCATGAAGCACGGGAAGCCAGTCGGACGGCCGTCCTAGCAGTGACGACCTAGCTGCCGATGGGTGAACGGAGCCCGGGGCCCGCCACATTAGAACCGATAGCCAAAGTGCTCGAAAAGCGGCCTGCTTTCGGCAGGCACTTCTGCTTGGTGCGGTAACGGCCAAACGGTCATGCCACAGTTCGCCGCGCCCCCTGACGGCGCTTTTGCTATAATCGGGCGCAACGCCTTGGCAGGGGCGCCATCCCATGCGGGGGACGCGGAATTGGCACCCTGATAAATCGCGCTGGCTATCGTGTCAGCGAGTTGGCAGCCCGCGATTTTCTCAGCTGGCTCAACGGACCAATAGTCCCGCTCAAGCGTCGGCGGTTCGAGCCCCACTCCCCTTAGTTTCGATGTTCCTGCGGCGACCTGCATCCTGACAGTATCGAGATAGGAGAACATGTGCCGATAATCATGTCCACCACGCCGAGCGAAAACAATCTCCAACGGTTCGAGATTCGTCCCTTCACTTCTATGCCACTGGGCCGCCCAACCCGTCACTCTCTCTAACAAAAGCCGCATGCACCAATTGTAGAACTGATCTCCTCGATCAAGCTTTCCAAGCTTCGGATTAATGTACTCGCGCATATTCGACTTGTGCGACGCGACGCAGAATGCTTTCAAAGGTTTGGTCGCCAAGCGATCACACACGTGAAGTCGGCGACCCTGCGCGATACGTGCAAAGTGCAGATGTGGGCTCTGCTTAGCCCCCGCCAGCTCACGTAGTTCCTTAACCCAACCTACCGGGGCGTGTCGCCGGCTATGTCGAATCACAACTGCGCTTAAACAGAACCACTCATGCCTGCCCGGCAAATATTTAAGCCCGTCCCGAACGCCCGGGTCCCCAGCTTCATCGATAAATACAGTTAGCGCGGGCATCTTAATCATTTAAGCCGTGACGCTCGCTGGAGTCGAGTCGCCTTGTTTATCCTCTGAGTGCGCACATCTCCGTAGAGCCCGGAGATAGCTTCCCCCCTCGACAACCCCGCCCCCCGCGCCCACAAGCTTGGCATGTCCACCGTTCTCAACATCACCCGCTCAATCCTTGGCCAGCCCTGGCGCTGGCGGGGGCTGGCGGCGGATGCGCGCGATCCTGGCTTTGCGCCCGATGACCTCGTCACCCAGCTGTTGCTTGCGCGCGGGTGCCCGCGTGAGGCGCTGGAGCAGCACAAGGCGCCCAGCATCCGCGCCTTCATGCCCGACCCCTCGATCTTTCGCGACATGGACCGCGCCGCCGATCGGCTGGCCGATGCGGTCCAGCGCTCCGAACAAGTGGCGATCTTTGGCGACTATGACGTCGATGGCGCGACGTCCGCCGCGCTGCTGATCCTGTTGCTGCGCGATCTGGGGCTGGAGGCGCGGCCCTATATCCCCGATCGGCTGATGGAGGGCTATGGCCCCTCGGGCGAGGCGCTGGTGCGGCTGAAGCAGGAGGGGGCGAGCCTGATCGTCACGGTCGATTGCGGGGCGCAGGCGTTCGAGGCGCTCGACATGGCGCAGGCGGCGGGGGCCGAAGTGATCGTGTGCGATCACCACAAATGCACCGCCACCCTGCCCGCCGCCTATGCGCTGGTGAACCCCAACCGGCTCGACGAGGACGAAGGCGCGGCGCACGGCCATCTGGCGGCGGTGGGCATGGCGTTCCTGCTGGGCGCGGCGCTGATCCGCGCGCTGCGCCAGCGGGGCTGGTTCGCGGACCGGACCGAGCCCCGGCTGCTCGACCTGCTCGATCTGGTCGCGCTGGGCACTGTGGCCGATGTGGCGCAACTGCGCGGGCTGAACCGCGCGTTCGTGGCACAGGGGCTCAAGGTGATGGGCCAGCGGCGCAACATCGGGATGAACGCGCTGATCGAGGCGGCGCGGCTGACCCGCGCGCCGGGCTGCACCGACCTGGGCTTTGCGCTGGGGCCGCGCATCAATGCCGGCGGGCGCGTGGGCCGCTCCGACCTGGGCGTGCGGCTGCTGACGACGCGCGACACGGACGAGGCGCGGGCGATTGCCGAGGAGCTCAACATCCTCAACGAGGAACGCCGCGCGATCGAGGCGCAGGTGCAGCTGGAGGCCGAGGAACGCGCGCTGGCCAAGGGCAATCGCGCGCTGACGGTGGTGGCCGGGCATGGCTGGCACCCCGGCGTGATCGGCATCGTCGCAGGAAGGCTCAAGGAGAAGTTCGGGCGCCCGTCGATCGTAATCGCGCTGGACGAACACGGCGTGGGCAAGGGTTCGGGCCGCTCGATCCCCGGCGTCGATCTGGGCGCGGCAGTGCTGGCGGCGAAGGACGCCGGGCTGCTGGCGGCGGGCGGCGGCCATGCGATGGCGTGCGGCGTGACGATCACCGAAGATGCCGTCGAGCGATTCGAGGATTTCCTGGAAGAGCGGCTGGGCGAGCGAATCACCGCGGCGATGGGCGAGCGCGCGCTGCTGCTCGACGCCGTGGTGAGCGCCAGCGGCGTGTCGCCTGCGCTGGTGACGGCGATGGAGGCCGGCGGCCCCTATGGCATGGGCTGGCCCGCCCCGCGCATCGCCGCCGGGCCGGTCAGCGTGATCAAGGCCGATGTGGTGGGCAACGGCCATGTCCGCGCGATCGTGAGCGGTGCCGAGGGCGGCAGCCTGAAGGCAATGGCCTTCCGCCAGGCCGACAGCGAACTGGGCCAGGCCCTGCTCGGCGCACCCCGCCACCGCAAGCTGTGGATCGCCGGCCGCGCCAAGATCGACGACTGGGGCAGCCGCCCCGCTGCAGAAATTCACGTAGAAGATGCCGCATGGGCCGATTGATGGCTTGACCAACGCGAAAGCTTTGCCTAGTTGCCGCCTCCACGCTAAACGGCCCCTTCGTCTAGCGGTTAGGACGCGGCCCTTTCACGGCTGAAGCACGGGTTCGATTCCCGTAGGGGTCACCAAAACGCCATCCCAGGGCGTCCGAGAATGTGCCATAAGTGGCTGTTTTCTGCGGTTTTTTGTGGTATAAGCATCCCAGTCGGATCGGCGAAATACCACTCCATACCAGCAATCTGATGGTATTTCTGATGGCAGATCGCCGGTCGCTCGGATGGAGATACCATCATGGCGTTATCGGTGGCGGCGATCAAAGCTGCTGAGAATCGCAGCAAGGCGTACAAGCTTAGCGACAGAGACGGGCTCTACCTGCTCGTGGCGCCAACGGGCGGGCGCTACTGGCGGATGAACTACCGCCATCTTGGCAAGCAGAAGACGCTGGCGTTCGGCGTGTGGCCGGACACCGGCCTCGCCGAAGCTCGAGCCGAATGTGATGCGGCGCGCAAGGTGCTGGCGCGAGGCGAAGACCCAGCGGAGCGGATCAAACTCGACCGGGTCGCGGCCACCGTAGCGGCTTCCAACAGCTTCCAGGCCGTCGCCGACGAATGGCTGCTCAAGGTCGAAAAAGAAGGCCGGTCGGCGGTCACGATGAAGAAGCTGCGCTGGCTGCTCGACTTCATCAAAGCCTCCGTCGGCAAGCGCCCCATCGCCGCGATCTCAGCGCAGGAGCTGCTGCTGATGCTGCGGAAGATGGAAGGCAAGGGCCGCTACGAAACCGCCAAGCGGCTCCGCAGCACGTGCTCGCAGGTGTTCCGCTACGCCATCGCAACGGCACGTGCCGAGCGCGATGTGGCGGCTGATCTGCGCGGCGCGCTGATCGCGCCCAAGCCGGTTCATCGCGCAGCCATCACCACCCCCAAGGCTGCGGGAGAGCTTCTGCGGGCCATCGAGGCATTTGAAGGACAGTCGAACACACTGGCGGCGCTTCGGCTCCTGCCGCACGTTTTCGTGCGCCCTGGTGAACTGCGCTTCGCCGAATGGGCCGACTTTGATCTAGACAAGGCGATTTGGACGATCCCGGCGCACAAGACGAAGATGCGGCGGGCGCACACGATCCCCCTTTCCCGCCAGGCTCTCAAGATCATCGCCTCTATCGAGCACGATGCGGAATACAGTTCCTACCTCTTCCCCTCGCGGCGCTCGATCGAGCGGCCGATGTCGGAGAACACCATCAACGCGGCCCTGCGCCGAATGGGATATGCCCAAGACGAGATGACCGGCCACGGCTTCCGCGCGATGGCGGCGACCCTACTGAACGAAATGGGGCTGTGGCACGCTGACGCGATTGAGCGCCAACTCGCCCACTGCGACAACAACGCCGTCCGTCGCGCCTACACGCGCGGCGAGTATTGGGACGAGCGCGTGCGGATGATGCAGCACTGGTCGGACCATCTCGATTTCCTCCGCGATGGGGCCAAGGTGCTCAAGGGCAAGTTTCGCAAAGCCAAGGGGCAATAGCGGCAGCAGCTGGGCCGGTTGCCGAACTGCAGCTTCTGGCACTCGAAATGCAAAGGCGGACGTTCTCCCCGGCGACCCGACCAATCCACTTTACGCGGAGCCGCTCTAGGATCGCTTTCGCGCGCGATTGTAGAGGTTCACCACACTTCGCCGCGCCCCTGCATGCTTGAGGCCCAGCCCCCGCCGAAAGAGTTCCGGCACCTCGTAGGGCGGTTTGTCGCCGAAGATGATGCCGTGGCGGATCAGCGCTGCGAGTTCCGTATCCGTGAGCCCGAGCTGATCAACAACTTCCTGGCTGAGCGGTACGGCCAGCTCATCGGCCTGTGACTTGAACTTGGCGAAGGCAGGCTTGAGTTCACCAATCTCTTCCTCGGTTTCTTCCACCTTCGACGTGCTTGTGGATTCGACCGCGGTCCGCAGCGAGCGGGGAGTCAACAAGCGTCCCGCATAGAGCGCGGCTTCATCGCCCTCCGGCGCGACCGTTGCTGCGCTTGCGAGAAGACGAACCAGATCGCGGGGCACGAGGCGCCCACGCAGATCGGAAAGAACGGCAACGATCCAGGTGGCGGTGTAGGCTTCCCGTGTACGTTGGCCTGGCTTGTCGTCCGGCCCGAGTTTGGTGCCCCAGAGCGGCTCGAGCTTCGTCGCGCGTTCGGCCGACGAAAGATTCTGGAAGTCCGTGTCCCAAAGGTTCGGAATCGCCTGCGACTGCGATGCGAGCCAAGCAGCGAGCTCCAAGACATCGTCTTCCGTCCAACTGAGCGCGAAAGCAGCATATTCGCGCCTGAACTGATCGAGGTTCTGACGGATCGCGGCCTCAACGGTGTCTCGGCGCACAAATGCGATCATTCCGATCGGCCGCCGCAATTCGGACCGTAGTTTCTGGGGAAGCGAGATGAGGAGCGCACGCATCGCCAATTCGACACCCGGATCGACGACGGACGAATAGAGTTCCTCCAATCCTTCGAAGACCGCCACGATGGATGTCGATCCTGCGCGAAGCACGTCGAAGAACGCTTCGCCTGCCCCTTCGGTCCTAGCTTTGTAGCCGGCGCTCCATGCAATCACATCGAGCCAGATCGATACCCAAATGCTCTCGCTCAGATTGCTCTGCAGCTTCTCTTTGAGATATCTCGTCGTCTCGAAGATGTTCAGCGGCGCACCATAACCTAATTTCTCGGCAACGGCGCGACGGGCGTCGTCCGCCTCCTGCTGCAAAATGGCGCTCGACTGAATTGATGCGGCGATCGGCACAACCGCCGCAGGGATGGCATTGTCGCCGCCGACCAGATTGGCGGCGACCTGGCTCCATTCGCCTTTCGAGACGATGAAGCGCGCAGCGAGCGTCTTGCCGGTGCCCTTTGCGCCTTCCGCGATCGCGATCGGAACCTCGGACTTGTATCGCGACGCTAGGGCACTGAGCGGTTGAGTGACCAACGGACGTGGCACGGTCCCTTGGACGTTCTCGGCTGAAATCAGTTGGTTGGCGAATGCGCTCAACGCCTGGCGCCGATCAGCAACTGCAGGGGATGGTGTTTCCGGCTCATGAGTGGTCGGCACTGTCTTGAAGGACAATTCGGTGGCGACAAATTCTTCGCTACCGTTTGCCAAGGCACGCGAAAATCCGCTGCTGCCCAGCTGTTCGACGAAGTCCCGCCAATTCCCGGTCGGTACCTGAATGTCGGGAAGTTCCGGTACATCGACTTGGACAAAAGGCTGGATGTCAAAGGCGCTCGCGAACAGGTCCTCGCCCGCGCCGACCTCTACTGGAGCATCGCCGACAAGCGAATTCAACAGCTCGGCGGTCAAGGGCTCAGTGATCTTTTTGTCCATTCCCGTCTGTCGGAAGAGAACGGGGACACGATTGACGACCAGCAGGGGTCTGCGCGGGGCCGCTCCGTTCCTGCGGAATTCGCGCGCAAGGAAGCTGACAAAGCCCGCCGTTGCTTTGATTGACTGGTCGGCCAAGGTAGTAACGAAGATTGGCGAGACGTTTGGATCCATCGCAAGGTTGACGCCGATGGGGACCAAGCCTGCCCTTACATCGACGACGATCCCTGCGACGCCGAGATGTGCCGCGACGCTGGAGAGCAGGTCGGCGAGCGCGAACGGACGTTCCGGGGTGGAAAGATGCTCGGGCCGGACCGACGAACTTGCTAATTCGGCGATATCGCGCCGCAGGGGCAGAACGAAGATATTGCCGGGCAGCAGATGGTCGCGAAGCCGTTCGGCAACGAACTGCGTCGTTTCCGGCGCACCATCGGTCTCTTCTGCATGCGCCAGGGCGATCAGGTCTTCCAAGGACGTCTTGGGGTGCCCAGCAAATGCTTCGAAAAGATAGCTGATTCCCGGCGCCTCAAGATCCGCGTCAACAAGCAGGATAGGACGCTCGCTGGTGGCGGCCCAATGCAGGGCAAATGCGACGGCGGTCGTGGTGCGACCCGTACCCCCTTTGACGCTCAACGCTGCCGCGATGGGGATTTGTCTCTGCGGGCCTTGCGCGTCGGCAGGCCGGAAATCGATCCATCCGTCTATCACCCCGAAAGGCTGTCTCGATGTTCCCTGATCGGTGACGATGTCGACGTCTACCGCAAGATCGCTGGCCGACTGGCCGCCTTCGAGTTCGATCCGCAGCGGGTTCTGCCTGATCCGCGAGGGGAAAAGCGTTTCGAGTGCGGCGGTTAGCTGCTCAGAGTCCACGGCTGCGGTGGCTTCGAACAATAGGCCAAACCAACCAACCCGCGCACTGGCAATTTCCGGGGGCAAGGGCGACCGGGCGGGATCGATACCTGCCAGGCAGCGAGCAACGTCAACCCAGGTGACTGGGGAATGATCGGGAGTGCTCATCTGTTTTTCTTACACCATTCCAGCAGGGATTTTAGCCAGTCGTAGATTGCGTTAGTATCCTGAATCTTTTCGCCATAGCGCCAAGCCTCGTGGAGGACCGCTGGTGTTCCGTTCAGCCCGAGCCGAACCGTCACCACTGCCGGCACCGGTTTGACACTAGCGCGCGAAATGTTCAGCGCCTGAATGAGTGCGACGATGTTGTGCGAGAAGCTGCGCGCAGATTTGGCGCTGCCGCGCGCTTCATCGGTGTACTTCAAGTTGTTCTGCAGCATGTACGCGGACTTGAGCCCACATTCGGCCGCATAGAATAACAGCAATGCGGCTGAGTCAGAATCGTGGAGCTTTTCACGCTCAGCGGAAGCGAAGAGCTCTTCCGATCTTCGACGCAATGCCATTACGGGAGGGTTGATCACGCGGCTTCCAATGCTCCTTGCCGCGGGGCGCGAAAGGGATCTAGTCCCTCTATTCCGTAGGGACAGGGCGATGTCGAGAGCGGATCCAGCGCTGGTCGAGGCACATTTCGCGTCATCGCCCTGTCTGCCTGTCCTAGGCCATGTTGACAAAGTTGATTCCCAAACGGCCTGATCTCTGATTCAAGGCTGCTCTTTGCGGGGAGCGGCAATGGCGCGAGGCGATCTGACGGACGAAGAATGGTCGGTGCTAGAAGGGCTGCTGCCTTCCGAGCGCGGCCGAAAGGCGCGGCCCTCCCATGACAACCGGCGATTTCTGAACGGCATGCTGCATGTGCTGCGGGTCGGTTGCCCCTGGCGCGACATGCACGAGCGCTACGGCAAGTGGAACTCGGTCTATGTGCGGTTCCGGCGCTGGGCGGAACAAGGCGTCTGGGATGCGATGCTGGCCACGCTGGTCGATTTCGGGCTGACCGACGACTGGCAGCACATGATCGACAGCACCACGGTTCGCGGCCATGTTTCGGCAGCGGGCGCTAAAGGGGGACTCATAAGGAGGCTTTTGGTCGATCACGCGGCGGCTTTACGTGCAAAGTCCACGCCCGCTGTGACAATCAAGGGCGCCCTCTTGGCTTCATCCTGACGGGCGGCGAAGCGTCGGACTACGGGGCGGTCGACGACCTCATGGCGCTGCCGGTCAACAAGCCCAAGGCGCTGCTGGCCGACAAAGGCTATGACGGCGATGCGGTCCGGGCAAACCTGTTGATCTGCGGTATCCTGCCGATCATCCCGCCAAAGGCCAACCGGCGCGAACCCATCGCCTGCGACTTCCGTCGATACCGAGACCGGAACCGCATCGAGCGCATGTTCGGGCACCTCAAGCATCAACGCCGCATTGCTACCCGATACGACAAGACCGCACTTTCGTTCGCCAGCTTCCTCAATCTCGCCGCCATCCGCCGGTGGCTGCCTAACTTTGTCAACAGGACCTAAGCACGTTCAGCCCGTCAGAAAGGAAACACCGCTTTCAGGATCGATGAAACAGTTCGCCCCTGGCAAATTATGAGGCGCAATCCAGACGAGCGGCTTCAACGAACCTTCGGCGTTCCTACCTCGATTCGGCACCTAATCCGGTCACTGGGTCGCGCGGCACGCTTGCGACATTCCGCCAACGCCTTCGCATTGTCCTGCACAAGCCGAGCGGCGTCGTCCAAAGCGCGCAGCCGCGCCGGGTCAGCCACCCGGAGCAGGTGTACGCCAGCATCCCATTCTGTGCGCTCGAGCATTTGCGCCGCGGCGCGCTCCGGCCAGCGCCAGCTCTCAGGCACCGACCGTGCGACCGCCGTCGGAAGGATCGCCCCCAGCGCGAGCCCCAGAACCCAAGCTGCCAGGGCAACGCCGATAATCCAACGCTTCTGGTTCTCAGCGGTCGCTGCGGACTCGACCATGCCGTGTAATGACCGGATCGCGACGCCCAGCTCTCGGTTGGCCTGGTCCCATGCCTGATGGTCGACGGCCCTTACCTGCGCGCCGGCTTCGGCGATCTGTTGGCCGATCGTCTCGAGGGTAAGCGCAACCCCTGGCTTGTCCGCGAGCATCTCGAACGACTCCACCACCATGTTCCACCGCTCGTGGATCTTGGCGAGGTCAGGCCCGTAATCGCGCGCATGCAGCTCCTGCTGTCGCGCCGCGAACCCTTCGACGGCGGCGGTCAGCCCCGCCAGCTTGCGGCTCATGGTTGCGAACGCGACCTCCGGATCGTCGATGTCGCCTGCTTGCGGGGCAATGGTCTCGTCTGTCATAGTCCGATCCCCAGATTGCGCCCGCGATCGATCGAGAGCGTCAGTTGCTGGGCGATCGACCGCGTCCGCGCTTGCTCCGCGAGCGCAGAACCGATGCCGCCGTCATGGCTGCCGGGCGCCCATTCGAGCGACCATTGCCGCCCGATCAGCTCGCCGCCACGGCGTCTGAGCGCGGCGCCGAGCGCCGGGTCGGCTTCGAGCCCCTTGGCCATGGCGCGCAGGTGGCTTTCGATGGCGCCGCGCGCATCGCGGTCCTGCCATCCGGGGAGTTTATCGCGCTGCTCGCGAAGTTGCTGCCAACGCTGGACGAACCGGTCGGCGCGAAGCTCGGGGTTGGTGCGCACCTCCGCCTCGAGCTGCATCTGGCGGATAGCGCCGGCAGTGCGGCCATTGGCCGCCTCGCCGACCAGACCGGGTTCGCGCGCGAACGCCGCGTCGAGGTCGCGCGCGCCGTTGGCATGGGCAGCGTCGAGCGCCTGGGCAGCCTGAAGCTTAGCGGCCTTCTGATATTCGAGCGCAGGGAGATTTTGCCCGGTCATGCGATCGATGTCCTGTACGGCGCAGGCGTAGCGCTGGACCGCCGTGCCAAGCGCGGAGTGCCGATCGCTTGGGGCTTGCGCCGGAGAGGTCGATAGCCTGAGGCCGTCGAACCGGCTGCGGGGCCTTGTTGGCTCAGCGTCGTGCACGCGAAGCCGCAACCCGTCGAACCTGCCACGCTTCGGCGGTTCGGGTGCCGTGTGGCTGCGGTCGACCAGCGGCGCGCGCGCCATTGCGTCGAGGATGCGCGATCGATCAAACCCGCGCCGCTCGGCAAAGCGCGTCGCACTCTGTTGGTAATCGAGCGCGCTGTCCTTTGCCCGCTCGCGCGACAGCGTGCGGGCGAGCCGTTCGACGCCCTCGAAGTCGTCACGGCCATAATGGAGATGCACCGCGTCGCGGTGCCGCGACAGCGAGACATAGGCAGCGTGGCGATCGAGGCCCGGCGTGGCCAGCACATGGACGCGATCGACGGTGAGCCCCTGCGCCTTGTGGATCGTGGCCGCATAGCCGTGGGTGAGGTCGGCGTAGTCCTTGAGGTCGAACGCGACCCGCCGACCATCGTCGAGCCGCACTGCCATGCGGGCGCGATCAACCTGTTCGATGGTGCCAAGGGAGCCATTCTTCACGCCCAGTTCGCGTTCGTTGCGCAGGAACATGATGCGGTCCTGGGCGCCAAACAAGCGCTCGCCGCCCGTCGTTTTCACAGCAACTTCAGTGACTAACGTCCCGTCACGCTTCATCCGGTCCCGGGCCAGCCCATTCAGTTCATCGCATTCTTCGTTGGTATGCGACAGAATGATCGAAGAGTGCGCCGGGTCGGCAACCCGGTCGCCATCCCAGCGGTCGATCAGCGCCTCGCGCGCCTCCGCGCGGGTCTCCGACTCGACCAGCATTCCGGCTCGGGCATAGGCGTCCAGCGCCTCTCCGGTTCGCCCGGTGGCGAGATGGCGTGTCGCATCGCGCTGCCAGTCCTCACGCTGGCGGCGAACCTCGGTGATCTCGATGCCGCCGTGCCGCTCGGCAGTGGCGCGGAACGCCGCCCCTGCTTCGATCGCCTGGAGCTGTTCGGGATCGCCGACCAGCACGACCTTGGCGCCGCGCTTCTCGGCTTCGCCGATGACGCGCTCCATCTGCCGCGAGCCGATCATGCCTGCCTCGTCGATGACGAGCACGAAGCGCTCGGTCAGCAGCTCCCTGCCCTGCCCCCATTGATGCTCGATGCTGGCAATCGTGCGCGAGGCGATGCCCGAACCGCTCTCGAGATTTTCAGCAGCAATGCCGGAGAGCGCGAGCCCCTGCACCTGATACCCCGCGCTCTCCCAAGCTTCGCGCGCAACGCCGAGCATCGCGGATTTGCCCGTGCCGGCATAGCCGATGACGATGCCGAGGTCCCTGGCATCGGTAAGATGCTCGAACGCCGCGCGCTGCTCGCCCGACAGCAGCATCCCGCGCCGTTCGGCATTTGCCAGCGCGCGTTCGCGGTCGCGCGCTCCGACGCGGTGCCGCTCGCGCTCCGCCAGCGCCTGCGTCTCGCGCGCCAGCCGCTGCTCGGTCTCGATCATGTCGCGCGACGAGAAGCGCTCCTCCCCGCGCCCGTCGCTGCCGAGTGCGACCAGCTCGGGCGATCCGCGCACCGCCGCCATCACCGAATCGAACTGGTCCTTGCCGTCGCTATGCCGGTGCGCAAACCGGGCGAGGTCACGGGTGGTGAACGTCGCCTGGGTGCGAGTGATCGCATCGAGCGCGAGCGCCGGGCTGGCGATGATCTTCTCACCGTTCGAGCGCGCGATCTCGAGATGCTCGGCGGCACGCTCGGACTCGAGGCCCTGCGCTGCCATCCGCGACGCCGCCGGGCCGATCTTGTGCTGGGGCTCGAGGTCGATGCCCTGCGCTTCCAACGAGCGGTGATCGATCCGCGCATCGATATCGAGCTGGGCGAGCCGCTCGTTGACATGGCCGCTCCACCGCTCGCGCCACTTCTCGAGCAGGTCGGCGCGGTTCCAGTCGCGGTTTTTCTTGCCGAACCCGTCGGCGTCCACCTCGCGCATCGTCAGCATGACGTGCGCATGCGGCTTGGGCTCGCCATCGGCGCCAATATCCCAATGGACGTTGAGGTCGGCGATCATGCCGCGGTCCACAAACTCACCGCGGACGAAGTCGCGCGCGAGTGCGATCCCTTGCTCTTTCGTCATCTCTCGGGGAATCGCGAACTCGATCTCGCGCGCGAGCTGCGCGTCGATCCGCTTCTCGACTGCCTCGACTTCGTTCCACAGCCGCTCGCGGTCGGCGAGATGCTCCGGTGCGCCCTCCGGCAGCAGCACTTCGGAATGGACGACGCCTGCCTTGTTGGAGAAGTCCTGGCTCCGGTCGAGCCGCTCATCGCGCAGCCGCGAGGCCGAGCGGTACGCAGCAGACGCCAATGCCGAAGAGCCGGCAGCCCGCGAGATGACTTTGGCCGAGAAGTGATAGATCGCCATGGCGGCAATCCATCTACACTACACAAGCGACGTCGGCACGACGTATAAGCGCGCCCTCGAAAGAATTTATCTTTCTCGGGAAATAGTCGTCCCAAGACATTTCACGACATTTGTACTGATCGATGCAGTTACTAACTGACACATCCTCCACACACAATTGAGGACAGTGTCATGCGCAAACCCCGTGATTATGATTCGGAGCTGAAGGCGCTCGGCGACAAGGCGAGGCAGCTCAAGGAACGCAAGGTGCAGCAGCTCGGCGAGCTGGTGGCTGCGACCGGCGCCGATGGGTTGCCGATCGAGCAGCTTGCGGGCGCATTGCTGAGTGCGGTCGACAGCAAAGACCCCGCCGCGAAGGAGGGCTGGCGCAAGCGGGGCGCGGCGTTCTTTCAAGGCTCACGCCGGACTGGCGGCGGCGCTCGCCAGGACACGCGCGGCGCTCAGGCGTGCGACGGCGGCGCGTCACCGGCTGAGCGCCAGGATCGCGCGTGACGACAAGCGGGAATGGGTCGTGAAACGCCGCGAGCGAACGCGCCAGCTGATCGAACTTGGCGGCCTCGTCGCCAAGGCCGGACTTGTCGAGCTGACCGACGACGATCGCGCCGTGATCTTCGGCCTGATGGTCGAAGGCGCGGCGACGTTGCGGAGCGAACGCCGTGAGCAGGCGCTCGCGCTCTGGCGACGGCGAGGCAAGCGCGCATTCGATGATTCTGCCGACGATTAAGCATCTCCGTGGTTGCATCCGAAACGGAGAAGCGACATGGGCCAGATCAATCCGGGGGGATCGTCAATCATCGGCGTCAGAGTGGTCGCCAAACAACTGGAACGGGAACCCCATGTCCGACGAAAACACTTTGAGCCCGGTCGAGCTCGCAACCGAACTCACGATCGCCTGGCTCGGCAACCAGAACAACCGCGTTGCCGCCGAAGACGTGCCGGGGTTCCTGCGAACGATGCATGCGACTATCACCGAACTGGCCGGCGGTTCCACTGCCACGCCCGAGGCGGCGGAAGAGGCACCCGTCTCGGAAGAATATCAACCGGCGGTCACGGTGCGCAAATCGCTCGCGTCCAAGGATCACATCATCTCGATGATCGATGGCAAGCCGTACAAGACGCTGAAGCGGCATCTATCCGGACATGGGCTCACCCCGGAGCAATATCGCCAGCGCTACAATCTGCGGTCCGACTATCCGATGGTCGCCGAGAATTATTCGGCGGCGCGTCGGGAGATGGCGCACAAGATCGGCCTGGGATCGAAGGGTCGCCAGGCCAGAGCGGCGGCAGCCGCGCCTGCCGAGAAGCCGAAGCGCGCACCGCGCGCGGCCAAAACCGCCTGAAGCATGCGAGCGCCGCGTGATCAATCGCGCGGCGCGAGCCGCTTTTCGCAGACCGTCTTCACTAGCGATTGAAGCTCGGCGACGCGCTCGCCGAGCCAGCGCAATTCCTCGTCGCTGATCTCGTAGTGCGGCGAGTATCGCGCATTCACATAGGCCTGCCGCAGCAGTTCGAAGCAGCGGCGACTGAATTTGTCGGCGCGCGGCCATGCCGCGATCAGCTCGGGCGCGACTTCCTCGGCATGCGAGCGCAGAAAATTGAGCTTGTGCGACTTCGGGCTGTAGAGAGTCAGTACCAGCAAGACGCAATGATACGCTCTCTCGGCGGCTTGATGCAGGGTGAAGACGGCATCATTGCGCTCACCATCCTCAACGTATCGTGCAGCCCCACGAGTAGCGCTCGCGACCTTCGGAAACCAGTAGTCGAAATGATTCTGAGCCTCCGCGCGCGCTTCTTCCGGCGGCAACACGCGCGGTGTCGCAAGCTCGAACCCTTCGGCTTCGTACAGCGCGATCCCCTGCCGCGCGATGTCGACGAAGAACGGCCGTCCGTGGGTCAGCTGGCTGTTCACATCGGCGAGGTCATGGACGATGAAATTGACTGGCGCACTGAGCGCCTCGTTGATGGTGGCGTCACGCATCAGCCGATCGTCGGCCTTGCCCCAATATTCGACCGGATCGGTGAGCTTGGCGTCGTTGACGACGACGAGGATGTCGTAGTCGGATTTGTAGCCGCCGACCGGATCGTCGACCCAATCGCCGCGCGCATAGCTTCCGTAGAGGATTACCTTGAGGATGCGCCCGCGCTTCTTCCACGGCTGGGTTGCAAGCCCGATCTCGCGCTCGAACTCCTCGAAAAGCACGCGCACCACATGCTGCAATTCGCGCTGCTTGCCGCTCGGAAGGTGATCGAGGTCAGTCTTCATCATCGCACTCCTAGCCCGCGCCGCGACAACCGCAAACCTCGCCGGGCCGAAGCCCGGCGAGGTCCGGATCAGCGGCGCCACCAGCGCCGGGGTTGCCGGTCCATGCGGCGGGCGATGCTCACGAGCGCCCTCGCTATCTCCCGCTCCACTTCCCGGACGGAAAGGCCGGTGCGCTCGGCGATCTCGACATAGCTCATGTCGTCGAGCCGGGCCGCGAGGAAGATTTCGCGCTGCAACCGGGGCAGCTTGCGGACCGCTCGTTCCAACCGCTTGACGTCGGGATCAGGATCATCGGTCATGATGTCCTCCAAGTCTTGGGGTATCTGGCGGCGCAGTGGCCGCCAGACTGGATCAGGCTGCCTGACGCAGCGGCTCGGGCTCGGGCGAAGCTGCCAGTTCGGCGACGGTCGCCGCCCGGCTGACGGTCGCGACACCACCGCGCTCGGTGTACGTGGCTGGCGGGAACGCCATCCACTTCGGCACCCAGCCTTCGACCTTGGCGCGTCCGTTCTCGCCCGTCAGGCAGTCGCGGACGATCTTGCGCTTGACCTTGCCGGTGGCAGCCTCGTTGGCCTGCGCCACGCTCTCGCCCGCCACGTCCTCCAGAACCAGTTGCAGCACCTCGCGGTCGCGGATCATGTCGAGCAACGCGTCATCGGCCTGCCAGACCTTGGCCATGTCGGTGCCGAGCATTGAACCCAACATCTCGATCAGCGCGCTGCCCGCCTCGAGCGTCTCGCCCATGACGATCGCCGCCACGTCCAGCACCGCGGGATCGGGAAGCTGGATCAGCCGGGCGAACAGTCCTGCCAGGCCATGCTCGCCGTCATAGCCGCCGGTCACCGTGGGCGTCTCGGGATCGAACCCGAGCCCCGCCAGTACCGCCCGCCGCTTCTCGTCGAACGCCGCTTCCGACGCGCTGCTCTCCACGCTCTCGGCAATCGCATCGCTGGCGGCACGCTGCGCCTCGACCCGGACGTTCCATAGCGGCGAACCGACGATGGCGTGCGCCACCATCAATCGCAGCGCGAGCGCCGGGCTGCCTGCAAGATCCGCCCGCACGGCTGCGTGACGATGCAGATCGACATAGTTCTGAATCGGGCTGCTGACCTCGGGCCGCACCGGCTTCTCGATAGCCTCACCCCGCTCGCGCTTCCGCGCTTCCTTGAGCGAGATATAGCCCTCGTGAACCGCCACGTCGCCGCGCGCGCTGACAGCGACGAACACCTTGCCGCCCTTGCGCTTTGGGCACCGCTCATGCTCCCAATTGTGGAACGGCTCGCCGGTCGGCAGCACCACGACCTCGGTCCAGCCCGCCTCGCGATAGTTCTCCGCCTTCGCCTCGACGGCAGCGGTCTGCGCGGTCCAGAAGCTCGCGCTGTCGGCGAAATACCGCTCCTCGCCGAACAGGTCGGACACGATCTCGCCGGGATAGTCGGACACGTCGAACAGTGCTGCACTGACCGGGATCGAAGCGCCGCCGAACAGCCATGCCTTGAGTTGATGCCCGGTCGGGCAATAGACTTCGGAATCGTCGAGCAACGCCAGCCATTCCCGCTGCCGTGTCTTGGACGCGAGAGTCAGATGCCGCACGGTCGAGACGTCTATGTCGCCCTTGCGGTACAGGTTGCGGATGCGGGGCAGCAGGTTGCCCAGCGCCAGCGTCCGCTTCACCTGCAACTCGGTCAGCCCGAAGGTGAGCGCGATGCTCTCGGGCGAACGCCCCTCGCGGACCAGCCGCGTGTAGCTCTCCCATCGGGTCACCTCGTCCGGGTCCAGCCGCGCGACGTTCTCGATCAGCGACGCCTCCAGCGCCGCTGCGTCGTTGCCCGCCGCCATCACCGCGCACGGCAACGGCTCACTCTCGCCGCTCTCCTCTGCCAGCGCGCGCGCCGCATGGTAGCGCCGCTTGCCCGCCACGATCTCGAACCGGTCCTCGGCCTGCGCTGGCCGCACGATAAGCGGAACCAAGATGCCCCGCGCCCGGATCGACGGCAGGATGTTGGTGATGTCCGGCTTCCCCTTCGCCCGCATGTTCGCAGCCGAAACGGAGAGATTGGCGATGTCGATATGCTTGAGTTCCATGATCCTTCACTCCTCTTCAAACACCGCAACCGGCGCCGGAATGGCGGGGTGGGCGGCAGGAGCGGACCGGCAGTCCCGCCGGCAGAGGCGGGCCGCACCCGGAGGGCCGAAACGAAGAGGAGGAGCCGAGCGTAGCTCGGCTTGCGGCACGCCGCGGCGGGACTAGAGGGTAGCGACGCCCACCCCGCCAGATCGAAGCCGGAGGCCAACGCCACCGCGCCCAGGCGCGGTGACCGCAGCAGAGTCAGCGCGCAGCGCTCCCGGGGCTCGCGGAGCCCGAAAAATATGCACTCTCGAATCCGGACGTCCGGCGCGGCGGCGTGCGCGCGCATGCTGTGCGCCAGCCGCCGCCGTGCCCTCCGGCCGGATCGAGTGTGCCACGCGGACACCAAAAGCACCGCGACCTCTGGCAGGTTCGCAAGACCCGCCAGTGTGCGCTCAACTGATCCCCGCGTTCTGTTTGCCGGCAGGAGCCGGCCCTCGCGTCATGCGATCGAAACCCGGACGGGCCGAGACGCCGCAGAGCGACTCGGCGCCGCGATTCGCGGCGTAGAGCGCGGTCACGCCGCAGGCGTGAGACGCCATGGGACTTTGCCCGTGATCACAGCAATCTACGCTGGGGTGCCTTTATCGCGCCTAACACCGCCAATGCCCCTACGTGCCCCCGAGAGGGTCTTTTCTCCTGCCGAATTCCGTCTCAACTTTGCCGAGGGAGCACCACTCAGGCGTACTCAGTTCAAGGTGATACCATGCAGACCGACAGCCCCGACCGCATTCTCCGCCTCAAGAGCGTCCTCGCCCGTACCGGCCTCAGCCGATCGACCATGTACCGGAAGATGGACAACGGGACGTTCCCGCGGAACATCAAGATCAGCACACGTTGCGCAGGTTGGCGGGAATCAGCTGTCGCAGATTGGATGAGGAATCCGATGTTCTATCGTGCCGGCGACTGAGCCTCGTTCGCGTTCTGGCGGTAGGGCGTCTGCGCTGCCGTCGCTCGCTTCCGCGGAGTTGCTGCGCGCGCTGGATGAACCTGAGGATTGTCGCCAAGGGTTGCTCAATCCAGCAGCGGCCTGAGCCCGATTCGGATCGCCGACTATTGCGCAACCGCCGGCAGCGGTGGCAGCCCCGTTGCCACCTCGACCACAGCCAGCAAGCCACCCGATCGGCCGGCGATTGAACCACTGCCGGCATGAACGCTCAACAAAATGAATGGTGAGGTCTAACGGCGATAGAATCGTCAAGAATGAAAGTATTCGATGAATCTCTGAGCGAGCAATTCCAATTGCCCAAATGCGCAAGACGGTTATGATGACGATTACGGGCAAGGATTGGGGGACCAGGCCATGCGGACATTGATTTTTCTCGCCGCCGGCATCTTGGCGTGCCCTTCCGCGGCTTCGGCGCAGGAGATGAGCGTCGACGAGATGATTCGCAGCATCCACCGCACAGCGGGAACGGAAGCGCGCTCTGGCGACGCCGCTCCATCCAACACCCGTACCTTCACGATCGAGAATGGCGTGGACGATCGCACCGGAAACGGCCGCCGGCCCGCCGATGTCGTGGCCCCGCCACCGCCTCGACCTGTGCCTTCCCCGGTCGCGTCGAATCCCGCGACATGCACGGTTGCGCTCAATTTCAATCTGATCCTGTTCGATCGCGGCTCCGCCCGGATATCCGCCGACGACCAGACCCAGAAGACCTTGGGTGCCCTGACGACAGCGCTCGTCACACCCGAAAATGCGCATGTCCGCTTCTTCGTCCGCGGCCATACCGACGCGACGGGCAGCTTCGAGACCAATTTGCGGCTGTCGCAGGCGCGCGCGGAAGCCGTCGCGCAGCGGCTCATCGTGGGCGGCGTTCGCGCGGATCGCGTTCAGGCGCGAGGGATGGCCACGACGATGCCGATCGACGCCACCGATCTGACCAGCTTCAAGAACCGGCGCGTCGACATCTGCATCTGAAGCTGACCGGCGCCTACTCGACGCGGAAGGTGAGCGTGTCGGTCGAAAGCGTGGGGTCGGCGGCGAGCGCGGCGTCGACAAGCTGTCCCGCCGAACGGAACCCGTCGAGCGGATCGAAGTCCGAATCGGGGACAGCGCCGGCGATGCGCTGAACAAAGTCCTCGCGAGCGGCGAAGCAGGTGAACCACTCGCCCGAACCGCTTTTCTCCGGCTGGATCACATAGGGATCCTGCTCGCCCGGCATCCGCAATATCTCGCCGGGTGACAGCCGGTAGGAAGGACGGAACCGGTTCGGAAACACGCGTGTCACCTTGCCCGCGGCATCGGTATAATAGCAGGCGACATAGGCGGGTTCGGCAACGGTTACCTGGAATCCCAGCTTGTCGCCTTTCCTGACCCTGGGTATTGCGTTGGGCGCATAGCGGAACGGCCCCGGCACGCCGGACACCTTGACCGCGGGCCTTCCCATGGCCGGCCGGTTCATGGGCGCGACCACGTCCTCGAGCCGCATCAGCGCCTCATAGAGTTCGAAGCGAACCAGCCCGCTCGGCGCCAGTCCTTGGCTGTGCTCGAAGGCAGTGATCGCCTGTTTGAGCTGAACCTCGTCCGGGTTCGCCGGGGCAAGGCCGCGACGCACCAGCTCCGCGACGACAAGGGCGCGCTGCTGTGGCGCCTTCATGCGCGTGAAGCTCTTCCAGCGCGCATCAGTGGTTTCCGCGTTCGCCACGCGCGCCAGGCATGTCGCATAGGGCACTTGCGCCAGCGAACCGACCGCCTCGATCATCGCCAGATCGATCAGTGCCTTCACCCCGGCCTGGGGCCCCTCCGAGCGCGACGTGGTCATCGAGAGCGACCCGCCGAGAAAGCTCAGGAAGCCGCTCAGGAACCGCGACTTGCCTTTCGCTTCCAACCTCAATGTTCGCGAATGATAGGTGCCGTCGATCAGCTCCTGGTTGGGCCCGATCAGATAGAGCGAGACCGTCAGGTTCGAGATGCCGGTCCGGTTGGTCGCCGTGCCGCCGATCGCCGAAGCGATCGAGACGCCGCCTCCCGTGTCCTTGGTTTCGATCTGCTGCTCGAACCCGGTTACCGAGCCTCCCGTCTGAAAATAGCCCTGTTGCTTGGGGACGCGCGCCGGATCGAGGATGAGCTTGAAGAAGTGGCTCCGCTGCGACATCTTCGTCGCCGCGCCGATTATCATGTCGCGCGTAAACCCGCCCTTTTCCGACGGATCGGCGATCGGCACGGGCACCAGAATGTGCCCCGCCCCCACCGAATTGCTGCGCGACAGGAGCTCGTCCATGCACTCCAGCGCCGGCTCGAACGCGCTTTCCGCGTCGACCGGCGCAGCTTGCGCCCGCCCCGGATGGGGCCGGCTTTGCGCCAGGGACGGCGTGGCGGCGAGGGTCGCGATAGCGGCAAGTGCCGCCGTCCCGCATCGGCCCGCCACAATCAACGCTGCACCTCGTTGAAAAACGGCGGCAGCCGGATCGCTTCCCCGATCTGCGGGCACTGCGTGCCGTCGCTGGTGCCCATGAAGTAGATATCGTTGGCGACCACCGCCATGCCCGGCCTGCCGAGCACCAGTTCATCCGGGCGCGGCTGCGCCAGCCCCTCGCGCGTGCTGGCCTGGGCGTCGGGCAGCGTGCGCGGGTCGCAGCGGACGATCTGCGGCTTGGGCGGCGCGACCATCGTGCGCAGCATCTGCGTCGCCGTCACCACTTCGAGCGAGCTCTGCGTCGACTGCGTGCCCAGATCGAGTTCCTGCGTCCTGAGCCGCGCCATGGGTGCGGGGGTGGGAGGGCCGGACAGTTCAGGATCGTAGCGCGGCGGATCCGCAAGCTGGGCATTCGCGGCGGACGCCCAGGTCAGGGCGCCCGCGAGTGCCAGGAAAACAAGGCCGGTGCGCATTGCTTTTCCCCTCAGCAGCCGCGGTTCGTCGAACCGAGAATGATCGTCGAACGCCCCCATGGGTTGAAATCGGTGGCGACCACGGTGCCAGCCGAGACGAACAGGCTCACCGATCCCTGATGGCCCGGGCCCGCCGACGCCGAGCTGATCCGACTGCCGCCGCCCGGAAGAAGCGAGACCGAGGCCGCAGTGCGGATGTTGCTGGACTGCCGCGCATCGCCATGAACTTGGCCGCAGATCGTCGACTCCGCGATCGATGCGCGCGAAGCCGCCCCGGCGGCCACCGCAACGCGAAGCCCGCCGCTAGAGCGCTGATATACCGAGCCATCGACCTCGGCGCCTTCCTGGACGCTGCTCGACACGATCGTCGCGCGCGAGTTCGGCCCAAGCGCGACCGCCGCCATCGTCGAGACGTCGGACCTCTGCTCGACGTCGCCGCTGATCTCGGCGAGCTGCGCATGGGCGGCCGGCACCATTGCCGGCGTCAAGAACATCGCACCCGCAACAAGAAAGACGGTCGTCCGCATGTTGATTCTCCCAGATGCGCGTCTCACTCGCCGCGCTCCCAAATACGTATCGGGTGGGGCAAATCGAGCATGTGCACGTTCCTCTCGATTTTCCACTCCTAAATTTGCTCCACCTTGAAGGAAACGCTGCGTTGTTCGCGCACTGCCCGGCCGGCCAGTCTTGAATCGGCGTCGGTAAGCGACCGGTCCCCGCCCCCGTCGGTGGTGGCGGTAACGAGGAATTCGTATTTCCCGGCAGGCGGGGTGATCCGTAACCCGCCCGAGCGCGGCAGCCGCGCCCGCTCGCCGGCGCGAACGCGGATCGGCTCGCCTTCGGCACGGGCGGGAATCACCGGCGTGATCTTGCCCGACGGATCGCGCAGCCAGACGCGGACCGCCGCGTCACGCGCCACCGAGACCGTGAGCGAAATGGTGTCGCCGACGGCATAGACTCCCGCCGGCCGGTCGACCGCGACGTTCAGCCCGATCCCCTCCACCGGGCTTGCCGCGCCGATCGCAGCCGCCGACATCAGCGCCGGAATCGTCAACCAGATGTTCATTTGCGCTGCTCCTCCCGAACGCGCTCCGCGCGCTTCAACAAGGCCTCGGCGCGGCCCAGGTCCGCAGGGACGCCGAGTCCGTCGCGGTAGATTTCCGCCATATCCTCGAGCGCCGCGGCCGATCCCTTGTCCGCGGCGGCATTCAGGAATTTCAACGCCGCACGCATCGAATCCGCATCACCCGGCCCCGACAGCCACAGGTCGCGGCCGTGAGCGGCCAGCCCGTCGCGGTCGCCGGCAAGCGCCGCGCGCTTCCAATAGGCCGAAGCGAGGCGATCGCCGCCGTTGAGCGCGTGCGACTGCGCCGCGAGAAACAGCGCACGGCCCGACTTGGGCGTCGCGGCGGCCGCGGCGCCGCACCGCTCGACCGCCGCGGCAATGCCCGTGCGGTCGCGCGCCGCCTCCGCCTCGATCGCTTCCAACGCGGCTTCGCAGGCCCGCAACGGGGCGTCCCGCGCGCTTTGCCACCAGCCCATCCCGGCGATGAGCAGCAGTCCAGTCGCCGCCGCTCCGGCCAGAACCTGCCATGTGCGGAGCCCCCGGCTGCTTGGCTGCGCGACGCCATCGCGCTCCGCGCTGCCCCACAGGTCCGACAGCTCGGCGAGCTGCTCGGCGGCGCGAACAAAGATCTTTCCCGATTTCTCCGCCGCAGCCAGCGACGCGCGCGTGGTCTCCAGCGCCGCGCGCAGATTCTCGCCCGCGCAGGCAAAGACCAGCGGCGGCCCATCGGCGTCGAGGCTCGCCAGCACACACCGGACCTTGGCATCGAACCCTTCGACCGGCGCCAGCGCCCCGCGCCCGCCGCACGGAAGGCGGCCAGTGGCGATCACGCGGCCGGGCGGCGCGGCATATCGCGCGCGCTTGTCGGCGAGCGCAAGCGCGAGCCCGAACGACATGCCCGAAAAGTCGCGGCGCAGGAACCGGACCATGACGCCGTCCAGCCGTCGCTCGTCCGCCTCGTCGGCGCGCGCGTCGGTCAGGATGTCGAGGGCGTCGCCGCGCTGCTGGCCCACCGCGAACCGCTCTTCGCGATCGAGCGCGGGCATCCGTTCGACACGCACTTCGGTCAGCACGGCCTCGCCGAGCACCACGATCGGAAATGCGATCTCGGCGACGGCCTGGCGGGTCATGAATCAGAGAAATCCCAGCGACAGGCTGTGATCGCGCAGCCGGGCCATCGGCGATTCGGGCTGCTCCCAGAACGCGTCCACGCCGCCATCGCGATCCGGCTCGCCCGCCAGCCAGGTGACGCCGCCGCTGTCGACGAGCCTGACCTTGGTCCCCACCGGGATCAGTGCCAGCGCGTCGGGGGACAGCGCGACGCTGATCAGCCAGTCGCCCGATCCCGGGGCCTGCAGGATCCGGATGGTGACACCGGCTTCTCCAAGCACCAGCTCGTTCGAATTGCCGTCGTCGGCGGCGCGCCGGAGAAACTCGCGGCCAAACTGCCTGTCCGACCAGTGGCTCTCCAGCTCGGCGAGCACCGCGCGCCGCGCGGCGACATAGGCGCGGCGCGCCGCGGGCGAGGTCCAGACCAGCGCGGCGTCCTCCTCGCGCCACGGCTCGCCGCGCGCATAGGCTTCGAGACGGGGCCGTGCGACTTCGAGCGCGTCGGGCTCCGCCGCCTCGTGCTGGCGGTTGAGGATCGCGGCGAGCGCACGTATCTCGGAACTCGTCATCGTACCGCCGCCATCATGCGCTCACGCAGCTTGCGCGTCACACAGTCGGTGAGCTGCGCTTCGGCTTTGACGCGGATGTGGTGAAATCTGCGCCGGTCCATGCCCGCGCGCAGGCAAAATGCGGAGACCGTCGTGTCTCCGCGATGGAGCGACGTCTCATAGACTTCGGCGAACGGGCTCACCAGCGCCTTGGCGCACTCGCGCAGATAGGCGAGCCCCCGCTCGAGATCGGGAAGCATCTCGACGTCATCCTCGGTTACCTCGAGGACTTCGTCGGGTTCGAAAAAGTCTTCGCAGAACTGCGCGAAGAACCCCTTCACCCGATCGGCCTCGCGCGGGAGATTGTGATCGCTGGCATGGTGGGCGCGGACATGCGCCGCGACCAGCTCGCAAAGCTCGTCCGAATAGCTTGACGCGGGATCGTCATATGCGGCGTGCCAGCCCGCCCCGTCGCGGACCAGCGCGACGATCGGCCGCAGCCTTTGCCAGGTCTTCGCGCGATTCTCTACATCGGCGGTCGCGCGCAGCCGCATTCGGTAGAGGCCGCTGCGCAGGCAGGCCCAGGCCACTGCGCCGCCCTCCTTCCCCGACAGGCGCTCGCGCGCACGAATCAATTCTTCCCGCATCGGGTCGGCATCTCCAAAAAGGCTGATCGCGGCGGCGTACATGCTGCTGCGGCCAGGGCCGGCCCCGCCGCGCTCCTGTGCCGCGATGGCAGCGCGGATCCGGTCGAGCGCGCGCGCGGCGCGGTCGACGAAGCGAGTCCAGCATGGGTCGCTGGGTTCGCCGGCGGTGATCGTCGCTTCGATCACGTCGTCGGCAAGCGGGACCACGATATTGAGCACCGACCGGCTCATGCTCGTCCAGTTGGACTCGAGCCAATGGCGCTCGTCCTGCCCCAGTTGCGTCATCATGCCCCCTTGTCGATGCGCGAAGCTATCGGCACAATTCAGCGCTCACAAGTACGGAATCCCGACGATAGCGCCACCGCGAAGCACAAGGGCAATGATCCTCGGAGAATTTGTTTCACGCCACGCGCCTGCAGAATAGCAACGGACGATCATCGTCCCTTCAATTCAATGCTCGTGATGCAGGTTCATTCTGGCGGCAAATTCCTTGTCATCGAGGACGATCATGCGGCGACGCTCTGCGGAGCCGATGGTGCCGCAGCTCGTGATAACCTTGGCGTCATATGCCGAAGCCGGGATGAAACAATCGCGTTCGCTCGAACCGATATGGCCGGTCACGGTAATCGACAGGATGTCCGGGTTCTTCCGAGCATCGATCACCGTCGGGCTTTCCACACGCGCTCCCATATAGCCGCCGTCGGATAGATCGCGCCCGCTCGGGGGACCCGTTATGTCGACGGAGCTTTTCGCCGCGAGTTGCGCCTGCGCCGGGGCGATGGCCGCGCTCGCAGCCAGGAATGCGATGAGCCAGGTCGAGCAGCGAAGCATCCACATAGCTTGTCTCCTTCGGAACCCTGGAGCGGGCCGATAAAAAACCCCTCCCCGAAGCTTGTCGGGGAGGGGCCGGAGGAACTCGGCTCAGCGCTTCGGCGCGCCGATCGAGCACTGGCTCGCCGAAGCGGTCGAATTGTCCCCCAGGACGATCGCCGCCTGGACGTTGCTGCGGCAGCGCATCCGCAGATTGCCGCCCACATAGGTCGATTCGTAGACGATCCCCTGGTCGGCGCGCGCCGTCGAGCCGTCGCCGAGCACGATGCTGGCGAGCACGTTGGTCTGCGCATCGATGTCGACATCGCCGCCGATATAGGTCGAGGGCGCGTTCGAGCTTTCGATCGACTCCGCGCTCGCGGCAAGCTGCGCATGAGCAGGAGCGGTCGCACCGAGGACGCCGGCCAAGGCAACGGCAACGGCCGTCAGACGAATGTTCAGCATGGTTCCCTCCATCAGCGAGGCGGGAGCGCCTCTGACCAGATATCAAGGGGGCCGGTGAAGGGGTGTGCGCGCCGCCCCGAAAAAAGTTTTCGAGGCACGACCGAGTTCCAGGATTTTCTCGCGGGAAACCTGCCCGCAGAGAATAGCTCTGACTGGATAGTCGAAGCCTCGATCTGCGCAGTTGCATCGACAATGGCATGGTCGCGCCTTGCAGACACCAGGCCATCTGCCTATGATTTCATGTAATCTGCGACTCTTTCTGGGGTGGAGATTTTCGCGGACAAGGGGGATGCTGGAGATGAGCGGGGCTTCACGCGTCATTTTCTGTGGTTTGTTGGCCGTGATTCTGGCATTTTTCGCGTGCGTTGCTCCGGCGGGCGCGACGCCTGAGACTTCGGTCTCGAAGGTCGCGCTCATTATCGCCAATTCCAAGTATGAGCAGACTCGTCCGCTGGCGAATCCAGCCGCCGATGCTGCGCTGATCAAGACGACGCTGACCGCGCTGGGGTTCGACACCATCAAGGTCGTCGAAAATGGCACCCGCAGCGGCATGGAGACTGCGCTGCGCGACTTCAGCGTTCTCGCCGACAAGGCCGATGTGGCGGTGATTTATTATGCCGGCCACGGGATGGAGGTGAGCAACACCAACTATCTCATTCCCGTCGACGCCCGCCTCGCGCGCGACCGCGATGCGGAAATGGAAGCGATCAAGCTTGATACGCTCCTCCAGATGACCGAAGGCGCCAAGCGGCTGCGGATCGTGATCCTGGATGCATGCCGGAACAATCCCTTTGACACGACGATGGTCCGAGCGGGCGGCAGCCGCGCGGCGTCGCGCGGGCTGGCGCCGATCGAGCCGGCAGGCGAAAGCCTGGTCGTCTATGCCGCCAAGGCGGGCAGGACAGCGGCGGACGGAAGCGCGCGCAACAGCCCCTTTGCCCGCGCGCTGGCGCGGCGCCTCATCGAGCCCGGAAACGAAATCAATCTCGTGTTCCGCAAGGTCCGCGACGACGTGCTGCAGGAGACCGCGGGCGAGCAGGAGCCATTCACCTATGGCTCGCTGTCGAGCCGGGAATTCTATTTCCGGCCGGCGGCAGCCACCGCCTCGGTTGCGCCAACGCTGACGCTCGACCTCGAAGCCGAAGCCTGGTCGCTGTGTCGCGCCGGCGCGTCGCGCGCGCCCTGCGATTCCTATCTTACCAGATACTCGAAGGGGAAATTCGCCGATCTGGCGCGGACGCGGCTGGCCGATTTTTCCGCGACATCGGCCGCTCCGGCCCCGGTGCCGGCACCGGAACCTGCGCGGGTCGCGTTCCCGGCCGAAGCCGTCTCCGGCCTGGGGATCAGGGTCCGGCCGAGCGACGACGGAGCAGGCATCGCGGTCGACGCAGTGGATTCGCGCGGACTCGCTTCGGGTCAGTTATTTCCCGGCGACGTGATCGTCGCAATCAACACCGCGGCGACGAGCCGAAGCGCGTCTCCGGCAACGCAGTTGTCAGGAGCGCTCGGCGCGCAGGGCCGCGTCAAGCTGCTCGTCAAGCGCGGTCCCAGCACAGCGATCGTGATCCTTCGCAAATAGCGCGAACAAATACAGCGAGGTAGCAGGAGATGACAATGAAGAGCGTTACCCTGGTGCTGGCGATGGCGGCTGGCGCGCTGGTCTCGACGCCTGCTCTCGCTCAGAAGACCGCGAAATATGACGCGCGCTTCCAACCCAAATTTCCCGCCGTCTCCGACGCCGAGACAATCGGCGTTCTGAACTTCAACGGCAAGGATGGCGAAATCTTCGCGTCGACGCTCACTGCCTCGCTCCAGTCCGCACAATTGGACGGCCGCTCGATCTTCACGGTCAAGACGCTCGACAGCATGAACTATCGCTCGGTCACCGACATTTCCAAGGCGGAAGTGGCGGCCGCGATACGCCAGGGGCAGAAGCTGGGCGTCAAGGTGATCTTCACCGGCACGGTCGGATCGGCTTCCATAAACAGCACCGATTTCATCAAGCAGGAGCAAATCTGCGCCGAGAGCGCGGGCTTTTTAAAATGCAAGCGCTACGAGACGCGAAACATTCCGTGCACCAAGGTCGTCGGCCAGTATACGGTCACGCCGCGCGCGGTACGCGTCGAGGGCGGTGCGATCATCTATTCCCAAACGGTGTCCTCACAGGGGGAGTATACGGTTTGCGGCGGACAGCTACAGAGCACCGGGAGCTTGGGAGACCTGCTCGGCGGCCTGTTCGGGAAGAAGAAGACCGAGCCGGCCAAGCCTGTGGTCGCGTCGCCCGACGCGCTGCTCAATGCATTGCGGACCGAGGTTGCCGACAAGATCCGGATGGATGTGGCGCCGTACAACAGGTCGGTCACTGTGACCTTCATGGACAAGCCGGGCAAATTGCCCAAGCCCGAATCGGAGCAGTTCTCGAACGCAATCGCCTTTGCGGCGGCCGGCCGCCTCGACCGGACCTGCGCGATCTTCGAGACGCTTTTCGCCGGGGCCAACCAGACTAACATCGCGATTCTCTACAATATGGGCGCGTGCCAGGAAGTACTGTTGCCCGAAGATCCTAATGCGGCGCTCGAATATTATTCCAAGGCGGACCAGTTGCTCACCAAGCCGAACAAGTTGGTGTCCGAGGCCTATTTCCGCACCAAGGCCGCCGTGGGCAGGGACAGGTCGCTGGCAAAATAGGATTGGGCCCGGCCAATCGACCAGGCCGACGCGACATCGAAGTCGGGTAAGGAGGTCAGGCGCTGCTAGAGCCCATAGGCAGCAATCAACCCTCCCCTGGTCCGCCAAACAGCGGCGGGGACCGCAAACGCTCGGCCGTTAAACCTTCTTTTCTCTGTGTGACTCTTGCCTGTGCCCGCCGGTCGAAGCCGAGAGCACAAGTTCGAGAGAAATTTGATGGTATGTTCAATGGTATGAAGTGTCCCGTCTTATAGATTATACAATACTATCAAATAGATATCCTGCGTTTCCGCCTCCCGTAGGGGTCACCAGCGATTTCAATCGCTTAGCTGCTTAATGGCTGCACAAACGTGCAATTTACTGCAAAACCGTAGCTGGAAATCGACGGACTTTGACGGATTGGTCTGGGGCCCATGGCGTCGATATCCGCAGCTTGCGGGACCCTGGCGAGTGTCTGATTCGTACCCCAGACTCCGCCTTTCCACCTTCCTCCGGGATATCCGCAGGCCACCATCATGGGCGCATCGTTCCCGGCAGCTGGCGACCAGATAATGCCGTTCACACGTGTTGACCCGAACGTCGGAACTTGACGGAAGCCGCTGACCGGCGCCACTGACCCGCCGGACAATAAGCGCCACAGATTTCGCCGTTCAATCGACCACATCAGCTCCGGAAACTGGTCGTTTGGGGCATGAGCAATCGTCCCGTTTCTCCATCTCCGATGCGCCATTTCGGGAAAACACAATCGCGAGCAGGTTTCGAGAAGGGCAAGCTTGTCACCGGATTGCCTGTGCATTCAGTTACCAGCTGCCCCGCATCAGGTTACCAGTTCGGAAACTATGCTTGCGAAGTGCAGCTAACCATCAGGGTGCAGGCGCCGCCCGAACGACGTGGGCGCTGACGGCCTGCCAGCGTCCGTGTCGCTTGGCGTACACATCGGCATAGTCGTTGGAGGCGTCGAAGCTCTTGCCCGCTGCCACGCCGGTCAGATGGCTTCGGGCGGTTACAACCGCCACATCACCAAAAACCATGATCCGCAACCGATCCCACGAAACCGTCTCGACCGTTCGCGACGTGCCGGTCGCCGCCGCCATCAGATCGGCTTTGCGCAAAACCCGGTCTTCAGGATAGACCGCCACGAAGTCATCGGCGAGGATGCGATCGAGTGCCGCCCTGTCGCTCGTCTTGTAGGCTGTGAGCCAATCACTGTTCAACGTCTCCAAGGTCGCGCGGTCTTCGTTCGATCCGGATGACGATGAAGCCGTCGGTCCAACCTTCTGGGCACAGGCGGGCAGGACCTGGCCGAATGCCAGCGTTGCGAATCCGATCAGCGTAATCATCTTCATTTCCAACACTCCCAACATGTACGGATTTTTGGTTCCCACTCGGCCACCTCCCATCGGATCGTGATGTTCGGACTTTTTCGGAGGGGCCGACTGAGCTGCATGAGCCGCTCCACCAGACTCGCGCGACGCTGCGCCGAGCGGGTCATCGGCAGACAGGTCGACATTCTTCGACGGCGATCATAAGGCTTTCGCTCAGCATGAATAAGCCTGGCGATACGGCTTGTCTAGCAGCGGATCAGCCGGTCGAGCACGTCGAGATTGGGCGGCCATGTGATATGCACCGTCAGCGCCTTGCCCTCGTGCATGACCGTGGCGGTGTCCTTGAACCCCGCAGGTTTTGGAAACGCCGCGAGCCGTGCCCGGGCCGCCTGCAGCCCCGGATAGTCGCGTTGTAGAAAGGCGATCGTACCGAGTGCGTAATCGACGAAGTCGATTACGCCGCCATCGTCCTGCACCCCGCCCATCATCAGCGGGATCGCACGGCGGCTGTCCCCGACCATCGCCCGTACCTGCCCCTCATGCCAGGACAGGATGCTACGTTCGCGATCGGTCAGTTGGCGGTGCCCGCGGCGATAGGCGGCGAGCAGATCCGCAGCCTGGGCGGTGCATCCCTGTCGCTCAAGACCGCGCCATCCACTGGACAAATCCTGATCGAACACCTCGAGCGGCATCGCCAGATATTGTGCGGGATCGACAGGACAGGCGGTAGCTGCGTCGGACTGGGTCAACGCGGCGATCGCAAGGGCATAAAGCGATAGCATGCTCGACATCCTTTCAGGCGAGATCGATCCGCCGAGCGCCGCGGATCGTATCGGTGTTTCGTCAGACGCGCAGAACAACGAGGGACAGTCCGCCAAGAATCCCAATGGAAAGATCTCGACGGCCTTTATCGCCGTTCGATTGCGGCAAAGGGTAGATCGCTGTCTTGACCGGGCTTGGCGATCAGTAGCGTTTGGGAGGCAACAGCGCCT
This sequence comes from Sphingomonas degradans, assembly GCF_053502645.1. Taxonomy (NCBI): domain Bacteria; kingdom Pseudomonadati; phylum Pseudomonadota; class Alphaproteobacteria; order Sphingomonadales; family Sphingomonadaceae; genus Sphingomonas; species Sphingomonas degradans. Next base: position 2,812,599 of record NZ_CP177172.1, read on the forward strand.
TGTCGATCCGGGCCGCGACGCCGACGCTGCGTCCCGCGAGATTGGGAACGCTGTAGCGCATCGCCGTGCCAAGCACCTGCGCGGTCTGCGACAGCGTCATGCCATAGTCCTGGCGCAGCCACTGAATCATGCCGGTGCTGGCGAACTTCAGCGCCTCGTCGAGCGAGCCGGCCTGGCCCAGTACCATGATCTGCGTCGGCGATTCGACGCGCGGCATCGACACGCTGCGCCCCTTGATAAGCTCGACGGTGACGGTCACCTCCATCGACGTTTCGAGGGCATATTGCGTCGTCTCGCCATCGCCTTGCAGGGCGTGGGCGTCGCCGAAATAGAGCAGCGCCCCTGGCTGTTGGACGGGAAGATACACGGTGTTGCCTTCGGCTACCTCGGGGAAATCCATGTTGCCGCCGAAGCGGCCGGTGTCGCCGGTTGAGATCGCCGGCATCCCGAACCCGGGCGCGACGGCAAGTCCGCCCAGCATCGGCCTCACCGGCACCGAATAGCCTGCAAGCGCGCCCTCGGCCTTCTCGGGACGGGCGCGACCGGCCTCACGATCGAGCAGCCACTTGACGGGTTTGTTGAGCGTGCCCGCCTCCGGCACCAGCGACGTGCCGAGCGCACGCCCGACGATGGCATCGAGGCTGTCGGCCCAGTCGCGGTTGAGCTTGAGACGGCGGATATGGACCGCCAGCGTATCACCGGGCTGTGCGCCGGCGATGAAGAACGGACCAGTCTGCGGATTGCCGAACAGGGCGCGGGTCTTGCCGTCCTTGTCCACCCCGCCGGAATCGATCGTGGTGGTATGGATCGTGTCGCCCGGCCAGACGACCAGCACCGGACGGCGATCGGCGTTCCAGCTATTGGAATAATCCGTCGGCGTGTACTCGACAGTGCGGGGACCGCCGCCCTGGCGTTCGGGGACACGCCATCCCGTCACCGCATGCGTGACGCGAGCGGCAGGATCGTTGGTGTCGGGCATATCGGCGGTGCCGGCCAGTTCGTTCCCGCGTACCCTCACCTTGTAGGTCGATGTGCGGCCCTTGCCGTCGGTTGCGGTCAGGGTGAGCCGGTCGCCCGTCACACGCCCCTCGATGCGGTCGCCATCCAGATCGCCGGTCACGTCCTTGCCGCGACGCTCGACGGTGAGCGTCGAGAAGGCAGGATTACCCCAGAGATCGGTGCGCACGATCCAGCTCTCCGCTGCTGCTGCGGAGGTGGCGACGATCGAGGCAGTGACGGATAGAAGCAGGGTGGCGAAGCGAATCGGGGACATGCGGGCTACTCGTGCGCAGGAATGATTGGGCGACCGTGCCGGTGTTCGACTGTGGATGGAAATCACTGATCGGTGGACGACCGTACGGATCGGTGAACGACCGTCAGTGCCATGCTACATCAGCGGAATGATGGCGTACCGTGTCTTTGCCGTACTACTGGCCCTGTGCTTCGGGTTTCCTGCCTGGGCCATCGCGCCTGCTCGCTGGCAGGCGTGCGAGGATGCACGAACGGTTCTGTGCCGTATCGTCACGCCGGAATATGAAAGACTGACAGCCCCCCTCACGACACTCTCCACCACCTTTCGCGTGCTGCCCGGTGCCGTCAACGACCCGATCGCGGTCGAGATCGATGCGATGGCAAGCGCGCTGGTCCGCTGGAACGGCGTCGTTATCGGCGCGAACGGCTCACCCGGGGTGAACAGGGCAAGCGAGACGCCGGGTCGCTATAGCGCCAGCCTGGCCGTACCCCGCGCCTTGGTCCGTGCCGGGGACAACCGAGTGACAATCGTCCTGTCCGCGCATCATCTGTGGCTCCCGGTTGGGCAACCGATCCACCGCATCGCGATCGGACCGCCACGCGACGCGCAAGGCTATACGCTGCGCCACTATCTGCCGACGCTGGCGACGCTGGTGCTTCCGGCCGTCGCGCTCCTGGTGCTCGGCGCGCTACTGCTCGCGGGCCGGATCGGGCGACAGGCTGCCCCGGCGATGGCCGTGCTGGCTGCGATCGTCGCGCAGGGTTTTGTCGAGATCAGCAAGATCGCGATATCCTACACCTATCCGTGGCACCTCGCCCGCATGGAGGTGCTGACCGGACTGACAGTGGTCGTCGGTCTGCTGCTGGTTGGCATGACGAGCCGCCTGTTGGTGCCGCTCAAGCCCCGTATCGTCGTCGGTATCACCGGCATGGCGATGGGGGTGGCGTGCCTGATCATCGGCGGCCCCGACCGCCAGTCGCTGGCCATCTTCGAGATCGCAATGCTGGCGATCGCCGCGCTTACGATGCAGGCAGCCCTCCGCAAGGACCGACGCGCGATCGCTCTTGCGCTGATTGCGGCGGCGCTGGCGGTCTGGGCCTACGTCGCCGGCCCCGATTTCCTCGATACGGGCTATTACGTTTCTGCCGCCATCGCCGCGATCGTGTTAGTGGTCGGGGCGATATTGCGACCCGCATCTGTCGCGGAAGTGCCGGTCGCGAGTCCTGCCGCCGAGCCGGTTGTGACACTGCGCGACGGTGCCCGCCACCATCTGGTAGCCCCTTCCCAGGTCGTGTTCCTGAAGGCTGACGATGATTATTGCAGTCTGCATATGGCCGATGGTCGTGAAATCGTGGTCACGATGACACTGAAAGCCGTCCTCGCGCTTCTACCACCCGATTTCGTCCGCATCCATCGCAGTCATGCCATCAATGTCCGGCACCTTCATGGCACGAAAGCCGGGCCTAACGGTCGCCTGGCCGAGCTGTCGGGTGCGATCGTCCTGCCGATTGGCCGGGCCTACGCTTCCACGCTGCGGGCGTTCATGAGCCTTGGTCCAGCTTCAGCAGCTTGACGGCGTTGTCGTGAAGCACCAGCTTCTCTTCGGCAGCGGTCAGGCCCAGGGCGCGGACCGCCCTTAAAGCTTCGGCGGGAGTGTCCACGGGCCAGTCCGAACCGAACAACACATGGTCCATGCCGTGCCGGCGCAGCGTCCAGACCAGTTCCGGCGCCACCGGCGATCCCGCATAAGCCGAAGCGATGGCCGAGACGTCCAGCCAGACGTTGCCGCCGCGGCCCAGCTTGCGCAGTGTCGCCAGGCTCTGGAACTCGCGAAATTCCGTGAAGCCCATATGGGCGAAGATGAAATTCGTGCCCGGTTGCCGGAACGACAGCATCATCAGCTTGCCCGGCTGGTTGGTATCCATCGGGTTGTAGCTGTCGAACAGCACGGCCATGCCCAGCTGGCCGGCCTTCTCGGTCACGCGGGCCACTGCCGGGTCGGCGACATCCAGCTGCTGGCTGTTCGGATGCAGCTTGATCTCCCGGACGCCCAGCCGCGCCAGGCGCTCCAGCTCCGCCAGCGCCGCGTCGCCGTCCGCCGGATGGACCGAGGCGATGGGATAGAAATGGGCAGGATCGGCCGCCACCGCCGCGAGCAGGGCGTCGTTGAGGGCGCGTGTGGCGGGCATGTCGCCCTTGTCAGCCATGACGATCAGGGCGCTGCGCTGGACACCGGCGGCAGCGTCCAGGGCGCGCAGAGCCGCCGTGCCCATCGGATGCGTGTCGGTCAAACCGTTGGTCTGGCTGGTCCGCACATGGGCATGGGTGTCGATCACCGGCCCCGTATAGCCGTCCGCCGCCAGGGTGGCCCCGCCTGAAAGGACCGCCGCGATGGCCACAGCAGCCAGGCCAAGAGCTTTGCGCATGCTTCCCCCCCCCAATACCGCGGAGTTGGATCAAGCCAAACGCACTGTCAAGGCAAGTCAAAAACGCGGCAGCCGTGTCGGCGCAATGTAGTTCAATGGGAAAGCGCGCATGGGATCGCCTGGAGGGCAAAGCTGAAACGCGCCCCATGCGCGGGCGTCCTGATCTTGGGAGAATCATGCGGCAGGCGCAGGCTGCCGGGCGCGGCTTTGATCGCCGGATCCGGCGTCCGCAATGCTGACACAAGGTTCCACGTCCATCCGGGCGTTCGGCTGCATTTGGCGCAGCCGTAAGAAGGATCGAAGGGATCTGTGATGAAGCGTATCTGTTTGCTGCTCTGCGCCCTGGCGCTGGCACCCACTGTTGCCCGCGCGCAATCGGACGATGACGTGACCTTTACGGGCGTCAAGATCGGGGCGTCCGTCGACTATCGCTGGCAGGAAGGCGACTTTGCGTTGCCCCGCATCGCCTCGATGCTCGACGAGAAGGAGGGCGGGATCGGCTATCGCGGTCATGTCGGCTACGATGTCCAGCTCGGCAACGTTCTGGTGATCGGCGGCGAAGGCGGGATCGGCCGCGGCGGCGCCACGCTCAAGGCCGCAAGCACCATCGGCGATTATGCGCTGAAGCCAAGATGGGCTTGGGATGTCTCCGGTCGTGTCGGTGTGCTGCCGGCGCCGCGCGTGCTGCTATATGGTCGGACGGGGTATAGCTGGCTGCGGACGCGCGAAACCACGGATTTCCGGGCGACGAACCTTGCCGATGTCCATGCCAGCAACACCAGGAGCGGCTTCCTGTGGGGCGGCGGTGCCGAGGTGGCGCTCATACCGGGAGTTTTCGCGCGCGCGGAGTATAATCGCGTCAACTATGGCGACGGATTGACTTCGTCGAAGGTCCAGATCGGAATGTCGATCGGCTTTTGAGCCGTGAACGGTTGGGCAGGCGATCGGTCGGACCGACCGTCTGCCCGGCCCTGGGAGGGCGCGAGGTTGAGAATATTGCTGGTCGAGGACGAGGCGGAGATGGCGATCGCGGTCCGCACGGTGCTGGAGCGCGAGGGATATGTCGTCGATCATGTCGCCTCGCTCGCCGAACTCCATGAAGCGACAACGCTTGCCATCAGTGATCTGGTGCTGCTCGACCGCACGCTCTCCGACGGTGACGGACTCAACGCCATCGCCGAGTTGCGGCGCACCAATCCGGGCGTGCCGGTGATCGTCCTCACCGCGCGTGGCGACGTCACCGATCGCGTCGCCGGGCTCGACGCCGGTGCCGACGACTATCTCGCAAAGCCCTTCGCAATGGAGGAGATGCTGGCGCGAATGCGTGCGGTCCGCCGACGCCCGACTGCACTGCCGCTCCAGCAGGTGCAACTGGGTGAACTGGTTTACGATATGGCGAACGACGAGGCGCTTGTCGGTGGCGTAAGGCTCGACCTGCCGCGCCGCGAATTGCGCGTGCTCGCGGCGTTGATGCGGCGGCGCGGGCGGACGGTGCAGCGTGGCGCGCTGGAGGACGCGGTCTATGGTTTCGACGATGCGATCCAGTCGAATACGCTGGATTCGCATGTTTCCCGGCTGCGGAAGCGGCTCGCGGAAGCAGGCGCTGGGGTCGAGATCCACGCCATTCGTGGCGTAGGCTACCTGCTGCGACGGCAAGATTGACCAGGAAACGGCCCGGCTCGCTCAAGCGTCGCCTGATCGGGCGGCTGCTGGGATTCCAGATGAGCATCCTGCTTCTGTTCGGCTTTGCCTTCGTCGGCTATCTGGTGGTCACCGACGAGGGGGGCGTGCTGGTCAGCCCCAAGTTCGCCGAAGTAGCGGCACGTGCCGTCGCGCGTGGGGCGGATGGCCGGCTCCATATCGTCGAGACGGGGGAGTTCGCAGCGTTGCGTGCCGCCAACGCCGACCTCTGGTTCGTCGCGCGAAGCGATCGCGGTGACACGATCACTTTCGGCGAGATACCGGCGCTATATCGTCCGCTGGCACGCAACCTCGGCGCCATCACCTTCGCCGACATCCGCGATACGAAGCCGCCGTTCCGGTATCTGGCCATCGTACGGCGCGCCTCCGGGCCTGCCGGACAACTGACCGTGCTCGGCAAAGGCAGCCTGTTCAGCGCGACTTTCGTCGTGCTGTTCCTTTCAAACCTGATGATGATCCCGGTGCTCGGCCTGTTGGCATTAATCACTATCGTCGCAACGCCAGTGATTGTGCGGCGCGCGCTCCATGGCTTGGCGACGATCGCGGACAAGGCGGGCGGAATCGACATCGATCGCCGCGGCGCGCGACTGCCGACAGACCATATCCCGGTAGAACTTGTGCCGCTGGTCGAGGCGATGAACGGCGCCCTCCGGCGCCTCGACGACGGCTATGACCGGCACCAGCGCTTTCTCGTCGATGCAGCGCATGAGCTTCGCACGCCGATCGCCATCCTTCAGGCAAAGATCGATGCAGCCCCCGACACGGAATTGGGACGAGGGCTGCAGCGCGACGTTGCGCGCCTCGCCACTCTCGCCGAGCAGATGCTCGATCTTCAACGCATGGAGCGGCACCCGCCGTTGCGCCAGACAGTCGATCTCGCCGGGGTCGCGCGGGAGGTTGCGGCGGATCTGGCGCCGCTGGTGCTCGTAGCCGGCGTCGAGATCGAGGTCGATGATCTTGGCGGCGAGATCGTCTGCGGCGACATCGCGGCGATTGCGCGTGTGCTCGCGAACCTGATCCAAAATGCGATGGAGCATGGCGGGCGCCGCATCATCGTGCGGATCGCGGGAAGAATGATCGAGGTGGAGGATGACGGTCCGGGCATTCCGGTCGATGAACGCGACCGGATATTCGAGCCCTTCCATCGTCTGCGTCCACGCGCAACGGGGGCCGGTCTCGGTCTCCATCTCGTGCGCCAGGTCATGACACGGCACGGCGGATCGGTAGCTGCGATCGAGGCACCTTCGGGCGGCACGATTATCCGGCTGGAGTTCGCCGCGCGGACGCAAGGCTGACGCAATCTTCGCAGCGCAAACAAGTGCGGCTATCCACTGGAGTTTGCGTATGAAGCCCTATTCGTTTCTTCCGGTCCTGCGTTGCCGCAGCCCCCTGCCCGGTTGCTTCGCCCTCGCCTTGCTGCTCTGCGGCTGCGCCGCTGACATCATGCGTGGCTATGTCGGCCGGCCTCCCGAGGCAGTGATGGCGCGCTATGGCCCGCCGGTCGACGTGCGCGACCTGCCGGACGGCCGCCGTGCCTATCAGTGGATGCAGAGCGAATTTGAAACGAGCGGCGGCGATGCTACCACAAGGGTCGAGCGCGGCGGCAATGGTCACCCGCGGAGTCGCACCGAATATACGCCGACGACCACCAGGGAGCGAAAGTGCTTCTACACCTTCTACGCACGTCGCGCGGCCTATGGGTGGCAGATCGAGGACTTCGAGCGCCCCGAATTCGGCTGTTGAGCTGCGTTTCCTTTAAAACGGGCGGCAGGCTGCCGAACCGGAACTCTCGGGCGAATGGCGTAGGTTCGATCAGCGTCCATGCGGACCCCAGATCGCCGATCTGCTGGCCGCCTGTCGCAGCGAGCATGACGCCATGCCCGCCCGATCTCGATGCGCTCTATGGGCTCATCCGCTACAACAAGGCTTATCCATGCTGAACCTGCCTGCACGCATCGCGCGAGCGCACAGCCGCTTCCTGAGGGCCGGTGGCATCCTCGTCGCGCTTTCCTGCCTGACGCCTGCCATCGCACGGGCCGAGGACTATAAGCCGGTCGTCTGCACGGTGCGCGCGCCCTATGCCGGGCGGCCCCTGCACCCAGCGGTGGCCGTGCCCCCGCCCGCAGCGATCCCGGATAGCGCGCTCGATCCGGCAACGACCGCCCGGCTCGACGGCGCCCTCGCCGCGATCAAGGCGGCCACCCATGCGCCGTCGATCACGGCGGCAGTGGGAATCGAAGGCAAGGGCGTGTGGACCGGCGACGCGGCTGGCCAGCGCCCCCTGTTCTGGGCAAGTGCCGGCAAGGCCTTCACCGCCATCGTCGTCCTGCAACTCGTGCAGGAGCAAAAATTGTCGCTCGACGGCAGGGTGTCCAAATGGATTCCGGGCGTGCCGAATGGCGAGGTCGTGACGGTACGCGATCTGCTGGCGCACACGAGCGGTCTGTTCAGCGCGAACGAGGACAAGAAGGCCCATGCCGCGCCGCGCTATCGCGATCCGAGTGAAAATCTGGCGATCGCACGCAAGCATGGCGCGCTCTTCTGCCCCGGCGCGAACTGGCGCTACTCCAACACCGGCTATGACCTGCTCGGGGAAATCGTCCGGCAGGTCGATGGCCGGTCGATCGATGCAGCCATTACCGCCCGAATCCTCATGCCGCTCGGTCTCACATCGCTGCGGGCACTGCCGCCGGGCGGCGGGGCCGAGGGCGTGGCGCCGCTCGTCTCCGCGCAGGCGACGCCGATCGATCCGAGCTGGGCGGGTGCCGCCGGTCCGGTCGTCGGGTCGGCCAGCGACATGGTGCGCTTCTGGTCCGCGCTGCTCGGTGGCCGGCTGATCGCGCCGGCGCTGGTGCAGGACATGACCGGGACGCTGTATCCGATGTTCGACTCCGGCACTTTCTATGGGCTCGGCGCGATGGTGTTCGATGCACCCGACGGCGACCGGCGCCTGCTGTGGATCGGCCATGCGGGCGGCACGCCGGGCGCCAGCGCCCTCGTCGTCTATGCGCCTGCCGACCACGCCTTCGCCGCCGTCGCGCTGACCGGCGACGGCTCGGCGGTTGCGTCGGTGAATGCCTTGCTGAAGGCAACGCGACAGCCACCGGCACGCGAAGCGGCTGCCGCTGCGACGACCGTTGCCGCGACCCCCGGCCCGCAGGTTTCGACGGCGAATTGGCGGGACGTGATCGACGCCGCACGCGACGACGGGTTCAACGGCGTGGCTTTGACCGCGCGGGGAAAGACGATCGACCATGTCGCTGCGATCGGTGTGGCAGACGCGGCCCATGGCGTCCCGCTGTCCGACCGGTCGCGGTTCGAGATCGGGTCCATGTCCAAATGGATCGCCTCCGTCATCGTGCTCAAGCTGGTCGATCAGGGCAAGCTCGATCTGGACGCGCCGATCGCCCGGTATCTGCCCGACTATCGGGCCGATAATGGCGCGCGGCTGACGCTGCGGCGATTGATGAGCCATTCGAGCGGGCTTCCCAATGACATTCTCAAGGCGCGACAGGCCGATCCGGCGAGCCGGGGCGTGGAGCTGGACATGCAGGAGGCGGTTCGGCGCTATGCCAGTGGCGACTTGGCCTTCGCGCCGGGGACGCAATGGGACTATTCGCAGTCGAACTGGATCCTCGTGCAGGCCGTGGTCGAACGCGTGGGGGGCACCAGTTACAAGGCGCTGGTCGATCGCCTGTTGGTGCGACCACTGGGTTTGGCGGACAGCGGCATCTATGCGGGCGACTCGGCAAAACAGGCCGGGATGGCAGTGGGGTATTCCACTCTGTCGCCCACGCCGCAGCCAAAGCCCAATCCGATCCCCGGTTTCATGGCGATGACCGGAGGATTCTACACCACGGCGCCCGACCTGCTCGTCGTCATGGACGCGGTGCTGAGCGGCCAATTGCTCACCCCGGAGAGCCGCAAGGCGCTGACGACCATCCAGATGCCAGAACAGCATTACGCGCTCGGCGGGCGCATTCGTTCGGCCAGGGTCGGCGGCACGCTGCGTGATCTGGCGTGGGAGGATGGCAGCAATGGTGGCTTTCGCATGGTGGCCCGGCGCGTGCTGGCGGACGGGCATACCGTCATCGTCCTGAACAATGCGAGCTGGGACTATCAGAAGCTTGGCGACCTTGCCGACGCCGTTCTCGAAACGACGTATCGGGCGGGACGCACATCGTCGACGCAAGGGATCGAATGACGATGGATCGACGGATGCTGCTCCAAGGCGGTCTTGCCGCAGGACTCACGGCCCTGCTGTCCACGCCCGCATCGGCTGCGGCCCATCGGGACGACGCGAAAATCGATGCCTTCGTGAAGGCGAACGGCTTCGCCGGCACGATCGTCCGCGCCCGAAACGGCAGGTTGGTCTATGCCCGCAATTTCGGGCTGGCGAATATCGCGGCGAAGACGCCGGCGACTACGGACACCGTGTACGGGATCGCCTCGACCTCGAAGTTCCTGACCACCGTGACGGTGCTCAAGCTGGTAGAGGCCGGCAAGCTGGCGCTCGACGCGCCGATCGCCACCTTGCTGCCGGGCTACCGCGCCGACACGGGCGCGATAGTCACGCTTGCCCATCTGCTGTCTAACACCAGCGGCATCCCCAACGCTTTCACCGACGCAGTGAAGGCTGAGCCGGATCTTGTAACGCACGACTTTGGCACCGCCGAATCGGTTCGCCGCTTCGCCTCGGGCGACCTGATCTTCGCGCCGGGCAGCAAGTTCGACTATGCCCTGACCAACTGGTTCATCGTCGTCGCGATCGTCGAGGCGGTGACCGGCATGCCCTTCCAGAACGCGATGCGCGCGATCACGCTCGATCCGCTGCGCCTCGTGCATACGACCGCTACGATCGGCATCGAGAACGAACCCGGTTCGGCCCGTTCCTATCGCACAGTCGACCCGCCGGTCGAATGGCCGAGCCTGCGCACCCCGGTGATGGTCGCCTCGGGCGGCTATTACAGCACGGCGCCCGACCTGCTGCGGCTGGCACATGGGGTGTTCGACCGGGAGTTCCTGGCGCCGGCATCGCTGGAGACGCTGCGCACGGTGCGCGTGCCCGAACAGGATTATGCGCTCGGCGGCCGGGTGCGGACGATGACCATCGCGGGCAAGCCGGTCCCGGCGGCATGGGAAACGGGGCGGCTGAACGGCTATCGCTCGCTCCTCGCCCATCGCTACGACACGCGGGAAAGCATTGTGCTGCTCAACAACACCGGCGTTTCGCAAAAGGCCATCGACCTGTTCGCCGACGACCTGTTCGGCGCCGCGCCGCGCGGGTGAGCACCATGGCGGGGCAGCAGCATTGCCTCACCCCGCCTGTGTGACTACAAATGTAGTCACACAGGGAGTCCGTGCACATGGTTACTCGCATGAAAGGCGTGCTGTTCGCGTTGATGGCATTGCTGATGCTGCCTACCCCGGCGACCGCGCAGCCCTCCTCGGCGGCCACGTTGCAGGCGCTAGTCGACAGCTATGCCGCGAACCGGGGATTCAATGGCACCGTCCTGATCGCGCGGAACGGCAAGGTGCTGGTGCGGTCGTCCTACGGCATCGCCCATGTCGCAACCGGCCGCCCGAACGATCCGGCGCTGCGCTATCGGATCGGGTCGCTCACCAAGCCCTTCACGGCCACGCTCGTAATGCAGCTGGTCGATCAGAAGCGCTTGAGGCTCGACGGCACGCTGGGCGAATATCTCCCCGATCTCTATCGCGGCACACCGGCAGCACCGGTGACGGTCGCCCAGTTGCTGAGCCACACCTCGGGCCTCGCCGATGTGCCGGGACGCTATGACGATCCCTGGTGGCGGACCTCGGCGCGCAAGGCGTGGACGCCGACAGACTTTGCCCGCCAATGGATCAAACCGGCGCTTGTCGAACAGCCCGGCACGAAATGGCGGTACAATAACAACGGCTTCTTCCTGCTCGGCCTGATTGTGGAGCGAGTCACCGGGCAGCCTTATGCCGAAGCACTGCGCCAGCGCATCTTCGCGCCTGCGGGGATGCGGTCGAGCGGCGTCTTCGCCCGCGACACCGACCCCAAGGCTTTCGCCGAAGGCTACAGCGTCCCACCCGGTGGTCGACCGACACCCCCGGACGCGATCAATCCCAGCGTCTCCTTCTCCGCCGCCGGCATCTATGCGACGGCGGACGACCTGCTGCGCTTCGATCAGGCGCTGTACGGAACCGCGCTGCTTTCTGCCCAGCCGAGACAGACGATGCTCAGCGCCCACAGCAAATTCTATGGATATGGCTGGGGCGTGGACGACTATGCGTTGCCCGGGGGAGCCACGCTGCCGGTCGTATCGCACACCGGCAGCGTGCCCGGTTATCAAAGCTATTATCTCCGGGCGGAACGCAACCGGGACTGCGTCATCATCCTCGACAATTTCTGGCAGGGGGCGCTCGTCAGCCAGATGGGGCGCGACCTGATGGAGGTGCTGAACGGCAAGCCCATGGCCCCGGCGCGCCGCAGCCTCGACGATGCGCTGGTGCCTGCCGCCTACACGCAGGGTCCAGCCGCGATGGCGGCGGCCTATGCCGCGCTGGCATCGCGGCAGGACGAATATGACCTCAGCGCGGGGGCGTTCAACGCGCTCGGCTATCGCCTCCTGCGCGACGGTCGCGCTGCCGCCGCCATCCAGGTGTTCCTCTGGGCAACCGAGCGCTATCCGCAATCGGCGAACGGCTATGACAGCCTGGGCGAGGCCTATCGCGCCGCGAACGATAGTCTCTCCGCGATCCGCAGCTATCAGAAGGCGCTGGCCCTCGATCCCACCATGCCAAGCGCGCGCGCCGCGCTGGCGGAGCTGCAGGGGCCGAAGCCGTGAGCCTGCGCGCCGCGATTGCGGGTTCCACAGGTCGGACGTTGCCGTGGGCCACGCTGACCAGCATCGCTGCCGCCCTGTTCGCAACGGCGGTACGGGCGGAGGATCGCCCTGTCGCCGCCGCCGCGATCAACACCCTGTTCGACCGCTGGGAAAGTCCCACCGGTCCGGGGTGCGCGGTATCGGTTACGCAGGGCCAGCGGGTGGTGTTCACCGGCGCCTACGGCAGTGCCATCGTCGAGGGGCCGGTCGCCAACACCGCTACCACCAGCTTCCACATCGCGTCGGTATCAAAGCAGTTCACCGCGTTTGCCATCCATCTGCTTCGGGCCGAGGGCAGGCTGTCGCTGGGGGACGAAGTCCGCAACTATGTGCCCGAGCTTCACGATTTCGGGACGCCGATCACGATCGACGATCTGCTGCACCATCGCAGCGGCCTGCGCGATCAATGGAGTCTGCTCGCGCTTTCAGGGCGCCGTCTGGAAGACACGATCACGCAGGAAGACGTGACCCGCATTCTCTACGGCCAGCGCGACCTGAACTTTCCCCCAGGCAGCCGCTTCGCCTATTCCAACAGCAATTACACGCTGCTCGCGCTCGTCGTGGAACGCGTGTCGGGACAGCCTTTCGGGCAGTTCATGCAGCAGCGGGTGTTCCAGCCACTCGGCATGGTGGACAGCTGGGTGCAGGATGATTTCCGCATCATCCGTACCGGCCATGCGCAACCCTATGCACCGACCGGTGGCGGGTATCAGCGTCGATCGCTTCCCTATTCCACCTATGGCGCGACGGGCGTGCAGACGAGCGTCGCGGACATGGCGCGCTGGGCGATGAACTTCGACGTCCCCAAGGTCGGAACCCGTGCGATCTTCGACGCCATGATTGCGACGCAGCCCGATGCGTCGGGCAAGACCCAGCCCTATGCCTCCGGCTTCGAAATTGGCCGATATCGCGGCGCGATGACCGTCGAGCATAGCGGCACCGATCCCGGCTATGTCGCCGATTTCCTGATGCTGCCCGAACGGCATCTGGCGATCAGCCTGTTGTGCAACAGCGAAGGGCTTAACCCCGTCGAACTGGCACGCAAAATCGCCGATCTGTATCTGGGCGATGCTCCGGAGGCCGCGGCGGGCGTCAAGCATCAGGCCGTCCTGCTGGACGAGAAGCAACTGGCGCCCTTTGTGGGTACCTACAAGGAAGAACCGGGCGTCCTGTTCGCTGTCTCTCTGCGCAACGGCAAGCTCGTCCTGCAGGACCGGGACGAACTGACCGCATCCGGTCCACGCGACTTCTCCCTCCAAAACGCACCTGTCACCTTCAGCTTCCCCGATGCCGATACGCTCGTCATCCACGAACCGGACCATGATCGTATCGCGAGGCGGATCGCGCCAACCGACGTCCCCGACGTAACTGCGGCAAAGATGCTCGATTATGTGGGTGACTATTACAGCCCCGAGCTCAAGCTTCTCTATACCGTCGCGATCCGGGGCGGCACGCTGTGGCTGAGCGGCGCGTTTGGCGAGGCGATGATCCGCCAGCAGCCGAGCTTCCTGCGCGAGCCGGACGCCTTCGTCACGCAATCCATCGCCGGGGCTCTGCAATTCCGCCGAGACGGACGGGGCAGGATCATCGGCTTTGCGCTGTCGAACGGACGTGTCCTGAACCTGAAGTTCTTCAAGATCGACAGGTCGCTACCGTCCTGACCGGGGCTGCCAGCGGGAAACCGCGCTCATAACGGCTGGCCTTCTCTTCCGCGGGATGTGGCATCGCACCTGGCGCGATCTTCGCCATCAGCGGCTAGCAACGTCGTGAGCATGACCTAGCAGCAGCGCTGCCCATAGCTATCTGGCGTTCGGAAGGTCGCCGGCAATCACCGCGAGTGCGCGCGCCGCGCGCGCCCGGGCGCTCTCGCCCTGCATCGGCACGATCGGGAAATCGGGCGCGATGCCCGCAACCTCGTTCGTACCGTCGGCCCGGAGCCGCATGCAGTTGGGGACCCGAAAGCGCAGGTGCGAATGGGTCAGGACCAGCGGATCGCCATCCGCCATGAATCCGCACCCGTCCCCTCCGGTCCGCGCGCCAAGCACCTTGGCGATGCCATTGTCCTTCATCGTCGCAACAAACATCTCCGCGGCGGAGAAGCTGCGCTTGTCGGCGAGGACATAGGCCGGGCCTGTCCATGCGCCGAAATGCCGCGCGATAGCGACGGACCAGGAGAGCCGGCTCGCCAGTTTGCCATCGCCATAGGCGCTCCTGGGCGCGCTGCGCAGGAAGCCGCCTGCGGAACCGGCCGCGAGGAGATTGTTGCACCCCTCCAGTTTCCACGGGCGCTGTTCGGTCCACACCCAGGCCAGCTCGCAGCGCTGCGTCCCGATCCGTGCTTTTGCACTTTCAAAGAAATTGCGCGCCTGCTCCAGCGCCCTGGCGCCGTCGGCCTTGGGTTTGGCTGCCAGACCTCGGTTCATCGAGCGGATCTGCTCGTCGAAATAACTCGCCGAGACGGGCGCATCGACCATCCACAGCGGCGCGGAGGCAACAGTGCGACCGGTGAACATGCGCGGCATCCAGTCGCCGCTGTCATCGCCGCCGCTATTGTTGCCGACATCCACGAGCACCGCGACGGCCTTCTGCGCGCGGAGCTTCGCCAGCGTCTCGGCAAGGGCGGCGAACCAGAGGTCGCTCGCCTCATCCTCGATCGCGCGAGGGGTAAGCGGCGTGTCGGCGGCTTCGAGCGCAGACCAGGCGCGCGTGCACAGGTCTGGAAACGCGGTCGACTGGAACGACTGGATACGAACGATCCCGATCCTGCGACCGTCCGGCCCCGGGACTAGACCGCTACGGAAGGGAGCGCTCAGACCGTCGCCGAGCATCACAAAGCCCGGCAGGCTTTCGAACGGCAACGAAAACGCGACCGGACTGGTGGCAGCATAGCCGAGCGCAGCGCAGCCGGTCAGCGCGTCCCCGCGAACCAGGGCCGCGTCTTCGGGCTCTGGCGCCGGCGCGCCCGCGGGAACGGCAAGCCGGGACAAGGGCGACAGATGCCCGTCGTGAAAGCCTGCCACGAAATCGAGCAGGGCTTTCTCCGCTTCGCTGTCCGTAGTGGCCTGGGCGAGGGCATCCTGCGTGCGGCGCTCCAGGCGCGGTACATCGATCCCGCTTTGCTGCGATCCCATCCAGGCGAGATTGACGTACGCGCGCTCGAGCCCGGCCTTGAGCTGCTGAAAGTCCTCCAGCCAATCGCCTCGACGAAACTGCGATCCCGCCTCCTGCGCGGACGCCCCGTGCAGCGAGAGCCCAAGCATATAGGTGGCAGCCAGCAATATCATGCTTCGGCGCATTGTGGGGGCTGTCATCGGCGCGTTCTCCTCCGGATACGTCGCCTGCTACGCCGCCTGCGCGCCTTCGTCTTGGACGCGGCGGACGATTGTACGCTAAAGGCCTTTGCGGAAAACTGCGGGCGTGCAGCCAACCACGGCCTTAAAGCTGCGCGTCAGATGCGCCTGATCGTAGAATCCGCAGGCCTGGGCGATCTCGGCGAGCGGCATCGGGGTCGTCGCGAGCAGTTCGGACGCCGCCGACACCCGCAGCTTGCGCTGGTGCTCGCCAATGCTGTGTCCGTGCGCGCGCCGAAAGCCGCGCGACAGGCGAACCGGGTCACAGCCCACCGCCGCCGCGATCTCGCCCAGGCTCCGCGCCTCGCAGGCATGCGCCGCCATATAGTCGCAGGCGTCCCGCAGCCAGCGCGCGGGCGTGTCCTGCCGCTGCGCGGTCGACCTGGCGAAGATAGCCACCAATTCATAGCCGAGGCCCTCGATCGCGATTTCGGAGAATGGGTCATCGATCGACATTTCCGCCACCATTCGACGACCGATCGTTGCGACCGCCTCGGCATGAAATGCGGGCGCATCGTCGAGTTGGGCATGGGCAGATAGCAATTCCAGGCCGGAGCGTGTGGGAGTCAGCAGCAGCTTCGCGGCACCAGCGCGACCGATGGATTGCGAATGCGGCGCATGGGCCGGGCAGAAAGACAAGTTTCCCGCCAGATAGGCATCCTGCCGTCCACGGATGTTTTCCTCATAGCCTCCGGAAATCAGAATGCAGAGGCTAGGTGCGTCATGGACATGTTCGGACATTGCGGATCGCGCCGGGTAGCGACGGATTCGCAGTGATTCGAAATATGCACCCATGTCGAGACACTCGCGCGGACAGCATCAAAGGACAATCGCGAACGATATGCGCGAAACGATTTTGGCCTTGGTTGCTTGCTATTCGGCGACCTGTATCACCGCGCTGTTGCGCATGATGGACACGACCACACGCGCAGGCGGCGGGCTTGTGGCGCCAGCCGTCGCCGCATGACCAATCCATGCGTACCGCGACTTTCGGCGCGATGGTCACAGCGGGGCGGGCTGCGATCGGACGCTGATGACGTGATAACCCTTCTCGGCGTCTATTTGAGCAACAGCCCTCCGAACGATTCGGAAGAACGAGCTTGCCTTTAAGCTCCGCTGTGACCGTTGCCCCCTTCCCCGCTCAACGCGATAAATTTAGTCCGAAGGACTCATGGTACTTCTGATGGTACCGGACTGTCATCCGAAACACATTGTCATTATTTATCAATCGCGTACGCCAATTCCGTAGAAGCCGTAGGGGTCACCATCGTCAAGCGAAAAATGGCGGAATTGTGCCATTTCGGACGATGTGGTCAGATCGCATTCCATATCTTGTCCCACAGAACTTTGAAGCTCTTGCGGCATCTTTCGGCACGTCATGAGCGGCCGATTCCCGCCCGACCGGCAGTTATCGGTGTCAGATCGTGAACGCAGACATTGGCTTAGCTCGGCGTATAGATCGCCAAGGCCAAGAACAGAATGCGCGTCGATAAACGGCCATCGACCATCGCGAACCGGCCATAGGGATCGGTTCTGCTGGCATCGGTCGGAGCGCCGGGCAACTCCGCGCTGCCGCATCGGGCGCGTACGGGAACCAAGCCAGCGCCTCCATGCAACTCGCGCAGCCAGGCCGACCGTGGCATGCGATCTCCGGGAGTGCGGACTATCCGCGCATGCTCCGAACGCATCAGCTATGCGCGTGATCCGGAGTTTGAACCAAAGTCGTTGAACCTAGCGCTTTTTGCTTCTCAAGTTCCCAGACGCACCTATGCTCGAAGAGGGCAGCTACGCTGATCCCGATTCGGCGATCGATCTTAATCCGGGGGGATGTCTTGGAAGCCGACCGCGCACTCAACTTGCTTGATGACATGCTGTGGAACTGCGTGATCGTGGCCGGTCCCGTGTTATTAGCCACGCTCATCGTCGGCGTTGCGATCAGCATCCTGCAGGTCGCCACGCAAATGCAGGAAATGACGCTGAGCTATGTCCCCAAGCTGCTCGTCGCGGCGATGCTCCTGATCCTGCTCGGCCCCTGGATGATCGCGCGGATCACGGATTTCGCGCGCGGCCTTTATCTGGTGATCCCGGCACTCGCGGGCTGATCGATGGAGGATCTGACGGATCAAGCGGTGGCGGTCCTGCTGCTGAGCCTGCGGATTGTGCCCATCCTCGGCTTTGCCCAGCCCTTCACGTTGCTGCGTGTGCCCGCGACGGTAAGGCTGATCCTGGCGATTTCCCTTTCCGCCTGGCTGGTCGCGGGCAATCCGGACGCGACTTGGCGCGCGCCGTTCTGGCAGGCCGGCCTGCCGGCTGTCGTGCTGGGCGAGCTCTTCCTGGGCATATCGCTCGCCCTGGCGCTGCAACTGGCCTTCGCCGCGCTGCTGACAGCAGGGCGCACGATCGATATCCAGGCAGGCTTCGGGCTGGCGGTGCTCGTCGATCCCACGACGCGGGCGCAGATGCCGCTGGCCGGCACGCTGTTCGCCTATGCCGGCGCGGCGGTGTTCTTCGCCCTTGGCGGGCCGGAAGATCTGCTCGCGGTGTGGGCCGCTTCGATCGCGAAGGTGCCGCTGGGAGCCGCGCGCCTGGATGGCGACCCGGCGCCGATGATCGACTATATGGGCGGGGTGTTCCTGATGGCGATCGGGCTGGCCGGGATCGTGCTGCTCGTCCTGTTCCTGCTCGACCTGATCGTCGCGTTTCTCTCCCGCACCCTGCCGCAGATGAACGTGCTGCTCCTGGGCTTCCAGGTAAAGGCGCTGGCGACGATGGCGGCACTGCCGCTGGCCTTCTCCTTCTCAGGAGCCGTGTTTGCGCAACTCATGCGGAGCGCGATCGAAACCATGCCGCGGCTGATCTGACATGGCGGAGCGGGAGCAGAACCGCAGCGAGGCGCCAACGCCCTTCAAGCTCAAGAAGGCGCGGGAAAAGGGAATGGTCGCGCGCAGTGCAGAGCTTGGCTTCCTGGGCGGGTTGATCGCGCTGGCCGGGTTCGGCGCAGTGGCCGGGCCGGCGACGATCGCCGCGATCGCAGAGCTGATGCGCAAGAGCTTTTCCGCCGGGATCGACCGCGCGGCCGATCCCGAACTGGCCCAGGCGATGATCGGCACGATCGCCTGGGCGGCCATCCGACCGCTCGCTCTGCTCGGCGGCACGATCGTCGCGGTGGTGATCTTTCTGGAGATCCTCCAGCTGCGCGGGCTGATGTTCACCGCCCAGCCGCTCAAGCCGGATTTCAACCGGCTGAACCCCGCAACCGGGCTGAAGCGGCTGTTCTCGATGCGGATGCTCAAGGAAACGCTGAAGACCGTACTCAAGTCCGCAACGTACGCGATTGCCGCCTGGTTCGTCGTCCGGGATGCAATCGCCCGCTTCGCGTTTGCCGCCGGCGATGGCGAGCGGCTGGCCGAGGCGCTCGCCGGCGCGGGGCTGCGGCTGCTGTTCGTGTTCATCGCGATCGCCATCGGGTTCGTGATCCTCGACCAGCTGCTGGTGCGCGGCGAATTCCTGAAGCAGATGCGGATGAGCCGCCGCGAAGTGACGCGCGAAAGCAAGGACCGCGAGGGCGACCCGCGGATCAAGCAGAAGCGCAAGCAGCTCCATGCCGAATTCGTCAAGCAGAGCGAAGGTGTGGGCGCGCTGCCCGGCTCGGACCTGGTCGTGGTCAATCCCGAGCATTTCGCCGTGGCGCTCCGCTACGATCCCGAGCGGATGATCGCGCCCGAAGTATCGACCAAGGGCCGCAACCGCTTCGCGCTGGCGATCAAGGACGAGGCGTTTCGCCTGGGCATCCCCATCGTCGAGCGGCCGCCCCTGGCGCGCGCGCTGTTCCGTGCCTGCCCCGCGGGCGGTGCCATTCCTGCCTCCACCTACGAGGCCGTGGCCGAGCTATACATCGCGCTCCGCCGCGCCCCCGACCATCCGGAAGCCGCATGATGTTGGACAAGCTGTTCCGCAACCAGAAGGACCTGGTGCTCGTCGGCGCGACGATCGCGATCCTCGTGATCCTGTTCGTGCCGATCCCGCCCGCGTTCCTCGACCTGGCGATCATCGTGAATTTCGGGGTCGGGCTGACGATCCTGTTGCTGACCTTCTATGTCGGCAAGCCGGTGGAGTTCTCCACCTTTCCGTCGCTTTTGCTCGTGGCCACGCTCTATCGGCTATCGCTCAACGTCGCGGCGACGCGCCTGATCCTGACCGGCGGCAATGCCGGGGACGTGATCGGATCGATCGGCGCCTTTGCCGTGCAGGGCAATTTCGTGATCGGCCTGGTCGTCTTCTCGATCCTCGTCGTGGTCCAGTATGTCGTGGTCACCAGCGGCGCGCAGCGCGTCTCCGAAGTCGCGGCGCGCTTTACGCTGGATTCGATGCCCGGCCAACAGATGAGCATCGACGCGGACCTCAACATGGGGCTGATCGACCAGAAGGAGGCGGTGCGCCGGCGCGAGGAGCTGGAGAAGGAAGCCAGCTTCTATGGCGCGATGGACGGCGCATCGAAGTTCGTGAAGGGCGACGCGATCGCCGGCATTATCATCCTGCTGATCAACATCATCGCCGGATGGATCGTCGGCGTCAGCCAGATGGGCATGGAATGGGCCGAGGCGCTGCAGCATTTCACGCTGCTGACGATCGGCGACGGCATCGCCACCCAGCTGCCCGCGCTGATCATATCAATCGCGACGGGCATCATCGTGACTCGATCGGCTGCCGACAGGCAGCTTTCCACCGAGATATTCCGCCAGCTCGCGTCGGAGCCGCGCATCCCGCTGATCGTCTCGGCGGTGTTGCTCGCGCTGATGCTGATGCCGGGCATGCCCAAATGGCCGATCCTGCTGATCGGTGTGGCGGCGGGCATCGTCGGCTGGCGGCTGCGTCGCCGCACCTCGACGCAGGACGGCACCGGCGAGGAAGCGGCGGACGCGGCGGTTGCATCGGGCGCGGCTCCGGTGCCGGCGGTGGAGATCCGGTTCGGCAGCGAGCTTGGCGCGGCTTGGGAGAAGGACGGCGCGCTGATCCTCGAGCGCCTCGCCGGGCTGCGCCGCGCGCAGGAACTGGAGCTGGGAATCGGCTTCCCGGCGGTGAAACTCGTCGACGGCCAGGGGCTGGCCAGCTTCGAATATGAAATCCGCCTGTTCGGCGCACGCTATGGTGCCGCCGAAGTGCAGCCCGAGCGGGTGCTGGCGATCGCCAACCAGAATGCCAAGGGGCGATTGGCCGGCGAGGAGACGATCGACCCCGCATTCGGGATGCCTGCATTCTGGATCGCCGAGGACATGGCGCAGGAGGCGCGTGAGGCGGGCTATACGATCATCGATCCGATCACGATGATGGTCACGCATTTCGGCGAGATCGCGCGAAGCGAGACCGCGACCTTGCTGACTCGCGCCACCGTCGCGGCGCTGCTGGGCGAGGTCCGTGAGCGCCAGCCTGGGCTGGTGGAGGACCTGATCCCCAATACCCTAACGCTTTCGGACGTGCAGCGGGTGTTGCAGAATCTGCTCGGCGAAGGGGTGTCGATTGCGAATCTCGACCTGATCGTCGAGCATCTCGTCGATCTGGCGCGCACCCAGAAGGATCCGATCGAGCTGACCGAGCAGATTCGCCAGCGGATGAGCTACGCCATCTGCCACCAGCTGCGCGGCAGCCACCGCGAGCTGGCGGTGCTCAGCCTCGACCCGCGCGTGGAGAACCAGATCGCCGCCAGCATCGGCGCCAATGCGGGCAACAGCGCGCTCGCGGTCGAGCCTCGGCTGGCAGAGCAGATCCTGCGCCGCCTCGCGCCCATGAGCGAGGAGATGTTCCGCCAGGGCCGCGCGCCGGTTCTGCTGTGCGGCGGCGAAGTCCGTCGGCACCTGAAGAACCTTACGCGCCGCAGCATCCCGAAGCTGTCGATCCTGTCGGTGAGCGAGATACCGATGCGCGTCAGCCTGAAGTCGTTCGACGTGGTGCGGCTGGAGGCCTGAGCCTCCCCTATCGCCCGCCGAGCTTTGCCAGGGATTGGGCCAGAGTCTTGCCGTCGGGGCCGATCGGGGTTCGCAGTGCGGTTTCAAAGATGCGCGCGGCTTGCTCGGCATTTCCTTCGCTGGCAGCGATCAGCATCGAGGCGAATGCCGCCGAGAAACTCTCCCGGTCGAGGCGCGTCGCGATGGCGGTGCGCCGGCGCGCTTCTTCGATATGCCCGTCCAGCATCTCGACCACGGCAAGCGAACCCTGCGCCTCACCGAAGCTGTCGTCGAGGGCCAACGCCTTCTCAAAGCGGCCGCGGGCGGCGGCGCGGTCCCCTGCAAGCACATGCGCCCAGCCCGCCGCGATCCACGAGCCGAGATGCGTAGCGAACAGCTCGGCACCCTTGTCGAGATCGCGCGCCGCCATCGCCTGATCGCCTGCCAGCATCCGAGTGAGGCCCAGTCCGATCCGCGCGCGGGGCGCGGCGGGCGCGCGGGCCAGTGCGGCCTGGAACAGCGCCGCCGCCGCCGCCGGGTCCTCCCCGCCGAGCGCGAGCGTGCCCAGGGTCGTAAGCGCGTCGGGGTGATCGCCCGCGGCCCGCGCGGTGCGCGTGGCAAGATCGGTATCCTCGATGTCGATCGCCAGCGTCGAAACCACGGCGTTGAGCCCGCGGTGCTCGGGATGAATATCGAGCAGCGCGCGCGCGCGTGCCGCAGCCAGGTCGATCTGGCCAAGCTGGTGAAGCAGTTGCACCTCCAGCTGCGCCGCCTGCGGCAGTGCATCGCTGGTCGCCGGATCGAGCGCGGCGAGCGCCGGCTCGAAGCGCTTTTCCATCGCGAGCGACCAGGCGAGATTGAAGCGCACCGCCGGTGCGTCCGCACCTTCGCCGAGCAGCGCGGCATAAATATCGGCGGCACCCGCCCAATCGAGGCGGCGCATCGCCACAAGCCCCGAAAGATGCTGCAACTGCGGCGGCAGCGGCCGGAGCCGCGCGTGTCGATCGAGCAAATCCCCGGCGGCGTCGAAGCGCTCCTCGGCGAACGCCGCTTCCGCTGCATCGGCGATGAGCGCGACATTGTCCGGGTCTTCGGCAAGCAGCGCGACGAGGCGATCGTGCCGGCTCTGCGCGGGGGCGGTCTGGGTCATGCGCGTGCTTCCTTCAAATGGGCCAGCGCCCGGTCCATCAATTGGCGGCCCTCAAGCGTCTCGCCGATGATCCTGCTCACCTGATCGACGATGGCGATCAGCGCGGGATCGTTTGCCACAGCTTCGCCGAACTGCTCGGCGAGCAGCCCCCGAACCATCGCGCGACGCAGTTCCTCTTCGTCCAGCGTGTCGAGTGCGGCAAGCGCGCGAACGCGATCCAGCGGGCGCGCGGACGATGCTCCGGACGCGGCGGTGCGCCCCCGACGCGATGCGCCACGGTTGCGGCCCGTCCGCTGCAACTGCTCGCGCAGCAGCAGCAGCACCTGATCGACATTGCCGATGCTGGTCATGCGCCGAACATGCTCAGTGCGTCGTTCCGCGCTCGATCTGGTCGAGCAGGAAGGACGTGGCCGAAGCCTCTTCCTCGGCGGGCTTCACGGCCGCAGTCGCACCGGCGAGGCGGCTGCATTCGTCGATAAGGAGCTGCATGTCGCGGTTCAGCGGCAGATTGTCGTCGTTCACTGCGATCCCCTGCGTCAGCTCGCGGATCGCCTCGCCAAAATGGTCCTGGATCAAGTGACGCAGCCCTCGGACGAAATGCGCGAGATAATGATCGCCCGGCAGACGATCGAGCGGCTCCCAGGTGGTGATCGCACGCGCCGCCTCGCCCGACGTCAGCTCGAAGAAGCCGAGCTGAAAACGCGCCAGCGCGAAGTCGGGCGCAAGCTCGACCGCCCGGCTGAGCGCAGCGTGCGCCTCGATCGGGCGGCCCGATCCGGCGAGCATCGAGCCAAGCAGGAAATGGAGCCGGGCATCGCCGGGATAGGCCTCGATCAACCGTTCGGCAAAGGCGATTTCGTCGGGCGTGCTTGCCTGCATGGCGCCGAGCAGCTGCGCCATCTCCTCGTCACTGCACTGCGTCATGTCCGTCTCCATCACCGATATCCCAGTCGCGCGCGCAGCTTGCCCAGCGCAAGCGCATGGAGTTGCGAGACCCGCCCTTTCGAAAGGCCCAGCAGGTGCGCGATCTGCGAGAAGCTTACGCCGTTCTCATAATGTTGGCGAATGATCGCCGCCTCGCGCTCGGGGAGCCGATCGATCGCATGGTGAAGCTCGGCATTGAGCTGTCGCCACGCAAGGCTCTCATAGGCGTTGGGTCGCCGGTCGACCCCATCTCCGGGCTCGACGAGGTTGGAACCGTCCAGCATCAGACCGATCGCCAGCCCGGCAGCAAGGTCGGACAATGCCTCAAGCGGATCGGTCGGCTCTGCCTCTGCGCGCAGCGAACGCAGCCGCTCCGTCTCGATCCGGCGGCGATAGCTGTACTGCGCGTCGATCTCGTTCATCCGCGCGGCGCCATCGGCGATGCTGCCGATGATCCTTCGCCGCGCGAACGCACCGAAGGGCACGCCGCGCAACGGGTCGTACCGCTCGATCGCAACGAGCAGCCCCTCGTACGCGAACTGTTCCATGTCGTTCAGTTCGCCGCCGTTGCGCGGCCGGGCGCGGAACTGGCGCAGCGCGATGGCCCGCGCGAGTGTGCGGTAGCGGGTGAATATCTGTTCTTTGCAGCGCAGTTCGCGTTCGAAGCGGAAGCGCCGCCACAAGGATGCTTCGACCCTGGGGGGAACGAGCAGCAGCTCAATCCCCGAGGAAGTGCCGCCCCGGCGCTGCTTCATTTGAAACTTCCCAGCACGCCCCGCAGGATCAGCCCCCATCCGTCGATCAGCACGAACATGAGGATCTTGATCGGCAGCGAGATCGTCGAGGGCGGGACCATCATCATCCCCAGCGCGAGCAGGATCGACGCCACGACAAGGTCGATCAGCAAAAAGGGCAGCAGGATTACGAAGCCGATGGTGAAGGACACCCGCAGTTCGTTGAGCAGGAAGGCGGGCGTGAGCTTCAGCAGCTCCACCTGTTCGGGCCGGTCGGGCACCGGCGCCCTGGCGATGGCGTAGATCGCCTCGATATCGCTATCCCGCGTCTGCGCCAGCATGAAGGTGCGCAGCGGCCCGCTGCCCCTGTCCAGCGCCTGTTCGACCGTGACGCTGCCCGCCATCAGCGGTTTGAGCGCCTGACCGTTCACTGCGGTCAGCGTCGGCCCCATGGTAAAGGCGGTCAGGAACAGCGCGAGGCTGATCAGCACCGGATTGGGTGGCGTTTCGGGCATTCCAAAGGCGTGGCGGACCATCGCCAGCACGACGATGATGCGGACGAAACTGGTCATGCTGATGAAGATCGCCGGCACGACCGCCAGCAGCGTCAGCAGGAGCATCGTGCGCACCAGATCGGTGCTCATCCCCGCCCCGCTTGCCGCAAAGGCAGTGGCGGGTACGAGCAGCCCGCCGGCGAGCAGGCCGATCCGGACAACCGGGGGCAACCGCATCAGCCGGCCTCCCCCGCCCCGCCCGTCGCTGCGAGCGATGGCGAAGGCACCGCTGCGCAGGCGCTTTCCCGCAGCACGGTCTGCTGCTGCTGCGCGCAAAGGACCAGATATTCTCGGCCGTCGCAGCGCAACAGGCAAACATCCGCATACTGGCTGACGCGGCGCGTCTCGATCACTTCCACGCGCCGCTGCGCCGGCAGCGCCGCCACCAGCCCCCGCAGCCGGGGCAGATCGATGCGTCCGCCGCTCCGCTTCAGCGCGAGGGCAGCAAGCGCCGCGAGCATCAGACACAGCATCAGCGCCATCACGATCCGCGTGAGCGACAGGTTCAGCTGCCCGCCCCCGCCCAATCGCCCCGCCTGCGCAAACGCGGCGGGGGCATGGACCAGATACGCAGCACCACAGGCAAATAGGGCTGTCAGTCGGGCCATTGTACGATCTCGGAGAGGCGCACCCCGAATTTGTCGCCGACCGCGACCAGTTCCCCGCGCGCGACCGCGACACCGTTCAGGCGCAGATCGACGGCAACGTTGAGCTGTGCGTCGAGTGCCACCACGCTGCCCGCAGCCAGCCCCGTGAGATCGGCGACGGTCATCGATGCGGCGCCCAGAAACGCCTCAAGCTCCACACCGACATTCTCGATCAGCTTGCTGCTGACGCGCGCCGTCGCCCGCCGGTCTGGCGTGGTGTCTGCAACTGCGGGCTCCATCCGCTTCGCCTCCGCAGGAGCATCACTATGTCCAATCACGCAGCTATTCCTCGGCTTGGAGCATCCAGGATCCTGAGGGCGGGGCCCCGCTCGCCCTCGACAACGGTGCAGCGCCCCCGGGCGAGCGGCACGCCCCCCACCGCGAGCGGCAGCGCGGCGTCGGTCGGCTGATCGAGCACGAGCACGTCGCCGCAGCCAAGACCCGCAAGCTCGGCGACCGAGATGCGGCTGCGGCCGAGCGATGCGGAGAGCGAGACCGAGATCCGGGCGAGCGCGGTGCCGCCGGAGCCGAGCGGTGCGCCCGCTGGGGGATCGGGCAGGGTACGGCGCACCAGCCGTGCGAAACACGATGCCGACAGGTCGACCTGGACCACCAGCCCGCGCGTGGCCGTGACGATCTCCAGCCGGACCACCGGCCCCTCCCCGGCCCGCCCCTCGGACTCGCGCCAGACCGCGCTGTCGAGCGCGAGCCGCTGCGCGAGGCGCGACTTGAGGTCCTGAAGACACGCCTTGCCCAGCGCTTCGAGCAGCGTGATGTCCTGGGGGTTGCGCTGGTCGATCGCAGTCGCCACCCCGAGCACGAGGGCGCCCAGCGCCGTGGTGCCCGACGGCGGAAGGCCGATGGCCACCCCCTCGTCGCAGCCATGCCACACCGTCTTGCGCGACTCGATACGCGGCGCAGCGACGCGCGCCAGCGCGCCCGCGACACGCATCCGCTCTTCCGCGAACCATTCGCCCGACCAGCTTTCGACCAGATCGGCCAGCGCGCGCTGCGTAGCAGCAGGCACTGCCGTGCCCTCAGGCAGCCACGCTCTATGGTCCTGCGTCATCCCTGGCCCCGGATGCCGAAGAGCTGCTGAATCATGTCGTTGGACACGCTGACGATCTGCGAGGACGCCTGGAACCCGCGCTGGATCAGGATCAGGTCGCCGAATTGCTTGGAAAGATCGACGTTCGACGCCTCCAGCTGCTTGGCCTTGACCAGGCCGACGCGCGGGTCTTCGCTCGCCAGGTACATGCGCTCCCCGCGACCATCATAGCTGAACAGGCCGCCGTCCTTTTCGGTCAGCGACTGGGTGTCGCGGAAATCGGCCAGCGCGACGGCGCCGAGATCGAGCTTCTGCTCGTTCGAATAGGCGAGCTCCAGATGGCCGGTGGCGTTCACCGTCACCGTGGTCAGCGCGCCAACGCCGTGCCCGTCGATCGCGGATGCGCGCAAATTGGAGGTGTCGCCGGACGAATAGGATTGCACCGACGAGAAATCCAAGGTCACCTTGAAATGGTTCGTCGTGTCCTCGACCTCGATCTTGGCGGTGGTGGGATCGACGACGCTGCCGTTGAACTTGAGCGCCTTGGTGGCGATCACGCCCTTGTCGTCGCTGATGGTGACGGTCCAGGCGCCGGCGGTCGTACCCTTCTCGAACTTCGCGCTCCATTTGTGCGCGCCGCCGCTGGGGTCGTACACCGTCATGTCGTTGATCGGGACGGCGGTGGTGGCGGTGCTCGACAGATTGTCGGTGAAGGTGATCGTGGTGCTGCCGATCGGCGCGCTGGTGCGCTTCTGATCGATCGACAGGCTGACCGGGCGCCCCGAGGAATCGAGCGTCGCCAGCCGGTAGTCGGTGCCGGACAGGACGATGAAGCCCTTGTCATCGACTTCGAAGCTGCCGGTGCGCGTGTAGAGCATCTTGTCGCCGTCCAGCAGGACGAGGAACCCGCCGCCGTCGATCGCCAGATCGAGATCGCGACCGGTCTGGCGGAGCTGGCCGGCGGTGAGGTCGAGCCGGCTCTCGCCGATGCCGACGCCGTTGCCGCTGCCCCGGCTGTCGCTGTCGTGCGCGAGGCCGCCGCGGCTGCCGGTGCCATAGTAATTCTGGAACGTCACCGTCGAACCGCGAAAGCCCGACGTGTTGAGATTGGTGACGTTGTTGCTGACCTGTTCGAGCCCGCGCGAATAGGCGTTGAGACCGCTCAGGCCGATATAGATGGCTCCGAACATGGCTTAATTCCCCTTCCTGATTTGCGAAACGGCGGAGATTGCGAGGTTGCTGATCGTGCGGTTGTCGGCGGTCTTGATCGTGATCCGGGGTGTGCCGTTGTCGAACGAGACCGCCGTGACCGTGCCGGTGAGCGTGGTCGCCCCGGCGGGCACGTCGACCAGCGTGCCGAGCAGACCGGTCGCCTGGCTGGTCGCCTGGGCGGAGACCAGCATCTCCAGCCGGTCATTCATCGTCTGGCTCTGCTGAATCTGCGAGAATTGCGCGAGCTGCGAGACGAACTGGAAATTGTCCATCGGCTTCAGCGGATCCTGATAGGTCAGCTGCGTCAGGATGATCTTGAGCAGCGCGTCGAAGCCGAGCCCGAAGGCGTCGGTTGCGGCGGTGCCGCCATTCTGCTGGGTCGTCTGGCCGGTACCGCCGGCGGCTACCGGCGCGGTTTGCGCGATCATCGTTGCTTCTCCCTGGGCAAGAGGCCGTGGATCTGGACGCGCGCGGCGGAAAGCCCGTGGCGACCGAGCATCGCGACGATCTCATCGCGCAATTGCTGGCGCTCGGCCTCGTCCAGATTTTCGATACGCGCGGCGACCTGAAGCCCGTTGTCGATCTCGCTCAGCGCGACATGCACCGCAGAGCGCGCGGCAGGGGGCGCGCGATAGGCACGGCGCTGCGGGGGCGCGAGCGGCTCGGCAGTCTGGGCACGGTCGGGCGGCGCGGGCACTGCGGCGATGGCCGCTCCCCGCGAAGCGCCCGGCGCAACCGCCCGCACGCTGCGCGCCACCGGCGCATTCTTAGAGGCGAGTAGCCGCGCGCCATCGGCGCCGCTGCGCGTGGGCGATCCGGCTTCGGGTTCTTCGGCGGAAGCCCGGTCCGCTGGCGCAGCCACGGGGGCCTGCGCGCTCGGGACATCACCCTCCACAGCGGTCACGGCCTGGATGGGAGTCGTCACCGGGTGCCCGAAAAAGCCATCCTGGTTGAAGACACGGGCGAGCGGCGCGGGGGCCTGTGGCGACGGGTCGGTCGTGCCATCCTGCCGGGGCGCGACGATCGAAGCGTCCGGCGCGACAGGTCCGATGGGCCGTGTCGGCGCGCCCTGCGACTGCGCGGGGTGGGGGACCGAGGGGACCAGCGCGGTCGCGTCGGCGGGGGCGGCGCCCTCCACCTCGCGCGCGGTGTCGCCGGCGCCGAGCAACTGTGCGAAGCGGTCACTCGCCACCGGGCCGCGCGGCGGTTCGCCCGGATCGCGTCCGCCGCGCGGCATCGGCCCGGCATGGGACAGGACTCCAATCATGCGCGTCTCCAGTTCGAAGCGATGCGGTCTGCCAGCGCATCAAGCGCGCGGCTGTCGCGCGCGCGCCGCAGCGCCCGGCGGCTGTCGTCGAGCGCGCGGCCGGCGAGGCGGCAGCGTGCGTCGCCATCGTGCCACGCACGCTCCGCAACCGCCGACGCCGCGAAGCACTGATCGCGATGCATCTGCGCAAAGGCGCTCGCCCGGCCATGGTCGACCAGCGCGTTCGCCAGCGCGCGGGCAAGCTCCGGTGCGAAAGCCGCGCTGCCGAGATGCCGGTCCCAGGCGCGTGCCGCGCTTTCGGTGCGGAGGTCGGCGCGCCGCGACGCTTCCACGGCCTCATCCTCGCGCGCCCTGGCCTCCGCCAGTTCCTGATGCGCGGCGGTGCGCTGTGCGTCACGGAGCGCGGCGATATCGGCCAGCGCGCGATCGACGCGGCGGTCACGCATGGTCGCCGCTCCCGACCGCTGCAGTGAGGCCGGAGAGCGTATCGGCGAACGCCGACTGCTCATCCTGCCCCTGGCGCAGGAACGCCATCAGCTTCGCGCGGGTGGCGATCGCGCGATCGATCTCGGCATTGGCGCCGCTCTTGTAGACGCCGCTTTCGATCATCACCCGCGCTTCGTCATAGACGCCGAGCTGGGTGATGGCGGCGCGCGCGGCCGCAGCGTGCGCGCGCTCCATCAGCCGCGCGGCCTGCCGGCTGATGCTGCGCGAGACGTCGATGGCGGGGAAATGCCCCCGCTCGGCCAGGGTGCGCGACAGCACGATATGGCCGTCGAGCAGCGATTTCATCACTTCGACGATCGGATCGTCGACATCGTCGGTCTCGCTGAGCACGGTCATCACCGCCGTGATCGCGCCGCCGCCCGTCGCCCCGCACCGCTCGACCAGACGCGGCAGGGCCGCGAAGACGTTGGGCGTATAGGCGCGCACGGTCGGCGGCTCACCTGCGGCAAGGCCGATCTCGCGCAGCGCCATGGCGAGGCGCGTCACCGAATCCACCACCAGCAGCACCTGCTCGCCGCGATCGCGCCAATACTCGGCCAAGCAGAGCGCAACGTTTGCGGCGCGGGCCCGCAGCGCGGCGGTCTCGTCGGAAGTGGCCGCGACGAGCGTGAAGCGGCTCGCATCGCTGCGGGCGGACAGCGCGCGCCAGATCGCCTCCACCTCGCGCCCGCGCTCACCGACCAGGCACAGCACGACGCGGTCGCACGCAACCTGTGCAGCGAGTTGTTCGAGCAGGCTGGTCTTGCCCACCCCCGCCGCCGCGAAGATGCCGACGCGCTGGCCCATGCCGAGCGTCAGCAGCCCGTCGATGGCGCGCACGCCGGTCGTCACCCGCAGCAGGGGCGCGGCGCGATCGAGCGGACGCGGTACCGATCCCGAAAGCGGCATCCGGGCGCCGGTGGGGATCGCGCCCTTGCCGTCGAACGGGCGCCCGAACGCATCGATCGCGCGCCCGGCAAAGCCATCCCCGACCGCAGCCGTGCCGCCCCCGGCCAGCGCCGTCACCTGCGCGCCGGGCCGGACCTGGCGGTTCTGCTCCAGGGGCACGAGGGTCAGCGCGGCGTGATCGACGGCGGCGACCTCCGCGCACACCACGCCCCCCTCTCCCGCCACTTCGCACAGGTCGCCCACGGTGCAGGCCGGCCCGTCCGCCTCGAAATGGCCGTGCCCGACCTTGCGGACGAAGCCGACGGGCCGGACCAGCTCCGCGTCGCGCAGGCGCAGCAGGAAGGGGTGGGCGGTCATCGAGTCATTTCCTCAAGCAGCGCCGACACCGCCTGCCACTGGGTGCGCGCGTCGAGATCGATCTGGCCCAGGCGGCATTCGATCCGGCTCGCGCCGGCGCGCAGCGTACGATCGCTCTCGACGCGCAGCCCCTCCGCCGCGAGCGTGGCGGACAGCGCGGCGACGGCTTCGGCGTCGGGAAAATCCTCCGCGCTGACTCGGATCGCCACCACGCTCGACCGGCGAAGCGCGGCGAGCTGCCGTGCGATCATCGCCTGTGCGGCAGCCGCCCAGTCGTCGACATTGGCGAACAGCTTGGCGAGCGCGGTGCAGGCGAGCTCCGGGGCGAGCCGATCGAGCGCATCGAGCTGCCGGACAAAGTCGGCGCGGGCCTGCTCCACGCCCTGGCGGATCGCGGCGATGCCGTCGGCGTCGCGCCGCTCGGCCCGGGCAAACCCTTCCCGCCGGCCCTGTTCGCGCGCGGCCTCGACCGCGCGGCGCGTCGCATCCTCCGCCGCATCGTGTCGGCGATGGAGGCGATCGATCTCGGCGAGCAATTGCGCGCGCTCGATGTCGGAGGGGGCGATTGCAGACGCCGCCGCCTCCTCCGCCTCCGCCGGCAGGGGCGCGGCGCAGACAAACCGGCGAACGGCGATGCCAGCGTCGGATTTGATGAGCATTGTCATGGCAGCTTGCCCCGTGCCCGGAGTAGCCCGCCAACTGCGTGGGCGAGCGACGGGCCTCGCGCGGGCCCCTGCCCCGCCGGCGCGAGAAACGCATCCAGCGCCCGGCGGCCCGCCACGGTGAGCCCGCCAGCCTGCGCCGCGAGCCGCGCCGCGATGTCGGCCGAATAAGGCGAGGCTGCCGCTTCCGTCGCCCGAGTGGCCGACTGCGCGGCGAGATGCTTGCGGACTCGGTGGCGCTCCCTGCGGCTGAGCCGCGCGAGCACCGCATTGCGATCCGCGGCGGCCATGCCGCGCAGCTCGTCGAGCAGGATGTCGAGCCGCGCCTCAGGCAGCAGCATCACCCGCCTCCTCAGTCATGTTGAGCTGACGCCGCAGGCGCTGCGCGAACGCCTCATGCTCCTCGCCGCTCAGCCGGGCGCTCGGGCGGCGGAAGCGCCAGACCAGCAAGGCCGCCAGCGCGACGCCCGCCACGAGCCAGAGCCAGAGCGGTGGCCAGGCGATTCCCAGGGTCGCTGCCGGAGGCGTGGGTGTGGGCAGGCTGGCCGCCGGGTAGCTGGGCTGCGCGATCGGCAGGGGCGCGGCGAGTGGATCGATGGGGCCGGTTTCGAACGACAGGGTGTCGCCGGCCTGTTCGCTCAACCCCGTCGCCTGGACGATGGCGCCGCGCGCGACCTGCTGGTCCTCCGGCGCGATGGGCGCCTCGCTGATGAACAGGATGCGGATGCGGAAATTGCGCGCCGCGCCCTCTCCCGCGGGCGCCCAGTCGGTCGGCATCGCCGCGTCCGCCGTCGCGCCCGCCGCCGCCTCGCGGGGAAGCACCAGCACACGCAGCGCGAAGCGAACGCCCGGCATCTGCCGCTCGATCGCGCCCTGTGCCCGCGCGCGATAATAGTCCCCGACCGCCTTGCGCTCGGCGACCTCGGCGGGCGGTCCGTCGCCCAAGCCGCCATCGGCTGGGGTCGCGAGTGTCGGGCTGATGACATGGCCACCGCCGTCGAGCACGACGACCTTGGGCCGGGGCAGGTCCGGCACCGCCGCCGCGACGAGCTGCTGAATGCCCGACACGCGTGCCGGATCGGCGGTCTGGCCCGGCTTCATGGTCACGGTGACCGCCGCGCTGGGTTCGACCCGGTCGCCGCGAAACAGCGCCTTTTCCGGCAGCGCGAGATGGACGCGGGCGGTGTCCACGCCCTCCATCGCCATGATCGTGCGGACCAGCTCGCCCTGGAGCGCGCGCTGGTAATTGATTTTCTGCGCAAAGTTGGTGAGCCCCATGTCGGACTTGTTGAACAGCTCGAAGCCGATCTGGCCGCGCGCCGCTGCGTCCGATCCGGCGATCGCGACGCGCGTGGCGTCCGCCTGCCCCTCCGGCACCAGGATCGTCGCGCCGCCATCGCGCAGGCGATAGGCGACGCCGCGCTTGTCGAGCTCGGCGACGATCGCCGAAGCGTCGGTCGGGCGAAGCCCCTGTGCGAGCACGGCGTACTCGGTGCGCAGGAACAGGAAATAGCCGACGGCCAGCAGCGCCACGACCAGCGCGAAGACGCCGCCCAGAAGATAGAGCTGCCCGCGCTGCGCGGTGGAATCGGGAACGGCGTTCTGCATCGGGATTCAGCCGATCACAGCGGCATGTTTATGATTTCGCGGAAGCCCTCGACGATCCGCGAGCGGACCTGCATCGCGAGTTCGACCGAAAGGCGCGCCTGCTCCAGCGCCATCGTGACCTGATGCACCGGCATCGTGTCATCGATCGCGAACTGCTGGACCAGCTTGTCCGCCGTCGCGATCCGTTCGTCGACGCCGCGCAGCCCGCGCATCAAAACCTCGCCGAAGCCGGTGCCGCCCGCAGGCTGGGCGGTCGTCGCCGTCATCTCGCCGAGGCGCAGCGCGAGCGGCGCGGCATCGATGCTGCCGATCGCAGCGATCCCCTCGACCCCCGTCACGACTGTTTGCCCAGTTCGGCAGCGCGCGAATACATCTGCTGCCCGATGCTCATCGCGGTCAGGTTGGCCTCATAGGCGCGCGAGGTCCGGATGAGCAGCGTCATCTCCGCTGCGTGGTCGAGATCGGGATAGGTGACGAAGCCATCCGCATCGGCATGGGGATGCCCCGGTTCGTAGACCCGGCGGACGCCCGTCGCCATCGGCTCGACCCCCAGCACCTCCACACCCCCCGGCGTCTTGCCCTCGGGGCGCAGCAGATGCGCGAAATCGACCTGCGGACCCGAGAGCAGGCGCATCGGCCGGACTGGCTCGCCCGAAGCGGTGCGGCTGGTGTTCATGTTGGCGAGGTTCTGCGCGATCACCTGAAGGCGCTGCCACTCGACGTCGAGGCCGGTGCGGCTGATGGCAATGGCGTCCATCTCAGCGTCCTCCCGAAACGATGGTGCGCGACAAGTCCATCTGGCGCCCGAGGATCGAGAGGATGGCGCCGTAGCGCATCGCGGTTTGCGAGGCGGTGGCGATTTCCAGGTCGAGCCGCATCTCGCTGGCGATGCGCGGCATCGGCGCGAGCTCGACCCTGGGCTCCACCCCGGCGATCGCCCTGCCCCCCTGCATGGCGGCGCTGCGCAGGCTGTCTTCGAAGGTGACACGGATCGGCCGGTAATTGGGCGAGTTCGCGTTCGCGATGTTCTGCGCCGTCGCCTGGAACCGCGCCGTCAGCCCATCCAGCGCCTTGGCGATCAAGGCCGTCGAAATACTATCCATGTCCCCACCCTGTTTGCGTACGCTATTGAACGATGATCTCCGCGTGCAGCGCGCCCGCAGTCTTGATTGCCTGGAGGATGCTGATCATGCGCCGCGTATCGACACGCGCGCGCGACAATGCCTGGACGAGATCGGCGACCGAGGTGTTGGGAAACCGGAACGACTGGTCCCCCACGCCCTCCGCCACTTCCAGCTTGGTGTTGGTGACGATGAGGCTGCCGACATCGCTGGCGAAGCCGCCATAGAAGCCGAGGGGCTGCGACGCGCTGCGCTCGCCGGTCACCGTCACCTTGATATCGCCCTGCGCGATCGCGACGCTGGAGATCATTACGTCGCCGCCGGCCACCACGGTCCCGGTGCGCTCATTGATGACGATACGGGGCGCAACGTCGGGCTCGACCCGGACATTTTCGAGCTGCGCGACGAAGCCGGTGACTTCGCCCGGCGCTCCGGCAAAGCGGATGCGCACTTCATCGGCATTCCTGGCTGTCGCCGTGCCCAGTCCGAACCGCTGATTGATCTGGTCGGCAATGCGCTGCGAGGTCGAGAAGCTCGGGTTCGAGAGCAGGAATGCGATCTCGTTGCCGCCCCGCAGCACCGCCGATTCGACCGCCGCCTCGATCGTGCCGCCGCCCTGGAGCAGGGCGGTGGTCGGATAGTTGCGCTGCTGCTGGTTGAGATCGGCGTCGAAGCGATAGCCGCCGACGAGCAGAGCCCCCTGCGCGAGCGCATAAGTGCGCTGATCCGGCCCGAGCAGCGGCGTCAGGATCAGCGTGCCCCCCGCCAGGCTGCGCGCATCGCCGATCGACGAGACCGCGACGTCGATCCGATCGCCCACATTGGCGGAGGGCGGCAGCACCGCAGTGACCATCACCACCGCGACGTTGCGGCTGCTGATCTGGTCCTCCGTAACGCTGGTGCCGAGACGGCTCAGCACGTTGCGCAGCGCCTGGCGCGTCACCACGCTGCGCCGCGTGTCCCCGGAGCCGGCCAGCCCGGTGACCAGGCCGTAGCCGACCAGTGCGTTCTGCCGCCAGCCGTCGAACCTGCCGAGGCTTTTGAGAGGCACCGGCTGGGCGATGGCGGGCGCGGCGGGAGCGCACAGCAGCGCCGCAGCGGCAAGGGTCGCGAGAACGCGCATCAGCCCAGCCCCAGGAAGGAGAAGATGCGGTTGAGCAGGCCGGGTTTTGCGCTGCGCGAGACGAAGCCCTTGCCGTCATAGTTGATCTGCGCGTCGGCGATCCGGCTCGACAGCACGCTGTTGTCGCTGCGGATATCCTCGGGACGGATCCGCCCGCGCACCGCGATCAGCGTCTTTTCGCCATTCACATGCAGGCGCTGCTCGCCGACGATGCGGTAATCGCCGTTCGGCAGCACCGCCTCGATCGTGACGCTGAGCTGCGCGACCAGCCGCTCGCTGCGCCGCATCTCACCGCGCCCTGCATAGCCGCCGCCGAGGGAGAGCTGCCCGCTCTCATTGACCGAGCCGGCGTTGAGCCCGCCCGAAAGGTCGGTGCTCTTTCGCCCGACGTTCTGGGTGGTGTTCGACGCCTCTGCCGCCTGCTGGACGACGACGGTGATCGCGTCGCCCACGCCGCTGGCGCGGCGATCGGCGGCCATCGAGGACCAGTTGCCGCCCCTGTAGAGATCCTGGGCAGCGGCAGGTGCCGCAATGAGCAACGCGGCAGCCGAACGCACAACCATGCGCCTCATCGCACTTCCCCCTCCGGGGCCAGCGCAAGCGGCACCGCGAACACCTTGCCCTCGGCATCGCGCACGAACAGGCGCTTGCCCGAAAGGCCCGGCTGCATCGCCGTCACCGCGCGCTCGATCGTCACCGGGCCTGCCTGCGAGCGCAGGGTGAGTGCGGCGCCGGGGGCAATCGCGCGCCCGGGAAGCGCCGCCAGGCGCCCGAGATAGCTGCCCGCCGGCAGCGCCGCCCGCGCGACCGCCAGCCCGCCCTGCGCATAGCGTAGCCGTGCCGGTGCGACATCACGGCACTCGGTGGCGACCACATCGCCGGCAGCAACTGCCCGACTGGCCGGGACGGCGAAAGCCGCGGCGAAACAGCCTCTCCCGTCGGGCGCGGCGGGCTTGGCGAGAGTCGCGCGAATACGGACCGTCCCGGCCGGCGCGGCAATCCGCAGCCCGGGCACCCGGCGACGCACCAGCGTGGCGAGGGTGGCTGCCGGCAGGTCGAGCGCTGTCGCGCCACGCGGCAGCCGCGCCACCACCAGACTGGCGATGCGGACCGGCAACCCTCCCCCGCGCACCTTGACCAGATCGCCGACGCGCAGCTCGGCAGCGCGCACCTGCACCGCCGCCTTCAGCACCGCTTCCTGAGCCCCGCCGGCGGGGGCGGCGGCGATTGCCAGCGCCGTGACCAAATGCCCTGCCATGACCCTATCGCCGCAATCCGTTCGCGACGCCCATCAGCTGATCCGCGGCCTGCACGATCTGCGCATTCGCGGCATAGGCGCGCTGCACGAGCATCAGGCGCACCATCTCGTCGGTGAGTGCGACGTTCGACTGCTCGATCGAGCCCTGGACGAGCATCCCGGTCCCGTCTTCGCCGGGCAACGCCTCGCTCAGCGCGCTCGCATCCTCGACCCGGTAGAGCCCGCCATCCAGCCGGGCGACCGCGAGGGGATCATTGATGCGCACCAACTGGATCTGGCCCAGCTCGACCGGATCGGCGCTGTCCGGCACCGTCGCGCGGACCACGCCGTCGCTGCCGATCGCGATCGCGCCGGCGTCGCCCGGCACAGTGATCGCGGCACGGAGCGGGATACCGTGGCTGGTCGCGAGCTGGCCGTCCTCATTCACCTTCAACGCGCCGCCGCGCCACAGCAGCGTCTGGCCGCCCGGCCCCATCAGCTCGATGAAGCCGGCGCCGTCGATCGCAAGATCGAGCTGCTGGCCGGTCCGCTGAAGTTCGCCCTGCTCGTTCAGCATGAACTGTGTGTCGAGCATCACTCCTGCGGTATCGGCGACGGGCTGGCGCAGGTCGGGCGTCGCCACTTCCGGCGGACGGTTCGCGACGACGTCGGCAAAGCGCAGCTGGACTCGCTTGAACGCGGGCGTATTCACATTGGCGATGTTGTTGGCGATCCCGTCCAGCGCGCGCTGCTGCGCCTGGAGGCCCACGGCACCCACGTAGAAGGCGTCGCTCATCGCGTCTGCCCCAGGCTGGAGATCGCGCGGCCGATCAGGTCGTCATAGACCTGCACGAGGCGGGCACCGCCCTCCGACTGGCGGAGCGCCGCCATCATCGCGATCATCTCGTCCCCCATCTCGACATTCGAGCTCTCGACCATGCCCTGGCGGATCACGGGATCGCGTACCGGCTCCATCAGCGCGACTCCCGCAGAGAAATGGGATTCGCCGACCGATTGCAACGCGCTCGGATCGGGGGTCGCGAACAGCTCGATCCGCGCGACCGGGCGCCCGTCATCGAGGACGGTGCCATCCTGCTGGATCGCCGCGCTCGCGCGGTCCAGCACCAGGTCGCCGCCGCCCTGCTGTTGCAGAACATAGCCCTGGGGCGACACGAGCGTGCCGTCGGCGGAGCGTGTGAACTGGCCCTGGCGCGAATAGACGACGCGGTCGCCGGCGCGAAGCGCGAAGAAGCCTTCGCCGCTGATCGCCAAGTCGAACGAATTACGCGTTTCGGTGAGATTGCCCTGTGCAAAGCTGCGCTGCACCATAACTTCAGAAGAAGGGGCCGATGAGCCATCTTCCGCACGAAGAAGCTGCGAAAATCCTACTTTCCTCTTAAACCCCGGCGTGGAGATATTCGCGACATTGTGTGCCGCCACCTCCAACTTCCTTGCGGACGCACTGAGAATAGCCGTAGCCGCCTCGACGAGACCCGACATGTCACCCCCCGGTTACTGTCCTTACAAGAGACACCGGCAGGTGAGTCCCGTCAACCAGCCCGGGACAAAGGATTGGTCCGTATGCCTTGCATCGGATCGGGCCGCAGAAATCCTGCGATTCGCCGTGGAAATCCCTCTTTTAAAAGAGCTTATCCAGCCAACCCCAAGCGGATTTTCCTCCAATTCGGCCTATTCTTTGTGGCTCCGTTTCGGGGGTTCGTGTCCCATCGCAGCGTCCGGCCGATATCGCGGGCCTGCGCGGCGGACCGAGTCCGAGCGCCCGGTCGATCAGTTCTGCTGATCGACGACCGCGCGCCAGGGGCCATTCGGATCCCGCTCGAACGCGCTGCCGATCTCGCTTTCTAGGATCGACAGGATCGCCGGATCGTAATTGGCGATCGTGTTCACCGCATAGACGTCATGGTGCGACGGGTCCGCCATATAGGCGCCATCCTCATCCCCCGCGAAAAAGCGCCAGCCGCTGTCCGCGTCGTTGATCGGCGCCTCCCGATAGGCATAGCCGATCGTGCTGCCGTCAACCGTGATGCGATCCGTTGCCATTGCCGCCCCCCAGCCGGTAACGACGGGCACGATCTTGTCGGCGGCGATCCTATACTGTTTTTGACGCATTCCGCAGTCTCTCGATCAGTTTCGGGTCACCCAGCTCGATCGCCACATCCAGGGGCGACTTGCCGACCTTGTTGCGGCTGTTTGGATCGGCACCATGCGCAAGGAGCAGGTCGACCAGCGCATAGTCTCCCCGCGCTGACATCACCGCGGTCCAGAGCGCCGCATTGCCGTGCTTGTTCGTCGCATTCACATCCGCGCCCGCACGGATCAGCTGCTCGGCGAGGGGGAAGTACTGATACTCCAGGGCGTAATGGAGCGCCGTATAGCCCGAACGATCGCGGTTATCGAGATCGACGCCGCGCTCGACCAGCCAGCTCGCCAGCTCGGGCTTGCGGTTCGCGATCGCCTCCTGGAGCGTCGTCTGGCCGATATCGCCCTTCGCCCGGATGTCCTCGGCGCTGATCCGCGACTCGATCGCGGGCGTATCGGACCGGATCAGCGTGAAGACGGGCGCCTCTGGGATCATTGATATCTCCTGCTCCTGTTCGCGCTGGGCGCCTCGGGCCGGTAGTTGTTCGGGTCGTGATACTCGCGCAGGAACTGCTCGCGAGTGATCTGCCCGCTCATATACCGATCATGCAGGGTTTTGTAGTCCTTCCCCGGCAAGTGGCCCATGTCCCACTGGCCGTTGCGGCCGCGGCTGCGATCCCAAGTGAGTATCTCATTGGTATTGGGATCACGCACCACACCGCCTCCGCGTTCCAACGCGTTCTGCCAGACCGTATCGACCTGCCCCCTCGCGTAGCTTGGCCGATGGCGCGCATAGGGCATCCGGCTGTTGGTGGGCGTCGGATCCGGCGTGGAGATAGGCGGCGTCTCGCCAGTCGGCGCACGCCGCACGACGCTGCGCAGGCGGCCCGCGATGCCCTTTGCAATCGAAGGCAGCGCTCGCAGCGTGTTGACGATGTCGCGCGAGCTTATCGCAAGCTGGAGCAGCGTGGCGGCGCCGACCGCGCCGGCGGATGCCTGGGTCGCGTCGTAGCCCTTGTCATCATAGCGATTGCCGACCGCGTCGGAGACGATCTGGACGCCGCCCGATTGGGCGTGCCCGATCGCCTGGCCGATGAAGAATTTGGCCGGGCCGCCGAAATAGAGCGTCGCGGCGTCGGCGGCATAGCCCGCCACGGTGATGCCGATCCGCAGCCAGGGCCGCGATTCGATGACCTGGCCGATCCGCTGCGCCTTATCGCCGACGATGCTAACCGCACTATCGACGGCCACGACGCCGAGCGCCGCACCTTCGCGGGTGCCATCGGTGGGAAGCGTCTCCAACCGGTGCCCGATGACGATGACCTCGGGCAGCACATTCCCGCTCGGTTCGGCAGGGGCAGGCGTCGGGTTGGTTTCCGCGTCGTATTTCTGGGGATCATAG
The DNA here is from genome assembly GCF_053502645.1 of Sphingomonas degradans. Classification (NCBI taxonomy): domain Bacteria; kingdom Pseudomonadati; phylum Pseudomonadota; class Alphaproteobacteria; order Sphingomonadales; family Sphingomonadaceae; genus Sphingomonas; species Sphingomonas degradans. The sequence continues at coordinate 2,852,686 of NZ_CP177172.1, forward strand.
CCGCGTCCGCCGGCGCGGATCGCCTCCCGGATCTGATCGTCGTTATAGCCCAGCGCGCGACCCGCGACGGTTGCCAGCACGCGCTTGTTGCCGTCGAGCCTGGTCAGCGCGGCCTGGCGGCGCGCCTCATATTCGCCGATCGTCTCATGCCGGCCTTGCGGGCGGGCATAGTCCTCGGAAATCCCTGGCGCGTCGAGATAGGCCTGGCGGACCTGGGCGAGCTGTTCCTTGTCGGTGATGCCGTATTGCTCAGCGAATGCTGCGGTCTGCGTCTCGGCATATTGGATGCGTGCCTGCTCCTTGTTGCTGGTCACGCCGTTGAAAAGGATGTCGCCGATGGTCTGCGCGATGACATCGGGCAGCGCCGCGACGACGGCATCGCCGAAGCTCGTGCCTTCGATCGCGCTGCGCGTCGCCGCGTTCGCGATCGTGCTCGCCGCGCCCTGGGCGAAATTGACGAGATAGTTGCCGACCGAGTTGTTCTGGCTGATCGGTTCGACGCCCATCCACTTGCCGGCCTGGTAGCCTACCGCCGCGCCCACGCCCGCGGCGGCAACCCCCGCCCAGCTGAACTTGTCCTGCAGGCCGGTCGCGACGCCGATACCCTGGGTGATGGCACTTCCCGCAGCACCGCGGGCGGCGGCGCCGATGATCCCGCCTCCTCCGAACGCCTCGTTCAGGCCGCCCGAGACGAGCGAGCCGATCGCCGCCATGCCGACCGCCTTCCAGCTGAACTTGTCCTGAATGCCCGTCGCGACGCCGATGCCCTGGCTGACAATCGATCCGATCGCGGCAGCACCTGCCCCGATTGCCAGCCCTCCGGCCACGCCGGCCGCCGCGATCAGGCCGCCGCCGCCGACAACGGCGCCGATGCCTGCGCCTACGCTGGTCGCGAGCCCCGCCGCCGCCAGTGCCGCGCCGGCGGTAACCACCGTGACCGCAATCGCCACCACCGCGAGGATGATCGCGCCGAAGACGCCGCACTTGTTCTTCTTGGCCTGTTGCGGCTGCGGGGTGGACGGCGTGACGTCGCCGATGGCCTCGCCGGGGTTATAGGGCTTGAGGCTGGACGCGTTGTAGCCGGTCTTGACCACCCCGCTGGGCAGCCGCAGCGTGCGCCCCTCGATCAGCGCGGATGCACCGGTCAGGCCGTTGGCTTCGGCGATGCGGTACCAGAGGTTCGAGTCGCCGTAGATCGACAGCGCGATGCCCTGCAGCGTGTCGCCCGCGCGCACCGTATAGCTGCCGCTCGAGGAGCCCTGGCTGTAGCTGTTGATCGGGTCGTAGCTGTTGGCGAACTCGGCGTAGGAGCTGCCATAGCTCGCGCCGTTGCGGAACGCGCCCGGCGTGGTCGGCGAGACGGTCTGCCGCTCGCTGATCGACTGCGCGGTCGACACGTCGTTCGTTCCGTTGTTGCCGACATAGCCGAGCTGGCGTCCGTTGAAGCGGTACCAGATTTCGTGCGGATCGCCGTTGGACCAGTTATAGTCCTGCTCGTCGCGGCGAATGATCTGCCCCTCGCCGTTCAGCTTGAACGAGACGGTGCGCGAACGCGCGTCGCCGACATAGAGCGAGCTTAGCTGGCCCAGGCCGTTATAATAGAAGCTGGTGTAATAGGTCGTCGACTGGCTGGTATTGGGCTTGTGCGCGATCTGCGACTGCACGGCGCCGTCCCACCAGGCATAGCTGTTGGTCGTCAGCGTGTCGGGCGCATCGCCATTGTTGTAATTGCGGTAGTTGACCGTCGATACGCTCAGCACCGATCCGAGCGCATAGTTGCTTCCATAGCCATAGTCGTAATAGCTGTAAGACTGATACGTGTGGCCGTCATACTTCTTGGTCGACGTGCTCTCGTAGCTGATCTGACCCTTGTTGTTGTAGGTGACGTAGCGGCTATAGGCGACGCCCGAGCCATAGCTTTCATAGTCGTTCTGCTGGGTCAGGTGGCCGAGCAGGTCATAGTAGAAGCGCGAGCGGACCGTACCCGAGGCGGGCGCCGCCGGGATCGTGCCCGGGGGTGTCGCAATGCCCGTGTAATAGTCGTAGATCTCGGCAACCCAGTTCCCCGTCGACGTCTGGATTTCATAGAGCCGGCCGGCACTGTCGTAGGTGTAGCTCTCGCGGCTTTCGTAATAGCTGCCCTCGTAATAATAGCCCCACTCATAGTCGTAATAGCCGGGCGAATATTCGGTGCGCATCACCGCGACGCGCTGGCCGGCGAGATCGTACAGGATGTCCTGTCCGCCGCCGGTGCCGTACACTGCCTCGCCGCGGACGACCTGGCCGCCGCGCAGAACGCCCTTGTCGGTTACGACGCGGTTCATGCTGTCGTAGCGGAACCAGTAATCGCTGGTCGTCGAATAGGACGAGACGCTGCCCTGATAGTCGAGCGTGCGGTAGGTCGCCATCGTCCGGCGGACATTGCCGTTGGCGTCATACTCATAGGCGATGTTGGCCGCCGGCATCGTCGCCGTGCCATTCTCGACAAAGGTCTTCAGGCGACCGAGCGCGTCATAGGTGGCGCTGGAGCTCTGCAGCGTCGCCGAGGTCGTGTAATAGGTCTCGTCGACCCAGTAGCTGTTGTAGACGTACCCGTAATAGGGGTCGTATTCCTCGTACCAATAGCCGGGTGTGTAATAGCCGGCCTCTTCGCTGGTCTGCTCGGTCAGGCGCTGGCCCAGCTTGTCGTAGCTGTAGGTGGAGACGGTGCGCGCCCAGTTGGTATTCACCTGCGGCGTGGGCGTGCCGACGATGGTCTGACCGACCGTGCCGGTGTTGAGATAGGCATAGGTGGTGTACACCCCGCCCGTGCCCACTTGGCTGAGGCGGCCGGAAATGTCGTAGCTGTAGGTCCAGCCATGGCCGCCCAGGTCGGTCTTGGCCGTAGTGCGGTTGAAGACGTCCTCGCTCTCCACCAGCGTCCTGCCGTTCGCGTAGGTGGTGACCTGGGTCCAGCCGCCGAACGTGCCGATCCCGCTGGTCGTGATGCCGCTGTTCCAGCTGTAGGACGCCGTGGTCACGTCACCGCCGAAGCCGCGCTGGCTGGTCACGCGCCCGATCGCGTCATATTCGGTCAGCGCCTTTTCGGGCGTGTAGCCGATGATCGGGGTGTAATATTCCCAGTGGCCGCCGCCATAGCCGCCGTACGGATCGTACGGATCGTATGGGTCCTCGACCCAATAGGACTCCTCGGGACCGTAGATCGGATCCTGGTACTGGTTGTTCCACCCCTGGATACGCTGGCCGAGGCCGTCATAGGCATAGCTCTCGGTCAGGCCACCATAATGCGAGACAGTCGTGACGCGGCCCATCGCGTCGAAATCCTGGGTAGTGACGCGACCGATCTGATCGGTGATGCGGCGGGTGTCCCCGTGGATGTCATAGGCATTGGTGACCCTGCCGCCATCGGCGGCGAAGCTGGTGACGACCAGCGCCTGGCTCGTGCCATAGCCGGTGCCGGCGAGCAGGTTGCGCGTCGACAGGTTGCTGTTCGCGTCCCGCGCGGCGATGAGGCGGCCGCTCAGGTCGTAGTAATAATATTCGGTGGGGCGGACGTTCTGCTGGGTGCCGTTCTCCAGCGTGATCGAGACGGTCGGGCTCTCGCTCTTCGCCAGCTTGCCCATCGTGTTGTAGGTGTAGTTCAGCGTCGCGCCGAGCGCGTTGGTTTCGCTCGCGATCTCGCCGAACGCATTGTAGGTGCGCGCCGTGACGAACTGGTCGCTGGTCGACAGGCTCAGCTGGCGCCCTTCCTCCACCACCTGGACGGCAAGGTTGCGCTTGTCATAGCTGGTGTAGGTCGCGTTGACCGTCGACAGGCCGACCAGCGACAGCGCGCCCAGGAAGGACTGCCCCGCCAGGTTCGTTCCCGCCGAGGTGATCGCCACGGTCTGGTTGCCGTTGCGGTCATAGCCGAAGAACTTCCAGATGCCGTCCCCGGCACTGGTCGCGGCCAGGCGGCCGGCATTGTCATACTGGTTCTCGATCTGCCACAGCCCGTTGACGCCGTTCCTCCAGACCTGCCCGTAATTGTTGTACTGGGTCTGGCTGTAGTCGATCATCACGAAGCTGCTGCCGTTCCAGCTGGCGACGCCCTGGAACACCTTGCGGCCCGCCAGATCGTAGCGGGAGGCGACCGCATCGGTGACGGTGCCGCCCGCCGCCGTGGTGCGCGTATAGCTCTCCTTCTTGACGCGCCCCGCCACGTCATAGGCGTAGCTGCGGGTGAAGCCGCTGGCGTCGGTCATGTTCGCCAGGCGGCCGTCGGCGCCATAGCTGTAGGTGGTCACGCGCGTGGCGGCGTTGGTCGCGCCCGACTGCACGGTGCGCGAAAGATTGTTGAGCCCGTCGTACAGATATTGCGTGGTGGGCGAGACCCACTGGCCGTTGAAATCGACAAAGCCCGAGCGCGTCTCGACGCTCAGCCGGCCGTCGCCGTCATAGCTGTAGAATGTCTGGTCGCCCGCCGCCTCGGTCTTGCGGACCACCTGACCCAGGCCGTTGTAGAGATACTGGACAGTGGCGGTGCCGCTGACCGCCGTCAGCGCACCAGTGCTCGCATTGACCGTATAGGCCTCGACCCCGAGCCGCGCTTCCCAGGTGCGATTGCCCTGGCGATCATAGCCATATTGCGTGACGCGGTCCGACCCGCTGGTCGCCACGCCCGGCGCTCCGCCGAGCGATACGCCGCCGGTATATTGGTTGGCGTAGCGGCGTTCCTCGGTAACGTTGTTGTCGGGGTCATACGCCCAGGCGGTCAGATACCCGCCCGCATCGAGCTGCCCGGTCTTGCGCCCGAGCGCATCGTACCAGCTATAGGTCTCGCCCCCGGCCGGATCGGTGACCTTCTGGAGATTGCCCGCAGCGTCATAGACATAGCTGGTGACGAGGTTCGCAGCGGCATAGCCGGTCGCATAGGTGCCGGTGACGACTCCCGTCACCTGGCTGGAGCTTATCCGGTTGAGCGCGTCATAGTTGAACAGCGTCTCGCGATAGCTCGTCGCGGGCGCCGCCGGCGGCGTGGAGCCTACGGTTGCGGGCAGCGTGATCGAGCCGGCATAGACGCGGTTCGACTTGACGTTGCCGTTCGCATCATAGGTAAAGCTGGAATAGCTGTTCTCGCTCGCCGAGGTCTGGCGGATCTCGACCTTTTTGCGATTGAGCGCGTCGTAATAATACAGCGTCCGCGCGCCGGTGACGTCGATCCGTTCCTTGACGTTGCCCCGCGCGTCGTAGCGGATCGTCTCGACCGGGGTGACGGTGGAGACGGTGACGAGATCGTCGCCGATCACGTTGACCGCGTCCCCGCGCCGCTCGATCAGCCGGTCGTTCTTGTCGAACGTGAAGGTGGTGGTACGCCGATAGGAAAGGTTGTCCGCCTCGACCACCTTGGTGCGATTGCCCCGCGCGTCATATTCGAAGCGGTTGACGACGGTCGAGCTGGTGAGGTTGCCGGCGGCATCATAGGTCGCCCTGGGCAGGGTCTCCGTGAGCATGTGGCCCAGGCGGTCATAGGTGTAGGTGGTCGTCGCCCCCGCGGCGACGGCGTCAGTCGAGGATTTCGCCGTGACCGACACCCGATTGCCCAGCCCGTCATAGGCATAGCTTTCGTAGAAGCCCATTGCGTCGGTTGTCCGCGTGAGCCGGCCCAGCTTGTCGTAGAGGAAGCTGGTCGTCGCATCCTCGGCGGCGTTTGCGGTGACCGATGGCGGCGTCGCCATTACCGCCGTTCCGCTCACCTGGTTGAAGCGCCGCGTCAGCGTCGCCTTCTCGCCGAAGACGGTGTAGCTCGTCTCCGTCAGGTAATTGCCGGCGTCGCGCACCTGAGTGATGCGCCCGAGCTTGTCGTACCAGCTATAGCTGGCGTTGCCCTGCGGATCGGTGACCTTCCACGCCTCGCCAAAGGCGTTGTATTCGTAGCTCGAAACGCCGCCCAGCGCGTCCGTCCGCGTCTTGAGCTGGCCGAGCCGGTCATAGGTGAAGGTGGTGACGTTGCCGTTGGGGTCCGTCATCTGGACCCGGTTGCCGAGACCGTCGAACGCATAGCTGACGGTCGACGCGTCGGCCGTGCCCCAGGCGCTGACCTCCGTCACCACCCGGCCGGCCGCGTCATAGCCATAGGCGGTGATTACCTGATCCGCGGTGCCATAGGCGTCATAGCGCGCGTTGAGCAGGCCGGTGGCGGTGTAGTCGTACAGCGTCTGGACGCCGAGCGCATCATACTCCGAGGAGAGCATGCCATCGGGATGATAGGCGTAGCTGCGCGCGGCATAGTCCCCCGCGCCCGCGCTTGCGGCATCGACCTGCGCGATCGTCGACGTGTTCGACACCGAGACCTTGTTGCTCCAGACGATCTGGGCGGCGACCTTGCCGCTGGCGCTGTAGTCGGTGCGCGAGACATAGCCTTCGGCGTCGACCACATAGCGTGCCTCGCCGCGCGCGGTGTACCAGGTGCGGGTAATCCGGTCCGAAGCGCCCCCGGCGTTGCTGCCCGACCAGCTGTTCATCGTCGCGAGCGTGGGCAGCGAGCCGGTGACATATCTGGTCGCGTACTGGACCGTTCGGATCACCTTGCCGCTGCTGTCATAGCTCATCCCGATCACGCCGCCTTCGGCATCGATCGAGAAGGAGAGCCGGCCGGCCGCATCATAGACCGCCCAGCTCGTCCGGTTGTTGGCATTGCCGGTCAGCGATGCGGTGAGCGCCTTGACGTTGTCGTAGGTATAGTCGCTGGTGGCCGCCATCGCCGCGGCATATTGGACCGTGCTCGTCTGCAGTCCGGCCGCATCATAGCTATAGGCCGTGACCTGGTTGAGGGCGTCGACGGCGTAGCGGAGCAGACCCTGCCCGTCATAGACGAACCGGGCCGTCCGGTCGTTGGCAGACGTGCCGACGCTCGCCACCAGATCGTTGAAGCTGCCTGCGGCGCGCAGCCCGGCAGCCGCCGCATTGTACGACGCGATCTGCGCGACCTTGTTGCCCGCCTTGTCATAGACGGTACGCGCCAGAAATCCCTCGCCGTCGAGCACGCCGATCAGCCGCCCGTCGCGATCGTAGAAGCTGCGCGTCACCGCCGCAGCCGCGGTCGGCGCGGGAATGTCGCCGATCACCGGCGGCGTGGTCTTGAAGCCCGCGATCTGGCCCGCGGTCAGCTTGACCGCATGGGCGGTGGTGCTGACCAGATGCCCCGCATTGTCAAAGGCCCTGGTGGCGACGCTGCCGTCGCCGGCGATGGAGGCGACGACGCGACCGAGCTTGTCATAGACCGACCAGCTCCACAGATCGGAGCCCGAGGTGGCGGGACGGATCGATCCCACGTCGAACACGCTGTCCGGATTCTGCAGGGTAGCAAGCTGGCCGCTGGTCAGGCGCGTCGCGTAGCGGGTGGTCGCCACGATGCGGTCGTTCGCATCGTAGCGATACTCGGTCATGTCGCCATAATGATTGACCTCGGCGATCAGGCGACCGGCCTTGTCATAGGCATAATAGCGGTTGAGGCCGACCGCGTCGGTTGCGATGCGCACCCGGCCCAGCTTGTCATACTGGCTGGCCACCGTGCCGCCGGCGACATAGCTGCCGCTATCGGTCTGGCTGATGAGGTCGCCCGCCTTGTTGTAGGTGGAGGTGGTGACATAGCCTGAGGCGAGCGTCACCGTCGTCGTCGTCGCCGTGTCGTTGAACACCAGGCTGGTGGTGCCGCCATTGACGTCGGTCGAACCGATCATCCGGCCCATGCCGTCATACACAAAGGTCTCGGCGACCTGCCCCTCGCTGTTGCGCGAGAGCAGGCGGCCCGCCTGGTCATAGCTGTAATAGACGCGGCTCGCGCCCTCCGCGGTCGATTCCACGCCCGCGGCGCTGGCGATCCCGAAGCTGCGCGACGAAGTCATGCTGCCGCGCGCGTCATAGGTGTTGAGCGTGATCTGGGTCGACGCGCGATCGGACAGGCCGTTGCGCCACGCATCCATCGTCGCTTCGCTGAGCGCGCCCGAACCGATCGGGTAGCTCTGCTCGGGATAGTCGATCTTGTACTGGATCTCGCCGGCCGCAGTGTAGCGATACTCGGTCACTGCGCCTTCGCCGCTGACCAGATAGCGCAGATGGTTCTCGGCGTCGTAGACATAGCGGGCGGTAATGCTGACGGCCGCGCCGGTCGCGTCGGACGCGGTGCGCGTCTCGGTCAGCATCTCGTTGTTGCTGCCATAGGTGCGGGTGACGACGTTGCCGAGTTCGTCGGTGGCGGTCAGGACATTGCCGTTGCCATCATAGGTGTAGCTTGCCGAATTGCCGCTCGCGTCGGTGGTGCCGATCAGGTCGCCATTGGCGTTGTAGGCGAACTGCACGATCTGCTGCGCGGCACCGGCATAGGCGGCGGGCGCCGTGATCTTGGTGAGGTTTCCCGCCGCATCGTAATCGAGCCGCGTCACCTGACCCGTCGCGTCGGTCACGCTAGTATAGCCGGCATAATAAGTGAGCGTCGTCACCCGGTTGACGCCCGATGAGGCAAGCTGGGTCAGCGTGGTCACGCGCCCCGATCCGTCATAGGCGACGGCCAGGCTCGACCCGTCCTTCTGGGTGATGCTGTTCACCCGGCCCGCCCCGTCATAGCCGTAGCTGGTCCAGTAGGAGTCCGCGTCGCTCGGCTGGACATTGTCGGCGGGGGTCAGGTCGGTGCGGACCTTGGTGAGCTGTGAGCCGGTATATTCGTACCAGACGCGGGACAGCGTCTTGGCGGTGCCCGTCGCGAAATCGGTATAGCCGGTGGTGACCTTGGTGATGTTGTAGCCGGACCAGCTATACTGCACCCAGGCGCCGTCGGCGGTCGTCGCCTTGTCGAGCTTGTCGCCGATATAGGTGTAGCTGATCGCGTTGAGATCGCTGTCGCCCTCTGATACGATGCGCCCGCCGTTCAGATTATCGTATTTCTCGACCCGCCGGGTGTCGCCGTCGGTCCAGATCCACTGGTTTCCCGATGCGACGATCAGGTCGTACGATCCGGCCCCTTCCTTGGAGACATAGGCGGAGCGGGTCGCATCCCAGGTGTAGATCGTCTCGCTGCCATCGGCAGCGACGCGGCGCACCGTCGTTCCGGTGACCGCCGTCACGCGGCGATCGGTGCTCTGGCGCCATTTGTCGTTATTGTCGTCGCCGACGGTCGCCTGGCTGTTGAACGCGCGGCTGACCGCGACATCGGGACCGCGGCCGACGAGATATTCGTCCTGCCGCGAGATCAGCAGATTGCCGTTCGCCGCATTGACGACGACGCTGTCGCCGCCCCGTCCCTGCGATGCGCTGCCCAGAAGGCCCGAACCGCCCAGGACCGAACCCGATCCACGCTCGAAGCCCGTGCCGGCACCCGTGAAGATCGCAACCATTTGCCCCCCTCCAGATCGTCGGGGCGGCAGTCCCTCGCCGCCCGCGATGGTAGTCGGGGAATTTTTTCGAGCGTTTAGGCCGTTTGCTTCATTTCGGACCTAATCTGCCTCGGTGCGGGGAGCGCACAAAGGCTAGCGGGGATCGACATTCGGGATTCCCAAATGGGCTGATCGCTGATTCATAGGCATCCGTGTTGAGACGCGGCGCAACTGATGGCGGTCAAGCGGTACGAACTGAGCGATGCGCAGTGGCAACGGATAGCATCGCTGTTACCTGGCAAGGTGGCGGATCCGGGACACTCGGGTACCGATAACCGATTGTTCGTAAACGGATGTTTGTGGGTGCTGCGCTCTGGCGCGCATTGGTGCGATCTGCCGGAGCGCTATGGGAAGTGGAAGAGCGCCCATCGCCGCTTCAGCCGATGGTGCCATGCCGGCGTTTGGGAACGGGTATTCGATGCGTTGACCGCCGAGCGGGACAATCACTATCTGATGATCGACAGCACGATCGTCCGGGCACACCAGCATGCGGCGACCGGAAAAGGGGGGCGTGCGACCAGGCGCTGGGGCGTTCCCGAGGCGGACTGACGACCAAGGTCCACATGCTGGCCGACGCGCTCGGTCGCCCGCTGCGCTTCATCCTCACGCCTGGCCAAACCGGCGACATCACCCAGGCCCCGGCTCTGCTTCAGGGGCAGAGCGGCAATGCCGTGCTTGCCGACAAAGCCTATGACAGCAATGCCTTACGCGCGATCATCGCAGAGATGCGCGCCGAGGCCGTCATCCCCTCAAACCGCTGCCGAAAGCTCCCAATCCCCCATGACGCGGTCGCCTATAAACAGCGCAACCGCATCGAACGATGCTTTGGTCGCCTCAAGCATTTCCGGCGCTTTGCCACACGCTATGATCGTCGCTCTATCCACTTCGCCGGCTTTATCCACCTCGCCGCCGCCATGATCTGGTTACGTTGAATGTCGATCCGCACTAGCCGCAAAGCATGGGCTGCGCGTTGCAGCACCCTCGCCCTCGACTGAAACGTCCCGGGTTTTCCGGAGCCAATTTCATTTGGGTCATGCGAGCATATCGAGTGTCTCGTCGGCTGCATAGTAGTTGGCTTCGGCCTTATCGGGCGGAATGTGCCCGATGGGGCCGAACAGGCGGTGGTGGTTGAACCAGTCGACCCAGCGCAGGGTTGCCATTTACACTGCCGACGCACTGGGCCATGACCGGTGCCGTAAGATAACTTCGGCCTTATAGAGGCCGTTGATCGTCTCGGCCACCTTTGGCGTTTCCCGCTAGCACTGAGTTGCTGCCGGCTCCGTGGACACGAGGTTAAGCAACACGCCCTGTCGAGAGAACGGCATCTAACATCGCCTCACCAATATCAGGCGCCCATGGGCAATGACCAATTCGAAATTATGAACTGCATTACCAAGCAAGACAATGCAAAAGTTCATCATCACGATATCCGTCAAATTTTAACACACGCCCTCACGACCTTATCGAATCTATAATTACGGCCGCCAACTCAAGACCCTCAACAACCTCAAACCATTCAAATACATCTGCAACATCGAAAGAATCGGGCCCTACCGATTTACGCTCGACCCGACCCATCAAATGCCGGGGCTAAACACCTACAGCGCGATGCGCAGACGACGGGAGCGGTCGCTCCCCGGCTTCAGAGCTTTTCGGTCAGCTCCGGCACCAGCGTGAACAGGTCGCCGACCAGGCCGATATCCGCCACCTGGAAGATGGGGGCGTCCTCGTCCTTGTTGATCGCGACGATCGTCTTCGAATCCTTCATGCCGGCGAGGTGCTGGATCGCGCCCGAAATGCCGACCGCGACATAGACCATGGGTGCCACGATCTTGCCGGTCTGGCCGACCTGATAGTCGTTCGGCGCATAGCCGGCATCCACCGCCGCGCGGCTGGCGCCGACCGCGGCACCCAGCTTGTCGGCCAGCGGATCGATCAGCGCATGGAACTGCTCCGACGAGCCGAGCGCACGGCCGCCCGAGACGATGATCTTCGCGCTGGTCAGCTCCGGACGCTCCGACCCGGCGATTTCCGAACCGGCGAAGGTCGAGAGGCCCTGGTCGCCCGCCGTGGCCACGGCTTCCACCGTGCCGCTGCCGCCGGTCGTCGCCGCCTTGTCGAACGCGGTGCCGCGCACGGTGAGCACCAGCTTCGTGTCGCTGGTCTGCACGGTGGCGATCGCGTTGCCGGCATAGATCGGCCGGGTGAAGCTGTCCGCACCCTCGACCGAGAGGATGTCCGAGATCTGCATCACGTCGAGCGCGGCGGCGACGCGCGGCGCCACGTTCTTGCCCGTGGTGGTCGCCGGGAAGAGAACCGCGTCATGGCTGTCCATCAGCTCGACGATCAGCGGCGCGACATTCTCGGCGAGGAAATGCTCGTATGCCGCATCGTCGGCAACATGGACCTTGCCCACGCCGGCGATCTGCGCCGCAGCTTCCGCTACGCCCGAAACACCCTTGCCGGCGACGAGCAGATGGAGTTCACCCAGCTTGGCAGCCGCGGTGACGGTGGAGAGCGTCGCGTCCTTGACGCTCTGATTGTCGTGTTCGACCCAAACCAGCGTCTTCATTACGCGACTCCCATGCCCTTGAGCTTCTCGACCAGCTCGTCGACCGAACCCACCTTGATGCCTGCCTGGCGCTTGGCCGGCTCGACGACCTTCAGCGTGGTGAGGCGCGGGGTGATGTCGACGCCGTAGTCGGCGACGGTCTTCTTCGCGACCGGCTTGGTCTTCGCCTTCATGATGTTCGGCAGCGTGGCATAGCGCGGCTCGTTGAGGCGAAGGTCGGTGGTGACGATCGCGGGGAGCTTCAGGTCCACCGTTTCCAGCCCGCCGTCGATCTCACGCGTCACCTTCACGCGCTCGCCGGCGATTTCGACCTTGGAGGCGAAGGTGCCCTGTGCCCAGCCGAGCAGCGCCGCCAGCATCTGGCCGGTCTGGTTCGAATCGTCGTCGATCGCCTGCTTGCCGAGGATGATCAGACCGGGCTGTTCCTCTTGCGCGACCTTGGCGAGCAGCTTGGCCACCGCCAGCGGCTCCACCGTCTCGTCGGTCTGGATCAGGATGCCGCGATCGGCGCCCATGGCGCGCGCGGTGAGCAGCACATCGGTTTCCGCCTTGGCGACGCCGATGGTGACGACGACGATCTCGGTCGCCGCGCCCTTTTCCTTCAGCCGCACCGCTTCCTCGATCGCGATCTCGTCAAAGGGGTTCATGCTCATCTTGACGTTCGCCAGATCGACGCCCGTCCCGTCCGCTTTCACGCGGGGCTTCACGTTGTAATCAAGCACGCGCTTGACCGGTACCAAGACCTTCATGCGTCCATCTCCACCCGTTCGATGACCATCGCGATGCCCTGGCCGCCGCCGATACACATGGTGATCAGGCCATAGCGTCCGCCGGTCCGCCGCAGTTCGTAGAGCGTCTTCACCACCAGGATCGCGCCGGTCGCGCCGATCGGATGGCCGAGCGCGATGCCGCTGCCATTGGGGTTGACCTTGGCGGGGTCGAAGCCAAGCTGCGCCGCGACCGCGCAGGCCTGAGAAGCGAACGCCTCATTGGCCTCGATCACGTCGATCGCCGCCAGCGCCAGTCCGGCACGGCGCAGCGCGATCGGCACCGCCGCAACCGGGCCGACGCCCATGATCTGCGGATCGACGCCGGCATGGCCCCAGCCGAGGATCTTCGCCATCGGCCGAAGCCCATGCGCGGCGACTTGGGTGCCGGAGGCCAGCACCAGCGCGGCGGCGCCGTCGTTGAGGCCAGAGGCATTGCCCGCCGTCACCGACCCGTCGCGGCGAAAGGCGGGGCGGAGCGCGGCAAGGCTCTCCACCGTGGTCTCGGCGCGGACATGCTCGTCGGTGGCGAAGGCCGTGACGCCCTTGCGGGTCTTGACCTCGACCGGCACGATTTCCGCTTCGAAGCGCCCCTCGGCAATCGCGCGGGCGGCGCGGGCGTGGCTTTCGGCGGCGAGCGCATCCTGCGCGTCGCGGCTAACGGCAAAGCGATCGGCGACATTCTCGGCCGTGACGCCCATGTGTACGCCCTCGAACGGATCGGACAGCACGCCGACCATCATGTCGAGCAGCGTCACGTCCCCCATCTTGGTGCCCCAGCGCGTGGTGGTGGCGAGATGCGCCGCGCGGCTCATGCTCTCGGCGCCGCCGGCGACCGCCACCCCCGCCTCGCCCAGCGCGACCATCTGCGCGGCCGAGATCACCGCCTGCAGCCCCGAACCGCACAGCCGGTTGAGCGTGAGCGCCGGGGCCGCATGCGGAATGCCGGCGCGGACGGCCGCGACGCGCGCAACATAGGCATCGGAAGGCAGCGTCGGGATCACCTGCCCCAGTACGACATGCTCGACATGCTCAGGCGCAAGCCCGGCGCGGCGGATCGCCTCGCCGATCACGGTCGCGCCGAGATCGGCCGGGGCGACGTCCTTCAGACTACCGCCGAAATCGCCGATCGCTGTACGCGCGCCGGCCAGAATGAAAATGTCTTCTGCCATCTATCCTCCTAGGCGCGACATCGCCGCGCTCCCCTTTCGATAGTTCACTCGCCACGCGAGGGCGGCGGTGCCTGCCGACCCGGCGCATGTTGACGCCAGCGACGATGCTCCCCCAAACCCTTGATCGGCGCGCTGATGTGATGCGACGTTCTACCGGAGCATGCTCACCATTCCGATATCCATGACGACATGCGGGACCGTCGCGAGCCACAGACCGACCGATGCCGCGTTCGTCACCACCGGCGATGCGGCGAGGCCGACGATGCGGACGTCGCGGCGAAATGCGGGCGCCCATTTCGGCCAGGTGGCAGCGAGCAGGACGGTCGCCCCGGCATCGAGCATGAACAGCAATGCCAGCGCGTACCCGACCAGGCCGCCGGCGACCTGCATGGCGAACAGCATGACGATCGTCGAAAACAGATGATAGCCGGTGCTGGCCAACCGCTCGCGGCGGGCATTCGCCCGGGGCATGGCAGGGTGCGCCAGCCCGAGCCAGCACAGCCGCAGCGCCAGAACCACCGCGAGACCCCACAGCCCGATCATCGCCATACTCATCCCGAGCGCAGCCGCGTGTAGCGCCATCGCGCCGTTCATCACGATATGAACGAACTGCGCCTCCCGCGACGCGAGCGGCAGCCGGCCGGCGGCGGGATCAGCGCGCACCAGCGCGACGACGCTGACCGCGACCGCGATCAGGAACAGCCAGACCAGCCCCGGATAGGCCGCCGCTGCCGCGTGATGGTGATGCTCCATCGACATGCTCACCCACCGCCCCCCGCGTTATTCGAACACGATCACGGTGCGCGTGCTCTTGCCCTGGCGCATCAGGTCGAACCCTTCGTTGATCCGCTCAAGCGGCAGTCGGTGGCTCACCAATTCGTCGAATCGCACCCGGCCATCGGCATAGTCGGCGACGATAGCGCCCAGCGTCGACTTGGGCTTGATCCCGCCCATCAGCACGCCACCCACCGTTCGCCCCATCGACATCCCCTGGATGCTCAGCGAAAGCTCGGCGCTCGCTGGCGCAATCCCGATCAAGGTACAGTGGCCGAACGCCGGATGGGTGACATCCACCGCCTGCCGCATCACCGCAGGCACGCCGACGCATTCGAAGCTGTGGGTCGCCCCCCCGCCCGTGATTGCCATCACCGCCGCGACGATGTCGGCCTCGAGGCTCGGGTTCAGAAAATGCGTCGCCCCCATATCGCGGGCGATCGCCTCCCGCTCGGGATTGAGGTCGATCCCGATGATCGTCTTCGCACCCGCCAGCTTGGCGCCCTGCACGACGTTGAGCCCGATGCCCCCCAACCCGAAGACCACAACGACCGATTCCGCGTCGACGCCGGCGTGCGTTACCGAGCCGAGGCCGGTCGCGCCGCCACAGGCAGCATAACAGGCGCCTTCGGGTCGCGCGTCGCCGCGCACCTTGCCGACCCGATCGGCCTTGACGACGATATGGTCCGCGAACGTGCCGAGCCCGACGAAGGTGTGAACGGGCGCACCATCTTGAGAGAAGCGGGTGAAGCCGCCCGCGGTCCGCTCACGGAGCCGCACGCAGATGTTGGTCTTGCCCGAGCGGCAATTGGCGCACACCCCGCATTCCGGCAGCAGGAACGGCACCACTTTGTCGCCCGGCGCGAGATCGGTCACTGCGCTCCCCGTGCGGACAACGATGCCGGTCGACTCATGGCCGAGCACCGCCGGCACCGGCTGCGGCTGATGGCCGTCGATCACGTGCAGGTCGGTATGGCACAGTCCCGTCGCCAGCACCCGGATAAGCACCTCGTCCTCACCCGGATCGGCAAGTTCCAGCGTTTCGATCGTCAACGGCTGGCCAGGGCCGTGAAAGACGGCAGCCTTCACGTTGATAGGCATCTGCACCTCCGAGAATGAGGAAAAGGGGTAAGGCCGAACCGCGTCAAACGGTAGTTACCGGCGCGATGGTGAGCGCGGTTCGTCCGGACAGTTCGATCGCGATCGTCGCGGCGCCACTGGCATCGGCGACGAACGCCAATGCGGGCCGCTCCTGCACATGATAGCGCCCGCCAGGATTCAAGTTCGCAAATTCCAGGCGGTGCGAGGCACCGGACCCGCTCGACAATACCAACCGCAAGGCTTCGCCGTCGCTGCGCGCCGCCGCGACACGCACCGCCGGATATGGCACAGATTCAAGCCTCGGCCCGGACCGTCCGGCTGGGGGACCGCCCTCCGCATAACTGCGCCGCACGTCCCCGCGGCGGGCGAAAATGCCCTGCATCGCATTGATGTTGGCGAGGTTTGAACCGTTGCGGAAGCGCAACCCCGCATCCTGCGTTCGGCCGCCGACGGCATTGAGCGTGTTGTACGATGCCGAGGCGATTTCCTCATCGCCGAACTCGCGTGCCACCTGGAGAATCGATGCCGCCGCCAAGGTCCGCGCGTCGCGACGGTAGTTGCCGAAATCGATTCCGCCGGCCGGCAGGCCCAGCATCGGCACGCCGTCGCGTTCGACAAGGGCACGCTCCAGTCCGATCCGCGCGGATGCCCACATCCGCCGTGCACGCTGCGGATCGAAGGCATTGGCCATCGCGCTGAAGCTGAGGTCCGACGCTGGGAAGGGGAAGGGCATCCCGGTAATGCTCGACTTGAGCGCGATGATGCTACCGGAGGGATCGGTGAATTCCTCCTCCAATTGCGCCCAATAGCGCTCGCCAATATCCTTCGCATAGCTGGTACCGAACACCGTATCGAACGACGTCAGGCTCAACATTCCCCGGAAATTGCACGCCGGATAGATCCAGTTCGGCTCGCAAGGGTACAAGCAATAAGCCGATGCATCCATGTTGTTCCGGATCGAACGCGTGATGCTGTGCGCGTCATGCGCATAGACCGTGCGACGGTTCAGCCGGAACGGCAGACTGCCGGATTCGGTGTAGCGCATGTCGCCGGTGGCAAGCATGTAGAGGTTCACCTGCGCACCGAAATAGCCGGTGAGCATGATATTGTCCTTGGCGGCGGGGTCCCAGTTGGTGAAATTGAGGTGTCCCCACATCGACTCATAGATCCAGTAGGACCACACCCGCTTCTGCAAATATTTCTCGATCAGCTGCCGCTGCCCCTGCGCGAGATAACCACGAAAATTGGGCAGGTAGCGCATCTGCAGGATCGACAGCGCATAGCCGATGAAGTTGATCTGGTAGCGTACCGACGCCGTTTGGAAGATGTCGACCCGATCGAAACCGTCAAAGGCTTCCACCGGCTGCAGCGCCCGGTCCAACAGATAGTCGACCGCCGAAAGCATCTCGTCGTCCAGCACCCGATCCGCGTCGGCAGGTGCGTCTACCGCACGCGCGTCGACCGCGACGATGGCAGCGGGCAGCGCGGCGCTCCGCCACTGACGAATGCCGAGCAGTGCTTTCCGGGCCTTGCGCAAGCGCCGTGCCTGATAGCCAAAGGCGGCACCGATCAACAGCGCCGCCACGATCGGCGCGCCTTTCCAGGGTGTTTCGCCGACCGTGCCAGCGGCCAGCCACGCCGCGCCGAGCCAGATCAGCACCGGGGCCACGATCGCGCCAGCGCCGAACCAGGCGAACACCGCCAGACCAAACAGCGCGAGTGTCGGCACGATCAGCAGGATCGGCCAGCCGCCGCTCGCCAGAAACCCCATCCCCGGCGCCCAGAGCCCGAGCCCGAACGCGCGCAGCCCCGGCGAGCCGGCAAAGGCCCATAGCGCTCCGCCGAGCAGAAGGAGACCGCCATACACCGCCCAGGTGATCCGCTGGCGACGCGCGGTGACCGCACCCTTCCGACCCAGTGGCAGCGTGTCGGCGCGCCCACCCGGCGCCATGGTCATTTCGATCGAACCCATTTCTCGCCTTTCCTCGTCGTCCGCCGCCGGCCGTAATTTCCGTCGGACTGCCCCTGCCTGTCAGGGCCTGACCGGGGCCCAATCGACCACCTCGTTGGACCGCATCGATGTCGTCGCCCTGCGCGCGCCCAGCGCCGCGGCGATGGCCGTCACCGCGTCGTAGACCATGCCGAGCAGGAAGATCGCGGCGGCGCAGCAGGGCATGTCACGCCCTCCTGCGACGGAGCGCGCCCGCGCCGATCACGACGCAGCCACCGGCGGACGCGCCGCCAGGTAGATCGTCTTGATTTCGGTATAGAGATCGAGCGCCTCAGCACTGCCTTCGCGCCCGATGCCCGATTGCTTGAAGCCGCCGAACGGCAGGCCGCCCTGCGGCCCCATGCCGTTCTGAGCGACGGACCCCGTACGGATCCGCCGGGCGAGATGCGTCACGACGGCGGCATCCTCGGTGAACACCGCACCGCTCAACCCATAGGCGCTGTCGTTCGCGATCCGGATCGCATCGTCCACGTCGTCATAGGGCAGCACGCAAAGGACGGGGCCGAAAATCTCTTCCTGCGCGATCCGCATCGCCGACGACACCTCGGCGAAGACGGTCGGCGCGACGAAGCATCCCTCGACCGTGCCGCCGGTCATCAGCCGCGCACCTTCGCGCTGGCCCGCCTCGATATATCCGGCAACGCGCTGTGCCTGGGCTGGGCTGGCCAATGGCCCGATCCGCGTCGCGGGATCGAAGGGATCGCCCACCGTCAGCGCGGCATACGCCTCCGCCAGGGCCGTCGCCAGGGCATCGTGCCGCGCCCGCGAGACGAGGACGCGGGTCAACCCCATGCACGCCTGACCGTTGAACAGGGTGGACTGGCCCACCAGCACCGGCACCGCCGCCTCGATCGGAAAATCGTCGAGAATAATCGCCGCCGACTTACCGCCGAGTTCCAGCGAGACCCGCGCCACCCGCTCCATGCACAACGCGCCGACCCGCTTGCCCGCTGCGGACGAACCGGTGAAGCTCACTTTGTCGACACGCACGTCGCGCACCAGGCGTTCGCCGATTTCGCGCCCCGCCGGCAGGATCGACAGCACGCCTTCGGGGAAACCCGCCTCGACCGCGCATTGTGCAAAGATCAGCGAATCCAGCGGTGCCTCGGGCGAGGGCTTGGCGATGACCGAGCAACCCATCGCCAGCGCCGGCGCCATCTTGTTCATGCCGAGCAGCGAGGGATAGTTCCACGGGATGATGGCCGCGACCACGCCGACGGGCTCGCGCGTGACCTGCGCGACACCCCCCGCGGCAGGCCGCTCCTCAACGATCGGCCGCGCCCGCGCCGCGGCGATGGTGTTGCGCAGACTGGCCAACGCACCACCCGCCACGTTTCGCGAAAAGCTTATCGGGACGCCGATCTGGGCGCTGTGCGCGACAGCCAGATCCTCGATCCGCCTGGAGATCGCCTCCGCCCAGCGTTCGAGCACCGCCAGCCGGGCGTCGAGCGGAAATTGTGGCCAGGGACCTTCACGAAAGGCGCGATCGGCAGCAGCGATCGCCGCGTCCATATCCCCTTCGCACGCCTCGGCAACGTCGATCACATGCGTGCCATCCGCAGGGTGGCGGATCGCGATGATGCGGTCTGTCGCCGGAGCCACCCATCGCCCGCCGATGAACAGCGTCGATGCTTCGGGCAGAAAATCCAGGGGTGGAACGGGCATAAATTAGTAGCCTCTCCGGGAGCAACGCTTACCCATGCCTCCGAAGGCATCAAGATTCGCGCTTTATCTAAAACCAACTCTAGGCCGAATGGTCGGCAGGGTCAACGCTAACCAGTATACTCTTTATCCTTGATCACCTGAGGCTGGGATAGCCACCGCCGCCATGGGCGGCGTCGATCGCCCCGCGATCGTTGAAAGGCGTTCCCGGGATCTTCGGCAGCGCCTCGACAAAGGCGACGGCCTTCGGCTTTTTGTACGAGGCCATGTGCGCGCGGCAGTGCTCCACGATGCCGGCTTCATCCGCGACCGCGCCGGCCTTCAGCACGATCACCGCCTTCACATTCTGTTTCCACACCGGATCGGGAACGCCGATCACGCACACATCGGCCACCGCCGGGTGTTGGCGAATGCAGTTTTCGACTTCGGCGGGATAGATGTTCTCGTCGGCCGATTTGATCAGCGCCGCCTTGGGGCCGACGAACTGCAGCGAGCCGTCCTCGCTCCGCCGCCCGAGATCGTTTGTGAGATGCCATCCGAACCGCGAGCGACGGGCATTTTCGGCGTCCGCACCGCGATAGCCGGTCATCACCATCGGGCCGCGCACGGCGAACTCGCCGGTTTCGCCCGGCGGGACTTCCTCGCCATGGTCGTCCAGCAACGCCACCTGCGCCATCGGCGAGACCCGGCCCGCCCCCGTGCCGCCCAGATAAGCGAAGGAGATGAGGCCCATCACCTCCGATTGTCCATAGCCCCCCACCTTGCGCAGCATCGGCGCATCGGCGGGCATGCACATCGCATATTTCCACTCGGGCGCGGCCGGCGTCGACCACAGACTCGAAACGTCGTAGCGGCCGTCCGCGTTCAGCACGCGGATCTGCTCGATCGTCGGGCCGGGAATGAAGGCGTGCGTCGCGCGCTCGTCCTGAATCAGTTGCAGCAGGGTGGCCGCGTCGACGCGCGGCGTATAGACGTTGGTAGCCCCGTGATGGAATGCGGCGAGCGCTCCCATCAGGGTACCGAGATGGAACAGCGGCCCGGAATTCAGATGGACACTGCTCTCGTCGATCGCCTGCCCGCGCCCGACGATCAGATTCTGGTACATGATCGTGTCGTGGGCCAGCAGCGCCGCATTCGGCTTGCCCTCGAAGGCCGCGGTGAAGATCGCGAGCAGCGGAAGCGACGGATCGATCCGCAGATCCCGATCCCCTTCGCCGCCGCTCTCCAGGAAGCTTTCATAGCCCCCGTCGCCCTCCAGGTCGTGCTGTAGCCACAAGGTGCCGGGCGCAGCCGCATCGCCTGCAGCGCGCATGGCCTCGCCGACCTCGAAATCCTGCCAAATGATCACGGCGGGATCAAAATCGGCAATGATCGTGCGCACCTCTTCGGGCGATGCGCGCCAGTTGGCAGGGCACAGGATCGCGCCGATCTTGGCACAGGCGACCAGCAGTTCGAGAATACGGTGGCTGTTCTGGCCCAGCCACAGGACGCGGTCGCCCGCTCCCAAGCCGCGCGCGGCGAACGCGTTCGCCAGGCGCGTCGTCCGTCGGTCCAGCGTCGCATAATCGTGACGCACCACACCGTCGATGGCCGCGAGGCGCGTCGGCCGCGAGCGGCGATGCTCGCGCGCGATGTCGCCAACGCCGTGCAGGCGAATCATCGAATAGGCGTCGCTCATGTATCTCTCCTTTGTTCCGGCGCACCGTCCAACCGGACGCCGTCTCGATCGGTTTGCGGAGCCTTGCGCCGCGCCGCCGCCATGTTCAGGCGACAACCCACCGGTTCAGCTCGCCCTCGGCAACCACCTGCCCCGGCTGGCCGACGGGTTCGTGGATGCCCGCAGTGAGCCATGCGATGGTCCGCGCATCGTCCCCCGGGACGCGGGCAATGGCGCGGCGGCCATCCGGGGTACGGCCCAGCACGACCCCGAAGCGCGCTGCGCCCTCCCGATCGTACAGCACGGTGTAGGTCTCGACGGTGGCCGGCCCGGCATAGCCAGGGTCGAGCGGCGGTACGGGCCCTCGCGCGGCATCGGCCTCAGCCTGCACGTCGAAGTTCTGGGGGAACGTCCCCGCAGGCTGCGGAATCCTGGTCAGCACGATGCTGTGGTTGTGGGTAGCATAGCCGCCATTGGCGAACAGCAGCCCATATGTGCCCCGGGTGCGCAGCGCGAGGGCCATGCTCGCCGCGGCATGGGTCATGTAGTTGCCGATCGGCCCACCGCCGAAGGTCAGGCCGCCGAATACGCTGGCCGGGCGATCCAAGCCCCAGCCCAGCACGCGGCGCGCCATTTTCGGTACGCAAGGGAAGCAGGAATAGAGTTCGACATGGTCGAGCTGGTCCGGGCGCAAACCGTTGAGCGCAAGCGTCCGTTCCAGCGAGACGGTCATGCTCGGGCTTTCATGGTAGTTTGCGCGCGCGAGCGGATCCTCCGCCTCCTGCGCCGCCGCACCGCGACCGATATAGACGATCTGCTGTTCGGGGACGCCCGCGGCACGCGCGACAGCAAGGCTGGTAACCAGTAGAGCCGCCCCCTGATTCACCGAGGCATTGGCGACCATCAACTTGGTATAGGGAAAAGCAATCGGGCGATTGTCGGCCGTGGCGCGCACGATCTCTTCGGGGGTCCGCTTGCGGCGGATCCAGGCCGCGGGATTACGCTCGGCCACCTCGGAGAGCCGTGCCCAGATCTGCCCTGTCTCTTCCTGTCCTTCCGACAGCGACTGGCGATAGGCCGCACGACCGGCATTCTCGTACAGCGGATAGACGTCAGTCGGGGTGCTCAGTCCGTAACGGTGGCGCAGTTCGGGCGATTTTGGCCGCCGGCCAAACGGACTGGGCGGTACGGCGCCACCCGCCGCCGCAAGTTCGGCGGCCCGCATCCCGGCGGTCCGCAGCGCCTCCGCGCCGACCACAAGCGCGACCTGCGCGCGGCCACTGCCGATCGCATTCGCCGCCGCATGGAGCAATCGCACCGGACTGTCGCCCGTTGGCTGCGGAGTTTCCTGCGCCTGGTGCGGCCGGATACCGAGCGCCTCCGCCAGAAAGGCAACGAGCCGCCCCCCCTGTTCGGGGAAGGAGATCTGGCTCACGATGCCCAGCCAATCGGTGCGGGCGAGAAGATCGCCGCCGGCATCTTCGCCCGCCCGGCGCGCAGCGGCTGCCATCAGCGCGCCCGAATCCAGCCCTTCGATGCCACGCGCCGGCCGGTCTTCCACCTGGCCCGTACCGATCAGCACCGGAATCAGGGCCTCATCCTTCACCGTCATCCCGCCCCTCCGTTCAGCTGCGCAACCCCATCAGCGTCAGCACTTCCTCGCGGCTGCGCGGATCGTCGCGAAAGACACCCATCATTCGGCTGGTGACCATGCCGACTCCCGACGTTCGGACGCCGCGCGCGCTCATGCAGGCGTGGTTCGCCTCGATCACTACGGCGACGCCGTGCGGCTTGAGATTCTTCCAGATGCAGTCGGCGACTTCGGCGGTCAGCCGCTCCTGCACCTGCAATCGTCGCGCAAAGCCGTGCAGCACCCGCGCGAGCTTAGAGATCCCGACGACATGATTGCGGGGCAGATAGGCGATATGGGCCTTGCCCAGGATCGGCGCCATGTGATGTTCGCAGTGCGACTGGAACGGAATATCCTTCAGCAGCACGATCTCGTCATAGCCACCGACCTCCTCGAAAACGCGCGACAGGTGCCGCGCGGGATCGTCCTGATAGCCTGCGCAATATTCCTTCCACGCCCGGGCGACTCGCCCGGGCGTATCGACCAGGCCCTCGCGCGCGGGATCGTCCCCCGCCCAGCGGATGAGCGTACGAATGGCCTCGGCGACGCCTTCCGGCACGTCCGCCGCTTCCGCGGGTCCGCGCGCCACGTCAGGTCCGGCGCGGCTTGAACGTGGACCGCGGCAGCGCATTCTGCTCGACCCCTTGCAGCTCCACCGGGACGCCCAGCGCGGTGGCAAGGTGATCGCGCAGCGCATCGGGTTCGTTCGTCTCGACCTTCAGCGCGACATGCGTGGCCTCCGCCCCGCCATTGAGCAGCTGGAATTCGGGCGCCCCCATCGAATCGAGCGCTAGTTGGACGTCGAGCGGGAAGATCTGCCGGGAGCCGATCCGCACCCTATCCCCGTCACGACCGAGCAGCACGTAGCGCGCGCCCGCCTCGCCGCAGGGACATTCGCCGACCGCGCGCTCAACCCAATCCTCCACGTCGTAGCGAAGCCAGAAGGAGTCGGTGCCGTAACAGCTCCAGACCAGATGCCCGCGCTCGCCGGGAGCGACTTCCTTGCCCGTTATAGGATCGCAGACCTGGGCGATGGTAAGGTCCGCATGGGTGTGAAAGCCCGTGTGGTGCTCGCAATCCGACACGGCCCCGCCTGGGATCTCCGACGCGCCGGAGATGTTGATGAACCGGCAGCCATAACGCGCCTCCAGCCGCCGGCGCGGCTCCGCGAATTGCAGGCTCGCCTCGACGATGGCGACGGTCCCGCCACCAAAAATCGCTTTCAGATCAACACCCAGCTTCTCGGCAGCCTGTTCGTAGATCAGCAGCTGAGAGCCGGTGATCATGAAGACATGTGGCTTCATGTCACGCCAGATCCGCAGATGTTCGACCGCCGCGTCGACGGTGAACGGCATCCCGACCGGGATGTCCATCACCCCCATCGAACTCGCCGCATCCCCCGATCCGCCCGCGCTGTAGATGCCGCCCGGCCAGGCATTGGTGAAGCGGCTGAACGGGCGCAGCCCATAGCGCCAGAAATTGCGCCGCAGCGATTCGGCGATGAACCAGGCATCGCGCGTCGAGCGGAGATAGAGCATTGGCCGCCCCGTGGTCCCGCCCGAGGCACCGACATAGGTCGCATCCTCGAGCGCGACGGAACACCAGCTACCCCAAGGCACGTTTTCCGCCTGCTCGTTGGCCTGCAGTTCCTTCTTCGTGGTGACCGGAATCTCGTCGAGCGCCGGCACCTGGTCGCGGCGCAGACCGGTACGCTCATATTTGTCGCGATAAAAGGGCAGCGGCGTATCCCACACCCGCGCCCATTCACGCGCCACGCCTGCCCTTTGCAGCGCCGCGATCTCCTCGGCCGTGCGCGTCTGCGCCTCGACGTTCAAGAAGGCGCGCGAATCATCCGCGAGTTGCTTGGGTCGTACGAAGACCATGGATTTCCTCTCCCGATCGCGTGCCGCCGCATCACCCCTCGGGCAGCGCGACGGCCGGTCTGCGCCAACGATAGTAGGGCACACGCTAAAATGGTAGCCTATTTATTCTCACTCGATCCAGACACAGAGCACCTCAGACGATGAAATGCGCAGAAGTGCAGGCCCGGACATGATCCAGGCCGATGCCGGGCGCCATCTCGATCAGGTGGAACGGGGATCCTAAACGATCAGGACGGGCGAAGACGGCGAGATCCGTGATGATCATGTCGACCGCGTTCCGCCCGGTTAGAGGCAAGCTGCAGGCGGGGACGAACTTGGGCGCGCCGTCGCGCGCGACATGCTCCATCAGCACCACGATCCGCCGAGCCCCGGCAACGAGATCCATCGCCCCGCCCATCCCCTTCACCATCTTGCCCGGAACCACCCAGTTCGCGATGTCACCAGTTGCAGACACCTCCATCGCGCCGAGGAAAGAAAGGTCCATGTGGCCGCCGCGGATCATCGCGAAACTGTCCGCAGAGGACATGTAGGCCGTGTACGGAAGCTCGGTGATCGTTTGCTTGCCGGCGTTGATAATGTCCGGGTCGATCAATGCTTCGTCCGGGAAAGGCCCCAGCCCGAGCATTCCATTTTCGGATTGGAGGACGACCGCCATCCCCGGCGGGATATTGTTTCCGATCAGCGTCGGGATGCCGATCCCCAGATTGACGTAGAAGCCGTCGCGCAGCTCCGAGGCGGCGCGCTGGGCCATCTGAAGGCGCGACCAGCCCTGCGGGACCACAGCGCTCACGCCGCGAGCTCCGCCCGTACCGTGCGCTGCTCGATTCGCTTCTCACACGCACCCACGACGAGGCGATCGACATAGATGCCCGGAGTGTGGACATCGTCGGGATCAATGCCTCCCGCCGCCACGACCTCGTCTACTTCGGCCACGCACATCTTGCCGGCCGCGGCCACCATCGGGTTGAAGTTCCGCGCGGTCTTCCGATAGCGCAGATTGCCCCAATCATCGGCACGCCAAGCCTTCACGATGGCGAGGTCGGCCACGATCCCGGTTTCCAGGATGTAGGTCTCGCCGTTGAACTGCTTGCGCTCCTTCCCCTCGGCCACCAGCGTGCCGACGCCGGTGCGGGTATAAAATCCGGCGATACCCGCACCCCCGGCGCGGAGCCGCTCCGCAAGCGTTCCCTGCGGGGTGAACTCAAGCTCCAGTTCACCGGACAAATACAGCCGCTCGAATTCCTTGTTCTCGCCGACATAGGAGCTGATCATCCGCTTCACCTGCCGCCCACGCAGCAACAGCCCCAGGCCGAAATCATCGACCCCCGCATTGTTCGACACGATCGTCAGGTCGCGCACCCCAGATGCCCGGATGGCCGCAATCAGATTTTCCGGGATGCCGCAAAGCCCAAAGCCGCCTGCCGCGATCGTCATGCCGTCGAACAGCAGCCCGTCCAGCGCGGCCTCCATATCCCCAACCAGCTTGCGCATTCGATCCTCTCCAAGGGCGCGTTCCGCTGCGCACCGGCGTTTCTTATTGCAAGGCGCCATAAAGAGTCTACTGGTTTAGACCCTTTATTCGGGAATCCCATGGCCTCTTCCGCACCCCTTACGAGCCATGTCCGCACCGCGGACGAAGCCGATCGCCAACGCCACGAAGCAGTACTGACGCGGCTCGGCATCCGCCACTGGGCGGCCTATGATCGCGACGCGGTGGCGCTGGCACACGAAGCGCATCTGCGGACACAGTCGAGCGACGCAGACTATCACATCAACGATCTTGCGATCCGATGCCCAGCCGGCGTCTATCACGCCACCTATGCATCGAGCAGCACCTTCGTCCTTCGCCACCTCGGCCGCGCGCCCAGCACTACACCGCCCGCGATCCTCGAAGTCGGCATCGGCAGCGGCGCCATCCTGCTCGGGCTGACACAGAAATTCGGTCCCGGCCGTTATGTTGGTGTCGACATCTCCGAACTTGCCGTCACCACCGCGCGCGACAATGCCCGCCGCAACGCCCTGGATATCGACGTCCGCAATTCCGACTTGTTCGCGGCGATCGCAGCGGAGGAGCGCTTCGATACGATCCTGTTCAATGCACCACTCTACGATGCAGAGCCCCGCAATTCGATGGAGCGGCACATGCTCTGCGATCCCGGCGGCCGCATCCTCGCGCGTTTCGTGCAGGAGGCACCACGCTATCTCGCCAAAGGCGGCGCAGCCTATGTCACCGTGTCAAACATCGGCCTCGTAGCCCCCCTCGATCGGCCCGAGGTCGCCATTTCGCTCGCGGGCGCCGAACTCTTCGGCACCGGCGTGGTCCGCGCGCTGGTACGCATGACGGAAACCGTGGAGCGGCCCGAAGCGCTATAGACGACGCGGCATATTCAGGATACCAGTTCTAGCAAGCGAGACGCAGAGCGCGTCCGGCCCATGGGCACCAAGGCCCAGGGCATGGAGAGGATCGAACCGATGGACGACAGCCCGCCGAGCAGGGCGAGCGCGGAACCCTTCCGCCGCTATCGCTGGTACGTTCTGGCGCTCCTGACGCTCGTCTACACCATCCACTATGTCGACCGCAGCGTCATCAACGCGGTGCTCGAACCGATCCGTCGGGAATTCGCGCTTTCAGACACGCAGCTCGGCCTGCTGGCAGGCCCCGCTTATGCGGTGGCCTTCGCCATTTCGGGCATTCCGCTCGGCCTCCTGATCGACCGGGTCCACCGCGTACGACTGCTGGCCACGCTGCTGACACTGTGGAGCGGACTGACCCTTCTCAGCGGCTTTGCCGGCAACTACACGACGCTGCTGCTCGCCCGCATGACCGTAGGCGCGGCGGAAGCGGGCGGATCGCCGACGGCACTATCGATCCTGTCCGACTATTTCCCGCCCCGCCGCCGCGCGACGGCGACCGGCATTTTTTTCGTCAGCATCACGCTCGGCATCTTTGGCGGCTATCTCGCGAGCGGCATCATTGCCTCCGCCCATGGTTGGCGCGCAGCCTTTCTGGTCGCGGGATTGCCGGGCCTGATCCTCGCACTCCTCCTCCTGGCCACGGTGCGCGAACCTGCGCGGGGGCGGCTGGACGCGCATGGCGATGCCGCCGGCCCCCGCCCTCCCCTCCGAGCCGTACTCGCCGTGCTGCTCGACTCCCCGGCACTGCGCTGGACGCTGCTGGGGATTATCGTCGCAGCGACCGTGACCGCCGGGCTCAACGCGTTTCTGATCTCGCTGCTCGTTCGCCGCCATGGCCTCGGATTACCCGATGCAGCGCTGGTCGTGTCGATAAGCGTCGGGCTGTTCGGCGGCGCGGGTTCGGTGCTGTGGGGGCTGGTCGCGGATCGACTGTCGCGCACAGCCCCCAACGCGCCATCCGCGCTGATGGCGGTGACCATGGCTGCCGCAGCGGCATTTGGGCTCCTCGGCGTGCTTGCGCACGGCCTGCCGCTCGCCATTGTCGGCGTGGCGGGCAGCTCTTTCTGCATCAGCAGTTTCATGGGAAGCGGCTACGGCCTGCTGCTCAACCTCTCCCCACCGACGATGCGCGGCGCCTGCGCTGCCGTCGCCCAGGTCTCGATCAACTTGATCGGCGCTGGACTTGGCCCATTAGCGGTGGGGGCGTTGAGCAGCGCCCTGGCGCCCCGGTTCGGCGGCGATGGGCTCTCACCCGCCCTCGCCATTGTCGTTTCCACGACATTGGTCGGCGCCGCCTGCCACTGGGTCGCCGGAAGAAACCTGCGTCCCAGCACCACGGGGGCTCTTGCCTGACTGCGCACACTAGGCTTAACAGGATACTTAATTGGGGAGGGTCAGATGCGGCTGTCATTTACATCGGAGCAGCGCGACCTGCAGGGAGAATTCGAGCGGGTATTCTTCGCCGAAGCAACGCCCGAACGTGCCCGCATCGCCGCCGAAGGCGCCGACGGGTGGGACCGCATCCTGTGGGCCGAACTTTCGGCGCTGGGCTGGCTTGGCGTCGCGGTCGATGAGGCGCAGGGCGGCGTTGGTCAGGGGCCGCTTGCCCTTTGCCTGGTCGCCGAATCGTTCGGACGCAGGTTGGCCGCGATTCCGTTCGCTGGCGCGATCCTGGGCTTTGCCGACGCGATCGGCGCGATCGGCGATATGCAACTGATGGCCGATCTACTGCCCGGCGTTGTCGCGGGAGAGGTTATTGGTGCCCTTGTTCCGCCCACTGCCTGGGGGGCGCCCCTGTCAATCCACGCGCACCGCGCCACAGGGCACCTCCCCGCCCTTCCGGACGGCCGGGCGACCAACCGGTTGCTGACCCTGCTGGGCAGTGGCGAGGACGCCATGCTGGCCATCATCGACGTGACCGAGGCGCAGTCCATCCCCGTAGACTCGCTCGATCGCATCAATCCCGCCACGGCGCTGCGCATCGAGGAAGCACCGGTTCGCACCGTTGCCACCGGTCCGCAGGCCGCGGCGCTGTGGGACGTGCTGCTGGATCGCCATGCTGTTCTGCTCGCCTTCGTCCAGATCGGCGTTGCCCAGACCGCGCTCGAGACAGCGTGCGAGCATGTTCGCCAGCGCTTCGCCTTCGGCCGGCCGCTGGGTTCGTTCCAGGCGGTGAAACACGGGCTTTCGGACGTGCTCGCCGCGATCGAACTGGCCCGCTCCAACGCGTGGCTCGCCGCCGCGTCGTTGGAGGAAGGCAGCAACCTCACCGCCGCGGCGGCGGCCGCCCGCGTATCGGCAAGCGATGCCGCGCGCCTCGCGGCCCGGGCGCTGGTCCACTATCTCGGCGGGCTGGGCGCGACCGCAGAGTCGGACGCACATCTTCTTTATCGCAAGGCACAGGCATTCGGCGCGGTACTGGGCCCGTCGGCGTTTTGGCGCGAACGCTTCCTGGCCGATGCCCTTGCCCGGAGCGGCCAGGCCGCGCCGCTCGATCACGCCGCCTGAGGATCCGCGATGAACTTGCACGATGCCCCTGAAGAGGCAGCCTTCCGCGCCGAAGCACGCGCCTGGATCGCCGCCAATCGCTACGACGATGCCACCATGGAGGCCCTGAAGGGGCTGGCGAGCAGCGGCGCGCCGCTCCCATCGGACGACCTTTGGAGGATTGCCTGCGACTGGCACGCCCGCAAATATGACGCGGGCTATGGCGTGCTCACCTGGCCGGTCGAACATGGCGGCCGCGACGCCCCCAATCTGGCTGCGATCTTCGCGGAAGAGGAAGGCGATCTCGCGCGGCTCCAAGGCTTTCTCGTCATCACCCAGTTCATGTGCGGCGCGACGCTCATGGGCTTTGCCAGCCCGGAGCAGAAAGCCCGTTTCCTCCCGCGCATCGCGCGCGCCGACGATATCTGGTGCCAGATGTTCTCCGAACCCGGCGCGGGTTCCGATCTGGCGGCGGTGCGCACCCGCGCCGAGCGGGTCGATGGTGGGTGGAGGATCAACGGCCAGAAGGTCTGGACCAGCGGCGCCCACAAGGCACGCTGGGCGACGATCCTCACCCGAACCGATCCGAAGGTGCCGAAGCACAAGGGCCTCACCATGTTCTTCCTGGACATGGAGAGCCCGGGCATTCGCGTGCGGCCGATCGCGCTGATGTCCGGCGAAGCGGAGTTCAACGAGATCTTCCTAGACGACGTGTTCGTGCCGGACGAGCAACGGCTGGGCGAGGTGGGCGGCGGCTGGAAGGCCGCCGTTGTCACCCTCAACAGCGAGCGCATGGCGATCGGCGCGATCCTGGACGTGGACAGCGCAGCGCTGCTCGACCTTGCGGTGCGCACCGGGAGCATCGCCCGCGCCGACGTACGCACGCGTGTCGCCGACTGGATGATCCAGGAACGCGGGCTGCGCGCCTGCGTCGCACGACAACTGACCGAGATCGGCGAGGGGCGCTCGCCGGGGCCTGAGGCCGCCACGATAAAGCTCGTGGGTGGGGTGATGATCGAGGACATGGCGGCCTATGCCCTCGATCTGCTGGGTGAACAGAGCCTTGCCCTCCCCTTCGGCGCGCATCCGGACCGGATGTATCGTGACATGTTCTATTTCGGTCCGGCGCAGCGCGCGGCGGGAGGCTCCGACGAAGTGCTGCGCAACGTGCTTGCCGAGCGCGTGCTGCGGCTGCCGCTGGAAGAGCGCCCGGACAACAAGATGCCCTTTCAGGACGTACCAACAGCCCCGCGCGGCTGAAGCGACACAATGCAGGAGAGCATGACGATGGCAGAGCCACAGAGATTTCAGCGCAATGCGCCCCTGATCGCGGGGCGCTGGCTGGACCAAACCTCCCTCGGGACCATCGAGCACCGCAATCCCGCGACCAATCGCGTGCAGGCCCAATTGCACGTCGGCGGTGCGGCAGAGATCGACGCCGCCGTGACCGCCGCCGTCCAGGGGCAACGCGCCTGGGCAGACCTGCCGGGGGACCGCCGCCGAACGATCCTTGAGCGCTGGGCCACGCTGATCGATGGCGCCCGCGCCGAGCTGGTGCAGTTGATCGCGCTCGAAAGCGGGACACCCGTGATGCTGGGTGGCGGCGTCGACCTGGCGCTGGCATGGATCCGCTATTATGCGGGCTGGGCCGATCGCCTCGTCGGGGACGTGGTCGAGCCGATCGGCGCACCGGGGCTCAACTATACCCGGCACGAGCCGTACGGCGTGGTAGGGCTGATCATCCCGTGGAACTCGCCGCTGGTTGCCAGCGCGATGAAGGTGGTGCCTGCGCTCGCGGCCGGAAATGGCGCAGTGCTCAAACCGCCGACGCTCACGCCTTTCGTGGCGCTGCGGCTGGCCGAACTCGCACTTGAGGCGGGATTGCCCGACGGCGTGTTCAACGTCGTGCCGGGCGACGCCGAAGCAGGCAACGCGCTGGTCGCCCATCCCGATATCGCCAAGATCAGCTTCACCGGCGGCGAGCAGGTCGGCCGGGTCGTCATGCGCAACTGCGCAGAGTATCTGAAACCGCTGGCATTGGAGCTGGGCGGCAAATCCGCCAACCTGATCTTCGCGGACGCCGATCTCGACGCCGCCGCCCAAATGGCGGCGATCCATGGTACCGCGGTACTGACGGGCCAAGGCTGCGTGCTGCCCACCCGGGCCTATGTGCACGACAGCGTCTACGATGCGTTCGTCGCGCGCGTGAAAGCCGTGACCGAGTCACTCGCGGTCGGCGATCCGCTCGATCCCACCAGCTTCGTCGGACCGGTCATCAACCGTGCGGCGAGCGACCGTATCCTGGGCGTGATCGACCGTGCCCGGCGGGACGGTGCCGAGCTTGTCACCGGGGGCGAAAAGCTGGGCGGAGCCCTGGCGGAAGGCAATTTCATCGCGCCCACCGTGTTCGGGAATGTTCGGCACGAAAGCGATCTGGCCCAGAACGAAGTGTTCGGCCCGGTACTCGCCATCTCCCGCTTCAGCGACGACGACGATGCCCTTGCCAAGGCCAACGACACACGCTTCGGGCTGGGCGCCTATGTCCACACCCGCGATCTCGCGCGTGCCCACCGCCTTGCTGCCAAGCTCAAGGCGGGGGCGATCGCCGTGAACAGCGGACCGCCGATGGCGCCCAACACGCCGTTCGGCGGGTACAAGCAATCGGGCTTCGGACGCGAGGGCGGCAAGGCCGGGATCGACGAGTTCCTGCAGCAGAAGAACATCTACATCCCGTTCTGAAAGGATCGCCATGTTCAAGCTTCTCGAAGGTGTGCGCGTGATCGAATCGGCGATGCTGTTCAATGGCGACGCCGTCGGCATGCATCTGGCCGATCTTGGCGCCGATGTGATCAAGGTGGAGGCGCCGGGCCGGGGCGACTATCTTCGCGATTTTCTCGGCCAGATCGTGCCGCACGTCAGCCCGCCGCACGCCCAGGTCAACAAGAACAAGCGCTCGATCGAAATCGACGTGCGCAGCGACGCGGGCAAGGCGCTGTTCCTGGAACTGATCGCAACCGCCGACATCTTCATCGATGGCCTTCGCGCCGGCGTCCATGATGCGCTTGGCGTCGGCTATGCGGCACAGTGCCAGGTCAAGCCCGACATCATCTATGTCCAGCACACCGGCTATGGCGCGCATGGCCCCTATGCCTCCATCCCCACCCACGGCCAGCAGATGAACGCGCTGGCCGGCGGGATGCCGGCCGAGGTGGGGGCGGACGGATTCGTCCATTTCACGCGCGGCACCCAGTTCATGGGCGGTACCGAACAGGCCGGCGCCGGCCCTGCAGTGGGCGCCACCGCCGCCGCCTTCGCCGCCACCGCCGCGTTGGTCCAGCGCCAGCGGACCGGCAAGGGCTGCTATATCGACGTCGCGGCCTCGGATGCGGTGCTGGCGGCGAGCTGGATCGGTGGCAGCTTCCTGCTCAACGGAGACAAGCTCACCAGCCGGATCGGCCTTGCCGACGAGAGCGCCTCCGGCGAGGTCGGCGGTGGATCGGCGCGTTACCAGCTGTACCCGACGGCGGACGACCGCTTCATACTGTTCTGCGCGATCGAGCCGAAATTCTGGGGCAATTTCTGTCGCGCGATCGGCCGCGAGGATCTGATCGCCACGATCGATCCACACGCACCCGTCGATTTCGGCCATGCCGAAACGGCCCTGCGCCAGGAACTGACCACGATCTTCCGCAGCCGCTCGCAAGCCGACTGGACGCAGCTCGCCGCGGAACACGACATCGCCATGGGCCCCGCGCACCGCCTGCAGGACGTCGTCACCGATCCGCACATGGTGGCACGCGGCGTGATCGTCGAAGACGATCATCCTCGCGCAGGGCGGCTTGGCTATCTTGGCTTTCCGGCGATCATCTCGGGCGAGCGCTACGGTGCCGTCCGGCCCGCGCCCGAGCTTGGCGAACACACCGCTGAAATCCTCGCCGACCTGAACGCTCGCCGCGTCGCCGCCGGACATTGAAGGAGCATTGCATGGAACTGCCCGATGGCCTGCTCTACGAGATCGACGCAGATGGCGTCGCGCTGATCACGCTCAACCGCCCGCATGAGGGCAACGCACTAACCATGGCAATGCACCATGCACTGCGGCGGGTGTGGCGCGACGTCGACGACAACCCCGCAGTTCGCGTCGCGATCGTCACCGGCGCGGGGGAACGCCATTTCTGCACCGGTGCTTCGGTAGAGGGGCTGACCACAGACGGCGAATCCGGCGCCCTGGAACAGGGCACCATGGAAGAGACGCAACATCTCTCGCCCTATCAGAACAAGGTATGGAAACCGGTCATCTGCTGCGTCAACGGCCTGGTGAACGGTGGCGGCTTCCACATGGTGGTCGACAGCGACATCGTGATCGCCTCCGCCAACGCCAAGTTCATGGATACCCATACCAGCATCGGCCAGGTCGGTGCGCTCGAGAATATGGGAATCGCCCTGCGCTCGACGCTGGGCACCGCCATGTTACTGACGCTGGCCGGCAAGAGCTTCCGCATGGACGCCGCGCGCGCGCACCAGCTGGGCCTGGTCGACCTGCTTGAACCCGATCCGACCGCCGCCCTCGTCCGTGCCCGGGCATTGGCGAAGGAAATCGCCGCCAACTCGCCCAACGCGATGCGGCTCTCCAAACAGGCGATCTGGGGCGCAATGGAGCAGGGCTATTCCCGCGCGCTGGAGAGCGGCTGGCAGCTGCTGCGCCTGCACTGGAGCCATCCGGACTTCGCCGAAGGGCCGGACTCGTTTCGCGACAAGCGCCCGCCGGCCTGGAATCCGGACCGGAACGCGCGACGCTGATACTGTAAAAAGAGGGGAATTTCATGGGAATGCTGGACGGAAAGGTCGCCATCATCACGGGGGCAGGCGGCGGCCTCGGGCGCGAATATGCGCTGCTCTTCGCGCGTGAAGGCGCGAAAATCGTCGTCAATGATTTTGGCGGCGCACCAGATGGCCGCGGCGCGGGATCGCCAGCGGCACAGGCGGTGGTTGATGAGATCCGCGCAGCCGGCGGCGAGGCGGTGGCGAACGGCGCCGATGTCGGTTCCACCGAACAGGCTGCCACACTGCTGCAAGCCGCCCTGGACGCATTTGGCCGGGTCGATATCCTCGTCAACAATGCCGGCATCCTGCGTGACCGCAGCTTCGTGAAGACCGAAGAAGACGATTGGGACGCCGTGATCCGCGTCCACCTGAAGGGCACCTACGCCGTCACGAGGCCGGTCTTCACCTGGATGAAGGAGCATGGCGAGGGCGGCGTGATCGTCAACACCTCGTCAGCCTCCGGCCTGCTGGGCAATTTCGGCCAGGCCAACTATGCTGCGGCCAAGGCGGGCATCTGGGGCCTGTCGAACGTGCTGGCGATCGAAGGCGCGAAATTCGGCATCCGCGTATGGACGCTGGCCCCCACCGCCACCACGCGGCTGACCGAACAGCTGCTGCCCCCCGAACTGGCCGCCAAGTGGCGAGCGCCGCGTCTCGCGCCGGCGGTACTCTACATGGTGAGCGATGCTTCCAAGCCGCTTACCGGAAAGATCCTCTCGGTTTCCGGCTCGAAGATCCAGGAACTGCGGATGGTGGCCGGGCCGGGTTATTGGCCTGGCGACGACATGCCGACGGTGCAGGGCATCGTCGACAATTACGACCGCATCTTCCTGCCCGAAACCGCCGAGATCGGGTTCGAATGATGCCGACCGCCACGGCGCGCATAACGGACCCGTCGCCAAGCCGCTATTTCGACGGCGCCGACGGGCTGCGGATCGCGGCGGATGTCGCCGGGCCAGAGACAGGCCGCCCGGTCATCCTGATGCATGGCGGCGGACAGACGCGGGGCAGCTGGAAAGCCGGCCTGCACGCGATTGCCGAGCGCGGCTACCGCGTCTTCGCGCTCGACCTGCGCGGCCATGGCGCGAGCGACTGGGATCCAGCGGGGGACTATCGGCTCGACGCCTTTGTCCGGGACCTCCGCGCGGTGATGGCGCAGCTGCCGCCCCGGCCGGTATTGGTCGGGGCATCGATGGGCGGGGTGACGCAACTGGCGCTGCTCGGCGAACCCGACGCACCGCCTGCCCGCGCACTCGTCCTGATCGACGTCACCCCGCAGGTCAATCAGGACGGAGCAGCCCGGATCGGTGCCTTCATGCGGGCCAATGCCGATGGCTTCGGCTCGCTGGAAGAGGTCGCTGACGCGGTTTCGGCCTATAACCCGCACCGACCTCGGCCGGCCGACATCTCGGGGCTCCGCCGTAACCTGCGCGAAGTCGGCGGCCGGCTGTTCTGGCACTGGGATCCGCAATTCATGGCGACGCCGCAGTTGCGGCCGACGGCGTTTCGCGCCCGGCTGGAAGCCGCCGCCCAGGGCCTTCGCATCCCCACGCTGCTCGTCCGCGGCACGCGCAGCGAACTGGTGGGAGACGCCGAAGTTGCACATTTCCGCGCGCTCGTGCCCGAGGCGCGCTATGTCGACGTTGCCGGTGCCGGGCACATGGTCGCCGGCGACCGCAACGATGCGTTCAACGCCGCCATCGTCGATTTCCTGGCGGCGATCGATCCCGATTGAGGGGCGATCGCCGCCAGGGGCGGCGCAGTCAGCCGGCCCGGTGCGCTGCGAGACTGCGCCGCACCAGTTCCGCTCCCTTTTCGGCGATCATGATCGTCGGCGCATTGGTATTGCCCGAAATGATGTTGGGCATCACCGATGCGTCGATCACGCGCAGGCCGGCGATCCCCCGCAGCCGCAGTTCAGGATCGACCACGCTATTGGGGCCCTCCCCCATCCGGCAGGTGCTCGCGGCATGATAGCCGATGCCGGCCGAGGCGCGGATATAGCGCTCCCACTCGGCATCGGTGTCGGGCAGCGGCGACGGCATGTTCTCACCCACGACATGCGCCTTCAGGCTGGGTGCGTCATAGACATTGGCGATCAGGCGCGACGTTGCGATCAGCAGCTCCATGTCGTGCGCATCACCGATCAGGCGATGATCGATCACTGGCAGTGCAGCGGGATCTGCCGAGCGCAGGCGAATCTCGCCCCGACTGCGCGGCCGCAACACATTTCCGGCGATGGTGATCCCCGGCTGAGGGTGCATCGCGGGCTTGCCCTTCGCAAAGCTGACCGCCAGCGGCATCAGGCTGAGGCTGATGTCGGGGACGGCTAGATCGGGGCGCGAGCGCGCATAGGCCATGGCCTGCACGGCGGCGGACGTCATCGGCCCCGATTTGAACAGCGCATAGCGGGCCAGGTTGCGCGCCAGCACGAGCAGGCCGAACGGGCTGTTATAGGTCGGCATGTCGACCAGCTTGCTGATCGACGTCGCACTATGGTCCTGCAGGTTACGACCCACTGCGGGCAGTTCGTGCACCATCGCAATGCCGTGCGGCACTATCGCGGAGGCAGGACCGATTCCCGAGCGCAGCAGGATGGCCGGGGATGCGATGGCGCCTGCGCTGATGATCACCTCGGCGGCAGCGCGCAGCTCGCGAACCTCGCCACCTTGGAGAATGCGAACGCCCTGCGCACGGCCGTGCTCGACGATCACCTTGTCGACGGTCGCCTCGGTGAGAACCGTCAGGTTCGGACGGCTGCGGGCGGGCTCCAGAAATGCCTTGGCGACGCTGGAACGCTGGCCGCCGCCGGTCGTGCTATAGACCGGAAACACGCCGAACGGGTCGCCGTTGCAATAATCGGGATTGCTCGGCAGGCCGACTTCGTTGCAGGCAGCGATGAACAGGTCGGTTACCGCGGCGCGTGTGCGTCCGGCCGAAACGGCAAGCGCGCCGAGCGTACCGTGGCTCTGGCTGGCGGGTCCTTCGAACCCCTCGGACTTCAGGAAATATGGCAGAAGCTCGTCGAACGACCAGCCTTTCGCCCCGGCCTCCACCCAGTCTTCATAATCGGCACGGTCACCGCGAATATAGACCATCCCGTTGATCGCGCTGGAGCCACCCAGCATACGCCCACCCGACCATTGCACCTCGCGGCCCCCCAGCGAGGGATCGGGCTCGGTACGGTATCGCCAGTCGGCCTTGGCGTCGCCGATCAGCTTGAAGGTACCGGCCGGCATATCGACGAGGAAGCCGCCGCCCGTCGACCCCGCCTCGATCAACAGCACCTCGATGCCCGGATCTTCCGAAAGCCGTGCCGCCAGCACGCACCCGGCGCTGCCGGCGCCGACGATAATGACGTCGGCCGCGGGTGGCGGCGCTGCTTCTTGCCTGGCCTTCGTCATGCGCGCCCCGCCATCTCCAGAATATGCACTGCGGCGACGGTACCCAGGCCGACGACGTGCGTCATGCCCAGCCGCGCGCCCTCGACCTGGCGCCGACCAGCCCTGCCACGAAGATGGGTGGCAATCTCGTAGAGATTGGCGATGCCGGTGGCTGCGATCGGATGCCCCTTGGAGAGCAGCCCGCCCGAGACGTTCACCGGGATGCGACCGCCCAGCTGGGTCTCGCCGGTGTCGATCATGCGCCCCGCCTCGCCGACGCCGCAGAGCCGCAGATTCTCATAGTGCAGCAGCTCGGCCGTGGCGAAGCAATCGTGCAGTTCGACGAGATCGATGTCCTCGGGGCCGACGCCGGCCTGTTCATAGGCCGAATCCGCCGCCATCCGCGTGGCTGCATTGATGTCCCACATCGCCAGGTTGCGCGGCGTATAGGGATCGGAAGCCAGCGCCGACGCCCGCACCTTCACCGCCTGTGCCGTCAATCCGCGCCGTGCGACTTCCTCGCCGCTCATCAGCACGGCAGCAGCCGCGCCGTCGACATTCACCGAACACATCAGCTTGGTATTGGGATAGGCGATCATCTCGGCGCCCATCACTTCCTCCAGCGGCGTTTCCTTCTGGTACATCGCCTTCGGATTC
Organism: Sphingomonas degradans; assembly: GCF_053502645.1. Taxonomy (NCBI): domain Bacteria; kingdom Pseudomonadati; phylum Pseudomonadota; class Alphaproteobacteria; order Sphingomonadales; family Sphingomonadaceae; genus Sphingomonas; species Sphingomonas degradans. Next base: position 2,891,091 of record NZ_CP177172.1, read on the forward strand.
ATGGTGGAGTGCCAGTGGTTCTTCACCGAAACCTGCGCGAACTGGGCAAAGCTCGTCCCATGATCGCGCGCGTAGGACTGGCCCGCTTCGGCGAAGACACAGGGCATCGAGGACGACCCCATCCGCCCCTCGACGTCGATCCCGAACGCCGGTTCCCCGCCGGCCAGCATGCCGCGCGGCATGACCTCGCAACCAATCGCCAGGGTGATCTCGCCAGCGCCCGCACGGATGAAGAACATCGCCTCGCGGAACGCAGTTGCACCGGTGGCGCAGGCATTCTTCACGTTGGCGGCGGGGATTCCGGTCTGGCCGATCTGCTTCTGCACGTCCTGCGCGATCATGCCGATCGGGTCGAACTGGTTGCCACAGTACAGCGCATCGATGTCGCCGATGCCGACGCCTGCCTCGTCCATCGCGAGCAGCGCCGCCTCAGCGCCCAGCTGCCCTGGTGTGCGGCCCGGAAAGCGCCCGAATTTCAGCATGTCGATGCCGACGATAAATACGTCTCTCATTGGAAGATCCTCCGCCCCGTCATGCCGCTTCGAAAACATAGCCGAGAAAGCGATTGCCGGCGGCGTCCTGGCCCGCTTCTTCCATCACCAGCCGCACCGGCATTCCAAAGCGGATCGCCTCCGGCTCCACCGGTATCCCCCGGAGATTGGACTTGAGGACGGTGCCGTCGTCCATGTCCACCACCGCCGAAATGAACGGTACCGGCACGCCGGGGAACGAGCGATGGACGATCGACCAGCTGTGCAGCCGCCCGGTATCGGCGACGGTGAAAACTTGCATCGTTCCCCGCGCGCCGCAGCTCGGGCATGCCAGCGTCTTCTGCGTCACGATGGCCCCGCACGCGGTGCAGCGCCGCGCCTCGACCCGGCCGCTCCCCTCTTCGACCGTCACCCAGGCAACGGCCCCGAAAACATCTCCCATCTCTCTACCTTTCCAGGGCCGTGGCCCTTGTCCAAAAGGGAACGTCCACCAGCCGCCCGGGCGTGGCGGTCGCACTGAAGCGATCGACTAGCAGCCGCGCCAGTGCGGCCGCCGCTTTTCGACGAAAGCGCGGGCGCCCTCGCGCGCATCCGCGCTGGCGGCGATCCGAGCGGCCGTTTCCGCGTTCCGCGCCCAGAGCGCCGGCTCGTCCGCCTCCGTCGCCGCCCGCGCCAGGGCGAGCGCCTCGACCACCGCCAGCGGCGCGTTGGCGCCGATCAAGCCGGCCAGATCGAGCGTCGCGTCGAGCAGCGAGTCCGGATCGGCGATGCGGTTGATCAGTCCCAGGTCATAGGCCCGTTGCGCGTCGATCGGCTCGCCGGTGGCCAGCATTTCCATCGCTACGGCGCGCGGAATCCGGCGCGGCAGCCGAAACGCCCCGCCTGCCCCCGCAAAGATGCCACGCCGCGCTTCGGGGAGCCCGAAACGCGCCGAAGACGACGCGACGATCATGTCGCAGGCGAGACACAGTTCGAGCCCGCCGCCCAGCGCTTGGGCGTTCACCATCGCGATCCACGGCTTGGTCCGCGCCGCGTGCACGAAGCCGGCAAAGCCCCCGCGCTCAGTCACCAGGTCCCGGCCCCGTCCCGCTGCAACCTCGCTCAGATCCGCACCGGCACAGAAACTCCGTTCTCCGGCGGCGGCGAGCACCACCACCCGTACGTCCGCATCCGCTTCGGAACGGTCGACGGCCGCTTCCAGCGCGCGGGCGAGCGTGCCGTTGACCGCATTGTGAACCTGCGGCCGGTTGAGCACGACCCGCAGCACATGCGGCGCCGGGTGATCGACGAGGACCACATCCGCAAGCGCATCACCCGCCGTCATGCTCATGCCGCGTCGAACCGGATGGGCAGCTTGTTGTAGCCGAACACCACGCCGACATCCTCGGCAAACTCCATTTGCTCCTCGATCAGACGATAGTCCGGCGCGGCAGCGAGCAGCGCCTCGAGCGCGGCCTGGATCTCCACGCGCGCCAAAGGCGCCCCCAGGCAGGTATGGGCACCGATGCCAAAGGTCAGGTGGCGATTGTCGGTGCGCTCGATATCAACGTCGAACGGGCAACCGAACTTGCTCGAATCGAAGTTAGCGGCCGCCCACAGCATCAACACTTTCTGGCCTTTGCGGATCGTGGCACCACCAACCTCCACGTCACGCGTTGCGGTGCGGGCGAGCGCCTGTTGCGGCGCCATGACCCGCAAGAATTCCTCCACCGCGCGTGGCATCAGCGACGGATCCGCGGCGAGCCGAGCACGCAGCGCTGGATTGCGCGCAAGGTGGACCGCGAAGGTGCCCACCGCCGCCTGGGCGGTGTCCAGCCCGCCGATATAGACCAGGCTCACCATGCTCTGGATCTCGTCGATGGAGAAGCTTCGCCCGCGCGATTCATGCTCGTGCAGCCGCTGGATGATTCCGCCGGTCTTGCGATAGTCGGGATTGCGGACATCGGCGGCGACGCGGGTGCCATAGTCGATGATCGCCGCCATCCGCTCCTCGGGCGTTCCGTTGCCGAAGGTCGCGTCGTGGATCGGCCCGGCATAGGCGTGCCAGTCCTCCTCGGGAACGCCCAACAGGCGCATCGTGATGATACCAGCCAGCGGCTGTGCAAGATCCAGCACGATGTCCAGGCCGCCCTGCGGCTGTTTGGCGGCGATCAGTTCATCGGCCAGCGCGCGCAACTCAAGCTTCAGCTCGCGCATCTTGCCCGGCGTGAAGGCGGCGTTCAACGGAACACGGTAGAAGAGATGCGCCGGCGCATCCTTCTCGATGGGCAGGCTCCTGATGTCGCTCAGCGGCTTGGGGAGGATGATGCCGTCCTCGGACGAGAAGGTCTCGTCGTCCTTCGCGATGCGGCACACGTCCTCGTAGCGGGTGAACACCCAAAAACCGCCATGCGCTTCGGTCCAGGTAACCGGCGAATGGGCGAGCATGTATCGCAAGACGTCCCGGTGCCGGTCCCGGAAGAACGGCGAATGATGGTCGAACCGAGAGACGAAGTCGCGCAGCGCGACATCGTCTTGCAGATCCGCTGCGTCCGCCGGTGTCGCAAAGCTCGTCAACATCGCACTCTCTCTCCTACCTATCCAAAACCGCGGGCCTGTGCTTGCGTGCGCTTGCCGGGCCGCCGCTTGATTGCCGTTTCAATGTTCGGTCGTCTCCCGGTGCCGAACGGAATCGTGCCACAACGCCAGCGCGTCGAGGCACTCGACCCGGCTTTCCCGAACCCACACGGGATTGACCTCAAGCGATGCCAAGTCGTCGCCCAGCGCCAGCGCGACATCGCCAATCCGCGCCACGGCCTCGGCAATGGCATCAAGGTCGGAAGGCGGCGCCCCCCGATAGCCGTTGAACAGGCGCGCGCCGCGCAACTCGCGCAGCATCTCGCGCACCGTCTGCGGCGTCACCGGCAGCAACCGCAGCGCCGAATCCTGAAGCAGTTCGACGAGCGTGCCGCCGAAGCCAACGGCGATAGCGAGCCCCCAGGCGGGATCGCGGGCGATACCGACGAACAATTCCAGCCCCCCCTGGCGCAACGGCGATACGATGACGCCGTCGATGCGCGCGTCGGGTCGCGCCGCCGCTACCCGGGCGATCATCGCGTCATAGGCATCGCCCACTGCCTGATCCCCGATCAGGTCCAGTACGACGCCGCCTATTTCGGTCTTGTGCGCGATGTCCGGCGACAGGATTTTCAGCACGACCGGTTCGGCCATCTCCCTCGCCGCAGCCACCGCCGCGGCCCGGGAGCCGACAATCCGCGCCGGCACCACCGGAACGCCCGCCGATGCCAGAACGTCCAGTGTCTCGCGCTCGCTCTTCGGGCGGGCACCAATCGGCACCGGCGACGGGGGCGCCGAGGCGGGGGCGACATGCACCTTTTGCGACCACGCGAACGCCGCCCCCACCGCGCCCATTGTCTGGCCGATCCCGCTCGCAACATGGGGCAGGCCTGCTTCCGTCGCGATATCGCGCGCAAATCCGGACATGGGCTGAATCGTCTGCTGCAGCAGAAAGCCCTTCACACCGGCTTCCGCAAATCCCCGCCCGATGGCGCCCAGCACGGGCTTGCTGACCGGGGACAGGTCCTGCTGTGACGAAGGCAGCTCGAAGCAGGCCCCTATCAGCGCCACGTCCGGGCTGCCGGCGATCGCGACAATCGAACGTCGGAAGAGATCGGGGTCCGCCATCGCCGCGCCGGTGATGTCGAGTGGATTGTGCGCCGTGGCGAAACCCGGCAGCTCAGCGGTCAGGCGAGCAGCGGTGTCGGAATCAAAGCGAGAAAACGGCACCCCATGATCTTCGCCACGATCCGCGATCATCTCGCAAGCACCGCCGGAGATCGACGCGACCGCGAAGGCCTTGCCCGCCGGCAACACCCCCGCATAGGCCATGAAGTCCGCAGTCGCGAGAAGATCTTCCAGCGTGTCGACCAGCGTGATGCCGGTCTCGTGCGCGGCCGAGCGAAAGATCCGGTCGTTGCCCACTAGGGCACCGGTATGCGCCTGCGCCACCGCTGCGGCTAGCTCGCCTACACCTACCTTCAGCATCACCACCGGCTTGCGGGCCTGCAGCGCCTTGCGCGCCGCCGCCAGGAAGCTGGCGGGATCGCGGATCGTTTCGGCAAAGATGGCAATGGCGCGGGTCTGAGCATCCTCGACGAGAAAGTCGACGACGCGCGACAGATCGACGTGCGCCTCGTTCCCCAGTGCGACCGCGTGGGTTAGCGAGACATTGTTGCGGCCCGCGCTGCGCGTGAGAATGCCGGCCGTCGCGCCGCTCTGACTGACCAGCCCGACTCGGGGGTTCGGCAATGCGGGAACCGCGACCGGCAACGTCCCCAGCCCGACCCGATCGGCGAAATTGACGAAGCCAAGGCTGTTCGGCCCCATCAGCGTGACGCCCAACTGGCGCGCACGCGCGAAGATGCGCGCCTGTTCGGCCGCACCGTCCGGACCTGCCTCGGCGAAGCCGGAGGTCACCACCACGCCGTACCGGATTCCTGCGGCCGCCATGTCCTCGAGCGCGTCGGGCAGCGCTGCGGCGGGTACTGCGATGAAGGCCGCGTCGACCGTCTCGCCAATCGCGACGGCGGACCGTGCGCAATGCCTCCCGATCGCGGTTCCGCCACGCGGATTGACGCAATGGACGGCACCGTCAAACGCGAGCGATTCCAGCAACCGCAACGCCATCGCCCCCCAGGGATTGCGATCGGACGCGCCGACGATCGCGACATTGCGCGGCCGGAACAATGCTGAGAGGCTGGACATCCTGAGACCGCTCCTGAGTCGATGACTGCCACTCCAAGGGGAGTAGCGCCATTCTGGTATACTAGTTACGCCATTCTGTAGCCGCCCGACATGCGCTCGACAAGCCCAAGCGAACAGCCTTTTCGACAATCCTTTGGATGAAACGCGAAGAACGACGGACGCGCCGACACGCGGCATTTCAGGATACTATTTAGACTTGCCAAGCTTCGTTCGAATGCTATCGAAGGGGCAAAACGCTGCACTGCGACACCGCGCAGACGCATCGCGACGATGGAGAGGCGCATGGATTTTGCGTGGACCGAAAGCGACCAGGCCTATCGAGCCGAGCTTCGCGCACTGCTCAACGAACAACTCCCGGACAATTGGTGGGATGGCTATGCCTATGACGGACCCGCCGGCCCGGAACTGATGGCGAATGCGCCTTCCTTCAACGCGGCACTGGCCGAACGCGAACTGGTCGTGCGCCACTGGCCGCGAGCCTATGGCGGCCAAGACGCGGATGCGTGGAAGCAGATTATCCTTTCCGAGGAGATGTGGTCGAGAGGCGAGCCGCGCTCCTCCCTCTATCTCGGCGCCAACTGGGTCGGGCCTGCGATCATGGCGTTCGGTACCGATGCGCAGAAGCAGCGCTACCTGCCCGCGATCGCCCAAGGCAAGCTATTGTGGTGCCAAGGTTTTTCGGAACCGGAAGCTGGCACAGACCTGGCCAACATGAAAACGCGCGCGGAGCCCGTCGACGGCGGCTATCGCATCAACGGCTCCAAGGTGTGGACTTCCTACGCCGCCCGCGCCGACACGCTGTTCCTGCTCGCCCGCGCCGGGGGGACAGGCAAGAGCGGCGTCAGCTGCTTCATCCTACCGGTCGACACGCCCGGCGTGGAGGTACGCCCAATACCGGCGATCCACAGTCCGCACGACTTCAACGAACTGTTCCTCTCCGAGGTTTTCGTACCGGAGGATGCGCGCCTCGGCGAAGAAGGCCGCGGCTGGGAGATTGTGACGACGATCCTCCACTATGAGCGCATCGGCGCAGCGCGATACGAATTCTCGCGACGGACGCTCGATCGCATCGTCGCGCTGCTCCAGGAACGCGGCCTGTTCGGCGATTCCGCCATCCGCGCGCAGTGCGCGACGGCGCTCGGGGCGGTCGAAGCCGCACGCCTGCTCACCTATATCGTGATCGACGGACGCGCGAAGAACCTGCCGCCCACCGCCGACACCAATGTCGCCCGCTTTGCGATGATCCAGGCCGATCACGCCGTCGCCAACATCGCCTCCACCTATCTGCCGGATCTGCTGACGCATGACGGTGATGGCTGGCTTCGCGCCCACTTCACGGCTGCAATCACCGCCGGCATCGCGGCCGGCGCGGCGGAAGTCCAGCTCAACATGATCTCCGGCCGCTATCTCGGCCTGCCGCGGGGGGCATAACACGATGAACCTAGAGCTCAACGACGATCAGAAGGCATTGCACGACGCCATCGTGCGGATGGTCTCGACGCATCTTGAAGTGCCGCGGATCGGCGGTGTCTTGAAACCGGCGGAATTCCATTACGCCGATGCGCTCGACAACGAGCTGACGGCAGGCGAATTCTTCTCCGTTGCGACGGTGGAGGGATATGGCGCGGTGGAAGCGGCGCTCCTCGTGTACGAGGTCGGACGGTCCCCGCTGGCGCTTGAGGCGGCGAACTCTGCGCTGGTCGCCCCCTTGCTGACGGGCGAGATACTGCCGCGGCCGATCGCCATTGCCCGCGCCGAAGATCTACCGCGCATGGTGCGCTGGCTGGACCGGGCGAAGACGCTGATCGTCGATCTCGGCGACGATGTTGCCGTCCTGTCTACCGAAGAACTCGATGTAGCGACCGTGCACGCCATGTACGCCTATCCGGTCGGTCGACTGACCGCGCCACCCGATCTTTCACGGGCGCGGCGCCTCGGCGCCGGGGCGCTACCCGAACTGCACCGGCTCTGGCGCATCGCGACCACGCTGGAAAGCGCCGCAGCGATGCAGGCGGCGGTCGATTTCACCACTAGCTATGTCAAGGAACGCAAGGTGTTCGGTCGCCCGGTCGGCTCGTTCCAGGCAGTACAGCATCGTTTGTCCGCCGACCTGCAGGCTGCCCGCGCCAGCTATTGGCTGGCGATGCGAGCGGCGTGGAGCGGCTCCGCTGCCGACGCACTCTGCGCGGCATTGTACGCGCAACAAGCGATCGCTTCGATCAATTACGATACCCACCAGTTCAACGGCGCGTTGGGCATGACGCTCGAGCACGATCTGCATTGCTGGACCTTCCGGTTGCGGCTGCTCCAGGGCGATCTGGGCGGCCCGGCAGCGCAGGCGGCGGCACTGGCGCACGCGGTCTGGGATCTACCGAGCACGGAGGCCGCCTGACATGCCGATCATCCTGGATTTGTCCCCGGAGGCTGCGGCCTTTAAGGACTCGGTGCAAAGCTTCTGCGAGCAGGTGCTGGGAAGCGACGTCCTGGAACGCCGCGCCGTCGGCTTCTCGCGCGCGCTCTGGCAGCAATTGGCCGAGCTCGGCCTGTTCGAGATTGCCGGCACCGACATGGAGGATGCACTGCTGCTGGCGTGCATCGGTACCGGCGTGCTCGGCTATCACGGCTTTCCCGGGCCGGTGCCGCACACCATCGCCGCGTCTGCGGTGCCCGGCCCCGCCTGGGATGCGCAGGCAAGCGGTGCACGCATCGTCACCATTGGCGCCGCCCCTCTGGTCGCCTGGGCCGAGATCGCCGACGACGTGATTTGCCTGGAGGCGGACACGCTACGAAGCGCCGTCGTCGGCCCGGCGGTGGCAACGCTGGGCCGGACCCGGGCTGCGGACGTTACCGCGGGAGCCCCCCTCACGGGCGACGGCGTTGCCGTACGTGCCCGCTACGACATGGCATCGGCGGCCTATGTCGCCGGCGCCGGGCGATTTCTGGTGGATGCCGCGGCAGAACATGCACGCACGCGGCGCCAGTTCGGCCGAGCGATCGGCGAGTTCCAGGCGGTCGCCTATCCGCTTGCCGAGGCATTGATGCTGCTCGATTCCGCAGAATTACTGGCGCGCGGTGCCGCACGGGCACTGGACGCGCGCCGCGACGACGCGCCCGCCATCGCGGGTGCCGCACGACTGTCGGCGTCGCGGGCAGCACTGAAGGCCTCGTTCGCGGCGCACCAGGTGTTCGGTGCCTATGGCGTGCTCGACGATGGCCCGGTCGGCTGGCTGTCGCGGCGCATCCAGGAGCTCGCGACCTTGGCGCCATCGGTCCGCCAGACGCGTTCCGGGCTGCCGCTCGACATTGCAGCGGCGCTCTCCCCCGATCTTTGGCCCGTCGCGGAGTCCATCTGATGCAGCTTTCGCTCTCAGTACAAGAACGCGCCTTTCTTGCAGAGGTGCGCGCCTTCCTCAAACCCTGGCTCGGCACGGACCAGTATCTGTGCGGCGAGGAGCCCGCCCGGTTGCGGGCGCTGCATCACGCACTGGGCGAGCGCAACTGGTTGTCGCTTGGCTGGCCCGTCGAATATGGCGGCCACGGGTTACCGCCGATCTACGAGTTCCTGCTCTGGGATGAAATGGCCCACGCCCGTATCGCGCGCCCCCCGCTCTCGGCCGGCATCGTCGCCAAGACCATCATCCGCCACGGTACCGAGGCACAGAAGCAGCGCTGGCTCGAACCCATCCGTTCTGGCGCACTGATGTTCTCGCTCGGCTATTCGGAACCGGAAGCGGGATCGGACCTTGCCGGGCTGCGGGTGACGGCCGAGCGCCGCGGTGAAACGTATGTCGTGTCGGGAACGAAGATCTGGAGCTCGGCCGCGCAGGTCTCCGACTATCTGTGGCTGCTCTGCCGCACCGGTGATGCGGGCAGCCGGGCGGCGGGCCTCTCGCTGATGATCGTCGATCTGAAGTCGCCGCGGCTTTCGATCCGGCCCATGGCCAAGATGAGCGGCAACATCTTCTGCGAGCTCGTCTTCGACGACGTTCTCGTCCCCGCCGAGCATCGTATCGGCCCGGAAAATGGAGCGTGGAAGATGATGAACGCCAGCCTGGCCGACGAGCGCCACGTCCAGTTCCCCCCAAAAAGGGTGCTGGCCGATTATGAGGAAGTCCGCGACTGGGCGACGAAGCGGGGCCTGACCGACGATCCCGTCGTGCGGGAACGGCTGGCCGAACTAGCCGTCAGCGTGCTGGAATGCCAGGCGCACGCGCTGCGCATCCTCGCCGCCTATGGCAATGATGCGCTGGCCAGCGTCGCCGCAGCGGCGAACAAGCGCGCGTCGACCGATACGATTCAGGCAATCGCCCGCGCGGCGATGGAATTCGGAATGCCCGAGGCCGTGCGCGAGGGCAGCGTCACCGAGCTGCTATGGCGCCAGACCATGGAAGAATCGCTGGGCGGTGGGACGACCGAAATCATGACCAGCATCATCGCGCGCGGCGGGCTCGGGCTGCGCGCCTGAGCGACCGCGGCGCCAACCCGACCAAAACATGGAGTAGCAGAATGCCGAACCTCACCATCCTCACCCGCGACGGGACGGAACATCCCGTCGTTGCGGAAGAGGGCATCTCCGTCATGGAAGCGATCCGCAATGCCGGGATCGACGAGCTGCTCGCGCTGTGCGGCGGCGGCTGCGCGTGCGCCACGTGCCATGTGCTCACAGAAGACTCCGCAGGCGACGCACTTCCAGCGATGTCCGAGGCGGAGAGCGATCTGCTGGACAGTTCCGCCCATCGGGTGCCGCAATCCCGCCTTGCCTGCCAGATTCCGGTGACGGCAGCGCTCGACGGGATGCGCTTCCGCATCGCCGCCGAAGACTGATCCAGCCGGCGTGCGCCGCGCGGCGCACGCCATACGTCTATCGATATTCGGCGCGCCCGTTGTTGAGCGCGATCACGTCGCGCTCGACCACCTTTACACGGAAGGCGGCACGGCCGTTGCCCTCGTGCCAGATTTCGGTCGCCAGCGTCTCCCCGGGGAAGACCGGCGTTGAGAAGCGCGCGTCCAGGCGCAGCAACCGATCCGGATCACCGTCGCACAGCGCCCGCACGATCGCCCGCCCGGCAACCCCATAGCTGCACAGTCCGTGCAGGATCGGGCGCGGGAACCCCGCCTGCACCGCGACGACGGGATCGATGTGCAGCGGATTATAGTCGCCCGACAGGCGATAGAGCAGCGCCTGGTCCGGTCGCGTCGACAGCGGCAGAACGAGATCGGGCAACCGCTCTGGCACGGGATGCGGCGCCGGTTGGCCCTCGCTGCTGCCGCCAAAGCCGCCATCGGCGCGCAGAAAGGCTGTAGAGCGCACCGTGGCGAGATGCTCGCCCTGCGCGGTATGGAGTTCGCGCCGTAGCAGCAGCACGGCTCCTTTGGGGCCTTTGTCGTAGAGCCCGTCGATTGTGGTCTGTGCGACGACCGTCCCCGAAGGCGGGATCGGCGTATGCAACTCGAGCCCCTGTTCGCCATGCAATACCTGCGCAAACGTCACGCCGAGTTCGGGCTCCTCCATCCAAAAAGGATCCGGCGCGAGCACGACCGCCAAGCTCGGCAGCACCTTCAGGGATTGCTCATATACCAGTGTAAGATCCGCTGCGTTGGCGTCGCTTCCCACGCCCAGCCCGAGCGCGTAGAGAATAGCGCGGTCAGGACCATATGCCTCGGTCACCGGCGCGAAGACGCGGTTACGGATTGCATCAACATTGATAGGCATATCATTCCTTTATGATGATAACGATGGCTATCGATGACGCCTGCGGGTGGCATGGCCCTGACGGGAACCGACGATACGACACACCGGATCGGACGGCGGCGTCACCACCACTTAACCAGTACACTCTATTGCAGTGACGGTCCATCGACTTGGTGATTGTGCGACGAGAAATCGGTGGTACAGTGACGTCGATCCGGCACGGACCAAGTGCCGCTCCCGTGAAATGGTAGACCCGATGCTACGATGCGGTTTAGGATGCATCGCCGTCGACGAAAGATATGCAAGGACATGGATTCACCGGAACCAAACCCGGCGCTTGATCACGACCACGCCACTGTCGAGACCACCGGCGCACAGCCCGCTACAAAGGTTTCGAACCTCGTGGAGGCGCGGCTTCAGATTTATTCGGACCTGCTGGAAGCCAAGAGCCACGGCCATGTCCGCAAGTCCAAGCTTGGCGAGCGGATCGCCCGCCTGATCCTCGAGGATGTCGGAGCGGGACAATGGCAGACCGGCCGCGTCCTGGGAACGGAGCGAGAGCTGATCGCACGGTACGACATCTCGCGCGCGACGTTCCGCGAAGCGGTGCGCCAGGTCGAACAACATGGGGCTGCGACGATGCGGCGCGGTGCGGGCGGCGGGCTGATCGTGAACAGCCCCCCCCGGCTCGCCGCGGTTCGCGCGATCGTGACCTATCTGGAGCTGACAAGGATCAGCTTCAGCGAGCAGCATGAGGTTCGCGAGCAACTGGAGGTCATGGCCGCCCGCCTCGCCACCGAACGGCTCGATGATGCGGCAATCGCCGCTTTCAACGCGATCCTGGCGGACTTCCCCTCCGAGGGAAGCCGCGCGCCGGAAAGCGTCGCGTGGAACATGCGCGCACGCCTCGCCGTCGCCACGGCCTCGCACAACCCCGCGCTGCCGCTGTTCATCGAAGCCCTGAACGGCGTGCTCAGCGACATTCTGCGCGTCCTGCACGTCGACCGTGCCGCGTTTCTGCGCGACCGCAACCTGTCGAGCAATTACAAGGTCGAACTGATCAACGCGATCCTCGCGCGCGACGACCGCGAGGCGGAACGGCTCGTTCTGCTCGATTCACGCCGGCGGCTGCGGGCAACGCTGACTCAGAGCCTCATGGCGCCGTCGCAATTCCCCATCGAACCGTTCGACGCGATCCCGAACTGGGCGGACGAAGTCGGGCTGAACCAGAAGCTGAGCGTGCGTACCTGCACCACCATCGTGCAGGAACTGGAGCGCAACGATTGGCGAGAGGGCCATAATCTAGGCAACGAAGCGGCCTTGCAGGAACATCTTGGCGTGAGCCGGGCCGTGCTTCGCGAAGCGGTACGGCAGCTCGAACTGCACGGCATCGTGCGGGTCAAGCCCGGGGTAAGCGGCGGCCTTATCGTCGGCCGGGTCGATTCCGCCTACACCGAAGAAGTCGTCGTCACCTATCTGCGTTCCACCGGTATTCGGATGCGCGATCTGTGGGAGGTGCAGTCGCGCCTGTCGGTGTTCGCCGCCGAAACCCTGTGCTCGATCGCCTCCGATGCCGATTGCGAGGCACTGCGCCAGGCCTTCCAGGAACTGGAGCAGGCGACCCCGCTCGACTTCCTCGCCCGCTCCGCGCTGCTCCACCGCGAGATCGCCGATCGCACCGAGAATCGTGCCCTATCGTTGTTTATCAAGACATTGCTTCGGTACGGAATGGTCGTCTTCCCGCCCGTGAGCGCCGCGAGCATGCCCTGGCTGATCCGGCAGCACGGCGCTTTGGTCGCCGCCATCGCGGATCACGACGTCGCGGCGGCGACCGGTGCGATGACGCGGTTGTTCACCCAGTCCCGCATGTGGCTCGACGCCTGATCGGCGTCCGGGTGCGATAGGCGATCAAGCGATGACGGCCTCGGCGCGGAGCGCTTCGATCCGCGCTTCGTCATAGCCGATCTCGGCAAGAAGCGCCCGGCTACTGGAGCCCGCCGTCGCGCCTGCCCGGGGCATCGCCAGCGGGCGGCCGGCATAGCGGGGCGCGGGCGCAGGCTGGGTCGCTCCCGCAACCTCAACGAAACTGGCGCGCTCGACATTGTGCGGGTGCCGAACCGCCTCCGCCAACGACAGGACCGGCGCGAAGCACGCGTCACGCCCCTCCATCAGCGCCACCCATTCCGCGCGGCTACGCATACGCACGATTGCCGCCATCTTCTGCTTGGCACGCGCCCAGCGCGCGCGGTCCATGCCGAGATGATCGTCGAAATCGGGGTCCTCCTCCACGCCCAGAACAGCCCGAAGCTGTGCGTAGAATTGCGGCTCGATCGCACCCAGCGCGATATAGTTTCCGTCCGCACAGGCATAGGTGTCGTAGAAAGGGGCGCCGCCATCCAGCAGGTTCACGCCCGGGCGATCCTCCCAGGTACCGCTGGCAACGCCGTGCCAGGTCATCGCCGAAAGCAACGCCGACCCCTCGGTCATCGCGCAGTCGATCACGTCGCCGGGACCACCCATGCGAACGGCCAGCAGGGCCGCCAGCATGGCAAAGGCCAGCATCATCCCGCCGCCGCCGAAATCGCCGACATAGTTGACCGGTGGCACCGGTCGCCCACCACCCACCCCCACCGTATGCAGCACGCCTGAAAGCGCGATATAGTTGATGTCGTGCCCGGCGGCGTGGGCATAGGGCCCATATTGGCCCCAGCCCGTCATCCGGCCGTAAACCAGCCTGGGGTTGTCCGCGAGCAGAACCTCCGGCCCCAATCCCAGCCGCTCCGTCACGCCCGGCCGAAAGCCTTCGATAAAGCCATCGGCGTTACGCACGAGGTCGCGGACCACGGCGGCTCCCGCCGGCTTCTTAACGTCGACGACGATGGAGCGACGCGAGCGGGCGAGCGGATCCTGCGGATCGATCACCGCCCCAGGGCGCTCCACCCGCACGACCTCGGCACCATGGTCCGCCAGCATCATTCCGCAGAACGGCGCGGGGCCGATCCCCGCCAGCTCAACGATCCGCAGCCCGGCAAGCGGTCCTGCCATTACCTTCCTCCTTTCACGTCCGCCACACTGCCCCGGTGCCGGGCGCCGGGGCATCGCGCCGCCCGATCCTATTGCGCCGTCTCGAACGTGTTGCTTTGGGGGAAGAGACGCAGGATATCGCGCGCGCGCACTGTGCCGCTATGCTCCGCAGGCGGGCGGCCACCGCCGGTGATCGGCGTCAGGTCGACATGGCCGGCCAACGCCCGCATCGCCGCGACGTTGCAGTTTTCGCGACCCAGCCGCTCGACGGCATCCCACCGATAGGTGCGCGCCGCGTTCTGCCAGGTGATCTTGTCGATCACCTCCGCTTCGACCGCACCGTTCCGAAATTCGCCTTCCCACAGCTGCTCGGGCGTATTCGGCCAGGTGATATCGGCATGGGGATAGTCGTTCTCGAAGGTGATCGTGTCGACGCCGATCCGGTCGCGCGCCGCGATCCCGGCTTCATCCTGGATGAAACAGGAGATGAAATGCTCGCGATACACGTCGGTTGGCCGCTTGCCGTGCCAATCGTGGCGCATCCACGGGCCATGATTTTGGTAGACCAGTTCGGCACGCTCCAGCGCATAGGGCAGCCAGCCGATTCCGCCTTCCGACAGGATGATCTTCAAGTCCGGAAATTCGTGGATGAAGTCCGACCACAGATATTCGGCGAAGACCGTCATCGAGGCGAGCCCCACCTTGGTAAGAAAGGCCCCCAGCGGAGAATCCTGCGTCATGTGCTCGGATCCGGTTCCAGCGCCCGCACTGATGTGAATCGAAAGCGGCATCTGCTCGTCGTTCGCGACCTTCCACAGCGGCCGCCAATAGGGATCGTGGATGTTGGGAAGGCCCAGCTGATGCGGCATCTGTGGGATGCTGATCGTACGCGCGCCCTTGCGGGCGGTGCGCTTCACCTCCGCCACCGCCGCATCCATGTCGAACAGGGGCAGGGAAATCATCGGGATCAGGCGATCCGGAGCCGTCGCGCAGAACTCGTCGACATGCCAGTCGTTGTAGGCCTGGATGATCGCCGTCTGCAACGGCTTGTCCTTGCCGGACTGGAACATCTCCAACGCGAAGCCGGGAAATGTCGGGAAGTTGACGCCACCGAAGACGCCGTTGACGCTCATGTCGTCAACCCGGCTGCGCGCGTCGTAGCACCCTTTGCGAATCTGGTCGAAATGATTGGGTTCGAAGCCGAGTTCTTCGCGCGGGCGCCCAGCCACGGCGTTGAGTGCGAAGTTCACGCTGGGCCTGCCTTGGAACACCCACGTAAAGCCGTCATCCTGTTCGACGCACTTGGGCGCGCGATCCTTCCACTGTGCGCCGATATGCTGATCGAATATCCCAGCCGGCTCGACGATGTGGTCGTCGACGCTGATAATGACCATGTCTTCCTTACGCATCTCGCTCTCCAAAGATCTATTTAACACATTGCAAGGGGCAAGCATGTTCAGTCCGTCTGCTCGGCCGAGATACGGGGTTCGGCGGTAGCGCCAGCGGGCACATCGACCTTCACGCCGTCCACCCGCACCGAATAGCCGGGCTCGGCGGTGACGCTGCTGGGCCGGATGCCACCGTTGCTCCGCAGCCATCGCCCCACCCGCCAGGCAAGGAACGCGCTCGACCCATGCGCGAAAAGCGGCGCCTGATCGTCGCCCGCATCATATCCCTGCCGGGCAAATTCCGTCAGATCACGCATGGCAAAACCTTCCTTCGCGTTCAGAGCGACTGCCCATCGTCGATGGTGAAGGCGGCGCCCGTCACCGCCCGCGACGCATCGGACGCGAGGTAGAGAAGCATCGTATCCAGATCGCTTTCGTCCATCAGCCGATGGCGATGGAAGCGGGCGATCTGGCGGGCCCCGGCCTCGCTGGCGAACCAGGCGTCGTTCAATTCCGTCCGGATATAGCCGGGACAAATCAGATTGACGTTGATGCCCTTGCGGATCCAGTCGCGCGCCAGCACCTTGCCCATCTGGAGCACGCCAGCCTTGGTTGCGCTGTACAGGGCTATTCCCGGTTCCACCGCGTGCGCGGTGATCGAGCAGGTGATGATGACGCGACCATGTTCGCGGTCGGCGGAACCCGCCGCGATCAGCCGCCGTGCGCCTTCGCGGGCAGTTAGAAACGCGCCCTTGAGGTTGATCGCGACGGTCTGATCGAAAACATCGGGCGAGAGCGTCAGGGCGGCGCCTTCGCCGCTCACGCCGGCATTCGCAACGATCGTATCGACCGTCCCGAACGCAGCTTCGGCAGCATCATAGGCAGCGATTACCGATGCTTCATCCGCGACGTCCATGGCCACGGCAATCGCTTCCCCACCGCCCGCGACGATGGCGTCGCGCGTCGCTTCCAGCCGGTCGACGCGCCGCGCCGCCAATACGACGCGCGCGCCAGCAACGGCAAGAATTCGCGCCCAACGATCACCGATACCAGAGGAAGCGCCGGTGATCAGCGCGATGCGTCCTGAGAGATCGAAAATGGGAGATGCCGCCACCAGCCCCTCCTAGTTGCGCGTGTCTGGCAAAAGACGGCCCACACCGCCATCGGCGGCACGCCCGGCCATCCTGCCGACACCGCATGCGAACAATTCGCTCACTCCGTCTCTCCCACTGCGTCGCGCGCTTTGTTGCCCGTTGGTTTGCCCCAATCGACGGCCCAGAGCAAGCGAGTCGACACTAATAGTATCCTTTTTTAGGCGCGAACGCCACGCAGCGCATCCAACACCCCAGGGCAACGAGCTGATTTCTCGTTATTTTTCCGCCGCCCGATACGGCACCGGCAGCTCTGGCGCCATTTTCGCGCGTATTTCTGCGGAAATTCTCGACCTTAGGTCACCTCAGCCTACCACAGCGAGGCGGCACCAAGCTGTTGCATGCAGGACACTATATGCAGCCAATGACGCCGCCGGGCACCCACCGGCAGGCAAACACCAGGCGCAGCGAAATTAATCAGTAGACTAGTTAAGGGGTGAATAGTACACGGAACGGAGCGATAAAAGTCGCGAACAAAATCATCGGGCGGCGCTCGTCCGGCGGCGCAATCTCTGCATCCATACGGCCAAGCCAGAGGTTTGGCGCCACGTGCAGCGAGAACGACGGCGGCGCGGTACCTCCCATTTGATCGGGAGAGGATTGGATGACCCTTCTACCAGTGTTTCTACTGGCAACGACCGCCGCCAGCGCGCTTACCGCAGCGCAGACCCCCCCTCAGACTCAACAGACCCAAGCCTCTCCTACTGCGTCAAATGACCCATCCGCGCAGGCCAACCAAAACCAGATCGAAGACATCATCGTCACAGCCCGACGGACCGAGGAACGTCTCCAGTCGGTGCCGGTGGCGATCACAGCCTTTTCGGAAAAGGGTCTCGAACAGCGCGGAATCGTAAAGTTCGAGGATCTTCGGCAATCGATCCCATCGTTCCAGCTCACGCCGGTTAGCGGTCGCGAGAGCTCACTGCGGCCGACACTGCGTTCGCAGTCGCAGCTCGACACCGTGGTGACCCAAGACGGCGCCGTCGGCACCTATGTCGACGAGGTGTATCAGGGGCGTGCCGCAGGCCTTGGCGGCGCACTGGTGGATGTGCAGTCGGTCCAGGCCCTGAAAGGGCCACAAGGCACGTTGTTCGGCAAGAACACTACGGGCGGCGCGGTCGTCATAACCTCGGCACGGCCATCTACCGATGCGATCTCGGGCTATGCGCGTGCCTATGTCGGCAACTACGAGGCCTATGGCGTGCAAGGTGCGTTGAACGTACCGCTCTCGGACAATGCCGCGATCCGCATTGCGGGCAGCCGCGACAAGCGGGACGGCTATGTCTATAACGCCGTGAGCGGCAAGAATGGTGGCAATCGCGACGACTACAGCCTCCGCGGCTCGCTTCTCCTGCGAATCGGACCATCGATCGAGAATGTGCTGGTCGGCAGCTATTACGAGTCGAACGCCCGATCCCCCACGGCCTATTTGCGCGCGATCGCGATACCAGGCAGCCTCGCCGAGTCGCTGGGCTTCGGCCCTGCGCTGCAACAGGCCTATGACCAGCAGCGCACGAACGGCCGGTTCAAGGCCGCAAACGATGTCTACGGCCCCAGCTATGCCGAGAACAGCGCCGTCACCAACATCACCACAATCGAGCTGGGCGGAGTCACGCTGAAGAACATCGTCGGCTATCGCCACCTGCGTGCCCGCGACCTGGGGGATCTGGACGCAACGGCGCTGCCGATCATCTCCACCGACCAGCTGGTGAACGTGAAGCAGTTCAGCGAGGAAATGATCCTGTCCGGCAAGGCATTCGCGGACCGGCTCAGCTGGACCGCCGGGGGCATCTTCTTCCGCGAATATGGGTCGGACTTCACCAACACGGTGATCGGCCCCGATCTGATCCGCCAGCATAGCGGCGCGGAGAACGCCGTGAACCGTAGCATCGGCCTGTTCGCTCAAGGCGAATACAAGCTGACGAAGACGCTCAGCCTGACACTCGGCGGGCGGTATACGTGGGATCGCCGCTCGGTTGCTGTCGCTCCGACGAGCAATGCGCCGCTGTTCGTGTTGACGGGTCAGGCGCCCGGCCCGGACAATCTGGCCCGGGTCACGGTCTGCCCGGTCACAGGGCCGGCGCCCTCGGGTACCGGACGCGCGGGATATGCGCTGAGCGATTGCCATTTCTCGGATAGCGCCGATTTCAGCAAGCCCAGCTATACGGTTGGCCTCAACTGGCAGGCGGCGCCGGACAATCTTCTCTATATCGCGCACCGTCGAAGCTATCGCACCGGCGGATTCAATCAGCGGCTCAGCACGATCGAAGAATTGAGGCGCCCTTTTGCACCTGAGACGGTGAAGGACCTTGAGATCGGATCGAAGAATACGTTCCATATGCAGGGGGCGGGAGTCCTCCGACTGAACGTCGCGGCCTATTACGTCCGGTACGACAACATTCAGCGACTGGTTTCGACATTACGAAACAACAATATCTTCAATACGATTGTCAACGCGGCGAGCGCCACGATCAAGGGGGTGGAGGTCGATACCGAATGGCGACCGGTGCCTTCCCTCAGCCTATCCGCCGGTTATTCCTATTCGAAGCCTAGCTACCAGAGCTTCGTGGCGGCAGGAGTCGGCGGCGTCGTCACCGATCTCTCGGCCAATCGGTTCGCCAATGCGCCGGAGCATTCGGGCACGGCCGCGATCCGCTTCCAGCCGGAAACCAACTGGTCCTTCGGTCGGCCGGTGCTGGGGATCGACGGCTATGCCCAGACGTCGACGGAAAGCCTCGACATCAACGCGATTGGCAGCAAGCTTTCGGGCTATGCGCTGGTCAATGCGTCGCTGGGGCTTGAGCAGATCGGCGGCAAGCAACTGAGCCTGACCGTCGCGGTTCGGAACCTGTTCGACCGGCAGTATGATATCGGGGCGCTCGCCTTGACGCCCCCGTCCCGTTCGGCGGGCCCCAATTCGATCGGGACGGCATTGGGATTGCCGGGCGCGCCGCGCACCGTTCTCGCCACGCTTCGCTTCGACTTCTGACGAACCGGGCAAGGGGCGGGCGTTCTGGAAACCGGCATCGCCGCTCCAGACCGCCCGCCCCTTCCGCTTGCATGGAAACAACAGGCATCGCCGGTGCGCGCGGCTAGCGGCGCGGGACGCTCACGGGCGGCCGACGGTCACGCCCGACGTGCAGGAACCAGCGCTCGCTGCTTGCGGCAGCGAATTGCCTATGGGCGCGGTGACTATTCCCAGCCGGCTTCCGGCCCCCACGGGTACCATTCCGGCATCCCGGTAGAGACTCGATCGGTGTAGACCGGTCGGCGCTTTTCGAGGAAGCTCAGCACCCCCTCTTTCGCATCGTCGCTGCGGCCACGGAAATAGACACCGCGACTATCGACGCGGTGCGCCTCCATCGGGACCTGCATCGACAGGCCCTGCCACAGCATCTTGCGCGTAAGCGCGACGGAGACCGGTGCGCTCTCGGCGATCTCCGTTGCCAACGCACGCGCAGCGTCTAACAGATCGTCCGCCGGGTGGACGGACCGGAACAGGCCGGCCTGCGCGCCCTCCTGGGCGGAAAAGACGCGTCCCGTGACGCACCATTCGACCGCCCGGCTGATGCCGACCAGACGCGGCAGGAACCAGCTCGAAGCGGCCTCCGGCACGATCCCGCGCCGGGCGAAAACGAAGCCGATCTTGGCACCGTCCGCAACGAGGCGGATGTCCATCGGCAGTGTCAACGTGATGCCAATTCCCACCGCCGCGCCGTTGATCGCGCCGATCACCGGCTTCAGCGATTCATAGATGCGCAGCGACGCCAGCCCCCCATGATCGCGCACCGCCGGATGGCCCCAATCGACCGAGCCGTCCGCGCGAAGCGCGGCAGCAGCCGGCCCTTGCGCATAATCGAAGGTAGCGGCGCCCGCCCCCAGATCCGCACCGGCGCAAAAGGCGCGTCCCGCGCCAGTCACGATCACGGCCCGCACATTGTCGTCCGCATCGCTGCGATCGAAGGCCGCAATGATCTCGCGAGACATTTCCGGATTGAACGCATTCATCCGGTCTGGCCGGTTTAGCGTAATCGTGGCGATCGCATCGGCGACTTCATAGTGGATCGTCTCAAACGGCATGACGGACGGTTCCCTCCCCAAATCAGCGCGCGCCAGCGCGCTCGGCCTGCTCCCAGGCGAGGCGAATAAGCTGCGGCAGCACTTCCACGCGCTGCTGCGCCTGCGCATTGGCGGCAGTCCCGCGCAGGACTCGCCCCTTGATGCCGTGGAAGATCGCCGCGAGCCGGAAGAAATTGAACGCGATCGCGAAATCATAACCGGGCAAGCCGCTGCGCCCCGTGCGCCGCACATAGGAAGCGCAATATTCGGCCTCATCGGGGATCCGCAGGACAGCAAGATCGGCGCCGGCGAGCCCAGCGACGATAGTGGGCGGCATCCGGTACATCATCGCGTGATAGGCGAAATCCGCGAGCGGGTGCCCCAGGGTCGACAGCTCCCAATCGAGCACCGCGAGAACCCGAGGCTCGGTCGGGTGGAAGATCATGTTGTCGCAGCGGAAATCGCCATGGACCACCGCCACTTCCTCACCGCTCGGAATCGCGCCGGGCAGCCAAGCGATCAGTCTGTCCATCAACGGGTCCCGCCCGGCATCCCCGTCCTCGAGATATTGCCGCGACCAGCGCGAAATCTGACGGGCGAAATAACTGCCCGGCCTGCCAAAATCGCCCAGACCGACAGCCTCAGGGTCGACGCTGTGCAATTGCGCGATCGTGGCATTCATCGCATCGAAATAGGCGGCCCGCTCGCCATCCGGCACGGTGGCGAAGGTCGCATCCCAGAAGATGCGCCCTTCCACCATGTCCATCACGTAGAACCATGTGCCGATCACGCTGTCGTCGGTGCACAGTCCGCGCACGCGGGCGACCGGAAAGCCGTCGCCATGCAGCGCCGCCATCACGCGCGCCTCGCGATCCACGGCGTGCGCGCCTTTCAGCAGAGCGCCCGGCGGCTTGCGGCGCAGCACATAGGCGCGGTGCGGCGTGATCAGCTTGTAGGTCGGGTTGGACTGGCCGCCCCTGAATTGCTCGACCGTCAGCGGCCCGGCATAGCCCTCGACATGGGCCTCCATCCAGCGCGCCAGCGCCGCCTCGTCGAAACGATGCGCCGCACGCACGGCGGTAGTGCCGCTGTTTCCGGCTTCGATGGCCGCGGCAGGCGCGTGCCGTTGCGTGCTGCCGGTGGGTGCCGCCACGTCGCTCATGCCGCTGCCGCCGCCTTCCAGTCGCGCCGGATCTTCTTGGCGAGACTCCATTTATGCACCTCGGTCGGCCCGTCATAGATCCGGAACGCGCGGATTTCGCGAAACACCTGCTCGACGATCGTCTCGTCGGTAACGCCGGTGCCACCCATCACCTGCACGCAGCGATCGGCGACACGCATCAGCGCTTCCGACACCGCGACCTTGGCCATCGAACTCTCCGCCGTGCCGAGTGATCCAGTGTCGAGCACGCCGGCGCACCAATCGATCATCAACTCGGCCTGTTTCAGGTCGATCAGATTGTCGGCTAGCATGAAGCCCACGCCTTCGTGATCGATCAGCGCCTTGCCAAAGGCAACGCGCCGGTTGGCATAGTCGGTGGCGATCTCGTTCGCCCGGAGGCATGCGCCCAGCCAGCGCATGCAGTGCGATAATCGCGCCGGGCTCAACCGCACCTGCGCGTATTGGAACCCCTCTCCCGCCTCGCCGAGCATCTGCGTTGCAGGAACCCGCAGGTTGTCGATCGTAATCGTCGCATGCCCCCCCGGCATCGAACTGTCGATGGTGTTGGGAATGTGATCGATCCGGATCGCAGGATCAGGCAAGTCGACGAGGAACATGCAGGCACCGCCCTGACTGTCCGCTTCCTCCGATTTTGCCATCACGATGCCGACTTGTGCACCTTGCGCGCCGGTGATGAATCGCTTGCGTCCGTTGATCACCCAGTGGTTGCCGTCGCGACGGCAGGTCGTGATCATCATCGAGGGGTCCGATCCTGCCCCGTTGAGATCGGCCGGCTCGGTCATGAAGAACGCCGACCGCGCCCTGCCTTCGACCATCGGCGTCAGGAACTTTTCCTTGATCTCCGGGCAGCCCACCTTGCCGAGCAAGTACATGTTGCCCTCTTCGGGGGCGGCGGTGTTGCAGGCCAGCGGTCCAAGCGGCGACAGCCCGCTCTTGATCAGAACCAGCGCGGTTCCGCGCTGGCTCAGATGGTTGCCGTCCGGCAGGATGTGCGGTGAGACCAGACCCGCAGCACGGGCCCGCTCGCGCAGCTCGGCGATCAGTTCCCCGGTGGGAGCGCCATGATGGTCCCGGCGCGGATCGCGCTCATAGGGAATCACCACGGTCCGCACGAAGGTCTCCACCCGCTGGGCGATCTCCGCAGCCAATCCAGCTTGTTCCTCGGTCATTCCGTATCCCCAACCTATCCTTGCCGATTCTGCGGCGGATCACTCACCTTATGCCCAACGCCCGGGCGCGAGTCCAAATCAGCATACTGTTCGCTAGCAGAGTGCACGATGATCCTCACAAAAGACACCGTGCCGTCACCGCTTTTAATCATTCGGTTGAATTCTTCTGTCAAGCCAGATGCCGGACGCGACGGCATTCATTGATCGATTGATTATTTTTTGGCCGACGGCTAGAAAGCCGCCAAAGCAGCGTCTGGGAGGATACGGGTGGCGACATCGGAAGCATATATCGTGGCGGCAACCCGAACGGCGGGAGGACGGCGCGGCGGCCGTCTGGCGGGGTGGCATCCGGCGGATCTCGCCGGAGCAGTACTCGACGCGCTCGTGGCCCGCACCGGCATCGACCCTGCGGCAGTGGAAGACGTGATCCTCGGATGCGTCACCCAGGCGGGCGAGCAATCGATGCATATCGGTCGCAACGCCGTACTTGCATCCTCGCTGCCGCAAAGCGTGCCTGCGGTAACGATCGACCGACAGTGCGGGTCTTCGCAGCAGGCGCTGCATTTCGCCGCTCAGGCAGTCATGTCCGGCACGCAGGATGTCGTCATCGCGTGCGGCACCGAAAGCATGACGCGTGTCCCCATGGGTCTCGGGCTTGTCGGCGACAGTACCCCGGTGGGTCCGTGGAGCGAAAAGATCCAGGCCCGTTTCGGCGTCAACGCATTCAGCCAGTTCGCGGGCGCCGAAATGATCGCGAGGAAATATGGCCTTACCCGCGCCGACCTGGACGCGTTCGGGCTCCGCAGCCAGCAGCGGGCGGCGGCGGCGACGCGGGCAGGCGCCTTCGAGTTGGAGATCACACCGATCGAAGTCACGCTCGCCGATGGCAGCAGCTCCGCGCATGTGATCGACGAAGGCATTCGCTTCGATGCCTCGGCCGAATCGATCGCGAACGTGAAGCTATTGGTGGAAGGCGGCACGCTGACCGCGGCGACGTCGAGCCAGGTCTGCGACGGCGCCTCCGGGATCATGGTGGTCAGCGCCCGCGCCCTGAAGACACATGGCTTGGTTCCCCTCGCGCGGGTG
Organism: Sphingomonas degradans; assembly: GCF_053502645.1. NCBI lineage: Bacteria > Pseudomonadati > Pseudomonadota > Alphaproteobacteria > Sphingomonadales > Sphingomonadaceae > Sphingomonas > Sphingomonas degradans. Next base: position 2,915,098 of record NZ_CP177172.1, read on the forward strand.
TGTGCGATGACGGTGACGGCAGGCGACCCGGTGATCATGCTCGAAGAGCCGATTCCGGCCACGCAGCGGGCCCTGGAACGTGCCGGCATGAAAATCGACGCGATCGACCTGTACGAAGTCAACGAGGCATTCGCCCCGGTGCCGCTGGCCTGGCTGAAGGCGTTGGACGCCGATCCGGACAGGCTCAACGTCCATGGCGGGGCGATCGCGCTCGGGCATCCGCTCGGCGCGTCGGGCACCAAGCTGATGACGACGCTGATCCACGCGCTGCGTGCCCGCGGCAAGCGCTATGGGCTTCAGACCATGTGCGAAGGCGGCGGCCTCGCGAACGTGACGATCGTCGAGGCGCTGTGAAAGCAGCATCGGCAGGGTGCTGAGAAACGATTGGGAGGATCGACGGGTGGAAATTTCGGGAACGGCGGCAGTAGTAACGGGCGGCGCGAGCGGCCTCGGCGAAGCGACGGCACGACGCTTGGCCGAGGCGGGAGCAAAAGTCGCGATCTTCGACATGAATGCCGAGCGCGGCGCCGTGGTGGCGGCCGAGATTGGCGGGATTTTCTGTTCGGTGAACGTCACTGACGACGCGAGCGTGGATGCAGGCTTTGCAAAGGCGCGAGCCACACACGGGCAGGAGCGCATCCTGGTGAACTGTGCCGGCACCGGCAATGCCATCAAGACCGCCAGCCGCGACAAGAAGACCGGTGAGATCCACCACTTCCCGCTCGCGGACTTCGATCGGATCATTCAGATCAACCTCGTCGGTACCTTTCGATGCGTCGCCAAGTCCGCGGCGGGGATGCTGACCCTCGATGCGCAGGCCGACGGCGAGCGCGGCGCGATCGTCAACACCGCGAGCGCGGCGGCAGAAGACGGCCAGATCGGCCAGGCCGCCTATTCCGCCTCGAAGGGTGGCGTCGTCGGCATGACCTTGCCGATCGCGCGCGACCTTTCGAGCGAGGGAATCCGCATCAACACCATCTTGCCGGGCCTGTTCGCCACGCCGCTACTCCGCAGCGCGCCGCAGAATGTGCTCGATGCGCTCGCCGCCCAGGTGCCGTTCCCGAAACGCCTCGGCATGCCGGAAGAATATGCCAGCCTGGCGCTGGAAATGCTCCGCAACCCCTATTTCAACGGCGAGGATGTGCGTCTCGACGGTGCGATTCGCATGGCGCCGCGCTGAACCGTTAACAAGGATCGTGGATGGCGGTGGCCACTCTGGGCGTGCCCTCCGACCCTTCCGTTCTTCCGCATCCTGCACGTACTGCCTCGACGATTCTGGGAGTTTCTATGCTCGACACGTCCACGCGTACCATCTTCAGCGACGAACATAAGGCGTTCCGCGAGGCGGTGCGTCGTCTCTTCGATCGCATACTGATCCCCAACCTCGACCGCCATGAGCATGACGGCATCGTCGATCGCGACTTCTGGTTGGCATGCGGCGAGGCCGGGCTGCTGTGCCCGACGGTCAAGCCGGAATATGGCGGGCTGGGCGCTGATTTCGGCTATAACGCCGTCGTCGCCGAAGAATTGGCCTATGCGGGCTCCTCGGCCGGGATCACGCTGCAGAGCGATATCGTCGCCGAGTATCTCGAGGCGTATGGCTCGGAAGCACAGAAGCGACACTATCTGCCGAAGATGGTCTTGGGTGAGTGCATCACCGCCATCGCGATGACCGAGCCCAGCACCGGTTCGGACCTTCAGGCCCTACGCACCACCGCGCGCAGGGACGGCGACCACTATGTCGTGAACGGCTCGAAGACCTATATCACCAATGGCCAGAACGCCGATCTGATCCTCGTGTGCGCGAAGACGGATCCGTCGCTGGGGGCCAAGGGGATTTCGATCCTGCTCGTCGACGCGGATACCCCCGGTTTCGTCCGCGGACGCAACCTCGACAAGATCGGCCAGCATTCGGCAGACACGTCGGAAATGTTCTTCGAGGACGTGCGCGTGCCCTGCAGCGCTCGGCTGGGCGAAGAGGGTGCGGGCTTCGCCTATCTGATGGGCCAGCTGCCGCAGGAACGGCTGTCGATCGCGGTCTCCGCCCAGGCGAGCGCGCAACGCGCGTTCGATGAGGCGGTGAAGTTCACCAAGGAGCGCAAAGCCTTCGGCAAAACGGTGTTCGAATTTCAGAATACCAAGTTCAGCCTCGCGGATCTCAAGAGTCAGCTCCAGGTCGGCTGGGCGCATATCGACTGGGCGCTCGACCGCCATCTTCGTGGCGAACTTACCACTGCTGAGGCCTCGGCGGCGAAGCAATGGCACACCGACATGCTCAACCGCGTCGCCGACGTCGCGCTGCAACTGCACGGCGGCGCCGGCTACATGAACGAATATCCGATCGCGCGAATCTGGCGAGATGCGCGGGTCACGCGGATCTTCGGGGGCACAAACGAAATCATGAAGGAAGTGGTCGGCCGCGCCCTCTGAGCACCGCCTCCGCAACCCACATGGGGCAAGGGAAAGAGTGAGGACATGATCAAGACCCGCTTCACCGAAGCGTTCGGGGTCGACCATCCCATCGTCCAGGGGGGAATGATGTGGGTCGGCACGGCCGAACTGGTCGCACCGGTGGCCAATGCCGGCGCGCTCGGCTTCCTGACCGCCCTGACTCAGCCGACGCCAGAGGCACTGGCTCGGGAGATCGCCCGGACCCGCGAACGCACGGACCGGCCTTTCGGCGTCAATCTCACGATTCTGCCGTCGATCAGCCCGCCACCCTATGCCGAATATCGTCGCGCGATTATCGAATCAGGCGTGACCATCGTCGAAACCGCCGGCTACAAGCCGCAGGAGCATGTCGACGATTTCAAGGCGCATGGCGTCCAGGTGATCCACAAATGCACTGCGGTGCGGCACGCGCTTTCGGCGGAACGCATGGGCGTGGATGCGATCTCGATCGACGGTTTCGAATGCGCAGGGCACCCCGGCGAGGACGATATTCCCGGTCTCATCCTCATCCCTGCGGCTGCCGACGTGGTCAAGGTACCCATCCTCGCCTCGGGCGGCTTCGCCGACGGGCGCGGCCTGGCGGCAGCGCTGGCACTGGGCGCCGACGGCATCAACATGGGCACACGCTTCTGCGCCACGCGCGAGGCGCCGATCCACGACAATTTCAAGCAAGCCATGGTGGCAGCGGACGAGCGCGCGACTGACATCATCTTCCGCACCTATCGGAACAGCGCACGCGTCGCCCGCAACGCGGTCAGCCAGGCGGTCCTCCAACTCGAACGTGAAGGGCGCCCATTCAACGATGTGGCGCATCTCGTGAAGGGTGCGCGTGGTCTGGAAGGGCTGCACAGCGGCGATACCGATCGCGGCATCTGGACCGCTGGTCCCGTAATGGGGCTGATAAAGGACATTCCCAGCGTGGCGGAGCTGATCGAATCGATCGTCGCCGAAGCGGAATCGCTCATCCGGCAACGGTTGGCGTCCATGCTCGATGCCGGCGATCGACCTGCATGACGGGGCCGGCGACGACGGTCAGCGATGCGGTAGCGAGCCGCCGATCAGTGCGCGGCTTCCAAGACCGGCCGGTCGATCCGGCACTGCTTCGTACCCTGCTGGCAAAAGCCAGTTGGGCACCCAGCGGCGGCAATCTACAGCCTTGGCATCTTCATGTCGTCACGGGTGCCAGGCTCGCGTCCCTGAAGCAACGGATGGCAGAGCGGGTGGTGGCCGCCCCGTCCGGAGAGGGCATGGAATATGACATCTACCCTCGGAACCTCGTCTCACCCTATCGTGAGCGCCGTTATGCGGTTGGCGAGGCGCTGTACGATCGCTTGGGAATTCCGCGCACGGACAAGCCGGCACGCGCGCGCTGGTTCGCCCGCAATTTCCAGCTCTTCGGTGCGCCTGTCGGCCTGTTCTGCTATGTCCATCGCGGCAACGGGCCGCCGCAATGGGCCGATCTTGGCATGTATCTCCAGACGCTGATGCTGTTGCTGCGCGAGGCCGGGCTCGATTCCTGCCCGCAGGAATGCTGGGCAATGTATCCGCACACACTGGCCGAATTCCTGGGTGCACCGGCCGAGCACATGCTGTTCGCCGGCATGGCGATCGGCTGGATCGACGAAACCGACCCCGCCAACGGCCTGCGGCCAACGCGTGCTCCGATCGAAGCGTTCGTACAATTCCATCCATGACATGGACGGCGGAGGGCGCCGGGGTGCCGCGTGCTCCCCGGCGCCCTCCGCTTTACCCGCGGGTGAAGCTCCCCCCGTTCCGCGCCTTCTCCACCAACAATTCCGATGGGGAAACGCCCTGGGCGCGCAGCGACTCTACGATCAGAGGAAGCCCTACGGTGTCCCCCCAGAACATCGGCCCACCGGTATAGACGGGCCAGTTATAGCCGAGGATCGCCGCCACATCGATGTCCGAGGCGCGAAGGGCGATCCCCTCTTCCAGCAACTTGGCACCTTCGTTCACCACGGGGTAGAGCAGCCGCGCGACGATATCGGCACCGTCTCGTACCCTTTTGGGTTCGATGCCATGGAAAGCGGCGAAGTCGCGGATCACCTGTGCCGCGATCGGCGAGGGTGACGCCGTCCTATCGGCCGCATAATCATAATAGCCGCCATTCTGCTTTTGCCCCAGCCGACCCAGCTTCACCAGATCGCCGGTCACCGAGCGCTCGACCTTGTCTCGACCGATCACGTCGAGGCCGACCAGATCCATCATCTGGAACGGTCCCATCGCGAAGCCATAGTCGACGATCGCCTGGTCCACGGCTTCCGGGTTGGTGCCTTCCAGCACCAGCGCATCGGCTTCCTCGCCACGCCTGGCCATGATCCGGTTTGCGATGAACCCCCAGCAGACCCCGCTGAGTACGGCCACCTTGCCGATACGCTTACCGAGCGCCATCACCGTCGCGACGACCTCTCGTGCCGTCTTTTCCCCGCGTACGACCTCCAGCAGCCGCATTACATTGGCGGGCGAGAAGAAGTGCATTCCCACAACACGCTCGGGACGGCTGGTTACAGCGGCGATCGCATCGAGGTCGAGAAAGCTGGTGTTCGACGCCAGAATGGCGCCAGCCTTGCAGACCTTGTCGAGCTGCGCGAAGATATCCTGCTTCACCGCCATTTCCTCGAACACCGCCTCGATCACGAGGTCGACTTCAGCCAGCGCCTCCAGCCCTGTCGCCGGCGTGATCAGCGCCATACGTTGCTCCACCTGCCGATCCGTCAGGCGCCCCTTCCTGGCGCTGCTCTCATAGTTCCGGCGGATCACGCCAATCCCGCGGTCCAACACCGCCTGACTGCGCTCGACCAGCGTGACCGGCACGCCGATGTTGAGGAAATTCATTGCGATGCCGCCGCCCATGGTGCCCGCCCCGATCACGCCAACCGACGTGATGGGCAACGGCGCCACGGTCCGGTCGATGTCGGGAATCTTGCCGGTCTCGCGCTCGGCGAAGAAATAATAGCGCTGTGCGGCTGATTCCGGGCTCGCCTCTAGCTCGCGGAACAGCGCCGCTTCGCGAGCCATGCCGGCATCGAAATCGGGCGCGGTCTCCACGGCCGCAGCGACTGCCCGGACGATGTGGCCTGGCGCCTTGTAACCGCGGAACGCGCGCGCATTCCGCGCAAGATGGGCATCGAACAGGTCTTTTTGCCCCTGTGCTTCTGTCAACTTCTCGTTGCGGTCCCGGATCCGTGTCAGTGGCGCACCATCGGCTACGAGCGTCCGGGCATAGGCGATCGCATCTTCGCGCAACCTGCCCTCCTCCGCCAATGCGTCGATCATGCCGAGTTCGTGCGCCTGCGCTGCCTTGATCGGCGTACCGCCAGTGATGAGATCCAGTGCGGCCGAGACCCCGACAATGCGCGGAAGCCGCTGCGTTCCGCCCGCTCCCGGCAGCAGCCCCAGATGCACTTCGGGGAGACCGACGACGGCAGACGGCACCGCGATGCGGCGATGGCAAACGAGCGACAGCTCGTATCCGCCGCCCAACGCAGTGCCATGGATGGCGGCGACCACCGGCTTCGCACTCCGCTCGATCCGGTCCATCACCGCAAGCAGATCGGGTGCTTCCAGAGGACGACCGAATTCGGAAATGTCCGCGCCAGCGAAGAACGTCCGCCCGGCACATATCAGGACGATCGCCTGCACCACCGGATCGGCACCGAGCTGCTCGATGCCTTGCGCGATCGCACGTCTCGCCTGAATGCCCAACGCATTCACCGGCGGGTGGTCGATGGTGATCACACCAATCCCGCCCGCTTCCACCACATAGGTTCCAACCTCGTGCATCGACACTTCCTCCCTCTTTGGCGCGGCCGCTCATATCATGCCGTGAACCTCACACCAGATAATTTAATTGGTCACTTACCTAAGAAGGTGTTCGAGCCCCCTCATCCCGGAACATAGCGGGGCAGGATGCCTTCGATCCGGTGGCTTCGCGACGGCAGAGTTCTTGGCGCCGTGAAAATCAATTAATCGATTGCTTGACTCGATCGCAGAGCACGCGCTACCCGCCGAAGGCTGATACGGTTCGAGGAAAAGACCATGTCCGACGCTCTCATCATCGACGCCGTCCGCACGCCTCGCGGCATCGGCAAGACGGGAAAGGGCGCGCTCGCCCATCTGCATCCGCAACATCTTGCCGCGACAGTGCTGGCAGCGATCCGCGACCGGAATCAGCTCGACACGGCAGATGTCGACGACATCCTCTGGTCGACCAGCACCCAGCGCGACAAGCAGGGCGGTGATCTAGCGCGCATGGCCGCGCTCGACGCAGGCTATGCGGTAACCGCGAGCGGCCTCACGCTTGACCGCTTCTGCGGCGGCGGAATTTCGTCCGTCAGCCTCGCGGCAGCGCAGCTGATGTCCGGCATGGAGGAAGTCGTGATTGCCGGCGGGACTGAGATGATGAGCTACACCGCCACGCTCGCCGCCGAAGACGCCGCTGCCGGCCGCCCACCGACGCTGATGGGGGCGCACAACGCGCATCTCGACCGCGTCCATCCACAATCCCATCAAGGGATCTGCGCCGACGCGATCGCGACGATCGAGAAGATCGATCGGGCGACGCTTGATGCGCTCGCGCTGGAGAGCCAGCGGAAAGCGGCATGCGCGATCGCGGAAGGGCGATTCGACCGTTCGATCGTTCCCGTACGGGCAGAAGACGCTACTGTGCTGCTGGCTCGCGACGAGTATCCCCGGCCCGGAACCACCGCCGAAGGGCTCGCCCAGCTCACGCCGGCGTTTATCGGCTTGGCCGACCAGCCCTATGGCGACCGCGGCGCGACCTTTGGCGACCAAATCCGCCGACGCTATCCGGGCCTGATGATCGAACATGTCCACCATGCAGGCAATTCGTCGGGTGTCGTGGACGGCGCTGCGGCAATTCTGCTGACGTCAGCCGCCTATGCGCGCAAGCATGGGCTGCATCCCCGCGCCCGGATCGTCGCGACCGCCAATATCGGCGACGATCCGACGCTGATGCTCAACGCTCCCGTTCCCGCGGCGAAAAAGGCGCTGGCCAAGGCGGGTCTCGCAAAGGACGATATCGACCTGTGGGAGATCAATGAAGCCTTTGCCGTCGTCGCCGAAAAGTTCATGCGCGACCTAGACCTCGACCGGAGCAAGGTGAACGTCAACGGCGGCGCCATCGCGCTCGGTCACCCGATCGGCGCGACAGGCGCCATCCTCATAGGCACGGTGCTGGACGAGCTCGAACGATCGGGCGGACGCTATGGGCTGGTGACCATGTGCGCCGCCGGTGGCATGGCGCCAGCGGTCATCGTCGAACGGCTCGACGCAGGCGCAGCCGTCGCCTGAAGCACGCACACTAGGCATCCGCGCGACAAGGCACAGTATCGTTCAATTCATCAGTTGATTGAATGGGACCACTCCGGCATAGCCCAGGCTTCAGCTTCAGGTATTTCTTCGAATGGCCGCCACGTCCGGTGCAGGTGATAAAGTCTCTTCGCGAACCTTGCTGCTGCGCGCAGCTGCGGACCTGATGATCGAGCAGGGAAGTATCGACATCTCGCTCAACGAAATTGCGCAGCGCTCGCAGCTCAATTCCGCGTTGGTGAAATATTATTTCGGCAGCAAGAACGGCCTGCTACTCGCGCTTACCGAAGACGTGCTGTCGCGTGGGTTGCACCAACTGAACGGCCTGGTCCAGATGGATCTACCGCCCGTCGAGAAGCTGAAGCTTCATATCAAGGGCATCATCGACGTCTATTTCCGCTATCCTTTTATCAACAGGCTGATACACGCGATGCTGGCCGATAAAGAATCGGCCTATCGGGTATCGGAAACAATTTCACGCCCACTCGCTGACGCCCAGCGGCGGCTGCTTCAGGCGGGCGTGGAAAGCAACGCATTCCGCGCCATCGATCCGATGATGTTCTACTTCATCGTGATGGGGGCGTGCGATCAGCTCTTCTTCGGCCAGCATGTATTGAACCACGCGTTTGGCGTCCGACAAATCGACGAAGCTCTCCGCCAAGACTATACGCGTGCCCTGCTGGACCTCATACTCAACGGCATTCTGGTCGACCGAAGCCGCGCTTGAAGCGGATCGGCTGCCCGCCTCCAATTGTCGTTCCACATACTTACTCCGTCGAGCGGCAGAGCAGTTCGATGCCGAGTACTACCGTCGCCACGTCGATCGAAAGGCCATACCCATCGGCAACACCTCGCCAGCCGTGTGGTCACCGGATTTGCGGTGCTTCGCGGTGCAAACACTTATCCGGCGAAACGGATGAGATAGAGAGAATATGGCAGAACGAATGGCCGGTTCCGGTGTGCGCCGACATTCCGGCTTTTACATCGGAATGGCTTAAGCTGGTCGCCAGCTGCCGAACGATCGTGGGACATTTCCGACGTTCGTAGTTGCCCAACCCGATCGCGTTCGTGCTTCGAACCCGATTTACGAAAGGGGAGTGGGGCCTGACCCCCGGGGCTCAAATTTTGCTGCGGTGCGGTAAGCACCTATTTTAAGACGTGTATTTCAACCGGTTGGTTCCCTTCACCGCGGACCATTAGGCCGACTTCATCCGCGCTTCTTGAATTTCGCCTTGATTACCGTGCCTCCCACCCGCAGCTCGTCGAGATAATCCGACCACCATTGTGCCATGCGAACGCGTTCCTCCCAATGCGCGCCACGATGATATGCTGCCCGAACGCGATCCCTTTCGCCGTGCGCCAGCGCCCGCTCGATTGCATCGGGGTGCCACAGGCCCGATTCGTTGAGCAGCGTGCTGGCCATCGCGCGAAAGCCATGGCTGGTCATTTCATCATGGTCGAAGCCCAGCCGCCGGAGCGCAACGTTCATCGTGTTGTCTGAAATCGGACGCTGCGTGGTGTAGAGCGAGGGGAACAGATATTCGCTCGTTCGTGGAAGCGAACGCAGCTCCTGCAAAATATACACCACCTGACGCGATAGCGGCACGGCATGCGGCTGCTTCATCTTCATGCGCTCGGGCGGCACCCGCCAGACCTTGTCGACGAAGTCGATCTCGTTCCACTTGGCCTGCCGCAGTTCGACCGGCCGCAGGAAGACGTGCGGCGCGATGCGCAGGGCATAGAGCGTTTCCGGTCGCCCCTTATAGTCCTCAATCGCCCGAAGCAGTTCCCCCACTTTCTTCGGCTCGACAATAGCGGCGTGATGCTTCACGCGTGGGACGATCAGCGCGCCGCGAAGGATTTCGGCGGGGTTTCGCTCGGTGCGCAACGTCGCAAAGCCATAGCGAAACACCCGCCCGGCAAAGGACCGCAGACGAACCGCCGTTTCATGGTGCCCCTTTCGTTCGACACGCTTGAGCGTGTCCAGCAACTCGTGCGGGGTGATGTCGGTGATCGGCCGCTTGGCGATGCCGGCCAGCAGCTCCAGAAACCAACGCGCCTTCTTCAGCGTAGCGGCGGATTTCCCCTCGCGCTCCATCTTCTCGATATATTCGCCGGCAACCAGCCCGAACGTGGTCTTCGCCGAGTGTTCCGCTTCCAGGCGCTTCAACCGTTTGGCCTCGACTGGGTCAAAGCCATCCGTGAGCTCGGAACGCGCCTCGTCGCGCTTCCGCCGAGCCTGTTGAAGCGTCACTTGGGGAAAGCCCCCGAGCGAAAGCTCCCGCTCTATCCCGAAAACCTTGTAGCGAAAGCGCCAGAGCAATGCCCCGGATGGCTGGACGAGGAGATACGGGCCGTCGCCGTCCAACACCGTAGAACGGGCGATCGCGAGGCCTCAGCGCACCGATTCCAACGACGGTTAGCATGGTGGGCCACGACTGCTGCGAGGCCCGTGGTCCACCGATTCGTGGCCCACTTTTCGTGGGCCTTAGCGGAACAACGTGAGAAACCACGCGATTGCCAACAGCGATTTCATCGCAGTTGTCCGCGGATTTCTACAATGTTCTCAATATGTACTGGTGCCCCTGGCCGGACTCGAACCAGCATGCCTTGCGGCAACCGATTTTGAGTCGGTCGCGTCTACCAATTTCGCCACAGGGGCAGCGGAGGGCGTGGCTAGACCATGGGCGCGCGCAGGGCAAGCGGGTGAAATGCGTTGGGGCGCAGATTGCGGCCCCTTTCCCACCGCCCCCTCAATTTCGCGGCGACTGGCGGCGATAGCGCAGCGCCTCGGCGACATGGATGCGCCCGACGCCGTCGGCCCCCGCCAGGTCGGCGATCGTGCGCGAAACGCGGAGTACGCGGTGGAAGCCGCGCGCCGACAGCCGCATCGTCTCCGCCGCCTGCGCCAGCAGCGCTTGGGCGGGCGCGTCGAGCACCACCGCCTTTTCGAGCACCGGACCGTCGGCCTCGGCATTGGTGCGCACCGTCTTTCCCCCATAGCGGCGGCGCTGGATCGCCCGCGCCTCCGCCACGCGCGCGGCGACCTCAGCCGAGCCCTCGGGCGACGGCGGCAGGATCAGGTCGGCGGCAGTCACCGGCTGGACATCGACGTGCAGGTCGATGCGGTCGAGCAGCGGGCCCGAGACCTTCGCCTGGTAATCCGCCGCACAGCGCGGCGCACGGGCGCAGGCGAGTGCCGGATCGCCCAGATGCCCGCACCGGCACGGGTTCATCGCCGCAACCAGCTGGACGCGCGCCGGAAAGGTCACATGCGCATTGGCCCGCGCAACGCTGACCACCCCCGCCTCCAGCGGCTGGCGCAGCGAATCGAGCACCGCGCGCTGGAATTCGGGCAGTTCGTCGAGGAACAGCACCCCCAGATGCGCGAGGCTGACTTCGCCCGGCTTCACTTTCAATCCGCCGCCGGTCAGCGCCGCCATCGATGCGGAGTGGTGCGGACTGCGGAACGGCCGCGTGCGAGTAAGCCGCCCGCCGTTGAGCGTGCCCGAAACCGACGCGACCATCGATACTTCCAGCGCCTCGGCGGCGTCGAGCGGCGGCAGGATGCCGGGCAGGCACGAGGCGAGCAGCGACTTGCCCGCACCCGGCGGCCCGTTCATCAGCAGATTATGGCCCCCGGCCGCTGCGATCTCCAGCGCGCGCTTCGCCGTTTCCTGTCCCCGCACCTGCCGCAGATCGGGTCCCGGCACGGGCGCTTCGACTTCCCCGGCGACCGGCGCGGACAGGAGTTGCTGGCCCTTGAAGTGATTGAGCAGCGCGATCAGGTCGGGCGCCGCGACGACTTCGATCTGCCCGGCCCAGGCCGCCTCTGCCCCTTGCGCAGCCGGGCACACCAGCCCCTTGCCGATTTCGGAGGCATGGAGCGCGGCGAGCAGCACCCCCGGCGACGGCGCGATGCGGCCATCCAGCGCGAGTTCGCCGACCACGACATAGCCCGCCAGCGTCTCGGCATCTACCACGCCCATCGCCCCCAGCAGCGCGAGCGCCACCGCCAGGTCGAAATGCGATCCCTCTTTGGGCAGGTCCGCCGGCGACAGGTTCAGGATGATGTGCTTGGGCGGCAGCGCCAGCCCGATCGCGGCCATTGCGGCGCGCACGCGCTCGCGGCTCTCGCCCACGGCCTTGTCGGGCAGGCCCACCACGACGAACTTGGGCAGGCCGGCGACCAGATTGCACTGCACCTCTACCGCGCGGGCCTCTAGACCCAGATAGGCAACCGTCGATACGCTCGCGACCACGTTCGCCTTCTCCCCCCGGTAGAGGGCGAGCATAGCGCGAATTGTCCGATGTGGAACGGTTCGCCGCCGAAATGGAGCAACCCGGCGGCGGCCGTATTGCCAATGCAACACACCGCACCCACCTCTGCGGCATGAACCCCGCCCTCCCCGATTCGGCCGCCACGCCGGCACGGCACCGCGCCACCGCCGCGTTCGCCAAGGCCGCGAACGCGATACGGCGGCGGAAATCGCGCGTGCGGAGGCGGCACCACGCGGATTCCGGGCCAAGCCGCGTTGACTTCGGCACCGCACGCCTTTATGGGCACCCCTCACACGGCCGCCCTAGTGGTGGCCCTTTTACGTTCTAGATACTTGAGGATGAGCGATGAAGCGGACTTTTCAGCCGAGCAACCTGGTGCGTGCGCGCCGGCACGGCTTCCGCGCGCGGATGGCGACCCCCGGTGGCCGCAACGTGATCCGCGCCCGCCGCGCCCGCGGCCGCAACAAGCTGTCGGCGTAACCTCGGTTACGGCATCGGCGGCTTCGGTCCAGCCCGATTCCCGGCCCGGCGCCCTTCGGGACGCCGTCGCCACGGAACCGGGCTCGGCGACTGATTCGCCCATGCCTTCCGAAGCGACACCGGCGCTTACGCAGCTTACCGAGCGCAAGCACTATCTTGCCGCGAACGCGGGCAAGCGGGCGCCCATGCCCGCTTTTGTCCTGTTGGTTCGCCCGCGGCAGGACGCCGATTCGACGATGCGAATCGGCATTACCGTATCCAAGAAAGTCGGCAACGCCGTCGTCCGCAACCGGATGAAGCGGCGTTTCCGCGTATTGGCGCGCGAGATCCTGCCCAATGCAGGGATTCCCGGCGCCGACCATGTCCTGATCGGCCGCAACGGCGGGATCGAGCGCGATTTCGCGGACCTCAAACATCAGCTGGCAAAGGCGCTGTCAAAGGTGAAGCGGTGATCGCGCGCCTGCTCATCCTGGTTGCGCGGGCGTGGCAATTGGGCCCGTCGCTGCTGCTGCCGCCCACCTGCCGCTATCAACCCTCCTGTTCGGCCTATGCAATCGAGGCGCTTCGCCGCTATGGGGCAGTGAAGGGCAGCTGGCTGGCCGCTCGCCGCCTCGCGCGCTGCCATCCATGGGGCGGGCACGGCTACGATCCCGTGCCATGATGGAATTTCCAGGGAAACACCGGTGAAAGACGACCAAAAGAATTTCGTGCTCTTTGCAGTGCTGGCCGCGCTGATCCTGTTCGGCTGGCCGCAGATCATGCACTGGGTGTTCCCGCAGCAATCGCCCGCCACGACCAAGCTGGAAGACGGCAAGAGCAAGGCGCTGCCCGATCCGCGCGCCGGCCCCGCCGTCGATTCGCCGGGCGCGCTGCGCGATCGCCAGATCGTGCTGGACGAAAGCCCGCGCGTCGCGATCGACACGCCGTCGCTGAAGGGGTCGATCAACCTCAAGGGCGCACGGATCGACGATCTCGTCCTCAGCAAATATGACGAGACCGTCGCCAAGAATTCGCCGCCGATCCGGCTGCTTTCGCCGAGCGGCGCGGGCCAGGCCTATTTCGCGCAGTTCGGCTGGCAGGGCGCCGGCGTCCAGACCCCCGATGCGAACACCGTGTGGCAGGCCAGCGGCACCACGCTGACGCCCGCCACCCCGGTCACGCTCAGCACCCGCAACGCCGCCGGCCAGATCTTCCGCATCGAGCTCGCCGTCGACGCCGACTATATGTTCACGGTCAAGCAGAGCGTCGCCAATGTCGGTGCCGCTCCTGTCTCGGTGACGCCGTACGCGCTGGTTTCGCGCGCCGAGAAGTCGAAGGACCCGGGCCAGTGGGCGGCGCATGTCGGCCCGGTCGCGATCCAGGACGGCGCGGCCAAATATCTGAAATATACCGATGTCGATTCGGCACCGACCAGCTTTGCCACCACCGGCGGCTGGGCGGGCTATACCGACCATTACTGGCTGACCGCGGTGATCCCCGACCAGCGCATTCCCATCCAGGTGAACCAGCGCCAGACCCCGTCCAAGGCGTATCAGGCCGACTATCAGCTCGCCAGCCCGCTCGCCGTGCCGGCGGGCAAGCAGATCAGCTACACCAGCCATTTCTTCGCCGGCGCGAAGGAAGTGAAGCTGCTCGAGGATTATCAGGACAAGCTGGGCATCGTGCAGTTCGATCGCGCGATCGACTGGGGCTGGTTCGGCATCATCGAGAAGCCGATCTTCTATTATCTCGACTGGCTGTTCCGCATGGTCAGCAATTTCGGCGTCGCGATCATCCTGCTGACGATCACGATCCGTGGCCTGCTGTTCCCGATCGCGCAGAAGCAGTTCGCGTCGATGGCGAAAATGCGGGTGCTCCAGCCCAAGATGAAGGCGGTTCAGGAGCGCTACAAGGACGACAAGCAGCGCCAGCAGCAGGAAGTGATGAAGCTGTACAAGGAAGAGAAGGTGAACCCGATCGCGGGCTGCCTTCCGCTCCTTCTGCAGATTCCGATCATGTTCGCGCTGTACAAGGTGCTGCTGATCACGATCGAAATGCGGCACCAGCCCTTCTTCGGCTGGATCCACGATCTGTCCGCGCCCGATCCGGCGACGATCCTGAACCTGTTCGGTTATCTCAACTTCACGCCCCCCAGCTTCCTGGCGATCGGCGTCGTGCCGGTGCTGCTCGGCATCTCGATGTACTATCAGATGAAGCTGAACCCGGCGCCGATGGACGAGATGCAGAAGCAGATCTTCGCGATCATGCCGTGGATGCTGATGTTCGTGATGGCACCGTTCGCGGTGGGCCTGCAGGTGTACTGGATCACGTCCAACGTGCTGACCATCCTCCAGCAGCAATGGCTGTATTCGCGGCATCCGGGGCTCAAGGTGCCGGTCGCGAAGAAGGAAGCGGTCGCAAAGTGAGTGCATTCAGCCCCGACGCGATCGAAACCGCGCGCAAGATCTTCGCCGGCCCGGTCGCGTTCCTGAAATCGGCGCCCGAGCTGCGGCATCTGCCCAGCCCCGACGTTCCCGAGGTCGCCTTTGCCGGCCGCTCGAACGTCGGCAAATCGTCGCTGCTCAACGCGCTCGCCAACCGCAACGGTCTGGCGCGCACGTCGAACACGCCGGGGCGGACGCAGGAGCTTAACTTCTTCGACGTGGGCGAGCCGCTGGCCTTCCGGCTGGTGGACATGCCCGGCTATGGCTTTGCCAAAGCGCCCAAGGACATGATCCGCCAGTGGCGCTATCTGGTGAACGATTTCCTGCGCGGGCGCGACGTGCTCAAGCGCGCGCTGGTGCTGATCGATTCGCGCCACGGCATCAAGGAAGTCGATCGCGAG
The DNA here is from genome assembly GCF_053502645.1 of Sphingomonas degradans. NCBI lineage: Bacteria > Pseudomonadati > Pseudomonadota > Alphaproteobacteria > Sphingomonadales > Sphingomonadaceae > Sphingomonas > Sphingomonas degradans. The sequence goes on from NZ_CP177172.1 coordinate 2,930,486, forward strand.
ATCCTGGAGATGCTGGACGCCGCTGCCGTCAGCTACCGCGTGGTGCTGACCAAGGCGGACAAGATCAAGGCGAGCGAACTGGCCGAAGTGACCGCACGTACCGCCGAGGAAGTGCGCAAGCGCCCGGCGGCGCACCCGGACATCCTCGTGACCTCGTCCGAAAAAGGCATGGGCATCCCGGAACTGCGCGCCGCCGTACTGGAAGCGGTTGGTTGACCGCTGCCGGGCCCCAGCGCGTTCCCGGGCTCGACATTTTCCGCGGGCTGGCCGTTGCCGGCATGATCCTGGTCAACACCCCCGGCTCGGGCGAGCATGTGTGGTGGCCGCTCGATCATGCCGCGTGGGATGGCTTCACGCCGACCGATCTGGTGTTTCCCGCCTTTCTCTGCGCGATGGGCTTCGCGCTGGGCCTTTCCTTCCCGCGCCGGATCGACGCCGCGGGCTGGACGCGCATCCTGCGCCGCACGCTGTTGCTAATCGCGATCGGCTGGGCGTGGCAGATGCTGGCGCGGCCGGGGCTTGAGACGTTCCGCGTGTTCGGCGTGCTGCCCCGCCTTGGGCTTTGCTATGGCCTTGCCGCCAGCCTTGCGATCCTTACTGCCCGCCCCCGCGCCGACGGCAAGCGGGCGCTGAACGGCGCGGCACTGGCCGCCGCGACCGCCGCGCTGCTGCTCGGATACTGGGCGTTGATGGCGCTGGTCCCGGTGCCCGGCCACGGCGCGGGGATACTGACGCCCGAGGGCAATCTGGCCGGCTATGTCGATCGCATCACCGTGGGCACCGCGCATATGTGGCGCTTTGGTACCGATGCGGCGGGGAACATCGTCTATGACCCCGAAGGGCTGCTCTCCACCCTGCCCGCGCTTGCCAATGTCCTGCTCGGCACGCTGGCGGCGCTGGTGTGGAAGCGCGCGCCGGAGCGGGGGCTGATGCGCATCGCGCTGGCGGGCGGCGCGCTGGCGCTGGCGGGACTCGCGCTCGCCACGGTCTTTCCGCTCAACAAGAAGCTGTGGTCGAGCAGCTATGCGCTGCTGACCTCGGGGCTTGGTGGCATCCTGTTCGCGCTGTGCGAGCGCGCTGCGCGGCGACCGGCGGTGCGCAGGGCATTGTGGCCGCTAGACGTGCTGGGGATGAACGCGATCCTCGGCTATCTGCTGTCGCTGCTGATCGGGCTCGCGGGGATGCGGCTCGGCTTCCAGGCGGTGGGATTTGCAGCCATCAGCCGGGTCGTGCCCGATCCCTTCCTCGCCTCGTTCCTCTATGCGGTCGTCATTCTCGCGGTGGTGCTGGCGATGCTGATCCCGCTGCACCGGCGCGGCATCCATTTGCGGCTGTGATGGAGCAGCTCTTCTCCTATGGCACGCTTCAGCTGGAGAGCGTGCAGCGCAGCCAGTTCGGGCGGCTCCTGACGGGCGCGGCGGACAGCCTGACGGGGTTCGTCCTCACCCAGGTCCAGATCCGCGACCCCGACGTGCTGGCCGCAAGCGGGATCGAGACGCATCTGGCGCTGGTCCCCGGCGACGGGCCGGCGATCGCGGGGATGGTGTTCGCCCTCACCCCCGACGAACTCGCCGCCGCCGATGTCTACGAAAGCGAGAATTACCGTCGTGTGCCCGTCACGCTCGCGTCGGGCACCCGCGCGTGGGTGTATGTCCTGGCCTGAAAAGGCGTTCGCTCTGCCTCAGGCGCAGGGGTACGCATTTGGAGGGCCGTCCCCCTCACCCTTCCCACCGCCCATGGCGGCGGGCCCCTTCCCTCTCCCACAAGGGGAGAGGGAGACACGATTACCCCCTCAGGCGGGGTTATGCTTGGCGAGAAACGCCTCCAGCGCCTTCAGGAACTCCAGCCGGTCGGCACTGCGCGAGAAATGGTGGTCGCCCTCGGGCTGCTCGACATAGATATAATCCTTGCCCGCCGCCTTGAGCTTGCTCGCCATTGCGCGGCTCTGGACCGGCTGGACGACGCGGTCCTGCTTGCCGTGGAACAGCAGGATGGGGATCGAGAACTGCTCGGGCGCGAACAGCGGCGACACGCCCTTCAGGTCCGGCGCCTGCTTCTTCAGCCAGTCCTGCCGCGCGCCGGAGCCGAGGAAGTTACTGTTCTGGCGCAGCATCCGGTTGAGGTCGGACACGCCGGCATAGGACACCGCGCAGCGATAGAGCTTGCCGTCGCGCTGGGCCGCGCGCATCGCTGCATAGCCGCCATAGGACGCCCCCACCATGCACACGCGCTTGGGATCGGCCAGGCCCTGATCGGCCAGCGCCTTGACCGCATCGTTCAGGTCGTCCTGCATCGCCAGGCCCCATTGCCCCTCACCCTTTTCGGTGAATGGGGTGCCATAGCCCGAAGAGCCGCGATAATTGGGCTGGATCACCGCATAGCCGCGATCGGCCAGGAACTGGGTCCACCAGTCCCATTCCTCGGTGTCGCGGGCGAAGGGGCCGCCGTGCGGCATCACGATCAGCGGCAGGTTCTTGGCCTCCACCCCGCGCGGCAGCGTCAGCACCGCCGCGATCTCCAGCCCGTCGCGCGCCTTGTACCGGATCGTCTTGACCGGATGCAGCCGCTTCATCCCCAGCGTGGCGTTGGTCATGCCCAGCGGCGACATCACGCCCTCTGCCGGCTTGAACAGGAAATAGGCGCCCGGCGCATTGGCATAGCCGACATGGACGATCGCGGCGCTGCGGTCGCGGCTGAACGACAGGATGCGCGGCGCCCCGCCCTTGATATAGCCCTCTGCCTGCGCCTGGAGCGCGGCCAGGGCGGGATCGGTCCAGTGGATGCCGGGCCTGTCCTGATTCACGCGCACGCCCAGGTAATTGAAACCATCGGCATCCGACACCAGCCCGCCGATGTCGAAGCCCGGCGTGCCGAACAACTGCTTGCCGCGCGCCAGCGTCTTGAGGTCCATCTCGTACAGCGCCGAATAGCCCTGTTCGTCGTCGGCGATCATCACTGCCTTGCCGGGTTCATTCAGGAACATCGCCGGCACGGTCAGCGTATCCTCGCGTGTCTTGGCGCGATCGACGACCTTGAACGACGCCTTCGCGTTGTCGCGATAGAGCAGGCGGCGGGAACGGCCGTCATCGGTCATGCCGATGCCCATCCGCACCACCCCCGCGCCATCGGGATACCAGTCCCACACGCCGTCATGGCTTTCGGTCACCGTCCTGCGCTTGCCGGTGGCAATGTCGATTTCCTCGACGCGCGGATAGAAGCCAGGCTCGCTCGAAAAGACCGACGTCTGGAGCGCCATCAGGATGCGCGTGGAGCCGTCGCGCGCCGTCCACAGCACGTCGTCGGCCATCTGGGCCGCGTCCTTCTTGGCGAGGACGGTCATCTTCCGCGTGGTGGCGTTCAGCGCCATCGCGCGGGACAGATACCACTCATCGCCTTCGACCGGCACCAGCTTGCCGATGCCGAGCACGAGCCAGTCGTCATTAACCCATTTCCACCAGTTGAGATCGGTATCCCCCAATCCGACCAGCCGGGGCGCCTCGTTGGTATAGAGCGGGACGATCGCGAAATACTGCACGCCGTTGACGGCCACCTTCGCGGCGATCGTCTTGCCGTTCGGCGAAATGCTCGGGTCTTCGATCGCGGGCAGTTCGGCAAATACTTCTGTGGCGATCGGAACCCGCTTCTGCTCCTGCGCCACCACAGGCGAGACCATTGCACCTGCCAACAGCAGGCCCAAACCGTAACGCAGCATTATTCCCCCCGAATCGTTTGTCTTGCCCCTGTTTTCAGTGGTCGTACTTTTGCATCGCGCGATCAAGCGATGTTCGGTGCGCCCGGTTGCCCCTGCCGCCCCTCCCGGCTATCCCGACCCCATGAAGCTCATCATCGGCAACAAGGCCTATTCCTCCTGGTCGCTGCGCGGCTGGCTTGCGTGCAAGCAATCGGGGCTCCCGTTCGAGGAAGTCGTGGTGCCGCTGTACGACGAGCAATGGGACAAGCGCCGCGAAGGCGACGAGTTCGCGCCGTCGTCGGGCAAGGTGCCGATCCTGTGGGATGGCGACGCCGTGGTGTGGGACAGCCTGGCGATCGTCGAGTATCTGAACGACAAGACCGGCAACACCCGCTTCTGGCCGCAGGGCGACGCCGCTCGCGCGATGGCGCGGTCGATGGCGGCGGAAATGCACTCCAGCTTCGCCGCGCTGCGCCGCAAGCACAGCATGAACATCCGCCAGGTCTATCCGCCGCAGGCGCCCGACGACGATGTGGTGCGCGACCTGAGCCGCATCTTCGAGCTATGGGCACAGGCCCGCGCCCGCTTCGGCGGCGAGGGCGAGTTCCTGTTCAGCAGCTTCGGCGCGGCCGACATCATGTTCGCGCCCGTCGTCACGCGCATCGTGACCTATTCGCTCCCCGTCCCCCGCTTTGCCCAGGCCTATATGATGGCCGTGCTCCAGCATCCGTTCCTCCAGGACTGGATCGCGGGCGCGCAGGAAGAGGATTGGGTGATCGAACAGTTCGAGCTGACGCCCGAGGCACCGGCCCGCTGACCGCATCTCAATAGTAGCGCGGGATCGGCCCCCATTGCGGGGTCTGGTCGGGCAGGTCGACTTCGACCTCGTCGATATAGCACCAGCCCCAGCCTTCGGGCGGGTCATAGCCTTCGATGATCGGATGGCGCGTCGCGTGGAAATGCGCGCGCGCATGGCGATGCGGCGATTCGTCGCAGCAGCCGACATGGCCGCAGCTACGGCACAACCGCAGATGCACCCATTCGCTGCCGATCTTCAGGCATTCCTCGCATCCCCGCGCGCTGGGGGTGACCGTGTTGATCGTCATCAGATGGTGGCATCCGGCCATGGCGTCGGCTCCTGGTGGCGCGGGCACCACACGCGCCCGCTGCCCCCTTGTTGTCGTCCAGCTCCGGCGCATTCAACGCATCCGAAAGGATGATGGGCACACCCGCCGATGCCATCTGCAGGCGCAGGGGTCACAAACCTGCGTATGATACCCGGCAGGGCCGCGCGTGGAGGACAAGGACGCATCGACACCGCAACCGTGGACAAAGGACGCCCCGATGCAGATGACCGCAACCCTCGCCGAGCACGATCCTGCGGTCACCATCCTGCCCGCCGCGCCCGACCCCAGCGCCGCCGACGAGATCAACCATCGCATCGCCAACAGCCTGCAATTGCTGTCCGCGCTGGTCTCGGTCGAGGCGCGCGGGCTGGCCGACCCGGCGGCGCGCGCCGCGCTGGACATGACGCGGCGGCGGATCGGCGCGATCGCCAGCGTCCACCGCCAGCTCTACCAGACGGAAGGCGGCGACCGAGTCAACCTGGCCACCTATCTGGAAGAGCTGGCGGGCGATCTTGAGGATGGCTATGCGGATCGGGCGGGCGGGCGCCGGATCTGCGTCGATGCGGCGCCGATCCACGTCGCCCCCGAACAGGCAACGGCGATCGGCATACTCGTGTCGGAACTGGTCACCAATGCCTGCAAATACGCCTATGCGCCCGGCACCCCCGGCGATATCGCGCTGCGCCTGTGCGCGATCGGTCCCGCCGGCTACCGCCTTGAGGTCGAGGACCGGGGATGCGGGCTGCATGGCGGCACCCCGCAGGGAACCGGGCTCGGCAGCCGGCTGATCGACCTGATGGTCGCCCGGCTGCGCGGGTTCCAGGCATGGCAGGATGCGCGGCCCGGCACGCGCTTCGTGCTTTCCGTGCTGCGATAACATGGCGCAAACGAAATTTTCCGCATCCCCCATTGGGGTGTTGTCGCCCCGTTACCCCGCGTCCAGCGTCCCCTTCGCCTGGCGGGCATTGCACCCGGCATGGCGGGAGACATTGATGCGGGGCGACAGGGAATCGATCAGGCTGGCAAGCCGGCTACAGGCGGGCTTCGCGATCCTGCTGGCGATCGGCATTTTCGCGCTGGACGTGCTCAGCCCGCTGCAAGGGGCGGTCGCGGTGCTGTATACCACCGTGGTCCTGCTCGCCGCGCGCGGCAATGATCGCGCGCTGGTGCTGCTCGCGGCGGCGGTGTGCGGACTGTTGTCGCTCGGCGGCTACTGCCTCAGCCATTGGCATGCGCCGCTGGGTTCGCCGGCGATGCGGCTGGCGGTAAGCCTGACGGCAATCGCGATCACCACCGCGCTGTGCATCCGCACCCACGCCGCCGCCGAGGAGCGCCGCAAGTCCGACGAGCGCTATCGCACCATCTTCAACGCCGCCGGACTGGCGATCTGGGAAGGCGACTGGTCAGTCGCCCACAAGCTGTTCCGCGACGGCGGCGCGATGGACCCGGCCACGATCAGCCGGATCGCCGATACGCTGACGGTGCGCGCCGCGAACCAGGCGACGGCGCGGCTGTTCGGCGTGGCCAGCAAGGCGGACCTGCTCGGGCACGGGCTGATAGCGCATCACACCCCCGCAGCGGAAGCGACACTCCCCCGCATTCTGGCAGCGCTTGCACAGGGCGATCCCGAGATCGAGGAGGAAACCCAGTTCCGCACCGCGTCGGGCGAGACGATCGACGTCGTGCTCCGCGTCACCGTCCCCGCCCCGGACGAGGGGTGGAAGCGCGTGCTCATCATGGCCCTGGACGTGACCGAGCGGAACCGGGCGCAGGCCCGCCTGGCACGCGCACAGGCCGAACTGGCGCATGTCGCGCGCGTCACCACGCTGGGCCAGTTGGCCGCATCGATCGCGCATGAAGTGAACCAGCCGCTGTCCGCGATCATCACCTATGCCAAGTCGGGCAAGCGCTGGCTGGCGCGCGAGGCCGCCGATGCCAGCGAAGTCGCCGATTGCCTCGACCATATCGCCGCTAACGGCACGCGCGCGGCCGATGTCATCGCCCGCATCCGGATGCTCGCGCGCAACGCCGATCCCAAACAGGTGCCGCTGGAGATCGAACCGCTGATCGCAGAGACGATCGCGCTGCTGGGCCGCAACCTCGACGAGAACCACGTCGTGACGCGCGCCACGATCGCCCCCGACCTGCCGCCCGTATCGGGCGACCGGGTGCAGGTGCAGCAGGTGCTGATGAACCTGCTCATCAACGCCGAACAGGCAATGGCCGCGACATCGCCCGAGCGGCGCGCGCTGTGCATCGACGCGCGGCGGATCGACGACCGCGTCGTCGTCGACGTGCGCGATTGCGGCACCGGCATCGTCGGCGTCGACCCCGAAAGCCTGTTCACCCCCTTTTTCACCACCAAGGCCGACGGGATGGGAATGGGCCTGTCGATCTGCCGTTCGATCCTGGAGCAGCATGGCGGCACGCTGGTGGCGACCAATAATCCGGAGGGTGGCGCGACGTTCCGCTTCTCGCTGCCCGCCCTCGACCTTCAGGAGCTTGTCCCCGCATGATCGCCGAACAGACCCCCGGTTGCGTGTGTGTCGTCGATGACGATGCCGAAGTGCGCGGTTCGCTGAGCAGCCTCTTCCGATCGAACGACCTCGACGTCGCGCTCTATGACACGACCGATGCGTTTCTGGCCGCCGGCGTTCCGCCGCGCGCGTCGTGCCTCGTCCTCGACGTGCGCCTGCCGGGCGAGAGCGGGCTGGATTTCCAGGAGCGGCTGGCGCGGCAGGGGATGCAAATCCCCGTCATCCTCATCACCGGCCATGGCGACATCCCGATGACCGTGCGCGGCATGCGCGCGGGCGCCGTCGATTTCCTGCCCAAGCCCTTTACCGAAGATCAGATGCTAGCCGCCGTCACCACCGCACTCGATGCGGATCGCACGCGCCGTGCAGAGGCAGCCGGCAACGCAAAGGTCGCCGATGCGTTTGCCCGCCTCACCCCGCGCGAACGCGAAGTCATGGGGCTGGTGGTCACGGGGTTGATGAACAAGCAGGTTGCGGCGCGCATGGCGCTTTCCGAAATCACGGTAAAAATCCATCGTGGTAACGTGATGCGCAAGATGGAGGCGCAATCGCTCGCCGATCTGGTCCGCATGGCCGAGCTGCTTGGGATTCGTGATGAGAGCATCCATCGATTCAACGCCCCGCAATAAGGGGCCGGCGCCCGCCGACCGTTTTTGGAGTACCGACCCTGCGTGCACTTTCCGTCATCGCCATCGTCGATGATGACCCCGGCGTCCGGGGCAGCATCGACAGCCTCATGCGTTCCGTGGGCATGACCACCCTGCCCTTCGCAGCCGCCGAGGCGCTGTTGGCTTCCGGCGCCGAGGCGACGGTTTCGTGCATCGTCACCGACCTGCACATGCCCGGCATGACCGGGCTGGAACTGCAGGAGGAGATCCTCCGCCGTGGCTGGCGTCAGCCCGTGATCGTGATGACCGCCCATCCGACCGATGCTGCACGCGAACAGGCGATGCGCGCGGGCGCCCATGCGTTTCTGGTCAAGCCCGTCGATCCCGACGCGCTGATCGAGGCGATCGAGAGCGCGGGCGGCTGAAAACACCCGTACATGGACACAGCAAAAGGGGCGCTACCTCACGATAGCGCCCCTTTTTGGCTGGTGGCGGTCGGCCCGGCCTTACAGCATGGCCCCGGCGCTGCGGCACGTTTCGTACAGGAACCATCCCCGGCGCTCGGTCTCATCGATCCACACTTCGATCAGGCTGGCGGTGGCGACGTCGCTATACTCGTCGCACAGCTCGTGCACCCGGCGCATCTCGGCGACCAGTTGCTTGTTGTCGCCGTGCAGCTCGGCCAGCATGTCGAGCGGATCGACATAATCGGCATTGTTGTCGAGGATGCGCTGGCGCTTGGCGATGTCGGAGATCGACCGGATCGTGCCGCCGCCGATCTTGCGCGCGCGCTCGGCGATGGGATCGGTCATCGCATAGATCTGGTCGCCATGCTCGTCGAGGAGCAGGTGATAGTCGCGGAAGTTAGGGCCGCTCATGTGCCAGTGGAAGTTCTTGGTCTTCAGATACAACGCAAACACGTCCGCGAGCAGCCCGGTCAGCCCGGCGGCGATATCACGGGTGGCGTCTGCGCCCAGGTCGCTCGGGGTTCCCAGGAAGCGTTCCGCTACCTTGCTCAGTTCGCTGGCCATGATGCATCTCCTTCAATCGCGACCGGCAAGATGCCGCCGCCTGCCGAGAGATGCGCCGTGGCAAGGGCCGAACCAACCTACACCAAGGTTTCGGCCCTCCCGCCACTCAGTTGGTCTCGCGTTTGAAATCGACCGTGTCGAAGCCCCAGAAACTGGCGAGCGATATCCGGAGCCGGTTGGGCTTGGGCGGGACACGATAGCCGCTGGGCTTGCTGACTCGCACCGCCGGCGCGAGCGGATCGAGCACCGTGCGCCAGAAGTCGGGCGACAGGAATGCGTCGAAGATGCCGATATAGTCGCCCTGCGCGGGGGTTTCCGGCGGACGATACAGGCGCATCGGCGACCGCAGCAGGAATTCGGTGCGCTTGCCGAAATAGGGCGCCTCGATCCCGACGCTGGAGCTGAGCGTGATGACCGTGCTGAGGTTGGCGACCGACAACAGGCTGTAGATATTGTCCTCGACGCGCCGCACCCGGATGCTCGCGCCTTCCAGGAAGCGGACGCCGGGATTGTGCCGGTCGAGCGGGTGTTCCTTGATAAGCACATCGTCGAAATCGCGCAGCCGCGCCAGCAGGGGCTCGGCGAAATCGACGAAACTGTAGAATCGCCCGTCGCGCACCTGCGTCCGGTCCGACGCGACCTGCCCGACCAGCAGCGCCGTATTGCCGTCGGTCGGAAAGCGGAACATCCGCCCCGCCGCCGCGCGAGTCAGCCCCGCCCCGACCGCGATTTCCTCGTCCGACAGGGCATAGTGCGCCAGCGCCTGGCGGATGCCTGCGTGATTGGACACGAATCCCAGGAAAATGTCGTCCAGGAAGCGGATCGGGTGGATGCTGCAATTGATATAGGGCGTGCCCCGCCGCTCCAGATGGGCGAGCAGGAAGTCGGGCATCTCGAACCCGATGACCAGCGCGTCGGCGAATATCCCATCGAGATAGGCCGCAGCCACCGGCGGCAGATCGGGCAGCTCCACGATCTGCGCCCATGCCCCGATAGACACTTCTTCGTGGCCCAAAGCGGCGTAGAAGGCGCGCACGCCGGCGGTGTCGATCTGCCCCTCGGTCAGCCCCTCGGCACACCAGAAGAAATGCGCGATCGGCAGCCCGACCGCCGCGGCGATCTGTGCGCCGACCAGATCGGCGAGCCAGCGGATGTTGAAATGCTGGGTCGGCCGCTCGCTGAACTCGGCGGGGCGCAGGAAATCGCCGGTGAAGACGATGCGACGGATGCCGGGCGGTGCCATCGTCACATATGCTCCAGCAACAGGCGCAGGCCGCGCAGGCTCGCCTGGGGCGAAAAATGGCGTTCGACGAAGTGGCGCGCATGTTCGCCCACCGCCCTGCGCAACGCGCCGTCTTCGCCCAGCGCGAGCAACTGCTCGATATAGCCGATCCAGCCATCGGCGACGCACAGCCCCCCCGGCACCGCCGCGTCGAGCCCGCGCGCGCCCTCACCCGTCGTCACACACGGCAGTCCCGCCGCCATCGCCTCCAATGTCTTGATCTTGAGCCCCCCGCCCAGGAAAACCGGATTCACCGCCAGGTCCGCGCGCGCATATTCGGCGGCCAGATCGGGCACATGGCCCAGCACGCGGACCGATGGCGCGTTCCGCACCGCCGGCATCTCGCCAATATTGCCGATCACGGTCAGCGTGAAATCGCGCTGGAGCACCGGCCATGCGTGACACAGAAACGCGCGAAGGCCCGCGACATTGGCATCGCTCATGCCGGCGATGAACAGGATCTCGCGTCCGGTCCCCAGCGCGTGCGGCGACGGCGCAGCCGGGATGGCATGCGGCGCGTACAGCACTTTGCGGACGCGCAGCACGTCGCGCATATAGCCAAGGTCGAACTGCGAAATCGCAAGCACTGCATCGAAGCGCGACAGCGCCTCCGCCTCGTCGCGAGCGCCCAGCCGGATCGAGCTTTCGCAGCCCGCCGCAGCGAATACCGCCATCCGATGCGACATCACGTCGAGGCTGTCGAGAATGCGCAGCACCCCCTCCGGCACGCCTTCGACAAGGTAGCCGAGATGCACATATTCCAGGATGACCGCTTCGGGCCGCCACGCGGCGCACACATGCTCCACCGCCGCCAGCCAATCCGCGCGGACCGGCTCGAACCACGGCCAACGTTGCCGTGCCCGCGCGACGTCCGCATGATCTGCAACCCTCGCCGGATCGACGGCGAACATCGTGATACCGGCGTTCCCGGGCAGCGTTCCGCCGGGTCCCCTAGAGTGCGGACCGAGATACAGCACCCCAACCTCATGGTCTTCGCACAGCCCGCCGACCAGCGCGGCGATCCGGCTGTGGCTGCCGAACGCCTGCTCCCAGAACGGAATGTCGGTCACGAACAGAACGCGTCGCCGGGCAGCATGCACGGGCATGGCCTCAGCCGGCCCCGACGGAGGCCGCTGGCGGCACGCGGCGCACGCGTAGATTGGCCAGGCCGATGCCGAGCCGACGCACATCCTCGCCACCGCTGACTTCGCGGGGCGTGAGCGTATGGGCGATCGTGAAATGCAGGAACAGAAAGTTCGAATCCACCGCCGACAATTCCACCGTGAAATGCAGCGGCATGCTGCTGCCGTCGACCGCACCCGCCTTCACCACCACCGGCACGCCGTTGACGGTTACTGCCAGCGATGCGAGCTGGTCTGCGCGCAACGCCGTGACGACTGTGGACAGTTCATAGGTTCCCGGCCCGAAAGCCGGCAGCACCAGCGCGGCCTGAGGCTCGGGCCCCAGCCAGCGCCAGAACCTGCCGCCGCCCTTATCCTCGACGAACCAGCCATGCCCCAGTACAGTGGGCCCCAGCTCGACGACGACATCGACCACGCCCGTGGCGTCCGCCGCGGGCTTTTCCCACGCGGCGAGCAGCGACAGGTTCGACGGCGCCTCCCCGCCCGCGCCGACCAGCCGCTCGGCCTTCAGCGCGAACAGGTCCGCCTGCAGCCGCGCAACGGCTGCGCTAAGCGCCACCACGGCTGCCGCCAGCCCGTCCTTGTCGCGGCGCGCGAGATCGGCCAGCGGCGCCAGCGCGTCGCCGAACGTGCGCACCAGTTCGCCGTCGATCCGCTCGTGCACCTTGCGCATGTCGCTGCCCACCAGCGCCTCGGCCTGGGCGGTAGTGACCAGCAGCGAGGCGAGGTCGTTCGCGAGTGTCAGTCGGTCCGTCGGCGTCATCGTATCTGTCGCGCCCCCAATGCGCTTCGCGAAGGTGGATCGCGCAATTCGCACTCGCGCCGCCACGCGATGCAGTCAAGGATTTGTCGGCAATTGTACTGAAACACCCTGTCTCTCGATGCGCCGTTGCGATAGGCACGACGGCATTGGAGGCCCGCCTGTGGCGGCGCGAAGCGGGGGCAGCGTGCCGCACGCAAGAGCAGCCGGGCCGCATTGGGGACTATATGTGATGAGCCTATCCGAAGTGAAATCCGTGCCGCACGGCGACGATGCGCTGGCGTCCGCGCTGCGCACAATAGACATTGAGATCAAGGCCCTGCACGACCTCGCCGCCGCGCTCGCCGAACCTCCGCTGGCCGAGGCTTTTGTCCGCGCCGCGACCACCATCGTCGAGGCCAAGGGGCGGCTGATCGTGACGGGCATGGGCAAGAGCGGCCATGTCGGTCGCAAGATCGCGGCGACGCTGGCGTCCACCGGCACGCCGTCGATGTTCATGCATCCGGGCGAGGCGAGCCATGGCGATCTGGGGATGATTACCCCGGATGACGTCGTGCTCGCGCTGTCCTGGTCCGGCGAGACGGCGGAACTGGGCGATGTCATTGCCTTTTGTCGACGATTCGGCGTGCCGCTGGCGGCGATCACGTCGCGCGCGGACAGTGCGCTGGGCCGCTCGGCGGACATCTGCCTGGCGCTGCCGCGTGTCCAGGAAGCGTGCCCCAACCAGCTCGCGCCGACCAGCTCGACCACCGTACAGCTCGCCTTTGGCGACGCGCTCGCGGTGTCGCTGATCGAGGCACGCGGATTTTCCGCCGCCGATTTCCGTAACTTCCATCCCGGCGGCAAGCTGGGGGCGCAGTTGATGGCGGTGGCCGACCTCATGGCCCGCGACGCCGACGTGCCCCATGTCGGGCCCAAGGACACGCTGATCGACGCCACGCTGGAAATGTCGCGCAAGCGTTTCGGCATTACCGCCGTGATCGACGGCGACGGCCATCTGATCGGCGCCTTCACCGACGGCGACTTGCGGCGCAGCATCACGGCGGGCAATCTGCACGACACGGTCGGCGGCCACATGTCGAGCGATCCGGTCACCATCGTCCCGGAAATGCTGGCATCCGAAGCGCTGAAGATCATGAACGACCGCAAGATCACGACGCTGTTCGTCGCGACCGAGCGGCGGCTGGTGGGCATCGTGCACCTGCACGACCTGCTCCGCGCCGGCGTCGCCTGAACCGAGGGGCCGCATGACCGACCTGATCGTAATTCCCGCCCGCTACGGATCGAAGCGGCTGCCGGGCAAGCCCCTGCTCAAGATCGCCGGGCACAGCCTGCTGGCGCGCGTCGTCGCGGTCGCCCGCCGCGCGCAACAGGCGTTCGACGATGTCGACATCGTCGTCGCCACCGATGATCCGCGCATCGCCGCCCATGCAGACGAAATCGGTTGCGACGTCGTGATGACCGATTCCGCGATCAGTTCAGGCAGCGGCCGCGCCCTCGCCGCCGCCCGCGCCCGCCCCACACCACCGCGTGCGATCATCAACCTTCAGGGCGATGCGCCGTTCATCCCGGCGGACGTCGTGCGCCAACTGATCGAGGCAGTGCGCGTGTCGGAGGGCGGCGTCGTCACGCCGGTGGTGCCGCTCGACTGGGACGATCTGGACGTGCTGCGCGCCCACAAGCAGAGCGCGCCGTTCAGCGGCACGACCTGTGTGCGCGGGCCGGACGGGCGGGCGCACTGGTTTTCCAAGAACATCCTGCCGGCGATCCGCGACGAGGAGAAACTGCGCGCAGCGGGGCCGGCATCGCCGGTGCTGCGCCATCTGGGCCTCTATGCCTATCGCTACGCTGCGCTCGAGCAGTTCGAGGCAGCCGAGCCCTCGCTGTACGAGACGCTGGAGGGGCTGGAGCAACTGCGCTTCTTCGCCCTCGGCATCCCCGTCCACACGGTCGAGATCGCGCGCCCGCGCATTTCGATGAGCGGCATCGACACCGCCGAAGACATCACGCTGGCCGAACGGATGATCGCCGAATTCGGCGATCCGATGGAGGTGGCATTGTGAGCGGCCGGCTGTTCATCGTCCGCCACGGCAACACCTTCGCCCCCGGCGAGCCCGCACGCCGCGTGGGGCTTAAGACCGATATTCCGCTGGTGGAATCGGGGCAGCGCCAGGCCGAGGCGCTGGGCAGCCATTTCGCCGAGCGCAACCTCAGCTTCGATCGCGTGCTGTGCAGCCCCTTGCTGCGTACGCGCCAGACCGCCGCGGCAATCCTTGCCGCGCTGGGCGGCGGCCCGGCGATCGAGAGCACGTCCTGGCTCGCCGAAATCGACCACGGCCCCGACGAGAACCTGACCGACGACGCGATCGTCGCGCGGATCGGCAAGGAGGCACTGGCACGCTGGGACAGCCATGGCGAGGCGCCTCCGGGATGGACCGTGGACCGCGAGTCCCGGGTCGCGGCATGGCAGGCACTTCTGGCGACGCCGCTTGCCCGCGATACGCTGCTGGTCACGAGCAATGGCGCCGCGCGCTTTGCCCTGCTGGCATCCGAACGCCTCGCCGATCAGGTCCGGCGGCACCAGGAAGGGATGAAGCTGCGCACCGGCGCCTATGCGGAGATCGCGGCCACCGACGACGGCTTCACCGTAGCTGCATGGGATCGCCGGCCCGGCGACGCCTGAGCGCCACCGGGCCGGCGCCTTGGCAATCAGTAGCTGGGACGCGCCGGGCGTGCCTTGATGATCGTGTCGATCGCGACCAGATCGGCGAGGAAATCGGGAATCCACTCCAGCGGCAGCATGTTCGGGCCGTCGGACGGGGCATTGTCCGGGTCCTCATGCGCCTCGGCAAACACCGCCGCCACGCCGACCGCCATCGCGGCGCGTGCCAGCGCAGGGGCAAAGGCGCGCTTGCCGCCCGACGAACCGCCGCGACCGCCCGGCTCCTGCACCGAATGCGTGGCGTCGAACACCACCGGATAGCCGGTTTCCGCCATCGTCGGCAGCCCACGGAAATCGCTGATCAACGTGTTGTACCCGAACGACGTGCCGCGATCGCACAGCATGATGCGGTCGTTGCCCGTGGACGCGATCTTGGCCGCCACATTCGCCATGTCCCAGGGCGCGAGGAACTGCCCCTTCTTGACGTTGATCGCAGCGCCGCTCTCGCCGGCGGCGAGCAGCAGGTCGGTCTGGCGGCAGAGGAAGGCGGGAATCTGGATCACGTCCACCGCCTGTGCCGCTGCCTTGCACTGGGCCGCGTCATGGATATCGGTCAGCACCGGGCACCCGAACGCCTCGCGCACATCGGCCAGGATGCGCAGCCCCTCGTCGATGCCGATCCCGCGCTGGGCGTTGAGCGACGTACGATTGGCCTTGTCGTACGAAGACTTGAAGATCAGCGGCACGCCAGCGGCGTCGCACTGCTTCTTCAGCGTCTCTGCGACCATCATCGCATGATCGCGGCTCTCGATCTGGCAGGGGCCCGAAATCAGCACGAACGGCTTGTCGTTCGCCATTTCGACGGTGCCGATCGAAACGGTCTTGGGGGTGGCTTGAACGCTCATGCTATATCCTTCGAGTTTCGCGCCTTATACGCGGCGTTTGGGGTGCAATCCATGGGAAGCGCGTGCCCGAGGGCGCGGGCGAAATGTGCATCGGTGGCCCGCGACTGTGCGACAAGGCCGGCGGAAACCCGTCCCAACCGGTCGAATATCGCGTCGCCCTCGTCGAGGATTTCCGCAAGACGCATCGCGACGCGCCGGCGCCAGCCTGCGGCTTCGATGTCGATCACAGCGTCCTCAAGCCCGAAGAACCGCATGCTTCCCGCATTCTTGAACCGATAATAGTCGCCGCTGACAGGCGACAGCACCGGAACGCCGCCGCGCAGCGCAAAGATCAGGCTGTGGTGGGGCGAGGAAATCATCAGCCGCGCGGACGCCGCGATCATGATCGGATCGCGAAAAGGATCATCGAGCACCAGCGGCCGATCGCCGCGTCCCAATCGCCGGCCCAGACGATCCAGCGGCACGGCATCGGGCGCAGACAGCGGGAGCAGAACGACCGGCAACCCCAATCGCCGCCGCGCCATGCGGACGATACTCTTGATCGCGCGCGCAGCATCGTCGCCGATGCCGACCCGCGGATTGTGACGCATCGACACGCAGATATACCCTCGCGGCGTCAGGCCATGCCGCGCGAGGACCGCCGGCGCCGGCTCCAACGCGAGCCGCAGCGCATCGTCCACCTGATCGGAAAAAGCGATCCCCGGCACCAGCGCCTGCAAGACCGCGCTGCTCTGCCCCTTGTCGCGCGTGGTCAGGAAATCCGCGCACTGTGCGATCGTGCGGGCGCGTTCGCGATCCTCTTCATCGTCAAAGGGGCCAAACTGATGGCTGCGCAACAGCACGCGCTTGCCCCAGCTTTTCGCAAGTTCGATCGTCAGGGCGTGTTCCCACAACCGGGATCGCGTCGCCGATGTCAGGATGCCGCCGCCATGGACGACGAGCGCGTCCGCCTGCTCCAGTGCGTCCAGAAATGCCAGCATCCGGGGCCGATCGACAAAATCCAGAAGGTCCAGGCCCGCCACGCGTTCGCGCACCCGCGCGGGCGATACCCCCACCATCAGGTCGCGCGCCAGATGCCACCGCGTGCGGAACACCGCGTCTGCACTGCGATAATGCGCCGGGTCTCCGTACAGCGCCTGTCGCGGCCCGTGCACCATATCGAACAGGCCCGGCCCCAGCGTTGCGCGGGTAAGCGCCGCATCCGCGGCCACCACGGTCAGATGGGTATCGTCGGGTGAATGCGCCCGCACGACCTGCACCGCCGACAACAGCAGCGCCTCGTCGCCGGCATTGCCGAAGCCGGCGCCGCCTGTGACGAGGACACGACTCATCGCCCCGGTCGAACCGGACTCGGCGCGAGCGCCAGTGGCGCCTCAGCGGTTGAGCAGAAAGCGCTGTGTAGCCGCGACTGCATCTTCGGGATCCTCGCCGGCCAGCAGCAAAAGATTGAGGTAGTTGAGCGCCAGCGTGGCAGCCGAGGTCACCTGCGAGTTCTTCACCTCGAACACGGTCTGGATCGCGTTCACCACGTCGACATTGGTGCGCACGCCGCCTTCGTAGCTCTGGGTGTTGGCATAGACGCTGAGTTCGGCGGACTCGATCGCCTTCGACGTCAGCGCCAGCGCCTGTTGCCCCCCATCAACGAGCGCATAGAGCCGTTGCAGTTCGACCCGCGCCTTGGCCTCGGTCGCGCGACGTTCCTCGGCCGAACGCCGGGCAGATGCGTTGGCCGCGCCGGTCTGGAAGAAGCTGCCGGCGTTCAAGGGCGCGTTGAGCGAAATGCCCACATAGCTGGATTCGACTCCCGCGCGGCGAGAATACGTGGCGTTGGCGCCCAGCACCGGCAGCATGGCGCCGCGGGTGCGCAGTGCCTCGAGCCGGCCGATCCGCTCGGTCTCGCGGGCGGCGGCGATCTGGGGGTTATCGGCTTCCTGGCGCAGCAGATAGGAATCCGCCGGCTGGAGCGAGATCGGGCCGAAATGCGACGGCAGGCGAAAATCCTCCGGGCGGATGGTCTGCCCCGTATAGGATTCCAGCCGCGCGGCGGCAGCGATCTGGTCGCTGCGCAGCAACACGCGATTGGCCAGCGCCTGCTCATAGCGCACCTGGATATCGCGGGCATCGGTGATCGTGCCCAGGCCGTTGCGATAGAGCCGCTCGGCGCGCTCCGACTGGGTGCGCAACTGTTCGATCTTGGCATCGTTCAGCGCGCTGGCCTCATTGGCCTTGATGATATCCGTGATCGCAGTGACCGTGCGCACGGCCAGATCCTGGATGCGCACTTCGAACGTCGCATCGGCGTAGCGGCGGCGCGGCCCGCGCTGCTTCAGCGTCGCATAGCCCGACAGGCTCAGGATCGGCTGCGTCACGCTGAGCACTTGCCGCGTTCCGCTTTCGGTCGGGATATTGGCGAAGCTGTAGCTGGCCGACGGCAGATAGCCCGCGATGCTCTGGTCCGCCGTCTGGCGATTGGCCTGCCGCTCCGCAACGGCGGCGCGGAACGTGGGATCATTGTCATATCCCCGGTCAAATGCCTTGACCAAGTCCATCGCATTTGGGTTCGGCGCCTCATCGCCCCCCGACCGCCCGGTGGAAATGCCACCCGGCGCCGGCGCGGCCTGGCCGCGCTGCTGTTGCGGCAGGGCATCGACCTGCCGCAGCGCGCCGCGCGGGATGCCCGGGCCGGCACGCGCGGGCTCGACCGCCACTGGCGGCGGCACATCCACCGGCCGCGCCGTCTGGGGCAGCACGGGGTTGGACGGCACCGTCTCGGTAGTCACCGGCGGGGGCGGCGTGGTCTGGGGCAGCGCCGCGATGCCGGACGCCTCGGAAGGCGGGCTGGTCTGCGCAGATGCCGCACCCGCGCACACGCCGCACAGCGCCAATGCAGCCGCCACGGCGCTGCTGTGGAGAAACACAGGCCGGACCATCAGTCTCGGAACGCCCGCGCAAGCTTGTCCGTCAGCGGCTTCAACAAATAGCTCATGAAGGTGCGCTCGCCGCGCTTGACGATAACGTCCACGGGCATGCCGGCGACCAGCGTCTTGCCCTCGAGCCGCTTCAATTGCTCGGGCGGCACTTCCACCTGGGCCAGATAATAGTCATCGCCTTCCTTGAGCGTCTCGCCCGGCATCGCCTTCAGCTTGTCGACACCCACGGACTTGACGATGCCCTGCAGCACCGGCGTCGTCACTGCGTTGAACGACGTGAAGCGCACGTCCGCGGTCTGGCCGACCCGGACCTTGTCGATCTGCGACGGCGGCACCTTCGTCTCGACGATCATGCGCCCCTCGTTCGGCACGATCTCCATCACGACTTCCTTGCCGGAGATCACGCCCCCGTCGGTGAATGCCTTGAGGTTGACGACGGTCCCGGCCACCGGTGCGCGGATCTCGGCCAGCGACTGGTTGAAGCGCGCCGCGGTCAACTTCGGTGCGGCCGCCTCGCGCGAGGTTTGCAGCTCGGCCAGTTCCTTCGCCACCGCCGACAGGAATTCCGATCGGACCTGGGCGATCTGGGCATCGATCTTGCCGATTTCGGACTGGGCGGTTTGCAGCGCAGCCGTCTGCTCGGCCACCTGGCGCCGCGTCTCATTCTCTTGCGACTTGGGCACGAAGCCCTGGCTGGCCAGCTTCTCGATGTTCTTCAGCTCGTCCGAAAGCGTACCAAGCTGGACGCGGTGGGACTCGATCGAGCCCCGCAACCCGTTCTTCTGCGATTCCAGCGCGCGCACCTGCTGCCCGAACTGCGACCGGCGCGTGCCGAAAAACTGGCTCTGTACCGACTTGGCTTCGCGCACCCGCTCGGGATCGAGCCGCTCCAGCGCGGCAAGGTCAGGGTCCCAGACGATGTCGCGCCCCAGCATCTCGGCCTTGGCGCGCGACTCGCTGACCAGGATGTTGATATATTGCTGCTGCACTTCGCTGACCGTCGCGGCGGTTTCGAGCGGGTTGATCCGCAGCAGCACTTCGCCCTGCTTCACCACCGATCCTTCGTGGACCAGCACCTTGGTGACCACGCCGCCGGTGGGATGCTGCACCGCCTTGCGATAGCCTGCCACCACCAGGTTGCCCTGCGTCACGCCGCCTGCGTCGAGCGGCGCCGTCACGGCCCAGACGAGGAATGCCAGCATCGCGAAGATTGCGATGCGGCTGCCCGTCTTGCGGATCTTGGATTCCTCGACCTGCGCGGGCTCGAGGTTGCGTTCGACCAGCTTGGCCGGATGATACGGATTCCAGGCCGAGACCCACCGGTCGATGGACTGGTCTATCCGCTTGATAAGGCCCGGCCTCTCGGCCGAGTCCATAGTCCCTGCGGTTGCCATCGAACTTCTCCTAGGATGCCTGCTGCTTCAGCGCGCCCGCCGCCGGCGGGACCGCCCGCAAATGCGGTTCGCCCGCGCGATCCGGCTTGGCGTCTTCGGGCTTGGGCACTTGCAGGTTCCGAACCGCGCCGATGATGTCGGCGGTCGGGCCGAAACCCACCTGAAGCCCCTGGCGGAGCACCAGAAGATTGTCGGCAATGGTCATCAGGCGAGGCCGATGGGTGGTGATGGCAAAGCTGGTGCCGCGCGCCTTCATCGCGACGATCGCCTTGATCAGCGCGCCCTCGCCCACTTCGTCCAGGCTGGCGTTGGGTTCGTCCATCACGACATATTTGGGATTGTCGTACAGCGCGCGCGCGATCGCCACCCGCTGCCGCTGGCCGCCCGAAAGCGCGAAGCCCGTCTCGCCCAACATGGTGTCGTACCCGTTCGGGAAGCTCAGGATCGTCTCATGCATCCCGATCAATGTCGCCGCCTCGACGACCTTTTCGGAATCGACGGGGCCCAGGCGCGCGATATTCTCGGCAATCGTCGCCTCGTGCAGGCTGATCTCCTGCGGGACATAGCCGACATGCGGGCCGACTTCCTCATGGTCCCACTCGAACAGCTCGACACCGTCGAGGCGCACTGATCCCTTTTGCGGCGCCCAGACGCCGATCAGCAACCGCGTGAGCGACGTCTTGCCCGACCCGCTGGGGCCGATGATCGCAACGGCCTGGCCGGGCTCGATATGAAAGGTCACCTCGGCAACCACCGGGCGCGATGCACCGGGCGGGATCGCGGTAACACCCTGGACGTCGAGCCGGCCGGTCGGCGGGGGAAGCTGCATCCGCTGGCTCGCGACACGCGTGTCGGAAAGCAGCTGGTTGAGGTGCGCATAGGCCTGCCGCGCCGCAGTAATATCCTTCCACCGGCCCATCGCCCGCTGGATCGGCGACACCGCGCGGGAAATCAGCATCGACGCAGCGATCACCATGCCGCCCGTGATCTCGCCGTTGATCGCGAGGAAAGCGCCGAGCGTAAGCTGCATCGACGGCAGCGCGCGCGACAGGAACTTGGAGGCCCCGCCAGTGATCCCCGTGGCCTCGCTCGCGTTGACCGACGACTGGAGGTAATTGCGATGGCGCTCGTACCAGCGATGCCGCACCGCCGGGAGCATGCCGAGGGCCAGCGTCGCCTCGGACTGGCGCAGGCTCGACTGCGCGAGGCGCGTCGCCTCTGCATTTTCCTCGTTCGCGCGGCGCAGGATCGGACCCGACACCTTTTCGGTCGCATAGGTCGAGATCAGCATCAGCACGACAGCAGCCGCGATGAACACCGCGAGCAGCGGGTGGAACAGCCCACCGACGATGACGAAGATCAGCGCGTGCGGCACCCCGATCAGTGCCAGGATCGGCTCGCCGGTAATGAACTGGCGCACCGTGACGAGGTCGCCAAGCAGCTGCTGCACATTGACCGATTGCCGCCCCACCGTGCGGCGGAACGACGCGTCGAACACCTCGGCCGCCAGGTCCCAGTCGATGCGCAAAGAAATGCGGACCAGCAAGCGCGAGCGCAGCCAGTCGATCGCCGCCCAAAACACGTAAACGCCCATAATCATGACCGCGAGCGAGGTTAAGGTAACCCCACTGCGGCTGGAGATGGCGCGGTCCATCACGTTCCACATGTACAGAATTGGAGCCAGCTTCAGCAGCTCCAAGACCGTGGACAACGCAAAGACGATATAGAATGAGTGGCGGGTGTCCCGGAGGAGCCGAGCCAGAGGCTTTAGGTCGGTCGTCTGACCGTCCGGGACACTTGCCATACGCGAATTACCTCAAAACCCACTCTTACCGGTCATGTGCCAACTGGTGATAGAGGTCGTCGTCTTCGCCGATTACCTTAACTTCGATCGCATCCGTCGAGAAGGCATGCGTATCGCCACCCAGCACGTCCACTTCCGTGAACCCGATCGAAGCGAGTTGATCGAATGCCCCTTCTATGTGGGATAGCGCATCCGCTACCTGCGCGTCCACCACAAGCGCGACATGATCGTTGCCGCTGAATATGCTGGACGGAGCCTCCTGGGTCAGGTGGTTGAACAGCGCCTGGATTTCGCTGAGCCCTTCGCCTTGCAACGCTCCGAACTGCACATAAACCGGACCGTCACCGCTCTCGACATTGACGTGATCGATGCCGAAGTCGGCGATATCGCGCAGCGTCGTGGCCAGATACTGGCCCGAGTCCGTCGCATCGACGACCAGGTTGTCGGCGGTGAAGGCGTTGAGCATCCCCGATTCGAACAGCGACGCGGCTGCGCCGTCGAGGATCTCGACCGGCGCGGCGCTGCCGTGCGCATCGGTCGTGTCGCTCGCCTGGTCAGCGTTGGTGAGGAACGACGAGAAGGCAACCGACTGCGCCGTCGCATCCTGCACGAACGTAATGCCCGTTGCGTTGGTGATGGCCGTCATCGCCGCCTGCTGCTCCGACGTGTAGCTCGCGGGGTCGGCATCGAGGCCGAAATGGTCGATGCCGGCATCGCGGAGCGCGGTGCCCAGACGATCCAGGTCGGACAGATTGTCGACCGACACCCGCAGCGTGACGTCGAGCGAGGCATCGCTCTGCACCACATCGAACTGCGGCAGGTCGCCCGGCATGACCGTGCTGAGATCGCCGGCATCGACGTGGAGCACGCTCACACCGGCCTCAACCGCGATCTTGTCGACATGCAGATCCTGCAGGCCCTTCAGCGTCGTGGTCATCTCGGTGCCCTGCGCGGTCACCGTGATCGTGTCGCTCTCGATAAAGTCCGTACCGCCAGCGGCCAGCGCCGCCGCCGTCGCGTCATTGATCGTCGCGCCGCTGCCATTGACGTCGATATGATCGACCCCGACCCCTGCCAGATCCCCGACCTGCGATGCAGCGGCGTGTACCGTAATATCCGCCTTGGCATCGAAGGTGAGGCCCGCCTCGGTGATCGCATGGGCCTGGGCGTAGTTGAGCGTCAGCGCGCCATCGCCGACCACGCCGATGTGATCGACGCCGATGTCGGCCAGCGAGGTCGCAATGCCCGTGGCATCAAAGCCAGCGGCGAGCGTGCCCGCGTCGACATGGACGGTCACGTCCAGCGCAGCGTCGGTCTGCACCGTATTGAAGTGCACGAGCGAGCCAACCGAAACCTTGTCGAGCGCGCCGCCAAGATCGACCGACAGCGCAGTGACACCCGCACCGACCGCGATCGAATCAACCCCGAGGTCCTGCAGCCCCTTCAGGTTGGTATCGAGATGCGTGCCATCGGCAACCACCGTAACGGTGTCGTCGCCCGCGAACGCGACTTGCCCGTTCACCAGCGCCTGGGCCTGGGCTTCGGTAATGGTGACATTGTTGTCGAGCACGTCGAGCGTGTCGATGTGCGTGGCGCCAAGGTTCGGATCTGCCGCAAGCGCAGATACCTGCGCGTCGGTAACGCCGACCGTGATCTGCGCGCCGTCCGCGAAAGTGAGGCCGGCGGAGCTGATCTCCGTGAGCTGCGCATAGTCCATCGTCAGCGCGCCGTTATCGACCACGCCGATGTGATCCACGCCGATCGACGCGAGCGACGTCGCGATGCCCGATGCATCGAAGCCGCCGCCGAGCGTGCCCGCAGCCACGTTTACCGTGACATCGAGCGCGGCATCCGACTGCGCTGCCGTGAAGCTGACACCGCTGCCGATCTTGATCTGATCCAGGCTGCCGCCCAGGTCGAGCGAAAGTACGCCGACCCCGACCCCGACCGCGACCGAGTCAACACCCAGGTCCTGCAGACCCTTCAGGCTGGTATCGAGGTGCGTACCATCGGCGACCACCGTAACATTGTCATCGGCGACGAAATCGACGCCGATTCCGGCAAGCGCGCCTGCCTGTGCCTCCGTGATCGTAACCGAGTCATCCACCACGTCGAGATGATCGACGCCGATGCCGAGCCCGGTGATGAGCGCCGGATCGGCCGCCAGCGCGACCGCTTCGTTCGCATTGACAACAAGGGTCACATCGCTGGCATCGGTGATGCCGAGTTGGGCGTCGGACAGCGCGCCCGCTGCCGACATCGACAACGACAGGTTCTCACCAGCCGGAACCGACAACTGGGTGATACCTGCGTCGACGACGCCCGCTCCAATCGCCGAAAGGACGGTGGAAACACCTAAGGTGCCACCCGCAATCTCCAGCGTCACTGCGCGACCGCCTCCGAAGCTCGGCAGCGACCGAAGCGCGATCGCGTCGAGCGTATCGCCAGCCTGGAGCACCAGGTCTCCAGAGCCGGTCACCGCGTCGATATCGAGATCCTGGAGCTGGCTCAGCGTGAGCAGCTCGGTCCCGGCATCCAGCGCGAGCGTGACGGGCGCGCCCAGCAACGTGACACCTGCCGTGAGCAGGGCCGATGCCTGCGCCACATCGATGCTGGCGCCATCGCCGACCACCACAATGCTCTGCACCGTCGGGAAAGAGGCCACATGGTCGGTGAACAGCGCGAGCTGCGCGGGCGTCAGCTCAAGCTGCGCGGACTCCGTGGTCGGCGTAACCGTGATCGTCGCGGTGAACGAGCCACCCTGCCCGTCACTGACGGTGTAGGTGAACTGCGAAGTGCCGGCAGTGGCATCCGAGAAGGTCAGCGTGCCGTCGCTATTCAGCGTAACGGTGCCGCCATTGTCCAGAACGACCGTCTCACCGACCGCAATCGCCTTGCCGTCGATCAAGGTGATGGTCAGCACGTCGCCGTCTATATCGGTAGCCGTCGCAAGCGGCGACAGGATGACCGAACCGAACACCGGCGTGGTGCCGTCCAGATCGGTGCCGGCCGGCGCATCGTTGACCGGTGTGACCGTTACATTGACCGTGCCCAGCTGTTCACGACCTGCCTCGTCGGCAACCGTGTATTCGAAGCTCGGCGTGCCGTTGAAATCGGCAGCCGGGGTGAAGGTGATAACGCCATTCGCGCCCACCGTGACCGTACCCCCGGTGACTGCCACGACCGACCCGACCTGCACGTCGACGCCAGCGATCTTGGTCAAGCTTAGCCGGCTGCCCTCGGGGTCCACATCGTTCGTGAGCAGATTGATCGATACCGGCGCGCCGTCTTCGGCAACCGTAATGGCATCGACCCCGGTCACCGGCGGCAGGTTCGCGCCAGGCTGGTTGAACTCGCCCTGCACGTCCGAGATCTGGCTTGGATCAGTGGCAGCCGCAATCGCCTGGTTGACCGAAGCTGTGGCCGTCGCGACGGAAGCAGCAGTCGAAGCGTCGGCACCGGCCGACACCAGCAACGCGCCGAGCGCTGCCGCACTGGTCAGGTCGATTGAGGCACCGCTGTCGATGCTGTCGGTGATCGCGTTGAACACCGCCGATGCGCTCACGCCCGCTTCAACCGCGTCGGTGATTACCTGCGCGATCTGCACCGCTGCCTTCTGGATCGCCAGCGACAGCGCGGGGTCGGTACCCGCTGCGAGGAAGTCGAACGAGCCCAGGTCCACACCCGCAGGAAGGCCGAGCGAAGCCAGAACCGAGGCGTTCGCAGCGTCCGCGCTGACACCCGATTCCATCAGCGTCGCGACCAGCGTGGTCAGCGGGTTGACGACGGTTGTACCCAGTGGCGCCTTGAGCGGAACAAGGTTCGCAAGGCCGGTGTCCACGTTGGTACCGCCCAGCGCGATCACGCTGCCGGTGGCTCCGGCGGGCAGGACCATCGAATAGCGGCCCTCCGCGTCGGTGGTCGCGACAGGTTCGCCCTGATCGAACTGGCCATTGCCGTTGGCGTCGTAAAACACCTGCGCGCCGCTGATATAGCCGTCCTGGACGATGCCCGCCTGCACAGCCGTCACGCTCAGCGTCAGCGTATCGGTGTCGGTTAACGCGCCATCGCTGGTGGTCATCGTCAGCGTCGTGTTGCCGGTAAAGCCAGTGCCGCTGGTATAGGTGGTCGCTCCCAGCGACGCATTGACCTGGGCCAGCGTGCCCGTGATCGTCACCGTACCCGTGCCAGAGCCCACGATTGTCGCGCCACCGCTGACCGCGCCGATCGCAAGCGTGCCGTTTGCGACCGTCAGCGTCGTCGTGAAGGTCCCCGTCGCACCATCGGGGTCGGAGATCGCAAGCCCGCCCACTGCAATCGGGAGGCCAGAGCCGCCCGTGACCGCACCAGGGGTAGCGTTGACCGGCGCATCGTTGACCGCAGTGACCGTACCCGAGACCGTCGCGGTCGAGGTGCCGTTATGGCCATCGCTCACTGTGTAGGTGAACGAGGGGGCGCCATTGTAATTCGCCGTGGGCGTGAAGACGAGATTGCCGCCGACCAAGGTCACGACGCCGCCCGTCACGGCAACCGGCGTGTTCGCGTTGATCGCAGTGCCGTTGACCGCAGTGACGGTCAGCGTATCGCCATCCGCATCGGTATCGTTGGCGCGAACATTGATCGTCACCGGCGTATCTTCGGCGGTCGTGAACGTGTCGCTCACAGCCACCGGAGCATCGTTCACCGGCGTAACCGTACCCGAAACGGTGCCATTTGCAGTGCCACCATGGCCGTCGCTTACGGTATAGGTGAAGCTGGGCGAGCCAGTATAGTTGGCGGCCGGCGTGAAGGTCAGCCGACCATCCGCACCGAGGCTGACGCTACCACCCGTGACGGCCACCGGGCTCGTCGTCGTGATCGCCGTGCCGTTGATCGCGGTCACCGTCAGAGCATTGCCATCGGGATCGGTGTCGTTGGCGCGCACATCGAACGTGACCGGCGTATCTTCGGCCACGCTGAACGTGTCGTTCACCGCCGAAGGCGCGTTGTTGATCGGCAGCACGGTAGCATCGCTTCCGCCGCTGACCGCGAGCGCAATCCCGCCCCCGACGATCGCCACGCCGCCCAGAATGAGAAGCGGAGAAACGCCGCCATGCGCGCTACCGCCATCGTCATGGCTGGCACCATCGCCCTGGTCGCCATGACCATCGCCATCAACCTTGCTTGCGCCCTGCGCGGAGACAACGATCTTCTTGCGGAATGCAGCTTCCAGGTCGCGGATCGCAGCCTTCAGATCGCTGTCGAGCTTGTCGAGGAAGTCGTCGCCAAGACCCAGCTGGGCCAGCATCTCGGGCGTGAGCAGTGCCTTGAGTTCATCGAGCGACATCGCCTTGACAGTGGCAGGGTCGACGCCAAGCCCTTCGGCTAGCGCAGCGCCATCCACCGCCGCGAGATCGGCGCCATTACCACTGGGGGTAAGCACCAGAGTCTTGCCGTCCGCATCCTTTGCCTGGGCCGCCCCAGATTCCAGGATTGTCGCCAGCAGGAAACCTACCGCCAACTCGATCTGACCACCCCGAAGGTGGAAGAACCGCCGCCGCGGAAGAGTTACTTTTCCGGCCATTTTACCCCCAATTGGCACGCGACATCGCCGCTGCGCCGATCACCCTGAAAACCCACTATGGAAACCCCGAGCCGCCTGGCAGCTCTATTCTCCCTACGCATTTCTACTGAAAACGCCGCCGCGCCACAACAAATATTACCGGATGCAACCTGTTGTTTCTTACAATATGACACGTAAGTACTTCATACCGTTGCAATATGACTCTTTGTAAGCCTTTACCGCCGCTCCCGTGGAAACCCCGTAATCCGCACCCCAAAACCCCGGAACGGCATCGAAACGAGCCGCAGTTTGCTGCAGTGCAGCATGGGTGCGCAGCGCGTGCTCCCCTCCCCGACTTTCCTCGGGGAGCGCCCCGGGGTAGGTCGGAGCAATGGAACCAAAACCCGACCAGACCGGCCCAGCCCGGCATTCCGAAAAAACGTCCGATTCGGACCTCGCACGGACGATTGCCGACGATTCGGGCCGCCTGCTCCTCGCCCTCCTGGCCGAATCGGGCCTGGAAGGGCGCGCGCTGTGCGACGCAGGCGACCGCGAAGCTAACCGGCTGATTCTCGCCCGGTTGCATGCGGAGCGCCCCGAAGACGGCGTGCTTTCCGAAGAATCCGCCGACGATCTCTCGCGTCTCGATCGCCAGCGGGTGTGGATCATCGATCCGCTCGACGGGACGCGTGAGTTCGGCGAGCGGCGGGATGACTGGGCGGTGCATATTGCGCTTTCGATCGACGGCGCACCTGCCGTTGGGACGGTTGCCCTTCCCAAATTGGGACTGACGCTGAGCAGCGACTCACCCCCGCCGCTCTTACCCACTCAGATTCCACCACGAATGTTGGTCAGCCGCACCCGCCCCAGCAGCGTGTGTTCCGATGTGGGACGTCGCATAGGCGCAGTGGCAGTGCCGATGGGCTCTGCGGGCGCAAAGGCGATGGCGGTCGTGCGCGGGGAGGCCGAGATCTATCTGCACGCGGGCGGACAGTATCAGTGGGACAATTGCGCTCCCGTGGCGGTGGCGCTTGCCGCAGGGCTGCACGCGTCGCGCATCGACGGCTCGCCGATCCGCTACAATGACCGCGACACCAGCGTCCCGGACCTGCTGATCTGCCGCAAGGAATGGGCAGAGGCCGTGCTCGCCGCCGTTCGCGACTGCGCCTGACGCCCCGTCGCGACTCGGGGAGTCGAGCGGCGCAGCGCGTAGACACGCTTTCTCCGAACATGGTAAACGCCTCCGTAACAAAGGGGGCGTTTTGGCAATCGATATCTGGTTCCTGCTGGCGATCGGGCTGAGTTTTCTGGGCTACGCGGCCTATCTGATCGGCCTTCGGCGGGAGACGGTGCAGCCGAACCGGGCGTCATGGCTGATCTGGAGCACTGCCACCGGGCTGGAGGCGCTGACCTATGCCGCCGTCAATCCGCAGGCACCGCAGGGGTGGGTATTCGCGGTATCGGCGGTCGCCTGTGTCGCGGTGACGATCGGCATCTGGCGCCGATCGGCCTGGGCAGCCCCCTCCCCCAGCGAGACCTTCTGCATTGCCGCCTGCCTGAGCGCGCTGGTCCTGTGGCTCGCGTTCCGCAACGCATTCTGGGCGCATATGCTCGTCGTAGCCGCCGTCCCCGTGAGCTTCTGGCCGACCTGGGCGAGCGTTTGGACCGACCGTGCGCGGGAGCGGTCGCCGGCATGGGGACTGTGGACGTTCGGCGACCTCGCCACGCTGCTGGTCGCCGTGCGCGGGCCGATCGGCGTGGCCGAACTCGGCTATGTGCTCGTCGAACTCCTGTGCCACGCCAGCGTATGGTTCTTCATCGGATTGGCGACAATCAATCCGCTTCGCGCATTGGGCGTGCGGCGCGGGGGATTGCTGCTATTCGATCGCTATCGGCCGACCGACAACCTGTTCAGAGTCGGTGAAAACCATCTGGGCAAGGCCGTGTACGCCGCCGCACCCTTTGCGGCGGGCGATACGCTGATCGAATTCACGGGGCGGCGCTTTCGTGCCGATCAGCTCCCTGGATTGCTGCACGGGCGGCGCGATCGTTTCGTTCAAGTAACACCCGACCAGTATATGGGTCCGTCGGGCCGCATCGATGACTTGGTCAATCACAGTTGCGCGCCCAATGCCGGGCTGCGTTTCCTCGACGACGCCGTCCTGCTCGTCGCGATCCGCGCCATAGCCCCTGGCGAGGAGATCGCCTGGGATTACTCGACCACGCTCAAGGACTCCGACTGGCGCATGCTGTGCCAATGTGGTGCCCCCGAGTGCCGCAAGGTCATCGGCAATTTCGATTCCCTGCCCGCAGAGCGACAGCAGTGGTTCCGCGCCCGCAATCTCGTACCGCCCTATCTCCGCGTTGCAGACGAAGACGTCGCGGTTCGCGCGACGGGCACCACCGGTCGCCGCTAGGCCGCGATTTCCGCAGCCTGGGCAACGGTCTTGGCGGCCCGGAGCGTGAGCACGGCCCGCGCGCCCGTGCCGATGCCCTCGCTGCGCAGCTCGAGCGCCCCCTCCATCGCCAGCATCGAATTGGCGCACCAATGGAGCCCGAGCCCGCCCGATTTGTGCGCGCGGGTGGAAAAGCCGCGCTGAAACAGCGTAGGCGCCGCAGCGGGATCGAACCCCTCGCCGTCGTCGCGGATCTGGATTTCGATCCGATCGCCCAGACTATCCAGCGTGACGGCGATCGAACCACCGCTGCGCCCGGTGGCCGCGATCGCTTCGGCAGCGTTGGCGAACAGGTTGCCGATGACCTGGCTCAAGATGACGCGGTTCGCCATTACCCAAAACGATGTGTCCGGAAAGGTAAAGGCGATCGACGTCTCGCCGGAATAGCGCGCGATCGTGGCGTTCTGTGCGACGATATCGGTAACGTCGCACGCGTCCAGCGGTGGACGCTCGTGCGCCGCCTCTTGTTGCTGCCCGATGATCTCGAGCACATGGTGCAGCGCCTCGCGACCGATGCCCATCTGGTCGCGGCGGTCCTCGCGTTCCTGCGCCATCGCCTCCAGCGCCGCGGCGACGAAGGCGACCAGCTTCTGGCGGCGCGCCGCCGGAATGTCCTCGCGCGCGAGTTCGGACAGCGCCTTGTCGAGCGTCGCGCAATCCAGGTTCAGCCCGCGCCCCAGCCCCTGGCTGAGCACCGTGCTGATCGGATTGAGCGCATTGCGGACATTGTGCATCACCGCCACCGCGCTCTCGCTGCGGCCGAGCGTGAAGCTCTGCATCTCCAGTTGTTCGCGCAGATCCTTCAACTGGCGCAGCATCGAATTGAAGCTGGTGACCAGGCTGCCGATCTCGTCGTTGCGCGGGCTATCGGTGAGCAGCCCGAGCGTGCCCGAGGCACGCACGACGCCCATATGCCGCTCCACCCGGTGCAACGGCTTGAGCACCAGCCGCGCGATCATCCGCCGCAATACCCAGAGCACCACCACCAGCAACAGCGACGATCCCAGCACCGCCAGCACGAGCATCCGCTGGCCCAGCATCGAAAGGTCGCGTGGCACCGAATAGTCGGCGGTCGCCACGGCGCGCCCATCGGGTCCGGGGATAGGCACCGCGATCTGTGTACGCTTCGCTGTGGGAACCACGCTGACGGCGGCCACGGGATGCTGCAGGTCCAGCGCCGCCTGCAATTGCAACAGATTGCTGAGTTGCCCCGACGTGATCGTCCGCGCCATCAACACATGGCCGCGCGGGGCACCGCTGCCGTCGCTGCGCCGCACCTGTGCGACACCAACCACCGCCAGCGTATCGCCCAGCCGCAGATAGAAGCCCGCCGAACTTCGGCCATGCAGCGCGGCGGCAAGGTCCAGCCGCCCGATCGCCTGCATCAACCGCGCACGCATCGCCGCGTCGTCGGCCTGCCGATCCAGGTCGAGCCAGCGCGCGATCACGATCTTTCCGTCCGCGCCGACATAGGCCATGCCGTTGACCGCGAGGTTGACCATCGCCAGCGTCGAGAAACTCTCCTGCTCGAACGCGCGGGTCGGGCGCGCCATATAGTCGTACGACGCGGTCCAGTCGCCATAGTCGCGCACGGCGTTCTCGACCTTGGTCGCCAGATCATGGATCACCGCGCGGGTGCGCTCGACATGGCCCGTCACCTGGGCGCGCTCCAGCTTGTTGAAACTGGGCGTGATGACCATCGCCAGCAACAGTGTCAGCGCGATGGCGCCAAGTAGCCCCACGCCGGTCAGGATCAGGACCAACTTCGCGCCCAGCGACGCCGGCGCGCGCAGGCGCATGATACGTCGCATCAGCCGTGGGTTCCGTTACTCTGCAACTCGGTCGCCGGCACGCTGTCCACCAGGAAACGCTGTTCGGCGAGCGCCAGCGCGGAATCATAGTCGATCGGACGCGACAGGAAATAGCCCTGCATGTGGCTGCACCCGGCGAGCCGCAGTTCCTGGAGCTGAGTCAGCGTCTCGACGCCCTCGGCCACCACTTCCATCCCCAGCGCGCGGCCCAGATGGATGATCGAATGGACGATCGCCGCGCTCTCGCGCTCGCGGCCCATGCCGTCGACGAAGCTGCGGTCGATCTTCAGGCAATCCAGCGCGAAACGGCGGATATTGTAAAGCGACGAATAGCCGGTGCCGAAATCGTCCAGCGCGATGCGGAACCCCATCTGGCGCAGCTTGAACAGCGTATCGGCGGCGCGATCGACATCGTCGAAGATCGCCGTTTCGGTAATCTCGATCTGGAACCGGCTGGGCGATACGCCGGTATTGGTGACCCGCTCGACGATGTGGCCGACGAAATTGTGCCGGCGGAACTGGCGCGGCGAGAAGTTGACCGAGACATATTGGCTCGGCCACGCCTTTAGCGTGCGCACCGCCTCGTCGATCACCCAGTCGCCCAGTTCGTGGATCAGGTTCGATTCCTCCGCAATCGGAATGAACATGCCGGGCGACACCATCCCGTATTCGGGGCTGCACCAGCGCACCAGCGCCTCGAACCCGATGATTTCCAACCCATCGCGCGCCACGATCGGCTGATAGACCAGCTTCAGCTCGCCCTTCGCGATCGCGCCGGACAGGCCGCCTTCGATCTGACGGCGGAAGCGGATCGATTCGTCCATGCTTTCGTCGAACACGCGCACGATCCCGCGCCCGTGCCGCTTGGCTTCGTTGAGCGCGAGGTCGGCGCGGCGCATCACATCCACCGGATCGGTGATCGTGCCGGGTTCGACCACCATCAGCCCCATCGACGCTCCGCCCTGCACCGAATGGCCGAATACCTTGAAGCTGACCGACACGGCTTTCAGCAGCCGTTCGCACAGCATCACGGCCTCGTCCTCGCCGGTCACGGGCATCAGCACCGCGAACTCGTCCCCGCCCAGCCGCGCGACGAACCCGGATCGCGACATGCGCGTCTGGAGGATGTCGCAGACCATGCGGATCAATTCGTCCCCCGCCAGATGGCCGAGCGTGTCGTTGACCAGCTTGAACCGATCGAGGTCCATCATCGCCATGGCGAAGCGCGCATTGTCTTTCACCGCCGTGCCGAGGGCGTGGAGAAAGGCCAGCCGGTTCGGCGCATCGGTCAACGAATCATGGTTCGCCATGTGCACTGCGCGCGATTCATTCGCCGCGAGTTCCAGCTTCTGTTCCTCGAGCAGCCCGACCTTCTCGGCCAGCGCATCGCGCACCGCCTGCAATTCGCCATCGACGCGCCAGCGTTGGGCGAGTGCGGTTGCGGTCTGCACGACTTCCTCTGCCTGGAACGGCTTGGCGATGTAGAAGATCTTGTCGGCCGGCCCTGCGGCACGGCTGATATCGAGCGGCGAGAAATCGGAATAGCCGGTGACGATCACCAGATTGATCTCGGGGTCCAGCGCGCGAATGCGCTTGGCGGTTTCCTTGCCATCGATACCCGGCGGCATCCGTACGTCGATGAACGCGACGGCATAGCGATCGCCGCGCTCGATCGCGTCCTGCACGGCGGCGACGGCGTCCAGCCCCTGCATCTTGTGCGTGCAATCGAACTGGATCGCGCCGGCGCTATCGTCCGCGGAGTCCGGCGCGGCATCTTCCTCCGCGTCGTCGCCGAACAGTTCGGCCGCCATCGCGCTCAGCGCGGTTTCATTGCCGCCGGTTCGCGTAGGCGCGAAGCACTGGCGGTAAGATTCGTGCATCGCCGGTTCGTCGTCAACGATCAGAATGCGCACGATACTCGTTCCCTTGTTCTACGTCCGAAACGAGGTAAGCAGACAGGGTTAAGGAGCCGTAAAGGACGCGGCGCGAGGCTATTGCCACCGCAAGTCAAATCGCAGCAAGTCAAACGCGCTTCCGGGGCGATACTTACTGTGTTTTCCCCGAATTAAAATCCGCCGCCGACCGTCTAAATAGAAGTTGTGGATGACCTCCGCCTCCCTCGGGGTCTCCATCTGTACTGCGTAGGGATGTCACCGCCTCGCCCGGCGGTACATCCTTGTAGGACAAGCCGAAGCCGCACCCATCCCTCAGCGGCTTCGGCTTGGACCTGCACGGTTTACCCGATAGCGTCTGCACGATAGGTCATTGCTTCCAAGCTGGAGCAATCGATGACCGCCCCCCTGTTTGCCCGATCGCTATTGTTCGCTCCCGGCGATTCCCCGCGCAAGCTGGCCAAGGCCGGTGCCAGCGGTGCCGATCTGGTGCTGCTCGACCTTGAAGACGCAGTAGCGCCCGCCAGCAAGGCCGAGGCGCGCGGCATCGTCACCGAGCACCTTGCCACCGCCCCTCGCACGCAGCCGCAATGGGTTCGCATCAATCCCCTGGATACCGAACATGCGCTGGCGGACCTCGCGGCGATCGTCCCCGCGCGCCCCGACGGAATCATGCTGCCCAAGGCCACCCGCGCCGACACCGATCGCCTGCACCATTATCTGACCGCGCTGGAAGCGGCGGCGGGGCTGGCGCTCGGCGCAATCCCAGTGATGGTGGTGGCGACCGAGACGGCGCCGGCGCTGTTCGGGCTGGGCGACTATGCCGGCTGCCCCCGGCTGGCGGCGCTGACCTGGGGCGCGGAGGACAGCGCGACCGCGCTGGGCGCCACCGACAATCGCGATGAGAATGGCGAGTATGACTTCCCCTACCAGCTCTTCCGCGCGCTGTGCCTCGCCGGGGCGGCGGCGGCGGGGGTGACGCCGATCGAGACGATCCATGGCGACTATCGCGACCTGACCGGCCTTGGCGCCGTTGCCGCCAAGGCGCGCCGCGCGGGGTTTCGCGGCATGATGGCGATCCATCCCGATCAGGTGCCGATCCTCAACCGCGCCTTTTCCCCCTCCCCCGCCGAGATCGAGCGGGCGGAGCGTATCGTTGCCGCCTTTGCCGATCGCCCCGGCGCGGGCACGATCGGGCTGGACGGCGCGATGCTCGACATGCCGCACCTGAAGCGCGCCGAGGCAGTGCTGGCGATGCGGCGGGACTGAACGCCCCGCCGCCCGATCGCTATTCGACGGTGACCGACTTGGCCAGATTGCGCGGCTGATCGACGTCGGTGCCCTTGGCCACCGCGACGTGATAGGCCAGCAGCTGCACCGGCACCGCATAGACCAGCGGCGCGATCAGCGGATGCACCTTCGGCATGGTGATCGTCGCCATGCATCCCTCGCCGGCCGCCTGCACGCCGTCATAGTCGCTGATGAGCACGACCTTGCCGCCGCGCGCCTGGACTTCCTGCATGTTCGACACGGTCTTGTCGAACAAAGGGCCCGACGGCGCGATGACGATCACGGGCACGCTGTCGTCGATCAGCGCGATGGGGCCGTGCTTCATTTCGCCGGCGGCATAGCCTTCGGCATGGATGTAGCTGATTTCCTTGAGCTTCAGCGCGCCTTCGAGCGCCAGCGGGTAATCGGTGCCGCGCCCCAGATACAGCACGTCGCGCGCGCCCGCGATGGTGTGCGCCATCGCCTCGATCGTCTCGTCATAGGCCAGCGCGCCGTTCAGCGCGGCGGGCGCCTCGGCCAGATGGCGCACGATCGCCTTTTCCTCCGCCGGGCTCAGCTTGCCCTTGGCCCGCGCGAGATTGGCGGCGAGCGCGGCAAGCACCGCGAGCTGACAGGTGAACGCCTTGGTCGAGGCGACGCCGATCTCCGGTCCGGCGTGCGTGGGGAGCAACAGGTCCGCCTCACGCGCCATCGAGCTGGTGGGGACGTTGACGACCACCGCGATCGTCTGCCCCTCGGCCCGCGCATGGCGCAGCGCGGCCAAGGTATCCGCCGTCTCGCCCGACTGGCTGATGAAGAGCGCCAGCCCGCCCTCTTCCATCACCGGCGCGCGGTAGCGGAACTCGGATGCAACATCGAGGTCGACCGGCACGCGCGCAAACTGTTCGAACCAGTATTTGGCGACCATCCCTGCGTAAAAACTGGTACCGCACGCGACGATCGTGACGCGCTTGATCTTCGACAGGTCGAATTCCGGGATCGGCAGCGTGACCCGCTCCTCCATCCGCTGGAGGTACGAGCGCAGCGTCTGGGCGACGACGATCGGCTGCTCATAGATTTCCTTGAGCATGTAATGCCGGTGGTTGCCCTTGGAGATCAGCTCGCCAGTGACGCCGGAGATGGTGATCGGGCGCTCGACAGGGACATTGTCCTTGTCGAAGATCTGCGCGCCATCGCGGGTGATAACGACCCAGTCGCCTTCCTCGAGATACGAGATGCGCTGAGTCAGCGGCGCGAGCGCGAGCGCGTCGGAGCCCAGATAGGTCTCGCCTTCGCCATAACCGACCACCAGCGGTGAGCCGAGCCGCGCGCCGATCAGCAGATCGGGGTGCTGGCGAAACAGGATGGCGAGCGCGAAGGCGCCGTGCAGGCGCGGCAGCACTTCGGCAACGGCTTCCGCCGGGGCCATGCCCGCCTCGACCTTCTCGCTGACGAGATGCGCGACCACTTCGGTGTCGGTCTCGCTCTCGAACCTGCGGCCGCGCGCGATCAGTTCGTCGCGCAGCGCCTTGAAATTCTCGATGATGCCGTTGTGGACCAGCGCGACTTCGCCGGTCGCGTGCGGGTGGGCGTTGTTGGTCGTCGGGCCGCCATGCGTCGCCCAGCGGGTATGCGCGATGCCGGTGGTGCCGGGCAGCGGGTTGGCCGCAAGCTCCTCGCCCAGATGGACCAGCTTGCCCGATGCGCGGCGACGCTCGATCCGCCCTTCGAAATCGGTGGCGATGCCCGCCGAATCATAGCCGCGATATTCCAGCCGCTTGAGCCCGTCATACAGCCGCGATGCGACGTCTTCGGCGCCGACAATGCCAACGATTCCACACATGGTGTCAGTTATTCCCGCTGGAGAAAAATTCGGTCAGCCGAGGACTTCAAGCTGACTTGCATCTTCGATTTCGATGCGTGTCTGATAATGTTTGGTGCCGTCGCGGCCGGTAATTTCCACGCGGCGGGCCACGCCCTTTGCGCGGACGCGCTTGCCCTTCAGCACATCCTCTGGAAAGCCGCCCAGCCGCGTCTTGAGGCCGTTGATCGCGGCGGGCTTGAGCTGGATCGAGAGGTTGGCGGGGCTGCGATAATCGGGTTCGGAATTGAGGTAGGTGTTGAAGCCCGCGCCCGCCGCCGATCCGACCTGGAACTCGAATACGCCGGTCACCCCGGCCTCCCCCGCAGTCGCGGCGGCGGCGATCGCCTGGGCGGGCGTCATCGCCGACCCAGCCTGCGCATACGCCGCAGACACCGGCACGAGTACCGCCGGAACCAGTGCCAGTCCGGCGATCGTCAGGATCATGCGCTTCATTTCGCTTTCTCCGCTGCCTTGCGTGCCTTCATCATCTCGCGGAAGCGATGCGCCCAGCCGGGCTTCGCATCCTGCCCCGCGCGGGCGATCGCCAGCGCATTGCCTTCCACATCCTGCGTGATCACCGATCCCGCCGCGACGATCGCGCCGTCCCCGATCGTCACCGGCGCCACCAGCGCGCTGTTCGATCCGATGAACGCACCGTGCCCGATTGCGGTCCGCGACTTCAGGAAGCCGTTATAATTGCACGTAATCGTCCCCGCGCCAATGTTGGCGCCGGAGCCCACCACGGCATCGCCCAGATACGTCAGGTGGTTGGCCTTGGCCCCCGGCCCCAGCACCGCATTCTTGGTCTCGACGAAA
Organism: Sphingomonas degradans; assembly: GCF_053502645.1. Lineage (NCBI taxonomy): Bacteria > Pseudomonadati > Pseudomonadota > Alphaproteobacteria > Sphingomonadales > Sphingomonadaceae > Sphingomonas > Sphingomonas degradans. The sequence goes on from NZ_CP177172.1 coordinate 2,968,009, forward strand.
TTGCCGACCTTGCTGCCCTGTTCCAGCACCGTGCCGGGGCGCAGCCGGGCATAGGGGCCGATCTGCGCGCCGCTCAGCACGGTCGCGCCCTCGAGATGGCTGAAGGCATGGATGGTCACCTTGTCGGCCACCATCACGCCGGGGCCGAAGACGACATTCTGTTCGATCACCACGTCGCGGCCGACCACAGTGTCGTGGCTGAACCACACTGTTTCGGGCGCCAGCAGCGTGGCGCCGTCGACCATCGCCCGTGCCCGCCGAGCCTGTTGCCATTCCCGCTCCAGCGCGGCCAGCTCGCCCCGGCTGTTCACGCCGGTGACTTCGTGCGCGTCGGTTTCGATCACGGCGGCGTGGCGGCCGTCGGCAGTGGCCAGCGTGACGATGTCGGGCAGGTAGTATTCGCCCGCCGCATTCTGATTGGTGACGCGCGCGAGCAGCGGGAACAGATCGCGCGCCGCCACCGCCATCAGCCCGGAATTGCACAACGTCTCGGCCAGCTCGGCGGGCGAGGCGTCCTTATATTCCACCATCCGGGCGATCCGCCCCTCAGCATCGGCGATCACGCGGCCATAGGCGCCGGGGTCCGCCGGGCGGAAGCCCAGCACCACGGCGGCGGGGGCATCGGTGCCGTGCAACCGATCCAGCATCCGCCGCATCGTCTCCGCCGTCACCAGCGGCACGTCGCCATAGAGGATGAGGACATCGCCCTCGAACACGGTGAGCGCGCCTTCCGCCATCCGCACGGCATGGCCGGTGCCCAGCTGCTCGGTCTGTTCGGCGATCTCGGCGCCCAGCGGCTGCACCGCCGCCTCGACCTGCTCGCGCCCCGCGCCCACCACCACGATCGTGCGGGCAGGCTCCAGCGCCGCGACGCTGTCGATCAGGTGCAACAGCATGGGCCGCCCCGCGATCGGGTGCAGCACCTTGTGCGTGTCGGATTTCATCCGCGTGCCCTTGCCGGCGGCAAGAATTATCGCAGCAATATTGGCAGTCATCGCTCTCTCCGAAACCGGCACTCCCCTGCCACGCCGCGCTTGCCAATTCCATAGCAATGCTGGCAGCGGCGCGGGCATGGCGGATTTCCCTTTCGCGATCGTCGGCTTCGACCTCGATGGCACCTTGCTCGACACCAGCGGCGATCTGGCCGCTGCGCTGAACCATGTCCTGGCGGCAAAGGGGCGCGCGCCGCTGTCGGTCGCGGCGGTGCTGACGATGGTGGGGCGCGGCACCCGGACGATGCTGGAGCAAGGGCTGGCGGCGACCGGCGGCGTCGATCCGGCGACGTTCGATGCCGATCTCGACGCGCTGCTCGCCTATTACGCCGCGCACATCGCCGACCATACCCGCCCCTATCCGGGAATGGCCGAAGCGCTCGACGCGCTCGACGCACGGGGCGTGACGCTGGCAATCGCGACGAACAAGCCCGAACGGCTCGCGGTCAGTCTGGTCGCGCAGCTGGGGCTGGCGGATCGCTTCGCGGTGATCCTTGGCGGAGATTCGCTCGGCGCCGGTCATGCCAAGCCCTCCCCAGCGCTGCTTCACACGATGGTGCGCCGATGTGGCGGCGGGCGGGCGGCGTTCGTCGGCGATTCGGTATTCGATGTGGAAGCAGCGCGGGCCGCCGGGCTCCCGTCGGTCGTGGTCGATTTCGGCTTTTCGAACGTGCCGGTGGAGACGCTTGGCGCCGACGCGGTGATCTCGACCTACGCAGCGTTGGTGCCCGCACTGGAGGCGCTTGGCTAGGGCCGGTGCCCCATCCGCCATTTGGTCCACAGATGGCGCAGCAGCATTGCCGGGGGCATCCGGATCGCATGGCTGCGGATGAAGAACCCGAGCCGCGTCAGCCGCCGCGTCGGACGCCCCCAGCCGTCGCGGGCCAGCAGGCGGCGAAGAAACAGGCGATCCGACCAACGCAACGCAACGCTGACCCGAAGGGGGGCGGTGAACCCCGTGACCGGCGTACCATACAGCGCACGCGCAATCCGAAGCGTCCGCGCCACTGCCTCAAAAAGACCGTGGGCGCTGCTGCGCTCATAGAGGTTCAACTCGAAGTCCGGCTCAGCCTCGGCATACTCGCGAAACAGTCGATCGATGTCCCACAAATTGCGCATCCCGCCCGCCAAGTCGCCATCGGCAAACAGATGCGCGGCGGCGTGACACAAAATGTCGGTGCTCGACAGGATGCGCATCCCGTTCTCCAGCGCGACGCTGTCCGCGATCAGCCCCACCACATCGGGGGTGATCCGCGCGGTGAGCGGCAGGATCGTGTGGTGCACGTCGATCATCCGGTCGCGCTCGCGGTGGATCATCGGCGGCAGCTCGTGCATCCAGCGGCGGTAATAGGCATCGTCATAGGCATTGGGCTTCACCCATTCCCAGCCCGCCGCGAACAGCGCCGCCTCCGCCGCCTCGATCCGGTCGCGGGGCACGAGGATGTCGAGATCGCCGATCGCGCGCCCTACCCCGGCGGAAAGCCCGGCGGCGACAAAGGCGGTGCCTTTCAGCAGGATCAGCGGGATGCCCGTGCCCGCCAGCGCCCGGCGCGCCATTTCCGCCTCCCACAGCGCCGCCATCCGCCCCTGTTCGGCCGACGCACGCGCATCGGCGAGCACGCGCGCGGCAGCGGGCGGCACGGGCAGCCCCTCCACCCGGTGCGCGAGCGTGCCAATCAGTTGCTCGGCGCGGGCGATCGCGAGCAGCGCGGTCCACCCCTCGCCATCCAGCGTCGCCACAGAGGCGGGATCGCGCAGCGCGCGGGCCAGGATCGCCGCGTCGGTCACAGCGCCGCCCATAGCCGCTCGATCTGGGCCAGCGCCGTCTCGCCATCGGGATAGTCAATCGCGCAGGCGGGCACCGACTGGACCAGCGCGGTCAAGGCATCGAACCCCCGCTCGCCCATCGCGACATAGTTGGTCGATGCCTGGGTCAGCCGCACGAACGTCTCGCTGGGCAGCACCGCGCGTTCGGCAGCGGCGAAGCCGAAGCTGGGGAACAGGATCAGCGCGGGAGTCGCGGGCTCCGCCATTGCCGCGATGGCGCGCGCATCGGGCACGACATGACGGATCGTCCCCTTGGGCGTGCCCGCCAGCACGGGGCCGAACCGCGCACCCGGCAGCGCGCGCGCCAGCACGGGGATCGCGTCGTTCTTCAGGCTGATGAGGCGGGGAAAGCCGAGCAGCTGCCCGGTTGCCGGATCGAGCAGCGCGAACTCGTCACCCATCAGCCGCCAGCCCCGCGCCATCAGCAGCGCCGCCAGCGTCGATTTGCCCGCGCCCGACAGACCCGTCATCACCAGCGCCCGCCCGTCGCGCTCGACCGCAGAAGCGTGAAGCAGCAGGTAGCGGCGCTGGCCCAGCGCCATCTGGAGGTTCATCCCCATCTCGGCGGCCAGCAGCCCCTGTGCCAGCGGCAAAGGCGCCGCATCGGGAATCACGAAATCCCCACCAATATGGACCGAGGGACGCAGCACGCGCCGCCATGGCCGCGCGGCGAACAGATGGACGTTGAAGTCGGGAATTCCGTCTTCGGGTGCGGGATAGTCGCGGTACAGATCCTCCAGCGCCGCGATCGGCGCGCGCCAGTCGCAGCCGATGCGAAAGCCGATCGGCCCGATCCGCAGCCGAGTCACATGGCGCATAGCCGCTCCACGAGTCCGGCGGCGACCAACTCGTCCAACCGCACCGCCAGCGCCATCGGATCGGCATCGACGACGTCGAAATCCGCCTCCAACCGCGCCAGCAGATCGGCCAGTGACAGCGGCCCTTCGCCCAGCGCGGCGAGTAGCTCGGGCACCGGGGTATCGACGATATGCGTGATCCCCGAGCTGCGATGATAGACCAAAGTCAGCGCATCGAGCGGCACGATCCGCAGCACGGCGGGCGCCGCCGCGCGATAGAGCGGCGCGCCCACGGCCTCAGCCGCGCGGCATCTGGAGCGATGCGAAGCAGGTGAAGCCGCTCGTGCCCGATTGCAGGCGACGGATATAGTTGGTGTAGGCGCGGCTGCGTTCGTAATCCGCGCCGGGCAGATTGCCGCCCGCCAGCGCGCGCTTCACATCCTCTGCCTTGAACGGCGCGCCCGCCGGGGGGAACGCGCCCGGCGTGCCGGGGGCGACCAACGATCCATCGGCGGCGATGTATTTTCCCGCACGGCCCGGATCGGGCACCGGAATCTCGCATGCCATGACCGAGGCACTGGTCTGCGCCAGCGCGGGGCGGATCGATACGATCGCCGACGCGCCGGCCGCGCCGAGCATCAATGCGCGGCGACCGGGTGCCTGGGGTGCTTCGGGTTCATCTGCCATCATGCTGTCTTCGTGCGCCCAATCGTGTTTCGCAATCGTAAATCAGCGCTCGCATGCTGCGCGGGTTTCGCTAGTAAGGACGCCATGCCCCTTTCGCATGGTATGCGCGCACTATTGGCGCTGCTGGTCGCCGCTCTTGCTGCGGTCGCCAGCCTGCTCATCAATGGCGACGTGCAGGCCAGCCTGGTCGTGCTGGTCGTCGCGATTGCCGCCGTGATGCTGGCGGGCGGCAACGGCGATTCGGCACCGCCGCCGCCTGCGGCGGAACCCGCCCCCCAGCCCCACGGCCCCGCCATCGGCGAAGTGATCGAGGCGATTGCGGAGCCGGTGCTGGTGATCTCGAGCAATCATGTCGAGGCGGCCAATCGCGGCGCGCGACAATTGCTGGGCGAGCATATCCTGGGCGAAGACGTGCGCGTGGCGATCCGCCACCCCGCCGCCGCCGAACGGCTGCTCAATCCGGGCGAAGGCACGCAGAGCGCGCCGATCCATCTGGTGGGCCTCGGCACGCGCGAACAGCGTTGGGAAATGCGCGTCCGCACGCTGGGCGACAGCCGCCGCGTCGTGCATCTGGTGGACCGTACCGGCAGCTATGCGGCGGAGCGGATGCGCGTCGATTTCGTCGCCAATGCCAGCCACGAGCTGCGCACGCCGCTCGCCTCGCTGCTCGGCTATGTCGAGACGCTGAGCGACGAGGCCGGCGAGGATGCCGAAGTGCGCAACCGCTTCCTCAAGATCATGTATGGCGAGGCGCAGCGGATGCAGCGCCTGATCGACGACCTGATCTCGCTCAGCCGTATCGAGGCGGAGAAATATCGCGCGCCGGACCAGACCGTGGACCTCGCCGAACTGGTCGGCCAGGTCTGTCGCGAACTGTCGAGCAGCCCGCGTGCCGCCGATCTCGTGACGCAGATCGGCGATGTGGCGCCCCTTCGCGCCGACCCGACCCAGCTCAGCCAGTTGCTCCACAACGTCATCGGCAATGCCATGAAATATGGCCGCCACGGGACGCCCGTGAGCGTGACGGTGCGCGCGGACGGCGAATCGATGGTGCGGCTGATCGTCGCGGACGAAGGCGAAGGCATCCCGGCCCAGCACATCCCGCGCCTGACCGAACGTTTCTATCGCGTCGATTCGGGGCGCAGCCGCTCGCTCGGCGGCACGGGACTGGGGCTGGCGATCGTCAAGCACATCGTCGAGCGGCACCGTGGCCGGCTGGACATCGCCAGCACGGTCGGCAAGGGAACCACCGTCAGCATCCTGCTGCCCGTCCAGCGGGTGTCATGAAGCCGTAACCCTGTTGCCGGACAGGGGCTGGAATTGGATCGCATGGGCACCGGCGCCCATAAGGCACATTCTGCCGCAGCAGGAGAATAAGGGCGATGCTTGGCCGGATTGCATTCACGGCGTGCGCCGCAATGGCGCTCGTTTCGTGCGAGAGCGATTCCGCGCGCGAAATCCGTGTCGTCGGCTCGTCGACCGTCTATCCCTTCACCACCGCCGTGGCCGAGGCATTCGTCAACGCAAAGAGCGGGCGCCGCGCGCCGGTGATCGAATCGATCGGCACGGGTGCGGGGATCAAGCGCTTCTGCGACGGCGTCGGCCGTCAGTTCCCGGACATCGCCAATGCCTCGCGCCGGATGAAGCGCACCGAATATGAAAAGTGCGCGGCGAACAAGGTCGGCGAAGTGATGGAAGTCACGATCGGGATCGACGGCATCGCGCTCGCAGAATCGAATGCGGGCCCCAAGCTGGCGCTGTCGAAGAAGGACGTCTATCTGGCGCTGGCCGCCAATCCGATGGGCAAGCCCAACGCCGCGCGGACGTGGCGCGACGTCAATCCGGCCCTGCCCCCCGTCCCCATCCAGGTGATGGGCCCGCCATCGACCAGCGGCACGCGCGACGCCTTTGTCGAGCTGATCCTCGAGCCCGGCTGTCTGGAGGCCGTGCCCGCCGCGAAGGATCTGAAAAAGGCGCCGCAGACCGCGCCGTTCGACAATCTGTGCCGCCGCATCCGCGAGGACGGCGCCTATATCGACAAGGGCGAGAACGACAATCTGATCGTCCAGGGGCTGGCGCAGAACCCCAATGCACTGGGGCTGTTCGGCTACAGCTATCTCGAAGAGAATGTGACGCGCATCCACGGCGTGCCGATCGACGGCGTGGCGCCCACTTATGCGACGATCGCCGACGGCCAGTATCCGGGCGCGCGCCCGCTGTTCCTGTATGTGAAGAAACGCCACCTGAAGGCCGTGCCGGGCCTGCAGGATTTCCTGAACCTGTACGCGACGATGTGGGGCCCGGACGGCCCGCTGGTGAAGCGCGGGCTGATCGCCGAGCCGCAGGCGGCCCGCGATCGCAACGCCGACGTGATTCGCCAGGGGATTGCGCTCAATCCCGCAGAGTTGCACTGAACGCCACGCCAACGCCCCGCAGCGATGCGGGCGCGAAAGACTGAAATGGGTCCCCGGTGAACCTCTACGCGCTTCTGTTTCTCATTGCCGGACTGGGCCTGATCGGGTGGCTTACCGCCCGTGCGCGCGCCGCGCGTTTCGATCGGGGAACGCAGAAACGGCTGCATTCGCTGCCGTCGCAGCATGGATGGTACGTCGTCCTGTGGATGATGCTGCCGGCGCTGCTGTTCCTGGCGGTGTGGAACGCAGTGACGCCCGGACTGGTGCGACAGGAAGTACTGCAATCGCCCGCCGCCGCCGAGCTTTCGGACTTCGATTTCGAGCGCGATGCAGTGCTTTCGGAAGCCCGCCGCCTGTCGATAGACCCGACGGCGGACGGCGATCCGCTGGCGCACCGGCTGGCGCCTGTGGTGGGCGAGGCGCGGTCGCGCTATAGCTGGCTGGGCACTGCGCTGGCGGTCCTTCTCGCCTTTGCCGGTGGCGCATTTGCCTTCACGCGCATCCGTGCCGGTTTCCATGCCCGCACCCGTGTCGAGCGCGGGGTGATGGCGCTGCTGCTGGTCGCGTCGCTGATCGCGATCCTCACGACGCTGGGCATCTTCCTGTCGCTGCTGTGGGAATCGCTGCGCTTTTTCGGGCAGGTGCCGATCACCGATTTCCTGTTCGGCACGCATTGGAGCCCGCAGGTGATCGACGCGTCCAATCCCGGCAAGTCGCTGGGCGCAGTGCCGCTGTTCTGGGGCACGTTCTTCATCGGCGCAGTGATCGCGATGATCGTCGCGATCCCGTTCGGACTGATGAGCGCAATCTACCTCACCCAATATGCCGCGCCGCGCGTGCGACGCTGGATGAAGCCGATCCTGGAGATCCTCGCCGGCGTGCCCACGGTGGTCTATGGCTATTTCGCCGCGCTGACCGTCGCCCCGGCAGTGCGCGACCTCGCCGTATCGCTGGGCTATACCTATGCCAGCTCGGAAAGCGCGCTGGCCGCCGGGCTCGTCATGGGCGTGATGATCATCCCGTTCGTATCCTCGATGGCGGACGATTCGATCGCCGCCGTGCCCACCGCGATGCGCGACGGCAGCCTGGCGATGGGGGCGACGACCAGCGAGACGATCTCGCGCGTGCTGATCCCCGCAGCGCTGCCGGGCGTGGTCGCCGGCATCCTGCTGGCGGTATCGCGCGCGATTGGCGAAACGATGATCGTCGTGATGGCCGCATCGGGCGCCGCCAACATCACGCTCAACCCGTTCGAGAGTGCGACCACAGTGACCAAGCAGATCGTCGACCTGCTGACCGGCGACGCCGAATTCGACAGCCCCAAGACGCTGGCCGCGTTCGCGCTGGGCCTGACGCTGTTCGTCATCACCCTGCTGCTCAACATCGTCGCGCTGCGCGTCGTCAAACGGTATCGGGAAGCGTATGAGTAATTCGATCGTGCCCGGCCTGCCGGAAGCCATGGCGGGCGAACCCGCCGAGCGCGCGCCGACCGACTGGAAGACCGCGTCGATGCAGAAGCGCATCCGCCGCCGCTATGCGGCCGAGCGGCGCTTTCGCTTCTTCGGCATGGCGGCAGTGCTGCTGTCGGCGGCGTTCCTCGCCTTCCTCCTCGTCACGATGGTGGCACAGGGATGGCGCGGGTTCACGCGGACCGACATCGCGCTGGAAGTGAACTTCCCCAAGATCGAGCTCGACGTCACGCCGGAACAGCTGCGCACCCCCGCCGCCGATCTGGCGCTGGCCGGCGCCGGGCTGGAAGACGCGGTCCGCAGCGCCGCTGCCGAGCGGTTCGGCCCCGGTGGCGATACCTTCGTGTCGAGCCGCGCCTGGGTGCAGGTGCGCGACGCGATCAAGGCCAATCCGACGATCCTGACACGCTCGGTCACCTTCTCGCTCCCCGCATCGACCGAGATCGACCAGGGCACGCGCGGCGGCGGCACGCCCGAAGTGCAGGCGGCGGTGGCGAAGCTGAAGGCGGCGGGCGCACTGTCGCGCCACTTCAACACCGGTTTCCTCCACGCATCCGATTCCACCGATCCGGTCGCGGTCGGCATCTGGGGCGCGCTGAAAGGATCGCTGCTGACGATGGCGATCACCTTCCTGATCGCGTTCCCGGTCGGCGTGCTGTCCGCGATCTATCTGGAGGAATATGCCCCCCGGAACCGCTGGACCGACCTGATCGAAGTATCGATCAACAACCTTGCGGCAGTGCCGTCGATCATCTTCGGCCTGCTCGGCCTCGCGGTGTTCCTGGGCACGTGGCAGGTCGGCGGCGTCACTATCGGGCCGATGCTGCCGCGCTCCGCCGCGCTGGTCGGCGGGCTTACGCTCGCGCTGATGATCATGCCGGTGATCGTGATCGCCAGCCGCAACGCGATCAAGGCGGTGCCCCCGTCGATCCGCGACGCCGCGCTCGGCATCGGCGCCAGCCCGATCCAGGTGGTGTTCCACCACGTCCTGCCGCTCGCGATGCCCGGCATCCTGACCGGCACGATCATCGGCATGGCCCGCGCGCTGGGCGAGACGGCGCCGCTGCTGCTGATCGGCATGCGCGCGTTCATCGTAACCCCGCCGGGCAGCTTCACCGAGCCTGCCACCGTGCTGCCGGTGCAGATCTTCCTGTGGTCCGACGAAGTCAGCCGGGGCTTTGTCGAAAAGACCAGTGCCGCGATCCTCGTGCTGCTGGTGTTCCTGCTCGCCATGAACGGGCTCGCCATCTATCTCCGCAACAAATTCGAGACCCGCTGGTAATGCCAAACGCTCCCCACAAAATGACGGCACGCGACGTCAGCGTCTTTTACGGCGACAAACAGGCGGTGAAGCGCGTGTCGATCGACATCGACATGGACAAGGTGACGGCGTTCATCGGCCCGTCGGGCTGCGGCAAGTCGACCTTCCTGCGCACGCTGAACCGCATGAACGACACGATCGCCTCGGCCCGCGTCGAAGGCGAAATCACGCTGGACGGCGAGAATATCTATTCGTCGGACATGGACGTGGTCCAGCTGCGCGCGCGCGTGGGCATGGTGTTCCAGAAGCCGAACCCCTTCCCCAAATCGATCTACGAGAACGTGGCCTATGGCCCGCGCATCCACGGGCTGGCGCCGAGCAAGGCCGATCTCGACCAGATCGTCGAGCGCTCGCTGAAGCGCGCCGGGCTGTGGGAGGAAGTGAAGGATCGCCTGCCGGACAGCGGCACCGCGCTGTCGGGCGGCCAGCAGCAGCGGCTGTGCATCGCCCGGGCGATCGCCGTCGATCCCGAAGTGATCCTGATGGACGAGCCCGCATCGGCGCTCGATCCCATCGCCACGGCCAAGATCGAGGAACTGATCCACGAACTGCGCGGCCGCTATGCGATCGTGATCGTCACGCACAACATGCAGCAGGCGGCGCGCGTCAGCCAGCGCACGGCGTTCTTCCATCTGGGCCACCTGGTCGAGTATGGTGAGACGGACCAGATCTTCACCGCCCCGCACGAGGAGCGGACCAAGGACTATATCACCGGAAGGTACGGCTAAGATGGCGACGGGCCACGAACATACGGTCAAGGCATTCGACCAGGACATCGGCCAGCTGCGCGGCCTGATCTCGCAAATGGGCGGGCTGGCCGAAGAGGCGATCCACGACGCGATGAAGGCGCTGCAGCGCGGTGACCTGGCGCTGGCCAAGTCGGTGCGCAAGAAGGACAAGCAGATCGACGCCATCGAGGCCGAGCTGGAGAAGCTGGTCGTCCGCGTCATCGCGCTGCGTGCCCCCATGGCCGACGACCTGCGCGAAGTGATCGCCGCGCTCAAGATTGCCGCCGTGGTCGAGCGGATCGGCGATTATGCCAAGAACATCGCCAAGCGCGTGCCGATGATCCATGCCGAGGGCGAGGACCGGATCGAGGCGCTGTCGCTGCTCCCGTCGATGGCGCAGATGGCGAGCGACATGGTGCACGACGTTCTCAACGCCTTTTCCGCACGCGATGCCGCAGCGGCGGTGGCGGTGGTCGAGCGCGACAATGCGCTGGACGATTTCTACGATTCGATCTTTCGCACGCTGGTTACCTTCATGGTCGAAAATCCGCGCACGGTCAGCCAGGTCGCGCACCTGCTGTTCGTCGCCAAGAACATCGAGAGGATCGGGGACCATGCGACCAACGTCGCGGAGATGGTCTATTTTGCCGCAACGGGGCATTATCTCGCCGAGCGCGAAGCCGGCGAGACGGGCTCGATTTAAGGATTTCCGATGGCACGAGTGAAGATGCTGCTGGTTGAGGACGATGCGGCGATCGCCGAACTCGTCACCTGGCACTTCAAGCGCGAGGATTACGAAGTCAAGCACACCCCCGATGGCGAGGAAGCCCTGCTTCTGGCCAAGGAGGCGACGCCCGACATCGTTCTGCTCGACTGGATGGTCGAGGGGCTTTCGGGGATCGAGGTCTGCCGGCGACTGCGCCGGATGCCCGAGACGGCGAACGTGCCGATCATCATGCTGACTGCGCGCGGCGAAGAGGAAGACCGCGTGCGCGGGCTGGAAACCGGCGCGGACGATTACGTCACCAAGCCGTTTTCCCCGCGCGAGCTGGTGGCGCGCGTCGGCGCGGTGCTGCGGCGCGTGCGCCCGGCGCTGGCGGGCGAGGCGCTGACCTATTCCGACATCGAGATGGACACAGTCGGCCACAAGGTCCGGCGCGGCGGCGAAGTCATCTCGCTGGGGCCGACCGAATTCCGCCTGCTCAAGCATTTCCTCGAGCATCCCGGCTGGGTGTTCTCGCGCGAGCGGCTGCTCGACGCGGTGTGGGGGCATGACAGCGACATCGAGTCGCGCACCGTCGACGTGCACATCCGCCGGCTGCGCAAGGCGATCAACCAGGGCGACCGGCCCGACATCATCCGCACGGTGCGCTCGGCCGGCTACGCGCTGGATTCGGGGAACTAGCACCCCGGTTCGGGAGTCTCCTGTCCCGGGCGCCGCAATGCGCCCGGGTACAGATTTCAGGAGACATCCGATGAAGCTGATAGCATTGGCAGCGGCCCTCGCCATGGGCGGCACCGCAATCGCACAGGATATGCCGTCGCAGCCCGGCGCCAGCCAGGACAAGCCGGCGATCGGCACCACCGGCGCCGGCACCGCCGAGGCTCCCATGCCCGAAGACACCGAGGCATCCGACGCGGCGATGCCCGCGACGCCGGGCGCGCCGGTGGGCGCGGTCGAGACGCGCGGCGGCTATATGCCCGCCGCCCCGGCACTGAGCGGCCCGCTGACCCCCGGCGCGCGCGTGGTGTTCAACCAGGCGCCTTCGCCCGACGTCGCCTACCCTGCCCCTGCCCCGCGCAAGAGCTATCCGATCTGCAAGCGCGGCCAGTTCGACCAGTGCATGCAGCGCGGCGGCAAGCGCTGATCCGCGCAGTCGATCCGGGCTGACAACGAATTCGGGGGCGGTGGCATTCCACCGCCCCCGGTTTCGTTTTACGAAGGGCAAAACGACACAGGAGAGCCCTTCGATGACCATTTCCTTCCAAGATCGCGTGGCGATCGTGACCGGCGCGGGCGGCGGTCTGGGGCGGGCCTATGCGCTCGAACTCGCGCGGCGCGGGGCGAAGGTGGTGGTCAACGACCTGGGCGGCGCGCGGGACGGCACCGGCCATTCGGATGCCGCGCTGCAGGTGGTGGCGGAGATCGAGGCGGCGGGCGGCGAGGCGATGTCCAACGGCGGCAGCGTCACCGACTATGGCCAGATGGTCGCGATGGTCGAGGCGGCCAAGGCGCGCTGGGGCCGGGTCGACATCCTCATCAACAATGCCGGCGTGCTGCGCGACAAGAGCTTCGCCAAGATGACGCCCGAGGACTTCGCGTTCGTCATCGACGTCCACCTGATCGGGTCCGCCCATTGCGCCAAGGCGGTGTGGGACACGATGCGCGAGCAGGGCTATGGCCGCATCCTGATGACCGCATCCTCCAGCGGGCTGTACGGCAATTTCGGCCAGGCCAATTACGGCGCGGCCAAGCTGGGGCTGGCGGGACTGACCAAGACGCTGCACCTGGAGGGCGCGAAATACGGGATCCGGGTCAACACGCTCGCCCCCGTGGCGGGGACGCGGATGACCGAGGACATCTTCCCCGAAGCCGCGTTCAAGGCCTTCGCGCCCGAGAATGTAGCCCCCGCCGCGCTGTTCCTCGTGTCCGAGGACGCGCCCAGCAACATGATCGTTGGCGCAGGCGGCGGCGTGGTGCAGGCGGCCTATGTCACGCTGACCCAGGGCGCCCGGCTGCACGAGGCGACGCCGGAAAGCGTGGCGGCGCAATGGGCCGAGATCACCGACCGGACCGGCGAGATCGTGCCGGGTTCGGGGTCCGAGCAGACCATGCTGATCCTGAGCAAGCTCCAGGGACAGCCCGGCTGACTCAGCGTATTGCGTCACCAATACACTTGGCGTATCCTGTCGGCTCAACAGGAGGATGCCGATGTATAGCGAAAGCGATCTGGCGAGCGCCGTCGAGGCGGGAGTCATCTCCCCCGAGACGGCCAATGCAATCCGCAACCATGTGGCCGCGACCCGCGCCGCACCGGCGGTGGACGAGGAGAGTTTCCGGCTGCTGACCGGATTCAACGACATTTTCGTCAGTATCGCAGCGGTGCTGATCCTGGTCGCGCTGGGCTGGATCGGGTCCTATATCGGCGGCAAGCTGACCGGCATTGGCGGGTTCAGCGGACCGCGGCAGCTGGGCACTGCCGTGGCGTTCGCGGGCGTCGCAGTGGCGGGCGCGAGCTGGCTGCTGGGCGAGTATTTCACGCGGCAGCGGCGGATGGCGCTGCCCAGCATCCTGTTGCTGATCGGCTTTGCCGGCGGCGTCTTTGCCGGGATGGGCGGCCTGTTCGGGGCCAATGCGCCCTGGCTGGCCGAACAGATGGGGCTGACCACCGACGTGCAGCAACGCCAGCTGGCCGGTGGCATCGGCATCATCGTCGGCGTGGTGACCGCCGGGGCGGCATGGCTGCACTGGCGCCGGTTCATGGTGCCGATCACGGTGGCCGTGGGCGCGCTGGCGCTGGTGGCCGTGGCACTGGGCGCGATCACGGCGTTCGTGCCCGACTCGCGCGAGGCGATCCAGCCGATGCTGCTGGTCGCGGGCCTCGCCGTCTTCGCGCTGGCGATGCGGTGGGACATGTCGGACCGCGAGCGGCGGACGCGGCGGTCGGACGTGGCCTTCTGGCTGCATCTGGGCGCGGCGCCGCTGATCGCGCACCCCATCTTCCACATGCTGGGCGTGTTCGACGGCCCGGTCAGCGCGCCGATGGCAGCGGTGGTGATCGCACTGTACATTGCCTTTGCCGCCGTGGCGCTGGCGGTGGACCGCCGGGCGCTGCTGGTGTCCAGCCTCGTCTATGTGCTGTGGGCGCTCTATTCGCTGTTCCAGGCGAGTGGCGCGATCGAGCTGGCGGCGGCGCTCACCGGGCTGGTGATCGGATCGGCGCTGCTCACGCTTTCGGCCTTCTGGCAGACGATGCGGCGCGCTATCGTCGGGCTGCTGGGCGGTTTGCAGGAGCGGCTGCCGCCGACCCAGCAAGTGGCGCTGGCCTGATCCGGCAGGCCCCGGCGCCGATGGTGCCGGGGCTTCGCCCTTACGGTAGAAGGACGTTTGATGCTCGCACCCCTGATCCTTGCGCTGGCCGCGCCCTGCCCGGCGGCCACCGTGTCGCCTGCCGATGCGCCGGTGCTCCAGCTGGTCACCGACTTCCTCGACGCCGAGCATCGGTTCGACCAGCCGCGCCTCGCGGCACTGACGACGCCCGATTACGCCGAAGTGTCGCCGCTGGGCGAGCTGGACCTGCACGACGCATTCCTGGGCTTCTACGCCGCCGACAAGCGCGGCCCGGCGCCGGAGGTGTCGGTGTGCGAGCCGCTGGTGCGGCGCTATGGCGACACCGCCTCGGTCATCGCGCGGCTATCGCTCGACCTGCCCGCGCCCGAAGGCCAGCCGCCGCGCGCCGTGTCGATCCGGGTGAGCTTCCTCGCCGTGCGCAGTGGGCCTGCGTGGAAGATGGCGTCGGCCCAGTTCACGCCGATCCGCCCCAAGGGCCCTCCCCCGCAGCGCTGACGCAAACGGGACATTCCGGCCGCCCAAGGTTGCGATTGTCGCAGGGGGCGGCCGGTTCCTTTGCGGTGCGCGGTGCGGCGGGGCCGTGGATTTCCGCCGAGTCGCGGCGGTTTGGCCGCACGGAGTGGACGCGGATGTTTGCACGCCCCGCCGCGTCCCGCGCACAAGCCTTTGCCGAACCGCGTAAAACCTGCGCGGCGATCGGCGTTCGCTATGCACTATCGACAATGTCAAAGAGCCCGTGCGCCGAGCATAGCGCGGCGGACGGGCTGTAGGACAGGGTTTGGCGGGATCGGTTTTCGGGAAGTGCCGATGGGCTTGGATCGCAAACCAATAGGTCATCACCCTGAACTTGTTTCAGGGTCCAACCCTCCACGGGCGACGCCATAGCCTGTTGCGCGTTGGATGCTGAAACAAGTTCAGCATGACGAGGGAGGACAGAGGCCCCCGCGCCTATTCGCTGACGAGCTTCATCAGCCGCCGCTCGACGGGGGCGAGCACCGGGCCGAGGTCGTGGCCGCGCTTGAGCACGGCGCCGGCCTCGCCGATCAGCGCCCACATGCCCTGGCGATTGCGCAGCGTCGGGCGCTTCTCGATGCGGAATTCGGGCCGCTCGGCGGCGCGGCGGAAGGCGGCGAAGACCGCCGCTTCCTTGTCGAACTGCATCGCATAGTCGCGCCAGTGCCCGGCGGCGACCATGCGGCCGTAGAGATCGAGGATGCGGTTCAGCTCCAGCCGCTCAAACCCGACCTGATCGGGGCGCCCGAGCGGCAACGGGGTTACGGTCCCCATCAGCGAAAAAGCTCTTGTGGATGCGCCTCACGGCGCATGGCGGCGCCAGCCCGCTCCCCCACCCGGCCACCCATAGAATACTGCCGTTGGCTGGCCGGGTGGCGGAGCGGGCTGGCACCGCCTGAAACCAAACCGTTACGCACGATCACGGCGATCCTCGCGCTCCTCGATCATCGAATCGAGCCGCTTGCGCAGCGTTTCCAGCTCGCAGCGCATCAGTTCGAGCTTCTGGGTCTGGGGATCGAACACTTCGCTGCACGGCGTGCCATAGGGGACGAAATCGCGCTGCCACGCCTGCGCCTCGATCAGCGTCGGGCGCGCGGGGATGCCGACCATCACGGCGCCCTCGGGCACGTCGCGCGTCACCACCGCATTGGCGCCGACGCGGGCGCGCTCGCCCACCACGATGGGCCCCAGCACCTGCGCGCCCGAGCCCAGGATCACGCCGTCGCGCAGCGTCGGGTGGCGTTTGCCGGCCACGCCATTGTCCGGGCTGGTCCCGCCCAGCGTGACGCATTGATAGATCGTGACATTGTCGCCGATCTCCGCCGTCTCGCCGATCACGACAAAGCCGTGGTCGATGAAGAAATTGCGCCCGATCGTGGCGCCCGGATGGATGTCAATCGCGGTAATCCAGCGCGACCAGTGATTGACGAACCGCGCCGCGAAGAACCAGCCGCGCCGGAACAGCGCATGGGCGATGCGGTGATAGCCCAGCGCCCACACGCCCGGATAGAGCAGGATTTCGGCGCGCGAACGCGGCGCCGGATCGCGGGCACGGATGGAATCGAGATACGACGTCAGACGACGGAACATGGCCGGAGTCCCCTTTAGCGGCCCCATTTAGGGGGTAACGCGCCGGATTTCCAGAACGCGCCCGTCCTTGCGCTATCGCAGGCTAAACAGGATGTGTCTTGGCAGCACGCGCACCGGCGGGCATTTGCCGGGATCGAACAGGCGAACAGGGCGCTGAATGATCTTTGGAATCGACGTTGCGGCGCTGCTGCCGTTCATTGCGGTGGGCTTTGCGGCACAGATGGTCGACGGCGCGCTGGGCATGGCGTTCGGTATCGTCAATTCGACGCTGCTGGTGAGCTTTCTGGGCGTGCCCCCCGCCAATGCCAGCGCGATGGTGCATGCCGTGGAGACGTTTACGACCGCCGCATCGGGGGTGAGCCACACGCTGCACCGCAATGTCGACTGGCGGCTGTTCCGGCGGCTGGTGATCCCCGGCGTGATCGGCGGGGTGCTGGGCGCCTATGTGCTGAGCAGCGTCGATGCGTCGCAGGCCAAGCCGTTCGTCATGACCTATCTGGCGGCGATCGGGCTGTACCTGCTGTACCGCGCCTGGCGCGGCGCGGTGGAGCCGCGCGAGCCCCGGATCATCGAGCCCTTGGGGCTGGCGGGCGGATTCCTCGACGCAGCGGGCGGCGGCGGATGGGGGCCGGTGGTCACGTCCAACCTGCTGGTCCAGGGCGCATCGCCGCGCACGACGATCGGGACGGTCAATACCAGCGAATTCTTCCTGACAGCCACGATCTCCGCGACGTTCATCGCGACGCTGGGCTGGGCGGCGTTCACCTTCCAGACGCTGGGCATCCTGATCGGCGGACTGGCGGCAGCACCGTTCGGCGGCTGGCTGGCGAAACACGTCCCCCCGCGCCCGCTGATGGCGATGGTGGGGGTGCTGCTGACGATCACCAGCGGGGTGACGGTGGCGCGGGCGGTGTGGGGGTGAGGTTGCGGGGGCGGGTGCGCAAGGCTTCGGCGCCCGCATTTTCTGTCACCCCGGGCTTGACCCGGGGCCCCGCTTTCTCTGCGCCGGGCGATCGGCCTTGTCCGCAATCACTCCTTGATACGCCGAGCATAAGAAGCTGGGCCCCGGGTCAAGCCCGGGGTGACGATGGGTGGGGGAGCGAACGTTTTCGATCACGCGAGCGTGTCGAACAGGTCGCGCCAGTCCGGGTTGCCCTGCTCGATCAGGGCGAATTTCCAGTCGCGGCGCCAGCGTTTGATGCGCTTTTCCTGTGCGATTGCGTCGGTGATCGACGGGGCGTGTTCGGCCCAGACAAGACGATGCAATCCGTAGCGCTGGCAGAAATCCGAGCCGCTGCCCGTCCGGTGCTGATGGGCGCGTGTGGCCAGATCGGATGTGACGCCGACATACATCGTGCCACGATAGCGATTGGCCATGATGTACACCCAGCCGCCCGAATGCCCCATGCGCCGAGGATGCGAAGAAGCGGGGCCCCGGGTCAAGCCCGGGGTGACGGGGGGAGCGGTCGCGGGTGGTTTTGGGGTGGGGCCACGGGGGTGGGACGCGCTCCCTCTTCCATTGTCGCCCCGGCCTTGAGCCGGGGTCCCGCTATTTGCTGCAGGCGGTGGACAGGAAGAAGCTGGGCCCGGGTCGAGCCCGGGGCGGCGGCTCAATTACGCCCGCGTCGATCAATCCCGCCCCATTGAGTGATTAACTCGATCACTCCCAACGGACCTTCCAATTTCCCAAGCGCGGCCACGGGGCATATATGGGCTCTCGAACCCAACCACTGCTTCGGAGGAATTACTGCATGTCGCTCATCGGAACCACGATCAAGCCGTTCACCACGCAGGCGTACAAGGAAGGCAAGTTCGTCGAAGTCAGCGACACCGACGTCAAGGGCAAGTGGGCCGTCTTCTTCTTCTATCCGGCGGACTTCACCTTTGTGTGCCCGACCGAGCTGGAAGACCTGGCCGGCATCTACCCGACGCTCCAGGGCATGGGTGTGGAAGTGTATTCGGTCTCGACCGACACGCATTTCAGCCACAAGGCCTGGCACGACACGTCGCCCGCGATCGGCAAGATCAACTATTACATGCTGGGTGACCAGAACCACACGATCTCGAACAACTTCGACATCCTGCGCGCCGGCCAGGGCCTGGCGGACCGCGGCACCTTCGTCGTCGATCCCGAGGGCGTGATCCAGCTGGTCGAAATCACGTCGGAAGGCGTCGGCCGCAACGCGACCGAGCTGCTCCGCAAGATCAAGGCCGCGCAGTATATCGCAGCGCATCCGGGCGAAGTGTGCCCGGCCAAGTGGGAAGAGGGTGAAGAGACCCTGGCCCCGTCGCTCGACCTGGTCGGCAAGATCTAAAGCACCCGCCCCCCCTTTCGGGTGCTTACGCGGCCCGGGGCGGACCTCCCTCTTCCGCCCCGGGCCGTTTCTATTTTGTGAGAGCCACGCGCTTTTTCACACAGTTTCAGGAGTTTACCCCCATGCTCGACGCCAATCTGACGCAGCAGCTCAAAGCCTATCTCGTGAATATCCGCGAGCCGATCGAGTTGGTCGCCTCGCTGGGCGACGATGCGAAGTCGCGCGAGTTGGGCGAACTGCTGAACGAAATCGCCGCATTGTCCGACAAGGTCGCGGTCGTCCCGGCCAATGACGACAAGCGCAAGCCCAGCTTCATGATCCGCCGCACCGGCACCGACATCGGCGTGCGCTTTGCCGGCATCCCGATGGGGCATGAGTTCACTTCGCTGGTGCTGGCACTTCTCCAGGTCGGCGGCCATCCGAGCAAGGCGGCGCAGGACGTGATCCAGCAGGTCAAGGACCTGGACGGCGACTTCGCGTTCGAGACCTATTTCTCGCTGTCGTGCCAGAACTGCCCCGACGTGGTGCAGGCGCTGAACCTGATGAGCGTGCTCAACCCCCGCATCAGCCATGTCGCGATCGACGGCGCGCTGTTCCAGGACGAAGTGACGCAGCGCAAGGTGATGGCGGTCCCCACCGTGTTCCTGAACGGCGAGCCGTTCGGCCAGGGCCGGATGGAGCTGGAGCAGATCGTCGCCAAGATCGATAGCGGCGCCGAGGCCAAGGCGGCGGCGAAGATCGCGCAGAAGGACCCGTTCGACGTGCTGGTCGTCGGCGGCGGCCCGGCGGGTGCTGCGGCGGCGATCTATACCGCGCGCAAGGGCATCCGCACCGGCGTGCTGGCCGAGCGTTTCGGCGGGCAGGTGCTCGACACGATGGGGATCGAGAATTTCATCTCGGTCAGCCACACCGAAGGGCCCAAGCTGGCCGCACATCTGGAGCAGCACGTCAAGGACTATGACGTCGACATCATGAACCTCCAGCGCGCCGAAAAGCTGATCCCGGCGCGGGTCGAGGGCGGCTTCCACGAAGTCGTGCTGGCGAACGGTGCGCGGCTGAAGGCCAAGACGCTGATCCTGTCGACGGGCGCCCGCTGGCGCCAGATGAACGTGCCGGGCGAGGACGAGTACAAGAACAAGGGCGTGGCCTATTGCCCGCACTGCGACGGCCCGCTGTTCAAGGGCAAGCGCGTCGCAGTGATCGGCGGCGGCAATTCGGGTGTCGAGGCCGCAATCGACCTGGCGGGCATCGTCGCGCACGTCACGCTGATCGAGTTCGACAGCCAGCTGCGCGCCGACGCAGTGCTCCAGCGCAAGCTGGCGAGCCTGCCCAACGTCAAGATCCTCACTTCGGCCATGACCACCAAGGTCAATGGCGATGGCGAGAAGGTGTCGGGGCTGAGCTACAAGGACCGCAACAGCGGCGCCGAGCACGACATCGCGCTGGAAGGCATCTTCGTCCAGATCGGGCTGGTCCCGAACACCGAATGGCTGAAGGACGCGGTCGCCCTCACCCCGCGCGGCGAGATCGAGATCGACGCGCGCGGCGAGACGAGCCAGCCGGGCATCTTCGCCGCCGGCGACGCGACCACGGTGCCGTACAAGCAGATCGTGATCGCGATGGGCGCAGGCTCGACGGCGGCGCTCTCGGCATTCGACTATCTGATCCGCCTGCCGACCGAGGAACTGGTCGAAGCGGCGGCGTGACCTGAATCCCCCTCCCGCTTGCGGGAGGGGTTAGGGGAGGGCCTGGGGTAGCGGCTGGTTTGAAACCCGAGCCGGTCGCACGCGGCCACGCCCTCCCCCGACCCCTCCCGCTTGCGGGAGGGGAGTTTTGATCGCGGCAGCGGCTCAGAAAAGCCACCGTCATTCCCGCGAAGGCGGGAATCCATTCGCCTGTCCGTTCGAGGCAAGAGCCGCAGCATCAGCCCCAATGGATCCCCGCCTTCGCGGGGATGACGCGTTTGTGCAGGAACAGGCGATCATCCTGCCCGTGGAGGGGTTAGGGGAGGGTTTGGGGTAGCAGCTGGTTTTGAAACCCGAGCCCGTCGCACGCGGCCATGCCCTCCCCCGACCCCTCCCGCTTGCGGGAGGGGAGTTTGGTTGCCTCAATCGCTCCGTTCACTATATAAGTCGCCAACAATCGACGGAGACGATCACTGGCCGCTACCTATCTGCCGACGCTCAAGCAGCTTCAGTATCTCGTCGCGCTCCATGACTCGGGGCATTTCGGGCGCGCGGCGGAGGCGACGTTCGTGACGCAATCGACGCTGTCGGCCGGCATCCGCGAGCTGGAGACGCTGATCGGCGTCGTGCTGGTCGAGCGGACACGGCGGGTGGTGCGCTTCACGCCGCTGGGCGAGCGGATCGTGGAGAAGGCGCGGCGCGTGCTGCGCGAAGCGGACGAGCTGGGCGACCTGGCCCGGGCGGCGGGGCACCCGCTGACCGGCGAGATGCGGATGAGCGTGATCCCCACCATCGCGCCGTTCCTGCTGCCGCGCATCCTGCCCCGGCTGCGCAAGGACTATCCCGACCTCAAGCTGTTCCTGCGCGAAGAGACCAGCGGGCAGGCATGCGAGGGGCTGCACCATGGCCGCACCGATTGCGTGCTGCTCGCGCTGCCCTTTGCGTGCGGCGAAGTGGAAAGCGCGCCGCTGTTCGACGACCGCCTGTTCGTCGCCTTTCCCGATGGCGAGATGGACCCCACGCCCTCGATTCGCCCCGAGGACATCGACGAGACCCGGCTGCTGATGCTCGAGGACGGGCATTGCCTGAAGGACCACGCGCTGGCGGCGTGCAACCGCCCCGAGCTGCGCGCCGAGGCGACGATGCTGGGCACGTCGCTGCACACGATGGTGCAGATGGTGGACAATGGACTGGGCGTGACGATGCTGCCCGAAATGGCGATCGACGCGGGGATATTGGACCACACCCACATCACCGCACGCCCACTGGACGCGCTCAACGCATCGCGCCACATCGCGCTGGTGTGGCGCAAGGCATCCCCGCGCGAACGCGATTTCCGGTTGCTGGCGGACGTGCTGGCGGCGGCGCGGGGCTAGGGCGTGAACGGATGAACGGGCCGGTTCGGCTGGGGGGCAGAGCGGCCGAGAATGGGTGGGAAGCGGACAGGCGGCTTTTTCAACGAGAAGGCGCGATATCGGCCGAACCTGGGTGCTAAGCGGGAGTGGCCGTCAAGGTGTGGAGAGCGGTCGTTGGACACCTGCGAATCACACTAGAAGAGCCCCTTCAAACCGCGGCGCGCTATAAACATCCGTTCCTGCTTCGGTCGGCCCTTGTCGTGTTCCGCAAGCACGACCCATGCGTCGGCTAGGAAGATTTCGACCTCGCGAATGACCATATCCACGTTCGTCCAGCGGACGAAAGAGCCGTCCTCAAGCACCTGTCTTATTGCGGCAATAGATTGTTTGGCGCCCGCGCCGCCCGAGGCGATTTCAGAAAGCCCAGGCACGCGCTCAAACAACTGAACAGCTGCGCCCATCTGCAGCAATCCCATTCGGCGGCTCAGAATATCGAGCTGCTTTTCCACCCGCCGCAGCTTGGCGAGGTAGGCCTTCTTGGCAAGCGGCAGAAACAGATTATCGAGCTTGCGCCAGATTTGGCTCGATCTCATGCCGTTCTTTCTCCCAAAGCTAGTCCGACTAGAAGAGATCCTTGGTGCTGACATACCACCAGATTCGCAATAGCCTTCTGATCGTGCCCGCCTTCGCATCCCTGCGATGGCAGAAAATGGAAGTGTTCCGCCGATCCGGCTAGGGCTGAAGGCAGTTCCGCTTTCGGGCGCCGGCACAACCAAGTTGGATGTCCGAGATCGGGTCGCTAGCCGACAGACCACTTTACTAGTCTACGGCCCAGGTCAGGGCTCCCACGCCGCGCGGAGCTGTTCGAGCTGGTGCATGCGTTCGTGGAGGATGGCGACGATGCGCAGGCTGCCGTCCGGGGCCACGCGCCAATAGACGAAATGGTGCTCGCATCGGCAAAAATAGCCATCGACTTCAAACGCTGCGCCGACGCTGCGCCAGATCGCCCGACGCGCCGCCATCGCGTCGAAGCAGTCGAAGAGCTGGAGATAATAGCGGTCCGCTTGCGCGCGCCCCCAGGTCGCATGCGTATAGCCTTCGCGACCGGCGAGAGCTGGTAGCGGCTCACCCGTGCTGCTGCCGCAGTTCTTCGAGAAACGCATCGCGATCGACCTCGACATACTCATCCTCCGGCGTGGCGAAGGCGCGTTGGAGTTCGGCCTTGAGCGTGTCGAACATCGCGCGTTCCACCCGCTCCTTGTCGCGGCGGATCAGGTCGCGGACATATTCGCTGACGTTTTCGTACAGCCCGTCCTCCCCCACATTGCGCGCGACGAAATCGCTCAAGGGGCCGGAGACGCGGACGTTGAGATTCATCGGCTTGGACATGGGCGTACAGATACGCTGTAATATCCTGTATCGCCAGCGCGTATCCGCACTCGACCATCTTCCTGCGCCAGCGTGGGGAATCGCAAATCCGAAATGACGCCGTCATCCTGACGGAAGTCAGGATCCATTCTTTGCTCCGTCTGCGCTTCTTGTACCTAGCGCAGCGGCAATGGATCCCCCGGACTCACGGAACAAGTGCACCACCTGCTAAGGTGATTGCGCGATGGGACGACATTACAGGCAGCTCAGCCTCGACGAGCGGATCGAGATATGCCGCCTTCATGAGGGCGGTATATCTTGCCGACAGATTGCCACCGCGATCGGGCGTGATCACACGACGGTCGGTCGGGAACTCAGGCGCAATAGCAAGCCGACCAAGGTCTGGCCCGGCGGCTATGCGCCCGGGCGTGCCCATAGGCTCGCGATCAGACGACGACGATGGGACGGCCGTTTCAAGCTGGCGCGCCAGCCGGACCTGCGAGATATCGTGAAGAACGGCCTTGCGATGGGATGCTCTCCCGAACAGATCGCCGGCCGACTGGCGCTTGAGCACGGTCGCACCATGGTCAGCCACGAGTCAATCTATCGATACGTCTATCATCGCTCGGCCCAGAAGGACTACTGGCACCGCCTTCTGCCCCGCTGCAAGGCAAGGCGCGGCCGCTATGGCCGCCAGGGCGGAAGCCCGGCCAGCTTCATCAAACAGCGCAGGCCGATCGGCGAACGCCCCCTCGAAGCCCGGGATCGCGCACAGCCGGGCCATTGGGAAGCAGACTATATGCTGTTCGCCCGATATGGGCACAATGTCCTCGTCTTGCACGAGCGCCACACACGCTACACCATCCTCGACAAGCCTCCCCACCGCAGAGCCGAGCTGACCGCACGCCGGATCACCCGCAGACTGCGCCATATCCCCCAGGATCTGCGCAGGACCATCAGCTTCGACAACGGCACCGAGTTCGCCGAACATCACCGCCTTCACGACAGCCTCGGCATCCAGACCTTCTTCTGCGATGTCCGAGCCCCATGGCAAAAGGGCGGTGTCGAAAACACCATCGGCCGACTGCGCCGAAGCCTGCCTCGCAAAACTGACCTCGACACCGTCAGCCACAGACAACTCCGTGCCTGTGCCGACCGGCTCAACAATATCCCAAGAAAATGCCTTGGCTTCCTCACACCCGCAGAGGCATTCTCCAAAATCTCAACCGGTGCACTTCAACCGTGAGTCCACATCCCGGCCTGCGCCGGGATGACTGAATTTATGGTTGCCCGACTGCCATATGCGATTCCCCTGCCCTGACGGTGGAGGATAAGGTGCGGAACTGCCGCCGCTGAATATGATACCAGCTAGTCCGGGCGCGCGATCCGTTTGCCGCGGGTGCGGCTGGTCAGGTGGAAGGCGTGGCAGCGATCGCAGCGATAGGGGAGCAGCATCAGGCCGAACCCCGCCGCCGCCTGCACCGCTTCGTCCGCCGAGGCAAAGCGACGCTTGCGCGCACAGACGCTGGCCCGCGTCCGCATCAGCCCCAGCGCGCTGCCGCGTCCTCGTCGGTCGTCCGCGCTTCGACCCACGCCGCATCCGCGCCGCGCCGCTCGCGCTTCCAGAACGGGGCGTCGGTCTTGAGCCGGTCGATCAGATAGGCGCAGGCGTCCAGCGCCTCGCGCCGATGGCTGGCGGCGGTGCCGACAAAGACGATGCGGTCGCCGGGCACCATCGGCCCGACGCGGTGGACCAGCGTGACGCCCAGCAGCGACCAGCGCGCGGTCGCCGTCTCGGCCAGCGCGATCAGCGCCGCTTCGGTCATGCCGGGATAATGTTCGAGCATCAGCTCGGTCACGCCATCGTCGCCGCGCACCACGCCCGTGAAGGTCGCGACACCCCCTGCCCCGCGTTCTTCGAGCGCGGCGACCTCCACCGCAAGCTCGATCGGCGCGGGATCGACCGAGACGCGGATCATCCGCCGGTCACCGGGGGGAACAAGGCGACTTCGCGCGCCCCGCCCAGCGGCGCATCGAGCGCGACGAAGCGCTGGTCGATCGCGGCGCGCAGCCGCGCGGGATCGGCAAAGGCTTCGGCATGGCCGGGGCTGCGGCCCGCCAGCCACGCGATCAGGTCCGCCACCGTCACCACCGCTTCCGGCGGATCGACCGCTTCCTGCCCGGTGCCGACGCGTTCGCGCACCCAGGCGAAATAGAGGACGGCGATCGCCATCAGCTGTCCATGTGCCGCAGGCCCACGCGCAGATAGTCCCAGCCGGTGATCGCGGTGAGCGCGGCGGCGCCCCACAGGGCGACCAGCCCCACCGTCTCGACCCAGGGCCATTGCGCCAGCGCCCCGCCCAGGATCAGCGCGCCAAACGCCATAAGCTGAAGCGCCGTCTTCCATTTGGCGAGTTGCGACACCGGCATCGATACCTGCAACTGCGCCAGGAACTCGCGCAGCCCCGAAACCGTGATCTCGCGCAGCAGGATGACGAGCGCGGCGATCAGGTGAAGGTCGGCGATCACGCCCTTGCCCACCAGCATCAGGATCACGGCGGCGATCATGATCTTGTCCGCGATCGGATCGAGGAACACGCCCAGCTTGGACACCGTACCCTGTGCGCGCGCCAGATAGCCGTCGAAATAGTCGGTGATGCCCATCAGGCAGTAGATCGCGAAGGCGATGGCATAGCCGGTGCGCCATTCGGGCCACCACAGGAAGGCCGCGAGCAAAGGCACGGTGACGATCCTGGACAGCGTCAGGATGTTGGGCAACGTCAGCATGGCCGGGCTGTAACACCCTCTGCCCCCAAGCGGAATAAGCGTTGCTGTGTTCCCTGCCGCTCGGCTATGTCGGCCCGGTCGTCGGGCGGGGGCTCCCGCCGCTGGAGAGTTGGATATATATGATAGGTGCGCTCGGGTTGATGAAGGAGCGCAGGTTCCTGCCGTTGTTCTGCACGCAGTTTCTGGGCGCGTTCAACGACAATCTGTTCAAGAACGCGATGGTCTTTTTCGCGACCTACCAGATCTTCAATTCGGTAGAGGCGGAAACCCGGTTCAGCGCGATCGCGACCGGTATCTTCATCCTGCCCTTCTTCCTGTTTTCCGCGCTCGCGGGCCAATTGGCCGACAGCTATGACAAGGCGCGGATCATGCGGATCATCAAGGCCGCCGAAGTCGGCATCATGCTGGTCGGCGCCGCGGGCATCTTTGCCAAGAGCCTGCCGCTGATGCTGGTCGCGCTGGTCGGCATGGGCGTGCATTCGACCTTTTTCGGGCCGATCAAATATGCCGTGCTGCCCCAGCATCTGGAGGAAGACCAGGTCCTGGGCGGCACCGGCCTGGTCGAGGCGGGCACCTATATCGCGGTGCTGATGGGCACGATCGTCGGCGGGCTCGTCAGCCCGCACGTCGCGGCGATTGCGGTCGTGACCGTCGCGGCGATCGGCTGGCTGACGTCGCGCCAGATTCCGCCGGCGCCGCCGATGACGACGCTGACGCTCGATTTCAACGTGTTCCGCTCGTCGTACCGGCTGATCGCGGCGACGATGCACATCCCGCGCCTGTACCTGGCGATCATTTCGATCAGTGTGTTCTGGACCATCGCCGCCGTGCTCGCGGTGCTGTTTCCGCCGCTGGTGAAGAACGTGTTCCATGCGCAGAAGGACGTCGCCAGCATCTTCCTGGCCATCTTCTCGGTCGGGATCGCCATCGGCTCGGTCATCATCAACCGGCTGCTGAAAGGGCATGTGTCGGCCAAATATGCCGTCGCATCGGTGCTGGCGATGGCGGTGTTCGTGATCGATTTCCACTTTTCCGCGCGCTTCTGGCCGATCCATGAGGGGCCGCTGCTCAAGACCGCGTCCTTCCTGGGCATGATCGAGGGCTGGCGCGTGCTGGGCGACCTGGGGATGATCGCGATCACCGGGGGCATGTTCGTGGTGCCGCTCTATGCGTTCCTGACCACCACGGTCGCCAAGTCGCAGACCGCGCGGACGGTGGCGGCGAACAACATCGTCAATTCGGGCTTCATGGTTGCGGGATCGCTCATCATCTTCGGCGTGACCAAGGTGCCGTCGATCAGCGTGGATGACGCGCTGTGGTTCGTCGTCGGGCTGTGCCTGGCCTCCGCCTTCTGCGCCTGGCGGCTGCACAAGGCCGAGGCGCTGCCCCACGTGCCCGACGAACTGCCCTGAGGCGCGCGCCTGCCGCCCCAAGGGGGAGCGGCAGGCGGCGAACTCAGATCCAGCTGCGCCCGTCGGGCCCGGCGCAGCCATAGGGCGGCAGCTGTCCCGGAAAGCGCGCCTGCATCTTCGCGCATCCCCAGCGCTTGAGCGGGCCCGGCGCATAGCCGTTCAGCGCGATGCCGACTTCGTTGTACGGCGTGTCGCCATGCGCGACATACATGTACCAGCGCCCCCCGAACATGACGGCAGCGGCCACCAGAACGACGACCACGACCTGCACCAGCTTTTTCATACGCACCCCTTCACCACCCGAAGACGCGAGCGCCGCGCCGTGCGGCACCCCTTCGGGGAGGCTGCGCAACGTCGCGCGCGGCGGGAGGTTCCGGGCGGGGCCTAGAAGATGAAGGTGTAGATGCAGACGAAGAACGCGCTGAAGCTCAGCGCGAACAGCCGCACGTCGCTGTCGTCGCGGACCTTGCGCTCATAGGCGACGACCCGGTGCACATAGCTGCGGAACGGGTGGCGGCGCGGGGCCGTGAGGAGGACGCGGTGCATGGCGGGCAGTTAACGCCGCGTTTACGAATTGCGCCAGAGCGCAGCCGCGCCGCAATCGTCCAGCTTCGGAACAGCCGGGGCATTTCCGCGACGAACTGCGTCAGCGGGCGCCGGGTGCGGGACCGGTCGTGGCGCGTACGATCAGTTCGTGGTCCAGCGTGATGCGCGGATGCGGGGCCGTGCCCGCCAGCATCAGATCGGCGGCGGCCCAGGCCAGTTCGCGCACCGGCTGGCGAATCGTCGTCAGCGGCGGCCACACCGCCTTGGCGAGATCCGAATCGTCGAACCCGGCGATCGACAGCGCATCGGGAATGGCGATGTCGGCCTCATGCGCGACGGCCAGCGCGCCGGCGGCCATGTCGTCATTGCCCGCGAAGATCGCCGTGGGACGCGGGGTGCGCGCCAGCAGCGCCCGCGCCGCCTGCCCGCCCGAGGCGAAGCTATAGTCCCCGGCCACCACCAATGCAGGATCGAAGGCGATTCCCGCCGCCTCCAGCGCCGCGCGATAGCCGGCAAGCCGGTCCGCCGACGAGGGATGGCTTTCCGGGCCGCTGATAAAGGCGATCGCGCGATGCCCCAGGTCGACCAAGTGCCGGGTCAGCGCGCGCGCGGCGGCGATGTCGTCCATCGTCGCGCTCATCCCCGCATCCTTGCGGCTGCCCGGCACGATGCGGACATAGGGGATGCCGCGGCGGTCCAGCTCGTCGAGCAGCGCCGTCGCCTCGGTCACGGGCGGCGACAGGATCAGCCCGTCGAGATGCGTCTCGTCGATCAGCGCCAGCACGTTCTGGACCAGATCGGGCGAAAGCGTGTCGACCGGCTGGAGCAGCAGGCGGAACCCCAGTTCGGTGCAGCGCTGCTGCGCGCCGGCCTGGGTATGATAGACATAATAGGGGCTGGGGTTGTCGTAGAGCAGCGCGACCTGGAACGAGCGCCGCCCGGCCAGCGTGCGCGCGGCATGGCTGGGCCGGAAATTGAGCCGCGCGACGACTTCCTCGACGCGGCGGCGCGTCTCTTCGCTGACGTGCTTCTCGTTGTTGAGCACGCGCGAGACGGTCTTGAACGAGACCCCGGCGATCTTCGACACTTCCTTGATCGTGGGACGGCCGCTCATATTGCTCCCCCGCCGGCGGATACGGCCAGCGGTGCTGACATATTGGACAGCGCTGGCAGGACGCAAGCGTTGAGTCGCGCGGGCGCCCCGAGGGCGTGGGATCAATGCTGTGTGAAGGGGGGATTTGGTGGAGCCGAGGGGGATCGAACCCCTGACCTCTGCAATGCCATTGCAGCGCTCTCCCAGCTGAGCTACGGCCCCAAATCCCGGGAGCGAGGCCATTAGATGGCCCTCGCAGGTTTGGCAAGCACCGAACTGCGCTTGTCCGAATTTTTCCGTTTCCCTTGCCGGGAAGCCGGAAACCGGCGCCCGCCCGAAGGGCAAGGCGCCGGTCAACGCGTCTTAATGTTCGTCTTCGTCGCCGCCGGTTTCGACGCCCAGGTCGTCGTCGCCGCCCAGATCGACGTCGTCGTCGGGCGACGGCTCTTCGTCATCGGCTGCTGCGATGTCCAGATCCTCGTCACCCAGATCGCCATCCTCGGTCGCGGGCTTGTCAGCCGTCTTGGCCGCTTCGAACGGCAGCGGCTGCTTGGATTTCAGGATCGGCTCGGGCTCCCACGAGAACGAGCAGTTGATGCACGTTACCGGTTCGTCCTTGGTCAGATCGTAGAACCGCGTCCCGCACTTCGGGCACGCGCGCTTGGTGCCCCATTCCGGCTTCACCATGTGTTGCCTCTTGCCTTTCAAAATATCGTGATTTCGGGAGTCGACCCGGAAAGTGGGGCGCGCCTTGCCATGGCGCAAGGCGGCTGTCAAAGCCGCCCCCAAATGACGCACACATCCCCCCGCCCCCTCACCGTCTCCGCACGCGGCCCGCTGCGCGGTTCCATCGCCGTTCCGGGCGACAAATCGATCAGCCACCGCGCGATCATGTTTTCTGCGCTCGCAGTCGGCGAAAGTCGAATCGAAGGGCTGCTGGAGGGCGAGGACGTGCTTGCCACCGCCGCCGCGATGCGCGCGATGGGCGCCAGCGTGGAGCGGGGCGAGGACGGCGTGTGGCGCGTCCACGGCGTGGGCGTGGGCGGGCTGCTCCAGCCCGAGGGCGCGCTCGACATGGGTAATTCGGGCACCTCGACTCGGCTGCTGATGGGACTGGTGTCGAGCCACGCGATCACCGCGACCTTCACCGGCGACGCCTCGCTGTCGGGCCGGCCGATGGGCCGCGTGATCGAGCCGCTGTCGCAGATGGGGGCGGACATCACCGCCAGCCCCGGCGGGCGGCTGCCGCTGATGGTGCGCGGGCTGAACCCGGCGGTGCCGATCACCTATACGCTGCCGGTCGCATCGGCGCAGGTGAAGTCGGCGGTGCTGCTGGCAGGGCTCAACACCCCCGGCATCACCCGCGTGATCGAGCCGGTGCCGACGCGCGACCATAGCGAGCGGATGCTGCGCGGGTTCGGCGCCGAGCTGACCGTCGAGGACAGCGCCGAGGGCAAGGTGATTTCGATCACCGGCGAGGCCGAGCTGAAGCCGCAGGCGATCACCGTGCCGGGCGATCCCTCTTCCGCCGGATTCTGGATGGTCGCCGCGTCGATCGTGCCGGGATCGGACGTGACGATTCGCAACGTGTGCATGAACCCGACGCGCACCGGGCTGATCGCCGCGCTCAAGCTGATGGGCGCCGACATTACCGAATTGAATCCGCGCGACGTGGGCGGCGAGGACGTGGCCGACCTGCGCGTGCGCCACGCGCCGCTGACCGCGATCGAGGTGCCGCCCGAACTCGCCCCCAGCATGATCGACGAATATCCGATCCTGTTCGTCGCCGCCGCGATGGCCGAGGGGACGACGGTGGCGCGCGGCGCGCACGAGCTGCGCGTCAAGGAATCGGATCGCATCGCCACCATGGCCGAGGCGCTGGTCGCCGCCGGCGTCACGCTGGAAGAGCATGAGGACGGGCTGTCGATTCGCGGCAGCGCGGGTGCCCCCCTGCCCGGCGGCGCACAGGTCGCCTCGAAACTGGACCATCGCATCGCGATGAGCATGACCGTGGCTGGACTTGCCAGCGCGGCGGCGATCACGATCGACGATGTCGGCCCGGTCGCGACCAGCTACCCCGATTTCTTTGCAACCCTTGACGCGCTGAGCGAGTAAGACACCGTGGCTGCCATGATTATCGCCGTTGATGGGCCCGCCGCATCGGGCAAGGGCACGATCGCCCGCGCACTCGCCCGCCATTACGGGCTGCCGCATCTGGACACGGGGCTGTTGTACCGCGCCGTCGCCGCAACGGCGCTGCGCGAGGAACTGGACCCGGCGAAGGAGGCCGATGCAGTGGCGGCGTGCGGATTCGACGACGCGCTGCTCGCCGATCCCTGGCTGCGCACCGACGATGTGGGCAAGGTCGCGTCGGTCGTGTCGGCGCACCCGCTGGTGCGATCGGCCCTGCTCCAGCGGCAGAAGAAGTTCGCGCACCAGCCCGGCGGCGCGGTGCTCGACGGGCGCGACATCGGCACGGTGATCGCGCCGGATGCGGACGTGAAGCTGTTCGTCAAGGCGACCCCCACGATCCGCGCCCAGCGGCGCCACCTGGAACTGCGCAAGGGCGGGATCAACACCAGCCTGGACAAGGTGCTGGCCGACATCCGCGCCCGCGACGAGCGCGACTCGAAGCGATCCGAGGCACCGATGGTGCAGGCGCCGGACGCGGCGCTGCTCGACACCAGCTTCCTGTCGATCGACGCGGCGACCCAGCGCGCGATCGCACTGGTCGAGGCGCGCACCGGCGCGCGCAAGGCGGCCGGCTGATCCCGCGTCACGCTGGGCAGTCGCATATGGAGAACGCGCCGTCATCCTGACGAAAGTCAGGATCCATTCTGTGCTACGCCTGCGCTTTCTCACGCAACGGAGCGGCAATGGATCCCGGCCTGCGCCGGGATGACGGAATTTGGGCTTGTCCAAATACCTTTGCGATGGCCCCGCCGCGTCAGGAGCGACCGATAGGGCCGGAAGGATCGCGCCCTTCGAGCAGCATCGTGCGCAGTTCGGGCCAGCCGATCAGGCCATAGTCATCGGGCGAGGCGCGCTCGGCGATGACGTCGTCCCCGACCACATCGGCCAGATAGATGTCACGCGGCGGCACCAGGCACCCGGTGGGAATGTCGTAGAAGCAGGTCAGCCGCGCGCGGCTGGCGCGGCGGCCATTGTCGCGCACCACCGCGAGCTGATCGTTGCGCAACCGCAGCAACAGCCCGACGGGGAAGACGCGGATGCTCTTCATGAACACGAACAGCAATTCGGGGTCGAAATGCCCCTTCCACCCGGCCATCATCGTGATCGCAGCGACCGGCGACGAGGCCGATTTATAGGCGCGCGCCGTGGTCAGCGCATCATAGACGTCGCAAATCGCGCCCATGCGCGCCGCAAGGCTGATCGCATCGCCGGCAAGGCCGTGCGGATAGCCGGTGCCGTCCATCTTTTCATGGTGGTGCAGGCACACTTCGAGCGCGATCGGGGGCACTTCGGACAGCCGCTGGAGCATCGCGTGGCCACGGCCCGGATGTTCGCGAATCTCGTCGAATTCCTCGTCGGTCAGCTTGCCGGGCTTGTTCAGGATTTCGGTCGACACCTGGGTCTTGCCGATGTCGTGGAACAGGCCGGCGATGCCCATCAGCCGCACCTGGTCCTCGTCGAGCCGCAGTTCCTGCGCGAAGTTCACCATCAGCGCGCCGACCGAGACCGAGTGGTAATAGGTATATTCGTCGCGGCCCCGCAGGCGCAGGACGTCGAACAGCATCGGGCGGTTGCGATCCAGCGCCTCGGCGATCGATTTGAGCACGGTCTCGATCTCGGCCGGCGACGTCATCTCGCCCTGCCGCGCGCCGTCGAATACGGTTTTCATCACGCGCCGGGCTTCGGTCGTGATCTTGGCGGCGAAGCGGCGGTCTTCGGCGAGCCGTTCGGCGGCGCGGGGGCGCGACTGCACTGCGGCGGACGAACGCCTGCCGCCGGCACGGTTCTTGGGCAGGCGGCTGCGCTCCAGGTCGATGACGACCGACGAGACCCCGCTCTGGCGGAGGGCGGCGATCTGGTCCGCGTCGCGAATCAGGAAGCGCGTGCGCCAGAACGGGTGCGACAGCCACGCGCCCTGCAGCGAATGGACATACATGCCCAACGTGACTTCGGCCGGGGAAATCCGCTTCAGCATCGCGCGCCTCAATACCCGCGCGCCGGGACGCGGCGGCAGGATCGTGGGAACAGGGGCTTCAATCCGATGCTAAGCACACGCACGCCTTGATTTCTTATTGTACCGTTCTTGCCGCACCCGCCCCCATGGGCCGCGCAGCCCCTGCCTTCAGGCGGCGATGCGCGGTGCCCCGCCGAGTGCCAGCCCCTTCAGATAGTCCGCCTTGAGCGCGACGGCGCATTCGTAGTCCTCATACTCGTCGATATCGATGCCGGACGCCTTGCCGACGCGGTGCATCACCGGGCGCGGGCCGAGGAAATAGCCCTCGCGCAGCGTATCGGCGACCGAGCGCATGTAGAGGCCGTTGGTCACACGGAACCAGTCGGGCAGCTCCTGGCTGATCGTGTGGTGCCGGTCGGCGCGGTAATTCAGCGGGCCCGCGGCGTCCCAGAAATATTCCTTCACCTGGTTCACCGACACCAGGCTGTCATGGCTCTGCGCGCCTGCGACCTTTTCGAGATACAGGTCGAATCCCTCGCGATATTCGGAAGGCTTCATGAGCGGCACGACGACGGTGACCCATGCGAAATGCGTCGTCGTCACGTCCTTCACCACGCCGCTGATGACTTCGGTAAACGAGGCGTCGTGGCCGGTGCTGAGATAGTCGCTGCGCGGCAGGAAGCCGATGCCGGCGCGCTCCGCCACTGCGCGGACGCGATCGGAGTTCGAGCTGAGGAAGATGCGCGAGGGATGCTGCACCTCCAGCATCTGTGCGATCTTCCAGTCGAGCAGCGTCAGATGTTCGTGGAACGGCAGGAAAATCTTCTCGCGCACGCGGCTGCTGCCTTCGCGGACGGGGATGATGACCGAAATATCGTGATAGGGATTGGTCGTCTCCGCCATGATCACACTCCCGCCGCGGCACCGGCGCCCTTGTGCGCCATCCACGCATTATAGAACGGCGCGGGGAACCGCCGACGCGGCGAAGCGGGATTTCGCACGACATGGGTTTACCTTGCGAATTGCCTGGCTCTCCGCTATGGCGCGCCGGTTCTGCGAGCGTTTGTTTGCGGGGGCACGGCAAGGCGCATGGCCTTCCGCGTAGCTTTTCACACTGGGAACCCTGTGAAAATCGCCCTGCGACCCTTCGCCCCTGGGATGCCGCGGCCGGCGTTCGGCCACCGTGGCAATTTCGGCCTAAAAGACCGCCGGATTCAACCGGCCGGCCGGAAATGACGAACTTAGGAAACGACATTCATATGGCCACTACGGCAAATCCGAGCCGCGACGATTTCGCGGCACTCCTCGAACAGACGCTTGGTGCGGCAGACGGCTTTGAAGGCCGCGTCGTCATCGGCACCGTCACCGGCATCGAAAACGACCTGGCGGTCATCGACGTTGGTCTGAAGTCCGAAGGCCGCGTGCCGCTGCGCGAATTCGCAGCCCCCGGCCAGAAGGCCGATCTGAAGATCGGTGACGAAGTCGAGGTCTATGTCGATCGCGTCGAGAACGCGAACGGCGAAGCGATGCTCAGCCGCGACCGCGCCCGCCGCGAAGCCGCCTGGGACAAGCTGGAAACCGAATTCGCCAAGTCGGCCCGCGTCGAAGGCGTCATCTTCGGCCGCGTCAAGGGCGGCTTCACGGTCGACCTGTCGGGCGCCGTGGCGTTCCTTCCCGGTTCGCAGGTCGACATCCGCCCCGTGCGCGACGTCACTCCGCTGATGGACATCCCCCAGCCCTTCCAGATCCTGAAGATGGACCGCAAGCGCGGCAACATCGTCGTGTCGCGTCGCGCCGTTCTGGAAGAAACCCGCGCCGAGCAGCGTTCGGGCCTGATCCAGTCGCTGGCCGAAGGCCAGGTGATCGACGGCGTCGTCAAGAACATCACCGATTACGGTGCGTTCGTCGACCTGGGCGGCATCGACGGCCTGCTGCACGTCACCGACCTGAGCTACAAGCGCGTCAACCACCCGAGCGAAGTGCTGAACATCGGCGACACGGTGAAGGTGCAGATCATCCGCATCAACCGCGACACGCAGCGCATCAGCCTGGGCATGAAGCAGCTTGAGAGCGATCCGTGGGATGGCGCAGCCGCCAAGTACCCGCTGGGCGCCAAGCTGTCGGGCCGCGTGACCAACATCACCGAATATGGTGCGTTCGTCGAGCTGGAAGCCGGTATCGAGGGCCTGGTCCACGTTTCCGAAATGAGCTGGACCAAGAAGAACGTCCATCCGGGCAAGATCGTCTCGACCTCGCAGGAAGTCGAAGTCGTCGTGCTCGAGGTCGATCAGGAAAAGCGCCGCATCAGCCTGGGCCTCAAGCAGGCACAGGCCAATCCGTGGGAGCGCTTCGCAGAAGAGCATCCGGTGGGTTCGACCGTCGAAGGCGAAGTCAAGAACGCGACCGAGTTCGGCCTGTTCATCGGCCTGGACAACGACGTCGACGGCATGGTCCACATGTCCGACATCGCGTGGGGCATTTCGGGCGAAGACGCGCTCAACCTGCATCGCAAGGGCGAGACCGTTCAGGCCGTCGTGCTCGCGATCGAGCCGGACAAGGAGCGCATCTCGCTCGGCATGAAGCAGCTTGAGCGTGGTGGCCCGTCGGCGGCTGCTGCCGCAGGCGGCGCTGCAGCGGGCGACCGCGTCAACAAGAACGCAGTCGTCACCGTCACTGTCCTCGAAGTCCGCGACGCGGGCCTCGAAGTGCAGGTTGGCGACGATGGCGCGACCGGTTTCATCAAGCGCACCGACCTGGGCCGCGACCGCGACGAGCAGCGTCCGGAGCGTTTCCAGGTGGGCCAGAAGTTCGACGCGATGGTCACCGGCTTCGATCGTTCGAAGAAGCCGACCTTCTCGGTCAAGGCGATGCAGATCGCCGAAGAGAAGCAGGCCGTGCAGCAGTATGGCTCGTCCGACTCGGGCGCGTCGCTGGGCGACATTCTCGGCGAGGCCCTGAAGGCGCGCAACGAGAAGAACTAAGTCTCTACCCGTTCGGATGGGGGGAGTGCCGCACCGTGCGGCGCTCCCCCTTTTCGTCTGAAATTAATGCGCAAATCCGTAAATCTGCGGGTTGATGAAGATTGCTGAACGGCGCTAGGGTTGGCGCCATGTGGAACGCGCCGCGGAAAGACCCGCGATCCGCGCGCGCAAAGGGAGGCTGCGGATGATCCGGTCGGAACTCGTGCAAATGCTGGTGCAGGACAATCCAGGCCTGTCCATGCGCGAAGTGGAAAAGATCGTGTCGGTCTTTTTCGACGAGATCGTCAGCCGGCTGACCGAGGACGGTCGCGTCGAGCTGCGCGGCTTCGGCGCCTTTTCCACCCGCGCCCGCGACGGCCGCGTCGGCCGCAATCCGCGCACCGGCGAGACGGTGGAAGTCGAGCCCAAGCGCGTCCCCTATTTCAAGCCCGGCAAGGAAATGCGCATCCGGCTCAACGTTTGAGATGCCGTTTGGAAATTCGCGAAAGAGCGAATTTCAAGGCGGTGCCGGCCCGCTCCCCCACCCGGCCACCCACCGGCAGTATTCTATGGGTGGCCGGGTGGGGGAGCGGGCCGGTACCGCAAATGCGCTAAGGCGCATTTCTCAACAGGCTCTGAGCCGGAACTGTCGGAGCACAGGCCACGCAGGCGATTAGACGCTTGACGCGAAAAGCCGGTTGAGGCTTGCCTCCCGGCGATGCGGACGTGGCGGAACCGGTAGACGCCGGAGACTTAAAATCTTCTGCCCCTCGGGGCGTGCGGGTTCGAGTCCCGCCGTCCGCACCATCTGGCGCCCGTGGCCGCAGGCCGGGTAGCGCGATCGGCTATCCCCAAACTGCAAACGCCGCCCCACATGGGTGGGCAGGGCAATCGCATATGAAACACACCGCGTCATCCTGACGAAAGTCAGGATCCATTCGGTGCTACGCCTGCGTTTCTTGTTGCAACGGAGCACCGAATGGATCCCGGCCTGCGCCGGGATGACGGAATTTATGGTTGTTCAACTGACCTGTACGATAGCCCTCCCCCGGATGGGGAGACGGCGTCGCAGGTTCGGCAAGGCGCGCGACCGATCGGCAGTGCGCCTTACCAGGCGTGTTTAGTTGCTGTCGGGATCATCGTCGTCGGTGGCGATAATCACGCCGCCCGCCACGATCGCCGCAATGCCGATGAGCGCGATGATCGGCGCACCGGCCAGATTTTCCGACTTGTCCGATTTCGTTGCCGCGCGCAGCGACAGCGCGGAGGCGCCGCTCTGTGCCGCAAGGGCCGGGGTCGCCGCCAGCGACAGGGCCGCGACGGCGGCAGCGGTTTTACCAAGGATACGCATGGGGGAACCTCCATTCTGGCTGTGGTGCCAACTGCGAAAACCGCCGATATTCCATTGGGTTCCGTCTTCGCGCTGCACTGCGGCAGAACGAGCGCCGCGCAAGTTGCGCCGTGCGGCGGGGCCGTCCAGGGGTTGGCATCGTGCAGGCGCCGCCATACACCCGGGACAGCATCCACCCGGCCCGCGTCGCTTGAAAAACGGAAGCCAAGATGATCCGCCGCCCCCTTCCCCTCCTGTTCGGCCTTGCGCTGATGCTGGACGGGTGCGGCACGCCGGGGCAGCGCCAGGACAATGCGCCCGTCGTGGTGAGCGCGATCGGCACCGCGGCCACGCCCGCCGACCCCAGCGCGGGGCCGCTGGACATGGCACAGCGCGTGCTGATGGGCGCGACGGCGCAGGGGCTGGTCCGTTTCGACGCAAGCGGCCAGATCGAGCCGGGGCTGGCGGCGCGCTGGATCGTGATCGACGACGGGCGCAGCTATATCTTCCGCCTGCGCGATGACGCGCGCTGGTCGGACGGCACGCCGGTCGACGCCGCGCAGGTGGTGCGGGTGCTGCGCCGCGCCGCCGCACCCGGCAGCCGCAATGTCCTTGCCCCGTTCCTCGCGGTGATCGACGAGATCGTCGAGATGACGCCGCAAGTGATCGAAGTGCGGCTGAAACGACCGCGCCCCGACCTGCTCAAGCTCTTTGCGCAACCCGAGCTGGCGCTGTTCCGCAAGCCCGGCTTCATCGGCAGCGGCCCGATGCGGCCCCAGCCGCTGCGCGGCGGCGACGTGCTGTTGCGGCCAATGGCGGATGTGCCGCGCGACGAAGCCAGCCCCACGCCCGAGGAAACCGTCCGATTGCGCGGCGAACGGGCAGCGGCGGCGATCGCCCGCTTCCGCGCCGCGCAATCCGACCTCGTGCTGGGCGGCAGCTTCGTCGACTGGCCGATCGTCGGGATCGCCGGGATCGCGCCGGCGAACATCCAGCTGGAGCAGCCCGCGGGGCTGTTCGGGCTGGCGATCGAGCGCCGAGAGGGCTTCCTGGCCGATCCGGCCAACCGCGCCGCCATCGCCATGGCGATCGACCGCGCGGCGCTGACTGCGGCGTTGCACCCGGATTGGACGCCGGTGGAAACGCTGTTGCCCGAGACGCTCGATTCCGCCGCCCCTCCCGCGCAGCCGGCGTGGCAGGCACTGACGCTCGACGATCGCCGGCTGGCCGCACGGGCACGCGTGCAATGGTGGAAGCGCGACAATCCGGGCGCGCTCACGCTGCGGATCGCCCTGCCGCAGGGCCCCGGCGCGACGCTGGTCTGGGGGCATATCGCCGCATCGCTGGTGCGCATCGGCGTGACGGCAGAACGTGTCGGCCCCGAGGACGCCGCCGACCTGCGCCTGATCGATGCCGTCGCGCCCTATGACAGCGGGCGCTGGTTCGTGCAGACCGCGTGCCATGCCTGTTCGGATGCCGCGCGCGCGGCGATACTGGCGGGGCGTGACGCGCCCGATCTCCCCGCCCGCGCGGCGCGCATTGCAGAGGCGGATGCGGCGCTGACCGCCGATGCGGCCTATATCCCGATCGCGCGGCCTTTGCGCTGGTCGATCGTCGCGTTGCGGCTGGGTGCGTGGCAACGGAACACGCGCGCGTGGCACCCGTTGAACCACCTGCGAAACGAAAAGGAATAGCAACGTGGCAAAGCCGACGCGGATGGGATCGATCGGACTGGGCAACCTGCCGATCGGCAGGGATGCGGCCGCCGTGCGCGTGCGCGTCGAGACAATGGAGCGACTGCTCGAGCGCGGCTTCACGATTCCCGGCACCCGGCAGGCGTTCGGGCTGGACGTGCTGCTCAATCTGATCCCGGTCGGCGGCACTTTCATCGCGGCGGCGATGGGGATGTACATGGTGTGGGAAGCGCGCAACCTGAACATGTCCAGGACCGCGATGGTGCGCATGGCGGGCAATGTCGGCATCGATTGGGCGCTGGGGCTGATCCCCTTTGTCGGCGCTGTGCCCGATTTCTTCTTTCGGTCGAACACGCGCAACCTGCGGATCATCCGCCGCCACCTGGACAGGCACCACCCGTCGACGGTGGTGGTCGAGAACCCGCTTAGCCGGTAATCTTCAGCACCGCCGCGTCGGGCGCGCCGCCGGTGCCGGGCTTGCACCGTTCGTAGCGGAAGCGTTTGTCGAGACACAGCCACAGCTCGTCCAGCGCATCGTCGCGCGTGGTGGTGACGCGGATCGACGTCGCGGGCAGGCCCGGATTGACCGCCGCCATCGCCGCGCGGAACCGCGCGACCGTCAGCGGCCCGCGTGCCAGCGCTGCCCTGTCGGGGAAGCGCAGCGCCGCGTAAAGCTGGCGCGCCTTGGCAAAATACTGCGTCGGCGTCATCGCGGTGCAGGTGCCGTGCTTGGCCCATTCGTGCTGGATGAGCTGCGCCGAGGGCGTGCTGCATAGGGTTGCGCGAATGACCCTGGGCGGCAGGATCGGCGTGGATTTGCAATATTGCGGCCAATCCTTGCCATAGCCGTCGGGCCACAGGCCGTGGAGCGTGAAGCCGAAGCGGTTCGCGCCGCCGCACTGGAACGCCGCGTCGGGCCGATTGCCGTTCGCGCGGCAGAAGCCGGGGCTCCAGGTTAGCGCCAGCGTGTAGCTGCCGATCGGCAGAATGCGGCGCGGCTGGCTTTCGCTCGGCAAGTCGGGGCGCGGCACCGGCACGCGGGCGGGGATGCTGCACATCTGCGCCTGCGCGAGCGCGGCCTGGGGCAGCAGCATGGCCAATGCCGCTGCGGTGACAAACCCGATCCGTCGCATGCGCTCGCTCCTCATGCCGCGCTGAAATCGAGGCCGATATCGGCGGCGGGCGCCGATTGGGTGAGCCGGCCGACGCTGATATAGGTGACGCCGGTTTCCGCGATGGCACGGATCGTGTCGAGCCGGACCCCGCCCGATGCCTCGGTCGGCACACGCCCGGCGACCAGCGCCACGGCCTCGCGCAGCATCGGCGGGGCCATGTTGTCGAGCAGCAGGTGCGTGGCGCCGGCATCGAGCGCGGGCGCGATCTGATCGATCCGGTCGACCTCGACGATGATCTGCGCGATCCCCGCCGCGACGGCGCGGCGCACCGCCTCGCCCACCGATCCGGCGACGGCGACGTGATTGTCCTTGATCATCGCCGCATCCCACAGCCCCATGCGGTGATTGCGCGCGCCGCCCATGCGAGTCGCGTATTTCTCGAGCAGGCGCAGGCCGGGCAGCGTCTTGCGCGTATCGAGCAGCGTCGCGCCGGTGCCGGCGATCGCATCGACATAGCTGCGCGTCAGCGTGGCGATGCCCGAAAGGTGCTGGACGGTGTTGAGCGCGGATCGCTCGGCCGTGAGCATCGCCCGCGCCTGGCCGCGCAGCCGCAGCAGATCGGTGCCCGCAGGCGCGACCGCGCCGTCCGCGACCAGCCGCTCGATCGCCACCGCCGGGTCGAGCGTGCGGAAAAACGCCTCGGCAATGCCCAGCCCCGCCACGACGATCGCGTCGCGCGTGTCCATCACACCATCGAAGCGCGCATCGGCGGGGATGACCGCCGCAGAGGTGATGTCGCCCGCGCCGCCCAAGTCTTCGGCGAGGGTGGAGGCGATGAAGGCGGGGAGATCGAAACCGG
The DNA here is from genome assembly GCF_053502645.1 of Sphingomonas degradans. Taxonomy (NCBI): domain Bacteria; kingdom Pseudomonadati; phylum Pseudomonadota; class Alphaproteobacteria; order Sphingomonadales; family Sphingomonadaceae; genus Sphingomonas; species Sphingomonas degradans. Next base: position 3,009,085 of record NZ_CP177172.1, read on the forward strand.
GGAGCGCAAAGGTCATGCGCGGGGTCTAGCCGCGTCCGCGGGCATTGTCAGCCCGCGCGCGAGCGGGTTAGATCGTGGACGGAGGGGGCCAACAAATGATCGCTACGATCGAGGATTTCCGCGCGAGAAGGAGTCGGGGCCGGGGAGGCCCGTTGACCGGGGCCGATCGGATGCTGCTCGACACGCTGGGGCTCGGGCTGGAACAGACCTTTACCAAGCTCGCCGAACAGCCGTCGTCCGAGCAGTTTGCGGCGTGGGTCATGGAGACAGCGGGGGCGCCCGATCCGATGCAATGGGCGCGCTATCAGGCGCGAGTCGCGGGCGCGCCGATGCCCGACGATGTCCGCGCATGGCTTGAGGCGGTGGAGACGGCCCCGCCGGTGCTCGACGCCGCCGACCTCGCCCATTGGGACGCGCAGGGCTATGTCATCCTGCGCGGCGCGATCAGCCGGGACGAGGCGGCGGCTGCCGAAGCGCTGCTGTGGCGCGTGATGGGCGCTGCACCCGATGATCCGGAGAGTTGGTACGGGCCGCGCACGCACGGCATCATGGTCCAGCATTTTCAGGACCCCGCACTCGATGCCGCCCGCCACAGCCCGCGCGTGCACAAGGCATTCGCCCAGCTATGGGGCACCGCCGATCTTTGGCCGTCGGTGGATCGGATGAGCTTCAATCCGCCGGAGCGGGGGGACTATCGCTTTCCGGGGCCGCACCTGCATTGGGACGTCAGCCTGATGCTGCCCATCCCCTTTGCGACGCAGGGAATCCTGTATTTCACCGACACCGCCGCCGATCAGGGTGCGCTGTCGCTGGTGCCCGGCTTTCACCATCGGCTGGAGGCGTGGCTGGCGGAACTGGGCGATGCCAATCCGCGCACGGTCGACCTGAGCGCGGAAGCCGTGCCGATCCCCGCCGGGGCCGGCGACCTGATCCTCTGGCGCCAGGACCTGCCGCACGGCGCCAGCCCGAACCGCGCGTCGCGGCCCCGCATGGCGCAGTATGTGAACCGCTATTCGCCCGACCTGACCAGCCACCCGGTGTGGCTCTGAGCCGCTGGCCAGGCGCGCGGACACCTTCTCCGTCATGCCGGCGAACGCCGGTATCTCGGGCAGCATCGCAACCCCTGAGGCCCCGGCTTTCGCCGGGGTGACGGCGAGAGGGCCGCCGAAGAGTATTACGCGCCGCTAGACGCACGCGCACCGGGAACGCGACGCGCAAATCCCGCGATCAGTCGCCCTTGTCGACCGGTCCCGCCACCGCCGGCACGGGCCCCAGGTCACCCTGCCCCACCGTGCCGCTCGCCATTTCGAGCATGCGGTCGAGGCTCTTCTTGGCGCGCAGGCGCAGGCCTTCCTCGATTTCGATGCGCGGCGTCAGGTCGCGCAGCGCGAGGTAGAGCTTTTCCATCGTGTTGAGCGCCATGTACGGGCAGATGTTGCAGTTGCAGTTCCCGTCCGCGCCCGGCGCGCCGATGAAGGTCTTCTCCGGCAGCGCCTTTTCCATCTGGTGGATGATGTGCGGCTCGGTCGCGACGATCAGCGTGTCGCCGGGGAAGGCCTGGGCGAACTCGAGGATGCCGCGCGTCGATCCGACATAATCGGCATGGTCCAGGATGTGCGGCGGGCATTCGGGATGCGCCGCGATCGGCGCGCCGGGGTGCTGGGCGCGCAGCTTGAGCAGTTCGGTTTCGCTGAATGCCTCGTGCACGATGCACACGCCCGGCCACAGCAGCATCTCGCGGTTCAGCGTGCGCTGGAGATAGCCGCCCAGATTCTTGTCGGGGCCGAAGATGATCTTCTGGTCGCGCGGAATCTGGCTGAGGATCTTTTCCGCCGACGAGCTGGTGACGATGATGTCGCTGAGCGCCTTCACCTCGGTCGAGCAGTTGATATAGGTGAGCGCGATGTGATCCGGGTGCGCGGCGCGGAAGGCGGCGAACTGATCGGGCGGGCAGCTGTCTTCCAGGCTGCATCCGGCGTCCATGTCGGGCAGCACCACGATCTTGTCGGGCGACAGGATCTTGGCGGTTTCCGCCATGAAGCGCACCCCGCAAAAGGCGATCACGTCGGCGTCGGTCTCCGCCGCCTTCTTGCTGAGGTCCAGGCTGTCGCCGACGAAATCGGCCAGGTCCTGCAATTCGGGCTTCTGGTAATAATGCGCGAGGATGACGGCGTTGCGCTCCTTGCGCAGCCGTTCGATTTCGGCGCGCAGGTCGAGCCCGCTCAGGCTTCCGCCGATACCGTTCCGTGCGTCCATGTCCGATCCCCTGATACTGCGCGGCTGCACATGGCGCGCGCAGGCGCCGGGATCAAGGGAGCGGAGACGGCGGATAGGCGAGCGGCGCCACCCCGGCCCCCGGCGAGCCTGCCGTGGCCCAGGCATAAACGGGGAGCATCGCGGCGCTGTTGCCGACCAGTTCGATCGCGCACTGCATCGCCACGATCGCGCCGATCCCCCACCACCACGCCGGATGCACCGAACCGCGCCGGCGCAGATCGCTTGCGACACCGATCAACGGGAACAGCATCACCGCCGCGAACACCGACAGGCCGACGAACGGAATCAGGAAGGGCACCGGCAGCAACCTTCCGAACGCCGGGCCGGTCAGGATCGCCATGCCGCAATACAGCAGCCGGCGATGCCAGTCGGTGCGCCGCCGCAGCACGATCGCCGCCCCGGCCAGCGCGGCGAACACCAGCACGGTCAACGGGTTCATCAGCAGGAAATAGGCGGGCGTGAAGAAAAACGGCACGGCGGCCCTTCGCGCCATTTCCACCGTCGTGAAGGTGCCGACCACCACCAGCAGCGGCACCCAGACCACCGCCAGCCAGCCCAGCCGGCGGTGCAGCGCGACCGCGCCGTTCGCGACCAGCACATTCTGAAGCAGGTACAGCGCGACCCAGCCGAAGAACACCACGGCATGGAAATGGACATAGAGCGGCGCGCCGAAGCTGGATCGCCCCATCGCCAGCTGGACCGAAAACCCCGCCGCGATGGTCGCCGCCATCACGATCGCCATGATCAGGAAAAAACGCCGGTCGTCCACTATACGCGGTGTCGGCGGTGCCATCGTCGCCATCGGTAATCCCCCCAGACCCGAGCCGGGGCGCAGAATACCTCATCAATCGTGCAGGTTCAACGCCTTCAGCGGCGATTGGCCAGCACGTCCTCGACCGGGCGCGACACGTCCCAGCGCTCGCCGTCGCGGCTGCCGCGCTCGCCGGCGAAATACACCTGGACCGTCGCGTCGATGCCCACGGCCTTGAGCGGCATGGCGAAGCTGCGCTCGACCGCGCGGCGGGTGGATTCGCGCGCCAGCTTCATCGGCGTCGCCTCGCGCGCCTGGCGCACCAGTTCGGCCTGCCCCGCCTTGCGGTTGGCGGCATCGAGCTGCCCCTCCACATCGGTGATGCGCATCAGGATGCCGCCATTGCTGTATTGGCGGATCGCATCGACATCGACCTCGGGGCCGACCACTTCGACCGGGGGCAGCGTGATCGTCATGCGCTTGGCCGCCGCATCCCAAACGACGTTCTGCTGCTGGAGCTTGGACAGGTCGACTTCGTAGCGGACCGTGCCGGGCATGATGAGCGTCTTTTCCGCCGTCAGCCCCAGCCGCGACTGTTTCGACGTCACTACCGCGACATAGCGCGCGGCAAAGGTGGACAGACGGTTCTGTTCGCGCAGCCCCTCCAGGCTGGCGCGCGCGATCGTCTCCGGGCTGGTGCCGCCGAACCACTCGCGCTTCACCGTGTCGCCCAGGAACCAGAAGCCCGCGCCGATCGACAGGACCAGTACGCCGAGCAGCAGCGCGAATTTCAGGCACCCCCAGGGGCGCGGGCGCGGGGTTACGCCGCCATCTTCCATCGTTCGCCCTCCTCGGTCACGATGCCGCGCGTGCGCAGGTCGATCAGGTGCGCCAGCACCGAACGCCCCGCCGCGCCGGTCAGGCGCGGATCGAGCCCGACATACATGCGCTCGACCATCGCGGGCACGTCGCGGGGTTCCTCGCGCAACAGGCGCAATATCTGGCCCTCACGCTGCTTGCGGTGGCCCATCAGCCCGCGCACGAAGCGCTGCGGCTTTTCCACCGGATCGCCATGCGCGGGATAATAGACGCGGTCGTCGCGGTCGATCAGCCGGGCGAGGCTGTCCATATAGCTCGCCATGTCGCCATCGGGCGGCGCGACCACCGTGGTCGACCAGCCCATGACATGATCGCCGGTGAACAGCGCGCCCGAAGGCGCCAGCGCGAAGCACAGATGGTTGGACGTGTGCCCCGGCGTGGCGACCGCGGTGAGCGTCCAGCCCGCGCCGTCCACGCTCTCGCCATCGGCCAGCACGCGATCCGGGGCATAGGCGGTATCGAACGCGGCGTCGGCGCGCGGGCCCGCATCGTCCATCGACAGCGGTGCACAGCCGATGATCGGCGCGCCGGTCAGCGCCTGTAGCGGGGCGGCGGCGGGGCTATGGTCGCGGTGGGTGTGGGTGCACAGGATCGCCACGACCGGGCGCCCCGCGATCGCCGCGACCAGCGCGGCCAGATGCTCGGGGCTGTCGGGACCCGGATCGATCACCGCCACGTCGGTGGTGCCGACCAGATAGGTCTGGGTGCCGGTATAGGTATAGGGCGACGGATTGGGCGCCAGCACTCGCGTCACCAGCGGCTCCATCGCCAGCGCTGCGCCTTTCATGGCCTCGGTCATGGGCCCGAGATGGCGGCTGCGGCGCCCGAACACAAGGGCGAGGGATGTGGACGAGGCCGGCCGCGAAGGAGTTGGAGACCGGCCGGCCCCGCCCGAAAGACGGCGTTTCGCGTGAACGCGAGACCCGAAACGCCGCCCTTTCCCTCTGTTCAGTCCTTTTCGGACTGTTGGCTGCGTACTTCGGCGATCGCCTCGTCGATCCCGGCAAGCGCTTCGGCACGCGCCTCGGCGGTCAGGCTCTTTTCGTTGGCGATCGAGGCGCGCGCGCTGTGCAGGCTGGCGATCGCGGTGCGCAGGCCCAGCGCCTTGCTGCGCGCCGCCGAGGCCTCGGCATTCGCAGCAATGATCTCGATGCGGTCGGAACAGACCGTCATGACATCGCGTCCGTTGACCGTGCGATGCTCGACCGTGGCGGTGCCGGGGCCGCAATTGCCGCCGCGTACTTCGGGGATCGATGCCTTGATCGCCGCTTCGTCGGGCATCGCAAACTCGGTCTTCCCGCCATCGGCGCGGACCATCACGATCTTCTTGATGCGCTTGCCGTCCTTGTCGGTCGTGGTGGTGGTGGTCGTGCTGATACTGCGCACGCCATGGGCCGCCGGCGCAGCGGGAACCACCGGCGCAAGGGCGGGGTCCGGCGCTTCGGGAGCGCTGGCCGCTGCCGGTGCCGAGGGGGCGGCAGGCGGAGCGGGCAGGTCCTGCGCCAGCGCGCTGACCCCCTTGCCCACCGACGTACGGATCTCCGCCGCCGCCTGCGTGCCCGAGGCAGTCAGCCCCAGCGCTGCCAGCGACAGCGCACTCATCCCCACCAGCCCGGCGGCAACGCGACGGGGCGACGTCTTCGTGGTCTTCGACAGCATCCGTAACCTCCCTTTCACTTCGTTGATCGTGTGCAGATGGCAGGCCGCCGAGACCGCGCCGCCATGGGCGGACTTCACGATCGCGCGGCCATAGGCGTGGCGCAGCGCCTGGGCGCGACCGGCCAGGACCAGCGCATCGCACGCCATTTCCTGATCGGCGCGAAAGGCACGGAAGGCGCGCCAGGCGACGGGATTGAACCAGTGGAGCGCCAGCACGACCAACGCGACCCAATTGGCGATCAAATCGCCCCGAACATGGTGGCCCAGCTCGTGCGCCAGCGCGAGGTCGCGCTCCAGTTCGTCATAGCGCTCCGCGAAATCGCGGGGGAAGGCGACATATTTGCGGAAGATGCCGAAGGCGAGCGGGCCATGCGCGGCATCGGTCTCGATCACCCGCACCCGCCCCTGTGCCACTGTGCGATCGACGCGCGCCCGGCGCAGCAGCGCGACGCAGAAGCGGCGATGCGCGATCAGGTGGTAGCCGAGGAACAGCAGCGCGCCGATCGCCCACACGCCCAGCGCCAGCACGAGCAGGCTGGGACCGCCGGCGACCGTGGTGGGCGGCACCAGCGCGACATTCGCGGCATGGCCGGCCAGCTCAACCTGGGTGACGATGGCGTCGCCCGCAAGCTCGGGCGGCAGCGTGGCGGGGTTCATCACGCCGACAGCGATGCCCGGGGCATCCTCTGCCTGGCGGGCCAGCGGCGCGAGCAGCCGCGACAGATGCCAGTCCCCCGGCAGCGGCGGCATCACCAGCCGGATGACCGGCAACAGCCACAGGGCATAGGCCATGTGGGGCCCGAACGCCTTGCGCACCGGGGCGCGGATCGCGAGCACCACCAGCATCAGCGCGGTGGTCGCGACAAAGGTTTCCACTGCCCAGCCGATCATGATTTCAGATCCTTCAGCAAAGCCTCGATCTCGACGATGTCCTGGTCGGTGATCTGGTCGCGTTCGGCGAGGTGCGCCACGAGCGGCATCAGCTTGCCGCCGAACAGCCGGTCCATCAGCTTGCGCGATTCGCCCGCGACATAATCGGCGCGCTGGACGAGCGGGCGATACAGATAGCGCCGCCCTTCCTCTTCATGCGCGATGATCGATTTGGCGAGCAGACGCCCGAGCAGCGTCTTGACCGTATTGGCGCTCCAGCCGCGCTCGGCGGGCACCCGCTCGGCGACTTCCTGCGCGGTGAGCGGTGCACGCTCCCACAGCACCTCCATCACGGCATGCTCGGCTTCGCTGATCCGTTCGGTCATGACATCCCTCTTATGACTACGCCTGTAATCGTCTCGATTACGTGTGTAGTCAATAGGCTGAATGCGGGATGAATGTTTCGGGTGCGGCGCGGCGGGGCGCGTCGAAGGGGCGGCCCTAAACTGTCGGAAATGCTTACAGTGGGCCGGGGTAGCGACGGGCCGTTAACCAAGGGAAGCCTCGGAAAACCGGGGATCCGCGACGCTGGCACGGCTGGTGCATCGTCATGCGCAACCCGAGCGCTTCGGCGCTTCGTTCAGGGTGGGTCGACCAGCTCCGGTCTCGCGTCGACCCACCCGCCCCGGGGTTTTTCAGCCTATGAAACAGCACCGCTCCCCTGCGAAAGCAGGGGAACAGAGTCGCAGGCGACTCGTTTGCGCCTCTGGGCCCCTGCTTTCGCAGGGGAACAGGGAGGAAACGATATGTGAGCGCCTACCTGGCCCTTCGCAGCGGGCAAGTCTGTCAGATCGCAATAGGCCGCCCCGCTTCCCTGCGAACGCAGGGGGCCAGAGTCGCGAGCGACTCGTTCGGGCTCTGGGCCCCTGCTTTCGCAGGGGCACTGAGGAGGGAAACGGTAGCGCAGCCCGCGCGGCCTTCACAGGGGGCGAGCCTTTCATCCTTCGCAGGGGGCGATTCTTTCCGATCGCAATAGGCCGTCCCGTTCCCTGCGAACGCAGGGGTCCAGAGTCGCACGCAACTCGTTCTGGGCTCTGGGCCCCTGCTTTCGCAGGGGAACAGGGAGGGGTTGAAACGGTATCCAAACCCCGCCCCTTCGCAGGGGCTCAAGCCTGTCAGATCGCAATAAGACCGTCCCGCTCCCCTGCGAACGCAGGGGCCCAGAGTCGCGGGCGACTCGTTCTGGGCTCTCTGGGCCCCTGCTTTCGCAGGGGAACAGGTGCGGTATCAGATCCCGAGCCTGCCCCTTTGCAGGGGCACAGCCCAATCAGGCCGCCGTCACGCCCTTGTCGGCGAGCAGCTGGGCCAGTTCGCCGCTTTCGTACATCTCCATCATGATGTCCGATCCGCCGACGAATTCGCCCTTCACGTACAGCTGGGGGATGGTCGGCCAGTCGGAGAAGGCCTTGATCCCCTGGCGGACGCCCTGGTCCTGGAGCACGTCGACGCTGTCGAATTCTGCGCCCAGATGGTTGAGGATGGCCACCGCACGGCTGGAAAAGCCGCATTGCGGAAACAGCGGGCTGCCCTTCATGAACAGCAATACGGGGCTGGCATCCACCAGGCCCCGGATACGATCCTGCACTTCGTCGGTCACGTCGTCTTACTCCTCGACTGGCGCTTCGGTGGTGAGCTGGAGCGCGTGAAGCTCGCCGCCCATCCGTCCGCCCAGCGCCGCATATACTGCCTGATGCTGCCGCACGCGCGGCATGCCCTTGAACATGGGGGCGACGACGCGCGCTGCATAGTGGTCGCCATCGCCGGCCAGATCGGTGATCTCGACGCGCGCATCGGGAATCCCTGCGCGGATCAGCGCCTCGATATCGGCAGCGGCCATCGCCATGTTACTTGGATTCCATCAGCTGGCGACGCGCCTCGACGGTCTGCTCCGCCACGGCGCGGCGCACGGTCGCCTCGTCGATCTCGACCCCGGCGGCGAGCAGATCGCCCACCAGCTTGCGGATCACGTCCTCATCGCCCGATTCCTCGAAATCGGCCTGGATCACGGCCTTGGCATAGGCATCGGTTTCCTCAGGGGTCAGCCCCATCTTGGCCGCCGCCCATTGGCCCAGCAGCTTGTTGCGGCGCGCGGCGATGCGGAACGCCATATCCTCGTCGCGAACGAATTTCGCTTCGAATGCCCGTTCCCGATCGTCGAATGTGGTCATTGTTGGCCCTTTGCTAAACTAGCCCCCGAGATAGGGGGGCGGCGTCGCACTGGCAACGGGGTGGCGCGGTTCAGACGCGCAGAGCGAGAAGGATCATGCCGCCGATGAGAAGCACCGGCGCGGAAAACGCGGCGATCACGCCCGGCCATCCCCATTTGCGATAGGCAAATTCGACTCCGCCTTCGAACAGGAGTTGCAAAAGGGCTTCGATCAACTCAGGCATCGCCGCAGCGTGCCGCCGCCACAGGCCGAATGCAACGAGGCTGCGATGCCCGCGAGGCTCAGTCGCTAACCCGCACCACCAGCTTGCCGATCGCGGCGCGGCTCGCCATGCGGGCGATCGCCTGCCCCGCATCGGCCAGCGCGAACGTTTCGGTGACGTTGGGGGCGATCCGGCCTTCGCTCCACAGGCGGAACAGATGATCGACATGCGCCTGGTTCGCGCGCGGATCGCGCGCCGCGAAGGCGCCCCAGAACACGCCGCACACGTCGCAGCTTTTCAGCAGCGTCAGGTTGAGCGGCAGCCGGGGGATGCCCGCCGGGAAGCCGACGACCAGATAGCGCCCCTCCCACCCGATCGCGCGCAGGGCCGGTTCGGCATAGTCGCCGCCGACCGGATCGTAGATCACGTCCGCCCCGCGCGGGCCGACCGCCGCCTTGAATGCCTCGGCCAGCGCCTTGGACTGGTCCTTGTCGAACGGCGCGCGGGGATAGACCAGCGTGGTGTCGGCGCCCGCCGCGCGCGCGGCCGCGGCCTTTTCCTCCGAAGATACCGCCGCGACCACGGTGGCGCCGAACGCCTTGCCCAGTTCGATCGCCGCCAGCCCGACGCCGCCCGCCGCGCCCAGCACGAGCAGCGTCTGCCCCTCGCGCAGATGCCCGCGATCGAGCAGCGCGTGGATGGTCGTGGCATAGGTGAGCAGCAGCGCCGCCCCCTCCTCGAAACTGCGGCCTTCGGGCAGGCGATAGAGCTGCCCCGCGCCCAGCGCGAGTTTCTCGACCAGCCCGCCATGCCCCGGCACTGCGATCACGCGGTCGCCCGGCGCCCATTCGGTCACGCCTTCGCCGACCGATTCGACCACGCCGGCAATCTCGCCGCCCGGTGCGAAGGGGCGCTGCGGCTTGAACTGGTATTTGTCCTCGATGATGAGGACGTCGGGATAGTTGATCGCGCAGGCGCGCACCGCGACGACCACCTGCCCCTTGGCCGGGACAGGATCGGGCAGTTCCGCCAGACTTAGGGTTTCAGGTCCGCCCGGCGCCGTCGACAGCAATCCCTTCATGCCCTGCTCCTACTGTGATCCAGGGGCGCGAAGCGGCGACACCGGATTCGTATTTCGAAATCTCGGTATCTTTTGCCAGTGTCATGCCGATCTCGTCCAGCCCCTGCATCAAACAGTCGCGGCGGAACGGATCGAGGTGGAAGGGGAAGCGGTCCTGGAACGGCGTGGTGACGCTCATCGTCTCCAGGTCGACGGTCACTTCGTCGGTCTGCGCAACTTCGACCAGCCGGTCGATCGCGTCCTGCGGCAGCACCACGGGGACGATGCCGTTCTTGAACGCATTGCCCGAGAAGATGTCGGAAAAGCTGGGCGCGATCACGGCCTTGATCCCCATGTCGGCCAGCGCCCAGGCGGCGTGTTCGCGGCTGGAGCCGCATCCGAAATTGTCGCCGGCGATCAGCACCGGGCTGCCGGCATAGCGAGGATCGTCGAAGATATTGTCAGGCTGTGCGCGCACGCTTTCGAACGCGCCCTTGCCCAATCCCTCCCGCGTCGTGGTCTTCAGCCAGTGCGCCGGGATGATGATGTCGGTGTCAATATTCTTGGCGCCCCACGGATAGGCGCGCCCGTGCACCTGGCAAACGGGTTCCATCAGCTGTTCCTCCTGTGCTGCCCCGCCGGGCCGCAAAGGGGCCTCAGCGTCGGGCGGTCTGGCCGGCGGGGGCCAGCGGCTTGCTCTGCGCGGTCGCGTAGGCGGCGGCGAGGCCGCTCAACACGGTTCCGGCAATCAATGCGATCAACGCGCGCTTCATGGGTAGTCCCCCTCATGCGTCCGCTGCCGCCATCAAATCCCTGACGTCGGTCAGCCGCCCCGTCACCGCCGCCGCCGCCGCCATTGCGGGTGAGACGAGGTGCGTCCGGGCGCCCGGACCCTGGCGTCCTACGAAATTTCTGTTGGAAGTTGAAGCACAACGTTCACCCGGCGGCACTTTATCCGGATTCATCGCGAGGCACATCGAACAGCCCGGCTCGCGCCATTCGAACCCCGCGTCGAGGAACACGCGGTCCAATCCCTCGGCCTCGGCCTGCTGCTTGACCAGGCCCGAGCCCGGCACGATCAGCGCCTGGCGCACGCGATTCGCAACCTTGCGCCCGCGCACCACGGCGGCGGCGGCGCGCAGATCCTCGATCCGGCTGTTGGTGCAGCTGCCGATAAAGACATTCTCGATGGCGATGTCCTGCATCCGCGTGCCCGGCGTGAGGCCCATGTAATCGAGCGATTTCTGCGCCGCGACGCGCTTCGACGGATCGGGGAAGCTCTCCGGATCGGGCACCACGCCGGTGATCGGCACGACGTCCTCCGGGCTGGTGCCCCAGGTGAGCGAGGGTGCGATCTCGTCGGCGTGGAGCGTCACCACCTTGTCGTACACCGCGCCCGCGTCGCTGGGCAGCGTGCGCCAATAGGCGACGGCGCGGTCCCATGCCGCGCCCGTCGGCGCCATCGGCCGGCCCTTCAGATACTCGAACGTCTTTTCGTCCGGCGCGATCAGGCCCGAGCGTGCGCCGCCCTCGATCGACATGTTCGACACGGTCAGCCGCCCCTCGACCGACATCGCGCGGATCACTTCGCCGGTGAATTCGATGACATAGCCCGTGCCACCAGCCGCACCGATCTTGCCGATGATCGCCAGCACCACGTCCTTGGGGCTGACGCCGTGGCCGAGCGTGCCGTCGACGCGGACTTCCATCGTCTTCGACTGCGCGAGCAGCAACGTCTGCGTCGCCAGCACATGCTCGACTTCGGACGTGCCGATCCCGAACGCCAGCGCTCCCAGCGCGCCATGCGCCGAAGTGTGGCTGTCGCCGCATACCAGCGTGGTGCCCGGCAGGGTGAAGCCCTGTTCCGGCCCAATGACGTGGACGATCCCCTGCCGCGCATCGAGCGCGTCGATATAGGGCACGCCGAATTCGGCGACGTTCGCGCGCAGGGCCGAAAGCTGCCCCGCGCTGGCCGGATCGGCGATCGGCAGCGGATTGCCGGCGGCATCGACGCGCGCGGTGGTCGGCAGGTTGTGATCGGGCACCGCAAGCGTCAGGTCGGGCCGCCGCACGGGGCGGCCAGCGGCGCGAAGCCCGGCAAAGGCCTGGGGGCTGGTGACTTCGTGGACGAGGTGCCGATCGATATAGACCAGGCAGGTTCCATCGTCCCGGCGCTCGACCACATGGTCGGCCCAGATCTTCTCGTACAGCGTGCGGGGTTGGCTAGACATGCGGGCGATCTAGTCCAATCGTGCGCAGAGGCAAGGCTGAACGCAATTTTGTGCTGTGGTCGATGGCTGATCGGCAGCGGCTATCTCTACCGCTTGCAGGTGCCATAGCTGATAAGCACATCGGTCCCGATTGAAGCGACCTCCACCGCCGAACCGTCATCTGCGATCTTCGTAAAAACCCCATTTGCGGGGAGCGCCACGATTCGGAAAATGCCCGAGCGACTGGTAACGGCCTGATTCTGTTGAAAAACTCGCCCTTGAAGTTGCACTGAGGGTCTGATTCACTCTTCGCAAGCAGTCGGAGGGCGGGCCGATGATGGGCGAGCGGACGGTGGCGCAGGAAGCGTTGTTCTACAGTTTCAACCTGGACCGGCATGTGCCGCCGGATCATCTGCTGCGCTCGATCGACCGGTTCGTGGACCTGTCCGATATCCGCGAGCATCTTCGGCCCTTCTACAGCGAGACCGGTCGGCCATCGATCGACCCGGAGTTGATGATCCGGATGCTCATCATCGGTTATTGCATGGGCATCCGATCCGAGCGGCGGCTGTGCGAGGAGGTGCATCTCAACCTCGCCTATCGCTGGTTCTGCCGGCTGGGGCTGGAGGGCAATGTGCCCAACCACTCGACCTTCTCGAAGAACCGCCATGGCCGCTTCCGCGACAGCGATCTGCTGCGTGCGTTGTTCGAGACGACCGTCGCGCGGTGCATGGCTGAAGGCCTGGTCGGCGGCGAGGGCTTTGCGGTCGATGCCAGCCTGATCCGCGCCGATGTGAGCCGCCAGCACGCCGTCGATCGCCCCGAGCAGTTGCCGGACGGGTCCACCCGCCATGCGGTGCGCGAGTATCTCGCGGTGCTCGACGATGCCGCGTTCGGCGGGGCAACGCCGGTCGCGCCCAAGCAGTTGGCGGTGGCCGATCCGGCCGCACGCTGGACCGCGGCAACACGCGAGCGCGCCTTCTTCGCGTACTCGACCAACTATCTGATCGACCTTGAGCATGCGGTAATCGTCGACGTTGAGGCGACCACATCGATCCGCCAGGCCGAAGTAACGGCGCAACGAAGGATGATCGAGCGCACCCAGGCGCGGTTCGGACTATGGCCCGAGCGGCTCGCGGCCGATACCGGCTACGGCGATGCGGCCAACCTTGCCTGGCTGGTTGAGGAAAAGGGCATCGCGCCACATATCCCCGTGTTCGACAAGTCCGCCCGCCGCGATGGCACGTTCGAGCGCCCGGCGTTCGCGTTCGACCGGGAGGACGACAGCTACATCTGCCCAGGCGGCAAGCGGTTGCGGCAACGGCAGAAGACCTATCGTGAACCACGCCCGTTCGTCGATGAGAATGGCCTGATGCGCTATCGCGCCAGCAAGCTCGACTGCGATGCCTGCGATCTCAAGCCACGCTGCTGCCCCAACGCGCCAGCCCGCAAAATCCTGCGCTCGATCCACGAAGGCGCACGCGACATGGCCCGCGATATCGCGACGAGCGACGCCTATGTCACGTCCCGACGCCAGCGAAAGAAGGTCGAGATGCTGTTCGCGCACCTCAAACGAATCCTGAAGCTCGATCGCTTGCGCCTGCGCGGACCAAATGGTGCAAAAGACGAGTTCCTCCTCGCCGCCACCGCCCAGAACCTCCGCAAGATGGCCAAGATCATCCCGATGCCGGCGCAGACGGTGCCCGCCTGAGGCCCAGCACTCGCGCTCACGCCAATCGCCCCAGCCAATCAATCCCCCCGCGCGCCGACTTCTTCAACACAATCGGCCTGATAGGAATCGCACCCATTCGTATCGCAGCGCGAGTAGGTTCTAGTTCTTTCGTCGAATGTCGCCCAGACAACGGGTGGCAGGGCTCTGCACTGGCCGTCCGGTGAGCACTGGCGCTTGACGGTAAAGTCGCAACGATAGGGTTCTGCGGGCGGCGCAACCGAGGTCGCAAGCATTACCACGCATATCGCTGCCACCTTCATAATCCGCCTCCGAGGCAGATGGTAGGGTGTTTACCAGATCGATTCTAGCGGCCATGATCCGCAGGATCGCTGCAGGGTAGACAGCGGGCGGCCGGTGCTGCTTCCTGGCGGGAGGGGGCGGCATGACTGACGGCATCACTAAGAAAATACGCTTTTATCAGCGCTGGAACTGGTGGAAGGTCGGCTTCTTCGTGATGCTAGTCCTGTTCGAGTTCGCACGTGAGATTGCTGTCCTCGGTGTAGCGACGAAGGCACAACCGAACGTCGCGGCGTCTGTAACGAGTTTCCAAGGCTACACTGTCGCGAAAGGGCGATGGACAAGGGTCGACGGTGGCGGTGCGCTAATGCCCGCTACGGTTACGATCCAATGTGTGCGCGAGCGTAGTGAATGTGTCGAGGCCGCCGTTCGCGTCTTGGGCACTTATGTCTCCGCGCCTGACGTGAACATTTATCCCGCGACGTTCACGAAGGACTCTATTTCATACGAAAGCGCCCATCACCTCTGCGTCACTTACTCAACCCGGATCGACTTAAAGCTTCAGAAGGTTTTCGCCGTGCGCGACAAGAAGGCGAACGCGACAGAGCCGCTGTGCCGGCCCACCGAGGCTCGAGTCGAGATGCAGCTTGGAAACGGATTCGACGCCGACCGCGAACCTCTGAAAAGCCACTTTGTACCGCTCATCAGCGCGTTTGCCGCGATCTTAAACGCCGTGTAGGGCCCTTCCCGCACAGAAGAATCAGGACAACGCCCCCCTCAAGCCGCGATCGGCACGCGCCCCGCTCCTTCGCCATCCTGCGCATCGGGCCAGTCGGTGCGCCGGGCGACCCAGGGGTTCGCGAACAGCGCGGGCAGTTTCAGGAACAGCAGTTCCGAATGGATGAAGCCGTCGATCGCCCGCTCCCACCATTTCGAGTCGCGCTTGCCGTTGGCGGTCAGCCAGCCGTCATAGGGTGCCCAGTGGCTCGGTTCGTCCCGCTCGATGATGGCGAAGATGCGCATCAGCGTCTTGTCGCCGCGCACCACCGGGTGGTTCAGCAGGACGTGGACCTGCCGGTGCCCGCGCTTTTCGGTCAGCGCGATGACGCGGCACAGCTTCTCGAACTGGGCATCCTCGGCGATGATCCGGTCGGTGTCGAGCGCGTCGATGGCGCGGCCGAACATGATTTCGACGAAGCGGTCGATATGGCCGCAGGTGCGATCGACGCGCAGCGGCATCACGCCGCGCAGCTCGAACCAGCGCTTGAACATCGCATAGTGCTTGCGCTCGTCCGCCCGGTGCTTTTCGATCGCGGCGATCAGCGCGGTGTTGCCGGGTTCGCGCACGCGCACCGCGTCCAGCACCCGGTCGATGCTCGTATAGCCGCGATGCTCGTTATACAGGTAAATCGAGCCGAGCAGGTCGAGATACCGGGTGCGCAACGCGGTCCACATCGCCGGACGCTAGGCCCGGCCCGGGGGCACGTCAACGCGGCCCCCGGAGCGGGAAATCAGGCGGCGACCAGCGCCACGTCGTAGTGCGCCGTGGTCTTGGCAGCGACTTCCGCCTCGGTCACGCCGGGGGCCAGTTCGATCAGGCGGAAGGGGCTGGCATGGTCCACGCGCTGGAACACGGCGAGGTCGGTGATGATCATGTCGACCACGTTCTTGCCGGTCAGCGGCAGCGTGCATTCGGGGATGAACTTGGGGCTGCCGTCCTTGGCGTTGTGCTCCATCACGACGATGATCTTCTTGACGCCCGCGACCAGGTCCATCGCGCCGCCCATGCCCTTGATCATCTTGCCCGGAATCATCCAGTTGGCGATGTCGCCGCCCTCGCTGACTTCCATCGCGCCGAGCACGGTCAGGTCGATATGCCCGCCGCGGATCATTGCGAAACTGTCCGACGAGCTGAAATAGACCGAGCTGGGCAGTTCGCTGATCGTCTGCTTGCCGGCGTTGATGAGGTCGGCGTCTTCCTCCCCTTCATAGGGGAAGGGCCCGATGCCGAGCATTCCGTTTTCCGACTGGAGCGTGACCTCGACCCCGTCGGGAATGTGGTTCGCGACCAGCGTGGGGATGCCGATGCCCAGATTGACGTAGAAGCCGTCCTGAAGCTCGCGCGCCGCGCGGGCGGCCATTTCGTCCCGGGTCCAGCCCTTGCTGTCCTGCGGCATCATTTCTTCTCCTGCGGGTCCGTCCAGCGCACGTCTGGCGGAAATATCTCGTCGAGGCTGCCCTTGAGCCCGGTGCCATAGACCGGGTTGGGCAGCAGGAACCATCCCGCCCCCCACAGCGGCGCAAGCGGGGTTTCGCTCACGCTGTTGCGGCGCGCGCGGACCGACTGGGCGGGGGCGTTGAACAGATCGGTGAAGTCGCCCAGCTGGTCGCCCGCCATCGCGACGATGCAATAGCGCTCGGCGATCTTGGCACGGCGGGCATCCTTGCCGCTGCCGTCGCCATCACCGCGCAGCCACAGCGTGTCGCCCAGCACCGCCGGCCCGAGCCCGGCATGGGCAAGCGCCGCGACCGTCTGGTCCGCGCTGGAGACGGCGCGGTTGGAATTGAAGATCACGGTGTAGCCATCGCGCCGCAGCGCCGCCAGCGTCTCCGCCGCGCCGGGCACTGCCGCCACCTTGTCCGCGCCGGTCTGTTCCCAGCGCGCCCAGCGGGCGGGATCATAGGCGCCGCCGCGCGTCACCGAATCCGCTTCATAGCCCAGGTTGAGCAGCGCGGTTTCATCCACGTCGAGCACGATCGCCAGCGGGCGGGGGCCGCAGCGGTCGAACTTCGGGTTTTCGATCGTCGATCCGGGCGAGAGCACGACCGAGCGGGCATCCTGCTTGTCGCGCAGATAGCCGATTTCCATCCGGAGATAGTAATACATCGCCTGATAGGCCTGGACACTCAGCGCCGCCGCTTCGCCGGAGCCGTAGAGATACTGCATCTCCGGCGGGCTCTTGGCTTCCGCCGCGCGCGGGGGTGCGACGGTGCCGTCGGGCGCGGGCAGCGCCTTCATATCGGTGATGCGCACCGTGCCGGTGGGCGTTGTGACGACCTGCCCGGCGGCAGACTTGGGCCGCTTGGCGCGTTTGCGGGCGTTGCTGTCCTGGCTCGACTTGAAGAGCCCGGCCGCAGCCACGGCGGGCACCGCCGCCGCGACACAGCCCGACAGCAGCAGCGACGCTACCCCGGCGCCCAGCGCCAGCCGCACCGGCCCCGTCGTCACGCCGCCTCGCGCGGCCGGGTGGTGCGGAATTCGATCTTCTTGTCGTACGGCGCGCCGACGATCAGCCGCTTCACATAGATGCCGGGCAGATGGATCTGGTCGGGGTCGAGCGCGCCCACGGGCACCACTTCCTCGACCTCCGCCACGCAGACCTTGCCTGCGGTCGCCATCGGCTGGTTGAAATTGCGCGCGGTCTTGCGGAAAATCAGGTTGCCGGCTTCGTCGGCCTTCCACCCCTTGATGATCGACACATCGGCGCGGATGCCGCGTTCGAGGATATAGTCCTCGCCGTCGAAACTCTTCACTTCCTTGCCCTCGGCCACCTTGGTGCCGACGCCGGTCTTGGTATAGAAACCGGGGATGCCCGCCCCGCCCGCGCGGCAGCGCTCGGCCAGCGTGCCCTGGGGACAGAATTCCACTTCCAGCTCGCCCGACAGATACTGGCGCTCGAATTCCTTGTTCTCGCCGACATAGGACGAGATCATCTTCTTCACCTGGCGGCTGCGCAGCAGCTTGCCGAGGCCTTCATTGTCGATGCCGGCATTGTTGCTGGCGATCGTCAGGCCGGTGACGCCCGAAGCCTGGATCGCATCGATCAGCCGTTCCGGGATGCCGCACAGGCCGAAGCCGCCCGCGCACAGGGTCATGCCGTCGAACAGCAACCCTTCCAGCGCTGCAGCGGCGTTGGGGTAGAGCTTGTCCATGCGCGATTCTCTCTCCTGCTTCGCCGCGGCGATAATCCCGCGCGCGCCGGTGCGTCAAGCAAAGCTGAATGGTGGTTCAACTTTGTGTGCGTTTTTTGCAATTGCCCGCCAAAGGTCTGCATGTGGGACTTTTTGGTCACACTTTGGTATGTAATTGAACTGACATATTGCGCTGCGGAACCGGAGGCTTACGTAGCCCCTCGGATGGCCATCCGACCGAACAGTATAAAAGTCCACAGAGTAGGAATTTCAATGCGTATTCTCGCAACCATGGCGCTCGCCCTGACGGCAGCCGCAACCCCCGCGCTCGCACAGGATGGCCAGTTCTCGGGTCCGCGCGCCGAAGTCGTCGGCGGCTGGGACCATGCGCGCAGCGACGGCGAGAGCCAGAGCGGCTTCACCTATGGCGGCGCCATCGGCTATGACCTGCAGCGCGGCACCGCCGTGTTCGGCGTCGACGGCGAAGTCACCGGCTCGACCACCAAGGATTGCGTCGCGAACAGCTGCATCAAGGCAGGCCGCGACCTGTACGCAGGCGTCCGCGCCGGCGTGATCGCAGCGCCGAACACGCTGCTGTACGTCAAGGGCGGCTACACCAACGCGCGCTTCATCCTCGACACGCCGACGATCCACGACGGCGAGAACCTCGACGGTTTCCGTCTGGGTGCGGGCGTCGAGCGCAGCTTCGGCAAGGCCTATGGCAAGATCGAGTATCGCTATTCGAACTACAGCCAGGATTTCGAGCGCCACCAGGTGCTGGCAGGGATCGGCTACCGCTTCTGATTGTCCGCGTATCTGGACCAGTTGAAGGAAAGGGCCGCGCGGCATGGCTGCGCGGCCCTTTTTTCATGCGCCGATCCGCGGCTGGGGCGCCGTTCCGGCATAGCTGTGGGCGGAAACGCGCACGCCCGCGGCGCGCAGCGCGTCGGCACGGTCGCGCATCCCGACCGAAAGCGTGACCTGCTCCAGCCGGATCGATTCGGCAAAGGCGGGCTCCGCCTCGACCCGCGCGATCCATGCGGCGGTGCGCGGCCAGCGCGACGGATCGACAGTAAAGCCCGCGAGCAGCGCGTTGCGGAAGAAGGCGGCGATGGTGATGTCCGCCGTCATCATCGTGCCGAACAGAAAGCCCTGCGCCGGGGCCTGCGCCTCGATCCAGTCGAGCGTCTCCGGCAGTTCGACCGCGTGGATACGCGCGATCGCCTCTGCATCGGGTTCGCGGCCATAGACGCGGGGCGCGACCTTGGTCGGGAAGAACAGCCGCCAGATCACGACATCGCCCAGCCGGCTGTCGGCATATTCCTCGATCCAGCGCGCGCGGGCGCGATCGGCCGGATCGCGCGGCAGCAATGGCGCGCCCGGATAGGCTTCGTCGAGATATTCGCAGATGACGGTCGAATCGTTGAGCACCAGATCGCCGTCGATCAGCACCGGTATCCGCCGCAAGGGGCTGATCCGCGTGAAATCGTCATTGCCGAAAAAGGGCACGATCGGGTCCATTTCATAGGCAACCCCCTTCAGCGCGAGGGCGACGAATACCTTGCGGGCATAGGGTGACACAGGATTACCAACGATCAGCATGGCGACAGGGCTACCCGAACCGCCCCGCCCCGGTCTAGGCTTGCGCCATGACTGCGAAACGTACCGGGGGCCGGATCCTCGTCGACAATCTGGTGGCACAGGGCTGCGACCGCATTTTCCATGTGCCGGGCGAGAGCTTCCTCGCCGTGCTCGACGCTCTGCACGACACGCCCGAAATCGACGTGGTGACGTGCCGGCAGGAAGGCGGCGTCGGCTTCATGGCATGCGCCGATGGCGCGATGACCGGGCGGCCGGGCATCGCCTTTGTCACGCGCGGGCCGGGGGCGACCAATGCCAGCATCGGCGTGCACGTCGCGATGCAGGATTCGCAGCCGATGCTCCTGTTCATCGGCGACGTCGATCGCGGGATGCGCGACCGCGAGGGATTCCAGGAAGTCGATTTCCCCGCGATGTTCGCTCCCCTGGCCAAATGGGCGACGCGGATCGAGGATGCCGCGCGCATCCCCGAATATGTCGCGCGCGCCTGGAACGTCGCCACGCACGGGCGCCCCGGCCCGGTAGTGATCGCGCTGCCCGAGGACATGCTGTGCGACGTGGTGGAGGCAGTGGACCGCCCGCCTTTGCCCCGCATCAGCCAGGTGCCCGATCGGCACGCGCTCCACGCCATGGCGGCATTGCTCAAACAGGCCGAGCGGCCGGTGGCGATCGTAGGCGGCGCGGGCTGGACGCCCGCTGCGGGCACGGCGTTCATCCGCTTTGCCGAGCGGATCGGCCTGCCCGTGGCCACCGCGTTCCGCCGGCAGGATGCCGTGCCGGTCCACTCGCCCGTCTATGCCGGCAATCTCGGCTACGGCCCCAACCCCAAGCTGGTGTCGCGGATCAAGGGCGCGGACCTGATCCTGGCAGTCGGCGCGCGGCTGGGGGAGGCGACCACCGATGGCTATACGCTGATCACGCCCGACCATCCCGGCCAGACGCTGGTGCATGTCCACCCCGACCCGAGCGAACTGGGCCGCGTCTATCGCGCCGATGTGGCGATCTGTGCCGACATGGCCAGCTTTGCCGCCGCCGCGACGATGGAGGATGTGTCACCGGTGCGCGGCGATGCCGCCGCCCATGCCCATGCCGAATGGCTGGAATGGTCCACCCCCAACCCGCGCGAGGGCGTGACGCTGGACCTGGGCCAATGCGTGGCAGCGATGCGCGCCGCGATGCCGGCGGACACGATCATCTGCAACGGCGCGGGCAATTTCTCGGGCTGGTGGCACCGCTACTGGCACTATGGCCCGCAGCCGAGCCAGCTGGCCCCCACCTCGGGCGCAATGGGCTATGGCCTGCCCGCCGCCGTCGCCGCCGCGCTGCGCGCACCGGAGCGCGCGGTGGTTGCGCTGGCCGGGGACGGCGATTTCCTGATGAACGGACAGGAACTCGCCACCGCCGTCCAGCATGGCGCCAACATCCTGGTCATCGTCGTGGATAACAGCGCCTATGGCACGATCCGCATGCACCAGGAGCGCGAATATCCCACGCGCCTGTCGGGCACGACGCTACGCAACCCCGATTTCGCCGCGCTCGGTCGCGCCTATGGCGCCTGGGCGGAGACGGTGGAGACGACCGACGCCTTTGCCCCGGCGCTGGACCGTGCGCTGGCACAGCCGGGGGTGAAGCTGCTCCATCTGAAGACCGATGTTGAGATCATCACGCCTGCGACCACGATCGCTGCGATCCGGAGCCGCTGAAGCGCGAAATTTTATCCACATATATGAAGCGATTGCCGGCCAATCGCACCACCCCGGCCCCCGCCCGCTCTATAAGGAGAAGGACTGAGGGAGGGATTTGTGGCCTGGAGTAATGTGCACATCGGGAAAGAGGGCGACCGCGTCACCATAGACGGGGTCCGCCTGTGGAAAACCGAATGGCGCTGGCAGAATGCAAAGACGATTCCCCTGCCCAACCCGCTCGAACCCGGACAGCTGCATTCGTTCATGATCTGTGAGGCGGGCAATACCCGCCAGCCGGCGCGCTTCGCCGCGTGCAAGCTGCACGGCGACCTCTGGGCCTTTTACGTCCAGGATTGACCGCGCACGCAAAAGGGCCGCCCCGCATCTGCGGAACGGCCCTTTTCAGGTTTGTACTGCGAGGCGTCAGATATCGTCGCCGAGCGCGCCCTTTACCTTGCCGGCGACCTGCTGGCCCTTGCCCTTCAGCTCCTGCGCAGCGCCTTCGTCGCGGGTTGCCGGATTGTCGCTGTGCTGCTTGGCCTTGCCAATCGCCTCATTGACGTTGCCCTTGATCTTGTCGGTGAGTTCACCCATGATTTCAAGCTCCTGCAGGCGGATCGGCGCGGTGCGCGCCAGCAAGTCCGGCCTTGGGGATAGAACGGCCCATGCCGGGAGAGGGTTCCGCGATGCCCGATCGAATCGGCGCCCATTATGACCGGCATGCCCATGCGTTCGACGATGCCCGCCGTTCGCGCTTCGTCGAACGCGGCTGGCTCGACCGGATGTTGCTGGCGATGCCGAAGCGCGCGCGCGTGCTCGATCTGGGCTGCGGCGCGGGGGAGCCGATCGCGCGCTATCTGATCGATGCGGGGCACAGCCTGACCGGCGTGGACGCATCGGAACCGATGATCGCGGTCGCCCGCACGCGCTTCGGCCGCCACCACTGGCTGTGCGCGGACATGCGCAGCGTCGCGATCGAGGGGCCGTTCGACGGGGTGCTGGCGTGGGACAGCCTGTTCCACCTGCCGCCCGACGACCAGGCGGCGATGATCGCGCGCGTCGCCGGCTGGCTGGCGCCGACCGCGCCCTTCCTGTTCAACACCGGCCCCGCGCGGGGCGAAGCGATGGGATGCCAGTTCGGCGAGCCGCTGTACCACGCCAGCCTTGCGCCGGAGGACTATCGCGCGCTGTTTGCCGCACACCGACTGATCGAAATCGCCTTCACCCCCGAAGACCCCCATGCCGGCGGGCGATCGGTGTGGCTGGTGCGGAAAGCGCGGTAACCCCTACCCGCCCGTCACCCGCGACAGGAACGCCAGCACGGCCTTCCATGCCGGTTCGGCGCCGTCGGGGTTCTTTTCGCGCAGCAGCGTGGACGAGCCATGGATGCCGCCGGTCTTGGGCACGAACTGGGTCTTGTCCTGGGCCGGCGACGCCGCGACCACTGCGCGGGCGGCGTCGATTTCCCTGCCGTCCTGTGCCGAGGTGACGAACAGCGGCGCCGTCACCTTGGCCGCCGAGCGCGCGACCAGACCCTTGTCGTCGAAATATTCGCCGGGGGAAAAGGCCAGCACGCCCTTCACTGCATCGCGGCGTTCGGCAGCGACGATCAGCGCGAGCGATGCCGAATAGCTGCTGCCCCACAGGAGCACCGGCAGCTTTTGCAGCCCCGCCCAGTCGAGCGCGGCCTCCACGTCCTTTTGCGCATCCAGGTAGGACGCGGCCTTGCCCAGCGCCTTGACCGTCTCGTTGCCGCCGAACATCGCGCCGCCCGCGCGCTGGTCGATCCGCAGCGTGGCATAGCCCACCTGCGCGAGCCGGGGGGCGATCAGCGCATATTCGTCCTTGCCCGAATCCGCCTGGTGGAACAGCAGGATCATCGCCCTGGGCTTTTCGGGGCGCGTGACCACGCCCGCGATCTTCACCCCGTCCGCCGCCGTCAGCGTGACCGGCGCGGCGGAGATCATCCCCGCATTGCCCATCGCCGCCTGTTCGGGCGCGGCGTGGCAGGCACCGAGCGCGAGCGCGGCGGCCAGGGCGATGCGGCGCATCAGATCAGCCCGGCGAGCGGGCTGGACGGATCGGCATACATCCGCCGCCCCATCCGCCCGGCGCGGTACGACAGGCGCCCGGCCTCGACCGCCGCCTTCATCGCCGCCGCCATCAGCACGGGGTCCTTCGCCTCGGCGATCGCGGTGTTCATCAGCACGCCGTCGCAGCCCAGCTCCATCGCCACCGCCGCATCGGATGCGGAGCCGACGCCCGCATCGACCAGCACCGGCACCTTGGCGCCCTCCACGATCAGGCGGATCGTGACGCGGTTCTGGATGCCCAGCCCCGAGCCGATGGGCGCGCCCAGCGGCATGATCGCCACCGCGCCCGCATCCTCCAGCCGCTTCGCCGCGATCGGATCGTCGACGCAGTAGACCATCGGCTTGAAGCCTTCGTTCGCGAGGATTTCGGTGGCGCGCAGCGTCTCGACCATGTCGGGATACAGCGTGCGCGCCTCGCCCAGCACTTCCAGCTTCACCAGATCCCAGCCGCCGGCTTCGCGCGCCAGCCGCAGCGTGCGGATCGCCGATTCGGCATCGAAACAGCCGGCGGTGTTGGGCAGATAAGTGATCTTCTTGGGATCGATATAGTCGGTCAGCATCGGCGCGTTGCGGTCCGACACGTTGACGCGGCGCACCGCGACGGTGACGATTTCCGCGCCCGATGCCGCGACCGCCGCCGCGTTATGCTCGAAATCCTTGTACTTGCCGGTGCCGACGATCAGGCGCGAGCGGAAGGTCTTGCCCGCGACGGTCCAGCTATCGGCATCCACCGGCGCGCCATGATCGCCGCCGCCGACAAAGTGGACGATCTCCAGCTCGTCGCCATCCGCGACGATGACCGCGCCCAATGTCGAGCGCGGCACGACCTCCAGATTGCGTTCGACCGCGATCTTTTCGGGGACCAGCCCCAGTTGCTCGGCGAGCTGGGCGATGCTCAGTCCCGCAGTGATACGCTTGTGTTCGCCGTTCACGACGATGCTGACGGTGCCGTCGGTGTGCATGAGGGTCCTTGGAATATTTGATCGGGGACGCAGCCTCATATAGGGAGGGCGCCGCTCCGCCCGCAACCGAAAGGCTTGGCCTTGGCCGAAACGATCTTTGTCCTGAACGGCCCCAACCTGAACCTGCTGGGCCTGCGCGAGCCGCATATCTATGGCACCGACACGCTGGACGACATCGCCGGACAGCTGGAGGACCGTGCCCAGGAACTGGGGCTGGAGATCGACCTGCGCCAGTCGAATCACGAAGGGCATCTGGTCGACTGGCTCCACGAAGCGCAGGCGCGCGGTGCAAAGGCGGTACTTCTCAACGCCGCAGCTTTCACGCATACTTCGATCGCGTTGCACGATGCCATCAAGAGCATCACGACGCCGGTGATCGAAGTGCATCTGTCCAACCCGCATGCACGCGAGGAATTTCGTCATATCAGCTATGTGGGTCGCGCGGCGCGCGGCACCATCGTTGGTTTTGGCGCGCTTTCCTATCTGCTTGCGCTTGAAGCCGCGGCACGCATCTGACACAGGGCGCGGTTTCATCCTTCAAGAAGGGTCGCAATGGCCGACGAACTTAAACAATCGGGCGCGATGCAGGTCGATATCGACCTGGTCCGGCAGCTTGCCGCAGTGCTCGACGACACCCAGCTGACCGAAATCGAAGTCGAGGACGGCGAACGCCGCGTCCGCGTGGCCCGCACCGTGACCGCCGCGCCGGCGGTGCACTATGCGCCCGCCCCGGCGGCGCCCGCCCCCGCAGCGGCTCCCGCCGCCGCGCCGCTGGCGATCGAAGCGGCGGCGCCCGTCGCGCTGAACGCTGTGAAATCGCCGATGGTCGGCACCGTCTATCTCGCCTCGAACCCCGAAGCGAAGAACTTCGTGTCGATCGGGCAACAGGTCGCCGCCGGCGACACGCTGCTCATCATCGAAGCGATGAAGGTGATGAACCCGATCCACGCGCCCAGCGCCGGCACGGTCAAGGCGATCCTGGTCGAGAACGGCCAGCCGGTCGAGTTCGACCAGCCGCTCGTCGTGGTCGAGTAACGGCGCCACCATGCCCGAAATCAAGAAGCTCCTGATCGCCAATCGCGGCGAGATCGCTTTGCGCATCCATCGTGCTTGTCACGAAATGGGGATCAAGACGGTGGCGGTGCACTCCACCGCCGACGCCGACGCCATGCATGTGCGGCTGGCGGACGAGGCGATCTGCATCGGGCCGCCTGCGGCTGCGGAAAGCTATCTCAACATCCCGCGCATCATTGCAGCGGCCGAGATTTCGGGCGCAGACGCGATTCACCCGGGCTATGGCTTCCTGTCCGAGAATGCGCAGTTCGCCGAGATCGTCGAGGCGCACGGCATCATCTTCGTCGGGCCCAAGCCCGAGCATATCCGCACGATGGGCGACAAGATCGAGGCGAAGCGCACCGCCGGCGCACTCGGCCTGCCGCTCGTCCCCGGATCGGATGGCCCGATCAGCGACCTGGCCGAGGCCAAGGCGATCGCGGCCAAGGCCGGCTATCCGGTCATCATCAAGGCGGCATCGGGCGGCGGCGGTCGCGGCATGAAGGTGTGCACGAGCGAGGACCAGCTCGAGACGCTGATGCAGCAGGCGGGCAGCGAGGCGAAGGCCGCGTTCGGCGACGCCACCGTGTATCTGGAAAAGTATCTCGGCAATCCGCGCCACATCGAATTCCAGGTGTTCGGCGACGGCAACGGCAATGCGATCCACCTGGGCGAGCGCGACTGCTCGCTCCAGCGCCGCCACCAGAAGGTGCTCGAAGAGGCGCTGTCCCCCGCCATCACCCCCGAGGACCGGGCGGAAATGGGCGCGATCGTATCCAAGGCGATGGCCGATATGGGTTATCGCGGCGCGGGCACGATCGAATTCCTGTGGGAAGACGGGAAGTTCTATTTCATCGAAATGAACACCCGGCTCCAGGTCGAGCATCCGGTGACCGAGATGATCACCGGCATGGACCTGGTGCGCGAACAGATCCGCGTCGCCGAAGGCCATCCGCTGTCGGTGCGCCAGGAGGAACTGGAATTTCGCGGCCACGCGATCGAATGCCGCATCAATGCCGAAGACCCGAAGACCTTCGCGCCTTCGCCCGGCAAGATCACGCATTTCCATGCCCCCGGCGGCATGCATGTGCGCGTCGATAGCGGCATCTACTCCGGCTATCGCATCCCGCCTTACTATGATTCGATGATCGCCAAGCTGATCGTCTATGGCCGGACGCGCGAAAGCTGTCTGATGCGGCTGCGCCGCGCGCTGGAGGAATTCGTGATCGAGGGCGTCAAGACCACGATCCCGCTCCACCAGGCGCTGCTGGACGATCCCGAGTTCCAGCGCGGCGACTATACGATCAAGTGGCTCGAGGAATGGCTGGCCAAGCAGGCTGCGGAATAACCCGGTTCGCCCTGCGCGTGTCGCAGGGCGACCCGGCTTTGGGTGCACTCGCCCCATTCTGCGCCGTCATGCTGAACTTGTTTCAGCATCCATCGGGCAACAGGCGAGACTCTCGCCCGGTGGAGGGTTGGCCCCTGAAACGAGTTCAGGGTGACGGAAGGTAGAGCCGTCACCGCGTTCGTCAAAACGGAATTTGCGCATGAAGGCCACGCTCTACCACAATCCCCGCTGCTCGAAATCGCGCGAGGCGCTGGCAATCCTTCAGGAGGCCGGCGCCGACGTGACCATCGTCGAGTATCTGAAGACGCCGCCGAGCCGCGACACGCTCGCCCGCCTCTATGCGCGTGCGGGCATGACCGCGCGCGAGGGGCTGCGCACCGCCGAGACGGAGGCGAAGGCGCTGAAGGGCGCCGACGACGACGCCATCCTCGATGCGATGGCCGCGAACCCGATCCTGATCGAGCGCCCGCTGGTGGAAACCGACAAGGGCGTCCGGCTGGGCCGCCCGCCCGAGAAGATTCGCGAGATCCTGTGAGCAGGATCGTCCGCGCAGGCACCAATGCGTGGCGCATCGAGCCCGCCGAGCGCGTGTCGATCATCGTCGATGCGGAGGATTATTTCCGCGCCGCGCGAGACGCGATGCTGGAGGCCAAGCACCAGATCCTGTTGATCGGATGGGATTTCGACGCGCGCATCCGGCTGGCCGATCGCTCCGATCGCGTGCCCGAGGCGCCGGAACATGTCGGTCCCTTCATCACCTGGCTCGCGCACCGCAATCCGGCGCTGCACATCTATCTGCTGCGCTGGGACATGGGCGCGCTCAAGACGTTCCTGCGTCCGCGCACGCTGGCGACGACGCTGCGCTGGATGGCGCATGGCCGCATCCATCCGAAGCTCGACAGCACGCACCCGACCGGCGCGTCACACCATCAGAAGATCGTGGTGATCGACGATTGCCTGGCGTTCTGCGGCGGGATCGACATGACTGCCGGGCGCTGGGACACGCGCGCGCACCGCGACGACGATCCCCGCCGCGTCGGCCCGGACGGCAAGCCCTATATGCCGTGGCACGACGCGACCACCGCGCTCCAGGGGCCGGTCGCCGCCGCATTGGGCGATCTGTGCCGCGAGCGCTGGGCACTGGCGGGCGGCAAACCCATCGCGCCGCCGCCGCCGCGCGGCCAGTGCTGGCCCGAAAGCCTGGAGCCCGACTTTACCGACGTCCCCGCCGCCATTTCGCGCAGCCAGCCCGATTTGCCCGACGTGGCGCCGATCCGCGAGATCGAGGCGCTGTACCTCGATCTGATCGCCGCCGCCCGCCACGTCATCTACGCCGAGAGCCAGTATTTCGCGTCGCGCCGCATCGCCGAGGCGATCGGGCGCCGGCTCGCGGAGACCGATGGCCCCGAAATCGTCATCATCAATCCCGAACAGGCCGATGGCTGGCTGGAACAGATGGCGATGGACACCGCCCGCGCCCGGCTGTTCGAGGCGCTGCACCAGCGCGACCCGCACGGGCGGCTGCGCATCTATCACCCGTTCACCGCCGAGGGCGCGCCGATCTATGTCCATGCCAAGGTGCTGGTGGTCGACGACACGGTGCTGCGCGTCGGCTCGTCGAACTTCAACAACCGCTCGCTGCGGCTCGACACCGAATGCGACGTGACGATCGAGTGCGAGGCGCCGGGCGCGGAGAACAGCGCGCGCATCCGGGCGATTCGCGACGGCCTGCTCGCCGAGCATCTGGGGTGCATGCCCGAGGACGTGGCGGCGGCGATCGAGGCCAAGGGGTCGCTGATCGCGGCGATCGAATCGCTGCGCGGCGGCGCTGGGCGCACGCTGCGGCCGTACGAAGTGCCCGACCTTGAGGGCGTGACCGCGTGGCTCGCCGATAACGAAGTGCTCGACCCGGAGAATCCGGAGGATTTGTTCGAGCCGGTCGCCAGCGGCGGGCTGTTCCGTCGCCTGCGCAAGCCGCGCGGCTAAAGGCGCCTCAGCGCGGCACCCACTCCTCGGTAATGTCCTGCTTGGTGCCATAGAGCTGCGCCGGGCGGCCGTTGCGGCAGGCGATATCCGCGGTGATTCGTACCCAGCGCGTCGCGCCATCAGGGCGGCAAATCCGCGCCTCGAACGTGAAGCTGCTCCCCCGCGCAATCGCATCGGCACGGAGCACCGCCAGCGTGTCGCGCGATTCGGGCGCATAAAGCTGTACGATTCCCTGCCGGTCGAGCCGCGATCCGGGCGCGATGCCGAAAATGTCGTACACGGCGGTGGACCAGCGTAGCGAGTCGTCGGCGAGGTCGCATTCCCAGGTGCCGGCCAGCGGCACCTCACGCGCCACGCTGAAATAGTCGGCGCCGGGAATGGGCGCGCTCTGCACCGCGTGTCTCCACAGCGATGGAATCGAGGGGAACTGCATATCCCCCCATCGCAACGCGCGCTTAACGCCGCGTTACCGATAGCGCCGCCAGCACGCACCAAATCCGCGACAGGCGGGTGACGCGCGCCGCAGACATCGCTAAGGGCACGCGCATGACTCAGATCACGCCCGAGACCGTGGCCGCGCACGGCCTTTCCCCCGAAGAATATGCGCGCGTGCTCAGCGCCATGGGCCGCGAGCCCAACCTGACCGAACTGGGTATCTTCTCGGTCATGTGGTCCGAGCATTGCAGCTATAAATCGAGCCGCATCCACTTGAAGAAGCTGCCGACCGAAGGCCCCCAGGTCATTTGCGGCCCCGGCGAGAATGCCGGCGTGATCGACATCGGCGACGGCCAGGCCGCGATCTTCAAGATGGAGAGCCACAACCACCCGAGCTACATCGAGCCCTATCAGGGTGCGGCGACCGGCGTGGGCGGCATCCTGCGCGACGTGTTCACGATGGGCGCCCGCCCGGTGGCGAACATGAACGCGCTGCGCTTTGGGCGGCCCGATCATCCCAAGATGAAGCACCTGATCGCCGGCGTCGTCCATGGCATCGGCGGCTATGGCAATTGCGTCGGCGTGCCGACGGTGGGCGGCGAAGTGAACTTCCACCCCGCCTATGACGGCAATATCCTGGTCAACGCGATGACCGTGGGCATCGCCGATCAGGACAAGATCTTCTATTCCGCCGCATCGGGCGTGGGCAATTCGATCGTCTATGTCGGGTCGAAGACCGGGCGCGACGGCATCCACGGCGCCACCATGGCATCGGCCGATTTCTCGGACGAGACCGAGGACAAGCGCCCCACCGTGCAGGTCGGCGATCCCTTCACCGAGAAGCTGCTGATCGAGGCGTGCCTGGAGCTGATGGCATCCGACGCGATCGTCGCGATCCAGGATATGGGCGCGGCGGGGCTCACTTCGTCGAGCGTCGAGATGGCGTCCAAGGGCGGCGTCGGCATCGAGCTTATCATGGACGACGTGCCCCAGCGCGAAACCGGCATGACGCCGTACGAGATGATGCTCTCCGAATCGCAGGAGCGCATGCTGATGGTGCTCAAGCCCGGCCGCGAGGATTTCGCCGAGGCGATCTTCCGCAAATGGGAACTGGATTTCGCGGTGATCGGCCACGTCACCGATACCGGCCGCATGGTGCTGAAGTGGAAGGGCGACGTCGTCGCCGACATCCCCCTCGCCCCGTTGGCCGACGAAGCCCCGCTGTACGATCGCCCGCATGTACCGACGCCCAAGCGCGCCGAGCTGACCGACGTGCCGGAAACCACCGACATCGCCGCCGACCTGCTCAAGCTGATGGCATCGCCCGACATCGCCAGCCGGCGGTGGATCTGGGAGCAGTATGACCACATGGTCGGCGCCGACACGGTGCAGCGCCCGGGCGGCGACGCCGCCGTGGTGCGCGTCCATGGCACGCAAAAGGGGCTGGCGATCACCACCGATTGCACCCCGCGCTATTGCTTCGCCGACCCCGTGGAGGGCGGCAAGCAGGCGATTGCCGAGGCCTATCGCAATCTGTCCGCCGTCGGCGCGACGCCGCTGGCCGTGACCAACTGCCTCAACTTCGCCAACCCCCAGCGCCCCGAGATCATGGGCCAGCTGGTCGGGTGCCTGGAGGGCATGGGCGAGGCGTGCCGGACGCTCGATTTCCCGATCGTTTCGGGCAACGTGTCGCTGTACAACGAAAGCAAGGCGACCGGCGGCGGCAGCGCGATCCTGCCCACGCCCGCGATCGGCGGCGTGGGGCTGCTCAAGGATTATACCAAGAGCTGCACGATCGGCTTCAAGGGCACCGGCGACATCATCATCGCGCTGGGCGAGCGTTCGGGCCATCTGGGCCAGTCGATCTGGCTGCGCGAAATCCATGGCCGCGAGGACGGCCCGCCCCCGCCCGTCGACCTGATGATGGAGCGCCGGCTGGGCGCGTTCGTCCGCAAGGCGATCTGTGGCGGCGCGATCACGGCGTGCCATGACGTGTCCGACGGCGGGCTTGCCGTGGCGCTGGCCGAAATGGCGCTGGCATCGGGGATCGGCGCGATCATCGACCAGCCCCAGCCCTTTGGCATTGCCGGCAGCTTCTTCGGCGAGGACCAGGGCCTGTATGTCGTCACTGTCGCGGACGAGGCGCTGGCCGATTTCCTCGTCGCCGCCGACAATGCGGGCCTGGCCGCCGACCCGATCGGTCGCACGATCGCCAGCCGGCTGATCTTCGAGCTGGAAGACGGCGATTTCTGCGTCGACCTGACCGACCTGCGCAATGCGCATGAAGGCTTTTTCCCCGCACTGATGGGCAGCGACGCCGCGCTGGCGTGAAACCCGCCTGCACACGGCGTCCGACGGGCGCCGTGTGCAATAGGGAATACAGCGGGTTACCCCGCGTCCGATTCGCAGTACCATGGCTGTGGAGGTGACGCGCATGACGGGTTATTCGGAAACACCGCTTGCCAGTAAGCTGGGCCTCAAGCCGGGCATTCGCTGCTGGTTCCACAACATGCCCGACAGCGTCCGCGCGGCGATCGAGCCCGAGACGCTGTCGATCGACGAACAGTCCAGCGCCTCTGACGGACTGCAATGCGCGCATCTGTTCCTGACCGAGCGGGACCGGCTGGAGCGTGAGCTGACGGCACTGCGTCCGTTGATGGCGCAGAACGGTTTCATCTGGATATCCTGGCCCAAAAAGGCCGCCAAGGTCGCGACCGACATCACCGAGGACGTGGTCCGCGAAGTCGCGCTGCCGATGGGGCTGGTGGATATCAAGGTGTGCGCGGTGGACGATGTGTGGTCCGCGCTAAAACTGGTCGTCCGCAAAGCGTTACGCTGACCCTCCGGAGAAGTGCGGACTGGCCGGTCTGATCCGGCGCTGGCATGATCGCCGCTCTGGGAGTGTGCATGGGCGATCATCCGGCTGTCCCGTGGCAGCCCTATTCCGCAATGACCGACGCCGAACGCACCGCTCGCGCGGAAGCGTTTGCCGCGCATATGCGCCTGCGCCACAGCTGCCGCCAGTTTTCCGACACCCCCGTCCCGCGCGCGGTGATCGAAGCCGCGATTGCGGCGGCGGGCTCTGCGCCCAGCGGCGCCAATCGCCAGCCCTGGCACTTCGCCGTGATCGAATCGCCCGAGGCAAAGGCCGCGATCCGCATTTCCGCCGAGGGCGAGGAACGCCGGTTCTACAGCGGCGCGGGCGGATCGGAATGGCTGGGCGCCATCGCGCCGCTCGGCACCGGCGCGGACAAGCCGTATCTGGAAATCGCCCCCTGGCTGATCGTCGTCTTCGCCAAGCGCCGCGAGGGCGAGAGCGAAGGGATGCAGGCAGCGGCGACCAACTATCACGTCACCGAATCGGTCGGGATCGCCTGTGGCCTGCTGCTCGCCGCGCTGCATCAGGCGGGGGTGGCGACGCTGGTCCATGCGCCCAATCCGATGCGATTCCTCAACCGCATCTGCGAACGCCCGCTGGACGACCGCCCATTGATGCTGATCGCGATCGGCCATCCCGCGCCCGACGCGACGATCCCCGCCTTTGCGCTGCAAAAGAAGACGCTGGAGCAGATCACGACCTGGCTGTAGCGCTGGCGTCCCATGCCCGGCACCGCACCCCCGCTCCTGTCCGCCGCGACCGTCCCCGGCGGTGACCGCTTCCTGTCGCTGGACGTGGTGCGCGGCGTGGCCGTGCTCGGCATCCTGCTGATGAACATCGTCCATTTCGCGATGCCGCTTGCCGCCTATAGCAACCCGCGCGCCTATGGCGGCTGGCACGGGGCCGATCTGGCGGCCTATCTGATCAATTTCGTCCTGTTCGACGGGAAGATGCGGGGGCTGTTCTCGTTCCTGTTCGGCGCATCCATGCTGCTGGTGATCGAGCGGGCGGCGGCGAGCGGGCGCAGCGTCGCGCGCGTCCATTATGCGCGCATGGGGTGGCTGCTCGTCTTCGGGCTCGCCCATCTGTGGCTGGTTTGGGACGGCGACATATTGGCGCACTATGCTCTGGTCGGGATGCTTGCCTTTGGATGCCGCCGATTGCCGGTGGAGCGCATGGTATCGCTGGGCATCGTCGCCGCAGCACTAACGGCACTTTTCTTCGCGCTGATGGCAGTCGCTGCGTGGCAGCTCGCCCTGCCGGTCAGCGATCCGCAGCAGGCCGCAGCCAATGCGCGCGAGCTTGCCGGGCTGGCCGAGGGGCTGGGGGTGCCGTCGGCGCAGGAAATCGCGCGCAGCCTGGCCGAGTATCGCGGGGACTATGCCACGATCCTGCGGACCCGCTTTCACGAGGAACTCGCGACTCCGCTCGGCGTGCTGACGCTGCTCGGCCCCGAGACGCTGGGCTATATGCTGTTCGGCATGGCCGCGCTGCGCAGCGGGATGCTCACCGGCGCCTGGCCGCGCGAACGGTATCGCCGCTGGCTGCGGATCAGCTGGGGGATCGCCCTGCCCGGCTATATCGCGCTCGCGGCCTATATGGTGGCGGCGCAGTTCAGCCTGTTCTCGGTCGCGCTGGCGGCACTGGCGCTCGCCTCGCCGCTGCGCCCGCTGATGATCGTCGGCTGGATCTGCCTGATCCTGTTGCTGGTCCGCCCCGGCGGCCGGCTGACCGCGCGGATCGCGGCGGCGGGGCGCATGGCCTTTACCAACTATCTGGCGACCAGCCTGATCTGCACCACGATCTTCTATGGCTATGGGCTGGGCTGGTACGGGACGCTGTCGCGCTGGCAGCTCTATCCGGTCGTCGCGCTGGTGTGGGCGGCGATCCTGCTATGGTCGCAGCCCTGGCTCGCGCGCTTCCGCTTCGGGCCCCTCGAATGGCTGTGGCGCAGCCTGTCGCGGGCGCGCGTCGAGCCCTTTCGGATCGTACGCAGCACGCCATAGCTGCGAATGCGTCGCAATACCCTTGCACATATCGCGCGGACCGCATAATTGTTGCGAACGATTCGCGAGGGTTTCCATGGTCGTCTGCGTTTGCAATGCTATCCGGGAAAAGGATGTCCGCCAGGCCGCGCGCAGCGGCGCCACCAGCGCCTGTCAGGCGTATCGCGCGCTGGGGATGCAGGCGAAATGCGGGCAGTGCGTCCCCTTCGCCCGCGAGATCATCAACGCCGAGCGCGCCGCCGCCTGATCGCCCTTGCGGGCTTTCCGCAGTTTTCCTGAACGCGATTTGGGGCTAGGGCTGCATCCACAACCACAAGGATGCAGCGCATGAAGGGCGACCCCAAGGTCCTCGAATTTCTGAACGAGGTCCTCAAGAACGAACTGACGGCGATCAACCAATATTGGCTGCATTACCGCATGCTCGACAATTGGGGCGTCAAGAAGCTCGCCGAGCTGGAGCGCCACGAATCGATCGACGAGATGAAGCACGCCGACAAGCTGGCGGAGCGCATCCTGTTCCTCGACGGCCTCCCCAATTTCCAGCTGCTCGGCCGCCTGCGGATCGGCGAGACGGTGGAGGAAATCCTGCGCGCCGACCTGGCCGTGGAAGTCGAGGCGATCGCCATCCTGCGCGACGCGATCCAGCATTGCGAGAGCGTGCGCGACTATGTGAGCCGCGACCTGTTCGCCGACATCCTCGAGAGCGAGGAAGAACATGTCGACACGCTGGAGCGCCAGTTCGACATGATCGCGCGGATGGGGATCGAGAATTACATCCAGCTCAACAGCAAGGCCGAAGACCCGAGCTGAAGGGGCAGGAGCCGGGGCGCTTCTTTGATCCTCCCCCGGAGGGGGAGGGGGACCAGCCGCAGGCTGGTGGAGGGGTAGTCTCCGCATGCTTCCCGGCCCAAAGAAGTTACTTGTCAGAACACCCAGGGCCAGCGACTCCGCGCAGATAATCCTGTCTGAGCCGGACGCCGCGATCCGCCACATCGTATTTATCG
Source organism: Sphingomonas degradans (assembly GCF_053502645.1). Taxonomy (NCBI): domain Bacteria; kingdom Pseudomonadati; phylum Pseudomonadota; class Alphaproteobacteria; order Sphingomonadales; family Sphingomonadaceae; genus Sphingomonas; species Sphingomonas degradans. The sequence goes on from NZ_CP177172.1 coordinate 3,044,151, forward strand.
CCTGCGGAGACTACCCCTCCACCGGCTTCGCCGGTCCCCCTCCCCCTCCGGGGGAGGAATGAGCGCGGCTTCGACAGTCCGCTTTACGAACCTACGACTTAGATCCCCGCAGCGGGGCGCTTGCCAAACACTGCGGGGCGCCGGGCGACCAGCGGGTTCGCCTCGCGCTCCAGCAGCGCCAGCGTGGCATCGAACAGCGGACGCAGCCGTACGACATGCTCCAGCGCGTCGCTGGGGGTGTCGTGCCGCTCGACGCATCCTCGGGCCAGTGTCTCAATCAGTTCGGCCAGATCGGCCAGCGGCTCGGCGCCGAACTGGCCGGCATTCCCCTTCAGGCTGTGCGCGGGCAGCACCAGCGCCGTGGCATTCTGGGCGCGCATCGCCTCTTCGATCTGGGCGAGCGCCTTGATGCCGTCTTCGCGGAAATAGCCGAGGATGCGAACGAAACTGGCGCCAAGCTCCGCCCGGGCCTGCGAAAAGCGAGCCCAGTTCACTAGCGGAGCGCCGCCAAATGTCGCGTCCATCGCAGACTCCCGACCCGAACAACTAGCCTTGATCTAGGCCAATTGCGTAAACAGGCCGTTGATCTACGACCCGCGATTTTTACGATTTATCGTGGTCGAACGGGTTCTTGGGCGCGCGCAGCGTCAGTCGGACCGGCACTGCGCCGAAGTCGAATTCGCGGCGCAGGCTGTTGATCAGATAGCGCTGATAGCTGACCGGCAACAGGTCGACGCGCGTGCCGAACAGGATGAAGCTGGGCGGGCGCGACTTGTTCTGCGTGACGTAACGCGGCTTGATCCGCTTGCCGCCGGGCGCGGGCGGCGGATTGGCCTCGATCGCGCGCTCGAACCAGCGGTTGAGCTGGCCCGTCGTGATGCGCCGCGACCATGCCTCGCGCGTTTCGAACGCGACTTTCATCAGCACGTCGAGCCCCTTGCCCGTCGCCGCCGACACGGTGAGCAGGGGCACGCCCTTCACCTGCGCCAACCCCTCGTCCAGCGCGCCCTTCACGCCGTTGAACAGCTTCGACGGGTCTTCGGCCACGTCCCACTTGTTGAGCGCGATGACGAGCGCGCGGCCTTCCTGCAGGACGCGATCGGCGATCTTGAGGTCCTGCACCTCGATCCCGCGCGTCGCATCCAGCAGCAGCACGACGACTTCAGCGAAATCCACGGCGTGGAGCGCATCGGCGACCGACAGCTTCTCCAGCTTTTCCTGGACGCGCGCCTTTTTGCGCATGCCGGCGGTGTCGATCAGCCGCACGGCGCGGCTCTTGCCCTCGCCATCGGTCCATTGCCAGTCGATCGCGATCGAATCGCGCGTGATCCCGGCTTCGGGCCCGGTGATGAGGCGATCCTGGCCGAGCAGCTTGTTGATGAGCGTCGATTTGCCCGCGTTCGGGCGGCCGACCACCGCCAGCTTCAGCGGCGCATCGGGAGATTCGGGGTCTTCCTCGGGCTCGTCCTCGACATCCTCGCGATCGATATGCGGGCGCAGCGATTCGAACAGGTCGACCAGCCCCTCGCCATGCTCGGCGGAAAACGGGATGGGATCGCCCAGCCCCAGCGCCATCGCCTCAAGGATGCCCGATTCGCCCGCCCGGCCTTCGGCCTTGTTGGCCATCAGCACGACCGGGCGATCGGTGCTGCGGAGCCAGCGGGCGATTTCCTCGTCCAGCGGCGTCACGCCCGCGCGCGCATCGATCAGGAACAGCGCGACGTCCGAATCGGCCACCGCCGCCTCGGTCTGCGCGCGCATCCGGCCGGGCAGCGTCGCCGCGTCCTCGTCCTCATAGCCCGCCGTGTCGATGATGCGGAAATCCATGCCGAGCAGCGTCGCGTCGCCCTCGCGCCGGTCGCGGGTTACGCCGGGCTGGTCGTCGACAAGCGCGAGCCGCTTGCCGACCAGCCGGTTGAACAGCGTCGATTTGCCGACGTTCGGGCGGCCGATGATGGCGACTGTGGGCAGGTGCATAATGCGGTTCTAATCCGGTCAGGCGCGGAAGGGAAATTGCCGGGCCATCAAAAAAAACAGCGGCCGGAGCAGATGCCCCGGCCGCATGCCATGATCGAGAAGACGATCTCAGCGGTAGGCGGTAACCCGCCCCTTGTCGTCGAGCACATAGAGCATGTTGTTGGCGACGACGAGCGGCAGCGTGATCGGCGTCTTGGTATCCATGGTAGACACGACGCTGCCATCCTTGGGCGAGACCGAGACGATCTGCCCGCGCGAATTGGCGAGCAGCAGGCGATCGCCGGCGAGCACCGGGCCGACCCATTCGATTTCGCCCTTCGACTTCTTGGCGTTGCGGAAATGCGGCATCTGCGCGATCCAGCGCACCTTGCCGCTGCCGCGCGACATGCACAGCAGCCGGGCGTCGTCGGTGATGACGAACAGCCACTCGCCCGCCGCCCAGGGGGTGGAAAGCCCCGCGATATTCTGTTCCCACATGCGGTTGCCGCTGGCGATATCCATCGCCACCATGCGCCCGCCCTGGCCGACGGCATAGACGCGGCCCTGGTCGATCACCGGCTCGGCATCGATATCGGACAGCGACGACACCGACGTCGTCATGCTCGACTTCGACAGCACGTCGCCCCACAGCGAGCGGCCATTTTCATAGCGATAGGCGTTGAGTTCGCCGGACGAGAAGCCCGCGATCACGGTGCCCTGCGCCGAAGCAGGCGCCGCCACGCCGAACACGCCCTGCGATTCGAGGCTGGCCGATGCCGTCCACGAAATCTCGCCGGTCTCTTCCGAAAGCGCGAACAGCTGGTTGTCCTGCGTCACCACATAGACGTTGCCGTTGGCCAGCGTCGGCGCGCCGCGCAGCGGGCCGCCCGGACGCTTGCGCCACACTTCCTTGCCGTCCGCCACGGTGAAGGCCACCACGTCGCCCAGCCCGTTGCTGGCATAGGCGCGCTCGCCCTCGACGCTGACGCCGCCGCCGAAGCGCGCGGTCTTGTTGCCCTTCACCGCCACGGTCGCCGCGCGCCACAGCTCGCTGCCGGTATCGGCAGCAAGCGCGTGGACGACGCCATCGGTATCGATCGCAAGCAGGCGGTTGTCGGACAAGACCGGCGATGCGGCCATCCGCTCGCGCTTGGACGGGCGGGCGACATTCGCCGACCAGACGCGCGACAGCGAAGTGCCCAGCGCCAGATGCCCCATCGACTTGGACGCATTGCCGCCCGGCTGACGCCAGCCGTCATTCGCCTCTGCCGGGGGCAGCAGCACATCGACGCTGGCCAGCGTCTTGTCGGTCAGGATGTCGTTTTCCGACATCAGGATCGGCACGCGGTCGCCGAGCACGGGCGTCTTCTTGCCCCCGCCCTTGAACACGCCGCAGCCGCTCACGAGCGCGAGCGCCGCAATCGCGGCCGCCATCCTCACCTTGTTGTTCATTGAGTCTTGGTTTCCTTCGACTGATCGATGGCGTCGACACCCAATACGCCGGCGAGCTGAACCGCCCGTTGACGAATCGATTCGGGGACTTTCTCGCCACCCTGGGCGATCTGGCCATAAAGCTTGCCGGCCTCGGCGCGGTTGCCGGCCTTCAGATAGGCGGCGGCGACCATTTCGCCGGCGGTGCCCAGCCACGGCGAGTTGGGATCGGTCAGCGGCTTGAGCCGCGCGATCACCACATCGGGCTTGAGCGTATCGAATTCGGCGACGGTCTGGCGCACCAGCGCCATGTCGCGATAGGGCTTGGCCACATTGGTATCGCCCGCGATCTGGGCGAACTTGGCGGCGGCGCCCTTGGCGTCCTTTTTCTGGAGCAGCAGGTTGCCCTGGGCGATGCGCGCCATCACGGCATAGCCATTGTCGCCCGACGCAGCGATCTTTTCCAGCTCGGGCGCGGCCTTGTCCGCCTGCCCCTGTTCGAGCAGGCGCATCGTCGCGTCATATTCCTCGCCGCGGGTGCCCGCGAGCACGGTCTGGCGGTGCTGCCAGTACAGGAATGCGGCCAGCGCGATCAGCGCCACCATGATCGCGCCGAGAATCCAGCGCCCATAGCGCTGGAAGAACCGCATCGCCTGTTCGCGGCGATACTCTTCGTCGACTTCGCGCAGAAAGGCTTCGTCAGTCGTGCCGGAGGGAGGAAGCGCCAAAATCTACTCCATGGGTGTCGGTGCGGGGGCGGACCTTAGCCGCGCTGCCGGGGAAGGGAAAGCTTGTGCTCGGTAGACCTTCAATCCCGCGCCGCATAGACCTGATCGGGCCCCGGGAAGGCCCGCGACCGGACATCGGCGGCATAGGTCTCAACCGCGGCGGAAATGCGGCCAGCCAGATCGTCATAGCGTTTCACGAATCGCGCGGTCCGCTCGAACATGCCCAGCATGTCGTCGATCACCAGCACCTGGCCGTCGCACTGCGCGGATGCGCCGATGCCGATGACGGGCACCGATACCGCCGCCGTGATTTCATTGGCCAGCGTTTCCACCACGCCCTCCGCCACGATCCCGAACGCACCGGCTTCGGCGATCGCGCGGGCATCGTCGATGATCTGGGCATGTTCGGCGTTGCTGCGCCCGCGCGCGCCATAGCCGCCCAGCGCGTTCACGGCCTGGGGCGTCAGCCCGATATGCCCCATCACCGGGATGCCGCGCCGGGTGAGGAACTCCACCACCGGCGCCATCGTCGCGCCGCCCTCCAGCTTCACCGCCGCCGCGCCGGTTTCGGCCAGCACGCGCGATGCCGAGGCGAATGCCTGTTCGGGGCTGGCCTCATAGCTGCCGAACGGCATGTCGACGACGACCACGGCATGATAGCTGCCCCGCACCACGGCGGCGCCATGCGCGATCATCATGTCCAGCGTCACCGGCAGTGTCGACGGCAGGCCGTAGATCACCTGCCCCAGGCTGTCGCCGACCAGCAGCAGGTCGCAATGCGCGTCGAGCAGCTGCGCCATCCGCGTCGTGTAGGCAGTGAGCATCACCAGCGGCTCCGCACCCTTGCGGTTGCGGATCGCGGGGACGGTGAGCCGCTTCATCGGCGTCGGCGTGGGGGTGGCGCGGCTGGTCGCGGTGTCGATCGTGATGTGAGACATGGGGGCTCTTTAGCCGGGGCGGACGCGCGGCGCCAGCGGAGGGCGCCGCGACGCACGGCGGAGGCGGCCCTAACCGAGAAAGAAGCGGGGCCCCGGGTCAAGCCCGGGGTGACGGGCTTCGGGGCAAGAGGGCGAGTCCATCGTTTGTCGTTGCAACGCAGCACGTTTTGGGCTGATGCCCGCGCCAACATTTCCGATTCCAAAAAGGACAGGGCACGTGGATCGCAACAAGCTGATCGGATTGATTGCAGTGGTGGCGGCGTGCGGCGCCGGGCTGGCCGTGGCGCGCGCGGGCCAGCCGCAGCAATCCGCCCCCGCCAGCCGCTCGCAGGACGCGGCGTGGCTCAACAAGCAGCAGCTCGCGCTGGCCGAACGCAAGGGCGCCGATGGGTGGCACGCGATGGAAGGCGGGCTGCGCTGGCGCCGGATCAAGGGCGATGGCAGCGGCAAGCACCCGACGGTGAACGACGTGGTGACGCTGCACTATGTCGGCACGCTCACCGACGGCACCGAATTCGACAGCTCGTATGCGCGCGGCGAGCCGGCCACCTTCCCGCTGGGCCAGCTGATCCCGGCATGGCAGCTTGCGGTGCCCATGATGGGCGTGGGCGACACGATCGAAATCGCGACGCCCTCCGACCTTGCCTATGGTCCCGAAGGTGCCGGCCCGATTCCGGGCGGCGCGACGCTGTTGTTCAAGATCGAGCTGCTCGGTATCGGCGGAAACTAACCTGTCTCGCCGGCACCGCGACAGACTTAGCGCTCGCGGGCGCTGAGGTTCATCGCGATCGAGATCCGCTCGCCGGTGCCGCGATAGGGCCGCACCCCGTGGCGGACCCAGGCGGGGAACAGCACCAGGTCGCCGCGCTTGGGCGCGATCCGGTGCTCCACCTGCTGCGGCTGGCCGTCGGGGCCGAGCACGCGAAAGCCGGGAAAGGTCATCAGCGGCAGCGGGAAGCGCGGGTCCTCGAAATAGAGTTCGCCGCCCGCATCCGCCTCGCCCGTCTCAATATAATAGACCGCCGCCCACAGCACGCCGGGATGCGCGTGGCTCATGTTGAGCGCGCCGGGGGGCGAGACATTGGCCCACATTCGCACGCTCCATTCGACGCTGGCCGGGTCGCGCGCGTCGAAATAGGACATGCGCTTCGCCATGCGCAGCGCCGTGTCCGCGAGCTGTGCCGCAGCCGCGCCGCCCCAGTCGAGCATGTCGGTCCGCGAGTGCCAGCCGCCGACGTTCGATCGCTCGATCCCGCCGTCCTGCGCCATCTTCGCGCGGATCGCCGCCTCCAGCGCCGCCGTCATCGCCTCCCCGCCCGAGACCTGGCCATGGAGCACCATCGTCTCGAACAGCGGCAATTGCTCGGCGCGGACGCGGAGCTTCTCCTCGTCGGCCATCAGAGCAGCGCCTGGGCGAACCGATCCGGGGCAAAGCCGACCAGCAGCCCGCCGGGATATTCGACCACCGGGCGCTTGATCATCGAAGGCTGGGCCAGCATCAGCGCCGTCGCCTTCTCCGCGTCGATCCCCTGCTTGTCGGCGTCGGGCAGCTTGCGGAACGTGGTCCCGGAGCGATTGAGCAGCGGCTCCCACCCCACCAGCGCGATCCACCGCGCAATGCGCGCGGCGTCGATGCCCTGTTTCTTATAGTCGTGAAATGCGTAGGCGACGCCGTTCTGGTCCAGCCAGGTCCGCGCCTTCTTCACCGTGTCGCAATTTGGGATGCCATAGAGAGTCAACGCCACGTGCTTGTCCTTCGGGGTTCGCGAAACGGCGGAGCCATAGCGTGCGGCGGCGTGAAATGCAGCCGCTGCTTACGCGCTCAGGAACCGCCCGAGCGTCACCACCGGCTGCCGTTCGAGCCCCAGCGCGGTGTAGAAGCCGATCGCGGCGTCATTGCCTTCGCGGACCATGAGTTGCAGCTTGGGCGCTCCCTCGGCGCGCAGCCAGTCTTCCGCCGCCGCCATCAACGCGCGGCCGAGGCCCGCGCGGCGGCGGTCGGGGTGGACGGCGACATAATAGACCCAGCCGCGATGCCCGTCGAAGCCTACCATCACGCTGCCGTCGATCCCCGCCTCGCCGCGCGCGACCAGCACGGTCGAGCGCGGGCCCCGCAAGGCGAGCGCGAAATCGGCGGCGGGGTCGTTCCACGGTCGAGTCAGCCCGCACGCCTCCCACAGCGCGATGACGGCGCCCGCGTCGTGCGGGGTGGCGGGAGCGATGGGGGTCAGATGCGTGGTCATGCCGCCGCGATACCGCGTGGCGCGCGCGAACGATAGACGATCCGCCGCCTCAGCGCGCGGCGGTGCGCCCGCTCTTGGGTACCAGGATCAGCGTGCGTCCCTCGACGCGCCAAGATTCCAGCTGCGACAGGAAGTTCATGCCGAGCACGTCGAAATCGCCCAGCGCGGGCGAGATCACGACCTTCAGGTTGCGCGCCTCGATCGCGCCGACGCCCAGCCGCGCGACGCGCCCGGTCTGGGCCGGGACCGTGCCGTTGGCGGTGCGCATCAGGATCGGCACAAGGCCGGCGCCGGGCTCCACCCCCGCCGCCTTCGCGGTGCGTTCGGACAGCGCAGTGATGGTCGCGCCGCTGTCCACCAGCATCCGCCGCTCGACGCCGTTCAGCGTCACCCGCGCCCAGAAATGCCCGTCGCGCGCCATGCGGATGCGCACTTCGTCGCCCGACATCTGTTGGTCGTCCAGCCCCAGCCGGGCGGGAATGCCCGCCAGATTGGGATCGAACGGCGCCTGCTGCAGCAGCACGAACACGCACACCGCCAGCAGCGCGAACGAGAACAGCGCGCGCAGGATGCGGCCGATAAAGGGTATCCTGAAGATCAGGATCAGCAGCAACGCGGCGCCCACGGCATATAGCGCCATTTGCTGCCATTCGGGGTTGGTGGTGATCGACATGGCGCCTTTGTCCGGGGTTTGCGGTCCCCGATCAACCGCAGGCGACGGCTTTCGATCCTGCGCGGCGCAAATCCCTTACCGCACCGGCACCGGCCCCAGATAGCTGGCGGGCAGCGGCACGGTGCGCACCACCAGCTTTTGCAGCACCAGATTGTCGTCGATCCGCCAGATCTTCACGCGATGCCGCCCCTGCGCCAGCGGGCCCAGCTCTGCGGTCAGGACATGAACATTGTCGCGCACGGCCTGCGCCCAGGCCTTCTGGTCGCGCGTCGCCTCCGGTCCCGGCGTCGGCTCCAGCGTCGAGGACAGCATCGTGACCGGGCCATCGTCGATCGACACCCCCACGCGGATGCCGCCACGCCCCGCCGTGTCGAGCGTCGGCGCGAGGAACAGATCAATCGCGCCGGGCCCTGCCCGGTCGAGCGTCACGGCATATTCCAGCTGCACGCCATCCGCAGGCGTGGTGGAGGCTGCGCCCTGGGGCAGCGCCAGCACCGCGCCCTTGGTGCGGCCGAGATGCGGGATCACGGTCCAGGCCAGCCCCTTCCCGCCCTGTGCGCGCGTGAAATCCGGCGCCTCGATCGCGACAACCCCCGGCACTGCGGCTGCCCGCCCGGCGACCGGCGCGGGGGTGGCCGGCGCGGTGCCCGCGACGCGCGTGACCGCCGGCATCACATCCTCCTTCGGATCGGACCAGCTGACATAGCCGAAATGGGTCTGGGCCATCATCCCGTCCCATTTGCCGCCGTTGATGCTGTGGTAGCGCTGGGTCAGCGCCTTGTCGGCGGCGAAGCGCGCCTCGGCCGCGTCGGCAAAGCCATTGGCGCGCGGGTCGCCCGCCGCCGCCAGCCGCTTGTTCCATGCCACCGCATAATAGAGCTGGTACAGGTTCGAGACCGCCAGGATCGGATGCTCGACCAGCTGGAAATAGGCGTCGCGCTGCTCGGGGCGCAGCGTCTTGCCCACTGCCAGCGCGCGGCGTTCCAGCGCCTGCCACTCCGCGACGATCCGCCCGAACTCGCCGCCGTCGAGCGTCGCGCCGACCGGCCCCAGCGCGAAGCTGTCGGCATCGACCAGCTCGGGCTTACGCCGCGCGGCATATTGCGCGTAGGTGGTGACGAGTTCGCCGATCGCCCCCGCCTGCGCCGCACCGAAGTTCCGCCGTGCCCATTCCACCGGATAGGCCGCCAGCGCCGCCGGCGTCATCGCCTCCGGATTCCACGCCATCTTGAGGAAGAAATCGAGCGGATACTCCATCGGCTTCAGATCGCCGACATTGACCACCCACAGCGCGCGGGCGCCCCGGCGATAGGCCAGGTCCATCTGTTGCCAGGTCTTTTCGATCTGGTTGGTGTTGAGCCATTTGTAGCTGCGCGGCCCGCCGACATAGTCGAAATGGTAATAGACGCCGTACCCGCCCGCGCGCGGCGCGGCATCGGCGCGCGGCAGGCGGCGGATCTGGCCCCAATTGTCGTCCGAAAACAGCAGCGTGACGTCGTCCGGCACGGTCATGCCGTGGTCGTAATAATCCTGCACTTCCTTGTAGAGCGCCCAGACCTGCGGCGTCTGTTCCGCCGGGGCGCCGGTCACGTCGGCGATGATCCTGCGCTGCTCGGCGACGATGCCTTGCAGCAGCGCGGTGGCCGTGCCCTCCGCCATCGGCTCGTCGCCATCGCCGCGCATCCCCACGGTGACCAGGCTGTCATAACGGCGGCCCCCGCCCTTCGACATCATCCGCTCGATCCCGCCGCGCCAGAAGCCGCGCAGGTTGACCGCGTTCTTCCGGTAATCCCACGCCCCGCCCGCATAGGGGCTTTGCTTCAGATGCCATTCCTTCTGCGCGCGCATCATCGGTTCGTGGTGCGACGTGCCCATCACCACGCCCATTTCGTCGGCCAGCGTCATGTTGCGCGGATCATCGACGTTGAACGCCTTGCCCCACATCGCCGGCCACAGATAATTGGCCTTCATCCGCAGGCCGAGTTCAAAGACGTGCGCGTACATCGCCGCGTTGACGCCACCGAAGTGCTTCTCCGCCCAGCCCTTCAGCGCCGGGTCCTCGTCATTGAGGAAGAAGCCGCGATAATGGACCTTGGGCGCGTCGGTACGGCTGCCCGCCGTCACATACACGCTGGCGCGGCGCACGACCGGCACGTCGGCGAACCAGTGCCAGGGCGACACGCCCATCTTTTCCGACAGGTCATAGGTGCCGAACACCGCGCCCCGGCGATCCGCGCCGACGATCACCAGCGCGCGGTCGATGCCCGGCGCCGGGCGATCGACCACCACCTGGCGGAATGCTTCCCAATGGCCCGTCAGGTCGTCCACGCGCAGCTTGCCCGCACGGACCAGGCCGTCGATGATCGGGCTCTGCCCCGCAACGCCGATGATGACCAGCGGCCCATGTGCGCCGTCGACCGTGCCGGCGAGCGAGGCCCGCGTGCCGCCGACGCGCTCCAGATCCTGCGCAAAGCCTTCTGCCGCGTGGCGCACCGCCGGATCGGCCTGCGCATCCAAAACCAAGGTGGCCGGCACCCCGCCCCGGATCAGCGCCAGCGCGCCGCGACTGTCCTTCGCGCAGATCGACACCGCGCCCTCGCACGCCCATGCCGCGCCCGACCATAGCAGCGCCGTTGCCGCTGCCCCTGCGATTCCAAAGCGGTGCATGCTCGAAGCTCCTTTGTCGGTCATTGCAGGGTGATCGCCGTGGTCGCCGCCGGCAGCCCCGCCGCCTCGACCCGCAGCGTCACCGTGCCGCGCGCACCGGCCACACCGCGCACGATCGCCAGCGCGCGCCCGTTGAACAGTTTGCGCGTGGTAGAGGGAAAGCGCGTGAAGTCGGTCGGATCGCCATTGTCCGTGGCGACGATCTCGCCCGGCCCCTGGATCGAGACGGTGACGGGCCGGTTCTCGGTCGGGACGGGGTTCCCTCGGGCGTCGCGCAAGTCGATGCTGACGAACGACAGGTCCTTGCCATCGCCCCGAATCGTCGCGCGATCGGGCATTGCGGCGATCGCGGTTGCCGCGCCCACAGTACGCACCGTCTCCTCCGCCCAGGGCTTGCCGTCCTTGTACGCCACCACGCGGATCTCTCCCGGCGCGTATTTCACGTAATCCCAGCGGAACCGGTACTGGTACGGCGCGCGCTTCTGCCGCCCCTGCGACACGCCGTTGACGAACAGCTCCGCCTCATCGCCCGAGGTGAAGGCGTGCACCGGCGTGAACGCCCCCTCGCGCCCCGGCCAGTTCCAGTGCGGCAGGATGTGGACAAAGCGCGCATCGGGGCGCCAGCGTGCCTTGTACAGCCAATAGCGGTCCTTCGGGAAACCAGCGAGATCGACGATCCCGAAATAGGAACTGCGCGCTTCGTAAAAGGGCGCGGGCTCGCCCAGATAGTCGAAGCCGGTCCACACGAACTCGCCCGCGACATAGGGGTTCTGATCCTGCGCGGCCCAGGTGCGATCGGCCGACCCGCCGAAATCCGCGGCGAACAGCTCGTATGCGCTCACCTGGCGCCGGTCCCAGTCGGCGCCCGCGCCGGGGCGCACCGGGTTGCTGACGCCGCCCGGCACCGGGAACTGATAGTCGCCCCGGCTGCTATAGGCCGCCGCGCTTTCCGAGCTGAGGATGATCTTGTCGGGGAATTTCTGGCGGAAGGCGGCATAGGTCGGCGCGCGCGTGCGGACGCCGGCGCCCTGGTAATTGAGCGCGATCGCGTCGAAGGCGGCGGCGAAAGGCGAGTCCGGCGTGGCGGTGTTCATCGAGCCCACGACCGGGCGCTGGCTATCCTCCTGGTGCGCGATCGCGACCAGCTTGCGAGCGATCGCGGCGCCGGCCTCGCCGGTCCATTGCTCGCCGACTTCGTTGCCGACGCTCCACAGGGTGACCGAGGGATGGTTGTAGTCGCGCCGCATCATCGCGCGCAGGTCCTGCTCGTGCCAGTCGTCGAAGATCAGGTGGAAATCGAGCGGAGTCTTGCGCCGCGCCCACACGTCGAACACTTCGTCCATGACCAGGAAGCCCATCCGGTCGGTCATGTCGAGCAGCTCGGGGGCGGGCGGATTGTGCGCCATGCGGATCGCGTTGACGCCCATGTCGGCGAGGATGTCGAGTTGACGCTGCGCCGCGCGTTCGTTGAACGCGGCGCCCAGCGCGCCCAGGTCGTGATGCTGGTTCACGCCGTTGAGCAGGATGCGCTCGCCGTTGACGATCACTCCGCGCGCCGGATCGAACGACAGCGCGCGCACGCCGAACCGCGTCTCGACCGTGTCGATCACGCGCCCGTCACGCCGCAGCTGGGTCACCGCGACATAGCGGTTCGGCGTCTGGGTCGGCGGCGGGCCCCACAGGCGCGGCTTGGCGATCGTCGCCGATACCGTGACGGTGGTCTGGCCTTCGGGCGCCACCGTGACGCCGGTGGGCGCGAACCGGGCGACGGCGCGGCCCAGCCGCTTGTCGCTGGCATCGATTGCGTAGATCTCGGTGGTGGCGGTCACCGCCGCCGCCCCCTTGGCCAGGTTCTCGACCGTCAGCGCCAGTTCGACCCGCGCCGATTCCGCCGACACTTCGGGCGTGGTGATCCTGGTCCCCCACTGCGCGACATGGACCGGATCGGTCTTGGTCAGCCAGACGTTGCGATAGATGCCGCCGCCCGGATACCAGCGCGACGATTCCATCGGATTGTCGAGCCGGATCGCCAGCTGGTTGACGCCCCCCGGCACCAGATAGGGAGTCAGGTCCACCCGCCAGCTGTTATAGCCATAGGGCCAGCCGCCGACGAGATGGCCGTTCAGCCACACCACGGCATAGGATTGGGCGCCATCGATATCGAGGAACACCGATTTGCCGCGATCGGCGGCGGGGATGTCGAGCTTGCGGCGATACCAACCGATGCCCCAGCTGGGCAGCCGCCCCATCCCGCCATAGGGGCCCTTGTCGAGAAACGCCTCGGTGATCGCCCAGTCATGGGGCAGCGTGACGCGCTGCCACTTGCTGTCGTCCAGCGTGGCGGAGACATAGGCGAGATCCGCCCCCGGATCGCCTGCCGGGCGGCGATAGCGCTTGGCCGCGTCGCGGATGAGATTGTTGCCGGTGGGCATGATGTATGGCTTGAGTGGGCCGTCGCGCGTGGCGGCCTTGGCGTCCTCCATCGTGCCTGCATCGAAATCGGCGCCGTCGGGGCGTAGCTTGACCTCGGGGCGGATCTGATAGCGCAGATCGACCTGGGTGCCGGGCGCATCGCCGCGCTGGAAACGCCAGCCGTCGTTGATCGACAGCCGCTCGCGCTGGGCCGAGGCGGGCGCCGCCAGCGTCACGCCCGCCGCCGCAAGCGCCAACAGCAGCGCACGCACCGCACCGCCCCTGTTCCGCAATGTCGCAAACCGAATCAAGCCACCCTCCCGCTCCCTCGCGCGCCTGCGTCTTGCACTGATGCGGCTGCGCGGTTTCGGGGCCTTCATGGCCCAATTCGAGAGGATTGGTCAAATAGTCAGACAATTTTGACCCGCAATTCGCCGCGGACTCCCGTACGCGACGCCGCCATCGGGGGAAGCTGGGGCCCGCAAAGCGCCGCCGGGCCCGCGCACGCCCCAAGCAAAAAAGCCCGCATCGCTGCGGGCTTTTTCATGGCGTCAGGCCGCCAGGCGGGAAATCATTCCCACTCGATCGTGCCGGGCGGCTTGCTGGTATAGTCGTAGGTCACGCGATTGATGCCGCGCACCTCGTTGACGAGGCGGGTCGCCACCCGCGGCAGGAAGTCGCCGGGGAACTGGAACGCGACGGCGGTCATCCCGTCGGTGGACGTCACTGCGCGAAGGGCGAGTACGCTGTCATAGGTGCGGCCGTCGCCCATCACGCCGACGCTGCGCACGGGCAACAGCACCGCAAATGCCTGCCAGATCGTGTCGTACAGCCCGGCGGCGCGGATTTCCTCGAGGTAGATCGCATCCGCCTTGCGCAGGATGTCGCAGCGTTCCTTGGTCACTTCGCCGGGGATGCGGATCGCAAGGCCGGGTCCGGGGAACGGGTGGCGGCCGACGAACGCCTCGGGCAGCCCCAGCTCGCGGCCCAGCGCCCGGACCTCATCCTTGAACAGCTCGCGCAGCGGCTCGACCAGCTTCATGTTCATCCGCTCGGGCAGGCCGCCGACATTGTGGTGGCTCTTGATCGTCACCGAGGGGCCGCCGGTGAAGCTGACGCTTTCGATCACGTCGGGATAGAGCGTGCCCTGTGCGAGGAACTCGGCGCCGCCGATCTTCTTCGCTTCCGCCTCGAACAGATCGATGAACGCGCCGCCGATGAACTTGCGCTTCTTTTCGGGATCGGTGACCCCGGCCAGTCCCTCCAGGAACATCGCCTCGGCGTTCACATGGACCAGCGGGATATTGTAGCTGTTGCGGAACAGGCTGACGACCTGATCGGCCTCGCCTGCCCGCATCAGGCCGTGATCGACGAACACGCAGGTCAGCTGGTCGCCGATCGCCTCATGGATCAGCACCGCCGCCACCGCGCTGTCGACGCCGCCCGACAGGCCACAGATCACGCGGCCCGTGCCCACCTGCTTGCGGATCTCGGCGATCTTGGCGGCGCGGAATTCGGCCATCGTCCATTCGCCGTGCAGCCCGCAGACATGGCGCACGAAATTGGCGAGCAGCTTCGCGCCATCGGGGGTGTGGACGACTTCGGGGTGGAACTGCATCGCGTAGTAGCGGCGCTCGTCATTGGCGATCACCGCATAGGGCGCACCGGGGCTGGCCGCGACGGCGCGGAAGCCGGGGGCGAGCCGGGTGACCTTGTCGCCATGGCTCATCCACACCTGATGGCTTTCGCCCGGTGCCCACAGCCCGTCGAACAGTGCGCAGCTCTCGCCGACTTCGATGAACGCGCTGCCGAACTCGCCGCTGTCGCCCAGCGTCACTTCGCCGCCCAGCTGGTGCATCATCACCTGTTCGCCGTAGCAGATGCCGAGCACCGGCAGGCCGGAATCGAAAATCTCCTGCGGCACGCGGGGGCTGCCGTCGTCCAGCACGGACGCGGGCGAGCCGGAGAGGATCACGCCCCGGGGCTTGATCCGCGCAAACGCCTCTGCGGCAGTCGTGAAGGGGGCGATCTCACTATAGACGCCCGCTTCGCGGACACGGCGGGCGATGAGCTGGGTCACCTGGCTGCCGAAGTCGATAATGAGGATGGATTCGTTGTGCTCAGCCGTCATGGCCGGGCGATAGATAGGTCGCCCGGCTCTGTAAAGATCATGCGTCCGGCCCAAGCTCCGCGATCGCGATCACGGGCTCCCTGCCCGCCTTGAGCGCACAGCGGAACGGGAAGCTGCGCCGCGCGGTGTCGCTATAGCTGCTGGCGAGTTCGAGCATCCCCTTCACCACCCAGCTGCGACCGTTCCAGCGATATTCGCTGATCGACGTGACGCGGGCGAGGCGCGCGTAATTCTGCCCCTCGACCTCGGCGGCGGAGGCGCAGCGGTCCTGCGCCGCCTCCTCGTCGTACAACCCGTCATATTCGGCGGCGCCCGGCGCGGGGATGTCGGCGACGGGCGAGCCGGGGGCATAGGCGGGGACGGCGGCGGGATCGACGGGCGGAGCCTGATAATCCTCGTGATACGCCGCCTCGCGCGCGCGGCGCTTGTTCTCGCCCGCCGTCAGCGCCACCAGCCCGCCGACCAGCAGCGCCCCGACCAGCAGCCCGCCGACGCCATCGTCCTTGTCGCCGCGATGATGCCCGTGCCCGTGATGGCCCCGGTCGCCCCGGCCGCGATCCTGCCGCGACTGCGCCTGTACCGGCACCGCCATCGCCAGCACCGCCACCGATGCGAGCGCGCACCCAAGCTTCCCAAACCGCATACCCCACCCCTTCCATTACTATCGTGGAACGAGTTTTACGGCGCCTTGTCTGTCACGGGGCTTAACGGGACTGTCAGCGGGCTTTAACCTCCAGCCCGGTCCACTGCGCGGCAAAGGCCCAGAGGTCGGCGGCTTCTTCGATCACCTTGTCGGTCGGCTTGCCCGAACCGTGGCCGGCGCGCGTCTCGATCCGCACCAGATGCGGCTTGTCGCCGATGGCCGCTGCTTGGATCGCCGCAACATATTTGAAGGTGTGCCCCGGCACCACGCGATCGTCGGTGTCCGCCGTGCTCGCCAGGATCGCCGGATAGGCCACGCCCGAGCGGACATTGTGATAGGGCGAATAGCCGCGCAGCCGCTTGAAATCGGCTTCCTTCGCGGGCACGCCATAATCGTCCACCCAATAGCGCCCGGCGGTCCAGCGATCGAAGCGCAGCATGTCCATCACGCCCACCGCCGGCAGCGCCGCCGCGAAAAGATCGGGCCGCTGGTTCACCACCGCGCCGATCAGCAGCCCGCCATTGGAGCCGCCCTGGATCGCCAGCTGCCCCTTGCCGGTAATGCCCTGCGCGATCAGATACTCGCCCGCCGCGATGAAATCGTCGAAGCTGTTCTGCTTGTTCGCAAGCCGCCCGCCATCGTGCCACGCCTTCCCATATTCACCACCGCCGCGCAGATTCGCGACCGCCAGCACCCCGCCCTGCTCGATCCACGCCAGTCGCGAGCCCGAGAAGCCGGGGGTGAGCGAAATGCCGAACCCGCCATAGCCATAGAGCAAAGTCGGTGCCGGGCCGGTCACGCCCTTCTTGCGCACCACGAACATCGGCACGCGCGTGCCGTCCTTCGACGCATAGAAGCGCTGCTCGACCACGAACGCCGCCGGATCGAACAACAGCTTGGGCTTGGCCCAGGGCAAAACTTGCCCCGTGGCGACGTTGTAGCGATAGATCGTCGTCGGTTCGTTGAAGCTGGTATAGGCGAAGAACGTCTCGGGATCGTCGGCCTCGCCGCCAAAGCCCGATGCGGTGCCGATGCCGGGCAACGGCAGCGCGCCCAGCGGCGTGCCATCCAGCGCGAAGCGGCGGATTTCGGTGCGGGCATCTACCAGATAGCTGGCGATCAGCGTGCCGCCGATGATCGCCGCGCCTTCCAGCGTCGCCGCGTCCTCCGCCACGAGCGCTTGGGGCTGCGGGTTGGCGGCGGAAACGTCCATCGTGACGATCCGCCCGCGCGGCGCGCCCTTGTTGGTCGTCCAGTAGAATTTGGTGCCTTCGTTGCCCGCCAGGCTCCAGCTGTTCTCCAGCCCCGCGATCAGCGTGCGCGGCGTCGCCTTGGGATCGCGCAGGTCGACCAGCGTGATCTGGTAGCGATCATCGGTGCCCTCGCTGGTGGTGATGACCAGCCAGCGGCCATCGTCGGTGACCTGCGGATAATGGCTGCGCTTCGGCGTGTCGGGCGTCTCATAGACAAGGCGGTCGGCGCTGTCGGGGGTGCCGAGCGTGTGGAAATAGATCCGGTGATTCTCGTTCAGCGCCTGGAACTTCGCGTCCGCCGCAACATCGGGATAGCGGGCGTAGAAGAAACCGCTGCCGTCCTTTGCCCAGACCGCGCTCAGCGTAAATTTCATGCCATGCACCGTGTCGGGCAGGTCCTTGCCCGTGGCTACGTCGAGCACGCGCGCAGTGCGCCAGTCGGTGCCGCCATCCTGGATCGCGTAGAGCAGGTATTTGCCATCCTCCGACGGCGCCCATTCGGACAGCGCCGTCGCGCCATCCTGCGACCAGCCATTGGGATCGATCAGCACGCGGCCCGGCCCGTCCAGCGTATCGCGGACGAACAGCACCGCCTGATTCTGGAGCCCCGAATTGTGCATGTAGAAGAAGCGGCCGCCCTTTTTCTGGGGCACGCCGAAGCGCTCATAGTCGAACAGCTGCTTGATCCGCGCGCGGAACACGTCGCGGCCGGGCAGCGTCGCCAGATAGGCGTCGGTCACCTTGTTCTCCGCCGCGACCCAGGCCGCGACTTCCGCATCGTTGCGGACGTCGTTTTCCAGCCAACGATAGGGATCGGCGACCTTCTCTCCGAAATGCTCCTCGACGACATCGACACGGCGGGTTTCGGGGTAGGCGAACTTGGTCATGGGGCGCGGGGTATCCGTCTGGGTTTGAGCGAATGCCGAAGTGGCGAGCAGCAGGGGCAGGATCAAGGCGTGACGCATTGTAAGGCGGGGCTCCAGTTGGCCGCCCAGCCTAGGGAGTGCATCGCCGCCGCGCAAAACGAAAAGGGCGGCCGCACCGGAGTGCGACCGCCCTTTTGATGTCCCGAAGGACGAGTCCGATCAGGCTGCGTCGGCGAAATCGTCGTCGCTGTAGACCGGGCCCGAATCCTGGCCCTTGGCCGAAACGTCACGGTCGACGAACTCGATGATCGCCATCGGCGAGGCGTCCGACTTGCGGATGCCAGCCTTGATGATGCGGGTATAGCCGCCGTTGCGGTCGGCGTAGCGCGCGGCCAGAACGTCGAACAGCTTCACCAGCTGCGCATCGTCGAGCAGGCGGGCGTGCGCCAGACGACGGTTGGACAGGCCACCCTTCTTCGCCAGCGTGATGAGCTTCTCGACGTAAGGACGCAGTTCCTTCGCCTTGGCGACCGTGGTGGTGATCTGCTCGTGCTTGATGAGCGCGGCGCTCATGTTGCGGAACAGGGCCAGACGATGGGCCGAGGTACGCTGCAGCTTACGGCCGCCTACGCGATGACGCATGATATCTTCCTTCGTTCGTTAAGGGGCCGTTCGACGGAACCCCAGACCAGGCAGCGCTTCGGGTGGCTGCTCAAAAACCAAATCACGATGTCGTGAGATCGGGGTCAAAAGCCTAAAACCGTTACCGCGTCAAGAGCCGATGGATGACCGGCGCGCAGCAAAATATCTTCTCAACTCGCACAGATCCGCGAAGACCATCAGGACCACGCACAGACCGAGCACAATCTGGAAAAGCACCGTCACCACAAAACCCAGCGGATTCGCCGTCCAGCCAATGGCAGGCAGCGATGACAGAACCGGAGAAATCTGCCCCGTCATCAGCGCCGCCACAATGGACCAACCCAGTGCAAGCGCTCCGGGCACCAACATTCCGAGCAGAAAGACCCGCGCCCACATATCCGATCTGCGCGTCGCAACCGTCGAGCGTCGCCTCCGCTCCCATCGGGAGACCATGGCCCCCACAGTTCCGATCGCCAATATGAACGCAACTATTTCGAATAGCCCTCTCGGTGAGACTGGGGCGCCGACGATCCAGCGATACATCGCGACGACCGCAAGGACGATTCCGATCGCAACACCGCGAAAAATGACTCTGGAAGCGGATAGGCCCATTTTCGGAGCCGTGCCATATCAAGGCCGCGCATCGCAACAGACCGCGCGCCCTCCGGCCACAAAAAAGGGCCCCGCATTGCTGCGGAGCCCCCCTTTGTCTTTCGCGAAGATCCTGGGCTCAGCCCATGATTTCCTGCTCGAGCTTCTTTGCCATCTCTTCGATGTTCTCGGGCGGCCAGCCCGGGATTTCCATGCCGAGGCGCAGCCCCATCGACGAGAGGACTTCCTTGATCTCGTTGAGCGACTTGCGGCCGAAGTTCGGCGTGCGCAGCATCTCGGCTTCGGTCTTCTGGACCAGATCGCCGATATAGATGATGTTGTCGTTCTTGAGGCAGTTGGCCGAACGCACCGACAGCTCCAGCTCGTCGACCTTCTTGAGAAGGTAACGGTTGATCTGCGCGGTATCGCCCACGGCGCCGCCTTCCGACGGAGCCGCCGGAGCGGCCATGCCGACCGGTGCCGAACGCGTCAGCGCGCTGTCGTCGAAGTGGACGAACAGAGCCAGCTGGTCCTGGAGGATGCGCGCGGCATAGGCCACGGCGTCTTCCGGGGTGATCGTGCCATCGGTCTCGATCGACAGCGTGAGCTTGTCGTAATCGAGTTCCTGGCCGACGCGGGTGTTCTCGACCTTGTACGACACCTGGCGGACCGGGCTGTACAGTGCGTCGACCGGGATCAGGCCGATCGGCGCATCGGCCGGACGGTTCGCGGCGGCGGGGACATAGCCCTTACCCACGTCGGCGGTCAGCTCCATGTTGAGCGTCGCGCCATCGTCGAGGTGGCACAGTACCAGATCGGGGTTCATCACTTCGATGTCGCCCGACACGGCGATGTCGCCGGCCTTGACTTCAGCCGGGCCGGTTGCCGAAAGCTGAAGCCGCTTCGGGCCTTCGCCCTGCATGCGGATCGCAATCTGCTTCACGTTCAGGACGATGTCGGTCACATCCTCGCGCACGCCGGCGAGCGAGGAAAATTCGTGGAGGACGTTCTCGATCTTGATCGAGGTCACGGCCGCACCCTGGAGCGACGAGAGCAGCACGCGGCGCAGCGCGTTGCCGAGCGTCAGGCCGAAACCGCGCTCGAGCGGCTCCGCTACGAAGGTCGACTTGCGCTTGGGATCGCCGCCGGGCTTCTTCTCGAGGCCATTGGGCTTCTTGAGTTCCTGCCAATTCTTAGCGTTGACGGACACGGGCTTCCCCTGAGTTGGGCAGGAGGGGGGCTATCCTGCCGATATAGCCATCCCGGCGCGCCCCTGCTCTCACAGGGACGCCACCGGGACGATAGATAAAATCAGACGCGACGACGCTTGGACGGGCGCACGCCGTTGTGGGGAATCGAGGTCACGTCGCGGATCGACGTGATCTGGAACCCGACGGCCTGCAGCGCGCGGAGCGCCGATTCACGACCCGAACCCGGACCCTTGACCTCGACCTCGAGCGTGCGGACGCCGTGCTCGGCAGCCTTGCGGCCCGCGTCTTCGGCGGCGACCTGGGCCGCATACGGGGTCGACTTGCGCGAGCCCTTGAAGCCCATCATGCCGGCCGAGGACCACGAGATCGCGTTGCCCTGGGCATCGGTGATCGTGATCATGGTGTTGTTGAAGCTGGCGTTCACATGGGCGACGCCTGCGGTGATGTTCTTGCGTTCGCGACGGCGAAGGCGCTGCGGTTCACGTGCCATATCTTTGGACCCCTGACCTTACTTCTTCTTGCCGGCGATCGGCTTGGCCTTGCCCTTGCGGGTGCGCGCATTGGTGTGCGTGCGCTGGCCACGGACCGGCAGACCCTTACGGTGGCGCAGGCCACGGTAGCAGGCGAGATCCATCAGACGCTTGATGTTCATCGCGGTCTGGCGACGCAGATCGCCTTCCACGGTGTAGCTGGCGTCGATCGCTTCGCGAATCTGCAGCACTTCCTGATCGCTCAGGTCCTGCACGCGGCGCTCGGGCGCGATTTCCAGCTTGGCGGTGATTTCCTTGGCCTTGGTCGCGCCAATGCCGTGGATATACTGAAGCGCGATAACGACGCGCTTGTTGGTCGGGATGTTAACACCCGCAATACGTGCCATGAAATTTATTCTCCCAGCTCCACGAGGCACCGCATGGCAGCGTGCCCCATCTCGTCGCGTTGATCCGAAAATGCAGTGGCACGACGCGCGCTAGAGCGCGCCGCCGGTCCAACCGATGCTTCGGAAGATGGGCGACATATGCACCCACGCCGACGCTGTCAAGCGCTGCGCTGTTGTTTGGTGGGAACCAATTGCATACACCAACATTGCCCCGCCGCCAAGCTGCACCGGTCCCGCACCGGGAATCCCGTCGCGCCGAGCGCCCGCAATGGCGCGTTCGGGAGGCGTGGCGCCATAGCTCACGCCACCGGCAACACGATCGTGACGATCAGCCCCGGCGCATTGTCCGACAACTCCAGCCTGCCCCCGTGCAGCCGCGCCACCGCCTCGACCAGCGCGAGGCCCAGCCCGGCGCCCGGCAGGCTGCGCGCGGTGTCGAGTCGTCCGAACCGGCTGAGCGCCTGCGCGCGATCCGCCTGGGCGATGCCGGGGCCGCGATCGGCGATGGCGATGCGGACCTCGCCGGGCGTGCTCGCCAGCCACAGCGCGATTTCGCCGCCGCCTCCGGCATGGCGCATCGCATTGTCGATCAGGTTCGCCAGCGCCTGCGACAGCAGCTCGCGGTGGAGCGGCAGCGGCGGCGGCTGCACCGTCGGCAGCTCGACGAAGAAGCTCAGCCCCGCCTCTTCGATCACCGGACCGTACAGGTCGGCGATTTCCTCGACCAGCACGGCGGGCGCGAGCGGCTGGAGCATGTCACGCGTCATCGCCTGCGAGCGGCTGATCTCCAGCAGCACCGCCAGCATCCGCATCACCAGATCGGTCTCGACGATCAGCCCGGCCAGCGCCGAGTCGCGCTGTTGCGGCTCCTCGGCCGCAAGCGCCGCCTCGGCACGGGCACGCAGCCGGGCCAGCGGCGAGCGCAGGTCGTGCGCGATCGAATCGGTGACGACCCGCAGCTCGGTCATCAGCCCGTCGATCCGGTCGAGCATCGCGTCGATCCGCACCGCAAGCCGATCAAAGGCGTCCCCGCCGCCGCCAACCACGCCGACCCGGCGTGTCAGGTCACCCGCCGCCACGCCGCCGACCGCATCGGCAATCCCGTTCAGCCGCCGCGTGACATAGCGCGTCAGCACCAGCCCGCCCGCCGTGCCGAACAGCACCGACAGCAGCACCGCGAGTATCAGCGCCCGCTCGATCGTATGCTGGGCGCGCTCCCAATCGTCGAGCAATCGCCCGCTGACCAGCCAGTTCGCCCCGATCGGGCGGACGATCACCCCCGCGTCGCGGCGCCACGGCCCGGTGATGCCGAGCGTGCCGATGCGGAAGCGCGGCGCCTCCGGGGCAAAGGCGAGCTGCTCCGGCCCTTTGCCGAACAGCCGGTGCCCGTTGCCGTCGACGACCAGCTGGACGAGCGACGGATCATCGGGCTGGCGCGCATCGATCCCCTGCCGGAGCGCGGCCATCCCGCCCGAGCGCCACAGCGCCTCCAGCGTATCGGATTGCTCGGTGCTGTCGCGGCGCAACTGCCCGACCGCGTCGTCATGCGTCTGGTGCCAGACGAAGCCGATCATCGCCAACCCGGTGAGCAGCGACAGCGTGATCGCGAGCAGCGCAATCCGCGCCGTGATCGTCAGCCGCATCAGGCGTCGAGCGCCAGGCGGTATCCCGCGCCGCGCACGGTGTGCAGGATGGGCGCGCTGAACCCTTCCTCCAGCTTGCGGCGGAGGCGGCCGATATGGACGTCCACCACGTTCGAGCCCGGATCGAAGTGATAGTTCCAGATCTTTTCGAGCATCATCGTGCGCGTCACGACCTGTCCGGCGTTGCGGGCGAGAAATTCGAGCAGGTTGAACTCGCGCGCGCCGAGCAGGATCGCCCTGCCCTGTCGCGTCACGGTGCGTGCCAGAAGGTCGATCTCGAGATCGCCCACCGTCAGCCGCGTCGTCTGGACCTCGGCGGCGCTGCCATCGGCGCGGCGCAGCAATGCCTCGACTCGCGCGAGCAGCTCGGCAAAGGAAAAGGGCTTGGTGAGATAGTCGTCGGCGCCCGCGCGCAGGCCCTTCACGCGATCGTCCACCGTACCGAGCGCGGAGAGCACCAGCGCGGGAGTGCGGATGCCGGCGGCGCGCAGCGCGTTGAGCATCGCCAGCCCGTCGAGGCCGGGCAGCATCCGATCGACGATCATCACGTCGAATATGCCTTCGGAGGCAAGGAACAGCCCGTCGCGCCCGTCGCCGCAGGTCTCGACCGCAAAGCCGGCCTCGCTCAGCCCCTTTGCCACATAGGCGGCGGTCTGGGCGTCGTCTTCGACGATGAGGATCTTGCGGGTCATGCGGCTCGCCTGGAACTGGTCGACGCGACGCGGAGACGGCGTCGCTGCGCCACCCGTGATAGAGGGGGGGGCGGCCGGCGGAAAGGGGGAGCTTTCCGCCGGCCGCGGCCAGCGCCAGGGTGATTGGGGGGCGCCGGCCGAGGAGATTATCGTGCCGCCTTATGCATGCGCATGGCGGTCTTGATCGCCTTGAGGATCTTCGCAACGCGGGGGCTTGCCGATGCAAGGGGCATCGCGCCGGCAGGCAGATCCGCAGTGCACAGGGGAGACACCACGGCGGGGAGAAGGCGTTGCGAAAGCGTCATGAACGCATCCTTGTACTCAACAGAGCCGGAGGAGTTGGGCGGCTCTGGGGCGGTACTACCCCTCCCCGCCCCGCAGCGCGGTGACGCCCGCATGAAGATTTTGTCATTTCCGACGGGGATTTCGGGGCGATTGCGCCCTCGCCGTGTCGCCCCAAACGAAAAGGGGCACCGGCGTGTCCGCCGATGCCCCTTGTTCGCGCTTGCCCTTTCGGGCCGGCGCTAAATCAGTCTGTGCCGTCGAGGATCGCCGCGATCTGGCGGCCTACCTCTTCCATATCGGCCATGCCGTCGACGCGGCGGACGAGGCCGCGCGCTTCGTACAGCGGCAGGATCGGCGCGGTCTTGGCGCGGTATTCGGCCATGCGGGTGCGCACGGTCTCGGCATTGTCGTCCGGGCGGCGCTTGAATTCCTCGCTGCCGCACACGTCGCACACGCCCGCCACCTTGGGCAGCTTGTAGCGATCGTGATAGCCGGCGCCGCATTTGGCGCAAGTGAAGCGGCCGGTGATGCGATCGACCAGCGCATCCTCGTCGACGACCAGCTCGATCACATAATCGAGCTGGCGACCGCGATCGGCGAGCAGCGAATCGAGCGATTCGGCCTGCGCCGCCGTACGGGGATAGCCGTCGAAGATCGCGCCCTTTTCGGTGTCGGCCATGTCGAGCCGTTCGCCGATGATACCGGACACGATTTCGTCGGAGACCAGTTCCCCGGCCTCCATCACGCTCTTCGCCTTGAGGCCCGTGGGCGTGCCCGCCTTTACGGCGGCCCTCAGCATGTCACCGGTCGAAAGCTGGACCATGCCCCGGTCCGCTTCGAGCCTGCCTGCCTGGGTGCCTTTACCGGCGCCAGGAGGGCCCAACAGGATAATATTCACTCGTGCTCCCCACAAAGTGCTGCGCGTTCAGCGCATGCGGCCCTTCAGCTTGGCCTTCTTGATCAGATCGCCATACTGGTGTGCCAGCAAATGCGACTGAATCTGCGTAACCGTGTCCATCGTTACGTTGACAACGATGAGAAGGCTAGTGCCGCCCATCAGCAACGGAACGCCCATCGCCGAGAAGGCATATTCCGGCACCAGGCAGATCACGGTCAGATAGGCCGCACCGATCACGGTGATGCGCGTCAGCACGTAATCGAAATAGGCTTCGGTGTTCTTGCCCGGACGGATGCCGGGGATGAACCCGCCATAGCGCTTGAGGTTGTCGGCGGTTTCCTCGGGATTGAACACCACGGCGGTGTAGAAGAACGAGAAGAACACGATGCCGAGGCCATACAGCGCCATGTACAGCGGCGAGCCGTGGCGCAGATAGGTATTCAGGTTGATGACCAGATCGCCCCACCAGCTGTCGCCCGCCGTCGCCTGGCCGGCGAACTGGGTGATCGTCAGCGGCAGCAGCAACAGCGACGACGCGAAGATCGGCGGGATCACGCCGGCGGTGTTGAGCTTGAGCGGCAGATGGCTGCGCTCGGCCTGCACGCCGCGCGCGGTCTGGCGCTTGGGATACTGAATCAGGATGCGGCGCTGGGCACGCTCCATGAAGCAGATGAACAGCACCAGCGCCGCGACTCCGGCGATGACCAGCACCAGCATCAGCGGGTTGATCGTGCCCGTGCGGCCGCTTTCGAACAGCTGGACCAGCGTGGTCGGCAGGCGCGCGACGATGCCCGCCATGATGATGAGCGAAATGCCGTTGCCGATGCCGCGGCTCGTGATCTGTTCGCCGATCCACATCAGGAACAGCGTGCCGCCGACAAGGCTGATGACCGCGCCGACGCGGAACAACAGGCCGGGGACGATCACCGCCTGCAGCCCCTGCGACGCGCCGAAGCTCTCAAGCCCGACCGCGATGAAATAGCCCTGCACCGCCGTCAGCGCGACCGTGCCATAGCGGGTATACTGGTTCAGCCGCTTTCGGCCGCTCTCGCCTTCCTTCTTGATGGCGTTGAGCGTGGGACTGAGCGAGGTCGCGAGCTGCACGACGATCGACGCGGTGATATAGGGCATGACGCCCAGCGCGACGATCGACATGCGCTGCAACGCGCCGCCGGTGAAGTTGTTGAAGAAATCGAGCACCCCGCCCTGCGTCTGCTGTGCGAGCAGGTTGAGCTGAGTCGGATCGACACCGGGCAACGGCACATAGCTGAGCAGCCGGAAAACGATCAACGCGCCCAGCGTGAACCACAGGCGCTTCTTGAGTTCGGTGGCCTTGGAAAACTTCGCAAGGCTGATGCTGGAGGCGAGTTGGTCGGCTGCGCTAGCCATCGATTACCCTGTCCCGAAATTGAAAAGGCGGCGGGACCTATCCCTAGCCCCCGCCGCCCATATAGGTAGTTCCGCAGGCTTGTCTAAGCCCAAGCGGAAATATCAGCCCTTAGCGGCCGCAACCTTGGTCGCCTTGTCCGCCTTGCGGGCGTTCTGCGCGACACGGTGCTTCGCCTTGTGCTTGTCGGCTGCGGGCACGATCTCGGGGATCGTCACCGAACCGCCAGCCTTCTGGACGGCCTCGATCGCCGACTTGGACGCGCCGGCAACCGTGAAGTTGAGCTTCGCGGTCAGCTCACCCTTGGCGAGGAGGCGGACGCCGTCCTTGCCGCCACGGGTCAGGCCCGCCGCGTTCAGCTCGGCCTGGGTGATGTCGGTCGCGGTCAGCTTGCCGGCGTCGACAGCCTTCTGGATCGCGCCCAGGTTCACCTCGGCATAGTCCTTGGCGAAGATGTTGTTGAAGCCGCGCTTCGGGATACGCATGTGGAGCGGCATCTGACCGCCCTCGAAGCCGTTGATCGAGACACCCTCGCGGCTGTTCTGACCCTTGACACCGCGGCCACCGGTCTTGCCCTTGCCCGAACCGATGCCACGGCCGATGCGCATACGACGATGGCGTGCGCCTTCGTTGTCGTTGATTTCGTTGAGCTTCATAAAATGCACTCGCTTTCGCTTTTTTCGCGCTGATGGGAAGCGGCGGGCCATAGCGGGGGAAGCGGGGAATGTCGACTCTTGTTTGGCGGGACCGCCGATCAGGGCGATGCAGCAGGCATCATCGCGTTGAAGTGGGGCCTGAATGCTTCGATGTCGCAATGCCCACTATTCGCCACCGGACCGCCGCCCTTCCCGGCGTGCCTTCGCTAAGCGAAGACGAGCGGGCTCGGTATATACACGTTCCAAGAGCTGCTCGGTAAAGTCTATCAAATCCTCAGCATCTTCCTTGTTCAGCGTGCCGTCGTGCGCACCGTCGTTTCCATCTTCACGCACACAATCCGCAAGATCGCGCAGCTCAGGTGCGATTAGACTGGCTGAAAAGAGGTACTCCAAACGGTCGTAAAGCCGTTTGCGCTCGGCATTGTTTGGCCCGCCTGCCGCTGAAGGCGTGTCCGGCAGAAGTGATTTGGTGGCGAGGTCTAACGCAAGCCGAAACATCGCGGCAGCGGCGTTATAGGCGCCGATTGAGAAGCTCGCAGCCCCTTCCTCAAAGCACCTAGAGCAATTTCACATTGACCGTTGATATCCAGCGGCCTGGAAGAAGTTGGCACATTCGCAGGGCGGGAAGCGATCAAGGAGTTCGCCGATGCGCTCGACAAGAGCATCGACGGTTCGGGCTGGCTGCTGGCGCAGGAGTGCCTTGAGCTTGGCGAAGGCCATCTCGATCGGGTTCATGTCGGGGCTGTAGGGAGGCAGGTAGAAGAGCTGGGCGCGCCGGGCGGTGATCGCCTCGCGGATGCCGGCCACCTTGTGGGCGGGCAGATTGTCGAGCACCACGACATCGCCGCGCCGGAGCGTGGGGGCCAGGACGTCGCGGACATAGACCCGGAAGGCATCGCCATCCATCGGCCCATCGAGCACCCAGGGCGCGGTCATGCCGGTCAGGCGCAGGCCGGCGATGAACGTCATCGTCTTCCAGTGTCCGAACGGCACGCGATCGCGGCAGCGCTCGCCGACCGGCGCCCAGCCATAGAGCCGCGCCATCTTGGTGTTCACCCCTGTCTCGTCGAGGAAGACGAGGCTTTCAGGGTCGATGAACGGCTGGGCTGCCCGCCACAGCGTGCGCCGCGCCGCCACGTCCGGCCGCTCCTGCTCGGCTGCGTGCAGGGCTTTTTTTAAACGACAGGCCGAGCCGCCGCACCGCATTCCACATCGCGCCGGTGCTGAGCCCGATTCCGTGTTCGGCCAACAGCCAGGCTTGTGCCTGCGCCAGCGTGATCCCTGGTTGCGAGCGGATGTGCTCCGCCAGCGCCAGTTCCTGCGCCGGGGAGAGCTTGCGCGGCGGGCGGCCGCGGTTCGGGTTGATCCCGGCATCGCCGGTCAGCCGCCGCCGGATCCGAGCCTTGTAGATATAGGCCACGCTGACCTTGAAGAGCACTGCTGCCTCGCGGACCGGCATCCCGCCGTCCACCGCCGCCAGCACCCGATCACGCAAATCCTGCGAGTAACTCTGCCCAGGTCGCCAACCCATCGCCGCCTCCTTCGTGACGGCTGCCTATGAATCACACGATCAGCGAAAAGGGAATCCCCCGTGATTCCACCCGTCGTGAACCCGCTCTAGCTACGTTGCTCGGCAAATGTTCCGGAGCAGAAATGGAGACGTCATTCGCCACCGTAACGAATCGTGAGAAACTCAAAAAGTGAACAGATCCGACGTAGGCGGATACAGTCCCAGCCGAATAACCACCATTTACCGGCGCCTTGGTAGACAACAGGGTAATTGAACAACCATTGCACCGCCGGCAGCGCGCGAAAGCCTCAAAAACCCAATTTCCGTCGGCCAACCTAGAAGGACTGTCGCCTAGCAAGTCGAAGGTGATCGATTTAGCACCGCACCTGCGGCAGTCTTCAACCAATTCAGCCATTTAAACACCCGCCGCCGCCACCTCTGAGATTCGCATAGTGGTAATACCCAGGTCCGGCAGTCAACCCGTCCTCCGGATTTTCGCTCGGGAGCTTCCCATCAAAAAGGACGGAGGTTGCCCCCGCCCTTTTCTGGTTTGCCGGTAAAACCGACCAAAGGCCCCAGCCCTCGATCACCTTCACCATGTGAGGCAGCTTGCGGATCATGCCGCGCGCTTCAGGGCTGCCTTACAGCTCCGAAACCAGGTTCCCCAAGTTGATGCAAAAGCCCAACAACACTGCGGACTGATCGATCGCCGCTCAGTCCTTGCTGCGGCGGAACCGCATCTCGCCTTCGGGGCGGTGGAGGATCAGGTCGGTGCCGTCCGCCTCCAGATAGGCGCCGGTCAGGTCGACGACTCCGAAATCGTTGGGGATCAGCCTGAACGTGGCGATCGTCCCGGCCTGCGCGCGCAGGGGCAGGCGTGCGGACTGGATGCGATAGGCGCGCTTGAAGAAGGTGACGGACTGCGGCACCCGCCCCTCGCCCGCCGGCAGCGACCAGGGCCCTCCGGCCACGTACGACTCCAGCGGCTCGCCTTTGTCGAACCCGATCAGCAGGTCGATGCCGGGAATGTCCTGCCCATTGGGGGCGAGCAGGCGGATCGCGAAGGGCTCGCCGGGTGCCTGCTCGACCGGCCCGGCGACGATCTCGGGCGCCACGGGGCGCGGCGTGCTGGTCAGTTCGATCCGCGCGCCAACGCGCTTCCAGCGGCCCTGTGCCCGCTCGTCCAGCGACCCGACGGTCAGGCCGTATTGAAACGACCCGTCGGGCGCGAGCCGGATGCCGGCGACCAGCTCCATCTCCGAATGCACATAGTCCCCGGCCACGGCATCTGGAATCGGATCGCGCGCCACCGTCCCCGCTACCGCCGGCTGCGCGCTGACAGGCAGGGGCAGCGCGAGCAGCGCAGCCGCCGCGCCCATGGGGAGACCGAGGATTGAGATGAAGGTGGACACATGCGCTCCCCGGATACCAGTTGCGCCGCCGAGCTTAGCAGGCCCGCCCGGCGCGACAAGGATGGACGCCTTGCGCTTGATTTCCCGCGAAACTTGCCTGGGCGGACGCCGGAGCAAAAACCGGCAAAATGGGTTGAACACTTTCGATGCGGTCGCGCTCGCGGCGGCGGCCAGTTTGCGGTCCTATCGGGGAGAGGAATGCATGCGTTGGTTATCGTCCGTCTCGGCACTCCTGCTATGCAGTGCCGCCCTGTCCGT
The DNA here is from genome assembly GCF_053502645.1 of Sphingomonas degradans. Classification (NCBI taxonomy): domain Bacteria; kingdom Pseudomonadati; phylum Pseudomonadota; class Alphaproteobacteria; order Sphingomonadales; family Sphingomonadaceae; genus Sphingomonas; species Sphingomonas degradans. Next base: position 3,074,154 of record NZ_CP177172.1, read on the forward strand.
TCCAACCGCCCGCGCCGCCGAGCCTGCAAAGGGCCGAACGGCAGGTCAGCGCGTCGCCGACTGCCGACAGGCATCGAACGTCGATACCTGCTGGGAAGCGGGCGTGGCCGCAGAAAAGCGCGGAGACGCGGTCGCCGCGCTGGCCAGCTACGACCTGTCGTGCGAGGCCGGCTTCCAGGTGGGCGGATGCTATGACGCCGGAAAAATCTACTTCCTCAATCGTGCCTTGCGCGACTATCGCGCCGCCGAGAAGCGGATGGCGCGGGTGTGCAGCTCGGACGACGTGGGCAGCGGGCCCTATGCCTGCAAATATCTGGGCATCATCTATCGCAACGGACTGACCGCGAAGGCGCAGCCGGATCGCGCCTTTGCGACGCTCTCGCGGGCGTGCTTCTTCCACAATGACGGGCCGTTCATCGACGGCAATGGCTGCGAGATCCTGGCCGACAGCGTGCCGAGCGCCGATGCGATCGCGGTGGACGCCTCGGTCTGGCACCGCGACTATATCGCCTATCTCGCGCTGGTGATGGGATGCACCGACGACATGCCGGCGCTCTGCACGAAGGCGCAGGCGCTGCACCGCCGCGCGCTCGCCAGTTCGGCCAAATGGGTCCGCATCTGCGCCGAGGATGTCAGGAACAGCGCCCATCTCCATAGCTGCGCCGATCTGCCCAAAAGCGCGCTGGCTGCCGGCTATGACACGCGCCAGACGCTGCGGCGGCAGCTGGTCCGGCTGTTCAACGGCGCGACCGAGTTCTCGGGATAGAAAAAGGGGCGATGGTTTCCCACCGCCCCTTTTCGTTTTTCACTGCAAGCGAACAAAGGCGTCAGCCCTCGATCACCTTCACCATGTGAGGCAGCTTGCGGATCATGCCGCGCACTTCGGGGCTGTCTTCCAGCTCCGACACCCGGTGCATCTTGTTGAGGCCCAGGCCGATCAACGTTGCGCGCTGATCCTTGGTGCGGCGGATCGGCGAGCCGATCTGCTGGATCTTGATGGTTGCCATGATCGATTACTCCACAACGGCCGCAGCATCCGCCTCGGCGGTCTGCGAACCACCGCGGCCGAGCAGGTCGGCAATCTTCTTGCCACGACGCTGAGCAACCGACTTCGGCGAAGTCTGTTCGTTCAGCGCTTCGAACGTAGCGCGGATCATGTTGTAGGGGTTCGACGTGCCGATCGACTTGGTCACGACGTCTGCAACACCCAGCGATTCGAAGATGGCGCGCATCGGGCCACCCGCGATGATGCCGGTGCCTTGCGGCGCCGAACGAAGCGTCACGCGGCCTGCGCCGAAATGACCGTTGCCGTCGTGGTGCAGCGTGCGGCCTTCCTTGAGCGGAATGCGGACCATTGCCTTCTTGGCAGCCGCAGTCGCCTTCGAAATGGCTTCCGGCACTTCGCGCGCCTTGCCATGGCCGAAGCCTGCACGGCCCTTGCCGTCGCCCACGACCACGAGTGCCGCGAAGCCGAAGCGCTTGCCGCCCTTCACCGTCTTGGACACGCGGTTGATGTGGACCAGCTTCTCGATCAGCTCTTCGCCGCCATCGTCCGGACCGCCACGGCGATCGTCGCGACGGCCACGGTTGCCGTCCCGGCCACCCCGGCCGCGGTTGTCACCGCCGCCCGGGCCACCGCGACCACGGCCGCCGCGCGGGCCACGGCCCTGCTGCTCGGTAGCCTGACCGGCGTCCTGCGCCTCGACCGGTGCGTCGGTCGTGTTGATTTCATCGGCCATCTTAGAACTCCAATCCGCTCTCACGCGCGGCATCCGCCAGCGCCTTGACGCGACCGTGGTAGAGGAAGCCACCGCGATCGAAGACGACCTGCGTCACGCCGGCTGCCTTGGCAGCTTCTGCAACGCGCTTGCCGACTTCCTGCGCCGCGGCGATGTTCGCGCCGGTCACGCCGCGCACGTCCTTCTCCAGCGTCGAAGCGGCGGCGATCGTCTTGCCCTGGGCATCGTCGATCACCTGGGCATAGATGTGCTTGCCCGAGCGATGGATGGAAAGCCGGGGACGGCCACCCGCACGCGCGCGAAGCGCAGTACGGTTGCGGCGGCGACGCTTTGCGAAAAGCGAAAGACCCTTGGTGCTGATCACTTCTTCTTCCCTTCCTTACGGAAGATGAACTCGCCGTCGTACTTGATGCCCTTGCCCTTGTAGGGCTCGGGCTTGCGCCAACGACGAATCTCTGCGGCCACCTGGCCGACCTTCTGCTTGTCGATGCCCGAGATCTCGACCGTGGTCTGATCCGGCGTCTTGATCTCGATCCCCTCGGGGATGTCGAAATTGACGTCATGCGAATAGCCGAGCTGGAGCTTGAGCACCTTGCCCTGCGATGCCGCACGATAACCGACGCCGGTGATCAGCAGCTTTTTCGAGAAGCCGTCGGTCACGCCGGTGATCAGGTTCTGCACCAGCGTGCGGTGCATGCCCCAGAAGGCACGCGCCTGCTTGGTGCCGTTGGCCGGCTGCACCGAAATGGCGCCGTCCTCGAGCGTGTAGCTGATCTCGTCGCGCATCGTCAGCGTGAGGGTGCCCTTGGGCCCCTTCACGTTGAGCACGCCGCCTTCGATCGTGGCGGTCACGTTTGCCGGCATGGGAACCGGCTTCTTGCCAATGCGGCTCATCAGAAGACCTCCGCGAGCACTTCGCCACCGACATTCTGTTCGCGCGCTTCCGCGTCGGACAGAACGCCACGCGGCGTCGAGACAATCGTGATGCCCAGGCCGTTGCGGACGCGCGGCAGTTCCTGCGAACCGCTGTACACCCGGCGACCCGGCTTCGAGATGCGCGCGACGTGCTTGATCGCAGGCTGGCCCTCGAAATACTTCAGCTCGATGCGGATGCCGGCCGCGGGGCCCATCTGCTCTTCGCTGTAACCACGGATATAGCCCTCGCGCTGGAGGACGTCGAGCACCCGCGCACGCAGCTTGGACGCCGGGGTGAGGACAGAGTCCTTCCGGGCGCGCTGGCCGTTGCGGATGCGGGTGAGCATATCACCCAGGGGATCGGTCAAAGCCATCGTTCAGTCCTTACCAGCTCGACTTGGTGACGCCGGGGATCAGGCCCTTATTGGACAGATCACGCAGCATGACGCGGGCGAGACGGAACTTGCGGTAATAACCGCGCGGGCGGCCGGTCAGCTCGCAACGGTTGCGAATCCGGGTCGGATTGCCGTTGCGGGGGATCTCCGCCATCTTGAGACGTGCGATCAGACGCTCGGTTTCTTCCAAGCTTTCATCGTTCGCGATCGCCTTGAGCTTCGCATACTTGCCGGCGTACTTCTTCACCAGCAGCTTGCGACGCTCATTCTTGTTGATCGAACTCAGTTTCGCCATGACTTAAGTTCTCTTTCCTTTACGCGGCCTGCTTCTGCTCACCGTCCGCCTTGGGGAACGGGAAGCCGAAGAGACGGAGGAGCTCACGGGCTTCTTCGTCGGTCTTTGCGGTGGTGGTAACGATCACGTCCATGCCGCGCACCTTGTCGATGCGGTCATAGTTGATCTCGGGGAACACGATCTGCTCCTTGATGCCGCAGGCATAGTTGCCACGGCCATCGAAGGACTTCGGGTTCAGCCCACGGAAGTCGCGAACGCGCGGCAGCGCGATCGTGATGAAGCGGTCGAGGAATTCGAACATCCGCTCGCGGCGCAGGGTAACCTTGCAACCGATCGGCATGCCTTCGCGCAGCTTGAACTGTGCGATCGACTTCTTCGCCTTGGTCACGACGGGCTTCTGGCCGGCGATCAGTTCCATTTCCTGCGCAGCCTGTTCGACGCGCTTCTTGTCCTGAGTCGCTTCGCCAACGCCCATGTTCAGCACGATCTTTTCGATGCGCGGAACTTCCATGACGTTCTTGTAGCCGAACTTCTCGGTCATCGCCTTGGCGATGGTCTCGTCGTACAGCTTCCGCATGCGCGGCGTGTAGGTATCAGCCATTGATGACCTCCCCGGTCTTGACGGCGACGCGAACCTTCTTGCCGTCGCGAACCTCGAAACGAACGCGCGTCGGCTTGCCGTCGGCGGTCACGTGCGCGACCTTCGAGATGTGCAGCGGCGCTTCCGAACGCTCCAGGCCGCCCTGGGGGCTGCCCTGGGTCGGCTTCTTGTGGCGCACGGCGACGTTCAGGCCCGACACGACGACCTTGCCGTCCTTCGGCATGGCCTTGACGACTTCGCCGGTACGGCCCTTGTCCTTACCGGACAGGACGACGACCTGGTCGCCCTTCTTGATCTTGGCAGCAGCCATCACAGCACCTCAGGCGCGAGCGAGATGATCTTCATATAGCCCTTCGAGCGAAGCTCGCGGACCACCGGCCCAAAGATACGGGTGCCGATCGGCTCCTCGTTCTTGTTGACCAGCACGGCGGCGTTGCCGTCGAAACGAATCACCGAGCCATCGGCGCGGCGAATGTCCTTGGCCGTGCGAACGATGACCGCGCGATGCACGTCACCCTTCTTCACCTTGCCGCGGGGCTGTGCTTCCTTGACGCTGACGACGATGACGTCGCCAACGCCGGCAAAGCGGCGCTTAGAGCCGCCCAGCACCTTGATGCACTGCACCCGCTTCGCGCCGCTGTTGTCAGCGACGTCGAGATTGGACTGCATCTGGATCATTGATCCGGTTCCTTCTCGTTTGGCCTTCCGGGACCTGCCCGGTGGTTCCAGTTTGCTACCTCGTCACCCCGGCGAAAGCCGGGGCCTCGTGCCTCAGGCTTGGGGCCTGAGTTCCCGGCCTGCGCCGGGATGACGATTATGCGGCGTCGCTCGTGGTCGGCGTCGCGTGGGTGTTGACCCGCTCGATGACCTTCCACGTCTTCAGCTTGGAGATCGGCGCGGTCTCTTCGATCCGCACGGTTTCGCCCGCCTTGTACTCGTTGCCCTCGTCATGGGCATGATACTTCTTCGACCGACGGATGATCTTGCCGTAGAGCGGGTGCTTGACCTTACGCTCCACCAGCACAACCACCGTCTTGTCACCCTTGTCCGAGACAATGTTCCCGGTCAGCACGCGCTTCGGCATGGTCTCGTTCCTTACTTCGCTGCCGAGCGCGAGCGCTCGTTCTGCAGCGTCTTGATGCGGGCGATGTCGCGACGCACTTCCTTGACCCGCGACGGCTTCTCAAGCTGGCTGGTCGCCGCCTGGAAACGCAGGTTGAAAGCTTCGCGCTTGAGGTTGCCCAGCTGCTCGCTGAGCTGATCCTCGGTCTTCGCCCGGAAATCGGTAGCCTTGGTCATTGTATCAACCCTCCAGGTGCGACGTGTCGCCGAGGCGGGCCACGACCTTGACCTTGATCGGCAGCTTCATCGCCGCACGCTCGAACGCTTCCGCCGCGAGCGGGCCGGGAACGCCGTCGAGCTCGAACAGGATGCGGCCGGGCTTGACGCGGGCCACCCAGAATTCCGGCGAACCCTTACCCGAGCCCATGCGGACTTCGGCAGGCTTCGACGACACGGGAACGTCCGGGAAGATGCGGATCCAGAGACGACCCTGACGCTTGATGTGACGCGTGATCGCGCGGCGAGCCGCCTCGATCTGGCGTGCGGTGATACGCTCCGGCGCCATCGCCTTCAGGCCATAGGACCCGAAGTTCAGGCTGGTGCCACCCTTGGCGTCGCCATGGATGCGGCCCTTGTGCGCCTTGCGGAACTTGGTGCGCTTCGGTTGCAGCATTGCTCTATTCCCTTAGCGGCGGTCGTCGCGCGACGGGCGCACGCCGGAGGTCTGAGCCTCCATGTTGAGACGGTCCTGCGCCATCGGGTCATGGCCCAGGATCTCACCCTTGAAGATCCAGACCTTGACGCCGCACACGCCATAGGCGGTGTGGGCTTCGGCAGTCGCATGGTCGATATTGGCGCGCAGCGTGTGCAGCGGCACCCGGCCTTCGCGATACCATTCCGAACGCGCGATCTCGGCGCCGCCGAGACGGCCACCGCAGTTGATCCGGATGCCCTCGGCGCCCAGACGCATCGCCGACTGCACCGCACGCTTCATGGCGCGGCGGAAGGCGATACGACGCTCGAGCTGGTCGGCAATGCCCTGCGCAACGAGCTTGGCATCGACTTCCGGCTTGCGGATCTCGACGATGTTCAGGCTGACGTCGGACGAGGTCATCGCGCTCAGCGTCTTGCGCAGCTTTTCGATGTCCGCGCCCTTCTTGCCGATGATGACACCGGGACGGGCAGCGTAGATCGAGATGCGGCACAGCTTGGCCGGACGCTCGATGACCACCTTCGAGATCGCGGCCTGGGGCAGCGTCTTGACGATGAACTGGCGGATCTTGAGATCTTCCAGCAGCAGGCGGCCATAGTCCGCGCCCTCGGCGAACCAGCGGCTGTCCCAGGTGCGGTTGATCTGAAGACGCAGACCGATCGGGTTGCTCTTGTGACCCATTATGCTTCTTCCTGCTCGCGGACGACGATGCGAAGACGGCTGAACGGCTTCAGGATGCGGGTGGACTTGCCACGGCCGCGAGTCGCGAAGCGCTTCATCGTGATCGACTTGCCGACCGACGCCTCGGCGACGACGAGCGCGTCGACATCGAGGTTGTGGTTGTTCTCGGCGTTGGCGATGGCCGATGCCAGCACCTTGCGCGCGTCTTCAGCCATTGCCTTCTTCGAGAAGGACAGGATGTTCAGCGCGTCGCCAGCCTTCTTGCCGCGGATCAGGCCCGCAACCAGGTTGAGCTTCTGCGCCGAACCGCGGATCTGCGTGCCGACCGACAATGCTTCATTGTCGGCGACGCGACGGGGAGCCTTGGGCTTAGACATTAGCGCTTACCCTTCTTGTCGGCTGCGTGGCCGGGGAAGAAGCGGGTGGGAGCGAACTCGCCCAGCTTCATGCCAACCATGTCCTCGTTCACCGACACCGGCACGAACTTGCGGCCGTTGTAGACGTTGAAGGTCAGGCCAACGAACTGCGGCAGGATCGTCGAGCGTCGCGACCAGGTCTTGATCGGACCCGAACGACCGCCGGAGTCCTGAGCGGTCTCGGCCTTCTTGAGAAGGTGCAGGTCCACAAAGGGACCCTTCCATACGGAGCGAGCCATCTATCAGCCCTTCTTCTTCGCGTGACGCGAACGGATAATCATCTTGTCCGTCGCCTTGTTGTGGCGGGTGCGCGCACCCTTGGTCGGCTTGCCCCAGGGGGTAACCGGGTGACGGCCGCCCGAGGTACGGCCTTCGCCGCCGCCGTGCGGATGGTCGACCGGGTTCTTGGCGACGCCGCGGGTCAGCGGGCGCTTGCCCAGCCAACGGTTGCGACCGGCCTTGCCCAGGTTGGTGTTCTGGTTGTCCGGGTTGGACACCGCACCGACCGTCGCCATGCAGTTCGAGTGGATATAGCGCTGCTCGCCCGAGTTCAGGCGAACGATCACCATGCCCTTGTCGCGACCCACGACCTGCACATAAGTGCCGGCCGAACGCGAGATCTGGCCACCCTTGCCCGGCTTCATCTCCACGTTGTGGACGATGGTGCCGACCGGGACCGAACCCAGCTCCATGGCATTGCCCGGCTTCACGTCGGTCTTCTTGCCGGCGATCACCTTGTCGCCAACCGCCAGACGCTGCGGCGCGATGATGTAGGCTACGTGCGCCTTACCTTCGACTTCGCCGTAGTTGATCAGCGCGATGAACGCGGTGCGATTGGGATCGTACTCGATCCGCTCGACCGTGCCCTCGACGTCCCACAGGCGGCGCTTGAAATCGACGATGCGATAGCGCTGCTTGTGGCCGCCGGCGATGCCGCGCGACGTGACGTGACCCTTGTTGTTGCGGCCACCCGTCTTGGTCTTGCCCTCGGTGAGAGCCTTGACCGGACGCCCCTTGTACAGGCTCGAACGGTCGATCAGGACCAGCCCGCGCTGCGACGGCGTCGTCGGATTATAATTCTTGAGTGCCATTACGAGTTGACCCCCGAGGTCACGTCGATCTGATCGCCTTCAGCGAGCGTCACGATAGCCTTCTTGATGTCCGAACGCTTGTAGGGAGCGCCCTTCCACTTCTTGGTCTTGCCCTTCTGGACGATCGTGTTGACGCCGGTCACCTTGACGTTCCAGATCGCCTCGACGGCGGCCTTGATCTCGGGCTTGGTGGCGTCGCCGGCGACCTTGAACACAACGGCGTTGTGCTCGGAGACGAGCGTCGACTTCTCGGTGATGTGCGGGGCAACGATCACGTCATAGTGACGGTTGTCGACCGCAGTCTGCTTCTTAGCCATTGAGGCGCGCCTCCAGCTTCTCGACGGCAGCGCGGGTCAGGACCAGCGTGTCGTGCTTCAGGATGTCATAGACGTTGGCGCCGATCGCGGGGAGCACGTTGATCTGGTGCAGGTTGCCCGCAGCCAGAGCGAAGCTCGTCTCGACGGTGTCGCCGTCGATCACCAGGGTCTTGCCAAAGCCCAGCTTTTCAAAGCTGCCCTTGAGCGCGCTCGTCTTGGCGTCGATCGTCAGGTTGTCCATGACGACCAGCGAACCTGCCTTGGCATGGCTCGACAGCGCCATCTTCAGGCCCAGCGTGCGGATCTTCTTGTTCAGCGACGGATTGAAGTCGCGAACGCGGGCGCCGTGCGCCTTACCACCGCCGATGAACACCGGAGCGCGGCGATCGCCGTGACGGGCGGTACCGCCGCCCTTCTGGCGACCGAACTTCTTGCCCGTGCGGGCGACGTCAGAGCGCTCGCGCGTGCCGCGGGCCGTGCCGCGACGCTTTTCGAGCTGCCAGGTGACGACGCGGTGCAGCACGTCAGCGCGGGGCTCCAGACCGAAAATATCGTCCTGAAGCTCGATGTCGCCGTTGCCGGTCGCGTCGAGGGTTTGAACCTTGACCTTCACGTTCAGCCCTCCTGGCCTTCGGTCGCCTCGGGAGCCTCGGTCACAGCCGGGGTTTCCGCAGGGGCGTCATTGTTGTTTGCGACCTGCTTCAGGCCGGCGGGGAACGGAGCGTCGGCATGGCGCGAAACCTTGACCGCGTCCTTGACGAGCAGCCAGCCGCCCTTCGAGCCGGGCACCGAGCCCTTCACGAAGATCAGGCCACGCTCGACGTCGGTTCCGACGATCTCGAGGTTCTGCTGCGTGCGGTTCTTGTCGCCCATGTGGCCGGCCATCTTCTTGTTCTTGAAGACCTTGCCCGGATCCTGGCGCTGACCGGTCGAACCGAGCGAACGGTGCGACACGGACACGCCGTGCGTGGCGCGCAGACCGCCGAAGCCCCAGCGCTTCATGCCGCCCTGGAAGCCCTTGCCCTGCGTCTTGCCCTGGATGTCGACGAGCTGGCCCGCGACATAATGGTCGGCCGAAATCTCGGCGCCCACTTCCAGAAGGCCGTCCGCGTCAACGCGGAATTCGGCGAGAACCGCCTTGGGCTCGACTTCGGCCTTGCCGAAGTGGCCGCGCTGCGGCTTGGCGACATTCTTGCTCTTCGCCGTGCCGGCGCCGAGCTGGACGGCCGTATAACCGTCACGATCTTGTTCGCGGATGGAGACTACCTGAACGCCTTCGAGGGCCAGAACGGTAACCGGCACGTGGCGGCCGTCGTCCTGGAACAGGCGGGTCATCCCCAACTTCTTCGCGATCACGCCAGTGCGCATGATCCATTGCTCCTATACAGAGGCACCCTCAGGACCATTCCCTCGGGTGCGTGACTCAGCCCAAAATGTAATGCGAGCCCCCGTCCGGGCTGAACCCCGCCCAAGGGCGGAGACGACGGGGGACGCAGACCCGATGCCAACCACAAAGGCCGGCACCGGCGGTATCCCTATGCGTTTTTGAGTGCGCGTTCTGCGCCCTCGCGCTCCTTGCGTTGGATCGGGGATCGATCCGGTCGAGGAACCTGCGACTCTCACAAGGAGGGTCGCGAATCTCTTTGGAGGGGCGCCTTTACGTCAGCACCGCTTCCTTGTCCACCCCTTCCCGCCCCCGTTGCGGTGGGCGGAAAGCGATGGGGGCAGTGCCGGATCAGGCCAGCTTGATTTCGACGTCGACGCCGGCGGCGAGGTCGAGCTTCATCAGCGCATCGACGGTCTGCGGAGTCGGCTGCACGATGTCCAGCATGCGCTTGTAGGTGCGGACTTCGAACTGCTCACGCGACTTCTTGTCGATGTGCGGGCCACGGTTGACCGTGAACTTCTCGATGCGAGTCGGAAGGGGGATCGGGCCACGGATGAGGGCGCCGGTGCGTCGGGCGGTGTCGGCGATGTCGCCGGTCGCCTGGTCGAGCACGCGGTGATCGAACGCCTTAAGGCGAATGCGGATATTCTGCGTTTCCATGGTCCCTACCGATGCGAAAGAGCGGGCCTCTGTGCGAGGCACTTGCTGTTACTTAAAAACTGGAGGGGCGCCCTTACAGGGGCCTCTATAAAAAGGCAACCGCCCGGCACCCTCTTTTTGGAGGGTACCGAGCGGCTGCTTTGTCTTTTTAGCTTACTTGTCGATGCCGCTGACGACACCGGCGCCGACGGTGCGGCCGCCTTCACGGATGGTGAAGCGCTGGCCGACGTCCATGGCGATCGGCGCGATGAGCTTGATGCCCAGCGCGACGTTGTCGCCCGGCATCACCATTTCGGTGCCCTCGGGCAGCTCGACGGTGCCGGTCACGTCCGTGGTACGGAAGTAGAACTGCGGACGATAGTTCGCGAAGAACGGCGTGTGACGACCGCCTTCGTCCTTCGACAGGACGTACACTTCCGACTTGAACTCGGTGTGCGGCGTGATCGAACCCGGCTTGGCCAGAACCTGGCCACGCTCGACTTCTTCACGACCCACGCCGCGCAGCAGCGCACCGACGTTGTCGCCAGCCTGGCCCTGGTCGAGCAGCTTGCGGAACATTTCCACGCCGGTCACGACGGTCTTGCGGGTGTCGTGGATGCCGACGATCTCGACTTCCTCGCCAACCTTGATGATGCCGGTCTCGACGCGGCCGGTCACCACGGTGCCGCGACCCGAGATCGAGAACACGTCTTCGATCGGCATCATGAACGGCTTGTCCAGCGGACGCTCCGGCTGCGGGATGTATTCGTCAACCGCTGCCATCAGCGCGACAACGGCGTCCTTGCCGAACGTGTCGTTCGAACCGCTGAGCGCGCAGGTAGCCGAACCGCGGATGATGGGGATGTCATCGCCCGGGAATTCGTACGAGCTGAGCAGCTCGCGGATTTCCATTTCGACGAGCTCGAGGATTTCCTCGTCGTCGACCAGATCGACCTTGTTCATGAACACGACCATCGCCGGCACGCCGACCTGACGGGCGAGCAGGATGTGCTCGCGGGTCTGCGGCATCGGGCCGTCGGTTGCCGACACGACCAGGATCGCGCCGTCCATCTGCGCAGCGCCGGTGATCATGTTCTTCACATAGTCGGCGTGGCCCGGGCAATCGACGTGCGCATAGTGGCGTGCGTTCGTCTCGTACTCGACGTGTGCGGTCGAGATCGTGATGCCGCGCTCGCGCTCTTCCGGCGCCTTGTCGATGTTGGCGAAATCGACGGCGGTGCCGCCGGTCGTCTCAGCCAGGACCTTCGTGATAGCGGCCGTCAGCGACGTCTTGCCATGGTCGACGTGGCCGATGGTGCCGATGTTGAGATGCGGCTTGTTCCGCTCAAACTTTGCCTTCGCCATTGTTTTCCTACCTTCTGATTCTCAATTCCGCGCCGCTATGGGAATCGCCGGACGCGGCCCCATAGCGACAGTTTTGTGATTACGCCAGCTTCGCCTTCACTTCGTCGGCGACGTTCGCGGGCACTTCATCGTAATGCGAGAACTGCATGCTGTACTGCGCGCGGCCCTGGGTGAACGAGCGGAGCGCGTTCACATAGCCGAACATGTTCGCCAGCGGCACCATCGCGTCCACCGTCTGCGCGTTGCCGCGCGTATCGGTGCCCTGGATCTGGCCACGGCGGCTGTTCATGTCGCCGATGACGTCGCCCAGATAGTCTTCCGGGGTCACGACTTCGACCTTCATGATCGGCTCGAGCAGCTTGATGCCCGACTTCTGCGCTGCTTCGCGCATCGCGGCACGCGCCGTGATTTCGAAGGCCAGCGCCGACGAGTCGACGTCATGGTACGCACCGTCATACAGCAGCACTTCGAAGTCGATGATCGGGAAGCCGACCAGCGAACCCGTAGCAGCCGTCTCGCGGAAGCCCTTTTCGATCGCGGGGATATATTCCTTCGGAATGTTACCGCCCTTGATCTCGTCCTTGAAGACGAAGCCCGAACCGCGCTCGCCCGGCGTGAGCTTGACCTTCACGCGGCCGAACTGGCCGGTGCCGCCCGACTGCTTCTTGTGCGTGTAGTCGATGTCGACCGGCTTCGCGAGATATTCGCGATACGCCACCTGCGGCGCGCCGACGTTCGCCTCGACCTTGAACTCGCGCTTCATGCGATCGACCAGGATCTCGAGATGGAGCTCGCCCATGCCCTTGATGATGGTCTGGCCGCTCTCGGCGTCCGAAGACACGCGGAACGACGGATCTTCGCGTGCCAGGCGATTGAGCGCGACGCCCATCTTTTCCTGGTCGGCCTTGGTCTTCGGCTCCACCGACAGCTCGATCACGGGCTCGGGGAATTCCATGCGCTCCAGGATGATCGGTGCGTTCTGCGCGCACAGCGTGTCACCCGTGGTGGTGTCCTTCAGGCCCGCCAGCGCGACGATGTCGCCCGCGAACGCTTCCTGGATGTCCTCGCGGCTGTTCGCATGCATCAGCAGCATGCGGCCAACCTTTTCCTTCTTGTCCTTCACCGAGTTCAGCACGGTCGAAGCCGATTCCAGCTTGCCCGAATAGATGCGCGCGAAGGTCAGCGTGCCGACGAACGGATCGTTCATGATCTTGAACGCCAGCGCCGAGAAGGGCTCGGTATCCGACGAAGGACGCTCGTCCGGGGTCTCGCCGTCGAGCTTGACGCCCTTGATCGCCGGAACGTCCAGCGGCGAAGGCAGATAGTCGACGACGGCGTCGAGCAGGGGCTGCACGCCCTTGTTCTTGAACGCCGAGCCGCACACGACCGGCACGAACGCCATGCTGAGCGTACCCTTGCGGATCAGCTTCTTCAGGTCGGCGGTGCTGGGCTCGTTGCCCTCGAGATACGCCTCCATGAGCGAATCGTCGAGCTCGACGGCCATTTCGATCAGGTCGCTGCGATACTTCGCGGCCTTTTCCTTAAGATCGTCAGGAATTTCCTGATATTCGAACTTCGCACCCAGGCTCTCTTCGAGCCAGATGATCGCGCGGTTCTCGACCAGGTCGACCAGGCCCTTGAAGCCGCCTTCGATGCCGATCGGGAGATACAGCACGGCAGGACGGGCGCCTAGGCGCTCGATGATCGAGTTGACGCAGAAATAGAAGTCGGCGCCGGTGCGATCCAGCTTGTTGACGAAGCACATGCGCGGCACGCCGTACTTGTCGGCCTGACGCCACACGGTTTCGGACTGCGGCTCAACGCCGGCAACGCCGTCGAAGCACGCGACCGCACCGTCGAGCACGCGCAGCGAACGCTCGACTTCGATCGTGAAGTCGACGTGGCCGGGGGTGTCGATGATGTTGATCAGATGCTCTTCGCCCTTGCCCTCGGACGCGCGCCATTTGCACGTCGTGGCAGCGGACGTGATCGTGATCCCGCGCTCCTGCTCCTGCTCCATCCAGTCCATCGTCGCCGTGCCTTCATGCACTTCGCCGATCTTATAGGACTTGCCGGTGTAATAGAGGATGCGCTCGGTGGTCGTCGTCTTGCCGGCGTCGATGTGCGCCATGATGCCGATATTGCGATAACGCTCGAGCGGATGGCTGCGGGCCATGATCGTTGCTTCCTTAGCGATGTGGGGAGCCGGACGATCCGGCTCCGCACGATATAGGGTCGGTTTTTGCCAGCGCCAGCCCGGCGGCTTTCACCGCCGGATTGGGCTTACCAACGATAGTGGCTGAAGGCGCGGTTCGCCTCGGCCATACGATGGGTGTCTTCGCGCTTCTTCACCGCGTTGCCGCGGTTGTTGGCGGCATCCATCAGCTCGCCCGAAAGGCGTGCCGACATGGTGTGCTCGCTGCGGTTGCGCGCCGACGAGATCAGCCAGCGGATCGCCAGTGCCTGTGCACGCTCCGGACGCACTTCGACGGGGACCTGATAGGTCGCACCACCGACTCGGCGGCTGCGGACTTCGATGCCGGGCTTGATGTTGTTCAGCGCATCGTGGAACACGCCGATCGGCTCGCGCTTGGCGCGCTGCTCGACCGTTTCCAGTGCCGAATAGACGATGCCTTCGGCCACGGACTTCTTGCCGTCCAGCATGACCGAATTCATGAACTTGGTGAGAACCTCATCCCCGTACACGGGATCAGGCAGGATTTCCCGCTTTTCGGGACGACGACGACGAGCCATTGGTTTTTCCTTCTAAACTTCAGCCTTTGAGGTCTGACGCTCCAGCGGCCCTTACGCCTGCTGGAGCCGACCGGCTTACTTCGGACGCTTAGCGCCGTACTTGGAACGCGACTGACGGCGATCCTTCACACCCTGCGTATCGAGCACGCCGCGCAGGACGTGATAGCGAACGCCGGGAAGATCGCGCACACGGCCGCCGCGAATCAGGACCACCGAGTGCTCCTGAAGGTTGTGGCCTTCGCCCGGAATGTACGAAATGACTTCGCGCTGGTTGGTCAGGCGGACCTTCGCAACCTTGCGCAATGCCGAGTTCGGCTTCTTCGGGGTCGTGGTGTAGACACGGGTGCAGACGCCGCGCTTCTGCGGGTTCTGTTCCATCGCAGGGACCTTGGACTTGGCCTTCTGCGGCTCGCGGCCCTTGCGGACCAGCTGGTTGATCGTTGGCATGAAGCCCTTCACCTTTTGCGTTACCGGACAGCCCGGCGGTTACTTTTGCTGGAGCCCTGAGATGAGAATACGAAAAGGCCCCGGGTGTCCTTGACCCCCCGGGCCATTGCGTCTCCAGCAACGTTCAGCTCTTTGTTCCGCGAGGGCAAATGGCCATATGGCCCCCTTGTGGAACGGTGGCGCCTATAGCGTCGCAAGCAATAGCGGTCAATGGCCGCCCCGACGGGCCGAAAGCGGCAGACGGCAAGCGAGCGGATAACCGGGCGCTAACGACTTGGCGTCTATCCCACCTAGCATGATCGTGCATCTCAAATATGGGTCGGCAACGCTGTTGCGCGCCCTCCGCCGCTGGCCGGCGATGCCGGCGTCGACCGCCGCCGTCGCGGGGGTGCTCGCGCTCGGCGGGTTCGGGGCGACGATACCGGGATGGTGGGACGTGCTGCGCGGCACGCCGCTTGTCGGGCTGCTGGGGCTGCTTGTCGCAGGCGGCGCGGGGCTGCTCGCCTTTCACCTGGCGTGCGTGGCAGGCGAGCGAGTCGCGGCGCGCACGCGGGGGTGGCGCGCGCCGCTGGTCGCCGCGCTGATCCCGGTCGCGGCGATCCCCGGCATGGGCGCCGGCGCGCTGGCAGTGCCGCTGGTGGTGGCCGCGTTGCTGCTGCTCCGACCCGCGCCTGCGGGCCAGCGCGCGGTCGCGCTGGCGGGGGCGATCGGCGCGCTGGCGGGGCTGGTCGCGGTGGCGCTTCAGAGCCCGCTGGCGGGTTGTTTCGGCTCGGTTACGATGCTTGGTTCCGCGTGCTTCCTGATCGCTTTGCGGCCCATGGGCGCCGCCAACGACAATCCCCGGGTGGAACGCACCGGGGGGATTTGGATGCTGCCCGATGCGGCGCAATATGCTACGCAGCGCGCGGGGACCCGGGGTCCGAGCTATGGGGAGTAAACCAATGTTCAAGAGCAGCAATCGCGGGGGCCGCGATGATCGCTCGGCCATGCCGGCGGCACCGTCGCAGAATGGCGGCGGTCGCGGGCGCGGCATGTTTTCGGTGATCGGCCCCGACGTGGTCGTCACCGGCAACCTCGCCGCGACGGCGGACCTGCATATCGATGGCCGGATCGAGGGCGACGTGACGTGCGGAACGCTGGCCCAGGGCGCCGACAGCCAGATCTTCGGCAGCGTCACTGCCGACGTCGCGCGGATCGCCGGCGCGATCGAAGGCACGGTGCGCGTCAAGACGCTGACGGTCGAGCGCTCGGCCCGAATCAGCGGCGATGTGGAATATGAGACGATCACGGTCGAGAATGGCGGCCATGTCGACGGGCGGCTCAAGCATATGAGCAACCTCGACGCAGCGCCCGTCGCCGCAGCAGCGCCGCGCGCCCTCGCCGCGCCGCAGCCGGTCGCCGCGAACGAAGAAGCCGCCTGACGCAGACCACGCACCCATTCCGCGACTCGGCACCGGCGGCGAATCGCTGCCAGTGCGCGCGGATCAGGCGTCGCGCACTTCGAGCAGAAACGCATCGACGTGTCGCGACAGCGCCCCCGCCTCCCCCTCCAGCCGTTCGGCCAATAGCCGCATCGAACGCGCCGTGTCGGACGCGGCGCACGACGTGTCGCCGATCGCCTCGACATCGTGCTGGATGCCGGTGCTGGCGCTGACCGCCTCGTCCACATTGCGCGCGATCGTGCGAGTCGCGGTCTCCTGCAGCGCCACCGCATCCTCGACCGAGACCGCCATTGCCGTCATCGCCGCGATGGCATGTTCCACCTCGG
This sequence comes from Sphingomonas degradans, assembly GCF_053502645.1. Classification (NCBI taxonomy): domain Bacteria; kingdom Pseudomonadati; phylum Pseudomonadota; class Alphaproteobacteria; order Sphingomonadales; family Sphingomonadaceae; genus Sphingomonas; species Sphingomonas degradans. The sequence continues at coordinate 3,090,738 of NZ_CP177172.1, forward strand.
CATGGCCCGATGCCACGTCGTCGATTCCCCGGCGGAGGTCGTGGACCAGCGCCGTGATCCGTGCCGCCGCCGTGCCGGTCTGAGTCGATAGCTGCTTCACTTCGTTGGCGACGACCGTGAAGCCGCGCCCCGCCTCTCCCGCCCGCGCCGCTTCGATCGTGGCGTTGAGCGAGAGCAGGTTCACTTGCCGGGCGATGTCGCTGATGAGGGCGATGACCGAGTCGATCGATTGCGCCGCGCGGAGCAGTTCGCGGGTGCGCGCGCTGCCGGTCGCGACCAGATCCGAGGCACCGTTCGCGGCATTGCGGGCGCCGCGTGCGCTGTCGCCGATCCCCGCGAGCGCCTGCGCCAGTTCGCGACCGCGCGCGGCGATCTCGGCCATGTTGTCACAGGTCTGCGCCGCCGCGCTCGCCACCGCGACCGCGCGTTCGCCCAGCCCGGTCGCCCGGTCCGCCGTGCCGCCGGCATCGTGCTTCACATCGCACGCCAGCGCCTCCATCGCGCGCACCAGCGTGGTCGCCTGCGCCTCGAATCCGGCGCTGGCCGCTTCGATCCGCGCCGCGCGCGCCAGCCGACGCTCGGCCCCTTCGCGCGCATGCTCTGCGGCCAGCTGCATCATCCGCCGGTTGGACAGGACGGCGAACAGCCGCCCGCCGCGCGTGAGGATCATCCCCTCGGTGCCGCCCGCGCCGCGATAGACGTCGAGCAGCTTTTGCCGCCCCTCGGTCAGTTCGGCCGTCGGACAGGGGCGGATATGCCGCCGGATGCCATGGCCATAACTGGGATTGTGCATCAGCGCGTGCCCGAACGGATTGAGCAGCAGCCGCCGCACATCCTCTTCGAAAATCGCCCCGATCGGCCGATCCTCGGCATCGAGCACGGGCACCAGCCGCAGTGCGATATTGTCGGTGAACACCCGCACCGCGCGCGCCAGCGACGAATCGTGCGGCAGCGCGGGGGCCGCCGTCTCCGCCGGAGTCAGCCACCGGGCAAGCGAGGGTTCGGATTCTGCGATGTCGCGAAGCGATGCGGCGAGGTACATGCCCGCTGCCTAGCGGCCTTTTGGTAAACGCCGTCTTTTCCGCGTGTTACACTCCCGAGACAAAGCACGGTTTTTCGTGGGCTTGCTGCCCGGCACGCACCCCGGCTAGAGCGCAGGGCGATGGGGGGCGGGAAAACAATGCAGCGCGCGCGCCGGCTCCGCCCTTTCCGCCCCGCCGCGCTATTGGCGTGCGCAGCGCTTGCCGGATGCGCCGCGCCGCCGCCGCGCGATGGCGGCGCGATCGTCTCGACCAACCCGTGCGCCGACGCGATGCTGATCGAACTGGTGCCGCCGTCCCGGATCGCCGCGATCAGCCGCTATTCGCAGGACCCGAGCGCGACGTCGATCGACCTCGCCCTCGCCCGCCGCTTCCGCGCGACCACCGGCACGGCGGAGGAAGTGATCGCGCTGCACCCGGCACTGGTGATCGCCAGCACGTTCACGCCGCCCAGCACGCGCGAGGCCTATGCCCGCGCGGGGCTGAAAACGCTGTATCTCGATTCGCCGAACACGATCGCCGCCAGCGTGGCGCAGGTCCGCGAACTCGCCCGCGCCGTCGATGCCGTGCCGGCGGGCGAGGCGATGGTCGCGCGGATCGAGCGCGCCGTCACGCAGGCGTCACGCGCCGATGCTCCGGTCCCCGCGCTGTTGTGGATCAGCGGCAATCTGGTTTCCGGGGGTGGTACGTTGCTCGATGAAATGATGGTGCGCGCAGGGTTCAGCGACCATGCCGCGCATTATGGGCTCCAGCACACCGGCACGCTGCCGATCGAGCATGTCGTCGCCGATCCGCCGCGCGTGATGCTGGTGCCCGACGCGCCGGGCCGCGCCGCATCGTCGCGGGCGGCGGAAATGCGCGGCTGGGCATTGGCGCATAGCGGGGCGCGGGTAGTGCAGGCGCAGTTCCCGCGCACGCTCGTCAATTGCGGCGGGCCGGTGATCGCGCGCGCGATGACGCGGCTGGCCGATATTCGCCGCACGGTGACGCCGTGAAGCGCGGGGCATTGATCGCCGGGCTGGCGCTTTTCGTCGCGCTGCTGTTCGCCGGATCGCTGATGGCGGGCAAGGTGTGGGTGCCGCTCGACGCCTGGTTCGGCGGCGATCCGCGCTGGTGGATCGTGATCGGTCTGCGGCTGCCGCGCGCGATCCTGGGGCTGGCGCTGGGCGCGACGCTGGGGCTGACCGGCGCGGTGCTGCAGGGCTATCTGCGCAATCCGCTGGCCGATCCGGCGGTGGTGGGCGTGTCGTCCAGCGCGGCGCTGGGCGCGGTTGCCTCCATCGTGCTGCTCGGCACCGGCGCGCCGCTGGTGATCTTCGGCTGCGCAATGGCGGCGGCGTGCGGATCGATGCTGTTGCTCGCCGGACTGGCATGGCGCGCCGACAGCGCGGTGACCTTCATCCTGGCGGGCACTGTCCTCGCCAGCCTGGGCGGCGCGCTGACTGCGTTCCTCATCTCGATCGCGCCCAATCCCTATGCGACGGCGGAGATCATCGACTGGATCATGGGATCGCTGACCGACCGCAGCTTTGCCGAGGTGCAGCTTGCCCTGCCCTTCATGGCAGCGGGGTGCGCGGCGCTGCTGTTCACCGGGCGCGCGCTGGATGCGCTGACGCTGGGCGAGGATGCGGCGCGCTCGCTGGGCGTGCGGCTGGCGCGGGTGCAGATGCTGGTGGTGCTCGGCTCCGGGCTGGGCGTAGGTGCGGGCGTCGCGGTGACCGGCGTGGTCGGGTTCGTCGGGCTGATCGTGCCGCATGTCATGCGCCCGCTGGTCGGCGCGCGCCCCTCGGCGCTGCTGGTGCCGAGCGCGCTGGGCGGCGCGGCGCTGGTGCTGGCGGCGGACAGCCTGGTGCGGCTTGCCCCCGGCGCCGCCGAAATCCGGCTGGGCGTCGCCATGGCGCTGATCGGCACGCCGTTCTTCCTCCTTCTCCTCCTGAAGCACAGGCGATCGGCATGGAACTGAGCGTCAGCGACCTGTCGGTCAGTCTGGGCAAGCGCAGCGTCTTGCGCGGCGTGGCCGCACGCTTCCGCCCCGGTCGGGTGACGGCGATTCTGGGCGCCAACGGTTCGGGCAAGACCACGCTGGTCCGCGCGCTGGCCGGGCTGGTCGATGCCGATCGCGGGCAGGTGCGCCTGGGCAGCCGCCTTGTCGCGCGGATCGAGCCGCGCGAGCGGGCGCGGCTGATCGGTTATCTGCCGCAGGACGCATCGGTGCATTGGAACGTCGCGGTGGAGGAACTGGTGGCGCTGGGCCGCCTGCCCCACCGTTCGCCCTTTGCCGGGGCATCGGCGGCGGACCGCGCGGCGGTGCAGGACGCGATGGCGGCGACCGATACGACGCACCTTGCCGGGCGCGGCGCCGATGCGCTGTCGGGCGGCGAGCGCGCGCGGGTACTGCTGGCGCGCGTCATCGCCGGGGCGCCGCAATGGCTGCTGGCGGACGAGCCGCTCGCCAGCCTGGACCCCGTCCACCAGCTCGACATGCTCGAACAGCTCCGCGCCATCGCCGCAACCGGCACCGGGGTGGTGATCGTCCTCCACGACCTGGTCCAGGCCGCGCGCGCTGCCGACGACGTGCTGTTGCTCAAGGCGGGCGAAGTCGTCCGCTTCGGCGCTGCCGCCGAGGCACTGGCCCACCAGCCGCTGCGCGAGGCGTTCGGCGTCGAGGTGATGGTGATCCCCGACGAACAGGGTCGCCTTCTCCCCGTACCGATTGGCCGCACCAAGGGCTGACAGCCGGACCCGGCTGTGGCATTGCGCAACAAAATTACACGAGGCGAGTCGGGCGAACCCGGCCGCCGAAGGAGAGTTTTGATGCGCAGGATCGACCATCTCATCATGGGCCCGTCGGGTGCGGCCGCGACGCGGCACGGCGACGTGTTCGATCCCAATAGCGGCCAGGTGCAGGCACAGGTGCCGCTGGGGACCGCCGCCGACCTCGACCGCGCCATCGCCGCCGCGCAGGCCGCGCAGCCCGCATGGGCCGCAACCAACCCCCAGCGCCGCGCCCGCGTGATGTTCCGCTTCAAGGAGCTGGTCGAGGCGAACATGGACGCGCTTGCCCATCTGCTCTCGTCCGAACATGGCAAGGTGATCGCCGATGCAAAGGGTGACATCCAGCGCGGACTGGAAGTCATCGAATTCGCCTGCGGCATCCCGCATGTGCTGAAGGGCGAATATACCCAGGGCGCCGGGCCGGGCATCGACGTCTATTCGATGCGCCAGCCGCTGGGCATCGGCGCGGGCATCACGCCGTTCAACTTCCCGGCGATGATCCCGATGTGGATGTTCGGCGTGGCGATCGCGGTCGGAAATGCCTTCATCCTGAAACCCAGCGAACGCGACCCCAGCGTCCCCGTGCGCCTCGCCGAGTTGATGCTGGAGGCGGGCCTGCCCGAAGGCGTGCTTCAGGTCGTGCACGGCGACAAGGAAATGGTCGACGCGATCCTCGATCATCCGGCGATTTCGGCGGTGAGCTTCGTCGGATCGTCCGACATCGCGCACTATGTCTATCGGCGCGGTGTCGATGCGGGCAAGCGGGTGCAGGCGATGGGCGGCGCCAAGAACCACGGCATCGTCATGCCCGACGCCGATCTGGACCAGGTCGTCGCCGACCTGTCGGGCGCCGCGTTCGGGTCTGCGGGCGAGCGCTGCATGGCGCTGCCCGTGGTGGTGCCGGTGACCGACAAGACCGCCGAGGCGCTGCGCGAAAAGCTGATTCCCGCGATCCGGGCGCTGCGCGTGGGCGTGTCGACCGATGCGGAGGCGCATTACGGTCCGGTGGTGAACGCCGCGCACAAGCAGCGCGTCGAGAACTGGATCCAGACCGGCGTGGACGAAGGCGCCGAGCTGGTCGTGGACGGACGCGGCTTTACCTTGCAGGGGCATGAGCAGGGCTTCTTCGTCGGCCCCACGCTGTTCGACCGCGTCACGCCCGATATGCGCGCGTACAAGGAAGAGATTTTCGGCCCGGTCCTCCAGATCGTCCGCGCGCCCGATTTCGAAACCGCGCTGCGCCTGCCGAGCGAGCATCAGTACGGCAATGGCGTCGCGATCTTCACCCGCAACGGCCATGCCGCCCGCGAGTTCGCCGCGCGGGTGAATGTCGGCATGGTCGGCATCAACGTGCCGATCCCGGTGCCGGTGGCCTATCACAGCTTTGGCGGGTGGAAACGGAGCGCGTTCGGCGACATCAACCAGCACGGGATGGAGGGCGTCCGCTTCTGGACCAAGACCAAGACCGTCACCCAGCGCTGGCCCGACGGCGGCGGTACCGGCGACAGCGCGTTCGTCATCCCGACGATGGGGTGAGCCCATGCGTCGGCTGATCCTGCTGCTGGTCGCGCTGCTCGCCTTCTCCGCGCCGGCGCATGCGCAGAAGCGCATCGCGCTGACCTTTGACGACGTGCCGCGCAGCCGGGGCGCGTTCCTGACGCCCGAAGAACGCACCGACCGGCTGATCGCCGCGTTCCGCAAGGCGCGGGTGAAGGTCGGGCTGTTCGTGAACCCCGGCCAGATCGGCGTTGAGGACGGCGTCGGCGGGGCGGAGCGGATCGCGCGCTATGTGCGCGCGGGGCATGTGATCGCCAACCATGGCTATAGCCATTTGTCGCTTTCCGCGACGCCGGTGGACACCTATCTCGCCGATCTCGACCGCGCCGAGGCGTGGTTGCAGCCGCAGCCCGGCTATCGCCCCTGGTATCGCTTCCCCTTTCTCGACGAAGGGCGCGGCGACAAGGCGAAGCGCGACGCCCTGCGCGCGGCGCTCAAGGCGCGGGGCCTCCAGAACGGCTATGTCACGGTGGACGGGTCGGACTGGAACATGGAGAGCAACACGATTCAGGCGGTGAAGGCGGGCAAGACGATCGACCGCGCCGCGCTGCGCGACCTCTATGTCGAGACGATGGTCGAGGCGGCGGAGTTCGCCGACGGCCTGGCGATCAAGACACTCGGCCGCCAGCCCGCACAGGTAATTCTGCTCCACGAAACCGATCTGGCGGCGCTGTACATCGGCGACGTGATCCGCGAATTGCGGCGGCGCGGCTGGCAGATCATTTCGCCGGATCAGGCCTATGCCGATCCGATCCACACCGCGATGCCCGACGTGCCCTCCGCACAGGGCACGCTGCTCGAGTCGATGGCCTGGGAAAAGGGCCTGCCCGCACCGCGCTGGTACGAACGCAACACGATCAAACTCGCCAACGCCCTTTTCGCGCAGCGCGTGCTGCATGAGGGGGCGGAGTGAACTGGCTACTGCCGGTTGCGCTGGTGATGAACATCAGCGCCGCGCGCGCGCAAGACGCCGAGCCGCCAAGGACGGTGAACGATGAAATCCTCGGCCCGGTTGCCGACTTCCAGGACAAAGGGCCCGCGCGCATCTGCCTGCAAGATATCGCGATAGACCTGGACACCGGAGAAACAGCGACGCTGCAATATGCAGGTATTCACGCCGCCACATTGCGCGTCGATGGCGCAGCAGGAGAACTCGTGCTGCGGCACGGCAACCACTGGGCCAATCGCCGTCGCGGAGCATTGGTCGTGGATCGAGGGGGCTGGTCTATTCTCAGATCCCGGGGAAAGGCGCTCGGTCGTTACGTGCTCTGGGCCGTCCCGGAGTACAGCGGAGGTGAAAGAGAGCCTGTCCTGTGGCTGGATGGGACCATGCTGAAGGGCGACCGTCGCGATCTTCCTATCCTGAACCGCATCACCTTTCATTCACCCACGCCCGCAAATTGCGCGCGCCGATACGCCTATGGCTGGGACATGCTGTTGGGCGACGAGCCCGTGTCGCAGCGTGCCGATGGAACGGACAAACCATGACCCAATTCGACCTCACCGACGACCAGCGTGCCATCCAGGACATGGCGCGCAAATTCACTGCCGATGCGATCACGCCCTTCGCTGCCGAATGGGACGAGAAGCACGTCTTTCCGCGTGACACGATCCGTGCCGCCGCCGCACAGGGCTTTGCCGCGATCTATGTGTCCGAGGAATCGGGCGGGATCGGGCTGGGGCGGCTCGAATCCGCGCTCATCATGGAGGCGATGGCCTATGGCTGTCCGTCCACTTCGGCGTTCATTTCGATCCACAACATGGCGGCGTGGATGGTCGATCGCTTCGGGTCGCAGGACCTGAAGGACCGGTATCTCCCCGACCTTGTCACGATGGACCGCATCGCCAGCTATTGCCTGACCGAGCCGGGATCGGGCTCCGATGCCGCCGCGCTCAAGACGCGGGCGGTGCGGGATGGCGATCACTATGTGGTGACAGGGACCAAGCAGTTCATCTCGGGCGCGGGCGCGAACGACGTGTACCTCGTCATGGTCCGCACCGGCGAGGACGGGCCGAAGGGCATTTCCTGCCTGCTCATCGAAAAGGACACGCCCGGCGTCAGCTTCGGCGCGAACGAGCGCAAGCTGGGCTGGCATTCGCAGCCGACCGCGCAGGTGATCCTGGAGGACGTCCGCGTCCCCGTCGCCAATCTGGTCGGCGCCGAGGGCGAGGGATTCCGCATCGCGATGATGGGGCTCGACGGCGGGCGGCTCAACATCGGCGCCTGTTCGCTGGGCGGGGCGCAGCGCTGCCTGGACGAAGCGATTGCCTATACCCGCGACCGCAAGCAGTTCGGCAAGGCGATCGCCGATTTCCAGAACACCCAGTTCATGCTGGCCGACATGGCGACCGAGCTGGAGGCTGCCCGCGCGCTGCTGTACCTCGCCGCCGCCAAGGTGACGGCAAACGCCCCCGACAAGACCCAGTTCGCCGCCATGGCCAAGCGTTTCGCCACCGACACCGGCAGCAGCGTGGTCGACCGCGCGCTCCAGCTCCATGGCGGCTACGGCTATCTGATGGACTATCCGATCGAACGCTTCTGGCGCGACCTGCGGGTGCATTCGATCCTGGAGGGGACCAACCAGGTGATGCGGATGATCATCGGACGCGAGCTGGTGCGCGAATGATTTTCACGCGAAGGCGCGAAGACGCGAAGAATAAGAGGTTCGCGCAGAGGCGCGGAGGCGCAGAGCGTTTCGCTTTGCCGCGCCAGCGGCCCTCCCTGCCCTTCGCGTGCCAAGCGGCAACGGTGTTTAAGGAGCGGCTGTCGCCGCCAGATAACCTGCCCCTCTGCGCCTCCGCGCCTCCGCGCGAACCACTATCTTCTTTCCTTCTCCCTCCCCGCCCCTTCGCCCCCTTCGCGTGAGAACCCAATGACCGAAGACGTCCTGATCTCCACCGAAGGCCGGGTCGGCCGCATCCGGCTCAACCGGCCAAAAGCGCTCCACGCGCTCAACACCGCGATGTGCGCGGCGATGCTCGAGGCGCTGGGCGCATGGCGCGCGGATCCCGCGATCGAGGCCGTGATCCTCGACCACGCCGAGGGGCGCGGTTTCTGCGCAGGCGGCGACATCCGCATGATCGGTGAGAGCGGCGCGGGTGACGGCGCGGCGGCACGCGAATTCTTCCGCATCGAATATCAGCTCAACCACCGGCTGTTCACTTACGCCAAGCCGGTCGTCGCGTTCATGGACGGGGTGACGATGGGCGGCGGCGTGGGCATTTCGCAGCCCGCAAAGTTCCGCGTCGCGACCGAGCACACGAAATTCGCGATGCCGGAAACCGGCATCGGCCTGTTCCCCGATGTCGGCGGCGGCTGGTATCTGGCGCACCTGCCCGGCCATATGGGCGAGTATATCGCGCTGACCGGCGCACGGCTCGACGGGGCCGAGTGCCTCGCGCTCGGCCTCGCCACCCACTTCCTCCCCGCCGCGCGGCTGGAGGAGGCCAAGGCAGCGATCCTCGCCGATCCGCAGGCGATCGCCGAAACACTGGCGGCGCTGTCCGCCCCCGCCCCCGAACCCGCGATCCTTGCGCACCGCGACGCGATCGACCGGCTGTTCGCCGCCGCGACAGTCGAGGGCATCGTCGCCGCGCTGGAAGCCGATGGCAGCGACTGGGCACGCGCGCAGCTTGCCACGCTCGCCACCAAGTCGCCCCAGGCGATGAAGGTATCGCTGCGACTCCTCCAAGACGGGCGTCACATGCCGACCTTCGAGGACGAGATGCGCCAGGAATATGCCGTCGGCACCCGCGTGGTACAGCGCCCGGACTTCCGCGAGGGGGTCCGCGCGGTTATCGTCGACAAGGACAATGCCCCCCGCTGGCAACCGCCCACGCTGGACGGCGTCAGCGATCATGTGATCGAACAGATTTTCGCCCCCCTGCCCGAGGCCGAGGCCTGGGCACCGGCCTGAGGAACAGACATGTCGTACGAAACTTTGCTGGTCGAACAACGCGGCGCGGTGACGCTCATCACGCTCAACCGGCCCCAGGCGCTCAATGCGCTCAACAGCCAGGTGCTGGCCGAGCTGATCGCCGCGCTGGAGGCATTCGACGCCGACGACAGCCAGGGCTGTGCGGTGCTGACCGGCAGCGAAAAGGCGTTCGCGGCGGGCGCCGACATCAAGGAAATGGCGTCGAAGGGCTTTGCCGACATGTACGGCGGCAATTTCTTCGCGGGCTATGATCGCGTCACCGCGACGCGCAAGCCGGTGATCGCCGCCGTTTCGGGCTATGCGCTGGGCGGCGGATGCGAGCTGGCGATGATGTGCGACTTCATCCTCGCGGCGGACAATGCCAGGTTCGGCCAGCCCGAGATCAAGCTGGCGGTCTCCCCCGGCATGGGCGGCTCGCAGCGGCTCACCCGCGCAGTGGGCAAGGCCAAGGCGATGGAAATGTGCCTGACGGGCCGGATGATGGACGCCGACGAGGCCGAGCGCGCCGGGCTGGTCAGCCGCATCCTCCCCGCCGCCGAGCTGGTCGAGGAAGCCGTCAAGACCGCGGCGCTGATCGCGGGCATGGCGCCGCTGGCGGTCAAGGCGAACAAGGAAATGGTCAACGCCGCGTACGAGACGACGCTGGCGCAGGGCGTCCAGTTCGAGCGCCGCCTGTTCCACGCGCTGTTCGGCACGGCGGACCAGAAGGAAGGCATGGCGGCGTTCGTCGAGAAGCGTCCGGGGAACTGGTCGGGGAAATAGTGAATTTCCCTCCCCCTTCTTCTGCTCCCCTCCCGCTTGCGGGAGGGGCCGGGGGAGGGCCTGACGTAGAAGAAGCGCCGCGCACGCGCGGCCCCTCCCCTAGCCCCTCCCGCAGGCGGGAGGGGGATAAGGAAGAAGACATGACTCGCATCGCATTTATCGGCCTGGGCAATATGGGCGGCGGGATGGCCGCGAACCTCGCCAAGGCGGGGCACGACGTCCGCGCCTATGACCTGTCCGTCGACGCGCTCGATCGCGCGAAAAAGGCGGGGTGCCTGCCGATGGCCAGCGCCGCCGAGACAGTGGCGGGGGCAGAGGCCGTCATCACGATGCTGCCCGCCGGCACCCATGTCGAAAGCCTCTATACCGACAGCGTGTTCGACGCCGCCGAGCCGGGGACGATCCTGATCGATTGCTCGACGATCGACGTGGAGACTGCGCGCCGCGTCGCCGAGGCCGCGCAGGTGCGCGGGCTGAGCGCCGTGGACGCTCCCGTCTCGGGCGGAATCGCTGCGGCCAATGCCGGGACGCTCACTTTCATGGTCGGGGGCAGCCAGGCGGCGTTCGACCGCGCCGAGCCGTTCCTCTCGGATATGGGCAAGACCGTGATCCACGCCGGCAGCAGCGGCGCGGGCCAGGCAGCCAAGATCTGCAACAACATGCTGCTCGGCGCCGAGATGATCGCGACCTGCGAAGCGTTCGTGCTGGCGGAAAAGCTGGGGCTCGACCTCCAGCGCTTCTACGACATCGCCTCGGTCAGCTCGGGGCAGAGCTGGTCGATGACCAGCTATTGCCCGGTCCCCGGCGTGGGGCCGGAAACCCCCGCCGACCGCGACTATCAGGGCGGGTTCGCCGCGCCGCTGATGCTCAAGGACCTGCGCCTCGCGATGGCGGCGGCGGCCAGCGTCGGCGCCGACACGCCGATGGGCGCACGGGCAGCCGAGCTGTACGAGGCGTTCGTCGCAGGCGAAGGCGCGGGCCTCGACTTTTCCGGCATCATCAAGACGCTGCGCTGAGGCCGGTCACAGCTTCACCGCCGCGTTGCCGCCATCGGCCCACAGCGCCGATCCGGTAACGAAGCTGGCCATGTCGCTGGCCAGGACCAGCGCGGCGCGGGCGATTTCCTCCGGTTCGGCGAGGCGCTTCATCGCATGGAGCCCCGCCGCCCAGGCGCGCTGGTCGACATCGCCGGCCATGTCGGTTGCGGTCCCGCCCGGCAGCAGCGCGTTGGCGCGAATGCCCTGCGCGCCGTAATCGGCGGCGATTCCCCGGACCAGCCCCATCAGCCCGGCCTTTGCCGCGGCATAGGCCGCCATGCCGGGCAGCCCCACGCTGTTGCCGACGAAGCTGCCCGTGAACACCATCGCCCCGCCCCCGCGCGCCAGCATCTCAGGGATCTGCGCACGGGCCCCCAGGAACGCGGCAGTCAGGTTGGCGGAGAGCACCGCACCCCATTCCCCCGGCTCCAGTTCGGCCAACGGGCGCATTGCCCCGACCAGCCCGGCATTGTTGAAGGCGATGTCGAGGCCCCCGAAGGTGGCCAGCGCGGCTTCCACGGCGTCGTGATGCGTCTGCGGATCGGTCACGTCGCCCGCGACCGCTAGCGCGCGCCCGCCCGCGCCGCGAATCTCATCGGCCAGCGCCGCCAGCATGTCCCCACGCCGGGCGACCAGCACCACCGCCGCGCCATTTGCCGCGAACAGCCGCGCCGCCGCGCGCCCGATACCGGCGCTCGCGCCCGTGACGATTGCGATCTTGCCTTCGATCAGCTTCATTCCTGCAACTCCGTTTGTGGAGCCGCCGGGCTAGAACAGGCGCGCGCCGCGCACGCCCCGATGCTTGCGCCCAAACGCACGCGGCCCCGCGTGCCGGAATGTTAACGGTCCGAGGCTAAGGCAAAGCCATGCGCGCCCTGATCCTGCTCCTCGCCCTCGCCACCCCCGCCGCCGCCCAGCAGCGGGCGCCCTTCGTCATCGCCGAGACGGGGCAAGGCTTCGCCCATCTCGACCAGGCCGTCACTGCGGTGCGCGACGGCACCGCCACCATCCTGATCGCGCCCGGCACCTATCGCGAATGCACGGTGCAGACCGGGGGCAAGATCACGTTCAAGGCGGTGCAACCCGGCACGGCGATCTTCGAGCGCGAAGTGTGCGAGGACAAGGCGGCGTTCGTGCTGCGCGGGCGCGGATCGGCGGTCGATGGCATCGTGTTCCGGGGATACAGCGTCCCCGACGGCAATGGCGCGGGCATCCGCATCGAGATGGGCGACCTGACCGTCACCAACGCGATGTTCCTCGACAGTCAGGAAGGCATCCTTGGCGGCGGGCACGAGACGGTCCGGCACATCACGATCGACCGCAGTACCTTTTCGGGCCTTGGCCAGTGCGAGACCGAGAATTGCAGCCATTCGATCTACCTCGCGGTCGACGGGCTGGTGACGGTCACGCGCTCGCGCTTCGAACGCGGCACCGGCGGCCATTACATCAAGCTGCGCGCGCGCCGGGTGGAGATCACCGGCAACAGCTTCGACGACAGCAAGGGGCGGAAAACCAACTATATGATCGACCTGTCCGAAGGCGGCACGGGCACGATCACCGGCAATGTCTTTGTCCAGGGGCGGGCCAAGGAAAACAGCTCGGCGCTGATCGCCGTCGCGGCGGAGGGGCGGACCTATCCGGCGACGGGGCTGCGGATCGAGGGCAACAGCGCAACGATGGCGCCGGGCGCCACGGGCAACCCCGCCTTCGTCGCCGACCTCAGCGGGCAGCAGCTGGCGCTGGGCGCGAACCAGCTGGGACCGGGCATCCGGCCGTTCGAGCGGCGGCGGTAAGGCCTTAAGCGCGAAGCGGCTCGCCTGTGATCCTGGGCCCCTGCTTTTGCAGGGGAACAAGAAGTTGCGGGATGGCGATGTTCCCCTGCGAAAGCAGGGGTCCAGGGTAGTAGGCGAGTCGATACCGGCTCCGGTCCCTGCCCGTGCAGAGAAACCGCGCCTTACTTACACGTCGTCGCCGGCCCCGCGTCCAGATCCAGGCAGCGGCCATCGACCTGCACCGGCACCGGCACGCCGATCAGCGCGGCGAGCGTGGGGGCGATGTCCACCGTTTCCACCGACAGCGGCTGCTCGAACCCGACCATTCCCTTGCGCCAGAACAGCATCGGCACGCGGCGGTCATAGTCCCAGAAGCTGCCATGCGTCGCGACATTGCCGCCACCCGTCGATGCGATCGGGGTGATGCGCGGCTTGAGCGCCACGACGAAGTCGCCGCTATGTTCGGGGACATAGGATTCGCGCGCGCGCTCCAGCATCGACCACGTCTCGGGCGGCGATTTGGGACGCGGCGTCGCGGCGATCTGGGCGCGGGTGTACACCGCCTGCACCTGCGGGTGCGCGGTATAGAGACGGATCGCCTCAGCCTGCACGGCGTCGTGCTGCGCCTTGGTCAGCTTGGGATCGATATAGATGTCGCCGAACACGCCGCCGACCAGCACCGGCCCGGCGAGCTTCAGCTTCGCGCCGACCTGCTTGCCGATGGCCGTCGCGTTCAGCGCCGGATCGACGCGCGCGGCTTCGGAAATGGCATGGTCACGGTTGCGCTCGGGCAGGTCGTGGCCGCCATGGTCGGCGGTCAGCGCGACCGCATAGTCCACGCCGGTGCGGTCGAGCACCGCGAACAGCTTGCCCAGATTCTGGTCGAGCGTCAGCAGCTGGAGGCACATCTCGCTGCCTTCGGTGCCCAGCGTGTGGCCGACATAATCGGTCGCGGAGGCGCCGACGATCAGCAGGTCGGTATGGTCGCCCTGCCCCAGCTTCATGTCGTTCGCCAGGCCCGCGCCCAGCGCCAGCACGGCTTCGTCGAACTCGGGCGAGGCGCGGAAGGCGCGGGCATCACCCGCCGCGCGGGCAAAGCGCCCGGCGCCGACGCTGCGCCCCTTGTCGAGCGCGATCGCCCGGCTGCGTGCCTGGCAGAAGGGCGGCAGGTCCATCGGCGTCTGCGCCTCGGCGATGCGCTCGGCAGTGCCGGCGTTCATCCGCGCGACCACGGCGGGCATCGCGCGCCCGGCATAGGATACGAAGGCCTTGCCGTCCCACCACCAAAGCTCGTCGACCTTGTGGCCGCCCATCATCACGGCGGCGCGATCCTTGCCCGCGACCGACACGACGCGCGATTGCGGGTCGGCGAGCTTCATCCATTCGCCCAGCGTCGGCACCTTCAGATGCTTGTCCGACACGGTATAGCGGCCCGAGCTGCTGCCGGGGACGCTTTCATCCTCGGCGCAATAGACGGTCTTGTCGTCGCGCGGCGCCTTGAAATCGATCCAGTCGTTGGCGACGATCCCGGTGCGCGACGGGTGGTCCCCGGTCAGGATAGTGGAATGGCCGGGGCACGTCTCGGTCGCGGCATGGCTCTGATAGCCCGAGGGAAAAACCGCGCCGGTCATCAGCCGCGCGATGCCGGCGGTAAACTGGCCGCGATATTCGGCGAACAGATCGGCGGAGAACTGGTCTACCGAAACGACGACGAGCAGTTTGGGGGGCTTGGCCGGCGCGGGCGCGGCGGCGGGAACGGGCGCGGCATCCTGCGCGGCGAGCGGCCCGGCGGCGAGCAGTCCCAGCGCAAGGGCGGTCGAACGAAAAACCTTCATGGCGGCAAGCTCCACTAGCGACTCCGGCGCCCGCCGCAGCGAGCATGGCGCGCCCCTACCCGGTGGCGGGTGGAGCGCGCAATTGCAGAGTTTGGGGGCGGCGCGAACCCAAGCCGCGTCGCTTGCGACTCTGGGCCCCTGCTTTCGCAGGGGAGCGGGAACAGCTGGCGCGGTTTTCCGACACCAAGGCCGTTCCCCTGCGCAAGCAGGGGCCCAGGGCCCAAAGCGCATCGCCCGCGACTCTGGCCCCCTGCCTCCGCAGGGGAGCGGGAACGGCTGGCGCGGTTCTCCCACAACAAGGCTGTTCCCCTGCGCAAGCAGGGGCCCAGGGCCCAAAGCGCATCGCCCGCGACTCTGGCCCCCTGCCTCCGCAGGGGAGCGGCGGTGCTAGACCGGGCGTTCTCAATGCCATCACCGCGTGGCTACCCACGGGATTGCCAACGCCCCCGCGCAGTCGCACAGAGCGGGGATGATCCGCTGGCTCGCTGCGCTGCTTTCCCTGGCCCTTTGGGTCGCTCCCGCCGCCGCCCAGCCGGGCGCGGGGCCGCATGTCCGCATGACGCTGGTCGCCGAAACCGCGACGCCCGCGCCGGGCAGCGAGGTGACACTGGCGATCGACGCGACGCCCCAGCCGGGCTGGCACGCCTATTGGGAAAATCCGGGCGATGCCGGGTTGTCCGCGCGTGCAGCATGGACCCTGCCCCCCGGCGCACAGGCCGGGCCGATCCGCTATCCGGTACCGCAACGGCTGACCATCGCGGGGCTGATGAACTATGTGTACGAGGGCCCCTACGCGCTACTCGTCACGCTGAAGCTGCCCGACGCCGCCCCCGGCACGGCGATCCCGGTGCGCGTAAAGCTCGACTATCTGGTGTGCACCGATTCGCTGTGTGTCCCCGAAAAGGCCGAGCTGGCGACCGAACTTCGCATCGGCACGCCCGGCGCGGAACGGCGCGCGCAGTTCGATACCTGGCGCGCAGCCATGCCCCGCCCGCTCAACGCACAGGCGCAGTTCCAGGCCGCCGACGGCCGCATCCGCATCGGCGTGCCCTATCCGGCCGCCGCTCCGCTGGCCGACGCCTATTTCTATCCGCTCACGCAAGGCGCGATCGACTATGCCGCGCCGCAGACGATCGCGCGCGACGGCGACCGGATCGTCATCGAAACCGCCGCCAAGGGCACCCCCGCTACGATCGACGGCGTGCTCGCGATCGGCAAGCAGGGCTTCACCGTCCACGCCACCCCCGGCGCCGTGGCCGCGCCTGCCGCGCCCGAGTCGGTCTGGATGGCCACGTTGATCGCGTTTCTCGGCGCGGTGCTGGGCGGGGTGATCCTCAACATCATGCCCTGTGTCTTCCCGATCCTGAGCCTCAAGGCGCTGAGCCTCGCCAAGTCCAACCATGCCGATGCCCGCCCGCGCGGCGAGGCGCTGGCCTATACTGCGGGCGTGGTGCTGGTGTGCCTGGCGCTGGGCGGCATCCTGCTGGGCCTGCGCGCAGGCGGGGCGACAGTGGGCTGGGCGTTCCAGTTGCAGGACCCGCGCGTGATCCTGTTGCTGCTGCTGCTCGTCGCCGCGATCGCCTTCAACCTCGCGGGGCTGTTCGAGATCAACGCCCCCGGCGTCGTCAATCGCGCCGCCGCGCGGGGCACCGGCGGCGCCTTTGCCACCGGCGCGCTGGCGGCGTTCATTGCGACGCCGTGCGCCGGGCCGTTCATGGCGGGTGCGCTGGGGGCGGCGCTGGTGTTGCCCTGGCCCGCCGCGCTGGCGGTGTTCGGGGGGTTGGGGCTGGGTATCGCCCTGCCCTTCCTGCTGCTCGGCTTCGTCCCCGCGCTGCGCCGTCGCCTGCCGAAGCCGGGCGCGTGGATGGCGACGCTGCGCCACATCCTGGCAGTGCCAATGTTCGCGACCGGCCTCGCGCTCGCCTGGGTGCTGGGGCAGCAGGCCGGCGTGGACGGCATGGCGACCGGCCTCGGCGCCGCGATGCTGCTCGCGCTTGGCCTGTGGTGGGGCGGTGCGCGCCAGCGGCGGGGGCGCAGCCGCGCCTGGCTGCCCGCGCTGCCGCTGGTCGTCGCCGCGCTGGCCGCCCTCGCGCTGGTCCACCCGCAGGCCGCCGAAACCGCCCGCGCAACGCCCGCCGGGACCGAGCCGTTCAGCGAGGCCCGCCTCGCCCAGCTGACCGCACAGGGGCGCCCGGTCTTCGCCTATTTCACCGCCGACTGGTGCCTGACCTGCAAGGTCAACGAAAAGGCCGTGATCGAGACGCAGGCGGTCACGCAGGCGCTGGCCGACGGCAAAGTCGCGGTGCTGGTCGGCGACTGGACCAATGGCGATCCGGCGCTGGGCCGCTTCATCGAAGCGCACAATCGCGCGGGCGTGCCGCTGTACCTGTGGTACAAGCCCGGCACCTCCGCCCCGCAAGTCCTGCCGCAGATCCTGTCGCAGTCGATGCTGGTCGATCTCGCCCGCAACTGAGGTTCGCCCAAGTCCAGTTCGGTCGCAAACAGCCTCTTGTGCGACGCAATAAAGCGTTGCAGCATGGAACTCCGCCGGGTCCTCCGGCGCTTGGGAGCCTTGATGGCATCTGACGGGGCGTTCGACGAAATCTGGGGAGAGGGTGGGCCAGACGCGCCGCGCCCCGAATTCACCGCATTGGCGCAGTGGGTGGCCGACACGCCCGCGAGCGAACTGCAACGGCGGCAGCAATCCGCCGAAGCGGCGTTCCGACAACTGGGCATCACCTTTGCCGTTTATGGCGACAGCGACGCGGCCGAACGGATCATTCCGTTCGACATCGTGCCCCGCGTGTTCCTGCAACGCGAATGGAACAAGCTGAGCGAGGGGCTGGTCCAGCGGGTTCAGGCGATCAACGCCTTCCTTGAGGACATTTATGGTGAGCGCCGCATCCTGGCCGAAGGGATCATCCCGCCCGAGCTGATCTATCACAACGAACAATTCCGCCCCGAAGTCGCCGGCATTCGCCCGCCGCACGGGGTGTGGGCGCATATCTGCGGCATCGACCTGGTCCGCACCGGGCCCGACGACTTCTATGTGCTCGAGGACAATGCGCGCACGCCCTCCGGCGTGTCGTACATGCTGGAAAACCGTGAGGCGATGATCCGGCTGTGCCCAGAGCTGTTCCGCGATTTCCACGTCGCGCCGGTGGACAGTTACCCGGACATGCTGCTCGCCACGATGCGTTCGGTCGCGCCGGGCAACAATCCGCGCCCGATGTGCGTCGTCCTCACGCCGGGGCATTTCAACTCGGCCTATTACGAACACAGCTTCCTCGCCGATTCGATGGGCGTCGAGCTGGTCGAGGCGGCCGATCTGGTGGTCGACGACGATATCGTCTGGGTCCAGACGATCGCGGGCCGAGTGAAGGTCGACGTGATCTATCGCCGGATCGACGACGATTATCTCGACCCCCTCACCTTCCGCCCGGATTCGCTGCTGGGCGTACCCGGCCTGATCGCCGCGTATCGCGCGGGCAATGTCGCGCTGGTCAACGCGCCGGGCAACGGCATTGCCGACGACAAGGCGATATACAGCTACATGCCGGAAATCGTGCGCTTCTATACGGGTGCCGAGGCGAAGCTGCCCAATGTCGAGACCTATCGCTGCCGCGAACCGCAGGCGCTGAAATATGTCCTCGATCACCTGCCCGAGCTGGTGGTCAAGCTGGTGGACGGGTCCGGCGGCTACGGGATGCTGGTCGGCCCCACCGCGACCAAGGGCCAGATCGAGGATTTTCGCGCCGCGCTGATCGCCGAGCCGCATCGCTACATCGCGCAGCCGACGCTGGCGCTGTCCACGGTGCCGACGCTGGTCGATGCGGGGCTCGCCCCGCGCCATGTCGATTTCCGCCCCTTTGTCCTGACCGGCAGCGACGGCGTGCGCGTGGTGCCCGGCGGGCTCACCCGCGTCGCGCTGCGCGAAGGATCGCTGGTGGTCAATTCCAGCCAGGGCGGCGGGACCAAGGACAGTTTCGTGCTGATGGAAAGCGACGGCACGCCGATACCGTCGCAATTCCAGACGCAGACGCTGCGGGGTGCCCAGTCCCAGCGTCAGGGAGGCTGAGCGGATGCTGATGCTCTCCCGCACCGCCGCTGCGCTCTATTGGCTCGGCCGTTATCTGGAACGCGCCGATTTCATCGCCCGGCTGGTCGAGGCGACGGTGCGGCTGGATGCGCTGTCCGCCCGCCCCGCCGGCGAGGCCGCATGGCAGAGCGCGCTGACGGTCAGCTATACCGACGAGACGTTCGCCGCGACCGGGCTGGCCGTGAACCAGGCCAATGTCGCGCGCTACCTGACGTTGGACGCCACCAACCCCGGCTCGATCGTGTCGTGCCTGGAGAAAGCGCGCAACAATGCCCGCGCCGTCCGCACTGCGCTGACGCGCGAGGCGTGGACCGCGATCAACCGCGCCTGGTGGCTGTTCCAGAACCGCGCCAGCACCGGCGGCGCCACCCAGACGCTGAACCTGGTCGAACAGGTCAAGGGCGAGACGCGCGGCTTCGAAGGCGCGATCCACCGGATGATGCGCAACGAAGCGACGTTGCTGATCCAGCTCGGCGCCGCCGTCGAGCGTGCGGACAACACCGCGCGGCTGGTGGACGTGAAATACCACATCCTCCTGCCCGCCGGCGAAAGCGTAGGCGGCGTGGTGGACCGCGACCAGTGGACGACGATCCTCCAGACCGTGTCCGCCGTCACCGCCTATCGCTGGATCTACAGCGACGGGTTGCAGCCGACCAACGTGATCGACCTGTTGCTCAGCCGCGCCGAGCTGCCGCGCAGCCTGGCCGCGTGCGTCGAGGAGGCAGTGGGGCTGCTCAGCCAGCTGGCCAAGCGCACCGGATTGCAGGGCGAGGCCGATCGCATGGCCCGCGCGCGCATGGCCCGCATCCAGAAAAGCCGCACGTCGGACATCATCGTCAGCGGCCTTCACGAATATCTGGAAGCCTTTATCGAGGACAATGCCTTGCTCGACGCCGCCATCGCCCGGCAATTCCGGTTCATCTGATGCGGATCGCGATCGAACACCGCACCCGCTATCGCTTCACCGAGCCACAGGCGCGGCTGGTCCAGGTGATGCGGCTGACCCCGTGCGACACCGCGAGCCAGACCGTGGTGAGCTGGATGGTCGGCGTCGATTGCGATGCCCGGATGCGCGATGCGGTGGACGGCTTCGGCAATGCCGTGACGATGCTCTATGCCGAAGGACCGCTCGACGCGATCGACGTGACGGTGACCGGCGAAGTGCTGACCGGCGACACCAGCGGCATCGTGCGCGGCGCACCCGAACCGCTGCCGCCGATGCTGTTCCTGCGCGAGACCCCGCGCACGGCGCCGAATGCGGCGCTGCGCGACTTCGCCGCCGATGCGACGGGTGCCGCCACGAGTCTGCTGGACCGCGTGCACCGGCTGAACGCCGCGCTGCACGCGCGCTTCCCCTGCCTGCCCGATGCGCCGGACACCGGCACCTCGGCGGCGCAGGCGTTCGCGGGCGAGGCGGCGACATCGCGCGACGTCGCCCAGATGTTCATCGCCGCCGCGCGCAGCCTGGACGTGCCGGCGCGCTATGTGTCGGGCTATCATCTGGCCGGCGGAACGCATGTCGCGCCGCATGCCTGGGCGGAGGCACATGTCGCGGGGATCGGCTGGATCGGCTTCGATTCGGTCACCGGCCTGTCGCCCGATGCGGGCTATGTCCGCGTCGCGGTGGGGCTGGACGCGGCGGGGGCGGCGTCGATCGTCGGCACCCGCATCGGCCATGGCGACGAAGCGCTCGACGTCGACCTCAACGTGGATCGGCTGGGCGGCGAGGAATAGCGCCGGCGTTCAGGCCAGTTCGCGCGCCCGCGCGGGCATCGGCATCGCGATATCGGCATCCTCGTCGGTCAGCACCGACCAGCCGTTCGGCCCCAGCACTTCCAGCGGGCGATAGCGGGTCTTGTACGCCATCCGCTCCGACCCCTTCACCCAATAGCCGAGATAGACATAGGGCAGCGCGGCAGTGCGCGAGCGCAGGATGTGGTCGAGGATGATGAAGGTGCCAAGGCCCGGGCGGCTCTCGTCATCGGCGACGAAGAAGCTGTAGATCATCGACAGCCCATCGGCCTGCTGGTCGGTGATGCACGCGCCCACCAGCCGGCCGGGCCGCCCGTCGACCGAGGGTTCGCGATACTCGAATACGAAGGAATTGACCGGCGACTGCTCGACCATGTCGGCATAATCGGTCTCGTCCATCGCCGCCATGCCGCCGCCGGGATGCCGCGCCTGCAGATAGCGATGGAGCAGCGCGAACTGTTCCTCGGTCGCCCAGGGCTTGCACGCCGTGACTTCCAGGTCGGAATGCCGCTTGAGCAGCTTGCGCTGCGACGCGTTGGGCCGAAACTGGTTGGCGACCACACGCACCGATACGCACGCCGTGCAGCCCGCGCAGCTCGGGCGATAGGCAACTGACTGACTGCGCCGGAAACCGATGCGGCCCAGCGCGTCGTTCAGTTCACCGGCATGCTGCCCCGAAAGCTCGGTAAAGATCTTCCGCTCCTGCCGCCCCGGCAGATAGGGGCAGGGGCTGGGGCTCGTCACAAAAAACCGAGGGAAACGGGAAAGTGCAGTCACCGCGTATAAGCCCCTTGTGCAAGCCCCCCCAATCGGGCCTTCGGACATGACTATGAAGCGGTCGCAGCATGATGAAAAGCCGCTTTACCACCAAAGAGAGTTAATAAAGGGATGGTTGGAAGCGTCTAGGAAAACTGCGGTTTTCTTCGCCCCGCACTGGCACATCTGCGGGAGTTCTTAACCATTGGTGCGGCGCCGAACGACACGCCCCTCGCGCGCCGAATCCACGCTGCGCTACGCATGATAGCGGAGCCGCCCGCGCGCGCAAATCCCGCGCCCGCTCGGCCTACCGCATCCCCGATTGGCTTCGTCTCGCTCAGGCCAGTTCGACCGGGCTAACTTCGTACTGCGCGCGGCGCAGCGCGGTCATCAGCCGGTCGAGATGGTCGCGCCCGCGCGTCTCGCACTCGACGTCGAGCGTCAGCCCCTTGGCGGGCAGCGTGGTGAAGATGCGCTGGTGGTACAATTCCAGGATGTTGACGCCCTGTTCCTGGAAAATCTTGGCCACGTTGAACAGCGCGCCCGGCCGGTCCTGCAACCGGATGCGCAGCCGTGCCAGCCGCCCGCCGCGCGCCAGATCGCGCAGCAGCACGTTGGCGAGCAGCCGCGTATCGATATTGCCGCCGCACAGGATCGTGCCGACGGTGCGCCCGCGAAACCGCTCCGGCTCGGTCAGCAGCGCGGCGAGGCCCGCCGCACCCGCGCCCTCGACCACGGTCTTTTCGATCTGGAGCATCAGGCTGACCGATTCCTCCAGCCGCCGCTCGCTCACCAGCACGATGTCGTCGACCAGCGCCTCGACGATCTTCGACGTGATTCCGCCGGGCTGCTTGACCGCGATACCCTCGGCCAGCGTGTCGCCGGCGCAGGGCATGTCGGTATGGTGGATATGGTTGTACATCGACGGGTACAGCTCGGCCTGCACGCCGATCACGTCGACGCTGCGCCCCTCCGACTTGGCGACCGTCGCGCTGCCCGAGATCAGCCCGCCGCCGCCGATCGGCACGACCAGCATGTCGATCGCCGGCACATCCTCCAGCATTTCCAGCGCGACCGTCCCCTGCCCGGCGATCACGCGGGGATCGTCGAACGGGTGGATGAAGGTAAAGCCGCGCTCGGCCTCCAGCTCGCGCGAATGGGCATAGGCGGCGTCATAGGTCTCGCCGTGCAGGATCACGGTCGCGCCATGGCCCTCGGTCTGGGTCACCTTGATCGTCGGCGTGCTCTTGGGCATCACGATCGTGCTGGGGATGCCCAGCCGCGTCGCGTGATAGGCCAGCCCCTGGGCGTGGTTGCCCGCCGACGCCGCGATCACGCCCTTGGCCCGCGCCGCCTCGTCCAGCAGCAACAGCGTGTTGAGCGCGCCGCGTTCCTTGTAGGCGGCGGTGAATTGCAGGTTCTCGAACTTCAGATAGACGTCCGCGCCGGTCAGCTTGGACAGCGTCCGGCTGTGCAGCGTCGGCGTCCGCACGATCGAACTGGCAATGCGCGCCTGCGCGGCACGGATGTCGTCGATCGAAACGGGAAGCGGCGCGTTCGCCGATGCTGCTTTGGTAGCCATGATGCGCCCCGCCTAGACTATCTGGCGCGGCGGGGGAACAGGCCCTATGCGCTATAGGCTATGCCCGGAATGCACCCGCTCGCCCGCCTGCTGGCCCCGCTGATTGCGGCCGCCGCGCTGTTCCTCGCTCCCGTGGCGCTGGCCGACGGGCTGGTCGACAATGTCAACGGCATGACGCTGGACGACAAGGGACAGGTGGTGCGCTTCACCGGCATCCTGTTCACCCGCGACGGCAAGATCACCCAGCTGCTCGGCCGCGAGGACAAGCGCCCGAAAAAGCCGGAGTGGAAGATCGACATGGGCGGCAAGACGCTGGTGCCCGGCATGATCGATGGCCATGGCCATTTCATGGGGCTGGGCCAGCAATTGCTGATGCTCGATCTGTCGGACACGACTTCGCTCGACGCGGCGCTGGCCAAGATCAAGGCCTATGCCGATGCGAACCCCACCAAATGGGTGCTGGGTGGCGGCTGGAACCAGGAGAAGTGGAAGCTGGGCCGCTTCCCGACCGCCGCCGAACTCGACCGCGCGGTCAGCGACCGTCCGGTGTGGCTGGAGCGGGTCGACGGTCATGCCGGCTGGGCGAACAGCCGCGCGCTGAACCTCGCCGGGATCACGCCTTCGACCAAGGAGCCCAATGGCGGCCGGATTGAACGCGACGCCAAGGGCGTGCCGCAGGGCGTGCTGGTCGACGGCGCGATGGCGCTGCTGACCAAGGCGATTCCCAACCCCACCCCGCGCGAGCGCAACTCCGCCTTTCTCGCGGCGCAGGAGCGGCTGCTGTCGCTCGGCATCACCACCACGGCCGATATGGGCACCAGTGTCGAGGACTGGCTGACCTATCGCCGGATGGGCGACATCGATCTGCTCAAGGTCCGCATCCTGGGCTATGCCGGCGGTGTTGAGGCGGCGCTGACCATCGCCGGCCAGGGCCCGACACCATGGCTGTACGGCGACAGGCTGCGGATGGGCGGGATCAAGCTCTATGCCGATGGCGCGCTGGGTTCGCGCGGGGCGTGGCTCAAGGCCGATTATGCCGATGCGCCGGGGCAGAAGGGGCTGGGCTTCCTTGCCGACGACCAGCTGCTCAACATGATGATCCGCGGAGCGATGGACAATTTCCAGATCGCCGTCCACGCGATCGGAGACCGCGCCAACAGCCAGGTGCTCGACGCGATCGAAGTCCTGTCCGACACGTACAAGGGCGATCGCCGCTGGCGGATCGAACACGCCCAGATCGTCGATCCCAAGGACCTGCCCCGCTTCGGCAAGTTCGGCACGATCGCATCGATGCAGCCGGTCCACCAGACCAGCGACCGGACGATGGCCGAAGCGCGGCTGGGGGCGGAGCGGCTGAAGGGTGCCTATGCGTGGCGCTCGATGCTCCAGAACGGGGCGAAGCTGGCGTTCGGGTCCGACTATCCGGTCGAGAGCCCCGATCCCTGGGCCGGCTGGGCCACCGCCTTCACGCGGATGGATGCCGAGGGCCAGCCGTTCGGCGGATGGCGCCCCGAAGAGGTGCTGACCCGCGAACAGGCATGGGCCGGGTTCACCACGGGTGCTGCCTATGCCGGGTTCGCCGACGAAAAGGTCGGCCGCCTCGCCCCCGGTCTCCAGGCCGATTTCCTGATCCTCGACCGCGACCCCCTGCTCGCCTCGCCCACCGATCTGCGCGGCACGCAGGTGCTGGAGACCTGGGTCGGCGGCAACCGGGCGTGGCAGCACAAATAGGCAGCCACCCAGCGCCGGTCAGTTGGAAATCCACAGCTCCAGCGTGCCGGGCTTCAGGATATCCACCTGTCGCGCCACTACGGTCGTCGCCGTCATGCCGGTCTTGGTCACGGCCTCGGCCAGCGCGCGCGCCTGCGCCTCGTCGTCAGGGCCCGCATAGCGCACTTCGTTGAGCCCGGCCGCAACGGGAGTCCGCTCGCCGCTGCCGCCTTGCACGTCCCACCCGCCCTGGCGGAGCGCGGCGTTGAGTTGCTTGACGCTGTCGCGCGTTATCAACCCGGCGAACTGGATGAAGATACGGGGCGGCGCAGTGATCGCGGAGGCCGGCGACTCGATCGCCCCACTGGCGTTCTCACCCGGCCCAGCCCCCGATTGCGTCGCGGGCACGTCCGCCGCCACTGCCGGAATCTCGCTCGGCACATCGGCGCGGGCCGTGATCTGCGCGCCGTTTGTCCGCAACAGCTCCGCCTCCACCGCCGAACACGGTATCCAGAATTTGGACAGGCACCAGGGCGGCTGGATCCAGGGCGGCCGGAAGAACACCGCGAGGAAGAACGAAAAGGTCACGCACAGGATCATCAACACCAGCACGACGCCCAGTATCTGCTTCAGCCATTTATCCTGAATCACCGAGGCAATGACCGTAAGCAACAGACCAAGCCCGATAATATAGACACCGACCAGCGCGGTGGTCCCGAAGCTGGAAAAAGACACGTCCCAGGTGCGGATCACCGTAACCGCCGCGATCACCGCCATTCCGGCGACCAGCGGTAGCGCGATCTTACGGTCTATCTTGAACAGGCGGTCCAGCGCGCCGACAGGCGACAATACCAGGCTCATTCTTTCCCCCCGGAAGATTCGCGAGAGGATGATCGCACGCAACCGTTACTTTGTCACTCGTCAACTATTGCTTGGCGGCACCTGTCGGCCCTGCGGCTTCCCCATGCAGCAAAAAGGCCGCGACGCCCATCCGGGAGCCGCAGCCTTTTCAATCCCCGCCGAAAATCGGGTTCAGGCGACCTGGGTAACCGCCTCTTCGCCGCCATCGGGCTCGCGCAGCACATAGCCGCGCCCCCAGACGGTCTCGATATAATTCTCGCCCTCGGTCGCCATGCTCAGCTTCTTGCGCAGCTTGCAGATGAAGACGTCGATGATCTTGAGCTCGGGCTCGTCCATCCCGCCATACAGGTGGTTGAGGAACATTTCCTTGGTCAGCGTCGTGCCCTTGCGGAGCGAGAGCAGCTCCAGCATCGCATATTCCTTGCCGGTCAGGTGGACGCGGGCGCTGTCGACTTCCACGGTCTTGGCGTCCAGGTTCACGGCCAGCTTGCCGGTGCGGATCACCGACTGGCTATGCCCCTTGGAACGGCGGACAACGGCGTGGATGCGCGCGATCAGCTCTTCGCGGTGGAACGGCTTGGTCACGTAATCGTCGGCGCCGAAGCCGAAGCTGCGCACCTTCGAATCCATTTCGTTGATGCCGGACAGGATCAGGACGGGCGTCTGCACGCGGGCGACGCGGACCTTCTTCAGCACGTCATAGCCGTGCATGTCGGGCAGGTTCAGGTCGAGCAGGATGATGTCGTAATCATACAGCTTGGCGAGGTCCAAGCCCTCTTCGCCGAGATCGGTCGTATAGACGTTGAACCCCTCGGCCCCCAGCATCAGCTCGATCGCCTTGGCAGTGCTAGGCTCGTCCTCGATCAGCAGCACGCGCATCGTCAGTTTCCCCTTGCCCTGCCATGCGTGTCCCGAACGAACACACATTCTGAGCGATTCATTAACCTAAGCACATCTGAAGGCAAAAGGTTAATTTCACCCTAACCCGCCCGACTCCGCGAGTCGCTCGGAAACTACGTAAGACGCAGAATCGAAAACGTTGCGGTGTCGAGACACTCTCTGCGATTAACCTTGTCAGTGGCCCGCGCCTATCCCGGCACTATACGGGAAGGCTTCCTACAGTATCGGTGGCGATCGCCTGGCCCGCGCACATCCGCTTCATCCGCTCGCTCAGGAAGTCGATCAGCGCCTCGACGCGCGCGGGCCGCAGCGTGCCCGGCGGCGTCAGCAGGTGGAGCCCCGCCGCCCCGCTCGACCAGTCGGTCAGCACCGATTCCAGCCGCCCGGCCGCGATTTCCTCGTCCACCAGGAAGCCCGGCAGGCGCGCGACGCCCAGCCCGGCGAGCAGCGCGGGGATCATCGCATCGCCATTGTCGGTGCGGATCGGCCCGTCGATGCGGACCGCCGCCTCTTCGCCGCCCGCGCGGCGGAACCGCCACAGGTCGGGATTGGCCATGTTGGTGTAGACGAAGCAGGCATGGTGGGCGAGGTCGGCGGGATGGCGCGGGCGACCCATCCGGTCGAAATAGCCCGGCGCGCCGATGACATGCGCCGTCACCGGCCCCAGCCGCCGCGCACGCAGCGAGCTGTCGGGCAGTTCGGCGATGCGGATCGCGACGTCGATGCCCTCGCCCACGATGTCGACGAATGCGTCGGACAGCCGCAGGTCGACGCGGATGCCGGGGTGCAGCGCCATGAACTCGGCGAGCACCGGCGCGAGATGGCGGATACCGAAGGTCAGCGGCGCCGCCAGCCGCACCAGCCCGGCCGGCGCGGTCGCGGATTCGAACGCCGCCTCTTCCGCCGCCTCGCCCTCGGCCAGGATGCGCTGGGCATGCTCGGCCAGCGCCCGCCCGCTGTCGGTCAGCGTCAGCCGGCGCGAGGTGCGGTGGAACAGCGTGGTACCCAGCTTCGCCTCCAGCCGGGTGATCGCCTTGGACACGGTGGCCTTGGATACCGCCAGCGCCGTCGCTGCGCCACTGAACGAGCGCTGCTCGACCACGCTCGCGAATATCGCCCAGGCTTCGAAATCAGGCAGCTTCATGCGGCACTCCCCCTCGGTTGCCCGCAACGTATATCAGGAAACGATCGGTTTCCAAGGTTTCCATTTACGTCGCAATCCAAACCCCTATCTTGGCGGCAACAGAACAAGGGAGATCCACCGTGATCGACAAACGCAGTTTCGATAGCCTGGGCGCAGCGAACCATGGCTGGCTCAACGCGAAGCACCATTTCAGCTTCGCCAACTATTATGATCCGGCCCGCATGGGCTGGGGTTCCATCCGCGTGTGGAACGACGACGAAATCGCCGCGAACAGCGGTTTCCCGCCGCATCCGCACCAGGATATGGAGATCATCACCTATGTCCGAAAGGGTGCGATCACGCATCAGGACTCGATGGGCAACAAGGGCCGCACCGTGGCCGGCGATGTCCAGGTGATGAGCGCCGGCAACGGCGTGCGCCATTCGGAGTACAATCTGGAGCCGGAGACCACTACGATCTTCCAGATCTGGATCCTGCCCCGCGAACGCGGTGGCCAGCCCAGCTGGGGCGCCAAGCCTTTCCCCAAGGGCGATCGTTCGGGCAAGTTCGTGACGCTGGCCTCGGGCTTTGCCGGGGATGACGACGCGCTGCCGATCCGCGCCGATGCCCGCGTGCTGGGCGCGACGCTGAAGGCCGGCGAGAGTGTGGAGCACATCGTCGGCGACGGACGGCATGCCTATCTCGTCCCTGCGGTGGGTTCGATCACACTTAATGGTGATCGCGTCGATGCCCGCGACGGTGCAGCATTGTCGGGCGGCACCTACACTATCATGGCGCTGGAAGATGCCGAGATCGTCCTGGTCGACGCCGAGTAATCCCGCACCCCATTCCTGTTTTCCAACCCTCCCCTCCCGCCCCGGCGGGAGGGGGACTCCTTCAAAAGGAAGCCACCATGTCCAAGATCCTGGTTCTCTATTATTCGTCCTATGGCCACCTCGCGACGATGGCCGATGCCGTGGCCGAGGGTGCGCGCAGCGCCGGCGCAACCGTCGATGTGCGCCGCGTCGCCGAGACCGCGCCGTTCGAAGTCGCGCAGGCCGCCGGTTTCCGCGTAGATGAAAGCCATCCGGTGCTCGACGACGTCAATGAACTCGCCAAATATGACGGCATCATCGTCGGCACCCCCACCCGCTTCGGCCGCATGGCCAGCCAGATGGCGGCGTTCTGGGACAAGGCCGGCGGCGTGTGGTTCCAGGGCCAGCTGAACGGCAAGGTCGGCGCGGCGTTCACGTCCACTGCCTCGCAGCATGGCGGCCAGGAAACGACGCTGTTCTCGATCCTGACCAACCTGCTCCACTTCGGCATGACGATCGTGGGCCTCGACTACGGCTTCCAGGGCCAGGCCGGCGTCGATGAAGTCAAGGGCGGCTCGCCCTATGGCGCGACGACCATCGCCGATGGCGACGGCAGCCGCCTGCCAAGCGCAGTCGAGCTGGAAGGTGCGCGTTACCAGGGCCGCCGCGTGGCCGAGCTGGCGAACAAGATCGCCGGCTGATCTCCCCGAGGCCGTCCGCTTCCCCCACGGACGGCATCGCGCGCCGCCGCCCCCTTTCCCCTGGGGCGGCGGCGCACTCCGTTTCGGGGGCAAAAAAATGCGTGCCGGACACACCCGACACACAATGATCGCCCTATAAGGAAACTGTACGGCGCCGCCGCCCCCGCCCGGGCACGGCGCCGTACGTCGTTCCGGGGCCGGCCACTGGCGGTCCGGGCGCCAGCCTGTATAGGACGGGCCATGTTCAAGGACCGCATCCTCTTCATCGACGGCGAAGCCATCGTGCTCGACAAGCCCGCCGGCCTGCCGGTCGATCGCCCGCGCGATCGCTCGCAAAGCCTGGAGGATCTGCTCGATCACCTGACCTTCGGCTTCCAGCGCCTGCCCCAGCCGGTCCACCGGCTCGACCGCGACACCAGCGGCTGCCTGTTGCTCGCGCGCAATCCCAAGGCGCACAAGCGCTTCGGCCAGGCGTTCGAGGCGGGGACCGTGCTCAAGCGCTACATGGCGATCCTCGAGGGCGTGCCCGAGGGACAGGACGGCATGATCGACTTGCCGCTGGCCAAGATCTCCACTGTCGAGGACGGCTGGCGGATGCACGGCGATCCGGCGGGCAAGCCCGCGCGTACCCGCTGGAAGCTGCTCGAGGAAAAGAACGGCCGCAGCCTCGTCAGCTTCTATCCCGAAACCGGCCGCACCCACCAGATCCGCGTCCACGCCGCCGAGGGGCTGGGGCTGCCGATCGTCGGCGATCCCGTCTATGGCAGCGGCGGCCCCGCCGTGATGCTCCACGCGGCCGAGCTGACCGTGCCGCGCGAGGGCAAGGACGATGTCCACGGCCATGCCCCGCTGCCGGTGCGGTTCCACAATCTGGGGTTCGGGCGTGGCTGAGCTGCCCGAGGATGCGATCATCGAGGAGAAATTCCTCGCCGCATCCGGGCCCGGCGGCCAGAACGTCAACAAGGTGGCGACCGCGGTGCAGCTGCGCATCGACGTGTTCCGCCTCGGCCTGCCACCCTATGCCTACCAGCAGCTCAAGGTGCTGGCGGGGACCAAGCTGACGTCAGCGGGCGAGCTGGTCATCACCGCACGCAAATTCCGTACCCAGGACGCCAACCGCACCGACGCGCGCGAACGCGTGGTCGAACTGCTCGACAAGGCACTCGAACGCCAGGCGCGCCGCGTGAAAACCAAACCGAGCAAGGGCGCCAAGGCCCGCCGCGTGGACGAGAAAAAAGGCCGCAGCGCGATCAAGGCCGGACGCGGCAAGGTTTCGCTCGACTGAACCCGCCCCCCTCGTCACCCCGGGCTTGACCCGGGGCCCAGCTTCTTCTGTCTACCCCAGTCCCGAAGAAGCGGGACCCCGGGTCGAGCCCGGGGTGACGGTTTTGTGGGTGGTGCGCCCCCGCCTCCATACCCGCTCCCCCGCGAAAGCGGGGGCCCAGGGACCAAAACGGATCGCCTGCCGCTCTATGCTCCCGTGTTTGCACCAGCACGATACTGGGATGGGCCGCCCCCTCCCCATCCGCCCCGCGATCCCCTACATGCGCGCCATGTACGATTTCACCATCACCGCCGAGACCAAGGCCGAGCTGTACCGCGATCTCGCCGCCGCGCTCGATTCGCTCACTGCCGATGAACCCGACGCGATCGCCAACATGGCGAACGTGTCGGCGCTGATCGGCCAGTATCTGCCCGATCTCAACTGGTCGGGCTTCTATCGCAACGTGAACGACGAGCTCGTGCTCGGCCCGTTCCAGGGCAAGGCGGCGTGCATCCGCATCCCGTTCGGCAAGGGCGTATGCGGCGCCGCCGCCGCGACGCGGGAAACCCAGCTGGTCGAGGATGTCCACGCCTTTCCCGGCCATATCGCCTGCGACGCCGCCAGCCGGTCCGAACTGGTCGTGCCGATCGTGCACCAGGGCGAGCTGCTCGGCGTGCTCGACCTCGACAGCCCGCTGCCCGCGCGCTTCGACGCGGGCGACGCGGCGGGATGCGAGGCGCTGATGCGGATATTGGCGCCCCGGCTGGTCCAGGATTGAACGCCTGCCCCGGATCGGGACGCCGTTAAGCATGACTCGCAATTTCACCTGCCAGACCGAAAGGTTACTCGTTCGTTAAGGCGCATGGCGTCGAAACGGGAGTAACAGGGTGAAGCGCAGCATTTGGATCGCCGCCGCCGTGTCGGGACTCGCGCTAGCGACTCCGGCCACCGCGCAGCGCGTCTGGCAGAACGGCCGCTGGGTCGTGCTGCCGCAACAGGGCCACGCCTCCGCCGCGCGCGACGATACGCGCCGCTGGGCCTCCGCCGCCGATGGCCGCTGGGAAGCCGGCCACCGTGCGCCGGGCGGCTGGAACGCCTATCGCCGGCTGGGTCGCGGGGCGACGCTGCCCGGCTATTGGCGCCGGTCGGACTTCCGCATCGACGATTATCTGCGCTTCGGACTGGCTGCCCCGCCGCGCGGCTATGCCTGGATCCGCTATTATGACGACGCGGTGCTGGTCGATGATTCGGGCCGGATCTGGGATTCGGTCGGCGCGTTCTGGGGCAGTGCCGGTGCGGCCGGCTATGGCGACAGCTATGCCGCGTCGCAAAGCTATTCCAGCGCGTCCGTCGGCGCCGGCTATGGCCCGCCCCGGATCGAGCCGGTCGATCCGAACGTCTATTACGACGCACCGACCTATGGCTATGACGCGCGCCGCGACGACCGCGCGCCCGCGCCCTATGCAGGTGGCTACCCGCCGCCGCCCCCGCCGGTGCAGGTCCAGACCTATCCCGCGCCGTGCGTGCAGACATGCGGCCCCGCCTATCAGGGCGGCACCTTCTATGGCGGCAGCGCGTACCAGGGTGCGGCCTATGCGAGCAGCTATGGCTATGCGGCGGGCGGTGGCACCACCACCGTCATCATCACCCCCGCCCCGGTCGTCACCACGACGACCGTGACCGAGGAAGTGGTGCAGGAAGAAGTGGTGCGCACCAGCTATGTCCGCGCCGCCCCGCGCCGCGTCGTCCGCCGCGCGCCGGTGCGCTACAAGAAGCCGGTCTGCTGCAAATGCGTCTGCCGCTGAGGCGCGAATAGCGCCCAGCCTTCCGAAAAGTCCCCTCCGTCCAGGGTCGGGCACGGGGCAGAGGGGCCGGGGAGCGCGCCTATACGTGCCCCGGCCCTTCTCTCTTTTCTCGGGTTCAGCTCAGCCGGTCGATCGCGGCAATGTCCAGCGATCCCGGAATGATCATCACCGGCACGCTCAGCGTCCCCGCGTCCGCGCCAGTGAAATGCGACACCAGCTTGCCCGGCGGGCCGCTTGCCGCCGCGCCCAGCACCAGCGCCGCCACGTCTTCGTTCGCCGCGATCATCTCGCGCACCACCTTGGCGCCGTCGCCCTCGCGCACGGTGATCGACGGGCTCAGCCCCGACTCGGTGAACAACGTGCCCGCCGCGCGCGTCACCAGCGCCTCGGCGCGTTCGCGCGCTTCCTCTTCCAGCGTCGCCATCACGCCGCCCCACTGGACGAACTCCAGCGGCGGGATAAGCGCCAGAATTTCCACGCTGCCGCCCGTCTTCACGGCACGCCGCGCCGCAAAGCGCAGCGCGATTTCCGCTTCCGGGCTGTCGTCGATCACGACCAGATAGGTACGCATGGCCTGTCCCCCTGACTCCCGCGATAGGTGGCGCGCGATTGCACGCGACGCAAGCCCAAGGGCTTGACCCTAGGGAAAGGCACGGCAATGGAGGGGCCACGCCTCACCTCCCCTGGACCAGTGACAGGAAATTGCATGTCGATTGAAATCAAGATGCCCGCGCTTTCCCCCACGATGGAAGAGGGCACCCTCGCCAAGTGGCTGGTAAAGGAAGGCGATACCGTCAAATCGGGCGACCTCCTCGCCGAAATCGAAACCGACAAGGCGACGATGGAATTCGAAGCCGTCGACGAAGGCGTGATCGGCAAGATCCTGATCGCCGAGGGTACCGACAATGTGAAGGTCGGCACCGTGATCGCGACGATCCTGGCCGAAGGCGAGGACGCATCGACGCCCGCCCCGACTCCGGCCCCCGCGCCCGCCGCCAAGGCAGAGGCCGCGCCCGCCCCCACGCCTGCACCGGCTCCCGCCCCCGCCGCGGCTGCTGCACCGGCTCCCACTGCCAGCGGCGACCGCATCAAGGCGAGCCCGCTCGCCAAGCGCATTGCCGCGCAGAAGGGCGTCGACCTTGCCAGCCTGACCGGCTCCGGCCCCAATGGCCGCATCGTCAAGGCCGATCTGGAAGGCGCGAAGGCCGCTGCGCCTGCCGCTGCCGCACCGGCGCCCACTGCCAGCACGCCCGCGCCGGCCCCTGCCGCCTCGGCACCCGAGCACAAGGCCGTCTGGTTCGACGACAGCATCCCGCACGAGGCGGAAAAGCTGTCCAACATCCGCAAGACGATCGCGCGCCGCCTGACCGAATCGAAGCAGACCGTTCCGCACATCTACCTGACGGTGGACATCCGCCTCGACGCGCTGCTCAAGCTGCGCGGCGACCTGAACAAGGCGCTGGAGCCGCGCGGCGTGAAGCTGTCGGTCAACGACCTGCTCATCAAGGCGCTGGGCGTCGCGCTGATCCAGACGCCGAAGTGCAACGTCACCTACACCGGCGACCAGCTCATCAAGTACAGCCGCGCCGACGTGTCGGTCGCCGTGTCGACGCCCACCGGCCTCATCACGCCGATCGTGCGCGATGCCGCGAACAAGAGCCCCTCGGCCATTTCGACCGAGATGAAGGACCTCGCCGCGCGCGCGCGTGAGGGCAAGCTCCAGCCGGCGGAATATCAGGGCGGCACCGCCAGCCTGTCGAACATGGGCATGTACGGCATCAAGCAGTTCGAAGCGGTCATCAACCCGCCCCAGGGCATGATCATGGCGATCGGCGCGGGCGAGAAGCGTCCGTACATCGTCGATGACGCGCTGGGCGTCGCGACCGTGATGAGCGCCACCGGCAGCTTCGATCACCGCGCGATCGACGGGGCCGACGGCGCCGAGCTGATGAAGCTGTTCAAGGCGCTGGTCGAATCGCCGATGGGCATGATCGCCTGAACGGAGGGATGGCGATGCGTGTCCTGATCGAAGTGATCCACATCGCCATCGGGCTGGTCGCGGCGGTGCTGATCGCATCCGCCGCCGCCTGGTCCTATCCACGCGCGACCAGCGACATCTGGCTGGTCACCTATGTCGCGATGGTAGCGGTGGTGGCGATGGGCATCGGCCCCGTCCGCCGCGCCTATGCCATCGACCGCGCCCGGCTGGGGCGTCCCACGAAAGAAGAACAGCATGGCTGACGGCCCTCCCGACAAGCGCCCGGCGATCCGCGTCACGACGATGCCCGCCGACGCCAATCCCTATGGCGACATCTTCGGCGGCTGGTTGATGAGCCAGATGGACATGGCGGCGGGGCTCACCGCTTCGCGCTATGCCAAGGGCCGGGCCGTGACGATCGCAGTGGAGGGGATGAAGTTCCACGCCCCCGTCGCGGTCGGCGACGAAGTCACCGTCTATGCCGACATGGTCAAGGTCGGCCGCACCTCGATGACGATCGACGTCGCCGCTTGGCGCCGTGGCCGGCATACCGAGGAAAGCTGCCTCGTCACCCAGGCGCAGTTCGTGTTCGTCGCGATCGACGAACACCGCCAGCCGCGGCCGGTGGTGCAGGCCAATGGCTGAATATCTCTGGTCGAAAGCAAGGCTCAATTACAACCAAGCCAGCATAAATTTCGCCACCTGTGGTATAGTTATCATTAGCGGCGTTATGGATTACAGCGCCGGCAAAAGCAGCAACGAACCGATCGAACAATGCCAAGAAGACGGCAACAAGGCTTACAATGTTTTAAACATGCTTTTATTTGCCAACGCGGTTGACAATTTCCAGACATATTTGACTGAATTGGTATACGAAATACTACTAACTGATCCTCGTCCAATTTTTGGAAAGAAATTTCCGGCTGATCTATTGTTCAGCGCACCAGATATGCGCAGTTTGCAGAAATCAGTGATAGATAGATTTGTTCTTGATTTAGGTTATCAGAATATTGATGAGCTTTCTAAAATGCTGGATTCAAATTTCGGCATAAAGACACTCAACCACTGGCTATCACGAAAGCGATTGAACAGATACATTCAGATGAGGAATATAATAACTCACAACAGAGGCATTGTGAATGAATTGTACTTGCACAAGTCTCGTTCAAAATCTGACCGACTTGGCAAGAAAGTAAACGTATACAAGCCCCTGTGCGCTCAGAAGTATTTGAGCAGCCTAGCCGAGCACATTGACGTCGAGGCGGCGTCTAAGTTTAATCTGTCAAAAAAGGCGTAGTAGTAAATGGCTGAATCCTACGACCTCATCGTCCTTGGCTCCGGACCCGGCGGCTATGTCGCCGCGATCCGCGCGTCGCAGCTGGGCTTGAAGACCGCGATCGTCGAGCGCGAGCTGTTGGGCGGCATCTGCCTCAACTGGGGCTGCATCCCGACCAAGGCGCTGCTGCGCTCGGCGGAGATCTTCCACTATATGCAGCACGCCAAGGACTACGGCCTCGCGGCGGAGAAGATCAGCGCCGACATCGACGCAGTGGTCAAGCGCTCGCGCGGCGTGGCGAAGCAGCTCAACCAGGGCGTCACGCACCTGATGAAGAAGAACAAGATCGCCGTGCACATGGGCACGGGCGTGCTGACCGGCAAAGGCGCGCTGACCGTCACGGCGGCGGACGGCAAGAAGACCGAGCTGACCGCGAAGAACATCATCGTCGCCACCGGCGCCCGCGCACGCGACCTGCCGGGGCTGCCCGCCGACGGCAAGCGCGTGTGGACCTATCGCCACGCAATGACGCCGGGCGAGATGCCGACCAAGCTGCTGGTCATCGGATCGGGCGCGATCGGCATCGAATTCGCCAGCTTCTACAAGGACATGGGCGCCGACGTCACGGTCGTCGAGATGATGGACCGCATCGTCCCCGTCGAGGACGCCGACATCTCCGCCCACCTGGAAAAGGCCCTGAAGAAGCAGGGCATGACCATCCTCACCAGCGCGAAGATCGACAAGATCGCCGCGACCGACAAGGCCGTGACCGCGACGATCGTGGACAAGGCGGGCAAGGCGACGACGAGCGAGTTCAGCCATGTCATCGTCGCGATCGGCATCGTCCCCAACACCGCCGACATCGGCCTGAAGGAACTGGGCGTCGCAGTGGACGAGCGCGGGTTCCTCAAGACCGATCCGACCTGCAAGACCAATGTCGACGGCCTCTACGCCATCGGCGACATCACCGCGCCGCCCTGGCTCGCGCACAAGGCCAGCCATGAAGGCGTGATCGCCGCCGAAGCCATTGCGGGCGGCCACCCGCATGCGATGGACCCGCGCAACATCCCGGGCTGCACCTATTGCCACCCCCAGATCGCCAGCGTCGGCCTGACCGAAGCCAAGGCGAAGGA
The DNA here is from genome assembly GCF_053502645.1 of Sphingomonas degradans. NCBI lineage: Bacteria > Pseudomonadati > Pseudomonadota > Alphaproteobacteria > Sphingomonadales > Sphingomonadaceae > Sphingomonas > Sphingomonas degradans. The sequence goes on from NZ_CP177172.1 coordinate 3,127,209, forward strand.
AGCGGGCTATGAAGTCAAGGTCGGCACCTTCCCCTTCATCGGCAACGGCAAGGCGATCGCGCTGGGCGAGGCCGACGGCTTCGTGAAGACGGTGTTCGACGCCAAGACCGGCGAACTGCTGGGCGCCCACATGATCGGTGCCGAAGTGACCGAACTGATCCAGGGCTACACCGTCGGCAAGACGCTGGAGACGACCGAAGCGGAGCTGATGGAAACGGTGTTCCCGCACCCGACGATCAGCGAGACGATGCACGAGGCCGTCCTCGCCGCCTATGGCCGCGCGCTCCACATCTGATCGCGCGTCCCCGACCAAAAGCAAAGAAGGCGCCCGGGGTGACCCGGACGCCTTCTTTTTTGCCTGCGGGAGACCTCAGAAGGAGGCCCAGTCGTCCCCGCTGGGGGCCGCCATCGCCGCGACCGGGAGCGCCTTGACCGGCGACACATAGCCGCTGGTCTTGGGCTTGCTCGCCGCGCGCGCCGGGGCCGCGCTGCGTGCTGCCGGGCGGATGTTGCCGCCGATGTTGAAGCGCGCGGCCTGCTCGGTCATCGAACCGACTTCGGCCTTCAGGTTGCGCGCGGCGGCGGAGGTTTCCTCGACCATCGCGGCATTCTGCTGCGTGGCCTGGTCCATCGTGCCGATCGCGGTGCTGATCTGGCTGATCGCGGTCGACTGCGCCTGGTTGTCGGTCGCCATCTGGCCGAGCAGCGAATGGACTTCGCCGACGTCGCCAGTGATGTTCGCCAGCGCCCCGTCCACCTTCTGCACCATTTCCACAGCCGCGACGATGTCGGTCTGGGTCGCGGTCAGCTGGTCGCGGGCACGACCCGCTTCCTCTTCGGCGCGCATCGCCAGTGCGGAGACGAGGTCTGCGACGACCGCGAAGCCACGGCCCGCCTCACCCGCACGGCCCGCCTCGACCGCGGCGTTCATTGCCAGAACGCGCGTCTGGAACGCGATCTTGTCGAGGCCTTCGATCACGCTGTCGATGCCCTTGGCGCTGTCGGCGACGCGAGTCATCGCCTGCACTGCTTCGTCGGCGATCGAACGGCCGCCCTGCACGGTGGAAATCGCGCCATCGGCACGGGCAACCGTGCGCTTGGCCGATTCCGCCGTCGCCTTCAGCCGCTGGTCCATCTCGGTCACGGCGGCCGAGGTTTCTTCCAGGCTGGCGGCGTTGGCTTCGGTGCGGCGCGCCAGGTCTTCCGATGCCTGGGCGATCTCGACCGATCCGGTGCTGATCGAGTTCGCGCTTTCCGCGACGGTCCCGATCAGGTCGCACAGCGCGCCGACGGCAGTGTTGAAGTTCTGCTTCACCGATTCATATTCGGGGGCAACCGCAACGGAGATCGATACGGTCAGGTCGCCTTCGGCGAGCTTGCCCAGATTGCCTTCGAGCGCGTCGACGATCTTCTTCTGCTCGGCGTCGGCAATCGCCTTGGCCTTTTGCTGCGCTTCCATCGCCACTGCATTGTCGCGGAACACGAGCACCGACTGCGCCATCGCGGCCAGTTCGTCGCGGCGATCGAGACCGGGAACGTCGATGGCATTGTTGCCAGCGGCAAGCGTGCGCATCGTTTCCTGCATCTGGTTGATCGGGCCGGTGATGCCGAAGCGTGCCACGCAATAGCCGAGGCCAAGCCCCGCCAGCGTCGCGAGGAAGCTGATGACGAGCATCGACGTGGACGTCGACGCAACGGAGCTGCTCAGTTCGTCCGAGAGCTTCTTAGCCTCGGCGATCCGGCCATCGTTGATCGTGGCGATGTCCTTGGACAGGGCAATAATTTCAGCGTCTACCGGCTGCAGCGCCAGAGCGGCGCCTGCGTTGTCATTGACCATGCCATGGGAAACCGCCTTGGACGTCGCCGTATGGATGGTCTTCATCCGTTCGCGGAGTTCCGCGACGTCCGACTTGGCCGATGGATCGAGTGTCTCGATCTGGTCGAGAAATCCCAGCGCCTTCTCGTACGAGGTCTTTTCTTCGGCCTCGGCGGCCTTTGCCTGCGCAGAAGAACCGTCATACGCCATCGTGCGATAGCCCGCATACACCATGGAAACCGCAAGACGGTTAACGCGGGCAAGGAGCGTCGTCACCGGCAAACGGTGATCGGTAAGCTCGGAGTATTGCGAGTCGACTTTCGACAGCGCGCGCGACCCCGAAAAGGCGACACCCAGTGTCACCAAGCCGAGCAACAGCAACACCGCGATGATCTTCACCGGGATCGCCACCCGGCCTAGTGCTTGTTCCATAGTCCAGACCTCTTGAGAGAAGCTAATTCGCCTATCGGTTTCCATTCTAGAACGCTGATCCGCACCGCATGCCATTTCCCGCTGATTCGAATCGTGAATCCCCCGGTTTACTGTGCTTTTACGGAGCATGATCTGGCGCCGTACCCCGTCGCTGGGCGAGACGGTGACCGAAGCACGCTGCCGCCGATTGGACGTCGCGCACGCTTTGTCCTAGCCACGCCGCACGGGGGCAGGTTGGCCCGTGGGAGGTATCGGCGAATGCAGGCGGGCCCACTTTTCGTGCAGCACATTACCCGCCACCGGATCGCCGCAACGCTGCCGGTCGCGGCGGCGGCGATGCTGCTCGCGGGATCGCTCGCGCTCTATTGGCCGGGCTACGCGCTGTACGACAGCGTCCAGCAATATATGCAGGGGCTGAACGGCCGGTTCGAGGATTGGCATCCGCCGATCATGGCGCGGCTGTGGGACGTGCTAAGGCGCGCGGTCGGCGGCGGCGCGGCGCCGATGTTCGTGGTGCAGTTGGGGCTTTACTGGCTGGGGCTGGGGCTGATCGCGCAGGCGCTGGCACGGATGGGGCGCCCCCGCGCCGCCGCCGTCGTGCTGGTGCTGGGCGCGTGCCCCACTTTCCTCGGCTGGCAGGTCGCGATCCTGAAGGATGCGCAGATGGTGGCTGCGCTGGTCGCCGGCTTTGGCATCGTCGCGGCGTATCGGCTGGCGGGGCGTGCCGTGTCCGCGCCCGGCTGGGCCGGGGTCGCGCTGCTGCTGCTCTATGCCACGCTGGTGCGCAGCAATGCCGTGTTCGCAACGGCGCCGCTGCTGGTGCTGCTGGTCGATCGTCCCGGCTGGCGCTGGCGCACGGGCGCGGCGCTGGCGGGGATCGTCCTGACGATCGCGCTGACGCCGCTGGTCAACCACCGCCTGCTCGGTGCGCGCGAGACAGGGGTGACGCGCACCCAGCCGCTGTACGACCGTGCGGGAATCGCCCATTTCGGCGGCACCGACGCCCTGCCCGCCCCCGCCGTCGCGGCAATCGCGGCTAAGCACTGCTATTCGCCCTTTTTCTGGGACCCGCTGGGCGACGACACGCGCTGCGACAGCGACCTGAAGGCCTTGCAGAACGCGCCGATGGGGACAATGTCGCGCGACTGGGTGCGCGCGATCCTGCACCACCCGATCGCCTATGCCGCGCACCGGCTGGCGCATCTCAATTCGACCAACCGGCTGTTCGTCAGCTGGAACTGGCCGCTCGCCGCGCTGCCGCAGGGCAGCGAGCCCAATATGGTGGGCCTGGCCGATCCGGGCGCCGCCGCGCGGCACGTGCAGGCGCTGTCCACGCCGCTGGTGCTGTCGCCGCTCGGCTGGCCGGTCTGCTACATCGTCGTCGCGCTGCTGCTGCTCCCGGCGGCGTTCCGGGGGCAGGATGCGGCGGCGCGGCTGGCACAGGCGCTGCTGGCATCCGCGCTGACGCTGGAGGCCAGCTTCGCGCTCATCAGCATTTCGTCGGACCTGCGCTATCACCTGTGGTCGATGCTCGCGACGGCGCTGGCGGCGATATTGCTGGCGCGCAAGGGCACCCGGCTACCGCGCGCCGGGATCGCGCTGCTGGTGGTGGTGCTTGCGGTCGGCACCGCAGGGCGGCTGATCCTGCCCGCCGCGCCCGACGAGTATCAGGCGACACTCACCTGGGCGCCCTACGCGCGCTAACGCGCCTGATACGCCCGCAGCCAGTCCGGCGGGCGCCGATTGTACCGGGCCGCGAGCTCGGTCGCGAGCGGCCCAAAACGCGGGTCGAGCGCGGCGGCGATCGCGAAGCTGTTGACGCTACCGCCGGGGCTCCACGGATGCGGCGCATATTCCTTCTGCCCCGCCGCCGCGCGCTCGCGATCAAAGGCGATGGTCGATCGGACGAACTCGATATGCGTCCGCTCCCCGCGCGCGAATGCCGCCAGCCAGTCGAGCGAGCGCGGCAGGCTGGCGCCCGAGGGGGCGCCCCAGCCGAACCAGTCCTCGCCATGCGCGCGCGCGGCCAGCGCCGCCGTCATCAGCGGGTCGAGGCTGTACGTCACATAATGCAGCGCATCGCGTTCCTCGAAGTCGAAAGTCGAACCGTCGGCGCGCAGATTGGCGGCGATCTGCGCGCGATAGGCGGCGCGGGCGCGGGCGATCAGCCGGGCGTCGCCGGTGCGATAGGCGGCCAGCGTCGCCAGTTTCACCCGATGGCTCTGCCAGTTGGTGATTGCGTGGCCCCGGGGGCGCTCCATCGCCCGCAGATAGCCCTGCGCCATCCTGCGCCAGAACGCATCGACCGCCGCGCGCGCAGGCACCGACAGGTCCGCCGCGACCAGGTCGGTCGCCATCAGCATCACGTCGAACCCGGTCTCGTCGATCGGATTGAACGACAGGCGATAGGTGTCGGCCCAGGCCGTCAGATACCGCTCGGCCTGCGCCAGAAAGCGGCGGTCGCCGGTCTGTCTCCACGCAAGCGCGAAATCGAGCGTCAGGGGCTGGTCGCGCTTCGCCACGATGCTGATCTCGCGGATGCCCTGGCCGGGCAGCGTCCCCTCGGTATGCAGGCGCGGGATCGCGCCGGGGGAGCGATCGAGCGCGGCGGTGGCGCGCTTCACCGGGGATTGCAGGTCGGCTGCGTCGCTTGGCGTGCCGGGTGCGAAAACCGCAAACTGCGCGGAAGCGGGCTGCGCCCACGTCAACGCCGCGAGGAGGAACAGCGCGCGCATCAATACCGCGCGTTGATCGCCAGGCGATAAGTGCGCCCGTCATAGTCGATCCGCCGCGCCTGTGCCTCCACGCCCTGATACTCCTTGCGTACTGCATTGGTGAGATTGAACGCATTGAGCGACAGGCTCAACCCCGGCGCGAAATTGAGCGATGCCGACGCATCCAGCTGTCCGCGCGACATCACCTGCCGCGCCGCGCCGGAAAAGGTGCCGGTGGCGGACAGGTCGTACCGGCTGCGATAATTGTAGCTCAGGCGAAGGCCGACCAGCGCGCTTTCATAATAGCCGACGACGTTGAGATTGTGCTTCGATATGCCGGGTAGCGTGGCGGCGGTGCCATCGCTGTTGGTGCCGCGGATCGTCGTATAGGCATAGTTGAACCCGCCCCCCAGGTTGCGCAGCGCGCCGGGCAGGAAATCCAGGTTCTGCTGCACGTTGAACTCGATTCCGCGCACCGTGTACGGCGTGTCCGAATTGACGAAGCCGGTCAGGCTCAGCGTCTGGAGATTGCCGTTGCTGTCGGCAGGCGCGCTGGTGAAGCACTGGTCCCCCTCGATCCGCAGTGGCCCCAGCCCCAGCGTGCCGCCATCGGCCGGGCACAGCAGCCGCGCGCCGCGCACCTGCTGGACCACGCCCGTCAGCCGCTTCGAGAACAGGCTGAGCGCGATCAGCCCGTTCGCGCGGTTATACCATTCGATTGTGCCGTCGAACGACGTGGCGCTATACGGCCGCAGGTCCGGATTGCCGAGCGTGACCGGGATCACATTGGTCGTGCTCGGCGCCCCGACCAGCGTGACCGGCGTGAACTGGCGCGGATGCGGGCGGACATAGGTGCGATAGCCCGCCAGCCGGACGACCAGCCGGTCGGTCACGTCGAACACCGCGATCGCCGAGGGCAGCCACTGCCCATAGTCGTTGTCGAACCGCTGGAACGCATAGTCGCTCGCAAGGCCAAGGCCGCTCGACGCCGGGCGGATGCGATTGAGCGCGTGCACCTCGTTGCGCGCGTGCTCGTAGCGCAGGCCCACTACGCCGCGCACCGGAACCGATAACAGCGCGGCACGATATTTCGCCTCAGCATAGCCGGACAGGACGTCGGTATCGTTGGTGAAGTTGTACAGCGCATAGCCGTTGTCGGTATAATTGATGTTGAACCCGACCGGCGCCAGCGCCGCACCGTTATAGGGCGTAACCGGCGTCAGCGCCGCCACCACCCGCGCCATGTCCAGCACCTGCCAGTTGCGGTTGAACCCCGGCAGCGTGCCCTGGAAGAAATCGCCATTGTCGGGATTGAGCCGCAAAAAGCCACTGTCGATATTGCCGCCCTGCACGCCCGCCGCATTGGTGCGATAGCCCTGCGAGCGATAGCCGTTCCGCTCGAACCGCGCGCCGACCTGAATCGCCGAAAGCGGCCCCGTGTCGAGGCTGACCGCCAGGTCCTGCTGGATCGCGATAACCCTGCTCGTCGCATAGCTTTGGGTGCCGGCGAGGTTGAAACGGTTGCGGCCCGGGGTGCCACCGGGCGAATCGTACCAGCTCTGCTGGTCCGCCGGCCCCGCCCAGGTCCAGCCGACGCGCGGCGTACCGCTCGACACCGGGTTCGGCGCCAGCGTTAGCAAATAGCGCGAGTAATCGCCGCCGCCGCTGTCGAAGCTGCCGGTCACGCCGTTCGATCGCCCCGCCTGCTGGCCGGTGATGAACTCGGCGAAAATCTCGACCGCGCTGTTCGACGCGCGGGAGACGGTGCCCGTGGTCGTCGCGCGCAGCCGGCCGCCTTCATAGGTCAGCACCGGGTTGATGCCCCATGCCCGCTGCACCTGCGGGAACAGCCGCGAATCGTTGATGACGCCGATGTTCGAAAAATTGAAGCGCTCGACGAAATGCGCGCCGTTCGCCCCCTCTTGCACCGCGCCGGTCGGGTCGATCACCGCGCCGGTGCCGCTGAAGTTGAGCAGTTGCAGGTTCTGCACCGTCTCGCCCTGCCGCCGATCGGTGTACAGGCCGGTCACGCCGATCTTCGCCCGCTCCCCCACCTGCCATTCCGCGCCCGCTGCGCCCGAGACCTGATCGCCTTCGTTGCGGCGGACATATTGGCGGTTCTGCGAGACATATTGCACGCCCGTCAGCCCCTTGGCGCCGGTGCCCCCCGCCGCCGCGACACAGCCGACGACGCTGGCGTTGGTCGTGGCACAGCTGCCGGCGGGCGCATAATAATCGGCATAGCGCGCCGCAAAATCCGGCGTCGTCGCGGCCGACAGCACGCCATAGCTGTTGAACAGGATCGAATCGCGGCGAAACCGCTCGTGCTTGACCGCAACGATGCCGAACACCGCGAAATTCTCCGCCAGATGCCGGTTGATGCCAAGGGTCGCACCAGGCTCGTCCTGCTCGCCCAATTCGTTGTAATCGAGCGCGAGCTTCACGCGCACCCCGTCCTTGCGCGACAAAGCGGGTGCGATCTGCAGGTCGATGATACCCGAAAGCCCACCCGACTGGGCATCGGCCATCGGCGATTTCTGCACGCGCACCGCACTGAAAATGTCGGATGCGAACGCGCCCAGCGGCGTCGAGGATTGCAGGATCGGCTCGGCAAAGGCCACGCCGTTCAGCGTGGTGCGGGCATATTCGCCCGGCAGGCCGCGCAGGTTGATCGTCGCCTCGCGCCCCTCCGCCTCGCGGTTGAGCTGGATGCCGGGCACGCGCTGCAACGCCTCGCCGATGTTCAGGTCGGGAATGCGGCCAAGATCGTCGGACGAAATGCCATCGCTGACTTCGATCGCCGCGCGTTTGCTGCGCACTTCGTCGGCATAGCTCTGGCGAAAGCCGGTGACGACGATCTCGCCCGACGCGGCCTGATCCTCCGCAGGCTCGGTAAATGGGGCCGCAGTCGATTGGGCATGCGCGGGGTGCGGCGCCACCAGTGCGCACGTCAGCCCGCTTGCGGAAATAAGCAGCCGCGACACCGCGCTTCCCCGAGCCATGGCGCCTCCCCCCAAGGGGGCAGCCTAATCGACCTTGCGGCGCGCGACAACGCCGACGCCGCGTGCCTCAGCCGGAACGTGAAAAAACCCGCCGGCTCTGCGGAGCCGACGGGCTTTTAGAAATGGTGGGCGTGGCAAGGATTGAACTTGCGACCCCTGCGATGTCAACACAGTGCTCTACCACTGAGCTACACGCCCCCAAGGAGAGGGGGGCCAATAGCGGGGCTTCGCGGAGTGCGCAACACCCGATTTCACTATTTTAATTCAGCCCTGCATTCTCCGTCTGAAACAGCCGGTCCACCTCGAGCACGAGGTCGCGCAGGTGGAACGGCTTGGACAGGATTCGCGCCTGCGGAACCTGTTTTCCGGCCTTCAGCGTGACCGCCGCGAATCCGGTGATGAACATCACGCGCATGTCGGGCGCCTGCTCGCTCGCGCGCTGGGCCAGCTCGATTCCGTCCATTTCGGGCATCACGATATCGGTCAGCAGCAAATCGAAATGCTCGTTTTCGAGCAAGGGGATCGCCGCCGTGCCGCGATCGACCGCGCTGACCGCATAGCCCGACCGCTCAAGCGCGCGGGTGAGGTATTCGCGCATCACGCGATCGTCCTCGGCCAGCAGAATCCGGATCATCGTGAACCCCAGTTGCAACAGATGGCCGGCAGCTATGCGCGAAGCGCGCAACATTTTCCACTGTCCGTGCGCGGTGCCATTGCCCGATGTGCCCCACCTGCCCTAATCATGGACGCGTGACGCACGCCGTTTCCTTCGAGCGCCACGGGCCGCCGGAGCCGCTCAGCCCGGTCGTGCTCTCCGTGCCGCATGCCGGACGCGACTATCCCCCGTCGCTGTGCGCGGCGCTGCGCGTGCCGCTGGCGGCGCTGCGCGGGCTGGAGGACCGGCATGCCGATGCGATCGCACTTGCCGCCCGGCGGACCGAAACGCTGTTCGTGGCGCAGCGCGCGCGCGCCTGGATCGACCTGAACCGCAGCGAGCAGGAGCGCGATCCCCGGATCGACGACGGCGCATCCTCAATGGGCGTACCGATGTCGGCAAAGCTGCGCAGCGGGCTGGGGCTCGTCCCCCGCCGGGTGGGGGCTTCGGGCGATATCTGGCGGCGGCGGCTGGGCGCGGACGAAGTGGCGCTGCGGATCGCGGCCGACCACCGCCCCTATCACGCCGCGCTGTCCGGCGCGCTGGCGGCGGCGCATGCCCGGTTCGGCATCGCAGTGCTGCTCGACATCCATTCGATGCCGCCGCTCGGCCCCGCAGACACCTCGCCCCGGCTCGTGCTGGGCGACCGGTTCGGCAAATCGGCGGGCAGCCGGTTCGCAGGCCGGATCGAGGGCGTCGCGCGCGCGCATGGCGTGGCGATGGCGTGCAACACACCCTATGCCGGGGGCCATATCCTGGCACAGCACGGCGATCCGCGACGGGGCATCCACGCGCTCCAGCTGGAATTCGATCGCACGCTGTATCTCGATCCCGCGCTGGCGGAGACAGGCGAAGGCCTCGCGCCGACAGTGGCGCTGTTGCGGGCGATCATCGACGCCGTCACCGAAGAAGCCGTACCGACGGCCCTCGCTGCGGAATAGCCGCTTCCCCGCCGTCCGCGGCGGGCCCGGCAACACCGCTCACCACCTGCCATCACACCTGTTTTGAAACGGCTCGAAGAAGGCCGGCTGCCCCGGCTTGTGGCAAAAGGGGCGGCATCGCTTGAGATTGGGACCGAAAACGACGCGCGAGCGATCTTTCATCGCCTCCACAGCCAGCGCAAAGTCGCTGTCCGCCCTGCGCATTTCGGCCTGATAGGATGTCGCCGCTGATGGTTTTATCCCGGCGCAACGCTGAAGCTGCGTGCGGACGGCGGCGATCATACTGCGCCACAATGCGGGCTCGCCCTTTGCGGGCTCGAACCTCTGATACCGCGCGAAAAGAAGGCAGTCGCCAGCGCTGACATCGATATCCAGCATTTCGCCGTCATCGCGCAACGTCACGGAGAGCCGGCGGTCTTGGGTCTGCCATCGCAAATGCAGGCGAGTCCATTCGGTGGCCACGTGCATGACAGGCGGCGCTCCCGGATCACGGGTGCGGACTTCCTCGACCACCGTGATCGCACCAAAATTGCTGGCGCGCTCGGTCGTTTCGGCGGGCGCGGCAACACCTCCCGCGCCCAGGGAAACGAATAGCGCCAGAGCAGGCAGAAAACGCCGCATCCCCGGAGGGTGCACGATATTGCAAGGCTCCGCAATTTGCGCCGATTGCCGGCCGACGGCGTGCTCGACGCGCAGCGCCCCCGGACCGCCATAAAAAAACCACCCCGTGCACGAAGCACGAGGTGGCCAAGGTTCAGGGAGGAGACACGCTGAAAGCGTGTCATACGACCCCGCGAAAGGGGGGGAACACGAAGCCGTACCACACGAATATAGGCGCCGGTCCCGCGACTTCAAGGGGCCGCAAAGCGATCTTTTAATCGTGCGAAAACAACGCCCCACCGCCGCTCCCGCCAACGAAAAAGGGCGCGGCGGACGCCCGTTCAGGTCATCCGCCGCGCCCCTTGTCGCGCGCCGTGAAAGGCGTTGCCGTTTAGCTGACGAGCTGCGGCTGCGGCACCTTGCCCAGACGCATCTGGCGGCCAAAGATGTCGCGCATCAGCGCCAGCGAGAACAGATGGGCGTAGATCAGCGGCAGCATGCCGTTCTGGACGATCTTGCGCAGCTGGTCGCCGCGCAGTTCGTTGAGCTTGGCCTCGTCGACCATCATGAAGCCGCGATAGACGAAGGGCTGGTCCGAACCATCGGGCTGGATCGAGACTTCGCCGTCGATCAGCAGGCCCAGGTCCTTCAGGTCCTTCATGAACGCGCCCGTGCGGGCACCGGCCTGTTCGAACGATTCGTTGAACTGGAGCACGTCCTTGATCATCGCGCTCGGCTCGCCATTCTCGAACAGCGGGGTGCCGTCCTCGAACGCGCCGATCGTGCCCGCCGTGGGATCGAAGCACAGCGACAGCTCGTCGGTGTCCGGGCGCAGGCGCGCCAGCAGGTACGGATAGCGGCGGATATAGGCGGGGACGTAGAAATTCTGCTCGAGCAGCGTGCCTTCGTCGTCGAAGAACACGTTCACGCCCTCGTTCAGCCCCATCAGGCCCAGCGGCACCGGCTCGTCGCCGACCGAGAAGACGATCGGCATGAAACGCTGCACCATCGGGAATTCCTCGACGGTCACCGGCACGGCGTGCTGGTTTACGAGGAAAGTCGCCTTGTCGAACGAACGCGCGCGGAAGTCCCCGTGCGCCTGGCTCGAGAGCGGTTCGATCTGGTTGTAGAACAACGGAAGTCCCTGCTGTGGCGCGCTGGCCATCATACTCTCCTGAAAAAACCGCTAGGGTGGAATGAATGCTCGCGGGTCTATGGCGTGCCGCGCTCGGGCGCAAGCGTCACCAGCTTGCCCGGATTGAGAATTCCGAGCGGGTCGATCGCGCCCTTCACGGCCCGCAACACACCCATGCGCGCGGGGGTGCTCAGCCGCTCCAGCTCGGCGCGTTTCATTTGCCCGATGCCATGTTCGGCCGAAATCGATCCGCCGGCAGCCACGACCATGTCGTGGACGAACCGGCTGACGCCGGGCGCCTCCTCGGCATACCAGCGCGCAGGATCGACGCCCTGAGGCGCGCGCACGTGGAAATGGACATTGCCGTCGCCCAGATGCCCGAAGCCACTGGCATGGGTACCCGGAAAGCGCCGCTCCGCCGCCGCCGCGCCCTCGATCAGGAAATCGGGCATCGCATCGACGGGCACCGAAATATCGTGCTGCATCGCCGGGCCCAGCGCCCGCTCCGCCGCCGAGATCGAATCGCGCAGCGTCCAGAATGCCTCGACCTGCGCCTCGCTGGTGGAAATCACCGCATCGGCGACCTGCCCCGACTCCAGCGCGGGCGCGAGCAGGCGCTCGAGCAGCGCTGCCGGCGCCTCCGCACCCGGATCGGTCGCCACCGCCTCAACCAGCACATGCCAGGCGGGCGCGCTCTCCAGCGGCGAGCGCGTGCCGGGCACATGCCACAGCACATGCGTGAGCGTGTCGGCGGGTATGATCTCGAAGCTCTCGATCGCGTCGGTCTGCGCCTCGATCGCGCGCAGCAGCGCCAGCGCCTGAGGCGGACTTTCGACCCCCACCCACGCCGCCGCACGCTCGACGATCGCGGGGAACAGCCGCAGCGTCGCGGCAGTGATGACGCCCAGCGTCCCCTCCGCCCCGACCAGCAACTGCGTCAGGTCATAGCCGCGATTGTCCTTCTTCAGCGGGCGAAGCCCGTCATGGACGGTGCCGTCGGGCAGCACGGCTTCGATTCCGGCGACCAGGCTGCGCATCGTTCCGAACCGCAACACCTGGGTGCCGCCCGCATTGGTCGAGCACAGCCCGCCGATCGTCGCACTACCCTTTGCCCCCAGCGTCAGCGGGAAACGACGCCCGACCGCATGGGCGGCGGCGTGCAGATTCGCCAGGATCACTCCGGCTTCCGCCACCGCCAGATTGCTTGCTGCATCCATGCTGCGGATCGCCTGCATCCGGCGCAGCGACAGGAGCAGCGCCGATCCATCCGTCGGCGGAATCGCCCCGCCGACCATGCCGGTATTGCCTCCCTGCGGCACGATCGGCACGCCGCCCGCCGCCGCCATTGCGACGATCGCGGCGACCTGTTCGGTCGATTGGGGCGAAAGGAGCGCGGGCGTCACGCCCTCGTACCGGCCCCGCCAGTCGCGCAGCCACGGCGCGATGTCCGCCGCATCGGTAGTGACCGTTTTGGGACCGAAGCGTTCGCGGACGCTATTGACGAGATGGCGTTGCGCGGGAGTCATGGTGGGGATCGGTTAGCACGGCGCCCGCCAGTTCATCCACCGTTCAAAACTTTGTCCTAGAAGCGTCGCCTGCCATGTTGAACCCGCTGTTTGCCGCCTCCGGCCTTCTCCTGTTGCTCGCCGCGCCCGCAACCGCGCCAGAGCCGCCCGACTGGGCCAAGGCGGCTGCCGCGATGCAGCAGCATGTGACCGTGCACGTGCCCCGCGTCACCGTCTCCACGACGACGATCATCCTGCGCGAATCGCGCGCGCCCGCGCTGGTCGAGAAGAAGGCCAATGATTGTGTGAAGGTCGAGAAGCTGTCGGGCTTCACCGTCAATCGTTCGGACAGCGTCGATCTGGTGCTCGCCGACGGATCGCTGCTGCGCGCGAAGCTGGGGTCGGATTGCCCGTCGCTCGGATTCTATTCGGGCTTTTATGTAAAGCAGACCCGCGACAAGAAGATCTGCGCCGGGCGGGATGCGCTGCGCACGCGATCGGGCCGCACCTGCGCGATCCAGAAGTTCAGGGCGCTGGTTCCGGCGAAATAGACGGCTTTTCGCCGTTTTATCTGCCAATTTGCTGCCCTTGCGCATGGTTCGGCTTGACATTCCGGGGCAAATCCGCAAGCGCGTGGTGGCTTTTGGCGGCGTGGGCCCTCACGCCCAATTCCGGACATTTGCATGAATTTTGCCGATCTCGGCCTTTCTGACGACCTTCTGCGCGCGGTGACCGATGCCGGCTATACCGAGCCGACTCCGATCCAGCAGCAGGCCATCCCCTCCGTCCTGATGGGCAAGGACCTGGTCGGCATCGCCCAGACCGGCACCGGCAAGACCGCCGCCTTCGTCCTCCCCATGATCGACATTCTGGGCGAAGGCCGCACCCGCGCGCTGATGCCACGCAGCCTGATCCTTGAGCCGACGCGCGAACTCGCCGCCCAGGTGGCGGAGAATTTCGAGAAATACGGCACCCACCACAAGCTCAGCATGGCCCTGCTCATCGGCGGCGTGCAGATGGGCGATCAGGTCAAGGCGCTGGAAAAGGGCGTCGACGTGTTGATCGCCACGCCGGGCCGGCTGATGGACCTGTTCGGTCGCGGCAAGATCCTGCTCACCGGCTGCTCGATGCTGGTCATCGACGAGGCGGACCGGATGCTCGACATGGGGTTCATCCCCGACATCGAGGAAATCTGCACCAAGCTGCCGAAACAGCGCCAGACGCTGCTGTTCTCCGCCACCATGCCCCCCGTCATTAAGAAGCTGGCCGACAAGTTCCTCGACAATCCCAAGCGGATCGAAGTGGCCCGCCCGGCATCGGCGAACGTCAATATCCGCCAGTTCGTGGTCCAGGTGGCCGCCGCCGACAAGCGCGCGGCGCTGCGCGACCTGCTCCGCGCCGAGGAAGTGACCACCGCGATCGTCTTCAGCAATCGCAAGACGACGGTGCGCGACCTCAACAAGAGCCTCCAGAAGTCCGGCTTCCGCTCGACCGAGATCCATGGCGACATGGAACAGTCGCAGCGGATCGCCGAGCTGGAACGCTTCAAGCGCGGCGACGTGAACATCCTCGTCGCGTCCGACGTCGCGGCACGCGGGCTGGATGTGAAGGGCGTGAGCCACGTCTATAACTACGACGCGCCCTGGCACCCCGACGATTATGTCCACCGCATCGGCCGCACCGGGCGCGGCGGCGCGACCGGCATCGCCTACACGCTGGTGACCCCCGAAGACGCCGAGAACATCGCCGAGATCGAGAAGCTGACCGGCCACAAGATAGAGCGCGTCAGGCTGGCGACCGCCAAGAGCGCGAGCCCGGCCGAGGGCGACGTCGACACCGCTGCCCAGGCAGAGCCCGAGCGCACGCCGCGCCGCCGCCGGGGTGCAAAGGAAGCACCGCAGGAAACGGCGCCGAAGCCCGAGGTTGCGGCCGAGTCGGCACCCCGCGCGCCCCGCGCCCGCCAGGATCGCGTGCGCGGCGCCCCGCGCGCCGAGGCAGTCCGCGAAGCGCCTGCGCGCGAGGCCCCAGCCGGCGAAGCAAAGCAAGCCCGCGAAGCCAAGCCGACCCGCGAGGCAAAGCCCGAGCGTGCGCCCGCCCCCGAACGCGCCCGCGCACCGGAACGGGCAGCCCAGCCGGAACGTGCCCGCGCAGACGATCGCCCCCGCCCCGAGCCGCGTCGCCAGCAGGCACAGAATGACGGCCCGGACGATGGCTGGAACGGCCCGTTCCCGGACTTCCTGAACTACACGCTCGGCGCGTGATTTCGCGGCACTACCGGCGCGGCGCGACTGTCGCCGTGCCGGTTGCCGCGCTGGCGGCTGGCCCGCGCCACGGCGCCGGTGCTACGTGCCGTCTGGCAGCCGCGCGCTGAGGCGATCACAGTGGCATCCGATCCCCCTCTGCCTGCGGGCACGATTGCCAGCCCCTGCGTCAAACGCTGCGGCATCGACGATGCCACCGGCTGGTGCGTCGGCTGTGGCCGCACGATCGATGAGATCGTTCGCTGGGGCACCACCACCGCCGCCGACCGCGCGACCGTGATGGCCGCGCTGCCTGCGCGGATGGCCCGCCTTCCTGTCGGGCCGACGGCGGCCTGACGCCGCTCAGGCGTCCGCCGGGGCCACCATCGCCGCATCGTCCAGCGCCGATGCGCGCTGATGCGCTTCCCGCGACGCCAGCCGCTCGACATAAGCGGTAAAGGCATCGCGCTTGGGCAGCGTGCCGAACATCGTGCCCCACATCACTCCGGCCCCGACATAGACATCGGCCGCCGTGAAGCGATCGCCCGCGATATAGGGATGCGCGGACACCGCCTTTTCCAGCACGTCCACCGTCAGGTCGTAATTGCCATAGCCGAACATTCGGCCCTGCTCCGCCGTCGGCTGGAACTTGGCATGGTTGTTGGTCACTGCCTGTTCCAGCGGCCCGGCCGCGAAGAACAGCCAGCGATAATAATCGGCGCGCTCGTCGGGCAGCGGTGCTAGCCCCGCTTCGGGAAACGCCTCCGCCAGATAGGCGCAGATCGCCGCGCATTCGGTGACCACCTTGCCGCGATGGACGATGGCAGGCACCTTCCCCATCGGGTTGATCTCCAGATAGTCCTGGCCCTTCATCGTCGTTGCATAATCGACGATCTCGACCGTGTAGGGCGCGCCGACTTCCTCCAGCATCCACCGGGCGATACGCCCGCGCGACTGCGGATTGGTGTAGAGAATCAGATCGCCTGCCATCGCATGCCCCTTCGTGAAAACGAGAACATAATGCGAACGATGCAGTCCGCCGTCAACCCGTCAAAGCGTGCCGAACAGATGCAGCAGCCGCTCCCACGCACGCTCGGCCTGGGCCTGGTTGTACACTTCGCTGTCGGGCGGGCACCAGCCGTGCATCGCGCCGGCATAGACTTCGACTTCGGCCGGACGCCCCGCCTCCGCGAACGCCTTGCGCAGCGTATCCTTGTCGCCCGGCGCACGGGCATCGTCATTCTCGGCAATCGCGATCAGGAACGCGGCCTTGGTGCCGGGAATCAGCAGATGCGGGCTGTCCGCCCCCGGCCCGACCAGCCCGGCGCCATGGAAGCTGCCCCCGGCACGCACCCGCCCGGGCAGCGCCGCAGCAGTGCGCACCACCAGCGGCCCGCCCATGCAATAGCCGGTGGTGCCGACCCCGCGCCGGGTATCGACTTCGCGCTGCGCGTCGAGGAAAGCGACCAGCGCAGTCGCGTCGGTGATGGTGGCGGCGGGAGTCAGCAGCTTGCGATACTCGAACGCCTTGGTGCGGATCGCGATGCGGTCCCCGCTCGCGGCGAGCGCAGGTGCCGTTGCGGAGCGGTAGAAGGGATTGACCGTCAGGACCGCATAGCCGGACTGGGCAAGCCGGTCGGCCATCTGGCGGAACGCGGGGCGCAGCCCGTAAATGTCGGGCCACACCAGCACGGCGGGATGCTTGCCGGTAGTGGGCGCGACGAAATAGGCGTCGACGGTCCCATCGGGCGTCTTGACGGTAACATCGCGGC
Organism: Sphingomonas degradans; assembly: GCF_053502645.1. Taxonomy (NCBI): domain Bacteria; kingdom Pseudomonadati; phylum Pseudomonadota; class Alphaproteobacteria; order Sphingomonadales; family Sphingomonadaceae; genus Sphingomonas; species Sphingomonas degradans. Next base: position 3,144,021 of record NZ_CP177172.1, read on the forward strand.
CCTTGACCGCAACGGCGTTGGCCGGGCTGGGCAGCAGCACGCCGATGCCGATCGCGGCTGCGGCGGCGCCGAAAGCGCGGCGGGACAGCGTCTCTGCCAGAAATTGCGCGTTATCGGCGGCGGTCAGATCGTCACACATGCATCCTCCTGCGCAGTGCCGCCCGGCTTGTCCCCGAGTCGGTTGCGCAGAGGCTACACGTACCGCACGCCCGCGTCATGCGCGGGCGACGGCGATGCGATCAATGCCGGAACAGCGTCTCGGCGGTGTGCTGGACGGGCGTGTCGCTGTGGCCCTCGCCAAGTTCGGCTTCGCGGGCATGGGCGGTGCGCTCGGCGCGGAGCTGTTCGATCAGCGCCTCGCGATCGCCTTCCAGGCGGCTGTCGACCGGGGCTTCGATACCGGCGGCCTTGGCCGCCTTCGATACCAGCGCATCCAGCTCGCGCTGCGTGGTCAGGCCCAGCGTCACCGGGTCCTTGGGCACGATGTTGGCGATGTTCCAATGGCTGCGGTCGCGGATCGCGGCGATCGTGGTGCGGGTGGTGCCGATCAGCTTGCCGATCGCGCCGTCCGAAATTTCCGGGTGGTGGCGCAGGATCCAGGCGATGCCGTCGGGCTTATCCTGGCGCTTCGACACGGGGGTGTAGCGCGGCCCCTTGGTGCGGCGGACCTGCTCGGGGCCCTTCTGCATCTTGAGCCGATAGTCGGGGTTCGCCTGACCGCGCTCGATTTCGTCCATCGTCACTTCATGCGCGCGCACGGGATCGCGCCCGGTCAGCTTGGTGGCGGCGGTGTCGTCGGCGATCGCCTGGACTTCCAGGATGTGCAGCCCGCAAAACTCTGCGATCTGCTCGAACGAGAGCGAAGTGTTGTCGACCAGCCAGGAAGCGGTCGCATGCGGCATCAGCGGCTGGGCCACGTTGCAGTCTCCAGAAACAATAAGGGCCGCCCATCACGGGCGGCCGGCCTATGCTCCCGGACTTAGTGCGCCTTGCCCGCGAGAGCAAGTCGTAAGAGGGTGGCCGGGATTGTCCCTAGGCCGCGACATCCTCGTCGTCGAGCGAGACCAACGCGCTCAGGAACTGGCGCGCGCTCGCCTCCCAGGTGAAGCTGCGGCCATATTCGGCGCAGGCGGCGCGATCCTTGGTCAGCGCGCGGGCGATCGCCACGCCCAGGTCCGCGTCGGTCGCGCCCGTCGCTTCGGTCAGCACGTCGATCGGGCCAGTCACCGGATAGCCCGCCACGGGCGTGCCACACGCCAGCGCCTCGATCATCACCAGCCCGAACGTGTCGGTCTTGCTCGGAAACACGAACACATCGGCGGCGGCATAGGCGGAGGCGAGTTCGTCGCCGAACATCGGCCCCAGGAAATGCGCCTCCGGGAACCGAGCTTCGAGCGCGGCCCGCGCCGGACCGTCGCCCACCACCACCTTGGTGCCGGGGTGGCTGGTCTGGAGAAACGCCTCGATATTCTTCTCGACTGCGACGCGCCCGACATAGAGCTGCACCGGCCCCTCCAGCGCCGCCATCGCCGGATGCGGGGCGATGCCGGGATGGAAATAGCGCAGGTCCACGCCCCGCCCCCAATGCCGCACCTGCTTCAGCCCATGCGCGACCAGCGATTCCCGGATCGACGGCGTGGAGGCGAGGATCGCCGAGGAAGGCGCGTGGAACCAGCGGATATAGCGCCAGATCCACTCCGCAGGCACGCCCGAGCGCGCCGATACATAATCGGGGAACTGGGTGTGATAGGCCGTAGTGAACGGCCGTTTGGTGCGCAGGCACCAGCGGCGCGCCGCAACGCACAGCGGCCCTTCGGTCGCGAGGTGGACCGCGCTGGGGCGAAATTCCTCCAGCATCGCGCCGACGCTGGCAGTGCGCGTGATCGCCAGCCGGATTTCGGGATAGGTCGGGCATGGCAGCGAATAGAACAGGTCGGGCGAAATCACTTTCACCACATGGCCCTGCGCCGTCAGGACGTTGCGCACGGACTGGAGCGTGCGGACGACGCCGTTGACCTGGGGCTCCCAGGCGTCGGTTACGATTGCGATACGCACGGGTTCGGCCTCCGCCGCTGCCGTCACGCCGCCGCCAGTCTGACCCCGGACGATTCCGCATCCCGTGCGGCAATTTCCTCGGCCCAATGGAGAATTTCCATCGTGCCATCGTAATGCTCGACCAGCGCGGTGCAACCCTCCACCCAATCGCCGTCGTTATAATATTCGATTCCGGCGATGGTGCGCATCTCCGCCTTGTGGATGTGCCCGGCAATCACGCCGTCGATGCCGCGGTGCGCCGCCTCGTGCGCAACGATCTCTTCGAACTTGGAAATGAAGGACACGGCGTTCTTGACCTTCTGCTTGGCGTATTTGCTGAGCGACCAGTAGGGCAGGTTCAACGCACGGCGGACCAGATTGACCCACCGGTTCAGGCTCATCATCATTTCGTAGGCGGCGTCGCCCAGATGCGCGAGCCAGCGGTGCGACATGGTGATCGCGTCGAATTCGTCGCCGTGCAGCACCAGCAGGCGGCGGCCGTCGACGGTCTCGTGAATCGCCTGGCGCCGAATTTCGACGCCGCCGAAGTTCAGCCCCGAAAACTGGCGGAACATCTCGTCATGGTTGCCGGGGATATAGACGATGCGGGTGTTGCGCTTCGCCCGCTTCAGCACGCGCCACACGATGTCGTTATGTGCGGCGGGCCAGTAGAAGCGCTTCTTCATCGCCCAGCCGTCGATGATGTCGCCGACCAGGTACATGGTCTCGCTGTCGACATGGTCGAGGAAGTCGATCAGCATCGCCGCGTTGCAGCCGCGCGTGCCCAGATGGACGTCGGAAATCCAGACGGTGCGATACTGGCGGCGCCCGCCGACGGTCCTTTCCGGAATCGACGGTGTAATCGAATGAAAGTCCGCGATCTGCGCCGTATCGAACGGAAGCCTGGTGATCGTCGCCATCGGCCCATGTCCCCGCAATCATATTGCCTGGACGGCAGATGCCGAATCTTTGTTACAGATCGAACCGTTCGAAATTCATGCCGCTGTCACAAAGTCGCATCGATCGGCACATGTCCGGGCTCTGCGGCAACGCGGGCGATCCATGCGCGGACATGCGGGTAGCGCTGGAGATCGAAGCCGCCTTCGTCGGCGACATGGGTATAGGCATAGAGCGCGATGTCGGCGAGTCTCAGCCGCGATCCGACGAAGAAATCGGCCCGCTCCAGATGCGCATCCATCAGCGCCAGCGCCGCCTCGCCCGCCGCCATCTTGGCCGGCAGCAGCGCGCGCTGGAAATCGGTCAGGTTCGCCTCCCCGACCCAGCGGCGCCAGAAGCGCGGCGTCGCGACATTGGGCTCGTGGGTATATTGCTCCCAGAACATCCAGCGCAGCATGTCGGCATGGTCGAACCGGTCGATCGGGATCAACGGCGTGCCATGCGCCAGATAGACGCAGGCGGCATTGCTTTCGGGCAGGAAATCGTCGCCGAGCTGGAGCACCGGGATGCGACCGTCGCGATTGACCCCGTCCAGGAACTGCGCGGTCCGCGTCTCGCCCTTCAATATGTCGTACTGGCGCCGCTCCAGCGGGATGCCCGCATGCGCCGCCGTCAGTCGGATCTTGTAGCAGTTTCCCGACAGCGCGAATTCATGCAGCACCAGTTGCGACATACAACATCCTTTTCGGACCAATCTTCGATCAGCCGATCGTCAGCACGATCTTACCGACATGGTCGCCCTCCTCCATCCGCCGATGCGCGTCGGCGGCCTGATCGAGCGGGAACGTGGCGTCGATCACCGGCTTCAGCTTTCCCTCCACCACCAGCGGCCACACTGTGCGCGTCAGCTCGTCGGCGACCAGCGTCTTGAACTCCACGCTGCGCGCCCGCAAGGTCGATCCGGTCAGCGTCAGCCGCTTGCGCATCACCGGCCACAGCGGAATCGTCGCCTCGCCCCCGCGCTGCGCCGCGATCGAGACATGGCGCCCGTCCTCGGCCAGGCATTTCAGGTTGCGTGGCACATAATCGCCGCCGACCATGTCGAGCACGATATCCACGCCGCGCCCGCCGGTGATCTCCGCCACCCGCGTGACGAAATCCTCGGTCTTGTAGTTGATCGCATGATCGGCGCCGAGCGCGCGCGCCGCGGCGCATTTCTCATCCGATCCGGCGGTGATGATGCTCGTCAGCCCGAACAGCCGGGCCAGCGCGATCGCCATGGTACCGATGCCGCTGGTGCCGCCATGCACCAATATCCAGTCGCCTTCGCTGGCATAGGCGCGCTCGAACACATTGGTCCACACCGTGAACAGCGTCTCGGGCATCGCTGCCGCCTCGACCATGCTGAGCGCGGGCGGCACCGTCAGGCACTGCCCGGCAGGCGCCACCGCATATTCGGCATAGGAACCGCCCGTGACGAGGGCACACACCTTTTGCCCCAGCATTTCGGGGGGCACATTCTCGCCCAGCTGCACGACGGTGCCCGACAGCTCCATGCCCAGAATCGTCGGCGCGCCGGGCGGTGGCGGATACAGGCCCATGCGTTGCATCATTTCGGGACGGTTTACCCCGGCGGCGGCGATTTTAATCAGCACTTCGCCCGTTCCAGGCACGGGAACAGGCCTCTCGACAGGCACCAGAACCTCGGGTCCGCCCGGCGACTCTGGGTCGATCGCCAGCATTTTTGCAGGCACGATCATCAGCTTACCGCTTTCATTATCACAACAACCCGGGGACTTATTGACATCGCCCTGCCCAGGGTCAACGTTCGGTTTGCGATGGACGCCGAAGAGAATCTCCCACGTCGCAAGGACGATCTGCTTGCTCGACTGGGCACGCAGGATCTCGACCCCTATTCGGTCGAGGAGCTGCAGGAGCGGATCGCGCTGCTGGAGGCCGAGATCGAACGAACCCGCCTGCGGATGCAACGCGCCGTCAACCATCGCGCAAACGCTGACGCCTTGTTCCGGCGATGAACGGAGCCGCACCGGCCCGGCGAAACGCCTATAATGCCTGGTGAGGACCCCCAACGCTTGATGCAAGGCGCAACCCTCCCGACATACGGGGAAATCGGGCTGCGTATCCCTCTGGCCCGACTGGAGTAGTCAAATGCCAAGTTTCGCCTCCGCTCTCGAATCCACGCTGCACAAGGCGCTCGAAGCCGCTTCTTCGCGCCGCCACGAATATGCGACGCTTGAGCATCTTCTGCTGGCGCTCGTCGATGACGAGCACGCCTCGAAGGTGATGAGCGCGTGCGGCGTCGACCTGGGCGAACTGAAAAATACGGTGGCCCATTATCTGGATACCGAACTGGAGGCGCTGAAGGTCGACAACGCGACCGATCCGTCGCCGACCAGCGGGTTCCAGCGCGTGGTCCAGCGCGCCATCCTGCACGTCCAGTCCTCGGGCCGCGACGAAGTGACCGGGGCAAACGTCCTCGTCGCGCTGTTCAGCGAGCGCGAGAGCTATGCCGTCTATTTCCTGCAACAACAGGACATGAGCCGGCTGGATGCGGTCAGCTTCATCAGCCACGGCGTCGGTAAGGGCACCCCCCCGGTCGAGGCCGCCACACCCAAGGGTGTCGAGGAAGACAAGGCCCCGAAACAGGATGCCAAGGGCGGCAAGGGCGAAAGCGCGCTCAAGCAGTTCACGGTCGACCTCAATGAAAAGGCGCGTAACGGCAAGGTCGATCCGCTGATCGGTCGCGGCCCCGAAGTGGATCGCACGATCCAGATCCTGTGCCGCCGTTCCAAGAACAACCCGCTCTATGTGGGCGATCCCGGCGTCGGCAAGACCGCGATTGCCGAGGGGCTGGCGCGCAAGATCGTCGAGGGCCAGGTGCCCGAAGTGCTGAAGGAAGCCGTGATCTACTCGCTCGACATGGGCGCGTTGCTGGCCGGCACCCGCTATCGCGGCGATTTCGAGGAGCGGCTTAAGCAGGTCGTGACCGAGCTGGAAAAGCTGCCCCACGCGGTGCTGTTCATCGACGAGATCCACACCGTCATCGGTGCCGGCGCGACCAGCGGCGGCGCGATGGATGCGTCGAACCTGCTCAAGCCGGCGCTGTCGGGCGGTTCGATCCGCTGCATCGGCTCGACCACCTACAAGGAATTCCGCAACCACTTCGAAAAGGACCGGGCGCTGCTCCGGCGCTTCCAGAAGATCGACGTGAACGAGCCTTCGGTCGAGGACACGATCAAGATCATCACCGGCCTGCGCTCGGCGTTCGAGGGGCATCATTCGGTGAAGTACACCCCCGACGCGATCAAGTCGGCGGTCGAGCTGTCGGCGCGCTACATCAACGACCGCAAGCTGCCGGACAAGGCGATCGACGTGATCGACGAAGTCGGCGCGATGCAGATGCTGGTGCCGCCGAGCCGCCGGAAAAAGGTCATCACGACCAAGGAAATCGAACAGGTGATCGCCACGATGGCGCGCATCCCGCCGAAATCCGTTTCGACCGACGATACCAAGGTGCTGGCGAACCTGGAAACCGACCTGAAGCGGGTCGTGTTCGGGCAGGACAAGGCGATCGAGGTGCTGTCCTCGGCGATCAAGCTCAGCCGTGCGGGCCTGCGCGATCCGGACAAGCCGATCGGCAACTATCTGTTCAGCGGCCCCACCGGCGTCGGCAAGACCGAAGTCGCCAAGCAGCTGTCCGAACTGCTCGGCATCCCGCTCCAGCGGTTCGACATGTCCGAATATATGGAGCGGCACAGCGTCTCGCGGCTGATCGGCGCGCCTCCGGGCTATGTCGGGTTCGACCAGGGCGGTCTGCTGACCGACGCAGTCGATCAGAACCCGCATTCGGTGCTGCTGCTCGACGAAATCGAGAAGGCGCATCCGGACCTGTTCAACATCCTGCTCCAGGTGATGGACAATGGCCGGCTGACCGACCAGCACGGCAAGTCGGTCGATTTCCGCAACGTCATCCTGATCATGACCACCAATGCCGGCGCGTCCGACATGGCGCGGGAATCGGTCGGTTTCGGCGACATGGGCAACCGCGAGGATGTGCAGGAAGAGGCTGTGAAGAAGCTCTTCACCCCCGAATTCCGCAACCGCCTCGATGCGATCGTGCCGTTCGATTACCTGCCGACCGCCGTGGTCGGCCGGGTCGTGGACAAGTTCATCCTCCAGCTCGAATTGCAGCTGGCGGATCGCGGCGTCCACATCCAGCTGGACGACGAGTCCAAGGCGTGGCTCACCGAGCGCGGCTATGACAAGCTGTACGGCGCACGTCCGATGGGTCGCCTGATCCAGGAGAAGATCAAGCAGCCGCTGGCCGAGGAACTGCTGTTCGGGAAGCTGATCCATGGCGGCGAAGTGAACGTGAAGCTCAAGGACAAGGCGCTGGTGTTCCAGATCGTCCCCGCCGCGCCCAAGAAGACCAAGGGCAAGGGCGGCAAGAAGCCCGAAGCGGTCAAGGCGAAGTAACCGCCGCGACCTGCCGAAACCGTGAACGGGCCCGGGGAGCGATCCCCGGGCCCGTTTCGCATGGCGCGCGGCCACAGCCACCGCGCACGCACTAGGCACCGACAACCCGGCAAAAAGTTCCCACCGCCCCCGCAATTTTTACGGGTTGTTTGTCATGTCGGGCCTAGCACACGGCATGTTTCGCACCCCAAGGGTCTTTTCGCTGTTCTGGCTGATCGCCGGATTGATACTCGTTTTCCAAGGACCATCGGCGCACGCCCAGACCGGCATGGCGGGAAAGCCGCTGGGCATCTGTATCCTGCCCGATACCGGCGGCATGAACCCCGCGCTGCTGATCCACCACCCCGAACGGTTCGATTGCACCTCGCCGCAATACCGATTCGGCTATGGCGATTTCTGGGTGATTTCCTCGGATATCGATGCAGTATCGAGTGCAACCCGCCCGCTCAGCGTGCGCACGTCGAGCACCTGGCTCAACCGGCTGTCGCTGCACATCCTTTATTCCGACGGCAGAATGGAGAGCACGTCCACCGGCTCAACCGGCGTGACGCCGTTGATTCAGCTGGGCGCGATTGTCGAACAGACTTTGCCGACCAGCGATGCGCCGGTCGAACGCGTCCTGTGGCATGTCGAAGGCGCGGCGAACGTGCGCGGTATCCTGCTCGGGCCCCGGCTGGCGACCGCAGCGGAGAGCGCGGACATCAACCTCCAGATGGCGGCGCTGTACGCCGCGTTCGCGGGGCTGTGCATCGCGCTCATCATGTACAATCTCGCGCTGTGGGCCGCGTTGCGGCACCCGTTCCAGCTGCACTATTGCGTCATGGTCGCGTGCCTGCTGGCCTATGCCTTCACGTCGTCCGGCGCGATGGCCTGGGTGTTTCCGGCAGTCGCCAACAATGATCGGCTGCGTCTCAACTATCTGTTGCTCGGCGCCACGGGTGCGTCGGCACTGATCTTTGCGCGCAGCTTTTTCGAACCGCGCATCTTCGCGGGCTGGCTGGATCGCTACGCGCGGGGCGTGTCGCTGGCGATGTTCGGATCAGGCGTGCTGTTCTTCGTCGGAGCGCCGCTGTACGTGAATGTGCCCGACGCGCTGTTCACGCTTTCCTTCCTCGGGCTGGCGACCGTGATCGGCCCCATGCTGTGGCGCGCGTGGCGGCGACGGAGCAATTATCTGTGGCTGTTCGCGCTTGGGTGGGGCGCGCCGATCCTGATGGCCTTGCTGCGCACATTGTCGTCGCTGCACGTCCTGCCGTGGAGCTTCTGGCTGGACAACTCGACGATCCTTTCCTCCGCCACAGAGGCGCTGATGTCGGCGGTCGCCATCGCCTATCGCATCCGCCTGCTCCGCGACGAGCGCGACGATGCGATCGCCAGCGAAGTCATGGCCCGCCGCCTGGCCGATACCGATCCGCTCACCGGCCTGCTCAATCGCCGCGCGTTCCTGGACCGTGCGATCGGGCGCCCCGGCGAGCAGGTGCTGCTGATCGCCGATCTCGACCATTTCAAGCGCGTCAACGAGACGCTGGGGCATGACGGCGGCGACGAAGTGCTGCGCGTATTCGCCCGCATCCTGCGCAGCACCGTGCCCGCACAGGCGCTGGTCTCGCGCATGGGGGGCGAAGAGTTCGCGATCCTCACCACCGCCGAACAGACCGTGGAGCCCGATCTGCTGCTCGCCCGGCTCCGCGCGGCGCACATGCCGTTCGATCTCAAGGTGACCGCCAGCATCGGGGTGTGCCGGGGGCCGATCCAGAATGATGTCGACTGGAAGGCGCTGTATCGGGGCGCGGATTCGGCGCTGTTCGATGCCAAGTCCGCCGGGCGCGACCGCGCCCGCGCCGCGCTGCGCCGCGCCGCCTGACGCCCTTGCGTGGCCCGGCCTGCGCGCCTATCCTTCGGCCCATGAGGGAACCGGGCATGCCAGGGCGCAATCGTGCAATGCTATTGGCGGCCGCCATTGTGCTGGGGATTGGCGCGCTGACGGCGCAGCACCCGCATGCCAACATCGAAATCCTGACGCATCAACCCGACGACGTCGCCCCGCGCCAGGTTCGCGCGGCAGTCGATCTGGGCCTGGTCGCCGTTTCGGTGCTGGTCACCTGGAGCCGCCGGCTGGCCTATTGACGTTTACGTAAGGCTGCTTACACTTTTGTAAATGATCGATCCTGAAGCCATCTGGCGTACCGCGTATCAGCATCCGGGCAAATGGGACGACAGCTTCCCGCCCCTCTCCATGGTCGAGCTGTTCGACGCCAGCGCGCGCGCGCACCCCGATGCCCCGCTGCTCGATTTCATGGGCCGCAAGTACAGCTATGGCGAAACGCTGGACGGTGCCGCGCGAGTCGCGTGCGGGCTGGCGGCGCTGGGGTACGGCCGGGGCGACCGCATCGGCCTGTTCCTGCCCAACGTGCCGCACTATGTCGCAGCCTATTACGGTGTCCTCAAGCTGGGCGCGACGGTCGTCAATTTCTCGCCGCTCTATTCGGTGGACGAGCTGATGGCGCAGGTCGCCGATTCGGGCACCCGCCTGCTGTTCACCCTGTCCGCCTCCGCCCTGCTGCCGACGGCGCTCAAGGTGCTGGAGCAAAGCGCGCTGGAGCGGCTGGTGGTCGGGTCGATCGCCGGCGCGCTGCCGCCGGCCAAGTCGCTCTTCTATCGCTGGTTCCGCAGCGCAGAGGTCACGCCGCGCCCGCACGATCCGCGCATCCTCGCCTTTTCGCAGCTCATCCATAACGATGGCGCGTGCGTCACGCCGCCGATCGACCCCGAGCACGATCTGGCGCTGATCCAGTATACCGGCGGCACGACGGGTGTCCCCAAGGGCGCGATGCTGACGCACCAGAACCTGTCGGCCAATGCCCGCCAGGTCGCCCGGCTCGACCCCGATTTCGGCAAGGCGCCGGACAGCATCCTGGGCGTGCTGCCGTTCTTCCACGTCTTCGCCAACACCTGCGTGCTCAACCGCACCGCGCTGACCGGCGGCGAGATCGTGATGCTGCCGCGCTTCAACGCGAAGCAGGCGCTGGCCGAGTTGCGCCGCACCCGCCCCCGCTCGCTACCCGGCGTGCCGACGATGTACCAGGCGCTGCTCGACGCGCCGGGCATGAAGCCCGACGATTTCAGCAGCCTGCGCTTCTGCGTTTCCGGCGGTGCGCCGCTGCCCGAACAGATCAAGACGGTGTTCGAGAAAGTGACCGGCGCCCGCGTGATCGAGGGCTATGGCCTGTCCGAAACTTCGGGCGTCGTCTCGGCCAATCCCTATGTCGGGCTGAACAAGTCGGGTACGATCGGCCAGCCTATCGCCGGCACCCGCGTCCGGCTGGTCGACAAGGAAGACCCCACCCGCCCCCCGCCCGAGGGCGAGCCGGGCGAGATCGTGGTGTCCGGCCCCCAGATCATGAAGGGATACTGGAACCGCCCGGATACCGATTCGACTGTGTTCGTCGATGGCCACTGGCTGCGCACCGGCGATGTCGGGCTGATCGACGAGGACGGCTATATCCGCATCGTCGATCGACTGAAGGACATGATCGCCGTCGGCGGCTTCAAGGTGTTCCCGAGCCAGATCGAAGCGGTGCTGTACAAGCATCCTGCGGTGAAGGAGGCGCTCGTCCTCGGCCTGCCGGACTCGTATCACGGCGAACTGCCTCACGCCTATGTCACGCTGGCCGAAGGGCAGGAAGCCGATCCGGTGGAACTCGCCACCTGGCTCAACGCCCAGCTCGGCAAGCACGAGCGCGTCGCCGAAGTCGTGGTGCGCGACAGTCTTCCCAAGACGATGATCGGCAAGCTCAGCCGCAAGGATTTGTTGGCGGAGGTGCGGGCCGAGCGGTGATTTCGCCTCGAGTCGCCCTCACCCTTCCGGCGCTTCGCGCCTCCCTCCCTCTCCCGCAGGCGGGAGAGGGGTAGAAGCCGATGCCCTCTCCTCCCTGCGCGAGCTGACCCGCCGGCGCCCTCAATCTCCGGCATCCCCGCAAATCCTCCCCCGGAGGGGGAGGGGGACCGGCGCAGCCGGTGGAGGGGTAGTTGCCCCAGGCAGACCGTGTGAGCGTCGGCCCTTCACATCATCGACATCCAGTATTTCCGGCTCGCCGCGCTTTGGGCCCAATCGACGGATGCAATGCGCGGCGACTCCCTCAATCCCCCGGCGTCGGTGCCTTGCCCTCGCCGGTGAACATCACTGCCTTCAGGTTCATGAACTCGTGCATTCCCCATGGCCCCAGTTCGCGGCCATGGCCCGATAGCTTCACGCCACCGAACGGCGCCTCCGGCGTCGACGCGAGCAGCGCGTTGACGACGGTCATCCCGCTGTCGATATCGCGCGCGAAGCGGTCGATCTCCGCCTCGTCCTGCGTCCACACCGACGAGCCCAGGCCATAGGGTACGTCGTTCGCCAGCGCGATCGCCGCGTCGATGTCGGCCACCTTGTACACCGCCGCCACGGGTCCAAAGATTTCCTCCTTCGCCACATCGCTTTCGGGGTCGAGGTCGGTCAGCACGCCGGGCGTCATCCACGCGCCCTCGCGCTCGATCTTCTCGCCGCCCAGCGCCAGCGTTGCCCCCGCCGCGACGGCACGCTCCACCTGCTCCAGCACGGTATCGCGCTGCTGCACGCTGGAAAGCGGCCCCATCACGGTGTCGTTGGCCATGGGATCGCCGATCTTCACCGCGCGCATCCCCGCCATGAACCGCTCCAGGAACGCATCATACACATCGGCATGGACGATCATCCGCTTGGCACAGATGCAGCTCTGCCCGGCATTCTGCACGCGCGCAGTCACGGCGGTCTTGGCGGCCTTGTCCAGATCGGCGGAGGGCATGACGATGAACGGGTCCGATCCGCCCAGTTCCAGCACCACTTTCTTCAGCGCGCGGCCCGCCGCCTGCGCGACCTTGGCACCCGCGCCTTCGCTGCCGGTCAGCGTGACGGCGACCACGCGCTTGTCGGCAATGATCCCGGCCACCTTGTCCGAACCGATCGCCAGATTCTGGAACAGCCCGTCGGGCGCGCCGCCGGCGGTCGCCATCTGCTGGATCAGGGCGGCACAGCCCTGCACGCTGGAGGCGTGCTTCAACAGCCCGACATTCCCCGCCATGATCGTCGGGGCGAGGAAGCGCACGACCTGCCAATAGGGGAAGTTCCACGGCATCACTGCCAGCACCGGCCCCATCGGCAGCCAGCGCGCCTGGGCATGGCCCGTCACGGTCCTGACCTCCCGCGTTTCCAGATAGCCGGGGCCATGCTCGGCATAATGGCGGAAGCCCGCGACGCACTTGTCCACCTCGGCCAGCGCGCTCGCCAGCGTCTTGCCCATTTCACGCACGGCCACCTCCGCCAGATGCTGCCGGTTCGCCTGCCACTGGTCGGCGATGGCGTGCAGCAGCGCGGTGCGCCGATCGAGCGGACTGTCGCGCCACGCCCGGAACGCCGTCTGCGCCCGCGTCAGCGCCAGCTCGACTCCCGCATCATCCAGTTCCGGGATGGGTTCGCCGGGCGCGCCGGTGGCGGGGTTGATGCTGGTGAACATGGGACGTCTCCTGGAAAGGGGTGCCGCTTGAACGCCAAAGCTAGGGTTTCGATGCCGCCCGCGCAAATTAGACGCGGGTATGTTGCCATCGCGCCCTGCCCTGCCGCATAGCAGGGCCATGGCAGACCAAGCGGACATCGCGGCGCTTTCCTTCGAGGAAGCGCTGAAGGAACTGGAACGGATCGTGGGGCGGCTGGAGAGCGGCGAGGCCGCGCTCCAGGAGGCGATCGACCTGTACGAGCGCGGCGACCAGCTGCGCCGGCAATGCGCCGCGCGGCTCGACGCGGCACAGGCCCGGATCGAGGCGATTCGCACCGATGCCGATGGCCGCGCGGCGGGCACCACGCCCTTCGCTGCAGCCTGATCGGCGTGGCGACGATGGCCGATGCGTCCCTCCCGCTCCAGGCAGCACTTCGCGACGTATCGGTCGAGATCGACCGCCAGTTCGACCAGCTGCTCGCGGTGCCGGACGATCCGCGCGCCGGGCTGTACCGCGCGATGCGCCACGCCGCGATCGGCGGGGGCAAGCGGCTGCGCCCGTTGCTGGTCTTTTCCACGGCGCGGCTGTTCGGCGTGGACCGCAGCTGCGCGGCGCGCGTCGCCACGGCGCTGGAATGCATCCACGTTTACTCGCTGATCCATGACGATCTGCCGGCGATGGACGATGACGACATGCGCCGGGGCAAGCCCACGGTGCACAAGGCGTTCGACGAAGCCACCGCGATCCTCGCGGGCGATTGCCTGCACGACCTGGCGTTCCAGATCCTGGCGGACGAGGCGACGCATGCCGATCCGTTCGTGCGGGTCGAGCTGATCGCCGAACTCGCCCGCGCCTCGGGCCCCGCCGGGATGGCCGGCGGGCAGATGATGGACCTGGAGGCCGAACGCGCCAGCTTCGATCTCCAGACGGTCACGCGGCTCCAGGCGCTCAAGACCGGCGCGCTCATCAGCTGCGCGGTCGAATCGGGCGCCATCCTGGGCAAGGTCGCGCCCGAGGCACGCACCGGGCTGCGCGGCTATGCCCGCGACGTGGGGCTGGCGTTCCAGATTGCCGACGACATCCTCGATGCCGAGGGCGACGAGGAACTGGCGGGCAAGAAGCTGCGCAAAGATGTGGGCCAGGGCAAGGAAACCTTCCTCACTCTGCTCGGCCTCGACCGCGCCCGCGCACAGGCGCGGCTGCTGGTCGATCAGGCGATCGAGCACCTCCATTCCTATGGCGCAGAGGCAGACCTGCTGCGCGACATCGCCCGTTTCACGCTGGAACGCGATCGGTGAAGCCGCTGGCGGGTCTGGCTGGCTTTGCGCTTCTGGCAACCGGGTGCAGCGATCAACCGTCCGAACCCGCGATGCTGGCCATGCTCCGCGAGCAAGCGGCGTTTCCCGGATGCGATGCTGCCATGCCGCGTTTCGTGTCCCGCGCGGCGGGCGGCGGCTGGCAAGGCAGCGGCATCACCGTCGAGGTATCCCTGACCAAAGACTGCGCGGCGCGATGGACCAAGGCGATGCGGCGCTCCTGCACGCACGGGCCCAACGCCATGCAATGTGGCAACGACAATAGCGGGAGCAGCATTACCATGCACGCCAACGACAAAGCTGTGGTTTATCTGTGGTCGCTGACATGACCATTCGCACCGGGGTCTATCCCGGCACCTTCGATCCGATCACGCGCGGCCATATGGACATCATCCGGCGCGGCGCGAAGCTGGTCGACCGGCTGGTCATCGGCGTGACCACCAATCCGTCGAAGAACCCGATGTTCACCGTCGAGGAGCGCATGGCGATGGTGCTCCGCGAGACGGCGGGGATCGAAGGCGACATCCAGGTCGTCAGCTTCGATTCGCTGCTCATGGACTTTGCCGAGCGCCAGGGTGCCAGCGTGATCGTGCGCGGGCTCCGCGCGGTCGCCGATTTCGAATATGAGTATCAGATGGCGGGCATGAACCAGCAGCTGAACGACCGGATCGAAACGGTCTTCCTGATGGCCGATGTCTCGCTCCAGCCGATCGCCAGCCGGCTGGTCAAGGAAATCGCCCTCTATGGCGGCGCGATCCGCAAGTTCGTGCCCGAGCGCGTCGAGGCCGAAGTGAGCGCGCGCGTTGCGCAGATCGGCCGCAAGGGCAGCTGAGTCTCAGGCTTCCCGCCGCCGCGCGATTGTTCTAGACCCGCCGCCAAGACCCAAGTTTTCGTTTCTCGATCGGGGATGTTGATGCGTTTCGTTGCCGCTCTGGCCACCATGGCTGCCATGTTTGTCGCCGCCCCCGCTGTCGCCCAGAAGGCAAAGCCCGAGATTCAGCCGCTCAAGGGCGTCGCTGCGGGCGAGGAAGCGATCGTGCCGGTAAAGGTTGCAGCCGATCCGGAGAACACCTGGGTCCTCGATCTCAGCACCGGCGGGCGCGTCACCATTCGCCTGCGCCCCGATGTCGCGCCCAAGATGGTCGAGCAGGTCAAGACGCTCACGCGCCGCAAATTCTATGACGGGCTGGCGTTTCACCGCGTGATCGACGGTGGCGAGAACATGGCGCAGGGCGGCGATCCCAAGGGCAACGGCACCGGCGGTTCGGACCTGCCCAACGTGCCGGCCGAATTCAACAACCTGCCGCATGTGCGCGGCGCGGTATCCGCCGCGCGCGCGACCGACCCGAACAGCGCGAACAGCCAGTTCTTCATCATGTTCGGCCCGCGCCTGGGCTTCGACCACGACTATACCGTGTTCGGTCGCGTCGTGGACGGGATGCAGTGGGTGGACAAGATCGAACGCGGCGAGCCGCCCGCATACCCCACGCGCATCATCCACGCCTATGTCGCCGCCGACAATCCCCCGCCCTATGCGCCCGCGCCCGTCGCCGTGCCCGGCCTGCCCGAGGGTGAGAAGAAAGTGACGCTGCCCCAATAAGGCGGCGTCGACTCGAACCGTGAACGTCGACCTTTTCGATTTCGAACTACCGGCGGAGCGGATCGCGCTGCGTCCGGCGGAGCCCCGCGATTCTGCCCGCCTGCTGGTGCTGGACGGCGACGCGACGCGCGACGCGCATGTCGGCGACTTGCCGGCGATGCTGCGCGCGGGCGACCTGCTGGTGTTCAACGACACGCGCGTAATCCCCGCCCAGCTCGACGGGATGCGCGGCAATGCCCGGATCGGCGCGACGCTCCACAAGCGCGAAGGGCCCCGCCGCTGGCGCGCCTTTGTCCGCAACGGCCGGCGCCTTGCGGAAGGCGACACGATAGATTTCGGCCGGGACGTGACTGCCACGGCCTCCGACCGGGGCGAGGATGGCAGCTTCGCGCTGGAATTTGGCGGCGACGAGCCGGTCGAGCTGCTGCTCGAACGCTGCGGGCGTATGCCGCTGCCCCCCTATATCGCCTCGAAGCGGCCCACCGACGCGCGCGACGCCGACGATTACCAGACGATGTTCGCCGCCGAACCCGGCGCGGTCGCCGCCCCCACCGCCGCGCTGCACTTCACGCCCGCGCTGATCGCCGCGCTCGACGCCGCCGGGATCGGCCACGCCACGCTGACGCTGCATGTCGGCGCGGGCACCTTCCTGCCGGTCAAGGCCAGCGACACGACCGACCACAAGATGCACGCCGAATGGGGCCGCATCGACCAGCCGACCGCAGACCGCCTCAACGCCGTCCGCGCCGCCGGGGGCCGCGTGATCGCCGTCGGCACCACCAGCCTGCGCCTGATCGAAAGCGCCACGGGGGAGGACGATGTGATCCGCCCGTTCGAAGGCGACACGTCGATCTTCATCACCCCCGGCTATCGATTCAAGGGCATCGACGGGCTGGTCACCAACTTCCACTTGCCGCGCTCGACGCTGTTCATGCTGGTATCGGCGCTGATGGGGCTGGATCGGATGCAGGCGGCCTATGCCCATGCGATCGCGGGGGGCTATCGCTTCTACAGTTACGGGGATGCGTCGCTGTTGCTGCGGTGAGCGGACAAACCCCCTTCACCGTCCCGCCCGCTGCGTCCATGGTGCGGCGCACACCACCCGGTGGAAGGACCCTGATGCGCCCGTTTTTGTTGCTCGCCGCCTTCGTCTCCACGCCCGCGCTCGCCCAGACCACGCCGCCGCCCGCTACCCCCGCGATCACCGTGGTCGCCCCGCGCGCGCCGCAGCCGGCGGCGAACCTGATCGTCGAGCCGGTGGGGATGATGATCGCGGCGTTCGATGCGGACGGCGACGGGCGAGTCACGCGGGCGGAGTTCGATGCCGGGCTGCGCCGCAGCTTCGATGCGATCGATACGGGGCGCAAGGGCGCACTCGGCTATATTGCCTTTTCCGACTGGGCGGAGCGATGGCTGGGGGATCGCAACGCCCTGCCCAGCGCGTTCGAAGTCGATCGTGACGGCGACAACCGCATCACCTTTGCCGAACTCGCCGAGCGATTCGACATGTTCTTCACCCGCTTCGATGCCGACAAGGACGGCGTGATCGTCCGCAGCGAGCTGGTGACGCTGCGCCCGCCGCCCTATGTGCCGGGCAAGAAGCGGCGCGGCAACTGATGTCCTAGCATCACATGCCCCAGCCCCGCTAAGCAGACGCCCATGTCCGCGCACCACGACCACAGCCATGCCCATGGCCACAGCCACGCCCCCGCCGATTTCGGTCGCGCCTTTGCGATCGGAACCGCACTGAACCTGGCGTTCGTCGTCGTCGAAGGGGGCGCCGGGCTGTGGCTCGATTCGGTCGCGCTGCTCGCCGACGCGGGGCATAACCTGTCCGACGTGCTGGGGCTGCTCGTCGCCTGGGCGGGCGCGGAACTGGCCAAGCGGCCTGCGTCGCCACGCTTCACTTATGGGCTGCGCGGCAGTTCGATCCTCGCGGCGTTGGCCAATGCCGTGTTGCTGCTGGTCGCGGTCGGCGCGATCGCGCTGGAGGCGGCACAGCGTTTCGCCGATCCGTCCCCGGTCGAGGCGGGGCCGGTGATGCTCGTCGCCGGCATCGGCATCGTCGTCAATCTCGGCACTGCACTGCTCTTCGCGCGCGGGCGCCACGGCGACATCAACGTCCGGGGCGCCTATCTCCACATGGCCGCCGACGCCGCCGTGTCGCTGGGCGTGGTGATTGCAGCGGGGCTGATCCTCGTGACCGGCGCAAGCTGGATCGATCCTGCGGTCAGCCTGCTGATCGTCACGGTCATCCTGTGGAGCACCTGGGGGCTGTTGCGGGATTCGGTGGTGATGGCGCTCCAGGCAGTGCCGCAGGGCATCGACGCCGCGGCCGTCCAGCGCGCGCTGGCGGCGCTGCCCGGCGTCACCCGCGTGCATGATCTCCACATCTGGCCGATGAGCACCACCGAAACCGCGCTGACCGCGCATCTGGTGATCCCGGGCGGCCATCCCGGCGACGCGTTCCTGTCCGACCTCCAGCACCGGCTGGCGCACGACTATCGGATCGACCATACCACCGTGCAGATCGAGCTTGGGGATGGGCCGGAATGCGGGCTGCACGGGAATCACGCGCATGACTGATGCCGCAGCCGGGACGCGGGGCGAGCCGATCCGGCTGGTTATTTTCGATTTCGACGGCACGCTGTCCGACAGCGGTGACTGGTTCCTGTCGGTGGTGGACGAACTTGCGGCGCGTTTCCGGTTTCGCAGCGTGCAGCCGGACGAGGTCGAGATGCTGCGCCACCGCAGCTCGCGCGAAGTGATCCAGTTCCTGGGGATTCCGCGCTGGAAACTCCCGCTGATCGCCCGCTATCTCCGCCGCCTGATCGGCCGCAACGCGCACCAGATCGAGCTGTTTCCCGGCACGCCCGACCTGTTGGAGCAACTGACCGACAGCGGCATCCGCCTCGCGCTGGTTACGTCCAATTCCGAGGAGAATGCGCGCAAGATCCTCGGCCCCCAGCATGCGGCGCGTATCGAATGCTATGCATGCGGATCGTCGCTGTTCGGCAAGGCGCCCAAATTCCGCCGCGTGCTCAAGCAGATGCGCGTGTCACCCGCCCACACGCTCGCGATCGGCGACGAGACCCGCGACGTGGATGCCGCGCGCGAAGTGGGAATGCGTGCCGGCTCGGTGCTGTGGGGCTATGCCAGCGAAGAGGCACTGAGCGTGCTGCGCCCCGACGCCAAGTTCCGCACGCCACAGGACATATTGGAATACGTCGCCGCGCATCGCTGACGGCCAATCAGTCCAGGTGCACCGCGAGCCATATGGTCGCGCGGTCGCTCGCGGTCCACGCGACCCAATGTTTGCGACCCCGCTCGATCCACAGATGGTCGCCGGGCTTCAGCGTGACCACGTCCGAATCCTCGATACGGATGCCCGCCGCGCCTTCGACCAGCAGCACCCATTCGTCGCTGTCCTGCACCATCGGCGCGTCCTCCGGCGTGGACTGCCCCCGCGACACGATCCGCTCGATCCGCACGCCCGGCCGCGCGAGCAATTCGGTGAACGCCTCGGCGTGCGTCGCGGTCGGCAAGGGTGCCAGCAAGTTCGCGACTGCCACCTTCGCCCGCAGCGCATCGTCCCGTTCGTTCAAAACCCGCTCTCCCTCGACTCACGCGCCGCAAGACGGCAAGGGACCGTCCCCATGACAACGTCCCTTCCCCGCTTCCAGTTCACCATACGCGCCACCGACGGCAAGGCCCGGCTGGGCACCATCGCGATGCAGCGCGGCGAAATCCGCACGCCCGCCTTCATGCCCGTGGGCACCGCCGCCACCGTGAAGGCGATGAAGCCGCAGGACGTGCGCGCGACCGGCGCCGACATCCTGCTCGGCAATACCTATCACCTCATGCTGCGCCCCGGCGCCGAGCGTGTCCACCGGCTGGGCGGACTGCACGGCTTCATGGGCTGGGATCGCCCTATCCTGACCGACTCGGGCGGCTATCAGGTGATGAGCCTGTCCGAACTGACCAAGCGTTCGGAAGAGGGCGTGGCGTTCAAGTCGCATCTCGACGGGTCGAAGCATCTGCTCAGCCCCGAACGCTCGATGGAGATCCAGCGGCTGCTCGGCTCGGACATCGTCATGGCGTTCGACGAGCTGGTCCCCACCACTTCGACGCGCGACGTGCAGGCCCGGGCAATGGAGCGTTCGATGCGCTGGGCCCGCCGCAGCCGCGAAGGGTTCGATTCGGGCGGCGATCATGCCGCACGCGCGGCGCTGTTCGGCATCCAGCAGGGCGCGCTCGACCAGGATCTGCGCAAGGCGAGCGCCGACGCGCTGAAAGACATCGGCTTCGACGGCTATGCCGTCGGCGGCCTCGCAGTGGGCGAGGGACAGGAGGCGATGTTCGGCGTGCTCGATTACGCGCCCGGCCAGCTCGACGCGGCAAAGCCGCGCTATCTGATGGGCGTCGGCAAGCCCGACGACATCGTCGGCGCGGTCGAGCGCGGCATCGACATGTTCGATTGCGTGCTGCCGACCCGATCGGGCCGCACCGGACAGGCATTCACGCGGACCGGCCCGATCAACATCCGCAACGCGAAGTTCGCCGAGGACCAGGGGCCGCTCGATCCCGAATGCGGCTGTCCCACCTGCGCCACCTGGACGCGCGCCTATTGCCACCATCTGGTCCGCGCGGGCGAGATTCTGGGGGCGATGCTGATGACCGAGCATAATCTGTGGTTTTATCAGGCGCTGATGGCCGATCTGCGCGCCGCGATCGGCGAAGGGCGCCTGACCGCCTTCGCCAACGATTTCCGCGCGCGCTACAGCCCGACAAAATTACCTTAACCATCAAGTGTTTCGCCGTGGGACGCGGCGAAATCCGGGGGCGCGGGCACGGGCGCCAGCGGCTATAGGCAGCGCCAGCGGGGCATGGGGCCACGCGGGGATTCGGCATTGTTCTGGCGGCGGTTCACTCGGATGCAGGTGCGCGGACTGGCGGCGGCTCTGGTCCTTTCGCTGGTCGGCGCCGGCTTCTCGGCACAGGCGCTGAGCCCTGTCCCGACCGCGCCGGTCTCCGCACCCGCAGCCACCGGTTATGAGGCGGAGGACCATTTCCCGGGCGCCGCCTATTACACCGCAATCGCCGACGACAGCGCCGCGTCCGCCGGCAGCACCGGCACGGCCGCGCTGCCCGACATGCCGGTGCCTGCCGCCGACACAATCCACAGCTCGATCCAGCCCGCCGCCCCGTTCCGCCTCGCGGGCAGCGCAACCGACAAGGCGCGCGCGCTCCAGTGCCTGACCACGGCGATCTATTACGAGGCGGCGAACGAACCCGATGACGGCCAGCGCGCCGTGGCACAGGTCGTGCTCAATCGCGTGCGCCACCCCGCCTTCCCGGCCAGCGTGTGCGGCGTGGTGTTCCAGGGATCGGAGCGTCAGGGATGCCAGTTCAGCTTCACCTGCAACGGTGCGATGGCCCGGGGCCAGCCCGCGCGCGGGCCGTGGCTGCGCGCCGCCCGCGTCGCCGCCAGCGCGCTCAGCGGCGCCGTGTTCGCGCCCGTGGGCATGGCGACGCATTACCATACCTATGCCGTCACCCCGGCGTGGAACCGGGGGCTGGTGATGACTGGCGCGTTCGGCGCGCATTTCTTCCACCGCTGGAAAGGATGGTGGGGCACCGCCGCCGCTTTCCGCCAGCCCTATCTGGGCCATGAGCCGCTGCCGGCACCGCATGTCCCCGAGACTCTCACGCCGCCCGTGGCGGTAGCGACCACGGCAGGCACGCCCGCCCCCGCCGTACAGCCTCCTGCGCATGTCGAGAGCGGCGCGCCGCTGGCCGCCTATGCCCGGCCCGCCGACCCCGACTCGCAAATCCTCGACAAGTGGAAGGACAGCGGCAAGCCGCTGCGCTGACGCCCATGGCAAAAGGCCCGGCCATCGCTGGCCGAGCCCCTTGGCTTCGCAGCCGCGCCGATCAGCGGCGGTAATGGTTGCGGTCGTGCTTCTCGATCCGGATCCGCGCCGACAGCGCGTCGAAGCGGCGGTCGAGGTCGCGGCGCTCGGCCAGCGTCAGTCCCGGACGGCTGGCGCGATAGCGCGCCTCGAGCCGGACCAGCGAACGATATTCGTTGCGCAGGCGCGTCGCCTCGCTGCGCGTCAGCGCGCCCGAACGGATGCCCTGGTTGATCCGGGCCTCAAGCCGCGCCTGGCGCGCGTTGATGTTCTGCCAACCCGCCTGATAGCTGTAGGGCGCCGGCGCCGGGGCGGCGATCGCGGCGGCCGGAACGGCGGCGATGGCAATGCCGAGACCGGCGAGCATCAGCGAAAATTTCTGCATCGTACTTCTCCTCTACGAACCCGACCACCGCAGTGGTCGAGAAGAGGTATCGGTCGCGCCTGTCGCAACGCTGTGCCGCGCTTCGTGGTTTTTTGTCGCCATCTGTCGCATCGCGGACAGCTTCGTTCAGGTTCGCGCCTTCAGGCGGGCTCGAGCAGCCGTTCGGCCTGCGCCCGCGCCTCGTCGGTGATTTCGGCGCCCGACAGCATCCGCGCGATTTCCTCGCGCCGCTGGGCAGGGTTCAGCGGCGTCACCCCGGTGCGGGTGACGATGCCGTCATGGCGCTTGGCGATCAACAGATGCGCCGCACCCCGCGCCGCGACCTGCGGGCTGTGCGTCACGACCAGCAGCTGGGCCGTGCCCGCCAGCCGGGCCAGCCGCTCGCCGATCGCGCTTGCCACGGCGCCGCCGACGCCGCGATCGATTTCGTCGAAGATCAGCGTGCCCGCGCCGCCCTCTTCCGCCAGCGCGACTTTCATCGCCAGGATGAAGCGCGACAATTCGCCACCCGACGCGATCTTGATCAGCGGCGCGAAGGGTGCGCCGGGATTGGTGGACACCAGAAACTCGACCCGGTCCATACCGCTCGGGCTCCACTGCGCCTCGTCCAGCGGCTCCACCACGGTGCGGAAGCGCGCGGCGTCCAGCTTGAGCGGCTTTAACTCGCTCTCCACCGCCAAATCGAGCCGCGTCGCCGCCGCCTGCCGTGCCGCCGACAATGCCTGCGCGGCGTCGCGATAGGCGCGGTGCGCGGTTTCGACCGCCAGTTCCAGCGCCGCAATGCCAGCCCCGCCCTGCTCCACACGGGCCAGCCGCGCCTCCAGCGTCTCGAACAATTCGGGCAGGTCGTCCGGCTGTATCCGGTGCTTGCGCGCGACGGCGCGCAGCTCGAACAGCCGCGTCTCGTCCGCTTCCAGCGCGGCGGGATCGAAAGCGAGCGCGTCGGCGGCGCTGTCGATCGCGCTTTGCGTCGCGTCCGCCTCGATCAGCGCGCGATCGATCGCCGCCAACGCTTCCTCCAGCGCCGCATGCTGGTCGGCAATCCGCTCCAGGATGCGCGCGGCCTGGCGCAACGCGCTCAGCCCGCCCTCGGAGCCTTCGAGCAATTCGGTGATCGCCTGCAATTCGCCCGCGACCTTCTCGCCGCGCTGCATCGTCGCGCGACGCTCGGCAAGCTCGGCCTCTTCGCCCGGCGCCGGCGCCAGCGCGCGCAGTTCGGCGACGGCGTGTTCCAGCCATTCGCGGTCCCGCTCGGCGGCGTCCTGTTCGGCGCGGGCGACTGCCAGCGCATCCTCCGCCTCTCGCCAGGCCCGGTGCGCAATCGCCACTTGCCCCGAATCGAGCCGGGCAAAGGCATCGAGCAGCACCCGATGCCCGCGCGGGTTCAACAGTCCGCGATCGTCATGCTGGCCATGGATTTCCACTAGATGCGGCGCCAGTTCGCGCAACAGTCCAGCCGATGCGGGCTGGTCGTTCACGAACGCCCGGCTGCCGCCATCGGCCTTGACGATGCGCCGGATCAGCAACGGCTCGCCCGGCTCCAGCGACAGCCCGTTCTGCGCCATCGCATTGGCGATCTGACTGTCGGGCGCGGGAGTCTCAAACGTCGCGGTCACCACCGCCTGTGCCGCGCCCTGCCGCACCAGCCCGGATTCGCCGCGCGCGCCCAGCGCCAGACCCAATGCGTCGAGCAGGATCGACTTGCCCGCCCCGGTCTCGCCGGTCAGCACGCCCAGCCCGGCCCCGAACTCCAGGTCCAGCGCCTCGATCAGCACCACGTCGCGAATGGACAGCCCAGTCAGCATCGGCGCGCCTTATGACAGGAACAGAGGAGGAACGAAAGCCCCTTCCGCGCGACGCGCTCAGCCCGCCGGCGTCGCCACGATCGCGTGTGCCTTTTGCAGCTTGTCCTTGTTGTCCTGCATCAGTTCGTAGGCATGCTTGTACCAGTCCGTGCCCGGATAGTTGGCGCCCAGCACGGCCGCCGCCTTTTCCGCCTCGATCGGCACGCCCAGCGCCAGATACGCCTCGGTCAGCCGCATCAGCGCTTCGGGGACGTGCGTGGTCATCTGGTAATTGTCGATGACGGTGCGGAAACGCATCGTCGCCGCCAGCCACTGGCCGCGCGTTTCATAGAAGCGCCCGACTTCCATTTCCTTGCCGGCCAGATGGTCGCGGACAAGGTCCATCTTCAGCCGCGCGTCGGCGGCGTATTTGGTGTTCGGATACCGACGAGTCAGTTCGCCGAGCGAATCGAGTGCCTGCTGGGTGATCTTCTGGTCGCGGGTGACGTCGGAGATCTGCTCGTAATAGCTGATGCCGATCAGGTAATAGGCATAGGAAGCATCGCGATTGCCCGGGTGCACCGCCAGGAAGCGCTGCGCCGACGCGATCGATTCGGCATAGTCGCCGTTGAGATAATAGCTGAACGCCCCCATCAGCTGCGCGCGGCGCGCCCATACCGAATAGGGATGCTGCCGCTCGACTTCGTCGAACAGCGCGGCGGCCAGCTTGTACTGGTGCTGGTCCAGCCGCTGCTTGGCGGCGGAATACAGCGTGCCGACGTCGCGCGCGACATAGGGCAGGTCCCCCTTGGCGCCCTTCCTGGCGCAACCGGTGATGGAAAAAGCAAGCACCGGAAGGAGCGCGAGCGCGAAGACGCGGGGCAATGGAGTACGCATGGGCAGGGGTCTTAGCCGAGCCGCATGGCTTCAAACAATCCTTTTCGCGGCGGCTTTGTGGCCGGGGCGAACAAGGATCGCAGACAAGCGCGGCGCGTTGCGCTAGGGGGTTCGCCATCCACCACGGAGAGAATGAGTGACCGCCACGCTTCTGGCAACGCATCGCGTAGAAAAACCCTGGGGCCGCAACACCTTGTGGCCGGGCTTCGCTGACCCGTCACCGAATGGCGACCCGGTCGGCGAGATCTGGTTCCAGACGCCCGGCGACGCGACGCCCGACCTGCTCATCAAATATCTGTTCACTAGCGAGAAGCTGTCGGTCCAGGTCCATCCCGATGACGAACAGGCCCATGCCCGCGGCCTGCCGCGTGGCAAGGACGAATGCTGGATCATCCTGGCGGCCGAACCCGATTCGACGATCGCGCTGGGCACGCACCAGCCCGTCGATTCCGCGACGCTGAAGGCGGCGGCACTCGACGGGTCGATCGAACAGCTGCTCGATTGGAAGCCGGTAAAGGCGGGCGATTTCTTCTACGCCCCCTCGGGCACGGTCCACGCGATCGGCGCGGGCATCACGCTGATCGAAGTCCAGCAGAACAGCGACACCACCTATCGCCTGTACGACTATGGCCGTCCGCGCGAACTCCACCTCGACGACGGCGTTGCCGTGGCGAAGGCCGTTCCGTTCGTCGCGCATCCGATGCCGGGCAAGGTCGCGGACGACCGCACGATCCTGGTCGAAGGGCCGAAATTCGTGCTTGAGCGCTGGGAAGGCGGGCACCGCACGCTGACGCTGCCCGAAGGCGTCACCGGCTGGCTGATCGCCGTCACGGGCGAAGGCGTAGTCGACGGCGTCGCGTTCCGCGCGGGCGAATGCGTCACGCTGCACGGCCATGCCGAACTGCATGCAGAGGCGGGCAGCGACCTGTTGTTCGCCTATCCGGGCACCACGCGCCTCTGATTGCCGCCGGGCCCTCTCCGCGCGGGGAGGGCCTAGCGTCCACTCACAACAATCCGCCGGTCAGGAACAGCCGCAAGCCGCTGATGACCAGCACCAGCAGGTTTAGATTCCGCCCCGAATTGCTGCTCGACATCGCCCCCAGCGCGGCGCCGACCAGCGCAATCGGAAACGCGATCCAGTTTACCAGCGAGATGATCGGGATGATGCCGATCAACGCGAGCACAAGGGCGACGGCGCCGGTCAGAAGCGATAGAATGTTCAACATGACGGCAAGATGGCCCTTCCGAGGTGTGTTGGCAAGATAGCACAGTAATCCGATTCTGTCTCTCGCAACGCCCCGCGCAGGGGCCGCGTTCCCGCCGCGCCGACCGTGCCCAACGCTTCCTTAACCTTCCTGTGCCAGGGATTGCGCACCTTCAGGAGCGTCCGATGGTCCGCAACTTCTTCGTTTTCGTCTTCGTCTTTCTCCCGCTGGCGCTTGCGGGATGCCGCGCCGACGATGGCCAGGCAGCAAACGATGCGGCGGCGGTCAACATCCTCGACCCCCAGCTTGCCGGCGCGCTCCAGGACCAGATCATGGTCGATCCGCAGCTGGGCCAGCAGGCCAACAGCGACGCGATCCGCCCGGCGAACCAGCCCTATTCGGGCGCCGTCCCGAACGACGCGGTCGCCGCAAACACCGACAAGTTCGATACGACCGGGCTTATGAAGACCCCCGCCCCGACCGTCGCCGGCAAGGATTGCGCCCAATGCGCCGCCGCGCGCGAAAGCGTGACGCTGGGCGGGCTGGCGCAGCGGCAAAAGGGCGGCAACACCAGCCAGTGTGCCGCATCGCTCACCTATTCGGCCAGCTGGGCGCAGCGGCTGCCCGCCGATCTCCCGCTCTTCCCCCAGGCGCGCGTGACCGAGGCCGCCGGGACAGAAGCCGGCAAATGCGCGCTGCGCGTCGTCAGCTTCTCATCGCCGCAGCCGATGCAGACGATGCTCGATTGGTATTACACCCGGGCCGTAAAGGCCGGCTACACCGCCGAACACCAGATCGACGGCAAGGAGCATATCCTGGGCGGCACCCGCGCCCGCGACGACGGCGCCTATGTCCTGTTCCTCACCAATCGGCCCGATGGCGGCACCGACATCGACATGGTCGTCAACCACGGGGCGTAACCCGGAGGTTTCCCTCGGCGCCATTCCGCGCTAACCGCGGGATTATGCCTTCTCTATTTCTAGTCATGCTCGGCGGCGCAGTGGGCAGCGGCGCGCGATACCTTGTCGGTACCGGCGCGACGGCACTGTTCGGCCCGGGCTTCCCCTGGGGCACGCTGGCGGTCAACCTGATCGGCGGACTGCTGATGGGCGTGCTGGTCGGCACGCTGGCGCGGATCGGGCAAGGCACCGATACGCTGCGGCTGCTGCTCGCCATCGGCGTGCTCGGCGGCTTCACCACCTTTTCCAGTTTTTCGCTCGACACGATGTCGATGCTCCAGCGCGGCGACTGGCCGACCGCGCTCGGCTATATCCTTGCCTCGGTCATCGGGTCCATCGCCGCATTGGCGCTGGGACTCCAGTTTGTGAAAGCCGTGGCATGAGCGCCGAAAACGAAGTCCGCCAGTTCATCGTCGGAGCCGACGACGACGGCATCCGCCTGGATCGCTGGTTCAAACGCCATATGGAGGATGTCAGCTTCAACCTGGTATCGCGCTGGGCGCGTACCGGGCAATTGCGCGTCGATGGCGCCCGCGCCGCACCGGGCGACCGCGTGACGCAGGGGCAGACGATCCGCGTGCCCCCCGCCGAACAGCCCAAGCCCGACGTCGCCGGCAAGCCCAAGATCCAGCGCAACCCGCTGAGCGAGGACCAGACCAGCTTCATCCGCGAAATGGTGATCCACAAGGATGCCCAGGCGATCGTGCTCAACAAGCCGCCGGGCCTGGCGACGCAGGGCGGCACCAAGACGCACGAGCATGTCGACGGCCTGCTCGACGGAATCCAGTTCGACCTGGAGGGGCGGCCCAAGCTGGTCCACCGACTCGACAAGGACACGTCGGGCGCGCTGCTGATCGCGCGCACCTCGCGCGCCGCCGCGTTCTTCGCCAAATCGTTCTCGGGCCGCACCGCGCGCAAGATCTATTGGGCGCTGGTGATGGGCGTGCCGGAGATCGAGGACGGCTTTATCGACCTGCCCCTCGCCAAGCAGCCGGGCACCGGCGGCGAGAAGATGCATGTCGACATGAAGGAAGGCGCCCCCAGCCGCACCCGTTATCGCGTGATCGAACAGGCGGGCAATCGCGCCGCCTGGGTCGAGCTGCAACCGTTCACCGGCCGCACCCACCAGCTGCGCGTCCATATGGCGGCGATCGGCCACCCGATCGTCGGCGACGGCAAATACGGGCTGCAGGAGGCATTCCTGACCGGCGGGATCAGCCGCAAGATGCACCTGCACGCGCGCCGCATCCGCATCGACCATCCCGATGGCGGCAAGATCGACGTGACCGCCGAACTGCCCAGCCACTTCGCCGAATCGATGAAGACGCTGGGGTTCGAGGAGCATCTGGGCGAGATCGAGCTGCTCGACGGGCGGCCCCCGCCCTCGCGCGAACAGAAAAAGGCGATGGGCCGCGCCCATGCCAAGTCGATGCGCAAGGAACGCCGCGGCGAGCGCGGTCGTCGTCGCGGCGAATGAGGCGCGGCGTGTTCCGGGCGGCGGCGCTGCTGCTGCCCCTGCTCGCGGCGGCATGCGGCGGGATCGAGGGCGAAGACTGGATACTGGTCGAGGCGCGCTCGCCCGATCGCACGCATGTCGCGCGCCTGTGGTGCGAGCAGGAATGCGACGTCGCCGGGCGGCTGACGCTGACGATTTCGCCTGCGTCGCGCCACATCGCGCTCAATCCGTCGGAAGTGCCGGACTTCCCCGCCGAAGGGCGGGTGCCCGATCAGGACGTGCGCGCGACCTTCGCCATCGCGCAGGTCCGCACCAAGGCCGAACCCGACGGCGCGGAGGCGCAATTGCGCTGGCGCGATGCCCGGACGGTGGAAGTCCTCGCGCCCTGCCCCGACCGGACGGTTACGGGCGCGCCCGCGGCAGACGGCATCGGCTTCGTCGTCCGCCCGCGCCCCGACGCCCCCTGCCCCACCGACGCGCCACGATGAACCGCCTCGCGCTGTTCGACTGCGACGGCACGCTGGTGGACAGCCAGGCCAATATCTGCCGCGCGATGGAGGAATGCTTCGTCGCCGCGCGGCTGGAGCCGCCGGGGCGCGATGCGATCCGCAGCATCGTCGGCCTCAGCCTGGTTCCCGCCATCGCGCAGTTGCTGCCCGATGCCGACCCTGCGCTGCACGCCAGCATGGCGGAGGGATACAAGCAGGCGTTCTGGGCAATGCGCGCCAGCAACGCGCTCGACCCCGAACCGCTGTTCGACGGCGTGCGGGAGGCAATCGACACGCTCGACGCCGCCGGCTGGATGCTGGGCGTCGCGACCGGCAAGTCCGATCGCGGGCTGCACCTGATCCTGGAGCATCATGGGCTTAGCCACCGCTTCGTCACGCGGCAGACCGCCGATCGCCACCCGTCCAAGCCGCATCCCTCGATGGTGGAACTGGCAATGGCGGAAGCGGGCGCCGCGCCGCACACCACGGCAATGATCGGCGACACCAGCTTCGACATGGCGATGGCGGTCAATGCCGGCGCGCATCCCGTGGGTGTTGCATGGGGCTACCACAGCGCGCAGGAACTGTCGGCAGCGGGCGCGACTCACGTCGTGCCGCATGCAAGCGCGCTGGCGGCGCATCTGGAGAGCTTATGACCGACGCGGACCGGCTGGCGATGAAACGCTATTACGCGATCGTCGCGGTGAACCTGCTCGCGACGGCGGGCGCGGTGTTCGGGCTGGTGCTCGCGGGCCGGGCGCAGGCATGGGAACAGACGGTGCTGGGCGGCGCGATCCTGCTGTCGGCGCTGTACATGATGGCCGTGGTACCCCGCGCGATGGCGCGCCGCTGGAAGACGCCGGAGCCGTCGTGAAGCGTTTCTGGAAGGACGTCAGCGTCGAGGAAGCGGGAATCGCGCTGGACGGCAAGCCGGTGCGCACGCCGGGTCGCGTACCCCTGATCCTGCCGACCCCGCAACTGGCGGAGGCAGTGGCGGACGAATGGCGCGGGGTCGGCGATACGCTCGATCCGCGCGCGATGCCGCTGACCGGGCTGGCCAATGCCGCAATCGACCGGATCGGCGCCGATCCCGCCGCCTTTGCCTCCGGCCTCGCCGCCTATGGCGAAAGCGACCTGCTCTATTATCGCGCCGCCGAGCCCGAACCGCTGGTCGCGCGCCAGCAGGCGGCATGGGACCCGCTGCTCGATTGGGCGCGCGGGCGCTACGACGTGCATTTCGAAACGGTCGCCGGTGTGATGCACCGCGCCCAGCCCCCGGCCACCGTCGCGCGGCTGGGCGAAGCAGTCGCCGCGCTCGACCCGTTCCGCCTCGCCGGCCTCTCGCCGCTGGTAACGGTCAGCGGATCGCTGGTCGCGGCGCTGGCGCTGCTGGAGGGCGCGGCGGATGCCGATACGGTGTGGCACGCGGCGCAGGTCGACGAAGCGTGGCAGGAAGAAATGTGGGGCCAGGACGACCTCGCCTCCACCACCCGCGCCGCCCACCGCGCCGATTTCGACGCCGGCGCGCGGTTCCTTTCGCTGCTATAGCGGTTCGTAGCGCGCAACCACGCCGGCCCGGGGCAGCGCCCAGGCGATCACTGCGCCCGCCGCGATCCACGACAGCACGTCGCTGATCCACAGGAACAGGAAATAGCCCAGCGGCATGTGGTTGAAGATCGGCTGGCCCAGATCGGTATAGGCCGTCACCGCCACGGCCACCGCCGCCACGATCTTCAGCCGCCCGGCGAAATCGCGTCCGCCCGCCACCGCGCGGACGGCAAACGCCATCAGCAACGCGCACAGCATCGCCAGCACCAGCCCGCCGATCAGCGCGCCGCTATCGGGAATGGCAAAGCCGCTGGTGTTGAAGAAGATCATCGCCACCGGCCCTTGCCCGTGAAGCTGCGTGCCCGCCGGCGTCCCCGCCCACGGAATCGGATAGGCCCCGGTGCCCAGCGTCCCCAGATTGTCCGCCAGCGCGCGCTGGAGCGCGGCACTCACGGGCTCGTCGGTGCGCGACACGGCGATCCGGCTCAACGGCGTTCCCCAGAACAGGAAGCCGACGATCCACATCGCCACCCCGCCCAGCACGCCGCCCATCAACAGCTTCGCCATATCGCTCTCCCGTGTTCGTCTGCGGGTTAGCGAACCAGCGGACGCCCTATTTGTTCAACCCGCGAATGAAACCGATCAGCCCGGTCTGCCGCGAACGCTTGAGCCGTTCGGCCTTCAGGATCGTGTGCACCGACTGGAAGCACTGCTCGACTTCGTCGTTGACCAGCACATAGTCATAGCCGTCCCAATGGCTCACCTCGGCCGTGGCGCGGGCCATGCGGCGGTCGATGATCTCCATCGAATCGGTGCGCCGGTTGATCAGCCGCTCGCGCAGTTCGGGGAGCGACGGCGGCAGGATGAAGATCCGCACCACATCGCCGCCAGCCAGCTGGAACAGCTGCTGCGCGCCCTGCCAGTCGATGTCGAACAACACGTCGCGCCCGGAGGCGAGGATTTTCTCCACGCCCTCACGCGGGGTGCCATAACGCTGGTCGAACACATGCGCCCATTCGAGGAACTCGTGGTTCGACACCATCTCGCGAAACTTCTCGAGATCGACGAAATGATAGTCCTTGCCGTCCTCTTCGCCGGGGCGGATCGCGCGCGTCGTGTAGGACACCGACATTTCGAGCTGGTCGTCTGCGGCAAGCAACTTGCGCGCGATCGTCGACTTGCCTGCGCCCGATGGCGAGGACAGCACGAACAGCACGCCGCGGCGGCGGAATTTATGGGGATCGTTCTCGGAGCGGTGGGGCATGGGCGCTACTGGCGTGCGACCACCCCCGCCGTCAAGTCACACGGTGCGGTTCGAGCGCCGCTTTCGACGATCGGCGGCATAGCGCCACAGGCCATATCCGCCCGCCAGCAGCAATCCCGGCGTGCCCATCCGGGCGATCATGCGCTGCGCGGCATAGCCCATCACCGCACCCTTAGCACCGCCGCCGCCGTGAGTGCGGCTGACCCGGCTGCCGATCAGCGCGCCGATCAACCCGCGCATCACGCCTGCTCCATCCGCCGCGAAACATAGCGCGCACCATAGGCTGCCGCGCCCAGCACGATCGCCGCGGGCACCACGCGCTTGCCGACTTCCCATACGACGACGCCGACAATGGCACCCATCGTGCCACCCTCGCCGTCCCGCTGGTCGATCTTGCTCCCGATCCACCCTGCGATTGCCTTGCCGATCATGTGATGCTCCCGAAATGGTTCGGGGGATAAGCGGGCGAGCGCGCGAGTTTGTTCCCTTGGCTGCACCCTACGAGTCACCCCGAGTCTGACTCGGGGCTCCGCTTCTTCGGTTCTTCCCCGGCGACACGGTGCCATCTGTGCTTGAAGTGCAAGCCAATCAAGCTGGGCCCTGGGTCAAGCCCTGGGTGACAAGGGCGGAGAACCATCCGAGACCGCCCACCCTGTCACGCGCCACATCCGTCACCCCGACGAAAGTCGGGGTCTCGTCGGGGCCAGGCGGCGACGGTGCTGCCCTACCGCACGAGATCCCGGCCTGCGCCGGGATGACGATGGGAGAGAAGGCCGGCGCCCGCCCCCAGCCCGTCACCCCGGCGAAAGCCGGGGTCTCATCGGGGCCGGGCGGCGACGGTGCAGCGCTACCGCACGAGATCCCGGCTTTCGCTGGGATGACGGGGTGGGGAGACAGCCTTACCGCCCGATCATCTCCTCGGCGCGGACGAACTTGTCGAAGGTGGCTTCGTCCACCAGCCCGAGCGCCAGACCGGACTCCTTGAGCGTCAGGCCCTTTTCGTGCGCGTTCTTCGCGATCTTGGCCGCATTGTCGTATCCGATCGCGGGCGCCAGCGCGGTGACCAGCATCAGCGAGCGGTCGACCAGTTCCTTGATCCGGCCCTCATTCGCCTTCAGCCCGTCGATCGTGCGCTCGGCGAAGCTGGTCATGCCGATCGCCATCAGCTCGATCGAGCGCAGCACGTTCGATCCGATCAGCGGCTTGAACACGTTCAGCTCCATATGGCCCTGCATCCCGCCGACGGTCACCGCGACATGGTTGCCGATCACCTGGCCGGCCACCATCGTCAGCATCTCGCACTGGGTGGGGTTCACCTTGCCCGGCATGATCGAGCTGCCCGGCTCGTTCGCTGGCAGGTCCAGCTCGCCCAGCCCCGAACGCGGGCCGCTGCCCAGCAGGCGGATGTCGTTGGCGATCTTGGTCAGCGACACCGCCAGCGTGTTGAGCGTGCCCGACAGGTTCACCAGCTGGTCCTTGGTCGCCAGCGATTCGAACTTGTTCGGCGCCGTGACGAAGGGAAGCCCCGTGATGTTGGCGATCTCCGCCGCCACGTCCTCGGCATAATGCGGCGGCGAATTGAGGCCCGTGCCCACCGCGGTGCCGCCCAGCGCCAGCTTGAAGATGTCGAGATCGAGCACGCTGGCGAAGCGCGCCTTGGCCGACGCCAGCATCGCGGCATAGCCCGAGAATTCCTGTCCCAGCGTCAGCGGCGTCGCGTCCTGCAAGTGCGTGCGGCCGATCTTGACGATGTGATCCCAGTCCTTCGCCTTCTTGTCGAGCGCGGCGAACAGCCGGTCGAGCGCCGGATACAGCTTCAGCGTGACGCCACGCGCGGCGGCGATGTGCAGCGCCGTGGGGAAGCTGTCGTTCGACGACTGCGCCATGTTGACGTGATCGTTCGGGTGGACGGGCAATTTGCCGCCGCGCTTGCCGGTCAGGATTTCGTTCGCGCGGCCCGCGATGACTTCGTTCACGTTCATGTTGGTCTGGGTGCCGCTGCCAGTCTGCCAGATCACCAGCGGGAACTGGTCGTCGAGCTTGCCGTCGATCACTTCCTGCGCGACCTGATCGATCACCTTGGCGATCTCGGGGTCCAGCCCGTGCTTCACGTTCACGCGCGCCGCGGCCTGCTTCACGATGGCCTGCGCATGGACGATGCCGATCGGCATCCGCTCCTGCGCGCCGAACGGGAAATTCTCGATCGAGCGCTGGGTCTGCGCCGCCCAATAGGCATCGGCGGGAACTTCGATCGCGCCGATCGAGTCGGTTTCGGTACGGGTGTCGGTCATGAAAGCCTCCGGATCGTTTGCGCAGGGCTCTAGGAGCAAAACCCCGGCTTCGCCAAGCCCGGATGCGCGGGCGTGTGCCGCGCCTTGGAAACATTAGGAAACTTGCCCTGTCCGCCACCGTCCCTAGATCGGAGGGTGCCGACACCCGTCCCGTCGGCGCGCCACCGGCCGCAAAAGGCCGGGGCTTTCCGCAGGAGACGAACCATGATCCTATCGCTTGCCGCCGGGCTGTTGCTCGGCACCACCGCCACCCTGCCCCCGCGCGAAATCGAACACCAGGTCCGCCTGGATCACGCCACCGGCCCGGTCGATGCCCGCTATCGCAGCCGCATCGCGGTCAGCCATCGCCAGATCGGCAGCGTCGCCCCCGCTGGCCAGCCCTCGACACTGCGCTGCGCCTGGCGCGCGGACCTGCATGTCGATCGCGAGGCGCTGCACCCGTCGGGCACCACGCTCCAGGCGTCGCTGCGCCGCGATGCCGTGGCACAGGGCAGCCGCGCCGGCTGGTGCGCCACCCAGCGCGCGGCGATCGCCGAGGAGGTGGCCCGCCGCACCGAGGACGTGCACGGCCATCTGGTCGATGTCGCCCGTGAAGATCACGGCGCACTCACCGACACGCTAGACCGCATGCACCGCAGGACCGGCGGATGATCGCGATGCGGATTGCTTACGCCGCGCTGGCGCTGGCCGCCTTCGCCGCCCCCGCCCATGCCCAGTCGCTGCCAAGCGGAGGGGTCGAAATCGCCACCGACGAGAACCGGCGCGGCCTGAGCTGGAGCCAGGGGCGTGTCTCCCCGTCTGCCGATCTGTCGCTGGGCCTCGCCGGGTTCGACCTGTCGAGCCGAGTCGTGGATACCCGCGACTCGGTGCGCCACGGCGAGGCGGCGGCCGTCGCCGACCTCGAAATCGGTCGCAGTTTTCGCGCCGGTGGCTTCGAGCTGCGCGGCCATGCGACTGGGCACTTCTTCATCGATGCGCGCGGCAAGATGGATTATTGGGAGCTGGGCGGCAGCGCCGCCTATTCGCTCGGCCCGCTGCGAGCACAGGCGGGGCTGGTCTATGCCCCGGACCAGAACGCGATCGGCGGCGACAATCTGTACCTCTATGCCGATGCCCGTGCCGGCATTCCCGCGACGCCGTTCAGCGTCTCCGCCGGGATCGGCCGCTCCAGCGGCAGCACCGACGACGCGCGCGCGGCGCGCCTGCGCCCGACCGGCAGCTACAGCGACTGGCATGTAGGCATCGAACGCAGCCTGCTCGGCTTCACGCTCGGCCTCGACTATGTCGGCACCGACATCGATCGCCGCGCAGGCACGTCACCCTATGCCGACGCCCGCCACGCGGGCGACCGCGTGATCGGGCGCGCAAGGCTGGCGTTCTAGCGCCGCCCCAGCGTTCGCACGAGCCGGATGCCGACATTGTCGATGCCCGGGTTGCGATCCGAGAACAGGCGGCGGTGGCTGAAATGCTCCCACGTCGCCTCGACCGCCCATCGCGGATCGAGGCGAACGCCGATCGAAGCGTTGGGATTGAACAGTACGCGCGATCCGAACGCCGTGTGGTGGCGGTAAATGTCGTACCGCCGCCACGCCTCGCTGCCGCTCAGGCCGGGCGCAAAGGGATCGGGCGTGAAGCTGTAGCCATTATGGATCGTCACGCCGATCCCGCCCTGCGCGTAGACTCTGCCGCGCAGGGCATGCTGGCGCCATTCCGCGCCCAGGCTGGCGAAGCTGGTCCGCCCCGCCGTGTTGATCTGGAGCTTGGCCGCCAGACGGGGTTTGAGCAGGAACCGCAGCGGCGCGGTGCGATAGGCGAGCTGGACATCGACGGTGCCGTCTTCCTCGCTCCCGTCATAGATCTGCCCCGGCGGCAGCGCGGGGCGGTCGAAGATGAGCTGGCTGCCCAGCGGATGGAAATTGGCGCCGTGTTCGAGGACGCCGATCGCGATCTCTGGCCCCACCCGTCCGTTCGCCCTTTCCTGCGCGCTGGCCGGAGAACAGGCGAGCAGCATCGCTGCGCCAATGACGCCCTTTTTCCACATGATTCCATCTCCCTTTCGCGGCCACACTGTCGCCAAGCCGCGAAACATGCGTATAATCGCAATAACTTTTCGTCAAACAGAAAGAATGTGATGCAGGACAGCTATTGGCTACCGCCGCGCAAGGCGGCGCGCTGCCGCGTGCTCGGCGCGCTGTTCCTCATCGCGGCGCTCGTCATGGCGCCCGTCATTGCCTTTGCGGGGCTAACCCCGGGCGCGAAGCCCTATTGCGGCGGCGGCGATGGCTGTGTGTGGAAGGCGGAGCCGACGATGCTGCTCGCACAAGAAGTACGGGTTCTGGTGATCGCGTCGCCCGAAGCGCAGGCCCGGTTCGAGACCTATGTCGCGCGCCCCGAGATTCGGCTGGGGCTGGCGGGCGTGGAGGCGGTGTCCAAGCTGCCCTTCGCCGTGCTGTTGTTCAGCGTCGGGCTCGCGCTGCGCCGGCTGGGCGGACGCGGCGCCGGCACGCTGCCGCAGGTGTTGCGATGGCTCCGCCGCGCGTCGATCGCCGCGATCTTCTGGGCACTTACCGACCCGCTCTATCAGAGCCTGCTCGAATCGCTGCTGTCCGGCGGCACGCCGACCGGCCCGGTATGGCAGACGTCGATCTATCTCGCGCAGATGGCGGCGCCGCTGCTGCTGGCGATTGCTGCCTATGCCGCCGTCTGGGCGATCGAGGCGGGGTTGCAGGCGCAGCGCGATCTGGACAGCTTCGTCTGATGCCGGTCATCGTCAATCTCGACGTGATGCTCGCGCGGCGCAAGGTGCGGTCGAAGGAACTGGCCGAGGCGATCGGCATCACCGAATCGAATCTGTCGCTGCTCAAATCGGGCAAGGTGAAGGGCGTGCGCTTTTCCACGCTTGCCGCGATCTGCCGCTATCTCGACTGCACGCCCGGCGACATTCTCGACTACGAGCCATCGGACGCGGACCTGCGACTCGACGCGGAGGAATGAGCGGGGCGCGCAGCCCCCGCCCTTATTTCTTCCGCTTGAAGTCCACCGACACGACGTTCGACCCATCCTCGACCGGAGTCGCGATCGGCGCCTGGCCGTCATTCTCGGCCTCGTCATGCGGCTCGGGGCCCTCGGGGCCATCGCTCGCCTGGAAGCGCAGTTCGAAATTCACCGCCGGATCGTGGAAGCCGGTGATCGCCGAGAACGGAATCGTCAGGATCGACGGGATCTGGTTGAAGCTGAGCCCGACCGAGAATTTCTCCGCATCGACGCGCAGGTCCCAGAACCGGTGCTGCATGACGATCGTCATCTCGTCCGGGAACCGCTCCATCAGCCGCTGCGGGATGTCCACGCCGGGGGCGCTGGTCTTGAACGTGATGTAGAAATGATGGGCGCCGGGCAGCGCCTGAGTCGCGGCAACCGAGCCCAGCACGCGGCCGACTACGGCACGCAGCGCCTCCTGGACGATCTCGTCATAGGGAATCAGGCTATCGGGTACGGTTACGGTCATGCCCCTTGGGTAGCGGCTCGAACCCGCTGGTCAAGATTGCATGGAATCCTGCGGTCGCTATGTGGGGCGCCATGCGCACCGCCACGATCAGCCGCAAGACCAGCGAAACGTCGATCGACGTCACGGTCAACCTCGATGGAACCGGCGACTATGTCGTCTCGACCGGCATCGGTTTTTTCGATCACATGCTCGAACAGCTTTCGCGCCATTCGCTGATCGACATGCAAGTCAAGACGATCGGCGACCTGCATATCGATCAGCACCACACGGTCGAGGACACCGGCATCGCACTGGGCGAAGCAGTGGCAAAGGCGCTGGGCGACAAAAAGGGCATTCGCCGCTACGCCGACGCGCTGTCGCCGATGGACGAGACGCTGACCCGCGTCGCGGTGGACATTTCCGGCCGCCCCTTCCTCGTGTTCAAGACCGAATTCAGCCAGAAGCGGCTGGGCGAGATGGACACCGAGATGTTCGAACACTGGTTCCACAGCTTCGCCCAGGGCGCCGGCATCACGCTGCATGTCGAGACGCTCTACGGATCGAACAACCACCATATCGCCGAAAGCGCGTTCAAGGGCCTGGCCCGCGCGCTGCGCGAAGCGGTTGAGATCGATCCGCGCAAGGCCGATTCGATTCCCTCGACCAAAGGCATGCTCTGATGATCGTCGTCCTGCTGAACTATGTCGTCGACCTCGCCGAAATCGACGCGCTGCGCCCCGCCCATGTCGACTGGCTCAAGGCCGGGCTGGCCGAGGGGCGGCTGCTGGTCGCGGGGCGCAAGGTTCCGGTGACCGGTGGCATGTTCCTGGCGCGCGGCACGCTGGACGACGTCCGCGCCTGGGCCGCGACCGATCCGTTCGCGCTGGCCGGGGCTGCCGAATACAGCTTCACCGAAATCGCCCCCAGCATCGTCGCGCCGGGGCTGGAAGCGCTTACGGCGTGAGCGTCGCGCTGATCGACTACGGCGCGGGCAATCTCCATTCGGTCCATAATGCGCTGAAGGCGGCGGGGGCGACCGACATCGCGGTGACTGCCGATCCGGACGCAGTGCTGCGCGCCGATCGGGTCGTGCTGCCCGGCGTGGGCGCATTCGGCGCGTGCGCGCGCGGCCTGCGCGAGATTGACGGCATGGTCGAGGCGCTGGAAACCCGCGTGCTGGCGCAGGGCGCGCCGTTCCTCGGCGTGTGCGTCGGCATGCAGCTGATGGCGACGCGCGGCGACGAGCTGGGCTCGCACGCCGGGCTCGGCTGGATTCCCGGCATCGTCAGCGCCATGCCCCCCGCGCCCGGCGTGCGCGTGCCGCACATGGGCTGGAACGACGTGGTGCCGACAGGCGAGCATCCGCTGCTCCAGCCGGGCGAGGCCTATTTCCTCCACAGCTTCGCGTTCGAGGGCGAAGGCGTGCTCGCCACCACGCGCCACGGCGGCGAAGTGACCGCCGCGATCGGGCGCGACAACATGGTCGGCGTCCAGTTCCACCCCGAAAAGAGCCAGCGCTACGGCATCGCGCTGCTGGAAAGGTTCCTCGCATGGCGCCCCTGATTTCTAAATCCTCCCCGGCACGGGGAGGGGGACCGCGACGCGTAGCGGCGTGGTGGAGGGGGCTCTCCACCAACGGAATCGCGTGGGGCGCCCCCCCTCCACCAGCTTCGCTGGTCCCCCTCCCCGTTCCGGGGAGGATCTTCGCGTGAGCCTGATTATCTTCCCCGCCATCGACCTGAAGGGCGGCCAGGTCGTGCGCCTTGCCGAAGGCGATATGGCGCGCGCCACCGTCTATGGCGACGATCCCGCCGCGCAGGCGGAGATTTTCGCCGAGGCCGGGGCCGAATGGCTCCACGTCGTCGATCTCGATGGCGCCTTTGCCGGTGAATCGGTCAATGGCGGCGCAGTGGCCGGCATTCTCGAGCGCTTCGGCGGCAAGGTCCAGCTGGGCGGCGGCATCCGCAATCGCGAGTCGATCGAACGCTGGCTCGACCTGGGCGTCGCGCGCGTCGTGATCGGCACGGCCGCGCTGGAAAACCCCGATCTGGTCCGCGAGGCCGCGCGCGATAACCCCGGCCGCATCGTCGTTGCCGTCGATGCGCGCGACGGGCTGGTCGCGACGCGCGGCTGGGCCGATGTGTCGGACGTGGCGGTGGTCGATCTGGCCCGCCGGTTCGAGGACGCAGGCGTCGCCGCGCTGCTCTTCACCGATGTGGGCCGCGACGGGCTGCTCAAGGGATGCAATGTCGAGGCGACGGTGGCGCTGGCCCGCGCCGTCTCGATCCCCGTCGTCGCCAGCGGCGGCGTGACCGACATCGCCGACATCCACGCGCTCGCGCCCCATGTCCAGGACGGTATCGAGGGCGTCATCACCGGCCGCGCGCTGTACGATGGCCGGCTCGACCTGAAATGGGCGATCGAAGTGGCGCGGGCATGAGGAGCATATCCACGCCACTCCTCCCCGGCACGGGGAGGGGGACCAGCGAAGCTGGTGGAGGGGGGGCGCCCCATTCGATTCCCTTGGTGGAGAGCCCCCTCCACCACGCCGCTGCGCGTCGCGGTCCCCCTCCCCGTTCCGGGGAGGAATATCGATGACCGTCCGTGCCCGCGTGATCCCCTGTCTCGACGTGGCCAATGGCCGCGTGGTGAAGGGCGTGAACTTCGTCGACCTGATCGACGCCGGCGATCCGGTGGAGCAGGCGCGCGCCTATGACGCCGCCGGGGCCGACGAGCTGTGCTTCCTCGACATCACCGCCAGCCACGAAGCGCGGGGCACGATGGTGGACGTGGTCCGCCGCACCGCCGAAGTGTGCTTCATGCCGCTGACGGTCGGCGGCGGGGTGCGCACCGTGGACGATGCCCGCGCGCTGCTGCTGGCCGGTGCGGACAAGGTTGCGGTCAACTCCGCCGCCGTCGCCCGCCCCGAACTGGTCGCGGAGATCGCCGATCGCATGGGCAGCCAGTGCGTCGTCGCCTCGATCGACGCGCGCCGCGTCGCCGAGGGCCGCTGGGAAGTCTTCACCCATGGCGGCCGCCGCGCGACGGGCATCGATGCCGTCGCCCACGCGCTGCGCCTTGCCGAGCTGGGCGCCGGCGAACTGCTCGTTACCTCGATGGACCGCGACGGCACGCGTGACGGCTATGACCTCGCGCTGATCCGCACCATCGCCGATCAGGTCAGCGTGCCCGTGGTCGCCAGCGGTGGCGTCGGCGGTCTGCCCGATCTGGTCGCCGGCATCCGCGACGGCCATGCCTCCGCCGTTCTCGCCGCATCGATCTTCCATTTCGGCGAAGCGACCGTCGCGCAGGCACATGCCGCGCTCGCGGCGGCAGGCATTCCGGTGCGAAGCCCGGAATAAACCGGGACTATCGCCCCGGCGTGCGCTTCTCCAGCGCCGCGAGGCAGCTCGCCTGGTCGATCGGGCTGCCGTCGCGCTGGCGGGTGTCGATATAGCTGACCACCGGCTCGCCGCGCCCGCCCCGGGGCGGATAGAGATAGGCGTCGAGCACGCAGATCGGCCCGGCGAATTGCAGCTTGCGCGCCGCCCCCTCGCTCACGTCAAGCAGCGGCGTGCCCAGCTGGCCGATCAGCCGGGGCCCGGTGAGCCCCTGAATCGCGCCGACGCTGGCGGGAACTGGCGCTGCGCCGCGCACCGGCACGGGAACATAGCCCGCCGGCCGTGCTTCGGGCACCACGTTGCTGCACGCGCCCAGCACCAGCAGCGGCGCCACGATCCAGACCTTCATCATTTCCTCCCACGGTGGAATGCATGCGTCGCCATGGCCGCGCCGACGATCGGCGCCACCAGGTTCAGCCCCGGCACCAGGAACAGCCCGGTGCCGATCGCCCCCAATGCGAATCGGCGCCACCGGGTCTGCCGCCGCCACTGGGGCAGCTGCGCATAGGGCATGTGCCGCGCCGCCACCATGTCGCCCAGGTCACGCCCCAGCAGCCATGCGTTGACCAGGAAGAAAAGCACGGCAGTCCCCACGCCGGTGACGACCAGCGCGAGATAGACCGGCACCAGCACCAGGTTCGCTGCCACGATGCGCCCCGCCGACCCCAACCCCATCGCCAGCGATCGCCCCAGCGGCACCGGCTGCGCACCGGCATGGGCACCGGGATAGTGCCGCGCCTCGACCGCCGCGACGACATCGTCGGCGAACAGCCCGATCACCGCCACCGCGATCGCGCGGAACAACAGCCACCAGGCAAGCAGGATCAGCACTACCGTCGCCACGCTCGCGAACACGCCATTGTCGCCGCCCACGCCCAGCCAGCCGCCCAGCGCCTGGCGCAGTGCGTCCATCGCGAACCACAGCCCCACCCCCGCCGCCGCGAACACCAGCAGCGTCACCGCCAGCGATTTGAGGAACACCATCGCGATGCGGCGATCCGTCAACTGGGCAAGGGATAGGTAGAATGCCTGAATCATTGCACTATGCCTTGCCCGTCTCTAGGGGCCCTACGCAACCCAATTGGAGCCCATGACTTGACCAGCACCACTTATGACGTGGTCGCGATCGGCAACGCGATCGTCGACATCCTCGCAACGGCCGAAGACAGCTTCATCGAGGAAATCGGCGTGGCCAAGGGCTCGATGCAGCTCATGTTCTCGCCCGAGGAAGCCGATGCGCTCTATGCCAAGATGGGCCCGGGCCGCGAAGTATCGGGCGGGTCGGCCAGCAACACCGTCGCCGGCATCGCCGCGCTGGGCGGCAAGACCGCGTTCATCGGCCAGGTCGCCGACGACCAGCT
The DNA here is from genome assembly GCF_053502645.1 of Sphingomonas degradans. NCBI lineage: Bacteria > Pseudomonadati > Pseudomonadota > Alphaproteobacteria > Sphingomonadales > Sphingomonadaceae > Sphingomonas > Sphingomonas degradans. The sequence continues at coordinate 3,186,311 of NZ_CP177172.1, forward strand.
CGGCGCCGTATTCGCCCACGATCTGCGTGCGGCAGGCGTCGCGTTCGACACTGCCGTCCGCCCCGGCCAGCCGACCACGGCGCGCTGCCTGATCTTCGTCACGCCCGACGGTCAGCGGACGATGAACACCTTCCTCGGCGCGTCGCAGTTCCTGCCCGCCGCCGCGCTCGACGAGCAGGTGATCGCCAGCGGCGCGATCCTGTATCTCGAAGGCTATCTGTGGGACCCCGAAGAGCCGCGCGCCGCGATGCGCAAGGCGATCGACATTGCCCGCGCCCATGGCCGCAAGGTCGCCTTCACCCTGTCCGACGTGTTCTGCATCTCGCGCCACGGCGACGATTTCCGCCAGCTGATCGCCGACGGGCTGATCGACATCCTGTTCGCGAACGAGAACGAGCTGCTCGCGCTGTGCGCGCATGAGGAGTTCGAGGCGGCCGTGGCGCATATGGCGGACAAGGTGCCGCTGCTCGTCGTCACGCGCAGCGAAAAGGGCGCGATTGCAGTTGCCAACGGCGCCCGCGTCGAAGTGCCCGCCGAGCCGATCGACAAGCTGGTCGATACCACCGGCGCCGGCGACATGTTCGCCGCCGGCTTCCTGCACGGCCAGGCGCGGGGCAAGAGCATCGAGGATTCGCTGCGCCTCGGCGCGATCTGCGCGGCGGAGATCATCCAGCACTACGGCGCCCGCGCCGAAGTGGACCTCAAGGCGCTGGCGGAGGCCCGGCTGGGCTGATCGCCGCTTCGGATTTGGCACAAAAAGAAGGGCCGGGGGATCGCTCCCCCGGCCCTTTCCCTTTGCGCGAGGTGGGCGCCGATCAGGCGTCCTTGAACCCCGGCGTATGCGCGTCGCCGATCGGCGGCACCGGCTGTGGCGGCGCGTCGGCATCGGTTTCATGGACTTCCACCAGGCCGCGCCCGACATGGCTGTGGCTGCGGCTATAGGCGAAGTACACGATCAGCCCGAGCACTGCCCAGCCGACGAACAGCGACAGCGTGTAGAGCGAGAGGCTGAAGAACAGGTACAGGCAGCCGAGCACCGCGATCGGCGCGACGATGCCGATCGCCGGGGTGCGGAACGGACGGACGCGGTTCGGATCGGTCTTGCGCAGCACCAGCACCGCAATCGCCACCATCGCGAACGCGAACAGCGTGCCCGAGTTCGAGATGTCGGCCAGCGCCCCCACCGGGAACAGCGCCGCGAAGAGGGCCACGAACACGCCCGTGATCATCGTCACGACGTGCGGCGTGTTGTACTTCGGATGCACCTTGCTCAGCGCTTCGGGCAACAGGCCGTCGCGGCTCATCACGAAGAAGATGCGGGTCTGGCCGAACATCATCATCAGGATGACCGAAGGCAGCGCGATGCCGGCTGCCAGGCCGACCAGGTTGCCGATTTCGCGCCAGCCGATTTCGCGCAGCGTCCACGCCAGCGCTTCCTTCGAGCAGACCACTGCCTGGCTGCTGATATTGGCGCAGGCAGCGGCGAGTTCGGTGCTGCCCGGGGCAATGCCGTTGCCGGCGGCATCCACCAGCGGAGTCGCACCGACCGTGCCGATCACGCCAGCGGCGACCAGGATGTAGAAGATGGTGCAGATCGCGAGGCTGCCGATCAGGCCGATCGGCATGTTGCGCTGGGGATTCTTGGTTTCCTCGGCGGCGGTCGAAACCGCGTCGAAGCCGACATAGGCAAAGAAGATCGACGCCGCAGCCGCCGATACGCCGCCGATGCCCAGCGGCATGAACGGATGGAAATTGGCCGACTTCATCACCGGCAGCGCCAGGATGACGAACACGCTGAGCGCCGTAATCTTGACCATGACCAGGATGGCGTTGACGAACGCGCTCTCCTTGGTGCCGACAATCAGCAGCCAGGTGACGAGCAGCGCGATCAGCATCGCGGGCAGGTTCACATAGCCGCCGGTCGCGATCGCGGTCTGGATCGCCTCGGTCTGGGTCGCGCCGAACGCGACCTGGATATGGGCGATGAGCGCATCGGCGTTGACGATCGACGAGGGCAAAGCGAGCCCCAGATATTCGCGCAGCAACCCGACGAAATAGCCCGACCAGCCCACCGACACCGCGCCAGCCGCCACGGCATATTCAAGCACCAGCGCCCAGCCGACCATCCAGGCCAGCATCTCGCCCATCACCGCATAGCTATAGGTGTAGGCCGAACCCGACACCGGGACCATCGACGCCATTTCGGAATAGCACAGCGCCGCGACCGCGCAGACGAATCCGGCGATGACGAAGCTGAGCATCATGCCCGGCCCCGCCTTTTGCGCGGCCTCTGCCGTCAGAACGAAGATGCCGGTGCCGATGATCGCGCCGACGCCCAGCATGGTGAGCTGGAAGGCGCCCAGCGAGCGATGGAGAGATTTCTTTTCGGCTGTCGCCAAAATGGCATCGAGAGGCTTTACGCGCCCGAATATCATTAGATGGTCCCCTTCGCGGCGATCGTTGCGCCGCCCCATTGGTGAAGCGCGCGAGCCTAGCCGCAAACGCGGGTCGCGCAATCCCTTAGGCGGCGACCTGCGCCAGATTGTTGCGCAGGATACGAGTTTTGGTGGCCATTCCGCACCGGAAGGGGACGGTTGCGGGCAATCCTACCCCGCCAGCATCGGCCCCAGTGCGCGCCCCGCAAAGATATGCACGTGCAGGTGGGGCACTTCCTGATGCGCATCGACTCCCGTGTTCGCGAGCAGGCGATAGCCGGGGGCGACGAACCCGGCCTCGCGCGCAACCGCGCCCACCGCGCGGACGAATCCTGTGATCTCGGCATCCGACGCCGTGGCCGAGAAATCGTCCCACGACACATACGGGCCCTTGGGGATCACCAGGATGTGGTGCGGCGCCTGCGGATTGATATCGTGGAAGGCGAGCGCGAAGTCGTCTTCGTACACCCGGCGCGCCGGAATCTCGCCGCGCAGGATCTTCGCGAAGATATTCTGGTCGTCATAGGGGCGAGTGGCGTCGATCGGCATGGCGTTCCCTCACGCAGTTGCGGGTTCGCGCCGATCCATGCCCCCGACCAACCGCCGGGGCAAGCGCCCGCTCAGGCCGGACGGCTCGCCTTCTCCACGATGCCCGAAACGCCTTCGCGCCGGGCGAGTTCGGCGCGGACATCGTCGAGACCAAGGCCCATGTCGGCGAGCAGGACGCACAAGTGGAACATCAAATCCGCCGCTTCGCCGACCAGCCCGGACGCGTCCCCCTGAATCGCGGCGATCACGACTTCGGTGGCCTCTTCGCCCACTTTCTGCGCGATCTTGGCGCGGCCCTTGTGCGTCAGGCGCGCGACATAGCTGGCATCGGGATCGCCGGTGCGGCGTTCGCGGATCGTGGCTTCGAGCGTGTCGAGAATATCGGCCATGCCCGTTCCGCTGCGGGAGGGCGGGCGGTGAGTCAATCCTTCGGCTTGCGAAAGCGCGCGCGCAGGCGGCGGCGGGCGAACCACACCCCTGCGGCGGCGCAGGCGAACAGCGCGATATCGGACAGCTCGGGCATCGACCGGCTGCCGGCCACGCCGGTATGCGGCGGCTCGTCGGCGGCCATGGCCGGGGCAGCGATCAGGAGCAGGGGAAGCAGCGCGCGCATGGCGCCCGTATAGCGCGGCGACCTTGGCGAAGCGTTAAGCCGCATCCGTCGCGAGCCACTCGGCCCGCACATCGGCGTCCGCCTCCCCCGCCACCCGCGCCGCCCGCGCCGCTTCCCAGCATCCCGGATCGAGCCGCCGCAGCGCCCATACCGCCGCGCCGCGCACTTCCGGCGCCGGATCGTCGAGCAGCGCCACCACCGGCGCCACCAGCGCCGCGCTGGCGCTGTTCCCCGCCGCGATCAGGCAGTTGCGCGTCATCCGGTTGCGCCCGATCCGCTTGATCGGCGATCCGGAAAATACTTCGCGAAATCCCGCATCGTCCAGCGCCAGCAGGTCCGCCAGCGCCGGCGCGGTCAGCTCGGCGCGCGGGGCAAAGGCCAGGTTCGCCTGCGCCGCCGCCGCGAACTTGTTCCACGGGCACACCGCCAGGCAATCGTCGCAGCCATAGATGCGGTTGCCCATCGCCGCCCGAAACTCGACCGGGATCGGCCCCTTATGCTCGATCGTCAGGTACGAGATGCACCGCCGCGCATCGAGCCGATAGGGCGCCGGAAAGGCCTCTGTCGGGCATGCCACCTGACACGCATCGCAACTGCCGCAGCTCTGCCGCCCCGCATCGTCGGGCGCCAGCTCCAGCGTGGTGTAGATCGCGCCCAGGAACAGCCAGCTGCCATGGCTGCGGCTGACGAGATTGGTGTGCTTGCCCTGCCACCCCAGCCCCGCCGCTTCGGACAGCGGCTTTTCCATCACCGGCGCGGTATCGACGAACACCTTCACGTCCGCCCCCGGCGCCTCCGCCACCAGCCAGCGCGCCAGTTCCTTCAGCCGCCGCTTGACCACGTCGTGATAGTCCGCACCCTGCGCATAGACCGAGATGCGGGCATGCTCGCCCTCCCCGGCCAGCGCCAGCGGATCGGTTGCCGGGGCATAGCTCATGCCGAGCGCGATCACCGATCGGACTTCGGGCCACAGCGCGGTGGGGCTTTCGCGCTGGTGCGCGCGCTCCTCCATCCACAGCATCGATCCGTGGGCGCCGCTTTCCAGCCATTCGCGCAGCCGCCGGCCCGCGGCGGGCGCCGCGTCCGCGCGCGCGATCCCGCAATCGGCGAACCCGATTTCGCTCGCTTTCGCCTTGATCCGCGCTTCCAATGGCTTGTCTTGCCGCACGCGCACCCGCTACCACGGAATAGGATTAGGAGGGCGATAATTTGAGCAGCGTTTTGGCGGTAAGCGCCACGGGGCTCGTCAAGCGCTTCGGCGATCGACGGGTGGTGGACGGCGTCGACATCGCGGTCTTGCCCAACCAGATCTATGGTGTGCTCGGCCCCAATGGCGCGGGCAAGACGACGACGCTGCGCATGCTGCTGGGCATATTGGAGCCCGACGAGGGCGCACGTACGCTGCTGGGCCACGCCAATCCCCGCGATGCCAGCGACCGGGTCGGCTATCTGCCCGAGGAGCGCGGCCTGTATCCCAACATGAAGGCGCGCGAGGCGATCGCCTTCATGGGCGCGCTGCGCGGGCTGCCCTGGGCGGTGGGGCGCAAGCGCGCCGACGTGCTGCTCGAGGGCGCAGGGCTGGCCCATGCCGGCGACGAGAAGATCCGCAAGCTGTCCAAGGGCATGGCCCAGCTCGTCCAGCTGCTCGGCTCGGTCGTCCACGAACCCGACCTGCTCGTTCTCGACGAACCCTTTTCGGGACTCGATCCGGTCAACCAGGAGCGGCTGGAAAAGCTGATCCTGGCGCAGCGCGATCGCGGCGCGACGATCCTGTTCTCCACCCATGTCATGGCGCATGCCGAGCGGCTGTGCGACCGGCTGTCGATCATCGCCGGCGGGCGCGTGCGGTTCGAGGGGACGGTGGACGATGCCCGCGCTTTGCTCCCGCTCAAGGCGCAGTACACCCCCCATCACGATGTGGAGGGCGCGGGCGCTTTGCTCCCCGCCGATGCCGAGCGCGCGAATGGCGGCTGGCGCTTCACCGTGCCGGGCGAAGGGATAGAGGCGCTGCTGGTGCGGCTGATCGACGGCGGCTTCGGCGTCGCGGGGCTGTCGATCGAGCGGCCCGGGCTGCACGATGCGTTCGTGCGGATCGTCGGCGAACAGGCACTGGAGGACGCGCAGTGAGCGATTTCAAACGCCTGTGGCGCCAGACCATGACCGTGGCGCGCCGCGATTTCGTGGCGACGGTATTCACGCCCACGTTCCTGCTGTTCCTGTTCGCGCCGGTGATGTTCCTTGCCTTTGGCACGGTCGGCGGGCTCGGCGCACAATCGATCGTCGGCGATGACAGCAAGCTGCAGATGGTGGTGATCGCCCCGCCCGAACAGGCGCCCGCGCTGCGCCAGGTGGACCGGCAATTGCGCACGCTCTTCCCGAAAAAGAGCGATCTGATGCCGCCTGCGCTCACCATCGAGACCCCGGCGGGCGATCCCGCCGCGCAGGCGCGCGCGCTGTTCGACGGCAATCGCGACGTCGCCGCCGTGCTCTATGGCCCGCTCCATGCGCCCGACATCCTGTATGTCCCGCGCGGCTGGACCGAGGCGCAGTTTCTGGGCCAGCTCGCCGAACAGGCCCTGCGCGTGCAGGAACTGGGCAGCACCGCGCCGGTAAGCACCGCCACCAAGACGGTGGTCCAGCGCGGCACGGCGTCGGCCGGGGGCCAGGGTCAGGCCGCGTCGATCGGCGTGTTCGCCATGTTCTTCCTCACGCTGTTCCTGTCGGGCCAGGCAGTGGGGACGATGGCGGAAGAGCGGTCGAACAAGGTCATCGAAATCCTCGCCGCCGCCGTGCCATTGGAAAGCGTGTTCCTGGGCAAGCTGATCGGGATGTTCGGGTCGGCGCTGCTGTTCCTGCTCTTCTGGGCGACGCTGCTGACCAATGCGGCGAAATTCCTCCCCGCGCCGGTCTTCAACGACTTCTTCAGCGCGGGCGCGGCGGTGGGGCCGATCGCCTATCCGCTGCTGTTCGTCGCCTATTTCACCATGGCGTATATGCTGCTGGGTGCAGTGTTCCTGAGCATCGGCGCCCAGACCTCGACTCAGCGCGAGCTGCAGATGCTGTCGCTGCCGATCACCGTTTTCCAGATGCTGATGTTCGGCGCCTCGCTCTCCGCCGCCAACAATCCCGAAAGCTGGATAGCGACCGCCGCCGAGCTGTTTCCGTTCAGCTCGCCCTTCGCGATGATCGCCCGCGCCGGGAACTCGCCCGATCTGTGGCGCCATGCCGCGGCGATCGCGTGGCAGGCGCTGTGGGTGGCGCTCACCGTCACGCTGGGCGCGCGCTGGTTCCGGCGCGGAGTGCTCAAGTCGGGCAGCCCCAAGTTGCGGCTTGGCAAGCTGTTCGGGCGTTGAGTGGAAATTCGCGAAAGAGCGAATTTCGGGGCGGCACCAGCCCGCTCCCCCACCCGGCCACCCATAGAATACACTGGCGTTGGGTGGCCGGGTGGGGGAGCGGGCTGGTGCCGCCAAAATGCGCCGCAGCGCATTTTCAAACGAACGCAACCACTATTGACACAACTGTAAGTTAGGCGTCTCCTGTACCAAAATACAGGAGAGGCACCATGGCAACACTTGCGCCCGAATCGGCGACGGACACGCATGTCGACCCGCTCGATCTGAGCCGACCCGAACTGTATCGCGACGACACCTGGCAGGAACCGGCGCGAAAGCTGCGTACCGAATCCCCCGTCTATTACACCGAACACAGCGCGTTCGGCCCCTTCTGGTCGGTCACGGCGTACAAGCCGCTGGTCCAGGTGGAGTCGCTGCCCGATCTCTATTCCTCCGAAGTCGGCGGTATCACCGTCGCCGATTATCAGGAGGGCGATATCAAGATGCCGATGTTCATCGCGATGGACCGGCCCAAGCACACCGCCCAGCGCCGCACGATCGCCCCCGCCTTCACGCCCAGCGAAATGGCGCGGATGAGCGACAATATCCGCGCGCGCTCCGCCGAGATCCTCGATTCGCTGCCGGTGGGACAGGAATTCGACTGGGTCGATCGCGTCTCGATCGAACTGACCACGCAGATGCTGGCGATCCTGTTCGACTTTCCGTGGGAGGACCGGCGCAAGCTGACTTTCTGGTCCGACTGGGCGGGTGACATCGAAATCGTCAAGGACCCGGCGCGCAAGCAGTTGCGGCTCCAGCACCTGTTCGAATGCGCGGCCTATTTCGGCCAGCTGTGGCAGGGCAAGCTGGGCAAGGAGCCCACGCCCGACCTGATTTCGATGATGATCCATTCGGATGCGATGGCGCATATGGACCAGCACGAATTCCTGGGGAATCTGCTGCTGCTGATCGTCGGTGGCAACGACACGACGCGCAATTCGATGAGTGCGTTCGCCTGGGGGCTCGAACAATTCCCCGACCAGCGCGCCCGGCTGGAGGCCGATCCCGGCCTCATCCCCAATGCGGTGCAGGAAATCATCCGCTGGCAGACGCCACTGTCGCACATGCGCCGCACCGCGACCGCCGACACCGAGCTGGAGGGGCAGAAGATCCGCGCCGGGGACAAGGTGGCGCTGTGGTACGTCTCGGCCAATCGCGACGAGAGCATTTTCCCGGAGGCCGACAAGATCATCCTCGATCGCGAAAATGCCCGCCGCCACCTCGCGTTCGGCCATGGGATCCATCGCTGCGTCGGCGCGCGGCTGGCCGAATTGCAGATCGGCATCCTGATGGAGGAAATGGCGAAGCGCCGTCTGCGCGTGAACGTGCTGCGCGAGCCGGAGCGTGTCGCGGCGTGCTTCGTCCATGGCTATCGCAGCATGCCGGCGGAGCTGAGCCGCTATTAAACCAAGATATGCGCGCGCGGCTGCATCCTTTTGCTGCCGCGCCGCGAACCTATATCCAGGCAACCTCCGCTTGGAAGACCATCATGCACCATGATCGCCGCACGTTTCTGACCGTCGCCGCGCTCGGTGGCCTGACCGCTGCGTGCGGCTCCGGCCCCGCCGAGGCGGCACAGCAATTCCCGTTTCAGCTGACCGACGCCGAATGGAAGAAGCGGCTGTCGCCCGCCGCCTATTACATCCTGCGAAAGGAAGGGACCGAGCGCGCCTATTCCAGCCCGCTCAACAACGAACATCGCGCCGGGATCTTCAGCTGCGGCGGCTGCGCGCTGCCGCTGTTCTCGTCGACCACCAAGTTCGACAGCGGCACCGGCTGGCCGAGCTTCTATGCGCCGCTGCCCAACGCCGTGGGCACGCGGATCGATTCGACGCTGGGGATGCGCCGCACCGAAGTGCATTGCCGGCGCTGCGGCGGCCATCTTGGCCATGTATTCGACGATGGGCCGAAGCCGACGGGCAAGCGCTATTGCATGAACGGCGCGGGGATGACCTTCAAGCCGAGGGCTTGAGACCGGCTCAGTTGACGCCCTGGATCGTCTTGAGGCTGGACAGGTCGAGCTGGAGCGAGGCGACCAGCGTCTTGTCGGCCTTCTTCGCGATCAGCAGCGGGGTGTCGAGGCCCTGCGCAGGGGCGCTGTCGGCATAGATGAAGCCGTTGACCGGATAGGTCGAGGTGCCGAGCCCGCCGACGGGTGCGAACCACACGCGGACTTCGCTCCAGTCGCCAGCGGCAGACACGTCCACCGCGCGGACGTCGCGCTCGATACGGCCGGGGCGCGACCAGTTGGCATGGGTGAGCAGCACTTCGCGGTCGTTGACGATGCGCGACACGGTGGCGACATGGCCGAGCGGCATACGGCCGGTGCGCTGGAACGACATCACGGCGCCGACCTGCGGGGCATTGCCGCGTTCGTAGCGCCCCTCGGCCTGCGACCACCAGGTCCATGCATTGCCGCGAATGTTAACGCCCGAGATTTCGCGAGCGTAGGGGGCGCACTGCCAGAACATGCCCTTTGCCTGGGCCGGGATCGCAGTCATCAGGGCGCAAACCGCCACCAGCGCAAAACGCGCTGCGAAAACTCGGAAATTCATGGACCCCCCGGTCAGGAAGCGACTTCGTTGAAGCCTGATAGCCAGATCATAGAACGAAGGTACAGGGTCCGGGCGCTCCGATCCGACGAACCGTTGCGTCGAGCCGATGGACCGCAGGAACCGGCTGAATCGCGCGTGAATGCCCCCTCTTTCCTCTCGGAATATCCGTAAGGATCACTCCCTACTGTCCCGCCACGCCGCACCGCGGCATCAAGGAAAGGCAGCATTTGTGCTGGGGAAGCGCTTCCCGACACGCTTTTTCAGGGCAGGCGCGTTCGATTCATCGCACCGATGTTGCACCGCAACACGATTTCCGGTTCCTATAATGAACGGGAAAAGAACAGGCAGTTCATTGGCCAGTTAACCACGAGCGTACAGCATCTCTGTCCAAGGCGACCAGCGGGGTGGGAGTAAGTGCAATGGCATCACGGATGAAACCGGCAGAAGGCGCGATGACGCTGGCCGAAATGAAGGAATTTGCGGGCTTCAGCGCCGCGACCCAGCGTTATGTGCGCCGCGCGCTCGACATCGGGCTCGAACGCGACGACGCCGTCGAGCGCTGGTCGCGCGACCCGGTGGAGGCCGCCAGCATCCGCGCCCAGGCGCATATGTACGAGCGACTGGTCGAAGTCCGCGCGCTGATGCCCGACGACAGCGATCTCGACGCGATCGAACCGTTCATGGCGCCGCTGGTGACCGTGTCGGCGTTCGATCTGGGTCAGGGTCGGCTGACCAGCTTCTCCGCCTATCGCTTTCTCTATGAGCGGCTGATGGGCGCCGAAGTGCGGCCGTGGCTGCCCGCCGCGTTCTGCTCGGCGGCGGCATTGCCCCATCTCCACCCCGATCTGCGCCGCAAGCTGCTCCAGTCGATCAGCGAAGCCGCCGCGACCGCATCGGGCTGGTCCAATCGCCAGCCGGCCTTCTTCCCGCAATGGGTGGAAAAGGTCGACACGGCCGCCCTCCCCAACTGACCGGGCGAGCCCCTCCCGGCGAGGGGCTCATCGGCACGAACGCCACCCCATCTCGCCACGCTCGGCCTGGTCGAAATGGAAATGGTCGCGGTGCGCGGCGTTGTAGTCGGGCGACAGCACCGTCGAGAACAGCCGGCACCCGCCGGTGCGCACGTCGCGCAGGAACGCCGCCTTCGCCCCTCCCTTGTCCCAGTCGGCCAGCACGCTGACGCGCGTGCCGTCGCTCAGGCGAAAGCCGGCGATGTCGATGGCGTCCGCCGTGGCATGCTCGCTCCAGTCGCCTGCGCTGCGGCCATAGATGCGGCGGCATGAATAGCTGCCCAGATGCTCGATCCGCTCGACCCGCGCGCCGAAATGCTTCTGCGCGGCGGGCTGGACGATGTCCCATTCCCACACCGCCAGCGCGGCGGCGACCGGGCAGGCGATGCCGAGGTTCGCCGGGCTGTACGTGATCTGCTGCGTGCCCCCCGGCGCGAAGCGGACGGCGTCGGCATAGCCACACTTCCCCTCGCCCTTGCGCGGCGGCAACATGGTGTAGCGCACGCCGGCGGTGCGCAGCAGCGCGCGGCAATGCGCATATTCGTCGGTCAGCCCCGCCAGCTTGCGCCCGGTGAACGCCCCGATCGGCGCGCCAAGGTCCAGCCGGGTCCAGGGCAGGTCCTGCGGCCGGTTGCGCAACAGGGCATAGAGCCCGAACGCGATCCCCAGCAGCACCGCCAGCACGACCAGCGCCTTCAGGGCACGGCGCAGCGCCGTCACGCCCGCTGTACCCGGTCGAGCGGTTCGGCAGTGATCGGGTAGCCCAGCCCTTCGGGGATGCACAGATGCGGCACCCCGCCCCGCGCCTCGATCCAGGGCGTGATCGTGCGCACCGGATACGTCGCGGCATCGGCCGCCGCCTCGGCGAAGCTGGCGAACCCCGCCAGCCGATCCAGGTTGCGGCGCGTAGGGAAGATCACCGTGGCCGCGCCCGAATCGGCGGCATCGAGCACCGCGCGCGCGGTGGTCCAGAAGACGCGGACATTCTCGTTGCCGTCGACCACCGGCTCCGCGCCGACGGGCACGCGGGCGAGATAGAATCGCGTATCGAAGATCTTGTGCGGCACCATGCTGGGCAGCCAACGCGCGAACGGCACCAGAGTGTCGAGCGCCCATTCCGCCCCCGCCCCGGCAAGCAGCGCCCCCATCGGCTCGCCGGCGTACAGCCTGCTCCGGAGCAACGGGATATGCGCAGGCTCCACGGTAAGGCCCACGGCGACGCCCGCTTCCTCCAGCGTCTCGCGCACCGCCGCGATCCGCGCTGCGCCCTCTTCGGGATCATCGGGCATCAACAGCGCCGCAAGCGCCCGATCGCCCGGATCGACTCGCCCGCCGGGAAACACCAGCGCGCCCCCGGCAAAGGTCATCGCCCGCGCCCGCTCCACCATCAGGATTTCGGGCGCGCCGCCGGGCACGTCGCGCATCACGATCACGGTTGCGGCGGGAATCGCCTCTAGCTCTGCCATCCCCCGGACTTAAGCACGCCGCCGCCCGCTCACCACCCCGGTATTTTCAGACGGACACGCACCACCTTGTCGCTGGACGTGATGAACAGCGTCCGGCCATCCTCGCCGAACACGCAATTCGCCGCCGCCTTGCCGGTAGAAATCAGCCCCAGCCGCCGTCCATCGGGCGCGAGAATGTGGATGCCGCCGGGGCCGCTGGCGAACAGATGCCCGCTCGCCGCCACTTTCATCCCGTCGGGCAGGCCGGGCAGCCCCTTGGCCACATCGGCACGGAAATCGGCGAATACCCGCGATCCGCGCGCCAGCCCATCGCTGCCCAGCGGATAGGCATGGATCATCGCCAGCGCCGGATCGGACACCGACACGTACAGCGTGCGCTGGTCGGGCGACAGACCGATGCCGTTGGGGCGAGTCAGCGTCGGGTCGATCAGCGCCACCGAACCATCGGGCGCCAGCCGATACACGCCGTTGAACGCCAGTTCCTTCAGCGGCGACGTGTCCCCTTCGGTCAGCCCATAGGGCGGATCGGTGAAATAGATCGCGCCGTCGGCGGCGACGACCACGTCGTTGCAGCTGTTGAACCGCTTGCCCTTGTACCGCGCCGCCAGGATCGTGCGTTTGCGGGTGGCCAGATCGACGCGCGTGATTGCGCGGGTGCCGCTGTCGGCGATCACCAGCCGACCCTTGGCATCGAGCGTCATCCCGTTCGATCCGGGCTCGCGGATCGCGGCGGGGACCGGCCCTACCAGCCCCGATGGCTTGAGGAAGATCGACTTCCCCTCCCCCTCTTTCCAGCGATAGGCGATATTCGCGGGCGGATCGGAGAAGAGCAGGTACGCGCCATCCTTCACCCACACCGGCCCCTCGGCCCATTGGATGCCGTCGGCGACGACTTCGATCGGCGCGCCGGTATCCAGAATGCTATCCAGTTCGGGATCGAACCGCTCGATCCCGCCCACCGTCTCCGGCGCTGCCCAAGCCAGCCGGGGCAGCAGCGGCAGCACCGCGATTCCCGCGATCAGCGTGCGGCGGTCGATCCTCATCCTGCGCAATCCCTTCATGCAAACGGCCACAGCATCAGCGCGATTGCGAAGCTGGCGAGCCCGGCGATCGTCGCGCCAAGCGTCCAGCTGCGAAAGGTCTGCGCCTCGCTCAGCCCCAGATATTGTTTCACCAGCCAGAATCCGGTGTCGTTGACATGGCTGACCACCGTCGCCCCCGCGCCGATTGCCACCGTGACCAGCGCGACGCGGCCCGGACTGAGCCCCGCCGATGCGATCAGCGGCCCGGCAAGCCCCGCCGCCGTCACCATCGCCACCGTCGCCGATCCTTGCGCCACCCGCACGAACGTCGCGAGCAGGAACGCGAATACCGGCACCGAAAGCTGCGCCGCCGTGACCAGCGCCGTGATCTGCTGTCCCGCGCCCGATTCGATCAGCACTTCCTTATACGCCGCGCCCGCGCCGATGATGAGAACGATCACGCCCGCCGGCTCCAGCGCTCGCGTCATGATCCGCGACAGGATCGTCCAGTCGGCCCCGTGCCTGCCCCGCAGCCACAGCGTGACCGACAAAACCGCCAGCATCAGCGCCGTGAAGGGATGCCCCACGAACAACAGCGCGCTGCGCAGCCCGCCCGCCGGCATTGCCTGCCCCGCCACCGCCGCGGCCAGGATCAGCACCAGCGGAAACAGCATGGCGACCAGCGCGGTCCAGAAGCCGATCGGGTCGGTCTGCGGCGCGTTCTCGTCCAGCATCGGCGGCGGCGTCTGGTCGCCAAAGCCCGGCGCGCCGTGGAACAGCGTTGCGAACACCGGCCCCGCCAGGATCGCCGCCGGAATCCCGCATATCAGGCCATAGAGCGCCATCAGCCCGTAATCGGTATGGAGCAACTCGGCCACCGCAACGGGCCCCGGATGCGGCGGCAACAGCGCGTGCATCGTCATCAAGCCCGCGAGCAGCGGCAGCGCGAAATAAGTGACGCGCCGCCCTGCCCGCACCGACAGGGTCGCGAGCAGCGGCGCCAGCACGATGAACGCCACGTCGAAGAACAACGGGATACCGACGACAAGGCCGATCACGGTCAGCGCCCAGGGCGCCCGCCGCTCGCCGAACAGGTCAAGCAGCCGGTGGGCGATGGCATGGACCCCGCCCGACGCCTCCAGCAGCCCGCCCAACACTGCCCCCAGCCCGATCACCACCGCGACGAATCCCAGCGCCTCGCCCGTGCCCTTGCGGATCGCGGCGATCACCGCCTGCGGATCGGCACCGAACGCCAGCCCCGTCGCCAGCGCGACCAGCAGCAGCGCGACGAACGGCTGGAGCTTGAAGCGCAGCACCAGCACGATCACCGCGCCGATGCTCGCGGCGACCAGCGCCAGCGTCGCCAGCGGGCCGCTCATGCGGCGGTGCGCGTCGGCACGGCGTGGTCCTGTTGCATGTCCATATCCCCTCCGATCCCGTCGCGTCGCGAAGGCGCCCGCCTGTTTGCGAAGGGTCACCGTCCAATGACAGCGTTATCACGGCCCACCCCGGACACAACAGCCCGAAACCGGCGTCAGGCGGGCAGCGTCACCCGCGCGACCATACCGCCTTCGGCGCGGTTCTCCAGCGTCACCTCGCCGCCATGCGCGCGCGCCACTGCCCGCGCACTCGCCAGGCCCAGGCCCGATCCCCCGGTGTCGCGGCTGCGCGACTTCTCGCCCCGGTAAAAGGGTTCGAACAGCCGCTCGATCTCGTCGGGGGCGACGCCGGGGCCACTGTCCTGCACTTCGATCACCGCCAGCCCCTCGCGCCGATACAGCGTCACGGCGGCGTCCCCGGCATATTTGACGGCATTGCCGACCAGGTTGGTCATCAGCGTCTTGAGCGCGATCGAATCGCCCTCCACCACCACTGGCGCGCCGGGCAGGATCGTCACCGGATCGCCCCGGTCGCTCATATCGTCGACCACCGTCTCGGCGAGCGAACGCAGGTCGAGCGGGCGGCGCGTTGCCGCCAGCGTGCCCGCGTCGCGGACATGCGCCATCACGGCGGAAACCATTGCCTGCATCTCGCGCAGGTCGTGCTCGCACGCCGCGCGCACGGGCTCTTCCACGCTTTCCAGCCGCAGCCCCAGCCGCATCAGCGGGGTGCGCAGGTCGTGCGCCACTGCCGCCATCACGGTGGTGCGATCGTCGACATAGCGATTGAGCCGCGCCTGCATCCGGTTGAACGCTTCTGCCGCCTCGGCGATCTCGGCCGGCCCCTCCACGGTCAGCGGCGCCGCGCGCGGATCGCGGCCCAGCCGCTCCGCCGCCGCCGCAAACGCACCGATCGGCCGCGCCAGCCGCCGCGCGAGGATCCAGGCAAAGGGCGCCACCGCCACCACCGCCAGCACCAGCCAGAACAGCAGGAACCACCGCCACGGATCGACCGCGCGCAGGGGCTCAACGCGCAGCCAGCTGCCGTCGGCGCGGCGGAACTCGGCCCGGAATTCGTCGATCACCACCAGGTCGCGAGCCACCGCGCGGATCGCGCCCAGCGCTGGCGGCGGCACGCTAGCGCGGTCATAGATCGGCGGGCGTTGCAGAAACGGCGTGGGAAAGCTGATCTGGACGCGATCCGGCGACACCCCCATCACCATCGCGAGCGCGAGCTGGAACCGCTCGGCGCGCGGATGCCAGGGCGCTCGATCGACCTGCGCCAGCCGAGTCACTCGCAAATCGGTGCGCGCGCTGCTATCGGTCAGCGCCTCGGCGATCTGGCTGATCGTGTAGACACTGGCACGGGGCGGCTGCACTGCGATCAGCAGGGCGAAATTGATTGCCTGCACGACACAGACACACACCAGCATCAGCGCGAACACGCGCACAAACAGCGACGACCGCCGGTCCCGCCGCCCGTGGCTCACAATCGGGTTGCGCGCGGTACGAACAGATAGCCTTCGTTGCGCACCGTGCGGATGATTTCCTCGCCCCCGGCCCGCAGCTTGCGCCGCAGCCGGCTGACCTGCACGTCGATCGCGCGATCATAGGCATCCGAATCCGGCCCACGCGCAGCGGACAGCAGCGCCTCGCGCGAGAGCACCCGGCGCGGCCGCTCGACAAACACGCGCAGCACCGCGAATTCGCCATCGGTGAGCCCCACCAGCACGCCGTCCGGATCGAACAGCTCGTGCGAATCCAGGTCGATGCGCCACCCTTCGAACACATAGGCATCGTTGCCGGGCGCGGCGACCGCAGGCGCCCCCCGCTTGCGCAGCGCCGCCCGCACGGTCGCCAGAATTTCGCGGGGGCTGCACGGCTTGGGCAGGTAATGGCCGGCGCCGACTTCCAGGCCCAGGATACGGTCCTGTTCCTCGCCCAGCGCGCTCAACAGGATCACTTGCGGGCCGCCCGGCTGCGCGATCCGGCGGCATGCGGTCAGCCCGTCCTCGCCCGGCATCATGATGTCCAGGATCACCAGATCCACGCTGGTCCGCGCGAGGATGGCATCCATCTCGCGCGCGTCGCCCGCCGTCTCGACGCGGTAGCCGCGCGTGCCCAGGCTGTTGGCCAGCAGCATCCGGATTTCGCGGTCGTCATCGACCACCAGCAGCGTCGCCGAATCGTCCATTACCGTGCTCGTATCGACCATCCCGCGTTTCTACGGCACATTGCCGCGATCCGCCAAACGCCGCGATGCTTCAGCGCCCGCTTGGAAATTCGCGGAAGAGCGAATTTCCACACAAACACTCACCCCAGTCGCGTGTCGATCGGCAGCCCGTGCTTCAGCGTCAGCGTCACGGGGGTCTTCTCGGCGATCTCTGCCAGCCGGGCCGCCTGTTCGTCGTCCAGCCCCTGCGGCGTCAGCACCCGCTCGATCCGCAAGGTCTCGCCAACCCCGTGCAGGCGCAGTACGACGTCCAGCGATTCCAGCGGCCATGCCTTGCGATCGGCATACATGCGCAGCGTGATCGCGGTGCACGCGCCCAGGCTGGCGAGCAGCAGGTCATAGGGGGCAAATCCGGTATCGCCGCCGCCGCGCGACGCCGGCTCGTCCGCCGTCACCATTCGGGGACCGACTTCGATCCGAGTGGCATACCGGTCCCGCCCGATATGCGCAGTGGCCTGAGTCATCGCATCCCTCCCTCTGCATCCGTCACCGCCAGCGCCCCCGCCCCCAGCAGCCGCACCGCCGCCGCGATCAACTGGCCTGGATCGAACGGCTTGCTGACGATCGCAACTTCGTCGAACCCGGCGGGCAGATGCTCGCGGCCATAGCCACTGACGAACAGGAACGGCACGTCGCGCTGCACCAGCGCCAGCGCGACCGCATCCACCATCGCACCTTGCAGATTGCCGTCGAGCAGCGCCACGTCGATCGGCGCGTCCGCGATCAGCGCCATCGCCTGATCCGCGCTGGCCGCCGGCCCGACGATCTCCGCGCCCACATCGCGCAGGATCGACACCAGCTCGAGCGCGACCAGCGGCTCGTCCTCGACCACGAGCACCTGCCTGCCCCGCAGCGCGTCACCCGAAAAATCGCCGGCGCCGATGCGCCCGCGTGCGGGACCGGCCTGTGCCCGGCGCCCCGCCTGCGTCGATGCGGCATAGGGCAGCGCCAGCGTCCAGCCCATGCCGTCCGGGCCATAGAGCGGCGTGGCGCTCCCCCCTTCGGCGCGCAGGCTGCGCTCGATCAGCGCAGTGCCGAAGCCCTTGCGCGCGGGCGGCGCGACAGCGGGCCCGCCGCTTTCGCGCCAGTCCAGCGCCAGCATCCCGTCGGCCACATGCCATTCCAGCCGTACCGCGCCCTCGGGCACCGACAGCGCGCCATATTTGTTCGCATTGGTCGTCAGCTCGTGGAGCACCAGTGCCAGATGCAGCGCCGGCTCGGGCGCCAGTTCCAGTTCCGGGCCGCACGCGATCAGCCGCTCGGGATCGATGGTGCCGGTGTGCAACTGGCCCTCCACCAACTCGCGCAGGCTCGCCCCCTGCCATGTCGTGCTGCTCAGCAGCGAATGGGCGCGCGCCAGCGAATGGATGCGCCCGATAAAGGTCGGCGCGAAATCCGACGGGCCCGAGGAATGGCGCAGCGTCTGGGTGGCGATCGCCTGGACCGAGGCAAGCGTGTTCTTCACCCGGTGGTTCAGCTCGCCGATCAGCAGCCGCTGGGTTTCCTCCGCGCGCTTGCGCTCGGTCACGTCGAGGATCTGGATGTTGACCGACAACAGCCGCCCGGCCCCGTCGAGCAGCGCCGAGCAATAGCATTCGCAATCGACGCGCGCGCCGACCGAAGTCCGCATCCGCAGCGGATGCATCGCGCGCACGCGCTCCCCGGCGATCATCTCGCGCATCAGCGCCGCGAACGGGCCGGCGTCGTCAGCGTCGAGCCAGTCGAAATCCTGCGCCGAAAACCCCTCGACCTCCGCGGCGCGCCAGCCAAAGATGCGCTCGGCACCCTGCGACCAGGCGATGATGCGCTGTTCGGCGTCGAATTCGATGATCGCCAACGGCGAATTGTCCCCATGCGCCTGCAAGCGGGCGAGCGCCGCCGCATTCTCGTCGCGCTGCCGCGCCAGTTCCCGCCGGTGGCGGAACAGCTCTACAAAGATCTCCACCTTGTTGCGCACGATCTGGGGATCGACCGGCTTCGACAGGTAATCGACAGCGCCCGTTTCATATCCGCGAAAGCGGCGGCGCTCGTCGGTTGCCGCAGCGGTGACGAAGATGATCGGCACGCGCCGGGTGCGTTCGGTGCCGCGCATCAGTTCGGCCAGCTCGAACCCGTCCATGCCCGGCATCTGCACGTCGAGCAGCGCCAGCGCGACATCGTGGACCAGCAGCGCCTCCAGCGCCTCGATGCCCGAACGCGCCTTGACGAGCGTCAGCCCGTCATGCGCCAACAGCGCCTCCAGCGCGGTCAGATTGTCTTCGACGTCATCGACGGCGAGGATCTTGACGGGTTCACCCTGCATTGCAGGCCCCCTCTACGCCCATCGTGTCGCGGCGGAATATCTAATCGCGCGCAATGCGGACATTGGCTCCATGGGGCTCCACAATGCAGTCAGCGCATAAAGGTTCCCGACCGCTGGATATTCGTCAGTGCGCGGCCCCCATGGCGACCGCGCGCTTTGGTCGCGGGGTGAGCCAGATGATCATCGCCGCCCCGGTAAAGATCACCGCCGCCAGCGCGAAGATATGGCTGGTCGCCAGCGCCGTGCTTTCGTTATCCACCAGCCGCACGATCACCGACCGCACCTGATCCAGCGAAAAGCCCTGCGCCATCATCGAATCCTGGATGCTCTGGGTGTTGAGCTTGGACACGAGTTCGCTGCGGGCGACGCGGCCGTCATTGTCCCACATCGTCGTCGCGATCGACGTCCCGATCGCCGCCGCCATCGTGCGCAGGAAGCTCATGACGCCCGCCGCCGACGCCGTCTCGTGCGGCTCGACCGATCCCAGCGCCAGCGTGGTCAGCGGGATGAAGAAGAACGGCATGCCGAATCCCTGGAGCATCTGCGGGAAGGCCAGCGACCAGAAATCGGCCTGGCTGTTCCAGTGGACGCGCAGCAGCGACGTCAGCGCCAGCCACAATATGCCGAAGCATACCAGCCCGCGCGGATCGAACTTGTTCGTCATCTTGGCGACGATCGGCGACATGATGACCGCCGCCACACCGTTGAACGCCGTCGCATAGCCCGCATAGGTCGCGGTGTAGCCCAGGCTCATCTGGAGCCATTGCGGGATGATGACGACCGACGCGAAGAACGTCCCGAACGCCAGCGACAGCGACAGCACCGATACCGTGAATCCTCGGTGGCGGAACACCCGCAGATCGACGATCGGCTCGGCCTCGGTCAGCTCCCATGCCAGGAACACCGCAAAGCCGATCAGCGCGACGACGCCCAGCATCACGATCGTGGTGTCGTGGAACCAGTCATGTTCGCGGCCCAGGTCCAGCATGATCTGAAGCGCGGCGATCCACAGCAGCATCAGCATCAGCCCGACGCGATCGACGCGCAGCGGCTCGGTCTTCGTCTCCGCCGCGCGCAGCAGCCGCATCGCGCCGAACGCGCACAGCGCGGCGACGGGGATGTTGATGAAGAAAATCCAGTGCCACGACCAGGTATCGCTGATCGTACCGCCCAGGATCGGGCCCAGGATCGGCGCGACCACGGTGGTCATCGCCCATACGCCCATCGCCTGCGCGCGCTGCTCTGGCTTGAAGATGCGCAGCAGCAGCGTCTGCGACAGCGGCATCAGCGGCCCGCCGCACAGCCCCTGCCCGATCCGGCACGCCACCAGCATGCCGAGCGTGGTCGACATGCCGCACAACATCGAGAACAGGCCAAAGCCCATCATGCCGATCGTGAACACCCGCACCGCACCGAACCGCCCGGCCAGCCAGCCGGTCAGCGGCACGCACACCGCCTCCGCCACCGCATAGGACGTGATGATCCACGTCCCCTGGCTGGCCGAGATGCCAAGGCCGCCGGCGATATGCGGGACCGACACGTTGGCGATCGTGGTGTCGAGCACCACCATGAAATTGGTGAGCGCCAGCACCGCGCCCGCAAGTATCAGGCGGAAGCCGGTAATCGGCATGACCTGGTCGGCCTTGGCAATCATGCGCCGGTCCTCACTTGGCCGAGACGTCGATCTCGGCATCCATCGACAGGCCCACGCGCAGCGGGTGCGCCTGAAGCTCCATGGGGTCCAGCGCGACGCGCACCGGCAGGCGCTGGACCACCTTGATCCAGTTGCCGGTCGCGTTCTGCGCCGGGATCAGCGCGAACGACGATCCGGTGCCGCCCGAAAGCCCCACGACCTTGCCGTGATATTCCACGCCGCCGCCATACAGGTCGGACGTCAGCGTGACCGGCTGGCCGACCTTCACCTTGGTCAGCTGGCCTTCCTTGAAGTTGGCGTCGACATAGAGCTGGCCGACCGGCACGATCAGCATCAACTGGGTGCCCGGCGCCACGCGCTGGCCCACCTGGACGTTGCGGCGCGTGACGATGCCGTCGATCGGCGCGCGGATGACGGTGCGCGACAGATCGAGCCGCGCCTGCTCCACCTTGGCCTGCGCCGCGAGCACTTCGGGCGCGGTCTTGGCGGTGGTCCCGCTGATCAGCGCGTTGTTCGCTTCCAGCTGGCCGGTCGCCGCCCCGCGCGTCGAGCTTGCCTGGGCCACGCCGGCACGGGCCAGTTCCAGATTGGCGCGCGCGGTGGCGAACGCATTGGTCGCGCTGGTCAGTTCCTCGCCCGACACCGCGCCATTGGGCGCCAGCTTGCGGCGGCGCTCCAGGTCGATGCGCGCGCGGTCATAATCGGCCTGCGCCGCGATCAGCTGGGCGCGGGCGCGGGTGATGTCCGCCTCGCGCGCCTGCACCTGCGCGGCCAGCGCGGTGCTGGTCGCCGATGCCTGGCCATATTGGCGGCCGGCACGCGCCAGCTCGGCCTCGGCCTGGGCCAGCGCGATGCGCGCGTCGCTGTCATCCAGCTGGACCAGCACGTCGCCCTTGCGCACCGCCTGGGTATCGGCGACCGCGACGCTCTTCACCTGCGCCGCGACCATCGGCGTGACGCTGGCGCTGTCGGCGCCGACATAGGCGTTGTCGGTGCTGATATAATGGCTGCCGACCAGCGTGTACCACGCGCCATAGCCGATGCCGGCGACCAGCACGACCGCACCGATGCCGCCGAGCAGCTTCTTGCGCAGGTTGGACGGTGCCGGCGCCACATCGGCGCGAGCGGCGGTGAGAGCGGGATCGGCATCAGCCATGGGTCGGGTCCTTGCGTG
Organism: Sphingomonas degradans; assembly: GCF_053502645.1. NCBI lineage: Bacteria > Pseudomonadati > Pseudomonadota > Alphaproteobacteria > Sphingomonadales > Sphingomonadaceae > Sphingomonas > Sphingomonas degradans. The sequence goes on from NZ_CP177172.1 coordinate 3,208,095, forward strand.
CGGCGTCCGCCGCGGTGTTGCTGGAAAATCCGCCGCCGAGCGCGCGAACGAGCTGGATGTCGAGCGCGAAGGCCCGCGCATCGAGATCGGCCACGATTCTGCGGTTCTGGAGCACGCGCTCCTCGGCAGTGAGTACGTCGGTGAAGCGCGACAGGCCGCCGCGATAGCGCTGTTGCGCGATTCCATAGGCCTGCTCGGAATCGCTCAGCGCCTGACGGCTTTCGGACAGGCGCACCGCCAGCGCGCTCTGGCTGACGGCGGCGTCGGCCACGTCGCGGAAGGCGCCGGTGACGACGCTGTCATAGCTGGCGACCGCTTCGTCATACGCGGCGCGGGCGCCCTTGTACTGGCCAGACAACTGCCCGCCGCGAAAGATCGGCAGGCTGACGGCCGGGCCGACCTGGCCATAGGTCGATCCGCCCTTGAACAGATTGTCGAGGCCCAGCGACTGGAATCCCACCAGCGCGCCCAGGCTGAGCGACGGATAGAAGTCCGCCCGCGCAACCTTGATCCGTGCCGCCGCCGCCTCGACGCGCGCGCGCGCCGCGACAATGTCCGGGCGGCGCCCGATCAGGTCGGTGGTCACGCCCGCCGGTACTGCGCGCGATACCGTGACCGTCGTGGGCACGGCGATCGCCAGCCCGCGATCCGGCCCCTTGCCGAGCAGCGCGGCAATGCGGTTGCGCGTCAGCCCGATGGCTTCGTCGGTCGCGGCCAGATCGGCGCGCGCGGCGGGCAGCGCCGCATCCGCCTGTTTCAGCTCGGCGCGGGTATCGAGCCCCGCCGCAACCCGGTCGGCAACCTGCTGCCGGGTCTGGGTACGCACATCCAGCGCCTGTTGCTGCACGACGCGCTCGGCGCCGAGCCGCGCCAGATCGGCATATGCAGCGGCGATGTTGGTCGACAGCACCAGCCGCGCCTGTTCCAGGTCGATCCGCGACGCCTCCGCCTCGGACGTGGCGGCGGCCAGCGCGGCGCGATTCTTGCCCCACAGGTCGAAATCGAAATTCAGGCTGGCGGCGACACGCCCGGTGTCGTTCCACCCCTTGGGCACGAACGCCGGCGGGATGCCGTTGTTGTAGCTCTGCTTGGATTCGTTCGCGGCACCCTCGACGCCCAGCGTCGGCAGCTGCGCTGCGCCCGCCTGTTCGGCCAGCGCACGGGCCGAGCGCAGCCGTGCGGCGGCGGCGGCGAGATCGGGCGATCCGGCCAGTCCCTCCTCGATCAGCGCGTCGAGCTGGGCGTCGCCATAGGCGCTCCACCAGCGCGACTCGGGCCAGGCCGCCGCCCCAGCCAGGGATTGCGTGGCGGCATAGTCGGTCGCCGCGCGCACCTCGGGCCGCGCGCCCAGATCGGGCACGGGCGCGCACGCCGAAAGGACGGCGGACCCGGCAACCGCAGCAAGCAGAAACGGACGGAACATTGGCACTGTCATGATTTTTATATACCGTACTGTTTAGTACGGCGCGGCAGATGGCGTGGCGCCTGCCCCTTGTCAAGCCATTACCGTACCCTATAGTACGATTACTATGGAGAGTATCCCAGCAAAGCCCCCCAGCAAGCGCGAGGCCCGCAAGCAGGACCGGCGCGCCGCGATCGTGGCGATCGCCTATCGATCTTTCATGGACCATGGCTATGCCAACACGTCGATGTCGGCGATCTCTGCCGAACTGGGCGGGTCCAAGGGCACGCTGTGGAGTTATTTCCCGTCCAAGGAGGAATTGTTCGCGGCGGTGCTGGACGAGGCCACGGTCGCCTTTCGCGAGCAGCTGGCCGGATTGCTCAAGCCCTCGGCCGACCTCCGCGCCACGCTGTGCGAGTTCGCCGAGCGGTTCATCACCAAGACGACGTCGACCGATGCGTTGCAGCTGCACCGCCTGATCGCGGCGGAGGCGGGACGCTCCCCGGAGGTCGCGACGATCTTTTACCGCCGGGTGCCGCAGCGCACGCACGAACTGCTCGCGCGCTTTATCGGGGAGGCGATGGACGCCGGCCAGTTGCGGCGTGACGATCCGCTGCGTGTCGCCCGCGTGCTTGCAATATTGTGCATGGGGGGGCGACACCAGCGGCTGCTGTGGGGCCAGGAACTCGGCGGCGGCAACGCCATTGCGGAAGAGGCGGCCTATGTGACCGACGTCTTCCTTCGCGCCTATGCGACGGATGCAAAGCCGAACTGACGGCGGAGATCCGCATCGCCGAACGCTTTTGCGTCCATGTGATGCAGATTTGCAACAATGATGCTCCCCAGTATTACGGGTTCCTGATGCACGCTATATTACGTTAGCACATAAGTTTGTCAGAGGTTACAAGTATCAATACTACCGATTCCGGGATTATGAAACGAAAATGAACCGGCAATACTAGTATTGTTACAATCACTGTAACAATACTGCCCCGACATCTGACTAGTTCCCCCTCGACTCGGGAAAGGTCCCGACGAAGGGGAAACTCTCAATGCTCACTACCAAGCGCTTCCGTACCGCGCTGCTCCTAGGCAGCGCGATGATCGCCACCATCGCCACGCCCGCACTGGCCGACACCGGGAAATCCGACCCGACGCCCGCCGCGCCCGCCACCGATCCGACGCCCGCCGACGTCGATGATTCGCAGAACGGCCTGAACGAAATCGTCGTCACCGCCACCAAGCGCGAGACCAATCTTCAAAAGACCCCGATCGCCATCGCCGTGCTCGACAGCCAGGCGCTGGCCGACCGCCACGTCCAGAGCCTTTACGACCTCGCCGACGGCGCCGTCCCCAGCCTGCGCGTCGCGACGTTCGAAGCGCGCCAGACCGCGCTGACCATCGGCATTCGCGGCATCGTCCCGCTCGATGCGAACCAGCCCGCGCGCGAACAGGGCGTCGGCGTCTATATCGACGGCGTGTATCTGGGCCGCCAGCACGGGCTCAACGCCGCGCTGTTCGACGTCGAGCGGATCGAAGTCCTCAAAGGGCCACAGGGCACGCTGTTCGGTCGCAATACCGAAGGCGGCGCGCTCAGCATCGTCACCAAGGCGCCGACCGGGGTGTTCGACATGCGCGCCACTGCCGGTGTCGCCACCTATGGCGGCTATAATGGCGACGTGCATATCGACCTGCCGACCGTCGCCGGCTTCAGCGTGAAGCTGGACGGCGTCGTCCAGTATCAGGGGCCGACGACCAAGAACCCGCTCGCCGGGCAGACCGGCTGGAACTACTATGACCGTCGCGGCGGCCGCGCCGCCGTGCGCTGGCAGCCGGCGTCGAACTTCACGGCCGATCTGTCCTACGATGTCGGCTATGACGCCAACTCGCCGTTCTACAGCCAGTTGCTCAACGTCAATCCGAACCATTGCGCCGCCGGTGCCGTCACTGCCACCAGCACCTGCGTGCTGCCCGGCACCAGCACGACGACACTGACCGGATCGGTCAAGCCGGTGCCGTCGATCGTCCAGGTCAATGGCGACAGCCGCATGAAGACCGCCGACATCGGCGTGCCGCAACAGCCCAGCGTCGACAAGACCCATGGCTATACCGCCAATCTGAAGTGGCAGGTCGCCCCGGAAATCGAACTGCGCTCGATCACCGCATGGCGCGATGTCAGCTCGGTGCAGTGGGACAATAGCGGCGGCGCGCATCGCCCGCCGGTGTTCGCCGCCAATGGCGCATTCAGCCGCTACAGTCTCGCCGACCTGTACCAGCACCAGTTCAGCCAGGAATTCCAGGCAGTCGGCAGCCTCGCCAACATCGACTACGCAGCCGGGCTCTATTATTTCAACGAAACCGCGCGCGACGACGCGGCTACGCCGAACTCGAACACCTGGAACGCCGACGGCACCGGCTATACGATCAACGATCCGACCAACCAGCAGCCGGGGCATCGCTCGATCGACCGCGCCAGCCGCGCCTTCGCCAAGAGCTATGCCGTGTTCGGCCAGGCGACCTGGTCGCCCGTCGACGTGCTGCACCTGACGGTCGGCGGTCGCGGCACGTGGGACGACAAGAGCGGCCAGCTCTATATCGTCAACAACATCGCCCGCCCCTATACCTATGACCAGAACACCAGCCGCTTCAATCCGATGGCGACGCTGGCGTTCGATGCGGCGCCGGGGATCAACCTGTACGCCAAATACGCGACCGGCTATCGCTCGGGCGGCGCCAGTTCGCGCTCGGTCAACTATCGCGAATTCGGGCCGGAGGACGTCAAGTCGTACGAAATCGGCGCAAAGACCGAATTCCTCGACCACCGCGTCCGGCTGAACCTCGCCGCGTACATCATGGACCGCAAGAACAGCCAGATCGACTTCAGCTCGGTGTCGTTCGACGCGATCACCAATTCGAACCGCAACACGGTCGAGACGATCAATGCCCCCGGCACCACCAGGATCCGCGGGATCGAGGCGGACCTGACCGTCAATCCGGTCCAGGGGCTGACGCTGACGGGGTCGTACGCCTATACCTATACCAAGATCCCGCCGGTGCTGAACCCGTTCACCAACGTGGTGCAGAACGTCTATATCGTGTTCACGCCCCGCAACGCGGCCAGCGGCGCGATCGACTATGCCCTGCCGCTGGGCGGCGTGACGCTGAAGGCGCATCTGGACGCCAATTATGCCCAGGCAACCCAGACGTTCGACCAGTTCGCGACCAAGAACGACGCATCGTTCCTGGTGAACGCTCGCCTGTCGGTGGCGGACATCGACCTGCACGACGGGCGCAAGGTCACGTTCTCGGTCTGGTCGCGCAACCTGTTCAACGAAGCCTATGTCTATCGGCGCGATCCGTCGAACAGCCTGCCCGGCCTGACCGGCAGCATCAGCAACGTGCTGGGCGATTACGGCAACTTCAACGCGCCGCGCACCATCGGTGCAGAGGTTGGCGTCAAGCTCTGAACCACAGGGCTCGGGCAGCATCCGCTGTCCGGGCCCCTTTTTTTTACGCTTCGGCGCGGGCGGGCAACCGGACCTCCACGCACAATCCCGGCTGCGCATCGCTGAGCACCAGCACCCCGTGATGCAGCCGCGCAATCGCCTGTGCCAGCGACAGCCCCAGGCCATGGCCGGGCATGCCCCGGCTGCGGTCCAGCCGCCCGAACCGCCGCAGCGCCACCGCGCGATCGGCCTCGGCGATGCCCGGCCCGGTATCGGCCACGCGCAGCACCACAGCATCGTCATCACGCACCACCGCCACGCGGATCGCCGTCCCCTCCGGCGTGTGATGCACGGCGTTCTCGATCAGATTGACGGTCAGTTGCATCAACAATCGCGCATCGCCCGCAATGGGCGTGGCGGGAAACGGCCCTGCCTCCAGGTGCCGGCCGCTATCCTCCACCATCGGCGCCATGGCCTCTGCCGCCTCGCCCGCCAGCACCCCAAGATCGAGCGCCGCAAAGCGCGCACGCCGATCCCCGCCCTCGACTTCGGCGATGCGCAGGATCGCGGCGAACAGCGCCAGGATCGCATCGCTCTGCGCCACGGCCTCGTCCAGCGAATCGCGCAGCGCGTCGCTATCGGCGGAGTCGCGGATCGCCACCAATTGCCCGCGCAGCCGCGCCAGCGGCGTGCGCAGGTCGTGCGCGACTTCGTTCGAGACGCTGGACAGCGTCGCCATCAGCTCCTCGATCCGGTCGAGCATCCGGTTGAACGCCTCGGCCTGCCGGTTGAAGGTGCGGCCCGTGCCCGACAGCGGCACGCGGCGGCGCAGATCGCCGCCGACGATCGCATCGGCAGCCGCGCGCACCGCCTCGATCCGGCGCCCGATCACGACGCTGAACACCGCCACGCCGCCGCCGAACAGCAGCAGGATCAGCCCGAACCCGCACGACAGGATCAACAGCCGCCGCGCGTCATACTCGTCGATCGGCTCGCTTTCGGCGATCAGCGTCAGCCGGGCACCGTCCGCCAGCGGCACCACCAGCGCTCTTCCGCGCGTGAGCCCCGCTATGCCGTCGTTCGCATGCACCACCGACGCCCCCGGCGGCAGACGCCGGCGCAGCGCGATGTTACCCGCGCGGGTCCGCCCCTCGCCGTCGGTGAGGGTGAAGCCGATATCGCCGCTGTCGCGCCGCCCGGCCTCGTCGACGATGCGCGCGCCGATCATCGCCAGATCGGGACGCGGCGGCGTATCCAGTATCTCCGCCGCCTCGCTCGCCAGCCTTTTGTCGACCTGTCGGTCCACCGTGCGCAGGATCAACAGGTGGACGCCCAGCCCGGTGAGCAGCGTCGCGACCGCGATCAGCCCCAGGAACGTCGCGGCGATCGTGCGGAGCGAGCGGAGCGCCATCCCGCTCAGGCGCGCAGCCGATAGCCCACGCCGCGCACCGTCGCGATCGGATCGGGCAGGCCGGGCACGGCCAGCTTGACGCGCAGCCGCCGGATATACGCCTCGACGATGTTGGTCGTCGGCACGAAATCATAGCCCCAGACGCGCTCCAGCAGCATCGCCCGCGTCACCACGCTGCCGGCATTGCGCGCCAGTTCGGCGAGCAGGTTCAGCTCGGTCTTGTGCAGGTCGATGGGGGTGCCCCTGCGAAAGGCGCGGTGCTGGAGCGGGCTGACCGTGATGTCGCCGGCGATCAGCGTGCCGCTGTCGACCGCCGGCACCACCTGTCGCCGCAGCACGGCGCGGATGCGGGCATCGACTTCCTCAATCTCGAACGGCTTGACGATATAGTCGTCGGCGCCGGCATCCAGCCCCTCCACGCGCTCGCTCAGCCGCCCCAGCGCGGTCAGCAGGATGACGGGCGTATGCACCTGTTCGGCGCGCAGCCATTTGAGCACGTCGATGCCGTCGATCGCGGGGAGCATCCGGTCGAGCAGGATCACGTCGAACGCCGCCGTGCTGACCGCCGCGCGCGCCGCCCGCCCGTCGCCCGCTCCCTGCACCGCATAGCCGAGCGCGGTGAGCTGCTGCGTCATCAGTGACGCGAGCTTAGCATCGTCCTCAACCAGCAGGATGGTCCCGGCCGGGGCTGGCGACGGGCTCGGGGCGGTGGAGGGGGCACTGGTCTGCATGGGCTTCGCTATTCCGGGCAAGGCGCAGCGATACGCGACCGCGCCGCAAAGATCGACCGGCAAACGCAGTGCGTCAACGCCCCGGCGCTTCCAGGTCGCCACAACCGGCGGGCACCCGCACGGGATTGCACCGCGCCGCGACCCCGCCGGGATTGGCCACGCGATAGCCGCCGGGAAAGCGCGGATCGGGCCACAGATAGTCGGTCGACACGAACTGCGCGCCGCCCGCCAGCGCGGTGTCGCGCGGGCGCGTGTCGTTGATCCGCGCCTCGCGCGTGTTGGCATCGGCGCGGGTGCGCACGATATAGCCGGCGGCCACGTCGCGCCGGATACGATCGGCATCGCGCACGGAATCGTTGAGCGTCAGGTATGCGGCGGCGGGCGAGTCCTCGTCGGTGTTGATGAAGAACACCCGCCCCTCCAGCGAGGTGCGCGCGCCGCGATACACCGCGACCTTGGCCGGGGGCTCGTCCAGCGCGAACAGGAACTTGCCGCGCGATGCCGCCAGCGTCGGCCAGTTGTTGGCCAGCACCGCCTCGCGCAGCGTGGGATAGCGCCCCTGCACATCGTCGGGCGTCACCAGCTTGTCGGGCCCCAGCACCGAACGGATTTCGGCATCCAGCGCGTCATAGGCGGCGGCATCGAACGGCAGCGCATCGATCCCGCCGCGCGCCGCATTCTGCTCGTCCTTGGCATTGAACATCAGCAGGATCGGCACATGGCGCGGATGCGCGTCGGACCAGGCGCGAATCGCCTTCAGGCAATCGACCAGCAGCACACAGCTGCTCGCATTGTCGATGCTGGGGATGTGCAGCACCTTGAACCCCGGCCGGCGCAGCAGGGGATCGTCCGATCCCTTCGCATAATGGCCGCCCACGGGATCGTAATTCACATCGATCTCGAGCTGGCGCGCCCCTGCGTCGAGCTGTTCGCCCAGCGACCGGTGGGCATAATCGAGCGCATCGGCCATTTGCGGGCTGGCGGCGCGGACCTTTTCCATCGTCGCGGCGGGCATCGCCTGCTTGTAGCTGTTGTGCGTGCCGACCACGGCGATGTCGTTGATCCGCAGCGGCGCGCGCTCCTGCGCCAGTGCCGGAGTCGCCAGCAGAAAAGCAGCCAGCGCCGTTCGCATCATCATTTCCACGCTTCCTTCGCGCCCATGCCGGGCGCCGGTTGCCGCTATGGTCCCGGCAAGTGACGATTTTCCTACAGCCATGGCGCGCCGGTTGCCCGCAGAGCGCATACGCGCGCCGGTGTGCGCTGCAACAAAGCCGTCAATTAGTTATTCGCCGGACAACAAGACCCCCCTGCCCCGGAGATGGTTCACTCCTGCTACGCAAAAAGTCCCCGCAAGCGGGACAGGCCTTTGGAGAGGCGAACAATCGGGTCGGGGGAAGAAACGATGAGCAGGCTTCGTACAAAGACAGTTCTACTGGCGGCGACGTCCGCCGTCGGCGCGATGCTCCCGGCTGGCGCGTTCGCGCAGACGGCCGGCGCCGCCAGCGTAACCGCAACCCAGACAACGCCCGTGACGACCGAGGCGGAAGCGCAACTCGCCGAAATCGTCGTCACGGCGGAAAAGCGCGACGTGTCGCTCCAGGACGCCTCGCTGTCGGTCTCGGCCGTGCCCGCACAGGCGCTGACCGAAGCCAACGTCACCGAAGTGACGGGCCTGAACGGCCTGGTCCCGGGCCTGGTCGTCGCGCGCAGCGGCGGCGGCGAGCGGATGATCTCGATCCGCGGCGTCGGTTCCGAAACGCCGGAGAACACCAATACCCAGCCGGGCGTCTCCTACCATATCGACGGCGTCTATATCTTCAGCTCGATCGCCGCGAACGCCGCGTTCATCGACGTCGCCCAGGTCGAAGTGCTGCGTGGCCCCCAGGGCACGACCTTCGGCCAGGGATCGACCGGCGGCACGATCAACGTCGTGACCAACCAGCCTTCGGTCGACGCGCTCACCGGATCGATGGACCTGAGCGCGGGCAATTACGATTTCATCAAGGCGAACGCCGCGCTGAACGTGCCGATCACCTCGACCTTCGCCGTGCGCGGCGCGATCCAGCACAATTCGCATGACGGCTATGCCTATGCCACTGCCGTGCCCGGCTTTTCCAAGTACCAGCTCGACAACCAGGACGAGACCGGCTGGAAGGCAGCGGCGCTGTGGCAGCCCACGGCCAATTTCTCGATCACGCTCGATACGGTCCAGTATCGCAGCAACAACAACGGCCCGGCGCAGAAGAACGTCCTCGACCCCAGCACCGACCCGCGCGTGCTGACGCAGGACTATACCGGCAAGTCGATCGTCAACACCGAGCTGTATTACGGCGTGATGAAGTACGACGCCGGGTTCGCGACGCTCAAGTCGATCACCAGCTACCAGACGCTGTACAGCCTCCAGGCATGGGACGCGGACGGGCTGACCACCGATCTGTTCTACGCCGCCACCTACAATCCCAAGAGCTTCGTCGGCACCTATTACGATCACGTCCCCGCATGGCGCACCAAGACAAAGAGCTGGACGCAGGAATTCAACCTGACCTCCAACGGCTCGGGGCCGTTCAACTGGATCGTCGGCGGGGTGTATCTCCAGTCGAAGAACTCGCAGTACATCGTCGAATATCGCAGCGGCGCCAACCGCAACATCCTGCAACCCGCGATCTCGGAAAACACCGCGTATAACGACCCTGCGGTCGCGAACATCACCTATGCCGAACTGTCGGACATCACGCGCAAGGCATGGGCGGGCTATTTCGAGGCATCGTACGAGTTGACCGACGCGCTCAAGGTCACCGGCGGGTTGCGGTACAACCATGATGAATTCAGCGGCAATGCCGACAGCATGTCCGGCGGCACCAGCAGCCACACCAGTGGCGCCTATCTCCAGCCCGATCCCACCGAGGGGCTGAAGACCAACCGCTGGACCGGCAAGGCGGCGATCCAGTACAAGCTGACGCCCGCGAATATGGCCTATTTCAGCTTCACGCGCGGGTTCAAGCCGGGCGGGATCAATTCCTCGGCGGCCAGCGGCAACAGCTCGTTCCTGGCGCTCGGCTGGCAGGACGGAGTCAAGCCGACCTATGCGCCCGAACAGCTCGATTCGTTCGAAGTGGGCCTCAAGAACCGCTTCCTCGACAACCGCGCCCAGCTCAACGTTTCGGCGTTCATCTACAACTACAAGAACATGCAGTTTCTCGAAGAGGATCCGATCCTGTTCGGCGAAGGCATCAGCAACGCGCCCAGCGCACGCATCTATGGCGCCGAAGTTGAGGGCAGCTGGTTGGCGACGCGCACGGTCACGCTCGACGGCTCGTTCTCGCTGCTGCACGGGACATTCAACAAGGATTACAACGCACTTGATCCGGTCAACGCCAGCCGGGCACAGAACGCGGCGGGCTATCCCGACTATCTGTTCTGGTCCAATTTCTACGCCGCCTCGGTCGCCCGCGAAAGCGCGCGTGCCAACATCAACGGCAACGATGTACCGAAACTGCCCAAGTTCCAGGGCACGGCGGCGATCACCTATGCCGACCAGGTCGGCCCGGGCAAGCTGACCGCCAAGGCGCAGATCATCTATCGCGGCGACTATCAGTACCGACTGTTCAACGACGCCGGGTTCGACAAGACGCCCAGCTATGCGCAGGTCAATCTGTTCCTGAAATACGCACCCGACAGCACCAATTTCTGGGGCTCGCTGACCGTCACCAACCTGTTCGACAAGGCGGGCGTCAACTCGCGCTTCTCGGACCCCTATGGCAGCGCCCAGACCTACGACACGTACATCGCCCCGCGTCAGGTGTTCGGGACCATCGGCTATAAGTTCTGATCGCGTTTCGCGGTGCCGGCCCGCTCCCCCACCCGGCCACCCAACGGCAGTATTCTATGGGTGGCCGGGTGGGGGAGCGGGCCGGCACCGGCTGGAAATTCGCTCTTCCGCGAATTTTCAAACAGTGTTCTGCGGCAACTGGGGGCGGCGTGGCGACACGCTGCCCCCTTTTTTATGCGCCGCCCCGACACGACATGCCGACGCGCGCAACTCTTCGGGCGCTCCGGGTCAAGCCGCGCGGACCGCGACGCGATAGGCTTTCCCGCATAATTCGAGTGAAGGAATAGGTTCAGCCATGCCGCGCAACCTGCAGATCATGATCGCCGCCTCGCTCGGCTTCTTCTTCGTCACCGCGACCACCTTCACGTCGCTCGGCTACGTCCTCTACACGATGGTCGCCGAACTGGGCTGGTCGCAGGCGGCGGCGGGGATGAGCTTTTCGTTCCTGGGGCTTGCGTGCGGATTGAGCAGCCCATTGCCGCCGGTACTGATGAAGCGGATCGGCACGCGGATGACGATGTTCGCAGGCGGCATGGTGCTCGCCGCCGGCTTCCTGCTCGCATCCATGGTCCATGGCATCGGCGCCTTCTTCGTCGCGACCTCGCTGATGGGGGCGGGCTTCTCGTTGATCGCGCCTTCACCGGCCGTATTCCTGATCGCCACCTGGTTTCCCAAGACCTCGGCGCGGATGATCGGATTCTATTTCATGGCGGGCGCGCTCGGCGGCGTCGCCGGGCCGCTGATCGTCGGCACCGTCGTGGGTCTGACCGGCAGCTGGCGCGTCCACTGGATGGTGATGGCCGCCGCCGCCGCCGCGCTGGCCGTGCTGATGCTCGTCACCATTCGCGACGCGGTGAAGGTCGAGTCGGTCGACCAGATCAAGCATGCCGGGATTGCGCCCGAACCCGTCGCCGCCCCCTCGCCCTGGACCGTGCGCGCCGCGCTCGCCAGTCCCGCCTTCCTGCTGATCGCCTTCGCCATGATCGTGGTGCAGACCGTGGTGACCACGATGCACTCGGTGCTGGTCACCCATGTCGCCGGCATGGGCGCGGGCAGCGCGCCCGGCGCGATCGCGATGAGCGTACTCGCCTTTGCCGGCACGCTGGCCAAGGGCGCGACCGGCGCGTTGACCGAAAAGGTATCGCCCCGCGCGCTGCTGATCGCCGGGCTGGGGTTCCAGTTCGTCGCAATGACGCTGCTCGCCGTGATCGGCACGCCGGTGCTCGCGATCGGCGCGGCGCTGGTCTTCGGCATCGGCTGGGGTCTGAGCTGGCTTAGCGCCCATATCCTGCTGCTGCGCTATTTCGGCGCGGGGCTTGCGGCGGACCTGACCGCGATGGCGACCACTGCCACCACCTTCGCCGTGCTCGGGCCGCTGACCGCGGGCTGGGTGGCGGACCAGACGGGCAGCTATGCCCCGATGTTCATGGTCTTTGCCGGGCTGCTGGCACTGGCTGCCGTCGTCTGCGCCATGGCGCTGCGCACGCCCGCCACGGCCCGGCCCGACGCCGAACTTATCCCCGAAGGCGCAATCGTCCCCGCCGAGTGACCGCGAGCGCCCCGGACGATCGCCTGCCCAACGCGCCCAGCGGCGCAGGCCAAGAGGAAATGCGATGACGATCCTGACCGACCAGTTCTTCGACAGCTTCGCCAGCTCGGTGAAGCCGACCGAGGAGGCAGAGACGCTGCCCCCCGAATGCTACACCGACGAAGCTTTCTACCGCTTTGAAAAGGACGCGCTGTTCTATCGCGAATGGCTGTGCGTCGGGCGCGAGGAGTGGGTGGAGAAGCCCGGCGATTACTTCACCTGCACCCATGCCAACGAACCGCTGGTCATCGCGCGCGACCGCGCCGGGGCGATCCAGGCGATGTCGTCGGTGTGCCAGCACCGCGCGATGCTCGTGGCGGAGGGCAAGGGCAATACCCGCGCGTTCGTCTGCCCCTATCACCACTGGACCTATGACCTGAACGGCGCGCTGGTGAACGCGCCCGCGATGGGCAAGACCTGCAACTTCGATCGCAAGGCCAACGGCCTGCCCAAGCTCAAGGTCGAACTGTGGCACGGCTTCGTCTTCGTCAATTTCGATGCCGAGGCCGCGCCGCTGGCCCCGCGCCTCGCCGCGATCGAACCGGTCGTCGCCAATTACGAATTCGCCCGGCTGCGCGGCCCCGCGCCCGCGAAGCACGAATTCGCCTGGAACTGGAAGGTCCAGTTCGAGAACAACAATGACGGCTATCACGCCAATCGCCTGCATCACGGGCTGCACGATTATGTGCCCAGCTCGCTCGCCAGCTTCCCCGAAGTCCCGCGCGAGACGGCGGGCTATTACCGGCTCAACGGATCGCTGCATCCCAATGCCAGCTTCAACCCGACCGAAAAGGCGCTGTTCCCGGTCTTCCCGAAGCTGACCGACGAGGAGCAGAACCGGCTGTTGTTCGTGAACCTGCCGCCGTCGCTGTCGCTGGTCGTGCTCAACGACGTGGTGATCTACCTCATCATGGACGCGCGCTCGGCCGGCACGCACGGGCTCACCTTCGGCAGCCTGTATCTGCCCGAGGCGATGGAAGACCCGGCGTTCGAGGAAAAGCGCGCGATCAACGACGAATATACCGCGCACATCGTCGCGCAGGACATGCATGTCGACTTGCTCGTCCAGCAGGGCCTGGGCTCAAAGTTCGCGCCGCGCGGCCGCTATAGCTGGCAGGAGGATGCCCAGCGCCAGTTCAACCAGTGGCTGGTCGATCGCTACTGGAGCGAATGGGACCGCCGTCGCGGCCCCTCCGCCCCGGTGAGCCATATCAAGCGCGCGTCGTAGGATGGAATAGCCCCCTCCCCGTTCGTGCTGAGCTTGTCGAAGCACGGTGAGTCCCATTGCCCTTCGACAGGCTCAGGGCAAACGGGTGAGGTCCAATACGTACAGCTCCAAACCCCACTCCCACCCGGTCAGCCCATGCTGGCCGCCGGCGCCCTGCGCCCATTCGAAAAGGCCCCTGCCCATGACCAATACGCTGATCTTCGTTGACCTCGCCTCGGACGATCCCGCCGCCGCCGGGCGCTTCTATGCCGAGGTGTTCGGCTGGGAGAATGATGCGCGTCCGCAGGGCATCTATCACCGCATGGTCCCCGGCGGATTCTTCAAGCACAAGGACGGCAGCGACAGCCAGATCGGCAATCTGCATCTGGGCATCTTCGACGCCGCCAACGCGCGCCCGCATCCGAACCCCGCAGGGGTCGAGCCGCGCACGATCGCCGCGACGGGGCGCAAGCCGCGCATCTGGATCCTGATCGGCGACGACGACAGCGCCGATCGCATCCTTGCCGCCGCCGAGGAGCGCGGCGCGACGATCCTGTGGCGCGATCATTACTGGGCGGAGTTCAACGGATATAACCACGCCTTTGCCGATCCGTGGGGCAACGAGATCCTGCTATGGGGCAAGGCCGGCGAAAACCCCGCCATTCCCGACAATTACACGCGCGAATAGTCGGGCGTCCGGGGGCCGGGCCAACAATGTGTGCGCATCGGCACAAGACCCGCCCCCGCCCGCATCCCTAGCCTTTGCCCATCACGAACAAGGGGTCCGCCCCCAGAGATGACGAGAACCATGCGCCCCTCCACCCGCATCCGCACGAGTGCCCGATAATGGCCCGTATGCCCCTCGTCTTCTTCGGCCATGGCAGCCCGATGGTCGCGCTGGAGACCAGCGACACGACGCGCGCCTGGCGCGGCATTGCCGAGCGGATGCCCCGGCCAAAGGCGATCCTGTGCATCTCCGCGCACTGGCAGACGCGCGGCACCGCCGTCACCGCGATGCCCCAGCCGCGCACGATCCACGATTTCGGCGCCTTCCCGCCCGCCTTGTTCGCCAAGCAATATCCCGCGCCCGGCGATCCCGAGCTTGCGCACCGCGTCCGTGACCTGCTGGCGCCGATGCCGGTGGCGCTCGATACCGGCTGGGGGCTCGACCATGGCACCTGGACGGTGCTGGTCCATGCCTATCCCGACGCCGACATTCCCGTGGTCCAGCTCGGCATGGACCTGGGCAAGACCACGGCCCAGCACTGGGCGGTGGGCCAGGCGCTGCGTCCGTTGCGCGACGAAGGGGTGCTGATCATGGGCACCGGCAACATCGTCCACAATCTGCCGGCGATGGACTGGGGCAATCCCGATGCGCCGCCCTATCCCTGGGCCACACGCTTCAACGCCGCGATGCTGGAAGCGGTCGCCACCGACCAGCCCGAGCGCGTCGTGGACTATGCGGCGCTGGGCGAGGATGCGGCGCTGTCGGTGCCGTCGCCCGACCATTTCCTGCCGCTGCTCTACGTCCTCGGCGCGCGCCATCCCGGCGAAGCCGCGACGTTCGGCCCGGATTTCATCCACCACAAGTCGCTCGGCATGACGAGCATCGTGATCGGCGCATGAACACCGCGCCCGGTACGCTTTCACCACGGGGGAAATGTTGATGTCTTTGGTCCGCGAGAATAACGCCGTCCGCGAACAGGTTCGGCCCGGCGCGCTGCATTTCCTGCGCGCCACGCCGGAGACGGTGCATTGGGGCTATTTCTCGCCCGAAATCCCGCCCGCGCTGACGGTGAAGAGCGGCGACCTGATCCAGGCACAGGCCGTGACGCACCATGCCGGCGACGATCCCGTGCTGATGTTCGACGACGACATCCGCCGCATCTTCACCGAAATCGATCCCGAGACGCGCGCGCCCGGCTGCCACATCATGACCGGCCCGATCTATGTCGAGGGTGCCGAGCCCGGCGACATGCTGGAGGTCCGCTATTTCCAGATGACGCCGCGCTTCGCCTATGGATCGAACCTCCAGGCGAACTGGGGCCATCTGTACCAGGAATTCGGCGAGACCGAGCGCGTCACCATCTATCGCCTCGATCCCAACGCCAACACCGCCAGCGCGCTCTATGCCTATGACGTGCCCGACAAATACGTCACGCCGGGGCGGATCACCAATTGCCCGGTATGCGATCGCCAGCCCGCGCTGCCCGGCATCACCATCCCCGCGCGCCCGCATCTGGGCACGGCGGGCGTTGCGCCGGCGGTCAACGATCCGGTGAGCACCATCCCGCCGGGGCTGCACGGCGGCAATATCGACAATTGGCGGATCGGCGCGGGCGCGACGATGTTCTACCCCGTGCAGGTCAAGGGCGGGCTGTTTTCGATCGGCGACCCGCATGTCAGCCAGGGCGATGGCGAGATCAGCGGCACTGCGATCGAGGCGTCGCTCGACGTGCTGTTCCAGATCATCCTGCGCAAGGATTTCAAATTCCCCTCGCCGCTGCTCGAGACGCCCGATTGCTGGATCGTCCACGGCTTTGGCGGCGATCTGGACCAGGCGATGAAGAGCGCCTCGATGGACATGCTCCACCTGCTGCACGAGCATCAGGGCCTGTCCAAGGTCGATGCCTATTCGCTGATGAGCGTCGCCGCCGATTTCGGCGTGACGCAGGTGGTGGACGGCACCCAGGGCATTCATTGCCGGATCGATCGCCAGATCTTTGGCGGCAAGGGTATCGTCAAGGACGTGGGATGACAGGCGCGCGCGGGGCCTGCATCGTGCGTCCCCGCGCGCCTTTTGAAGTGGAGGAAAGACCGTGACCTATCAGGTGCTGGACGTCCGGCCGATGACGCGGCGCATCGGCGCCGAAGTGTTCGGCGTCGATCTCAACCAGCCGCTCGGCAACCAGGAAGTTAGCGAACTGCACGACGCGCTGATGGCGCATCAGGTGATCTTCTTCCGCGACCAGCCGCTGACGCATGAAAGCCACAAGCGGCTGGGCCGCTATTTCGGCGACCTGGCGTATCACAGCGGCGTGGCGGGGCTGCCCGACCACCCTGAGATCGTCGCGATCCATGCCGATGCCAACAGCAAGTTCATCGCCGGCGAGAACTGGCATTCTGACCTGAGCGAAGATGCCGAGCCGCCCATGGGCAGCATCCTGCACATGCACACGCTGCCTGCCGATGGCGGCGATACGCTGTGGTCGAGCATGTACGCCGCCTACGACGCGCTGTCCCCGGCGATGAAGGCGTTCCTCGATCCGCTGACGGCGGTGCACGACAGCAACCATATCTACCGCGAACTCTTTCCCGACGTGGACAAGAAATACCCGCGCAACACCCATCCGGTGGTCCGCACCCATCCTGTGACCAAACGCAAATGCCTGTTCGTCAGCCAGTCGAAGACGATCCGCATCAACGAACTGTCCAAGGACGAGAGCAATGCGGTGCTCGGCTATCTGTTCGAGCATGTGAAGGACCCGAATTTCCAGGTCCGCTTCCGCTGGCAAAAGGATTCGGTGGCGTTCTGGGACAATCGCTGCACCCAGCATTTCGCGACCTGGGACTATTTCCCCGACACGCGCTCGGGCTTCCGCGTCACCATCGCGGGCGACAAGCCGTTTTGAACCGCAGGGCGGTGCTGGCGGGGCTGGCGGCGTGCGCGCTGCCCCGAACCGCGCTGGCCCGCAGCAGCACGGCGCCGGCGATCTCGGGACTCCGCGACGGACTGGCGGCGATGCTCGCGGCGGGGACGATCCCCAATGCGCAGGTCGCGATCCACCGGCACGGCGCGCCGCTGGCGACCTTTGGCATGGGGATGCTCGACCGCGAGCGCGGGCAGGCGCTGCCCGACGACGCGCTGTTCCGCCTGTTTTCGATGTCGAAGCCGATCACCAGCGTCGCCGCGATGCTGCTGGTGGAGGACGGCGTGCTGGCGCTCGACATGCCCGCCGCGCGCTTCCTGCCCGAACTGGCCGGGCTGCGGGTCCATGCCGGCGGCGCGGACGACCGCACCGTCACTGCCGAGCGCCCGGTAACGATCGCCCACCTGCTCACCCACAGCGCCGGCTTCACTTATCCGTTCATGGGCGACGGCCCCGTGCAGCGCTATTACCGCGCGCACGGCGTCCAGCGCACCACGGCAGTCGGGCGCAAGGCCGGCGACGCGCCCCCGGCGGAGACGCTCGACGCGCTGGTCGCCCGGCTGGGCGAGGCACCGCTGCTGCACCAGCCGGGCGCCCGCTTCTCCTATGGCTATTCGACGACGGTGCTGGGCGCGGTGATCGAGCGCGTGGCCGCGATGCCGCTGGAGGATTTCCTGGCAAGGCGCGTGTTCCAGCCGCTCGACATGCGCGACACCGCGTTCGTTGTCGATTCCGCGCGGCTCGACCGCTTCGGCACGCTCTACACCGCGACGCAGGCGGGGATCGCGCCCGTGGAGACAGCGGCGGCGTCCGAGTATCGCGATACCACGCGGCTGCGCGACGGCGGCGGCGCGCTGGTGGCTACCCTGCGGGACTATGCCCATTTCGCCGCGATGCTGGCGAACGGCGGGCAGTGGCGCGGCCGCCGCATCCTGCGCCCCGAAACGGTGCAGGCGATGCTCACCACGCGGTTGCGAACCGGCGGGACGGGCGTGGAAGATACCGGCTTCGGCTATGGCTTCGCGATCGGCGATGCGCACAGCGAGAGCATAGGCGGCCCGCCCGCCGGCACCGCGAGCTGGGCGGGCTCGGGCAACAGCTATTTCGTCGTCGATCCGGCCAGCGGGACCAGCATCGTGCTGATGACCAGCGTGCTCACGCCCCCACCGTTCGACGCGCGCAAGGAAGCGCTGCGCATGCTCGCCAACCGCGCGCTGCTTGCGCTCAGCCGGTGAACAACGCCTTGCGGATTACCGCGTGCACGCCCCAATTGCCGTTCACGACCTGAGACACGCCGAAATCGACACCGACCGACAATAGCGAGATCGCCTCGTCCTCGGTCAGCCCCTTGGTCGTCATCAGGAAACGCCGCGCCTTGCGGAATGCGTCGCGCATCGCCGCATCGATCGAGGATTTCTTGTACACCTCGCTCTGCGCGTCCTCGCCCAGTTCCTTCAGGTAATCGGGGTGGCTGAAGCCGACGATCACCCATTCCTGCTCAGTCTCGATCAGCGGATAGTCCAGGTCGCGCAACTGATCGCGCAGCTCGCCCGCCGGGTGGCGGATCACCTGGATCAGCGCAGTCATCGAACATTCGATCGCCGTGCCGCACAGCTCCGAATCCCCCTGCGACGCATGCGGATCGCCCAGCGACAGCAGCGCCCCCGGCACCTGCACCGGCAGGAACACGCGCGCGCCCGGCCCGGTGCGCCAATTGTCCAGATTGCCGCCAAAGCTGTTCGGCGGCACCGAATCGACCAGCCCCGAATAGGCCGGCGCCACCGCGATGAAGCCGAAATGCGGGCGGATCGGGATTTCGACGTTGCGCAGCACATCGTAATTGCGTTCGATCGTCGCGGGATCGACCGGCACGCCCGGATAGTCATAGCGCGGGTGCAGGTGGCCCGAGGGATCGGTCTGCGGCGTCCAGCGATAGCTGTACACCGCATGCGCGCTCGCCGGGCGGCCGCTTTCGGCCTCGACTTCGTAGATGGTGATGACTTCGCGCTGCTTGGGCTCGGTCAGCAGGTCCTGATAGTGGAAGCCCCAATAAGTCGCGGCATTGCTGCCGAAGGCCTTGCCGGCGAAGCGCGGGTTGCCGCTGGGACGGGGTTTCAGGTCGAGGATGCGGACTTCGATCAAGTCGCCCGGCATCGCGTCCTGCACCGCAATCGGGCCGGTGCAGATGTGCACGCCGAACCCCTCGCCGGGGCCGCGCCCCAGCGCGCTGGCGTCCATCGGCCCTGCCCCGCGCCGGTCGACTGCCTTGCACTGATGGTCCCACTGATAGACGCTTTCCGCCCCCGGATCGCCCTGCACCATGCGTTCGGGATCGTCATTGGCGTGGTGGGTCAGCGTCTCGATCGTCACGAAATCGCCCGAGCGGACGTGCAGCACGGGCTTGAGCGCGCGGCTCAGAAAGCCCCAGTGGATCGTCCTGGGACTGACCGGCAAGTGATGGTGGCGCACCGTGTCGCCGCGCGGCACGTCGGCGAGCGTCGTCGGCGGCGGCGCGACGTCGTCTTCGGACAAGTCCTCGACATCGACTTCGGCGGCCAGCCGCTCGCGCCGCGCCGGGCGCCCACGATGCAGCTTGGCAAAGGCTTCCTCGTCCGCCACCGGCGCCTTGCGATATTCGCGCGGCGAGATGCCATATTGCTCGCGGAACGCCCGGCTGAACGACGCGGAATCGTTGAAGCCCCACTGAAACAGGATGTCGGAGATCGATTTCTGGACGTGCAGCGGGCTGCGCAGGTCGAGGCGACAGCGCTCCAGCCGGCGCACCTTCACATAATGGCCGAAGCTGTCGTCGATCGATTCGAACAGCTTTTGCAGATAGCGCGGCGAGATGCCGTGTTCGGCGGCAACCTGCTGGTAATTGAGGTCGGGATCGCCCAGCCGAATCTCGATCGTCTGGAAAATCCGCTCGAGCAGCGCGGCGCGCATCCCCGCCGCCCCGCCCAGCGCCTTGGGCGGGGCATTGTCGAGCAGGCTGGCGAGCAGGAATTCGGGCAGCGCCATTTCGACCGGGCGCGCCTGATCGGTGGTGATCTCGCCAATGCCATCGGCCAGCGCGCGCAGCATCCCCGAAAAGACGCGCGCGGCCCCCGCATCGGTGCCGATCCGGCGCGGCACTTCGGGCAAGGGCGCCTTCAGCCGCGAAGTGAGCAACGATTGCGGCACCCGGACGATCAGCGTGCGGTTGTCGCTGCTGAACACATGGCGCCCCACCGACTCGCCCCGCCCGCACACAATGTCGCCGTCGCTGAGCAGGAGTTGCTCGGGACCGCTCGCCAGATGCGCCGTGCCGTCGAGCAGCAACGAGAGCCAGAAGCTGCCCTGCTGGTCGCTGAAGTCAATCGTCCAGGCCTGTGCCGTACCGGTCAGGCGGAAGAAATCGATGCCCAGGCTGCCGCGGAAATGGATGATTTCGCCGTACAATCCCTCGTCGGCGGCATCGAGCTGGAGCGAGACCCGCTGCAAGGCAAATCGCCATGCCTCGTGCCGTTGCTCCTTGGGGTACGCATTCGTCGTAAAACGCACGTCAGCAACCAGTGCCTGGAGGGATCATTCGGCTCCTCTCGGCCGGCAGCTGCCGACCTTTGCCGAAGCCTATGTTGCAGTGCAGTATCACGTCAATCCCGTTACGGTGCCGGTCAGAACGGCGACGTGCCGGCACCGTACACCGATGTGGGGCCGGCGGGGCCCGCGCTGTCCGGCCCTCGCCCGCATACCGCGAGCATCGTCAGCGCATAGACGAGCGCGCTCGACGCCATGTCTTCGGGCCGGGGGCGCCAGCGCGGCATGCCGGTGGTGAGCGCTGGCACGCGGTGCATGTTGAACACATTGTGGTCGCGCCACATGCTCGAATAGACCGGATGCGCGCGCTCCAGCGGCGCGGCGCGCGCCAGGCGGGTGGCGGCGTCCACTGCACCCGCCAGCGGCGCGACGGCGGCGTCGGGCGCCTCGAACCCGTGCCGCACCACCATCGGCTCGACATCGAATCCGGCGACATCCACCCCGCGCATCGCCGCGACGATGCCGTGCATCGCATCCGCCGCTTTCTGCCTGGGATTGAGCGTCACATCCAGGTACAGCGCACACACTTCGGTGCCCGCCCCGAAATCGAACGGCATGCCGCCGCGCACGGATGAGAACTGCACCTTGGGCACCACGCGCCCGCCGGGCAGGTCGATCACCGACTCGCGTTCCCATTGCTGGCTCCAGCGGTGCAGCGCGTCGATCACCGGACCCAGCCGGTAGATGGGGTTGGGATGCTGCGCCGGGTCGGCGGGCGCGTCGAGGATCGGCGTGAACACGCCGCTGCCAAAGATGCGGATGCGGAACAGCGCATAGCCGCACCCGACCCAGGTCGCGCCGAAATCGCAGCCTTCCGCAGCAATCGCGTAGTCGGGCGCGACGCCGCCATGGTGGAACAGGTAATGGGCGCCGATGTCCTTGCCCATATAATCGATACCGGCGAATTCCTCGATCGGCTCGGGCCCGATCTCGCCGGGACAAGCAGTGAGCCAGGTCTTGCCCGCCAGCGTGATCCCCGCCTTGCGCAGCGCCTTCGCCGCGATCAGGAAGCACGCCATCGGGCCGCGATCGTTCGAGATCGGATAGCCGCGCAGCGCGCCGTCCTCGATCCAGCATTGCTGCCATTCGGGATCGGCCAGCGTTGATTCGCGGTATCGGAACTTGTCCTGTTCGGCGATCCCGCTGGGGCTTTCGGTGTCGAGATGCGCGGTGAAGAGCAGGTTCGCGCCGGTGCCGGTGCCGCCGGTCTCGCCGATCACATTCGGGCGATCGGGGGTGGCCCCCACCTTGCGTGGGCAGAACCCCTCGCGCTGCATCCATTGATAGACGAATTCCGCCGCCGCCGCCTCGCTGCGCGACGGGGCCGGGATGTTGCCCAGCGTCAGCGCCAGCTCGACCAGCTCGTCGGTGTCGATAGCGGCGGCAATCGCGTCGCGTTCGGCCTGAGTCACGGCATAGGGCGCGCGCTTCGGGTCCGCAAAGGCGCCGGCGGGTTCCGGTCCGTCAGCCATGGGCGCGCAAGGGTGCTGTGTTCATGCCCCTTCGTCCCGCGTCCTGCCGCGCCTGTCTTGATCCTGCGCGCCCTATCTGTGTCAGGCGAGCGCGAGCGGGGACGGCGACGCAACCGCGTCCGCCTGATAGCGCGGCAACAGCAGCATCAGCGCCGCCCCCGCCGACAGGCACAGCCCGCACACCAGCACGCCCATCCGGTAATTGCCCTGCGCATCATAGGCCGCATCGAGCAGCACCGGCGTGATCCCTTGCGCCGCGATCACCGCCGAATACATCACCCCGATGATCGTCCCGAACGATCGCAACCCGAAATAGCGGGCGATCAGATAGGGGAGCGTGCCATATTGCGCGCCCAGCCCCACGCCCAGCAGCGCGCCGCCCAGCATCAGCACCGGGGTGCCCATGCCCAGTTCCAGCAGCGCCAGCCCGACCACGGCCATCGCATACATCGGGATCACCACCTTGGGGCTGGTGCTGCGATCGAGCATGCGCCCGGTGACGATCTGCCAGGTCGATCCGACCAGCGCGAACATGCTCACCGCCGCTGTCCCCGCCGCGATGCTGAAGCCGCGATCGACCACGATCGGCACGACATGGCTGAAGATCGCCGTCGTCGCCCCCGCGCCCACCGCGATCGAGACGAGCAGCAGCCAGAAACGCGGCGTCCGCGCCGCCTCGGCCAGCGAGGCGCCCTCCGCCGGGGCCGTCGCTTCCACACCGGCAACCGCCCCGCGCGGCGCATCGCGCAGCATCAGGAACAGCGCGGGAAAGCCGATAACCAGCACAATCGCACCGATCGCGAGATACCCTGCGCGCCAGCCATAGGCACCGACGACCATCGCCGCGATCACCGGAATCGCGATCGAGCCCACCCCGCTGCCCATCCCCGCGCTGATCCCCAGCGCCAGCCCGCGCCCCTTGTCGAACCACTCCGCGATCACCTTGGAAAACAGCGGCGTTCCCGCCACGCTGCCCGCCAGGCTGACGACGAAGAAGGTCAGGTAGAATTGCCCGATATGCCGCGTCGTCAGCGCCAGCGCAGCGATCGCCACGCCGAACACCAGGTTTGCGGCGATCAGCATCCGCCGCGCCCCATGCCGGTCGGCAAAGCGCCCCGCGAGCGGATAGACCACCGCCCCCACCACCGCCATCATCCCCAGCACGACCGAAATCTGCGCGCGCGGCCATTGGAAGGTTTCGGACAGGGGCAACAGGAACAGCCCGAACACCGAATGCACGGCGGGCGTCATGCTCACGATCGTGCCCAGCGTGCACGCGGCCAGCACCCGGTAGCGGGCGGCGTCCGCGCTCACAGCACGGGCCATGCGCTGGGAACGCTCATGCCCGCGCGCGCCAGCAATGCCGGCCCCGCCGCCTCGATTTCGGCATACAGCTTTTCCTCGTCGATCAAGGTCGATCGATAATTGTCCACCACCCGGCGTCCCTCCACCCAAACGCTGTGCACGCCGCGCCCGTCGGCGGAATAGACCAACTGGTTCACGACATTCAGCAGCGGACGCCATTCGGGCCGGTCGCGGTCGTGCAGGGCGAAATCGGCCTTCTTGCCGGGCTCAAGCGATCCGATGCTGTCCGCCATCCGTGCCCCCCGCGCGCCGTTGATCGTGCCCATTTCCAGCACGCGATACGCGGAGAACAGCGATCCATCGCGCCGCGAATCCTTGAACAGCCCGGCGGTCACGAACATCGCCCGCATCAGGTCGGCCGCGTTGCCGTTGTTGTTGCCGTCGGTGCCGAGCTGGAGGTTGACGCCAAGCGCCGCCATCTCGGGGAACTTGCCCACTGCGCTCGCGCCATAGGCACCCTTCATCGCCGTCATCGGGCAATGCGTGACGTTGGTGCCGCTTGCCGCGAGCAGCGCCACTTCCTCGTCGTCCAGATGGATCGCATGCGTCAGCGACAGATGCGGCCCCAGCGCGCCGATCCGCGCCAGATGCGTGATTGCGCGGCATCCGGCGGTTTCCAGATAGAAATCGGGGTCCGCCGGGTCCGCACTCATATGCGCAGTGATGCCCGCGCCCGTCTCCGCTGCCAGCGCCGTCGCTTCGCGCCACAGATCGTCGGTCGCGGTGTTGTGCCCGACCAGGCACGGCCACGCCGCGAGCAGCGGGTCGCCCGCCACCGGATAGCGCGCCGCCTGCGCCTCCATCGCCGCGACCGCACGCGTGGTCAGCGCCGTCTGGTCGTCATCGGGGGCAAAGGCGCGGTCCTGCACCCATTGGCCCAGCCGCCCGCGGATGCCCGTGGCGGCCAGCGCCTCCATCACCGCGTCCAGGTTCAGGATCGTTCCCGCCTCGACGAAACAGGTCGTGCCGGTGCGCAGCATCTCCAGCGCGGCGAGCGTGGCCGAGAGCTGCTCGTCGGCGGCGCTCTGCGCCATATAGGTGGGGATCAGCCAGTCGAACACATTGGTCCGCCAATCGGCATCGTCGGGCACGCTGCCCCGCGTGATCGGCTCACCCGTGATGTGGATATGGCAATTGACCAGCCCCGGCGTCACGACGAAGCGATCGCGCCCGTCGATCGTCTCGCGTGGCGCGACCTGGCGCTCGACCTTTGCCGAGGGGCCGACCGCGACGATGCGGTCTCCGCTGACCGCAATCGCGCCATCGCGATACACGCGCCGCTCCGCATCCATCGTCACGACCCACGCATTGCGGATCAGCAGGTCGACGGGCGTGGGAAGTGTCTGATCCATAAGCCCGTTTCCTGTTCAAGCCGCCGCGTAGGACGCGCGTGCCATCTGTTCGATATGGTCGCTAACGGTGAGCCCCGCGAGCGCCTCGAACGCCGGGTTCGGCGGGCAGCTTGGGGCACGATCCATGCGATACAGCGGTTCGAGTTCGAAGAAGGTGGCGACCGAATAGCGCGGCGCGGCGCGGGCGCCGTTGCGCACGCGGTGCAGGTTGGCGCGATACACGCCGGCTGTGAACCGCTCCATCATCTGGCCGATATTGATGACGAAGGTGCCGGGGATCGGCGTCGCCAGGATCCACTCGCCATCGGCGTTGCACACCTCCAGCCCCGGCTGCCCGTCCTGCAACAGGATCGTGATCGAACCCCAGTCGGTGTGCGCCCCCGCCCCCAGCAGATTGCCCGCCGCCCCCTCGGGTTGCGGCGGATAGCGCAGCAGGCGGACCCCGCATTGCGGCGCGCCCAGCCCCGCGTCGAAATAACCGAAAGGCAGCTCCACCGATTGCGCGAGCAGGCCCATCAGGTGCCGCCCCAGCGCGATCATCGCGGCCTGATAGGCCAGCATCTGCGCGCGAAACCCCGGCAGGTCCGCCGGCCACTGGTTCGGTCCCTGTCCGGGCACGCCGGCCAGCACCAGCGGATCGTCGGGCGGCAGGTCGACCGCGATCGCGAAACTCTCCTTGTGATCCGGCGCCGAACCCGAATCGAGCACCTGCGCACCGACGCCCTCATAGCCGCGCCAGCAGGGCGAAAGGCTGCGGTCGACGGCGCGCTTGGCCGTATCGTCCAGCGCAAAGAAGCGGCGCGCCGCCTCGATCTGGCCCTCGACCAGCGCCGGATCGACGCCATGCCCCGCGACGTAGAAGAACCCCGTCTCGCGGCACGCACGGTGGATCGCCTGTGCCACCGCCGCCCTGCCCGGCCCCTCGGCAAAGCTGGGCGCCAGGTCGATCACGGGTATCCGCGTCGCGGCCTTTGGCGGGGTATAGGGGATCATGCCGCCGCCACCGCGTTGAGGCGAAACGCATTGCCCTCCGGATCGCGCAGCACCGCCATGCGCGCGCCGAAATGCGTCGCATAGGCCGGCTTCGCCACGACCGCCCCGGCATTGGTCGCACGCGCGACCGCAGCGTCGAGCAGGTCCGCTGCCAGGTCGAAGGTCAGCACCGAACGCAAGCCGGTGGGGTCACGCGCATCGTCCAGCGCGAGCAAATCATAGGCGCCCTGGAACGCGAACCCCAGCCGCACGCCGCCGCCCGCCAGTTCGCGATAGCGCGGCGAATCATCCACCGCCGCCTCCAGCCCCAGCGCGGCCTGGTAAAAGCCCGCCAGCGCATCGACGTCGCGCGCGAACAGCGTAACCGCGCCCAGCCTCACGCCGCCCATGCCGCGACCACGGCGTCGCTGGTCGTCAGCAGCGCGCAGTTCTTTTGCAGCACGTTGAGCGTGCCGCTGTGCAGGTCGGGCTCGTACGCCGCGCAGGCGTCCGATGCGACGAACACGCTATAGCCATGGTGGAACGCCGACCGCGCGGTCTGATCGACGCAGCAATCGGTGCTGAGCCCGGTCATCACCACGGTCTCGATCCCGCGCGCCTTCAACTGCGCGTCGAGGTCGGTGCCGTGGAAGCTGTCGAACAGCAGCTTCTGGATCTCGATATCGCCGGGCTGCGGCGCGACGCGGTAATAATCGGCGCCGCCATCGTCCACGCGGCAGATGCCCTGCCCGCCCGGCATCCCCTTGCGCGCATACAGCGTCTTGAGCGCGTCCGAGTCCGTCTCGGGCCGCGTCACCACGCGCATGAACGCCACCGTAGCGCCGGCCGCGCGCGCGGCGGCAATCAGCGCCTCGATCCGGTCGATCGCCGCCTCGGCCGGCGCCATGTTGGCGCCGTATCGGGCGATAAGGCCATGGGGCGCTGCAAAATCGGTCTGGATGTCCACCACCACCAGCGCGGTGCGCGCCGGGGGCAGCATCTCTTTCACCGCCGCCGCATCGACATGCGGCAGCCCCCTCGCCTCAACCATGCACCGGCACCTTGACCTTGCCGGGGAACCGCTCGCGCAGTGCCGGCAGGACGTGCGTGCCGAAGGTCGGGATGCCGGTCAGGTAATCGGGGAAGATCAGCATCAGCCCGTCGGTGTCGGATACTTCGAAAATCTCGCTCAGCCGCTCGATCACTGTCTCCGGCGTGCCCAGCACATGCGGCGTCATGAAGGTCGAGCGGCTCTTGGCGACAAAGGCGTTTTCCTTGCCGATCTCGGCATCCAGGAAGCCATAGGCACGCATCATCCCCCACAGCGCGCCTTCGTCCAGCCCCGCGCGATAGTCTGCGGCGGTCTTTTCGGCATCGGCGTCGCTGTCGGCGAACACCACCGTCATCATCGAATAGGTGCGGACATAGCGGCCCAGTTCGGCGGCATCTGCCTTGGCCTGCCGGCTCGCCACCGCCAGCTCCTGCGCCGTGCCGCCGGTGAGGAAGATCGCATCCATCTCCTCGGACGTGAAGCGCATCCCCTTTTTCGACGATCCGGCACACACCAGGAAGGGGCGCGTCGCCGGCTTGGGCCAGGACTGGCAGTCCTCGAGCTGGAAATACTTGCCGTCCATGGTCACCGAATCCTCGGTCCACAGCCGCTTGATCGCGGTGATCCATTCCTTGGCCAGATCGTATCGCCCGTCATGGTCGACGCCTTCGGGCCAGGCACCCATCTGCGAGAACTCGCCCTTGTACGCGCCGGTCACGACGTTCAGGCCCGAACGCCCGCCGGTCACCTGATCCAGCGTGGCGATCATCTTGGCGGCGACGGCGGGGTTCTGGAGGATCGTGTGGATCGTCGTCCATACCTTCACCTTGGACGTGACCTCGCCGAGCGCCGCCATCATCACCACGGGATCGAGCGTGCTGTTCCAGTGCCCGGTCTCACCGCCATAGCCGCGGAACTTGGACATCGACATGATGAAGTCGAGCCCTGCCGCCTCGGCCGCCAGCGCAACCTTGCGGTTATAGGCGTAGGAGCCGTCGAGCGGCGGCGCGTTCTTCGACAGGATCCACCCGCCGTTCGCCATGGGCATGAACACGCCCAGATCCTTGCCGCCCGTGTCCGATGGAAGATCGAACTGCGTCGGCACAAACTCGCTCGTCATACTCGCCACCCCTTGCTTGTGGACCGCAGCTTAGAGGTGCGGCCGCGCGGTTCTTGATCGGCCACGCATATTAAGTTGCCGCCGCCATGCATGCCGCCTCGACGGCCGCGCGCGCCGGCATCGCCGAGACCGCGCCCGGCGCCAGTGTACACAGTCCGGCGGCGGCGTTGGCGATCCCGAGCGCGGCGTCGATCGCCAGCCCCTCGTCCAGCAAAGCGGCCAGCGCGCCGCAGAAGCAATCGCCCGCCCCCACCGTGTCGATCGGCCGCACCGGCAGCGCGGGTGCATGGAAATGCCGGTCGGCCCACACCGCCACGGCGCCCGCCGCGCCCAGCGTGACGATGACGACCTGATCCGCGCGCGCACACAGCGTCCGAGCGGTTTCCACCGTCGCCTCCAGCGTTTCGGCAGCCGCGCACCCGGCATACCAGGCCAGCTCGTGCTCGTTGACGATCAGCACGTCCACCAGCGCGAACAGCGGCAATGCGCTGGCCAATGCCGGGGCGGCATTCAGGATGCGCAGCCGGGCGGGGGCGGCAAAGGCGGCGGCCAGCGTCTCCGCCGGGACTTCCATCTGCGCCAGCACGACATCGCCAGTGTCCCCCGGCGCGAGCATCGCCGGCGTCAGCCGCGCATTGGCGCCCGACGCGACGATGATCTGGTTCTCCGCCCGCGCATCGACGGCGATATAGGCGGTGCCGGTCGATGCCTCCGCCAGCCGCGCGATCGGGCGCACGTCCACGCCCGCCTCGCCCAGCGCCGCCAGCATCCAGCGCCCGGCCTCATCGTCGCCGACCGCGCCAACCATCCGCACCGCCGCGCCCATCCGCGCCGCCGCCACTGCCTGGTTCGCGCCCTTGCCGCCCGGCAGGCGCAGCGTCTCGTGCGCCATCACGGTCTCACCGGGCAGCGGCAGCTGCTCGACTCGCGCGATCACGTCCACGTTGATCGACCCCACTACGCACACCGCCATCGCCACGCTCCCTTGTCGCGCGCACACGAACATCGCCCGTCGGCTGGAGGCAACAGCGTTTCGCCACGATGCGCCCCCCGCCAAGTTTTGCGGCGACGCACGCCAAGAGCGGCGTGGGGTGGCGCCCCTAAGCTGCGGCGCGAATATTGGGGGAGCGTGCCGGTGACGACGTGGCTGATAACGGGCGTGAGCAGCGGACTGGGCCAGGCGCTCGCCGCCGCAGCGCTGGCGCGCGGAGACATTGTGATCGGCACGGCACGGCGCGAAGCCGACCTTGTGACGTTCGAAGCGCAGGCGCCGGGGCGCGCGCTGGGCATCCAGCTCGACCTCGCGGTCCCGGGCGCCGCAGCAGCCGCGGTCGCGCGGGCGGAGGCGATGGTTCCGCAGATCGATCGGCTGGTCAACAATGCCGGATACGGCATGGTCGGCGCGATCGAGGAAACCGGGATCGATCAGGCCCGGGCGCTGTTCGACGTCAACGTGTTCGGACCCATCGCGATGCTCCAGGCAGTTTTGCCCGCGATGCGCGCACGCCGCGCCGGGCACATCGTCAACATTACCTCGCTCAGCGGCTTCGCCCCCTGGTGGGGCACCGGCATCTATGGCGCGAGCAAATATGCGTTCGAGTGCATCGGCCAGACGCTGGCGCAGGAACTGGCGCCGCTGGGCATCGCCGTCACCAATGTCGCCCCCGGCGGGTTCCGCACGGGCTTTGCCGGCAGCGCGCTGGTCGAAGCCGAGCGGCATATCCCCGATTATGACGACGGCGCCCGCCAGTCGAAGCAAAGCCTGCTCGCCGGGCGCGGCAAGGAGCATGGCGATCCGGCAAAGGCGGCGCAGGCAATCCTGACCGCGCTCGACGCGCCCGAGCCGCCGCGCCACCTTTTCCTGGGCGAAGACGCGCTGCGCCATGCCCGCGAACATTTCGAGATGCTGGAGAGTGAAATGCGGCGCTGGGAAACGCTCTCGCTGTCGACGGCGCACGCGCAATGATTACGGTCCACCCCCTCACGCCGCACATGGGCGCCGAGATCGGCGGCATCGACTTGACCGCGCCGCTGTCCGACGCGCAGGGCGCGGCATTGCGCGCGGCGCTGGCCGAGCATCTGGTGCTGTTCTTCCGCGACCAGCCGATCGACCATGACCAGCACAAGGCGCTGGCGCGCGTCTTTGGCGACATCCACATCGCCGCCGCCACTGCCGCCTGGGCGGTGCCCGGTCACCCCGAAGTGACGCGGATGCACACCGATGCCGACTCCAAATATGTGCCGGGCGAGGACTGGCATTCGGACATGACCTGCGATCCCGAGCCGCCGCTGGGGTCGATCCTCTATCTGCATACCGTGCCCGAGAGCGGCGGCGACACCGCCTTTTCCAACATGTTCGCCGCCTATGCCGCGCTGTCGGACCGGATGAAGGCGTATCTGGACGGGCTGACCGCGACGCACGATGCCGCGCGCGTGTTTGGCGCGATTGCGCCTGCCGGCACGCGGTTCAACGTCTCGTCGCATCCGGTGGTGCGCACGCACCCCGTCTCCGGGCGCAAGGCGCTGTTCGTCAACAAGCAGTTCACGGCGAAGATCGACGGGCTGCCGAAGGACGAGAGCGCCGCACTGCTCGCGTTCCTGACACAACATGTGCAACGCCCCGAATTCCAGTGCCGCTTCCGCTGGCGCCCGCATTCCATTGCCTTCTGGGACAATCGCGCGGTCCAGCATTCGGCGATCTGGGACTATTTCCCGCAAACGCGATCGGGCTTTCGCGTCACCGTAAAGGGCGACCGTCCTTTTTAGGATCGGTCGCCCCACGGGGGGAAACTTCAGCACATCAACACGCTACGGGCGATCCGTATTGCCCTGGCGCCGCGCGTGGAACGAAGTGTGCTCATACCCCGCACCACTGCACCTTAATGTCGGCCAGACGGCCGATCATGAATCGTTTGTTTCAAACCCTTGACACCCAAAATGACTGTTATATGGTATACCATATAACGTATTACGGGTCGTGAAACAACTAAGAAGGGGGAGATACATGCGGAGATTCACCAGGGACCGGCTTCGACAGCTCGCAAAGGCGGTCGCGCTGGCCAGCGTTTCGACGGGCGCACTGACCGCGACGCACGCCATGGCGCAGACGGCGGCGCAACCCACCGACAGCGCAGATACCACCGTACCTGAAACCGAAACGGCGCAAAGCCGCACCAACGACATCATCGTTGTAGGCATCCGCGGCAGCATCGACTCCGCCAACGAGAAGAAGCGCAAGGCGAAGCAGATCGTCGATTCGGTCGTCTCCGAAGACGTCGGCAAACTCCCGGACAACAACGTGCCCGAGGCGCTGGCCCGTGTTTCCGGCGTGCAGATCGATCGCGCGCGCGGCGAAGGCCAAAGCGTAACGATTCGCGGTCTGGGCGACGTGCAGACCACGATCAACGGCGCGGAAGCCGGTTCGGCCGGATCGCGCGCGCTCAACCTCGCCGACATCCCTGCCGAGTTGCTCAAGTCGGTCGAGGTCTACAAGACCCGCAGCGCCGATCAGGTGGAGGGCGGCATCGCCGGCACGGTCAACGTCGAGTTGCGCCGCCCGCTCGACCTGCAAAAGGGCCTGACGGTCGCCGGCAGCTTCCGCGAAACCTTCTCGGATTTGGGGGACACAAAGAGCCCCTATGCCAGCCTGCTGCTCGCGGAGCGCTTCGAAACGCCGATCGGCGAAATGGGTGTGCTACTCAACGGCTCGTACACGAAGAACAACTACTTCGAGAATTACGTCGTCAGTGAATCGCCGCAACAGATCGGGTTCTTCAGCGGCAGCGCCTCTAACCTTGCGCTTCCCGCAGCGCAGCGGAACACGATCATTCCCTATGCGATCAACTATGGCGTGGAAAGGGGATCGGTAAAACGGCCGTCGCTGAGCGCTTCTTGGCAATGGCGCGCGAACGACCATCTCGATTTCGTGCTCGAGGGTTCATACTTCGGCGTTCGCTCCACCGATGAACGCAGCAATCTCCGCATCCAGACGAACAACGATCAGGGAACGTTCAGCAATCTGGTCGTGAACCAGGACGGGACGATCCGTTCGGTCACGATCACGAATACCGGCGCCCAGGGCGTACCCGGCGGTCCGCTGAACATCTACCAGAAGACGAACAGCGACACCTACAACACCAATTTCGAGACACACTGGCGCTCTGAAAAGGTACAGATCAACTTCGGCGCGCAGTATAACTGGTCCGACGTCAGCCAGTATTTTGTTCAGAGCCAGTACCGTTTCAGTGGCGGCACGGTAGCGAATGTCGACTTCAATTCGCCCAACGTCCCCGGCGGCGGGCCCTATGTCACGTTTCCGGGCGTCGACATCAGCAATCCCGCCAATTACAAACTGTTCCAGATCCACGATCAGCGCGGCACCAACAACGACACGCTGTTTACATCAAAACTGGATTTCACGGTTGAGACCAGCGCGACCGGCCTGCTGCGTTCCGCACAATTCGGCGCGCGCTTCACAAAGCGCACTGCGGTCCGCGATTATGGCTATCGCGACGCGTTCTACGACCGGACAGCGACCGCGCCGACCATGAACGCCGTGGGCACTGCCACCGGCATCAGCGTGGATTCGACGACCCCGGACATCGACGGTTCGCCGACCTGGTATCACCTGAGCGGCGCCGGCTTGTACGACAATTTCACGGCGATGCGGAATTACCTCATCAACAACGGCGCCAGCCTGGTCGCCAAAACCTGGAGCACCGACGAGCCCACGACCACCGATCCCGGCGAGAGCTTCCAGGAGCACGAGCGCACGTTCGCGGGCTACGGCCAGCTCAACTACGCCTTCGATGCCTCCTTCCCCGTGGATGGCACGGTCGGCCTGCGCTACGTGAACACGTGGGGCACGGCGATCAGCTCGCGTTATGCGTGGAAGGCTTTCCTCCCCAATGGCAAGCCCGACTATGCACAGGGCGTGATTTATCAGCCCACCGACAGCAAGGCGAACTATGTTGACCTGCTGCCCAGCGCCACGGCGATGCTGCACTTCACGCCGAAATTGCAGTTGCGCTTGTCGTATACCCACAACGTCCAGCGCCCCGAATTTTACAACTTGCGCTCGGCGCTCAACATCCTCGATGCGACCACGTCGGGGCGGGTGTACGCTGGCAACCCGGACCTGAAGGCGACGCAGGAGAACAACTACGACGCTTCGCTCGAATATTACTGGGGCAAGGGCGGCCTGATTTCGCTGGGAACCTTCCTGAAGAACCAGACGGGCTTTATGTACTACACCGAACAGCGTGAGGCAGTGCCTGGCCTGGCCCCGAATGCACTTTCTGCCGATGGCCTGTACATCGTCGGTAAGCCGCGCAACGCTGGCCCGGGCAAGATCTTTGGTTTCGAAGGGCAACTGAACACGTTCTTCGATTTCCTGCCGGGCTTTGCCAAGCACTTCGGCATCAATGCGAACTTCACCTATATCCCTGAAGCCACGCTGCACTTGGCCTATGCCGAGGATGATGTTGCCACCAAGGGCCTTTACGACGCCCCCTACACGTCCAAATATTCGGGCAACGTCGCGCTGCTCTATGACACGCCCGTGTTCAGCGCGCGCCTCGCGTACAATTATCGGTCGAAGTACAAGACGGCCATCGATTATGTGAACCCGGGATACTCGGTCTACACCAAGGCCACGTCGCGCCTGGATGCGGCGATCAACTACACGCCGCTCAAGTTCCTGACGCTGAGTGTCGAGGCAACGAACCTGTTGCACGACAATGCCGACTCCTATTTCGGAGCCTATAATGCGCTGCCGGTGGGCGTCCGCGTTCAGGCACGGACCATTCAAACCAGCGCGCGCTTCCGCTTCTAAGCGCCGCCATCACCTATCCTCACCTGGGCGGGCGCCATACCGGCGACCCGCCCTTTTTTTTGGCAAAGGATCGGTTGCTGGCGGGCAAACGCCATGACGGGCTGGCGATGCGCTGTTCCGCGACGGGCGAGACCAGCACCGGGGCGGGCGGGATGAGTCCTTGGTATCAGGCACGCGCGAAGAGCAGTGCGCTGTCGGCGGCCGCCGTCGTGCCCGAGTGATCGAGCGGGGAAGTCCCCCCTTTACTGCCCCCGGACGCGCAGCAGCACCGCGCCGTGCGCGGGCACGTCGAATGCCAGCGCGTCGCTCGCCACCGGCGCCCCGCGCCACAGATCGCGGGCGGCAGTGATCGTCGCCAGCCCGGCGTCGCTCGCGCGCGCTTCGATATTCGCCCCGGCATCGCCCCGGTTGAACAGCGCCAGCGCCACTTCGCCATTTGCCAGCGGCTTGGCCCAGACCTCTGCCGTGCCATCCTTGCGCACCGCCTTGCCCTGGATGCCCTTCGCGTCCTGGTCCACCGCGATCACGTCGCGATTCTCCAGCAGCGCCAGCATCGCCGGCGGCGTCTGGCGCAGGTCATGCCCCATCAGCAGCGGCGCGGCGGACATCGCCCACAGCGTCATGTGCGTGGTGTATTCGTCCAGCGACATGCCGCCATTGCCGACTTCGAGCATGTCGGGATCGTTGAAGCCGTTGGGGCCGGCATGGGCCGGATTGCCGTTCTTGTCGAAGCCGATGCGCGCCATGGTGGCGTAATCGTCGGTGATGTCGCCGGTGGTGCGCCACAGATGCCCGCCGGCCTGCCGCCCCCAGCTGCCGACGTCGAACCGGCCATATTCGCACAGCGAATAGACGATCGGGCGCCCCGTCGCCTGCAGCGCCGCACCCATTTCGGCATAGCTGCGCTGCACCGTATCGGCATCGGCGTAGAAATATTCGCCCGAGCACAGATCATATTTCAGATAGTCGACGCCCCAGTCGGCAAAGGTCTGCGCGTCCTGCCGGACATGGCCATAGCTGCCCTCATACCCGGCACAGGTGCGCGGCCCCTGCGAGCTGTAGATGCCCAGCTTGAGCCCGCGCGCATGGACGTAATCGGCCAGCCCCTTCATGTCGGGGAACTTGGCGTTGGGGCGGATGCGCCCATCCGGCCCGCGCGTGCCCTGCCAGCCATCGTCGATGTTGACATAGACATAGCCCGCGTCGCGCAGCCCGGTGGACACCATCGCATCGGCCATCGCGCGGATCGTCTTGTCGTCGATCTTCTCGGCGAACTTGTTCCAGCTGCTCCACCCCATCGGCGGCGTCGGCGCCAGCGGGGCCTGTGCGACGGGCGCCCAGGCGGGCAGCGTCTGGAAGCGGAAGGCCCGCGCCTCCGCATCGCGCACCGTGCCGCGCCGCCCCTGCACGTCGATCGTCGTCTCCCACAGCTTGCCGTCCAGCTGGACGCCGCGCGCAGTGCGCCGCAGGGTCCAGTGCTGGGTAGGATGCGCGCGATCGTTGAGGTTGCGCACGTCGAAGTGCAGCACGCCCTTGTCCAGCCGGGCGTTCTGCATCGTCACCGGGCCGTACCACAAAGTGGTCACTGCACCGGTGATGCGCGCGCCTTCGCTCGCCACCTGTACCATGGTGACGCCGGGTGTGGGCGCGGCATGATCGACCAGCCAGACGCCGTCGAACGCCGTCTGTGCATGGGCCGAACCCAGCGGGGTGAGCGATGTCGCGAGGGCAAGCGTGGTCAGCAAGCGGCGCATGGGCGCTACTCCTTTGCGAGGTTGGGAATGTCGGCCCCCGCGCGGGGGCCGGGTGGTGTTCAGGCGGCGGCGCGCTGCCGCTTCACTTCGCTGTGGCGCCAGCCATAGCTGAAATAGACAGCCAGCCCGATCAGGTTCCACACGATGAACCGCAGGATGGTGGAGCTGGGCAGGCTGAACAGCAGGTAGATGCAGCCCAGGATCGCCAGCGTGCCGACGACATAGGGCGCCGGGCAGCGGAACAGCCGGGGTGCGTCCGGTGCCTTGCGGCGCAGCACCATCAGGCACGCACCCACCGCGATGAACGCCAGCAGCGTGCCGGCATTGGCCAGTTCGGCGATTTCATCCAGCCGGAAGAAGCCGGCAACGGCGGCGATGACGACGCCGGTGATGAGCGTGATCCGCGTCGGCGCGCCGGTGCGCGGCGACACCTTGGCAAGGCCGCGCGGCAACAACCCGTCGCGCGCCATCACGAAGAAGATGCGGCTCTGGCCATACATCATCACCAGGATGACCGAAGGCAGCGCCACCACTGCCGCCAGCGCGATCAGATGCCCCGCCACCGGCTGACCCAGCGAACGCAGCACCAGCGCGAGCGGCTCGGGCGAATTGGCAAGCTGTTGAAACGGCATCGCGCCCACGGCGGCGATCGCCACCGCCATGTAGATGACCGTGCACACCAGCATCGATCCGACGATGCCGATGGTCAGGTCGCGGCCCGGACGCTTGGCCTCTTCGGCCGAAGTCGCCACGGCATCGAACCCGTAAAAGGCAAAGAACACGATCGCCGCCGCCGCCATCACGCCGCGCTTCTCGCCGCCCACTTCGGCCGACCCGAAGCCATAGGGCATGAACGGGTGCAGGTTGTTGGCGTCGAACGCGGGAAGCGCGAACGAAATGAACACGCCCAGCGCCACCAGCTTGATGATGACCAGCACGATGTTGAGCGTCGCGCTCTCGCGCGTGCCGGCGACCAGCATCCCCATCACGCCCAGCGCCACGGCGACGGCGGGCAGGTTGATGAGCCCGCCCGCATGCGGCCCGACGAGCAGCGCATGCGGCAGATGCACCCCCGCCGCCTCGATCCAGCCGACCAGATAGCCCGACCAGCCCACCGCCACCGTCGAACAGGCAAGCGAATATTCGAGCACCAGGCTCCAGCCCACGACCCAGGCGATCTTTTCGCCCAGTGCGGCATAGCTGAACGTATAGGCGCTGCCGGCGGCCGGGATCATCGTCGCCAGTTCGGCATAGGCCAGCGCGGCGCACGCACAGACCGCGCCGGCAATGGCAAAGGCCAGGATCACCCCCGGCCCCGCGCGCTCCGCGCCCACGCCGGTCAGCGTGTAGATGCCGGTGCCGACGATCGCGCCGACCCCCAGCGCGATCAGGTGCGGCCAGCCCAATGTCTTGGCAAGGGCGTGGCCCTCCGCATGCTTTGTAACCGAATCAAGCGCCTTGCGCGGACCAAACATCCCATTCCCCCCGAAACATTGTTTTCCGACCGTTAGCTGGTCACGCTGAATTGCTGGCGAAGATCGTCGAGCGTACCGCGCAGATGCTCGGTCAGCAGCGCCGTCAGTCTGGTGCCGTCGCGCGAAAGCCACGCGTCGAGCAGATCCCGATGTTCCTGGTGCGCGCGCGATTCGCGCCCTGCGGGTTGCAGATGCGCGACGACATAGCGCTCGGCCAGGATCGAAAGCCGCTCGACCAGCTGGGTGGTGAGCAGCCGCCCGCCCGGACGCACCAGCGCGGTATGGAAATCGCGGTTGCGCACTGCCACTTCGGCAAGATTGGTGGCGGCCGCGCCGTCCAGCTTGTGGAACGCCTCGATCGCGATGGCATGATCCGCCTCGGTCGCGCGCTCGGCGGCATAGACGGCGGCCGGCGGCTCGATCGCCAGGCGCAGGACATAGATTTCGTCGACCTGGCCCGCCGACATCGGCTGGACAACATAGCCGCGATTGGCGTGGCTGGTCAGCAACCCCTCATGCTCCAGCCGCGCCAGCGCCTCGCGCAGCGGAATCTTGCTCACCCCCAGCTCGGTGGCCAGCGCGTCCTGACGGATCGGCAGGTTGTCGCCCAGCTGGCCGGTCACGATCCGCTCGCGCACGATTTCGAAAACGCGCTCCGCCAAGGTTCGTACGACGATGCTCATCCCAGGCCCCTTCTGCGACGACTCCGCAGTAGGAACAGCCTGGCGGCGCGGAAGCGGATTCGTCATGTGACCTGAAATCCTTCCCAGAACGGGTCCGCGCGATCAATCCAGATCGTGTTGAAGCCGGTGGCAATTGCCGAGCCTTCGATCGACGGGATGATCGCGGGATGATCGCCAAGACGGGTTTCCGCCTCGACACGGCCAATGAAACGACTGCCGATATAGCTTTCGTGCACGAACTGCGCGCCCACCGCCAGCTTTCCCGACGCGGCAAGGTGCGCCAGTCGCGCCGATGTGCCCGTGCCGCAGGGGCTGCGGTCGATCGCCTTGTCGCCATAGAACACGGCATTGCGGCCATCGGCGCCGTCGCCGCGCGGCTTGTCCGCCCATAATATGTGGCTGACGCCGCGGATCGTGGGGTCCAGCGGATGCACCGGCTCGTACTTGGCGCGCACCGCCTCGCGAATGCGCGTGCTCAGGTCGATCAGCCGCGATGCGCCCAGATCGTCCAACCCGGTATATTCGCCCTGCGGCTCGATGATTGCATAGTAATTGCCGCCATAGGACACGTCGATCGACAGCGGCCCGATCCCATCGACGTCCACGTCGATCCCGCGCGCGGCGACATAGGCGGGCACGTTGGTGATGCGCACCGCCGTCACCTTGTCGCCGTCGCGGGTATAGGCGATGTCGATCACGCCGGCGGGCACTTCGACGCGCAGCGTGCCCGGTGTCGCAGGCTGGATCAGCCCGTGCTCCAGCCCAAACGTGACCATGCCGATCGTGCCGTGCCCGCACATCGGCAGGCAGCCCGATGTTTCGATGAACAGGATGCCGACATCGCTGTCTGCGCGCGTCGGCGAGTACAGGAACCCGCCCGACATCATGTCATGCCCGCGCGGCTCTAAGCACAGGCCGGTGCGAACCCAGTCGAAGCGCGCCAGGAAATCCTGGCGCCGCTCCGACATGGTCGCACCCTTCAGCAATGGCGCACCCCCTGCCACCAGCCGGACCGGGTTGCCGGCGGTATGGCCGTCGATACAAAAGAAGGTGTGCCGCATCGCTGGTGTCAGGCCGCTGCCGTGCCCAGCGTCGGGCGCGTCGCCGCCGCCTGTTCGACCATCGCGATCACCTGGGCGCGGCGCGCGCCTTCCAGCGGATAGCGCGGCGGAAGCACGCGTTCGGAACCACGGCCCATCACCTGCTCGGCCAGCTTGATCGACTGGACCAGGTCATGCTCGGCATCCAGATGGAGCAGCGGCATGAACCAGCGATAGATTTCCTTCGCCTTGGCGTAATCGCCACGCTCGAACGCCGCGACCAGCTCGACCGACTCCTTGGGGAATGCGTTGGTAAGGCCGGATACCCAGCCCTGTGCGCCCAGGAACAGCCCCTCCAGCGCGACATCGTCGAGCCCCGCGAACAGCACGAAGCGATCGCCGAACCGGTTGCGGATATCGGTGAAGCGGCGCGTATCCGGCGCCGATTCCTTGACCGCGACGATGTTCTGCACCGGGATCAGCGCCTCCAGCACGTCGGAATCGATCGTGGTGCGATAGGCGGGAGGATTGTTGTACAGCATGATCGGCAACCCGGTCTGGTCGGCAACGCCCTTGAAATGGGCGACCAGTTCGTGGGTTTTGGGGACATACACCATGGGTGGCAACAGCATCAGGCCATCGGCGCCGATTTTTTCGGCGGCCTTTGCATAATGCGCGGCGCGGCGCGTGTCATATTCCGACACGCCGGTGATGACCGGCACGCGGCCCGCCACCACTTCGACCAGTGCGGTCAGCACGCTTACTTTTTCGTCGAAATCCAGCGAGTTATTCTCGCCCACCGTCCCCAGCGCGATGATTCCCGTAACGCCATCGCGGATAAGATCGTCCACAACACGCTGCGTATCGGCCAGGTCGATCGACAGGTCCTCCCGCAGCTGAGTCGTTACCGCAGGAAAAACACCCTTCCAACCGATCGTCATCTGTTACCCCGTTCTTGAAGTTGAATAACGTATACGATAATGATTTTTGCGTTGCAATAGAGGATAGCCGTGGCGCGCATTACGATCATTGGTGGGGGTGTCGTGGGCCTCAGTTGCGCCTCGGCGCTGCTGCGGGCGGGACACGGTGTCA
Organism: Sphingomonas degradans; assembly: GCF_053502645.1. Classification (NCBI taxonomy): domain Bacteria; kingdom Pseudomonadati; phylum Pseudomonadota; class Alphaproteobacteria; order Sphingomonadales; family Sphingomonadaceae; genus Sphingomonas; species Sphingomonas degradans. Next base: position 3,248,147 of record NZ_CP177172.1, read on the forward strand.
CGGTGCTGGAACGCGCAGGCGAGCGGGATGCCGCCTCGTGGGGCAATGCCGGGCATATCGCGACCGAACAGGTGGCGCCGCTGGCGTCGATCGCGACGCTGCGCTCCGCTTGGGGCCGGCGGTTCGCGGCGGGCGGTGCGCTCGATCTGCCGCTGCACGCCATCGGCACCTGGCTTCCCTTCGCGCTGCGCTTTCTCGCCGCGTCGCGGCCGTCGCGCTTCGCCGCCGGGGGCGACGCGCTGCGCGCGCTGCTGGCCGAAGCGCTGCCCGCCTGGGAACGCGCGCCCTGGGCGGCGGAGGCGGCACTGCTCAAAACCGACGGGCATTTCGTCGCGTGGGAGAGTGCAGCCCGCGCTGCGGCGGGCAAGGCGGCATGGGCCGGGGCGGACATCGGTACCGCGCGGCTCCACGATGCTGCACCGCACGAAATCGCCCGGCTGCGCGGCATCAGCGCCGCCCCGATCGCCGGGGCCTGCCGCTTTTCGGGAACGGCGCAGGTCGCCGACCTGGATGCGCTGGCCGACGCGCTCGAACGCGATGTCACCGCACGGGGAGGAACCATCGTGCGGACGCTGGCAACCCTAAACTTCCTCAACGGATCGGCGCAGGTGCCCGGCCACGCCGCCGATCTCGTGCTGGTGGCAGCCGGCGTGCGCAGCAGGCCGCTGGTCGCGGCGGCGGGCCATTGCGCGCCGATCATCGCCGAGCGCGGCTATCACATCCGCGCCGCCGCCACGCACTGGCCCGCCGATCTGCCGCCGGTGGTGTTCGAGGATCGATCGATGATCGTCACCCGCTACCGCGATACCGTCCAGGCGGCGAGCTTCGTCGAACTGGGCGATCCCGATGCGCCGCCCGATCCGCGCAAATGGGAGCGGCTGGAACGCCATGTCGCCGCACTGGGCCTGCCGATGCGCCCGCCCTTCACCCGCTGGATGGGCGCCCGGCCCACGTTGCCCGATTATCTGCCCGCGATCGGCCGCTCGCGCCGCGCGGCGAACCTGCTCTATGCCTTTGGCCACCAGCATCTGGGGCTGACGCTGGCGCCGATCACCGCCGAACTGGTCTCAGCGATCGCCAGCGGCCAAAGGCCCATCATCGACATCACGCCCTTCGACCTGGAGCGATTCGGCGGCAAAGGAGGACACGCATGACCATCGGCGGATCGACGATCGAACAGGAACTGGCCGCACTCGCGCCCTGGCACAGCCCCGCCCCGCGCATCACCGCCGACGAACGCGCCGCGCGGCTGGATCAGGCCCGCGAACGCCTCGATGCGATCGGCGCCGACGTGCTGCTGGTCAATGCCGGGCCCAGCCTGCGCTATTTCACCGGCGTTTCCTGGTCGCCGACCGAACGGCTGGTGGCGCTGCTGCTGCCGGTGCACGGCACGCCCCGGATCGTCTGCCCCGCCTTCGAGCGTGGCTCGCTGGAGGCGGAACTGGCGATCCCTGCCGATCTGCTGCTGTGGGAAGAGGATGTCGATCCCGTGTCGGTGATCGCCGACGCGCTGCCCGGGGCCGCCCGGATCGCGATCGATCCGCTGCTGCCGTTCCACTGGTCAGAGCCGCTGCGGGCCTGTTTCAACATCGTGTCGGGTGCCCCGGTGATCGACGCGATGCGGATGCGCAAATCGGCCACCGAGCTTGCGCTGATGCAACAGGCGAAGGCGATGACGCTGGAAGTGCATCGCCGCGCTGCGCGCATCCTGGCACCGGGCATCCGCGCCAGCACGGTAAAGCGCTTCATCGACGACGCCCATCGCGCGCTCGGTGCCGCCGGTTCCACCTTCTGCGCGGTGCAGTTCGGTCGCGCGACCGCGTTTCCGCACGGCCTGCCCGGCGATCAGGCACTGGAGGAGAACCAGCTGGTGCTGATCGATACGGGCTGCACGATCGACGGCTATCATTCGGACATCACCCGCACCTATGCCTTTGGCACGGTGGGCGACGACATTCGCGCCACCTGGGCGCTGGAAAAGGAGGCACAGGCGGCCGCGTTCGATGCCTGCGTTCCCGGCGGGCCGTGCGAGAGCGTCGACTACGCCGCGCGCGCCGTACTCGAAAAGGCGGGGCTGGGGCCCGACTATCGCCTGCCCGGCCTGCCCCACCGCACCGGCCACGGCATCGGGCTGGCGATCCACGAGCCCGCCTATCTCGTGCGCGGCGACCGGACCCCGCTGGCACCCGGCATGTGTTTTTCGAACGAACCGATGATCGTCGTCCCCGAACGCTATGGCGTCCGGCTGGAAGACCATATGTACGTCACCGAAACCGGCGCGGCCTGGTTCACCCAGCCGCAGCATTCGATCGACCGGCCCTTCGCCTGAACGGGGCCTGCGGCACCCGCCCTTAGCGGGTGCAGGCAGGGGCCGCCGGGTTCGGCGCGGCGGCGGGGACGGCGGCGCGCGGGGCGAGCACTTCCCATTCCTGCACCCCGACGCCCGCAAAGCTGCCGCCTGCGCCCGATGCGTCGAACACCGCGCGCAGGCAGCGCGTCGTCACCGGGGCGAAGCGCACGTCCTGGAACACGCCCGGTTCGGTGCCATAGCCGCTGGCCCCCGGCACCGGCTTCCACGCCCCGTCCCAATATTCCAGATGCCAGGCCGCGGGGGGGGCCACACCCACGCCCGAACCGGCGGGCTGATCGGCGAACAGGTATAGCCGTGATCCGTCGATCGTGACCGACTGGGTCCAGCGATATTCGATCCAGGGCCGCTTGGGGTTATTCCCGTTCCACGTGCCCCACATGTCGGGCGGCAGCGGGCTGCTGCGCACCTTGCCGTCGTTGAGCGCGCCGATCCAATATTGCAGCGGAATGGGCTGGTTCGACGCGACGGCCGACGCTGCGCCGGCGATGTTGCGGGTCGGCGCCGGCGCGGGCTGCGGCGCGCGGCTGGGCGTGATCGGGCGGATGCGCGCAGGCGTGACGCTGTCGTCCCATTCGACCGGGTCGATCGCGACGCTGCGCCGGAAATGCCCGCCGCCCACTGCGTCCGCAGTGTGATAGGCGATATACCACTTGCCCTTGAACGCGACCATGCCGGCATGGGACGTCGTCGACGACACCGGGCGCAGCGCGACGCCGCGATAGGTCCACGGCCCCATCGGCGACGGCGCGGTGCCATAGGCCTGGCACGCATAATAGACGGCGGGCGTGCAATCGCTGTCCGGCCCCGCATGGTTTCCGGCATAGAGCATGTAATAGGTGCCCTTGCGCTTCAAGATCCACGGCGCCTCGAAGAATCCGGTCAGCCCCTCGATCCGCTGTTCGGCGCTTTTGGGCGTGACCATGTCGCGCGCCAGTTCGATCCCGCGCAGCTGGCCGAACGTGCCCCAATACAGGTAGACGCGGCCATCGTCGTCGATCAGCACGGTCGGGTCGATATTCTGGATCGTGTTCGCCACCGGCACGCGCTGCGACACGATCGGCCCCGCCGGGTGCGCATCCTTCCACGGCCCGAGCGGGCTGTCCGCCACCGCGACACCGATCGCGAACCGATCCTTCGCGTCGCTGTCGCGCTCGATCACGGGGGCATAGAGATAGAAGCGCCCGTCGGGCGCCTTTACGATCTGGCCCGCATAGGCGCGGCCCGGCTCGGCCCAGGCGAAAACCGCTTCGGGACGGAGAAAGCCCGGCCAGTGTTTCCAGACCCGCGTGGCGGGATCGTTGGTCGCCAGCATCTGCCATTCGGGCATGATGAAGTCGTTGACGTCGGGCGCCGCCGTGTCGCGCCCCGTGAGGATATACAGCGTGTCGCCATCGACCAGCGGCGCAGGATCGGTCGAATAATAGCGGCCATCGGCCAGGATCGGATTGCCCGTGCCGGTCACGGTTTCGGGCGCGGGCAGCGTCTGGGCGCACGCCGCGCCGGGCAACACCGCGAGCAGCGGCGCGAGGGCAAGCAATCGGGTCATGTCATTCCTCGTCCGGGTAAGGGCCCTTGCCGCCATCGGCGATGAGCTGGTCGATGCGGCGATCGATCTCGGGCACCGGCACCGATCCCAGCGCCAGCACCGCATCGTGAAAGGCGCGGATGTTGAACTTCGCGCCCAATGCCTTTTCGGCGCGGGCGCGGGCGCGCAGGATTGCCAGCTCGCCGGTGTAATAGCTCAGCGCCTGGCCCGGCCATGCGATGTAACGGTCCACTTCGGTCTCGATCTCGTGGTCGGCCAGCGCGGTGTTGTCGTGCAGGAACTGCTGCGCCTGTTCGCGGGTCCAGCCCTTGGCATGGATGCCGGTATCGACCACCAGCCGCGCCGCGCGCCACATCTGGTAGCTGAGCATCCCGAACACCTCGTACGGCGTCTGGTACATGCCCATTTCCTCGCCCAGCGCCTCGCAATACAGCGCCCAGCCCTCGCCATAGACCGACAGATAGGTGTCGCGCCGGAACGCCGGCAGGTCCTTGTTCTCCGCCGCCAGCGGCATCTGGAACGCATGACCCGGCGCGCTTTCGTGCAGCGTCAGCGCCGGCAGCGAATAGAGGGGGCGCGCCGGCAGGTTATAGGTGTTGATCAGATACACGCCCGGCCCGCCGCGCCCGCCGGTGTAGAAGGGCGCGATGTCGTCCGGCACCGGGACGATCGCGAACCGGCTGCGCGGCAGCCGCCCGAAATAGCGCGCGACCTTGCCGTCAAACGTCTTGGCGATCCACGCGCCGCGATCGAGCAGCGCCTGCGGCGTCTTGGCATAGAATTGCGGATCGGTGCGCAGGAAGTGGAGGAAGGCGGCAAGATCGCCCTGGAACCCCACCTGGCGCATCACGTCGTGCATCCGCGCGCGGATCTTGGCCACTTCGGCAAGGCCGATCGCGTGGACCTCGTCCGGGGTCTGGTCCAGCGTGGTGAACTCGGCGACCTTGGACTGGTAATAGGCCCGCCCGTCGGGCAGGTCATAGGCGGCAAGGCTGGTACGCGCGCCGGGGATGTACTCGGTGCGCAGGAAACGCAGCAGCGTGGCATGGGCCGGCACCACCGCATCGCGGATCGCCGCCTCGCCCTCGGCGCGCAGCTGCGCCTGGGTCGCCGCCGGGATGCTGGCGGGGAACGTCGCGAAGGGCGCGAAGAAGGGCGATTCCGCCGGCGACTTCGCCTCCGCCACGCGCGCTACACCCGCATCGCGCCCCTGCAACGTGATCCGCGCGGGCGTGAAGCCGCGCTTCAGCCCGGCGCGCATGTTCCCGATCTGCTGGTCGAAAAAGCGCGGCAGATCGCGCAGCATCGCGATATAGGCCCGGTAATCCTCTTCGCGCACGAAATTGCCCCGCGCGCCTTCGGCGATGTCGCCCCAGAAGCTGGTGTCCGAATTGAGCGGCTTTTCATATTCGCGGTACAGCTGCTCGTTGCGCAGCGCCTCGATCTGTCCCTTGTAGACCGCGTAGTTCACTTGCTCCGCCGGAGACAGCGTGGCGGGATTGATCTTCGCCAGCGCCGCCAGCGTCGCGGTCCATCGCGCCAGCTTCGCCGCCTGCGCCGCCGGGCCGACATCGGGCAGCGCGTGCTTCGCGCTTTTGGGCGTGTCCTCGCTGGGCGCCTGTTGCCCCTGCCGCCAGGCATATTCGTCGGTGTACAGCTTCCTGAACTGCGCATCGGGCGACGCGGCGGGCGACCCCGCCACTGCCCCAGCCGACAGCATCGCTACCCCCGCCAGAAGGACTGCCGTGCTACGCCATACCCGCATCTTCACGCTCCGATCGCCATGATGTCCGCATAGAGCGCCGCCGGTATCGTCACCCCGTGCGCCAGACTTTGTTCGCGCGCGGCATAGCGGCGCTGCGACGGCAATCGCGCACCCTGCGCCTCGATCGCGGCGAACATCGCCTCGGCCCGCGCCAGATGCTCCTGCACCGCCGCGCCCAGAAAGCCCGCCGGATCGATCGCCACGATCAGCTCGCCGCCGATCGGCGAACCGCCCCGCCCCGCATCGGCGGCGAGCGAGTCCGCGCTGGTATGATCGCCGATCAGCGGCCCGGCGAGCAGTTCCACCATTGCCGCCAGCGCCGATCCCTTGTGCCCGCCAAAGGTGCGCATCGCCCCGTCGAGCACTGCCTTGGCATCGGTCGTCGGATTGCCTTGGGCGTCATAGCCCCAGTCGTCGGGCACCGCGCGGCCTTCGCGACGGTGCAGTTCGATCTCACCGCGCGCGACGGCGCTGGTCGCAAAGTCGAACACGAAAGGATTGCCCCCGGCGCGCGGCCAGCCAAAGGCGATCGGATTGGTGCCGAACACCGGGCGGGTGCCGCCCGCCGGCGCGACCCAGGCATGGCTGGGCGTGAACGCCAACGCGACCAGTCCCTGTTCCGCCAGCGCCTCCACTTCGGGCCAAAGGGCCGCGAAGTGAACGACGTTGTTGAGCGCGAGCGCCGCGATCCCGTTGGCCCGCGCCTTTTCGACGAGCAGCGGCATTCCCCGCGCAAAGGCAAGCTGCGCAAAGCCACCGCCGCCGTCCACGGCGACCAGCCCGGCCTTGGGCTCGGTCAGCGTCGGCACGGCATCGGGCACGACCACGCCTGCGCGGATGCTGCGGTCCGCCACCAGCAGGCGATAGATGCCGTGGCTGGCGCATCCGTCGCGCTCGCCCGCCACCATCGTCTCGGCCACTGCGTCGGCATGGTCCTGCGCCAGCCCCGCCGCCACCAGCTTGGCCCGCGCCAGGCTGCGCAGCGCGTCCAGCGTCATCGCCACGCCCGCCATCGGATCGCTCAACGCGCGGCGCCCGGCTTTGCCGTGAACAGGCGCACGCCGAACACCGGCCCCGCGCTGTTGCCGCTATGGGGCACGATACGCACCCGAACCGATGCCTTGCCCTTGGTCAGCGCCTCGGGCAGCGGATAATCGGCGTCGAAAAACTTGCCGGGCCGGTCATTGTCCAGCGTCTGGGTAGCGACCTTCACATTGTCGACCAGGATGTCGAAGCTGCGCTTGCGCTCGCCGCCCCAATAGCTCGCCTGGAGGATCAGCGGGCCGTCCTTGGTCTTCAGCGTGAATTCCATGAATCCGCCGGAGCGCACGTCGCGCCCCTGCCGCCCGCGATAGGTGGCGGGCCAGGACAGGTCGGACGTCAGGTTATGGTCGCGTTCCGGCTGCATCTCGCCCAGGAACATCACGTCCACCGAACGCGCCGCCACATCCTTCAGCCGGGCCTGTTCCTCCAGGAACGCCTTTTGCTCGACTGCCCATGCCGCCTCGGAGAAGCGTTTGAAATAGGTCGCGCTGCGGCGGTTATACTGGCGGTAAAAGGGCACGAACGGCAGGTCGCCCGGACGCACCACGCCGCGCGTGGCGTACAGCCCCTTTGCCGGATCGCTGGGCACGAACCCGCCGAGCAGATCGGCACCAACCAGCGCCGGATCGGCCTGTTCCCACTTGGTCTCGCGCGGCCCCAGATCGGCGGCGAGCACCATCGGGCCGCGTACCACCGCAATGGTATTCTCGTCGCCCGGCGCGGATTCGATCCGCAGTTCGAGCGGCAGCGTGATCGACACGGTATCGCCCGCCTTCCACCGGCGATCGACCACGGCATAGCCGCGCGCGAACACCGGCGTCACCGGCGCGCCGTTGACCACGACCACCGCCTTGCCCGCCGCCCAGCCGGGCACGCGCAGCGCGACGGGGAACGCGCCCTGCTTCACCTTGGCGAAGGTCAGGCGGGCTTCGCCCTCGAACGGATAGTTGGTCTCCAGCCGCAGCGTTGCATTGCGCTTCGCCCATTCGGCGTCCGCGGGGATATAGAGGTTGACGATCAGCCCGCCGGCATCGTCTTCCCAGAAGATCGATTCACCGTGCTTGGCATGGCTTTCCATGCCGCTGCCGACACAGCACCAGAACGAATCGTCATCGACGGTTGAATAGCCGCGCTCGCTGCCGGTCATCAGCGGCGTCATATAGGTGAAGCCGCCGGTGGCGGGGTCCTGCGCCGACATGACATGGTTCAGGTGCGCGCGCTCATAATAGTCGAACAGCGCGCCATCGGGCTGCCACGCATAGAGATGCCGCGTCAGCTTGAGCATGTTGTACGTGTTGCAATGCTCGCACGTCTGGTCGGTGATGTGGTCGGCGACCGTGTCGGGCGTGAAGAAATACTCGCGGTCGGCATTGCCGCCGATCACATAGCTGTGATGCCCCGTCACGCGCTCCCAGAAGAACGTCGCGGCGGTGCGGCGCTTTTCCTCGCCGGTGATGTCATAGATGCGCGCCAGCCCGATCAGCTTCGGCACCTGGGTATTGGCGTGGAAATTGGCGAGCTTGTCCTCGCGGTTGCTCAGCGGATCGAGCACGCGGGTGTCGTACAGCGTCTCGGCCATTTTCAGCCAGCGCGGGTTGCCCGTGCGCGCGTGCAGTTCGGCATAGCTTTCGTTCAGCCCGCCATATTCGCAGCCCAGCACTTCCTGGGTCTGCGCCGGGGTGAGCGCGGCAAACACCCGCTCGAAATAGCCGGCCAGCCCCTCGACGACGGATAGCGCCTTGGGGTTGCCCCATGCGGCATGGATGTCGAGCAGCCCCGCGAACAGCTTGTGCACGGTATAGAGCGGCGACCATGATCCGTTGAGGTCGAAGCCGCCGGAGCGGATCTCGCCCTTGGTCAGCTCGGCGAAAATCTCTTCGCCGTCGACGATCGTGCCGTCCTTCCGCTTGCGCCCCAACGCGCCGACATAGCCGTTGCCGCGCTTGGCCTGCGCTTCGGCGAGCTCGTCGATGATGTAGTCGGCGCGGCGGCGCATCTCGGTATCGCCGGTCTGCTGCCAAGTCAGCACCAGCGCGGTCATATAGTGCCCCAGCGTGTGGCCGGCGATCGTATCGCTTTCCCACCCGCCATAGATCGGCGCCTTGGGCTCCAGCCCGGCATATTTGCGGAAATTGTGGAGCAGCCGGTCGGGGCTCAGCCGGTGGAGATAGGTGCGGTTGACCTCCACAGCCGTCGCATAGTCCGACGGGCGCAGGCGCACGGCGGCGAGCGGAAGCGGCTTGGCGCGTGCCAGGCCGGGTGCTGCGGCAGCGGCGGCGCGGGCCACCATGCCCGTCGCGCCAAAGGCCATTGCGGCCGCCCCGAGCATCAATTCCCGGCGTGAGGCAGAGATCGGTCGCATCATTTCCTCCCTAGAATACTGTATACGATTATCGCGACCACCCCCGAGGGTCAATCCCCGGAAGCCTCGGTAACCGGCTCCAGATGATCGAGAATACATATCGGGCCGGGGATCGCCGTGGGCGCGATCGCGGCGCGCAGCTTGTCGCCTTCGCAATATCCGGCGCCGGTGGTTTCGATCACGATGGTCGCAAACCGGTTGATGCCGGGGCACCGCCCCCCCTTGAACACCGCGACATAGGATCGGCGCGCATCGGGCTGGCCGCGAAAAAAGACACTGCCGTCGTCGCGGGCGATGGGGGCCGCGACCAAGGATTGCGGAATGCACTGGCGCGTGTAGCCCGCATTCTGCAGCGGCGCCGCCGACAGCAAGGGCAGCGCCAACGGAAGAAGGTAATATGCCCTGTTCATCCCCATCCCCCTATAGCATCACCGGATCGCATCCTGCCCCCGATGCGCCACGCTACCGCAGCAGTCGCATAATATATACTGTATAATTTCTGTTGAGCTGGCGGCGACGCTTGCGGTATGCACCGCGCAAGGGAGGCGCCAATAATGCGACATGAAGGACACCGGGCAGGCTTGCCGATACGATCAGGGGCAAGCGCGCTGGCGGCCAGCGCCTTTCTCTTGCTGGGCAATACGGGGCAAACGTCTGCACCTGCGCCAACACCTGCGGCAGTCCCGGCACCGACGATTGCCGAACGCTATGCCCGGGCCGACCAATATCTGCGCCCCAAGCTGGAGCGACTGATCGTCAACGCCGATCTCCGCGCGACCTTCACGCGCGACGGTTCGGGCATTCTCTATCGCGTGGGAAGCGCGGGCGCGCGTGAGATCCGCTATCTCGACCTGACGACCGGCCAGTCGCGCGCAGTCACGGGTGAGGCGCATCTGGCGCAGCTGCTGTCGCGCGCGACCGGCAAGGATATCGACGCGTTCACGCTGTGGCTGCAGGACCCCGATTACAGCGCGCGCGACAATGCCCTGACCTTCGGCGTCGCCGACCGGCAATTTACGCTGACCGCCGCCGACACGCTGGTGGAAGCGAGCAAGGGCGCGCCCGAAGGCGATGGCGCCGTATCGCCCGATGGCCGGTTCGAGATCGTCGCCCGCGACTATAACCTGTTCGTGCGCGATCGCCGGACGCAGCGCGAAGTCGCGCTGACCAGCGACGGCACGCGCGAACAGCCCTATGGCCGGGGCATCCCCCAGCTTGCCGACATATTGAAGGAAGGCACCGAAGAGCCGAAGATGCCGGTGTCGGTGCGGTGGTCGCCCGACAGCCGGCATATCGTCAGCTGGCGGCTCGACACGCGCGGCGTCACGCCGCTGACGATGACGCAGGAAAACCCGCCGGGCAGCTTCTACCCGCGCAGCTTCCGCTATGTGTATCCGCTGGCCGGTGCCGCCAAACTGCCCCAGGCGACGCGCTTCGCCGTGGATGTCGAGGCCGCGCTGCGCACCCGCCGCGCGCGGATCGTGCCGTTCGACGTGCCGAGCGAATCGCTGCTCTACCCCGCCGATCCCGATTTCGGCTGGAACGGCGACAAGGCGCGCGTCCAGTGGACCGAACGCGGCTACAAGCAGCTGGTCGTCTATCAAGTCGATCCGGACACCGGCAAGGCGAGCGTGACCGCGCGCGAAAGCGTGAAGCCGCTGGTCACCGTCACGTCGAGCGGGCTGCGCCCCGCCCCCGAACTGGGCGGCGAACTCGCCATTTCCGAACGGACCGGTTGGGCCCAGCTGTATCTGGTCCGCCCCGACGATCCCGATGGCGGCATCCCGATCACGCGCGGCGCATGGGAAGTGCTGGACATCGCCCATGTCGATGCCGCCGCACGCAGCATCCTGCTCACCGGCGTCGGGCGCGAACGCGATCGCAACCCCTATTACCGCGCGCTGTACCGTGTGACCGGCGACGGCAGCCAGCCGGTGCTGCTAACCCCCGAGCCGCTCGACCACGATGTCGAAGTGTCGCCCGACGGCAAATGGTTCCTGGATGCGATGTCGAGCCCGACTGTGCCGACACGCACCGTGCTGCGCGACAGCCGTGACGGGCGCATCGTCAGCGAACTGGCGACGGCGGACGCCAGCGCACTGTTCGCCAGCGGCTATACCCCGCCCGAACCATTCACCGGCGTCGCCGCCGATGGCAAGACCCCGCTGTACGGGATGATCTGGCGCCCCGCCCATTTCGATCCGACGCGCCGCTATCCGATCATCGACGCCGTCTATACCGGCCCCACCACCACCAACGTGCCGACCGGCTGGAACGAAACGATCACCGCCGGCGCAGGCAGCGTCGCCCAGCTGGGCGCGATCGTGGTCACCATCGACGGCACCGGCACGTCGCGCCGGGGCCAGGCCTTCCGCCTGCCCGCCTATCAGAATCTGGGCGAAGTCGGGCTCGACGATCACATCGCCATGATCCGCCAGATGGCGGCGAAATATCCGTATATCGATACCAGCCGCGTTGGCGTCTACGGCGGTTCGGCGGGCGGATATGACACTGCGCGCTTCGTGCTGCGGCGCCCCAATTTCTTCAAGGTGGGAGTCGCCTCGTCCGGCAACCACGATCTGCGGCTCGACAAGGCATGGTGGCCCGAAGTGTCGATGGGCAATCCCGACGAAACGGTGTGGGAGCGCAATTCGAACATGGCGGTCGCGGGGAACCTGACCGGCAAGCTGCTGCTGATCCATGGCGACATCGACGACAACGTCCCCGTCACCGAAAGCCTGCGCCTCGCCAACGCGCTCATCACGGCCGGGCGCGATGTCGATCTGGTGATCCTGCCCAACACCACCCACCGCGTCGCCCAGCCGTTCTTCTGGCGCAAGCTGCGCGACTATTTCACGCGCAACCTGCTGGACGAGACACCGCCTGCGCTGCCCCTGCCAAAGCCGGCACCCGCGCCCGCCCCTGCCACGCCCGCGATCGGCGCAACAACGAAATGAGAACCCCCATGGTCACGCTTCGCACTTTCGCGCCTACCGCGCTCCTGCTCGCCGGGCTTTCGTCCTCCGCGCTGATCGCGCAGGAACAGCCCCAGCAACCGGCCAAGCCGGTCTATGCCCCCATCCAGACGACGGCGCACACCGTCGGCAGCTTCCAGGTCGCGCTGCGCGCCGATACCCAGACGCTCGCGCGCCTGTCGCCCGCGTCCGAACCCGCGTTCAGCTTCGTGCCCACCGCGCGCGAGCCCGAACGCGCGGGCGATGGCTATAACCATGTCGGCGATCTCAACCTGCGCGTGCGCGCGCCCGGCGGCGCGTGGCGCGATTTCGCCTCGGCCCATGCCCGCAAGCCGATCCGCCTGCTGCCCGCATCGGGCACCGTGATCGCCGCGGCGGACATCACCGCCAGCATGGGCGCCGACGCGCCGTTCCGGGTCGAGCGCCGCTGGGTCAACGAAGCCGGGCTGCTCGCGCTGCGCTTCCGCATCACCAACATGTCGGGCGCGCCGCTGGAAATCGGCGCGCTGGGGATGCCGATGGTGTTCGACAACATCATCACCGACCGCAATCTCGACCAGGCGCATGCCGAGGCGAGCTTCGTCGACCCCTATATCGGGCGCGATGCGGGCTATCTTCAGATCACCCGGCTGAACGGCCAGGGCCCGGCGCTGCTGGTGCTCCCGGAAAAGGGCACCCCGCTGGAAGCGTACGCACCGCTCAAGAACCCGCGCGAGGCGAAGGGGGCGATCTTCACCGACAAGAGCCAGCGCGGCCAGACGTCCGAAGGCTTTTACGACTGGACGGTGCACAGCATCGGCTATGCCGACCGCGAGTGGAAGGATGCCGGCACCCAGTGGAACGCCCCCACCGGCCGCACGCTCGCGCCCGGCCAGACGATCGACGTCGGGGTGCGCATGACGCAGACTCCGTCGATCCGCGCGATCGAGGATACGCTGATCGCCAACAAGCGCCCGGTCGCCATCGGCATCCCCGGCTATGTCGTGCCCCAGGACCAGACCGCGACGCTGTTCGTCAAGGCGCCCAGCGCGATCCGTTCGATCGAGAGCTTCCCCGCAGGCGCCGTCGAGGCCGTGCCGGCGGGTACGCAAAAGGGCTGGGCCAAGCTCACCGTGCGCGGGCGCCAATGGGGGCAGGTCCGCCTGACGCTCACCTATGCCGACGGTCAGGTCCAGACGGTCAGCTATTTCGTCACCAAGCCGCTGGAGCAGACGATGGCCGATCTCGGCCGCTTCTCGACCACCCGGCAATGGTTTGAGGGCAAGGGCGATCCCTTTGGCCGATCGCCCGCGATCCTGACCTATGACAACGAGGCGAAGAAGATCGTCGATGTCGAACCGCGCGTATGGATCGCGGGGATGAGCGACGAAGGCGGCGGCGGATCGTGGGTCGCCGCGATGATGAAGCAGCTCGACAATCCCGAGCCCGGCGAAGTCGCCAAGCTGGAACGGCTCGTCACCGAAACCGTGGTCGGCAACCTCCAGGTCGCAGAAGGCCCGCAGGCGGGCGCCGTGAAGAAAAGCCTGTTCTATTATGACCCCGCCAAGTTCCCGGACCTGTACAAGGACGCGGAAAAATGGACGTCGTGGACCTCGTGGAAGGAAAAGGACGCGGGCGATCTGGGCCGCGCCTACAACTATCCGCATGTCGCGATCGGCCATTGGGTGCTGTATCGCACCGCGCGCAACCATCCCGGCATGGTCAAGACGCACGACTGGCGCTGGTATCTGGACCATGCCTACCAGACCACCGTCGCGATGATGCGCGACGCGCCCTATTATGCCGAGTTCGGGCTGATGGAAGGCGATGTCTTCGTCGACATCCTGAAGGACCTGAAGCGCGAGGGCCTGACCGCCGAAGCGACCGAGATGGAGCGGCTGATGAAGCAGCGCGCCGATCACTGGCGCACGCTCAAATTCCCCTTCGGGTCGGAAATGCCGTGGGATTCGACCGGCCAGCCCGAAGTCTACGCCTGGATGCGCTATTTCGGATACCAGCCCCAGGCCGATGTCACCCGCGAAGTGATCCTGGGCTATGACCCGACGATCCCCAGCTGGGGCTATAACGGCAATGCGCGGCGCTATTGGGATTTCCTGTACGGCGGCAAATATGCGCGGATCGAGCGTCAGATCCACCATTACGGATCGGCGCTGAACGCCGTGCCGCTGTTCGACGCCTATCGCCAGAACCCCACGGACCTGCATCTGCTGCGTGTCGCCTATGGCGGGATGATGGGCGGCATCACCAATATCGACCAGACCGGCTTCTCGTCGGCGGCGTTCCACAGCTGGCCCGACCGGATGCACTGGGACCCGTATAGCGGCGACTATGGCATGGGCTATTATGGCCATGCGCTCACCGCCGCGACTTATCTGGTGAACGATCCCACCTTTGGCTGGCTCGGCTTTGGCGGTGACGTGACGCAGGGCAAGGACGGCGTGCAGATCCAGCCCAAGGATGGCGCCCGCTCGCGGCTGTTCGTCGCCCCTGCCGGCGCGTGGATCACGCTGGACGCGGGCAAGATCGCCAATGTCACCTACACGCCGGTCAGCGGCGCGATCAACGTGACGCTCGATCCCGCCACGGCAGCCACGCCGGTCGCCCGACTGCGCATCGAGACAACGACGCCCGGCGCGAAGGCGCTTACCCCCTCCACCGGCACGCTGGAGCGCGATGCCTATACGATCCGGCTCGGCAGCGCGCCGACGATCGTCAAGCTCAGCGCGCGCTGAGCCATGCGCCGACCAGGCCGGGCCCGTCCCAGAAGGCGGTGAGCGTCCGGCCCCGCGTTCGCGTGACCGTTAAGGGCGACCGTCCTTTTTAGGACTGGTCGCCCCACGGGGGGAAAGCTCAGGAAATCAGGCGCGGCACCGATACCGATGCGATATCGAAATGCGCGTCGGGATGCTCGGGCTTGCCGTCGCGCGGCGCGGCGCGGACCTGGACCACGCCGTTCTTGCCGAAATCGGGCACCACCGGGCGATCGGTCTTGCTGCTCAGCCACAGCCGCAGCAGATGGCGCCGCCGCTGCGGCTCGGGCCAGTCGTCGAACGACGTGCGCGAATGGAGCGCGGCATAGTTGGACAGCCACTGGATGTCGCCGGGCCGGAAATCCATTTCGATCGCCATGCCGGGTTCATAGGTGATCTCGTCGAACAACCGCAGCACTTCGATCTGATCCTCGGTCAGCTTGGGCACGCCCGGATAGTCCTGCGCGGTCAGGATATACAGCGATCCCGCGTACATGCTGAATACGCCATCCACCATCGAGATGACCGGCGAGGTATAGGTATCCGCCGGCGCGCTATGGTCCTGCCGGCGCCAGTCCCAGTGGAAGGGTTCGAGCAGCAGCGGCGCCAGATCGGGGCGGCGACGCAGGATCTCGTTATAGATCTCCGCGCCCGAGACCAGGCACGATGCGCCCCCGCTCCGCGCCGGGCGCAGGCACATCAGCGCGACGATGTCGGAGCTGTCCGAATGATAGACCAGCTTGTCGCGCACCTTGGACGACAGCGCGGTCGGATCGTCCATCGTCTTGTCCGACGTGGCATAGACATGGTCGAGCAGGTCGCCCATCTCGTTCTGGCGGATGGGGTCGCCCATGTGCAGCCCCAGCACATAATAGATCGCCGACGACAATATGTCGGAATAGAGCTGCGTGCGCAGCCCGCGCACCAGCACGAATCCGCGTCCGAAATCCACGTCGCGCCGCCATTCGGCCACTGCCTCGGCACAAGCGACCAGCGGATACTCCTCGGCCTGCACGGTGCGCAGATCGGGGTTTTCGGCGACGAAGCGCGTGCCCAGCGCCTCCAGCTCCGCGACCTGCGCGTCGCTCAGGCGGTAGATCCATTCGCCGCTCGTCCCCAGCCGATCCCCGCGCCATGCCGCCGCCCCGGTCACCTCGGGCACGCTGATGAGGGTCGCCATATTCTTCTCCGTCGCAATCCAGTGTGGCGCCCTGCCTATCACGGGGGTCGGCGAGCGACTTGCCCGCACGTGCCGAATTGCTTTTCGCGGGACGCACGCCGCCCCCGGAACCGCGCGCATGAAAAAGGGGCCGGCCGATCGCTCGGCCGGCCCCCAAGGGAACCCCAGGGTAGGAGTATGATCAGAAGCGGCCGCGGATACCCACCAGCACCGAGCGGCCCGGATTATATTCGTTGAAAGTCGCGTTCTCGAACTGGAAGTAGCTGCTCTGCGCTTCCTTGGTGATGTTGATGACATTCACCACCAGCGTCGGCAGGTATTTGTTGCCCAGGATCTTGCCGAGATCGATGTTGCCCGAGAAATCGAGCTGCGCATAATCGCGCCCGAAGAATGCGGCGGACGGGATGCTGTTCTGGTTCAGCCCCGAATTCTGCGAGCCTTCGTTATAGGTGTAGGTCAGGCGCGCCGACAGGCCGTTGCCTTCGTAATAGCCGGTCAGCGTATAGGTGGTCGGCGCGACGCCAAGGGCGATCGCGGGCGCTCCCTGGCCCTCGCCGCGCTGGTCGATCAGCGTCAGGTTGCCCTGCACGCCGAAGCCCCGCACGCCAATCGCGCTGGTCAGGAAGTCCAGCGGCTGGGTGACCTGGAATTCCAGGCCGTTGACCTTCAGCTTGCCGTCGGCGTTCACCTGCTGCTGGATCTGGATCGGCACCTGCTCCGCCGTCTGGCCGGCAGTCGCACGCGACATCAGCGCCAGCTGCTGCTGCTGGGTCAGCGTGGCATAGGTGATGCCATAGGGTTCCAGCGCCGAGAACGGCACGGTGCGCAGCCCGTTCACCGTGAAGCCGGTGATCGATTTGCGGAACGCCGCGAACGCGATCACGCCTTCGCCGCCGGTGTAATATTCGAAGCCTAGATCGATATTGCTCGAGATATACGGATTGAGCGCGTTGTTGCCGAGCGAGCCCAGGTCCGCCGACGGCGACGTGAACGACGCGCCGGGGAGCAGCTGGTTCGGATCGGGGCGGGTCATCGTGCGCGAGATCGAGCCGCGCGCCACCGCCTTGTTCCCGAAGCTATAGGCAACGCTCGCCGAGGGCAGGAAATTGGAATATTTGCGCGTATTCTCGGTGAAGTTCACGATCGCCGGGTAGCAGGAACCGTCCAGCGCAAAGGTCGGGCTGGTGCCGGGGCAAGTCACGCCGCCGGCGCGCACGTTGAGCGGATTGGGCACGGTGGTGCGCCCGCCGACAATCTGTTCGGTGCGGACATACCGCACGCCCGCATTGACGCGCAGCGTATCGGTGTCGCCGATGTCGAACACGTTGTTCGCCTCGACAAAGGTGCCGGTCACCTTTTCGCGGATCAGGCCGCCATTGGCGCCGCTGCTGCCCGAACCGACTTCGGTCGCGCCGGCGAGCAGCGCGTCATAGTTGGTCGCTGCCTTGAACTTGTTCCAGTCGACCGTGACGAAGCCGTTCGAGCCCTTGACCAGATAGCTGGGCACTGCCGCCGTCGGGACGATCGACCCGGCATAGGTGAGCGGCGGCATGCCGGCGGAATAGCCGGTGCCATAGCCCGCATAGGTCGGATAGCCTGCGGGCGCGACGGTGCCCGGCTGGTTGGCGCCATCGCACACCGGCTGGCGGTTCGGCCCGGGCAGCACGACGCTGGGGTTGTTGCCGCAGATCGCGGCCTGCCACGGATTGGTGTTGTCGAACGCCAGGATGCGACGCTGGGTGTCGTCATAGGCAGCGCCGACGCGGATGTTGAAGCGCTGGGCATCGCCGAACAACAGGCTGCCCCGAACGCCCTTGGTCTCGGTCTTGCGCTCTTCGCCGTTCAGGTTGACGCGCCCGCCGCCGGCCCAGCCGAAATTCTTCGGATCGTTCAGGTCGATGTTCGCCTTGATGTCCGGGATGCCGCCATTGTTGGTGTAGGTCGTCGTCACGCCGCTGCTGGGCGGAGTGATGACCAGCACCGTCGGGCTTTCGCGGCGGAAATTGCTCTTGGTGTAGTTCGCCTGGAAATCGCCCTTGATCCAGTCGTTGATCGTGAATTCCATGCCGGGGTTCACGCCCCAATAATCCTGGCGATCGCGATAGGGGCGATATTCGAGGAAGAACTGCGAATTGGCATAGGTGCCGCCGGTGACGGTGCAGCCGGCCGAGCAGTCGCTCTTGTCATAGGTGGTGTTGAGCGGAATGGTGGCGCCGTTGCGGACCGCCCAGTTCATCGCCGACCGCGTGAAATCGGTGTCGCGCTTTGCGTACATGCCATCGAGGTAGAAGTGCAGCGCGTCGCTCGGCCGCCATTCGAGCGAGACCAGCCCGTTATAGCGCGTGCGCTCGCCGATTTCGGTACGCGGACGGCCCAGGCGCGGCAGCAGGCCGTTGTCGATCTGCTCGATCGTCGCGCCGGGATTGTTGGCCAGCAGGAATGCCTGGTCGATGGTCGCACCGGTGGTCAGGCCGTTGCCGGCGTTGACCGGCACGGTGCCGGGGATGGTCCAGTTGCCGCCGCCGGTGGCGTTACGCGTGGCGCTGGTGCTCTGCGTCGCGGTCAGGTTGGGGTTAGTCCAGCCGATCGTCTCGAACCCGTCGACGCGGAAGCGGTTCTTGACCGCCGCACCGCCGACCAGGATGCCGAAATCGCCGAACGTCGCGCTGGCCAGCGCATAGCCACGATAGCCCCATTTCTCGGCGCCGCTGACCTTCGAACCCTGGAGGCCATAGCTGATATAGGGCTTGGGATTGTCGAACGGGCGCGC
Organism: Sphingomonas degradans; assembly: GCF_053502645.1. Lineage (NCBI taxonomy): Bacteria > Pseudomonadati > Pseudomonadota > Alphaproteobacteria > Sphingomonadales > Sphingomonadaceae > Sphingomonas > Sphingomonas degradans. The sequence goes on from NZ_CP177172.1 coordinate 3,266,910, forward strand.
CGACCGCAGGTTGACGGTGCCGGCCGCGCCGCCCTCAAGCTGGCTGGCGGTGGGCGATTTGCTGACGGTCAGCTGAGTGAACAGCTCGGTCGGGATCAGGTCGAGGTCGACTTCGCGGTTGGTGCTCTGCGCGTCGAACCGCACCGATGCGATGGCAACCGGCGCACCGTTCAGCAGCACGCGGGTGAAGTTGGTGCCCAGGCCGCGAATCGCGACGTTCGATCCTTCGCCGGTGACTTCGCGGCTGATCGTGACGCCGGGGATGCGGTTGACCGATTCGGCGATGTTGGTGTCGGGGAACTTGCCGATGTCTTCGGCGAAGATCGTGTCGGTGAAGCCGATCGAGTCGCGCTTGGCGTTGGTCTGGCTCTGCAGCGAGGCGCGGTAGCCGGTGACCACGATCGCGTCGGCGCCTTCGGTCTCGGGCGCGGTCTGGGCGGGATCGGCGGCGGGCGCGGATTCGACCGGCGCGGTCTGCGCAGCGGCCAGCGTCGGCAGCATCAGGCTGGAAACGGCAACGGCGCCCAAAAGGCCGCGTCGCGCGAGATCGATACGAGACACCATTTCAGTTCTCCCCAAAAAAAACCCCTGCTTGTGCAGGCGGTCCGCACCAATGTGGTAGCGCTATCAGGGAGTGTAATAATACTATGAGTATATGCGCGTCAAGCGCAATACCATGAGTATATTGTCACGCGGGCAGCACGTTTCAGCGCGGAAATCGCGCCTTCAGCCCAATGCAAACGCGAATCCCGGGGGAGCGGCTTGAACGCGGTCGCGGGCGATCAGTCGGCGATGGCGCGGGTGGAGTCGCGCTGCACCAGCGTCGACTGGCCCATGAACGGCGCATCCGGAACCGGCTTGCCCGATCGCGCGGCGATGATCCGCTCTACCGCGCACGCCGTGACCTCTGCGATCGGCTGGGCGATCGCGGTGATCGGGGGATTGGCGAAGCGCACCATCGGGGTGTCGTCGAAACTGATGAGCGACAAGTCGCGCGGCACTTCCCGCCCCCTGCCCCGCACTGCCGCCAGCGCCGCCAGCGTCATCTGATCGTTCCCTGCGATAATCGCAGTGGGCGCCGCGCCGTCGAGCAGCATGCGCGCCGCCTCCAGCCCCGAGGCATAGCTGAAATCACCTTGCGCCAGCAGCCCCTCGACCGGCAGCCCCGCCGCCTCCATCGCCGCGCGCCAGCCATTCACGCGCCATCCGCTCAACTCATACTCGGGCGACCCCGCGATAAAGCCGATCCGGCGATGCCCCAGCGCCAGCAGATGTTCGGTCGCCAGCCGGGCCGCCGCCTCGTCGCCCAGCGTGAGCGTGAAGCCAGGCCCGGGCGCGAGCGACCCGATCCGCGCCACGCTGATGCCGTGGCGATCCAGCAGTTCCACGATTCGCGGATTCTGCGAATGCGGCGGCGTCAGGATCGCACCATCGGGCTGGAGCGCGGCGATCGCGGCGAGCAGTTCGCGCTCGATATGGTCGCTGTGCGTGTCGACCAGTTCCACGATCATGCGATAGCCATGGCTGGCACAGGTCAGCATCCCGCCCAGCAGCATCTGGCCCATCCAGTCATTGCCCTCTTTGGCGCGCCAATCGGCGATCGTGCGCTCGCGATCGTTGAGCGCGAGGATCAGGTACGATCGCGATCCGCTCATCCGCTGCGCCGCGATCGAGGGGACATAGCCCAGCTTCGCGATCGACGCCTGGACGCGCTGCTCCATTTCGGGGCGCACGCCGGGCTCCTTGTTGATGACGCGGCTCACCGTCTGCAGCGACACCCCGGCATCGGCTGCCACGTGCCGGATCGTTACCGTCTGTCGCCTGCGGACCATGACCTCTCCCTGTTTTCGTCGCCAGCCGTGCTGCCCTGCGGCCGCTATCGGCTCAATTGCCGCAGCAGGAACGCGCGCAGCCGCCCTGCGGTATCGGGCGTCAGCGGCGCGAGCACCCCTTGCGCCGATTTCGGCAGGTGCGCGGTGATCGCCTGCGGATTTTCAAACACATAATGGTCGATCAGGTCGCGCCAATAGCGTTTCTCGTCCGCCGGCAAGTCGCGGATCGTCAGCAGCGCGAGGTGCAGCGCGTCCTGCGGCTGGCCCAGCCACGCCGGGGTATCGCGCCACCAGTAATTGACCAGGATGTTGAACGGATCGAGCGCCTCGACATGGTGCCACCAGTTGGACGGGATATGGATCGCGTCGCCCGGCTCCAGCACCACGGTCTGCGCAGCGGCGAGCGCCTCGCGAAAGCGCGGATAGCGCGCGAAGTCGGGCGCGCGCAGATCGACCATGCTGATCGCGCGGCCAGCCGGCGTGTTGTCGAGCGGGCCGAGATACAGGTTGCGGAACTGGTCGGGCGGAAACAGCGTGAAGCGCCTGCGCCCCGCCGCGACACAGGCAAGATTGTCGGGAAAGTCGTTATGCGCCGCCACGCGCGTCTGCGTGCCCGCCCACAGCGTGACCAGCGGATCGCGCGCGCCCAGCGGCACGGGGTTCTCCTCGTGCACCCCGTCGAAGAAACGCCGGACGTCGATCGAGGCGAGGTAGACCAGGTGCGGATCGGGCGCGCTTTCCTGCGCATCGATCTGGGCGAAAATGTCGGGCAGTCGTCCGCTGGCGGTGCGATGGTTCATCGCCATCGCATCGGTGTAGAACAGCCGGTCGCCGCCGCCCGGCGCACCGACGGCATAGGGGAACGGCAGGTTCCGGTGCCGCGCGAGCAGATAATCGCGCGCGGCGCTGCCCGATTGGCGTCCGGCGGCGACCAGCGGCCACCCCGCCACCAGCCCGCGCACCACAAACGGCGCATCGGCGCGGCGGAGCGCGCGGTCCAGCGCGTCCGCATCGCCCACAGCGATGGCAATCTCGGGAATCGCGGCCATGCCCGCAAAGCTGTCCCCCTGCGGCTCAGCCATCGACGAGCGACCGGTTCTTGCGCGCGATCAGCGGCGCCAGATTGGCAAGCGACGCCATCGCCATCGTGGCGGGCAGCAGGTGCCCGGCGGCGTGCAGTTCGCCCAGCGCCTCGCCATCCAGCGCCGCGAACCGCTCCTCATGGATGCCGTGAAAATCGACGATCTGGCGAACGGTGCCGTCCACCTGCTCGAACCCGATCGACACCGGCTCGATCAGGTCATGGCGATCGAGCGCCTCGAAAAAGCCGGCAGCGGCGCGATAGCCCGCGTCCAGCCGGCCCAGCCCCTCCAGCACGGCGTCCAGATACGGGCTGGCCTGCCCCGCCGCATCGAACAGCGCCGCTCCCTGCGCATAGTCGGCATCGCCGGGATAGCGCATGCGCGGGCTGTCCTGATCGATGTACAGCTGCGGCACGCCGCCCTCCACGGCGGGCGGCCCCGCCAGAAAGGGGCGCGTCGCCATCGCCAGAGGCAGGCAGGGCGCATCCCAGCCCGCGCCATCCAGGTACAAATTCTCCCCCGGCGCAAAGCCGAACAGCGCCACCGCCTGGAACGCGGTGCGGCTGGCGTCGCGCTGGAACAGGATCGGATAGGCATTCTGCAACTGGCGGAACTCGTCGGGCACGACCAGGCACAATTGCACCGCATCGCCCAACGCCGGCATGCGGCGCCGATCGATCCGCACCTGCGCATAAAGGTCGAACGTGACTGGTCGTTGATCCGCCATATCGATTCCCGAATTCCACCAAGCGAATGCGCTTCCGACCCACCGGGCCGGAAGCGCATTCTACCGTATCAGGCGCGTGCCCGCTCAGAAGCGGGCGCGCAGCCCCGCCGTGTAGCGCGCATAGCCCGGCGCGACGACCGTGACATATTGCTCGCTGCGCTGGTACGAACGCCGACCCTGGCCGGTCAGGTTGATCCCCTCGACAAACACCGAATAGCCGGGGAGCACCTCATAGCTCGCGCTGGCATCCACCTGGCCATAGGCGGCGGTGTAGCTGGGGTTGGCGCCGGTGCCCGACAGGTACGTCGCGCGCCAGTTATACGCGACGCGCGCCTGCAGGCCATTCTTGTCGTAATAGGCGATCGCGTTCGCCGTGTCGCTCAGCCCGACCAGCGCGAACTGGTTGACGGTCGCCGGCTTGGTATTGTCGTAGTGCACATTGCCGTCGACGATCGTGTAGTTGAGGATGAAGCCCAGCCCGGTGTCCCACAGGCTGTGCTGGATCGCGAATTCCCATCCATGCACGTTGGCCGTCTGGTCGTTGTTCACCGGCGTGTTGACCACGAAATTGACCAGATTATCCTCGGGAAGGCCGTTGATCGTCCCGGTATAATTGCCCGGCGTGCCGCCGGTGATCACCACGGAGTTGGGATAGTTCGCGAAGATATACTGGCGGATGTCGTTCGCAGTCGCTCCCTTGCCCAGCGCCGCCACGGCAGCCTTGTAGCGCGGGCCATCGGCGGGGTTGGTGAGCCCGAACACCGACTGGTTCACCTGGCCGGTGCCGATGAAGTTCGACACGCCCTTGTGGAAATAGCCGATCGAGAGATAGCTGTCGGGCTTGTAATACCATTCCGCCGACAGATCGATGTTCTTCGACTTGTACGGCAGCAGTCCGGGGTTCCCCTGGCTGCCGGTGCCGCCATCGACGCGGAACAGCGAATTGATCGTCTGCCCGCCCTGCAGGCTGCCGTAATCGGCGCGGGCGATCGTGTGGCCATAGGATGCGCGCAGCTTGACGTTGCGGATCGGCGAAATGTCGAAATCGATCGAGGGCAGCCAGTTCTGGTACGATCCCTTGAGCGTCGTATAGTCGCTCTTGTTCGCGTACACGACGACCAGCTCGTTGGCCGAAACCCACTGCGTGCCGCTGGCGACGGGCACCAGCGCCGACGAATCCACCCAGGTCTTTTCAAAGCGCAGCCCGGTATGGAGATGCGCGGCGCGGCCAAAGGCGTCGAACTTGAAGTTCGCCTGCGCATAGGGCGCGGCGGTCTTTTCGTGGATGCGGCGATCGACCGTATAATTGGCAAGGCAGGTGTCGGTCGCGGCCACGCCCGACTGCGGCTTCGAGCAGACATGGTACAGCCCCTCGAGCGTCGAGATCAGCGTCTCGAAATTCTTGGTGAAGATCTGCTGCACCAACAGGCTGCCGTCGGTCTTCAGGCCGGGATATTTGTCCGGAATCGTCGCGAGCGTGAACATGCCGTCGGGCAGGTCCGATGCCGGGCCGGTGCCGCCCCAGGTGTTGTTCTGGATATAGCCATAGGCCGAATGGACCTTGTTATCGACATAGGAGGCGCCGAAATCGACGCTATCGAACAGCCCGCCCACTTCGTACCGGCCCTTCAGCTGCGCCTGGTTGATCGCGTCGCGGAAATAGCCGTTGCGGAACGAATTGCCCGTCGCCTGGATCTTCGACGCATCGAGCGCGCTGATTCCCGGGTTCATCGTGTACGACAGCACCGGCATATAGTGGGTGAAGTCGATCGTCTGGCTGGCGACACCGAAGATCGCCGTGCTCACCGACGTGCTGGTGCCGTATTTGTTGGTCGGGCCCGATTGCGCGATCGAATGGTGGCCGTCGAATTCCAGCGAGAACCGCGCCGAAGGCTTCCACGCCAGATTGGCGCCGATCGACGTGTTGCGCGTGCGATTGGCGGCCAGATTGCTGACATAGGACAGATCCTTGCCCTCGCTCGTCTTGAAGCGCTCGGTATAGAAGACCGGGCTGGCGACCGAACCGTCGGTCCATTCGCTGACGGTATCGTTGTTGTTGAAATAGACGCCGACGCTGTTGCTGCGCACTGTCACCTTGTTGCGCGAATAGGTATAGTCGACCGTGCCGGTCAGCGTGTCGGTGGGGCGGAACTGGAGCACCGCCTGGCCATTGATCCGCTCACGCTCGATGTCGTTGATGCCGATGCCGGCATTTTGCGGCACGCTGTACACGTCGCTGCCGGTCGGGCGGTTCTTGATGTTGGTGTAGCGCGGATCGGTCGGCTGGGCCAGTTCGCCGGCGGTGTCGGCGCCGGTGCGGGCGTTCTTCCACCCGACATAGGCTTCGTTGTTGCCGGCCTTGCGCTTCTGATAGGTGCCGGTGAGCAGGATGCCGATGCGGTCGTCGGCGAAGGTATCGCTGAGGATGCCCGAGGCCTCGGGCGTCAGCGGCGTATTCTTGGCGTTGCTGGACGAATCATACATGCCGGACACGGCAAAGCTGCCGTGCAGGCCCGGCCGGTCCAGCGGGCGCGGCGTGCGGATGTTGATGGTCGAACCGATCCCGCCCGATTCGATATCGGCGCGGCTGGTCTTGTACACTTCGACGGCGGCGACGCCGTCCGAAGAGAGGTTCGCGAAATCGAACAGGCGCGAGGTTGGCGCAGTAGCCCCGCCATCCAGCGTCGACGTCGGCATCTGGCGGCCGTTCAGCGTCACCAGGTTATAATTGGCGCCAAAGCCGCGCACGGTGACGGTCGAGCCCTCGCCGATCGAGCGGTCGATCGACACGCCGGTAATACGCTGGAGCGATTCGGCAAGGTTGGTGTCGGGAAACTTGCCCATGTCTTCGGCAGTGATCGCATCGACGACACCCTGCGCATCGCGCTTGATCGCCGCCGCCTGGCTCAGGCTGGCGCGGATGCCGGTAACGACGATCTCGCCGCTCGTGTCGGGCGCGGTCGCTTCGTCGCGCGGTGCGGCGCTGTCCTGTGCGTGCGCCGCCCCGGCATGGGCGAACGCAAGTACCGACGCGCCAAGGATCAGCCGCGGGAACACCCGCGTCTTCAAGCTCTTCATGGTCAAACCCCCGTCTAGTGAATCAGGCCATCGACAGCGTGTCGCCGCCGATGTGAACGTTCACATGCTGATGCCGGGCGCCCAAGTCAATGCCCTGATTTTAAGTAATTAAAGCGATCATAAACGTTCTCATTGATGTAATCGCATTGTAATGATCCTGTAACGCAAAGACCCTAGGCGCAGCCGTCTGTACAATCTGCTCCGCCCCCGCGGGCAGCGCGGAGGTGCCCGTCCCGTGATCCGCGCCCCTACGTCCCGAAGCGAAGCGCGCGCCCCCAACTCCAGCCCTGCCGAAAGCCGATCGATCGCCTTCCTGATCGTGCTGGCGCTCGCCTATGCGGGCGGCACGATCGGGTATCTGCCGCTGATCGTGTTCCTGCTGCCCATCAAGATCGCGGCAATGGCGGGCAACGCCACGTTCAACCTGTTTACCGCCACGGCGATGGCGGGCACCGTCGCGGCGATCGCGTCGAACCTGTTCTTCGGCTGGGCAAGCGACCGGGCGTTGCGGCGCGGAATCGGGCGGCGCGTCTGGCTGGTCGGCGGCGTGGCTGGCACCGCGATGGCGTATGCGCTGGTCGCGCTCGCCACGTCGCCACTGTCGCTGATCCTCGCGGTGCTGGCGTTCCAGGTCGGAGTGAACGCCATCCTCGCCCCGGCATTGGCGCTGATGGCCGACGAAGTCCCCGATTCGCAAAAGGGACTGGCCGGGGGACTGCTCGCACTCGCCAATCCGATTGCCGCCGGCGTGGCGGGGATGGTAGTGGCCGCGCCGCATCTGGGCGAGGCCGGGCGGCTGGCAGTGGTCGCCGGGGCAGTGGCGCTGTGCACGCTGCCGCTCGCGCTGGGGCGCGCCAATCCGATCCGTCCGGCACCAGTCACCACCGGGGGACAATCGCTCACCCGCTTCGAACTGCGCATCGCCTGGGTGGCGCGGCTGCTGCTCCAGTTCGCGGGTAACACGCTGACATTATACCTGTTCTATTATTTCCAGAGCATCGCGCCCGGCACCGCGCCGCTGGCGCTGGCGGGCTATGTCAGCGCGATGTTCGCGCTCGCCTATGTCGTGCCGCTCCCCTTCGCGCTGGGACTGGGGCGGCTGTCGGACCGGATCGGGCGGCGACGCCCCTTCCTGCTGGGGGCAGCGGCGTTCGGCGCGATCGGGCTGGTCGTCATGGGGGCCGCCGAAGACCGCACGATGGGCGCGATCGGCTTCATCACCTATGCCACCGGAACCGAAGTCTTCCTGGCGCTCCACGCCGTGTTCTGGATGCAGCTCTTGCCGAGCGCAGCGCATCGTGGGCGCGACCTGGGGATGCTCAACTTCGCCAACACCCTGCCGTCGCTGATCGGGCCCGCGCTTGCCTGGCTGCTGGCGACACCGGGCGATTTCGGCCAGCTGATGCTGCCGCTGGCCGCGCTCACGCTGGGCGGCGGGCTGATCATGCTGGCAGTGCGCGAACCCCGCGCGGCGGCTCAGGGATAACGAAGCAGCGTCTGGCGAACAGCACCAGGGCAGGCCGCAGCGCCGGCTTCGTTCACCAGATGCGCGATCGTCCCCACGCCGCCGCCCAGCGACAGCGTCGTCACCGATTCGAAGCGCACGCCCGGACGGCACGGCGCCTCCACCGCGCAGTCGACGACGATCGACGGATCCGCATTGAAATAGGCATAGACGCCCAGCCCCACCGCCCGGTGCACCGCCACATCGTCCGCCACCTTGTACGCCGCCCAGCCGCGCGCTTCGTCGGGGCCGGAGCGATAGGCCGTCTGGCTCGGCGGGTCATAGGGCAGTTCGCTCTGGAAGAAGACCGTGGTGCCCCGCGCGCCGTTCCAGACGAGCTGGTGCTTCTGGAAATGCTCGACGAACAGGCCGTAGATGGCAACGTCGTCGCCATGGACCACCAGCCCCTGCGCGCCAGTGTTCTCGCCCCAGCCGACATGCACGCGGCTATGGTCCAGTTCGCCATGATCCGCGCGCCACAGCCACAAATGGTCGCCGATCACCTGCGCGCTGTTGATCTCCAGACAGGTCTCCGCCCTGCCCGGCGCGGCCCCGCCCACGCGAAAGAACAAATCGGCGAGCAGCGACGGATCGGCGGCATGATCGCCACACGCCCCGCGCGGCCCCATTTCCACCAGCATCGGCGATTCGACCGGCCCCGCATCGACCAGCAGCCCGGCGATCGTCACCCCCGCGACATCGGCGACGCGGATCGCGGCAGTGCCCGCGACGGGCACCAACGTCGCCAGCCCGATCCCCAGCACGATCGTGCCGGGCCGCGCCACGGCGATCGGCGCGTCGAGCGGATAGAGGCCGGGCGTCAGCAGCAGGTGCAGCCCTGCATCCAGCGCCGCGTTGATCTGCCCCGCGTCCATGCCGGGCCGGACGATCCGGAACTGCGCCAGCGGCACGAACCGGCCGGGCGCAGGACCATCGACCCAGCTTGGGCCCCTGCCCTCATGGCGCAGCGCGGGGACGAACACGCCCCATGCCCCGGCGGCATCGATGCACAGGAACGGCTTTTCGCGCATCCGCGCCACGCTTGGCACGCTGGTATGCGGTGGCGCGGGAAAGCGTGTCGGCGGGGCGCCCGTCACGCCGGCGAACACCATGTTCCAGGCGCCTCCGTCCCAGCCGCCGATATCGCTGCTGCGCGTCAGCCATTGTTGCTGCGTGCCCGACCGGATCGTCCCGGCCACGCGGCTGTCCGCCAGGAACCCGCCGCTCGACGAGCCGCCATCGTCGAGCACGACATCGCCGTCCAGGTCGATGCGACGAAACGGCGCCGCCTGTGACACCGCCCATTGCTCGGTCCCGCCGTCGGGTCGCACCGCCAGATTTTCCGCCCCGCGCCAGAAATTGACCAGCGCATTGCCGCCGAACCATCCGGCATCGACGCGCAGCCGCCCGTCGATCACCACATCGCGCGGATCGGCGCCCAGCCCCAGTATCTGGGTGAAGAAACCGATTCGCACATCGGCGGCATAGCGCCCCGGCTTGAACAGCACGGCGTCGCGCCGGTCGCCGAAATGCGCGCTTTCCTGCGCGGCAAAGATCGCGTCGAGCCGCGCCTGCACGTCCGCCGCGGGCATCGCGGGATCGAGGATCAGGACATTCGGGCCCAGATCGGGGTCCGGCACCGGCTGCCTCGCGTCGATTCGGCGATGGGGGCGAGCGGGCATGGATACTCCGGTAGTTCAGGGGGCCGCGCCACGCGGCGCACGCCGTGGCTACGGCATCGCGGTATGACACGATTATGACACGCAAGGCGGCATCGGCCTGTAGCTTCAGGGCATACTACATATAATGCGAGTCACTTGCATTAGCATAAGGCGTTGCTATGGCGTCCCGACAATCAAAAAAGGGGCTCGCACATGCACATTCGTACTTCCTGTTCGGTCGCCGTCATCGCCTTGGCGCTGCTGTCTTCCCGCACCGCCCATGCCCAGCAGGCAGAGGTGCTTCCCGAAGCGATAGCCGAGGGGGACAAGACCGATCCGAGCTACGAATTGCAGCACGGCAACGACACCGGCACCACCGTGATCCGCGAAAAGGAAATCAAGGCGCGCGCGCCCGGTTCGGGCGACGTGAACCAGCTGCTCAAATCGCTGCCCACGGTGCAGTTCGACCGCGCCGAGGGACGCGCCTCGCGCGAGGACATTCAGGACCTCCGCCCCGCCGACATCTCGATCTCCGGCGGGCGGACCTATGAAAACCTGATCACGATCGACGGCATCGACGCCAACAGCCGCCTGGACGTCACCGAGAGCAATCCCCAGCATTTCGCCGAACCGGCGGGCAATGCCGCGCAGAATCTCTGGCTCGATTCCAACCTGGTGGGCGAGATCGTGGTGCGCGATTCCAACGTGTCGGCCGAATATGGCCGCTTCACCGGCGGCGCGCTCGACATCCGCACGCGCGATCCGAAGCGGCGCTTCGGCGGATCGGCTACGCTCAGCTACACCGCCGACGAGCTGGTCGACTATCGCATCTCCGACGCGTCGCGCGCCGCGCTCAACGGTGCCGCGCTGCCCGACCGGCCCAGCTTCCGCAAATGGCGCTTCGGCGCGAGCGTCGACGTGCCGGTGTCCGACGATGTCGCCTTCCTGATCGCCGCAAACCGATCGCGCGCGGACGTGACCTATTATCGCGCCGCAACCTATGGCGGCACGCCCTATGGCCAGAGCAGCGTCAGCGACAATCTGATGCTGCGCGGCGTCGCCGACCTGACCCCCACGCTCAAGCTGACGGCGCAGTTCACCTACTCGCCCTATGAAAGCGAATCCTCGGCGGACAATGGCGTCGACAATCTGGTGACGTCGAAGGGCGGCGGGGTCGCCGGCCAGCTCCAGCTGGAAAACAGCGGCGCCACGCGCTGGACGGTGAAGGCGCGCTTCAGCCACAATGATTCGGGCCGCACCGCCTCACCCACCAACTATTCCATCCCCTCCTCCTCGCCCAACGGCGCGGTCTGCAGCCGTGCCAACTGCACGATCGGCGGCTTCGGCAATGTCGACCAGTGGCAGAATAATTTCGGGCTGAACGCCACGGTGGCGCGCGATATCGGCCCCGGCGAACTGCGCGGTGGCATCGACTATCAGCGGATCGAGGCGATGCGCAGTCGGCCCGTGAGCAACCTGGCCTATTCAGACCCGAAATCCGACGCGACCATCACGTGCGCCAGCGGCGATAGCCTGACCTGCACGACCGGCCAATATGCGCTTACCCAATACAGCGAGTATCGCCACTATCGCGCGGAGGTGGGGTTGGACAGCGTCTCCGGCTGGGCGGAATATGCGGTGAAGGTGGGGCCCGTCGATCTGCGCGGCGGCGTGCGCTATGATTATGAAAGCTTCCTCGGCAACCACAATTTCGCGCCGCGCCTGTCGGCCACGATGGACCTGCCGTGGGAGGGATGGTCGGTCACTGCCGGTGCCAACCGCTATTATGGCCGGTCGATGCTCGCCTATGCCTTGCGTGAGCAGTATCCGGACAACTTCATCTATACCCGCGTCGGCGTGAAATCGGGCGGGCGCATCGTCTATTCGGACGCGGGCTGGACGCTCTACAAGACCTCGCACTCCACCAGCTATGCCAATGGCGACCTCAAGACGCCCTATTCCGACGAACTGACCGGCGCCGTGACCGGCACCGTGCTGGGCGGCACGATCCGGCTCAAGGGCATTTTCCGCTGGGGCAAGGACGAGTTCTCGCGCTCGATGGCGACCAAGGTGACGGGCACGCTGACCAACGGGCTGCCGACCACCTACACGCTCTACACCCCCAATAACGACGGGCGCAGCCGCTATCGCGGTGCCTCGCTGGAATGGACGCGCGCGTTCGGCAAGCACAGCATCGCCGCGAACGTGAACTATTCCAAGGCTTTCACCAACAATACCGACTATTTCCTGACCAGCGACGACGTCGAGGATGCGGACGTGATGTACGTGTACAACGGCGCACTCGTCTCGGCGCTGTCGATCTATGAGCAGAACCAGCGGCTGGAATTCGCCTCGCCCTTCCTCGCCAACATGACCTGGACCGGGCGCTGGCTGGGCGATCGGCTGACCACCAACGTCAATGCGCGGTTCCGCAATGGCTTCGACCGGATCGAGACTTCGGGCACCAAGCAGAAGATAAACGGCGTGAATTACGACGTCGTGGCGCTCAAGCACTACCGCGCCAGCGTGGACATGAACCTCAACGCGCAGTTGGAAGTGATCCGCAGCAAAATGGGCACGCTGACGCTCGACGCCCGCATCGCCAACCTGCTCAACCGCGTGCCGATGCAGGATTATGCGCTCACCTCCAATCCGTACCAGACGGGGCGCTCGGCCTGGTTCGGCCTGTCGTACAAGTTCTGACCGCGATGGAGCGTATTTCCCGGCTGGCCCTGCTGGGGTCGACGCTGCTGTTCCTGACGGCGGCGGGCTTTCGGCAGGACCCCGGCGGCGGCGACCTGCGCAGGGCCTATGCCGGCCCGGTCGCCACCTGGCCCAAGGCGGAGGTCGATCCCGGCGTGGACTTTGTCGAGTTCGGGCCGATGCCGGCGTTCCAGCCGCCCGCCGGGGCCGAAGTGCCGCGCGTGGCACTGGGCGCGCGCCTGTTCGACGAGCCCCGGCTCTCGGCCTCCGGGCAGTTCGCCTGCGCGTCGTGCCACAACCGCGAACTGGGGTTCGGCGACGGCGTGCGCACGTCGTTCGGCCATGATCGCCAGCGGGGTGCCCGCAATGCGCCCGGCCTGTTCACGGCCGGGCTGATGGACACGCTGTTCTGGGATGGGCGCAGCCCCACGCTGGAGCACCAGGCGCTGCAACCCATCACCAACCGCGTGGAGATGGCCGCCGATCCCGCGCGGATCGAACGCTGGATCAACGCCGACGCCGCGTATCGCACCGCCTTTCGCGAGGCATATGGCGTGCGCCGTATCCGGATGGCCGACGTCGCCCGCGCGCTCGCCAGCTTCGAGCGGACGTTGCGCCCGCCGCAAAGCGCGTGGGACCGGGTGTTCGTGCGCGGCACCGCGTCGATGACCGACCAGCAGTTGCAGGGGCTCCACCTGTTCCGGACCAAGGCGCGCTGTGCCAATTGCCATAACGGGCCGCTGTTCACCGACCAGAAGTTCCACAATCTGGGGATCAGCTTCTATGGCCGCCGGCAGGAGGATGTCGGTCGCTATGCGGTGACGCACGACGCGGCCGATGTCGGTAGGTTCCGCACCCCCTCGCTGCGCGCCATCCGCCGGACCGGACCCTATATGCACAACGGCGCCTTCCCCACGCTGGCCGGCGTCGTGAACCTCTATGCGGCGGGCGGCGGGGTCGATCGCAAGGTGCAGAGCACCACCACCACCGCACCCCCGCCCCAGCCCGACCCGCAGCTCAAGAAAGTCGCGCTCACCGCCGAGGAGCGCGCCGCGCTGGTCGCTTTTCTGGAGATGCTCTGACCGATCAGCCCAGCCGATAGGTCATGGGTATCCGGAAGGTCCGCGCCTCGCCGCGCGGCGGCGGGGGCAGCGGCACCGACTGGATCTGGGCCAGCGCCAGCCGATCCAGCAGCGTGCTTTCGGACGATACCAGCACGGCGACCGCGACAATCCGTCCGCGCGGCGAGACCCGCAACTCGACCACCACCGTACCGGTCAGCCCCGCGCGGGCAAGCTCGGCAGGATAGGTCTGCCGCGCGCGGATTTCGCGGAACACGGTGCGGCCATAGGTGTCGGCATCCGCATGCCGCTCGGCGCTCTGGCTTGCCGCCGGGCCAGCGCGAAGATCGGCGGGCGCGGGCGCGGCAGATGTGGCGCCAGCCGACCCTGCCGGCTCCCCCGCCCCCAAGCCTGCAGGGGACACCAGCATCGGCATCGGCGGCCCAGGCTCGGACAGGATCGCCGATTCCTGTGCAACAGGCGGGCTCGGCACACGGGGGGATGCCGCCGGCGCTGCGGCGCTTTCGACCGCCCTGCCTCTCGCTTCGGCTTGCGGTGGCGGGTCCTGCGCATCTTCGGCACCCGACACGTCGAACACCCGCATCGCGCCACCGCCGGACAGCGAGGGAGGCGCCCCCCGCGCGATCATCACGACCGCGCCGAGCAGGGCGACGGTGAGCGACAGCGTCAAGCTGGCCACGCCGGTTCTTTCCGGAATCGAACGCTTCGAGATATACACCGGCAGCCGATTATCGCGAACGCGACGCAATAACAATACTCTCGACCTCAGTGGCGCTAGGCCGCCAGATACCTTTTCTTCGTCAATTCCTATTCGATAAGGGGATAAAGCACCCTGACAAATTCAGAAAAAGGGGCTGCTATGTATCGCTTTTCCCACGGCCTTCTGCTTGCCGTATCCACCACGGCCCTGCTCGCCAGCCAGGCCGCCCTTGCCCAGGAAGCTGCACCTGCCGCGCCGCAGGACGAACCGGCAGCCGCCCCGCCCCAGGACGAGATCGTCGTCACCGGCACCCGCGCGCAGGGCCGTTCGCGGCTCGACAGCGCGTCGCCGGTCGATGTGCTGGGCGGCACCGCGCTTCGGCAGCAGGGCACGACCGAGCTAGGGTCGGCGCTCGCTGCCATCGCGCCGTCGATCGATTTCCCGCGCGCTTCCGCCGTCGACGGCACCGATGCGGTGCGACCGGCGACGCTGCGTGGCCTTTCGCCCGACCAGACGCTCGTGCTGATCAACGGCGTCCGCGCCAATGCGTCGGCGCTGCTCAACGTCAATGGGTCGGTGGGCCGGGGCTCGGCGGCGGTCGATCTCAACACCATCCCCACCGCCGCGCTGGAACGGATCGAAGTGCTTCGCGACGGCGCTTCCGCGCAATATGGCTCCGACGCGATCGCCGGCGTGATCAACATGCGGCTGCGCGAAGCCCGCTCGGGCGGCGGCGCGAGCGCGACCTACGGCTTCTACGCGACCGATATCGACACGGCGCGCGGCAGCCGCTCGACCACCGGCGAACCGGCCTTCACCGCTTCGGCCTGGCAGGGCTTCGGCTTTGGCGAGGATGGCTATGTGACCGTCACCGGCGAGTATCTGAAGCGCCAGCCGACCAACCGCGCCGACTATGATCCGCGCGTCACCCCCACCCGAGTCACCGGCCGCTTCGGCGATCCGGCAGTCGAGCAGTACACCGGCTATATCAATGCCGGGACCGGCATCGGCGACAACTGGAAACTATATGGCTGGGCCGGCTATCAGGACCGCGACAGCCGCAGCGCGGCCTTCCCACGGCTGGCGAGCGCAGCGGCCGCCGTCTCGGCGCTCTATCCGAACGGTTTCCTGCCGATCATCAACACCAAGTCGACCAACGCCAACGGCGCGCTGGGCCTGAAGGGCGACCTTGCCGGCTGGGACGTCGATCTCAATGTCGCCTATGGCCGTAACAAGATCGCATATCGCACGCTCAATTCGGCGAACTATGCCTTTGGCAACGCTTCGCCGACCAACTTCTATGACGGCGCGTTGATCTACGACCAATGGGTCGCCGGGCTCGATGTCGCGCGCAGCTTCGAGGTGTTCCAGTCGCTCAACGTCGCGTTCGGCGTCGAGGGCCGGCGCGAAGGGTTCAAGATCACGCCGGGCGAACAGGCATCCTATGGCTATCCCGCCAGCGGCGCGGTCGCGGGCCAGGCGCCCGGTGCCCAGGGCTTTGGCGGCTTCTCTCCGCTGAACGCGATCGAGCGGGATCGCAAGAATGTCTCGGGATATGTCGACCTTGAGGCGCAGGTGACGGACAAGCTGTTGATCGGCCTGGCCGGACGCGGCGAACATTATACCGACTTCGGCGACACCGCGACGGGCAAGGCCTCGTTGCGGTATGATTTCGCGCCGTGGTTCGCGCTGCGCGGCACGGCCTCAACCGGGTTCCGCGCGCCCAGCCTGCAACAACAGTATTTCACGTCGATCGCCTCGGTGGTCCAGAACGGCACGCCGATCCTGACCGGCACCTTCCCCTCGACCAGCGTCGTCGGGGCCGCCCTGGGCGGGTTGCCGCTCGAGCCCGAGCGTTCGACCAACCTCTCGCTCGGCACCGTCATTCGCGCGGGCGGGTTCGACCTGACGATCGACGCCTATCAGATCCGCCTGCGCAATCAGCTCGCGCTGTCGGAGAATATCCAGGCGAGCTTCAGCCCGCAGGTCGCCGCGCTTCTCGCCAACACGAACACCGGGGCGCAGGCGGGCCGGTTCTTCATCAACGGGCTGCGCTCGCGCGTCCGGGGGCTCGACGCGGTCGCGCACTATCGCCTGCGGACGGACAGCGTGGGGGTGTTCGACCTGACGCTTGCGGGCAACGTGAACCAGACCAAGGTCGATCGCAGCAGCATTCCCACGTCGACCGGCACGGTCAACCCGGCCCCGGTCCTGTTCGCGCGCAGCCGCATCCTCACGATTGAGGAAGGCACGCCCGGAGAGAAAGTCACTGGCTCCATCGACTGGTCCGACGGCCCGATCGGGCTGACGGCGCGCGCCAGCTATTACGGCAACGTCAACCAGCCCGGCACGGCGGCAAACGGCTCGGCGGATATCAACACCGGCAAGCACGTCATCACCGATCTGGAAGTACGCTTCCAGCCGGTGAAGGGCGGCCAGCTCGCGCTGGGCGTGAATAACCTGTTCGACGTCTATCCCGACGCGACGATCGCCGCGAACAACAGCACCGGCGTGGTCGGCTTTCCCTTCTACTCGCCGTTCGGCTTTGGCGGACGGTATCTGTACGCAAGGATCGGCGTCAGTTGGTGAACCGGTGGCGAGGCGCGTGAAAATCGCGCCTCGCCATCCTCCGTTCGCGGGCACGCGCACATCCGGGCGCGTCGCTCCGCAAACCCGGCACATCCGGTCCCCTCGCCTGCGAAAGCTGGCGTTGCAGAGCCTAAGGGAATGCTGTCTTCATTCTCTACTCATTTAGTTGAGTATGGTCGCCTCAACCGGAAGGGGCTTCCATGACGATCCTGCGCCGCACCTTGCTGATGCTGTCCGCATCGACACTCTCGCTCGCCATGCCGCTCGCGGCACAATCGCAATCCGCGCCCGGCGGCTCGGAGGGCTTCGCCGGCAAGATCGGCCTGACCCGCGCCCAATCGTCGCCGGCATTCCCGAAGCCGGCGGAAGCGCCGAAATCGGCCCCGAATGTCGTCGTGATCCTGCTCGACGATGTGGGTTTCGCCGCGACGTCCACCTTTGGCGGGCTCGCCCGAACGCCCAACCTCGACGCGCTGGCCTCGGACGGGGTGCGCTACAACCGGTTCAACACCACTGCCATCTGCTCACCCACGCGCGCCGCGCTGCTCACGGGCCGCAACCATCACCAGGTGGGTTTCGGCAATCTCCAGGACATCGCGGCGGGCTTCCCCGCCTACAACACCGTCTGGAAGCAGGAGACCGCGTCGATCGCGCGCATCCTGCACGACAATGGCTATAGCACCGCCGCGTTCGGCAAGTGGCACAACACGCCGCAATGGGAAATCTCGCCCGCCGGACCGTTCAACCATTGGCCGACCGGGCTGGGCTTCGACCATTTCTACGGCTTCCTCAACGGCGAGGACAATCAGTGGGAACCGCATCTCTATGAGAACACGACCCCGGTGGAATCGCCCAACAAGGCCTCACCCGATTACCACCTGACCGCCGATCTGGTGGATCGCGCGATCGGCTGGGTCGACGAGCATGACGCGCTTGCGGGCAAAAAGCCCTATTTCCTCTATTTCGCCCCCGGCGCGGTGCACCAGCCGCATCATGTCCCCGAAGAATGGATCGCGCGGAACAAGGGCCGGTTCGACGGCGGATGGGACAAGTATCGCGAAGAAGCGTTCGTCCGGCAGAAGCGGCTCGGCGTGATCCCCGCCGATGCGCAGCTGACACCGCGTCCCGAGGGCCTGCCCGCCTGGGACAGCCTGTCGCCCGACCAGAAGCGCCTCTACGCACGGCAGATGGAAGTGTATTCGGCGTTTCTCGAGCACACCGACCACGAGGTCGGACGGCTTATCAAGGAAATCCGCAGCCGGCCCGGCGGGCAGAACACGCTGATCTTCTACATCGTCGGCGACAATGGCGGCAGTTCGGAGGGCGGAATCGACGGCTCGCTCGCCAATGAGGCGGGCTCGGCCACGGGTGGCCAGGTCGGCGTGGCCGGCCAGCTGTCCCAGATCGAAAAGTTCGGCGGCCCGGAGGTCGCCAACCATTATGCCGCCGGCTGGGGCTGGGCCACCACCACGCCCTTCCAATGGGTGAAGCAGGTCGCCTCGCACTTCGGCGGCACGCGCAATCCCCTGATCGTGTCTTGGCCGGGCCACACCAGCGCGGCGGGCGCGGTGCGGAGCCAGTTCGGGCACGTCAACGATATTGCCCCGACCATCCTCGACGCCGCGGGGATCGCCTTCCCCGATACGGTCGATGGCGTGAAGCAGGTCCCGTTCGAAGGCCGCAGCCTGGTGCCGACCTTCACCAACGCCGCCGCGCCGGAGGCGCACAAGGAGCAGTATTTCGAGATCTTCGGCAACCGCGCGATCTACAAGGACGGGTGGGTCGCGGCGGCACGGCGGCCCTATCAGCCCTGGAAGCTGATCGAGGCGCTTGCGACCGTGTACGCCAGCGATCCGGCGACCGATCGCTGGGAACTCTATCACGTCGACAAGGACTTCAGCGAAGCCAGGGACCTCGCCGCCAGCGAGCCGGGCAAGCTCGCCGAGTTGAAGGCCGAATTCGAGAAGGAAGGCATCCGCAACGGCGTGTTCCCGCTGCTGCCGCTGCCGGGCAGTGCGCCGACCCTGTTCGATGCGACGGCCCGGCGCTTCGCATTCCAGCCCGGAATCGGCCAGTTGCCGCGCAACGCCCTGCCCGATCTTTCGGGCGTCGCGCATCGCTTCGAAGTCGACATCAAGGGCAATGCCGGATCGGCCAGCGGCGTGCTGATCGCCGAAGGGGGCAGGCTCGGCGGCTTCGCGCTCTACGTGAAGCAGGGGCGGCTGGTGTTCGAGAACAACGAATATGGCCAGTCGCGCCAGACCGTCGCCGCAAGCGAGGCACTGCCCGCCGGCCCCGTCACCGTCGCCTATGCCTATGCGCCGGCGTCCCCGGCAACGGGCCGTTTCCTCCGGCCGGCAGTGCCCGGCACGGTGACGCTGTTCGTCAACGGCAAGCAGGTCGGGTCCGGGCCGATCGGCAAGTTCCTGAGCGCCCCCGGCGCCTATTCGGAAGGGTTCGACATCGGGCTCGATCGCGGCTCGCCGGTCAGCAACGATCCCGCCGCCCAGCAGCGTTACGCGCAGCCCCTGGGCGAGGTGCGGCTACTCCTGGAGTGAAGCACGTGGGGGCCGGCCTAGGCGCCGGCCCCTATCCGCCCGCCGCGCCGCGCACCACGCAGCGGAACCCGACATGGCTGGTCGATGTGTCGATCGGCTGGGGATGGCGCGCCGCCGGGCGATAGCGCTGGCAATAGCTTTCGGCGCACAGATGCGATCCACCCTTCAGCACCTTGCGCCCCGTGCCGAGTGCCTGTGCCGCCGGGTCGATGCTCGCCGCCTCGCTGCCCCCCCGCGGATTGGCGGGGATGCAGCAACTGCCCTGCCCCTTGTTCGCCCCGCCCTCGGGAAGCGACCACCAATCGTCGGTCCATTCCCAGACATTGGCGATCATGTCGTACAGGCCATAGCCATTCGGCGGATAGCTGCGCACCGGCGACGTCCGCTCCCACCCGTCGAGCAGGCTGTTGGCATGGGGAAACGCGCCCTGCCAGTAATTTGCCAGCATCGCCCCGCCGGGCGCGAGGGCGTCGCCCCAGGCATAATCGGCGTCTTCAAGCCCGCCGCGCGCGGCAAACTCCCATTCTGCCTCGGTCGGCAGCGCCTTGCCCGCCCATCGGGCATAGGCAAGCGCATCCGCGTGCGCGATATGAACGACCGGATGATCTCCCAGCCCGGCAAGCGTGCTTTCGGGTCCGGTCGGATGCCGCCAGTCGGCGCCGAACAGGTACAGCCACCATTGCGTGACGTCGTGCATCGGCACCGGCCCCGCCGTCTTCTCGAACACCAGCGACCCCGCCTGGGCAAGCTCGGGCAGCAGGCCCGGATAGTCGGCGGGGTCGGGCGCGATCTCGGCGAGCGTGACATGGCCCGTCGCGGCGACGAAGGCGGCGAACTGGTCGTTGGTCACCGGCGTCTCGTCGATCCAGAACGGATCGACGCGGACGCGCCGCACCGGCGCTTCCTCAGGATAGAAGCGCTCCGACCCCATTGTGAAGACACCGCCGGGTATGCGGCGCATTCCGTCGATCGCGGCAGGGTTGGTATTCATGCCGTGCCGCGCAGTACCTTCAGCACCAGATCATTCTCCTCCGGCCGCCCGGTCGTGATCCGGATCCAGTCCTCCAGCGGCGGAAAGGGTCGCGCAATCTGGACGCCCGCCGCACCGAATGCCGCACGGACATCGGCGACGGGACGCCTCGGCTTGAAGAAGATGAAGTTGGCGCGGCTGTCGCTATGCGCCAGGTGCTGGCGATCCAGTTCGGCATGGAGGCGCGCGCGTTCGGTCGCGACGGCGCGGCGCACCGTGCGGACATGCTCCTGGTCCGCAAGCGCGGCTCCCGCGCCCACCAGTGCAAGACGCGAAAGCGAATGCGGCGCCCCGATCCCCGCGGCGCGAAGCCCGCTCGCCAAGGCCGTCGGCGCGACCGCGTAGCCGACCGACAGGCCCGCAAGTCCGTAGATCTTCGCCAGCGTGCGAAAGACAAGGACGTTGGCGCCGGAGCGGACATGGCGGATCGCACTGCGCGCGGCGAGATCGTCATATTCGAGATAGGCTTCGTCCACGACGACCAGCGTCTTGCGCGATGCCTCGACGAGGAAGCGGTCGAAAGCGGCGGTATCGCTGACCGTGCCCGAAGGATTGTGCGGATTGACCAGCGAAACCGCCAGCGTCGCCGCACCGATCGCGTGCTGGAGCGCGGGCAGATCGTTTTCGAACCGCGCATCAAGCGGGATGCCGACGCCCTTCCCGCCCAGCGGCGCCGCTGCGTCGACCAGCGCCGTATAGCCTGGCACCGAATAGACGATCTCGCCCCCACCGGGACGTTGCCGGGCCAGATAGAGGCCGAGCGGTTCGAGCACCTCGCCGATGACCACCTGCTCGGGCGCCACGCCCTCCAGCGCGGCAATCTGCCGGCTGAGCGCATCGACTTCCGCCTGGTCGACATAGCGCTCCAGCCCGTGCAACGCCCTGAGCAGTGCCTTGGGCACCGCCGGCGACGGGCCAAAGGCGCTTTCGTTCAGCGACAGGCGCGCGCCTGCCGGAGCGGGGGTGGCCCCCACTCCGGTCGCAACCGCCACTGCCGCAGCGCCGCCGCCGATCACAAGCGAACGCCGCGCGAGGCTGATCGAGTCCATCAGAAGTTCACTCCGATCCGCGCGTAATAATACCCCCCGCTGAACCCGAAAGGCGAGAACTCGCTATAGGGGAAGGCGCCATTGGTGTCGGCCCCGGTCAGCGCGGCGGTCGAGCGGATGTTCTCGGTCGGATAGACGTTGAACACATTGTTCGCACCGAGCGTGAGTGCGACGTTCTTCGTCAGCTGGCCGGTGATGCTGATATCCGTCACCCATTTGGGGTCGAGCCGCTGGATCACGTCCAGATTGCCGGCAGCGCCCGACTCGGTCGGGCGCGTGCGGAACGACGTGCCGCCCTGCCCTGCCAGCGCGACATTGGCGGGCGACTGGTTGGTGAGCGCAACCTGCTCGACCTTGCCATAGCGTGTGGTGCGCGCATCCAGCGTGAAGATGCCAGCCTTCAGATTGGCGCCCAGCGCCACCTTGTCCTTGGGCTGGCCATATTCAACGCGGGTCCGCTCGTTGATGTCGAACAGCGGGGTGGTGATGCCCAGCCCGGTGATCTGGCTCGGCGTCGACGCGACGCGGCGCAGCCGGGTGGTGTTGCGATTATACGCGGCGGTGAGGCGCAGCTTTCCCCAATCGGACAGCGCCGCGGCATAGGCGACCGTCACATCGACGCCCTCGGTGCGCGTATCGGCGGCGTTGGTGAAGTACCGCACGCTGGTGACCCCGGGGATGCCGATGCTCGCCAGATAGTCGCGCAGACGGCGGCTGCTGCCCGCATCGACATAGTTGGAGGACAGGAAAATCCGGTCGTCGATGTCGATGTGATAATAGTCGACCGATGCGGAAAGCCCGCCGCCCGCATAGGTCAGCCCGCCGCCGAAGCTGGTCGATTTCTCCGGCTTCAGGTCCTGCGCGCCCAATGCCCGTGCCAGCGCCGAGCCGACCGGCGCGGTGCGGACGAGGACATAGTCGGGAAAGCCCTGGCCGTTGATGATCGTGCGGCTGCTGGTCGAGCTGAAATATTGCTGAGGCAGCGCGGGAGCGTGGAAACCCGTGCCTGCCGAGCCGCGCACCGCGAAGCCGGCCCCCAGTTCGAGCCGAGTCGATGCCTGGCCGTTCCAGGTGTCGCCGAAATCGCTGTAATGTTCATAGCGACCGGCAAGATCGACAGTCCAGCCGCGCACCGGGTTCAGGCCGATTTCGGCAAAGGCACCAATCGCGTCGCGGTGCACGTCGACGACGTCGCCGGGCTGGATGCCGGCAAAGCCCTGCGATCCGATCGTGGGCACCGCCCCGGCATTGGGTCCATCAAGGACGCGCGCAGTGCCGAAGGCATAGCTGTCCGGTTCGCCCGCACCGATCTTGTACCCGTCACGCCGGTATTCCGCCCCCACGCTGAGGTTGAGCGGCCCGGCCAGCCCCGCATCGAAGCTGTTCGAAAAGCTGAGGTCGGTGGTCCACTGCGTGCTGCCATATTTGCCGTTGTAGAAGCGGGTAGGGCTGGCAGTACCCAGCGTCGCGTTGAGCGTGTTCTCGGTGCGGTATTCGATCGTGTTGCCGCCATAGACGGTGGAAACGTCCCAGTTCCAGGAAGCCAGAGCGCCGCGAACGCCGATCGCGGACGAGTAATCGGTGCTCTCGGTGTTCACGAAGGGCAGGAAGCCGTCGGGATAGAGCGCGCGGACATTCTCGTCCTGGCCCGGTCGGCGGAACGATGCGTTAGAATGCGCCTTGCTGACGCGGTAGCCGCCAAAGCCATAGACTTCGGTGTCCCCGGCCAGCGGCTGGACGAAGTTCAGGATGCCGCTCGCATCCTTGATGTCCCCCTGGTCGGCGAAGCGCCAGACGTTGCGGTCGACGGTGGCCTCGCGCGGGTCGAGCGTGGTGCCCGCGACGCCCCCCGGGGGATTCAGGCCAATACCCGCACCATAGCGCGCCGACAGTGGCTGCGGCGTGTTGGTAGGCGATCGCCCGAAATAGAATTGGCGCGTATCGGGCTCGGCGCGATTGGCGGCCTTATGGTCGCGGTAATAGCCGGTGATGTTGACGAAGCCGTCATTGGGCAGCTTGAGGCCGCCGCCCAGCGAGAATTCATAGGTGTCGCCGCCACCGTCATAGGTGCTGCCAAAGCTCGCCGTGCCGTGGACCGCAGTATCGGTGCGCAGCAGCACGTTGATCACCCCGGCGATCGCGTCGGAGCCATATTGCGCCGACGCGCCATCGCGCAGAATCTCGACCCGGCCGATCGAGGCGGCGGGGATCTGGTTGAGATCGGTCGGCACCGAACCCTTGCCGATCGTGCCGCCGGTATTGACCCAGCCGGCCGTGTGCACGCGCTTGCCGTTGAGCAGCACCAGCGTCTCGTCTGGCGAGAGCCCGCGCAGCGAGGCGGAATGGATATGCGTATTGCCGTCGGGCGTGGTAGGCGTGGCAAAGGCGAAGGACGGGGCCTGCTGCCGAAGGATCTCGGTCGTCTCGTTATACCCCGACGCGCGCACGTCCTCGCCGCTCAGCACGTCGATCGGCACCGGCGAAGTCGTGACCGTGCGCCCGGCGAAGCGCGTTCCCGTAACGACGATCGCGCTGCCCTCGGCAGGCGCGGGCTCGCTTTGCGGCGTTGCGTCCTGCGCCTGGGCCGCGAGCGGTGCGACCAATGCTGCCGACAGCAAGAACGTCCATTTATACATGTGCTTCCCCTTTTTTCTGGTTTGTTGATGGCATCGAAGCGCCGGGCACGCCGGTTCGGGACGGTCGCCGCGCCGCTTCGATAGCCCGTTGCAGCTAATACTCTACCGTTTTGATAGTGTTTAAAGCGAAGAAATGCTTGGCCACCGCAAAGCGTTGCTGGCGGCAGGGGAGCGCCTAAGAGCCTGTTTGGCGCCGGGGCGCGTTTCCAAACGGTTTCTAAGCGCTCACCGGTGCCCGGTTCACTTCTTCCTGCGGCAGGAAATCGGGGACGGAGAGATAGCGCTCGCCGGTGTCATACGCGAAGCCGAGCACCCGCGCGCCAGGCAGGTCGGGGAGCTTGCTCGCGATTGCCGCCAGCGTCGCGCCCGAGCTGATGCCGACAAGCAGCCCCTCCTCGCGAGCGGCGCGGCGCGCCATTTCCCTGGCCGCTCCGAACGCGACCTGGATCACGCCATCCAGAATATCGGCATGGAGATTGGTGGGAACGAAGCCCGCGCCGATCCCCTGGATCGGGTGCGGCCCCGGCTGTCCGCCCGACAGAATGGGCGACAGCGACGGCTCGACGGCAAAGACCTTGAGGTTGGGCCACTCCATCTTGAGCGTCTCGGCGATGCCGGTGATATGCCCGCCGGTGCCTACCCCGGTGATGATCGCGTCGATCGGGTCGCCCTGGAAATCGCTCAGTATCTCCTGCGCCGTGGTGTGGACATGCGCGTCGATATTGGCGGGATTGTCGAACTGTTGGGGCATCCACGCGCCGGGCGTGGCGGCCACCAGCTCGATCGCGCGTTCGATCGCGCCTTTCATTCCCTTCTCGCGCGGAGTCAGGTCGAAGGCCGCGCCATAGGCCAGCATCAGCCGCCGTCGCTCGATCGACATGCTCTCCGGCATCACCAGGATCAGCCGGTATCCCTTGACCGCCGCGACCATCGCAAGGCCTACGCCGGTGTTGCCGCTGGTCGGCTCGATGATCGTCCCGCCGGGGACCAGCAGCCCCTTGCGCTCGGCAGCCTCGATCATCGCCAGCGCGATTCGGTCCTTGATCGAGCCGCTCGGATTGCAGCGTTCGGACTTGATCCAGACCTCGGCGCGGGGAAACAGCCGCCGCACGCGGATGTGCGGCGTATTGCCGATCGTTTGCAGAACCGAATCCACCTTCAAATCACGTCTCCCCAAGCGCGATTTTATATCCTACTATTTTGATAGGCAATAGCGTGGAACCCCGTCCCGGTCGTTGCGGCTGATAGTTTTTGCTTGGCGGCACCAAGCCGAACTCCCGTTGCCCAATTTAATCCCTACCTAAATGATAGAGATAAAGGGGAACGCCAGTGCAGACATCCAGATTTCGCTCGCTCTATCTCGGCGCCACGGCGCTTGGCCTCCTGGCGTCGGTGCCAGCCTGGGCCGGGGACAGGGCTCCCGCCAATGCACCCACCGACGATCGCGCCGCCGGTGCGCCTGCCGCCGCCGACCCTACGGTCGACGACAAGGACGTCGGGCCGGAGCTTCAGGACAGCAGTGACATCCTCGTCACCGCGCGCCGCCGAGAGGAACGGCTACAGGACGTACCGGTAGCGATCACCGCCGTATCCGGCGACACGCTCGGTGCGCAGCATATCTACCGCGTTGCGGATTTCGCGGCGAAGCTCCCGAATTTCGCGGCCGTCCAGCAGAACACGCGCGTGTCGGGCCTGTACATCCGCGGCCTCGGCGGCAACGCGAACAACGACGGCGCAGAGTCGGGCGTCGGGCTGATCGTCGACAACGTCTTCTTCACCCATGTCGGCTTCAGCTGGCTCGATTTCGTCGATCTCGACCATATCGAGCTGGTGCGCGGGCCGCAGGGCACGCTGCTCGGCAAGAATACCACGATCGGCGCGCTGGTCGTGACGACCAAGCGGCCCAGCTTCACGCCCGAACTCAATCTGGAGGCGGGCTATGGCAACCAAAACCGGTTCCAGATCCGCGCCAACGCCACCGGCCCGGTGATCGGCGACACGCTCGCCTATCGCGCGACCTTCTATGTCGATCGTTCGGACGGCTGGGCAAAGAACGCCTATGACGGCCAGAAATATCTCGACGTCAATCGCTGGGCCGCGCGCGGCCAGTTGCTGTTCCAGAGCGGCCCGGTCACCAGCCGCCTGATCGCCGAGCATTACGAGACGAGCGAGTATAACAACTATTATCCCGGCTTCACGGACGCGACCCGCTTCGCCAACGGCACGGTCCGCGCGGGGGCGTGGCAGAACAAGCTCCAGTCGATCTTCGGCTACACGCCCAGCTATGACGTCGGGAATAACGCCGACCTCAACACGCAGAACCGCATCAGCAGCAAGGTCAATGGCGTATCCAACGAGCTGACCGTCGATCTCGGCGGCCCGACACTCACCGCCGTGACCGCGTGGCGCCAGCAGCGCTTCCGCCCGAAGAACGACAGCGACGCATCGCCGCTGTCGATCCTGCGCGCGGGCTATGACGTCGATGTCGATCAATATTCCCAGGAAATCCGCCTGGCGAGCGCGACCGGCGGCACGCTCGACTGGCAGTTCGGCGGCTATTTCCTGCGCGAAGACCTGATCAGCAACAACCGTTCGATCTTCCAGTCGGACTCGACCAAATACTTCCTCACCGGCGCGCTGCCGGCGGCCTTCCTGCTGCCCTCGATCCTTGACGGGGTGGAATATGACCAGAAGGGCCAGCTTCAGGTGACGAGCGGCGCCGCGTTCGGCCAGGCGACGCTCCACGCCACCGATCGGCTCGCGCTTACAGGCGGGCTGCGCTTCACGCGCGAGAACAAGAAGGCGTCGAATACCGCCACCAGCTTTGGCGGCGCGACGCTGCCGGCGGCACTCGCGCCCGCGCGGGCGGCGATCGTGACCGCGTTCGGAGGGTTGTTCCGCGTGTCCGACGAGCGCACGACCGATAGCTGGTCGTGGCTGGTCAACCCGTCGTTCAAGCTCAGCGACGACGTGCTGCTCTATGCCTCGGTCAGCTATGGCGAGAAATCGGGCGCCGCCAATCTCGGCGCGACGCCGAACAAGCCCGTGATCATCGATCCGGAGAAATCGACCGATTACGAAGCGGGAATCAAGACCACGCTGGCGGGCGGCCGCGCGACGCTCAACCTCAATTTCTACTGGAACGACATCAAGGACTTCCAGGCGACACAGCTCGACCCCACGCGCGTCGCGCTGGGCAATTTCCTGGGCAATGCCGGGCGCGTGCGCCTGCGCGGCGTCGAGCTGGAAGGCGCGGCGCGGCTGGGCGGCGGCTTCTCGCTGTCGGCCAACGGCGCCTATAACGACGCGACCTTCCGCTCGTACAAGAACGCGCCCGTCCCGATCGAATATAGCTACACCGGCGGCCCGACCTCGATCGACCTGTCGGGCACGCGCGTGCCCGGCGCGTCGAAATGGACCGGCCAGGTCAGCCTCGATTACGACGCGCCGGTGTCGGACCGGATCAACCTGACCGGCTATGTCAACCAGACCTATCGCAGCGAAACCAATCTGCTTTCCGCGATCTCCACCTATGGCCATCAGGACGGCTATGGCCTCACCAACGCGGGCATCGGCATCCGCTCCAGCGACGGCCGCTATTCGCTGCAATTCTGGGGCCGCAACGTGTTCGACAAACGCTATGCGGTCGGCCTGGGGCCGGCAAGCGCAGTGAGCCCGTTCATCAAGGTGCTCGGCGATCCGCGCACCTTCGGTGCCACGCTGCGGGGGCGGTTCTGACCATGGCGCAGGATCGACAGATGCGGCTGGGCGCGTTCCTGATGGGCGTGGGGCACCATGTCGCCGCATGGCTGCACCCCTCGGCAGACCCGCGCGCGCTGACCCGGCTCGACCATTATGTGCATCTGGCGCAAGTGGCCGAGCGGGCGAAGTTCGACGCGATCTTCTTCGCGGACAATGTCGCGATGTTCGGCGGCCCGTCGGAAATCGGCGCACTGGCGGCCCCGGTCTATTATTACGAGCCCCTGTCGCTGCTCGCCGCGATCGCGCCGCAGACGACGCATATCGGCCTGGTCGCCACCGTGTCGGCCACCTATCTGCCGCCCTATCACCTCGCCCGCAAATTCGCCTCGCTCGATCACCTCAGCGGCGGGCGCGCAGGGTGGAACTGCGTGACGTCGGGATCGGATGCCGAGGCGCAGAATTTCGGGCTCGACCACCAGCTGGACCATGGCCACCGCTATGCCCGCGCCGGCGAATATGTCGATGTGGTCAAGGCGCTGTGGAACAGCTGGGACGAAGGCGCACTGCTCGCCGATACGGCATCGCGGCGCTATTACGATCCGGCGCGGGTGCATCCGATCGACCATGACGGTCGCTTCTTCAAGGTCGCCGGCCCGCTCCAGCTGGACCGTACGCCCCAGGGGCATCCGGTGATCGTCCAGGCCGGCTCGTCCGACGACGGCATCGCGCTCGCCGCCGCCACCGCCGAGCTGGTGTTCACCGCACAACAGGTGCGCGAGGATGCGATCGCCTTCCGCACCCGGCTGCGCGACGCCACCGCCGCGCAGGGGCGCGATCCCGACAACATTCTGGTCCTGCCCGGCATCATGCCCTTCGTCGCCGAAACGCGCGAACAGGCGCAGCGCTATCACGACGAACTGCAAGAATTGGTCGATCCCCGCATCGGGCTGGGCCTCGTCTCCGGCCTGATGGGCGTCGACCTCTCGCAATTCCCGCTCGATGGCCCCCTTCCCGAGCCTGCGTCGACCGAGGGGTGGCAGAGCCGCCAGAAGCTGTTCGTCGACACCGCCCGCGCCGAAGGGCTGACCATCCGCCAGCTGATCGCCCGCGTCGTTACCGCGCGTGGGCACAAGACGATCATCGGCACGCCCACCGATATCGCCGATCTGCTCCAGGACTGGTTCGAAAGCGGCGCGGCCGACGGCTTCAACATCATGGGCCCCACGCTGCCGCAGGGGCTGGAGGCCTTTGCCGATCTCGTCGTGCCCGAGTTGCGGCGCCGGGGTCTGTTCCGCGCCGACTATGCCGGCACCACGCTGCGCGACCATCTCGGCCTTGCCGTTCCCGCACACCCGGCGCTTGCCGCCGCCGCCGAATGAAACCCCGAACAGGAGACCTGCGATGACCGTAGCTTCCACCACCAGCGCCTATCTGAACGCGCCCGACCCCGAAATCCCGCTCGACATCGTTCCCGTCGGCGGGCGGCTGGGCGCCGAAGTACGCGGCCTGCGGCTGTCCGCAGACCTGCCCGCCGAAACGCTCGCCGCCGTCCGGGCCGCGCTGGTGCGTCACAAGGTCTTGTTCTTCCGCGACCAGCGGCACCTCGACGATGCCGGACAGGAAGCCTTTGGCCGCGCCTTCGGCACGCCGTTCGAGCATCCCACGGTGCCGTCGCGCGGCAATTTCCTGTTCGAACTGGACTCGCACCATGGCGCGCGGGCGAACCACTGGCACACCGACATCACCTTCGTGCCCGGCTATCCCTTCGCCTCGATCCTGCGCGCGGTGACGATCCCGCCGGCGGGCGGCGATACCGTATGGGCGAACACCGTCACCGCGTATGACGACTTGCCGGAGCCGCTGCGCCGCCTCGCCGACGGGCTGCGCGCGATCCACACCAACGCCTATGACTATGCCGCCGAACGGCCCAATGCGACCGAGGAGCAGCGCAAACTGTTCGCCGCGATCTTTGCGCGGGTGGTGTACGAGACCGAGCACCCCGTGGTTCGCGTCCATCCCGAAAGCGGCGAGCGGACGCTGCTGCTCGGCGGCTTCGTCAAGCAGTTCGTCGGGCTCCCGCCGCAGGATTCGCGCGCGCTGTATGACCGGCTGCAAAGCTATGTCACTCGGCTGGAGAACACCGTCCGCTGGCGCTGGAGCGAAGGCGACGTGGCGATCTGGGACAATCGCGCGACTCAGCATTATGCGATTGACGATTATGGCGACCAGCACCGCGTCGTGCGCCGCGTGACGCTGGCCGGCGAGGTGGCGATCGGCGTCGATGGCCAGCCGAGCCGGTTGCTCAAACCCGAACCTGACGCGCTGCTGGAGGCGGCCGAATGATCACGCGGCGTCAATCGATCGCCCTGCTGGGCGGCACCGCCGCTAGCCTCGCCCTTGCCGGCTGCGCGGAAAAGCCGGCGCGCAAGGATATCGTCTTCGCCACCCAGAAGAACGGCGTGCCCTTCCTTGCGGAGACGCGGGGCGACTTCGCCCGCCGGCTGGAGAAACGCGGCATCGGCCCGGTCAAATGGGTCGAGTTCGCCTCAGGCCCGCCGCTGATCGAGGCGATCCGGGCCGGGGCGGTCGATATCGGCCTGGTCGGCGACACCCCCGTTGCCTATGCTCAGGCGGCAGGCACCGATCTCTATTACGTCGCCGCGCAGAGCTTTCCCGGACTGGTCGGCAGCGGCCTGCTGGTGCCGGCCAAGTCGGGCGTCCGCTCGCTGGCGGAGCTGAAGGGAAAGCGGATTGCCTATACCAAGGGGTCGGCTGCGGAATTCGCGCTGGCCGCCGGGCTGAAGCAACTGGGGCTGGGTCTGGGCGACATCTCGGTCGCCAATCTCGCCCCCGGCGATGCCCAGACCGCGCTGGCCAACGGATCGGTCGATGCCTGGGTGATCTGGGACCCGTTCTTCACGCTGGCCCAGCTGCGCGGCGGCGCGCGCGAAGTGCCGTTGCCGGCCTCCGGCATCAATACGACCGCCTTCTACATCGCCTCGGGCGATCTGGTGCTCAACCGCGCCGACGCGCTGCGCGCCACGCTCGACGAATTGCGCGCCGAAGCCGGGTGGGGCAACGCCAATCGCCTCTATTATCGCGACCAGCTCGCCAAGGCGACGCGGCTGCCGCCGCAGGTGCTCGATGGGATGCTGGCGCGGTACCAGGACTTCCTGTTCGCCGTCGATCCGGTCACGCCCGACATCATCGCCAACCAGCAGAAGGTTTCGGACTATCTGTTCGAGGCCGGCGTCCTGCCGAAAAAGATCGACGCCTCGAAGGCCGCCTGGACCGACTGGAAGCCCGCCGCATGACGCGCGCCGCCGGCTGGAAGGACAGCGCGCTCGTGCCCGCGCTGGTCCCGGTCACGCTGCTCGCCGCGTGGCAGCTTGCCTCGACCACGGGGCTGCTGCCGTCGCAGATCCTGCCGGCGCCCACCGCCGTAGTGAAGGCGGGCGCCGAACTCACCGCCGATGGCGAGCTGATCCATCATTTGGCAGTGAGCACTGCGCGCGCGCTCACCGGGCTGGTCCTGGGCGGGTCGATCAGCTTCGCGCTGGGGCTGCTCACCGGCCTCTCGCCCTTTGCACGGCGGCTGCTCGATCCGACGCTCCAGATGGTCCGCACCATCCCGCATCTGGCGCTACTGCCGCTGGTGATTCTGTGGTTCGGAATCGGCGAACAGGCAAAGATCCTGCTCGTCGCCTGGGGCATCTTCTTCCCGATCTACCTCAACACCTATCACGGGGTGGTCTCGGTCGATCCGCAGCTGATCGAAATGGGCCGCGTCTATGGCATGAGCCGGTGGACGCTGTTTCGCCGGGTGATCTTTCCCGGCGCGCTGCCGTCGATCCTGGTCGGGCTGCGCTTCGGGCTGGGCATCATGTGGCTGACGCTGATCGTGGCCGAGACGATCGCGGCCAATTCGGGCATCGGCTATATGGCGATCCAGGCCCGCGAGTTCAGCCAGACCGACATCATCGTGCTGGCGATCTTCGTCTATGCCGCGCTCGGCAAGCTCGCCGACAGCCTCACGCGCGGCCTCGAACACCGGCTGCTCCGCTGGAATCCCGCTTATGCAAAGGCTTGAGCCATGAAC
Organism: Sphingomonas degradans; assembly: GCF_053502645.1. Taxonomy (NCBI): domain Bacteria; kingdom Pseudomonadati; phylum Pseudomonadota; class Alphaproteobacteria; order Sphingomonadales; family Sphingomonadaceae; genus Sphingomonas; species Sphingomonas degradans. The sequence continues at coordinate 3,298,942 of NZ_CP177172.1, forward strand.
CTCCCTGCCCTCCGCCTCGTCGAACGGAACGACCGCACGACCAGCGGCGCGCCCGTGGTGGTCCGCGATCTCTCGGTCGCGTTCGGCGCCAACCAGGTGCTCGACCGCCTCAGCCTGTCGATCGCGCCGGGCGAGTTCGTCGCGATCGTCGGTCGCTCGGGCTGTGGCAAGAGCACCTTGCTGCGCGCGATCCTGGGGCTGGCGCCGATCGGCGGCGGCGAGATCCAGGTCGACCGCCCCGCCGCCCGGCTGGTCTTTCAGGAGCCGCGGCTGCTCCCCTGGGCAACGGTGCGGGCCAATGTCGCGGTGGGCGCGCACGCTGCGCACGATGCGGCCGAGCGTGACCGGCTGATCGACGCCCGCCTCGCCGAAGTGGGCCTTGCCGACAAGGCGGAACACTGGCCGGCCGCGCTTTCCGGCGGCCAGCGCCAGCGCGTCGCCCTCGCCCGCGCGCTGCTCAGCCGGCCGACGCTGCTGGCGCTCGACGAACCGCTGGGCGCGCTCGACGCGCTCACCCGGATCGAGATGCAGACGCTCATCGAAACCGTGTGGGCGCACGAAGGCTTTTCCGCGCTGCTCGTGACCCACGATGTGGCCGAGGCGGTCGCGCTGGCGGATCGCGTCGTGGTGATGGAGGCCGGGCGGATCGCGCTCGACCTGACGATCCCCGTGCCCCGCCCGCGCCGCCACGGCGACGCCGCGCTGGCGGCGCTGGAGGGGCGGATCCTCGACCGGCTGCTGGGCCGCTAGATCCGCCTCAGGTGACCCGGCCGGCAAAGGCGGGCGGCGGCGTGCCCGCGCCCGTAGCGAACTGAAGGTCGTCCGCCGTGAACAACGGCCGCAGCGGCGGCAGCGTGGGCGTGCGGCGATGCGGCAGGTTGAGCCTGGGGAACAGCAGTTCCGCCACGCGATAGGCTTCCTCAAGATGCGGGTAGCCCGAACCGATGATCGTATCGATGCCGATATCGGCATATTCCTGCAGCCGCTCTGCCACCGTCTCGGGATCGCCGACCAGCGCGGTGCCCGCGCCGGTACGCACCAGCCCGATGCCCGCCCACAGGTTCGGCGCGATCTCCAGATTGGCGCGGCTCCCGCCGTGCAGCGCCTGCATCCGCGACTGGCCGACCGAATCGCTGCCCTTGGTGAGGTACGACTGGAACAGCGCAATCTGATCGTCGGTGACATGGCGGATCAGGTCGTTCGCCGCGTCCCACGCCTCGCCTTCCGTTTCGCGGACGATGAAATGGATGCGCAACCCGAAGCGGATGGTGCGGCCACGCCTGGCGGCGCGCGCGCGCACATCGTCGATCACTGCCTTCAACTGCGACGGCGGCTCGCCCCAGGCGAGATAGACGTCGACATGCTCGGCGGCGATCTCGCGCGCGATCTCGGACGATCCGCCGAACCAGATCGGCGCATGCGGTTCCTGGACGAACGGGAAGATCAGCCGCCCGCCCTCGATACCCAGATACTCGCCCCTCTGGCTGACGGTCTCGCCGCGCGCGAGCTTGCGCCAGATGTCGAGGAACTCGGCGGTCTGCGCATAGCGCTGGGCATGGTCGAGAAAAATGCCGTCCTGCGCCAGCGCGCGCGGGCTGCCGCCGGTAACGACGTTGAGCAGCGCGCGTCCGTTCGACAGCCGGTCGAGCGCCGCCGCCTGGCGTACCGCCTCGGCCGGCGCGGTCAGCCCCGGACGCAGGGCGACCAGCAGCTTGAGGTTTTCGGTGAAGGGCGCGATCGACGCGGCGGTGATCCAGGCATCGGCACACATCGCGCCGGTCGGCATCAGCACGCCGTAATAGCCCAGCCTGTCCGCCGCCACTGCCACCTGTCGCAGATAATCGGGGTCGGGCGCACGCTCTCCCTCCGGCCAGGCGAGCCGGCGATTGTCGCCACCGGAGGGAATGAACCAGAGGAAATTCAGCGGGCTGCGTTCAGCCACATCCTTCGATTCGACGGCACCCGACATGACATGCTCCTGCTGCGTCGCGACATCCTCGCCGCAAGGCAATCAAGCGTGCCGACCTCTTTGGCGGCAAAGCAGGTTTAATTGTCTACCATATAAGTGGAGTTTATCCCGTCGGGGACCGGGTTGGCGAGCGTCACCATGTCGAGGATGCGCGCGGTCTCGTCTCGGACGTGGAGCATGAGATGGTGGAGGCGGCAGTCCTTCTCGGCGATGCAATTGTCGCACCGCGCATAACTGAACCGACTGGCACAGGGGACCAGCGCCAGCGGGCCATGGGTCATGCGCACCAGATCGCCGATGCGGATCTCCGCAGGCGGTTTCGCAAGCAGATAGCCGCCGTCGCGACCGCGCTGCGACTGAACCAGCCCTTCGCGGTTCATTTCGGACAGGATGACGGTCAGGAACTTGGCGGGAATATTCTGCGCCGCGACGATCTCGCTCAGGGGCACCGGGCCCTCTCCATAGCGATCCGCAAGGTGCTGGAGCGCGCGGATCGTGTAGCGGGTCTTCTGCGACAGCATCGTGACCCTATGCGCGAGCACGGCATTGGTTTCAATCAGTCCGATGCCTGCCTCCAATCGCACCGAGGAAAGAGGATGTGCGAAGGCGGCCCTTCAGAAGTCGATCGCGGTGCTGGCCGGGCGGCGCCTCTGCCGACCTGACCGTCGGCTACCGCGCCGGGGCGGCCTGGACTTTACCCCGGTCGCCGGCTGACGGTGACCACGTTCAAGGCTGGAGACGGATGGGTCCTCGTCCTGCGGTCACGAGCCCGGTTAAGCTGCGGACAACAGATGCATCGTCGCGCCCCTTTGCAATTGACGTTATATCATATCATCCGTACGGCCCCGCCCTCATCAAATTTGGGGGTATGATGCGTTCTCACGTCACTATCGCGATTTCCAGCGTTGCCGCGCTCGCCTGGGGAGGCACTGCCTTCGCCCAGTCCAACCAGGCCGGCACCGAGGGGAAACGGGACATCGTCGTCACCGGCATCCGGGACGACGTTCCCGCCGCAGCCGATCTCGCCACCGCTGCCACGTCGGTTCTCGACGGCACCGAACTGGAGCAACAGCGCGCCGCCTCGCTGGGCGAAACGCTTGATCGGCTGCCCGGCGTCCAGAACAGCTATTACGGGCCGCTCGCCGGTCGCCCGGAAATCCGCGGTCAGGCGGGTAATCGCGTCGCGCTGCTCACCAACGGGCTGCCGACACAGGATCTGTCGGGCATCACGGGCGATCATGCCGCGCCCCTGGAGCCATTTCTGGCCGATCGGATCATCGTGCAAAAGGGGAGCGCCGCGGTACTCTATGGCGGCAACGCAATCGGCGGCGCAGTGAATGTGGAGGACGGTCGTATTCCGACCACGCTACCGGCACGCCCGCTCACCGGCCGCGCGCAATTGAGCACCGGGGACAATAGCGGCGTTACGGCGATGGGGCGACTGGATGGCGCGCTGGGCGAATTCGCCTGGCATGTCGACGGTCTGTACCGCCACGCCTCCGATCTCACCATCGCGGGGCAAAGCAAGGCGTCGCAATGCCGCGACTGGAAAAGCCTGGTCGGCAACACCGGCCTGCGTGCCACGTGCCAGGTAAGCCTGGGAAGCATCACCTGGGTACGCGATCCGGCCACCGGGAAATGGGTGGATGGCACCGCGCCGGCAAACCAGAAGATCACCGATCTCGCCCCCGGACAGGACGGCACGCTGGACAATAGCGGTTTCACGACAGCCGTAGCCAACGCCGGGCTGAGCTATATCGGGACGGGCGGCTTCCTCGGCGTCAGCGCGGGCTACTACAATGCCGCCTATGGCGTGCCGGGCTTTCGCTATGTCACGCCGCAACACCGGACGCCCTCGCCCATCGACATTCGCGCCGAGCAATTCCGCATCGATCTGAAAGGGGGCGTCTATAACCCTCTGCCGGGAATCGACGCAGTGACCCTGCGTGCGGCGTCGTCGCACGACATCGAACGCGAACGCATCGACGGCAACGATATGAGCCGTTTCAATATCGACGCCGACACTGCCCGACTGGAAATAACCCACCACGCGCTGGGGCCGCTGCACGGCGTGTTCGGGGGCGAAATCACCGATCGCCGTTTCCACACCACCAGCCCCACGGCATATCTGCCCAGCATCGACACCAGCGAGAAAGCGGTGTTCCTGCTCGAACAAGTCGCGATCGGCCCGTTCACGCTCAATGCCGGCGGGCGGCATGACTGGATCGACCATGACCTGGACGAGACCAGCGTGCGCGCCGGGCGCGGCCTCGGTGTCAGCTACGCCCGCGATCGCCGCTTCCGGCTTTGGAATGCGTCGGCATCCCTGCGAGCGGACCTGACCGGCTGGCTGCACCTGGACGGACGCTATGCCCATGGCGAACGCGCGCCCGCCGTCAACGAACTCTACGCCAATGGCAATCACTTCGCGACGCTGACCGAAGAGCAAGGCGACGGGCGCCTGCGCAAGGAACGCTCGGAGAATTTCGAGCTTGGCGGCGGCGTCGATTTCGGCTGGGCCAGCCTGACCGCGACCGGCTATCGCGTGCGCTACAAGGACTTCATCTATCTGGGCAACACGGGTGTCTCGAGGACGCTGTCGGTTGGTGAATGGCGCCAGGGCGATACCAATTTCGACGGGGTCGAGGGCCAGGCGATGTTGCGCCTTCCGGAATTCGGTTTCGGTCAGGTGACGCTGCACGCCATCGCCGATCACGTGCTGGGCAAGCCGGTGTTCACGCTGCCCGGCGGCTATAGTCCGTTCGCTTCCGGGGCGACGCGCCAATGGGACGCGGAATATTACCGGCAGGCGCTGGATGGCAAATACCTGCCCCGCACGCCCGTGTCGCGATACGGTGGCGATGTGCAACTCACCACGGGCGGCTGGCGGTTCGCGGCCGGCGCGATCTACTATGCCGGGCAGGAACGCGTCGCCAAGAACGAGGCCGTTTCGCCCGGATATTGGATGGCCGATGCGCATGCCGCCTATGCCTTTGGTGGCGCGACGAGCGCAAAGTGGGAGGCCTTTGTCGACGTGACCAACCTGACGGACAGCGACGCACGCCCGCACAACAGCTTCCTGCGCTATCGGGCACCAGTGATCGGGCGCGCTGTCGCGGCCGGCGTCCGCACCTGGTTCTGATATGGAATGCCCGGTCGTGTGCGACACGGCCGGGCATCCAGCGACGGGGCGCCGCCACTCCGCCGCCGGGGCGGCACAGGCCGCGCACGAGCAGGCGTCCGTTTTCGGAATTGCGGCCAGCCGATTGATGCCGTAGCAACGGCATGTTCTCGGGAGTCTTTCGAAATGATCCAGCGTAACCGCTAAAGCGGCAAGGCATTCGCCAGCGGAGCAATCCGCCGACCAGACTCTGTCTCGAGTACTTTATGCAAAGACTGAACAATAAGACGTGCGTCGTCACCGGCGCCGCGCGTGGAATCGGCCGCGCGATCGCGACCCGCTTTCATGACGAAGGCGCCGTTGTTATTCTCACCGACATTGACCAAGCGACCGGATCGGCAGCGGCAGCCGAAATTGGGTGTGCGTTCATACCGCTCGATGTGCGCGAGGAAGCCGACTGGAGACGGTTGGCCGGCATTGTTCCGGTGGCGGACGTTGTGGTCAACAATGCCGGCGTGACCGGGTTCGAAGCGGGCATGGTGCCCCACGATCCGGAACATGCCAGCCTCGCGGATTGGCGCGCGGTGCACCGCGTCAATCTTGACGGAACGTTCCTCGGCTGTCGCTATGCGATCGGCGCTATGAAAAGTGCGGGGACAGGCTCGATCATCAACATATCCTCTCGATCGGGACTGGTCGGCATACCCGGCGCTGCGGCCTATGCCTCGTCCAAGGCGGCGATCCGCAACCACAGCAAAACGGTTGCGCTGTACTGCGCGCAGCAGGGGTGGAAGATACGCTGCAACTCGATCCACCCGGCTGCGATTCTCACGCCGATCTGGGAACCGATGCTGGGCAACGGCCCCGATCGGGATGCAAAGATGCAGGCGCTCGTTGCAGATACACCCTTGAAGCGGTTCGGGATGCCTGATGAAGTCGCGGCCATCGTCGCAACGCTCGCTTCGGACGAAGCGACCTATGTAACCGGGACGGAAATAAACATCGACGGCGGGCTACTGGCTGGCTCTGCCGCGTCACCCGGCTGACAGCGGCGGGCGTGGTCGATCGGCCCCTTTTATGAGGGTACGGCCAAGTGACCGGACGGATTACACTCGGCGTCCTTTTCCGGTTCACGGAAGAGGATCGAAGCGCTTCGGAGTGCGTTTGAAAGCGTGCCCTTTGGAAGGCGAGCGACATTGACCAAAGCCCGTTGCGCAGGATCGACTCTCCTTCTCGTAGCGACGGCATTCTTTTCTGTCGGAGCGTCGCCGCCGGTCCAGACCATCCAGTCCTATGACACCTACGGTTCCTGGTTCGTCGCGTGCGACAACACACTAAGCTGCGTCGTAAAGGGCTTTCGCGACAGCTATCAGGGCGCGGAGATCAGGATCGAGCGCGATGCCGGCCCAAGCGGATCTTTGATCGCTTCGATCCGCGCCGCGCATCCATTCGCGCTGGCGGACATCCGCGTCGACGGGCAGCCGGCTGGCCTCGCGGGGCCGGCTTGGAAAATCGAGGTTTCCGATGACGAGACCATGGCTACGACCGACGATCTGCTGGCGATACGCGCTCTCGTCCTGACGCTGCGCAACGCTTCTGAAGTCACCCTCGGCGAAGACCAAGCGGTGCCGCTGGATGGTTTCGCCGCGGCCCTTCTGCGCCTCGACGATCGGCAGCAGCGCGTCGGCGGGGTGACCGCGCTGCTCCGGACGGGCGCGAAGCCGGCATCGCTGGTTCCCGATCCGCCTGCGCTGCCGAGGGTTCCCCATCGTCCGGTCAAGGCGCGCCTGGCCGCCGGCGAGGAGCAACGGCTGATCCAGGCGGTCCGGGCGAACCAGGGTGCTCTTTTCGAAAAGGAAGGGTGCGGTGAGACACCGCAGATGCCGGAAGCGCACGCGCTCGACGACACGCAGGCGCTTGTTCTGATTCCCTGCATCATGGGGGCATATCAGGGTTCCTCGCTTGCCTTCGTCGCGCCCCGGCGCGAGGGCACGAGCCGCCGTTTGATTCCGCCGACGCCTTACCTCGGCAACGCGTCCGACCCTTTCGAAGCTGCTTATTTCACCGAGGGGGCCTTCGACCCGGAGACCGGTACGCTCAGCATGGCCGCCAAGGGCCGGGGTCTTGCCGATTGCGGCGTGTCGGCAAGCTGGGTCTGGGACGGGGCATCGTTCCAGCTCTCGGAAATGAGCCTGCAGCAATCCTGTGGCGGGATCGCGCCGGGAGATTGGCCGACAGTGTTTCGTTCGATGCGTTAGCGGCGACACCTTCTATTCGCAGCACGCCGCAGGCTATCGATAAGGGGACTGGAATTGTCGCGCGAACTGTCTGGCATATTGCTCGCCGCCACATGGGTATTGGCTGCGGCGCCCGCTGCCGCTGCCCCCTGGTGGTATGTCGGTCGAGGCGAGGATCGCGTCCTGTTCATCGACGCCGATACGATCGAGCGCGAAGGCCCGGTCGTCCGCTTCGCTGCGAAAGAGATAATCCGGCAGCCCGGCAATCCGATCGCAAGAATCGTGCGCTTCATGGAGGCCGATTGCGAAAGACGTCGGCTGGGCTGGGGTGGCGTGCAGCGGTTCGGATATGACGAGAGCGTGATCGATACCTCCACGCGCGCCAGCGTCGAGATGGCGGAGGCGACCGATGCGCTCGCCCGATCGGAGCTGGACTTTGTGTGTTCCAGGCCAGCCGCCCGCCACGCGGCCGGATACTTCCCGCTCATGATCGACGATGTAGCCCTCACAGAGGCACTACTCGCGCAGAGCAATCGCGCAATGCCGCCCATCGCGCTGCACGAGCGGATGTCAAAGGACAAGTCCGTACCGGTCATCCGCTCTTCCGCGCCGGACCCCGCGACCTTTGGGCAGGTGCAGACCGTGAAGTTGGGCCAGCCGATGATACCGCCCCGCGACTACGCCAAGGGCACTGCGGTTCCAGACCCCGCCGCTTATGATCCGATCGAAGTGGGCCGCATCTATGACATCGCCTATCAGGGAATACGGAGTGGCGAGATGCGGTTCGAGATTCGCGGCTATTCGATCGACGACTTGCTGCATCCCGGCTCTGGCCAGATCGACACAGCCCGCTTGGGCGCCAGAACGTTCACCATCCGCGACGTCGCGATCACCGTCATAAAGGTATCGCCTGACGCGATCACTTACACCGCCGCCATCGCGAAGAACTCGGCTCCTTAGCACCGCGCGCTTATCGGCGCCTGCACCTTCGGCCTATGCGGAGGCACAAAGCTCTCATCGATATCGCTTTCCGGCGCAAGGCATGCAACAGGAGCCACGGCGTGAATACGCAGACCGGATCTTCGCGGACTATTTTCAATTCTAGCTGCAGGATGCGGGTGAGCGGCCGAACCCACCCGAAGACGGGACCACGTCGCCGTCATCCCACCGCAGAAAAACTTTGGCTCTGGGGCGGTAGGAAATCCGTGGCCCCTTCCTGCCCCCTACAGGCTCTTTTCCCGATCAGCTGCTCGGCGCAATCTTGCCCCGAAGCGCTCCGCCAACTCGTGGCGCCACCGTTTCACTTCGCCTTTCCAATAGCCGAAAAGCGGGCACAACTGGGCCGCATGCCGTCGGCCTACCTCCAGTGCCTACCCGGCCAGAGCTGCCATCCAGCTATCGGCGACGGCGCCAGCGTCGCCAAAAAACAGCCAGAAGCCTCAATCGGTATCTAGCCCGGTGCTCAGCGCACCGGCACGCGCTCCCACTGCCAGGCGTCCACCGTCTCCCCGCGAGGCAGATACCGAATCGACAGCGTCTCAGACCCGCGCCGCACTTCCAGCGTGAGCAGGCGCGTCTGGTCCCCTTGCAGCCCGTCCTGCGAGAACGTGTTGAGGATTTCATCGCCATTCCGCAGCCCCGCCTTCTCCGCCTCGGAACCGGCGATCAGCCCCTTGACCAGCTTCGGCCTGACGGTAAGCGACGCCGGATCGAAGCCGAGGTCAAAGCGGCGCAGCTTGCGCGACACGCGACGGAAGCCCGGGCCGAACGCATCGGAGGGCGGCGTGACGGTACCGCCAGCCAACATCGCGTCGAGATCCGCGCCTCCCTTCGTCCCCAGTTCCGCCTTGAGCAGAGAGCGCCACAGCGCCTCATCCATAGGCTTTCCGGCCTGGCGGGTCGCCAGCATCGTCCGCACCATGTCATCGAGGCTGCGCCTGCCGCCCGAAACCCTGCGTACCGCTGCATCCACGGCGGCAAAATAGAGCGAACCGCGATCGTAGGGCAGCACGCGGATGCGCGTGTCCTTCCAGAAGCCAGCCGGAATCTCGGCGTTCGGCACGTTGATCTTGATGTTCGTGTAATAGCGTGCGGCGGTCTCGTTGAGGTCGGCCAGGAATTCGTCCGCCGTAATCATGCCGGCGCGATAAGGCAGCATGCGCTGATAGTGCACCGCCAGTCCCTCTCCGAACCAGGATCGATCGAGTCCGCCGGCGGCGTCCATCGACTCGTCGAGCGAACGGACCCAGCTGTGCAGCATCTCGTGCGCGAGCAGTGATTTGAGGTCGTCGGGCTTTGACGTGTCGTTGAAAGTGAAGGCAAAGCTGTCGGTCAGACCGATGCCGCTACCCGGATTGCGGAGATTGGTGCGCCCGAACACGCCGAAGCTGGGCGGCATATAGCCGAAGAACGCGCCATAGAAGCGGTGGAGGTCGCCCGCCCAGTGCATCAACGGGGCCATCTCGAACGGCGGTGTGCCCTGCCACGCGGCGAAAAAGCCGTCGCCGCGCGCCTGGAATACGCCGGGTTTGCCGGCCATGTAATAGACCGACGACAGGCGAGAGGGAGTCAGCGGCTCGCTGCTTGTGACGTCGCCAATCCCGAAGCTGGAGACACCGATCCCGCCCGCGCCATAGGCGGCAAAGTCCCACTGCACCTTCGCGCGCCGGGCGATCTCGTCGGCGGGGAGGATCACGAACGCATTGGCGGCGGCCGAGAAGCCATCCTTCTCGGTCCGCATCTCATATTGCGGCAGGGCGAGCGGCGGCGCGGCTGCATCGATCGGCACGCGGTAGCGGATGGTCACCGCGCCATCGATAGCGCGTGGCGCCTGCCAGATTCGGGTACGGTTCGAACCGTCTTCCTCGACATCCCTGACCGTTGCTGTGACCTTGCCGGCCGCATCGGTGATCGCAAGGGCCTGCAGGTCCTTGCCGCTGGTGACTACGGTGTTGGCGACCAGCGGGAGCTTGAACAGGTCTTCCCCGGCCTTGCGGCGCATGCCCTGCGTGACCACGGTCACATCGACATAGGGAATGTTGTGCGCGGCATCGGGCGCGGAGGGCGCGATGGTAATCGACAGCTCCGGCACCGGGTCGGCGGCTTCCCGGCTGCTTGCCGAAACCGGCACCAGAGCAATTGCCATTGCAAGGACAGTGTTTCGGGCAGGCCTGGTCATATATTCTCCTCCGGTGCCCATAGTATCGACCGGAGCCGCAAAAATTTCTGCGTTCTCCCGCCGCCAGACCGTCCTCGCACATGATTTATGCGGGGCCGGCGCCCCGTCCGGCCGATTGTCGCGCTGTCAGCGCGATGGAAGGGGTAGCCGGTGGCTGCACTTCATCTCGGAGAGCGTCGCGACCGATCGGATGTCCTCGACACCAGGCAGGCGCAACAGCGTGCGGAACGTGAAATTCTGATACCAGGCCATGCTCGGCGCCAACACCTTCAGCATCACGTCCATTTCGCCGAACAGCGTATAGGCTTCGGTGATCTCGGGGATTTCCTCCACCGCCCGCATGAAGCGCTCGCGCCCCTCATCGCTCAGCCGGCCCATCTTGAGCTGGGCGAAGATGTACATGCTCTCGCCGAACTTCTCGCGGTCGAGGATCGCCACCTGCGCCTTGATATAGCCTTCCTCGCGCAGCCGCTGGATCCGGCGCCAGCACGGCGATTGCGAAAGCCCTACCCGCTCGGCGATCTCGCTGGAGGACTCGGAAGCGTCGATCTGCAACCGCTCCAGAATCTTGATGTCCATCCGGTCCAGATTGTCCGCCATATTTATGCGTCCTCGCACTGCAAATTGGATCACCTTTGCGCGAAATCTAGATTGCCGTCCAATGACAGGCAAGCATTTGCAGGCCAGCCAACTTATTCTGCCTTTGCAGTTTGCGACGGGAGGCAAGGCGAATGAAACGCGAGCAGCTGGCGATCTTCGACGGCCAGTATGTGCGCGATCACCTGACCTATCCCGATTGTATCCGCGTCGTTCGCGATGCGATGGAGGCGCTGTCCGCGGGCACCACGCGCCAGCTCCTCCGCACGATGATCCCCCTGGGCTCGGGTCGCACCTTTGCCCAAATGCCCGGAGCGCTCGGCGAGCGAGAGATGTTCGGCGCAAAGATGATAAGCGTCTTCGCCGATCCCCGCTCGCCGAGCCTCCGCCGGCATCGCGGCGTCGTGCTGCTGTTCGAACCCGACAATGGCGAGCCGGTCGCGATCGCCGATGCCGAGGAGATTACCCATATCCGCACTGCGGCGGCCACGGCGGTCGCCACCGATGCACTCGCCCGCAAGGATGCCCGCACGCTGCTGATTATCGGCACCGGCGGCCAGGCCCGCACCCATTTGCACGCACTGCCGCTGGTCCGCGACTTCGACCGCGTGTGGATCTGGGGCCGTTCGCTCGACAAGGCGGCTGCGCTTGCGGCGGAGTTCGCATCGATCGGCGCCGAGGCGGCCTCCGACCTTGAAGCGGCCACTGGCGAGGCGGACGTGATCTGCACGCTCACCACTTCGGCCGAGCCAGTGATCCTGGGCGCGTGGCTGCGCTCCGGGACGCACGTCAACCTGGTCGGATCGAGCGGCCCCGGACCGGTCGAGGCCGACCATGCGCTTGTCGCAATGAGCCGCTATGTAGCGGACAGCCGCGCCTCCGCGCTCGACGCCGCCGCCGAGTTTTTGGCGGCAAAGGCAGCCGGCATCGTCGCGGATGATCATATCGTCGCCGAAATCGGGGAAGTGCTGCTCGGCACCGCGCCGGGACGGCGGACCGACAAGGAGATCACCGTCTACAAATCGCTGGGCCATGCCGTTCAGGACCTGGCGGTCGCCGCCCATCTCTATCGGAGTTCGCGTAGCTGATGTTTCCCACCGTGCTGCGGTCTGCCCTGCTCGCCTCGTCCCTGCTCCTTACCCCGCCCGCCCTTGCCCAGCAGGAGCGGCTGAGCGTGATCGCCAATGGCGAGAAGGTCGGGTTCGTCGATGCAGACCAGCAGGGCAGCGCCGTCACGATCCGGTATGACGTGAAGAATAACGGTCGTGGTCCGACCATGGCGGAGACGATCACGCTCGGCGCGGATGGCCTGCCGGTACGCTGGGCGCTCGACGGCACGTCCACCTTTGGCGGCGCGGTGCAGGAACGCTTCGCCCGCGACGGTGCCACCGCGCGCTGGACCGATTCGATGGGCGAGCGCAGCGCCCCGGTTTCCGGCACCGGCCTGTATATCGGGCAGAACGCCAGCCCCTGGGCGCTCGGACTCTATGCCCGGGTGCTGCTCAAACGCCCGGACGGCACGCTGCCGGCATTGCCGGGCGGACAGCTCCGCATCGAGACGCTGGGGCCCGCCAGGATCGGCACCGCCACCTACCAGGCCTATGCGATCAGCGGGATCGACCTGTCGCCCGAGATGATCCTGCTCGACGACCGGCAGCGGCTGTTCGCGGTGCTCGACACCGGCGGCGCGGTTGTGCGCGAGGGCCATGAAACGGACGTTCCGGCGCTGGCGAAGTTGGCGACCGAGCTGACCGCGAAGCGCTACGCCGCACTCCAGCAGCGCTTCGCCCATCGGATCGACGCGCCGGTGCGCATCCGCAACGTCCGGGTCTTCGATCCCGTCTCGGGCACCCTGGGGGCACCGGTCTCGGTCCTGTTCGCCGAGGGGCGGATCACCGGCATCCAGCCGCTGGACGCGCCCGCATCGCCGGGCGAAGCGACGATCGAGGGCAATGGCGGCACGCTGCTGCCCGGCCTGCACGACATGCATGCGCATATCGGGCTGGAATCGGCGATGCTCTACCTCGCCGCCGGCGTCACGTCGGTGCGCGACATGGGGAACGACAACAGCTTCCTGCCGGAGCTTATCCGGCGGATCGACGCCGGCGAGGTCGCCGGGCCGCGCGTCGTGCCGAACGGCTTCCTGGAGGGCCGCAGCCCCTATTCGGCGCGGCTGGGCGTCGTCGCCGACAGCGAGCGCGCGGCGCTCGACGCGGTGCGCTGGTATGCCGCGCGCGGCTATTGGCAGGTCAAGATTTACAACAGCATGAACCCCGCCTGGGTGCCCGCCATCGCCAAGGAGGCGCACCGGCTGGGCATGGGCGTGACCGGGCATATCCCCGCCTTCACCAACGCCGATGCGATGATCGCGGCGGGCTATGACGAAGTCACGCATATCAACCAGCTGATGCTCGGCTGGGTGCTCGATCCCAGCGAGGATACCCGCACCCCCCTGCGGCTGACGGCGATGCGCCGCACCGCCACGCTCGACCTTGCCTCGCCAAACGTGACGCGGACGATCGACGCGATGGTCGCCGGCCATGTCGCCCATGATCCCACCGCCGTGACGCTCGAACTGCTGATGCTGAGCCGCAACGGCACGCCCAGCCCCTCGGTCGCCGGCTATATCGATCACCTGCCCATCGGCCTCCAGCGCCGCCGCCGCCAGGCGATCGCGCCGATCGCCGGGCGGGAGGATGCCGCCGCTTATGACGGGGCGATGGTCAAGGTGAAGCAACTGCTCAAGCTGCTCCACGATCGCGGCGTCACGCTGCTCCCGGGCACCGACGACCAGACCGGCCTCTCGGTCCACCGCGAGCTGGAAATCTATGGCGAGGCAGGCATTCCGATCCCGGAGGTGCTGCGCCTCGGCACGCTGGCGCCCGAGCGCTACATGGGCCGCGACCAGGAACTGGGCTCGATCGCCCGTGGCAAGCGCGCCGATTTCCTGCTGCTTCCCGGTGACCCCACCAGGGACCTGCGCGAACTGCATCGCATCGCGATGGTGGTGAAGGACGGGACAATCTACTTCCCGTCGGAAATCTATCCCGCCTTCGGGGTGAAGCCGTTTGCGGACGCGCCCAGGATCACGCACCCGGCGGCGACGGCCAGGGCAGCAGGTAGCGCCCCGGCGCATGACGTCGCGGACGAATTCCTGTTCTGAGCGCAGCGGCTTGACGGCTCGGGCGCGGAGTGATCGAACCGCCATCGTGAGCACCGATTCCCCCGAACCCGAAAAGCCCGCCGACCAGAACACCGAGGCGCGCGCCGCCGAGGCTGCCGCGATCCGCCGCCGCTGGATCACGCTGGGCGAAGTGCTGGGGGTGGTCGCCGTCCTGATCTCGGCGCTGACCTTGTGGAACAACTGGAGCGAACGCAGCGACAGCAAGGCTGCGGAGAGCGCGAGCGCCGAGCGCGCGTCGGCCCGCGCCGCCACGCTGGTGCTGATCGCGGCCGATTCCGGAGAGCGCGTGCTGGCGCTCAAGCCCACCTCCGCCGACCAGACCGTGCAGAGCCAGAGGATCGCCTTCCCCTCGCCGCTGGGCATCGCTGCGGTCGAGACCACCGGCGAGCCGCGGATCGACGTGAAATGGTTCGACGAACCCCTGAAAAAGGCGCGCAACGCGGCCCGGCTGCCCGACAACAGCCGTGGCGACGAACGCCTGCCGGTGCTGGTCACCACGCAGTTCCTGGTCAATGGCGAACCGCATTCGGACAGCGCGCTGTACGATGTGGGCTACACTGTCTCGGGCAAGCTGCTCGCCGGCCACAGCGTCACGCTGCGCGGCATCTCCTTCGTCGCAGCCGCAAAGGACAAGAGCGCGGCGGCGAAGCTGGACGAACGCTGGAAGGCGAACTTCCCGACGAAGTAGGTCAGCGCTTTGCCGCGACCACCTGCGCGACAAACGCATGCAGGTCCGCGCTCAGCGCCGCCAGTCCGGCCTCGTCCTCGAACACCGAATGGCCCGCAGCATAGTGATGCGCCGAGACCCGGTCCATCGGCACGCCTGCCTGCTCCAGCGCGAACTGCCCCGCATAGACCGGCGTGGTGATGTCGTAATAGCCGCCGCCGGTTAAGCCGCGCAGGCTCGGCTTGGCGTCCATCGCGTCTTTCAGATAGGGCGCGAACGACATGGCGCGGTAGCTGCCACCATAGTCCTTGTCCCAGTTCCATTTGAAGTTGATGCCCAGGTTGAGGCTGCGATAAGGGCTGGGCAGCGCATAGCCCAGCTCGGTCTTGAGATAGGTCTCGATCAGCTGCGCCGAACTTGCGCCGAGCGTCATCGAGGGATCGTCGAACGGCGGGCGGAGATTGGACTCCGCGATCGCCCGGGTGACGCGGCCATCGAGCTGGCCGGTACGCAGCCCGTTGGCGGCAAGCAGGTTGAGCATGAAGTCGTAATTGTCGAGGCGAAGGTTCTTCTCCTCGAGCAGCGACACCGGCAGGCCGGTCAGCGCCGCCATGCGCTCGGCGACCTTGCGCTTTTCGGCGGGCGCCAGCGCCGAGCCCTTGAGCAGCGCAAGGGCATAGTCCTGCCGCGCAAAGTCGAGCGCCTCGGCATAAAGCTGGTCGACCGTCCTGCCGGCGCGGTCGATCGCCTGATGGTACCAGGCCACCGAAGCCAGGGTCGGCAGCTTGACCACGTCGGAGATCACCGGGCCGCTGCTGTCGCCGATCGCGAGCGAGAGCAGCGCCACCCCGTCCGGCAGCGCCTTCTTCGCCTTGGCCGTCTCGTGCAGCACCGCCAGCGCCCGCGCGGTGCCATAGCTTTCGCCGACCAGCACGACGGGCGAGCCCGCGCGGCCGTTCGCCGTCAGCCAGCGCTCGATCATCAGCGCGACGCCGCGCGCATCGCCGCCGACGCCCCAATAGCTGGAAGCATCCTGGCCCTTTACAGGCATGCTTGCGCCTGTTCCCACCGGATCGATGAACACCAGATCGGCGGCATCGAGCAGGCTGAAGCGATTGTCCTCCAGATGCGCCGCATCCCCCTTGCCAACGATCCGGCGCGGGCCCAGCGCCTGCATGTGCAGCGGCGAGGACGAAGCGCCCGGGCCGCCATTGAACACGAACAGCACGGGCCGCTTCGTGGCATCGCCCTTCCCCTCGGCGAGATAGCCATAGCTGACCGCCACCGCGACCGGCGCGCCGTCCGCCCCCGGCATCGGCAGCTCGGTGACGACCGCGCGATAGGCGAGCTTCTTGCCGCCAATCATCGCGACATGCTGTGTCGTCACCACCCGGTCGCTGGCAGCATCGCGCGCGACCATCGGCTCCATCGCCCGCAGGAAGGCCGGCGGCATCGGCGCATTGCCATCCTGTGCATGAACGGCGACGGGGCTGACGGCAGCGAGCAGCAGGGCGACAGACAAAGCAAGGCGCATCAACGGGGCCTTTCAGGAAATGCGGGGAAGCGCGGCGAGCAGCCGCTCGATATCGTCCATGTCGTTGAAAACGGACGGACAGACGCGGAAGCGGTTGCGCGATAGCGTAATCTGCACCTTCGCCACCTTCAGCGGATCGGAGAGCTTGGCATAGGCACCCTCCAGCGCGCAGGTGAGCAGCGGCGTGCGGCTGCCGGCGGGCGTGACGATCGTATAACCGCGCTCCGCCAGCCCCGTACGCAGCCGGGCCATCAGCGGCTGGCGATGCGCGGCGATGCGATCGACACCGAGCTTGAGGATATAATCGAGCGACCAGTCGAGCTGCGCAACGACGGTATGCGAATGGGTGCCGCCAGCGAACAGCCCCTCCATGTCGGGACGCGGCGCGACATCGGCGATCGCCTCGCCCGGCGGATCGAAGGGATAGACGTGCGGCGCGAACTTCGCGAGCTGGTAATAGCCATAGCGGGTGCGCTTGAGGCGGTCGCGAAGGTCGGCACGGGCGTAGAGGAAACCCAGCCCGAAATCGCCCATCAGCCATTTGTAGCTGGCGGTGGCGGCGAAATCGACGTTGCTGGCACGCACGTCGATCGGGATCGTGCCGGCGGCGTGGATGATGTCGGCATAGACCAGCGCGCCGCGCGCATGGGCGATCTCGCACACGCGCTTCAGGTCATGCTCGAAGCCATTGTAGGTCGAGACGAGCGACAGCGCGACCAGCCGCGTACCCGGGGTGATCGCCTTTTCCATCGCCTCGACCGAAATGCGATTGTCTGTGGGCTTCAACCAGGCGACGTCCACGCCCTGCTTTGCAAGTTCCTGATACAGATAAAAGGAGCCGAAGAAGTGCAGCGTATCGGTGACGATCCGCCCGCCTGCGCGCGGGAAATCGAGCGCTTCGATGACCAGCTGCTCCCCCGCCGTGGTGCTCTGGACGAAGGCGATCTCTTCGGGCGTGGCGTTGATGAGGCTGGCGAAGCTGGCTTTCACCCGCGTCTCGACCGCGTCGGTGGGATAATGGCCGTCGGTGGTGGCGCGTTGATCGAGATAGGCGCGCACCGCATCGCGGGCACCGAGCGCGATCGGGTGCATCGTTCCCGAATCCAGATAGGGGCCAGGCATGGGCGCGAAGCTCGCCTTGTCCGGCAGCGGTGTGGAGGCCCCGGCAGCAGAGGCAGCCTGCGCCGCCAGCGGTGTGGCGCCCGCCGCTGCCAGGATTTCGCGCCGTGTGACGCCCGATCGCATGCCCGCCCTTCCCTTGCTTGAAGTACCGACCAGCTTAGCGCCGAATGCGCGAATAGTTTTTGCCGATTTTCGGGCAAGATTGCAGCGAGGCCGATCGCGCGCTTTCGCTCAAAACCCATGGCTTGCGCATAAAAATTCCCCGTGCGTGTGGATAGGATGGATCGAACCTCTCTTCGTCATCCCCGCGAAGGCGGGGATCCATAGTCGCTGAAGACAGTGAGACACATTGCGGCCAGCCAGAATGGATCCCCGCCTTCGCGGGGATGACGGACGAAGAGAGGGGTTCGGCAAAGGGAGTGAAGCCGATGAAGGTTCGAGCACTATCTTGCGCGATGCTGCTCGCCGGCGGATCGCTGATGCCCACCGCTGCCACCGCCCGGACCTGCGCCGACGACGCGGTGGAGACGCAGCATAGTGCGCGGATCGGCGGCAAGACGCTGCGCTACATCGCCTGTGCGGGCACGCTGCCGGTGCGCAACCTGCGCGGCGAGTTGCGCGGGCGGATCTTCTACACTGCCTATCTGGTCCCCGCCGCCAGGCCGCGGCCGCTCACCTTCGTCTGGAACGGCGGCCCTGGCGCGGATTCGCGCACGCTCCAGTTCCACGCGGTCGGGCCACGTATCCTCAAACAGGGCAAGCTGGTCGACAACGAAGCGAGCCCGCTCGGGGTGAGCGATCTCGTGTTCGTCGATCCGGTCGGCACCGGGTTCAGCATGGCGGACGACCCCGCCCATGCGGCGGACTTTTACGGCACCAATGCAGACATCGCTTCGGTCGCCGGCTTCGTCACCGATTTCCGCGCCGCATATCGCCGCACCGGCTCGGCGCTTTACCTTGCCGGCGAGAGCTTCGGCACCTGGCGCGCCGCTGGCGTGGCGGAGCGGCTGATCGATGCGAAGGTGCCGGTGGCCGGCATCGCGCTGATCTCGGGCGGCATACCGCTGGGCGATCTGCCCGATCGCAACCGGCTGCGCGCGCTGTCGCTGGTGAACCGCACCGCCACCGCGCTTGCATTGGGGAAGCTCGCGCCCGAACTGCAGGCCGACCAGCCCCGCGCGCTGGCCGAAGCGCGCCGCTGGGCGGAGCACGTCTATGCCCCCGCGCTCGCTGCGCCCGACGCGCTGTCTGCGGCGGACCGTGCGCGCGTGATCGCGACGCTTGCCCGCTTCCAGGGGCTGGCCCCCGCGATAATAGACGCCAAGACTCTGTGGGTATCGCCCCGCGCTTTCCGCACCGGGCTGATCGCGGGCACTACGCTGGGCCTGTTCGACATGCGCAAGACCGGCGCGCCGGAAGACGAAAACGCCGAGGGCCGCGCGGTGCTCGACTATTATCGGACCGCGCTGAACTATCGCACCGGCAGCTATGCCGGGATCGATGCACCCGGGAGCGACGCCGGCAATCAGTGGCAGTATGATCAGGCGCCGATCACCCCTGAATCGCTGGCCCGTGCCCGGGCCGGCGAAGGGCCGCCCAGCCCCTCCCAGCCCTGGACGCTGCGGGCGCTGGAAAAGGCCCCGCGGCTGCGCGTCTGGGTGGCGACCGGCCTGTACGATTCGCTCAACAGCTGCGCCGGCAACGAAGCGGTGGCGGCCGCGCTGCCCGGGCACGTGTCGGCCCGCTTCACCCTGCGCTGCTACGCCGGCGGGCATATGATGTATGAGGATGCGCGCGAGACACTGGGTTTCGGCAAGGATCTCGCGGCGTTTCTGCAACGCCGAACATAAATCTTGCGCCCTTTTGCCCAACCATTGCGAATTTGTTTCATATTTTTCGCCTGCCGGCCCGGCTTCGGCAAAAAATTCCGCGCCGCCCGCCTATTCTGATGCCGATCCGGGAAAGAGCCGCACAGGCCACCGGAACGCATTTCAGGGAGCAAGGGGTAGCATGACGAACACACATACCCGCATCGCGCGCCGGCTGATGGCATCGACGGCACTGTTCACTGCCATTGCGGCGATGCCGGCACTGGCACAGCAGGCTGCGCCAGAGGACGCCAGCGCGAGCGAAGCCGGAGAGACGATCATCGTCACCGGTTCGCGCATCCGCCGCCCGGAATCGGATAATGCCGCGCCGGTCTCCGTCATCGGCCAGCAGGCGTTGATCGATCGCGGCTATACCAGCGCGGCCGACGCACTGAACGACCTGCCCTCCAACGTCCCCGTGCTAAACCAGGCGGACGGAACGGGCGAAGCCAGCGGATCGGGCATCCAGGCGCCGAACCTGTTCGGCCTCGGCGCCGGGCGCACGCTGACGCTGGTCAATGGCCGCCGGATGGTCACCAGCAGCTCGGGCATCGGCGATCCCGGTGGCGTGGGTGATGCGCAGGTCGATTCCAACATTATCCCGCTCGGCCTGCTCGAGCGCGTCGAAGTCTATCAGGGCGGCGGCGCCGCCGTGTACGGATCGGATGCGATCGCGGGGGTGGTCAACTATATCCTCAAGAGCGATTTCACCGGACTGGTGCTCGATGGGCAGACCGGCATCTCGGATCGCGGCGACTACGCCACCCACAGCCTGCGGGGCACCGCCGGTACCAACTTCGCCGGCGGGCGCGGCAATGTCGCGATCGACGTGGGCTGGTCCAAGTCGCCGATCCTGCGCTTCTCGGATCGACCGCTCTCCAATCTCGGTCGCCTGACCGTGAGCAATTCGGCCGACACCGGGCCGAGCGACGGCATCCCTTCTGTGAAGGAGATCTTCAACGCCGCCTTCTGGCCGTTCAACGGCAATGGTGTGATCTTCACGCGCCCGGCGCCGCCGCCCAACTTCCTGGCGCGCAACGCCAGCGGCAGCGCGCTGCAGTTCGATGCTGCGGGCAATGTCGTGCCGTACAACACGGGCACGATCCAGGGCATTCCTTTTGCCTCGGGGGGGGACGGCTTTGCCTATCAGGAGCTGGCCGGCCTGCGCACCGGCGTGGAACGCTACACCGCCAACCTGATCGGCCATTACGACCTGAGCGATCGCGTGAAGATCTCGACCGAGCTGCTGTTCGCGCGCACGCAAGGTAGCGAGATCCCACAGGGCAACAGCCGCACCACGCTGAACGCCGGCACCTATGCCGGGCCGATCGCCTTCACGATCAACAACGGCTTCCTGACCAGCCAGGCCAAGGCCGCGCTGAGCGCGATCTCGCCCAGCTTCGCCGGCGGGGCCCCGATGTACCTGTCGAAATACTTCTACGACCTCGTGCCGGACGCCACCCGCACCACCACCACGGATACCTATCGCGCGCTGCTGACGCTGGATGGCGACTTCGACGTCGGCGTGCGGAACTTCTACTGGTCGGTGTCCGGCAGCTATGGCCGGGTCGAGGGCAAGCAGCGCACCTGGGAAGTGATCAACAGCCGCTACAACAATGCGATCAACGCGGTGCTGAGCGGCGGCAAGGTCGTCTGCGCGATCAACGCCGATGCCATCACCACGAACGACGATGCGAGCTGCGCCCCGATCAATCCGTTCGGCCGCGGCAATGTGAGCCAGGCGGCACGCGACTATGTCAGCACCCGCGCGGGCATCGACTGGACCAACGAGCAGGTCGATCTGCTCGCCACGCTGGGCGGCTCGTTGTTCACTCTGCCGATGGGCGATGTCGCGTTCAGCACCGCGTATGAACATCGCGACGAGAAGGCGCGCTTCTCGCCGCTCGCCGCCAATGTGCAGGGCACCTTCGGCGATGGATCGACCCAGACCGCCCAGTCCGGCGGCTACAATACCGACGAGCTTTCGGCGGAACTGTCGATCCCGCTGGTCGGCAAGGACTTCACACTGCCGCTGGTCAACGCGCTCGAGCTGAAGGGGGCGTTCCGCTACGTCGACAATTCGCTCGCCGGTAGCGAGAATGTGTGGGACGTCGGGCTGCGCTGGGAAGTGACCAGCGGCCTGACGTTGCGCGGCTCGCGCAGCCGCAACTTCCGCGCGCCGACGCTGACTCAGCTGCTTGCGCCGACGTCGAGCGGCCTCGGCTCGGTGGGTTTCGACCCTTGCGATGCCGACCGGATCAACAGCGGCCCCAATCCTGCGGCGCGCCGGGCCAACTGCCTCGCCCTGTTCGCCGCGAATCCCGGCTATGGCGTCGACCCCGACGGCACCGGCGCGGGGCTGAGCGCGGCCCAGCGGCTCGCCCGTTTCCAGGATCCGGCCGAGAATTTCAGCATCGCGACGATCACCAGCGGTGGCAATCGCAGCCTGCGCAACGAAATCTCCGACACCCTGACCTATGGCTTTGTGTTCCAGCCGCGCTTCGTGCCCGGGCTGACGATCAGCGCCGACCGCGTCCAGATCGACCTGAAGGACGGGCTGTCGCCCTTCACGACCGAAGACTTCATGGCGGCCTGCTATGACGAAGCGAGCCCGGATGCCGCAGTGTGCAGCGCCTTCTCCCGCATCGCCAATCCGAACGCGACGGCGATCGGCGGCTCGGTTCTGACCGGCACCACCACCACGTTCAACGCCGGCGTGATCAAGTATCGCGGCGAGACCTACATGATCGACTATCGCTTCGCGCTGGCCGATGTGTTCGGGGGCGGCGATATTGGCAAGCTGGGGCTGCGGGCGGTGGCGACGCACAATGCGCTGCTGACGCGGTCGGTTACCGGCACCACCTTCACGCGGACCGACGATACCTATCTCAGCCCGAAATGGGTGGGGCAGTTCAACGCGGCGTACGACAATGGGCCGTTCAGGCTGACCTATCAGCTCGACTATCGCGGCCGCACCCGCTCGGCGGCGAACGCGACGATCGAGACGACGCCGACGCCGATGCTGGACGCGAACGTGGTCCACAGCATCTCGACGCAATATGATCTCGGCACCTTTGCGCTGCGCGCCGGCGTCGACAACCTCACCGACAAGGCACCGTCCTATCCGCAGATCGCCTATGGCGACATCCTCGGGCGGCGCTTCTTCGTCGGCGCGACCATCAAGCTCAAGTGACCCTCACGCCGCCCGGCACCGTGCCGGGCGGCACCCACAGGCGTGACCCCAGGCACGGACGGAAAACGAACCAGAACATGAACCGGCCGGAACCTACCGACCTTTTCCCCGCACCCTTCGGCGAAGCGGAAATCCCTGGCGCCGGGGCGCCGGTTGGGGAATCCTATTCGCATTGGGTGCGCCGGGTGATCCGCGCCGTCCGTTCGGAGCGCAATTTGCTGGTGAGCCTGTTCGACAGTTCCGTGCCGGAACCTTTCGACCTGCTGCGCCAGATCATTCTCGAAGGCTTCTCGGAACCGATCACCTCGCGCTACACCAGCGCCTTCGCCAGCGGGAACCCCTATGTCGTGGAGCAGCTGGCCCGGCGCTATGCCGTGCCGGCGGAGCAGGTGCTGTGCACCACGGGCGCAACCGGCGCGCTGTCGCTGATCTACCGCGCGATGCTGGCGCCGGGCGATCGCGTGCTGGTGGAAAATCCGGGCTTCGACCTGTTTCACAAGATCGCCGAGGCCCATGGCTTCGGCGTGGACCGCTTCGAGCGGCGGGGCGACCGGTTCACGATCGACCCGGACGCGCTTGCCGCGCGGATCGGGCCCAGGACGAAGCTGATCGTACTGTCCGATCTTCACAATCCCTCGGGCATGGCGCTGGACCGCGAGACCCTGATCGCGATCGGCACAATCGCCGAGGCGCGGGGCATCAGCGTGATCGTCGATGAGGTCTATGGCGACTATGTCGACGCCGCGCTGCGCCCGCTGCCCGCCGCCAGCCTGTCGCCCGCGCTGATCAGCGTGAGCAGCCTCACCAAGTCGCACGGGCTCAGCACGCTGCGCTGCGGCTGGATCGTCGGAGAGGCGGGGCGCGTGGCAACGATCCGCGCGCTGGCCGAGGAAATCGACTTCGGCGTATCCAACCTCGCCCATGCCTTTGCCGCGCTGGTGCTTGAACAGCCCAAGATGTTCGACGGCTATCGCAGCCGGATCATGTCGCGCGCGCGGCCGATTATCGAATCCTATCATCGCCACTGGCTGGAAGAGGGGCTGATCGAAGGCGCCCTGCCCGATTTCGGCTGCATCGCCTTCCCCCGGCTGGTCGGGATTCAGGATACCGTCGCCTTTTCCGAATGGCTGGCCGAGCGGTGCGGCGTGATCGTCGCGCCGGGAGAGTATTTCGGCGCGCCCGGGCATATCCGGATCGGCTTTGCCCGCGCGTCGTCGGAAGTGGATTATGGCCTGCAAGCCTTGACGGACGGCCTGATCCGCTATCGGGAGCAGCAGGGAGGATGAACATGCGCCGGAACATCAGGCACCTGTTGGGCAGCGCGGCGCTCATGGCGGCCGCCCTGCTTGCCAACCCGGTGCTGGCGCAGGTCCAGGCCCGCAGCGCGCAGACAGTGAAGGTCGCTGGCAAGACCGTGAAGGTGCAGGCCGAGGTTGGGCTGGAGCCCGTCGCCAGCAAACCGGGCAGGCAGGATGCGACCGCCGGATACATCTCCTATACCGGCCCGGCCCGCGCCGATCGACCGGTGCTCTTCATCTTCAACGGCGGCCCCGGTGCCGCCTCTGCCTATCTCCACATGGGCGCGCTCGGCCCGATGCGCGCGCAGGTGCCGCAGGACCCGGCGGCGACGCTGCCGGCCGAGGCGCCCGTCTCCGAGAACCCGGCATCGCTGCTCGATCTCGCCGATCTCGTCTTCGTCGATCCACCGGGCACGGGCTTCTCCACGATTGCCGACGATGCCGATCGCAGCGTGTACCAGTCGGTAAAGGGCGATGCCGACGCCGTCGCGCAGCTCGCGCAGGCGTGGCTGACCGCGCATGGCCGCACCCGCGCGCCGCTTTACATATTGGGGGAGAGCTACGGCACGATCCGCGCTGCGGCGATGGTCGAGGCACTGCGCCTGCGCGATCCCGCCCTGCAGGTGCGCGGCGTGCTGCTGCTCGGCCAGGCGCTCAACATGATCGAGACGTCACAGCGGCCCGACAACGTCATCACCTATCCGATCTCGCTGCCCACGCTGTCGGCGATCGCCTGCTACCACCGCAAGCGGCCCGCACCCTGCGATCCTGCCGCGAGCGCTGCCGAGGCGAGCGCGTTCGGCCCCGCCTATCTCGACGCGCTTTTCCGGGGTGCGGCGCTCGATGCCGGCACGCGCGCCGAGGTTGCGGCCCGGCTCGAAGACCTGACCGGCATCCCCCGCGCTTACTATCTGGCACACGACCTGCGCATCTCGAAGGAGCAGTTCCGCACGGAGCTGCTGCGGACGGACGGCAAGGTGCTGGGCCGTTACGATGCGCGCTACACCGCCCCCCGCCCCGCCAATGCCGGCGAGATCGTTGGGCCCGACGCCTTCTCGCCCGTTTCGGACCTGTACGCCAAGGCCGTGCTGGGCGCGCTCAAGCGTATCGGCGTGGCCGATCCGTCGCCGTACAAGGTGATCACGCGCTTCCCCGGCGACTGGGCCTATGGCTCGGGGGATTCGCCGTTCAACGACTGGCCGTTCATGGCCCAGCTCGAAAAGAACATGGCCGAAAACCCGAAGCTGCGGCTGTTCGTCGGCACCGGCCTGTTCGACCTGACCACCACCGTCGGCGCGGCCGACTATCTCTTCGCCCAGTCCTCTCTTCCCGCTGAGCGCTACTTCAACGCGCGCTATCCCGCCGGTCACGTCGCCTATTCGGATGACGCGAGCTGGCAGAAGCTCGTCTCCGAAATCCGCGCCTTCCTCATGGCCGGGGCCACGCAGTGAGCGAGCGCACCGGCGACGCGGCGCTGACCAAGGCCATCGACCTGGGCGGCGTGGTCGCGATGGGGCTGGGCACCGCTGTGGGCGTCTCGATCTTCTCGGCGATCGCGCCCGCCGCGGCCATCGCCGGCCCCGCGATGCTGTTCTCCGCGCTGATCGCCGCGTTGCCGATGTACCTGATTGCCGTGAGCTATGCCTTTCTCGGCTCGGCGCTGCCAGTGTCGGGCGCGTCCTTCGCGTGGCCCGCACGGTTCCTGAGCCCGAGCTGGGGCTTTTTCATCGCCTGGGCCCGGATTATCGCGAATATGGGAGCGATGGTGGTGCTGGCGCTGGTGCTGGTCCGCTACGGGTCGATGCTGGTGCCGTTGCCGGTCAAGCCGACCATGTTCCTGGCATTGCTTGCGGCGCTGCTGCTCAACCTGTTCGGCGTCCACATCGCCACCCGTGCGCAGAAGATCCTGTTGACCGGCATGCTGATCCTGTTTGCGATCTTCGTGGTCTGGGGCGGCGCGACGTCGGTGCGGCTCGACCATTTCGAGCCGATGTTTCCCCAGGGCTGGCACGGCATGATCGCCGCCACCCCGCTGCTGATGGGCCTCTTCTTCGGCATCGAGGCCGCGACCGAGGCGGGGGCCGAAGTCGCCGATAGCCGCAGGACCATTCCGCTCGGCATCGCCCTGTCGATCGGTTCGGCGACGCTGCTGTACCTTGCCGTCGGTTTCGTCGCGCTCGGCGTGCTCGGGGCGCCCGCGCTGGGCGCGAGCCAGGCGCCGATCCTCGACGCCGCCCGGCAGTTCATGGGGCCGGTCGCGACGCCGGCGATCGTGCTCGCGGCGGTGCTGTCGATCGGCAAGTCGCTGAATGCGATGTTCGCGATGTTCAGCCGCAGCCTCTACGCGATGGGCGCCGCAGGGATGCTCCCAGCCGCTTTCGCCCGCGTCCATCCACGCTGGAAGACACCGTACGTCGCATTGCTCGCGGTCTTCGGGATCGGCTGTTTCGGCCTGCTACTGCCAATGGAGCTCACGTTCCTGTTCCTCGCGGTCAACATTCCGAACCTGCTTAAATACGCCAGCATCTGCCTGTCCGCCGCCCGCGTGACCGAGCGGCATCCCGAACTGTACTCGGCCGCTGCATTCAAGCTGGCGCCGCGCCCTATGCGACTGGTTTCCTATGCGGGTACGCTGTGCGCCCTTGTGCTGATCTTTGTCGGGCTCGAAGCCGACTGGCGCCCCTATGTCTTGCTGGGGGCGTGGCTGGCGATCGGCGCGATCGTCCGCGTCGTGATGCTCGTGCGTGCAGCACCAGAACCGCATGCCATGCCTTGATCACCGTTTCGCCCACGCGCCGTTGATTAAGGTAGTCGGACCACCACTGCGCCATCCGGACCCGCTCCTCCCAATGGGCA
Source organism: Sphingomonas degradans (assembly GCF_053502645.1). Lineage (NCBI taxonomy): Bacteria > Pseudomonadati > Pseudomonadota > Alphaproteobacteria > Sphingomonadales > Sphingomonadaceae > Sphingomonas > Sphingomonas degradans. The sequence goes on from NZ_CP177172.1 coordinate 3,325,766, forward strand.
CCCCGATGATAGGCTGCCCGAACCCGATCCCTTTCGCCATGGGCCAATGCGCGCTCGATCGCATCGGGATGCCAAAGGCCTGACTCGTTGAGCAGCACGCTCGCCAGGGCGCGGAAGCAGTGGCTGGCCATTTCGTCATGTCCGAAGCCCAGCCGCCGCAGCGCGACGCTCAAGGTGTTGCCGGAGATCGGACGCAACGTCGTATGCAGCGCGGGGAACAGGAGTTCGCTGGATCGGGCAAGCGACCGCAGATCCCGGAGCAGGTTCAGCACCTGTCGCGATGGCTGCACGGCATGGGGCCAAGGCTCCTGAAGCGTTCGTGGCCCCAGGATTCGCGGCCCCTATTGCGTGGGCCACAGCGGAACATAATGAGAAAGCATGAGACCGCATTGCGCCCATTTTACCGCATATTTCTGCGGTTTCCAGCGATGTTCACTAGATGTAGTGGTGCCGCTTACAGGACTCGAACCTGTGACCCCCGCATTACGAATGCGATGCTCTACCAGCTGAGCTAAAGCGGCCCGTCCGAAGCGCGGTTGCGTCCGGAAGAGAGCGGCGCGCTTACCAGCAGGATTCGCGCCTGACAAGCACCTCGCGCGCATCGGACGCATAAAATCATCTTCGCCCCGCCTTTACGCGTCGTTTACCACGGACGATGCATAGGCGTACGGATGGTACGGGCGTGTATGCCCGAATTGGAGCAGCGCATGGACATCGCCCGCGGGATCAACGATCGATTCGATTCGGCGCACGAGCCCGATGACGAGAATGCGGCGGTGTCGGATCGCCCGCTTGAAATCGGCACCGACGAGCGGCGCATGCATGTGCGTGCGTACAATCATTGGGTGTCGCTGCTGCACGGCCGCCCCTATCCCTCGATCGAGGATCTGGACCCGGGCAGCATCGTCGATTTCGGGCCGCACAGCGTGCTGCTCGATTTCACGCGCGGGGTCGAGGACCCGGGGATTGCCTATCTCGGCCGGGCGCTGCGCGAGGAATGCGGCGTCGACGGGTCGATCAAGAAAGTCGCCGAAGTGCCCAGCCGCTCGCTGCTGTCGCGCCTCACCGACCATTATCTCCAGATCATCGCGAATCGCGCGCCAATCGGGTTCGAGGCGGAGTTCGTGGGCCAGCGGGGCCATAACACCGTCTATCGCGGCATCCTGATGCCCTTCTCGTCCGACTCGGACACGATCGATTTCATCTATGGCGTCATCAACTGGAAGGAACTGGTCGACGCCGAGACCCAGGCGAAGCTGACCGCCGAGGTCGAGCAGGCGCGCCGCACGCTGCCGCGCGCGCCTGTCGCGACGATCTGGGCGGATGGCCCCAGCGCCGGCTTCACGGCGCCGGTCGACCTGCCCGAGCCCGCCGCCCCCGCCCCGCTGTCCGACCAGGCATCGCTTTCGGACCGGCTGCTGCTGGCACGCGAATCGGCGGCCGCCGCACGCGCATCGGACACGCGCAGCCGCGCATCGCTGTATCGCGCGCTCAGCCGCGCCTATGACTTCGCGCTTGCCGCCGATCACGATGGCGAAGCCTATGCCGCTCTGCTCGCCGATGCCGGGCTGACGGCCCAGGCGCGCGCGCCGATGACCCCGCCGGTCAAGCTCGTGTTCGGCGCCGAGTACGACAAGACCCGGCTGACCGAATTCGCCGCCGTGCTCAGCCATGCCCGCCGCACCGGCGTGCCGCAGGGCGGGCTCGATGCGTTCCTCGATTCGGTCGAAGGCGGGATCAAGGGCGTGGTTAAGGCCGAGCGCCTGCATCGCCGCCCGACCGTGGCGGACATCTATGCCCGCGCCGCCGCCGAACTGCGCGCCCGCGCGCCGCTCGCGCATGTCGCGATCGATGCGGGGGGCGACGAATTCGTCGTGCTGCTTGCCCGCGCCGGCAGCAACGGGCTGGATATCGTGGCACGGGTGGAGGACGACGACGCCCTTACCCAGCGCGCGATCCGCAAGGCGGCCGCCTGACGCAAAACCGCCTCCGTACGGTTACGGAACGTAGTTTCGATCGCTGCTTTCCAGCCTCCAAAGCCTTGAGCTAGGCCGCTGAGGGGCGCATATGCGCTCCATGAAAAACATGATGACGTCGCTGATGCAGGCGTTCGAGGAACGGCTGCTCGAAGGGGCCCTGCCGGGAGAGTTGGAAGGTTTCGATGCGGCCGAGCGGGCCGAGGCGGCGGATTTCGTCGCCGGCGCCGCCGCCGTACGGTCTGCGCGCACGCCGCAGATCCGGCTCGAATCCTATCGGGACGAGGACCGGCGCCAGATGCGGCTCGCGGTCGTCAACGACGACATGCCCTTCCTGGTCGATTCGATCTCTGCGGCGATCGCGGCGCACGATCTGGGCATCCACCGCATCATCCATCCGGTCATGCCGATCGCGCGCGACGCGAGCGGGGCGATCACCGGGCTGGGCGACGCCCCCGGCGCGGTGCCCGAATCGATCATCTACATCGAAATGGAGCGCGCCGATTCCAAGCGCCGCCGCAACCTGGCGAGCGAACTGGAACGCATCCTCGAGCACGTCCGCGACGTGGTGGACGACTGGCGCCCGCTCCAGCGCGCGATGGGCGCCGACGCGGTCCAGATCCCCTCGCGCGAGGGAGAGGCGCTGCTGCGCTGGTTCGCCGACGATGCGATGACGCTGCTCGGGCACGAAACGTGGACCGCCGAGGGCGAGGCCGCCGACCATCTGGGGCTGTCGCGCTACACGCTCGACGTGCCGCTGCTGGCGGAAAGCTCGCGCCAGGCGGCGCTGCGCTATTTCCGGGAGGGCGGCGAAGCGCCGCTGCTGCTCAAGTCGAACGCGCTGTCGACGGTGCATCGCAGCGCCCCGCTCGACATCATCGTCGTGCCGGTCAAGGCGGGCGAGACCGTCACCGGGCTGTCGATCCATATCGGCCTGTGGACCAGCCAGGCGCTGTTCACCCCGCCCCAGCTGGTGCCGATGCTGCGCAACCGGCTGGAGACGCTGGAGGAGAAGTTCGGCTTCGACCCCAATGGCCATACCGGCAAGGCGATGACCCACGCGCTCACCGCGCTCCCGCACGACCTGACCACGGCGTTCGACACGGCGTCGCTCGAAAACCTGGTGCTCACCGCCATGTCGGTCGCGGATCGCCCGCGCTCGAAGCTGGTGCTGGTGCGCAGCCCGCTGGGGCGCCATCTGTTCGCGTTCGTCTGGCTGCCGCGCGACCAGATCGCCACCGGCCACCGCGAGGCGATCGGCGACATGCTGGAAAAGGCCGCGCATGCCCAGCTCATCAGCTGGTCGATCGCGCTGGAAGACGGCGTGACGGCGCAGATCCGCTACACGCTCGATCTGCGCAATGGCGGGGTGATGCCCGATGCCGAAGCGCTCGACGCGCGGCTGGGGCGGATGGTGCGCGGCTGGGTGCCGGCGGTGGAGGCCGTGCTTGCCGACCAGATCGGCAGCGGCGCCTATCGCCTGACACTGCGCTTCGCCAACGCCTTCCCCCAGGTCTATCGCGCCACCCACACGCCCGAGGAAGCGGCGCAGGACGTGCTCGGCATCGGCGCGCTGGAGACGCCCGAAAATCGTGGCGTGCGGATCGTGCCGCACGCGAAAAAGGCGGGCAGCTATCGCATCAAGCTGTACCGGCTGGGCGGCGCGCTGCCGCTGTCCGATGCAGTGCCGGTGTTCGAGAATTTCGGCTTCCGCGTCGTCGACGAAGTGCCGACCGAGCTGCTCAACGGCGCCTTCATCCATGATTTCGAAGTCGAGCCGACCAGCCCGGCGGAAACGCTGGACCGTGACCCCGGCACCGTCGAGCGCGCGATCGCCGCAGTACTCGAAGGGCGCGCCGAGAACGATCTGTTCAACCGGCTGATCGTCGAGGCGGGCATGGCCCCGTCCGCCGTGGTGCTGTTCCGCGCCTGGTTCCGCTATCTGCGCCAGACCGGCATGAACTATGGCATGGCGACCGTGGTCGACGCGCTGCGCCGCGCGCCGCTGGTCGCCGCCGGGCTGATCGACCGGTTCGAGGGCGCACACAATCCCGCGCGCCAGGGCGACACCGAACTGGTCGAAGAGGCAACGCGCGCGATCGACGCCGGGCTCGACCTGGTCTCCGCGATCGACGACGACCGCATCCTGCGCATGCTCAAGGGCGTGGTGCTCGCCACGCTGCGCACCAATGCCTTTGCCCCCGCCGCAGCCGAAGCACTGGCGTTCAAGCTCGATTCGGCCAAGGTCCCCGGCCTGCCCGCGCCGCTGCCTTGGCGCGAGATCTGGGTATACAGCCCCCGCGTCGAGGGCATCCACCTGCGCGCCGGCCCGGTCGCGCGCGGCGGGCTACGCTGGTCCGACCGGCGCGACGATTTCCGCACCGAGATATTGGGGCTGATGAAGGCGCAGCGCGTGAAGAACGCGGTGATCGTGCCCACCGGCGCGAAGGGCGGCTTCTATCCCAAGCTGCTCCCCTCCCCCGCCACCGATCGCGACGCGTGGCTGGCCGAGGGGACCGAGAGCTATCGCATCTTCATCCGATCGCTGCTGTCGATCACCGACAATATCGTCGCGAACGAAGTCGTGCATCCCGAAGGCGTCGTGATCCACGACGGCCAGGACCCCTATTTCGTCGTAGCCGCCGACAAGGGCACGGCAACCTTCTCCGACGTTGCCAACAGAATCGCGACCGATCGCAATTTCTGGCTGGGCGATGCCTTCGCCTCGGGCGGGTCGCATGGCTATGACCATAAGGCGATGGGCATCACCGCCAAGGGGGCCTGGGTCTCGGTCACGCGGCATTTCCTGGAAATGGGCATCGACGTGCAGGCGGAGTCGGTCCGCGTCGCCGGCTGCGGCGACATGTCGGGCGACGTGTTCGGCAACGGGATGCTGCTGTCCAAGGCGCTGAAGGTCGTGGCCGCGTTCGATCACCGCCACATCTTCCTCGATCCCGATCCCGATCCGGCGAAGAGCTGGGCCGAACGCGCGCGCATGTTCGCGCTGCCGCGCTCGAGCTGGGCCGATTACGACCCCAGCCTGATCTCGCAGGGCGGCGGCGTGTTCGCCCGCACCGAAAAGTCGATCAAGCTGACGCCCGAGGTCCAGGCGATGCTGGGGCTGGGCGTCACCGAAATCGATCCCACCTCGCTCATCACTGCGATCCTCAAGTCGCAGGTCGACCTGCTGTGGTTCGGCGGCATCGGCACCTATATCAAGGCGGCGGTCGAGAGCCATGTCGACGTGGGCGATCCCGCCAACGACCGGCTGCGCGTCAATGCCGAGGATGTCCGCGCCAAGGTGATCGGCGAAGGCGCCAATCTGGGCGTCACCCAGGCCGCGCGCATTGTCTTTGCCGCGCATGGCGGGCGCCTCAACACCGACTTCATCGACAATTCGGCGGGCGTCGATTGTTCGGACAATGAAGTGAACATCAAGATCGCGCTCAACCGCGAGATGATCGAAGGGCGTCTGGCCTTCGCCGACCGCAACGTCCTGTTGTCCGAGATGACCGACGATGTCGCGCATCTGGTGCTGGAGGATAACCGCCTCCAGACGCTGGCGCTGTCGGTCATGGAAGCGGCGGGGCCGGTGGCGTTGCCCAGCTATGTGCGCGTCATCGAAATGCTGGAAAGCAACGGCCGGCTCGACCGTGCGGTCGAGGGGCTGGCGGGCAACGACGATCTGCTGCGCCGCGCGCAGGAGGGCCATGGCCTGACCCGGCCCGAACTCGCCGTGCTGCTCGCCTCGGCCAAGCTGGCGTTGCAGGACGCGATCGAGCGGCGCGAGCTGGGGCTGCTGCCCGAACTGGCCGAGGATCTCCACGCCGCCTTCCCGCGCGCGATGCAGGCGCGCTTCGCTGCCGCGATCGACGACCACCGGCTGCGCGGCGAAATCGTCGCGACCAAGCTGGCCAACCGCATCATCAACCGGCTGGGCGTGCTTCACCCGTTCGAGCTGGCGGAAGAGGAAGGCGCGGCGATGGCTGATATCGCGGCGATGTTCGTCGTCGCCGAGCGGCTGTTCGGCCTGCCCGAATTGTGGGAGACGATCGAAACCACGCCGATGGCCGAAGGCGCGCGCATCGCCCTGTTCGACGAAGTCGCGGTCACGACGCGCGGCCACATCGCCGACCTGCTCCGGCTGTGCAAGCCGGGCACGGCACCCGGCGCGGTGGTCGAACGCCTGTTGCCGGGCATCGCCACCCTCGATCACCAGGCCCAGGCGCTGATCCTGGAGGAAGTGCGCAACCAGAGCGGCCAGCTGGCCCAGCGGCTCGAAGCGACCGGCGCGCCGACCGAGCTGGTGACCAAGGTGGTGCGCCTGTTCGAGCTGGACGGCGTGATCGGGCTCGCCGACCTCAGCGTGCGCAGCCATATCGACGAGACCGTGCTCGCCCGCGCCTTTACCGAACTCGGCAGCGCGCTGGGGCTCGATTGGGCGCAGTCGACGGCGGCGCGGATCACCACCGGCGATCCGTGGGAGCGGCTGTTGCTGGCGGGGCTCGCGCGCGACTTCCAGCAATTGCGGCTGGAATTCCTGGGTCGCATTCCGGGCGACGATCCGCAACAGGGGCTCGACGCATGGCTCGCGGAAAACGCACCGCGCGTCGACCAGTTCGCCAACCTCGTCCGCCGCGCGCGCCAGGTCGCCAGCCCCAACGCCGCGATGCTCGCCCAGATCGCCGGCCAGGCCCGCGTCCTGCTGGGACGCTGAACCAACACTCTCTCCCCGTGTCCCGGGGAGAGGGTGACCGGGGGACCGTTCCGCTCTCGGGAACCCGCCATTGGTTCCCCCGCGAAAGCGGGGGCCCAGAGCCCCGAGCGCACCGCCCGTAACCCTGAACTCCTGCCTGCGCAGGAGAACAGAAACCGCGATGGGCACCCGCCTGCCACGACCCGCCCCGCCGTTCCCCCGCGAAAGCGGGGGCCCAGGGCCCCGAGCGCACCGCCCGTAACCCTGGGCTCCTGCCTTCGCAGGAGAACAGAAACCGCGATGGGCACCCGCCTGCCACGACCCGCCCCGCCGTTCCCCCGCGAAAGCGGGGGTCTAGAGCCCCGAGCACACCGCCCGTAACCCCGGACTCCTGCCTTCGCAGGAGAACAGAAACCCGAACGTCCCCACCCCAATCGCATTGCAATTGCGAATCGTTCTCTTTATCCGGCGGTAGCAACTTCGCACGAGTCCTACCCGCCCCATGCATGGAACTGCCCCTGCCGACGCTGCGCGCGCCGCTAAAGCCAAGCGCAGCCGCAAGAGCTTCTGGCTGAAGCAGCTTCATACCTGGCACTGGATGAGTTCGGCGATCAGCCTGGTCGGGCTGATGCTGTTCGCGATCACCGGCTTCACGCTCAATCACGCCGCCGACATCGAAGGGTCGCCCAAATCGGTTGAGACTGCGGCGCAATTGCCGCCTGCGTTGCTGGCGCAGGTGAAGCCCGACGACGCGCCCGATGCGAAGAAGCCGCTGCCCGCGCCCGTCGCCGCCTTTGTCGAAAGCAAGCTGCCGCTCAAGGCAGCCGGCATCGCCGAATGGTCCGCCGACGAAATCTACCTCGCGCTGCCGCGTCCCGGCGGCGACGGCTGGATCTCGATCGATCGCGAGACCGGCGCGGTCACGTCCGAAGTCACGTCGCGCGGCTGGATCGCGTACCTCAACGATCTCCACAAGGGGCGCAACGCCGGCACGGTGTGGAAATGGTTCCTCGACATCTTCGTGCTCGCCTGCGTCATCTTCTCGCTGACGGGCCTGGTCCTGCTCCAGATGCATTCGAAGCACCGCAAGAGCACCTGGCCGCTGGTCGGCCTGGGGCTGCTCATCCCGGCGCTGATCGCCCTGTTCTTCATTCACTAAAGGAAAGCGTCGCCATGCAGTTTCGCCTGACCGGACTTGCCACCGCCGCGCTGGGCGGGGTGGCGGTCTTCCCCGCCGGGGCCGCCGCCCAGACGCTGGACGTCAGCATCACCATCCCCAAGCTGACCGTCGCCGAATATCACCGCCCCTATGTCGCGATCTGGCTGGAGAAGGAAGGCGCGGCACCGCGCACGCTTTCGGTCTGGTACGACGTGAACAAGCGCGGCGGCGAAGGCACCAAATGGCTGCGCGACATCCGCCAATGGTGGCGCGCCTCGGGCCGCACGATGCAGTTCCCGGCGGACGGCGTCAGCGGCGCCACGCGCGCGCCGGGCGTGCAGAAGCTGCGCCTGACCGCCGGCAGCGGCGCAATGCCCGCGCTGTCGGGCGGCACCTACACGCTGGTGATCGAGGCTGCGCGCGAAGTCGGCGGCCGCGAAGTCGTCCGCGTGCCCTTCACCTGGAACGGCACCAGCGCCACCGCGAGTGCCAAGGGCGCGAGCGAGCTGGGCGCCGTCTCGCTCACCGTCAAGCGTTAACCCGGAGTCCTGCCATGATGCACTTCCGTACCCCCCTGATCGCGCTTGCCGCCGTGACCGCGATCGTCGCCCCCGCCGCCATCGCCCACCGCATGTGGCTGTTGCCGTCGTCCACCACCGTGTCGGGCACCGACAATTGGGTGACGGTGGACGCCGCCGTGTCGAACGACCTGTTCTTCTTCGATCACCGCCCGCTCGCGATCGTCCCCACCGTGCTCCAGCCCGACGGGACCGAGGGCAAGGTCGAGCATCACGCCGTCGGCCAGTTCCGCGCGACCTTCGACGTGCATCTGACGCAGCAGGGCACGTACAAGATCGGCTTCGTAAACCAGGGGCTGATGGGCAGCTATATGCTCAACGGCGAGCGCAAGATGCTGCCGCGCGGCACCACGGCGGCGACGCTGGCTTCGGCCATCCCGGCGGGCGCGACCGACGTCGTCACGACGGAAAACAGCACCCGCAACGAAATCTTCGTGACGCAGGGCGCGCCCACCACCACCGTGTTCAAGCCGACCGGCAAGGGGCTGGAGCTGGTGCCGGTGACGCACCCGAACGATCTCGTTGCCGGCGAAGGCGCGACGTTCCAGTTCGTGCTCGACGGCAAGCCCGCCGCCGGCATGTTCGTGACGGCGATCCCCGGCGGCAACCGCTATCGGGATTCGCTCGGCCAGATCGATCTCAAGACCGACGCGCAGGGCAAGGTCACGATCAAATGGCCGACGCCGGGCATGTACTGGCTCAACGTCACCCCCAACGCTCCGCGTCCTGAGGGGCAGGAAGGCCCCGGCGGTCCGGGCATGGGCCAGGGCGGCCCCGGTGGTCCCGGCGCAGGTGCAGGCGCACCCCGCCCCGCCGGCCCGCAGCCGCGCCGCGTGAGCTACACCACCACGCTGGAAGTACTGGCGCCCTGACCTTCGAGTCGCGCATTGCCGTGCCACCCGGCCTGTCGCCCGCGGCGTTCCGCAGGCGGCAGGCCGGTGCGCAGGTATCGCTGTTCCAGGGCATGACGATGGGCACCGGCTGGTCGGTCCGCGCCGTGGGAGCGGACGCGGGCACGCCCGCCACGATTCAGGCCGCGCTCGACCGCGTCGTCGCGGAAATGAGCCACTGGGCACCCGATTCCGCGCTGAGCCGCTTCAACCGCGCCGAGCCGGGGCGCTGGCAGCCCCTGCCCCCCGGCTTCGCCACCGTGCTGGCCGCTGCGCTCGATGTTGCCACCGCCAGCGAGGGCGCATTCGATCCGGCGATGGGCCAGCTGGCGGACCTGTGGGGCTTCGGCCCGCCCGGCCCGCGCGAGGGCGTGCCCAGCGACGCCGCAATCGCCGACGCGCTGGCCCGTTCGGGCGCGCGCCATATCGTCCACGACAGCCGCCGCGCCCACCGCACCGCGCCGGTCGCGCTCGATTTCTCAGGGATCGCCAAGGGCCATGCCGTCGACGCCGTGGCAGAGCGGCTGCACGGCGCGGGCTTGAGCGACTTCCTCGTCGAGATCGGCGGCGAGCTGCGCGGCGAGGGGATCAAGCCCGATGGCCAGCCCTGGTGGGTCGATGTCGAGCCCGTCCCCGGCATCCCCACAGCACCGCTGCGCGTGGCGCTCCACGGCCTGTCGATCGCGACCTCGGGCGATTACCGGCGCGGCTTCACGCAGGACGGCCAGCGTTACGCCCACACGATCGACCCACGCACCGGCCGCCCGCTTGCGAATGGCGTGGCGTCGGTGTCGGTGCTGCACCCGCGCTGCATGCTCGCCGACGCCTGGGCCACCGCGCTCGGCGTGCTCGGCCCCGCCGGCATGGCGCTGGCAGACCGCGAGGGGCTCGCCGCGCACATGCTGGTGCGGGGCCAGGGCGAGTTCGTCTCGTCGAAACTGCGCGACATGCTGAGCTGATCCCCGTTCCCCCGCGAAAGCGGGGGCCCAGGGCCGCCGGGCAAACCGCCTGCGATTACCCCTCGCCCCCCAGCTGCCACAGCACGAACGCCATTTCGTCCGCCGCTTCCTTCAAACTCTCCCACCGGCCCGATTTGCCGCCATGGCCCGCGCCCATGTTGGTCTTGAGCAGCAGCACGTTATCGTCGGTCTTGGTCGCGCGCAGCCTCGCCGCCCATTTGGCCGGCTCCCAATAGGTCACGCGCGGATCGTTGAGCCCGCCCGAGATGAACAGCGGCGGATAGGCCTGTGCCCGCACATTGTCGTACGGGCTGTACGATCGGATCAGTTCGAACGCCGCCGGGTCCTCCACCGGGTTGCCCCATTCGGGCCACTCGCCCGGCGTCAGCGGCAGCGTCTCGTCCAGCATCGTGTTGAGCACGTCGACAAACGGCACGTCGGCGATCACCGCGCCCCACAATTCGGGATCGGAATTGACCACCGCCCCCATCAGCTCGCCGCCCGCGCTGCGCCCGGCGATCGCGACGCCTCCCGCATGGGTAAAGCCGCGTTCGATTAGCCCCCTGGCCACATCGACGAAATCGTTGAACGTGTTGGTGCGCTTTTCCAGCTTGCCGTCCAGATACCATTGCTGGCCCAGATCGTCGCCGCCGCGGATATGCGCGATGGCATAGGCGATGCCGCGATCGAGGAACGACATCCGGCTGGTCGAGAATCCCGGCGCGATCGCATGGCCATAGGCGCCATAGGAATAGAGATAGAGCTTGCCGCTCCCGTCGCGCGGGAAATCGCGCGGATAGACGATCGACACCGGCACTTCGGTGCCGTCGCGCGCGGTGATCTTCAGCCGCTCGGTCGCATATTTGCTGCCGTCATAGCCGCTGGGGATCTCCTGGACCTTCAGCGTCTCCAGCTCGCCGGTCGCGACGTGATAGTCCTGCACCGTCCCCGGCGTGACCATCGATTCATAGCCCAGCCGCAGCTTGCGCACTGCATATTCGGGATTGTCGCCCAGGCCGGCGACATAGCTCGCCTCGGGGAATTTGAGCCGCACCGGCGGCACGGCGGGGTCGTATCGGTGCAGCTCGATCTGGTCGAGCCCGTCCTCGCGCCCCTCGACCACGAAGAAATCGGCGAAACAGGTGACGCCGGTCATGTAGAAATGCCGCGACGGCGCGATCCGCTCGCGCCATTCGCCGGGCGCATCCACGCTCGCGGTCACCAGCCGGAATTGCGGGTCGATGTCGTTGGTGTGGATGAACAGCGTGCCGTCATGCTCGTCCACGTCATATTCGCGCCCCGGCTTGCGCGGACTGACGCAGACCAGCGGTGCCGCCGGATTGTCGGCGGGGAGCAGATAGACTTCGCTGGTCACATGGTCGCCGGTCGAGACGAGCAGATATTTGCGCGACTGGGTCTCGCCCACGGCGACGCGATACCCCTCATCCGCCTCGCGGAAGATTTCCAGATCGTCCTCGATCGCGTCGCCCAATTTGTGCCAGCGGGCATTGTCGGTCCGCCAGTTCTCGTTCGCCAGGCCGTAGAGGAACCCCTTGGAATCCGACGTCCAGACAATCTCGGACAGCATCCCCGAAATCACATCGGGCAACAGCTCGCCCGTCTCCAGGTCCTTCACCCGGACCTCGAACCGCTCGGACCCGTTGTCGTCGAACGCATAGGCCAGCCAGCGACCGTCCGGGCTGCCCGAAATCGCGCCCAGCCGGAAATATTCCTTGCCCGCCGCGAGCGCCGGCTCGTCCAGGATCAGCTGGTCCTCGCCGCCGTTGACGTGCCGCCGCCACCAGCGCGGATATTCGCCGCCGGTCTCGTAATCGGTCCAGTAGATCCAGTCGCCGTCCTGCTGCGGCACGGTCGATTCGTCTTCCTTGATGCGCCCGCGCATCTCGGTGAACAGCCGGTCGGACAGCGGCTTGTGCGGCGCCATCACGGCCTCGAAATAGGCGTTCTCTTCGTCCAGATAGGCCAGCACGTCCTTGTCGGTGACGTCGGGGTATCCGGGGTCCTTGATCCACGCCCAGGGGTCTTCGATCGTGACACCGTGCCGCTCGAAGCTGAAGGGGCGGGTCGCGGCGACGGGGGGCTTGGGAAAATCGGTCATCCCGCCCCCATAGCCGCCCGCCCGCACCGGGGGAACCACGCGTTCAGCGGAGCCTTCGATCTTCCCCCCTCCCGCTTGCGGGAGGGGTATAAGGAAACATTGGTAACACCGTTCAGTCGGCGCCCACTTCGCCTGCCGCCACCGGCGCCTCGCGCACGATGCGGTCGCGGCCGGCGTGCTTGGCCTCGTACAGCGCCTCGTCGGCAAGGTTGAGCGACGCCTCCAGCCAGCCCTGGCGGAACCGCGCCAGCCCGGCCGAGAAGGTCACCGGCCGCCCGTCCACCGTCGCCAGCGGGTCCTCGCGCAGCGAGCGCGCCACGCGCTCCAGCACGGTCGCGGCCTCGCGCTCGGTCACGTCCCAGAACAGCACGGAGAACTCCTCCCCGCCCCATCGCGCCAGCACGTCGCGGCGGCGCAGCTCGGCGGACAATCGCCCGGCAAAGCCGCGCAGCACCAGGTCGCCGGTGTCATGCCCCAGCCGGTCGTTGACCTGCTTGAAATAATCCAGGTCGAGCAGCGCGATCACGCCGTGGCTGCGCGCCTCGGCCCGCTCGATCTCGGCCAGAAAGCCGCGCCGGTTGAGCGCCCCCGTCAGCACATCCTCGTGCGCCGCCAGTTCGAGCGCGCGGGCGCGGCGATCCGCTGCGTCGCCCGCGGGGTTCACCCCGTCGAGCACCGCGCCGGCCACGTCCTTGCCCGGCGGCAGCGGCAGCGGCGCCTTGCCCTGCTCGATCGCCGCCTGCAACGGCGCCAGCAACGCGCCGATCCCCGACAGCGCCAGCCCCATGCCGATCACCGTGGCCAGGAGCAGCAACAACACATCGGCCAGCACCAGCCGCCCCGTCGCGACGCCCCACAGGATATAGGTCAGCAACGGCACATGCGTCCCCACGAAACAGATCGCAAACAGCCGCAGGCGGAAACTGCGCGGGAAAATGAACGACGTGGCGAGGTAAAAACGCATTCGGAGGGTACGCCCTTTGGTACAAAGTCGATGTGGGAATGCCGTGGGAACGGCATCGTGAACGCAAGCCCAAGATTTGTGCTTAACGAAAGCGGATTGCGGCGGATCGAGGCTGGCAAGTGCCGATGGGATGCCCCCGCCGCCCCGCATTCGCACCGAACCGTCGCAATCGCCAGAGCGATGCGCGCACCACGCTCCTCTCCCCGGTGGAAAAGCGCCTCCGGCTTAAGCGGTGGGCGACCCTCTATTTCGTCATCCCGGCGAAGGCCGGGATCCATTTTCCGCTCCGTTTAGGTCAAGAGCGCAACCGGAGCGCCGAATGGATCCTGACTTTCGTCAGGATGACGGCGTAGTTTTCACACGCGACTCCCCTGCCGGCACGCGCGCATTCTCCCCAAATGCCGACCCGCCCCAAAATCCCCCTTGACGTTAAATCTACCTAGGTCGATTTAAGCCGCATGGCTCGCAATCGCACCCTATCGAATCACGCCCGCTCCGTCCTTGCCGCGCTGCTCGACGCGGGGGGCGGGTGGTGTCATGGCTATGAACTGGCGCGCGTCGCCGGGGTCCGCTCGGGCACGCTGTATCCGCTGCTGATCCGGCTGGAGGGCCAGGGCTATCTGGAGGCCGAATGGCAGGCCCCACCCGAAGGCGGGCGACCGCCGCGCCACGCCTATCGCCTGACCGCCAGCGGCATCCAGCTCGCGCGCGACAATCCGCCCAGCGCGGCCCCGGCGCCCGCCGCCGCGCGAAAGGCGCTGTCGTGAGCGGGCTGCGACGGCGGCTCGCCGAAGCAGTCTGTCGCGCGCTGGTGGCCGTGCTGCCGCCGCACCTCGGCTCCTGGGGATGGGCGATCCGCCTGGAAGTCGCCGACATCGCCGACGATGGCGCCGCGCTGCGCTACGCACTCGACAGCCTGCGCGGCCTTTTGCCGTGCATCCTCGCTTTTCACTTGCTGCCCCCCTCGGTCGCGCTGGCCGGGGCGGACGGGCTTTCAACGGAGGGAATGACAGACATGCGTTTCTACACTGCTGCGGTGCGCCGTCCGCGCGCCGTCGGGATCGCCTGTGCGGTCGGGGCGGTCCTGCTCGGGCTCGCTTATATGGCCGCGGCGGGGGCGCCGTTCCACTATCTGGGCGTCAATGCGGGCGCGCTGGCGCTGGGGCTGGTCCTGCTCGCGCTGGTCGGGCGGATGGCGCTGGCGGCGGGGCGCTGGCCGGGCGCGGCGACGCTGGCGATGGCAGCCGTCCTGCTGGTGACGGCGCTGTTCGGCTATCGCAGCGACGGTGCGGCGCGCTGGTTCCAGCTCGGGCCGCTGTTCCTCCAGCCCAGCCTGATCCTGTTGCCCGCGATGCTGGTCGGCTTTGCCCGGACGCGGGGGCCGCTCGCGATGGTCGGGATGGTCGTCGCCGCCGCCGCGCTCGCGCTCCAACCCGATCGCGCGATGGCGGGCGTGCTGGCGGCGGGGATGACCGCGCTCGCAGTGCTGCGCCCCGACCGGTTCGTGCTGCCCGCCTTCGCCGCCGCGATCGCCGGCTTCGCCGCGACGCTGGTCCAGCCCGACGCGCTGCCGGCGATGCCCTATGTCGACCAGATCCTGTACTCGGCGTTCGATGTCCATGCGCTCGCGGGGCTGGCGGTGCTCGGCGGATCGGTGTTGCTGCTGGTGCCGGCGATCGTCGGGCGGCTCTATGACGTCGACCGGCGCGAGGCCTATTCGGTGTTCGGCATCGTCTGGCTGACGACGATCCTGGCGGCGGCGATCGGCAATTACCCGACCCCGATCGTCGGCTATGGCGGCAGCGCGGTGCTCGGCTATGTGCTCAGCCTGCGGATGCTGCCCAAGGTGGCGCGGACCTGTGTGGGCGTCGATGTCGCGCTGCGCGACGCTGACAAGGGCGAGCCGGCACCCGATCGCCACTTGTGCGTCGGCGTCGCGTTCTAGGCGCGTCGGTGGCGCTTTGCCGGGGCGCCGGTGGCGCGTTGGCGGCGCGTTGGGGCGCCTTCAATGGGGACGCAACACCCCCTCGCCGCGCGCCGAACCGCTCCCTATATGGGCAGCCGTCGCGAAGTTTATTGCCCGCCTCCGGCACCCCGTGCAGGCCTAAACTTCCTCAACATTTTTGCCGCGCCGGCGCGTCCGGCCCGTGGGATCGCCTGATATGTCCAGCCATGCCGACCGCCTGAAGGCCCTTCGTGAACAGCTCGCCCGCGATCGCCTCGACGGCTTCGTCGTGCCGCTCACCGATGAGCATATGTCCGAATATGTCGGCGACTATGCCCAGCGGCTGGCGTGGCTGACCGGGTTCCAGGGGTCGGCGGGCACTGCCGTGGTGCTGCCGCAGGAAGCGGCGATCTTCACCGACGGGCGCTACACGCTCCAGGTGCGGCAACAGGTGTCGGGCGACGATTGGGCCTATGTCGGCGTGCCGGCGACCAGCGTGGCCGACTGGCTGGGCACCCATGCCCCCGATGGCGGGCGCATCGGCTATGACCCGTGGCTCCACACCCGCGCCTGGGTGGAGGAAGCGCGCCGCGCGCTGGCGGAAAAGGGCGCCGAACTGGTCGCCGTCGCCACCAATCCGATCGACGCGGTGTGGCAGGACAGGCCCGCGCCGTCGGATGCCACGCTCGCGGTGCAGGACGATGCGCTGGCGGGCAAATCCTCCCCCGCCAAGCGTGCCGAGATCGCTGACTGGCTGGCGGTGCGCAAGGCCGACGCCGTGGTGCTGTCCGCGCTCGATTCGATCGCCTGGGCCTTCAACGTGCGCGGCACCGACGTGACGCACACCCCGGTCGCGCTCGCCTATGCCATCGTCCATGCCGACGGCACCGCCGACCTGTTCGCCGCGCCGGAAAAGATCACCGACGCGGTGCGCCAGCATCTGGGCAATGCGATTCGCGTGCAGGATCGCGCCGCCTTCGCCCCCGCACTCCAGGCGCTGGCCGGCAAGCGCGTCGCCGCCGATCCCGAACGCGCTGTGGCCGCGATCTTCGACGCGCTCGATGCGGGCGGGGCAAAGATCCTGTCGGTGCGCGATCCGGTCGTGCTGGCAAAGGCGATCAAGAACCCCGCCGAAATCGCCGGGCACAAGGCGGCACAGGCGCGCGACGGCGCGGCGTTGGTCCGCTTCCTGAAATGGTTCGAGGAAACCGCGCCGCAGGGCGGGCTCACCGAAATGTCCGCCGCCGATCGCCTCCAGGCGTTCCGCGCGGAAACCGGGCTGCTCAAGGATCTGAGCTTCGACACCATCTCCGCCACCGGCCCCAACGGCGCGATCCCGCATTACAAGGTGACCGCCGAATCGAGCCTGCCGATCGAACGCGGCCAGCTCTATCTGGTCGATTCGGGCGGCCAGTACGCCGATGGCACCACCGATGTGACGCGCGTGATGCCGGTGGGCGAGGCGAGCGACGAGATGAAGGACCGCTTCACTCGCGTACTGCGCGGGCATATCGGCATCGCCACGGCGATCTTCCCCGATGGCACGACGGGCGCGCAGCTGGACAGCTTCGCGCGGCGCCCGCTGTGGGAAGTCGGGCTCGACTACGGCCACGGCACCGGCCACGGCGTCGGCGCCTATCTTTCGGTGCACGAAGGGCCGCAGCGAATCGCCCAGCCCTTCTATCCCGGCGGCCAGGCGCTGGAGCCGCTGCGCGCGGGCATGTTCCTCTCCAACGAGCCCGGCTATTACAAGGGCGGCGAATTCGGCATCCGGATCGAGAATCTGGTGCTGATCGTGCCGGCGGAGATCGCCGGCGCCGAACAGCCGATGCTGGCGTTCGAAACGCTCACCTTCGCGCCGATCGAACGCACGCTGATCGTGCCTGCTTTGCTCTCGGCGCAGGAAAAGGCCTGGCTGGACGCCTATCACGCCCAGGTGCTGTCGATCGTCGGCCCGCAATTGTCGGACGCCGACCGCGCCTGGCTCGCCGCAAAATGCGCGCCGATCGGCTAGTCCCTGTCCTCGGGCGGCGAATCGGTCGCCTGTGCTCGCGCCTGTGCCTTGCGCTTGCGCAGGTTCTCGCGCAGCGCGGCGGCCAGCCTGGCCTTTCGATCGGCCTCGTTTTCGGGTTCTCGCATAAGAGTTTTGTTAGACTGTGCGGGTTGTAGTTGACAATCGGGTGTCGCCCTGCACATAGGCCCCTCCCGCCCGGGCCTGGCCCGGCGAGTGCTGCCGTAGCTCAGTGGTAGAGCGCATCCTTGGTAAGGCTGAGGTCGTGAGTTCAATCCTCACCGGCAGCACCATTTTCCCCGCCGCCCGCGCCGATAGGTGCATGCCGGCCGGGAACGCACTGGCCCTCTTGCCAGCGCCGCCCCTTTCGAGGATCAGGCCCGACAAACCTGTTGGATGATCCGATCATGAAAACCCGCGCCGCCGTCGCCTTCGAAGCGAAAAAGCCCCTCGAGATCGTCGAGCTCGACCTGGAAGGCCCCAAGGCGGGCGAAGTGCTGATCGAAATCATGGCGACGGGCATCTGCCACACCGATGCCTACACGCTCGACGGGCTCGACGGCGAAGGGCTGTTCCCCAGCGTACTCGGCCATGAAGGCGCGGGCATCGTCCGCGAAGTCGGCGCGGGCGTCACCAGCGTGAAGCCGGGCGACCATGTCATCCCGCTCTACACCCCCGAATGCCGCCAGTGTAAGTCGTGCCTCAGCGGCAAGACCAACCTGTGCACCGCGATCCGCGCGACGCAGGGCAAGGGGCTGATGCCCGACGGCACTACGCGCTTCAGCTACAAGGGGCAGCCGATCTTCCATTACATGGGCTGCTCGACCTTTTCGAACTTCACCGTGCTGCCCGAAATCGCCGTGGCGAAGATCCGCGAGGACGCGCCGTTCAAGACCAGCTGCTATATCGGCTGCGGCGTCACCACCGGCGTCGGTGCCGTGGTGAACACGGCGAAGGTCCAGGTCGGCGACAACGTCATCGTCTTCGGGCTGGGCGGCATCGGCCTCAACGTGCTCCAGGGCGCAAAGATGGCGGGCGCGAACATGATCGTCGGCGTCGACATCAACCCGGACCGCGAAGAATGGGGCCGCAAGTTCGGCATGACCCATTTCGTCAATCCCAAAGACGTTGACGATCTGGTCGCGCACCTCGTCGCGCTCACCGATGGCGGCGCGGACTATACGTTCGACTGCACCGGCAACACGACCGTGATGCGCCAGGCGCTCGAGGCGTGCCATCGCGGCTGGGGCACCAGCATCATCATCGGCGTGGCAGAGGCAGGCAAGGAAATCAGCACCCGCCCGTTCCAGCTCGTCACCGGGCGCAACTGGCGCGGCACGGCGTTCGGCGGCGCCAAGGGCCGCACCGACGTGCCGAAGATCGTCGACTGGTACATGAATGGCAAGATCGCGATCGACCCGATGATCACCCACGTCCTGACGCTGGACGAGATCAACAAGGGATTCGACCTGATGCATGCGGGCGAGAGCATCCGCAGCGTGGTGGTGTACTAATAACCTGAAAGCAGCGAGGGGAAGCGACGATGTTCAGCCATGTCATGCTGGGGACCAACGACATTGAGGCGTCCAAGTCGTTCTACGACGCCACGCTGGCCGTGATCGGCAGCCCTGCCGGGATGGTCGATCCCAAGGGGCGCGTCATATATCGCCACAATGGCGGCACGCTGATGCTGAGCGTGCCGATCAACGGCGAGCCGGCCTGCCACGCCAATGGCGGCACCGTGGGCTTCGCCATGCCCTCGCCCGAGGCGGCGGACGCCTGGCATGCGGCGGGCATCGCCGCGGGCGGCACGCCCTGCGAAGACCCGCCCGGCGTGCGCGAGAACCCGTTCGGCAAGCTCTACCTCGCCTATCTGCGCGATCCGGCGGGCAACAAGCTGTGCGCGCTGCACCGCATTGTCGGCTGACATCGCCGCGACGGGGGAGCGCAGGATGGATCGCGGGACCGAAGACGATCATTGGACGCTGACTCTCACCTGTGCCGACCGCGTTGGCATCGTCGCGGGAATCAGCGGGTTTCTGGCGGCGAATGACGGCTTCATTCTGGACAGCCAGCAATATGCCGATCTGGAGACGGGGCGCTTCTTCCTGCGCCTCGTTTTCAAGCCCGGCGGGTCGCGCTTCCCGGCGGCGGATGCCCTGCGCGCCGCATTCGCGCCGATCGCTGCGGAGATGGCGGCCGACTGGTCGCTGACTCCGGCCGCCACGCGCCCGCGCATCCTCGTCGCGGTGTCCAGGGCGTCGCATTGCTTCGCCGACCTGCTCCACCGCCACGCCAGCAACACCCTTGCCGCCGAGATCGTCGCCGCCGTTTCCAATCATGGCGCGTTGCGCGACATGGCGGAGTGGCACGGCGTGCCGTTCCACCATTTGCCCGTCGATGCCGACAACCGCGCCGATCAGGAAGCGGCGATCCTGGCCCTGATGCGCGAAACCCGTGCCGAGTATCTGATCCTCGCACGCTATATGCAGGTTCTGTCCCCCGCGCTGGCGGAGGCGCTGGCCGGGCGCTGCATCAACATCCACCACAGCTTCCTGCCCGGCTTCAAGGGCGCGCGCCCCTATCACCGGGCGCATGAGCGCGGCGTCAAGCTGATCGGGGCGACCGCGCATTTCGTGACGACGGACCTCGACGAAGGACCGATCATCGAACAGGCTGTCGAGCGCGTGGATCACCGCGCGTCGATCGACGATATGATTCGCATCGGCCGCGATATCGAAGCACAGGTGCTCGCCCGCGCCGTGCACGCGGTCGGCGAGCGGCGGGTTTTCCTCAACAAGGGCAAGACAGTGGTGTTCCAATGACGATCGAAACGGTCGCGACCAACCGCGCATTCGGCGGGGTCCAGGGCGTCTATCGCCACGCCTCTGCCGCCACGGGAACGGACATGACCTTCTCGGTCTATGTCCCGCCCCATGCGGAGGGCGCGACGCTTCCGGTGCTGTGGTATCTCTCCGGCCTCACCTGCACCCATGCCAATGTGACGGAAAAGGGCGAGTATCGCCGCGCCTGTGCCGAGGCCGGGGTGATCTTCGTCGCGCCCGACACCTCGCCGCGCGGTGACGGCGTGCCCGACGACGACGCCTATGATTTCGGCAAGGGCGCGGGCTTTTATGTCGACGCGACGCAGGCGCCCTGGTCCGCCAATTACCGGATGCGCTCCTATATCGAGGACGAGCTGCCCGCGCTGATCGCCGCGCATTTCCCGGCGGAAATGGCGCGACAGGGGATTACCGGCCATTCGATGGGCGGCCACGGCGCGCTCACCATCGCGCTGCGCGACCCCGATCGCTTCCGCAGCGTCTCCGCCTTCGCCCCGATCGCTGCGCCGAGCCTAGTGCCGTGGGGGCAAAAGGCACTGAGCGGCTATCTCGGCGAGAATTGCGCGGCGTGGCGCGCCTATGACGCCTGCGCGCTGATCGAGGATGGCGCCCGCCTGCCCGAGCTTCTGGTCGATATCGGCGATGCCGATCCGTTCCTGGACCAGCTGCGCCCCGACCTGCTCGAATCCGCCTGCGCCAGCGCGGGCATCGCGCTCACCCTGCGGCGCCAGCCGGGATACGACCACAGCTATTACTGCATCTCCACCTTCATGGCCGATCATGTCGGCTGGCACGCGGAGCGACTGACCGCATGAATCACTTTGACGTGTTGATCGTGGGCGCAGGCCATGCCGGCGCCCAGGCCGCCATCGCGCTGCGCCAGGCCAAGTTCGCCGGCACCATCGCGATACTCGGCGACGAACCCGAACTCCCCTATGAGCGCCCGCCGCTGTCGAAGGAGTATCTGTCGGGCGAAAAGCCGTTCGAGCGGCTACTGATCCGCCCCGCCGCCTTTTGGGAGGAGCGCGCCGTCACGATGCTGCCGGGGCGCACCGTCGTGTCGGTCGCGCCCGATGCGCACAGCGTCACCACGGCAGAGGGCGAGACGATCGGCTATGGCAGCCTGATCTGGGCCGCGGGTGGCAAGGCACGGCGGATCGGCTGTGCCGGGCACGATCTGGTCGGTGTCCATACCGTGCGGTCGCGCGCCGATGTCGATACGATGATGGGCGAGCTGGCGGATGTGCGCAGCGTCGCGGTGATCGGCGGCGGCTATATCGGGCTGGAGGCCGCCGCCGTGCTCGCCAAGCTGGGCAAGGCAGTGACCGTGCTGGAGGCGCAGGACCGGGTGCTGGCGCGCGTCGCGGGCGAGCCGCTGTCGCGCTTCTTCGAGGGCGAGCATCGTGCGCATGGCGTCGATGTGCGGCTGGGCGTTCAGGTCGACTGCATCGAGGGCACCGATCGCGTCACCGGCGTGCGGCTGGCGGACGGCAGCGTCGTTCCCGCCGACATGGCGATCGTCGGCATCGGCATCGTCCCCGCCACAGGGCCTCTGCTCGATGCGGGCGCCGCCGGGGGCAATGGCGTGCTGGTCGACGCGCAGTGCCGCACCTCGCTGCCCGACATCTTCGCCGTGGGCGACTGTGCGCTCCACGCCAATCGCTATGCGGCGGATCGCACGATCCGGCTGGAATCGGTCCAGAACGCCAACGACCAGGCGAGCGTCGCGGCCAAGACCATTGCCGGGCTCGATGCAGGCTATGACGCGGCGCCGTGGTTTTGGTCGAACCAATATGACCTGAAGCTCCAGACGGTGGGCATCTCGGCCGATTTCGATACGGCGGTGGTGCGCGGCGATCCCGCCACGCGCAGCTTCTCGGTCGTCTATCTGCGCGAAGGCCGCGTGATCGCGCTCGATTGCGTCAATGCGACCAAGGACTATGTTCAGGGCCGCAAGCTGGTGGTCGAGGGGCTTGTCCTCGATCCCGCCCGGCTCGCCGATGCCGGCACGCCGCTCAAAGAACTGGCCTGAAGGCCCCCCGGAGGATGCCCGTGATGTGGAAGTATCTCGCCCCGCTGTTCCTCGCCTTGCCGCTGGCGCCCGCCGCCCACGCGCAGGCGACCCAGCCCGCCGACCCGGCGCTGTGGGTGGTCAGGGACGAGGATACCACCGTGTATCTGTTCGGCACCGTCCATGTCCTGAAGCCGGGCCTGAGCTGGTTCGATTCGGCGGTGAAGGACGCATTCGACAAGAGCGGCGAACTGGTGCTCGAAATGGTCGAGCCCGATCCCGCGACGATGCAGGGCATCATCCTGAAGACAGCGCTGAACCCCACCGGCCCCACGCTCACCGAAAAGCTGCCCGCCGACAAGCGCGCGGCCTATGCAAAGGCCGTGAGCGAGATCGCGGTTCCCGGCGCATTCCTCGACCGTACCGATCCCTGGTTCGCCGCCGTCACGCTGACCGTCGCGGGGCTCCCCAAGCTCGGCTATGATCCGGAAAGCGGCGCGGAGCGCACGCTGACGGCGGCGGCAAAGGCAGCGAACAAGCCGGTGCTGGGGCTGGAAACCGCCGAACAGCAGCTCGGCTATTTCGATTCGATGCCCGAGCCGCTGCAGATCAAGTTCCTGGTCTCGACGATCGACGAAATGCCCAAGATGGGCAGCGAACTCGACAAGATGGTCGTCAGCTGGGCCAAGGGCGACCCCGACACGCTGGCCGCCGTGATGAACGAAAGCATGCGCGACACGCCCGAAATCGGCAAGATCCTGCTCACCGATCGCAACATCCGCTGGGCCGACTGGATCGCAAAGCGGATGGAAAAGCCGGGCGTGGTGTTCGTCGCCGTGGGCGCCGGGCATCTGGCCGGGCCGGACAGCGTCCAGGTCCAGCTCGCCAAGCATAAGTTGAAGGCGGTTCGCATCGCCTATTGAGGGCGGACCCCGGCGCGCCGGTGCGCGTTGTCCCCACACCCACACAGGAGCAGCGCATGGCAAAGGCACCGCGACCCTTTCTCGGACTGGCCGCAGGCATCGCCGCCGGGCTGGTCGCATCGGCGGCAATGGCGGCGTTCCAGTCGCAGGCGGCGAAGCTGCTGCCCGAAGACGGCACCGATGAAGACCCGGCGACCGTGAAAGCGGCCGATGTCGTCAGCGAGGCCGTGACCGGCGACAAGGTGCCCGCCCCCCACCGCGAGGAGGCCGGGCAGGCCGTGCATTATGTCGTCGGCGCCGTGCTGGGCGGCATATATGGTGTCATCGCCGAATATCGCCCGGAGGCGCGCTCTGGTTTCGGCAGCGCCTATGGCATCGCCACCGCCGCGCTGCTGGACGAAGGGGCGGTATCGGCAACCGGCCTTGGCCCCGCCCCCACCGAAACGCCGCTGGCTACCCACGCCTATGGCGCGGCATCGCACCTCGTCTATGGCTGGGTGCTGGAGGGCATCCGCACGCTGCTGGTCGGGCGGCGATAACCGACGCCTAACCCCCGATCGCGCCCAGCTCGAACGTGAACCCTTCGCGCTCCAGATGGGCACTGAGCGGCGCGTAGAGTTCCGGGTCGGCCAGCTCGAACTCGACCGCGACCTGCGTCGTCTTGGCATCGACGCTCATCAGCGTGCGGTCGTGGACCACGGTGTTGATGTTGCCCCCCATCGTTCCGATCGCAGTGCACAGCCGGCCCAGGCTGCCGCTGGTGTCGGGCACCTGCGCCACGAGCCGCAGGATCGTGCCTTCGCGCAGCTGCTGGCGCCGCAGGATCGTGGAGAGCAGGCGGTTGTCGATGTTGCCGCCGCACAGGATCAGCCCCACGCGCTTGCCGCGAAACCGCTCGGGGTACGCCATCACTGCCGCCAGCCCCGCCGCGCCCGCGCCCTCGGCCAGCGTCTTTTCGATCTGGAGCAGCAGCGTGATCGCGGTCTCGATCCGCGCCTCGTCCACCACGACGATGTCGTCGACATAGGCATCGACATGCGCGCGGGTGCGCGTGCCCGGCACCGCGACGGCGATGCCCTCCGCGATCGTGGCACCGCCCGGCACCCCGCCGGCCCAGCGCCCGGTCGCCGCCGCCATCGACGGGAACAGCGCGCTCTGCACCCCGATCAGCTCGATAGGCTTCGCACCGCCGCGCACCACGGCGCCCACGCCCGAAATCAGCCCGCCGCCGCCGACCGCGATCACCACGCTGTCCAGGTCGGGCTGGTCGCGCAGCATCTCCAGCGCCACCGTGCCCTGCCCCGCGATCACCCGGTCATCGTCGAACGGGTGGATCAGTGTCGCGCCGCGCTCCGCCATCAGCGCGGGCAGCGCCGCCGAGGCCTCGGCAAAGTCGCGCCCGGTCAGGATCACTTCGGCGCCCAGCGCGCGAGTGCGCGAGGCCTTCACGGCGGGCGTGCCCACCGGCATCACGATCGTCGCGGGGATGCCCAGCCGGCCCGCATGATAGGCGACCCCCTGCGCATGGTTGCCGGCGGAAACCGCGATCACTCCCGCCGCGCGCTGTTCGGGCGACAGCAGCAACAACGTGTTCAGCGCGCCGCGCTGCTTGAAGCTGCTGGTATATTGCAGGTTCTCGAACTTCAGCCAGATCTCCGCGCCGGTCAGCTGCGACAGCGTCTGCGAATGGAGGAAGGGCGTGTCGGAAATCTCGCCCGCGATCCGCGCGGCGGCGGCGCGCACATCGTCGATGGTGACCAGCGGGGCGGCGGCGGAATGGGCAGTAGCGGTCTGTGTCACGGTTCGTCCTTTGAAACGACCGCATGACGTGCCCGGCGCCGGGTTTGCCATGACGGCCACATCCCTTCGCGAATGGAAGGCGCCACCTTGCCCGGAGCAGGTTGGCGTCGGGCGGGTGCCCGACTCTTGATGCTGGGCGCCTGTTGCACCGGCGACGCGGCGTCCGTCAATCCCGCCGGCTGCGAAACTCTCAGCCGCGCCAGTCGACCCAATTGCCATAGGCGTGGCACGTCGCCAGCAACCGGCTTTCGCCGTGCGGCCAGCGCGTGCTCCACAGCTGGACCTCGCGGCGGCCCTCGGTCCATTCCAGGCTGATCCACACCAGCGGGCGCGCGATCGTGGCACGGCTTCCGGCGCGGCGGATCGTCTGGACGATCGTATCGCACTCTTCGCGGCGAAGATATTGCAGGAACATCGAATGAAACACCGCGCGGCAAACTCCCGCGCGCTGCGGTTCGGCGAGACGTTCGGCGAGCCAGGTCACGGCGTTGCCGCGCTCGACTGCCGGCGGATAGCGTCGCGCCAGCGCCAGCGCCTCCTCGAGCCGCGCGGCGCGGCGCGGCTGATCGGCCCAGATATAGGCGAGCAGGCGTTCGTGCGTGCGTTCGTCGCGCGCATCCAGCGGGTTCAGGTCCACGCCGCGCGCCGACACGACGTCCAGCGGCGCCGCCGGCGGCGGGCCGCCGCACCACTCCGGCGCCACCTTGACCGCAGACTCCGGGTCGCCGGCATGGAGTCCGCCCAGATCATAGGCATAGCGCGCCAGATTGAGGTTGAGCCCGCAGCTCGACCCCAGTTCGAGCAGTTCCAGCGGCACGCGCGTGCCCTGCCCTGCCGCCATCAGCGCGGCGCCGATCGCGGCAGCGCGCCCGACCTCGTTCGTCTGGGGGGTATGGTGGAGCCATTCGGCGACAAAGGCGTCGTCCGCGGCCAGCGCCATCGCAATGGCGCCGTCGAAATCCTGATGCTCCCAGCGATAGAGCGCGCTCAGGGCCGGATGCACGCCGCGCCGGGCCAGCGCGTGGAGCGCCGCATTGAAGCGCATCGCCACCGCCGCAGCCGAAGGGTCGCCCGGCCAGCCGGACAGGATGGCTGCGGTCAGGGGCGCGCGGTGCAGCTGGCGCTCTCCCGCCTCCAGCACCGCCGCGACGAACGGCGATCCCAGCTGGCGGGCCACTTCGGCCTGCCGCCCCAGTTCACCTTGTTGCGCGATGGACGCGATCATGTTCATCCCGAAATCCCCTCCGGCCCGATCCGTGCCGCGCAATCGCCCGACGGTCCGCCAGGGGACCGCCTGCTCGGGCGGGCCGTCAGAAGGACTGCCAATCGTCCGATGCGTCGTCGCCTGCGCGCGGACGCACCAGCGCGGACACCGCCGCCGCCGGCAGCGGGCGCACCGGCCCGTCGAACCGCGTCGCCTTGCGGGCCGGCGCCGCGCGCTGGTCGCCGACATTGAACTGGCGCGCCTGTTCGGTGAGCGTCGTCACTTCGTTCGACAGGTTGCGGGCGGCTGCCGAGGTTTCCTCGACCATCGCCGCATTCTGCTGGGTGGCATGATCCATGCTGCCGATCGACGCGCTGATCTCGGTGATCGCACTCGACTGGGCACGATTGTCGGTCGCCATGTTGCCGAGCAGCTGGTGCACGGCGCCCACGCCCTCGGAAATATCCGCCAGCGCACCATCGACCTTCTGGACCTTCTGCACCGCCGTGACGATGTCGGCCTGCGTCGCGGTCAGCTGGTCGCGGGCGCGGCCGGCTTCCTCTTCGGCGCGCATGGCGAGCGCAGACACCAGATCGGCGACGACGGCAAAGCCACGCCCCGCTTCCCCGGCACGCCCCGCCTCGACGGCGGCGTTCATTGCGAGCACGCGCGTCTGGAAGGCGATCTTGTCCAGCCCCTCGATCACGCTGTCGATGCCCTTGGCGCTCTCGCTCACGCGCGTCATCGCTTCCACAGCCTCGTCGGCGGTCGCGCGGCCATCCTGCACCGACGCCATCGTCGCGTCCGCCTGGGTGACCGTGCGGTTCGCTGCCTCGGCAGTGGCGCGCAGGCGGCTGTCCATCTGGGTGACGGCAGCTGCGGTCTCCTCCAGGCTCGCCGCATTGCTTTCGGTGCGCCGCGCCAGGTCCTCGGACGCCTGGGCGATCTCGGTGGAGCCGCTGCGGATCGCCGTGGTCGATTCCATGACCGACGCGATCAGCGCACGCAGCGCCGACACCGCATCGTTGAAATTGGTCTTCACCGCCGCATAGTCGCCGGGGAAATCGCGGGTGATCTCGGAGACCAGGTTACCCCCGGCCAGTTCCGACAGGTGCACCGAGATGGTCTCCACGACCATCTTCTGCGCTGCCTCTGCCTTGGCATTGGCTTCGTCGGCGGCACGCTTGGCGATCGCGGCGTCGCGGAACACCAGCACCGCGCGCGCCATGTCGCCCAGTTCGTCGCCACGATCGGTATCGGGCACGTCGATGTCGTTCCGACCTGCGGCAAGGCTTGCCATCGTCGTGGTAAGACGCGTCACCGGCCGCGCGATCATGCCGGTCAGCACCACCGCCATCGCGATCGCCACGCCGATCAGCGCAATCCCGCCGACGATGAGCGCGGTCATCGCCGATCCGATCGCACCGTTCTGGTCCTGTGAATTCTTGTCGATCAGCGCGCTCTGGGCATCGCGGATGCTGCGCAGCGGCGTCACCGCGGCACTGACCAGAACCCCCTTGCCCGCTGCGCGGACTTCCTCCTGCGCGGTCTCGCGGCCGCCGGCCTTGACCTGCTCGATCAGCCGATCGCCCCATTTGGCGCGCCACGCCAGCGTCTCCTTGCGCGATTCCAGCACCGCCTCGCGCTGCGCCGGATCGGTCAGCACTTTCTCCAGCTCGGCGGAGGTGCTGTCATACTCGTCGCGCGCTTCGCCATAGGATTTCAGATAGGTCGGGTCGCCCGTGACCAGGAACCCGCGAAACTGGCTGTTCTGACGCAGCAGCGCGGTTTCGAGCGTGAGCGCGCGCGCATGAATCGACTGGCTCAGATTGTTGCCATCGGTCGTCGTGCGGATCATCGCGATATTGCTGTAAAACACGACCATCATGATTGCTGCGGCCGCGCAGACTGTCATGAACGACAGCGCCAGCTTCCGCGGTATCTTCAGCGACTTCAGCATTTCACAACTCTCGATTGGGGTTCGTTGCCACGAACGGGCGAGTGCACGGGCGCCGCCCGATGCTTGCGGGCGGCTTCACGTGGTTTTCCTGGCAGCGCAGGACGTTCGGGACGAAAGGGATCGAGCAGCACGCAATGTCGGCGCCCAGGGCATTGGCGCGGGCGCCGGCCGAACTTCGAAGACTATCCGCCGGAGGGTAGAGGACACAGCGCGAAGCAGATCGCGCCCCGCGGGGAGGCTCGTGGATGCTCGCGTATCAACAGCCTGGGTCTTGGACTGCGAGATTTCTGGTGCAGTGGAGTCTTGCGACGGTCCGTCCGAATCTCCCGACGCAATAGCGATGCACGTCGCGCTGATGAAACGGAGATCTTTCATTTGTACGCCGATTCCCGAGCTGCCACTTCGTAGACCCTGATGCGCAATCCTGCTGTCGCTGCCTTGGGGCGGCATACATTTGGCGCAACATCGATCATTTATATTAGGCGGAGACACGGGAACTGGCCGGTCCTGGCGACCTTTTCGTGGTGATTACGTAGTGATACGGGGCCCCGACGGGGCGCGATCTGGATGCTGAACGCCGTTCAGGCGGGACCGGCGCGCCTACGGGCGCCGCCAACACGGCCTGTGCGCTGCCCCTCCGCTAGAGCAATTTCACATTGACCGTTGATATCCAGCGGCCTGGAAGAAGTTGGCACATTCGCAGGGCGGGAAGCGATCAAGGAGTTCGCCGATGCGCTCGACAAGAGCATCGACGGTTCGGGCTGGCTGCTGGCGCAGGAGTGCCTTGAGCTTGGCGAAGGCCATCTCGATCGGGTTCATGTCGGGGCTGTAGGGAGGCAGGTAGAAGAGCTGGGCGCGCCGGGCGGTGATCGCCTCGCGGATGCCGGCCACCTTGTGGGCGGGCAGATTGTCGAGCACCACGACATCGCCGCGCCGGAGCGTGGGGGCCAGGACGTCGCGGACATAGACCCGGAAGGCATCGCCATCCATCGGCCCATCGAGCACCCAGGGCGCGGTCATGCCGGTCAGGCGCAGGCCGGCGATGAACGTCATCGTCTTCCAGTGTCCGAACGGCACGCGATCGCGGCAGCGCTCGCCGACCGGCGCCCAGCCATAGAGCCGCGCCATCTTGGTGTTCACCCCTGTCTCGTCGAGGAAGACGAGGCTTTCAGGGTCGATGAACGGCTGGGCTGCCCGCCACAGCTTGCGACGTGCCGCCACGTCCGGCCGCTCCTGCTCGGCTGCGTGCAGGGCTTTTTTTAAACGACAGGCCGAGCCGCCGAACCGCGTTCCACATCGCACCGGTGCTGAGCCCGATCCCATGTTCGGCCAGCAGCCACGCCTGCGCCTGCGCCAGCGTGATCCCAGGCCGCGAGCGGATGTGCGCCGCCAGCACCAGTTCCTGTGCCGGGGAGAGTTTGCGCGGAGGACGGCCGCGGTTCGGGTTGATCCCGGCATCACCGGTCAGCCGCCGTCGAATCCGCGCCTTGTAGATATAGGCAATACTGACCTTGAAGATTACTGCTGCCGCGCGGACCGGCATCCCGCTGTCCACCGCCGCCAGCACCCGATCACGCAAATCCTGCGA
Organism: Sphingomonas degradans; assembly: GCF_053502645.1. Classification (NCBI taxonomy): domain Bacteria; kingdom Pseudomonadati; phylum Pseudomonadota; class Alphaproteobacteria; order Sphingomonadales; family Sphingomonadaceae; genus Sphingomonas; species Sphingomonas degradans. The sequence continues at coordinate 3,355,392 of NZ_CP177172.1, forward strand.
GTAACTCTGCCCAGGTCGCCAACCCATCGCCGCCTCCTTCGTGACGGCTGCCTATGAATCACACGATCAGCGAAAAGGGAATCCCCCGTGATTCCACCCGTCGTGAACCCGCTCTAGGGGCCGAGCGGCGGACCGAGCGGGCGAGTCACGCGCGAGCGCCCCGGAACCCTCGCCGGACTGCGGGTGATGGTATCAACCCGCAGTCCGGAACGAGATCTGTCAGGCAAAGGCGTGTCCGATCGGGACTCAACGCGTCAGAAGTTGGCCGTCAGCTTGATCGACGCCGAATGGCTCTGGAAGGCACTGCGGAGTTCTCCGTCATATTGCACGCCGATCCGCATCCGGTCGTTCTGCATGAAGGTCAGCCCCGCCCCCACGGTGGCGCCATCGCGCGCCCCGCGCGCCGAGGTACTGGTAAAGGCCACGCCCCCCAGAACCGCGGTCAGCGGGATCGGGCCGTTCACATAATTGTGAACCCAGCCGACCTTGAGCGTCGGCGTGAAGCGTCCCGATTCCCCGCCAAGGATCGCTGCGCCCTGGAAGCCGATCTCGTGCCCGAACGAGTCCGCATCCAGCGACCGCACCTGCAGGTTCGCGGTTCCCGCGCCGCTTTCGTCATAGGCCGCATTCTTCAGATGGACCTCGCGCACCGAAGCGAACGGCGTGACCGATGCGGTGTCGCCGAGCGGGACGGTATAGCTGACGCGCAAGTTGCCCAGATATTGCTGTCCATCGAACGAAGCGTGCGCGGTAAGGCCCAGGAAGTCGATCCGACGGCGCTGACTATAGACGTTGTAGCCGAAGCCCAACTGCCCATCGATCGTGAACCCCGCCGTCTCCGGATCGCCCGGCTGCCAGCTGAAATAGCCGGTTGCCTGGAAGCTGTTGAGCTTGGTGCGGCTTCCGCTCACGTCCCCTCGGCCGTTGGCGATGCTGTTCACCCAGCTGATCGCCGCGCCGGCGGTCAGGTTGGACGTGGCGGGCATGTCGACGCCGGCCAGCACGCCAAAGGTGTGCGCCGCATAGGGCGACGCTGCCGAACCATTGTTGCGCTTCGCGGTGTTGAACAACAGCTGCCCCCACAGCGCGCCGCGCTGCCCCTGCGAGCCCGCCGAAAGCCCACGCTCCTCGCGGCCGCTCGCATTGGCGGCCAGGACTTCCTGATGCTGCACGATCGCATTGACGGCGGGCGAGACCGCAACCGCGACCACCTGCGGCGTCAGCTGGGTCGGAGCCAGCTGGAGGACACCGCGTTCCTGCTCGACCGGCGTAAGCGACGCGAGCGGGATCAGGATGTTGGTGATCACCGGCGTACCCGCCGGCCCCCCTGCATCGGCAATGGCATCTAGCGCGGCGCCGGTTCCCACGCCCGCTCCACCTGCCACCTGCCCGGTTGAAGTGAAGCTGGTCGGGGTGACGTCCTCCCCGACCGACACGACCAGCCCGGTGCTGCCGCCGCTGGCGACGGAGAAGAAGCTTCCGCCCAGCCCGGCGATCGATGCGGTCAGGTTGCTATAGGTCAGCCCGCCATTCGCCTTGACCACCGCATAGGAATCGCCTGCGGCGATCGTGCCGGTGCCCAGCGCGACCAGCTTCACCGTCGCGCCGCTCAGGCTCGCCGTGCCGCTGACGTTGAGCTGGCCGTACGCGGACTTGGACGTGACGCCGACCAACAGCGTGCCACCGGTCTGGCTGTAATTGCCGGTGACTGCGACGGCGTTGTTCACCTGCAACGTGCCGCCATTGTTGATCAGGCTGTGCGTCCCGACATTGACTGCGTCGTTGAGCAGGAGGTTGCCGGTCAGCACGACATTGCTCGACAGGTTGCGGATCGTACCCTGGCTGCCCGCCGCATAGCCGGTGAGCGTGCCGAAGCTGGTGCCCGCTCCGCCCGCGATGCGCAGATCCGCAGTCGAGAGATTCTCGATATTGCCCGCGATCACGCCGGTATTGGCGATCGGGCCCAGTGTGCCGGCGTTGTAGATCGCCGCCACCGCGCCGCTGAGCGTGCCGCTGTTGCTGAGCGCGCCCAGACTGCCGGTCGTTGCCACATAGACGGGGTAATCTGCGACGAGGCTGCCGCTATTCGACAGGCTGGCGAGGCCGGCGCCGATATAGTTGTTCCGCGCCGTCACCACCAGGTTGGTGCCGCTCGCACCGGCGGTCCATGCGAACCCGGTGACCGGCGCAGCCGTCACCGACACGCCGGTATAGGTCGAGCCCGCCCCGCCGGTAATCAGCGTCGCCGCCGTCGTGCCCGCGAGGTAATTCGCCGCCCCCGGCAGCGTCGTCGATACGCTGCCGCCCGTCACGCTGGCCGCGCCGCTGACGTTCAGTGTCTTGCCCGTCGCCAGCACCAGCGATCCCGCCGTCTGGCTATAATCGCCGGTGACTGCTGCGCTGTTGTCCAGCCGCAGCACCGCGCCGGTGTTGGTCACGGCATGGCCGGTTGCGACCACATCGTCGTTGAGCACCAGATTGCCCGACGCGAACACGACGTTGCCGCCGCTGTTGGTGATCGTCCCTCGCCCGCCGTTCAGCCCGGTCAGCGTGCCGAAGCTGCTGCCCGTGCCGCCGGTGAAGGTCAGCGCCTGTGCCGACACATTCTGGACATTGCCCGCGATCACCCCGCTATTGGCGATCGGACCCAGCGTCCCGGCGTTGTAGATGGCCGCCACCGCGCCGCTGAGCGTGCCGCTGTTGTTCAGCGCGCCCAGGCTGCCGGTCGTTGCCACATAGACCGGATAGTCGGCGACCAGGCTGCCGGTATTCGCCAGGCTGTCCAGACCCGCGCCGATATAGTTGTTGTTCGCCGTCACCACCAGGTTGGTTCCGCTCGCCCCGGCGCTCCATGCCAGCCCGGTGACCGGCGCGGTCGTCACCGACACGCCGGTATAGGTCGAGCCCGCCCCGCCGGTCACCAGCGTCGCCGCCGTCGTGCCCGCGAGGTAATTCGCCGCGCCCGGCAGCGTCGTCGACACGCTGCCGCCGGTCAGGCTGGCCGCGCCGCTGACGTTCAGCTGCTTGCCCGTCGCCAGCACCAGCGATCCTGCCGTCTGGCTATAGTCGCCGGTGACTGCTGCGCTGTTGTCCAGCCGCAGCACCGCGCCGGTATTGGTCACGGCATGGCCGGTTGCGACCACATCGTCGTTGAGCACCAGATTGCCCGAGGCGAACACGACGTTGCCGCCGCTGTTCGTGATCGTCCCGCGCCCGCCGGTCAGCCCGGTCAGCGTGCCGAAGCTGCTTTCCGTGCCGCCGGTGAAAGTCAGCGCCTGCGCCGCCGCATTCTCGATATTGCCCGCGATCACGCCGGTATTGGCGATCGGACCCAGCGTGCCGGTCGACTGGTTGGCAATCGCCGTTACCGCCTGGATCAGCCCGCTGTTGCTGAGCTGGTCCAGCGTGCCGCTGTTGAGGATGGCATAGGTCGCGCCGGTAATGGTGCTGCTGTTCGCCACGACGTTCAGCGTGCCGGCATTGTTCAGCGCCGCGCTGGTCGGGGCGGCCGAGTCCAGCAAGAGGCCGCTGTTGGTGAAGGTGCCGATGCTGCCGCCGTTGAACAGCGCCAGTGCCCCCGCGATCGTGCCGCTGTTGGCGACGCTGGCGATGGCGCCCGTATTGTACAGACCGCGCGATTCGCCGCTGATCGTGCCCTGGTTGACGATCGCGCCGATCGTGCCCGAATTGTTCAGGCCCGCCGACAGAACTTCCGGGCTGTCGACGATGCTGCCGCTGTTGAGGATCGTGCCGATCGCGCCGGTGTTGTAGAGCGCCACGACGCCACCGATCGAACCGCTATTGTCGAGCACCCCGATCGTGCCGGTGTTGCTGACACCGTATTGGCTGCCGTCGAGCACGCCGGTGTTGGACAGCGTCCCGATGCTGCCCGATGCGGCGATATAGGCGGCGGTCGTGACGCCGGTGATGGCGCCGCTGTTGACCAGATTGTCCAGCGCGCCCCCGATATAGTCGTTCCGAGCGGACAGGAGCAGGTTGACCGTGCTGCCGACCGTACCGGTCGCGGTTGTCACGGCAAGGCCGGTGATCCCGGACGTGATGCTGACGCCGGAATAGCTTGAGCCCAGCCCGCCGGAAACCAGCGTGCCCGCGCCGTTGCCGGCGATGTAATTGGCACTAGTGTCGAACTGGTCGGTCGTGATGCGACCGCCGGTGATATTGGCGACGCCGCTGACCAGCAGCGAGGAAAGCCCTAGCGCCAGCGTGCCCGACGCCTGGGCATAATTGCCCGTGACGTTGACGCTGCTGGTCAGCTGCACCGTCGCGCCGCCGTTTACCAGGGTGCCCGAACCAAGAATGACGGCGTCATTGAGCAGGATGCCGCCCGACGCCAGCACGACATTGCCCTGGGTGTTGACGATCGTGCCCTGGCTGCCGCCCTGGCCGGTCAGCACGCCCACCGCGCCATCACTGCCGCCGACGAAGACGAGGTCCTGCGCCGCATCGTTGACGATGTTGCCGGCGATCGTGCCGCTGTTGACGATCGATCCCAGCGTGCCCGCATTGTACAGCGCGGCCAGCCCGGCAATCGTGCCGCTGTTGGTGATCGCGCCGATAGCGCCTGTGTTGACGATCGCGCCGACTACACCCGACCCCGCCGACGCCTGACTGTTGAGCAGCGCGCCGCTGTTGTTGATCGCGGTGATCGTGCCGCCGTTATAGATGCCCGCGGTGCCCGCCGCGACCAGGCTGCCGCTGTTGTTGAGCTGGCCGATGCTACCATTGTTGACGATCGCGGTACCGCCGACGTTGAACACGCCGCTGTTGGACAGCGCGCCGATCGCGCCCTGCGTGACCACGCCGTTGACGCCGGTGACCGTAGCAGCGTTGCTCAGCGCCCCGATCGAGCCCGTCCCGGCAACATAGAATGCCGTGCCTGCGTTCAGGTTGCTTGTATTGTCGAGCGCCGCAAGGGTGCCGCCGACATAATTGTTGGTGACATTAGCGACCAGGTTGGTGCCCGCCGTCGCACCGGTGATTTCGATCGGCCCGACATTGGAGCCGACCGTGACGCCAGCATAGCTGGAGCCCGCCCCACCGGCCACGAGCGTGCCTGCGGTGCTGCCAGCCAGATAATTGTCCGTGGCGGAGAACCCGCCGACAACGATCGCGCCCCCGCTCAGATTGGCCGCGCCGCTGACCGCCAGCATGCTCGTGTTCAGGCTGATGCCCAGCGCGCCGCCGGTCTGGCTATAGTCGCCCGTGACGTTGACGGTGCGGTCGAGCTGCACCAGCGCGCCCGCGTTGACCAGCGTGTGCCCGGCAAGGGATACGCTGTCGTCGAGCAGGATCCTGCCCGATGCCAACACCACATTGGCGTTGCTCACGATGGATCCTTGCGCACCCGCCTGGCCGGTGAAGACGCCATTGGCGTTGTTGCCGCCAGTCAGCGTCAGCGCGGTGCCCGACGTGTTGAGCACATTGCCCATCACGGTGCCGCTGTTCGCCAGCACGCCGATGCCGCCGGCATCGACCACGGCGTTCGGCCCCTGGATCACGCCGCTGTTGGCGATCGTTCCGATCGTGCCCAGCGCGTTGATGGCCGCCACGCTGCCGGTCAGCGTGCCGCTGTTCGACAACAGGCCCAGATTGCCGCTGCTCGCCACATACACTGGCGTGTCGCCGCCGCGCGAGGCGCTGTTGGCGAGCGTGCCGAGCGTGCCGCCGATATAATCGTTCGTCACCGCCAGCAGCAGATCGACATTGCTGCCGCTGGTCGCCACCGATCCGGTGACACCCAGGCCCGTGACGTTGCCGACAATGACGTTCGCCCCCGCATAGGACGAGCCCGCGCCGGCATGGACCAGCGCATAGGTTGCGCCCACCAGATAGTTGCCGGTGTCCGACAGCGCGGCGACCACCGTGCCGCCGCTGAGGTTGGCGGTGCCGCTGACCGAAAGCCCGCCCACGCCCGCATCGACCAGCAGCGAGCCCGCCGACTGGCTATAATTGCCCGTGATGCTGGTAAGGCCGGGCAGCGCCAGCGTAGCACCGCTGTTGACGACGGTGTGTCCGGTTACGTCGATCGAGTCATCGAGCCACAGGTTGCCGCCGCTGAACACCAGGTCGCTGGCGGTGTTGCTGATGACGCCGCTGCCGCCCATGCCGGTGAGCGTACCGAAGGTCGTCCCGGTGCCGCCCGAAATGGTCAGGTTCTGCGCCGAGTTGTTGACGATCGAACCGCGGATCACGCCGCTGTTGGCGATGCCGCCCAGCGTGGCGTTGGCGGTAACGAACAATGCCTGGGCACCGCCGCTGAGCGTGCCGCTATTGTCCAGCAGCCCGATCGCGCCGTCATTGTTATAGAGGCCGATCGTGATCAGCCCGCTGTTGGTCAGCGTACCGATGGTGCCGGTATTCTGCAGCCCGGTGCCCGCCATCGAGCTGGCCGCCTGGATCGTGCCGGTATTGACCAGCGCGTTGATGACGCCGCTGTTGTAGAGGCCTTGGCCGCCGCCTTCGATCAGCCCGGCGTTGGTCAGCAGTCCGATCTGTCCGGCATTGTACACGCCGTTGCTGGCACCCGATAGCGTGCCGCTGTTGCCCAGCGTGCCCAGATTGCCCGTCGCCGCGACATAAACCGCATGAGAAACACCGCCGATGCTGCCGCTATTGTCGATAGCGCCGAGCGTGCCGCCGACATAGTTATTGGCCACGCCGAGGACGAGGTTGGTGCCGCTGGTGAAGGCGCCCCCCGCGAGACCGGTCACACCGGACAGGTTGACGTCTACGCCGGTATAGCTGGATCCCACGCCGCCCGAAACCAACGTGCCTGCCGTGCTGCCGGCCAGATAATTGGCCGTGGCGGAGAAGCCGCCGCCGACCGCGATGGTGCCGCCCGTGAAGGTCGCCGCCTGGCTGACGACCAGCTGGCCTGCGGTGCCCAGGCTCAGCGTGCCGGCGCTCTGGCTGAAATTGCCATCGATACTGACGATCGTCGACAGCGCGATGTTGGCGCCGCTGTTGCTGACGGTCAGCGCGCTGGGGGCGATGTTGACCGCCTTGATCGTGTCGTTGAGCAACAGCGCGCCCGACGCGAACGTCAGATTGCCGCTCGCACCGATCGTGCCCTGCGTCGTCCCCGAAGATCCGGTGAAGGTGCCAACGGCACCGCCCGTGCCGCCGAGGATGGTGCCGACTACGCCGCCAAACGGGTTGATATTGCCGCGGATCAGGCCGCTGTTGATCACGGTGCCGAACGTGCCGGCAAGCGCGTTCTGGCCCGACAGCGTGCCACTGTTGTTGACCACGTTGACGACGGCGTTGTTCTGAATCCCGACCCCGGCGCCGGTGATGACGCCGCTGTTGGTGACGGTGCCGATCGTGCCGCTGTTCCGGATCGCCCAGCTGCTGTTGGTGATCGTGCCGGTGTTGACGATCTGGCCAATGCTGCCCTGGTTCCACAGCGCCGTGAAATTGGCGTTGGTGATGCGGCCCGCGTTGCTCAGGATGCCAATCGTGCCGCGATTGTTGACGCCGAACTGCGTGCCGCCCAGCGTACCGGTGTTCGACACCGTGCCGATGCTGCCGGTCGTCGCCACGTACAGGCCGGTGGCGGCGCTGGTGAGCGCCGCCGCGTTGGCGAGCGTCGAAAGCGAGCCGCCAACATAATCGTTCGCAATTGCCAGCAGCAGGTTGTTCCCGCTGATGCTCGACGAACTCGCCAGGCCGGTGATGCTGCCGGCCGAAACGGTCGCGCCGGAAAGCGACGAACTCGCGCCGCCGGAAACCAGCGTATAGCTGCTCGCCAGGTAATTCCCGGTGCTGGACAGGTTCGCGAGAACCGTGCCGCCGCTCAGGTTCGCCGCGCCGCTGACGATCAGGCTGCTGGTGCCCGGCGTCAGGCTCAGCGTGCCCGCCGACTGGCTGTAATTGCCGGTGATGCTGATGTTGCTGGTCAGCGACAGGCTGGCGCCGGTGTTGCTGACGGTGCGCCCGGTCGCGATGATCCGGTCGTTCAGCAGCAGATTGCCCGACGCGAACACCACATTGCTGAGCGTGTTGTTGATCGTGCCGATGCCCGACGTGCCGGTCAGCGTGCCGATGGTGCCCGCCGCGCCGCCGGTGATCGTCAGGTTGTTGGCGGTCTGGTTATCGATCCGGCCCTTGATGGCGCCGCTGTTGGAAAGCCCGCCCAGGCTTCCCGAGATATAGACCACGTTGTTGCCGCTGAGCGTGCCGCCAGCCTGGTTGACGAGCGTGGTCAGCGTGCCGGCGACGTTCACTGCGTTGGTGGCGTTGCCGATATAGCCGCTGTTGACCAGCGCCCCCAGCGTGCCGCTGACCTGGACGGCGGTCTGCCCCGAAGTGATCGTGCCGCTGTTGCTGATCGTCCCCGTATTGCTGTTGCCGTCGAGATAGATGCCCTGCGGCCCGCCGTTGATGCTGCCGCTGTTGCTCAGCAGCCCCAGCGTGCCGTAATTGGCGAAGCCGGCCGAGCCCGAGGAAATCAGGCCGGCATTGGTGAGCGTGCCCATCCACGTATCGTTCTGAAGCCCGGCAGCGGTGCCGCCCAGGATCGTGCCGGTCGAGGTGTTGGTCAGGTTGGTGATCGTGTTCTGGTTGCCCAGGCCCTTTTGCCCGCCGCTGATCAGGCCGCTGTTGGACAGGCTGCCGATGCTGCCATTGCTGCTGAGGCCATCGTTCAGGCCGGTCAGCGTGCCGCTGTTGATGAGGGTGCCGATCGCGCCGGTGTTGGCGACGTAGAGAGCCCAGGTCGTGCCGCTGATCGAATCGCTATTGTTGATCGAGGCCTGCGTATCGCCGACATAGATGTTGTTGGCCGACAGCAGCAGGTTGGTGCCGCTGGTCGCGCTGCCAAAGGCCAGGCCGGTAAACCCGCCGCTCGACACGATGCTGACGCCCGAATAGCTCGATCCGACGCCGCCGCTGACCAGCGTCCCGCCGGCCGCCCCCTTCAGATAGGTCGCGTTGGCGGAGAAGCCGTTGGCGCCGGTGGTAATCGTGCCGCCGGTGATGCTGGCCGCCTGGGTGACCGCCAGCTTGCCGGCAGTGCCCAGATTGAGCAAACCGGCGCTCTGGCGGAAATTGCCGTTGACGTTGACGATCGTCGACAGAGTGATGTCCGCGCCGGCATTGCTGACGATCAGCGCACTCGCCGCAATGCCCAATGCAGAGATCGAATTGTCGAGCAGCAGCGCACCCGAGGCAAAGGTGAGATTGCCGCTCAGGCCGATCGTGTCTTGCGTGCCGGGGTTGAACCCCGTGAAGGTACCGACGGTGCCGCCCGTGCCGCCGATGATCGTCCCGATCAGCCCGCCCGTATCCGCGTTGATATCACCCCGGATCACGCCGCTGTTGATGATCGTGCCGATATTACCGGCAATCGCGTTTAGGGAGCCCGACATCGTGCCGCTATTGTCGAGCAGCGTGATGAAGCTGTCGTTCTGGACTGCGTTTTCGCCGCCTGCGATCACGCCAGTATTCGTCAATGTTCCCAAGGCGCCAGAGTTCTGGATTGCCCAATATGTCGCGGTGATCGTGCCGCTATTGGAAATATTGCCGAGGCTGCCCTGGTTCCACAGCCCCGTCTGGCCGTTGATGCTCCCCGCGTTGCTCAAAAGCCCGATCGTGCCGAGGTTGTTCACCCCGTACCGTGCGCCACCCAGCGTGCCGGTGTTGGAGAAGGTGCCGATGCTGCCCGTCGTCGCGACATACAGGGCGGTGTCGCTGCTGGTCAGCGCCGCAGCGTTGGTGCCCGTAGCCAGCGTGCCGCCGACATAGCTGTTGTTGATCAGCAACTGCAGCGCCGTGCCGGTCGCGTTGACCGACCGGTCCAGATTGGCGAGCGTGCCGACGTCGACCGTCAAGCCGAAGATGTTCAGGCTGGAACCACCGAGCAGCGTGTAGGTGCCCGCCAGATAGTTACCGGTGCTGACGAAGTTCGACTGGATCGAGCCGCTGCTGGCGGTCGCCACGCCGGTGGCGATCAGGCCGCCCAGCGGGTTCACCACGAGCGTACCGGCGGTCTGGTTAAAGGCGCCGGCAACGTTGATGCCGCTGTTGAGCACCAAGTTCGCGCCGCTATTGACGACCGTCTGGCCCGTGGCGTTGATATTGTCGTTGAGCACGAGGTTGCCCGATGCGAATTCCAGATTCGCCAGCGTGCTGATGATGGTGCCCTTGTTGGTCAGCGTGTTGCCGGTCAGGGTGCCGAAGGTGGCGCCGGTACCACCGCTGATCGTCAGCACGTTGACGCTTCGATTATTGATGCTGCCCGCGATCACCCCGCTGTTGGTGATGTTGGGCACGGACACGCCCGATGCGAAATACAGCGCGATGGCGCCGCGTACCGTTCCGCTGTTGATCAGCGAATTGAACGCGCCGGTGCCGATCGAAATACCGTAGGAGCCGCCGCTGATCGTGCCGCTGTTGTTGATCGTGCCGATCGTGCCGCTCTCGTGGAAGACGCCGGCCATCGCGCCGATGATCCGCCCGGTATTGGTCACCTGGGACATCGTCCCCGAATTCCAGAGACCGCCGGTGGCGCCGCTGATCAGGCCGCTATTGGTGATCTGGCCGATCGAGGCGCCGGCCTGATTATTGCCGATGCCGCTGCTGGAACTGCTGATGATCGTCCCGGTGTTGATCAGCGTCAGGATCGAACCGCCATAGTTGGCGACGCCGCCAGCGGCCCCAGCGGCCCCTGGGGCTACGGTGATCGTGCCGGCATTGTTCAGCGTGCCGATTCTGCCGTTGTTGAAGTTGACAATACCGCGCTTATTGCCCGCAATCACCCCGGTGTTGCTGAGCGATCCGATCGATCCGTTGCTGCTTATGCCTGAAAAACCGCTGATCCGCCCGGCGTTGGTCAGCACACCGAGTCTACCGGCGTTGCTGAGAAGGAGACCCGTCGCGACCGACGAGATCGTGCCGGTGGCGGCGTTGTCAAGCGCGCCGACCGTGATCGTGTCGCTGTTCGACGTGCTGATACGAATCCCGTTGCCGACGGCGGACGTGTTGTTGACCAGCCCAGCATTCGACAGCGTGCCAACCGTGCCCGTCACGGTACCGACGCCGGCGGTGATGGTGAGGGCGCTCGGATTCGCGGTGTTGATCGTGCCGGTGGACGTGATCGTGAAGTTGCTGCCGGGCGCCCCTGCGGCGCTCCAGACCGTTCCGGTGGTGATCGACGTAGCGATCGTCGTGTCCTGCGCCAGCACGGGCTGCGCGCCCACCAGCGCGACTGTGAGAAGAGACGTTCCGCTCAGGATTGCCCTGTTGCGATTAGTTTTCGTCATCTTTTCCCCACCCCTGTTACGCTACTTCAGGCACACCAAAAGCCGCTTACAACGCGTATCGAGGCATGGTTAATAAATCGAAGATGCCCCAGCCTGTTGTTTACAACGGGTTTTCGAATGCCCCTCTATATAGCACCTGCCGATGCGCGCCGATTTTCCTGATCGACACACGTTTGTCGCGGCACGTTTGATCCGAGCGGCATGCTACGTCAATAACCTCTACGCGAAATCCCGGGCCATTTTCGCCTTTTTGGGCATTGTATTTTCCCGTAGTGGACGGCGCTCTATTTCTGGCGAATTTTCTCTTCTTTGAGTGCAGTTGCAACTCTGGAGACAACTTCGTCCCATCTTCCCCATTCCGTCTGACGGAATAGCCGGACAGAGGGATACCAGGGTGTGTCGTTGCGACCTTGCAGCCAGCGCCAGTCCGGCAGCAGGGGCAACATCACCCACGCAGGACGACCGAGCGCGCCGGCAAGATGCACCGGTGAACTGTCTATCGAAATCAGCAAGTCGACTTCCGCCAATATTGCGGCGGTATCTTCGAAATCGCCGATGTCCGGGCTCAGGTTGACCAGGTTCATTCCCGGCGGCGGGTTGGCCGCATCCCCCTCGGTCGGGCCCTTCTGGATCGAGAAGAAGGTCACGCCCTCCTGCGCCAGCGGGGCAAGCGTTGCCAGCGCGATCGAGCGGTTGGCATCGTTCATATGCGTCGGCCGCCCGGCCCACAGGCACGCGACCTTGAACCCCGGATAGCGCGCCAACCGCTCGCGCCAGACCGCGCGGCGATCGGGCAGCGCGGTCAGATACGGCATCGGATCGCCGGGCAGGTCGCTCAGCTTGAGCCCCATCGCCATCGGCAGGCTCATCATCTCGCAATGGACATGGAAAGGCGGCGGCAGCTCGCCGCGCAGCGTTATCGCGTCGAATCCCGGCATGCGGCGCGCGATGCTGGCCATTTCGTGGTTGATTTCCAGCACCACCTGCGCCTGGCTGCGTTCCTTGGCCCAGGCGACCATCCGCATGAACTGGAACGTGTCGCCATAGCCCTGCTCGTCATGGATCAGCAGCGTCTGGCCGGGGATCGGGCGCCCATCCCAGCGCGGGCGCTGGACCTTGCGCTCGATGCGCGTGGTGTGGGCCAGGCTGTAGCGATAGCCATATTCGCGCCAGCCGCGCTCGAAATCGCCGAGCAGCAACAGCGTTTCCGACAAGTCGAAGCGCGTCGGCAGATGCCCCGGCAGCGCATCGACCAGCATTTCCTGGATCGGCCGCGCCTCTGCCACGCGCCCCTGCACGCGATAGGCCTGCGCCAACATCGCCCACAGCACGATCGGTCCGCTTCCGTTGACCAGCAACGGGCGGATCATCGCCTCAACCTCGACGCCGCGTCCTTCCGCTAGCAGCGCGCGGGCCCGATCCTCGAAGTCCTTCCCGGGCTGGGTAGCGCTGCTCAATGGGCACCCACCGGCTTCTTGCTGCGCTTCGCCGCGGGCTTGCGCGCAGGGGCAGCCGCTTCCGCCGCCGGCGCATCGGGATCGATGCCCAGCCCCGCAAGCAGCGGGCGCAGATAGGGTGCATAGGACCGCCAGCGCCCGATGCTGCTGGCATAGAGCGGGCTGCGCACCTGGTTGATGCTGGCGGTACGGATCGTCCGCGCGGTCTGGTGGAAATCAAGGCAGGCGGCGTCCCACTCCAGCCCGCAGAAATCGATCAGGCGGCGTGACTGGGTCTCCAGATCGGCGACGACATCCTCGTAATCGACTTCGATGAAGCGATCCGCCGGCAGAACCGCGCGCCAATGCGCCATGAGCCGGGCATAATTGTTGTAGAACCCGGCCAGTTCCGCCTGATCATAGCTGAACAACTGCTCGCGCGTGAACAGCTTGGTATAGCACGACAGGCAGGTATCGGCCGCATCCCGCCGGACGTGGACGATGCGCGCATCGGGCAGGGTCCGGTGGATCAACCCGGCGAAGATGAAGTTGGACGGCATCTTGTCGATCAGGCGACGATGGTTGCCGATCAGCGGGCGGATGGCATCCAGATAGTGCCGGCCGAACAGCGCCTCGTTCTCCGGCGTCAGCTGCGCGGCGATCGCGGGGTAGCCGCCCGACTGGTTGACCAGCGTCTGCAGCGTCGCCAGCTCGCCCGCGCCCACCGTCGCCGGGTGCGAGGCCAGGATCTGTTCGATCAGCGTCGTGCCCGATCGCGGCATGCCGAGCACGAACACCGGCTGCTCGCTGTCCGGCGTCGCCGCCCTTGGCCGCTGGAACATCTCCGCCGGGAAGGCAGCGATGATGCTGGTGAACCAGGCATCGATGGCCCCGGCATCATAGGCAAAGGTCGCGCGCTTCTGGCGATTGCCTTCGTCCAGATAGGTGAAGGCGCGTTCGGCATCGCCGGCGTCCAGCCATGCCTTGCCGATCGCGAAGTACAGCGCCGTGCGATCGCTCCGGCTCTGCACCGCGCCCGAGGCGAGCAGCGCTTCCATCGCCGCGATGCCGGGGTCGCCGGGGGCGAAGCGGTGCAGGTCGGCCAGGTTGAACCATGCCGAGGCAGAGCGCGGGAACCGGGCCAGCACGTCGCGGAACACGGCCTCCGCCCCCGCCTTGTCGCCCTGCTCCATGTGCAGGATGCCCCGGTTCACCAGCGCCTTTTCCGGCGCCAGGCCGATCGACTGGGCCGCGCGATCGAACGCGGCGAGCGCCTCGTCGACCTTGTCCTGCGCCTGCAGCACTTCGCCCAGGATATTCTGCGCCTCGCCATTGTCGGGCGCCGCCGTCACTGCGCGCCGGGCATCGGCCAGCGCCTCGTCCAGCCGCCCCAGCCGGCGCAACACCGTCGCCCGCACGCCCAGCGCGCCGACGTGCAGCGGCGTGGAGACCAGCAGCGCATCGACCCAGCGCAGCGCATCCTCATACCGATCGCGCGCCACTTCGACGGCCGCCGCGTTGATATAGGCATCGGACAGGCGGGGATTGGTATCGATGGCGCGCCGCGCCGCCGCCAGCGCTTCGTCGGGATGCCCCAGATCGTTGAGCAGGTTGGCAAGGTTGCTGTGCGCCTCGGCATAGAGAGGCGCGAGCTTTAGCGCCTCCTCATACTCGGCCCGTGCCTGGTCCAGCCGCCCCAGCCGTTTCAGCGTGTTGCCCAGATTGTTGTGCGCCTCCGCATAATCGGGCTGGAGCGCGGCGACGCGCTGGAGGCAGGTCAGGCTCTCTTCCAGCTTGCCCGATTCCTGCAGGATGATGCCCAGGTTGTTCCACGCCGCTACCAGCATGGTGTCCATCGCCACGGCCCGGCGCGCGGCCTGTTCGGCTTCGGCGAGCTGGCCCGCCTGGCGCGACATCTCGGCCAGATTGCTGAGGTAGATGGCGGGCACGCGCGGCGACTGGCAGGCGTTGCGCAGATGATCGATCGCAAGGTCCAGATTGCCATAGGCGTGCGCCATCAGCCCCATCAGGTGCGATGCATCCGAATGGCCCGGCCACATCGCCAGCACCTGCTGGCACAGCCGTTCCGCCTGATCGACCTGCCCGGCATTCCAATGGGCATGCGCCTGCTGGATCGCCTGTTCGACGGAGATGTTCTGTTGGGTGGTCATAGGGGCGATCGATCCGACGAAGCGATGAAAGGAGGAACGGGTGCCGTCCGGCGCCCGCGCGCGCGGCTTTCACTGGAGTACACTGTCATCCATCCCCCCTGTTCCAAGCCCCATTTCCGGGCGTCATCACCGATCAAGCGCCGCAAGGATCGCTGTCGTCGATCGCCCCGCCAGCAAGGGCGCGATGCACACCTCTCCCCCACCCGCGCGGACGATATCGGCGCCGACGATGGTATCCGCATCATAATCACCCCCCTTGACCAGCACGTCGGGGCGGATGGCGCGGATCAATTCCAGCGGCGTATCCTCCTCGAACAGAACGACATGATCCACCGCCGCCAGACCACTAAGTACTTCTGCGCGGTCGACAAGCGCGTTCACCGGGCGTTGCGGCCCCTTCAGCCGCCGTACCGACTCGTCCGAATTGAGCCCCACGACCAGCACGTCGCCCTTGCGCCGGGCCAGATCGAGCAGGCGGACATGCCCGGCGTGGAGCACGTCGAAACACCCGTTGGTAAAGACGATGCGCGCGCCGCCGGCCCGTGCATGATCGAGCCGGGCGGCCAGCAGCGGCAGCGGCACCAGCTTGGTCATCGAATGGCTGCGCCGATGCAGCCGCTCGTCCAGATCGGCGCGCGTGACCACATAGGTGCCCGGCCGCGACACCGCGATGCTCGCTGCCAGGTTCGCCCGGTCGACCGCGGCGGCGATCGGCAGCCCCTCGACGATGCCGGCCACCAGCGCGGCGATGATGGTATCGCCCGCGCCGGTCACGTCGAAGACTTCGAGCGCCTCGGTCGGGTGGTCCACCACGTCGCCGCCGCGCGACACCAGCATGATCCCCTTCGCGCCGCGCGTGACGACGATATATTCCAGGCCCAGCGCGGCCAGCGCCGATCGGGCATGCTCGGCGATCCGCTCCTCGGGGCATTCGCCGAACAGCGCGTGGAACTCGCTGGCATTGGGCTTGAGCAGGAACGCGCCGGCATAGCGCTTGGGGTCGGCCGCCTTGGGATCGACAAAGCTCGGCACGCCGCGTCGGCGGGCAATCGCGAGCAGCGCGGGAAGATCAGCGAGCGCGCCCTTGTCGTAATCGGAGAAGATCACCGCCGCGACTCCGTCCAGGCTCGCCTCGAACCGGCGCGCCAGCTCCTGCCGCGCCGCGTCGCTGGCGCCGCCGTCCTGGTCGATGCGCGCAATCTGCTGGACGCCCGAAATCAGGCGAGTCTTCTGCGTCGTCCGCTGGCCCGGATCGATGACGCCGTCGAACGCGACGCCGTGCGCCGCCATCAAGCCGGCCAGATCCTCGCCCGCGCCGTCGTCGCCCCGGATGGTGAGCAGGCTGCAGCGCGGGCCCAGCCCGGCGACGTTCGCCGCGACGTTCGCAGCGCCGCCCGCGCGCATCTCTTCCCGCCCGGCCTTCACGACCGGCACCGGCGCTTCGGGCGAGATGCGGCTGGTGTCGCCGATGATATAGCGGTCGATCATCGCATCGCCGACCACCAGGACGTGCGGGCGCGAGTTTCCGATGGGCATGGCAGTCATCGCGGAGCGCTCCGCCAGCCGGCGATCCGCAGCACCGCGGGATCGGCGGCAAGTGCGGGCCACTGCTTCGCCCAGCAGCAGCCGTGCTCCTGATCGGGCACCAGCGTTATCGTCGCCGGGGCATCCGCCGCCATGCGCGCGACAAAGCTGCGGGCGATCTCCGCCCCGACGATCCGATCGCGCGCGCCGACAAAATGGACCTGTGGCATGCGCGACAACCGAGCGGCATCGACGGCCGGATCGATCGATCGCGACAGCGGCGTCAGGCCATGCGCCTGTACCCAGGCGGCGACATCGAGATTGGCGGCCACCGTCACCAGCCCCGCCACGTCCTGCCGCCGCTCCGCCAGCAGCGCCGCGAGCGCCCCGCCCCCCGAATAGCCGACCAGGATCAGCCGGGTCGCGCCCTCGGTCTCCGCCTTCAGCCGATCCAGCGCCGCGCCCGCACTGTCGATCACTTCCGGGGCATAGCGCGCGATGCTCCAGTAATCGCTGCGACAATTGCGCGCGCGCGGGCCATATTGGCAGGGCCGGGCCAGCCACGCGACCGCGCCGCCGCCGGGATGCTGCAAGGCCAGCCGCAACGCCAGCGGATCGGTGGGCGTCGGGTCCATCGCGCGACGGCCGGGCGAGGCATAGGCGAAGCCATCGCCTTCGATATACACGGTGAGAACATCCGAACGCGCGCCGACCGGGCGCCGGGCAGACGCGAGATCGAAGTCCCCGGCGGGAATGACTGCCCAGTTCCAACCCGCCTTGCGGACAATTTCCGGCGCGCCGGACCGCGTGGCTGCGGCATTGCCGGCGAGGATCAGGAACAGGGCGGCAAGTAGTTTACCGATGCGCATCAAGGCACAACGCCCATATGATTGCCCATCGACACTCCCGCTCTCCCCTACCGATTGCCAAAGCAATGCGCTTGTCTATCAGTGATCGACCGGCTTGTTCAACGAACCGATAGCGCAATGAACGGAAAAAATGGCCCTGGGCGACATACTCCCTTCAGAACCGGCAGATAGCCCCGGCGCGCGGGCGGCGTTCTTCGACCGTGACGGCGTGCTGATCGTCGACACCGGCTATCTGTCCGACCCCGCCGACATGCGCTGGGTCGACGGCGCGCAGCAGGCGTTGGCGCGGCTGGCGGCGCAGGGATACCGGCTGTTCGTGGTCACCAACCAGTCCGGCGTCGCGCGCGGCTATTTCGAGGAAGCGGCCGTGGACCGCGTGCATGCGGCCATGCAGGCCGCCTTGCCGCCACCGGCGCGGATCGATGCCTTCGCCTATTGCCCCCATCATCCCGACGGCAGCGTGGCGCGCTATGCCCTTGCCTGCGATTGCCGGAAACCCGCGCCGGGCATGATCGAGCGCCTGACCGCAACGCATCGCATCGATCGCGCCGGCAGCTTCCTGATCGGCGACAAGGCCAGCGACGTGGAGGCCGCCACGCGGGCCGGGATCGCGGGCTTCCTGTTCACCGGGGGCGATCTCGACGCGTTCGTGACGCGCATCCTGGACCGCGCATGACACCCTCGTCGCCGGGCTTCTGGATCGACTGGCTGCGCACGACGGCCCTGCCGCTGTGGAGCGACGTCGGATTCGACCGGGACAGCGACAGCTTTGTCGAGCGGCTCTCGCTGGACGGCACGCCCCAGCGCGACGTGCCCCGGCGAGTGATGGTGCAGGCGCGCCAGATCTTCGTCTTTGCCACCGCCGCGCGCAACGGCTGGTTTCCCGGCGGGGCGGAACTGGCCGAGCGCGCAGGCGATGCGATGATCCGGCACTATTGCGACTCCGATGGCCGCAGCGGCTGGGCGTTTTCCTGCACCCGCCAGGGCGCGCGCGTCGATGATCGGCGCGACCTGTATGCCCATGCCTTTGTCCTGCTCGCGCTCGCCAGCCTGATTGCCCTTGCCCCCACCCCGCGCCGCATCGCGCTGGTGCATGAGACGATGGCCTTCCTGGATCGCGAACTGGCCCACCCCGCCGGCGGCTATGCCGAACAATGGCCCGCCGACGCGCTGCCCCGCCGCCAGAACCCGCACATGCACCTGCTCGAAGCGTTCCTTGCCCTGCAAGCGGGCGGCGCCTGTGGCGATTTCACGCCGCATATCGCGGCGATGCTCGCCTTGTTCGACCGGCGCTTCTTCTCTGCCGAGGACGATGTGCTGTCCGAATATTACGACGCGGACTGGACCCCGCTGAACCCCCGGCGCACGTTCGAGCCGGGGCATCATTTCGAATGGGCCTGGCTGCTCGCGCGCCATGCGGCGATGACCGGCACCGCGATGGACGCCCGGATCGAGCGGCTGGTGCGCAGCGGCCTGCGCGGCATCGATGCGCGCGGGCGCATTGTCGACGCGATGGGGCCGGACGCACCGGCGGCGGCAAGCTGCCGGCTATGGCCCGCGATGGAGGCGGCAAAGGCGCTGAACACGCCGCAGGGGCGCGCCGTCCGGCAGGGCGGCATCGGCGCCGTACTGGCGGCGGCATGGCCCGCATTCTTCGCCAGCGCGACGCCGGGGGGCTGGATCGACCGCGTGGACGCGCAGGGCGGCGCGCTGGTCGATCACATGCCGGCAAGCTCGCTCTACCATATCTGTACCGCGCTGGACGATCTGCGCTGAAGCCGAAGAGGCGCATGGGTAAGGCGTAAGAAATCCGCTACCCTGGGATCAGTTCGAAGAAATGAACGTTTGTTCAGGCTATGCGATTTCGGGCAGGTTGGCGCGGATCGGCGCAAGGAACCACGACATGGCGACAGACCCGCTTTCCCTCTCGCGTCGCGGCGTTCTCGTCGTCGGCACGGCGTCCGCCGCCGCGGCTGCGGTTCCCGCCGTCGGCGCGCCGCCGCTGCCCGACCCGACCTCCACCGCCATGGCGAAGGTCGCGTTCGACGTGAACGGCCAGCCGCATACGCTCACGCTCGATACCCGCACGACGCTGCTCGATGCGCTGCGCGAGCATCTGCACCTGACGGGCACCAAAAAGGGGTGCGACCACGGCCAGTGCGGGGCGTGCACCGTCATCGTCAATGGCGATCGGATCAATGCCTGTCTCAGCCTCGCCGTCCAGCATCAGGGCGACCGGATCACCACGATCGAAGGGCTGGGCACGCCCGACAAGCTGCATCCGATGCAGGCGGCGTTCGTCAAGCATGACGGGTTCCAGTGCGGCTATTGCACGCCCGGCCAGATCTGCTCGGCAGTCGCGGTGCTCGACGAGATCAAGCGCGGCGTACCCAGCCATGTCCAGGCGGACATCACCCGCGCGCCCAAGCCGACCAATATCGAGATGCGCGAGCGGATGAGCGGCAACATCTGCCGATGTGGCGCCTATTCCAACATTGCCGAGGCGATGGCCGAAGTGGCGGAGAAGCGGGCATGAGGGCGTTCACTTATGAACGGGCGACCTCCCCCGCCCAGGCCGCAGCGATCGTCGCGCGCACTCCCGGCGCCAAGTTCCTGGCGGGCGGCACCAATCTGCTCGACCTGATGAAGCTGGAGATCGAGACGCCGACGCATCTGGTCGACGTCCAGGATCTGGGCCTCGACCAGATCGAGAAGATGTCGGACGGCGGGCTGCGGATCGGCGCGCTGGTCAGCAACACGCGCCTTGCGTCGGATGACCGCGTACGGCGCGACTATGGCGTGTTGACGCGCGCGATCGTGGCAGGCGCCAGCGGCCAGCTGCGCAACAAGGCGACGACCGCCGGCAATCTGCTCCAGCGGACGCGCTGCCCCTATTTCTACGACACCAACCAGGCGTGCAACAAACGCCAGCCGGGTTCGGGCTGTGCCGCGATCGGCGGGATCAGCCGACAGCTGGCCGTGATCGGATCGAGCGACCAGTGCATCGCCACCTATCCCGGCGACATGGCGATTGCGATGCGGCTGCTGGACGCGACGGTGGAAACCGTGAAGGCCGACGGCGCCACGCGCGCCATCCCGATGGCCGATTTCCACACGCTGCCTGGTGACACGCCGCATCGCGACAATGTGCTCGAACGCGGCGAACTCATCACGGCGGTGGTCCTGCCCCGCCCCATCGGCGGGCAGCATTTCTACCAGAAGGTCCGCGACCGCGCCTCCTACGCCTTTGCCCTGGTATCGGTGGCGGCGGTGATTCAAAAGGACGGTTCCGGCCGGGTCGCCTTCGGGGGCGTCGCGCACAGGCCGTGGCGCGTCGAGGCGGCGGAGGCGGCGATGCCCCAAGGCGCGCGCGCCGTCGCGGCAGGCGCCTTCGCCGGCGCACGCCCCACCCCGGACAATGCGTTCAAGGTCACGCTGGCCGAACGCACCCTCGCCTCCGTCCTTGCCCAAGTGGAGCGCTGATCCATGAAGTTCGATACGCCCGCAGGCACCAACCCGATCGACCAGATGAAGGTCGTGGGCCGCCCCCATGACCGCATCGACGGCCCGCTCAAGGCGACCGGCCGGGCACCCTATGCCTATGAACGCCACGATGTCGCGCCGGGTGCCGCCTATGGCCACATGGTCGCCAGCGCGATCGCGAAGGGCCGGATCAAGAGCATCGATACCGCCCAGGCCAAGCGCGCACCGGGCGTGCTCGCCGTGGTAACCGCGCTGGACATCGACAAGCCGATGAAAGGCAGCATGAACACGGCGGCCCTGTTCGGCGGGGCGCAGGTCGAGCATTATCACCAGGCAGTCGCCGTGGTGGTCGCCGAAACCTTTGAGCAGGCGCGCGCCGCTGCTGCGCTCGTCCGGGTCGAGTATGTCCGCGCCTCCGGCAAGTTCGACCTCGCCAAGGAGGCGCCGAACGCCCCGCTGGAGGGCGGCAAGATCGACGAGACCGGCGACTTCGACGCCGCCTTTGCCGCCGCGCCGGTGACGCTGGACCAGCATTATTCCACGCCCGACGAGAGTCATGCGATGATGGAGCCGCACGCGACCATCGCGGCGTGGGAAGGCGAGAAGCTCACCATCTGGACCTCGAACCAGATGATCGCGTGGAACCGCCGCGAGCTTGCCCAGGCATTCGGGATGAAGCTGGAGAATGTCCGCGTCGATTCGCCCTATATCGGCGGCGGCTTCGGCGGGAAGCTGTTCCTGCGCGCCGATGCGGTGCTGGCGGCGGTGGGCGCCCGCGCGGCGAAGCGCGCGGTCAAGGTGATGCTGGCACGCCCCCAGATCGCCAACAACACGACGCATCGCCCGGCGACGATCCAGCGCGTCCGGCTGGGCGCGACACGCGATGGCAAGCTGACCGCGATCGCGCACGAAAGCGCGTCGGGCAATTTGCCCGGTGGCGACGCGGAAACCGCCGTCTCCCAGACCAAGCTCCTCTACGCCGGCGCCAACCGCCAGACCTTCATGCGGCTGGCGGAACTGGACCTGCCCGAGGGCAACGCCATGCGCGCGCCGGGCGAGGCACCGGGGCTGATGGTCCTGGAAATCGCGATGGACGAAATGGCGGAAAAGCTGGGCATGGACCCCGTTGCATTCCGCATCCTGAACGACACTCAGGTCGATCCCGAAAAGCCCGACCGCCCCTATTCGCAGCGCCGGCTGGTCGAATGCCTGCGCACCGGTGCGGAACGCTTTGGCTGGTCGCGCCGCAACCCCAAGCCCGCACAGGTGCGCGACGGCCGTTGGCTTGTCGGCATGGGCGTGGCCGCGGGGTTCCGCAACAATATGAACATGCGATCGGGCGCGCGCGTGCGGCTGGACCCGCAGGGAATCGTGACGGTCGAGACCGACATGACCGACATCGGCACCGGCAGCTACACGATCCTGGCGCAGACTGCGGCCGAGATGATGGGCGTCGACCTGGACCGTGTCCGCGTGACGCTGGGCGATTCCGCCTTTCCCGTTTCTGCGGGCTCGGGCGGCCAATGGGGCGGCAACAGCGCGACGGCGGGCGTCTATGCGGCCTGTGTGCGGCTGCGCGATACGGTGGCGCAGCGGCTGGGGTTCAACTCCGCCGACGTCGCGTTCGCGGACGGGCGGGTCTCCAGCGGCGGACGCAGCGTCCCGCTTGCCGACGCGGCGCGCGAGGGCGAGATCGTCGCGGTGGACATGATGGAGTATGGCGACCTCGCCAGGAAGTTCCAGCAATCGACCTTCGCCGGGCATTTCGTCGAAGTCGGGGTGGACGCCTATACCGGCGAGACGCGCGTGCGGCGGATGCTTGCCGTGTGCGATGCGGGCCGCATCCTCAATCCCAAGACGGCACGCAGCCAGGTGATCGGCGCGATGACCATGGGCGTCGGTGGCGCGCTGATGGAGGAACTGGCGGTCGACACGCGCTTCGGCTTCTTCGTCAATCACGACCTGGCCGGCTATGAAGTCCCGGTCCATGCCGACATTCCGCACCAGGAGGTGATTTTCCTGGAGGGTGCCGACGACAAGACCTCGCCGATGAAGGCCAAGGGCGTCGGTGAGCTGGGTCTGTGCGGCGTCGGCGCTGCGGTCGCGAACGCGATGTACAACGCAACGGGGGTGCGGCTCCGCGAATACCCGCTGACGCTGGACAAGCATCTGGAGCGATTGCCCAAACTGGGATGAGGTTGCGGTCCAGTCCCGGAAGCGACGGATGGATTGCGAACCAACAATCTAGCGGGCCCACCGCCAACCCCGTCACCAAAGGACCCGACATGGCACTCGATTCTATCCTGCACGGCAAGCTCGGCTTTGGCGCCGCACCGCTCGGCAACATGTTCCGGGCGATCCCGGAAGAAGAAGCGCTGGAAACCGTCACCGCCGCCTGGGACGCGGGTATTCGCTATTTCGACAATGCGCCCTTCTACGGCGCAGGTCTCGCCGAGCTGCGCATGGGCGAGGCGCTGAAGGGCAAGCCGCGGGGCGACTATGTGCTCAGCACCAAGGTCGGCCGCGTCGTGCTGGACGACGTCGAAGACGCGACATTGCGCGACAATGGCGAAAAGGGCGGCGTGTTCGCCCATGGTCGCCCGAACAAGATGGTCAACGACTATGGCTATGACGCGACCCTGAAATCGATCGAGGACAGCCTCACCCGGCTCCAGACCAGCCATGTCGAAATCGTGTTCGTGCACGATCTCGCGCAGGATTTCTGGGGCGACCAGTGGATCGCCCGGTTCGAGGAAGCCCGCACCGGCGCGTTCCGCGCGCTGGATCGCCTGCGCGACGAAGGCGTGATCAGGGCATGGGGCCTCGGGGTCAACAAGGTCGAGCCTATCGAGATCCTGCTGGACCTCGACGAGCCGCAACCCAACGCCTTCCTGCTCGCCGGCCGCTACACGCTGCTCGATCACGATCGCGCGCTGCAGCGGCTGATGCCCAAGGTGCAGGCGCGCGGGCTGGGTGTCGTCGTGGGCGGCCCGTACAGCTCGGGGGCGCTCGTCGGGGGACCCAACTTCGAATATGCGCCCACGTCCCCGGAAGTGCTGGCGAAGGTAGCGGCAATCAAGACGATCGCCGATCGCCACGGCGTGTCCATGAAGGCGGCCGGCCTGCAGTTCTCGCTCGCCAATCCCGCCGTCGCCGCGATCATACCGGGCGCAAGCCGACCGGAGCGGATCGCGGAAGACCGCGCTGCATTCGACGCAGTGGTCCCGGCGGCGTTCTGGGCCGACATGCGCGAGGCAGGTCTCGTCAACCCGGCAGCACCGCTTCCGGTCTGACAACCTCCCATCGGCTTCGGATCGCGGCCACGCGAGCGAGAAGCTTGGCGGAAAGCCGAAGCGCGACGGGTGCGGATGGTGCCGGGCTCTTGGATCTGGCGGTTGCGCGGCGGCGGCGGCGCGTGTGCGCCGGTCTGGCGCGGGCAAAAAAAATCCGCCTCAGCGTGTTGCTGAAGCGGTTTTGTGTGTTGGTTGCGGGGGCAGGATCTTTTCAGAGACCGCACGCTTTATAATCGCTTGATTTATATAGATAAATGTCAGCTCGTGGGGTATGGCACCCCTGATGATACCCCAAGTTCTTGTGAAATCGATGTGGCGCCCGCGACGCGCGACGAGCTGCCGCAGGTAAACATAACTAAGCCTTTCGTTCGCTGAAATTTTTCAGAGTGTAAGCGCAACGTACAAATGGCACAGCTCAGCAAAATAGAGATGGCACACGCGTGCGTCCGCTGAGCCGATCGTGTCCATGGACGCTCTCGAAAATGAGGGCGTGCAGCGATGGCGGTGATGGCAATGAGCGATGCCGAGATCTCCCGGTTCGACACCTTGATGCGGCTCGACCGCGGCGAGCTTCGGCCCGCTGAGGCCATGCAGGTGCTGAGGCTGGAGCGCAGCCAGCTCTACCGGCTGCTGCGCCGATTACGGTCCGACGGCGCCGCTGGCCTGGTATCCCGCAAGCGCGGCCGCCCCAGCAACCGGCGTTTCAGCGATGCCTTTCGCGAGCAGGTCCTCGACATTGTCCGCGAGCGCTATGCCGATTTCGGTCCTACACTGGCGGCCGAGTATCTGGCCGAGCGCCACGGCATCACGCTTTCGCACGAGACGCTGCGCCAGCTGATGATCGGCGCCGGCCTGTGGAAGGCCAAGGCTGCCAAGCGCGCCAAACTCCACCAGACCCGCAACCGGCGCGAGCGCCGCGGCGAGCTCATCCAGGTCGACGGCTCGGACCATGACTGGTTCGAGGGTCGCGGCCCACGCTGCAGCCTGCTGGTCTATATCGACGACGCCACCAGCGAGCTGATGCACCTGGAGATGGCCGAGGCCGAAACCGCCCTCTCCTACATGCAGGCCACCCGCACCTATCTGGAGCGGCACGGCAAGCCGATTGCCTTCTATTCGGACAAGCACAGCGTGTTCCGCAACAACCGCGCCGCGGCCGACAGCGACGGCATGACGCATCTCGGCCGAGCCCTGGACGCGCTCAACATCGAGATCATCTGCGCCAACTCGCCGCAGGCCAAGGGCCGGGTCGAGCGCGCCAACAGCACGCTGCAGGACAGGCTGGTCAAGGCGATGCGGCTCGAGGGCGTCTCCAGTATCGCGCAAGCCAATCGCTTCCTCCCCTCGTACCTTGCCCAGCACAATGCCCGCTTCGCCTGCGTGCCGGCGGATCCGCGGGACGCGCATCGCCCGCTGGCCGCACACGAGAATGTCGAGGCGGAGCTGGTCTGGCGTGTCGAGCGCTCGGTCACCGGCGCCCTGGCGCTCCACTACAATAAGGCAATGTTCATCCTGGAGCCGACGCCGCTGGCACGAACGCTGGCCCGCAAGCGCGTCCATGTCTGCGAGTTCCCGGATGGCCGGATCGAGGTGCGGCACGGCGAGGTCGTCCTGCCCTACCGGGTTTACGACAAGATGCAGCGGGTGAACCAAGCCGAGATCGTCGAGAACAAGCGCCTCGGCGCGGCGCTCGCAATGGCGCAGGCGATGCAGGCGGCCAGGCCGCACCACCGCAAGCGGAACAACAGCGAGCCGGTGCGTAGTTCGAAGTCGGTGGGCGTGTTCGCGGTCCCTACCCCGGCAGAACCGAAGATCGACCGCAGGACGCTATGCACGCCGAAGCTCAAACGTATCGCGCCGGTGAAGCCGTCACCCAGCGCTTGATAAATAAAGCCGTCTAAGCGACGAGATTTACCGACGCACCTGGCTGATTGACGAGACTGATGTCGAACTTGAGCCCGCCACGAGCTCGAGCGGCTTGCCGTAGCTTATTGAAAAACGCTTCGCTTTCATCAGATCTCAGAGCGCCGCCCTGATCTTTTATGATCCGCTCACCCATATCGAGCATCGATTCGTTCCAGCCCATTGCCTTTCTGATAGCTGGGCTAAGCGTCGGATAGATTGCCTTCACGGCCATAGCCGTCTCGCGTGGGCTATTGCTGAACGGTGCCAGCGTAGCCTTAACTCTGGTTCCAAACTCGGCCTTCGCAGCGGTGCTCTCCGTTTCCGAAAAGCCCTTTCCATTCACAACAGAAGCGAGTTCTTCATCATCTAACTTAGAGACATCAAGAAAACGTCCGCCGTTGGCGACATCGTCGACGATATGTGTCCCTTCAGCTTCAGCCTTCTTATAGTCCGAGTTGATTTTCTCTCTCGCAGTTTCGGCGGGTGACTTGCTCGGCGTGGCAGGCTGGGACGGCGTATCGATTGCCTTCGCCGGATTAGATTCGATCCCCGGAGAGCTCGCCGCCGCCTTCACGTCGACCGAGGTTCTGTTTTGCCTCAACGCCGAGAGGTTACCGGAAAGGATCGATCCCAATTGCACAGCCAACCCCACCTGTTGCGTAAAACTTCGGACAGAAGCCATCACGATCTCTAAATGAAAACAGTTACCTGCTGGTGAACGTTCGCTTAAAGCGAGGCGCCGCGTCATTCCTGATCAAGAGCTTCAACGCCTTACCCGATAGCACGAGCTCCATCGTTGAGGCGGTGTGACCGGGCCCGCTGCGTGCGCAGCGGGTCCGGGGACAGGAGCCGGGAGGTTGAGGCATCAGCGGGGGCAGCGCTGCGCTGTGAGGAGGGCTCCACGCAGCCCCCGCTGCCTCGAGCGGGTTGTGCCATTTCTATCTTGCGGCGGAATGTGCCTTTTCTAACTGGCGGCAACGAAGGGAAATCTTCGATCGAGCCTAGCGTCGGAAATAGCTATTGAGCACTTTACCGTGACTCTGAACTGCTCTGCGCGTTTCCGGCACCCTTCAAGAACGTCAGCATTATCCTTCGAAATCCGCGCTGCCTCGGCCAGCGCACGCGCCTGCTGCGGGTTCGCGACCTGCATGAGCCTAACGCCCGCGTCCCAAGGTGTGCGCCTCAGAACTGCTGCAGCTTGTTCCTCTGGCCAATGCCAGCCCTCTGGCGCGAGCTGAGCAATTACCGATGGAACGACAGTGCCAAACGCGAAGCCCACCAACAGTGCCAAAGCGGCTGCGCCCGCGATCCACAGCTGCTGGGTCTCCGCGGAATGGGCCGACGCGACCATCCCTTTCAGCTCTTGCACTGTGCTGCTCAGGGCATGGTTGGCGCCGGTCCAAGCGCGATGATCGTCCGCACGCCCCGGCGCGCCAGCCGATTCGATTTGCTTGGCGATGTCCTGCGGCGTCAACGTCATCGCCGGGCGCTTCGCGAGAGTGTTGATCGCGCCACATACCTTGTCGTAGCCGTCGCGGATCTTCTCCAGGTCTGGGCCGTAATCTCGCGCCTGCAATTCCTGCTGTCGGGCCGCAAAGCCGTCAATCGCAGCGGTCAGCCCGGCGAGCTTGCGCGAGATGTCGTTGAACGCCTGGACGGTCTGGTCCGCTTCTACGGGAGGTTCGTGGATACCCATGCTATAGGCCAATCCCAAGGCCCCGATCGCGATCGATCGAGAAGGTGAGCTGGCGGATGACCGAACGCGTGCGAGCATCGTCGCCGAGCGCCCGGCTGACACCGCCATCCCGGCTGCCCGGCGCCCATTCAGGCGACCACTGCCGCCCGAGCAGCTGACTGCCTCTGCGGCTGAGCGCGGCGCCTAGCGCCGGGTCTTTCTCCAGCCCCTTCGCCATCGATCGCATGGCGTTCTCGACACCGGCGCGCTTGTCTTCATTCTCCCACCCGCTCAGCTTGCCCCGACGCGCCTGAAGCTGTTGCCAGGCCTGGACGAACCGGTCTGCGCGCAGCTCGGGATTGGTGCGCACGTCGGCCTCCAGCTGCATCTGGCGAATGGCGTTGGCGGTGCGACCATTGGCCGCTTCGCTGACCAGACCCGGCGTCCGCTCGAATGCTGCGTCAAGATCGCGCGCACCATGGGGTTGCAGCGCGTTGACGGCGTTGGCGGTGCGCGCAAGCGCCGCCTTCTGCACTTCGAGCGGGGCCCGGCCCTGGCCGGTCATGCGGCCTGCATCCTGCACGGCACGTGCATAGCCTTCGACCGCCCGCTCCAGCTTCTGCGTTGCGGACACCTCGGCCGCCGCGGCTGGCACCGACAGCTTGAGTCCATCGAAGCGCAGCTTGGTTGGGACCCGTTCGGGCTCGGGGATGGACAGCCGCAACCCGTCAAACATGCTTCGGCGCCGTGCCGGTGCAGGCGCGCTGCGCTCGAGTTCGGTAAGTGACACTTTGGCAAGCGTATCGAGGATGCGCGACCGCTCGACACCGCGCCGCGCGGCGAAGCGCTCGGCAGCGGCATCATAGTCGAGGGCATTGTCCTTCGGCCGATCGCGCGACAGAGTGCGGGCCAGCTTGCCCTGGTCGGCGAAATCGTCACGGCCATAATGAAGCTGCACCGCATCGCGGTGCCGCGACAGCGCGACATATGCAGCGTGCCGGTCGAGCCCCGGCGTCGCCAGCACGTGGACGCGATCGACGGTGACACCCTGCGCCTTGTGGATCGTGGCCGCATAGCCATGGGCGACATCGCCATAGTTTTTGTGGTCGAAGGCGATCTGGCGGCCATCGTCGAGCCGCACGGCCATGCGGGCGTGATTGACCTGTTCAATGGTGCCGAGACTACCATTCTTCACACCCAGGCTGCGTTCGTTGCGCAGGAACATGACCCTGTCGCCAGCCCCGAACAAGCGTTCTCCACCGGTGGTTTCCACGGCAATATCAGTATCTAACGCCCCACTGCGTTTCATCGCATCCCGAGCCAGCGCATTCAGTTCATCGCATTCCTGGTTGGTGTGGGTGAGAATCATGCGCGACGCGCCCGGATCGGCGATCCGCCCGCGATCCCAGCGCGCAATCAATGCCGTTCGCGCCTCGACTCTGGTCTCCGAGTCGATGATCATGCCGGCTTGCGAATAGGCCTCCAGCGCCTCGGCGGTGCGGCCGGTTGCGAGTTGCCGGGTCGCCAGCCGCTGCCAGTCCTCGCGCTGTCGACGAATGTCGGTGATCTCGATCGCGCCATGCCGCTCGGCGACCGAACGGAAAGCGGCGCCCGCTTCAATTGCCTGCAACTGCTCAGGATCACCGACCAGCACGACCTTGGCGCCGCGCTTTTCGGCTTCGGCGATCACCCGCTCCATCTGTCGCGAACCGATCATGCCGGCTTCGTCGATCACGAGGATCGACCTGTCGGTCAGCAACTCGCGCCCCTGCCCCCATTGATGCTCGATGCTGGCAATGGTGCGCGACGCGATGCCAGAGCCGCTCTCCAGATTCTCGGCGGCGATGCCGGACAGCGCCAGCCCTTGCACCTGGTAGCCCGCGCTTTCCCACGCTTCCCGCGCAACACCGAGCATCGCTGATTTGCCAGTGCCGGCATAGCCGACGACCACACCCAGATCCTTACCACTGGTAACATGATCGAAGGCGCTGCGCTGCTCGCTCGACAGGACCAGCCCGCGCATTTTGGCGCGGGCCAGCGCCAGCTTGCGATGCCGTTCGTCCATGCCATGCCCGCGACTGGCATCGAGCTTCACCGTCGCGCGTTCCAGCCGCGCTTCGGTTTCGATCATGTCGCGGCTGGTGAAGCGGTCTTCGCCGCGCCCGTCCTTGCCGAGCTTCACCAGTTCGGGCGACGCACGCACCGCCGCCATCACCTGGTCGAACTGCTCCTTCCCTTCGCTATGGCGATGCACGAACATCGCCAGATCGCGCGTGGTGAAGGTCGCCTGGGTACGAGTGATCCCGTCGAGCGCCAGCGCCGGACTGGCGAGCAGCTTCTCACCATTGGCGCGCGCAATCTCGTGATGTTCTTCCAGCCGCTCGGACGTGAGCCCCTGCTCGGCCATCCGTGCTGCCGCCGGGCCGATCTTGTGCTGCGGCTCCAGATCGATCCCCTGCGCTTCCAGCGACCGATGATCGACGCGCGCGTCGATGTCGAGTTCGGCCAGCCGAGCATTGACGTGCCCAGCCCAGCGCTCGCGCCATTTCTCCAGCAGGTCCGTGCGGTTCCAGTCGCGGTTCTTCTTGCCGAACCCGTCGACATCCACCTCGCGCAACGCCAGCATGACATGTGCATGCGGCTTCGGCTCGCCGTCGGCGCCGATATCCCAATGCACATTGAGATCGGCGACCATGCCTCGGTCCACGAATTCTGCTTGGACGAACTCCCGCGCCAGCCGAATGCCCTCAGCCTGGTTCAGCTCGCGTGGGATGGCGAATTCGATTTCGCGGGCAAGCTGCGCGTCCTTGCGCAGCTCGACGGCTTCAACCGCATTCCACAGATTCTCCCGATCGGCGAGATGCTCAGGCGCGCCGTCCGGCAGCAGCACTTCGGAATGCACGACGCCGGCCTTGTTCGAGAAATCGTGGTGCCGATCCAACCGCTGGTCGTGCAGCCGCGAAGCGGAGCGATAGGCAGCAGTGGCCAGCGCCGACGATCCGCTGGCGCGGCTGATGATCTTTGCCGAGAAGTGGTAGATCGCCATAGCGACACTTCACTTACACTAAAACAAGCGACGTCGGCACGACGTATAAGCGCGCCCTCAAAAGATTTCATCTTTTTCGCGACGTGATGATCCCAAGATGTTTCACAACATTTGCGCTGATCGACGTGGTTCCTAAATCACCGAACATCATCCATCAACTGCGGAGGGCTCGATGCGCAAGCCACGTGACTTTGATTCGGAACTGAAGGCGCTCGACAACAAGGCGCGACAGCTCAAACAAGCCAAGTTCCAACAGCTCGGCGAACTGGTGGTCGCGACCGGTGCCGATACGCTGGCAGTCGAGCAGCTGGCGGGCGCGTTGCTCGCCGCTGCTAACGCGTCCGATATGATCGTACGGGAGGGCTGGCGTCAGCGTGGCGCGGCCTTCTTTCAGCGGCAGGGCAAAGCTCGCGGCGGCACTCGTCCGCGTGCGGCATCGGCTGCGGCAGCTGACAGCGTCGCGGCACCGACTGGAAGCGCAGCGGGCGCGGAATGACACGCGAGAATGGGTGGTGAAGCGCCGCGAACGAACGCGCCAACTGATCGAGCTGGGCGGCCTGGTTGCCAAAGCCGGATTGGTCGAACTTACCGACGATGATCGCGCCGTATTGTTCGGTGTGATGATCGACGCTGCCGCTACGCTCAAAGGCGAACAACGGGATCAGGCGCTGACATTATGGCGAAGACGCGGGCGTCGTGCCTTCGAGCAGCTGCAGAATGAGTAGTCCCGCTGCATCTTCCAACATATTTCAGCAGACGGAGTACGTTCGCTCCTATAATCCTGTTGTCGGAACTATGCCGCAAAACAAGGAGTAGGGACGCAGAATGTCTGAGCAGAGCAATACCGATCCCGTTGAACTCGCAAGCGACCTCACCATCGCCTGGTTATCGAACCCGAACAATCGCGCGACGATGGACGATGTCTCCACGTTTCTGCGGAAGATGCATGCAGATGTGATTGAACTTTCAGGTGGTGTCGTGAGCGCGGAAGTTGCGAGCGAAGAACCTGCGTCGGAAGAATTCACGCCGGCCGTCTCGGTCCGCAAATCGCTGGCCTCCAAGGATCACATCATCTCGCTGATCGACGGCAAGCCGTACCGGACGCTGCGCCGGCATCTGAGCACGCACGGGCTGACGCCCGAGGAATATCGCGCGCGCTACAATCTGAAGGCCGATTATCCGATGGTGGCACCGACCTATTCGGAGCAGCGCCGCGCGATGGCGCACAAGATTGGCCTGGGCGCCAAGGGCCGCGCAGCACGCAATGCGCCTGCCGAAGCGCCCGCTGCGAAGCCGGCGCGCAAGCCGCGCGCGAAGGCGACACCCACTGCCTGATCTCGATCGCGCGCCGAGGCTCCAAGCCTCGGGGCGCGACGATCATGCGGCGGCAGCTTGCTCCAGCGCCGCGATGCGTTCTTCGCAGATCACCTGCACCGCCTGCCCCAGCACTTCGACGCGCTCGCCGAGCCACGCCAGCTCCTCGGCGGTGATCCGGTAGTGCTTGGAATAGCGCGCCTTCACATAGGCTTCCTTCAGCTTCTCGAACCGCGAACGATCGATGCGTTGGTCCCGGGGCCAAGCGTCGATCAGCCGCGGGTCGATGCGTTCGGCCTGGGTGCGGAGAAAGCCAAGGTTGTGGGTGTGCGGCGTGTAGAACGTGCAGACCAGCAAGACGCAGTGGTAGAGGCGCTCTGCCGCCTGGTGCAGCGAAAACGCGGCCTCCTTCGGACGTTGTTTGCTGATGTAAAAATCTGCCCCCTCTTTGAGGGCCACTGCGCTCGAAAACCATTCGACGAAATATTCCTGAGCCATCGCCAATGCCTGCGGTGGCGTCTTTGGCTTCGGCTGGTGCAATTCGGTGGGTTCGCTCTCGTAGAGCGCGATTCCGTCGCGGGCGACGTCCATGAAGAAATAGCGCCCATGCGCCAGCCCATCGTTCACCTCCTGCATGGTGTGCACGATGAAATTGACCGGGGTACGCAGCGTCTTGGTGATCGCCAGTTCGCGGTTCAGTCGGTCCTCGGCGGTTGCCCAGAACTCGACGCGATCAGTGAGTTTGTCGTTGTTGACGATCACCAGCAGGTCGAAGTCCGACTGATAGCCCTTGGCGGTGTGCGGCTCATCGATCCAGCCGCCACGGGCATAGCTGCCGTACAGGATGACCTTGAGGATGCGCGCCTGCTTCTTCCAATCCGACGTGGCGATGGCGATCGCGTCGCCGAACTCCTCGAACAGGATCTGGACGACACGCTCCAGCTCGCGCTGCTTGGCTGGGGGCAGATGGTCGAGGCTAGTCCTCATGGATCGATCCTAACGCGCTGATGCGGCGGCGTACACCTCGCCCGGTTGCGCCGGGCGAGGTGTAGCATCCCTCACGGCTGTTTGCCCCGCGCTGCACGGTCGAGCGCGATGATTACGCGGGTGATGGTCTCTTCCACCTCCGCCACCGTGCAGCCATGCCGCTCGGCCGTTTCGACGTAGTCCAAATCGTCGAACCGAACCGATCCGAAGATCGCCCGATCGCGCTCCGGAAGCGCACGAAAGGCGCGGCGCATCCGCCGCAGTCGAAGCCAGCGCATCATTGCCCCGCCTCCCCATCCGCGACGAAGCCGAGCAGGTAATCGGCCGCCTTGCTGGCAGCGCTCGCCGCCCGAAAGATCGCCTTTTCGTCCTTGCGCAGCACCGCCAGCCAGCTGCCGACATAATCGGCGTGCCGCACGGTCGGCCGGATCGCCAGCGATGCGCAGGTGAACGCGCTTGTCATTTCCGCGACCAGCTCTTCCCGACTATACACCGCGCTGCCGAATGCGCCCGACTGATCGCGGTCGAGCCGCGAGCCATGCCCGGTCCAGTGCCCCAGCTCGTGCAGCACCGTGCGATACCAGTTGATGCGGTCGTAAAAGGCCAGCTGCGGCGGCACCGCGACATAGTCGCCGCCGGGGCTGTAATAGGCCTGCCCACCCCCGATCCGGATATCGGCGCCGCACGCTTCCATCAGCGCATGCGCAGCAGGAATGCGGTCGGCCTCTGCCACCGGCTCGCCCTGCTCCAACCCCGTCAGCCGCTCGGGCAACCCCTCGCACTGGTCGACATTGAAAACGGTGAACCGCTTGAGGAAGGCCAGCTGCCGCGCCTCTCGATCCTCGTCCCGTGCCCGCTCGGCCTCGTCTTTAGGCGTGAAGCGATCCGCATAACAGATCGTTGTCCCGCGCTCGCCGCGCCGCGTGCTGCCACCCGCCGCCTGCGCCTGCCGAAAGGTCAACCAGCGCTGCGAGGTATAGCGTCCCTCGATCACCGCCGCCCACAGGATCAGCACATTGA
The DNA here is from genome assembly GCF_053502645.1 of Sphingomonas degradans. Classification (NCBI taxonomy): domain Bacteria; kingdom Pseudomonadati; phylum Pseudomonadota; class Alphaproteobacteria; order Sphingomonadales; family Sphingomonadaceae; genus Sphingomonas; species Sphingomonas degradans. The sequence continues at coordinate 3,389,397 of NZ_CP177172.1, forward strand.
TCCCCGAATAGCGCCGCCCGGTCACGGCATTGGCCGGCATTGCACAGCCACACGCCGCAGCATCCCAAGGCTGCACCCAGGGCAGCCGCCCCTGCTCCAGCTCGGCTATCACCCGTCCGGTCACCTCGGCATAGAGGCTCGCCCGGTTCTCGCGTCCAACACCCATGGCCCCGCTCCTTCCAAAACACCGCAACCGGCGCCGGAAGGGCGGGGGGAGCGGCAGGAGCGAACCGGCAGTCCTGCCGTCAGAGGCAGGCTGCACCCGCAGGGCCGAAACAACGTGGAGGAGCCGGGCACCGCCCGGCTTGCGGCATGCTGCGGCAGGACTAGAGGCGAGCGACGCTCCCCCCGCCCTGTCCGCGTACCGGCGCACCAACGCTGCCGCGCGACCGCGCGGCGACCATCCTGTCAGCGCAACTGCGCTGCCGGGCGCCAGCGGCGCCCGGACAAGAACCGCACCCTTGCAACCGGGCGGGCCCGCGCGGGCGGCGTGCGCGCGCCAGCTCGTGCGCCAGCCGCCACCCGTGCCTCCCGCTTGGGCTGAGGTGGTCCCGGAAAACTGGACAGGTTGCTAAGCTAATCCCGACGTGAGGACGGACGGGAATGAAGACGACGAGGAAGCGCTACAGCGCAGATTTCAAGGCGAAGGTGGCGCTGGAGGCGATCCGTGGCGATATGACGCTGGCGGAACTGGCTGCGAAGCATGGGGTGCATCACACGATGATCGCGGCGTGGAAGCGTCAGGCGATCGAAGGGATGTCGGCGACGTTCTCCGGTGCCGGTGAGGCGGCCAGGGCGGCGAGCGACGCGGAGGTGGACAAGCTGCACGCGAAGATTGGGCAGTTGCTGGTGGAGCGGGATTTTTTAGCGAAGGCCTCCGGTCGATGAGCGTGGCACGGAGGCGGGAGTGGATTGATCCTGCTCACCATTGCCTGTCGATCGCGGCGCAATGTCGTCTGCTGTCGATCAGCCGGTCGAGCTACTATTACGCGCCAGTGCCGGAGACCGAAGAGACGCTTGCGCTGATGCGGGTGATCGATGCGGCGTTCCTCGACATGCCGTGGTACGGCAGCCGCCAGATGGTCCGGCATCTGCGCCGCAATGGCCATGATGTTGGACGACGACGGGTGCGGCGGCTGATGGCGAAGATGGGGCTGTCGCCGATCTACCAGCGGCCGCGCACGAGTGATCCGCACCCGCAGCACAGGGTCTATCCCTATCTGCTGCGCAAGCTGGCGATCGAGCGGCCGAACCATGTCTGGTGCGCTGATGTGACCTACATCCCGATGCGCCGGGGCTTCCTGTATCTGGTCGCGATCATGGACTGGGCGACGCGCAAGGTGCTGGCATGGCGGCTCTCGAACACCATGGACGCCGGCTTTTGCGTCGCGGCGCTGGAGGAAGCGCTGGCGCGCTTCGGTCGGCCTGAGATCTTCAACACGGATCAGGGCAGCCAGTTTACCAGCTTCGCCTTCACCAGCGTGCTGCGCGACGCCGAGGTACGGATCAGCATGGACGGCCGGGGTCGGTGGATGGACAATGTGTTCATCGAGCGCCTGTGGCGCTCCCTCAAATATGAGTGCGTGTATCTGCACGCCTTCGAGACCGGCTCGGAGCTGCGCGCTGGCCTTGGCCGGTGGATCACCTATTACAATCAACAGCGACCCCACTCAGGGCTAGCCGGGCGAACCCCGGCGGAGGCCTATGGGTGGATCGGCGCTTCAGATCATGGGGGGCATGCCCCCCATGATCTGATGACCAAAATGGCGGCATGATCGACAACCCGGATTAGCTTAGCTCAGCCGCAAAACTGTCCAAATAGGCGGGACCACCTCAGGCAAGTGTGCCACGCGGGCACCAGCAACCCGCGCGCCCTGGTGTCGCCGCAGGCGTGCGCCAGCGCGCGCACCGCACCCGCGTTCCGCTGCCGGCACCTGCCGGCTGCCGGTCCGCAGGATCGACCAGCGTCCGCGATCAAAACCCGAAGGGCCGAGACGGCCACGCCGACTCGGTGCCGCGCCAGCGGCGTGCGAGCGCAGTCACGCCGAAGGCGTGAGACGCCCTGGCACACCCGCCTTGAACCTCAGGACTATCCCTTTCAAAGACACGGTCCCGGGGAGTCCCCAATTCGCCCCATCTGATCCCAACCAGGCTCTTTGCCCGACCCGCAACTCAGCCCAATCTTGCCCCGGAGCGCTCCACCAACCCTCACACGATGCAAGGTGATCGCAATGCAGATTCAACCCGACCCGCCAGACCGCATTCTCCGGATCAAGACCGTGCTCGAACGCACCGGCCTCACCCGGTCCACCCTCTATCGAAAGATGGAAGCCGGCACGTTTCCCCAGAACACGCAAATCAGCACTCGCTGCATGGGCTGGAGGGAATCTGCCATCGCTGAATGGCTGGATAACCCGATGTCCTATGACACTGCCAATCGCAAAGCAGGATGACGAGGCTCCCAACGGTCTTTCACGCGCCCCAGCGCCTACTTGCTGAGATAGTACAAATCCGTCCGCTCTCCGGCCGTTCGTGGGACTTTCTGGTCAATCCATTTGGTCCCTGCGAACGGCAGTTTTCGTAAAGACCGGACATCAATCTGTAATTACAAAGATCCGAACGCTCGTCGTGTACTCGCGAGATGCGCTGATCTTCGCCGCCGTGTCCGTACGGTGGAAACGATGGCACCAAATCTTAGGGTTGCAGGCTGATCGCCCCTGTCCCGGAAGCTTGTGACCTCACAAAATCGCAACGGGTGGATCACGGAACAGTTGGCGAACCACTGGCGGAGGGAAGCAATCCGCTACGTCCATCCGCCAAATCCCCCGTGAAAGTCTGCACCGAAAGTCGGTCCACGAGATCGCTAGGCGGATCGCTGTTCTCAAGGATAATGAACTGCGCACGCCCACTGAGGCTGGCCAGATGAAGGTAGAAATGCTCGTATAGCGTAGTCGCGGCCAGCTCCTTCTCGTCGGCCGCCAGCGAGCCGTGGCGTGGCACCCGGATCGGCTCTCGGTAGGTGAGAAGCGGCGTGTCGAGCGCCAACACGCCAGGATGAGACAGGCCTTTGTCCTGACAGTAGAGCAAAACCGCGACCTTGAACGCTGAGTGGAGGATAGCGCGGACGCCCTTTCCGTTTGCACCGCGCTCCTTGCCGTCCAGACGTATATCCTGGGTCTGACTGTCGAACGACACGGTCGGATTCCCTGGAAACTTCCAAGCTTGGAGCACCTCAGACACCTTGCTGGCAAATTCATGGCCAGTCGGCCCGTCGATGCCGACGGTGAGTTTCGGCTTGGCCGCAGTTGGGGCCGTCGTGACCTGAGACAATTGCACGGCTAGGCGATCCCGCTCTTCAAACAACTTTAGGCGTTCGCGAACGGTGTCCCGCGCTTCGATCCTCTGTTCGTATTCGTCGCGTAATCCCGATTCCTCCGGACGAAGGGCGCCGAGAATCCGCTCCGCCGCTGCCATTCGCCGTCGCAGCCGTTCCGACGTTGCGAGATTGGTGGCGAAATCTGCCTCAAGCCCGTTCATCGTGGCGACCAGATCCCGGCGTTCCCGATCGATCCGCGCAATCTCGACGCGGGCCGCTACCCGTGAACGCTCGACATCCTGCCGCCCATGATGATGCTGATGATCAACCTCGGCACCACATAAGGGGCAAGGGCGGTCGAGCCGCGCAAGAAGGAGATGGCCACCCTGCTCCAGGGCCTCAAGGCGCTCGACATCGGATTCATAGACCTCCATCAGCCGCGCGAACCGCGCCAGGGTCAGCTCGATCTCGCGGGCTTGGGCGGTCACACGATCCGCTTCGTCGACCATGCGCCGCCGCTCGCGTGTGACCTCGTCGATCCGGCGCTGACGCTTGGCGAGATCACCTTGGATGGCAATCAGCGAGGCGTCGATCCGCTTGCTTTGATCGTCGAGCTGCTGACGAGGGATGCCGATCGCGTCGATCTGCGCGTCCAGCGACGCGATCCATTCCTCCAGCAGTTCCTTCTGGCCTTCCTGGCGGGCCTTTCGGATCTTGGGTGGGACCACCGCCACGATCGCGGAATCGTCCCGCCCGGTCAGAAGCAGGCGGAAGAGATTCTTTTCCGCCGTCGCGCTCGTGTATTGGCCGGACAGGATCGGGCTGCGCGCATCGATGATCGAGCCCTCGTCCACGAAGATGAAGGGGTCGAGGGATCGGAGCGTGACGCTGTTCTTCTCGCCATTCTCGTTCTTGACGACGAACTTCCCGCCCAGTCCCAAGGCGCCAAGGAGGACGCTGGTGATATTCTCCGTGCGGGCGTCATATTCCGCATCCAGCACCCGGAAGGGAACGCCGGGCGGCGGTTCGTGATGCAGTCCTTCGTAAAGCCGGAACCCGGCGCCCTGAATACCGCGATAGAGGGTGACCGGCCCGAGCGAAGGGACGTCGAGACCCAGCAGGACCGCTTCATAGCCGTCGAGCTGTTCGATCACAGGAAGCGGCGTCGACTTCCCCAGCATGAATTGCAGGGCGGCGAGCGTGAACGACTTGCCGGTGTTCGAGGCGCCATAGATGACGTTGGGGCCGTCGGCGAACGGGAGCGTGCTCACCGGCTTCGCGGTGCCGATGAACGACAGATGCCGGAATATCAGGCGCGCGATCATGCCGACGGCTCGTAGAGTGTGCCTTCGCCCTGGAACTCAAGCGTCCACCGCCCGAGCCGCTGGTGCACGATGGTTCGTAACTCCTCTTCCGGGAGCGCGCCGAACCGATCCGCGAGCCATTCCGCACACGATTTCAAGCGCGCGCTATAGGACGCTTCCATGAGCTCGATGAATGACGGAGCCTCCTCCCCGGCGACGTATCGTACCCCGTCCGCTCCATCGACGAGGGCAATGAGACCGGCGTTCAGCAGCAAATGAACGCCCTCGTCGATCAGCCGCCGGCGCACGAGCAGTTCACCCCCGCGTGACGGCAGGTCGGGGTGCAGGCTGTCGGGGCCTTCCACGTCGGCCGTATGCACGACGAGGTGGTCGAACCACGTCAGCTCGCTGATGGTGCAGGGCCGAGGATAAAAGGCATCGAGCACGACCAGGGCACGCAGGCCCGTCTCCAACGGACTGTTGAACAGAGGCACATCGCCCAGCGCTGCCGTCATCACTTCACCCACGGGAGCACACCGTCGTTAGCGAAGTGGTGGCAGACGCCCTGCTTCACGGGAACCCGCGCATATTTACCGAGGACACCCGAGACCGACACGCCCTTGGCTTCATTCATGACGGCCGCGATCTTCGCCATGATGTCGGCGTGCGAGAGGCCATGGGTGTCGAACACGCCGTGAAAGATGTCCTTCTCGAATGTGGCGAGCACGGCTGGTTCGGTGCTGTCCCTGTAATAGCGCTTGAAGGAAGCGGCATCAAAGAACCGCTCCCGTTGAACGCGGAAATGAGGGCCGAACTTGGCATCGCCAAGAGCTTCGTCACCCGTGGTGTAAGACGGTGCGCCCTGTTCCTGATAGGCGGCGAGAAGCTGCGCGACGTAGGCAGCCTCTTCCGGCTGCATCGTGTCAGGGACGCTCCCGACCGGAGCTTCACCGGGATCCGCGTCAAACCATTTGACCAGCACGGGTTTCATCTCGTCTGCTCGGACGAGCTTGCCAGCCTCAAGCAGCGACACGTTCTGGAAGTCAAAAGCGTCGACGAGCGCGCGTATCTCGTCCGATAGCGGATGATGTTCACCCTCCACCAGATCGTCGGCACACCATGTGTCCCATTGCTCGATCAGGCGCGGCCCGATCTTGCTGGGATGACCTATGAGGTTTCGAACGGCCCGGACCGCTCCCCTCGGAGCGACGTAATAGAAGTGCGCGGGGACGCCGAAATGCCCGGCAGCACTATGGAAAAATATCTTACCCAGCTCACGGATGAATTCCGGTTCGCCCAGTGCTTTCCTGAGCTGCTTGCACTGATAATTGTCCCACGGACCATCGAAACGAGCGGCCGTGCGATAGCCCACGACATCGCGCCCCATGTCTCCTGCACCGGAGAAACGGTCGCTGTCGGGATAGCGCGACCGCATCGACGCGACCCAGTCGTCAGTCAGCCGCTCCAAATCCGCGTCATTCAGCGCATATATTCGCGCTGCATAATCCGTTGCACCTGCCCCCAAGGATTGCTCTCCCCCTGAGGGAACGATTGCCTGCAACCGCACAGATTTTCAATCCTTACTATGCGCTTCTTCTTCGCGGTCAGGGGGAAGCCTTACCCCGATTTCTAGGCAGAGCTGGCCCATCGGTGATGATCGTCAGCGACAACGGGACGGAACTGACCAGTCTGGCAATCCTGCGCTGGGCGCAGGACCGGCAGATCGAGTGGCATTACATCGCGCCGGGCAAGCCGCAGCAGAATGGCTATGTGGAGAGCTTTAATGGTCGCTTGCGCGACGAATGCCTGAACGAGACGCTGTTTGCCTCGCTGAGCCATGCCCGCTCGGTGCTGAGCAACTGGCGACATGACTACAACCATGTGCGGCCGCATAGCGGTATCGGCGGGCTGACACCCGCCGACGCTGCAAGGCGCGTTGCGCAACCCCACCCGCCAGGGCATCCTGGCAGCCCCGGACTCTACTTATGAGTGGAGGAGAAAAGGGGAGCACGTCAGGTCGTGACCGGCCACCCCGGGCATTATTGGCTGCGGCAGTCCATCGCGGATCCAAAGTCTGTCAGCAGGCGCATGTCAGGCCGTGCGAGCCAGTCGGTGACCGCCAAGGTGAGACGTGTCGCTAGTTTGCTTCAGGAAGCCGAACACGTGATCGGCCCAATGCTGCAGCATGCGCCTGCGCGGTGAGAGGTACAGCGCGCTATTATACGCGCTGCGGACGTCATCGCGGTCGACGTGAGCGAGCGCCATCTCGATCCAGTCGGATCGATAGCGCTCCGCTTCGTTCGCCCAGGTCGATGCGAGGCCGCGGAAGCCATGGACCGTCTGCCGCCCGCGATAGCCCATGCGGTAACAGCCATAGATCATCGTGTTCTGCGAAATGGGCTGCCCAAGCTTGTCCCCGCCAAAGACGTACATGTCGGTCGAGTAAGTTCGAACGTCTTCGAGCAGAGACACGACCTGAGGCGAGATGGGTACGATGTGTTCGCGCTCCATCTTCATTCGCGCCGCTGGCACGCGCCAAAGCGGCTCCGACCCGTCGAGCCCCTCGAACTCGTCCCAGCGGGCGAGCCGCGTCTCGTTGGTACGTGCCCAGGTCAGCAGCGTGAACAGCAACGCCGCACGGGTGACAGCACGCCGCCTGGGGTTCTCCTCGCCGTCGTAGTTATCGATCGCGCGCACCAGCGCCGGCAGCTCCTGCAGGCCCACCCGCGCCATGTGCCGCACCCGCGGCTTCGGCTTCAGCAGGTCAGATAGATAGGCCGCCGGGTCCTGATCCGCCCAGCCCTGCGGAATGGCAAAGCGATAGATCTGGCTGACATGCTGCTTGATCCGCCGGCTGACGTCGAGCGCGCCGCGCGCTTCTACGGTCCGCACCATGGCCAGCACGTCGGCACTGGTGATAGACCGAAGCGGCCGATCGCCGATCACCGGAAAGGCATCCCGCTCGAGCCGCGTCATCAGCCGCCTGGCGTGGCCGTCGTCGAGATTGCCCTCGCGGTTCTCATGCCAGGCACGCGCCGCCTGCTCGAAGGTCTTGCCGACCGGCGACTTGTTGCTGGCGCCTGGGTCCCTGCCCTGCCCCAGCGCCACCCTGGCCTCTGCGCGGCGGAGCCGCGCCTCAGCAAGGCTGAGGTCGGGATAGCAGCCGAAGGAGAGCAGCTTCTCCTTGCCGTCGAAGCGGTACTTCATCCGCCATAGCTTAGAGCCATTGGGCCGAACGAGCAGGTACAGGCCCTCGCCGTCGGCGAGCTTGTAATCTTTCTGCCGCTTGGTCGCGTAGCGGACTTCGAGTTCCTTGAGCGCCATCTGGGGGTACTCCGCTGGGGTTGCGGCGATTACCCCAGAAAATACCCCCAAAAGCAAATCGACGTCCTGGCGTTCGATGGGGTCCAAAGGAGCCATCTGAGACGACGCGACTCGGGCGCAAGCTTCGGAAAACAGGCATAAAAAAGCCGCCTCAGGATGTCCTGAAGCGGTTTGGTATGTCGGTGTTTGGTTGCGGGGACAGGATTTGAACCTGTGACCTTCAGGTTATGAGCCTGACGAGCTACCGGACTGCTCCACCCCGCGTCAGGGTGTATGTCTTTGGCGTTGTGAATGGGTTCTTCGTGCGAAGAAACTTCTGGCTGCACCGGCTTCAATGCCTGGCGACGACCTACTCTTCCATCGCTTAGGCGATAGTACCATCGGCGCTGTCTGGTTTCACGGCCGAGTTCGGGATGGGATCGGGTGGGTCACAGACGCTATGGTCACCAAGCAATGAAGCAGGTGCAGCTGGAAGTTTTTCAAATCGATACCGTGCACGGTAATTGTAAGATGATAATACGGGCTGCGATGATCATCACACCATGACGGCGCTGGTTGCCCAGTGCTGACATTGATGGTGGAACTCTCAAGCGCGAATAGGACAATTAGTATCGGTTAGCTTCATGCGTTACCGCACTTCCACATCCGATCTATCAAGGTCGTGGTCTCCGACCGTCCTATGAAATCTTATCTCGAGGGAGGCTTCCCGCTTAGATGCTTTCAGCGGTTATCCCGTCCATACATAGCTACCCAGCTGCGCTCTTGGCAGAACGACTGGTACACCAGAGGTATGTTCAACCCGGTCCTCTCGTACTAGGGTCAACTCCTCTCAAATTTCGACGCCCACGGCAGATAGGGACCAAACTGTCTCGCGACGTTCTGAACCCAGCTCACGTACCACTTTAATTGGCGAACAGCCAAACCCTTGGGACCTGCTCCAGCCCCAGGATGTGATGAGCCGACATCGAGGTGCCAAACAACCCCGTCGATATGAGCTCTTGGGGGTTATCAGCCTGTTATCCCCGGCGTACCTTTTATCCGTTGAGCGATGGCCCTTCCACGAGGGACCACCGGATCACTATGACCGACTTTCGTCTCTGCTCGACTTGTCAGTCTCGCAGTCAGGCTGGCTTATGCCATTGCACTCTAACAGCCGGTTTCCAACCGGCCTGAGCCAACCTTCGCGCGCCTCCGTTACTCTTTGGGAGGCGACCGCCCCAGTCAAACTACCCGCCACAGAGGGTCCCAGCACCGGATGACGGTGCGTGGTTAGACATCAGAAAACAACAGGGTGGTATTTCACATTGTGGCTCCACCACGGCTGGCGCCATGGCTTCAAAGCCTCCCACCTATTCTACACAGTTCTTTCCTAATGCCACTCTGAAGCTGCAGTAAAGGTGCACGGGGTCTTTCCGTCTAACCGCGGGTACTCCGCATCTTCACGGAGAATTCAATTTCGCTGAGCATGTCCTGGAGACAGTGGGGAAGTCGTTACGCCATTCGTGCAGGTCGGAACTTACCCGACAAGGAATTTCGCTACCTTAGGACCGTTATAGTTACGGCCGCCGTTTACCTGGGCTTCATTTCGGAGCTTGCACCCCTCCACTTAACCTTCAGGCACCGGGCAGGCGTCAGGCCCTATACGTCGTCTTGAAGCCGACTTAGCAGAGCCCTGTGTTTTTGCTAAACAGTCGCTACCCCCTGGCCTGTGCCCCCCATGAGAGCTTGCGCTTACATGGGGCCTCCTTCTTCCGAAGGTACGGAGGCAATTTGCCGAGTTCCTTCAGGACACTTCTCTCAAGCGCCTTGGTATACTCTACCTGACCACCTGTGTCGGTTTCGGGTACGGTCTATACGGTGGGGCTATTTCCTGGGACCCCTTCGAAGCATGCTCAATCCGTTAAGAGCATACAACACACGGGATCCGTCACACACCACCAGGCCCACGAATATTAACGTGGTTCCCATCGACTACCCCCTTCGGGCTCGTCTTAGGGGCCGGCTCACCCTGCGCGGATTAGCCTTGCGCAGGAACCCTTGGTCTTTCGGCGAAAGGGCATCTCACCCTTTTTATCGCTACTCATGTCTGCATTCGCACTTCCGATACCTCCACCGTCGGTTACCCTTCGGCTTCACTGGCTTACGGAACGCTCCGCTACCGCGTGGATAAATCCACACCCTAAGCTTCGGTGCATCACTTTAGCCCCGTTACATCTTCGCCGCAGGAACCCTTATTTAGACCAGTGAGCTGTTACGCTTTCTTTAAAGGATGGCTGCTTCTAAGCCAACCTCCTGGTTGTTTTGGGATTCCCACATGCTTTCCCACTTAGTGATGACTTGGGGACCTTAGCTGTAGGTCAGGGCTGTTTCCCTTTTGACGACGGACCTTAGCACCCGCCGTCTGTCTCCCGAGTAGTACTCATAGGTATTCGGAGTTTGGTTAGAGTTGGTAGATCTCGCGACCCCCGCATCCATCCAGTGCTCTACCCCCTATGGTATTCGCTCGAGGCACTACCTCAATAGTTTTCGCGGAGAACCAGCTATTTCCCGGCTTGATTGGCCTTTCACCCCTAAACACAACTCATCCGGTAACTTTTCAACGTTAATCGGTTCGGACCTCCAGTGCGTGTTACCGCACCTTCATCCTGGTCATGCCTAGA